>NZ_JBQRWH010000004.1:0-3362641 GCF_052372875.1 Burkholderia sp. PR2
AAATGCAAAAACCCCCGCCTTTTGGGCGGGGGTTTCTGGCTTAGGGAGCCTGACGATTACCTACTTTCACACGGGAATCCGCACTATCATCGGCGTAGAGTCGTTTCACGGTCCTGTTCGGGATGGGAAGGGGTGGGACCGACTCGCTATGGTCATCAGGCAAAGAGGGTTGTTCTGCTGGCGTGGCCAACAGAACCAATCTTGGAAGAAGCAGTAATTTCGTTGGGTTGTGAGGTTGTATCTCACACATACGCGGTAGTTCAACCGCTGTACGTCGAGTGCCTTGCACTCGACGTTCGACATTCGTAAAGCGCTGAAGCGCTAACGACTGTCGAAACAGACTTGTTATAGGATCAAGCCTTACGGGCAATTAGTATCAGTTAGCTGAACGCATTACTGCGCTTACACACCTGACCTATCAACGTCCTGGTCTCGAACGACCCTTCAAGGGGATCTAGTCCCCAGGGATATCTCATCTTAAGGCGAGTTTCCCGCTTAGATGCTTTCAGCGGTTATCTCTTCCGAACATAGCTACCCGGCGATGCCACTGGCGTGACAACCGGTACACCAGAGGTTCGTCCACTCCGGTCCTCTCGTACTAGGAGCAGCCCCCTTCAAATATCCAACGCCCACGGCAGATAGGGACCAAACTGTCTCACGACGTTTTAAACCCAGCTCACGTACCTCTTTAAATGGCGAACAGCCATACCCTTGGGACCGGCTACAGCCCCAGGATGAGATGAGCCGACATCGAGGTGCCAAACACCGCCGTCGATATGAACTCTTGGGCGGTATCAGCCTGTTATCCCCAGAGTACCTTTTATCCGTTGAGCGATGGCCCTTCCATACAGAACCACCGGATCACTATGACCTGCTTTCGCACCTGCTCGACTTGTCGGTCTCGCAGTTAAGCACGCTTATGCCATTGCACTATCAGCACGATTTCCGACCGTACCTAGCGTACCTTCGTACTCCTCCGTTACGCTTTGGGAGGAGACCGCCCCAGTCAAACTGCCTACCATGCACTGTCCCCGACCCGGATCACGGGCCAAGGTTAGAACCTCAAACAAACCAGGGTGGTATTTCAAGGACGGCTCCACCGAAACTAGCGTTCCGGTTTCATAGCCTCCCACCTATCCTACACAGATCGGTTCAAAGTCCAATGCAAAGCTACAGTAAAGGTTCATGGGGTCTTTCCGTCTAGCCGCGGGTAGATTGCATCATCACAAACACTTCAACTTCGCTGAGTCTCGGGAGGAGACAGTGTGGCCATCGTTACGCCATTCGTGCAGGTCGGAACTTACCCGACAAGGAATTTCGCTACCTTAGGACCGTTATAGTTACGGCCGCCGTTTACCGGGACTTCAATCAAGAGCTTGCACCCCATCATTTAATCTTCCGGCACCGGGCAGGCGTCACACCCTATACGTCCACTTTCGTGTTTGCAGAGTGCTGTGTTTTTATTAAACAGTCGCAGCCACCAGTTTATTGCAACCCCTTCACCCTCCTGGCGCAGGCCAGTCAAGCTACAAGGGCGTACCTTATCCCGAAGTTACGGTACCAATTTGCCGAGTTCCTTCTCCCGAGTTCTCTCAAGCGCCTTAGAATACTCATCTCGCCCACCTGTGTCGGTTTGCGGTACGGTCATCGTTAGACTGAAGCTTAGAGGCTTTTCTTGGAACCACTTCCAATTGCTTCGCTCCCGAAGGAGCTCGCGCCACACCCTTGAATTGCGCACCCGGATTTGCCTAAGTGCCTTCTCCAATGCAGCGACCGGGACTTCCAACACCCGGACAACCTTCCGCGATCCGTCCCCCCATCGCATCTAACAATGGTGCAGGAATATTGACCTGCTTCCCATCAGCTACGCATTTCTGCCTCGCCTTAGGGGCCGACTCACCCTACGCCGATGAACGTTGCGTAGGAAACCTTGGGCTTACGGCGAGGGGGCCTTTCACCCCCTTTATCGCTACTCATGTCAGCATTCGCACTTCCGATACCTCCAGCACCCTTTACAAGGCACCTTCGCAGGCTTACGGAACGCTCTCCTACCATGCGAGCAAAGCTCGCATCCGCAGCTTCGGTATATAGCTTAGCCCCGTTACATCTTCCGCGCAGGACGACTCGATCAGTGAGCTATTACGCTTTCTTTAAAGGGTGGCTGCTTCTAAGCCAACCTCCTGACTGTTTTAGCCTTCCCACTTCGTTTCCCACTTAGCTATATTTGGGGACCTTAGCTGGCGGTCTGGGTTGTTTCCCTCTTGACACCGGACGTTAGCACCCGATGTCTGTCTCCCGTGATTGCACTCTTCGGTATTCGGAGTTTGCTATGGCGGGGTAATCTGCAATAGACCCCCCAACCATGACAGTGCTCTACCCCCGAAGGTGAGACACGAGGCACTACCTAAATAGTTTTCGGAGAGAACCAGCTATTTCCAAGTTTGTTTAGCCTTTCACCCCTATCCACAGCTCATCCCCTAACTTTTCAACGTTAGTGGGTTCGGACCTCCAGTACGTGTTACCGCACCTTCATCCTGGCCATGGATAGATCACTTGGTTTCGGGTCTACGCCCAGCAACTGAACGCCCTATTCGGACTCGCTTTCGCTACGCCTGCCCTATACGGTTAAGCTTGCTACTGAACGTAAGTCGCTGACCCATTATACAAAAGGTACGCCGTCACCCCTTTCGAGGCTCCGACTGTTTGTATGCATGCGGTTTCAGGATCTATTTCACTCCCCTCCCGGGGTTCTTTTCGCCTTTCCCTCACGGTACTGGTTCACTATCGGTCGATCACGAGTATTTAGCCTTGGAGGATGGTCCCCCCATCTTCAGACAGGATTTCACGTGTCCCGCCCTACTTGTCGCACACCTAGTTCTTTCATACTGTTTTCGCCTACAGGGCTATCACCTGCTATGGCCGCACTTTCCAGAGCGTTCGGCTAACAATACAAATAAAGAGTGCAAGGCTCATCCCATTTCGCTCGCCACTACTTTGGGAATCTCGGTTGATTTCTTTTCCTGCGGTTACTTAGATGTTTCAGTTCACCGCGTTCGCTTCGCATGACCTATGTATTCAGTCATGGATACTCCAAAAGGAGTGGGTTTCCCCATTCGGACATCTACGGATCAAAGCTCGTTTGCCAGCTCCCCGTAGCTTTTCGCAGGCTACCGCGTCCTTCATCGCCTGTGATCGCCAAGGCATCCACCACATGCACTTGTTCGCTTGACCCTATAACGAGTCTGTCTCGTTATAGGTTGAGTTCTCGCGTTGTGCCGTATTCCAAAATCGAGTCGAACATAGAGTTCGAATCATCTTGAGATACATCGATACAATCACAACCCGGATAGTTTCCACGTCCATCTCAAGACGCTTCTGCTATCCAAATTACTTACTTCTTCCAGATTGTTAAAGAACGACAGCCGATACTTTCGTACCGCTCTGACTGGCTCAATCGCCAATGAGAAAAACTCGAACCAAACTTCATTCGAATGTTTGTCATTGAGGATTATCGAAAGCGGCCGGCATTATAACCGATTAAACCGCTAACAGACAGTCTTTCTGTCTTTATCAACAGCCGATAAGCGTGAGCGCTCAATTTTGCGAGAAGCTCTGGAAAGGAGGTGATCCAGCCGCACCTTCCGATACGGCTACCTTGTTACGACTTCACCCCAGTCATGAATCCTACCGTGGTGACCGTCCTCCTTGCGGTTAGACTAGCCACTTCTGGTAAAACCCACTCCCATGGTGTGACGGGCGGTGTGTACAAGACCCGGGAACGTATTCACCGCGGCATGCTGATCCGCGATTACTAGCGATTCCAGCTTCATGCACTCGAGTTGCAGAGTGCAATCCGGACTACGATCGGTTTTCTGGGATTAGCTCCCCCTCGCGGGTTGGCAACCCTCTGTTCCGACCATTGTATGACGTGTGAAGCCCTACCCATAAGGGCCATGAGGACTTGACGTCATCCCCACCTTCCTCCGGTTTGTCACCGGCAGTCTCCTTAGAGTGCTCTTGCGTAGCAACTAAGGACAAGGGTTGCGCTCGTTGCGGGACTTAACCCAACATCTCACGACACGAGCTGACGACAGCCATGCAGCACCTGTGCGCCGGTTCTCTTTCGAGCACTCCCGCCTCTCAGCAGGATTCCGACCATGTCAAGGGTAGGTAAGGTTTTTCGCGTTGCATCGAATTAATCCACATCATCCACCGCTTGTGCGGGTCCCCGTCAATTCCTTTGAGTTTTAATCTTGCGACCGTACTCCCCAGGCGGTCAACTTCACGCGTTAGCTACGTTACTAAGGAAATGAATCCCCAACAACTAGTTGACATCGTTTAGGGCGTGGACTACCAGGGTATCTAATCCTGTTTGCTCCCCACGCTTTCGTGCATGAGCGTCAGTATTGGCCCAGGGGGCTGCCTTCGCCATCGGTATTCCTCCACATCTCTACGCATTTCACTGCTACACGTGGAATTCTACCCCCCTCTGCCATACTCTAGCTTGCCAGTCACCAATGCAGTTCCCAGGTTGAGCCCGGGGATTTCACATCGGTCTTAGCAAACCGCCTGCGCACGCTTTACGCCCAGTAATTCCGATTAACGCTTGCACCCTACGTATTACCGCGGCTGCTGGCACGTAGTTAGCCGGTGCTTATTCTTCCGGTACCGTCATCCCCCGGCTATATTAGAACCAAGGATTTCTTTCCGGACAAAAGTGCTTTACAACCCGAAGGCCTTCTTCACACACGCGGCATTGCTGGATCAGGCTTTCGCCCATTGTCCAAAATTCCCCACTGCTGCCTCCCGTAGGAGTCTGGGCCGTGTCTCAGTCCCAGTGTGGCTGGTCGTCCTCTCAGACCAGCTACTGATCGTCGCCTTGGTAGGCCTTTACCCCACCAACTAGCTAATCAGCCATCGGCCAACCCTATAGCGCGAGGCCCGAAGGTCCCCCGCTTTCATCCGTAGATCGTATGCGGTATTAATCCGGCTTTCGCCGGGCTATCCCCCACTACAGGACATGTTCCGATGTATTACTCACCCGTTCGCCACTCGCCACCAGGTGCAAGCACCCGTGCTGCCGTTCGACTTGCATGTGTAAGGCATGCCGCCAGCGTTCAATCTGAGCCAGGATCAAACTCTTCAGTTTAAACCTGTTACTGTTTTCGGTTCTTTCGAACCGGTCGCTCACTCAAAGCTGACAGGAATATGAATCACTTCATAAACCTGACTTACTTTAGTGTGAGACTCTTGATACTTTCGCTATCTGATCCGAAGATCAGCTCGCTTCCATCAAGCGCCCACACTTATCGGCTGTTAATTTTTAAAGAGCATTTCTGCGAGAAACCTGAAGTTTCTCAGCAGCGCTGCGTTTTCAGCAGCAGAGAAGCGAGATTATGAACCGTCTTTTTCAGTCAGTCAACAACTTTTTGAACTGCTTCGTTGCGGCGACTGCGGTTTAATTTCGTGTGCACTGGAGTCGCTACAACCGATCCCAACCGCACCGCTTCCCTTCTTCCTCCGCGCTGCGTTTCCGTTAGCGCGAAAGAGGCGTGATTCTATGCACCTGCCCCGGTCTCCGCAAGCACTTTGTGAAAATATTTTTACAAGCGGGCCCGGGACCGTCGAGCCGCCCCCCACGGGTGGCCACGGAAGCCGCTCGACTCGATCCGGGCGAGATAGCGTTTGAGCGACCTCGCCCGCATCGAGCGTAACGCTGCGTCGCTCACCTCCCCACCATCGCCCTCACCACCCCATCCCGCCGAATCAACCCGTGATACAGCGCCGCCGCAAAGTGTGCGAGGAACGTCACGAAGAACAGGTAAGCCAACACCCGGTGCGCAACCCTGAGCCAGGCAAACGTCACCGCGTCGGCCGAGACCAGCGCCGGCAACTGCACGCCGCCACCCAGCGTCACCGGATACCCGCCCGCCGACAGCATCGCCCATCCGATCAGCGGCATCGCCAGCATCAGCGCGTACAGCGCGATATGCGACCCATGCGCGGCAAGCTTCTGCCACCAGGGCAGATCCTCGGGCAATGCGGGCGGTTTCGACACGAACCGCACCACGATCCGCACGCAAACCAGCACCAGCACGGCAATCCCCAGCGGCTTGTGCAACGCCACCAGGAAATCGTGCCGCCCGGAAACCGACGCCACCATCCCCACCCCGATGAACAGCATCGCGACGATCATCGCGGCCATCACCCAATGCAGCAGCCTCGCCGGCAAGCTAAACGTCGTCGTAGCCTTCATCATCGTCCCTCCGCACTCAGTCGCGCCGCGCCGGCCACGCCGGCCTCTTCACTCGTCCGGCGCAGATACGAATCCGCATACGCCGCGGACCGCGCCGCCAGCAACGGATCCCCCGACACCTGAATTCCCTGCGGCAGCACCGTCGGGTCGTAATTCACGTCCCGGCACGGCCCGCTGTCCTGCGGCTCCACGCGATCGAGCACGAGCGTCCCCGCGTCGATCGTCGTCCGCTGCGCGGGCCAGGCCTTCGTCGCGTCGTCCACCGGGTCGCCGGGCTCGGCCAGCGTGACCAGCAGCTTCCACTTCTGCGCACCGTCCGCGATGCGCCGCGTCAGGTCCTGCTGCAACACGTTCGGATCCGCGGCCGTCGCGACGTCGCCGGCGCCCGTCATCTGCTCCGGCACGACGCGCCACCGCACCGCCTGGCGCTTGCCGGCAGCATCGACGAAGTAGAACGCGTTCAATCCGTAATAGCTTTCGGTGACGTAGCTCGCGCTCGGCTTCGCACCCTTCACCCATGCGCGGAACGCTGCCGTCTCCGGATGCGCGCCGAAAAACGCCTTCACCTTCGCCGGATCGGGCTTGCCCGTCGCCGGATCCGGCCGGGTCGCCAGCAACTGCGCGTAGAACGCCTTCGGCGTCGCCACCGGAAACACAGGCATCGCGTTCATCCCGGTCCGCCATTGCTGGCCGTCCGGTGCGGTGAGCTTCAGCGCGAGGCTGCGGATCGGCACGCTGCTGTCGGGCGCATACGGATTCCCGCCCGGCAGCGCGAAGCGCCCGACCACCGGCGTGCGCACCGCCTTGAAGAACGGCGCGACCGAATACGCGCTCGCGGCGCCGTTGCCTTCGAAGTAACCGGTCACGCACACGCCCTTCGCGTGATTGCGCCGGAAGCCTGGATGCTCGCCGCCGGCCGTCTGCAGCGCGTCGACGAGCCGGTGCGGGGTCAGACGCGCCGGCGCAAGCCAGCCGCCGACATACCCGAACGCCACGGCCACGCCGGCCACCGCGCCGCCGATCACGGCCCAGCGCCACCACCCGCGCCCGGGTTCGCTCGGCGGCGAAGAAGAGGAAGATTGCTTCATGGATGCACTCCCGATCGTCTGATCATTGTCGAACGCGTGTAGGACGCCACCCGCGCCGCTTTATTCCATGAAGAAATTTTTCGTATGCTGACGGAATAAGCGACGCCGACCGGCGTCCTACGCGGCATCTCCACGCTTATCGGCTCGCGCCCCGGCCATGCCCTCAAACGCCCCCGACGACGACGCATTGCGCGAACTCATCCCCAGGCTGCGACGCTTCGCGCTCTGGCTGGCGCGCGACGTCCACGCCGCCGACGATCTCGTCCAGTCGACGCTCGAGCGCGCGCTGTCGCGCTGGGCAAGCCGCCGCGACGACGCGTCGTTGCGCAGCTGGCTCTTCACGATCCTTTACCGGCAGTTTCTCGACGGCAAACGCAGCGCGAAGCGCTACGCATGGCTGCTCGGCCGCATTCGCGACGACGACGAAGCGCACTGGCCGTCCGCCGAACGTGAGGTGGCCGCACGCGCGACGCTCGAGGCGTTCGGCCGGCTCTCCGACGAGCAGCGCAGCCTGCTGCTGCTCGTCGCGGTCGAGGGCTTCACGTATCAGGAAGTCGCCGACCTGCTCGGCGTGCCGATCGGCACCGTGATGTCGCGACTCTCCCGCGCACGCCAGGCGCTGCGCCAGCTCAGCGACGGGGAACTTCCCGCTCCTTCTCTCCGCGTGATGAAATGAACCACCTCCGTCCCGACGAACATGATCTCCAGGCCTATGTCGACGGCCAGCTCGACGACGACGCGCGCGCCGCGGTCGAGCGATATCTCGCGCTGCATCCGGAGCGTGCGGAACAGGTAAGGCAATGGCAGCAGGATGCGCAACGATTGCGGGCCGCGCTCGAGAGCGTGCGGATGCCCGGTCACAATCCTGAGCTCGATCCAGCTGCGATTCGGGCGAAGCGTGTGGAGCGCTCGCGGATGCGATTCGCGATGGCGGCTTCGTTCGTGTTCTGTATCGGGCTGGGGACGTTTGGCGGGTGGCAGGCGCATGGATGGAACGCGCCGCCTCCGATCGCGCCGATGAGCGATGCGGTCGAGGCTTACCGGATGATGGTCGTCGATCAAGCCGCGAAGGTGGATTTTCGGCCAACCCGTGCGGGAGATTTGCAAGGGTGGCTCACCAGACGCGTCGGCGCGTCGGCGCGGCTGCCGGATTTGAGTGCGGCCGGGTTCAGGCCGGTTGGCGGGCGGCTGTTTACGACGGACAGCGGAGCCACTGCCGCGATGGTGCTCTATGAGGACGATGCCGGGCGGACACTGAGCTTCTATCTCCGGCCGGCGGAATCGAAACACCGGCTGCTGTCGGCCGGGCAACGCGTGGATGGGCCGTTGCTCGCGCGGTACGGGTCGGTGAACGGGCTCAATTTCGCGGTGGTCGGGCCGGCCGGAAGCCTCGCGGAGAAAGCGATCGCGCAGGCGCTCGATCAGCAGACTTGAGCGGTACGACGCGCGCGCGGCTGGTGATCGGTGGGCGGCCGTCGACGCCCCGAATGATGCGGCTTCTGACTTGAGCGTGCTTACTGTCACCACTCGCTTGCACAGCGTTTCGACTGACTTTCGCGGTTTGTTGTCCACACCGAAACAACACCGGCACCCTCGCCCTTTTGGAATCACAGGGTTTCGAGTCGCTGCGGAACGGGATATCCACATCAATCATGTCGACACCGCGCGCGGTCATCGGTCGACTCGCTCATCTTCGGCCTGCACAGTGTTTCGGATTGTTTTGGCGTGCAATATCCACAACCGCAAGGTACCGCGAACATCTGAACCGAATTCGATTACCTTATCCGTCGAGCGCACAGGCCTTCGAGTGATTTGACTTCTCGATATCCACAAGGCATCCACGACGACGGACCGCACCAGCACCGTCCGCATCGTCTGCTCTGTTCCGGCAAAGCCCTGCCAGACAAGACATTCGGGCTAACGTTGCCGTCTTCAGGCCGAGCAGCGTCGCGATATCGAGCTGGACGGAACCCCGATTGACCTTGTCGAAATTCAACCTGGTCATCTCTCTCCCCGAGGCACTCGTCCTCCTACCCTTCTTCCTGCCTTGCAATCAATTCCCTCAGGCATTCAGCACAAGTTGCCGTCAATTACCCGATAGCGGATTCCACCGACTCGTCATCGTCGAACCGATAGACGCCGCCCCCTCATGCTTCCCGCCCAACGCCAGAATTTTCGTCTCTTCGGATTCGAGCATGTAGCCCGGAAATTCGATTTCATCACGCACCAGCGTCGATGGCACGACCCGGTGCCCACTCTTGCCGTTGCTACGATCGTTGACGAGATCGGACACGGCCCGAGTCACGAGCTCACCTCCGACATGTCCGTGGTATGAACAATTCACCAGCGGCATCATTTCACCTTTGCCTTGAAACCCAGCTTTCCGAGATACCTCATCTGACCCAAGGGTCCCGCGGAACATGGCGTGCCGACTCGATAGCGATGATGGTAGTACAGGTGAGCATCCACCTCCGAGACCGGCCTTCAGCGCTCGCGTTTCTCTGACCAGCTAATCAGGCGTTGCGGGATCCGGAAGACCCTGCGCCGCGTCGTGACGTCCGTCATGTCGCACGACGATGACGTGATTGTCATAACGGATCCTCGTACAACCGCGGCCACATCGGCCATGAGCCCCGGTACGCGGCCAGCAATATCCACCACCAGCGGTTCATCGACGAGGCCTGTCGAGAACCTGGCGACTTTACAGATGCGAGCGTTCGGGCTGGTCACTGGCTTCGACTTCGCGTGATTCATCCACCGCGCGCAGTGCATATCCTTCCCGGATCACAGTCGACGGACTGTGCTTATCCAAAGGTGTTAACAGGGTTCGTATATATACGTAGTGATAGTTAACAAGCCCACCGCTCCACAGTGGATAACTTCCGTAACACCATGAATTTTCAACATGAAGCAGAATGCATAACCACAGGTGATGCACAGGAAAATCGCTGTGCATCACAGAACAACTTTCCGCCGATTCACAGCCGCGGCGACATATCCTCAATCGTTCCACTGTGAATCCAGAGGCTTGCCCGACGGTTATCCATAGCGCGCTGTGGATAAGTTGCGGCGCCGGTCCGCCCGCTATCGAACCATGGCAATCAGATACAGCCCGCCGAGGATCATGGCGACGCCTCCCCATTGCGCGTACGACACACGCTCGCCGAAGAACAAGATTCCAGCCAGAAAGACGAGCACGAACGTGAGCACGGTAAACGGATATACGACGGTGAGCCCGGCCTTGCTCAACGCGAAGATCCAGAGCACCGTGCCCGCGCCGTAGCAAAGCAGCCCGCAGTGGGGATCAACCCGGATGCGATCGCAATTCGCTTCGCGCACGGTGCGCCGCCCATGCGCGCCATGCTCGATCGAATAAATTTCACAAAAGGGACTTGCGCACCTCCAAAACCCTCTCTATAATTCGCGGCTTCTTAGGCTCGTAGCTCAGTTGGTTAGAGCACCACCTTGACATGGTGGGGGTCGTTGGTTCGAATCCAATCGAGCCTACCAACGAACAAAAGAAGGGGTCTGGCAGCACGCATTGCCTACAGGCAATCCGGCTCGCCAACATACAAACGCCACGCGGCAACATCGCGTGGCGTTTTTCTTTTTGCGGCACGAAATCGTGCATGCCTGGGCGATGCGTCGTGCGGCAAGCAGCGGGTAATCGGCAAGGCAGGGCGTAGAGCACCCGCTCGTCGAGCATCAATGCAGATGCTTCAACTTGTCAGGATTCCGCACGACATAGATCGCGACGATTTTCCCGTCTTCGATCTCGAGCGCCGTGGTCTGCAGCTCGCCGTCGGCCTCCAGCGTGACGAAACCCGGCAACCCGTTGATGAACCCGGCCCGCACGAGCTTCGACGCATGCGTGGCGAACAGTTCGGCCAGGTATGCGTGAACCTTCATCACGCGCTCGAAGCCGAACACCGGCTTGCCCGCGGCCGCGCGCTTGCCGCCGCCGTCCGAATGCAGGCTCACGTCCTCGGCGAGCATCGCGCCGAGCGCGCGCATGTCGCCGCTGCGTGACGCCGCGAAGAACGCCTCGGCCAGTTCAATTCCGCGCTGCTTCTCGACATGAAACCGCGGCCGCGCCTCGCGCACATGCGTGCGCGCCCGCGCGGCGAGCTGCCGGCATGCGGCCGGGTCACGCTGGATCGTCGTCGCGATCTCGTCGAACTCGAGGCCGAACACGTCGTGCAGCAAAAACGCCGCACGTTCGAGCGGCGACAGCCGTTCGAGCGCGAGCATCAGCGGCAGCGTGACGTCCTCCTGTTCATCCTCCTCGACGACTGGCTCCGGCAGCCACGGGCCGATATAGGTCTCGCGCTGGTGCCGTGCGGACTTCAGCTGATCGAGGCACATGCGCATCACCATGCGGCGCAGGAACGCCTCGGGCACGCGCACCTCCGTGCGATCGACGCCCATCCAGCGGATGAACGCCTCCTGCACCATGTCCTCGGCGTCCGCGACGGAACCGAGCATCCGGTACGCGACGCGGATCAGCGTGCGACGCAGCGGATCGAAGCTCGCCGCTGCGTCGGCCCGGTCTTCGGCGCTGCCCGCGGCCGGATCGAGGCTGGTCATCAGGCCACCATCTTCGCGGCAGCGGCTTTCGCTTCAGCCGGATCGATCCACAGCCCGAAGCCGACGGCCAGCCGGTTCCAGCCGTTGATCACGTTGATCATCACCGTGAGTTTCACCTGCTCCTCCTGGCTGAAGTGGTCGTTGAGCGCCGCATACGCGGCTTCGTGCGCGCCATGGCCCTCCGACAGCCGCGTGAGCGCGTCGGTCCAGCCGAGCGCCGCGCGTTCGCGGTCGGTGTAGCAGGGCGCTTCGCGCCACGCGGCCAGCAGATTGATGCGCTGCTCGGTCTCGCCTTGCTCGCGGGCCTCGACGGTGTGCATGTTAAGGCAGTTCGCACACGCGTTGATCTGCGACGCGCGGATCTTGACCAGCTCGATCAGCGTCGGCTCGAGGCTCCCGGCAGCGGCGACCGATACGGCCATCCAGTTCTTCATCAGCGCGGGGGCGGCGGCGAACGGATTGAGTTTCGCAGTCATGGTTCCTTCTCCTTTCGTGTGGGTTCCGGCGATATGACGAGCGAGGCCCCCGCGCGTGTGACATCGGCGCGAAAAATTTTTCAAAAGCCGGGAAGCGCACGGAGGGCAGGGCAGTCGAACATCGCACCGACGGCCGTGATGCCAGCGTGCGGATCGGGGCCGATATCGACCGCATGGCGCCGTTGCGCCGGTGAACGCGGGTCGTCGACCTTTCATGCGTGCCGCGCGACTGTCACGAGGCGGCGGTAATGCCGACGCGCAGGCATGCCCATTGCGATCGCCTGCCGGGCCCCGCCATCACGGGCATCGACGGTTCGCCAACGTCGCCGCTCGAAGCGCGAGTGCTTTCATTTGTCTTTCGCACTTGTTTCGCCCGAAATCCGATTCGCGACGTTCACATTTCTGGCCCATACTGTTCTGCACGGGCAGATGATGTGACGCCGCACCAGCGGCCCGGCGCGCGCGCCGGCTGCCCGACATCGCAGCAATGAAGGTCGCACGCCAGCCGCGCGCATCCGAGCGCAAGGCTTTCCTTTTTCCGGCAACGCAACGCAGCGAATCGCGACGTGGACGGTAAACCGATGAGCCTCCTTGCATCCCAGCTTCAGCGCCGTTATCAGGACGTGCGCGCCCATAGTGTCGCGTTGACGGCGACGCTATCCGCCGAAGACCAGGCCGTGCAGTCGATGCCCGACGCGAGTCCGGTGAAATGGCATCTCGCGCATACGACCTGGTTCTTCGAAACCGTCGTACTGATGCGCCGCGTGGATGGCTACGCGCCATTCGACGACGCATTCCAGTTCCTCTTCAATTCCTATTACGAAGCGCTCGGCCCGCGCCATCCGCGGCCGCAGCGCGGGCTGCTCACGCGTCCGTCGCTCGACGAGGTGAGTGCGTACCGTCAGTACGTCGACGACGCGATGCTGCGCGCGCTCGACGGCGCCGATCCGACGATGCTCGCCACGATCGCGCCCGAGATCGAACTCGGCCTGCATCACGAACAGCAGCATCAGGAACTGATCGTCACGGACATGCTGCATGCGTTCTCGTGCAACCCGCTCAAGCCTGCGTTCCGGCCGCTCAATCGCGCCGATGGGCACGCGGCCCTGGCCGCGGGCGATGCCGGCCCGTTGCGCTGGCTGCATCAGCCGGGCGGGCTCGTCGAGATCGGCCACGACGGCGACGCGTTCTCGTTCGACAACGAACGGCCGCGCCATACGGCGCTCGTGCGTCCGTACGAGATCGCGAACCGTCTCGTGACGAATGCGGAATTCGCGGCTTTCGTCGCGGACGGCGGCTACGCCCGCCCTGAATACTGGCTGTCGGACGGCTGGGCGACGGTGCAGCGGGACGGCTGGCGAGGGCCCGCGTACTGGATTCCGGACGACGACGGTGGGCCGGAAGCCGTACACGCATGGCGCGCGTTCGGTCTGCACGGCGTGGAGACGCTCGCGCCCGATGCGCCCGTGTGTCACGTGAGCTTCTACGAAGCGGCCGCGTACGCGGAGTGGGCCGGCGCACGTCTGCCGACCGAATTCGAATGGGAAGCCGCATTCGGCGCGGATGGTATTCAGCAGATGCTCGGGCACGTGTGGCAGTGGACCCGTTCGTCCTACGAGCCGTATCCGGGCTTTCGGCCGCTCGCGGGAGTCGCCGCCGAATACAACGGCAAGTTCATGGTCGGCCAGCAGGTCCTGCGCGGCAGCAGCATCGCGACGCCGCCGGGGCACGAACGGCCGACGTACCGCAATTTCTTTCCGCCGGCCGCGCGCTGGCAATTCACGGGAGTGCGACTTGCGCGAGACGTCTGATCTGACGGCCACGAGCGGTGGCCTGCAACCCGCCCGCGATTCGCGGCCGAGCGCGTTCGAGCGCGACCTGATCGACGGACTGTCGCGCACGCCGCGCAGCATTTCGCCGAAATACTTCTACGATGCGGCCGGGTCGGCATTGTTCGACAGCATCTGCGAGCTGCCCGAGTACTACCCGACGCGTACGGAACTCGGCATCCTGCGCGATCGCGCGGCCGAGATCGTGCGGCGCGTCGGCCCGCATGCGGACATCGTCGAATTCGGCGCGGGCTCGCTCGAGAAGATCCGCGTGCTGCTCGACGCGTGTGCGGACAACTACGCGAACGCGCCGGCGCGCTACGTGCCGATCGACATCTCGGCCGACTACCTGCACGGCGCCGCGGCGCGGCTGCGTGACGCGTATCCGTGGCTCGACGTCGCGCCGATCGCGGCCGACTACACGAAGGCCGAGCAACTGGCCGAACTGACGGAGACGCCGCGCCGGCGCATCGGCTTCTTCCCCGGCTCGACGATCGGCAACTTCTCGCCGGAGGAAGCCGACGCGTTCCTGCGCGACGCCGCGCGGCTGTTGCGCGGCGGCGGCCTGCTGGTCGGCGTGGATCTCGTGAAGGACGAGCGCACGCTGCATCGCGCGTACAACGACGCGCAGGGCGTGACCGCGCGGTTCAACCTGAACCTGCTCGCCCGCGCGAACGCGGAACTCGGCGCGGACTTCGATCTCGACGCGTTTTCGCATTGCGCGTTCTACGACCGCGAACGGCAGCGCATCGAGATGCATCTCGTCAGCGATATCGCGCAAACGGTGCACGTGCGCGGCCACGCGTTCCGCTTCGAGGCGGGCGAGCACATCCACACCGAGAACTCGCACAAGTTCACAATCGGCGGCTTCCATGCGATCGCGCGCCGTGCGGGCTTCGAGCCCGACACCGTGTGGACCGACGCGGATAGCCTGTTCAGCGTGCACTGGCTGCGCAGCGTCGACGATATCCGCGCGTAACTTCGTTCGATTCGCGTGCGGCGAGCGGCGCCGGCGCGTTTTCCGGCAAAAATTCCCACCTTTACCGATTCGATGCGCCGTTGCAACGGCGTGTCGAATCGCCCGCCACCCCTGTCCTGCAACGCTTTGCGCCCCGCCGTAAACGTCCGTTACCGGTCTCGCAGACCGGTTTCACCTGTGTCGGCGCCCGATGCCTAGACTCCGAACCGTAGTCACATGACGCACGACACGTGCAGGGAGTCGCGAAATGAGCAAGAAACTTATCCTCGGTGCAGTTCTCGGTGTAGCGGCGCTGGCAGCTTCGGGCGTCGCATCGGCCCACGTCGACCTGTCGGTCGGGATCGGTGTGCCAGGCGTCTATGCGGCGCCCGAGCCGGTCTACGTCGCGCCGCCGCCGCCGGTGATGTACGCGCCGGTGGGCTATCGCGACGACGACTGGCGTGCGCGTCAATGGCGTGAACACGAGTGGCGTCGCCGTGAATGGCGCGAGCACGAGTGGCGCGAGCGCGCCTGGCGTGACGGCGACGGCTGGCGCGGCCGCTGGAACTGAACCGGGCGGCCGGCTCACGAGAATACTGATCACGACGACAAGAGGAGAGTGATCGCATGATGCCCATTCGACACATCAGGTCGTGCGCAGCGGCCGCCGTCGTTGCGCTCGCAACGATCGGCAGCGCGCACGCGGCAGGCTGCATGAAGGGCGCGGTGGTGGGCGGCGTCGCCGGCCACTACGCGGGACATCACGCCGTGGTCGGTGCGGTCGGCGGCTGTATCGTCGGCCACCACATGGCGAAGAAGCACGAGCAGGAGATGGCGGCGCAGCGCAAGGCCGCCGCGCAGGGCGTGCAGCCGGCGCAGTAAGCGCGCTCACCGGCGGAAACGGCGCGACAGCGCCGTTCCCGCCTTTCATCTTGCTTCGTCCGACGACGGCCGGCCGCGCATTCCGCGCACGCATCCGGCATGTCGCACATTGATCCGACGAATGCGCATCACGCGCACCGTTACGATCATTTACAACGTCGAGTCGCGCGGAAATCGCGTGTTCCTAGAATGCAATCATCCGAACACGCTCCAGGGAGCAAACAATGAAAACGCAACGATATCTGTCCGTACTGGCCGCCGCGCTCCTCGCACTCGGTGCCGTTTCCGCGAATGCCGCGGCCGGTGGCAACGGTGGGGGCAACGGCGGTGGTCATGGCGCTGGCGGCATGGGCGGCAACGCCGGCGGCATGTCCGGCGGCCATATGAGCGGCGAAGCGCTGAGCAACTCGAACGGCTTCCGCTCGGGCGACCGCGACAAGGGCCTCGCGCGTGCAGCCGACCGCTCCGACACGATCGCCGATCGTGCAGGCACGCAGCCGGGCCACGGTCATGGGCACACGCACGGCCATACCGCGCATGCGTCGACGTCCACGCATCACGCACATCGCAACGCGTTCGGCCGCACGCTGTAACTGCGGCGCACGCATGTTGAGGAAGGGCGCTTCGGCGCCCTTTTTTCATGGCGGTGGCGAAACGGAGGTGTCGCGCGCCGGCGTCGCATCGACCCCGATTTGCAACCACCCGTAACGACGCGCACGAACCCGCGAGGATACGAATCGCTTTCATTCGGATGACAAACGGATTCGCCGTAACCGGATCGATGAAATGAAAAAAGGGCGGCTCGTCGCCGCCCTTCGTTTCAGCGTCCCGCGCCCGCCAGGGGCGCGACGGCTGCAACCGGCTCGAACAACGCATCGGCCTGCCTGACGCGCACGAACCGCGCGGCCTCTCCGCCGTCCACCAGCGCACGGAAATGCGCCTCGCCGCACACGAGCTTCGCGCGCTCGTGCTCGCTCGTCACGTCGCCGTCGGCATTCGGCGTATCGACGACGAAATACAGCCGCTCGCCGCCGTCCTGCTCCGCGAGCACCGCCCAGTCCGGGTGATAGCTGCCGAGCGGTGTCGGCACGCGGAACCACGCGGGCAGTTTCGCGTACAGCTTCACGCCGTCGTGCGCTTCGAGCGCATCGGCGAATGCACGCTCCGCGTCGGTCTCGCACACGACGGCCTCGTGGATCGACTTGCGCGCATCGGGCCGCAGGTTGCGCAGGTAGCCGGTCAGCGCCTCGCTCTCGAACGACTCGAGCGCATGCACGTGGCGCTCGCCAAGCTTGCGGTACGCGATGCCCGCAACCAGCGCGAGCCGCTTGCAGCGGTTGATCGCATCGGCTGCCAGCGCGATGAACTGCTGCGGATTCACGCGGAAGTCGTCGAGCCGGCCGCTGTCGGCCAGAATCGTCGCGAGAGAGCGGCGCGTGAGCTGCGTGCGGTCCTGCAGTTCGGTGAGCAGGTCGGGAAGCGGCAACTCGCCTTCGTCGATCAGCACCGTGCCGGCGCCCGCCACCTCGATCGCTTCGATGCCGGCCTTGCCGATATCGATCTCGGCCTTGCGCCACTGCAGCCGTGCGCGCGCGATGTCCGGCGCGTCGCGCAGCGCGGCCGTGCAATCGCGCACGAGCTTCGCGTTGTCGAACTCGACGCTGTACACGGTGCGATGGCGGATGCGGTCCCACAACGCCCGGAAGTCGTCGCCGAACACGACGGCCTTGCCCGACGCATCGCGCCGCAACGCGATCGCGCGACGCTCGTCCGCATTGCGCACCGCGAAGCGGCCCGACAGCTTGCGCAGCGTCGCGACGATCGGCGCGCGCAGCGACTCGAACGCGTCGGGCAGCACGAGCGCGCTCTGGCGCAGCGCATCCTTCAGCCGGTCGAGCACCTTGCCCTGCGCGTCGACGTAGCCCTGCTCATGCAGATGCGTCCACAGCGCGCGCGACAGCTCGATGCCGAGCGCGTGCGCGGGCCCGTCGCCTTCCTGCACCGGCAGTGCCGCGAACTGGTGTTCCTCGACGATCCCGAAACGAATGCCCGTATCGGCCTCGATTTCCTTCTGCAGGTTCTCCGCGAACGACTCGTAGCGCTCGGTCGCGATCACGGTGAGCGTGTTCACGCCCGGGTCGCGCACGCGTTCGCCGTCCTGGTCGACCGCGAGGCGCAGCCCGCGGCCGAGCGTCTGGCGCCGCTCGCGTTCGGTCTGGATGTCGCGCAGCGTGCAGATCTGGAACACGTTCGGGTTGTCCCAGCCTTCCTTCAGCGCCGAGTGCGAGAAGATGAACTTCAGCGGCGTGTCGAACGACAGCAGCGCTTCCTTCTCGCGCATGATGAGGCCGTATGCGCGCTCCGCGTTCTCGCGCGCCGCGGCGCTGCTTTCGCTCGTGTCGGTCCAGCCGCCCTTGCGGTCGATCGAGAAGTAACCGTTGTGCGCGCGCTCGACTTCGAGCGCGACGTCGACGCCGTCGAACAGCGCACGGTAGGCCGGCACGCGCGCCGCGCGCGCATATTCCTCTTCGAAGATCAGCGCGTAGTCGCCCTTCACGGGCATCCCGTTCTCGTCGTAGCGGCGATAGCGCTCGACCGAATCGACGAAGAACAGCGACAGCACCTTCACACCACGCTCGGCCAGACGCAATTCCTTGTCGAGGTGCTCGCGGATCGTGCGGCGGATCATCTCGCGCTGCACGGCGAGCGTGTCGATGTCGCCGAACGCCTCGCCGAGCGACAGGAACGCCTCGCCTTCCGGATGGCGCAGCTCGACGTATTCGGCACCCTTCACCGCATGCACTTCGCCGATCCGCAGCCCCGCGTACAGCGCGCGCTTGGTCAGGCGTTCAAGATCGTCGCCGTCGGTCGCCGACACGATCTGGCGCTTCACGCCGGCCGCGGTCGCGACGTCGAGCTCGATGCGCGCGCTGATCGCGCCGCGCCGGTTCGACACGCTGACAAGCCGCACGTACGGCTTGTTGTGCGCGTCCTCGACGATCGCCGACGCGATCTCGATCTGCTTGACGAGCTTGCGCTCGTACGCGTCGACCGCGTCGAGCCGGTACACCATGTGGTGGCGGTCGACGTGCGTCGCCGAATAACGCAGCGTGCAGAGCGGCGCCATCGCGGCGAGCGCTTCGCGCCCGCGCCCCTCGAGCCCGCCGTCGACGCTTTGCGGCTCGTCGACGATCACGATCGGCCGCGTCGCGCGGATGAGGTCGATCGGCTTCTCGCCGCCGGTCTTCTCGCTGTCCTTGTAGAGGTTGTTGATCTCTTTCTTGTTGATCGCGGCGACCGTCATCACCATGATCTGGATCGCCGCGCTCGCCGCGAAGTGGCGCACCTGGCCGAGCTTCGCGGAGTCGTACAGGAAGTAGTCGTACGGCACGCCCGCGTACAGCGCGCGGAAATGGTCCTCGGTGATCGAAAGCGTCTTGTGCACGCCTTCCTTGATCGCGATCGACGGCACGACGATCACGAACTTCGTGAAGCCGTAGCGGCGGTTCAGCTCGAAGATCGTGCGCAGGTACACGTAGGTCTTGCCGGTGCCGGTCTCCATCTCGACGGTGAAGTCGCGTGAGCCGGGCAAGCCGGACGGCGGCAGCCCGCCGCGCAGCTGCACGTCGGCGAGATTGCGTGCGAGCGCGTCGTCGGTCAGCGACAGCCGGTTGCCGACGCCTTGCTCGGACACCGCGAAGCCGAGCGAGCCTTGAGCCGCGGCCGTGGTGCCGGGCGCGGCGTTCGCGAGCACGCTGAAGTCGCCGCGATACGATTCCTGGCCGCGAAACAGGTCGCAGACGGCGTCGATCGCCTCGCGCTGGTAGTCGAGATCCGCTTCGAAATGCAGCCGCATCACAGGCTCCGCACGCGCTTCACGCCATGCTGTTCGAGCAGCGCGGCGAGATTGAGCTTCGCGACGTCGTCGACGAAGCCGCTGTCGCGGAACAGGCACGTGACATCGCGCGTCGCGCCGGTCGCGTCGAGCAGTTCGACGATGCCGTCGGCGAGCGGGCCCGCGTCGTCGCGCGAAATGCGCGCATCGAAGCACGCGACGATCGAGCGGCCGATCACGTGCACGGTCTTGCCTGCGACCTGGTGATGCTCGACCGGCGTGCACAGGTCGAGGCCGAGCTTCAGCGTCAGCTCGGCGAGCAGGTCGTCCTCGCTGCGGCCGGTCTTCACGTGCTCGACGGACGCGAAGAGCGCATGGTCGAAGTCGTCGCGGCGCGGATCCCACTCGATCACGTTGGTCGTGTCGAGCCGGTACACGCGAAAGCCCAGGTCGCCATAGCTTTCCGGATAGTCGCGCGCCACTTGCTGGGCCGCGCGGCGCAGGCGCTCCTTCGTGATTTCGGCGAGCGTCGGCGGCTTCTTCAGCTTCGCGCAGAAATCGGCGGCCGCCAGCTGCGTCTTGTCGCGGCGGTCGAGCGCCTCGGGCAGTTGCACGAGGATGTAGCGGCGTGCGCCGCCGTCGGTCGCGTTCACCTGCATCACCGCGTGGCCGGTCGAGCCGGAGCCGGCGAAGCAGTCGAGCACGATATCGTCGCCGCGCGTGCACCAGCCGATCACGGCCGCCGCGAAATCGACCGGCTTCGGCTGGTCGAACGGGATGCCGAGCGTCTTCAGCAGCGCGTCGTCGGAGCCGGCGAACGGCAGCACCGACGGCACGTTCTCGTACATGTTCTCGTCGAGGTAGTAGATCCGCTGCGGCTGCGTGGTTTCATCCGGACCGAATTCGATCTGGCCACGCTCGATCAGCGCCTGCATCGTCGCGGGCGGGTTGCGCCAGCCGCGCGCCGGCATCGCGCACGGCTTGCCGGTGACCGGGTGGATCAGCGGCGTGAAATACTCTTCCGGCGCCTTCTTCTTGTTCGGCCATGCCATCGACACGAGGCGGTACACGCGCCCGTCGGCCGACAGCCGGTCGTACATCACCTCGCCGCCCGACAGGTTGGTCTGCGCCTTCATCCATGCGCGGTAGGCCTTTTGCGCATCCTTCACGTTGCCGCTGCGGTACACCGCGTCGTGCGCGGCATCCAGCATGCGCTGCGCGTTGCGCTTCGGGCGCCTCAGCGGCGCCTGCTCGAGCAGCGTCTCCGCGTTGCGCGCGAACAGCACCAGCGATTCGTGCTGGTACGCCACGCCGCGCGCATCGCCCTTCGGGTTGCGCTTGTCCCACACGGCGACGCCGAGCTCGTTCTCCTCGCCGAAGATCTCGCGCAGCATCAGCACGAGCGCATGCACTTCATGCTCGTCGATGTGCACGGCGATCAGCCCTTCGTCGGACAGCAGCGCGTGCGCGAGCTTCAGGCGCGGGTACATCATGTTCAGCCAGTCGGTGTGGAACCGGCCGTTCGCCTCGGTGTTGGTGCTGCGCTTCACGCCTCCTTCGGTCTGGCCCGTCATCGCCAGGTAGTGGCGGATGCTGTCGCTGAAGTCGTCCGGATAGACGAAATCGCTGCCGGTGTTGTACGGCGGGTCGATGTAGACGAGCTTCACCTTGCCCGCGTAGCTCTTGTGCAGCAGCTTCATCACGTCGAGGTTGTCGCCCTCGATCACGAGATGGCGCGTGTCGTCCCACGCGACGCTGTCGCCGGGGCACGGACGCAGCGTGCCCGTCGACGGCGTGAGCGCGGCCTGGCGCGCGCTGCGCTTGCCGTGCCAGTGGAAGCCGTAGCGCTCGTCGGCGTCGCCGACGGTGCGCTCGCCGACCAGCGCCTTCAGCGCGTCGACGTCGACCGACGCGCCGTCCGGGCCTTCGGTCACGAGTTCGGGGAACAGCGCCTTCAGGCGCGCGACGTTGTCGGCGGTGAAATCCGTCGACATCGCCTGCGGGCTCGCCGCATCGAGTTTCTGCATCGTTTTTTCCATCGGAGCCCGGCCGTGTGCGCCAGGACGTCGGGCGCACTCACGGCACCGGCGGCAATGGCCACCCGGGCAAACCCGAAACGCTAGCGAGTCGGTCGGCGCAGGTCAAGCACCGATGTGAGGCGATCGTGCGGGCATCGGCCGCGATCGCCCGTCCGACGGGCCGCAAGCGGCTTCGGGCCGGGTTGTCGCGGCGCCGCGCACATGGGGCTTCCGGGATACCCCGCACCGGCCGAAAACGACGAAAAAAGGGCACGTTCAGCGCAATGCGCCGGCGTGCCCGCATGGAGAATCCCGAACGAAGGGTACGGCCGGGGCGCGCCCCGGCCGCGGGGTCAGAAACGCGTGCGGATGCCCGAGGTCAGTTCGAGCTGGTTCTTCGCGCCGAACGTCGACGACACCGTGTAGCCGCCATGCAGCTTCATGTAGTCGCCGGCCAGGTACAGCTCGGTGCGCTTGCTCAGGTGATAGAACACCGACCCGTAGATCGTCTCCTTGAAGCCGTTGCCGACGCCGTTCGTCAGGCTGAACGCACCGAGGTTCGCGTTCGGCACGAAGCCGTCCGAGTTGTACGCGGCGTTCTTGACGCGCATCTGCTGGTAGCCGAGCTCGTAATCGAGCGGGCCCTTCGGCGCGATCTTCATCGACACGGTCCACGAATCGTCGTGCCGCTGGCCGAGCGAGCCTTGGTCGCCGTTGTAGCGGAAGTAGCCGGCATTCAGGCGCACGATGCTGAACGCGTAGTTGCCGCCGACGGAGAACGTCTGGTTCGTGAAGCCGCCGTGATTCACGTGGTTGTAGAAGCCCGACACGGCGAACGGCCCACCGTTGTAGCCGAGCGCGACCTGGTACGCGGAGCCGGTCGCGAACGCGGTCGAGTTGCTGAACTGGTAGCCGGCGCTCGCGAAGATGCCGTTGCTGAACAGCTTCTTCCACGCAAGGCCGTTGTTGTAGCGCGTGCCGGTCGGGCCGGCCGCGTAGAAGATCATCTGCTTGAAGTTGTTCGAGTTGGTCCAGCCGCCTTCCTCGGTCGTGAGCTTCGCGGAACCGTACGCGTCGCCGTAGATCGCCGATGCGTCGCGTGCGATCGTGTTCTGGAAGCCGGCCGTCAGCTTGCCGAAGCGCTCGTCCTCGACGCCGACCCACGCGTCGCGGTCGAAGATCTGGCCTTCGTCTTCCATCTGGCCGTTCGCGACCACGTATTCGCTTTCGAGGCGGAAGATGATCTTCGTGCCGCCGCCGATGTCCTCGGCGCCTCGCAGGCCCCAGCGGCTGCCGCTGAACCACGGTTCGCCTTCGTTGCCCATGCCGATCACGTGATTGCCGTTCGCGTCGGCGTGGGTACGATAGGTCGGAAAGCTCAGGTCCATCAGGCCGTAGAGCTGCACGCTCGATTGCGCGTGCGCCTGGGTGCCGGCGCACAGGCCTGCCGCCGCGATGGAAAGGGCAAGGGTTTTTCGTTTCAAGATCGTCTCCTCCGAGCTGCCGCATTGAAATCTGTTCGTTGGCAGTACGTAATGTATGCCGGTTGTTGCCGGCCACAGCGAGGGGGCCGGCGTGTAGCATCGTAGAGGGTGCAATCCTTCACGCCGCTTTCCCGGAGGAAAGAATCGGATCGGTGAAAACACCGAACGCGCAATAATCGTGAATCGGGCAGGCGGGCGAACGCGAGCCTGGCCGGCAGCCAGCGGCTGCCGACACGTTACGTGCTACGAATCGAACCTGGAGGCAGGCCCGTCAGTCCTGCGCGTTCTTCTCGCGCAGGATGTAGCCGAGCCCGCGCAGCGTGATGATCTCGGCCGAGCTGCCCGCGAGATGCTTGCGCAGCCGGTGGATGTAGATGTCGATCGCATCCGCGCTCGGTTCGTCGTCGAGCGCGAACACGCTGTCCATCAGCCGCACCTTCGACACCGTCTTGTTCTGCTGCAGCATCAGCGTCTCGAGAATCGCATGCTCGCGGCGACGCAGCGCGAGCACCGCGCCCCCGCAACGGAATTCGCGCGTGCCGAACGCGTAGACGAGATCGCCGCACACAAGCTGCGTCGTGCCGACGCCCGCCTGCCGGCGGATCAGCGCGCGGATCCGCGCGACCAGCTCGCGCGACTCGAACGGCTTGACCACGTAGTCGTCGGCGCCCGCGCCGAAGCAGTCGACCTTGTCGTCGACCGAGCCGTGCGCGGTCAGCATCAGCACCGGCACGTTGTCGTTGCGGCGCCGCAATCGCGCGAGCACTTCCTTGCCGCTGATGCCCGGCAGCCGCATGTCGAGCAGCACCGCGTCGTAGCGTTCGGTCTTCAATACCGTGTCCGCGCGTTCGCCGTCGCCGACGCAGTCGACCGCGAAATCCTCGCCGCGCAGCAGGTTCACGATCCAGTGCGCGAGTTCGGCGTTGTCTTCGACCAGCAGGAGTTTCATGGCGACTTCTCTTCAGGCGTATGCGGGCAGCCGCACGGTCACGACGATACCGCGATTGCCGGGCCCCGGCGCGAGCGACGCGCTGCCGCCATGCGCCTGCGCGATCTCGCGGACGATCGCGAGGCCCAGGCCCGAGCCTTCGGTGTCGGCCGACACGCGGTAGAACCGCTTGAACACGTGGGGTCGCGCTTCGGCCGGAATGCCGGGGCCGTTGTCGACCACGTCGAGCACGACGGCGTCGCCGTCGCGCCGCGCGGCGACCGTCACGCAGCCGCCCGGTTGCGTATAGCGCACCGCGTTGTCGACGAGGTTCATCACCAGCGCGGTCAGCAGGCTGTCGCTGCCCGCGACGTCGAGCCGCTCGCCGAGATCGGCGCCGAGATCGATGTCGCGCTGCTGCGCGAGCACGATCGTTTCCTCCAGCACGCTCGACACGACGGCGGCGAGATCGACGCGATGCGTGAGCAGCGTCGACGGCGTCGCTTCCGCGTGCGCGAGCAGCAGCAGCTTGTCGGTCACGTCGGCCATCTTGCGGCTGCTGCGCTGCATGCTGTCGAGCACCGACGCGAGCTCCACATCATTGTGCTCGCGCTGCTGCGCGTACTGGATTTGCGTGTCGAGCACGGCGATCGGCGTACGCAGCTGGTGCGCGGCATCGGCGATGAAGCGGCGCTGCGTGGCCGTATGCGTATTGAGCCGCGCGATGCACTGGTTGATCGCATCGACGATCGGCCGCAGCTCGTGCTGCAGCCGCTCCGGGCGAATCGGCTCCAGTTCCATCGGCCCGCGGTCGGCGACGTCGTCCTTCAGCTTCATCAGCGGGCGCAGCTCGAGCGTGAGGCCCAGATAGACGAGCACGACCGCGAGCACCAGCATCAGCGACAGGCGCACGAGTTGCGGCCGCCAGATCGTCGCGATCATCGCGTCGTACGAGCGCGTCGTCTTCGCGACGACCACCGTGACCGTCTCGATCTTGCCCTCGTTGTACAGCTGGCGGTCGTAGACCACCGCGCGCAGCGGCACGCCGTCGAGCGCCGTGCCGTACAGCGTCGGCTCGATGCCGTGCCGTTCGGGCAGGGCGAGCGCCGGATTGCCGGCGAGCAGGCGCTCGCGGCTGTCGACCACCTTGTAGTAGACCGAATCGGCCGACGGCGACTCGAAGATCTCCAGCGCGGCGGGCGGCACGTCGGCCGCGAGGTAGCCGTCGCGCCATTCGACGTCCTCGCCGATCGTGCGCGCGGACGCGACGAGCGCGCTGTCCTGCACGAGCCCGGCTGTGGTCCGCGCGGTGTCGTACGACATCGCGCCCGCGATCAGCACGAACACCGCGAGCGGCAGCAGCAGCCACCACAAGAGCCGCCCGCGCAGGCTGTGCGCCATTCCTTCTCCTCAATGCAGAACCGCGCCGGGGCAACCGGCGCGGTTCTGGCGTGTCATCCGATGCGTGCGCTGCTCAGAACGCGGCGGGGCGCCACTTGAGCAAGCGCTTCTCGAGCCAGGTCAGCAGGTAGTCGGCGGCCAGCGCGACCACGGCCAGCACGATCATCGCCGCGAACACGCCGCTCGCGTTGAACGCGCCCTGGGCGGTGGAGATTAGCAGGCCGATGCCCTGCTTGGAACCCAGGAATTCGCCGACGACCGCACCGACCAGCGCGAATCCGAAGCTCACGTGCAGGCTTGCGAGAATCCACGAGAGCGCGGACGGGATCACGACCGACGTGGTGATCTGCCGGCGCGACGCGCCGAGGATCTGCGCGTTCGCGATCAGGTAGCGGTCGGCTTCGCGCACGCCCTGGAACGCGTTGCCGAACACGACGAAGAACACCATCACGACGGCCAGTGCGATCTTCGACGCCATCCCGAGGCCGAGCGCGATCACGAAGATCGAGCCGAGCACGACGCGCGGAATCGAGTTCGCGATCTGGATGTAGAGGCCGAACACGTCGGCCATCAGCTTGTTGCGGCCGAGCACGATCCCGCAGATCACGCCGGCGACCGAACCGATCACGAAGCCGATGCCGGTTTCCTCGAGCGTAACCCATACCTGCGTGAGCAGCGGCCCCTGCGACGTGCCGTTCGCGAACCAGTCCTGGAGCTGCGCGAAGATCAGCGTCGGCTGCGAGAAGAAGAACGGATCGATCCACTTGAGCCGCGCGGCGAGTTCCCAGCCGCCCAGCACGAGCACGAGCACGGCGATCCGCAGGCCGATGATCAGTTGCCGGCGGCGACGTAGCCGGGTTTGAGCGGCGCGCGACTCGTCCTCGAGCGACGTTGCCGGAATGGCGGTGGGGGGAAGCGTCATGTCGGTCATGCTCCTGTCCTGTCCTTGCTGCTGTCAGCCGATCTGCACTTCTTCGCGCAGGTCGTGCCAGATGTCCTTGGAAATTTCGATGAAGCGCGTGTCGTAGCGAATCTCCGACGTGACGCGCGGGCGCGGCAGGTCGATCTCATACACGCGCTTGAGCGTCGCGGGGCGCGCGGTCAGCACGAACACGCGGTCGGCAAGCGCGATCGCCTCCTCGAGGTCGTGCGTGACGAACACGACCGAGCCCTTGTTCGCGGACCACAACTGCAGAAGTTCATCCTGCATCAGCGTGCGCGTCTGCATGTCGAGCGCGGAGAACGGCTCGTCCATCAGCAGGATTTCCGGCTGGTTGATGAAGGTCTGCGCGAGCGCGACGCGCTTGCGCATCCCGCCGGAGAGCTGATGCGGATAGTGTTTCGTGAACTTGTCGAGGCCGACCTTGCGGATCCATTCCTCGGCCTGCGCGTACGCAACGTCCTTCGAGCGGCCGCGAAACAGCGGGCCCGCGGCGACGTTGTCGATCACGTTGCGCCACGGGAACACGGCGTCGGCCTGGAACACGAAGCCGATGCGCGGGTCGATCCCGTCGACCGGGCGGCCCATCACGCGCACCTCGCCCGACGCCGGCTTGAGCAGGCCGGTGATCAGGTTCAGCGTGGTCGACTTGCCGCAGCCGGTCGGCCCGACGATCGCGATGAACTCGCCGCGTGCGACGCTCATGCTGAAGTCGCGCAACGCGACGGTGGCCTTGCCTTCCGGCGAAATGAAGCGGCACGACACATTGCGAAACTCGATCGCCGGTGTGCTCGGGGAAACTGCCTGATTCATCGCATTCGTCCTGCGGGTGAGGAGGGCGCCGCATCGTGGCGACGCCGGGCCGGTCAGCCGGGCCGGAACGGGGAACGCGCAACGGCGGGATCGCCGCCGCCGGCGCCTGTGCCGATATCGATTACTTCGCGTTCACGAAATCATTGGTGTAGGTGCGCGCCAGGTCGATGTGCTTGCCCTTCACCGACGGGTTGAATGCCGAGAGCACCTTCAGCACGGTCGCCGGGCCGTCGGCCGGCATCTTCGCGTCGGCCGTGTACATCGGCAGCGACGCCTTCAGCGCGGACACGTACAGCGCCTTGTCCTTCTGGTAGTCGGCCGGCATCTTTGCGGCGATCTCCTCCGCGCTGTGCGTGTGGATGAACTGCATCGTCTTCGCGAATGCGTGCGCGAGCTTGGTGGCCTCGGCCTTGTGCGAATCGGCCCACGCCGACTGCACGTACAGGCTCGCGGCCGGATAGGTGCCGCCGAGCGCGGCGCGCGTGCCGTCGACGGTGCGCATGTCGACGAGCACCTTCGCGTCGCCCATCTTCTCGAGCGCGGACACCGTCGGCTCGGTCGTCATCCCGGCGTCGATGCGGCCCTGCTTGATCGCGGCGATGAAGCTCGCGTCGGCGCCCACCGGCAGCATCGTGTACTGCGTCGACGGCACGCCGTGCGCGAGCGCGAGGTATTGCGTGAGGAAGCTCGTCGACGAGCCGAGGCCGGTCACGCCGAGCGTCTTGCCTTTCGCGTCGGCCATCGACTTGAAGGTGGGGGCGGCCTTGGTCGACACCATCTCGACCTCGCCCGGCACCTGGCCGAACACGGCGATCGCCTTCACTTCCTTGCCTTTGCTCTGCAGGTCGATCGTATGGTCGTAGAAGCCGACGACGCCCTGCACGGCGCCCGCCAGCAGTTCGTTCTCGGCATCGACGCCGGCCGGTTGCGACAGCAGTTCGACGTCGAGCCCTTCGGCCTTGAAGTTGCCGAGCTCCTGCGTGAGCCGCGCGGGCAGGTAGATCAGCTTCGCGATCCCGCCGACCATGATCGTGATCTTGCCGCCGTCGTCGGCGAAAGCGGGATGAGCGGCGAGCGCGCAGCTCAGGCTGGCTGCAACGGCGAGGGTGCGGAGGATGGGTCGCATCGGGGTCGTCTCCTTCGTTGTGTTCGTATGGCGCGATGCTTGCTGCATCGTCATGACGAGTATAGGGAGGCGAAACCTTCCGCAACCTTTCGTGAGCTGGCGATTCCTTTAGGGGTTTTCCAGCAACGAAGGGCCGGAACAGGCGGGAAACGGGGCGGGACGCGCTCAGCGCCAGCCGAGCAATACCCGCCCCATCGCATCGAGCCCCATGTCGAACAGGTGCGACACGAACGGCACGAGGTTCGGGATCATCAGTTGCACGAGCAACAGCCCGACCAGCATCGTGACCGGAAAGCCGATCTGGAAGATGCCGATCTGCGGCGCCGCGCGGTTCAGGATCCCGAGCGCGAGGTTCGCGATCAGGAGCGCCGCGACCACCGGCAGCGCAAGCAGCAGCCCCATCTCGAACACGGTCGCGCCGAATGCGGCGACCGTGCGCCAGCCGGGCGCGTGCAGCAGGTCGGCCGACACCGGCAGCGACTGGAACGATGCGGCCAGCGCCGCGAACACCTGCAGGTGGCCGTCCACGGCAAGGAACGCGAGCATCGCGATCGCGTTCAGGAAACGGCCCATCGCCGGCGTCGCGCCGTTCGAATGCGGGTCGAAGAAGGTCGCGAAACCGAGTCCCATCGACAGGCCGATGAAGTCGCCGGCCGCCTCGACGGCCGCGAACACGATCTGCATCGTGAAGCCCATCGCCACGCCGATCAGGAACTGCGTGACGACGATCCAGATGCCCTGCGCGGAGAACACGGTGACGGCCGGCATCGCGCCGAGGGTCGGCGCGACGACCAGCGCCATGAACGCGGCGAGGCCGATCTTCACGCGCACGGGCACCGCCGCGTGGCCGACCATGGGCGCCGTCGCGACGAGCGCGAGCATCCGCACGAACGGCCACAGGAAAGCCGTCAGCCATCCGTTGAGCTGCGCGTAGGTGACCGAGAACATCGCGGAGTAAAGGAGCCGGGCGCGCGGCTCAGCCAGCGCCGAGCGTCGCGACGTGCAGCAGCGTCTGCCGCAGGTAGTCGAGCATCGTCGTCAGCATCCACGGGCCGGCGATCACGAGCGTCGCGGCCACCGCGAGCAGCTTCGGGATGAACGACAGCGTCGATTCGTTGATCTGCGTCGCGGCCTGGAACAGGCTCACGACGAGGCCGACCGCGAGCGCGACCAGCAGCAGCGGGGCAGCCAGCAGCAGGCCGACCATCATCGCCTGGTGCGCCAGCGTCATCACTTGTTCGGGCGTCATCGCGCGCTTCCTCCGCTTACGTGAAGCTCTGCGCGAGCGAGCCGATCAGGAGCTGCCAGCCGTCGACGAGCACGAACAGCATCAGCTTGAACGGCAGCGACACGGTGGACGGCGACACCATCATCATCCCCATCGACATCAGCACGCTCGCGACGACCATGTCGATGATCAGGAATGGGATGAAGATCGTGAAGCCGATCTGGAAGCCGGTCTTCAGCTCGCTCGTGACGAACGCGGGGACCAGCAGCGACAGCGGCACGTCTTCCGGGCCCTGCATCGGCGCGGCCTTCGAAATCTTCGCGAACAGCGCGAGATCGGTCTCGCGGGTCTGCTTCAGCATGAAGCTCTTGAACGGCGCGACGCCACGCTGCACGGCCTGCTCCATCGGCATCGCGCCGTCGGAGAACGGCTTGTAGCCGTCGGCGTACGCGCGGTCGAGCACCGGCGACATCACGAAGAAGGTGAGGAACATCGCGAGGCCGACCAGCACCTGGTTCGGCGGCGTCGTCGCGGTGCCGAGCGCCTGGCGCAGCAGCGACAGCACGATGATGATGCGCGTGAAGCTCGTCATCATCAGCAGCATCGCCGGCAGGAACGACAGCATCGTGAGCAGCAGCATCGTCTGCACGCTCAGCGAATAGGTGGTGCCACCGTTCGGGCCCGGGCTCGTGTTGAACGCGGGCAGGCCGGCCGCCTGCGCGCATGCGAGCGCGGGGGCGAAGCCGAGGATCAGCACGGGCGCGAGGCGCGCCGCGTGACGCAGGAATTCGTGTTTCATCGAGATGCGAATACGGAAAGAGGGCGCGACGCCATGTCAGCGGTCCTTGCCGCGCCCGAAGCGCTTCGCGGCTTCGCCCGCGAGCGCGTCGCGAAACCGCGCGCCGAACGTGCCGCTCTGGCCGCGTTCGTCCGATACGGGCTGGGCGGAGGCGTCGGCAGACGCCGGCGCCGTCGTGACCGCCGCCGAGCCGGCCGGCAGCGTATGCAGCAGCCGCACGTTGCCCGGTGCGACGCCGAGCACGAGCCAGGTATCGCCGATCTCGACGATCGTCGCGCTTTCCTTCGCGCCGAGCCCGACGCTCGACACGACCTTCAGCGGGCCGCCGCGCCGCGCGGGCTGGAAGCCGAAGCGGCGCGCGAGCCACGCGCAGCCGAACACGAGGCCGATCACGACCGCGAGCCCGACGAGCGTCTGCAGCACCGCGCCGACGCCGAGCGACGGCACGGCCGAGCCGACTGTCACGCTCGACGCGATGGCGCCGGCGTTGTTCACCGCGTTCATGTCGGCGGCGCCGGCCGGCGCGCAGACGAACGACGCGACGATGGCCAGCGCCGCCAGGCTCGGCCAAGGATGCACGCCGCGGCCGGACTTCATGACGGTCACCGATTCAGCTTCCGGATGCGTTCGGCCGGCGTGATGATGTCGGTCAGCCGGATGCCGAACTTGTCGTTGACGACCACGACCTCGCCCTGCGCGATCAGGCAGCCGTTCACGAGCACGTCCATCGGCTCGCCGGCGAGGCCGTCGAGTTCGACGACCGAACCCTGCGCGAGCTGCAGCAGGTTGCGGATCGCGATCTTCGTGCGGCCGAGCTCCACGGTCATCTTGACCGGGATGTCGAGAATCATCTCGATGTCGTTGTGCGTCGAGCTGGCCGCGGCCTTCGACAGCGGCTGGAACACGCCGGCGCCGGTCGCGCCCGCCTGCACCGGCTGCTGGTTCTGTTCGGCGAGCGCGGCGGCCCAGTCGTCCAGGCCCGATTCCTCTTCCGCCGCGGCGGGCGCCGCCTGCACGGCTGCGGCCGATTCCGCGAGTGCCGCGTCGGCGAGCGCCTGCGGGTCGAGTTCGGGCGTCGGGTTCAGCTCACTCATATCCACCTTCCTTCATCGTGTCGCCCGCGCTGATCATCTTCTGCACGCGCAACGCATATTGACCATTGAAAATGCCGTAGCCGCATTCCATCACCGGCACGCCATCGACCTTCGCCGTGATCGTGTCCTCGATCTCCAGCGGCAGCACGTCGCCCGCACGCAGGTTCAGGATCTTCTCGAAGGTCGACGGGATCTCGGCGAGATCCGCGCTCAGCTCGACCTCGGCCGACTGCACCTGCTGCGACAGCACCCGCACCCAGCGGCGGTCGACCTCGAGCGCCTCGCCCTGGATCGGCGACGCGAGCACGTCGCGGATCGGCTCGACCATCGAGTACGGCATGCAGATGTGCAGCGTGCCGCCCGTCGGCCCGAACTCGATCGAGAACTGCGTGACGATCACGATCTCGTTCGGCGTCGCGACGTTCGCGAACTGCGTATGCATCTCCGAGCGCACGAATTCGAACTGCAGCGGCCGCACGCTCTTCCACGCGGTCGTGTAGTGCTCGAACACCAGGTTCAGCAGCTTGCCGATGATCCGCTGCTCGGTGGCCGTGAAGTCGCGGCCCTCGACGCGCGTGTGAAAGCGCCCGTCGCCGCCGAACAGGTTGTCGACGACGAAGAACACGAGGTTCGGGTCGAACACGAACAGCGACGTGCCGCGCAGCGGCTTCACGTGCACCAGGTTCAGGTTCGTCGGGATCGGCAGGTTGCGGGTGAACTCGCTGTACTTCTGCACCTTCACCTGGCTCACGGAGATTTCCGCCGTGCGCCGCATGAAGTTGAAGATGCCGATCCGCAAGAGGCGCGCGAAGCGGTCGTTGATGATCTCGAGGCCGGGCATCCGGCCGCGGACGATCCGCTCCTGCGTCGCGATGTTGTAGGGGCGGACGCCCGACGTGTCGCGCTGCTCGTCGACTGAATCGGTTTCGCCCGTGACGCCCTTGAGGAGGGCGTCGACCTCCTCCTGGGACATGAACTCCTGGTGGCCCATGCGCGCTCCTTGTCCGGCCGCGTTATTGGACGACGAATTCGGTGAACAGCACGTCGTCGACCTTCGCGCGCTGGTTGCCCGGCTGCGTCGGCTGTTCGATCAGCTCCCGCAGTTCCGTCGCGAGCGAACGCTTGCCGTCCGGCGTCGCGAGATCCTCGGGATGCTTGTTCGACAGCGCGAGCAGGATCCGGCTGCGGATCTCCGGCATGCGCGCGGTCAGCTGCTCCTGCGCCTTCGGGTCGGTGAGCTTCAGCGACAGGCCGACGCGCAGGTAGTGCTGCACGCCGTCGTCCGACTGCAGGTTCACGGTCAGCGGGTCGAGCGGGAAGAACACCGGCGCGGCAAGCGGCGCCGGTTCGGCGGGCGCGCTCGCATGGCCGACGCCTGCCTTGCTCAGGAACACGTACATGCCGCCCGCGGCGGCGGCGGCCGCGCCCAGCGCGATGACGGCGATGAGCGCGATGCGCTTGAACTTGCCGGACGAAGCCGGCTTGTCGGCGGTCGGGTTTGCGGTCGTGGAGGCCATGTGAGTGCGTGCGTGATGTCTCGTAGCATGCATTGTTCGGCATCCGGGCCGAGCCCGATGGGTGGAAAAGAGGGGGGAATTGCGGCTATCTCAGCCGATTGTCGGCCGGGTGTCGGCTCGATGCAGGGCGGGAACGGCGGGGCGAGGCGCGGCCGGCGGGCGCCGGGGCAGCGAGGCGGAGCGGGCTGACAGCGGCGCCCGCCCGCGCATCGTCAGATCGGCAACAGCGACAAGAGCGGCGCGATCAGCACCATCGCGACGCCCGCGATCATCATGGTGAGGCTCGACACGACGCCTTCCTCGCTGCCGATCTCGCGCGCCTTCGCGGTGCCCACGCCGTGGGCGGCCGCGCCGAACAGCGCGCCGCGCGCGAGCCGCGTGCGCATCGGCACCAGCGCGAGCACGATTTCGCCGAGCAGCATCCCGCAGATGCCGGTCGCGATCACGAAGAGGGCGGTGAGGTCCTTCGGTGCATGGATCTTGTCGGATACGGCGAGCGCGAACGGGGTCGAGACCGAGCGCGTCATCAGCGAGCGCTGCAGCTCGGGCGACAGGTGCAGCAGCTTCGCGAGCAGCAGCGACCCGCATACGCCCGCGCCGATCCCGACCGCGACGCCGACCGACAGCGACAGCCAGTGGCGGCGGATCAGGTCGCGGTACTCGTAGATCGGCACCGCGAACGCGATCGTTGCCGGGCCGAGCAGCCACATCAGCCAGCGCGTGTCGCGGAAGTAGACCGAATACGGGATGCCGGTCAGCAGGACCAGCAGCACCAGCACGCCAGGCACGAACACGAGCGGCGAGAACAGCAGCGTCTTCCTGTACGCGTAGAGCCGCTTCGACACGAAATACAGGACGACCGTCAGCACGAAGCAGCCGACGGAGATCGCGGTATTCACCTGGTCGGCGGACAGGTTCGACAGCAGCGCAGGCATCCCGGGCCCCGGCTCAGTGGGCGGTCACGGCGGCGAGGCGCGCGCGGCGGCGCTCGGCGAACACGCGCTGCGCGGCAAGCCGGCGTTCGAGCTTAGCGGCGAGGTCGACCGCCACCGCCACCGCGACCATCACGAATGCGGTGCCGGCGAGCATGACCAGCGCGATACGCCAGCCGTCCTCGCGGAACAGACCGCCGTACTGGACGGCCGCGACGGCGGCCGGCACGAAGAACAGCAGCATGTCGGACAGCAGCCAGTTCGCGCCGTCCTTGACCCACGCGGGCGCGACGCGGCCCGAGAACAGCAGCGCGAGCAGCACCGCGAGGCCGATCACGCCGGACGGCACCGGCAGCCCGACCGCGCGCACGGTCCAGTCGACGGCCATCCACAGCACGCCAAGCGCGGCGGCCTGAAGCACGATCCGGCCCGTACGCGCAACGTTGCCCGAAGCGGCAGGGCGGGCGGCGGCAGTGGCGATCGGCTTGTTCATGGCGGGCTCCATACAGGTATTTCGTCGATGGTGTGAGTATAGGGTTTCCCCTAACCATAAATAAAATGACTTGTCTCTATCCTTGTCATTCCAATTCGGAATTCAGTTGTGTTCGCTGCACCAATCTGGGGAGTGATCGATGGAATTGCGCGCGCTGCGGTACTTCGTCGAAGTGGTCCGTCAGCAAAGTTTCACGGCGGCCGCCGATCGGCTATTCGTCACGCAGCCGACCATCAGCAAGATGGTGAAGGCGCTCGAGGACGAGATCGGATCGCCGCTGCTGCTGCGCGACGGCCGGCAGATGGTGCTGACCGACGCGGGGCGGATCGTGTTCCAGCGCGGCCAGGATGTGCTAGCCGCGCAGGCGCAGCTGCAGTCGGAGCTGAAGGATCTCGGCACGCTCGGGCGCGGCGAACTGACGATCGGCATTCCGCCGCTCGGCGGGTCGCTGTTCACGCCGATCATCGCCGCGTACAAGCAGCGTTATCCGAACATCGAGCTGAAGCTGTTCGAGCAGGGCGCGCGGATGATCGAGGCCGCGCTGATGTCGGGCGAGCTCGAGCTCGGCGGGCTGCTGGAGCCGGTCGATCCCGCCACGTTCGAGCGGTTGCCGATGGTGCGCGCGCCGCTATGGCTCGTCGCGCCGCGCGAGTCGCGCTGGGAGGACCACAAGGCCGTGCCGCTCGCCGATCTCGCGCGCGAGTCGTTCGTGTTCTATGCGGAGAGCCTCGCGCTGCACGATGCGGTGCTCGACGCGTGCCGGCAGGCAGGCTTCACGCCGTCGATCGTGAGCCGTAGCGGACACTGGGATTTCATGGCGGCCCTCGTGCACGCGGGCGTCGGCATCGCGCTGTTGCCGGAGCCGTACTGCCGGCGGCTCGACGCGCGGCAGTTCACGTGCCGGCCGATCGTCGAGCCGGAAATCACGTGGGCGATCGCGCTCGGCTGGCTGAAGAAGGGTTATCTGTCGCACGCGGCGCGTGCGTGGCTCGAGGTCGCGCGGGCGACGCTGCCGATCGCGTCGGGCGACGATCTGGCCTTCGGCGGATTGCTGGCGCGGGAGTGAGGCCGCGACGGAAGAGGAACGGGGGGAGGGGCCGGCGCGGCCCCCCAGCGCGTTCAGTGCCCCATCGCCGGTCCCGCGCCCTTCTTCGGCTTCGTGATCCACACGAGCGCCGCGAGCGCGATGAACACCCCCGCCGACAGGTGGAAGAAGTCGTTGGTCGCCATCATGAAGCCTTGCTGCGTGACGAGCTGGTTGAGCTGCGCGTTGGCCGTCTGGCCGACGATCCCGAGCTGCGCGAGCGCGCCCTGGTAGTCGGTCGTGTTTTGCGCATAGATGCTCACCGATTCCGACAGCCGCGCGTGATGGTAGATCGCGTCGTTCTCCCAGAACGTCGAGCTGGCCGCGGTGCCGATCGCGCCGGACAGCGTGCGCAGGAAGTTCGACAGCCCCGACGCGCTCGCGAGCCGCTCGTCGGGGATGCTCGACAGCGTGATGGTCGTCATCGGCACGAAGAAGCATGCGACGCCGATCCCCTGCACGAGCCGCGGCAGGATCACGTGGTTGAACGGCACGTCGAGCGTGAACGTCGAGTTCCAGACCGACACGCCGGCGAACACGATGAACGCGAAGCTCGCGACCATCCGCAGGTCGAGCCGGTGCATGTTGCGCCCGATCAGCGGCGACAACACGAGCGCGAGCAGCCCGACCGGCGCGGTTGCGAGGCCGGCCTTGCCGGCCGTGTAGCCCATCACCGTCTGCAGCCACAGCGGGAAGATCACGACCGAGCCGAAGAACGCCATGAAGCCGAACGAGATGATCATCGCGCCGAGCGCGAAGTTGCGGTCCTTGAACAGCGACAGATCGACCACCGGTTCCTTCTCGGTCGCCTCCCACACGAGCATGAACGCCAGCGATACGACCGCGATCAGCGCGAGCGCGACGATGAAGGTCGAGTTGAACCAGTCGCGGTCCTTGCCGAGGTCGAGCATCATCTGCAGGCACGACACGCCGATCACGAGCAGCGCGAGGCCGACCGCGTCGATCCGCTGCTTCGTCGTCTTCGTCTCGCGGCCGCGCAGCAGGAAATACGCGCAGGCCGCCGAAAAGATCCCGATCGGCAGGTTGATGTAGAAGATCCACGGCCACGTGTAGTTGTCGCTGATCCAGCCGCCCAGCAACGGGCCGAAGATTGGCGCGACGATCACCGTCATCGCCCATAGCCCGAGTGCGAGCCCGCGCTTCGCGGGCGGATAGGTGCGCATCAGGATCGTCTGCGACAGCGGCACCATCGGCCCCGACACGAGGCCCTGCAGCAGCCGGAACGCGATCAGCGTCTCGAAGTTCTCCGCGAGGCCGCACAGCGCCGACGCGATCGTGAACGCGAGCACCGACAGCGTGAACAGGCGCACTTCGCCGACCCGCCGCGCGAGCCAGCCGGTCAGCGGCACCGCGATCGCGGACGCGACCGAATACGACGAGATCACCCACGTGCCTTCGCTCGTCGCGACGCCGAGGCTGCCCGAGATGGTCGGCACCGCGACGTTCGCGATCGACGTGTCGAGCACTTCCATGAAGGTGCCGAGCGCGAGCCCGACGGTGAGGAGCGCGAGCGCGCCGCCGGTCAGCGGCGCGGGTTCGGCGGCACGGGGCGCGGCGGATGCCGTGGTGGCGGACATCGGAATCTCCTAGACGCGGCGCGCGCAACGCGCCGGCACAGCGCACGGGCGCACGATACCGCGCGGGCCGGCTGGTTGGAACGGGTGAGGGAAGAGACGGAGCACGTGCCTTGTCATCTTCTGCCCAGACAGAGAAATAAGCGAATGCTTAACCTAGACATGGGGCCTCCGCACTCAGCAGTCCGGTTCGTCGGGCTTCGGGCAGCCGGTGTCGCCGGGCCCGTTGGCGATGAACCGCTGCAACAGGCCGGTGAGCAGCGCGAGTTCGTCGGCCGAAAAGCCGGCAAGCTGCGCGTTCAGCGCGGTCGCGATCAGCGACGGCAGCGCACGGGCCGCTTCGGCGCCGCGTTCGGTCAGCGTCAGCTCGATCACCCGGCGGTCCTGTTCGCTGCGCGAGCGTGCGATCAGGCCCTTGCGCTCGAGACGGTCGAGCATCCGGGTCATCGAGCCGCTGTCGTACGACATCTTGCGCGACAGCTCGAACGGCGTGCGCGCATAGCCGCGCGACAACAGCAGGATCACGCCGATCTGCTGCGCGGTGAGGTCGTACGGCTCGAGTGCGCGGTCCATTCGCTCGACGAGCGCCTGCCGAGCCTTGGTCAGGTAGTAACCGAGGCTCGTTTCCAGTGCGATGGTGTCGGGATCGTAGAGGCCGCCGTTCATGCGAATTGCGCGCGCAGCAATAGTGCGTTTCAGGTCAAAACGCGCCCAGTATCTTGAAAATTGATTGCTTAGTCAATATTATTTCAGGCAACCAGTTACGACGTGCATGTTGCACTGCCGGAGACGATGTTCTGACCGCTTAGCCCGCGCTGCCGGGCACCCGAGGATGTTCGCGATGCTGTTCCTGAAAAATGCCGCCGGCGCGCTGCGCCGCAACCTGACCGATACCGCTCATCATGTGTTCTCCGGGCCGCACCGCGGCTGGAAGATCGCGCTGTACGTGACGATGCTGGTGGTGCCGGGCGGATCGATCGCGGCGCTCGGGTTCGCATGGTTCGATCATCGCCGGCAGCGCAACGCGAAGCACACCGCCCGCCGCACGAGCCAGCCGGCGGCAACGGAGCCGTCGACATGGCGGTCCGCCGCCGCCGAACCTGTGCCGGTGCCCGTGCACTGCCACTGACACCGCACCACCCCCGTCATCCGGACTGAACGCCGGCTGCATCCCCGCGGCCCGGCGCCGTCCGCGCCGCATTCGTCGCCCGTCCCGCGCGCAAGCGATCCGTAATGACCGGTAAACCGGCCGGCCGCGCCGGTAACACATTCGTGCCGCCGCGCACCGTACCCTAAGGGCTGCGCAGCTTTCCCGCCGTCAGTTACCATTTGTCCGCCAGCGGCACGACGACCGCATCACGCGACGCCGCTCGCTGGCCGTCGCGCCCAGACAGGAATACCACGATGCCGTACGCCCCCCTCCCGCGCGCCCTTCGCCCGCTGAGCGCCGCCGTCGCCGTTGCGACGGTCGTGCTGCTCGCCGGCTGCGCCGTCGGGCCCGACTATCACCGGCCCGACACGTCGATCCCCGCCGCCTTCAAGGAAGCGCCGGCTGGGTGGAAGGTCGCGCAGCCCGCCGACCGGACCGACCGCGGCCCGTGGTGGACGGTCTACAACGATCCGCAGCTCGACGCGCTGATCGGCAAGCTCAACACATCGAACCAGACCATCGCGCAATCGGCCGCCGCGTACCGGCAGGCCCGCGCGCTCGTCGCCGAAGCGCGTGCCGCGTACTTCCCGACCGTCGGGCTGACCGCGTCGGGCTCGCGCTCCCGCACGGGGCGCACATCCACGTCGAGCACGTCGGGTTTCGGCAGCACCTCGTCGATCAGCAATAGCTACAGCGTCGGTCTCGATGCGAGCTGGGAGCCCGACCTGTGGGGCAAGGTGAGCCGCAGCGTCAGCGCGCAACGCGCCGGCGAGGCAGCCGCCGCGGCCGATCTCGCGAACGCGCGGCTGTCGCAGCAGGCGCTGCTCGCGCAGACCTACTTCCAGCTGCGCACGTCCGATGCGCTGCAGAAGCTGCTCGACGACACCGTGAAGTCGTACGGCGAATCGCTGAAGCTCACACAGAACCAGTACGCGCAGGGCGTCGCCGCGCGCGCGGACGTGATCCAGGCGCAGACGCAGCTGCAGAGCGCGCAGGCCGCGTCGATCGACAACGGCGTCGCGCGCGCGCAGTACGAACATGCAATCGCGACGCTGATCGGCGAACCGGCCTCGACGTTCTCGCTGCCGCCGAGCCCGCTCTCGGCGCAACCGCCGATCATGCCGGTCGACGTACCGTCCGCGCTGCTCGAGCGCCGGCCCGACATCGCGGCGGCCGAGCGTCGCGCGGCTGCCGCGAACGAGCAGATCGGCGTCGCGATCGCCGCCTTCTTCCCGACGCTCACGCTGTCGGCCACCGGCGGCTTCCAGAGCTCGGTGTGGTCGCAGCTGTTCACGCTGCCCGCGCGGTTCTGGACGGTCGGCCCGCAGCTCGCGGCAACGCTGTTCGACGCCGGCCTGCGCGCCGCGCAGACCGATGCCGCGCGCGCGACCTACGACCAGGACGTCGCCGCGTACCGCCTCGCGGTGCTCACCGCATTCCAGGATGTCGAGGACAACCTCGCATCGCAGCGCATCCTCGCGCAGGAAGTCGACGTGCAGCGGCAGGCCGTCGACAGCGCCGAGCACGCGCTCGCGATCGTCACGAACCAGTACAAGGCCGGCACGGTCGCCTACCTGAACGTGCTGACCGCGCAGACCACCGCGTTTACCGCGCAGCAGAAGCTCGCGACGATCGGCGGCCAGCGGATGGTGTCGTCGGTCGGGCTCGTGAAGGCGCTCGGCGGCGGCTGGGATGCGTCGGACATGGCGCGCGAAACGGGCGACGTGGCTGCGCCCGCGCCGGTGCCGGCATCCGCTGCGGCAGCGCCGGCCGTAACCGCACCGTCGGCCGCCGCACCGCTCGCGCAGAAGTAAGACGGGAAAAGGCGAACACGGCGCGCGCGTCAGCGCACCGCATCACCGAAGATCAGCGACACCTGGTTGTTGCCGATCGGATGGCCGAGCAGGTTCAGCAGCCCGGCGAGGTTCGCCTGCTGCTCGGGCGCCGCATGCGCGGTGCCGCGAAACGAGCCCTGGCCGGAACCGAAGGTGCCGTGCCCGTCGAGGAATAGCGGGCCCTGCGTCGTCGACAGGTCGAGATCGGCGTCCGCCCCCTTCGCCTGCAGCACCGCCCGGTACGACCCGAGCGGCTTCACGCGCGACACGCGCGAACTCATCGAATCGATCGTCACCGTCAACTGGCCGAACGCGTTGTTGCCGATCATCCGCCAGTCGGTCCAGCCGAGCCGCACGTCACCCTGCAGGTCGAGCGTGTTGAACGGCGTGCCGAGCCCGGCGAGCAGCGACGCGGGCACGGCCATCGAGCCGGCCGACAGCACCGCGCCGCGCCACGTCGCGTCGAGCGTGACGGCGTCGGGCATCGCCTCGGTCTGCCGCATGCGCATCTGCACGCGCCCGGTGAGGAGCGGCCAGAAGCCCGTGGTCCACTCGACCCGGCCCGGCAGCAGCGTCGCCGCGCTCTGGTCCGCGCCCGGCGCGAGCATCAGCGTGCCCGAACCGTGCCACAGCGATCCGTCCGGATCCACGAGATTGACGTGCCCGCCGGTCGCGCGCGCGAACTGCGGTGCGATCCAGGCGGCAGGCGCGAGCGCGACGAGCGTCAGCGCCGTCGCAAGCGAGCCTGCCACCACCCACGGCAATGCGGCGACGAGCCGCCGGATCCCTGGCCTCATCGGCCGACCGTCGCTTGTTTCATCCACTGCGTCATTTCTGCGTCGAGGGTTGCATCACGGCGGTCAGGTCGACCTGGCCGTCTTCCTTCAGCGCGGTCACGTGCGCTTCGCCGACCTGCACCTTGAACTGCCGGCGCGCGTCGTCGAGCCACTGCGTCCACACCGGAAACGGCACGTTCTTCATCTGGACCTGCACGCCGTTGCCGACGACCTGCACCTGCGCGCCCTGCAGCCCGTGATCGGAGAGCGACGCGGTGAGCGCGTCCTTCAGCGCCAGGCCGGTCGGCGCGACGCCTTGCGCGGCGGCCGTCAGCGACTTCGCCTCGGTGGCCTGCGCGGTCATCTGCGCGAGCTCGCGGCGCATCGTCGGCAGTTCGTTGCGGATCCGCGCGCGGCCTTCCTGCGCGGGCGACCACAGCACCGAATACGCGATCGCGACGGCCAGCACGGCGCCGCCCCAGCCGAGCAGCGTCCGCTCGCGGGGCGTGCGTTCGCCCCAGAACTGGGCAAGCGTCTGGTTCAGTTGTTCGGTCTTCATGAGCGGCTCCGGATCGTCCATTTGCCGGTGCTGCTGTCGACTTCGCCGGACAGCCCGTTGCGCGCGAGACGCTGCGGGAAATCAGGGTCGACCTTGACCTCCGGCTTGAAGCCGACGTCGAGCCGCCGGTCGTGATAATCGAGCGACGCGATTCCGTTCAGCGGCAGCGCGCCCATCGAACGCGACAACCCGCTCGACAACGCGAGGAAATCGTTCGGCGACAGCTCGCCCGCCGCGAGGCGCAACTGGTCGAGCTGACGCTGCATCTGCGCGGGCGGATCGAGCACCGTCGTCGTCTTCGGAAAGGCCGACAGCAGCGTCTCGGTGATCTGCGCGGACAGCGCGTCGCGCTCACGCGACAGCTTCCACCAGTGCAGGTTCATCCCGATCACCGCGACGCCGAGCGTGGCCGCGACGAGTGCGATCGGCACGCGCAGGCGCTTCACCGTCGCGCGGTCGAAGCGCCACGGCTGGGATTCGAATTCGAACTGGCACAGATCGAAGCGCTCGGTCAGCGCACGCCGCGCGAATGCGTCGAACGACAGCGGCTGCGCGCCGGGCAGCAGCGGGCCGTCGGCACGTCCGACCGACGCGAGGCGCGGTTCCGCACCCGGTTCGCCGAGTTCGTACAGCTCGACGTCGCCACCACCGGCGAGCGCGGCCAGCGTGCCGCCCGCGCGTGATGCCGGCGCCGCGAAACCTTCGCCGAGCGCACCGCGCGCGATCGCAAGCTCGAGACGCGGCGCACCGGCCGAGGCCGGCAGCGCGCCGGCTTCCACGAGCACGGGTTCGACCGTCGTCGCGAGGCCGAGCACCGCGGCCACCGCCGTCGGGCGGAGGGGCGGCTCGGTCGCAGTCGTGATCGCGTCGGCCGGCGTGGCCTCACCGTCGGCAGGCGCAGCGTCGGCCGCCGGCGCCCGCGGCGCGGGCAGGCAGCGCGTCGCGGGCACGGCGCTCAGGTGCCGGTGGCCGGCCGCGGTGAACGCGTCGCAGATCGCGCGGAACCAGGCGCGATCGACGACGGCCAGCACGCGGCGGCCGTCAGGCAGCGCGACCGGATCGAGCGCGATATGGCAGCCGAGCGGATCCTGGATCAGCTGGTCCTCGACGATGTTGGGCAGCGCCTGGCGCAGCTTCGGCCCCTTGAGCGGCGGCACGGTCGCGGCCAGCAGCAGCACGTCGCGCGCGGCGACGATCAGCACCGTCGCGTTCGCGCGTGGCAGCAGCGCGAGCGCGGCGCGGCCCGCGCGCTGCACCTGGCCGGCCTTGTCCACGAGCGTGAACGGCAGCTCGGGCCACTGCCATTCCTGCAACGGCACGGCCGGCTCGCGCGGCGGCAAAGAAACAATCAGCGTGCTCAAGAGCTCCTCTCCCGAATGGCGTCGTTATAGCTGGTCGCGGATGCGCACGACCCGCGTCGAGTGCGTGGTCGAATCACGATACACGAGCGAGGTGCGATCGACCTCCGCGCGATCGTGCTGAATCCGGCCATGCACGATGAAATAACTCGAATTGACGTCGACGAGGCTCGAGTCGATCGTCACGTTCGGCGCGCCGGCACCGCGCAGCGCGAGCTGCACGTCGCCGACGTTACGGAAAAACACGGTCTCGCGGCGCGCCACGAGAGCCTGCGCGGACGACACGCTCATCCCCGGCACCAGCGCCGCGATCACCTCGGCGGGCGCGGTGTTCATGTTCACCGGCGTGGTGGTCGGCAGCACGGTGACGAACGGGCGCAGCCGCGCGACCATTTCGGGCGTCACGCCGTCGACGTCGAGCAGGCTGTCGACGCCGGTCATCACGAGCGGCGCGGGCCCGCGATCGCTGTCGGACATTCCCGGTTCGTCGGTGATGTTGCCGGTCATGTCGCCGCCGGGCACCGGCGCGGTCGCGGCCGTACCGGCGCCGGGCAGCGTCGGCGTCTGGAAGCGCGTCGCCGAATGCATCAGGCCCGCGCGCATCTGCAGCGCGATCCGCTTCGCGAACGCGCCGTCGTAGCCGAGCGTCGTCAACAGCCGCTGGAACGCCTGGAGCTGCATCACGTTGAGCTGCAGCACGCCGGGCGCCGGCGACGACACGAGGTTGCGCAGGTTGTACTTCGCCTGCGCGTCCTCGATCGATCCGGAGATGTAGGTGTCTTCGCCGCCGTTGTCGTTCGGCGCGCCGATCCGGCCGAGGAAGTCGGACAGCTTGGTCTTCGCGATCGGCACGGCCCAGATCCCGCCGAGATAGGTGATGCCGGGCGCCGTGTCGCCTTCGGAACGCAGGATCATGCGCGTCCAGTCGAGCGCGCCGCGCGCGACCCACTGCGCCTGCGCGATCACGCGCTGGTTCTCGATGCGGCGAATCTGCACCTGCTGACGCCACAGCATCCCCGACACGAGGATCGCCGACAGCGCGACGACGAGCAGCGCCGTAATGATCGCCGCGCCGCGCTCGCGGCGAGTGCGGGCATGCGCGCTTGCGCTGCCGCGAGCGGCGAACCGGGAACGGTGAGGGCGCGCGCGCATCGTCATTCCCCGACGAGGAAGATGCGCGTGACGGGCACGCGCAGCGACGTCGCACCGATGCTGACCTGCAGCCCCGTCACCGCGCGCGTCGGCGGCGCGTTGCCGATCTGCGGCACCTTCAGCGCATCGTTGTTCTGCGACAGCGCGTCGCTGGCCGCCTGCAGGTTGGTGGTCCAGCCGACGCGCGGCACGTACAGCTTCGCGTCGATCGCACCGACGCCGCCCATCAGCGCGACCCAGCTCCAGCCGTCGACGCTGCTGTCCTTCAGCACGTCGCGCAGGCGGTTCGCGTCGTCGAGCGGCGGCGACGCATAGCGCACGACACGCCCGCCGGCGATCCGGTAGCGGACCACTTGCAGCCGTGGCGCGGCGCCCGGCACGTCGAGTTCGCGGACGATCTGCAGCGTGTTGCCGGCGACGCCGATGGCCGGCTGGCCGGCTTCGTCGTCGGTGGCGGCGAGCCGCGCGTCGATGCGCATCTGGTCGAACATCTGCGCGAAGATGCGCTCGTCCTCCATCGCGGACGCGACCTTGTCGCGGCCGCGCATGATCTGGTCGAGCCCGCGCCACGAGAGGATCGCGACCACCGCGAGGATCGCGATCGCGATCATCAGTTCGATCAGCGTGAAGCCGCGCACGCGGCGCGAGCCGACGGAACGCACGGGCCGGCGCCGCATCGGCGCGTCAGAGCGGACGGCTGGTTTCATTCGCGACCACCGTCACCATTTGCGCGAGCACGCCGGCTTGCCCCGGCATGCTCACCGACACCTGCACGCGCCGGAACACCGGGTTCGGCGTCGTGCTCACGCGCTGCGTGCAGACGAGCTGCACGTTGCCTTGCGAGCAGTCGAAATTCTGCTCGCCGACCTCCGGCCACGCATGCGTGAGCCGCAACTGCGCGAGTGCGTTGTCGGCACTCCAGCCGGCGAGCAGCCGGCGATGGAGATCGGACGCATTGGTCGCCATCGTGCCGACCGCGCGGATCGATGCGGCGAGCGCGACCGCGATGATCGCGAGCGCGACCAGCACCTCGATCATCGTGAAGCCTCGGGAAGAAGCCGGGAAGGGCAGGCGACGACGCATCGTCATTGCACCTCGTAGCGGCCGTTGCCGGTGCCGACGATCGTCGCGCTGCCGACCGCCGAATGCAGCGTCACGCGCACCGGCGTGTCGACGCTTTCGATGCCGAACACGACGCGGCTCGCGCGCACGTCGGATCCGGGGTAGTCGATATCGGCGCCGGTGACGCCGCCGTCCCAGTCGCGCGGGCGCAGCACGTCGTCGTGCAGCGTGCGCCAGCCGTCGGGCGAGCTCACATCGAAACGGAAGCCGTGCGCGGTCGGCTGCCACGCGATCGGGCGCGCGCGCACCTGCGCTTCGTCGCCGGCCGTTTCGAACAGCAGCGCGATGCGCTGCGCTTCCTCGCGCAGGTCGGTACGCGGATTGCGCGTGAGCGACAGCGACGCGAGCGACACCAGCAGGCCCGCGATCACGAGCACGACCAGCATCTCGAGCAGCGTGAAGCCGCGCGCACGCGCTGCGGTCACGGGCACACCGCGACGAACGCGACCGTCGCGGGCATCGCGGCGAGCGGCGCGCAAGGGCGTGCGAAGGGCGGGCATGAAATGAGGAACGGGGAGAACGTCGGTCCGGTCAGCGCAGGCTTACTGCCACGAACCGATGTCGGAATCGTTGCTCTCGCCGCCTTCCTTGCCGTCGGCGCCGTAGCTGAACACGTCGATCTCGCCGTGCACGCCCGGGTTCAGGTACTTGTACCCGTTGCCCCACGGATCGTTCGGCAGGCGCTCGAGATAGCCGCCGTCCTTCCAGTTGTTCGGGATCGGATCGGTGGTCGGCTTCTGGGTCAGAGCGTTCAGGCCCTGTTCCTGGGTCGGATAGCGGCCGTTGTCGAGACGGTACAGCTTGAGCGCCTGCATGATCGTGCCGATGTCCTGTTTCGCGGCGATACGGCGCGCCTCGTCGGGACGGCTCATGATCTTCGGCACGATCAGTGCCGCGAGGATCCCGATGATCGCGACCACCACCATGATCTCGATCAGCGTGAAACCGCGCTGACGGCGCACGGCCGCATTACGGCGAGTGATCCACGTTTGCATGACTGACTACCTCTTTCCAAAAAATATCGTCGATTGAGTGACGCACCCTGCGGATCGCGGCATGCCTGCCTGACGGCAAGCTTCCGATACCCCGGGCGCGGAGCACGCATTGTAAGGCGCGCATTGCCGAGGGCTTTCACCCAACGCAAATTTCATATACATCCGTACAATAGCGCGCATGAACGCGCTCTCGATCCGGATCCTCTCCCTAGCCCTCTTCGCGGGTTTGTGCGCGACGGCCACCTACTGGGTCGTCACGCTGTCGGCCCGCGAAGCGCCGCTGCCCGCCGCCGCCGCGCGGTTGCCGATCCGCACCGAGGACGCCGCCGCGCTCTTCGGCGGACAGCTCGACAAGAATCCCGTGCAGGACATCCACCTGTTCGGCATTCTCGCGCTCAATCATGGCGGCGCCGCGATCGTCGGCGTCGGCGGCGAACCGCCGCGGGCCGTGTCGCTCGGCGCGGAAGTCACGCCCGGCGCGAAGCTCGCCGAAGTCCGCAGCCGCTCGATCATCGTCGACCGCAACGGCGCCCGCGCCGAAATCCAGCTCCCCGCGAACACACCGTCCCCCGCGATCTACATGCGTTGAACGGCGGCGGCCCGACCGACGCTCGGGCCGTCACTGCACCATGTTGTTCAGCTCGATGATCGGCAGCATCACGGCCAGCACGATCACGAGCACGATGCCGCCCATCGCGAGGATCAGGAGCGGCTCGAGCAGGCTCGTCAGGAACATCGTGCGCCGCTCGAGTTCACGCGCCTCGCCTTCCGCCGCGCGGTCGAGCATCGTCGTCACGTCGCCCGTCGCTTCGCCTGAACGGATCAGGTGCACGAGCACCGGCGGAAACGTCTTCACGTTGTTCAACGCGCGCGACAGCGCGGAGCCTTCGCGCACGCGCACGATCGCATCGTCGATGTTCGCGCGCATCGCGCGGTTCGACAGCGTCTCGCCGGCCGCCTGCAACGCGCGCAGGATCGGCACGCCGGCCGCGGTCAGGATGCCGAGCGTGCTCGCGAAGCGCACCGTGTTGTAGCCGCGCACGAGCTTGCCCGCGAGCGGCGCGGTCAGCACCCAGCGGTCGAACGCGAGCCTGGGCCCGTCGCGCGACAGCGTCGCCTTCACGAACCACACGACGAGCGCGACCACGATCAGGATCGCCCACCACCAGTGCCGCACGAATTCCGACAGCGCCATCATCACGACGGTGAGGATCGGCAACTGCTGCTTCGTGCTCGCAAACACGTTGACGACCTGCGGCACCACGTAGCTCAGCAGGAACGTCACGATGCCGAATGCGATCAACGTGACGATGCCCGGATACGTGAACGCCAGCAGGATCTTCTGCTTGAGCGCGTTGCTCTGCTCGATGTAGTCGGCCAGGCGCGACAGCACGATGCCGAGCTTGCCCGTATGCTCGCCCGCTGCGACGAGCGCGCGGTAGATTTCCGGAAAATCGCGCGGATGCTGGCCCAACGCATTCGCGAGCGAATGGCCGCCGAGCACCTCGGCGCGGATCGCGGCCATCAGTTCGCGAATGTAGTCGCGCTCGGCCTGCTCGGTCAGCACGCCGAGCGCCTCGTCGAGCGGCAGGCCCGCGATCAGCAGGCTCGCGAGTTGGCGCGTGAGGATCGCCTGCTCGCGCTGCGACAGCTTGCGGCCGAACGCGAGGCGCTGCGAGCGCGCCCCGCGCGTTGCGCTGGCGGCCGGCTCGACGACGAGCGGCGTGAGCCCCTGCGTGCGCAGCTGGCCGCGCGCGGCACGCGCGCTGTCGGCATCGATGACGCCTTTCTGCGCGTGTCCCGCCGCATCGATCGCTTCGAAACGGAATGCCGGCATCGCGCTATGCGCCTCCCGTCACGCGCAGCACTTCCTCGAGCGACGTCGCGCCGGCCGCGAGCCAGCGTTCGGCGTCGTCGCGCAGCGTGCGCATCCCTTCCGCGCGGCCGGTGGCCAGAATCTCCGCATCGGCCGCGTTGCGATGGATCAGCGCGCGGATCGAGTCGTCGACCAGCAGCAGCTCGTATACGCCGCGCCGGCCCGCGTAGCCCGAATGCCCGCACTTGTCGCAGCCGACCGGATGCCACAGCGTGCGCCCATCCTCGTGCCGCTCTTCCTTGCAGACGGGGCAGAGCTGCCGCACCAGGCGCTGCGCGAGCACGCCGAGCAGCGACGATGCGAGCAGGTACGGCTCGACACCCATGTCGGTCAGACGCGTGACGGCCGATGCCGCATCGTTCGTGTGCAGCGTCGCGAGCACGAGGTGGCCCGTCAGCGACGCCTGCACCGCGATCTGCGCGGTTTCGAGGTCGCGGATTTCGCCGATCATGATCACGTCCGGATCCTGGCGCAGGATCGAGCGCAGCGCGCGGGCAAAGGTCATCCCGATCCGCTCGTTCACCTGCGTCTGGCCGATGCCGCCGAGGTCGTACTCGATCGGGTCCTCGACGGTCATGATGTTGGTCGTCGCGGTTTCGAGCCGCGACATCGACGCATACAGCGTCGTCGTCTTGCCCGAGCCCGTCGGGCCCGTGACGAGCACGATGCCGTGCGGTCGCGCGATCAGCTTGTCGAACTGGACGAGCGTGTCGCGGCCCATCCCGAGCGCTTCGAGATTCAGGCGCTTCGCATCCTTTTCCAGCAGACGCAGCACCGCGCGCTCGCCGTGCCCGGTCGGCAGCGTCGACACGCGCACGTCGACCGGCCGGCCGCCGACGCGCAGCGTGATGCGGCCGTCCTGCGGCAGGCGTTTCTCGGCGATGTCGAGCTGCGCCATGATCTTGATCCGCGAGATCAGTGCGCCATGCAGCGCCTTCTTCGGGCGCACGACGTCGCGCAGCGTGCCGTCGACGCGAAATCGCACGACCGATGCGTTCTCGAACGGCTCGATGTGAATGTCCGATGCCTGTTCGCGCGCCGCTTGCGTGAGCAGCGCGTTGATCATCCGGATGATCGGCGCGTCGTCTTCCGATTCGAGCAGATCCTCGACTTCGGGAATGTCCTGCATCAGGCGCGACAGGTCGACTTCGCCTTCAACCTCGCCGACCACCTGCGCGGCGCTGCCGTCCTGGCGCGCGTAGGCCTGGTTGATCGCCTGCGCGAGTTCGTCGGCCGGCACGCGGTGCACGGAGATCGAGCCGAAGTTGCGCGCGATCTCCGCGAGCGCGGCGTCGCTCGTGCGTTCGCTGATCCACACCTCGAGCGTGTCGTCGAGCTGGTGCGCGATCAGCACCTGGCCGCTCTTCGCGAAGCCGTACGGCAGCAGGCGCGCGGCGAGCGGCGACGGCGGCTGCCGTTCGCCCGGCGCACCGTCGTGGGCGGAGGACGCGAGCACGTCCGTCACTGCGAAGCTCCCGGCGTGGCGGTCAGCGGTTGTTGCGGCACCGACTGCTGCGGCACGCTCTGCGGTTGCGCGGGCGTCGCCTCCGGCAACGGCTGGGCCGGAACCGGCGCCACCTGGCGCTGCATCTGCTGGCGACGCATCTTGTCGAGGTCGAACAGGTTCCCGGCGGGCGTGCCGCCCTGGCTCGGACCGAGCGGCATCGGCGGGACGACCGGATCGTCCTTGTCGCGGATCACGTTGTTGTCCGACTTGTACGCGCCCGTCACGCCCTGGATGTAGTCGTAGCGGTTGGCAGTGACTTCCTGCGCGGTGCTGCGATCGGAGATGATCACCGGGCGCAGGAACACCATCAGGTTGGTTTTCGCGCGCACCTTCGATTCCGAACGGAACAGCTGGCCGATCCACGGAATGTCGCCGAGCAGCGGGACCTTGCTGTTCGATACCTGGTAGTTGTCCTGCATCAGGCCGCCGAGCACGATGATCTCGCCGTTGTCGGCCAGGATCGTCGACTGGATCGAGCGCTTCGTGAAGGTCGGGCCGGTCTGCGCGTTGGTGGTACCGCTGACGACCGCCGAATCCTCCGTGTAGAGCTGCAGCTTCAGAATCCCGCCGTCGGTGATCTGCGGCTTCACGTGCAGCGTCAGGCCGACGTCGCGACGGTCGTAGGTATTGAATGCGTTGCTCGTCGTGCCGCTCGTCAGGTTCGAATACGAACCGGTCGCGATCGGCACGTTCTGGCCGACGACGATCTTCGCTTCCTCGTTGTCGAGCGTGATCAGGTTCGGCGTCGACAGCACGTTCGCGTCGCTCACGCCCGCGAAATACTGCAGCAGCGCGCCAAGGCCCTGCACGCCGAACATGTTGTGCAGCCAGCCGATGTTGAGGCCCGGGGTCAGCGTTGCGAGGTTGGCCGCCAGGCCGGGCCCGGTGCTGCCCGCCGCGCCCGTCGTCAGGTTGACGATACTGTTACCCAGGCCGAGCTGGGGGCTCAGGTTCGTGCCGCCGAGAAACTGGCCGCTCGCGACCTGCCACTGGATGCCGAGGTTGCCCTGCGTCGTCGAGTTCAGCTCGACGATCAGCGCTTCGATATAGACCTGCGCACGCCGTGCGTCGAGCTGATCGATCACCGAGCGCAGGTTCCGGTAGACCGGATCGGACGCGGTGATGATGAGCGAGTTGGTGGCCGCGTCGGCCTGGATCATCCCGCCCGGCTGGTTGTCGTCGCCCTTGTCCTTGTCGCCGCCGAGCAGGCCACCGCTGCCGAGCCCGCCGCTGCCCGACGCGCCGCTGCCGTACGACGATGACGACGAACCGCCGAGGCCGCCCGACGGCAGCGGCGGGGTGCCCGACGTACCGGTCGAGAAGTTGCCGCTCGACGACGAGCCGCCGCCCTGGTTGAAGCTGTTCGCATCGTTGGACGACGCCGACGAGCCGCTGTCGTTGCTGCTCTTGCCGAGCATCCCGCGCAGCGTCTTCGCGAGCTTCACGGCGTCGGCATTGCGCAGCGGCACGACGTGCATGTTGCCGGGCACCGCGCTCGGTGCGTCGAGCTGCTGGGCGAGGCGTTTCGCGGCGACCAGACGCGCGCTGCTCGAGGCGCGGAGCAGCAGCGAGTTGGTGCGCGGATCGGCCGTGACCGTCACCTTCAGCGTCGCATCGCTGTTGCCGATCGCGCCCGGGTCGAGCATCTTCTGAAGCTGCGCGGCGAGGTCGATCGCGTTCGCATTGCGCAGCGGCACGACCTGCACCTGGGCGCCCGCGGCGTTGTCGACGCCCGCGATGATCTGCGCGATGCGGCGCACGTTGTCCGCGTAATCGGTAACGACAATCGTGTTGTTCGCGGGGTAGGCCGTGACCGTGTTGTTCGGCGAGATCAGCGGCCGCAGGACCGGCAGCAGGTTGTTCGCCGATTCGTTGTGCAGCTCGAACACCTGCGTGATCACCTGGTCGCCACGCGCCTGCGGTTTATTGCCGACGTAGGTCGGCACGCCCTGCAGCTTCGCATCGGCCTCGGGCACCACCTTCAGCACCCCGTGATCCTGCACCAGCGCGAAGCCCTGCATGCGCAGCGCCGACTGCAGCGTCTTCAGCGCCTGGTCTTCCGGTACCGACCGTTCGGCCACGAGATTGAGCTGCCCCTTCACGCGGGGGTCGACGATGATCGTCTTGCCGGTTGCGGCGCCGATCGCCTTGGCGACCTGGTCGATATCCGCATTCACGAAATTGAGCGTGACCTGAGCGTAGGCGGCCTGCGAGACGATGATGCCTGCGACCATCAGGGTCGTGGCGATGCGCCGCATAACGAAGCGATTTCTTGTCATGGATGAATGGGTCGATGCCGGCTCAGGCCACTTCCGGCGGTAGTGCTGGGATCCAAGTCCTAAAGGCGCGACATTAGCAGTTTTTCATGTCCGAAATATCACATTGATCCGAGGACTGTCTCACATACGACATGTATCCGGCACACCGTATGCAATATGTAAGATTTCGGCAATGCCCCGGCATTCAGGCCATCGCCGTCGTTTTGCGATGAATCGACACGAAAATGCGGTATAAACGGGCTGCCGCCTTTTGCTTGTCGCCACGTGACGGACTGTCTGTATGATACGGGCGGCGCGTTTCCAGTCGTACGAATAACAGACACGGGTTTTCCCGATCCTTGCGTCATTTCCTTTTCGTTTCCGCAACATGAACAGACGGTTCGCTTCGATCGCGTTGATCGCCGCCGGCGTGTGGTTCGCCTGCGGAAACGCTCGCGCGGATTGTTTCGACGAGGCCGCCCGGTACCAGAAGGTCAATCCGCTGATCCTGCGCGCGATCGCGTGGCAGGAGTCGCGCAACCGGCCCGACGCGCTGAACAAGAATACGAACGGCTCGGTCGACTACGGCCTGATGCAGATCAATTCGATCCACCTGCCGACGCTGTCGCGCTACGGCATCGGCCGCGACACGCTGATGCAGCCGTGCAAGAACGTCTACATCGCCGCGTGGCACCTGCGCCAGAAGATGAATCGCTACGGCAACACATGGCAGGCCGTCGGCGCCTATCATTCCGAAACGCCGTCGCTGCGCGACAAGTACGCGCGGCAGATCGCCTCGATCCTGGCGCAGTGGAAGCTGCTGCCGCCCGAGCAGTGACGCCGCGCCGCAGCGCCAGCTGACGCCGTGGCGCTCGGCCGGCGCGCGTTTGATGCACAATGCGCATCTCACGCCGCGGTTTCGACCGGCTCCGGGCCGATCGCGCCCCGCCAGGGCGCCGCGGCCGCTTTTCCCTCTTTTCCGTTGGTGCAAATCGTTATGAATCCGGCAATGAACCAGCCGTTGCCCGTCACCGTGCTGTCCGGTTTTCTCGGCGCCGGCAAGACCACGCTGCTCAATCACATCCTCGCGAACCGCGCGGGCCTGAAAGTTGCCGTGATCGTCAACGATCTCGCTGCGGTCAACATCGACGCGTCGCTCGTGCGCGATGCGCAGGCGCTGTCGCACGTCGAGGAACGCCTCGTCGAGATGTCGAACGGCTGCATCTGCTGCACGCTGCGCGACGACCTGCTCGTCGAGATCCGCAATCTCGCGGCGGACGGCCGCTTCGATGCGATCGTGATCGAATCGACCGGCATCGCGGAGCCGATGCCCATCGCCGAAACCTTCACGTTCGTCGACGACGACGGCGCGTCGCTATCGAGCGTCGCGCGCCTCGACACGCTCGTCACCGTGGTCGATGCCTACAATTTCCTGCGCGACTACGGTTCCGACGACGCGCTCGCGACGCGCGGCATCGCCGCATCGGACGAAGACGATCGCACGCTCGTCGAGCTGCTGATCGAGCAGATCGAATTCTGCGACGTGCTGGTGATCAACAAGGCCGACCTCGTCGGCGCGGACGAACTCGCGCGCCTGCAGCACATCCTTGCGCGGCTCAACCCGCGCGCGCACCAGGTCGTGTCGACGTTCGGCAACGTGCCGCTCGACGAAGTGCTGAACACCGGCCGCTTCGATTTCGACGAAGCCGCGAACGCGCCGGGCTGGCTCGCGTCGCTCGATCACGATCACACGCCTTGCGACGATCCCGAGTGCCACGATCCGCATCACGCGCACGTGCATGGCGAAGCCGACGAATTCGGCATCGGCAACTTTGTTTACCGCGCGCGCCGGCCGTTTCATCCGGCGCGACTCTGGGCGCTGCTGCATCAGGAGTGGCCGGGCGTGCTGCGCAGCAAGGGCTTCTTCTGGCTTGCGACGCGCAACGACATCGCCGGTTCGCTGTCGCAGGCGGGCGGCGTGTGCCGGCATGGCCCGGCAGGTCTCTGGTGGGCCGCGCAGGATCGCGCGGAATGGCCGGACGACGACGAGTTGCTCGCCGAAATTCGCACGGAGTGGCAGGGCGACCTCGACGACCGCTCGGTCGGCGATCGCCGTCAGGAACTCGTGCTGATCGGCATCGGCCTCGATGCCGACGCATGGCGCGCGAAACTCGACACGTGCCTGCTCACCGATGCGGAATTCGCGCTCGGCGCGGCGCAATGGACCGCGTTCGACGATCCGTTTCCGGTGTGGGATGTCGATGCGCATGACGACGAAGATCCCGGCGACACGCAGATCGTGCACGCGTAATACGCGGTAAAACCCGGCGAAGACGGTCAGTGAAAAGTAACCGTTAAATCTTGCAAGAGTGACGCGAACTGTGGCAAAAATGTCGCGCGCCCCCAACAAAAAACCCGCCTTCCGGCGGGTTTTTTTCCTGGAACAGGCGCTGAATTAACGCTTGTTGACGGCGTCCTTGAACGCCTTGCCAGCCGTGAACTTGACCGTCTTGGCTGCCGGGATCTTGATGGTTTCGCCCGTCTTCGGGTTGCGGCCCGTACGTGCTGCGCGCTTGCCCGAACCGAAGCTGCCGAAGCCGATCAGCTGAACCGCATCACCCTTCGACACGGCCTTCTTGATGACTTCGAGCAGCGTGTCCAGCGTTTCGCCGGTTTGAGCCTTGCTGGCGCCCGTTTGGGCGGCGACGGCGTCGATCAGTTCCTGTTTGTTCATTAAGGTTCCTTTTTCAGGTTAGGTTTGACACGAACAGCGCGAACGCGCCGATTATACGTGCGCGAACCGTGCCGTCGAGAGTCAGACTCCGACGGCACAGCGCCGAATCCTGGCCCGCGCGACGTGCCGTCCGGCTTGCCGGCGGCCACCCCGCGGTACGGCGTTGCTATGATAGCGCAGCGCAAACCCAATAACGACAAGGGTTTCAAAGATTTTCATCGGTATTTCGCCGAATGAATCGTCGATTGCCCGTTTTTTGACCTGCGCCAACCGGACAGGGTACGCAGCCGGGTCCGCCGTCGCGCAACGCCGTTGGTTTTTGCCAACGGCCCGCCGGACGCCTCCGCGCAATCCCTTGCCAGGCTTGGCTGCCACGTTTTTTGTTTCGCATGCCCGACCGACTCGTTCCCGCCACGCTCGCGTTTCGCGACGACGGCATCCTCGTCTCGCCCGAGTACGGCGACATCTATCACAATGTCGCGGGCGCGCTCGCGCAGGCGAGCCACACGTTCATCGCGGGCAACGCGCTCCCCGCGCGCTGGCAAGGCCGCCGCACGTTCACCATCGTCGAAACGGGATTCGGCGCGGGCGCCAACTTCCTCGCGACCTGGGCCGCCTGGCGCGACGATCCCGCGCGCTGCGAGCGGCTGCATTTCGTGTCGTTCGAGAAACATCCGTTTTCGCGCGACGACCTGCGCCAGGCACTCTCCCATATAGTTGCGAACACAACCATCTCGACAGAAGCGGAGATGCTCGCCGATGCGTGGCCGATGCTCGTTCCAGGGTTTCATCGCCTCGAATTCGACGCCGGCCGGGTCGTGCTCACGCTCGCGCTGGGCGACGCGCGCGAGATGCTGCCGAAACTGGTCGCACGCGCCGATGCGTTCTATCTGGACGGCGTAGCGCCCGCGAAAAGTCCCGATCTCTGGTCGGTCGATGTGTTCCGCGCACTCGCGCGCGTCGCCGCCGACAATGCGACCTTTGCGACGTATTCGAGCGCGGGCGTGGTGAAAAAGGCGCTCCTCGAAGCGGGTTTCACGTACCGCGAGATCACCGGGTTGGCCGGCAAGCATGCGATGCTCGCGGGCGAATATGCACCGCGCTGGCGGATGCGCCGGCACGAACCACCACGCGCATTGCCGGTTGCCGCGCGCGATGCGATCGTGATCGGTGCGGGCCTGGCTGGCTGCGCGATCGTCGAACGGCTCGCCGCACGCGGCTGGAACGTCACGCTGATCGAGCGGCACGCGCGGATCGCGAGCGACGCATCGGGCAATCCGGCCGGTGTATTTCATCCACTGATGACGCGCGACGACAACGTCGCGAGCCGCCTCACACGCAGCGGTTTCCTGCATGCGCTCGCACGCTGGCGCGCGCTCGAGCAGGCAGGCCATGCGTTCGCGCGCAGCACGCGCGGGATGATTCACCTCGCGGAATCGGGCGACGATTTCGTGCGGATGCGCGATGCGTTCGACGCGCTCGGCGCACCGTCCGATTATGTGTCACTGCTCGACACCGACGCCGCACGCGCGCATCTGAACCTGCCCGTCGCACACGGTGGCCTGCTGTTTCCGCACGGCGGCGCCGTATGGCCGGCAGGGCTCTGCGCCGCGCAAGTCGCGGCGGCCGGTGAGCGCGTGAAGCTGCTGGCCGGCACCGAAGTCGATCGACTCGAGCGTGATGGCGACACGTGGCGCGCTGTCGACGCGGCAGGCGCAACGCTCGCCGAAGCGCCGGTCGTCGTGCTTGCGAACGCGGGCGATGCCGTGCGTCTCGCCGGCCTGCGGCATGTCTCGTTGCAGCCGGTGCGCGGCCAGTTGACGCTGCTGCCGCCCGGCAGCACGGCGCCGCTGCCGTGCCCGGCGATCGGCGACGGCTATGCGGTGCCGCTCGACGACGGCACGCTGCTGATCGGTGCAACGTTCGAACCCGACGACCTCGATCCAGCGATGCGCCCCGCCGGACATATCGAAAATATCGAGCGCGTGCGGCATCTGCTGCCCGGCCTGATCGGCGAGTTGCCGGACGTCGGGACGCTGCGCGGGCGCGTCGCATTTCGCTGGGTCGTCGCCGACCGTGTGCCGGTGATCGGCCCGCTTGCGGACGAAGCGCAGACCGTCGCGAACGCACGCGCACTGAGCGGCGCGAAGGCGCGCGACCTGCCTCGCACCGCGGGCCTCTATGGCGCATTCGGCTACGGCTCCCGCGGCCTGGTGTGGGCGGCGCTCGGCGCCGAGCTGATCGCGTCGCAACTCGAAGGCGAGCCGCTGCCGCTCGAGCGTGAGCTCGCCGATGCCGTCGACCCGGCCCGGTTCCTGATCCGCGCGCTGCGCGGCCGCCAGATCGGCTGATCTCGTCAGCCGAATCCTCACAGTGCTTCGATCTTTTCGCGCAAGGTTATCCACTCGATGCTGTGGATAACCGCGCGGAATCCACGCGCGGTTCGTGTGTAATCACAGTGGACGTAAACTGAGCAACTCGGCACAGCCGTCGAGCGGCCCAAAAGTTGCTCAACTCAAACCTCTGTGAGCAAACAGCCTGTGCAACGGGTTATGGCTGTGCCAACGCTTTGATCTTGTTGCGTAAACCGAAGTTATCCACAGAACTGTGCAAGCCTTGTTAACTTCTACTACGTATATATACAAGTAAACCATTGAAACCAAAGACCCTGTGGCGCCTCACAGGGCCGCGAGTCGATTCGATCGGCTCCGGAGCGAAAAAGCTGTGGCACAATCGGTTTCCTTCGCGTTCGTTCGGCCAGGCGCCGAACGTGCTTCAATGGAACGGTCTGCTCGATTTCGAATCTGAATCTTCGAGACTGCGCAGTCCGTTCACACACCAGGCCGACAATCCAGATCGGCAGCCTGAACGACAGTTCCGCCGGACGGCGGAAAAAGGCGGATCCCATGTCCCGCCGTCGTCGACCACAACAATCACATTCGGGGCGATACCCAGCCGGCGTGCATCTCATTTCTGACGCTTGACCCCGCGCCGCTGGCGATTGCTTCCAAAGGAGAAGTCACCACGATGAAGTCGGCGTTTTCATTCCTGCCCAACTGGCCGCTCGCACCGGATGCCGTGTTCTGGGCCGGGCTCGTGTTGTTCGCGGCCGGTCTGTGCGGCGAGCTGTGCTACCGCGCATGGCGGTTGCCGCGCATCACCGGCTATGCGGTGATCGGCCTCGTCGCCGGTTCGTTCGGATTCGGCGTGATCGACGCGAGCACCGACGAAACCTCCCGGCTGCTGATCGACGTCGCGCTCGGGCTGCTGCTGTTCGAGCTCGGCAGCCGTCTCGACCTGAAATGGATTCGCCGCAATCCGTGGCTCATTGCGTCGAGCCTTGCCGAGGCGACACTGACATTCGTGCTCGTGCTGTTCGTGATGCTCGCGCTCGGCGTGTCGGGCATGGTCGCGCTCGTGCTGTCGGCGATCGCGATCGCGACGTCGCCGTCGATGGTGATCCAGCTCAAGACCGAACTGCGCGCGGAAGGGCAGGTGTCGCAGCGCCTCATCACGCTGACCGCGCTGAACAGCGTGTACGCGATCGTGCTGACCAAGCTCGTCACGAGCTGGCTCCACCAGGAGGCGTACGGGAACGTTTTCGCGACGATCCTGCAACCCGTCTACCTGATCGCCGGTTCGTTCATCGTCGCGTACCTGGTCGCGCGTGCATGCAATTACCTGTTCCGCCACATGACCTCGACGATGCGCGACGAGCATTCGTTCGTCGCGCTGTTCGGGCTCGTGATGCTGGCGATCGCGGTGGCGCAGGCGCTGAAGCTGTCGACGCTGCTCACGCTGCTGCTCGCCGGCATCATCGTGAAGAACCTCGAAGCGCGGCCGCAGTTGTGGCCCGAGCATTTCGGCACGGCCGGCTGGCTGCTGACGGTGGTCCTGTTCGTGCTGACGCTCACGTCGTTCACGTGGGGCGACATCGCACTCGGCGGGCTGCTCGCGATCGTGCTGATCGTCACGCGGCTCGTTGCGAAGCTGGCCGGCGTCGTCGCGTTCGCGAAGCCGAGCGGCATCGGGATGAAGCAAGGCATCGCGCTCGGCATCGCGCTCACACCGATGTCCGCGCTGTCGTACCTGCTCGTCGACGACACCTACCAGCTCTATCCGAATTTCGACCCACACCTGCGTGCGATCGTGATGTGCACGATCGTGATCCTGCAGCTCGTCAGCCCGTTCGTCGTCTACCGCTGCCTGTCGGCGGTCAGCGAACGCAGCGACGGCAACTGATTTCCGGAACCTGCCATGGCACTCGAAACTTTCGTCAATTCCGAACCGTTCACGTTCGGCGTCGAACTGGAGATCCAGGTCGTCAACACGCACAACTACGACCTGACCAAGGCGGCATCCGACCTGATGCGCCTGATCCAGGACGAGACCTTCCCCGGCAACATCACGCCCGAAATCACCGAGAGCATGATCGAGCTGTCGACCGGCATCTGCCATTCGCACGAACAGGCGGTCAGCGAGCTGCACGCGATCCGCGACGTGCTCGTGAAGGCGGCCGACCAGCTCAACGTCGGGCTCGCCGGCGGCGGCACGCACGCGTTCCAGCAGTGGAGCGACCGCCAGATCTACGACGCGCCGCGCTTCCAGTACATCTCCGAGCTGTACGGCTATCTCGCGAAGCAGTTCACCGTGTTCGGCCAGCACGTGCACATCGGCTGTCCCGATCCGGACAGCGCGCTGTTCCTGCTGCACTCGATGTCGCGCTTCATTCCGCACTTCATCGCGCTGTCCGCGTCGTCGCCGTTCGTGCAGAACGTCGATACCGGCTTCCATTCGGCGCGCCTGAATTCGGTGTTCGCGTTCCCGCTGTCGGGCCGCGCGCCGTTCGTGCTGACCTGGGACAGCTTCGAGGAGTACTTCACGAAGATGGTCAACACGGGCGTCGTCAACTCGATGAAGGACTTTTACTGGGACATCCGGCCGAAGCCCGGCTACGGGACGATCGAAGTGCGGGTGATGGACACGCCGCTGTCGGTCGATCGCGCGGCCGCGATTGCCTGCTACATCCAGACGCTCGCGCGCTACCTGCTGACCGACCGGCCGCTGAAGCTGTCGGAGGACGACTATCTCGTCTACACATTCAACCGTTTCGAAGCGTGCCGCTTCGGGCTCGAGGGCACCTGCGTCAATCCTCAGACAGGTGAGCGCCGCACGATCGCGGAAGACATCCTCGACACGCTCGACCGGATCGCGCCGCATGCGGCCGCGCTCGGCTCGCGCGCGGCGCTCGACGAGATCGGCGCGCTCGCGAAGGCGCGGGTGAATGACGCATCGTGGTTGAGAACCGTTTTCAAACAGGAAAAATCGCTGAACGAGACGGTCCGTCAGCAGTGCCTGCGCTGGCGTGAATGAAAAAATGTTTTGCAGATTACAGGCTCGACCGCGCGCCGATTCGCTGAACGCCGTTCGACGCCGATTCGTGCGCAGCGCGTCGCCAGTCGTCCTGAAAATCTGTGGATAACCTGATATTCCGCTTCAAAGTCAATGCTCTGCGGGATGGATAACCCGGTGGATCGGTACCATCGGCACGATGGCCGATTCCAACAGGAAAATGTTTGCGCGTTCGGTTGTGGGGTCGGCAGAGATTGCCGGCACAACGAAAAAATCCGGTTATCCAGCGATTTTCCACAGATTGAAGGGGATAACTTAGCTGTGCGATTTTCCGCTCTCGCTTAGAATGTCGGCTTTGCGGACACCGGAACGACCCGTGTCTCACCGGTCGCCGCGAACGCGACCGCCGCGTGTGCCTCGCGACGGCCGTGTCGACGCTCTTCAACGAGCGTCTGTTTTGAGATAGACATTCGATCTCCACACTACGGCTGCTCGGCGATCCGGGCGGCGGCAAAGCGAAAAGACTATGAGCGAAGGCGTTTACGGGAATCAGGCTTCGGGACGTGTGACCCACAGCTTGCTGCGGTTGAGTACGGCCATGCGAAGCCAGGCATGGGATTGGGCGGAAGGTGCAGGCCTCACGCCGACGCAGGGCGAGATCCTCGTGCTGCTGCTGCAACGCAAGGGCCCGATGCGGCTCGGCGAGATCGCCCGCGAGACGCAACTCACGGCTGCGACCACCAGCGACGCGGTCAGCACGCTCGAGACGAAGGGGCTCGTCGAGAAGCGTCGCGCACTGGACGACGGCCGTGCGCTCGCCGTGCGCCTGTCGGCCCGCGGCCGCACCGCGGCGAAGAAGGCGCTGCAATGGCCTGAATTCCTGACGAAAGCAGTCGGCAAGCTCGGCGCGGACGAGCAGGGCACGCTGTACCGCGCGCTGCTGAAGACGCTGCGCGAGCTGCAGGTGGCCGGTGCGACGCCGCCGCAGCGCATGTGCCTGACGTGTGCGCATTTCCAGCCGGGCAAGCAGTCGAAGAAGACCGTGCATCACTGCGCGGCGCTCGATCTGTCGATGGCCGACAGCGATCTGCGTCTCGACTGTTCGGTGCACGAAGAAGCCGACGCGGCGACGCAAAAGAAGACCTGGAAGTTGTTCGCCGGCTGACGTCCGTCGATCGACCGGGAGGCCGATGATGAACGCTGAAGTGGTGGCGATCCGCCACGTGCATTTCGAGGACCTCGGCAGCTTCGAGCAGGTGCTCGGAGAGCGCGGGCGGCGGGTGCGATACGTCGATGTCGGATCGTCGCGCGTCGAGGCGCTCGACGCGCTCAAGCCGGCGTTGATCGTGATGCTCGGCGGGCCACTCAGCGTGTACGAGGATGCGCAGTATCCGTCGATCGCGCCGCTCGCGGCACTCGTGCGCCAGCGCATCGATGCCGGACTGCCGATCCTCGGCATCTGCCTCGGGGCGCAGTTCATCGCCCGCGCGCTCGGTGCGCGCGTCTATCCGGCTGCGCAGAAGGAACTTGGCTGGGCGCCGCTGACGCTCACCGACGCGGGCCGCGCGTCGCCGCTGCGTCACCTCGACGGCGCGGCGACTTCGATGCTGCACTGGCACGGCGATACGTTCGACCTGCCGGGCGGCGCGATCCATCTTGCATCGACACCGGCGTGCCGCCATCAGGCGTTCGCGTGGGGGCAGCACGTGCTGGCGCTGCAATGTCATCCTGAAATCCGCTCCGACCGCTTCGAACCCTGGCTGATCGGCAACGCCGGCGAAATCGCGTCGACGCCCGGCATCGACGCGCGCCAGTTGCGCGCCGACACCGTTCAGCACGGTCCTGCGCTGGAGACGGCCGCACGACGCATGTTCGGCGAGTGGCTCGACAGCGTCGGGCTTTGATCCCGGGCGAGCGGCACCGCGCGTGACCGGCCCGCGGGCATTGCGGGTCGGCGCACCGCCGCACGCCGCGTGCGCGTTGCCTCGCGGCCGGCTGCACGCCGGCCCTGCCTGACCATCCGCTTACTGCCGAGCCGGCTACGAGCAGGCTTCGAGCCCGCATGCTACGCTGGTCCGCTGTTTCCCTTTCCTGGCGAGCGGCATCCATGACTGCGTTGTTTTCTCCGTTCACGCTGCGCGGCGTGACCCTTCCGAACCGGATCGTGATCTCCCCGATGTGCCAGTACTCGGCCGAGCGCGGCGAGGCGACCGACTGGCACATGATTCACCTCGGCCATCTCGCGCTGTCCGGTGCGGGCTTGCTCTGCATCGAAGCGACCGCCGTTGAACCCGACGGGCGCATCACGGCCGGCGACCTCGGCCTGTGGGACGACGTGACCGAAGCGGCGCTCAAGCCGGTGCTGGCGGCGATCCGCAAGCATTCGCCGGTCCGTGTCGCGATGCAGCTCTCGCATGCGGGGCGCAAGGCGTCGAGCGAGGTGCCGTGGAAGGGTGGCCAGCTCGTGTCCGTCGCCGATGGCGGCTGGCTGCCGCATGCGCCGTCGGCGTTACCGCACAAGGACGGCGAGACGCCGCCGCTCGCGCTCGACGCGGCCGGCCTGAACCGGATCCGCGAGGCGTTCGCTGCCGCAGCGAAGCGCGCCGCGCGCCTCGGCATCGATGCGATCGAGGTGCATGCGGCGCACGGCTATCTGCTGCATCAGTTCCTGTCGCCGCTTTCGAACCAGCGCACCGACGAATACGGCGGCTCGCGAGAAAACCGGATGCGCTTTCCGCTCGAGATCTTCGACATCGTGCGCGCGGCATTTCCGGCGGACCGGCCGGTGGGCGTGCGCGTGTCGGCGACCGACTGGGTCGAGGGCGGCTGGGAACTCGAGGATACGATCGCGTTCGCGCACGAACTGAAGGAGCGCGGCTGCGACTGGATCGACGTGTCGTCCGGCGGCGTGTCGCCGCTGCAGAAGATCCCGCTGTCGCCCGGCTACCAGGTGCCGTTCGCGAAGGCGGTGAAGCGCGCGGTCGGGATGCCGACGATCGCGGTCGGCCTCATCAACGAGCCCGCGCATGCGAACCAGCTGATCGAGGCCGGCGACGCCGATTTCGTCGCGATGGCGCGCGCGATGCTGTACGACCCGCGCTGGCCGTGGCATGCGGCCGCCGAGCTCGGCGCGCAGGTTTCGGCGCCGCCGCAGTACTGGCGTTCGCAGCCGCGCGAGCACAAGGCGTTGTTCGGCGACATCGCATTCGGCCAGCGCTGAGCGGCATGCGCGCGATATTGCGCGCGATGTTGAACGAAGCAATCGTGAACGTGTAGGATGCGGGTGATTCGCCGCATGCCCCGACGCGGCACCAACCGGTGCCGCGTTTTCGTTTCGCGCGACGCAGGGCCGCGCAAATCGAAAGCGCGGCTGTCTTCCATTCAAGTCGTCTTCAAAGGATTCGTTCGATGAGTTCACGCAGGATCGCGGTGCGCCGCTCGGGAGTACACGGCAAGGGCGTGTTCGCGGTGGCGCCGATCAAGGCCGGCGAACGCGTAGTGGAATACAAGGGCGAGCGAATTTCGTGGAAGGAAGCGCTGCGCCGCCATCCGCACGACCCGAACGAGCCGAACCATACGTTCTACTTCGCACTGGAAGAGGGCGGCGTGATCGACGGCAAGATCGACGGCAACAGCGCGCGCTGGATCAACCATTCGTGCGCGCCGAACTGCGAGGCCGAGGAGATCGAGGGCCGCGTGTTCATCCATGCGCTGCGCGATATCGGGCCAGAAGAAGAGCTGTTCTACGACTACGGCCTCGTGATCGACGAGAAGCTGACGAAGAAGCTCAAGCGCGAATACGCGTGCCATTGCGGCGCGGCCGCGTGTCGCGGCACGCTGCTCGCCACGCCGGACGACGACGGCAAGAAGAAAAAGAAGAAGGACAGGAAGTCAGAGTCCGGCGCGAAGGACAAGAAAAAGAAGAAGTGACCGGCGCGGCCGCGCATCGTGCGCGGCTGCTTCACCCTCACCAGGATGGCCGCCGCGCGGCCGTCCGTCCTGCCCGATACGGGCCAGCGCGCGCCTCAGTGCGTCGGCGCGGCGGCCGGCGTCTCGCTCGCCGGCTTCGCGGTGCGCTTGGCGAGCGGCACCCGCACCACGAAACGCGAGCCGCCTTCCGCTGCATCCTCGTACGACACCGTGCCGCCGTGCATCGCGATGATGTCGTGCACGATCGCGAGGCCGAGCCCGGCGCCCGTCTCGACGCCGTTGCCGCTCTGCGCATCGCCGCGGAAGAAGCGCTTGAACAGGTCGGCCTGCTGGCCGGCCGGCACGCCCGGGCCGTTGTCCTCGACGACGATCTCGGCGGCTGGCTGGCCGTCCTCGAGCGCGCCGCGTGCGACGTTCACCGTGATCCGCGCGCCCGCCGGCCGTGCGAGCGGCACGTATTTCAGCGCATTGTCGAGCAGGTTCGCGATCACTTCGCGCAGCAGCACGGGGTTGCCGCGCACGTTCAGCGTTTCGTCTTCGCCGGGATCGTCGCTGCGCTGGAAGCCGAGATCGACATGCGAGGCGAGCGCGCGCGGCACCCACTCGGCGCCCGTCTCGAACGCCATCGCGGCCAGGTCGACGTCGACGAAACGCGCGGCCTGTTCGCCCGGCTCCGCACGCGCGAGCGACAGCAACTGGTTCGACAGCCGCACCGCGCGGTCGGCGGCCGCGCGCAGTTCGCGCACGGCGGCGTAGGTCTGCTGCGGGTCGCGCGCGACGGCGGCCTGTTCCGCATGCAGCTTCACGGCCGTGAGCGGCGTGCGCAACTGGTGCGCGGCATCGGCGATGAACTTTCGCTGCGCGTCGAGCGCGGTCTTCAGGCGGCCGAGCAGCGCGTTCATCGCGCTCGTCAGCGGCCGGATCTCGAGCGGCACGTCGGTTTCGTCGACCGGCTCGAGCGACGTGTGGGTCTGCCGGTTCAGCGAATCGGCGAGATGCGTGAGCGGGCCGAGCTGCTGGTTCACGACCCGCCACACGATGCCCCAGCCCGCGAGCAGCAACAGCAGCAGCGGCATCATGATCGCGACGAGGAATTCGGCCGCGATCCGGTAACGGTGGCGCACCGGCTGCGCGACCTCGACCACCATCGGCTTGCCGCCCTCGACATTGTCGACACGCACCTGCGCGACGCGCACCGCGCGATTGTCGTACTCGGCCTCGAACACGTACGCGTGATGCATGCGGCGCACGTTGATGCCGCGCAGCGGCAGCTTCGGGTCGCCGGCGAGTTCCTGTTCGCCGTCGCTGATCCGGTAGATCAGCGCCTCCGCCGGATCGGAGAACATCGCCTGCGCGAGCGGCGGCACCGTGAACGGCGCGTCGGGGCCGGCGATCTGGATCTGTTTGGAGATGGCGGTGGCGAGATCGGCGAGCGAGCGGTCGATCACGTGCTGCGTGTATTGCCACGCGAGCCAGTAGGCGATCAGGCCGCTCATCAGCGCGAGCATCGACAGCGGCGCGGCGAGGCGCCGAAGCAGCGAGCGGCGCAGGCTGGTGGTGACAGCCGGATCAGAAGACATTTCGACGGGCAAATGGATAAGCGCCGCTCACGGGGAGCGGCGCGGACGTGCGTCGGACGGCGACGCGGGCAGGGCGGCTTGCCGGCGGCACGCGGCCGGCCGGCGTGCGGCGCCGCTCAGACGCTCGCGGTCTGGCGGATTTCCTGCAGCAGGTAGCCGAAGCCGCGCACCGTGACGATTTCGACACGGCACTGCTCCAGTTTCTTGCGCACCCGGTGCACGTAGACTTCGATCGCGGTGTCGCCGAGATCGCCGCCGAAGTGCGTGAGGTGATCCTGCAGCTGGGCCTTGCTGACCACACGGCCGTGACGCAGCAGCAGCATTTCGAGCACCGCGAATTCGCGCGGCGACAGTTCCAGCGGCTTGTCGTCGTTGAAGATGCGGCGATCGACGCCCGACAGGCGGACGCCGCCGAGCGACACTTCCGGACGCGGCATGTCGCTGTGCGGGCCGCTGCGGCGCATCACCGCGCGGATGCGCGCTTCGAGCTCGGCCGGCTCGAACGGCTTGAGCATGTAATCGTCGGCGCCGGAGTTCAGGCCCTGAATCCGGTCGTTCAATTCGTCGCGCGCGGTCAGCACGATGACCGGCGTGTGGCGATTGGTCTGGCGAAAGCGTGTGAGCAGCGTCATACCGTCGATGCCCGGCAGGCCGAGGTCGAGGATCACGAGTTCGTGGCGGTTTTGTGCCAGCGCCTGTTCGGCAAAGATGCCGTCATGCACCATGTCGACGGTGAAGCCAGCCTGCTCGAGGCTGCTCTGGATACCGCGTGCGATGGGGCGGTCGTCTTCGATCAGAAGGAGTCGCATGAAGTTCGCTCAAGTACAATGGGTTGGCGGTTCAGGCACGCGGACAGCACGACGCCGTTTCCACAGGGGCGACGCATCGCCTGACAATCAAGCATGGCGGCCAGCGAACGATTAAATCCAATCATGTCCGATATTTCGATTCACGACCTCGAAGCCGCGATCAATTTCTGGCGCGCCCGCTCGCCGTCGAGCGGCGACGAACTCAAACTCTGCGAAGAGGCCAGCGCGCTCTCCAAGCCGTATGCGCTGCTGATTGTACAGCGCGAAGGCGCGCTGCAACTGGAAGGTTTGGACCCCAAGGCGCGGAAAGCGTACGAGACTTACGTGCGCCTTAAGGATGGCTTGGAAAGCTGAAGGCTTTCGCTGAGTACATCCTAGAAAACGTTCATCGAAATGAAAAGTTGACGCGCCGCGCGTCGAAAGATGCGCGGCGGTAGAGGAAGGTCTCAGGCGGCCGGATCGGTGTGTGCGCACACCTGGTCGATGAACGTCGCGAGCGCGATGTCGCGTTCGGTCAGGCCGTCCGCGTCGTGGGTCGACAGCGTCACGTCGACGCGGTTGTACACGTTGAACCATTCCGGATGGTGGTTCATTTCCTGCGCCTTGATCGCGACACGCGTCATGAAGCCGAAGGCCTCGTTGAAATCGGCAAAGCGCAGGCTGCGCTGGATCGCGTCGCGGCCCGGCACGGCCGTCCAGTGAGGCAGGCCTTCGAGTCGGGTCTTGCGTTCTTCTGATGTGAGCTTGTGAATCATGTTGCACCTCGTTCGGTAACGGCGCCCGCACGCGGGCAGAGGCCACGCGGCAAAACCGGTACCGGTCATTGTTTCATAGTTGCGGGATGGCCATCCGGCAACGGGCATCCGGGAGCGGGCGCCGGCGCGGGAATCATGCCGGCGTGGCTCGCGGCCTTACGCGTCGGCGTCGTCCGGCCAGCCTTCGCCCGTGCCGCGATGCAGCACGAGATCGCGGTCGACCACCGCGCCGGCCGGGAACTCGGACAACGGGGCCAGCCGGTCGGCCAGCGCACGGCCATCGACGTCAGCCAGCGCGAACAACTGCGCGAAATCATCGATCACGAAGTAGGTCTTCTGGAACGTGTCGATCCGGTAGCGCGTGCGCATCACGCGCTCGAGGTCGAAACCGAGCCGGTTCGGCGCCGCGCTTTCGAGGCTGTACAGGCTCTCGCCCTTGCTCGACACGATCCCGGCGCCGTAAATCGACAGTCCGTTCGTGCCATTCGTGTCGCGGATCAGTCCGAACTCCACCGTATACCAGTAGAGGCGCGCCAGGCGCGCGAGCGCCGCTTCGTCGTCCGCGACCGCGAGCGCGGTGCGGCCGTATGCCTGCATGTAGTCAGCGAACACCGGCTCGATCAGGAGCGGCACGTGGCCGAACAGGTCGTGGAAGCAGTCGGGTTCCTGCAGGTAGTCGAGCTGATCGGGGCGGCGCATCCACCAGGTGACCGGAAACCGCCGGTTCGCGAGGTGCTCGAAGAACACGCGATCGGGCACGAGGCCCGGCACGGCGACGATCTCCCAGCCGGTGGCCGGCTTCAGCTGGCGATTCACGTCGGCGAACGACGGCACGCGATCGGCCGGCAGGTCGATCTTCCCGAGCCCTGCGATGAACGCGCCGCATGCGCGTCCGCGCAGCAGCGCCGACTGGCGCGCATAGAGCTGCTGCCACACCGCGTGGTCGACCTGGCCGTAGCGTTCGAGCGGCTGGTCGATGGTGAAATCGGCGCGGGTTTCGAGGCCCGCGTCGAACTGCTCCTGCAGTTTCGCGGTGACGACGGTGGACATGGTGAGGCTCTGCACGCTGTGGTTGGGAACCATGCAAGTGTAGAGCGAGTGGCGTGCGGAATGAGCGCAAAGATGGCGTGAATTCGCCTGTTGATGCGATAATCGCGCATCAAAACAGGAATCAATGCGGAGAACGCTCATGCTGGAACTCGATCACTTCGATCTCGCGCTTCTCGACGTGCTGCAGCGCTTCGGCCGTGCGACGCACCAGCAGCTCGGCGAGGAGGTGCCGCTGTCGCCGTCGCAGATCGGCCGGCGGCTGCAGCGGCTCGAGGCGGCCGGCGTGATTGAAGGCTACCGCGTGATGCTGCGCCCCGAAAAGCTCGGGCTCGGCGTCACGGCGTTCACGAGCCTGAAGCTCAAGCACCACGGCGATTCGATCATCGAGCAGTTCCAGCAACAGATCGACGTGTTGCCCGAAGTGCTCGAATGTCATGCGGTGGTCGGCGACGCCGACTATCTGCTGCGGATCGTCGCGCCGGATCTCAACGCGCTGTCCCAGTTCGTGATGAAGAAGCTGATGCGCGTGCCGGGCGTCGACAGCGTGCGCTCGAACATCGTGCTGACGACCTTCAAGCGCAACGGCGCGCTGCCGCTCGCGCACCTGGCGCCCGGCGCCGCCTGACGCGGCGGCCGGGCCGGCGGCGGGGCGCGAGGCGCCGCCGCGGACAGGGCCAGATCAGGCCGCTTCGGATCGTGCGTCGGCGTTCAGCAGGTCGACGTACGCGACCGCGACGAGATCCTCCTGCGCCACGCCGAGCTTCTCGAACACGTCATGGGCCTCGGCTTCGCCGCCGGCTTCGTCGTCGTCGGGACCGAGCACCACTTCCAGTTCGATGAAGTCGCCGAGGCCGTCGACGCGGTCGAGATGGATTCGCGTGCGGCCGACGAGGTACACGTGCCGTTCCTTCGTCACGATTCCGCGCGTGGTGAGCGCGGTCGCGAGCAGCGAGTGCATCGCGTCCGGGTTCGTCACCGGGCTGCGCGTGTAGTACGACGCCTTCGGCCCGTCACGGTCGTCGCGCTGGTAGAAGATCAGTTCGGCCGGCGTGCCGTCCTCGAAGCGGCGCAGCTTCAGCCGGCCGCGCGGCACGTCGTAGAAGAAATCCTGCTGGCGGTAGAAGAGCGGCGCTTCGGCGGCGAGCCTGGCCGCCTGTTCGCGCAGCCGGTCGAATTCGCGGGCGCGGGCTTTGATCTCGATGTTGCGGGCCATGCGGGTCTCCTTCAATCAGGGGTCTCGCGGTGTGCGAAGGCACAATCTAGCAAAAAGCCTGCGATGGTGGCGTGACGCGCAAGCGGGAAGCGGCGACGCGATGCGGGGCACGCGATTCGAGCCCGTTCGCGATAACACCCGTCACCTGCGGGCGTCGATTGGACACCCGCGGCGCGTCGCACGCCTGCGTCCTGAGCCCGATGCACGACCGGCCGCATCGGCATCAGCGGCATTCATATCGCCCATTGGGTCTCGATCAGCCGCAGCGCGGCGGCGATCGCCGGTTCGGCGCGCCGCGCGGCGAGCGTCACGAAGGTCAGCTCGGTCGGCACCGTCACGTGTTCGACGATGGCCAGCGCATGCGCGTGCGCTTCGGCCAGCGCGGTCGAGTCGCGCGCGAGCGTCAACCCGATCCCCGATTTCACGAGATCGAGCATCGATTGCTCCTGGTCGACCTCGGCGACCTTCACAGGTTGCGCGCCGGCCGCCGCGAACAGCCGCGACAGCAGCCGGTGATGGGCGGACGCCGGCGGCGTCCAGATCCACGGCAGCGCAGCGAGCGCGCGCCAGTCGTGCGCGCGCTGCACGCGCTCCTTCCAGCCGGCCGGCGCGAGCACGCGGTACTGGAAACGTGTGAGCGTGATCGTGTGGAACAGCGTGTCGTCGCGCGGATCGTCCTCGTCGGGCCGGCCGATGTAATAGCCGACGTCGAGCGCCTGCGCACGCACCTGTTCGAGCACCCAGCCGGACATCCCGTGCCGTAATGCGGTTTCTATCTGCGGATGGGTTTCGACCAGCGCGCGCAGGAAGCCGCCGAGCCGCAGGAAGCCGGGATCGAGGATCGTGCCGATCCGCAGCCGGCCGCGCACCTCGTGCCGCAGCGCAGCAGCGGCGCGCTGCACGTCGGCGGCCGCGGCCAGCGCGCGCTCGGCGTGCGGCAGCAGGGTCTGGCCGTCGCGCGTGAGCGCAAGCCCGCGCGACGTGCGCGTAAACAGCGTGACGCCGAGCGTTTCCTGCAGATGCTTGATCTGCAGGCTGACGGCCGGCTGCGTCAGGTGCAGCTGCACGGCGGCGCGCGTCAGGTTGCCTTCGCGGGCGACCGTCGCGAACGCACGGAGCAGGGTGAGATCCATCGTCGTGATATGAGTGCAGCTTATAACGCGATTCAGCATAACTCATTGGATCGGCGGCGGGCGGCCGGAGTACGCTTCATCGACCGCATCGCCCGCGCCGCACTATGCTGAAAGCGACGCGCGGAATCGCGCGCGCGGTGCACAACAATTGATGGAGACACTCGTGAGTACTCAACGCACGCTCGAGGGCGAGTTCGATTACGTGATCGTCGGCGCGGGCACCGCGGGCTGCGTGCTCGCGAACCGCCTGACCGAGGATCCCGAGATCCGCGTGCTGCTGCTCGAGGCCGGCGGCAAGGACGACTATCACTGGATCCACATCCCGGTCGGCTATTTGTATTGCATCGGCAATCCGCGCACCGACTGGCTGTACAAGACGCAGCCCGAGGCGGCGCTCAACGGCCGCGCGCTGTCGTACCCGCGCGGCCGCGTGCTCGGCGGCTGCTCGTCGATCAACGGGATGATCTACATGCGCGGCCAGCGCGAGGACTACGACAGCTGGGCGCAGGAAACCGGCGACGCCGGCTGGTCGTGGGACAGCGTGCTGCCGATCTTCAAGCGCAGCGAGGATCACCACGCGGGCGCGAGCGATGCGCACGGCGCAGGCGGCTACTGGCGTGTCGAGAAGCAGCGGCTGCGCTGGGAGATCCTCGAATCGTTCGCACAGGCCGCGCAGCAGACGGGCATCCCGGCGACCGACGATTTCAACCGCGGCGACAATGCCGGGGTCGGCTATTTCGAGGTGAACCAGAAGCGCGGTGTGCGCTGGAATACGTCGAAGGCGTTCCTGCGGCCTGCGACGACGCGCCCGAACCTGACGGTGATCACCGGCGCGCATGCGCAGCGCGTGATCTTCGACGGGCGGCGCGCGGTCGGCGTCGAATATCGCGGCGGTGGCACCGACTACGTCGCGCGCGCGCGGGCCGAAGTGCTGCTCACCTCCGGCGCGGTGAATTCGCCGCAGCTGCTCGAATTGTCGGGCATCGGCGCGGGCGCACGGCTGCAGGCGCTCGGCATCGACGTCGTGCAGGATCTGCCGGGTGTCGGCGAGAACCTGCAGGATCACCTGCAGTTGCGGATGGCATTTCGCGTCGAAGGCGTGCGCACGCTCAACACGCTGTCCGCGCACTGGTGGGGCAAGCTGATGATCGGCGCCGAATACGCACTGCTGCAGCGCGGGCCGATGTCGATGGCGCCGTCGCAGCTCGGCGCGTTCGCGAAGTCTGATCCGGACGATCCCGCGCTCACGCGCCCCGATCTCGAATACCACGTGCAACCGCTGTCGCTGGAGCGTTTCGGCGAGCCGCTGCACGGCTTCAACGCCTTTACGGCGTCCGTCTGCCATCTGCGGCCGAGCTCGCGCGGCAGCGTGCACATCGCGAGCCCCGATGCGGGCGCGGCGCCGTCGATCGCACCGAACTATCTGTCGACCGACCACGATCGTCATGTCGCGGCGAATGCGCTGCGCCTCACGCGGCGTATCGCGTCCGCGCCGGCGCTCGCGCGCTACCAGCCGGAAGAGATCCTGCCGGGCAAGCGGTACCAGACCGAAGCCGAACTGATCGAAGCGGCGGGTGCGGTCGGTACGACGATCTTCCATCCCGTCGGTACGTGCCGGATGGGGCGCACGGATGACGAGCGTGCCGTCGTCGACAGCCGGCTGCGCGTGCGCGGCATCGCCGGGCTGCGAATCGTCGATGCATCGGTGATGCCGTTCATCACGTCGGGCAACACGAATTCGCCGACGCTGATGATCGCCGAGCGCGCGAGCGACATGATCCGCGCCGATCGACGTGCTGCGCACGACGCGACGCAGGTGCGAACGGAAGCGACGATGACGGCTGCATGACGCCACGCTGACAGGCACGACAGCGGGCCGTCATGCGGGTGCCCGCTGATTCGCTATGCGAAACAAGCCGGCGTGCGGATCGCAACGGATCGACGACACGCAATGCGATCGTGCCGCAAGCCGCGCATTGCGCGCGCCTTCTCGTTGCGCGACGACATGACGCGCGGCGTAACGTGCCCGCGTTCGCGCAGGCACGCGTCGTGCGATTGAGCGACCTTCGATGATGCGCGCGTCAAAAAAAACGCGTCGAAATTCGCGCTCAGCCGCGTGTCATATGGCGGCCAGCCCTATAAGTGCAAATCCCGATGATTGCACTGCACCAACGGCGCGACAATGTTGCGCAGTGTGCATACGCGTCGGCGCGGGAGACCACCCTCGAGGCGTAATTCGGCGCCCGGGGGGCAGCCCGCTGATCCGCGGACCTGTTCGCGGACGCTTCTCGCGAATCTTCCCGGTGCTTCGCCTGACTTCGTACGGAAGGGAACATGATTCTCGGCGACACGATTCTCGAAACACGCGGACTGACGAAGGAATTCAGGGGCTTCACCGCCGTGAACGGTGTCAACCTGCGTGTGCGGCGCGGTGCGATCCATGCGTTGATCGGACCGAACGGCGCGGGCAAGACCACCTGCTTCAACCTGCTCACCAAGTTCCTGACACCGACGGCCGGCCAGATCGTATTCAACGGCATCGACATCACCGACGAGCGGCCCGCGCAGGTTGCACGACGCGGCGTCATCCGCTCGTTCCAGATCTCGGCCGTGTTCCCGCACCTGACCGCGCTGCAGAACGTGCGTATCGGCCTGCAGCGCGCGCTCGGCACCGAATTCCATTTCTGGCGCAGCGAACGCACGCTGAAGCGGCTCGACGACCGCGCGATGGACCTCCTCACGCAGGTCGGCCTCACCGATTTCGCGCAGGTGCCGACCGTCGAGCTCGCATACGGCCGCAAGCGCGCGCTCGAGATCGCGACCACGCTCGCGATGGAACCCGAACTGATGCTGCTCGACGAGCCCACGCAGGGGATGGGCCACGAGGACGTCGATCGCGTGACCGCGCTGATCAAGAAGGTCGCGAGCGGCCGCACGATCCTGATGGTCGAGCACAACATGAACGTGATCGCGGGCATCTCCGACACGATCACCGTCCTGCAACGCGGCGAGGTGCTGGCCGAAGGCTCGTATGCGGAAGTGTCGAAGAATCCGCTCGTGATCGAGGCCTACATGGGCAGCGCCGACGCGGCGCTCGCGGGGGCGCACGCATGAAGCACAGCGAACGGGAGGAACGCGAATTGAGCGGCGTCGAGAGCGGTACGCCCGCGCTGGAGATCACGGGCCTGGAGGCCTGGTACGGGGAATCCCACATATTGCACGGCGTCGACCTGACGGTGCATCGCGGCGAGGTCGTCACGCTGCTCGGCCGCAACGGCGCGGGCCGCACGACGACGCTGCGCGCGATCATGGGCCTCACGGGCCGCCGCAGCGGGTCGATCAAGGTCGCGGGCAACGAGACGATCGGCCTCGCGACGCACCGCATCGCGCATTTCGGCATCGGCTACTGCCCGGAGGAGCGCGGGATCTTCTCGAGCCTGTCGTGCGAGGAGAACCTGATGCTGCCGCCGCCGATCGGGCCGCGCGACCACGCGATGTCGATCGACGAGATCTACACGATGTTCCCGAACCTCGCGTCGCGCCGGCAGAGCCAGGGCACACGGCTGTCCGGCGGCGAGCAGCAGATGCTCGCGGTCGCGCGGATCCTGCGCACCGGCGCGAACCTGCTGCTGCTCGACGAGATTTCCGAAGGCCTCGCGCCGGTGATCGTGCAGGCGCTGGCGCGAATGATCGTCGCGCTGAAGGCGCGCGGCTACACGATCGTGATGGTCGAACAGAATTTCCGCTTCGCGGCACCGCTTGCCGACCGGTTCTACGTGATGGAGCACGGCAGCATTGTCGAGCATTTCCGCGCGGCCGAACTGGAAAGCAAGATGCCCACCCTGCACGACCTGCTCGGGGTGTGACGCCGCCCCGTCTCTCTCGCCGCTAGCCGTGGCGGCTTCGAACAACCACAACGCATCAGAACAACAGGAGACGTCAATGAAAATGAAGACCCTCGCACACGCCTGTCTCGCACTCGCGACTGCCGCGTTCACCACCGGCGCCGCGCAGGCCGCGGATACCGTGAAGATCGGTTTCATCACCGACATGTCGGGGCTTTACGCCGATATCGACGGGCAGGGCGGCCTCGAGGCGATCCGCATGGCGGTTGCCGACTTCGGCGGCAAGGTGCTCGGCAAGCCGATCGAGGTCGTCTATGCCGATCACCAGAACAAGGCCGACATCGCCGCGTCGAAGGCGCGCGAATGGATGGACCGCGGCGGGCTCGACCTGCTGGTCGGCGGCACGAACTCCGCCACCGCGCTCGCGATGAACCAGGTCGCGGCCGAGAAGAAGAAGGTCTACATCAACATCGGCGCGGGCGCCGACACGCTGACCAACGAGCAGTGCACGCCGTACACGGTCCACTACGCGTACGACACGATGGCGCTCGCGAAGGGCACCGGCTCGGCGGTGGTGAAGCAGGGCGGCAAGAGCTGGTTCTTCCTGACCGCCGACTACGCGTTCGGCAAGGCGCTCGAGAAGAACACGTCGGATGTCGTGAAGGCGAACGGCGGCCAGGTGCTCGGCACGGTGCGCCACCCGCTGTCGGCGTCGGACTTCTCGTCGTTCCTGCTCCAGGCGCAGTCGTCGAAGGCGCAGATCCTCGGCCTCGCGAACGCGGGCGGCGACACGATCAACTCGATCAAGGCCGCGAAGGAATTCGGCATCACGAAGACGATGAAGATCGCCGCGCTGCTGATGTTCATCAACGACGTGCACAGCCTCGGCCTGGAGACGACGCAGGGCCTCGTGCTGACCGACAGCTGGTACTGGAACCGCGACGCGGCATCGCGCCAGTGGGCGCAGCGCTACTTCGGCAAGATGAAGAAGATGCCGTCGAGTCTGCAGGCGGCCGACTATTCGTCGGTGACGACGTACCTGAAGGCCGTGCAGGCGGCCGGCACGACCGACTCCGACAAGGTGATGGCCGAGCTGAAGAAGATGAAGATCAACGACTTCTACGCGAAGGGCTTCATTCGCCAGGACGGCAGCATGATTCACGACATGTATCTGATGGAAGTGAAGAAGCCGTCGGAATCGAAGGAGCCGTGGGACTACTACAAGGTGCTCGCCACGATTCCGGGCGACCAGGCATTCGGCACCAAGCAGGAATCGCGCTGCGCGATGTGGAAGTAAGCGCGACATAGCGGCGCGTGGTGGCGGCCGCAGCGATGTGCCCGCTGCGCCGCCCGTGCGCGCGACGGCTTGAACGTTGCGCGCGCAACGAAACTCATTCTGACGGCTAAGTCGATGGAAATCTTTGGCATTCCGTTGCCGGCGATGCTGAGCCAGTTGCTGCTCGGGCTCGTCAACGGCTCGTTCTACGCGATCCTGAGCCTCGGGCTCGCGGTGATCTTCGGGCTGCTCAACGTGATCAACTTCGCGCACGGCGCGCTGTTCATGCTGGGCGCGATGCTCGCGTGGATGGGGCTGTCGTACTTCGCGTTGCCGTACTGGGCGATGCTCGTGCTCGCGCCGCTGATCGTCGGTGCGTTCGGGATCCTGATCGAGCGTTCGATGCTGCGCTGGCTGTACAAGCTCGATCACCTGTACGGGCTGCTGCTCACGTTCGGGCTCACGCTGGTCGTCGAAGGCGTGTTCCGGTCGATCTACGGATCGTCCGGCCAGCCGTACGACGTGCCGTCGCAGCTGTCCGGCGCGACCAATCTCGGCTTCATGTTCCTGCCGAACTACCGCGCGTGGGTGGTCGTCGCGTCGCTCGCGGTGTGTCTCGCGACCTGGTTCGTGATCGAGAAGACGCGCCTGGGCGCCTATCTGCGCGCCGGCACCGAGAACCCGAAACTCGTCGAGGCGTTCGGCGTGAACGTGCCGATGATGATCACGCTCACCTATGGCTTCGGGGTCGCGCTCGCGGCGTTCGCGGGCGTGCTCGCGGCGCCGGTGATCCAGGTGTCGCCGCTGATGGGCCAGCCGATGATCATTACCGTGTTCGCGGTGGTCGTGATCGGCGGGATGGGCTCGATCCTCGGCTCGATCATCACCGGCCTGCTGCTCGGCGTGATCGAGGGCTTCACGCGCGTGTTCTATCCGGAAGCATCGGCCACGGTCGTGTTCGTGATCATGGCGATCGTGCTGCTGTTCCGCCCGGCGGGCCTGTTCGGCAAGGAAAAATGATGCAGAGAAAAGTGCTCTACGGCGTGCTGCTCGCGGCACTGCTCGTCGCGCCGTTCATCGGTGCGTATCCGGTGTTCGTGATGAAGGTGCTCACGTTCGCGCTGTTCGCGGCCGCGTTCAACCTGCTGATCGGCTATACGGGGCTGCTGTCGTTCGGTCATGCGATGTTCCTCGCGACCGCCGGCTATGTGACCGGCTATGCGATCCAGACGCTCGGCTTCACGCCGGAGCTCGGCGTGCTGGTCGGTACCGTTGCCGCGACGCTGCTCGGGCTCGTCGTCGGCCTGTTCGCGATCCGCCGGCAGGGCATCTACTTCGCGATGATCACGCTCGCGTTCGCGCAGATGGTCTACTTCATCTACCTGCAGGCGCCGTTCACGCACGGCGAGGACGGCCTGCAGGGCGTGCCGCGCGGGCACCTGTTCGGGGTCGTCGACCTGTCGAACGACGTCGCGCTCTACTACGTCGTACTCGCGGTGATCGTCGCGGCGTGCGCCTTCATCGTGCGGATCGTGCACTCGCCGTTCGGCCAGGTGCTCGTCGCGATCAAGGAGAACGAGGCGCGCGCGATCTCGCTCGGCTACGATACCGATCGCTTCAAGCTGCTCGCGTTCATCCTGTCGGCCGGGCTCGCGGGGCTGGCCGGTTCGCTGAAGGTGCTGGTGCTCGGTTTCGAGACGCTGTCCGACGCGTACTGGACGATGTCGGGCCTCGTCGTGCTGATGACGCTCGTCGGCGGGATGGGCACGCTGTTCGGCCCGTTGCTCGGCGCGGCGCTGATCGTCGCGCTGGAGGACCGGCTCGGCGACATCGGCGAATGGCTCGCGTCGGCGACCGGCATCGGCTGGTTCCACTCGCTCGGCGAATCGGCGACGATCGTCACGGGGCTGATCTTCATCGCATGCGTGCTTGCGTTCCGGCGCGGGATCGTCGGCGAGATGGTCGCGCGGGTGAAGACGCTCAGGCCGTCCTGATTGCATCGCAGCGGCCGTTGCGGCGCGTTGATGCGAAGCACCATCCGGCGCAGCCGGGAAGGGCGTTTCGGCGGCCTCGCGCCGGTGCCGCGCGGCAAGGCTGGTGCCCCATTTTCGTGCGGCGATGCACCATAGGGGTAAATGCTAAGTTGTCGCAGGGTGAAAGGTCCTTTAATCTTCGTTTCAGTTCTGATGCACCGCGAAACGAATTTGCAGGTGGAGAACGAGGAGACAATCGAGGCACAAAGTGCCCGGACCCCAAAAGCGCTGTTGGACGGAATCCAACAGCGCTTTTTCATTTGGTGCGCGAATTTCCATTGCTGGTGCAAAGGCGTGCCGCCACATTCTGGCCGACCGCGCTCGCGTCTCATCCCGTCTTCCTCCGTTTTCGTCCTTCCTTCCTGCCGGTCGATCGCCGCTGGCGCGCAGCCACGTGCATTGCCGTCCGGGCTTACCCGGTTGGCGTGCGCAAAAAGCGTCCGTTACACTCAGCTTTCGCCGACCGTGCGGTCGGGAAAACGGTCGGCAGTTCTCCTACAAGCAAAATGCAGAAGAGGGAGTGCGGTTGGATGAGAAGCGCGGGACGATGGGTCGGGGTGCAAGGGGCGGCTGGCGCCGCTCGTTCGGGGTCGGCGGTGCACGGATATACCCCGGCGTTCACGAGCCGTCCTGCGGCCGGCATGCGCGTTCCGGTGCGATTTGCCGGCACGACGGTCTCCGCGGTCGTTGCGTTCGCATCCGACGTGTCGTTCGCGTTCGCATGAACGGCCGATTTTTCGATCCTGCATCGCCCGCTTGCGGAGCCGAACCCGGCCCGGCCGGCCGACCTTCCGATGATCGTTGCGTCCGCATCGATCGTGTCTCGCGCAACGTCGCATTTCTCCGGTTGGTTCATCCAGACGACATTACTGCCGCGCATCGTGGCGGTCGCACGACCGTTTCGGAACGCGCCGCGGCGCGTGCGCGCGCGGTATCACCGGGGCTTGATGGCGGTTCAGGCGTTTCACGGGAAAACGAGTGTAGGCGCGGTACGGCGAGATAGTTAAATTATTAACTTGTTTGAGGACCGGGAGCCGCCCGAGCGACCCGCGGATTTTTCGAGCAGCGTTTGGAGACAACATAAATGAAGATGAATCGATGGATGGAGGTTCTGCTTGCCGCGGGCCTCGTGTGCGCGGCGGCCACGGCGTCGGCGCAGGTGAAGATCGGTGTAACGCTGTCGGCCACCGGGCCGGCCGCGTCGCTCGGGATTCCGGAAAAGAACACGATCGCGCTGCTGCCGAAGGAAATCGCGGGCAAGAGCGTCCAGTACATCGTGCTCGACGATGCGTCCGACACGAGCCGCGCGGTGCAGAACGTGCGCAAGCTGATCGACGAGGATCATGTCGACGCGATCATCGGTTCGTCCGTCACGCCGAATTCGCTCGCGATGCTCGATCCGATATCGCAGGGCAAGACGCCGACGATCTCGCTCGCGGCGAGCGCGCAGATCATCTCGCCGATGGACGCGAAGCGCGCATGGATGTTCAAGGTGCCGCAGAACGACCAGCTGATGGCCGATGCGATCGCCGGCTACATGGCGAAGCACGGCGTGAAGACGGTCGGCTTCATCGGCTTCGCCGATGCGTACGGCGACAGCTGGTACAACACGTTCAATGCGGCTGCCGCGAAGAACGGGCTGAAGGTCGTGTCGAACGAGCGTTACAACCGCACCGACGCGTCGGTGATGGGGCAGGTGCTGAAGCTGATGGGCTCGAATCCCGATGCGGTGCTGATCGCCGGGTCCGGCACGCCGGCCGCGCTGCCCGCCAAGACGCTGAAGGAGCGTGGCTACAAGGGCAAGGTGTATCAGACGCACGGCGTCGCGAACAACGACTTCCTGCGCGTGTGCGGCAAGGATTGCGAGGGCGAGATCCTCCCGGCCGGCCCGGTGCTCGTGACCGACCAGCTGCCCGATTCGAACCCGGTGAAGAAGCCGGCGCTCGGCTACAAGGCCGCGTACGAGAAGGCGTACGGCGCGGGGTCGCTGTCGACCTTCGGCGGCCACGCATGGGATGCGGGGCTGTTGCTGCAGCGTGTGATCCCGGAAGCGCTGAAGAAGGGCCAGCCGGGCACCGAGGCGTTCCGCGAGGCGCTGCGCGCGTCGCTCGAGAGCGTGAAGGACCTGCCCGTGTCGCACGGCGTGATCAACACGACGCCGACCGATCACAACGGCTTCGACACGCGTGCGCGCGTGATGGTGCAGATCGTCGACGGCAAGTGGAAGCTGCAGGCCGAGTAAGCACCACGTGAAACCGGCGGGCGCGGCGCGAACGGCGCCGTGCGCGCCGTCGGCAGCGGAGCGGGCCTGACGGGCCGCTCCCGTGCCGCATGGAATCACCGGGGCCCGCCGCGTGGCGCCCGACGCGCCGATTTTGCCGTTCGTGCGCCGCGGCCATTCCCGTCTTTCGTTTCTTCGCAGCATTTTCGATACCCGAAACGTATGGATCTCTCGATTGCGGCGATCCTCGCGCAAGACGGCATCACGACCGGCGCCATTTATGCATTGCTGTCGTTGGCGCTCGTGCTGGTGTTTTCCGTCACGCGGGTGATCTTCATTCCCCAGGGCGAATTCGTCGCCTACGGTGCGCTCACGCTTGCGGCGCTGCAGGCGCAGAAATTTCCCGCCACCTGCTGGCTGCTGTTCGTGATGGGCATCGCGTGCTTCCTGCTGGAAGTCGGTGGCCTGATCCGCCATCGCGAACGCCGTCATCAGCTCGGCCGCACGCTCGCGACGCTCGGCAGCCGCTACGTGCTGCTGCCGCTCGCGGTGTTCGCGATTACGCGCGGCTTTGCCGCGCAGCCGATGCCGATGCTTGCACAAATCGCGCTGACGCTCGCGATCGTCGTGCCGATGGGGCCGTTCGTCTACCGGCTCGTCTATCAGCCGATCGCCGAAGGCACGACACTCCTGCTGCTGATCGTGTCCGTCGCCGTCCATTTCGCGATGGTCGGCCTCGGGCTCGTGATGTTCGGGGCGGAAGGCTCGCGCACCAACGGCTTCGCGGATGCGTCGCTGTCGGTCGGCAGCATGACGGTGTCGGTACAGAGCATCCTCGTGGTCGTGACCGCGCTGGTGCTGATCGGCGCGCTCTACGTGTACTTCGGCCGCACGATCGCCGGCAAGGCGCTGCGTGCGACATCCGTGAACCGGCTCGGCGCGCGGCTCGTCGGCATCGGCACGACCGAAGCAGGGCGGCTCGCGTTCACGCTGGCGGCCGGGCTCGGTGTGCTGTCCGGCATCCTCGTCGGTCCGCTGACGACGATCTATTACGACTCCGGCTTCCTGATCGGCCTGAAGGGTTTCGTCGGCGCGATCATCGGCGGGCTGGTCAGCTATCCGCTCGCGGCCGCCGGCTCGCTGCTGGTCGGCGTGCTCGAATCGTATTCGTCGTTCTGGGCGAGCGCGTACAAGGAAGTGATCGTGTTCACGCTGATCATCCCGGTGCTGCTGTGGCGCAGTTTCGCGACGCCGCACACGGAAGAGGAAGAGGAGTGACGCGATGAAGACGATGGTACGCAACAAGACTTTCTGGGTGTTTCTCGTGGTGCTGTTCGCGCTGCCGGTGCTGCCCGGCGCGCTGCAGGTGCCCGAATACTGGATCACGCTGCTGAACTACATCGGCCTCTACGCGATCGTCGCGATCGGCCTCGTGCTGCTGACGGGCGTTGGCGGCATGACGAGCTTCGGTCAGGCCGCATTCGTCGGCATCGGCGCGTATGCGACCGCATTCCTGACGACGCGCTACGGCGTGTCGCCGTGGCTCGCGCTGATCGTCGGCGTCGTGCTGACGGCGCTCGTCGCGCTCGTGCTCGGTGCGGTCACGATGCGCCTGTCCGGGCACTTCCTGCCGCTCGGCACGATCGCGTGGGGTCTCGCGCTGTTCTATCTTTTCGGAAACCTGGAACTGCTCGGCAAGTACGACGGGATCAACGGGATTCCGGCACTGAACCTGTTCGGCATCGAGCTCGGAAGCGGCCGAAGCCTGTACTTCCTGATCTGGGCCGTCGTGCTGGCCGCGATCGTGTCGGTGCAGAACCTGCTCAACAGCCGGCCAGGCCGTGCGATCCGCGCATTGCGTGGCGGCGGCGTGATGGCAGAGGCGATGGGCGTGAACACCGCGTGGATGCGCGTCGTGATCTTCATCTACGCGGCCGTGCTCGCTGCGGTTTCGGGCTTCCTGTACGCGCACTTGCAGCGCGCGGTGAACCCGACCCCGTTCGGCCTGAACCACGGGATCGAATTCCTGTTCATGGCCGTGGTCGGCGGCGTGTCGCACGTGTGGGGCGCGGTGCTCGGTGCCGCGATCCTCACCGTGCTTCAGGACTACCTGCAGACGCTGTTGCCGAAGCTGCTCGGCTCGGAGGGCAACTTCGAGATCATCGTGTTCGGCGTGCTGATGGTGCTGCTGCTGCAGTACGCACGCCAAGGCGTGTGGCCGTTCGTCGCGAAGCTGTTTCCGCGCGGGCCGCGCGCGCATGTGCCCGACCATGCCGATCCGCTGCCGCAGCGCGCGAAGCCGGTGGCGGGCGAGCCGCTGCTCGTCGTCGACAACGCGCGCAAGCAGTTCGGTGGCCTGGTGGCCGTCAACGACGTCAGCTTCGAGGTGAAGGCGGGACAGATCATCGGCCTGATCGGCCCGAACGGCGCCGGCAAGTCGACCACGTTCAACCTCGTGACCGGCGTGCTGCAGCCGACCGGCGGCACGATCACGTTCCGCGGCGAGCGGATCGACGGGCTCACGTCGCGCCAGATTGTCCGGCGGGGGATCGGTCGTACGTTCCAGCACGTGAAGCTGCTGCCGACGATGACGGTGCTCGAGAATGTCGCGATCGGCGCGCACCTGCGCGGCCATACGGGCGTGTGGCGCAGCATCGCGCGGTTCAATGCGCACGAGGAAGCGCAGCTACTGGCCGAAGCGGCACGACAGATCCGTCGCGTCGGGCTGGAGAGGCACATGTACGACGAAGCCGGCAGTCTCGCGCTCGGCCAGCAGCGGATTCTCGAAATCGCGCGCGCGCTTTGCTGCGATCCGACGCTGTTGCTGCTCGACGAGCCGGCCGCCGGGCTGCGCTACCAGGAGAAGCAGCAGCTTGCCCACCTGCTGCGGCGCCTGAAGGCGGAAGGAATGAGTGTGTTGCTCGTGGAACATGACATGGATTTCGTGATGAACCTCACCGACCGGCTAGTGGTGATGGAATTCGGCACGCGGATCGCGGAAGGACTGCCGCAGGACGTGCAGCAGGATCCGGCGGTGCTCGAAGCGTATCTGGGCGGGGTGGAATGATGGCGGAGACGACGATGCCGATTCTCGACGTGCGCGGCCTGGCGGTGCGATACGGGAAGGTAGAGGCGTTACACGGAGCGGCGATCAAGGTCGGCGCCGGACAGATCGTCAGCGTGATCGGCCCGAACGGGGCCGGCAAGTCGACGTTGCTGAACGCAATCATGGGCGCGTTGCCGGTGACCGGACATGCGACAGGGGCAGTTGTGTACCGTGGCAAGGACGTGGGCGCGCTGCCGGTCGAACAGCGTGTCGCGCGGGGAATGTGCCTTGTGCCGGAAAAGCGCGAGCTGTTCAGCACGATGACGGTCGAGGATAACCTCGTGCTGGGCGCGTATCGCCGCAAGCTCGCAGGCGAGTCGAACTTCCTCGACCAGCTCGATCATGTGTTTGCGCTGTTTCCGCGGCTCAAGGAGCGACGCAAGCAGGCAGCCGGCACGCTATCGGGTGGTGAGCGACAGATGCTCGCGGTGGGCCGCGCGCTGATGGGCAAGCCCGATCTGCTGATGCTCGACGAGCCGAGCCTCGGGCTGGCGCCGCTGATCGTGAAGGAGATTTTTCATATCATCAGCGCGTTACGCGGCACAGGCGTCGCGACGCTTCTGATCGAGCAGAACGCTCGGGCTGCGCTGCAGATCTCGGACTACGGCTATGTACTGGAGACGGGGGAGTTTGCGCTTGAAGGACCGGCGGCGGAGCTGGCGCAGAATCCGCGCGTGATCGAAACATACCTGGGGCTGGTGAAAAAAACGGCTTGATGGGTGGGGCGGTCGGCGGGAAACGTGCGGCGTGTTTCACGTGAAACACGCCGCTTTTGTTTTCCGGGAGAGGGGCGATGCCTCGGCGAATCGGGCGTGGGGATAAGTGCCGGAGCGACATGCAGAAACCCTGTGACGAGAGTGGGGGCCTCATCGCGCCGGGTTGCACAGGGCCGTGAGCGCTGTACGCGTGACAGTGTTCTATCGACATGAGCCAAGCGGCACAGGGGATAAGCTCGGGCAGGTCGATCCGAAATGCTGTGATGGCACAGCGATGGCGGAGGTCGCAAACCACTGCCGGGTGCGCGATTTTGCACAGTATGACGATGTGCACTGAGGCTGCAGCAGCGCCGCCGAAGCAGGCCGCACGGCACAGCTCAGCCGATCGGGCAAAAAAAGTGGCCAAATGAACCGGCCCTACCATTCGGACGGTCTTCGGGTGAAAAGCGAACCCGCTATAATTCGGCCCATACATTTCTCAGATAGGTTCGTGCGCAGTTCTGCGCCCGGAATCCACCATGCTTTTTCCCACAGAATTTGACGTCATCGTCGTCGGTGGCGGGCACGCCGGCACGGAAGCCGCATTGGCATCGGCCCGTATGGGCGCGAAGACGCTGCTGCTGACCCATAACATCGAAACGCTTGGCCAGATGAGCTGCAATCCGTCGATCGGCGGCATTGGCAAGGGCCATCTGGTCAAGGAAGTCGATGCGCTCGGCGGCGCGATGGCCGCCGCGACGGACGAGAGCGGTATTCAGTTCCGGATCCTCAATTCGTCGAAGGGCCCGGCCGTGCGCGCGACGCGTGCGCAGGCCGACCGCATCCTGTACAAGGCTGCGATCCGCCATCGGCTCGAGAACCAGCCGAACCTGTGGCTGTTCCAGCAGGCTGTCGACGACCTGATGGTCGAAGGCGATCGCGTGGTCGGCGCCGTCACGCAGATCGGCATCCGCTTCCGCGCACGTGCGGTCGTGCTGACGGCGGGTACGTTCCTCGACGGCAAGATTCACGTCGGCCTGAACAACTACACGGGCGGTCGCGCGGGCGATCCGGCGGCCGTGTCGCTGTCGGCGCGCTTGAAGGAGTTGAAGCTGCCGCAGGGACGCCTCAAGACCGGTACGCCGCCGCGTATCGATGGCCGCTCGATCGACTTTTCGAAGCTGGACGAGCAGCCGGGCGACCTCGATCCGATCCCCGTATTCTCATTCCTGGGCCGTGTAGAGCAGCATCCGCAGCAGCTGCCTTGCTGGGTTACGCACACGAACGAGCGCACGCACGACATCATTCGCGGCGGCCTCGACCGTTCGCCTATGTATACAGGCGTGATCGAAGGTGTCGGCCCGCGTTACTGCCCGTCAATTGAGGACAAGATCCACCGATTCGCATCGAAGGAATCGCACCAGATCTTCCTCGAGCCGGAAGGGCTGACGACCAACGAGTTCTATCCGAACGGGATTTCGACGAGCCTGCCGTTCGACGTGCAGCTCGAACTCGTGCACTCGATGCGCGGCCTCGAGAACGCGCACATCCTGCGCCCCGGTTACGCGATCGAATACGACTACTTCGACCCGCGCGCGCTGAAAGCATCGCTCGAGACGAAGGCGATCAACGGGCTGTTCTTTGCGGGCCAGATCAACGGCACGACCGGCTACGAAGAAGCGGCCGCACAAGGGCTACTGGCCGGTCTGAATGCGGGCCGCTACGTGCAAGAGAAGGAAGCTTGGTGCCCGCGTCGCGACCAGGCCTACCTTGGCGTGCTGGTCGACGACCTCGTCACACGTGGCGTGGCCGAGCCGTACCGGATGTTCACGAGCCGTGCCGAGTACCGCCTGAGCCTGCGTGAAGACAATGCGGACATGCGCCTGACCGAGATCGGCCGCGAATTGGGCCTCGTCGACGACGTGCGCTGGGACGCATTCAGCCGGAAGCGCGACGCTGTTTCACGTGAAACCGAACGACTGAAGTCGACGTGGGTTACGCCGAAGACGCTGCCGCCTGAAGAGGCGACCGCGTTGCTCGGCAAGGCGATCGATCACGAGTACAGCCTCGCCGAACTGCTGCGCCGCCCCGGTATCAGCTACGACGGTGTGTGCGGCCTGAAGGACGGTGAATGCGCGCCTGCAGAGTCGCTGGCCGACGATCCGGTGCTGCTTGAGCAGATCAAGGAACAGGTCGAGATCGGCATCAAATATCAGGGCTATATCGAGCGGCAGGCCAGTGAGATCGAGCGCAACGATGCGAACGAGAACACACGCCTGCCGGACGGTATCGACTACCGCGAGGTGCGCGGCCTGTCGTTCGAGGTGAGCCAGAAGCTGAACGAGTTCCGCCCGGAAACGATCGGCCAGGCATCGCGGATCTCGGGCGTCACGCCGGCAGCGATCTCGCTGCTGATGGTGCACCTGAAACGCCGAGGCCTTGGCCGTCGTAACGGCACCGCCGCAGAGGCGACGGAACAGGGGGGCGGCACCGTCCCGACGCAACAATGACGGCGCGTCGCGCGCCGGCGGTTAATCGGGACGTACTTGAACAGATGCTCGTCGACGGCACGGCCGAGCTCGGCATCGCATTGACGGATGCACAACGGAACCAGCTGCTCGACTATGTCGCGCTGCTCGGCAAGTGGAACGCGGTCTACAACCTGACCGCGATCCGCGACCCGAAGCAGATGCTGATCCAGCACATTCTCGATTCGCTTTCCATCGTTCCGCATCTGCGCGACCGTGCATCGGCGCGCGTGCTCGACGTGGGTTCGGGCGGTGGGTTGCCCGGTATCGTGCTGGCGATCGTCCAGCCGGACTGGCAGGTCACGCTGAACGATATCGTGCAGAAGAAGTCTGCATTCCAGACGCAGATGCGCGCCGAGCTGAAGCTCGCGAACCTGTCTGTCGTCACCGGGCGTGTCGAATCGCTGCAGCCGGGTATCGAAGTGCCGGAAAAATTCGACATGATCGTATCCCGCGCTTTCGCGGATCTATCCGACTTCGTTAAACTTGCTCGACATCTCGTCGCGCCCGGTGGATCGATCTGGGCAATGAAGGGTGTCCATCCGGACGACGAAATTGCACGGTTGCCGGAGGGCAGTCATGTAAAGCAGACGATGCGGCTGGCGGTACCGATGCTCGATGCCGAACGGCATCTGATCGAGGTCACCGTCGACGAAGCGAATTGAAGGCGCGCGGTAGCGCGCCGTTTGTTTGAAGGTAAAGGGAACACACCAACGATGGCAAAGATCTTCTGCGTTGCGAACCAGAAGGGGGGCGTCGGCAAGACGACGACATCGGTCAATCTCGCCGCAAGCCTTGCAGCGCAGGAGCAACGAGTCCTGCTGATCGATCTCGACCCGCAGGGCAACGCGACGATGGGTAGTGGGATCGACAAGGCCGCCTGCGAGTCGACCGTGTACGAAGTGCTGGTCGACGGCGTATCGGTGACGGAAGCGCGCGTGCGTCCGGAAGGCGTCACGTACGACGTGCTGCCGGCCAACCGTGAACTGTCCGGTGCCGAGATCGAGCTGATCAGCATCGATAACCGCGAGCGACGGTTGAAGGGCGCGCTCGAACGCGTGGCCGACGACTACGACTTCGTGTTGATCGATTGCCCGCCGACGCTGTCGCTGCTGACGCTGAACGGGTTGTGCGCGGCGCATGGCGTCGTGATCCCGATGCAGTGCGAATACTTCGCGCTGGAGGGGCTGTCGGATCTCGTCAATACGATCAAGCAGGTTCACGCGAACATGAACCGCGACCTGAAGATCATCGGCTTGCTGCGCGTGATGTTCGATCCGCGCATCACGCTGCAGCAGCAAGTCTCCGATCAATTGAAAGCGCACTTCGGCGACAAGGTGTTCGACGCGGTGATTCCGCGCAACGTGCGCTTGGCGGAAGCGCCAAGTTACGGGTTGCCGGGCGTCGTATTCGACCGCAACTCGCGCGGTGCGCAGGCGTATATCCAGTTTGGTGCCGAGATGATCGATCGCGTGCGCGCGTTCGAGGTGTCGTGATCCGGACATGAGCGAAGCGAGGAAGAAAGACATGAACGCGGTACCAAAGAAGAAGGGCTTGGGACGTGGCCTCGAAGCGCTGCTCGGCGGCAGTGCGGACATCACCGAAGCGGTGAAGATCGAAGGGGCGCCGAACACGCTCGCGCTCGGCAAGCTGCAGGCGGGCAAGTACCAACCGCGGACGCGGATGGACGAAGGCAGCTTGCAGGAGCTGGCGGCCAGCATTCGCGCGCAAGGCGTGATGCAGCCGATCCTGGTACGACCTATTTCATCTGACAAATACGAAATCATCGCGGGCGAGCGGCGTTTCCGCGCGGCACGCCTGGCCGGCCTCGACGAAGTACCGGTGCTCGTGAAGGACGTGTCCGATCAGGCCGCCGCCGCGATGGCGCTGATCGAGAACATCCAGCGCGAGGATCTGAATCCGCTGGAAGAGGCGCACGGTATCCAGCGCTTGCTCGACGAGTTCGGTTTCACGCACGAACAGGCGGCCGAATCGGTCGGCCGCTCGCGCAGCGCGGTATCGAACCTGCTGCGTCTGCTGAACCTCGCAGCGCCGGTGCAGACGATGCTGCTGGCCGGCGACCTCGACATGGGCCACGCGCGTGCGCTGCTTGCGGTCGATGCCGCGACGCAGATCACACTCGCACACCAGGTCGTCAACAAGCGCATGTCGGTGCGCGAGACCGAGAAGCTGGTCGCGCATACGACGAAGGAAGCGCCGGCGGTGAAGGCGCGCGCGAAGGATGACGGCGGCCGCGACACGCGTCGTCTCGAGGAGGAGTTGTCCGACCTGCTTGCGTCGACGGTGAAGATCAAGCTCGGCCGCCGCGGGCGAGGGCAGGTGATGATCGATTTCGGCAACCTCGACGCGCTCGAGGGCATTCTTGCGCGCTTGCGCGGCAACGTCGCGGCCGAAGAATAACGAGGCACGATCGATGGAAAACACGGGCGCACCGGCGCCGCGCCGGTGGCTCGGCTGGCTTTTGCAGGAACCCGTACTAACGGTGCTGGCGCTTGCGCTGGTTGTTCTGCAATGGTTGCGTCCGCAACCAATTGCCGCGCTGGTCGGTCTCGTCGACTGGCAGACCGTCGCGACGCTCGCGGGTCTGCTGATGCTGACCAAGGCGCTCGAGCTGTCCGGGTGCCTGATGTGGCTCGCGCATCGCATCGTGCATCACGTGCATTCCGAGCGCGGGCTTGCGATGCTGCTCGTCGTGTTCGCGGCGGCGCTCGCGATGTGGCTCACCAACGATGTCGCGCTGTTCGTCGTCGTGCCGCTGATGGTATCGCTGCGCACGTTGACGCCGCTGCCGTTCCGGCGGCTCGTGATCGTGGTCGCGCTGGCCGTCAACGCGGGGTCCGTCGCGACCCCGCTCGGCAATCCCCAGAACCTTTTCCTGTGGCAATTGAGCGGCGTGTCGTTTGGCCGCTTCGTCGTCACGCTCGGGCCGCTCGCGCTGGCGTTGATGGCGCTGCTGCTCGTGCTGACGGCGTGCGCGTTTCGCGCGAAGCCGCTCGATCTGTCGGGAGACGTCCAGGCCGTTCCCGTGCAGCGCATGCATGCGTTGCTCGCGGCGGTGCTGTTCGGTGCGTTCGTGCTGCTCGCCGATGCGCACAATCCCGTGCCGGGTCTGATCGCCGTCGTGATCGCACTGCTGGTGGCGAGACGTGATGCGGTCCTGAAGATCGACTGGCTGCTGCTGCTGATCTTCGTGCTGATGTTCGTCGTGCTGCGCAGCGCGGCTGCGCTGCCGGTCGTCCACGATGCGATCGCGCGAACCCATCTCGATTCGCCGCTGCGTGTGTTCGCAGCGGGCGCGGTGGTGTCACAGGGAATCAGCAACGTGCCGGCGGCGATCCTGCTGTCGGAATTCACGCGCGACTGGCGGGCGCTCGCGTTCGGCGTATCGGTCGGCGGCTTCGGTTTCGCGATCGGTTCGCTCGCGAACCTGATCGCGGTGCGTCTTGCGAAGGAGCCTCGTATGTGGCTGCCGTTTCACCTCGTGTCGATTCCGTTCGCGATCCTGAGCGCGGCGCTGGGTGCGTGGTTGCTCGTTCACGGCTGAGCGCTGCGGATCAGTGTGGCTTACGCGTGCCGCAAGCGTGGCGGGGAGGGCGCACAGCGTTCCCGGTCGTTGCGAAGGCGGTCCTGTTGATAAGTGTTGTGCCACCACAGTCGAACGACTGTGGTGGCACAACAACTGATTGCAGGCATAGGCGTGTTCACGTTCAAGCGCATTTCGCGCATCGCGCTCGACGTGGCGGTCACAGTGCTTCCTCTGTTACCCGTCGCCGCGTCGGGTCATTTCCCGTGATCGCGTCACAGCAGGATTTCTGCTGCGATCACGTCGCGCCGGTGTCGCCCGCACCAGACTTCGTTGTCACCTCATTTCATCGCGACCGCGCTTTTTCGGGCAAGAAATGCCGGCGCAAAAAGCCGACCTTACAACTGTCATCGTACGTCATCGACGCGCGCGCTTTTTCACATCATGAGGCGTCGTTTTACGCAGGTTTTTGTCGCGTCTAAAGCCTTGAATCACCTGCAACTATCGCTTACAATCGCCCGGATTTGTTAGCTAGGCACCCCTGAAAGCTTTCAGAAAGCTTGGGGCCGGGTTCAAGGATTTTGCGGAAGATTGCGATGGCGGGTCAGGCGCCGAACGACAGGCACGATGATCACCGAGCGCAACGCACCGCTTCAGCGGCCGGCGAGCGGCGCGAGCCCGATGGCGACGACTGGGATGCCGAGCTGCAAGATAACAACATCGTTCCGCTCACGCGGACGGAAGCCGAGAGGCTGTTCGGTTCGAACGTGAGCAAGCCGCCGCGCGTAACCCCCTACAAGGTGGTGATCGCGCAGGTGGTCTTGTCCCTGGTTGCAACGCTGGCGTGGTGGCTGTTTTCGAAGTCGCCGGGCGCCGCTGCGCAATCCTCGTTTCTGGGCGGGGCGATCGGCTGGGTGCCAAGCGCGTTGTTCGTGGCACGACTGAAGGCAGGTGGTTCGGCCACCGTGATGAGCTGGGTGATGGGCGAAGCCCTGAAGCTCGGCGTGACGATCGGGATGTTTGCCGCAGTGGCGTACGGCTATGCCGGCGTGCATTGGCCGGCGCTCCTCGTCACCTACCTCGTCGTGCTGAAGACGTACTGGATCGCGCTGGCCTGGCGGTAAGCAACAAGCAGCGTGCGGTTTCGACAATGAACCGCACCGGCCCGTTCCCGCAATAGCGTATTGCGGAACGGGGCAAAACGATTTTCGACAATTTGGGTGGCATTAACGATATGGCAGCTAGCGAAGGCACGCGCGGTCCGGATCCGTCCGAGTACATTGCGCACCACTTGCAGAATTTCTCCACCTCGCATCAGACGTCGATTTTCGACATCCACGTCTGGAACCTCGACACGCTGTTCTGGTCGATCGTGTGCGGTATCGTGACGATCGTCCTGCTGCGTCTGGCCGCCCGCAAGGCGACCTCGGGCGTGCCGGGCCGTTTCCAGTGTGCGATCGAGATGCTCGTCGAAATGGTCGAGGATCAATCGAAGGCCATCGTCCACGGCAACCGCACCTTCATCGCTCCGCTCGCCCTCACGGTGTTCGTGTGGGTCGCGCTGATGAACTCCCTCGACTTCCTCCCCGTCGACCTGCCGGGCCGCGTCATCGGCCTGCTCGGTCTGTCGGACGTGATTTCCCACCATCGCATCGTCCCGACGGCCGACCTGAACGGCACGCTCGGCATCGCGCTCGGCGTGTTCGTCCTGATGATCTACTACAGCATCAAGATCAAGGGCGTGGGCGGCTTTGTGCATGAGCTGCTGTCGGCCCCGTTCGGCGCGCACCCGCTGCTGTGGATCCCGAACCTCGCGTTGAACATCGTCGAATATCTCGCAAAGACCGTTTCCCTCGGCATGCGGCTGTTCGGCAACATGTACGCGGGTGAGCTGTTGTTCCTGTTGATCGCCCTGCTCGGCAGCATGTGGAGCTTCGGTGGCGACGCAACGTTCCTCGGCTTCGTCGGTCACGTGATCGCGGGTAGCGTCTGGGCAATCTTCCACATCCTGATTGTTCTGTTGCAGGCATTCATTTTCATGATGCTGACGCTGGTGTATCTCGGCCAGGCGCACGACAAGCACTAAGCGCGGCGTGCAAAAAAGAGTTTCCGTTTTAGTTTTTTAAATCTCAGTTCCAAGTCTTTTCACAAAGGAGTGATCATGCAAGCTTACATCGCCAACATCCAGGGTCTGACCGCCATCGGTATCGGCATCATCATCGGCCTGGGTGCAATCGGCGCCTGTATCGGTATCGCGCTGATGGGTGGCAAGTACATCGAAGCCTGCGCACGTCAGCCGGAACTCATCAACCCGCTGCAAACGAAGATGTTCCTGCTGGCCGGCCTGATCGACGCTGCATTCCTGATCGGCGTTGGTGTCGCAATGCTGTTCGCGTTCGCGAACCCGCTCCTGTCGAAGCTCGCAGGCTAAGGTTCCTCGGAAATATGCGCCCGGCGTGAGCCGGCGCAGGGCGGAACGGAGACTTGGGGCGCTGATCGAATGCAACTCGATGAGCGCCTTACCGTTTCATTTTTCCGGAATAGCAGATAAGGAAACACCGTGAATCTCAACGCAACTCTGTTTGCGCAAATGGTCGTGTTCCTGGTCCTCGCGTGGTTCACGATGAAATTCGTGTGGCCGCCGTTGATCAACGCCCTCGACGAACGTTCGAAGAAGATCGCCGACGGCCTCGCCGCCGCGGAGAAGGGCAAGGCGGAACTCGACGCAGCGCACAAGCGCGTGGACCAGGAACTCGCGCAGGCCCGCAACGACGGCCAGCAGCGCATCGCCGACGCTGAAAAGCGTGCACAGGCGGTCGCCGAGGAAATCAAGGCCAACGCCCAGGCTGAAGCCGCCCGCATCGTCGCCCAGGCGAAAGCGGAAGCAGAACAGCAAATCGTGAAGGCGCGCGAAGCGCTGCGTGGCGAAGTCGCCGCGCTGGCCGTGAAGGGCGCCGAGCAGATCCTGAAGCGCGAAGTCGATCAAACGGCCCACGCCCAACTGCTGAATCAACTGAAAGCCGAGCTCTGATCATGGCCGAACTTGCAACCATCGCCCGCCCTTACGCAGAAGCGCTGTTCCGCGTGGCCGAGGGAGGTGACATCGCCGCCTGGTCCACGCTCGTGCAAGAGCTGGCCCAGGTTGCGCGTCTGCCGGAAGTGCTGTCGGTCGCGTCGAGCCCGAAGGTGACGCGCACGCAAGTGGCCGAGCTGCTGCTTGCTGCGGTGAAGTCGCCGGTCGCGGCTGGCGCCGAAGCGAAGAACTTCGTGCAGATGCTGGTCGACAATCATCGCATCGCGCTGCTGCCGGAAATCGCCGAGCAGTTCGAGGCGCTCAAGAACGAACGCGAAGGTGCAGCCGACGCCGAGATCGTGAGCGCGTTCCCGCTGAACGGCGCGGATCTCGAAAGCCTCGTCTCTGGCCTCGAACGCAAGTTCAAGCGCAAGCTGAAGCCGACGGTCGAAGTCGATTCGTCGCTGATCGGCGGCGTGCGCGTGACGGTCGGCGACGAAGTGCTCGACACCTCGGTTCGCGCGCGCCTCGCATCGATGCAGGCTGCCTTGACCGCCTGAGCGCCACGCCGGCACGCAACAGAATTGACTATCAGGAGCGAATAATGCAACTCAATCCCTCTGAGATCAGCGAGCTGATCAAGAGCCGGATCCAGGGCCTTGAAGCGAGCGCAGACGTTCGCAACCAGGGCACCGTGATCTCCGTGACCGACGGTATCGTGCGCATCCACGGCCTGTCGGACGTGATGCAGGGCGAAATGCTCGAGTTTCCGGGCAACACGTTCGGCCTCGCGCTGAACCTCGAGCGCGACTCGGTCGGCGCGGTGATTCTCGGCGAATACGAACACATCTCGGAAGGCGACGTCGTCAAGACGACGGGCCGCATTCTGGAAGTCCCGGTTGGTCCGGAACTCGTCGGCCGCGTGGTCGACGCGCTCGGCAACCCGATCGACGGCAAGGGCCCGGTCAACGCGAAGCTGACCGACGCGATCGAAAAGATCGCCCCGGGCGTGATCTGGCGTAAGTCGGTGTCGCAGCCGGTGCAGACGGGCATCAAGTCGATCGACGCGATGGTGCCGATCGGCCGTGGCCAGCGTGAGCTGATCATCGGCGACCGTCAGTGCGGCAAGACCGCGGTGGCGCTCGACGCGATCATCAACCAGAAGGGCAAGGACCTGATCTGTATCTACGTCGCGATCGGCCAGAAGGCTTCGTCGATCATGAACGTGGTTCGCAAGCTCGAAGAAACGGGCGCGATGGAATACACGATCGTCGTCGCCGCTACGGCTTCGGATTCGGCAGCGATGCAGTATCTCGCACCGTACGCCGGCTGCACGATGGGCGAATACTTCCGCGACCGCGGCCAGGACGCGCTGATCATTTACGACGACTTGACCAAGCAAGCTTGGGCATACCGTCAGATCTCGCTGCTGCTGCGCCGCCCGCCGGGCCGTGAAGCATATCCGGGCGACGTGTTCTATCTGCACTCGCGTCTGCTCGAGCGTGCTGCTCGCGTGTCGGAAGAGTACGTCGAGAAGTTCACGAACGGCGAAGTGAAGGGCAAGAGCGGCTCGCTGACGGCACTGCCGGTCATCGAAACGCAGGCTGGCGACGTGACCGCGTTCGTTCCGACGAACGTGATCTCGATTACCGACGGCCAGATCTTCCTGGAAACCGACCTGTTCAACGCAGGCATCCGCCCGGCAATCAACGCCGGCGTGTCGGTGTCGCGAGTCGGTGGCGCCGCTCAGACGAAGGTCGTGAAGAAGCTGTCGGGCGGTATCCGTACCGACCTCGCGCAGTACCGTGAACTGGCCGCATTCGCGCAGTTCGCATCGGACCTCGACGAAGCGACCCGCAAGCAGCTCGAGCGCGGCCGCCGCGTGACGGAACTGCTGAAGCAGCCGCAGTACCAGCCGCTGCAGGTTTGGGAACTGGCCGTGTCGCTGTACGCCGCGAACAACGGCTACCTCGACGACCTCGACGTGAAGCAAGTGCTGCCGTTCGAGAAGGGCCTGCGCGACAACCTGAAGACCAGCCACGCTGACCTCATCAAGCGCATCGAAGACACCAAGGATCTCTCGAAGGACGACGAAGGCGCGCTGCGCGCGGCGATCGAATCCTTCAAGAAGTCGGGTGCCTATTGATCCGCGAGTGACACACTGAGGCCGCGCGGGTGCTGATGCGCCCGCGCAGCTTCGGTCAAGGAGCAAGCTATGGCTGGAATGAAGGAAATTCGCGGCAAGATCAAGAGCGTGCAGAACACGCGCAAGATCACGAAGGCGATGGAGATGGTGGCCGCATCGAAGATGCGCCGCGCGCAGGAACGCATGCGCGCCGCTCGTCCTTACGCGGACAAGGTCCGTGCCATCGCCGCGCACATGAGCCGCGCGAACCCGGAGTACCGCCACCCGTTCATGGTGGCAAACGACGGCGCGAACACGGCCGGCATCATCCTCGTCACGACGGACAAGGGTCTGTGCGGCGGGCTGAACACCAACGTGCTGCGTGCGACGGTGCAGAAGTTCAAGGAGCTGGAAGAGAAGGGCCAGAAGGTCGAAGCCACGGCGATCGGCAGCAAGGGCCTCGGTTTCCTGAACCGCTTCGGCGCGAAGGTGATGTCGCAGGTCGTGCACCTCGGCGACACCCCGCATCTGGACAAGCTGATCGGCGCAGTGAAGACGCAGCTCGACCTGTATTCGGAAGGCAAGCTGTCGGCGGTTTATATCGCTTACACGCGCTTCGTCAACACGATGAAGCAGGAAGCCGTGATCGAGCAGCTGCTGCCGCTGTCGTCGGAACACTTCGAAGCCGATGACGGTACGCCGGCTACGTCGTGGGACTACATCTACGAGCCGGACGCGCAGGCAGTCGTCGACGAACTGCTCGTGCGTTACGTCGAGGCGCTGGTGTACCAGGCCGTCGCTGAAAACATGGCGTCCGAGCAATCGGCGCGGATGGTCGCGATGAAGGCCGCGTCCGACAACGCGAAGACGGTGATCAGCGAACTGCAGCTCGTATACAACAAGAGCCGCCAGGCCGCGATTACGAAAGAACTGTCGGAGATCGTCGGCGGCGCAGCTGCTGTTTAAGCGCGCGCCACGGACGACAACTGCGCCTTTGCGCGAGTAAAGAATCAGGTATTTAAAGGAAAAGCGATGAGTACTGCTGCTTTGGTAGAAGGCAAGATCGTACAGTGCATCGGCGCCGTTATCGACGTGGAATTCCCGCGCGACAGCATGCCGAAGATCTACGACGCGCTCATTCTCGATGGCTCGGAACTGACGCTCGAAGTCCAGCAGCAGCTGGGCGACGGCGTTGTCCGTACCATCTGTCTGGGTGCATCCGACGGCCTGCGCCGCGGTCTGACCGTGAAGAACACGGCAAATCCGATCTCGGTGCCGGTCGGCAAGCCGACCCTCGGTCGTATCATGGACGTGCTCGGCCGTCCGATCGACGAAGCCGGCCCGATCGTGAGCGAACATACGCGTTCGATCCACCAGAAGGCTCCGGCGTTCGACGAACTGTCGCCGTCGACCGAGCTGCTCGAAACGGGTATCAAGGTTATCGACCTGATCTGCCCGTTCGCAAAGGGCGGCAAGGTTGGCCTGTTCGGCGGTGCTGGCGTGGGCAAGACCGTCAACATGATGGAGCTCATCAACAACATCGCGAAGGAACACGGCGGTTACTCCGTGTTCGCGGGCGTGGGCGAGCGTACCCGTGAAGGGAACGACTTCTACCACGAAATGAAGGACTCGAACGTTCTCGACAAGGTCGCGCTGGTGTACGGCCAGATGAACGAGCCGCCGGGCAACCGTCTGCGCGTTGCGCTGACCGGCCTGACGATGGCCGAGCACTTCCGTGACGAAGGCCTCGACGTGCTGTTCTTCGTCGACAACATCTACCGTTTCACGCTGGCCGGTACCGAAGTGTCGGCACTGCTCGGCCGTATGCCGTCGGCAGTGGGCTATCAGCCGACGCTGGCTGAAGAAATGGGCAAGCTGCAGGAACGCATCACGTCGACCAAGAAGGGCTCGATTACGTCGGTTCAGGCCGTGTACGTCCCTGCGGACGACTTGACCGACCCGTCGCCGGCAACCACCTTCGGCCACCTGGACGCAACCGTCGTTCTGTCGCGTGACATCGCTTCGCTGGGTATCTACCCGGCGGTCGACCCGCTCGACTCGACGTCGCGCCAGATCGACCCGAACGTGATCGGTGAAGAGCACTACTCGATCACCCGTCGCGTTCAGCAGACGCTGCAGCGCTACAAGGAACTGCGCGACATCATCGCGATTCTGGGTATGGACGAACTGTCGCCGGAAGACAAGCTGTCGGTCGCGCGCGCTCGTAAGATCCAGCGTTTCCTGTCGCAGCCGTTCCACGTCGCTGAAGTGTTCACGGGCTCGCCGGGCAAGTACGTGCCGCTGAAGGAAACGATCCGTGGCTTCAAGATGATCGTCGACGGCGAGTGCGACCACCTGCCGGAACAGGCGTTCTACATGGTCGGCACGATCGACGAAGCCTTCGAAAAGGCCAAGAAGATCCAGTAAAGGTCGGGTGTAACGCAGCGGGCGCCCGTGCGTTCGTGAAGGATGTCTCGATGGCATCTTTTCACGGACGGGCGCCCACGTAATACGCTCAACCAGGAGTCGATATGGCAACCATCAAAGTAGACGTCGTCAGCGCGGAAGAGCAGATCTTCTCGGGCGAGGCGAAATTCGTCGCGCTGCCGGGCGAAACGGGTGAGCTGGGTATTCTGCCGGGTCACACGCCGCTGATCACGCGGATTCGTCCGGGTGCGGTGCGCATCGAAGTCGAGGGCGGCAACGACGAATTCGTGTTCGTCGCAGGCGGCATTCTCGAAGTGCAGCCGGGCGCCGTGACGGTGCTCGCCGATACCGCGATCCGCGGCAAGGACCTCGACGCGGCGAAAGCCGAGGAAGCGCGCAAGCGTGCCGAGGAAACGCTGCAGAACGCGAAGTCGGACCTCGACCTCGCAAAGGCGCAATCGGAGCTCGCGACCGCGATGGCGCAGCTCGAAGCGATCCAGCGTCTGGCGAAGATTCGCAGCCGGCACTGAGCCGCGCGCGCGTATCCCGCGAAAGAAAGCAGCCTTCGGGCTGCTTTTTTTTCGTCCGTCGTTTTCGTCGGTTTTTTTGCGGGCCGGATCGTATCGTCCGGTCGTGCTATTTCATCCGCCCGCCGCGATTTGATGTCAGAGTGTCGTCAGCAGAACGCGGCATCATCCGCGCAGAGGCAGTCCGCCGCGATCGTGGCGGAGCAGGCGCGCGCGTTAGCCGCGTGCGGAGCCGATCAGATAAAAACGGACGGAGACATCGATGGCAGCAGACCTTGGCAAGGGGGCGCTGATCGCGCCCGAAAACGGACTGTCGTACGTGCGCGGCGCGACCGACGTGCCGCTATCCGAAGCGACGATCGGCCGGTTCCTGCTCGACACGGCGGGCCGCTTTCCCGATCGCCCGGCCGTCGTGTTCCGCGAACAGCAGGTGCGCTGGACCTGGCGCGCGTTCGCGCACGAGGTCGACGTGCTCGCGGCGGGCCTCGCCGCGCTCGGGATCGTGAAGGGCGACTGCGTCGGCATCTGGTCGCCGAACCGCAGCGAATGGCTGCTCACGCAATTCGCGACCGCGCGCATCGGCGCAGTCCTCGTCAACATCAACCCGGCCTACCGGCTTGCGGAACTCGAATACGCGCTGAACAAGGTCGGCTGCAAGGCCGTGATCGCGGCCGAGCGCTTCAAGACGTCGGCGTACGTCGAGATGCTGCAGACGATCGCGCCGGAGCTCGCGGGCGCGACGCCGGGCGACCTGCATGCGGCACGCGTGCCGAGCCTGCGCACGGTCGTGTCGATGGGCGAGGTCGCGCCGGCCGGCATGTTCCGCTTCGCGGACGTGATGGCGCGCGGCCGCGACACGCTCGATGTCGCGCGGCTCGACGCGATCGGCGCGACGCTCGCGGCCACCGATCCGATCAACATCCAGTTCACGAGCGGCACGACCGGCAGCCCGAAGGGCGCGACGCTCACGCACCGCAATGTCGTCAACAACGCGCGCTCGATCGCGATGGCGATGCGCTTCACCGAACAGGATTCGCTCTGCATCCCGGTGCCGCTGTATCACTGCTTCGGGATGGTGCTGGCCGTGCTCGCGTGCGTGTCGACGGGGGCCGCGATGGTGTTCCCCGGCGAGGCGTTCGATCCGGTCGCGACGCTCGCGGCCGTCGCCGAGGAGCGCTGCACCGCGCTGCACGGCGTGCCGACGATGTTCATCGCGGAGCTCGATCATCCGGACTTCGCGAAGTTCGACCTGTCGACGCTGCGCACCGGGATCATGGCCGGCTCGCCGTGCCCGATCGAGACGATGAAGCGCGTCGTGTCGCAGATGCATCTGTCCGAGATCACGATCGCGTACGGAATGACGGAGACGAGCCCCGTGTCGTTCCAGAGCTCGACCGACGACCCGCTCGAGAAGCGCACGACGACGGTCGGCCGCATCCAGCCGCACCTGGAGGTGAAGATCGTCGACCCAACCGGCGAGATCGTGCCGGTCGGCGCGACGGGCGAGCTGTGCACGAAGGGTTACTCGGTGATGCTCGGCTACTGGGACGACGAAGCGAAGACGCGCGAGGTGCTGGTCGACGGCTGGATGCATACGGGCGACCTCGCGACGCTCGACGCCGACGGCTACTGCAACATCGTCGGCCGGCTGAAGGACATGGTGATTCGCGGCGGCGAGAACGTGTATCCGCGCGAGATCGAGGAATTCCTGTTCAGGCATCCGAAGATTCAGAGCGCGCAGGTGTTCGGCGTGCCCGACGCGAAATACGGCGAGGAGCTGTGCGCGTGGATCGTGCTGCGTGCGGGCGAGCAGATGACCGAGGATGACGTGCGCGCGTTCTGTAGCGGCCAGATCGCGCACTACAAGATTCCGCGCTACATCCGCTTCGTCGACGAGCTGCCGATGACGGTGACGGGCAAGGTGCAGAAATTCGTGATGCGCGAACGGATGATCGACGAACTGAAGCTCGACGTGCAGAAGACTGCTTGATACGAGCAAGCGGCCCGGCGGCGGGACGAACGCGGCGGCCTGCGGGCCGTTGCGTTTTCGATGGACGAAAAAAAGCGGGCTTATTAGCCCGCTAAAAACCACACGCTACGGGGTTAGCGCGAGGAGACCAAAGATGAAACCGAGTCCGGCGGGAGCCGGAAACGACTCCAACAGGGATGCCCCTCGGAAGGGCTTCGGTACGTGACCGACTGGCTCGCAGCGCTTCGCGTCCGCTCACACTTGGCACACGAGACCGCATCCGTGTTGAAACCGTTGAGCCCATTGTGGGCGAATTAATGATCCCTCACGGTAACAAAGTGTTTCAGGTTGTAACGCCCGCCAGATAAGGCTTTCCGGGATTTTTTTCTGTTTTCGGGGTCCTGAAGAAGGTCATATTTACTCGTCATTTCCGCAGAGTTTTCATCGGGTGCGCATAATGCGTTTTTCATGCGTATCGGCGTCGATGAAATGCCGATTTACACGCCGGAATGTGCATCGCGCGGCAGATACCGCACATGACGATTCATTCGTCGGAAAGATTTTGAAACGTGATTGAGGCACGCGATAGTCGGCCATTCGGCCGGTTTTCGCGATTTCACGCCGGCCACGCGCCACGCCGATGTGTAACGGCGGGGTGCGCGGCCGGCGGCGGCAACGGGTCCACGTCGTTATCGGACGCCCGTTCCGCGAGCGATCGTGCTCACTTCAGCCACTTGTCGGAGATCGCCTGGTATTCGCCGGACGATAGCGCCAGATGCAGCCACTGGTCGACGTACTGCTGGAAGACGACGTCGCCGCGCGGCACCATGTACGCCTTTTCTCCGAACTGGAACGGCTTGTCCGGATGCACGGAGCACAGGCCCGGATTCAGCTTTTGCTGCAGCAGCGTCTCGGACGCATCCGTCACCATGACGTCCGCCTTGCCCGCGAGGATCTGCTTGAAGATCGTCACGTTGTCCGGATAGACGCTCAGGTTCGCATGCGTGAAGAACTGCTTCGCGAAGCGCTCGTTGGTGCCGCCCGAGTTCACGATCACGCGGGTCTCGGGCCGGTCGATCTGCGCGACGGTCTGGTACTTGTCGGCGTCCGCGCAGCGCACGATCGGCGTCTTGCCGTCGACCACGTACGGCTGCGTGAAGAACACGCGCTTCTGGCGCTCGAGTGTCGTCGACACGCCGCCCACCGCGACATCGCACTTCGCGACGAAGTCGTTGGTGAGGTTCGACCAGCTCGTCTTCACGAACTCGGCCTTCACGCCGAGCGATTTCGCGAGCGACTCGGCCATGTCGATGTCGATGCCCTCGAAGCGGCCGTCCGCGCGGTAGTACGAATACGGCTTGTAGTCGCCCGTCGTGCACACGCGCAGCGTGCCGCGTGCGACCACGTCGTCGAGCCGCGAGCCGACGGCCGCGGTGGTCGGGGCCGCCGTCGTGGTCGTACCCTGCGCGTGCGCGGCGGCGCAGCAAAGCATGGCAGCGGCGAGCGTGGCCAGCGTGGCGAATGTCTTCATCGGTCTCCTCCTTCGGTCGGTTCGATATCAGCGTCCGATCATAACGGAGCCATCGCGCGCGTCATATGGCCGCCATCGCATCGGCATACGCAGCCGTGCGGCCGCGCTCCGGTAAAATGCCGCTTTGCCTTCGCTCGTCGCTCCTACCGTGGCCCATACCCTGCTCAACGACACCTTCCTGCGTGCGCTTCTGCGCGAGCCGACCGACTACACGCCGATCTGGCTGATGCGTCAGGCCGGCCGCTATCTGCCCGAATACAACGCGACGCGCGCGCGCGCCGGCAGCTTCCTCGGCCTCGCGAAGAATCCCGACTACGCGACCGAAGTGACGCTGCAGCCGCTCGAGCGCTTCCCGCTCGACGCCGCGATCCTGTTCTCGGACATCCTGACGATTCCCGACGCGATGGGCCTCGGCCTCGACTTTCAGGTCGGCGAAGGGCCGAAGTTCGCGCATCCGGTGCGCACCGAGGCCGACGTCGCGAAGCTCGCGGTGCCGGACATCGAGGAGACGCTCGGTTACGTGACGGGCGCCGTGCGCGAGATCCGCCGCGCGCTGACCGACGGCCAGGGCCGCCAGCGCGTGCCGCTGATCGGCTTCTCGGGCAGCCCGTGGACGCTCGCGTGCTACATGGTCGAAGGCGGCGGGTCGGATGATTTCCGCACGGTGAAGTCGATGGCGTATTCGCGCCCCGACCTGATGCACCGGATCCTCGACGTGAACGCGCAGGCCGTGGCCGCGTACCTGAACGCGCAGATCGAAGCCGGCGCGCAGGCCGTGATGATCTTCGATACGTGGGGCGGCGCACTCGCGGACGGCGCATATCAGCGCTTCTCGCTGGACTACATCCGTCGCGTGGTCGCGCAGCTGAAGCGCGAGCACGACGGCGAGCGCGTGCCGGTGATCACGTTCACGAAGGGCGGCGGCCTGTGGCTCGAGGAAATCGCGGCGACCGGCGTCGACGCGGTCGGCCTCGACTGGACGGTCAATCTCGGCGCCGCGCGCGAACGCGTCGCCGGGCGCGTCGCGCTGCAGGGCAACCTCGACCCGACGATCCTGTTTGCGCCGCCGGCCGTGGTGCGCGAGCAGGCGCGTGCGGTGCTCGACAGCTACGGCAATCACCCCGGTCACGTATTCAACCTCGGCCACGGCATTTCGCAGTTCACGTCGCCCGACCACGTCGCCGAGCTCGTCGACGAAGTGCACACCCACAGCCGCAAGATCCGTAGCGGATCGGTGGGCTAAGCGCAAGCGCTGCCATGCTGCACTGCGGGGTGGCGGCGTTTCGCTGTCGGCGCTAAACAGGGCGCAACCCCGCACCGGTTGCCGATTCAAGGCTTGTCAAGACTTGACTTATGCACATTTTCCACGTTGCAGCGCGGTAGAGCCCTGTATCGGTCGAAATGTCTCGCTATGGTTCCGTAATTTGAATAGCAGCCTTATGGAATAAGGCTCCGCGGGGCGCGGCCGACGGCGGCCGAAAACAGCGGGAAGCACGGCCCCGCGCGCTTCGCGGCTGTTGAACGGCGAGTTCTCAACAAAGTTATCCACAGGCTGGTCAGGGTATACGGCGATTCCTAATGCGAATCCAAAACTTAGCGCCGAATCTGAAGTTTTACTTTAAGTTCGCCACCGTGGCGCGGACCCGGGTGCAATTCGCCGGTGCGCCCCGTGCTGTCGCCGGAGCGCGGTGATGGGCGGCACCTACCTCAGGGTCGCCCTCGACCATCCGCTCGCCACCCTGTTCGACTACCGCTGCGACGTCCAGCCGGCGCCTGAGCCCGGCACCCTGGTGCAGGTGCCGTTCGGCAAGCGGCAGGTTGTCGGCCTCGTCTGCGAAGTGACGACTCACACCGACGTGCCGCCGTCCCGGTTGCGGGCGATCGACGCGATCTGTACCGAGCTGCCGCCGCTCGCGCCGGATTGGCTCGCGCTCGTGTCGTTCGCGGCCGACTATTACCAGCGCGGTCGCGGCGAAGTCGCGCTGCCGGCGTTGCCGCAGGCGCTGCGCGACGCGGAGCGCTGGGGCCGGCTGCTGGCGCCCGAGGTGCGCTACCGGCTGACCGAAGCCGGCCGCGCGGCGCTGCCCGACGCACTGCCGGCGCGCGGGGCCGCGCTGCGGCGGCTCGCGCAGGCGCTCGCCGACACCGATTCGATGACGTTGCCCGATGCGCGGGCGTTGCATCCGAAGGCCGCCGCCACGCTCGACGACTGGGCGGCGCACGGCTGGGTCGCCATCGAGGAAATCGGCTGGGCCGACGCACCTGTGCCCAAACCTGTGGATAACCTGTCGACAACCAGTGGACGAACTGTGCCGCCGGCGCTCACCGACCAGCAGGCGGAGGCGCTCGACGCGATCCGCGCCGCGCAGGGCTTCGCGCCGTTCCTGCTGCATGGCGTGACCGGGAGCGGCAAGACCGAGGTCTATCTGCATGCGCTCGCCGCGCTGCTCGATGCGCGGCCCGACGCGCAGGCGCTCGTGCTCGTGCCCGAAATCAACCTGACGCCGCAGTTCGAGGCCGCGTTCCGCGCACGCTTCGCGGGCACGCTCGCCGACGACGCGATCGTCACGCTGCACAGCGGGCTCGCCGAGGGCGAGCGTGCGCGCAACTGGCTCGCCGCGCACACGGGCCGCGCGCGGATCGTGCTCGGCACGCGGCTCGCGGTGCTTGCTTCGCTGCCGACGCTCGCACTGATCGTCGTCGACGAGGAGCACGAGCCCGCATACAAGCAGCAGGAAGGGCTGCGCTATTCGGCGCGCGATCTTGCCGTGTGGCGCGCGAAGCATCTCGGCATTCCGGTCGTGCTCGGCTCGGCGACGCCTTCGCTCGAGAGCTGGTGGCAGGCCGATCAGGGCCGCTACACGCGGCTCACGCTGTCGCGCCGCGCGGTAGCCGACGCGACGCTGCCGACCGTGCGGCTGATCGATCTCGAAGAGGAGCGGCGGCGCGGGCGCGCGTCGATGGGCGGGCTGTCGGGGCCGCTCGTCGCGGCGTTGAAGGCGCGGCTCGAGCGCGGCGAGCAGAGCCTCGTGTTCCTGAACCGGCGCGGCTACGCGCCGCAGCTCGCATGCGACGCGTGCGGCTGGGTCGCCGGTTGCCCGCGCTGCAGCGCCTACGTCGTGCTGCACAAGCCCGAGCATGCGCTGCGCTGCCATCACTGCGGCTGGGAAGCGCGCATTCCGCGGTCGTGCCCGGAATGCGGGAACGTCGATATCGCGCCGCTCGGGCGCGGCACGCAGCGCATCGAGGAAGCGCTCGCCGAGGCCGTGCCGGGCGCACGGATATTGCGGATCGACGCGGACAGCACGCGACGCAAGGGCAGTGCGCAGGCGCTGTTCTCGGACGTGCACGCCGGTGAAGTCGACATCCTGGTCGGCACGCAGATGATCGCGAAGGGGCACGACTTCCAGCGCGTGTCGCTCGTCGGCGTGCTCAATGCCGACACCGCGCTGTTCTCGCACGACTTCCGCGCGAGCGAGCGGCTGTTCGCGCAGCTGATGCAGGTGAGCGGCCGCGCGGGGCGCGCCGGATTGCCGGGCGAGGTGCTCGTGCAGACGCGTTACCCGCGTCACGCGCTGTATCACGCGCTCGGCCGGCAGGATTACGTCGGCTTCGCGAATTCGACGCTCGGCGAGCGCCGCGACGCGCATCTGCCGCCGTTCGTCTACCAGGCGCTGCTGCGCGCCGAAGGACGCACGCTCGATGCGGCGCTCGCGTTCCTGCTGCAGGCCGCGGCCGCGTTGCCGGGGCTGCCGGGCGCCGATCGCGTGACCGTCTACGACGCGGTGCCGATGACGATCGTCAAGGTCGCGAACGTCCACCGCGCGCAGTTGTTGCTCGAAAGCGCGTCGCGGGCGGCATTGCAGCATGCGCTGCGCGCATGGCAGCCGGAACTGCGTGCGCTGAAGGGCGTGCTGCGGTGGAGCGTCGAGGTCGATCCGCTGGATATCTGAGCGCTGCGCGCGCGGCCGGCGCACCGCTCGCCGATACCGAGCCGGCCGGAACCGGCAACCTGCGCGAGCCGCCTGCCGGCCCGTCCCACACCCACCTGAATTCCCTGTCACCCCGCGCAGTGCAACCCGCTTTTCCCCTCGGTGGTGCACGCCGAGGGTTGCCCACGCGCGCCGACTCGCCCCGATCAGGGAAAACACCGATCCGCCGACCACGGGCAACCCCTAGGTTGCAACTTCATAAGTGGCTGATTATATTGAGTAACTTGAAGGTGCAACCGATCCATCAATTCGGTTGCACCTTTTTATTGCGTGCCGTAGGATTTCGCGCATCCTCTCACACCACATCGCCGGACTCGCACCGGCGCACGAACCCACCATGGCAAGCACGACTCTCGGCGTCAAAGTCGACGACCTTCTCCGCTCGCGCCTGAAAGACGCGGCAGCGCGTCTCGAGCGCACTCCCCACTGGCTGATCAAGCAGGCGATCTTCGCGTATCTCGAGCGGATCGAGCACGGCCAGCTGCCGCCTGAACTGTCGGGCAACAGCGGCGTGACGGAGCTCGCCGACGGCCAGGCGACGGACGGCGACGACGACAACTCGCCGCATCCGTTCCTCGAGTTCGCGCAGAACGTGCAGCCGCAATCGGTGCTGCGCGCGGCGATCACGGCCGCGTATCGCCGCCCCGAGCCGGAATGCGTGCCGTTCCTGCTGGGCCAGGCGCGCCTGCCCGCGAACCTGCAGGCCGACGTGCAGACGCTCGCGACGCAGCTCGTCGAGGCGCTGCGCGAGAAGAGCTCGGGCGGTGGTGTCGAGGGGCTGATCCACGAGTTCTCGCTGTCGAGCCAGGAAGGCGTCGCGCTGATGTGTCTGGCCGAAGCGCTGCTGCGCATTCCCGATCGCGCGACGCGCGATGCGCTGATCCGCGACAAGATCAGCAAGGGCGACTGGCGCTCGCACGTCGGCCACGCGCCGTCGCTGTTCGTGAACGCGGCGACCTGGGGCCTGATGATCACCGGCAAGCTCGTGACGACCAATAGCGAAGCGGGCCTGTCGTCGGCGCTCACGCGCCTGATCGGCCGCGGCGGCGAGCCGCTGATCCGCAAGGGCGTCGACATGGCGATGCGTCTGATGGGCGAGCAGTTCGTCACCGGCGAGACGATTTCCGAAGCGCTCGCGAACAGCCGCAAGTACGAAGCGCGCGGCTTCCGCTACTCGTACGACATGCTCGGCGAAGCGGCGACGACCGAAGAGGACGCGCAGCGCTACTACGCGTCGTACGAGCAGGCGATCCATGCGATCGGCAAGGCCGCCGGCGGCCGCGGCATCTACGAAGGCCCGGGCATCTCGATCAAGCTGTCGGCGCTGCACGCGCGCTACTCGCGCTCGCAGCAGGACCGCACGATGAGCGAGCTGCTGCCGCGCGTGCGTGCGCTCGCGCTGCTCGCGCGCCGCTACGACATCGGCCTGAACATCGACGCGGAAGAAGCGGATCGCCTCGAAATCTCGCTCGACTTGCTCGAAGCGCTCTGCTTCGATCCGGAGCTGGCCGGCTGGAACGGCATCGGCTTCGTCGTGCAGGGCTACCAGAAGCGTTGCCCGTTCGTGATCGACTACCTGATCGACCTCGCGCGCCGCAGCCGTCACCGCCTGATGATCCGCCTCGTCAAGGGCGCGTACTGGGATACCGAAATCAAGCGTGCGCAGGTCGACGGCCTCGAAGGCTATCCGGTCTACACGCGCAAGATCTATACGGACGTGTCGTACCTCGCGTGCGCGAAGAAGCTGCTCGCGGCGCCCGACGCCGTCTACCCGCAATTCGCGACGCACAACGCATACACGCTGGCCGCGATCTATCACCTGGCCGGCCAGAACTACTACCCCGGCCAGTACGAATTCCAGTGCCTGCACGGGATGGGTGAACCGCTGTACGAGGAAGTCACGGGCCGCGACAAGCTGAACCGTCCGTGCCGCGTGTATGCACCGGTCGGCACGCATGAAACGCTGCTCGCGTACCTCGTGCGCCGACTGCTGGAGAACGGCGCGAACACGTCCTTCGTGAACCGCATCGCCGACAAGACGGTCTCGGTGAAGGAACTGGTCGCCGATCCGGTCGACGAGGCATCGAAGGTCGTGCCGCTCGGCGCGCCGCACGCGAAGATCCCGCTGCCGCGCAACCTCTACGGCGACGAGCGTCCCAACTCGATGGGCCTCGACCTGTCGAACGAACATCGTCTCGCGTCGCTGTCGTCCGCGCTGCTCGCGAGCGCGCACCATCCGTGGCGCGCGGCGCCGATGCTCGCCGACGACGCGCTCGCCGACGCCCCGGCGCGCGACGTGCGCAACCCGGCCGACCAGCGCGACCTGGTCGGCACCGTCAGCGAAGCGACGGCCGAACACGTGAGCGCGGCGCTCGCGCACGCGGTGGCCGCCGCGCCGATCTGGCAGGCGACGCCGGTCGATGCACGCGCCGACTGCCTGGTGCGCGCTGCCGACCTGCTCGAAGCGCAGATGCACACGCTGATGGGCCTGATCGTGCGCGAAGCCGGCAAGTCGCTGCCGAACGCGATCGCCGAAATTCGCGAAGCCGTCGACTTCCTGCGCTACTACGCGGCGCAGATCCGCGACGAATTCTCGAACGACACGCACCGCCCGCTCGGCCCCGTGGTCTGTATCAGCCCGTGGAACTTCCCGCTCGCGATCTTCATGGGCCAGGTGGCGGCCGCGCTCGCGGCCGGCAACACGGTGCTCGCGAAGCCGGCCGAACAGACGCCGCTGATCGCCGCCCAGGCCGTACGCCTGCTGCGCGAGGCCGGCGTGCCGGCCGGCGCGGTGCAGCTGCTGCCGGGCACCGGCGAGACCGTCGGCGCGGCGCTGGTCGCCGATCCGCGCACGCGCGCGGTGATGTTTACCGGCTCGACCGAAGTCGCGCGCCTGATCAACAAGACGCTCGCCGCGCGCCTCGACCCGGACGGCAAGCCGATTCCGCTGATCGCGGAAACGGGCGGCCAGAACGCGATGATCGTCGACTCGTCGGCGCTCGCGGAGCAGGTCGTCGCGGACGTGATGCAGTCGTCGTTCGACTCCGCTGGTCAACGGTGTTCGGCGCTGCGCGTTCTGTGTCTGCAGGACGACGTCGCGGACCGCACGTTGACGATGCTCAAGGGCGCGATGCACGAGCTGGCGCTCGGCAACCCGGACCGGCTGTCGACCGACGTCGGCCCGGTGATCGACGCCGAAGCGAAGCAGACGATCGACACGCACGTCGCGGCGATGAAGGAGAAGGGCCACGCGGTCACGCAGCTGTCGTCGCCGGAAGCTTGCGCACACGGCACGTTCGTGCCGCCGACGCTGATCGAGATCGGCAGCATCGACGAGCTGAAGCGTGAAGTGTTCGGCCCGGTGCTGCACGTCGTGCGCTATCGCCGCAGCCAGCTCGACAAGCTGCTCGAGCAGATCCGCGCGACGGGTTACGGCCTGACGCTCGGCATCCACACGCGGATCGACGAGACGATCGCGCACGTGATCTCGAACGCGCACGTCGGCAACATCTACGTGAACCGCAACGTGATCGGCGCGGTGGTCGGCGTGCAGCCGTTCGGCGGCGAAGGGCTGTCGGGCACGGGCCCGAAGGCCGGCGGCGCGCTGTACCTGCAGCGCCTGCTCGCGACGCGTCCGTCGGGCCTGCCGCGCTCGCTCGCGCAGATGCTGATCGCGGACGGCGCGGTCGAAGGCGACGCACGCGGCAACCCGGCGGCGGCGCTCACGACGCTGCGCGACTGGCTGATCGAGCAGCGCGAGCCGGCGCTGGCCGCACGCTGCGACGGCTATCTGGCGCAGGTGCCGGCCGGTGCGACCGCAGTGCTGACCGGGCCGACGGGCGAGCGAAACACGTATACACTCGGCCCGCGCGGCACGGTGCTGTGTGTCGCGGCCACGCCGGGCGGCGCGCGCGCGCAGTTCGCGGCGGTGCTGGCGACGGGCAACCGCGCGCTGTTCGCCGGCGCGGCGGGCGAGGCGCTGGTCGCCGCGCTGCCGGCGGCGCTGAAGGGGCATGCGGCCGTGCGCAAGCAGGCCGACGCGCCGTTCGATGCGGTGCTGTTCGAAGGCGACAGCGACGAACTGCAGACGCTCGTGAAGGACGTCGCGCAGCGACCGGGCCCGATCGTGTCGGTGCAGGGCGTGTCGGCGGGCGCGTTCGAGAACGGCGACGCGGAAGACTACGCGCTCGAGCGCCTGCTCACCGAGCGCTCGGTGAGCGTGAACACGGCCGCGGCGGGCGGCAATGCGAATTTGATGACGATCGGCTGACCATCCTTGCCGTTCGGATCAAACAAAGGAAGCGGCAAGGCGATCCCGAAGCCGCTCCATTTACCCTGGTACCAAGGAGATGCTATGCAACACACGATGAAAAAGCTGGCAGGCGCGACGTTCGTCGCCGTCATGTCGCTTGCGGGGACGGCCCATGCGGACGACGTGAAGATCGGTTACGCAGGGCCGATGACGGGCGCCCAGGCTCACTACGGCAAGGATATGCAGAACGGGATCGCGCTCGCGCTGGAAGACTTCAACGCGACGAACCCGAAGATCGGCGGCAAGGCGGTGAAGTTCGTGCTCGAGACGCAGGACGACCAGGCTGACCCGCGCACCGGCACGACGGTTGCGCAGAAGCTCGTCGACGACGGCATCAAGGGTATGCTCGGCCACTTCAACTCGGGCACGACGATTCCCGCTTCGCGTATCTACGCAAACGCCGGCATTCCGGAAATCGCGATGGCGACGGCGCCGGAATACACGCAGCAGGGTTACAAGACGACCTTCCGCATGATGACGTCCGACACGCAGCAGGGCTCGGTGGCGGGCACCTTCGCGGCGAAGGATCTCGGCATGAAGAAGATCGCGATCGTCGACGACCGCACGGCCTACGGCCAGGGTCTCGCCGACCAGTTCGAGAAGGCCGCGAAGGCTGGCGGCGCGACGATCGTCGACCGTGAATTCACGAACGACAAGGCCGTCGACTTCAAGGCGATCCTGACGAAGCTGAAGGCGGCGAAGCCGGACCTCGTCTACTACGGCGGCGCGGATTCGCAGGCAGCGCCGATGGTCAAGCAGATGAAGACGCTCGGCATCACCGCACCGCTGATGAGCGGCGAAATGGTGAAGACGCCGACGTTCCTGAAGATCGCGGGCAACGCGGCCGACGGCACGATCGCATCGCTGGCAGGCCTCCCGCTCGAGGAAATGCCGGGCGGCAAGGGTTACGCCGACAAGTACAAGAAGCGCTTCGGCGAAGACGTGCAGACGTACTCGCCGTACGCGTACGACGGCGCGATGGCAATGCTCAACGCGATGAAGAAGGCCGACTCGACCGATCCGGCGAAGTACCTGCCGGTGCTCGCGAAGACCGACATGGCCGGCGTCACGTCGTCGCACGTCGCGTACGACGCGAAGGGTGACCTGAAGAACGGCGGCATCACGATGTACAAGGTCGAGAAGGGCGAGTGGAAGCCGCTGAAGAGCATCGGCGGCAAGTAAGCATGGCGTGAGTCGCCGGCGGCGTCGAAGGGCGCCGTGCCGGGCATCATGTGAAGAAGCCACCGGGCCGTCGGGTCCGGTGGCTTTTTCTTTGGCGTCGGTGGTCGGTTCGGCGCCCGTCAGGCCGCGTAAGCGCGCTGCAGCAGCGCGGCGACGTCGAGCGCGTGCGGATCGAAGCCGCCCGCGATGCGGCCCCAGTCGGGCGCGGCAAGCCGCGTCGCGATGAACGCGTCGGCGACGGCCGCGGGCGCGTCGCGCCGCAGCAGGCAGGCCTGCGCGACGAGCGCGAGCCGCTGCGCGAACACGCGGGCCGACGCCTCGAGCGTATCGGCCGGTGCCGCGAGCATCGCGCGCAGCGCATCGAGTGCCGCGCGTATGCGGGGCTCGCCCGCGCAGAGGTCGGTCAGCTCGGCGAAGAGCGCCGCGGCCGCGTCGGGTTCGCGCGACACCGCGCGCAGCACGTCGAGGCACATCACGTTGCCGGAGCCTTCCCAGATCGAGTTGACCGGCGCTTCGCGGAACAGCCGCGCGATCGGGCCGTCGTCGACGTAGCCGTTGCCGCCGAACACTTCCATCACCTCGCCGGTCAGCTCGACCGCGCGCTTGCAGACCCAGAATTTCGCGGCGGGCGTGACGATCCGCTTCCACGCGCGTTCGCGCGGCGAGTCGTCGCGCTCGAACGCGTCGGCGAGACGCATCGCGAGCGCGAGCGCGGCTTCGCTTTCGAGCGCGAGATCGGCGAGCACGGTGCGCATCAGCGGCTGCTCGGCGAGCGCGCGGCCGAACGCATGGCGCTGGCGCGTGTACGCGATCGCCTGCACGACGCCCTGGCGCAGCATCGCCGCGCTGCCGAGCACGCAGCTCAGCCGCGTGTACGTGGCCATCTCGATGATGGTCGGAATGCCGCGGCCTTCGTCGCCGAGCATGATGCCCCACGCGTCGTTCAACTCGATCTCGCTGCTCGAGTTGCTGCGGTTGCCGACCTTGTTCTTCAGCCGCTGGATCTCGACCGCGTTCTTCGTCCCGTCGGGCCGCCAGCGCGGCACGTAGAAGCACGACGGGCCGCCGGCTGCGGTGCGCGCGACGACCAGGTGCGCGTCGCACATCGGCGCGGAGAAGAACCACTTGTGGCCGCGCAGCCGGTATTCGCCGCCGCGTCCGCCCGCACCGACGGCACTCGCCAGCGTCGTGTTCGCGCGCACGTCGGAGCCGCCCTGTTTCTCGGTCATGCCCATGCCGAACCAGATCGAGCGCTTGTCGGCGACCGGCACGTCGCGCGGATCGTAGTCGTCGCTGTACAGCTTGTCGCGCAGCAGGTCCCACAGCGCGGGTTCCTTCTGCAGCACCGGAATCGCGGCCTGCGTCATCGTCGCCGGGCACAGCGTGCCGGCCTCGATCTGGCCGTGCAGGTAGAAGCCGGCCGCGGTCGCGGCCCAGCGGCCCGGGCGCGTATCGCGGAACGCGAGCGACACGAAGCCCTCGTTGCGGTACATGCCGAGCAGCGTGTGCCACGCCGGATGGAAGTCGACGCAGTCGATGCGCCGGCCGCGCCGGTCGAACGCGTTCAGTTCCGGCGGGTGGCGGTTTGCTTCGTCGGCGAGCCGCGCGGTGTCGGCGCTGCCGAGCCGCGCGCCGTACGCGTCGAGCTGCGGCACGGCCCAGCCGGCGCCCGCGCGGGCGAGTGCCTCGCGCAGCGCGACGTCGGTGGCGAAGAGGTTATAGTCGACCAGTTCGTCGAACTGGTTCGTGATGGCATGGGTCGATTCGGTCATCGGGCTGTCTCCGGTCTCGTGCTTCGCGGTCTGCCGGTCAAACGCGTTTCCGCTGAATTTCAGAGTAGCAAATATGCCGCCGCGACATGTTCAGGTTCCGGCGCCGCCCGGCCAGTCGGCGGCGCAACCCGCGCCCGCGTTGCGCCGCCGGCCGCGCCAGTCGCGCGCGCAGGCCACGTCCGAGGCGCTCCAGCAGGCCTTCGTTCAGCTTTTGCTCGAGCGCGGCTACGCGAAGGCGACGATCCGCGAGATCGCGGCCGTCGCGGGCGTGAGCGTCGGCACCTTCTACGAATACTTCGGCGACAAGCAGAGCCTCGCCGCGCTGTGCATCCACCGGCGCGTGCTGGCGCTGGCCGACCGGCTGCGCGAAGCGGCGCATGGGCTGCGCGGCGTGCCGCGCGCCGAGCTCGCGGCCGTGCTCGTCGACCTGCAGGTCGATACGATCGCCGCCGACGCCGCGCCGTGGAGTGCGTTCTTTGCGCTGGAGCGGCAAGTGTCGCCGCTGTCCGCATACCGCCGCCATTACGACGCGTATGTCGCGCTGTGGCGCGACGCGCTTGCGCAGTGCAGCGATCCGCCGCCGGCCGCGAGGCTCGACGGGGTCGCGCGAATGGCGCATGCGGTCTGCTACGGCGGCGTGTCGCAGACGCTGCTCACGCTCGGGCCCGCGCTGGACTTCGCCGCGTTGCGGGGCGAGTTGCAGGCCGTCCTGGGCGCCTATCTGGCCGCCGCGGGCGCGTGATGCGCGGCGTGGCCGTGCATTCGGGCGGCCAGCGCAAGCCCGTCGTGAGTGTGGGCAGGCACTGGGAGGAGATGCCTGATGCGCATGCGTTGCCGGGCACATGGTCTTGGCATTGAGCCTTGCGCATGGCCGGTCATGAGAAAAATGCATGGCCGCCATGACGAACTTTCGATTGTCCGCCCTTATTGGCTCGGGCTAAATCATGCGTCACGAACCGGGCTGCGCGCGTCGCGCGGGCCGGCGCGAAGGACAATTGAAGGAGGAGTCATGCGAAGCGCCACCACGCCCCGATCGAAACTGCCGGACGTCGGGACGACGATCTTCACGGTGATCGGCCAGCTCGCCGCGCAGCACGATGCGCTGAACCTGTCGCAGGGCGCGCCGAATTTCGCGCCCGATCCGGCGCTCGTCGAGGGCGTCGCGCGCGCGATGCGCGACGGCCACAACCAGTACGCGCCGATGGCCGGCGTCGTGTCGCTGCGCGAACGCCTCGCGGAGAAGACGGAGGCGCTGTACGGCACGCGCTACGACCCGGGCACCGAGATCACGGTGATCGCGAGCGCGAGCGAAGGGCTCTACGCGGCGATCAGCGCGCTCGTGCATCCGGGCGACGAAGTGATCTATTTCGAGCCGTCGTTCGACAGCTATGCGCCGATCGTGCGGTTGCAGGGCGCAACGCCGGTCGCGATCAAGCTGTCGCCCGAGCATTTCCGCGTGAACTGGGACGAAGTGGCCGCGGCGATCACGCCGCGCACGCGAATGATCATCGTCAACACGCCGCACAACCCGACCGCGACGGTGTTCTCCGCCGACGATCTCGAACGGCTCGCGCTGCTCACGCGCAATACCGACATCGTGGTCCTGTCGGACGAGGTCTACGAGCACGTGGTGTTCGACGGCGCGCAACATCAGAGCGTCGCGCGTCACCGTGAGCTCGCCGAGCGCAGCGTGATCGTGTCGTCGTTCGGCAAGTCGTTCCACGTGACGGGCTGGCGGGTCGGCCATTGCGTCGCGCCGGCCGAACTGATGGACGAGATCCGCAAGGTGCACCAATTCATGGTGTTCTCGGCCGATACGCCGATGCAGGTCGCGTTCGCGGAGATCCTCGCGCGGCCGGAAAGCTATCTCGGCCTGTCGGCGTTCTACCAGGCCAAGCGCGACCTGCTCGCGCGCGAGCTGGCCGGTTCGCGCTTCGAGCTGCTGCCGAGCGAAGGCTCGTTCTTCATGCTCGCGCGGTTCCGGCACTTCTCGGACGAACGCGACAGCGACTTCGTGCTGCGCCTGATCCGCGATGCGCGCGTCGCGACGATTCCGCTGTCGGCGTTCTATACCGACGGCACCGACGCCGGCGTGATCCGGCTCAGTTTCTCGAAAGACGACGCGACGCTGATCGAAGGCGCGCGGCGGTTGCGGTCGCTGTAAATCGCGGGCGCGGCCCGCACCCCAAGCAGGCGACGTGTACGTCGCACGGAAAGCCACCGACGGAACCGGAGCACGTGCGAACGCACGGCGCCGGCCGACAAGCCAGGAGATCACGATGAAGCATGCACACACACTCAAGCTCGCGTTCGCACTCGCGTGCGCGCTCGGTTCCGGCGCGGCGCTCGCCGACGGGCAAACGCTGCGTTTCGGCCTCGAGGCGCAATACCCGCCGTTCGAGTCGAAGGCGCCGAACGGCGACCTGCAGGGCTTCGACATCGACGTCGGCAACGCTGTCTGCCAGACCGCGAAGCTGTCGTGCAAGTGGGTCGAGACGTCGTTCGACGGGCTGATTCCCGCGCTGAAGGGCCGCAAGTTCGACGCGATCAATTCGGCGATGAACGCGACCGAGCAGCGGCGCCAGGCGATCGACTTCACGACGATCATCTACCGTGTGCCGACGCAGCTGATCGCGCGCACCGGCAGCGGCCTGCTGCCGACGCCGGAATCGCTGAAGGGCAAGCGCGTCGGCGTGCTGCAGGCATCGATCCAGGAAACCTACGCGAAGGCGCACTGGGAGCCGGCCGGCGTGTCGATCGTCGCGTACCAGGATCAGAACCAGGTGTATGCGGATCTCGTGGCGGGTCGTCTCGACGCGACGCTGGTGCTCGCGCCGGCCGGCCAGCGCGGTTTCCTGTCGCGCCCGGACGGCAACGGTTTCGCGTTCGTCGGCCAGCCGGTGCGCGACGACCGGATTCTCGGCAGCGGGATCGCGTTCGGCCTGCGCAAGGGCGACGACGCGCTGAAGGCGAAACTCGATTCCGCGATCGACAAGCTGAAGGCGGACGGCACGGTGAAGTCGCTCGGCCAGAAATACTTCGGCGATATCGACATCTCCACCAAATAACGGACGCACACGATGCAGAGCCTGGATACGGGCGGAGAGACCGGCGGCCACGGTGCGACGGTGCAGGCGGACGACGCGCTCGAGGCGGCGCTCGTCGCCGGCCTGGGCGACTCGCTGGTCACGCGGGCGGCCGGGATCGATCCGCGCTACTTCACCGCGTACAACGAGCCGGCCGGTGTGCGGCCGCGCGCGCTGGTGCGGCCGCGCAGCGTCGACGACGTGTCGCGCACGCTCGCGCTGTGCACGCGGCTCGGGCAGCCGGTCGTGCCGCAGGGCGGTCTCACCGGGCTCGCCCGCGGCGCGGTCGCGCTGGGCGGCGAGATCGTGCTGTCGATGGAGCGTTTCGCGGGCGTCGAGGCAATCGACGCGGCGGCGGGCACGATGACGGTGCGCGCCGGGACGCCGCTGCAGACGGTGCAGGAAGCAGCGGACGCGGCGGGCTTCACGTTCGGCGTCGATCTCGGCGCACGCGGTTCGTGCCAGATCGGCGGCATGCTCGCGACCAACGCGGGCGGCACGCGCGCGATTCGCTACGGGATGATGCGCGAGCAGGTGCTCGGGCTCGAGGCCGTGCTCGCCGACGGCACCATCGTGTCGTCGATGAACCGGATGCTGAAGAACAACGCGGGCTACGACCTGAAGCAGCTGTTCATCGGCAGCGAAGGCACGCTCGGCATCATCACGCGCGCCGTGCTGCGGCTGCATCCGAAGCTCGCCGCGCCGGCCACCGCGCTCTGCCGCGTGCGTGGCTACGACGCCGTCGTCGGGTTGTGGAACCGCCTGCGCGCACTGCCCGAGATCGTCAGTTTCGAAGCGATGTGGCCGGCCTTCTACGACTACGTCGCGGGCCACACGCCCGGCGTCGTCGCGCCGTTCGCGGGCGACGGCGGCTTCGCGGTGCTGATCGAGTGCGCGACGAGCGCGCCGGGCGGCGATGCGCGGCAGGCGCTGGAAACCGGCCTGGCCGATGCGATCGACGCGGGGCTCGTCGACGATGCAGCGCTCGCGACGTCCGAGCGGCAGGCGCGCGACCTGTGGACGTTGCGCGAAGGCCTCGCGATCGATGCGCTGCCGCATCTGGTGAACTTCGACGTGAGCCTGCCGACGGGTGAGCTCGGCCTGTTCGCCGCGCGCTGCGAGGCGGCGTTGCGTGCGGTCTGGCCCGGCATCGTTTGCCTGTTCTTCGGCCACGTCGGCGACGGCAATGTGCATATCGGCGTATCGCTCACCGGCATGCGCGACGCGGACGCCGATGCGATCGATCGCTGTGTGTACGCGGTCGTTCGGGACATGGGCGGCTCGGTGTCGGCGGAGCACGGCATCGGGATGCTCAAGCGCGCCTATCTCGCGCACACGCGCAGCGAAGCGGAAATCGGCTTGATGCGGCGCCTGAAGGCCGCGCTCGATCCCGCCGGCGTGCTCAATCCCGGCAAGGTGCTTTGATCGGCACGCGCCGATGGCGGGCGCGTCAGCCGTCGACCCAGCGCAGTGCGCCGATCCTCAGGTGTTCGACGACGCTGCGCGCCCAGTCGAGTTCCGCGTTGAGCAGCACGAGCGCATGTTCGTTCTGCAACAGGAACAGGCGCGGCACCTGGTCGTTCTGCGCGGCGTTGCGCAGCGACTCGAGACGTTCGCGTTCGGCCTCGAGCGCGGCGATGCGGCGCTCGAGTTGCTGGCGCGCATCGTCGGCGTCGAGCAGCGGCAGGAATGCGAGACCGGCGCCGAATGCCGGAAACTCGCGCGCGGGCTCCGCGAGCAGCGCATGCAGCCACGCCTGCCCGGCCGTATGCCCGGCTTCGGTCAGCGTGTACAGCGTGCGTTCGGGAAACGCGCCGTCGCGCTCGGTGTCGTGCACGGCGATCAGCCCGTCGCGCACCAGCCGGTCGATCGTCTGGTAGAGGCTCGTGCGCTGTCGCACGTTGACGACTTCGTCATAGCCGCGCGCCTTCAACTGCTGGAGCATTCCGTACGGATGCATCGGCGTTTCGGTGAGCGTCGCGAGGACCGCGAGCGCAAGCGGAGACGGGCGGCTTGTTGCCATGAATAGTTCGATTATGTCTAGTAAGAATATAACTAGTATCGACTAGACTATCATATTCCACAAGCGTTTCAGCCGAGGTGTGAGCGCTTCGCGGCTGGCGCGACGGTTTCCATCGTCGTGAGACCGTGGACGATTCCGCAGTCCTCGACCGAATGTTCGCCGACGCACTGGCGGCGCAATTCGGTGAGCTGGTCGCGCAGATGCGTCAGTTCGGCGAGGCGCGCGTCGACGTGGCCGATGTGCTCGTCGAGCAGCGCGTTGACCGAATCGCACGGGTCGGCCGGCGTGTCGGTGAGCTGCAACAGCGCGCGGATTTCGTCGTGCGCCATGTCGAGCGCGCGGCAGTTGCGTATGAAGCGCAGCCGCTCGACGTGCACGTCGGTGTAGTTGCGGTAGTTCGCATCGGTGCGCTCGGCGTCCGGCATCAGCCCTTCCTTCTCGTAGAAGCGGATCGTTTCGGGCGTGCAGCGGGCCGCCTTGGCCAGTTCGCCGATCTTCATGGCTTTCTCCGTTGTAAGGGTTGACCTTGTAGTGGCTTCAGGGTGTTAACTCTACACCGTCAAGCCATAGAGGAGGTTGTCATGACCGACGCCCAGCGTACCCCCGACCCACGACACCGTCATGCAGGCGGCGCCGATGCGTGCTGCGCCGATGCGCGCGACACGCAGGCGGCGACCACTGCCGACGCGGCGCCGGCGGCCGGCGAGCACGCGCATGGCGACGCGGCGGCGCACCGCGCGCAGCCGCATGCATGCGGTCACGATCATGACCACGATCGCCCATCCGCGCACGGCACGGGGCACGATCACGACACCCATGCCGGCCACGCGCACGGCGACGGGCATGAGCATGGCGCGGCGTGCTCGCACGACCACGCGGCGCACGATCATGCCGGTCACGACCACGACCACGACCACGACCACGACCACGACCACGACCACGACCACGACCACGCGGCCCGCGCATGCTGCGCGCCGGCCGCGCTATCGCTCGCGCCGCTGCCGGTCGCGCGGGCGACCGCGTCGGGTCACGTCCGCTCGGCGTTCCGCATCATGCAGATGGACTGCCCGACCGAAGAAACCCTGATTCGCAAGAAGCTCGGCGGAATGGAGCAGGTGTCCGCGCTCGAATTCAACCTGATGCAGCGGATGCTGACCGTCGAACACGTGCCCGGTGCGCAACCGGCGATCGAAAGCGCGATCCGCACGCTCGGGATGACGCCGGAGGCCGCGTCGGCCGACGCACCGGCAGCATCCGTCGCGCCGCCGCCCGCGAAGCCGTGGTGGCCGCTTGCGTTGGCCGCCGTCGCCGCGATCGCATCCGAGGCGGTGAGCTGGGCCGGTCTGCCGACGTGGCTGTCGGCGGTGCTGGCGCTCGCGGCGGTGCTCGCATGCGGGCTGACCACGTACAAGAAGGGCTGGATCGCGATCCGCAACGGCAACCTGAACATCAACGCGCTGATGAGCATCGCGGTGACGGGCGCGATGGCGATCGGCCAGTGGCCGGAAGCCGCGATGGTGATGGTGCTGTTCACGATCGCCGAGCTGATCGAGGCGAAGTCGCTCGACCGCGCGCGCAACGCGATCCAGGGCCTGATGCAGCTCGCGCCGGACACCGCGACCGTGCAGGACGCCGACGGCACGTGGCGCACGATCGAGGCCGCGCAGGTCGCGCTCGGCGCGATCGTGCGCGTGAAGCCGGGCGAGCGGATCGGGCTGGACGGCGAGGTCATCGCGGGCCGCTCGACGGTGAACCAGGCGCCGATCACCGGCGAGAGCCTGCCGGTCGACAAGACGGCCGGCGACGCGGTGTACGCGGGCACGATCAACGAAGCGGGTTCGTTCGACTATCGCGTGACGGCGGTTGCCGCCAACTCGACGCTCGCGCGGATCATCCACGCGGTCGAGGAAGCGCAGGGCGCGAAGGCGCCGACGCAGCGCTTCGTCGACCAGTTCGCGCGCGTCTATACGCCGATCGTGTTCGCGGTCGCGCTGCTGGTCGCGGTGGCGCCGCCGCTCGTCATGGGCGGCGCGTGGCACGACTGGATCTACCGCGCGTTGGTGCTGCTCGTGATCGCGTGCCCGTGCGCGCTGGTGATCTCGACGCCGGTGACGATCGTGTCGGGGCTCGCAGCCGCGGCACGGCGCGGGATTCTCGTGAAGGGCGGCGTCTATCTGGAAGAAGGCCGCAAGCTCGCGTGGCTCGCGCTCGACAAGACCGGCACGATCACGCACGGCAAGCCCGTGCAGACCGATTTCGACCTGCATGCGACGGACGTCGACGCGGCGCGCGTGCGTCACCTCGGCGCGAGCCTCGCGGCGCGCTCCGATCACCCGGTGTCGCAGGCGATCGCCGTCGCGGCCCGCGACACGCAGACGGCAGCATTCGCCGATGTAGAGGACTTCGAAGCACTCGTCGGGCGCGGCGTGCGCGGCACGATCGACGGTACGCGCTACTGGCTCGGCAACCACCGGCTCGTCGAGGAGCTCGAACGCTGCTCGCCGGCGCTGGAGGCGAAGCTCGACGCGCTCGAGCGGCAGGGCAAGAGCGTCGTGATGCTGGTCGACGACACGCGCGTGCTCGGCATCTTCGCGGTGGCCGACACGATCAAGGACACCAGCCGCGCGGCGATCGCCGACCTGCACGCGCTCGGCATCCGAACCGCGATGCTGACCGGCGACAACCCGCACACCGCGGAGGCGATTGCGCGGCAGGCCGGCATCGACGATGCACGCGGCAACCAGTTGCCCGAGGACAAGCTCGCGGCGGTCGAGGAACTGTCGGCGGGCGGTGCGGGCGCGGTCGGGATGGTCGGCGACGGCATCAACGACGCACCGGCGCTCGCGCGTGCCGACATCGGCTTCGCGATGGGCGCGATGGGCACCGACACGGCGATCGAGACGGCCGACGTCGCGCTGATGGACGACGACCTGCGCAAGATCCCCGCGTTCGTGCGGCTGTCGCGCGCGACGCACCGCGTGCTGGTGCAGAACATCGGCTTCGCGCTCGGCGTGAAAATCGTGTTCCTCGGCCTCACGGTCGCGGGGCTCGGCACGATGTGGATGGCTGTGTTTGCCGATGCGGGCGCGAGCCTGATCGTCGTCGGCAACGGGCTGCGGCTGTTGTCGAAGACGAGCGTGTTCGACGGCGCGACGGCGAAGCGATGAGGAGCGGGCTGTGAGCTTTCTGAAACGGATCCTGCGCGGCCACGGAGGTGGTCACGGCGGAGGTGGCCACGGCAGCGGGCAGGGCGGCGGCCACGGTGGCGGCGGGCATCACGGCGGGCAGCAACGCGACGGTCACGGCGGCCACGATGCGCGCGGCCGCGACGGCTACGGCTGGGGCCGGCAGCCGTCGACCGACGCGCCGGGCGGCAACATGCCGCTGCGCCAGCTCGCGTGCGCGGGCTGCGGCGCCCTCAATGCGTCGGATGCGCGTTTCTGCGCGCAGTGCGGTGCCGCGCAACGCGGCAAGTCCTGCAGCCGCTGCCATTCTGCGCTGGCGGCCGACGCCCGGTTCTGTCCCGGGTGCGGGACACAGGCTGCGTAAGTTCGTCGGCCATCCGCGTCGGCGGCGTCTGAACGCCGGCCGGCGCGCTTCGTTTCAGGTGCAGGCACACCCGTCTTTCGATCAGCGCAGCGGCAGGTAGATCTCGGTGCGCAGGTCGGCCGGCGCCGCATTCATCGGCGTATTGAGGTACAGCTCGAACGGCGGCGCGTCGGCGGCTTCTCGGCCCGAGTGACGCAGCCAGTCGCCGTAGAGCCACTGGTAGGCCGTCTTCAGGTCCGCATACGGCCCCGTATGCAACAGCACCGCATATTCGCCGCCCGCCACTATCACGTGCTCCACCGGCGGCACGGGCTCGACGTCCGGCGCACCGTCGGCGGGCATGAAGCAGGCCTTCGCGCGCAACTGCGCTTCGGGCGTGGTGTCCGGATCGTCGTAAAAAATGCCGATCATCTTCGCGCCGGGGCCGATCAACCCGTGCTGCCCGACCCACGCGCCGATCCGCATGAACGCCTCGCTGACCTTCAAGTACGAACCGGTGTGCGCTATCGCATAGCCGTGCAGTTCAGGCAGCTGCCGGATTTCGACTTCATGCTTGAACATGTCTTCTTCTCCTCGCTGTAACGGATAGATGGGCCGGTGGCTGCCCGTGCGCCGGTGCTGCACCGGCGGCACGCCGTAAGCGTCGCGAAACACCCGCGTGAACGCGTGCGTCGAACCGTAGCCCGCGCGCCGTGCGATCTCGTCGATCGGCCGCGCCGTGCAGACAAGATCCTCGGACGCGCGCACGATCCGCATCCGCCGCACCGTCAGCACGACCGACTCGCCATACAGCGCGCGATAGACGCGCTGCCAGTGATACGGCGACAGGCACGCGACTTCGGCAAGCCGGTTCAGGTCGAGCGGGCCGTCGAGGTGCGCGCGAATGTATTCGTGGACGCGCGCCACGTTGGCCGCGTAACGGATCCAGGCGAGCTGGTCGGGTTTCGTTTCGACGGTCATCGGCGTGTCCGGGCGGGAACCGACGTCACGGTAGCACGGGCCGAATTGATAAATCTTGCGGAAATGCGTAGGAGGCCGACAAATCGGGCCCCTTTTTATTATGACGAAATGGGGTCTTGCCCCCCTGCGATCTACGACTAAAGTTAAAGACGGTGAAATCGTATGATCGCGTCATTTTTCTCGGGTAAGTTGCTCGGACGGCAACGCACGGTTTTCGAAGTACGCAGGTAGTTCGTCGATGTTCAATCGCAACGCCACGTTTTTCGGGAGAAGAAGAAATGGATGCTTCCAGCTTCATCACGTCGCTGCAGACCACGCTAGGCGGATACCTGCCCAAGATCGCCGGCGCGATCGGCATCCTGGTGATCGGCTGGCTGATCGCCGTGGCGGTGCGTGCCGGCGCGCTCCGGCTGCTCAACGCGCTGAAGGTCGATCAGCGGATCAGCGAAAGCACCGGCCAGGGCGCGTACGTCGAGCGGATCATCGCCGGCGGCCTGTTCTGGCTCGTGCTGCTCGTCACCGCGGTGGGCATCTTCAACGTGCTCAACCTGTACGCGGTGTCCAATCCGTTCTCGCTGCTCGTCACGCACATCGTCAACTACCTGCCGAACCTGATCGGCGGCGCGGCGCTGACGCTGATCGCGTGGCTGATCGCATCGCTGCTGCGCAGCCTCGCGAACCGCGCGCTGAAGGCGAGCAAGGTCGACGACAAGCTGTCCGAAAGCGCAGGCATGCAGCCGATGAGCGGCTATCTCGGCGACGTGCTGTTCTGGCTCGTGATCCTGATGTTCCTGCCCGCGATTCTCGGGTCGTTCGCGCTGTCCGGCCTGCTGTCGCCGGTGCAGGGGATGGTCGACAAGCTGCTCGCGATCGTGCCGAACCTGTTCGCTGCCGCGGTGATCGGCATCGTCGGCTGGATCGTCGCGCGCGTGTTGCGCGGTCTCGTGACGAACCTGCTCGTCGCCGCCGGCGCCGATCGCCTGACGCAAAGCATCGACAGCCCGACGCCGGTGCGCGTATCGAGCCTGGTCGGCACCATCGTCTACGTGTTCGTGTTCGTGCCGACGCTGATCTCCGCGCTCGACGCGCTGAAGATCGACGCGATCTCGATTCCGGCCACCAACATGCTGAACCAGTTCCTCGGCGCGGTGCCGGACATCGTCGCGGCGATCGTGATCGTGCTCGTCACGTTCTACTTCGCGCGCTTCGTCGCGTCGCTCGCGCAGAAGCTGCTGGAAGCCGCCGGCGTCGACGGGCTGCCGGCCGTGCTCGGCGTCGAGCGCGTGTTCTCGGGGATCCTGCAGCCGTCGGTGCTGGTCGCGCGGCTGATCGTGTTCTTCGCGATGCTGTTCGCGTCGGTCGAGGCCGCGAACCGGCTCGGCTTCACGCAGGTGCGCGACGTCGTCACGCTGTTCATCGAATTCGGCGGCCACGTACTGATGGGCGGCGTGATCCTCGTGATCGGCGTGTGGCTCGCGGGCCTCGCGCGCCGCGTGATCGAGCAGGCGGACCGCGAGCACAGCGTGCTGTTCGCGCGCATCGCGCAATTCGCGATCCTCGGCCTGGTATTCGCGATGGGGCTGCGTGCAATGGGCATCGCCAACGAGATCGTGCAGCTCGCGTTCGGCCTCGTGCTCGGCGCGATCGCGGTGGCGGTCGCGCTGTCGTTCGGCCTCGGCGGCCGCGAAGCGGCCGGCAAGCTGCTCGATCGCTGGTTCAACCAGCGCGGCGGCGGGCAGTAAGCCTGCCGCGTGCCCGTCCGGCCGCTTCGCGCGGCCGGCGGTGGTGCCCGCAGGGGGCGGTCGGGCGTGCGCGCCCGGCACATCGACGCGCGTCGCATGGCCGGCCGGGCCGGCATTTCCGTCAGCGAAATGTCAGCCGTCATCTTTGCCGAATTTCGATAACACGTCGTTTAATGACTCTCTAGCATCGATTCTCAGTCGCGCAGGCCGCCAGGCCCGGCGCATTTGAGGAGAGAATCCGATGAAAGCAGAGTCGAATGGCCGGCCCGCCGCCGGCGCCAAGTCGTCCGGCCAGCCCGCGCTGCAGCAGACGCTCGGGACCTGGCAACTGTGGGGCATCGCGGTCGGCCTCGTGATTTCAGGCGAATACTTCGGCTGGAGCTACGGCTGGGCGAGTGCGGGCACGCTGGGCTTCGTCGTCACCGCGTTGTTCGTCGCGGCGATGTACACCACCTTCATCTTCAGCTTCACCGAACTGACGACGTCGATCCCGCACGCGGGCGGCCCGTTCGCGTATGCGCGCCGCGCGTTCGGCCCGGCGGGCGGCTACCTCGCCGGCGCGGCGACGCTCGTCGAGTTCGTGTTCGCGCCGCCCGCGATCGCGCTCGCGATCGGCGCGTACCTGCACGTGCAATTCCCGGGCCTCGAACCTAAACATGCGGCGATGGGCGCGTATCTCGTGTTCATGGCGCTGAACATCGTCGGCGTGCAGATTGCCGCGACGTTCGAGCTGGTCGTCACGCTGTTCGCGATCTTCGAGCTGCTGGTGTTCATGGGCGTCGTGTCGCCGGGCTTCGCGTGGAGTAATTTCATGAAGGGCGGCTGGTCGGGCGCCGATCATTTCAGCGTCGGCGCATTCCACGGCATGTTCGCGGCGATCCCGTTCGCGATCTGGTTCTTCCTCGCGATCGAAGGCGTCGCGATGGCCGCCGAGGAGGCGAAGAACCCGAAGCGCTCGATCCCGATCGCATACGTGGCCGGCATCCTGACGCTCGTCGCGCTGGCCATCGGCGTGATGGTGTTCGCCGGCGGCGCGGGCGACTGGACCAAGCTCGCGAACATCAACGACCCGCTGCCGCAGGCGATGAAGTACATCGTCGGCGCGAACAGCGGCTGGATGCACATGCTCGTGTGGCTTGGGCTGTTCGGGCTGGTCGCGTCGTTCCACGGGATCATCCTCGGCTATTCGCGCCAGATCTTCGCGCTGGCCCGCGAAGGCTACCTGCCGGAGTGGCTCGGCAAGGTGCATCCGCGCTTCAAGACCCCGCATCGCGCGATCCTCGCGGGCGGCGTGGTCGGCATCGCCGCGATCTACAGCGACGAACTGATCCAGTTCGGCGGCCAGACGCTCACCGCGAACATCGTGACGATGTCGGTGTTCGGCGCGATCGTGATGTATATCGTAAGCATGGCGGCGCTGTTCAAGCTTCGCCGTTCGCAGCCGAACATGGCGCGGCCGTTCCGCGCGCCGCTGTACCCGTTCTTCCCGGCATTCGCGATCGTTGCGGCCCTGATTTGCCTCGCGACGATGGTGTATTTCAACGGGCTGGTGGCGATGGTGTTCGTCGCGTTCCTCGCGCTCGGCTACGCGTACTTCCTCGCGACCCGTTCGCAGCGTGCGAGCGCGCCGGCCGACGTGCTGCTGGAGGAATGAGGGTGGTGGACCCGAACGGCCGTTGGTGACGGCATCCGGCGCGCCCCGTCGAACGGGCGCGCCGTCGGCGTTATGCAAGGCAAGGACTGGCAAGGAGATTCGAACGATGTCCTACACGGAGACGATCGGCCCGCGCACGTACCGCTTCGCGGACCTGAAGACGCTGCTCGCGAAGGCGAGCCCGCTGCGTTCCGGCGACCAGCTCGCCGGCGTCGCGGCGGCGAGCGAGGAGGAGCGCGTCGCCGCGAAGATCGCGCTCGCGGGCGTGCCGCTGAAGGCGTTCCTGAATGAAGCGGTGATTCCGTATGAAGACGACGAGGTCACGCGCCTGATCGTCGACGATCACGACGCTGCCGCGTTCGCGGAAATCTCTCACCTCACCGTCGGCGACTTCCGCAACTGGCTGCTGTCGCCCGCGGCCGACGGCGCCGCGCTCGAACGGATCGCGCCGGGCCTCACGCCCGAGATGGTCGCGGCGGTGTCGAAGCTGATGCGCAACCAGGACCTGATCGCGGCCGCGCGCAAGCGCCGCGTCGTCACGCGCTTTCGCAACACGGTCGGGCTGCCCGGCCGGATGTCGGTGCGGCTGCAGCCGAATCATCCGACCGACGACGTGAAGGGCATCGCCGCGTCGATGCTCGACGGGCTGATGTACGGCTGCGGCGACGCGATGATCGGCATCAACCCGGCGACCGACAGCCTCGCGGCGATCGTGAAGCTGCTCGCGATGATCGACGGGTTCCGCGAGCGCTACGGCGTGCCGACGCAGTCGTGCGTGCTCACCCACGTGACCAATACGATCGCGGCGATCGAGAAGGGCGCGCCGGTCGACCTGGTGTTCCAGTCGATCGCGGGCACCGAGAAGGCGAACGCGAGCTTCGGGATCTCGCTCGCGCTGCTCGGCGAGGCGCACGAGGCCGCGTTGTCGCTGAAGCGCGGCACCGTCGGCAACAACCTGATGTATTTCGAGACGGGCCAGGGCAGCGCGCTGTCGGCGAACGCGCACTTCGGCGTCGACCAGCAGACCTGCGAGGTGCGTGCCTATGCGGTCGCGCGCAAGTTCGATCCGTTCCTCGTGAACACGGTGGTCGGCTTCATCGGGCCCGAATACCTGTACGACGGCAAGCAGATCATCCGCGCGGGGCTCGAGGATCACTTCTGCGGCAAGCTGCTCGGCGTGCCGATGGGCTGCGACATCTGCTACACGAATCACGCGGAAGCCGACCAGGACGACATGGACACGCTGCTGACGCTGCTGGGCGCGGCCGGCATCAACTTCATCATGGGGATTCCCGGCGCGGACGACGTGATGCTGAACTACCAGAGCACGTCGTTTCACGACCAGCTCTACGTGCGCGAGGTGCTCGGCCTGCGCCGCGCGCCCGAGTTCGAGGAATGGCTGGAGACGATGGAGATCGCCGACGCGCGCGGCGCGCTGCGCGCCGCGAACGCGCGCGTGCCGCTGCTCGCGGGCGCGAACGACTGGATGGGGATTTCGGCATGAGCGACGCCGTCGAAAAGAATCCGTGGGCGCAGCTGAAGGCGTTCACGAACGCGCGGATCGCGCTCGGCCGCGCGGGCAGCAGCCTGCCGACCGCGCCGCTGCTCGCGTTCAACCTGTCGCACGCGCAGGCGCGCGACGCCGTGCATCAGCCGCTCGACGCGGACGCGCTGCGCCGCCAGATCGACGCGGCCGGCTTCGCGACGCTCGGCGTGCAGAGCGCGGCGCCGGACCGCCAGCATTACCTGCGCCGGCCCGATCTCGGCCGCAAGCTGTCCGACGACGGACGCGCGCTGCTGGCCGGATACGGCGCGGCGCTCGACGATGCGCCGGACGTCGTGTTCGTGGTGGGCGACGGGCTGTCGGCCTTCGCGGCCGCGAAGCAGGCGCTGCCGTTGCTGCAGGCGGTGCGGCCGCGGCTCGACGCGGACGGCTGGCGGGTCGGCCCGGTGGTGGTCGCGACGCAGGCGCGCGTCGCGCTCGGCGACGAGATCGGCGAACTGCTGCGCGCGCAGGTCGTCGCGATGTTGATCGGCGAACGGCCGGGGCTCAGCTCGCCGGACAGCCTCGGCGTGTACCTCACGTGGGCGCCGAAGGTCGGCTGTCACGACGCGCTGCGCAACTGCATCTCGAACGTGCGGCCCGAAGGGCTGCCGCATGCCGCCGCCGCGCACAAGCTGCATTACCTGATGACGCATGCGCGCAGGCTCAAGCTGACGGGCGTCGGCCTGAAGGACGACAGCGATTCGTTGTTGCCGCAGGCGGAAGCGGAGCGGATCGGCGCGGCGTGACGGGGCCGACCGTCTATCGGAACAGCCGCTCGCACAGGAAGTCGACGAACACGCGCAGCTTCGGCGACAGTTGCCGGCTCGACGGCCACACGATCGAGAACTGCCCCGGCGCGATCCGGTAGTCGTCGAGCACGGTGACGAGCGCGCCCGTGTCCAGCGCGTCGCGCGCGAGGAAGTCGGGCATGTAGCCGATGCCGAGCCCCGCCATCACCGCGCCGCGCAGCGCTTCCATGTTGTTGCAGGTCATCGCGGTGCGCAGCTTCAGCGGCGTGCCGTCGTCGGCGGCAAGCGCCCAGTCCTGCAGCTTGCCGGTGGTCGGGAAACAGTAGCGCACGCAATCGTGGGTTTCGAGATCGTGCGGCGCCCGCGGCGTGCCGGCCAGCGCGAGATACGCGGGCGTCGCGCACAGCACGAACGCGAACGGGCCGAGCCGCCGCGACATCAGGCTCGAATCCGACAGCGGGCCGCTGCGGATCACTGCGTCGAAGCCGCCTTCGACGACATCGACCATCCGGTCGTTGAAATCCAGATCGAGCTCGACGTCCGGATAGCGCAGCCTGAATTCGGGCAGCACCGGCAGCAGGAACCGGTAGCCGATCACCGGCAGGCTCACGCGCAGCTTGCCGCGCGGGCGCTGCGCGGAGGCCGTCACGGTCGCCTCCGCATCACGAAAATCCTCGAGGATCCGCTGGCAGCGTTCGTAGAAATGGCGCCCTTCGTCGGTCAGCGTGACGCGCCGCGTCGTGCGGTTGAACAGGCGCACGCCGAGCGACTGCTCGAGCCGCGCGATCGTCTTGCCGACGGCGGAGGCCGAGATGCCGAGCGCGCGGCCGGCCGCGACGAAGCTGAGCGCTTCGGCGGTGCGGACGAAGGCGGCGATGCCGTTCAGGTTTTCCATCGACGTAGACGGGCGAGCGGGGCGCGAAGCGTTGAATTGAAGAATTTTAGTCCGTTATATGCGGAGCTTCGCATTGTTTTTCTAAGATTGAATCGAAATTATCCTTGATCGCGCTTGAGGCGCATCCGCGCCGGCTTTTCGAGGAGCGATGATGGATCACCCGTTTTCACCCGCTTCAGCCACGTCGGCGCGTCGGCGCGCGTGGGTGCTGGCCGCCGTCTGCATGGCCGCCGTCGCGCTGCCGCTGTCGTTTTCGGGCGGCGCGGTCGCGACACCCGCGATCGGCCGCGACCTGCACGGCGGCCCGGTCGCGATGAACTGGATCACCAACGCATTCATGCTCGCGTTCGGCAGTTTCCTGATGGCGGCGGGCGCGCTGGCCGACCAGTTCGGCCGCAAGCGCGTGTTCGCGATCGGCGTCGGCGGCTTCACGCTGCTGTCGGTGGCGCTCGCGTTCGCGCCGTCGATGCTCGCGGTCGACCTGTTGCGCGCCGCGCAGGGGCTCGCGGCGGCCGCGGCGCTCGCGGGCGGCACGGCCGCGCTCGCGCAGGAGTTCGACGGCGCGGCGCGTACGCGCGCGTTCAGCCTGCTCGGCACGACGTTCGGGATCGGGCTCGCGTTCGGGCCCGTGCTCGCCGGCGGCCTGATCGCGCACTACGGCTGGCGCGCGATCTTCGTCACGGGCGCGGCGGCAGGCGCGTTGTCGCTCGCGTTCGGGCTGCCGCGCATGCACGAGTCGCGCGATCCGCACGCGACGGGGCTCGACTGGCCCGGCACGGCCGCGTTCACCGCCGCGCTCACGCTGTTCACGTTCGGCGTGATCGAGGCGCCCGCGCGCGGCTGGGCGCATCCGCTCGTCGTCGCGCTGCTGGCGGCTGCGGCGCTCGGCGCATGTGCGTTCGTCGCGATCGAGACGCGCGTCGCGCGGCCGATGCTCGACCTGTCGCTGTTCCGGATTCCGCGCTTCGTCGGCGTGCAGGTGCTGCCGGTGTCGACCTGCTGCTGCTACATCGTCCTGCTCGTCGTGCTGCCGCTGCGCTTCATCGGCATCGACGGCTTCAGCGAAATCGACGCAGGCTGGCTGATGCTCGCGATTTCCGCGCCGATGCTCGTCGTGCCGCTCGTCGCGGCGACGCTCACGCGCTGGCTGTCGGCCGGCGTGATCTCGGGGCTCGGGCTCCTGCTCGCGGCGGCGGGCCTCGTGTGGCTGGGCGTCGCGCTGCACGGCGGCGCAGGGCCGACGGCGATCGCGCCGATGCTCGCGATCGGCGTCGGGGCCGGCATGCCGTGGGGGCTGATGGACGGGCTGTCGGTCAGCGTCGTGCCGAAGGAGCGCGCGGGGATGGCGACCGGGATCTTCAGCACGACGCGCGTGGCGGGCGAGGGGATCGCGCTCGCGATCGCCGGCGCGGTGCTGGCGACGCTCGCGCACACCGATCTGCGGCGGGCGACCGGCGCGTCCGACGCAGCGTTGCGCGCGGCCGCGCGGCTCGCCACCGGCGATCTCGCGGGCGCGGCGGCCGTATTGCCGGGCGTCGAGCGTACGGCGCTGCTCGCGAGCTATACGCATGCGTTCGATCGGCTGCTGATCGGGCTCGCGATCGTCACGGTGCTGTGTGCGGGGGTGGTGTTCGCATTTCTCGGTGCGCGGCCCGGGGTGACGGAAGCGCGCGGCGACGATGGTGAAACTGCGCATCCCGGCGCGCCGGCGCGCAGCCGAACCGAACCGGCTTGCACGGAGGCAAGCGGGCGGTGAGCGGGGCGTCTCAGGGGGCGCGCAGGTCGACGATCGCGGGCAGCGTGCCCGCGCATGTTGCGATCACGCGAATCCGTGTACCGACGATCGGCCCCGCGCGCGAATGAGCGTGGAGCGTTGCGTCGCCCGCAGGGCACGCGTCCTGTGGGAATGGCGCCGGCGTGCTCCGGCACCTACGACTGGCTCGATGCAGCACGCTTGCACAAGCGTGCGCAGCACCGCACCGGGCATTGCCTGCCCGCCTTGTGCCGACGACGAAAGGGTGCCGCGCATCACGCCAGCACGAGCGGCGGCAATCCCGCATCGGCCCGTGCCTGCGCGCTTTCCACATCGACGACCACATAGCGCAGCGCATCGGGCCACAGGTGCGCGCGACTTCCGGCATCTTCATCGATCGTCGCGCGACCTTGCACGAGCCACGTCGTCTGCCGGACGAAGTCGACGAACAGCAGCGCGATCGCCGGATTCACGAGCAGGTTGCCGATCGTGTTGAACAGGTTGTTGCCCGCGAAATCGGGCAGCACGAGCGTACGACGGTCGGGCAGGTCGACGAGCGGGGCGAACGAACCGTCCGCGCGCGGCTGCCGGCCGCGATACGAGCAGTCGCTGTCGCCCGCCGCGTTCGCGGTCGCGACGATCAGGAATGCCTGTTCATGGATGAACGCGACGGCATCGTCGCCGAGGGGGCCCGGGTTCATGGTTCGGTCGGCGCGTGGCCGGTGCGTGCGGATCCGCGTTCCGCACGCAAGCGACATGCCACGCTGCAAGCGCGGTGCACGGCGAAGCGTGCGCGGGTGCGCTGTGGAAAATCAGAACACCCGCCGTGCCGGCTGTGCCGTCGCGATGTTCAGAATCGGGACACTCGTTTTTCGTGCGCCGGCGCCGCCCGCGGCGGGCGGCCGGACACACCGCTCCCGTTCGGTTTTCGGCCGGTTTGGCACGCATGTTGCGTAAACCGTGTAGCGCGATCCAACCGGCGCTGCATTCACACAAGCACGATGAACAGGAGACATGTATGAACCCGTTTGACCTGAAACAACTGGGCCTCGACGTCGAATATCCGTATCGTCAGCAGTACGACAACTACATCGGTGGCAAGTGGGTTCCGCCGGTGAAGGGCGAGTATTTCGAGAACGTGTCGCCGATCAACGGCAAGCCGTTCTGCCGCGTGCCGCGCTCGGGCGCCGACGACATCGAGGTCGCGCTCGATGCCGCGCACGCCGCGCGCCGCAAGTGGGGCAAGACGTCGGTCGCCGAGCGGGCGAACCTCCTGCTCGCCGCCGCCGACCGGATGGAAAAGAACCTGAAGCTGCTCGCGGTGGCCGAGACGATCGACAACGGCAAGCCGCTGCGTGAAACGATGGCGGCCGACCTGCCGCTCGCGATCGACCACTTCCGCTATTTCGCGGGCTGCATCCGCGCGCAGGAAGGCGGCATTTCCGAAATCGACGACAACACCGTCGCGTACCACTTCCACGAGCCGCTCGGCGTCGTCGGCCAGATCATCCCGTGGAACTTCCCGCTGCTGATGGCCGCATGGAAGCTCGCGCCGGCGCTCGCGGCCGGTTGCTGCGTCGTGATGAAGCCGGCCGAACAGACGCCCGCGTCGGTGCTGGTGCTGATGGAACTGATCGGCGACCTGTTCCCGGCCGGCACGATCAACATCGTCAACGGCTTCGGCAAGGAAGCGGGCGAGGCGCTCGCGACCAGCAAGCGGATCGCGAAGATCGCGTTCACGGGCTCGACGCCGGTCGGCAAGCACATCCTGCGCACCGCGGCCGAGAACCTGATCCCGTCGACGGTCGAGCTGGGCGGCAAGAGCCCGAACATCTTCTTCGCCGACGTGCTCGACCAGGACGATGCGTTCCTCGACAAGGCGCTCGAAGGGCTCGCGATGTTCGCGCTGAACCAGGGCGAGGTGTGCACGTGCCCGTCGCGGATCCTGATCCAGGAATCGATCTACGAACGCTTCATCGAGAAGGCCGTCGCGCGCGTCGAGCGCATCAAGGCCGGCCATCCGCTCGACATGCAGACGATGATCGGCGCGCAGGCGTCGCAGCAGCAGCTCGACAAGATCCTGTCGTACATCGACATCGGCCGCGACGAAGGCGCGCAATGCCTGACGGGCGGCGAGCGCACGGCACCGGCCGCCGACCTCGGCACGGGCTACTACGTGAAGCCGACGATGCTGCTCGGCAACAACAAGATGCGCGTGTTCCAGGAAGAGATCTTCGGGCCGGTCGCGTCGGTGATGACGTTCAAGGACGAGCAGGAAGCGATCGAACTCGCGAACGACACGTTCTACGGGCTCGGCGCCGGCGTGTGGACGCGCAACGGCACGCGCGCGTACCGGATGGGCCGCGAGATCGAGGCTGGCCGCGTGTGGACCAACTGCTACCACCTGTACCCCGCGCATGCGGCGTTCGGCGGCTACAAGCAGTCGGGCATCGGTCGCGAGACGCACAAGATGGCGCTGTCGAACTACCAGCAGACGAAGTGCCTGCTGGTCAGCTACCAGGCCGAGGCGCTCGGGTTCTTCTGATCGCCGCAGCAGGGGCGAAGTGCCGGGCCGGCCGGGCGGCAGCGCGACGCTGCCCGGTACGGCAACCGGTGCCGGACGGCGGCGTGTCCGGAACCGGATTGCCGGGCAGCGTTCGACGGTCGGGCGATGGCTGCCCGGCCGTCGGGCGGTGCGCGCGGCGCGGCAGCGCGCTTGCGGCCGATCGTCCGGCACTTCGTCTTTTTCGCCTTTCGACATTCGATACGCGGCGTCGGCTGCGCGTCGCCGGCGGCCCGCCTCGGCAACCGCATCGGCTGTCGCGCGGTCGCGCCCGCATTGCGCACCATTGGCCCCGACGGAAACCAGCATGGCAGATCCGCCTCGATCCTGGCCGCGTCACCCCGTGTTTCACGCGGGCGAGCTCGACGCGCAGCACCGGTTCGGCGTCGCCGACGAAGCCGAGCGCATGAGCGACGTCATCACGACGCGGCTGAGCATCGGCGTGCGCCAGTTCGTCGAATCGCAGCCGTTCATGTTCGTCGGCACGACGCGCGGCGACCCGGCGCGCGTGACCTGCGACATCGTGCAGGGCATGCGCGACGCGAACGGCGACCTGTGGCCGGTCGTGCGCGTGATCGACACGAAGACGCTGCGCTTCGCGCTGCCGACGCACGGCGACGGCGACCGGATCGATGCGCTCGCGTGCGACGGTGGCGGCATCGGGCTGTTGTTCATCGATTTCGTGCGCGGCATCCGTTATCGGATCAACGGCCGCGCGACGTTGCGTGCCGATCTGCCGGCAGCGGATGCCGCACCCTGGTCGGCCGGCAGCCCGATCATCGAGCTGGCGGTCGCGCAGGCGTACGGCAATTGCGGCACGCGGGTCGTGCGGTTGCGGCCGGGCGCGTAGCGCGTCGCCGGGCTGCCCGCGGCGCGCAAGCCGCACCCGCACGGTGCGTGGCATGCCGCCTCCGGGTGCGCCCTCATGGCGCGCGGCGGCCGCACGGCGTGCAATGACGGGCTTGTCGCCGGGCCGCGCGGTTCGGCACGGGACTTGCGTGTTGGACGCGGTTCCGGGCAGGTGAGGAGAACACGATGGGTCAACGATTGGAGTGCATGGCCGAGCCGACGGCCGAGGACACGCGGTGCAGCGCGCAGGGTGACGACGCGCTCGCCGGCCAGGCCGTGGTCAGCGTTGCGCATGACGCGGACGAGCAGGCGCGCAACCTGATCGGCTGGCGGCAGACTTACGACCAGCTCGCGGCCGGCCGCTTCGTCGGCACGCTGACCGAGCTGCCGCTCGACACGATGAAGCTGTTTCGCGAATCGACCAGCCACCTGCTGCGCCAGGCATGCGAGGTGCGCGGCGACGCGTACTGGTTCGGCATCCCGCTGGTCAGCGACGGCACCGCGCGCGTCGATGCGTGCCGCATCGGGCCCGGTGCGCTCGCGTTCCGGCCCGGCAACGTCGAATTCGAATTGCTGACGCCCGCGCAGTTCTCGATCTACGGCGTGGTCGTGCGCGGCGACGTGCTGCGCCGCTACGCGGAGGAAGTCGAACACCGCGCGCTCGACGAGCGGCTGTTCACGCAGCACGTGATCCAGATCGGCGATACGCGGCTCGCGCGCCTGTGCGCGCTGCTCGGCCGCCGGCTTGACGGCGCGGCGGCCGTGGGCGGGCCGCTGCCCGACGCGCAGCGCGACGACCTGCAGGCCGAAGTGCTGGCCGCGCTGTTCGATGCGTGCGCGCAACCGGCGGACGATGGCGCCGGCGGCGCGCCATCGACACGGCGCTGGATCGTCGAGCAGGCGCGCGAGTACGTGCTCGCGCACCGCACGCGCCCGGTCGGCGTGCCCGAGCTGTGCGAGCAACTGCACGTGAGCCGGCGCACGCTCCAGTACTGCTTCCAGGACGTGCTCGGCATGGCGCCCGCGACCTACTTGCGGACGCTGCGGCTGAACGGCGCGCGGCGTGATCTGTGCGGGCGGGCGGCCGGCTCGGTGCAGGACGTCGCGGAGGCGTGGGGCTTCTGGCACCTGAGCCAGTTCGCGACCGACTACCGGCGGCTGTTCGGCAAACGGCCGTCGGAGACGCTGCGCGAGCGGGCAGTGACGGTGACGGCCGGATGAGCCGCGCGGCGGTGCGTGGCTGCCGCTGCACGCCCGATCTTTCGGGCGATTTTCGTTTTTCTATCCGGACATAGTCGCCGCGTCGCGCGGTGCAGGCCACGGCACGGCATCCCAGTCGATCGCCCGGTAAGCGGCTTCGACCGCCGCGAGATCGCCCGGTCGCTCGCTGCGATGCAGCCCGTGCAATTCGTCCGGCACGTCGAGCGCGACCGGCACGCAGTGCGGATAGTCGCGCACCCGCAGCACCGGCCCGATCGTCGTGAAACAGGCGAGCGTCGGCACGTCGAAGCCGTCGGCGAGATGCAGCGCGGACGTATCGGGCGCGAACAGCATGCTCGCACCCTCGACCCAGGCAATGAAGTGCGCGGTATCGGCCGCGTCGCGGCTCACGTCGACGTAGGCGGGATGCGCGACAGGGCCGAAGCCGACCACCGGCAGCCCGTAACGCTGCGCGAGTCGCTCGACGAACGTCGCGTGCAGCGCCGGCGGCACGCTGCGCACCGCGGTGCTCGCGGTCGGGCAGAACAGCACGTATGGCCGCCGCCATTCGGCCGGCAGCGCGGGCAGCCGCAGCCGCGCGAGCCAGCGGTTGCGCTTCGCGGCGGCCGGCACCGTGGCCGGATCCGCGCCGAGCGCGTCCAGGAAGAAGTCGATCATCGGCTGCCGCGCGAACGCGGGCCAGTACAGGTGATTGCCGAGATCGACGCACGGCGCGTGCGCGGGCAGTGCATCGGCGGCGCACGGCAGCGCATGCGACGGCGCGACGACGTCAGCCGCGAGCGCATACAGCGCGTCGACGTAGCGCGGCGCGCGGGCCGGCCGGAACAGCGTGAAGCGCAGGCCGGGATGCATCGCGCGCAGCGCGGCGAGCGCGGTCAGCCCGATCACCGAGTCGCCGAGCGTGACGCCCATTCCATTGATCACGTACACGTCCGTCATGCGGTCGTAGTCGAGCCGGAACGGCTGGTGGGCGGCGTGCAGCAGGCCGAGCGCCGGCGCGGCCGGCACATGGCCCTCCGTGGGGCCGCCGCCGTGCTCGAGGTCGTACGGCGCGACGAGCGTGCCGTCCGGCGCGAGCAGCGTGCCGGGGTGGGTGAGCGCGTCGTCGCGCGACAGCGCGAGGCCGGCCGGTGTGGTGCGCAGTTCCACGGTCATGCGCCGCGCGCGCGGCGGCCCTGTTCGCGGATCTGCTCGAGCGTCGCGGCCGGCGTGCTGGCGTCCTGCGGGATGCGGATCTCGATCAGCGCCGGCAGCCCGCAGGTCAGTGCGCGCTCCAGTGCCGGCGCGAAGTCGGCGGTGCGCCCGACCGTCTCGCCATGCGCGCCGAACGCGCGCGCATACGCGGCGAAATCGGGATTCGTGAGCCCGGTGCCATGCACGCGCCCAGGATAGTTGCGCTCCTGATGCATGCGGATCGTGCCGAAATGCCCGTTGTTGACGACGATTGCGATGATGTTCAGTCCATACTGCATCGCGGTCGCGAGTTCGTTGCCGGCCATCATGAAGCAGCCGTCGCCGGCGAGCGCGACGACGGTTCGCGACGGATACAGCGACTTCGCGGCGAGCGCGGCGGGCAGCCCGTAGCCCATCGCGCCGCTGGTCGGCGCGAGCTGCGAGCGGAAGTGCCGGTACGCGAAGTGGCGATGCAGCCAGATCGCGTAATTGCCGGCGCCGTTGGTCAGGATCGCGTCGTGCGGCAGGCGTTCGCGCAGCTGCACCATCACGTCGCCGAGCTGGACGTCGCCGGGCATCGGCAGCGGGGCATGCCATTCGCGGTATACGCGGTGCGAGTCGGCGGCCGTGCCGGCCCACGCGGGCTGCGCCGGCGGTTCGAGCGCGGCGAGCGGCGCCGCGATCTCAGGCATGCCCGACACGATCGGCAGGTCGGCCGCATACACGCGGCCGAGCTCGTCCGCGCCCTGGTGCACGTGGATCAGCGTCTGGCGCGTCTTCGGGATGTCGAGCAGCGTGTAGCCGCCGGTCGTTGCTTCGCCGAGGCGCGGCCCGATCACGAGCAGCAGGTCGGCGTCGCGGATGCGCTTCGCGAGCGCCGGGTTGATCCCGAGCCCGACGTCGCCCGCGTAGTTCGGGTGCGCGTTGTCGATCGTGTCCTGGTAGCGGAACGCACACGCGACCGGCAACTGCCACCGCTCGACGAAGGTGCGCAGGTTCGCGCATGCGTCGGGCGTCCACCCGCTGCCGCCGACAATCGCGAATGGCCGTTCGGCGCGCGCAAGCCGTTCGCGCAGCTCGTCGACCTGCGCGGCCGACGGCGCGGCGGCGACGCGCTTCGCGGCCGGCACGACGGGCTGCGGCGCGCAGGCTTCGGACAGCACGTCCTCGGGCAGCGCGAGCACGACCGGGCCCGGACGGCCCGACATGGCGACGTGGAACGCATGGCTCAGGTATTCGGGAATGCGGCGCGGGTCGTCGATCTGGGCGACCCACTTCGCCATCTGGCCGAACATCCGGCGGTAGTCGATTTCCTGGAAGGCTTCGCGGTCGAGGTGCTCGCGCGCGCACTGGCCGACGAACAGGATCATCGGCGTCGAATCCTGGAACGCGGTATGCACGCCGATCGACGCGTGGGTCGCGCCGGGCCCGCGCGTGACGAACGCGATGCCGGGATGGCCGGTCAGCTTGCCGACCGCCTCCGCCATGTTCGCGGCGGCCGCCTCGTGGCGGCAGACGACCGTCTGGATGCGCGCGGTGTCGTCCGCCAGCGCATCTAGTACGGCGAGGAAGCTCTCGCCCGGCACGCAGAACACGCGTTCGACGTGATTGGCGAGCAACGCATCGACGAGCAGTCGCGCGCCGGTGGTGGCGCGCGGCTCGAGATCCTTGGAATGCGACATGGGCTGCCGTCTCCCTGGGTAGCGGGAGGTACAGCTTACGCCTGTCGGCGGGGCGCCGGTACACCGGCCGGTGAAAAGTGTCGGAACGAGCGGGGCGGCGGCGCGCCTCGGCGCGTGCGCCCGCCCGCCGTCATCGCATCAGCATTCGACGATATTCACCGCCAGCCCGCCGCGCGACGTTTCCTTGTACTTCGTCTTCATGTCGGCGCCGGTCTCGCGCATCGTCTTGATCACCGAGTCGAGCGACACATAGTGCGAGCCGTCGCCGCGCAGCGCCATGCGCGCCGCGTTGACGGCCTTCACCGATGCCATCGCGTTGCGCTCGATGCACGGGATCTGCACCATCCCGCCGACCGGGTCGCAGGTGAGGCCGAGGTTGTGCTCCATCCCGATCTCGGCCGCGTTCTCGACCTGGCGCGGCGAGCCGCCGAGCACGGCCGCGAGCGCGCCGGCCGCCATCGAGCAGGCGACGCCCACTTCGCCCTGGCAACCGACTTCCGCACCCGAAATCGACGCGTTGAGTTTGTACAGAATGCCGATCGCGGCGGCGGTCAGCAGGAAGTCGATCACGCCCTGTTCGTTCGCACCCGGCGTGAAGCGCGTGTAGTAGTGCAGCACGGCCGGGATGATGCCGGCCGCGCCGTTGGTCGGCGCGGTGACGACGCGGCCGCCGGCTGCGTTTTCCTCGTTGACCGCGATCGCATACAGGTTGATCCAGTCGATCATCGACAGCGGATCCTGCAGCGCGCGCTCCGGGCTGCCCGTCAGCGTGCGGTACAGCTGCGGCGCGCGGCGCTTGACCTGGAACGGGCCGGGCAGGTTGCCGTCGGCGTCGGGGTTGCCGATCCCGCAGCCGCGCGACACGCACGACTGCATCACGGCCCAGATCTTCAGCAGCCCGTCGCGCGTCTCTTCCTCGGTGTGCCACGCGCGCTCGTTTTCCCACATCAGCTGCGCGATCGACTTGCCGGTCGACTCGGTCAGCGCGAGCAGCTCGGCGCCGGTGCGGAACGGATGCGTCATCTGCTCGGCCGCGCTCAGCACCTTCGTGTTCGGCGCGCCGGCCGTCACGACGAAGCCGCCGCCGACCGACAGGTACGTGCGCTCGACCAGCACCGCGCCGTTCGCGTCGGACGCGCGCAGCTTCATGCCGTTCGGGTGCTCGGGCAGCGCCTGGCGGTAGAACGCGATGTTCTCCTTCAGCACGAACGGCACCGGATGCGTGCCGAGCAGCGCGAGCTTCTTCGACGTGCGGACGTCCTCCAGACGCGCGTCGATCGTGTCGGGATCGACGGTATCGGGCGCGTCGCCGAGCAGCCCGAGCATCACGCCGCGATCGGTGCCGTGGCCCTTGCCGGTGGCGCCGAGCGAGCCGTACAGCTCGACCTTCACGTGGGCCGTCGCGTCGAGCAGCCCGTCGCGCTCGAGGCCCTGGACGAACATCAGCGCCGCGCGCATCGGTCCGACCGTATGCGAACTGGACGGGCCGATGCCGATCTTGAAGAGGTCAAACACGCTGACTGCCATTTCGATTCCTGCCTTGCTTTGAGAATAGTGCTAACGCGCCTGCAATGGCAGGCACGCGGCGAGCCATGCGGGCGGCATGGGGGAGAGCTGCCGCGCGACGCGGGCATAACGCCCGTCGAGCCGCGCGGCCAGATGAAAGAGTTCAGTGGCGTTTTTCGGGTCCCACTGCCCCGTGTAGCCCGGCAAGCCGGCTTCGCGGCGCTTCGCGTCGAACGGCACCGGCGAATTCACGAATTCCTCGTGCGTCTTCTCGCCGAGCGCGTACGGCACGAGCCAGTCGAGCGCGGCCGCGAGCGTCGCGCCGTTCGCGCCGCGCTCGCGCAGCCAGTTGCGGTTGAAGCGGCGCGCGGCGAGCGCGGCCGTCACCAGCGGCTGGAGGTCGTACACCGCGTAGTGCAGCGCGTCGCGTTCCTCGAAATCCCAGGTCTTGCCGTCCGGGCCGATGTTGTCGGCGAGATGCTCGACGAACAGCCGCTGCGCGGCGTTCATCATCTTGCGGTCGCCGAGCGTGAACGCGGACAGCGCAATCAGCTTGATCCGGTGGCTTTGCCAGTTGTTGCGCCAGGTGCCGGTGAGCGGGCGCTTCTGCGCGTCGATCTGCGCGACGTAACCGGCGCCGAGCTTCGCGATGAACGCCGCCGTCGCGTTGCGGGTCTTCACCGGCAGCGCGCTCGCCGTCATGTCGTACGCGACGATCAGGCTGTCGAAGCGCGTCTCGTCGATCGGGTTGAAGCTCGGCTGGTAGGTCGCGACCCACGCGGACAGGAAGCGGTCGACGAGCTGCAGGTAACGCGGCGCATTGGTCACGCGCCACGCGAGCGCGGCGTCGCGCATCAGCTCCATGTCCTTCAGCGCGTCGGCGCTCTGGTCGTAGATGCCTTCGTGCGGCAGCGTGCCTTCGGTGTGCACGCGCGCCAACGCCTTCGGCTGCTCGCCGATACGCGCGTCGACGCTGCGGATCAGCGCCTGCACGCCCGGCTCGGCCTGCGTCGTCTCGCTCGCCTGCAACGCGGGCGCCGCGCAGAAATTCATCGCCGCGCCTGCGCTGCCCGGCGTGCCAAGGCCGGCGACGGCAAACGACAGCGACGCGACGAGCAGCGGCACGAAGCGGCGCGTGCGCGGCCGCTCGTGCGCTGCACCATGGCCCGGAAACATCGGACGCACCATGCGGAACTCCTTGATTGGCTGGATCGCGTGTGATGTTAGCCGGATTGGGGGGCAAGCGTGAATCGATCGGGCTGGCGGCGAACGCAAAAACCGCACGCAACCGGAGGTTGCGTGCGGTGTGGTCACGGCCGGACTCCGGTGCGCGACGGGCGTTATGCGTATTCCGACATCGGCACGCACGAGCAGAACAGGTTGCGGTCGCCGTAGGCGTTGTCCGCACGGCCGACCGGCGGCCAGTACTTGTTCGTGCCGAGCGATGCGACCGGGTACGCGGCCTGCTCGCGCGAGTACGCGTGCGGCCATTCGTTCGCGGTGACGACTGCTGCCGTGTGCGGCGCGTGACGCAGCGGGTTGTCCTCGCGATCGGCGCGGCCTTCCTCGACCGCACGGATTTCATCGCGGATCGCGATCATCGCGGCGATGAAACGGTCGAGTTCTTCCTGCGATTCCGATTCCGTCGGCTCGACCATCAGCGTGCCCGGCACCGGGAAGCTCATCGTCGGTGCGTGGAAGCCGTAGTCCATCAGGCGCTTCGCGACGTCGTCGACGCTGATGCCGCTGGTTTCCTTGAGCGGACGCAGGTCGAGAATGCACTCGTGCGCGACCAGCCCGCCCGGGCCCGAATACAGCACCGGGTAGTGCGGCGCGAGGCGCTTCGCGATGTAGTTCGCGTTGAGGATCGCGGTTTCGGTGGCGGCGGTCAGATTCTTCGCGCCCATCATCGCGATGTACATCCACGAGATCGGCAGGATCGACGCCGAGCCGTACGGTGCGGCCGACACCGCGCCGATGCCGTCTTCCGCGCGCGCGTAGCCGGTCGAACGCTGGTTCGGCAGGAACTTCGCGAGGTGCGCGCCGACCGCGACCGGGCCGACGCCCGGGCCGCCGCCGCCGTGCGGGATACAGAAGGTCTTGTGCAGGTTCAGGTGCGACACGTCGCCGCCGAACTGGCCCGGCGCGGTCAGGCCGACCATCGCGTTCATGTTCGCGCCGTCGACGTACACCTGGCCGCCGTGCGCGTGCACGATCTCGCAGATCTCGCGCACGTTCTGCTCGAACACGCCGTGGGTCGACGGATACGTGATCATGATCGCCGCGAGGTCGTTCGCGTGCTGCTCGGCCTTCGCCTTCAGGTCGGCGATGTCGACGTTGCCCTGCGCGTCGCAGGCGACGACCACCACCTTCATGCCGGCCATGTGCGCGGACGCCGGGTTCGTGCCGTGCGCGGATGCCGGGATCAGGCACACGTCGCGATGCGCTTCGCCGCGCGAAGCGTGGTACGCGTGGATGATCAGCAGGCCCGCGTACTCGCCCTGCGAGCCGGCATTCGGCTGCAGCGACACGGCCGCGTAGCCGGTGGCCGCGACCAGCATCTGCTCGAGCTGGTCGATCATCTCGCGGTAGCCGACGGTCTGCTCGGCCGGCGCGAACGGGTGGATCCGGCCGAATTCGGGCCACGTGACCGGCAGCATTTCCGACGTCGCGTTCAGCTTCATCGTGCACGAGCCGAGCGGGATCATCGAGCGGTCGAGCGCGAGATCCTTGTCCGACAGGCTGCGCAGGTAGCGCAGCATTTCGGTTTCGGAATGGTGGCGGTTGAACACGTGGTGCGTCAGGTACGCACTCGTGCGCTCGAGGCCGGCCGGCAGCGCGGCGACGCCGGCGAGGCCCGCGTCCAGCGCGTCGACGGTCGGCGCGGTGCCGCCCGCGGCCTGCGCGAACACGGTGAGGAGATCGGCGAGGTCGTCGCGGGTCGTCGTTTCGTCGACCGACACGCCGACTTGCGTGTCGCTCACGCGGCGCAGGTTGATGCGCTTGGCCTTCGCGAATTCGTGAACCTGCGCGGTGCGCGCGCCGGTGTCGATCGTCAGCGTGTCGAAGAACGTGTCGTTGACGGTCGCGAAGCCGAGCAGCTTCACGCCTGCGGCGACGAGCGCCGCGATGCGGTTCACGCGCAGCGCGATCGTCTTCAGCCCGTGCGGGCCGTGGTAGACCGCGTACATGCTCGCCATGATCGCGAGCAGCGCCTGCGCGGTACACACGTTCGACGTCGCCTTCTCGCGGCGGATGTGCTGTTCGCGGGTCTGCAGCGCGAGACGCAGCGCGGGCTTGCCCTGCGCGTCGACGGTCACGCCGACGAGGCGGCCCGGCATCTGGCGCTTGAATTCGTCACGCACGGCCATGTAGGCGGCGTGCGGGCCGCCGAAGCCCATCGGCACGCCGAAGCGCTGCGTGTTGCCGACCGCGACGTCCGCGCCCCATTCACCCGGCGGCGTCAGCACGGTCAGTGCGAGCAGGTCGGCCGCGACGACGACATGGCCGCCCGCCGCGTGGATCGCTTCGGTGAGCGCGCGGTAGTCACGCACGTCGCCGTTGACGCCCGGGTACTGGAGCAGCACGCCGAACGCGTTGGCCTGCGCGGCGTCGGCCGCCGGGCCCGTCTTGACCTCGATGCCGATCGGCAGCGCGCGCGTGCGGATCACCTCGAGCGTCTGCGGCAGCACGTCGTCGGCGACGTAGAACACGTTCGACGCCGGCTTGCCGGTGCGCTGCAGCAGCGTCATCGCTTCGGCCGCGGCCGTTGCTTCGTCGAGCAGCGACGCGTTCGAGATCGCGAGGCCCGTGAGGTCGGCGACCATCTGCTGGAAGTTCAGGAGCGCCTCGAGGCGACCCTGGGAAATTTCGGGCTGGTACGGCGTGTAGGCCGTGTACCACGCCGGGTTTTCGAGCACGTTGCGCAGGATCACGGCCGGCGTGTGCGAGTCGTAATAGCCCTGGCCGATATACGAGCGGAACACCTGGTTCTTGTCCGCGAGGGCGCGCAGCGCGGCGAGGGCTTCGGCCTCGCTCTTCGGTTGCGCGAACGGGCCGAGCGGCAGCGTTTCGGCGCGGCGGATCGAGGCCGGGATCACGGCGTCGATCAGGGCGGCGCGCGACGCGAAGCCGAGCGTGTCGAGCATGGCCTGCTGGCTGGCGGCATCGGGGCCGATGTGGCGTTCGGCGAACGCGTCGTGCGTTTCGAGCGCGGCGAGCGAGAGGGGCGTGCGGTTCATCAGGCGGTCCGGGTGTTCGAGCTTCATGGCGTGACTCTGGTCCCGCGCGGCCCGGCTGGCCGGCCGCGCGGTTCGGGTAGGGAAAATTAGTCGATCAGCTTGCTGTAGGCGTCAGCGTCGATCAGCTTGTCGGTCGAGGCGCCGGCCGCGAGCTTGATCTTGAAGAGCCACGTGCCGTATGCGTCGCTGTTCACTTCTTCCGGCGAGTCGGCGGCTTCTTCGTTGATGGCGACGACTTCGCCGGACACCGGCGAGTAGATGTCGGATGCCGCCTTCACCGATTCGACGACGCCGACGGCGTCGCCCGCGTTCACCGACTTGCCGACTTGCGGCAGTTCGAGGAAGACGATGTCGCCGAGCGTGCTCTGCGCGTGATCGGTGATGCCGACCGTCAGCGTGCCGTCGGCTTCGGTGCGGATCCACTCGTGTTCGTCGGTGTACTTCAGATCGGCCGGGACGTTGCTCATCGGATGCTCCTGGATAAAAGGGTGTGTTCGTTATGCTGGCGCGCCGCCGGGGCGCGCCGGGTGTGGTTGCGCCGGGCGCCATTTCCCGGCTTCCCCGGGAGGCGGCCTCCCGGTCGCCTCTCGGTCGTTACGCAGCGAGGACCTTGCCGTTGCGCACGAACGGCAGTTTTACCACGCGCGCGGGAAGTTGCTTGTCTCGAATCTGCACATGAACGGTGTCGCCGACCTGGACGGCCGCCGGCACGCGCGCGAACGCGATCGATTCCTGCATCGACGGCGAGAACGTGCCGCTCGTGATCTCGCCTTCGCCGTGCGGCGTGACGACCTTCTGGTGCGCGCGCAGCACGCCGCCCGCCTTGCCGTTTTCCTTCTGCAGGATCAGGCCGACGAACGCAGCGCGCGAGCCGTCGCGCTCGAGCGCGGCGCGGCCGACGAACTCGCGCGGCGCCGACAGGTCGACCGTCCATGCGAGGCCCGCGTCGAGCGGGGACACGGTGTCGTCCATGTCCTGGCCATACAGGTTCATGCCGGCCTCGAGGCGCAGCGTGTCGCGCGCGCCGAGCCCGCAGGGGCGCACGCCGTTTTGCTGCAGCGCGGCCCACAGCGCTTCGACGTGCACGGCCGGGACGATCACTTCGAAGCCGTCTTCGCCGGTGTAGCCGGTGCGCGCGACGGTGAGATCGCCGAACGGCGTGCCGGCGACCTGCGCGGCGTTGAACGGCTTCAGTTCGCTGGTCGCGGCACGCGCGGCGGGCACCGTCGTCCAGACCTTTTCACGGGCATTCGGGCCCTGAACGGCGACGATCGCGAAATCGCGGCGCGGCACGATGGTCAGGCCGTAGCCGCCTTGTTCGTTGAGCTGGTTGAACCACGCGATGTCCTTCTCGGCCGTGCCGGCGTTGACGACGACGCGGAAGAAGTCTTCGGTGAAGTAATAGACGATCAGGTCGTCGACGACGCCGCCCTGCGGATTGAGCAGGCACGAGTAGAGCGCCTTGCCGGGGGTCTTGAGCTTGCCGACGTTGTTCGCGATCGCGTGTTCGAAGAACGCGCGCACGCGGCTGCCGGTGAAATCGACGACGCACATGTGCGATACGTCGAACATGCCGGCGTCGGTGCGCACGGCTTCGTGTTCTTCGATCTGCGAGCCGTAGTTGACGGGCATGTCCCAGCCGCCGAAGTCGACCATGCGGGCATTGAGCGCGCGGTGCGCGGCGTTGAGCGGGGTTTGATTCAGTGCAGTCATCGAGGCCTCAGGCAAGGCGCTTGCGCGCGGGTCAGAACGGCCATGTGCCGACCGCCGCGGCCGTGGGCCTGCGAGCGATGCGATACATGCCCCTCTGTCCTCGATACCTGAGAGATTGCGCCGCGGGCAAAGCCGGCGAACGCGCGCCCCTTCGGTGGGCAGCCTGCCCGCGCTGCAATCGCGCAGCGGGCTACTGCCGCTCTCCAGAGTGCGGGGAGTGCGGCCCGCGCGAAGCGCGGACGGGATTCCCCGACGCGGTCGGTCCTTTTGCCTGAGAGTTTGCGGGTGTGCCCCTTCGGCGGCGCGACCGGCGTTGCGAGTTGCTACGCGGTCACACGCTCTCCCGACGCGTGCGGGCGACTGTACGCGAGCGGGTGGGCATTGTCAATTTGAGCAAAAGAATGTCGCTTCGCGACAAGCGGCGGCGCGAGGGGCGCCGCCGCGTTTGCCGGCACCGGCCGGTCCCGGCAGGGCCGGTATTACTCGCCGATCGCGCGCGCGGCCGTGTCGAGTTCCTGGTTCAGCACGCGCTGCTCGTCGCCGGACAGGCCGCCGTTGTGCTGCGCCGACATGTCGTTCGCTTCCTGGCGGATCACGTCGAGCCGGTGGTGCAGCTGCGCGCCGTACGGCGGGGGATAGTAGCCGCCGTTGACGCGTGAGTCGATCCGGCGGTGCAGGTTGTCGATCCGGCCCTGGACCTCCAGCAGGCGATCGTTCGCGACGACCTGCGGATTTGGCCGCGGCGGGGGCGGAGGCGCCTGTCGGGCCGGCCGCTGCGGCTGCACGATACAGGCCGCGAGCGAGGAAACCAGGACGCAGCATGCCGCTGCGCGAATCAACCGTTGCATCACATTCTCCTGACGGTTTGGTGTCGGATCGACTTTTTGAGAAACGCATCAGACTGGGCGACCGATGACTTTCGTTCCCGCACCATTTGTAACGGAATGTTCGGGACCGTGCCGTCGCGGCGGCTGACGCGTGGCCGCTGCCGGGGACGGCGCGGCGCGGGGTAGCGGCCGAGGCCGGGACGGTGCCGACCCGGCCGGCGGTCAGACGATGCGGCGCACGAACGGTACCCGGCGGCCTTCGTGCTCGCTTTGCGCGGCGAGCTCGATGATCGTCATCACGTCGACGGCGTCCTGCGGCGTGATCGGGAACGGCGCGCCGTCGTGGACCGACGCGGCGAGCGCGCGGTAGAACTCCGCGTACTGGCCGTCGAGCGTCGGCACCGGCCGCTCGACCTCGACTTCGCCGTCGAGCACGCGCAGCACGCCGGGCGGGTTGCCGCCGCCGAACTCGACGTGGTCCGGCGTGAGGCCTGCCTTCAACTGATCTTCCTGCGTGTCGAGCCCGAACTTCTGGTAGCTGCCGCGCGTGCCGTGCAGCGTGAAGCGCGCGGGCTCGATCGCCGACAGCGCGCTCGCGTGCAGTGCGACGTCCTTGTCCGGATAGCCGAGCAGCAGGTGCACGAAATCGGGCGCCGTGCCGTTGTCGCGGCGCGTCTTGACCGTGGCGCTGACCGTTTCCGGCAGCCCGAACAGCGCGAGCGCCTGGTCGATCAGGTGCGGGCCGAGGTCGAGCAGCAGGCCGCCGCCGCGTGCGGGCTCCTCGCGCCAGCGCGTGCGCGGGGTCGGCCGGAAGCGGTCGAAGTGCGACGCGAAATACGTGAGCCGGCCGAGTTCGCGGGATTCGACGATGCGCCGCACGGTGAGGAAGTCGCCGTCCCAGCGGCGGTTGTGGAACGGTGCGAACAGGCGGCTGCGCGCGTTCGCGAGCCGCGCGAGCGCGAGCGCTTCGTCGGCCGTGAGCGTGACGGGCTTGTCGACGACGACGTGGCGGCCGGCTTCGAGCACCTGGCGGGCGAGCGTGAAGTGCGTGTCGTTCGGCGTGGCGATCACCACGCAGTCGATGTCGTCGAGGCCGAGCAGCGTGTCGAGATCGGGGACGATGCGTGCGCCCGGGTATGCGGCGCGCGCGCGATCGGGCTGCCCCGTCGCGATCGCGGCGATCTCGGTGCGGCCGCTCGTGGCAATCACGGGCGCGTGGAACGTCGCGCCGGCGAAACCGAAACCCATCAAACCAATCCTGAGCAATGACGACATGGCAAATCCTTGGCTGCGTACGAAGGGCAAAGCGCTGCGGCCACCGGCCGCGCGGACGGCTATTGTGGCACGGCGGCACGCGCGCGACCGGGCGTTGGCCGAACGGACAAGGAACCGCTGCGCGTGCGCACGACCTCGGCCGAATGGCCGGATCGCGCCCGCCGGCGCGCGAATCCGACACAATGGGGGCTGTTCCGGCGCGTGTCCCGCGTCGCCTGCTTGCCCCGTTACTGGATCGAAACCATGGGATATCCGCTCGCCACCGCCGCCCTGGGCCCGTTGCTGTTGATGCAGGGGCGTCGTGTCCGCCGCGTCACGCCGCGGCTCGCCGAGGCGGCCGGCCCGCGCGATGGCACGGCCGGCGACGGGCCGCCGCTGCGCGTGCTGGTGCTGGGCGATTCGGCTGCCGCGGGCGTCGGTGTCGCGTCGCAGCGCGACGCGCTGTCGGGGCAGCTCGCCCGCGCGCTTGCGGCATCGCACCGCGTGAGCTGGAAATTGCTGGCGCGCACGGGGCTGACCGCCGAGGACCTCGTCGACTGGCTTGCCGCCGAGCCGGCGCAGCCGTTCGATGTGGCAGTGACGTCGCTCGGCGTGAACGACGTGACGGGCGGCGTGTCGCCGGCGCGCTGGCGCGCCGCGCAGGCGGCGCTCGTCGACCTGCTCGCCGCGCGATTCGGGGTCGCGCACGTGATCCTGTCGGCGGTGCCGCCGATCGAGCGCTTTCCGGCGCTGCCGCAGCCCCTTGCGTGGTATCTCGGCCTGCGCGCGAAGCGGCTCAACGCGACGCTCTCCGAGTGGGCCGCGACGCAATCGCGTTGTACGTTCCTGCGCGTCGCGCTGCCGCTCGAGCCGCACCTGATGGCGGCGGACGGCTTTCATCCCGGCGCGGCCGCGTGCGCCGCCTGGGCCGCACAGGCCGCCGACGCGCTCAGGCAGCGCCTGCGCGCGTAACGTTGCGCCGGGTACGAACCGTCAGCGGGTGCGGTTCATCCGGATCACGCCGTCGGCGCCCGTCTCGAAGCTGACCTGCCGCGCGAACGACGGATGCTGCGCGACGAGCTCGTCGCCCATCGCGAACCACGTGTAGCCGAGCGTCTTCAGGTAGTCGAGCAGCGCGGCGCGCTTTTCCGAGAACCATTCGAGGTTCCAGGCCTCGAGCAGCAGCGGCGGAAAGCCGTGCCGTTCGAGGAAGGCCGTGCCGCCTTTCAGCACGTCGAGTTCGAGCCCTTCGACGTCGATCTTGATCAGCGCCGGCGACTTCGGGAAGTTGAGGGTGTCGAGCCGGGCGATCGGCACGTCGCTCGGCTGCTGGCTCGCGACGGTCTCGACCGAGTTGCGACGCAGGTTGAACTGCTCGTCGAGGGAGAAGCCGCCGATGTTGATCGAGCGCGAATAGTCGATCGCTGGCAGCGGGATGATGCCGTCCTGGTTGCCGATCGCGACGTTGAACGCGTGCACGTTCTCGAGCCGGTTCAGAAACACGTTGCCGCACAGCTGGTAATAGACGATGCGCTGCGGCTCGAACGCGTAGACCATGCCGCCCTGCGCGGCGATGCTCTTGGCGACCGGCACCGCGTACGCGCCGAGGTTCGCGCCGATGTCGAGCACCAGCGGCGCCTTCTCGTTCGCGTAGAACATCTGGCTGATGGTCAGCAGCGATGCGTCCCACGAGCCGTTGTAATAGAGGTTCGCCGAAATCGCGTCCCGGGTTGCGAACAGCAGGTAATCGGCGTTGTCGGTCTTGACGAGGTTGACTCTGGGTAGCATGGCGCGAGGTGTCAGGGTTGTCGGGCGAAGAGGGCGAAGAGGGCGGCGTGCGTGCATGGCGCTGCGATGCGCCGATGCCGGCCGCCGCGGGTCAGGCCAGGTAGTTCGACCACTTCTGGTGTTCGCGGTAGTACTGTTCCTCCGCGTCCGTCAGGCCGGTCTCCTTGTACCAGGGCACGTGCTTGCAGGTGTAGCGGCCCGCGAACCGGACGCCGCAGAGATGCGAATCGCGGCGGAAGTAGCGCTTGTTGTAGACGGCGAACGTGGTATCGATCGGCGCGTTGTAGATCGGGTCGCCGCCCGCCGTGCTGCCGATCTGGTGGCGCCAGAAGTTCGCCTCCCATTCGAGCGTCGTGTATTGGCGGTCGCCGCAGAAGAGCGTCGTTTCCTTCATCAGCTGGGGTTGCGAGATGTCGAGCGCGAAGCCGGCCTTGCCGGTCTGGAACGCTTCGGTCGCATCGATCAGCTCGAACAGGAATTCGGGCGGCAGCGCGTCGTTCAGTTCGAGGTCCGGATCGGTGACGCAGAAGAGCTCCGGCAGGCGCGCGTAGTTCGCGTCCGACAGGAACAGGTCGCGCGGGCCCGCGTTGCGATCGAGGCGCACGACGGTCACGTCGTCCTGCACGCTTTCCAGGAACGCGAGCATGTCCGGCGCGCTCGACGCGTTGTCGACGATCACGATGTTGCGCAGGCCGCGCGCCTTCAGCTGGGCCACCATCCGGCGCGTATAGGTCGGATTGTTGAAGGTCGGGATCAGCACCGGCACCGTGGCGACCAGGCCGCCCGCGAAATGCCGGAACTGACGGCTGCCCGGCAGCGTCGTGCAGAGCGTCGCGTTCGGCACCAGCGGCATCGCGACGGGCTGCGGCGCCGGCGCGGATTGCATCACATGCGCCTCGAGCTCGGCGAGGTCCTGCCGCGTGTCGGCGTCGTCGGGCATCAGCGCGGCGGCCTTGCGCATCGGCGCGAGCGCCTCCGCGTGACGCTCCTGCTGAACCAGCGTGACGGCCAGCGCCCGCCAGCCGAGCCCGATGTCGGGCATCCATTCGGTCAGCTGGGTCGCGATGCCTTCGGCCTGCGCGAATTGCCGCTTGTCGAGCAGCGCCGCGAGCGTATTCATGAATTCGGAGAGGACGGCCGCCAGCTCGTCGGCGGAGGCCGACGGCGCATCGGCTGCCGCGAGTTCGAGCGACAACGCGTCGATGCCGTGCGTGCGGGCCTGCGCGACCAGCGCGCGCGCCGCATCCATCTGGTTGTCGCGCGTCAGCGCGTCGATGCACGCGATCCAGTAGCGCCGCTGCGACGGCTCGGTTGCCACCGCGGCCCGGAAGTGCCGCAGCGCGGCGTCGCGCCGGTCGAGCTGTTCGAGCACCGTCGCGAGGCGGAGGTGAGAATCGGCATGTTCGGGATGCGCTTGCAGGATCTGGCGGTAGGCCTGCTCCGCGTCCTGAAGCGAGCCGGCGGCGTGAAGCGCGGCTGCGTGGGCCAGCTCGGCCTCGGAAACGGGGGCGGCGATGACGGTGTCATTCATGGCGGCGGAAGTCGATGACGGCGAATGAAGGGGCGGCGGCGCGTACTCGCCGACGTTTCGCGTATCTTGCCGCCGGGGGCCGCGCGGTCATGGATCAAACAGAGGGGAGATTTGCTGCCTGTTCGGATGTTCGGCGCGCGTCCACCGGCGCGTCCACCGGCGCGTCCACCGGCGCGGAAAGCGCGCGGGGAAAGGGGGCAGGAAAAGGGCGCAGGAAAAGGGGCGCGAAGCCCGCCGGTGTCGCGCGTTGCCACGCGGCGGCATCGTCATCCGCCGGCCGCCGCCGACGTGTTAACATGCGCGTCCTGCCCCGCGTGTCCGCCTGCATTCCAGGCCTGCCGCGCGCGGCATCCTCCCGGCGTTCAGCCGTCAACCGCAACATCATCCGTCATCATGTCCGCAGGCCTCAACCCCGCTCAGAACGAAGCGGTGCGCTACCTCGACGGTCCCTGCCTCGTGCTCGCCGGCGCGGGCAGCGGCAAGACCCGCGTGATCACGCAGAAGATCGCGCACCTGATCGAAGCGAAAGGTTTCGAGCCGCGTCACATCGCGGCCGTCACGTTCACGAACAAGGCCGCGGCCGAAATGCGCGAGCGCGTGTCGAAGCTGCTGGAGGGCAAGACGCTCACCACGCCCGGCAAGGAAGGCCGCAAGGTGCCCGTCAACCAGCTCACCGTGTGCACGTTCCACTCGCTCGGCGTGCAGATCCTGCGCCAGGAGGCCGAGCACGTCGGCCTGAAGCCGCAGTTCTCGATCATGGATTCGGACGACTGCTTCGGGATGATCCAGGAGCAGATCGGCACCACCGACAAGGGCCTGATCCGCAAGATCCAGAGCACGATCTCGCTGTGGAAGAACGGCCTGATCATGCCCGATGAGGCGATGGCGATCGCGGCCAACGAGGACGAGCACCAGGCCGCGCTGGTCTACCGCAACTACGTCGCGACGCTGCATGCGTATCAGGCGGTCGACTTCGACGACCTGATCCGCCTGCCCGCCGAGCTGTTCGCGAAGAACGAGCAGGTGCGCGACCGCTGGCAGAACAAGCTGCGCTACCTGCTGATCGACGAATACCAGGACACCAACGCGTGCCAGTACGAGCTGCTCAAGCTGCTCGCCGGCCCGCGCGCCGCGTTCACGGCGGTGGGCGACGACGACCAGGCGATCTACGGCTGGCGTGGCGCGACGCTCGAGAACCTCGCGCAGCTCGGCAAGGATTTCCCGAAGCTGCACGTGATCAAGCTCGAGCAGAACTACCGGTCGACGGTGCGGATCCTGACCGCCGCGAACAACGTGATCGCGAACAACCCGAAACTGTTCGAGAAGAAGCTGTGGTCCGAGCACGGGATGGGCGACTCGATCACCGTCACGCCGTGCAACGACGAGGAGCACGAAGCCGAATCGGTCGTGTTCCGGCTGTCCGCGCACAAGTTCGAGCGGCGCACGCAGTTCCGCGACTACGCGATCCTGTATCGCGGCAACTTCCAGGCGCGCATCTTCGAGCAGGTGCTGCGGCGTGAGCGGATCCCGTACGTGCTGTCGGGCGGCCAGTCGTTCTTCGACAAGGCCGAGATCAAGGACCTGTGCGCGTACCTGCGCCTGATCGCGAACGCCGACGACGATCCCGCGTTCATCCGCGCGGTCACGACGCCGCGCCGCGGGATCGGCAACACGACGCTGGAAGCGCTCGGCTCGTTTGCGGGCCAGGCGAAGGTGTCGCTGTTCGAGGCCGTGTACATGGGCGGGATCGAGGCGCGGCTGTCCGCGCGCCAGGTCGAGCCGCTCAGGATGTTCTGCGACTTCATCCAGCGCCTGACCGATCGCGCGGACAAGGAGCCCGCGACCGTCGTGCTCGACGACATGATGGAGGCCATCCACTACGAGGCCTATCTGTACGACGCGTTCGACGAGCGGCAGGCGCAGTCGAAGTGGCAGAACGTGCTCGAATTCCTCGAATGGCTGAAGCGCAAGGGCACCAAGCCCGAGACGGAAGCCGTCGACGGCGAGGCCGACGGGTTCCACAACGCCGACGGGCTGGCGGACACCGGCAAGAACCTGCTCGGCCTGATCCAGACCGTCGCGCTGATGTCGATGCTCGAAGGCAAGGACGAGGATCCGGACGCGGTGCGGCTGTCGACCGTCCATGCGTCGAAGGGGCTCGAGTATCCGCACGTGTTCCTGGTGGGCGTCGAGGAGGGGATCATGCCGCATCGCGGTGGCAGCGAGGACGACGGCCCCATCGACAACGAGCGGATCGAGGAGGAGCGCCGGCTGATGTACGTCGCGATCACGCGCGCGCAGCGCAGCCTGCATCTGAACTGGTGCAAGAAGCGCAAGCGGGCGCGCGAGACGGTCGTGTGCGAGCCGTCGCGCTTCATCCCCGAGATGGGCCTCGACGAAGCGCCGCCGCCGACGCCGGAGGAAGCCCCGATGACACCGAAGGACCGGCTCGCGAGCCTGAAGGCGCTGTTGCAGAAGTGACGTGCGAAAGGCGGGCCGGCGCTGCCGTCCCGACAAAGGAAAACCCCCGCGATGCGCGTGCGCCGCGGGGGTTTTTTCTGGCAGGCAGACGTTACTTCGACGCGTTGACCATGTAGTCGACGGCCGCCTTCACGTCGGCGTCGGACGCGCTCGACCCGCCCTTCGGCGGCATCGCGCCCTTGCCGTGCAGCGCGTAGTTGTAGACGGTATCCATCGAGTCCTTCAGGCGCGGCGCCCAGTCTTCCTTGCTGCCGAACTTCGGCGCGCCGAGCACGCCGGCCGCATGGCATGCCTGGCAGACCTGCGTGTACAGCGCCTTGCCGGCCGATGCGGCGTCGGCGCTGGTCGGCGCCGCTGCGGGCTTTTCGCCGGCCTTCGGAATCGCGGCGATCGCGGCCATTGCGGCCGCAGCCTGCGCGTTCGATGCATCGGCGCCCGACGCGCCTGCGGCACCCGCCGCGCCGCTCGCCGCCGGCGCCGCATTGGCGGCGGGGGCAGCCGGCTCGGGGAAGTTCGCGCCGTCGTTGTTCGCCATGTAGACGATCGCGCGCGCGATTTCATAGTCGCTGACGTCGTCGGGATTCGTGCCGCCACGCGGCGGCATCGCGCCCTTGCCCGACAGCGCCGTCTTCAGCAGCGTGTCGAAGCCCTGCGAGATGCGCGGCGCCCAATCATCCTTGTTGCCGAACTTCGGCGCGCCGGCGGCGCCCGTGCCGTGACAGGTCACGCACACGGCCTTGTAGACTTCCTCGCCGGTCTTGTACGTGCGGGGCGCGTTGGCGTCCTTCACGTCGACTTTCGCGAGCGGTGCGATCCGCGCGGCGACCTGTTCGTCCGATAGCGCGTCCGTGCCGGCGCCCGAGCGGAACGCATGGTTGGCATAGGTGGCAAACAGGACGATCAGGGCGATCGGAATCGCGAATGATGCGATGACGACGGCAATCAGCTGCCCGGGGGTTTTGACGGGAGATTCGTGGGGTGCTTCGCTCATGCTTGCCTCGTCTCCGTGAATAGGAATTGTGAGCGCGGTGCAACGGCAAAATGGCAGTCCAATGAAGCACGGACGATTATAGACGGAACGTTTACATCACGGCGAGCGGCGCGAAGGCGCGTGTTTACCCGCACGAATGGGGGCCTGACGGGGATTCTGCAGGCAAGGTGGACGCTTCATGGGAAACCGGGTATCCTTGCCGTCTTGCCAATGGTGGGCGGCCGGTTTATTGGGGTCGTTTCACTGTCACATGCGCCCGTAGCTCAATGGATAGAGTACTGCCCTCCGAAGGCAGGGGTTGCTGGTTCGATCCCAGCCGGGCGCGCCAAGCCTAGTCAGGCTTTCAGCGGTTTCGCTGCTTTATCGTTTTCCCCCACTTCAGTGAAATTACAGTCAGCTGGCGGCGACATGCGCCCACTGCGTCAGGTGGTCCGTTGACAGGTGCGGGTAGCGTTGCACCATCTCCAGCGTTTCCCATCCGCCCAGCTCCTTCAACACCTGAAGCGGCGTACCGCGCTGGCGTCGCGCGCGAGCTGCGGCCTGCCGGAATAACCATTACAAGTTCACGCCCGAGGTGTTCGGCGCCTGGATGCGGATCCTGCAGTGGGTGCCGGCTCCCTGGCAGGCCGACTGCCGGATCGCGTCGCAGGTCAAAAGTGGTCGAGATCCAGCACGATGCTCGCCGAGGCTAACAGCCGTTGGCGGTTCAGGCGGACCCACGTATTGGGGCTGGATGCCGCTGGTAGAGCCCGAGCATCGTCGAGCCGATCAGGTCCTCAAGCGTATTGTCGCATCGCATTTTCCTCTGCGCGCCGGCTGGGCTCTGGTGAATGACGACGGAGTTGAGCGGGGCATGAACCATTGCGCGTCCGGAAAGACAAGTGAGCAGGAAGTCCCAGTCTTCGTAAATCTCTAGACCGGTCGCATATTGGACGTGCGCGTCGACGTCGCCGATGCTCACCGTTTCGATCGAGGCAGTGCGTGGCGGATGCGTTGTGCGATCCTCGTAACAGACGTTGAAATCGCAAAACAGGTTTCCGGCTCGTCGGCGCCGATGCTTCGGGCCACCGCGTCGAGGTGCGTTGGCGCAACAAGCGTGTCGTCGTCGAGAAACATGACGTAGCGCGATTGGGCAAGCGAGAGTCCGATGTTGCGGCTTTCGGCTGGCCCGGGTGCGCCGCTGCGGATCACGTGGACGTAGCGCCCCTGCAATGTGAACAGCTGCCCGAATGGGGGCATGTATGTCGCGCTATCGTAGACGACGATGACGGTGACGTCCGGCCACGTCTGGTCGATCAGTGACTGCAACTCTCAGCGCAGCAACAGTGGCGGTTCCCGCCGGGCGATGACGCGAGGTCGTCAGGCGGGGCGGGCACCGGGGCGTTCGTTTAGAAACCCGCGATCCGCTGATATTGCAGCGCTGCTTCCGTACGGCCGATAGCCGCCTGAAACTCGGCCTGCAGTTCCTGTCGCGTCGTTTGTGCGTCTGCCATCACGGCCGCGTCGATCGCCTCGATGCGCTTCAGTATCGCCAGCGCGTCGGGCGATTGCGGGGCGGCCAGAGACATCAGCAGCGGCGAGCGCTGTTCGACGAGGCGCGCGGCGCCCGGCCAGTCGGCCATCGATGCCGCATGTTCGATTGCCTGCGTGAGCGACCACACGCGCTCCAGCAGAGTGGTCGAGTCCGTCGTCATGTTCTCTCCCATGTTGATTGATCCGGCCGCGGCATCGCCTGCCGCTATGCCTTGTTCGTGGCCAGCGCGCCAGCGCTGCTGGTGCCGCCGAACAGTTGCGTCAGGTACTGCGAATTGTTTTGCATCTTTGCCATCAGCGTATTGAGCGCGGTGAATTGCGTATTGTACTGATCGGTGAGCTGGCTCGCGTATGCCTGCAGCGCCGTGGCCTGCGTTTTCGCATCGGCGAGATCCCGGTTCAGCGCCGTGACGCGCGTGTCGATGATGCCGCCCGTCTGCAGGAATGTCGTGATGTTGCTGTTGAGCGTCGCGCCCACGCCGTTGGTCGCGTTGAACGCGGTTGCCACGGATGACGGATTGTTCGCCAGTGCGGACGACAGGGCCGCGCTGTCGACGCTGAGCGTGCCGTCCGGCTGAAGGTTGAGGCCGATCGCGCTAAGACTGACCGTACTGCCGCCGCTCGTTACGCCCTGAGCTACCTTGGTCGCCAGCGTGTTGACGATCGAATTCAGCATCGAGTCGCCGATGAGCGGGCCCCCCTGGCTCCCGGCAGCTGCGCTGGAATTGAAGCTCGACAGCGACGATGCGGTGCTGACGAACGCGTTGTATGCGGAGACGAACGCGTTGATCGTATTTGCGGCGGTGGTGGTGTCCGGCGAGACCGAGAGCGTTTGCGTCGCCTTTGCCGATGAAGCTGACAGGTTGATCGTCACGCCCGTAATCGCGCCCGTGATGGTGTTGCTCGCGCTAACCACGTTGGTGCCGTCGATCGAGAGCTGCGCGTCCTGCGCGGTGACCGTCTCCTTGTAGTTGTTTGTCGCTGCGCCCGTGTTGTCGACGGTTGCCAGCGCAGCCAGCCCGTCCGTCGAATTGGTCGACACCTTGATGGTGTTCGCCCCGCCCGTGACGTTGGACGTCAGCACGAGGTGCGAGCCGTCCGTGCCCGTGACGACCGTGGCGGTTACGCCCGGATTGCCGCTTCCCGTGTTGATTGCATTTGCGATGTCGGCGAGCGTGTTGGTGCCGGAATTGATCGCGACGGTCATCGGCGTGCCGCTGCCGAGCTGGATCGTCAGATTGCCGGTGCCGACCTGGTTCGTCGATGGAATTCCAGTGATCGACGAGAGCTTTTGCGCCGTCGCGACCTGCGTCACTGCGATCGAATAGTTGCCCGCAACCGCCCCGGTCGACGTAGTGGCCGTGAGGCCGCTGCCGCTCGCGGATGCCGTGAATTTTGACAGCGCCGAGCCGTCCGTCAGGCCGGACAGTGCGCTTTGCAGCGACGACAGCGACGACTTGAGCGAGCCGATCGCGGACAGCGTCGTGTTGTCGAGCGTTTGCCGATTGGTGTTCTGGGCCGTTTGTGCGGATGTCTTCGCTGCGACCAGCGCGGACACGAGCGACGAGACGTCCGTGTTCGAATTCGTCACACCGCTGATGATCGATTGGGCGGCTGCCGCCAGTGCGCTGTTCGCCGATGTGGTGGTAGTCGTCGACATATAGGACTCCATTCAATGAGATTGATGCTGCGCAAAGGTCGGGCAGAGTGACGGAATGCCCGAAGCACGAAAAACAAAATGCTTACCCGACGTGATCGGATAAGCATTGGGAGACAGGACGTTCCCGTTCCGATGGCGGCGCCGCGTCGTTCGCGATCCCCGCGGCGCGCGGTCCGGCGTGCTTAGCCCAGGAGCTTCAGCACTTGCTGCGGCATCGAGTTCGCTTGTGCGAGGACCGAAATGCCGGCTTGCTGCAGCACCTGTGCCTTCGACAGGTTGGCGGTCTCCTGCGCGAAGTTTGCGTCGGTGATCTGCGCGCTTGCTGCGTTCAGGTTCGTCGATTGCGACGTGGTTTGCGAGATCGCTGCCTGATAGATGTTGATGTCGGAACCGAGTTGAGCTTGCGCGGTGTTGATGGTGCCGAGCGCGGTGTCGATCGTGTTCATCATCGTTTGCGCGTTGGCGACGGTCTTCACGTCGCCTGTCAGGCCGAGCGTCGTCGTATCGTACTTGCCGCTCAGGTCAAGCGACAGGCTCTGGCCGGACTTTTCGCCGATCTGGAAGGTCAGCGGCGTGGCTGCGGCGTTCGCGGTGCCGTCGAGCAGTTTGATGCCGTTGAACGTCGTTTGGCCCGCGATACGGCCGATTTCGGTGATACGCGCTTGCACTTCGGTGTCGAGGTTGTTTGCAGCAGCTGTGCCGATCGACGAATCGGATGCCTGAACAGCGAGCTGGCGGATACGCTGCAAGTTGGCGGTGATTGCCGACAGGCCGCTCGATGCGGTCTGAGCCATCGACACGGCGTTGTTCGCGTTCGACACACCCTGCGTGTATGCGTTGATCGACGCTTGCATCGTCGTCGAGATTGCGAGGCCTGCCGCGTCATCTGCTGCGGAGTTGATGCGCTTGCCCGACGACAGGCGGTTGATCGCCTGCGCCAGCGCGTTCTGCGTCGACGAGAGGTTCGTTTGTGCGGTTTGCGAATAGATGTTGGTGTTGATGTTCAGCATTTGGATCCTCGTTTGGAAAACGCCGTTTGATTGACTGGATTCGGGTTCGGCGTCGCGCTTTCCGTGTCCCGCGCTGCCCGCCTTTCCTGGTTGACGGCGGCACCCGGCGAAAACTTTAGAGGGATGTGTGAGGAAAATCGGGACGGAATGTGGCGATCGCCGCGCAGGCCGCGCCTGGCTTGGGTGACAGCGATTTCGGGCAGGTTGCGCGACGGTCCCGTTGGATGGTGTACGCGGCCGCGCTGCGCGGGGCGGCGAGCCGGAATCGACAAAAGGATAGTTTTGTCTGTGATTTCCTGATATGATGGCGGGCTGAATTGAGATTTTCTGTCAAGCCTGTGCCGTCTCGGCATTCTTGCTGGCAGTCAAACGCGGCGCTGCACGCGGCTTGTGAAGCGTACCCGCGGTGCTTTGTGCCTCTCTTTTCCGGCCTCCGAGGCCGTATTTCCGCTCGTTTCGCCTGTTGTGGGGACGCCCGGATGGCCGGTGCGTGGCGCTTGGCCGCTACGTTTTTGACCGTTTAAGCAATTTAGGAACGACATGACGACGATTCTTCTGAAAGAAAACGAGCCGTTCGAAGTGGCGATTCGCCGCTTTCGCCGTGCTATCGAAAAAAATGGCCTGATCGCTGAACTGCGCGAACGCCAGTCCTACGAAAAGCCGACCGCAGTCCGCAAGCGCAAGAAGGCAGCAGCCGTCAAGCGCCTGCACAAGCGCCTGCGCAGCCAGATGCTGCCGAAGAAGCTCCACTAAGAGCATCTACGGTTCGCCGCGAAACGGCGGAGCGTGCTTCGAAAGAAGCCGCTCCGCCGTTTTGCTTTTCCGGGCCGGAAAAGGGCGTCGGTCTCGGGTTTCAAGCCTTGGCGGGGCGGTCGCCTGACGGCGACGCGGCCGATTCGACGGATTGCCGGCGGCTTCGAGCCGCCGCCGGGCGCGTTCCGATGCTGTCATCGCGACGCTCAGCGTCGGCGTGACGGGGATCGGTATCAGTTTGAAGAAGCGCAGCGCGTGTGTGTGGGGCCGCGCATGGCGTTGTGATGTGCCGATGCGCCAACCCCCGGCCCGCCCCGGGCGGGTTTCGTCGCCGTCAACCTGCCTTGCGGCTCCGTGCCGGCTGCTGCTTGCCCCCGAGCGCCGCGCATTTGGCGTGACACGGACAGCCGGTCTCGTGGTCGTTGACCATTCCGGTTGCCTGCATCAGCGCGTAGCAGATCGTCGAGCCGACGAACTTGCAGCCGTACTCCTTCAGCGCCTTGCTGAGCGCATCCGACTGGGCAGTCGACGCGGGCGCGTCGCGATACGACTGCCACGCGTTCTGCACCGGCGTGTGATCGACGAACGACCACAGGAATTGCGCGAGCGAGCCGTGGTCGTCGCGAATGCGCTGCACGGCCCGGGCATTGGTCACCGCGGATTCCACCTTCGCGCGATTGCGCACGATGCCCGGATTTTCGAGCAGCTTTTCGATGCGCTTCGGCGTGAAGCGCGCGACCGCGTCGACATCGAACTCGGCGAACGCCTCGCGATAGCCGGCGCGCTTGTTCAGGATCGTCGACCACGACAGGCCCGCCTGCGCGCCTTCCAGAATCAGCATTTCGAACAGATGGCGATCGTCGTGCGACGGCACGCCCCACTCGGTATCGTGATAGTGAGCATCCGCTTCCGTCCTTACCCAGTTGCACCGCTGCGACATCGTCAGCCTCGTTCCAGTGTCGATTCGATCGTGCCAGCATAGCGGAAGGCCCATTCACGGCATAGCTGGCCGAACGGCAGATGGGCGCGCGGCGCCGATCCGGTTAAGCTTGGCGCCTGTTCGAATCAGCAGGATCTACGCATGACGGCACTACTTTTTGCGATCGGCGTCGACGGCGGCGGCACCGGCACCCGCGTGGTACTGGCCGACCGGCACGGGCGCGAGCTCGCGCAGGGGCGCGGCGGCCCGTCGGGGCTCGGCCTCGGCATCGAGCGCGCGTGGGCATCGATCGGCGCTGCCTGTGCCGACGCCTTCACGCAGGCGGGGCTCGCGTTCGACTGGTCGCAATGTGCGCTCGGTTGCGGGCTCGCGGGCGTCAACAATGCCGCGTGGCTCGCCGCGTTCCGTGCGCAGGCGCCGCTCGACGCGCTCGCGATCGAGAGCGACGCGTATACGACCGTCGTCGGCGCGCACGGCGGCGCGCCGGGGCTCATCGTCGCGCTCGGCACGGGCAGCATCGCGGCGGCGCTCGACGCGGCGGGCGACTGCCGCATCGCGGGCGGCTTCGGTTTTCCGTCCGGCGACGAGGCGAGCGGCGCGTGGCTCGGCATGCGCGCGCTTGCATACGCGCAGCAGGCGCTCGACGGCCGCGTGCCGCGTGACGCGTTCGCCGGCGCGCTGCTCGCGGAAACGGGCGCGCACGATCGCGACGCACTCGTCCAGTGGTCGTGCGATGCGAACCAGACGATCTACGCGCGCCTCGCGCCGATCGTGTTCGCGCACCGCGACCATCCTTGTGCGGCGGCGCTGATCGCGCAGGCCGGCGATGAGATCGGCAAGATGATCGACGCGCTCGATCCTCGGCGGGCGCTGCCGGTCGCGCTGTGCGGCGGGCTGGCCGACGCGTTGGCGCCGGCCGTGCCGGCACGCCACGCGGCCCGGCTGCGCGCGCCGCTCGACGATTCCGCGCACGGTGCGTTGCGGCTTGCGCTGCAGGTGTTGAGGGCGACGGAAGCGGGGTGAGCGGTTCAAGTGGGCGGCGTGCGGTGGGTGGGCCGAGCAGGCCGAACGGCCCGAAACCCGCTCCATTCCCCAACCGCCCGGCGGCCCTCCGGGCACGACGTTAAAATGGCGGTTCCGCAGCGTCCCGCGCGCCATTCACCCGTCCCCATGTACAAAGTCATCGCCACCGATCTCGACGGCACCCTGCTGAACAGCGACCACCAGCTCGATCCGTACACGATCGAGACCGTCCGCCGGCTCGACCGCGACGGCCTGCAGTTCGTGATCGCGACGGGGCGCCACTACGCGGACGTCGCCGGCATTCGGGACGTGCTGGGCATTCGGCCGTACCTGATCACGTCGAACGGCGCGCGCGTGCATGCACCGGACGACACGGCGATCCACGCGCAGGACATCGATCCCGCGATCGTCCGCGGCCTCGTGCAGCCGGGCGTGACCGGCGCGCACGGGCGCGTGATCGTCAACCTGTTTACCGACCGCGGCTGGCTGATCGACCGGGACGCGCCGCACCTGCTCGAATTCCACCAGGATTCGGGATTCCGGTACGACGTGATCGACATGTCCGCGCACGACGGCGCCGATATCGCGAAGGTGCTGTACATCGGCGAGCCGGCCGATCTGGCGGTGGTCGCCGAGCAGATGCGCGTGCGGTTCGGCGATGCTCTATACGTCACGTACTCGCTGCCCGACTGTCTCGAAGTGATGACCGCCAACGTGTCGAAGGGCCGCGCGCTGCGTGCGGTGCTCGCGCGGCTCGGCGTCGACGCCGGCCACTGCATTGCGTTCGGCGACAACATGAATGACATCGATCTGCTCGAAACGGCCGGTCACGCGTTCATGATGAACAACGCGAACCCCGACCTGATCGCGCACCTGCCGCACATCCCGCGAATCGGCAACAACTTCGACGCGGGCGTCGCCCGTCACCTGCGCATGCTGTTCGCGCTCGAGGACACCCTCGACGGCGTCGCCGCTTCCTGAGCGGCCATGAAAAACGGGCGCCAGCGGCGCCCGTCCAAATTACCTGCCTCTATGTTGTTCGACAGCGTGAGGCTCGCTGCTCTGCTCGCGTGACCCCGTAGTGTTTTATTCGTTGGTGCGAGCGGATGCGGGCAGCAGGCCGACGGCATCGTCGCGCCCTGCGATGAGTGGGTAGACGATCCCGGCGATTGCCGCACCGATGATTGGCGCGACCCAGAACAGCCACAGCTGGCCGATCGCCTCGCCGCCCACGAACAGCGCCGGGCCGGTCGAGCGGGCCGGGTTGACTGACGTGTTGGTGACCGGGATCGAGATCAGGTGGATCAACGTCAGGCACAGGCCGATCGCGATCGGCGCGAAGCCGGCAGGCGCGCGCTTGTCGGTGGCGCCGAGAATCACGAACAGGAAGAAGCCCGTCATCACGACTTCGCAGATGAATGCCGCGCCGAGCGAGTAGTGGCCGGGCGAGCGCTCGCCGAAGCCGTTCGTCGCAAAGCCGCTGCCGACGACGTCGAAGCCCGGCTTGCCGGTCGCGATCAGGTACAGCACGAACGCACCCAGCGTGGCACCGACCACCTGCGCAACGATGTACGGCGCGAGATCGCGCGCCGGGAAGCGGCCGGCGACCGTCAGGCCGACGCTCACCGCCGGATTCAGGTGGCAGCCCGAAATATGGCCGATCGCGAATGCCATCGTCAGCACGGTCAGGCCGAAGGCGAGTGCGACGCCGGCAAAGCCGATGCCGAGGCCCGGAAAGGCGGCGGCCAGCACGGCGCTTCCGCACCCGCCGAGCACCAGCCAGAACGTGCCGAATGCCTCTGCAGCCAGACGCTGAGAAAGATTCATGTAAGGACCTCGTTCAAGTGGGTTGAAGACAAACGGACGACCGGATGAGTTATTCCGACACCCGGAATTGGTCTGGATTATAGGAAATGAATCGGGTTCGAGAGGGTCAACGATTGTTAAATCTGAATGGCTGGCGAATGGCTTTTATTAGAATAAGTCCGCATTCTCGATATCGACGAATCGGTTAAAGATGACAGCATTAATTTCGAAGAGCAGGGCGGCGGTACGATGACGTAACGGATGTTGGCGTTCCGGCCGAACTCGCCGGAGCCGCATCATGGAAAAGGGGAGTCGAAAAATGTCTCAATACGCGAAACTCAAGGCGCAAATCGCCGACTTGCAGGCTCAGGCGGAGGACGTGCGTCGCCAGGAAGTGGCGGCGGTGATTGCCGACGTCCAGCGAATGATTGCCGAATATGGCCTGACGGCCGAGGACCTGGGCTTCGCGGAGCGAGCGCGGCGCGGCCGTCCGCCGAAAAAGGCGCCGCTGCCCCCGAAATATCGCGATCCGAAGTCGGGTGCAACCTGGAGCGGGCGCGGCAAGCCGCCCAATTGGATCGTCGGGAAAAACCGCGATCGTTTCTTGATCGAATGACCGCGCAAAAATAAAGAGCCGCATCGAGGATGCGGCTCTTTGGCGTTTTCGGGATTTTCACGCCGATTTCGGCGCGAATTTTACCGGGTATTTCCTGACGAATTTCGGCGTCAGGCGCCCGCGACCTGGCGCAAGGTCGGCCGTTTTGCCGCCGTGCAAAGCGATTCGTAAGTTTCGACATAACGCCGCGCCATCGCTTTCGAGCTGAAACGCGTATCGAAACGCGCGCGGATCGCATCGCGCGACAGGCTGTCGATCCGGTGCAGCGCACCGACGGCGCCCTGCACGTCCTCGACGATGAAGCCGGTCACGCCATCCTCGATCACTTCCGGCACCGAGCCGCGGTTGAACGCGACGACCGGCGTGCCGCAGGCCATCGCCTCGATCATCACCAGGCCGAACGGCTCCGGCCAGTCGATCGGGAACAGCAGCGCCTTCGCGCCGGACAGGAACGCCGGCTTCTGCGCCTCGTTGATCTCGCCGATGAATTCGACGTGCGCCTCGCCGAGCAGCGGTTCGATCACTTCCTTGAAGTAGTCGGCGTCGGCCTTGTCGACCTTCGCGGCGATCTTCAGCGGCAGCCCGCTCTGCGCGGCGATCCGGATCGCGGTGTCGACTCGCTTTTCGGGACAGATCCGGCCGAGGAACGCGAGGTATTCGGGCTTCACGTCCGGTTGCGGCGTGAGCAGCGTGTCGGGCAACCCGTGATACACGGTGCCGGCCCATGCGGCCTGCGGCAGCGGCTTGCGCTGGTTGTTCGAGATCGACACGACCGGCGCGTCCGGGAATGCGTCGAACACCGGCTGCAGCTCCGGCAGGTCGAGGCGGCCGTGCAGCGTCGTCACATAAGGCGTATCGAGGCGCGACATCAGCGAGAACGGCAGGTAGTCGAGGTGGAAGTGCAGCACGTCGAATTCGTGCGCGACACGGGCGACCTGCTCGATCAGGCGCATATGGGGCGCCATCGAATCGCGGATCGACGGGTCGAGCCGCAGTGCGCGCGGCCATGCCGCCTCGAGACGCGCGGACGTGACGGAGTCGCCGCTCGCGAACAGCGTCACGTCGTGGCCGACCTCGACGAGCGCCTCGGTGAGGTAGGACACGACACGCTCGGTGCCGCCATAGAGTTTCGGCGGGACAGCTTCGTAAAGGGGCGCGATCTGGGCAATACGCATGGGCGTTCTCCGGTGTCGACCAGCGAGGGCGCTCGAGTGCGCATGCTGGTCCGATGCAGGGTTGCGGAACTCGCCGACGCACGCGCTCTGCGGTACGTGGCCCGGTCCGGGGCGCGGTGCGCGGGAGGCCGGGCGGCAAGCTGCGGGGCGGGCCGGCGCGGCTCCCGCCGCCGCCCATTGGAGTCCATTATCGATATCGCCTTCAGGGGTTCGAGTGTTTTTTCAAACACTTAAGGCTTGTTACACCGTGAAATACGCGAAAACCCCGATAAAAGGGGTGCGGAAACACAAAGCGATATGGCAACGAGAATTGTTGCGCTATCGTGAAAAACCACTATAATTTTTTCCGATTCACTTTCCGGCAGCCTTGCCGGAAGGCCTTCAGCCGGATTCGTCCCGTGTCGGACCGCATCGTCGACGAATTCGCGCGTCACTCCCCCCGCCGTTTGTTTCCTTTCAATTCGCCTTGTCGGAAAAATTCCTACACGGTTTACAGACAAATCCTGCGCGGCATACGTCACTCCGCTGATACCGGCATAAATGCCGTTTGGCCAAAATTCGCCCTGTAAGAATATAAACGTGCCGACGGAGCGCCCAGCGGGGCCTGATCGAGCAAACGTTTTCATAACATGAACGGCCAAAGCAAAGCTCTTAACGGGGGAATCATGAGCGCCAACAGCGAAATGCTCAGTGAGATCAAAGAGGTCAACCTGTCGTACCTCCTCCTCGCGCAGCGCCTGCTGCGGGAAGACAAAGCGATGGGCATGTTCCGCATGGGAGTTTCCCAGGAACTGGCCGATGTGCTCGCGAACCTCACGCTCGCCCAGACCGTGAAGCTCGCCGCATCGAACCAGATGTTGTGCCGCTTCCGCTTCGACGATCACGCGTTGTTGTCGTCGCTCGCCGACAAGGGGCGCAGCGACGTCGTCACGCACGCGCATTCGGCCATCCTGATGGCCGGCCAGCCGGTCGAAAGCGTCCGCTGATCCTTCCCCGCCTTGCGTTCGTCCCGGCGCGCCGCGCCGGCAGGCAGCGTCTTGGCCACTCATCCGAACAACGTCAAGCGGACGGTTATTCACCATGGCAAGCAAAAGCGTCGTGATCGAGGTGAAGGAAATCACCCTCGCCATCGAACTGATCGAACTGGGCGCCCGGCTGCAACTGCTGGAGGCGGAGACGAGCCTGTCGCGCGATCGCCTGATCAAGCTGTACAAGGAGCTGAAGGGCGCGTCGCCGCCGAAGGGGATGCTGCCGTTCTCGACCGACTGGTTCATGACGTGGCAGCCGAACATCCACTCGTCGCTGTTCTACAACATCTACCGGTTCATGCAGGACCACGGCCGCTGCGAACCGATCCAGTCGATCGTGAAGGCGTACCGGCTCTATCAGGAGCACGTGAAGCTGTCCGGCGACGAGGCCGCGCTGAGCCTCACGCGCGCGTGGACGCTGGTGCGCTTCTTCGACTCGGGGATGCTGCAGATGACCCCGTGCACGCGCTGCGGCGGCCACTTCGTCGCGCATGCGCATGATCCGCATCAAGGTTTCGTGTGCGGCCTGTGCCAGCCGCCGTCGCGCGCGGGCAAGACCCGCAAGGCCGCCGCCGCGCGCGCCGAGCTGTCCGCCGCCGCGGCCTGAGCGCCGGGCCGGGCAAGGCCGGGCGGGGCGCGAGCGGACGCCTCACGGCTGCCGCTCGCCGCGCGAACCGCGCGGGGCTTGCTGGTAAACACCGCCGCGCCGCCGCGGCGCGGCCGCGAAAGTTTTCCTGCCGACTGCCGTAAACCTGATTAACGGCGGTCTCCCCGCCGGTCATTCGTGAGGGACAGGCAGTGCTGATTATCGTGGGAACACTCGTGACGCTGTTGTCCGTCTTCGGCGGTTACGCGCTGGCAGGCGGGCATCTGGGCGCATTGATCCAGCCGGTCGAGATCCTGATGATCGCGGGCGCGGGCGTCGGCGCGTTCATCCTCGGCAACGGCATGAAGACCATCAAGGGGACGCTGCGTGTGCTGCCGACGCTCTTCAAGGGCTCGAAGTACACGAAGGACGTCTATATGGAGTTGATGGCGCTCCTGTACGTGCTGCTCGCGAAGGCGCGCAAGGAAGGCACGCTGACGCTCGAGGCCGACATCGACGATCCGGACAAGAGCCCGATCTTCACGCAATACCCGAAAATCCTCGCCGATCGCCACATCGTCGAATTCCTGACCGACTACCTGCGCCTGATGGTGGGCGGCAACATGAACGCGTTCGAGATCGAGAGCCTGATGGACGAGGAGATCGAGACGCACCACGCGGAAGGCGAGGGCCCGGCGCACGCGCTGATGCGCGTCGGCGACGCGATGCCGGCGTTCGGGATCGTCGCGGCGGTGATGGGCGTCGTGCATACGATGGCATCCGCCGACAAGCCGCCCGCGGTGCTCGGCGCGATGATCGCGCAGGCGCTGGTCGGCACGTTCCTCGGGATCCTGCTGTCGTACGGGCTGATCGGGCCGCTCGCGAGCCTCGCGGAGCAGCGCGTGGCCGAGTCGACCAAGATGTTCCAGTGCATCAAGGTGACGATTCTCGCGAGCCTGAACGGCTATGCGCCGGCGATCGCGGTCGAGTTCGGCCGCAAGGTGCTGTACTCGACCGAGCGGCCGTCGTTTACCGAGCTCGAAGAGCACGTGCGCCGCGTGAAGGCGAAGTGACGCGGAGCGTTCGATGAGCAAGAGCAAGGATCGCGCGATCGTCGTGAAACGGGTGGCCCCGCAGAAGAAGGGCCACCACGGCGGCGCATGGAAACTCGCCTATGCGGACTTCATGACCGCGATGATGGCGTTCTTCCTGCTGATGTGGCTGCTGAGCTCGGTCACGCCGGTGCAGCTGAAGGGGATCGCCGAGTACTTCAACACGCCGCTGAAGGCCGCGCTGTTCGGCAGCGGCGATCGCAGCTCGCAGGACTCGAGCATCATCAACGGCGGCGGCCGCGACCTGTCGAGCCTCGACGCCGGCACGCTGCGCCGCACCGACGGCACGACGTCGCTCGCCGACCGCGTCGCGAAAGCCGGCGACGACAAGACGCGCTCGCAGGCGCAGGGCGCGCAGGACCGGCTCGAGCAGACGCGCCTGCACGACCTGCAGATCAAGTTGATGGCGGCGATCGAGGCGAACCCGACGCTGCGCCAGTTCAGGCAGCAGATCCGCATCGATTCGACGCTGATGGGGCTGCGCATCGAGATCGTCGATTCGCAGAAGCGGCCGATGTTCGCGATGTCGAGCGATCACGTCGAGCCGTACATGCGCGACATCCTGCGCGAGATCGGCAAGACGCTGAACGACGTGCCGAACCGGATCATCGTCCAGGGCCACACCGACGCGGTGCCGTACGCGGGCGGCGAGGGCGGCTACAGCAACTGGGAGCTGTCGGCCGACCGCGCGAACGCGTCGCGCCGCGAACTGATCGCGGGCGGCATGGACGAGGCGAAGGTGCTGCGCGTGCTCGGCCTCGCGTCGACGCAGAACCTGAACAAGGCCGATCCGCTCGATCCGGAAAACCGCCGGATCAGCGTGATCGTGCTGAACCGCAAATCCGAAGACGCGCTGATGCGCGACGACGCGACGACCACGACGCTGTCGGCCGACGCGGCGGGCTCGAAGCTGCTGGCCCAGCAGCTCGGCGGCCCGGCGCAGCCCGCGCGACCGGCGCTGGCGAGCGCCGTCGCCGTGGCACCGAAACCCTGACGATTCCCAGATTTCGAGACAGACATGATCCGAACCATTCTCGCCATCGACGACTCGGCGACCATGCGTGCGCTGCTGCAGGCGACACTGGCGCAGGCCGGCTACGACGTGACGGTGGCGCCGGACGGCGAAGCCGGCTTCGACATGGCGGCCACCGTGCCGTACGACCTGGTGCTGACCGACCAGAACATGCCGCGCAAGAGCGGGCTCGAGGTGATCGCCTCGCTGCGCAAGCTGACGGCATACGCGGACACGCCGATCCTCGTGCTGACCACCGAAGGCAGCGATGCCTTCAAGGACGCCGCGCGCGACGCGGGCGCGACCGGCTGGATCGAGAAGCCGATCGACCCGGCCGTGCTGATCGACCTGGTCGCGACGCTGTCCGAACAGACCGCCTCCTGACATGAACGCGACGAATCCAACCGGTGACCGGGCATGACTCTCGACATCACGCAGTTCTACCAGACCTTTTTCGACGAAGCGGACGAGTTGCTCGCGCAGATGGAGCAGCTGCTGCTGAACCTCGACGTCGGCTCGCCCGACCCCGAGGACCTGGCCGCGATTTTCCGCGCCGCGCATTCGATCAAGGGCGGCGCGGCGACCTTCGGCTTTTCCGCGCTGACCGAGACGACCCACATCCTCGAGTCGCTGCTCGACCGCGCGCGCAACCATGAGCTGACGCTGACCAAGGAAATGGTCGACGCGTTCCTCGAGACCAAGGACGTGCTGTCCGACCAGCTGGTCGACTATCGCGCGAGCGCGGAACCGGACGCGGCGGCTGCCGCGACGATCTGCGCGAAGCTCGAACGCCTGAAGGCCGAGAGCGGCGCGGATGCGGCCGCGGCCGTCGTGCCGGCCGCAGCAGCCGAAGCGGCCGCACCGGCGCCGGCGCCTTCCACCGACGACCGCGTGCCCGATCACGTGGTCGAACAGGCCGTCGCGGCCGCGCATCCGGCGGACGACGCCGTCGCGGGCGGCCCGCACCTGAAGATCACGCTCGTCGGCGTCGACGCGAAGGACCAGGCGCTGCTCACCGAGGAGCTCGGCAATCTCGGCCGGATCGTCGGCCGCGAGGAAGCGGGCGCGGACCTGACGCTGTGGCTCGAATCGGACGTGCCGTCCGACGACATCGTCGCCGTGTGCTGTTTCGTGATCGACGACAGCCAGATCCGCATCGCGCGCGGCACCGCGCCGGCCGCACCGGCGCCTGCCGTCGCGCCGGCCGCGCCCGAACCGGCCGCGGCGCCGGAGCCGGCCGCACGCGTCGAGGTATTCGCGCAAGCCGCCGGTGCCGCACCGGCCGCCGCCGCACCGCAAGCGCCGGCGCAGCCGAGCGCCGCCGCGCAACCGGCGCCGCAACCCGCGCCGCAACCGCAGGCCGAACCCGCCGCGCCGGCTGCCCACGCTGCCGCGCACCACGACGACAAGCGTCCGCGCCCGGCCGCCGCCGCATCGGGCGCCGAAGGCAGCTCGATCCGCGTCGGCGTCGAGAAGGTCGACCAGCTGATCAACCTGGTCGGCGAACTCGTGATCACGCAGGCGATGCTCGCGGAAACGGCGAGCGCGTTCGATCCGGCGCTGCACGACCGTCTCTTCAACGGGATGGCGCAACTGGAACGCAACGCGCGCGACCTGCAGGAAGCGGTGATGTCGATCCGCATGATGCCGATGGACTACGTGTTCAGCCGCTTCCCGCGCCTCGTGCGCGACCTGGCCGGCAAGCTCGGCAAGCAGGTCGAGCTCGTCACGTTCGGCCAGGCGACCGAGCTCGACAAGAGCCTGATCGAGCGGATCATCGACCCGCTCACGCACCTCGTGCGCAACAGCCTCGATCACGGGATCGAGACCGTCGACAAACGCGTCGCCGCGGGCAAGGACGCGGTCGGCCAGCTCGTGCTGTCGGCCGCGCATCACGGCGGCAACATCGTGATCGAGGTCAGCGACGACGGCGGCGGCCTGAACCGCGAGCGGATTCTCGCGAAGGCCGCGAAGCAGGGGATGCAGGTATCCGACAACATCAGCGACGACGAAGTCTGGCAACTGATCTTCGCGCCGGGCTTTTCGACCGCCGAGACGGTGACCGACGTGTCGGGCCGCGGCGTCGGGATGGACGTCGTGAAGCGCAACATCCAGTCGATGGGCGGCCACGTCGAGATCTCGTCGCAGGCCGGCCGCGGCACGACCACGCGGATCGTGCTGCCGCTCACGCTCGCGATCCTCGACGGGATGTCGGTGAAGGTCGGCACGGAGATCTTCATCCTGCCGCTGAACTTCGTGATGGAATCGCTGCAGCCGTCGAACGACGACATCTACACCGTCGGCAACGGCGAGCGCGTGGTGCGCGTGCGCGGCGAATACCTGCCGCTCGTCGCGCTTCACGAGGTGTTCTCGGTCGAGGACGCGCGTACCGATCCGACCCAGGGGATCGTCACGATCATGGAAACCGAGGGGCGCCGCTTCGCGATGCTGATCGACGAGCTGGTCGGCCAGCAGCAGGTGGTCGTGAAGAACCTCGAAACGAACTACCGCAAGGTGCATGGCATCTCGGCGGCGACCATCCTCGGCGACGGCAGCGTCGCGTTGATCGTCGACGTCGCGGCGCTGAACCGTGAAACCCGTGCGACGCACGGCGCCCGAGCCGGCGCCGAGCTCGCAATCTTCTGACTCTCGCCATTCAACTGATTGGGGGCAAACGTGTCTGCTGAAGTCCAAATGATCAATACGGCCGCGGCGAACGCGGCGACCAGCCGCCGCGACGCGGAGCAGGGCGATGCGACGGGCCAGGAGTTCCTCGTCTTCACGCTCGGCGACGAGGAATACGGGATCGACATCCTGAAGGTGCAGGAAATCCGCGGCTACGACAGCGTCACGCGCATCGCGAACGCGCCCGAATTCATCAAGGGCGTGATCAACCTGCGCGGGATCATCGTGCCGATCGTCGACATGCGGATCAAGTTCCATCTCGGCCGCGTGGAGTACGACCACCAGACCGTCGTGATCATCCTGAACGTGTCGAACCGCGTGGTCGGGATGGTGGTCGACGGCGTGTCGGACGTGCTGACGCTGCAGACCGACCAGATCATGCCGGCGCCGGAATTCGGCGCGACGCTGACGACCGAGTACCTGACGGGCCTCGGCACGGTCGACGGCCGGATGCTGATCCTGATGGACATCGAGAAGCTGATGTCGAGCCGTGAAATGGCGCTGATCGAGACGCTCGGCGGGTAAGCGCGCCGCGCGCGCAGGAATTTCGGGAGAATCTGCAATGTTGCATAACTGGTCGATCCGCACGACGCTGACGGCGGTCGGACTCATCCTCGTGTGCCTGGCCGCCGCGGTTGGCGGGCTCGGCCTTTACGCGCTCGATCACGCGAGCCGTTCGCTCGACGAGATCGCGCACGTCGACCTGCCGGCGATCCACACGCTGGACGACACGGCCGCGCACCTGCTGCGCTCGCGCATTGCGCTCGATCGCTTCCGTACGCTGACCGAAGCCGGCAATGCGGCCGAGGCGGCGAAGGTGCTCGACCGCGCGCAGGAGCTGTACGCGAAGTCGAACCAGAACTGGCAGGCGTTCCAGTCGACGCCGAAGCTCGGTGTCGAGCAGGCGCTCGTCGACGAGCTCACCGCCCGCTACACGACGATCGTGAAGGAAGGCGTCGAGCCCGAATTTGCCGCGGCGCGCGCGGGCGACATGGCGGCGTATCACGCGATTGCCGACGCGAAGATCAGCCCGATGTTCGTCGCGTTCGACCAGACGGCGGCGGCCGTGATCGCATCGCTGCAGAAGCGCGCGGAAGAACGCCAGGCCGCGACGCAGTCGCAGATCTCGCTGATGGTCGGCCTGATCGCGGCCGGCATCGCGATCGCGTTCGTCGTCGTGATCGCGATCCGCTTCGCGCTGCGCGGGCTGATCGTGAAGCCGCTCGAGGACGCGATCGCGCACTTCGAGCGCATCGCAGGCGGCGACCTCACGCAGCCGGTGAACGTGTTCAGCACGAACGAGATCGGCCGCCTGTTCGGCGGCATCAAGCGGATGCAGGACGCCGTGACGACGATGGTGCAGGCCGTGCATCGCGGCACCGAGTCGATCGACGTCGGCGCGCGCGAGATCTCGACCGGCAACACCGACCTGTCGCAGCGCACCGAGGAGCAGGCCGCGTCGCTGCAGGAAACCGCATCGAGCATGGAGCAGCTGACCGGCACCGTGCGGCAGAACGCGGAGAACGCACGGCAGGCGAGCCAGCTCGCGGTGAACGCGTCCGACATCGCGACGCAGGGCGGCGAGGTGGTCGGCCAGGTCGTGTCGACGATGCAGGACATCGCGGCGAGCTCGGGCAAGGTCGTCGACATCATCGGCACGATCGAAGGCATCGCGTTCCAGACCAACATCCTCGCGCTGAACGCGGCGGTCGAAGCCGCGCGCGCGGGCGAGCAGGGCCGCGGCTTCGCGGTGGTCGCGGGCGAAGTGCGCTCGCTGGCGCAGCGCAGCGCGAGCGCCGCGAAGGAAATCAAGCAGCTGATCGGCGACTCGGCCGAGAAGGTCGACAGCGGGTCGGCGCTCGTCGCGCGGGCCGGCTCGACGATGGACGAGATCGTGCAGGCCGTGCGCCGCGTGACCGACATCATGGGCGAGATCAGCGCCGCGTCGGAAGAGCAGTCGACCGGCATCGAGCAGGTCAACCGCGCGGTCGGCCAGATGGATTCGGTCACCCAGCAGAACGCGGCGCTCGTCGAGCAGGCAGCGGCCGCGGCCGCATCGCTCGAGGAGCAGACGCGCCAGATGAAGGCGATCGTGTCGGCGTGGCGCGTCGCGGGCGGCATCGCGCTCGCGCCGGCGCGCAATGCTGCAGGCCCGGCCGCGCGCGCACCGGCGCCGGCGTTGCCGTCGGCGCACCGTCACGAAGCCTCGCCGGCCGCACTGCCGGCACCGCAGGCTGCCGTGCAGCCGGCCCGTCGCGCCGCACCGGCGCCGCATGCCGCGGCACCGGCCGCGAGCCACGAAACGAAGCGCGCGCCGGACGCCGCTGCCGCACGCGCATCGAAGGAAGCGCCGGCCGCGGGCGGCTATGGCCCGCGTCTCGCGAAGGCGGCCGCCGCACCGGCGCAGAAGCCTGCCGAGAAGCCCGCGCTGGTGCGCCCCGCGCTGAACGGCGAGAAGCCGGCGATGGCGGCGGCCGGCACGTCCGACGACGACTGGGAGACTTTCTAAGCCATGCCGTCCGCGCGCGCACCGTTTCGACCTGATGCACCGGATGCCTCGCCCCGCGCGGGCGAGCCGGGGCGCGACTTCGCGTTCACTGGCGCGGATTTCGCACGCATCCGCGCGCTGATCCATCAACGCGCGGGCATTTCGCTGTCCGAGCACAAGCGCGACATGGCGTACAGCCGGCTCGCACGCCGGCTGCGCGCACGCGGCCTCGACACGTTCCGCGACTACCTCGACCTGCTCGAGCAGGAGAACGATCCGCTCGAGTGGGAAGCGTTCACCAACGCGCTGACGACGAACCTGACCGCGTTCTTCCGCGAGTCGCACCATTTCCCGATCCTGGCCGACTTCGTGAAGGGGCGCGCGGCGCCCGTGTCGGTGTGGTGCTCGGCGGCGTCGACCGGCGAGGAGCCTTACTCGATCGCGATCACGCTGATCGAGGCGCTCGGCGAATCGGCCGCGCGCGGCGCATCGATCCTCGCGACCGATCTCGACACGCAGGTGCTCGCGAAGGCCGAGGCTGGCATCTATACGTACGACCAGGTCAAGCACCTGAGCCCGGAGCGGCTCAAGCGCTTCTTCCTGAAAGGCACGGGCGCGCAGGCCGGCCGCGTGAAGGTGCGCCCGGAACTGCGCGCGATGATCCGCTTCGAGCAGCTGAACCTGACCGATGCCGACTACGGGATCGCGAAGCCGTTCGACGCGATCTTCTGCCGCAACGTGATGATCTATTTCGACAAGCCGACGCAGGGGCAGGTGCTGTCGCGCTTCGAGCCGCTCGTGAAGCCGGGCGGCCTGCTGTTCGCCGGGCATTCGGAGAATTTCACGTACGTCTCGCAGGCCTTCCGGCTGCGCGGGCAGACGGTGTACGAACTGACGCGCGATGCCGCGCCGGGCCTGCGCCCGCGCGGCGCCGCGCCGGCCGCGGCGGTGCCGCCGCGCGCCCATGTGCGTGCCGCGGTCGCCGCGCCCGCTTACGGAGAACGCGGATGAGCGCCCTGCCGATCGCGACCAATCGCTACTTCGACAACCACTTCGAACGCCCGGGCGTGAAGCTGCTTCCGAACGAGTTCTACACGACGTCCGAGGACATGGTGCTGATGACCGTGCTCGGCTCGTGCGTCGCCGCGTGCCTGCACGACCCGTTGGCGGGCATCGGCGGGATGAATCACTTCATGCTGCCCGACGACGGCGCCGATGCCGGCGCGGCCGCGTCGGAGTCGATGCGCTACGGCGCGTACGCGATGGAAGTGCTGATCAACGAACTGATCAAGGCCGGCGGGCGCCGCGAGCGCTTCGAGGCGAAGGTGTTCGGCGGCGCGGCCGTGCTGGCCGGCATGACGACCATCAACATCGGCGACCGCAACGCCGATTTCGTGCGCCGCTATCTGGCGCTCGAACGCATCCGCATCACCGCCGAGGACTTGCAGGGCGTGCACCCGCGCAAGGTCGCGTTCATGCCGCGCACCGGCCGCGCGATGGTGAAGAAGCTGCGGCTGCAGGTGCCGGGCGTGACCGAGCGCGAAGCCGCGCTGGCGCGCGAGGCCGACCGCGTGCGCGCCGACCGGCAGCGCGCGCACGTCGAGCTGTTCGCGGCGAAGCGGCCGGTTGCGCCGCCGCCGGCACGCCCGCGCATCGAGCTGTTCGGAGCACGCGGCGGCACGGGCGCGCAGACGACGAACACGAAGGCCGGCAGCCCGTATGCGGCCAACCTTTCGAGAAAGCAGGAGGCATGACCGCAGTGCAGAAGATCAAAGTGTTGTGCGTCGACGACTCGGCGCTGATCCGCAGCCTGATGACGGAGATCATCAACAGCCAGCCCGACATGGAAGTGTGCGCGACCGCGCCCGATCCGCTCGTCGCGCGCGAGCTCATCAAGCAGCACAACCCGGACGTCCTGACGCTGGACGTCGAAATGCCGCGCATGGACGGGCTCGACTTCCTCGAGAAGCTGATGCGCCTGCGGCCGATGCCGGTCGTGATGGTGTCGTCGCTGACCGAGCGCGGCTCCGAGATCACGCTGCGCGCGCTCGAACTCGGCGCGGTGGATTTCGTCACGAAGCCGCGCGTCGGGATTCGCGACGGCATGCTCGACTACGCGGAAAAGCTCGCGGACAAGATCCGCGCGGCATCGCGCGCGCGCGTGCGCCAGGCGCCGCAGCCGCAGGCCGCCGCGCGCGCGGCGAGCGGCCAGCCGGCCGCGCCGATGGTCAACAACCCGCTCGTCAGTACCGAGAAGCTGATCATCATCGGCGCGTCCACGGGCGGCACCGAGGCGATCCGCGAGGTGCTGACGCCGCTGCCGCCGGATGCGCCGGCGGTGCTGATCGCGCAGCACATGCCGCCCGGCTTCACGAAGTCCTTCGCGCAGCGGCTGAACGGCCTGTGCCGGATCGCGGTGAAGGAAGCCGAACACGGCGAGCGCGTGCTGCCGGGCCATGCGTACATCGCGCCGGGCCACGCGCACCTGCTGCTCGCGCGCAGCGGCGCGAACTACATCGCGCAGTTGTCCGACGAGCCGCCGGTGAACCGGCACCGCCCGTCGGTCGACGTGCTGTTCCGCTCGGCGGCGCAGCACGCGGGCAAGAACGCGATCGGCGTGATCCTCACGGGGATGGGCCGCGACGGCGCGGCCGGCCTGCTGGACATGAAGCGCGCGGGCGCCCACACGTTCGCGCAGGACGAGGCGAGCTGCATCGTGTTCGGGATGCCGCGCGAGGCGATCGCGCTCGGCGGCGCGGACGAGGTGGCGCCGCTTTCCGAGATGAGCCGGCGCGTGATGGCGCGGCTGGCGACGATGGGCGACCGCGTACAGCGCGTCTGAATGAAATGTCACGGGGCAGCTGCGATGCGGCGGGCCCCGACGGTAACGAATCTGCAAAGGAACGACGATGGACAAGAGCATGAAAATCCTGGTGGTGGACGATTTCCCGACGATGCGCAGGATCGTCCGCAACCTGCTCAAGGAATTGGGCTACACGAACGTCGACGAAGCCGAGGACGGCGCTGCCGGCCTCGCGCGGCTGCGCGGCGGCGGCTTCGACTTCGTGATCTCCGACTGGAACATGCCGAACCTCGACGGCCTCGCGATGCTGAAGGAAATCCGCGCGGACGCGACGCTCACGCACCTGCCGGTGCTGATGGTCACGGCGGAGTCGAAGAAGGAGAACATCATCGCGGCCGCGCAGGCGGGCGCGAGCGGCTATGTCGTGAAGCCGTTCACGGCCGCGACGCTCGACGAGAAGCTGAACAAGATCATCGACAAGATGGCCAAGGCCGGGAGCTGACGTGAACGAGCCGATCCATGCGGCGCTTGCCGGCGCGGCAATCAACGCCGACGGCCACGCCGAAGGCGCCGATTACGCGAGCGACCGGATCCTCGCGCGCATCGGCCACGTCACGCGCACGCTGCGCGATTCGATGCGCGAGCTCGGGCTCGACAAGCATGTCGAGCGCGCGGCGGAAGCCGTGCCCGATGCGCGCGACCGGCTGCGCTACGTCGCGACGATGACCGAGCAGGCGGCCGAGCGCGTGCTGAACGCGATCGAGGTCGCCAAGCCGATGCAGGAGCGCATCCAGAACGAGGCCGAGGCGCTCGATGCGCGCTGGGCGCAGTGGTATGCGGCACCGATCGAGCACGCGGAAGTGCGCGAGCTGATGGACGACACGCGCACGTTCCTGCGTGCGCTGCCGGAGGCGGCGTCGGCGACCAGCGCGCAGTTGCTCGAGATCATGCTCGCGCAGGATTTCCAGGACCTGACCGGGCAGGTGATCAAGAAGATCATGGACATGGTCTACCTGATCGAGCAGCAGCTGCTCACCGTGCTCGTCGAGAACATCGCACCCGAGCGGCGCGAGCAGTTCGCGGCGACCGCGGCCGCGCTCGCGGCCGAGCAGATCAGCGCGACCGGCAGCCCCGAGTCGCTGCTGAACGGGCCGCAGATCGCGCCGGAAGGCAAGTCCGACGTCGTGCAGGATCAGGCGCAGGTCGACGACCTGCTTGCGAGCCTCGGCTTCTGAACCTGCCCATCGCATCGGCGCCGCGCCCGATCGCGGAGCGGCCCGGTGCGCGTGGCTTTCACGATGCTGGTCACACGAGCCCACACGTGCGGGTCGTGCTGCACGTCATGTTGCGTTGCGTCATGCCGCGTTGATTTGACACTCCGACACACTCCGCAGGCATACTACGCGTCAGCAGCAACGAAGCGTCATTCTTAAGACTTTCATTTGTTGACTGGCGGCGCCGGATCCGATGGCGGCGCGCCGGCAACGAAGCCAGTCCCTTGGGGGGGAACGTGAAGCTGAAACGCTTGGGCTGGGCCGCCGCGCACGCGACGGCCGCAATGGGTGTGCTGTGGGCCGTCCACGCACAGGCCGAACTGGGCGGCGCGCCGATGTCGCCTCCGGCGGACGATCACGCCGCCACGGTGCGCGCGCTGCAGCGCGCGATGCGCTCCGCCGACGGCGCGCAGGCGAACGCGGCCGCCTACACCGTCCGCGAGATCACGCTCGGATCGGGCACCGTCATCCACGAATACACGACCGCGGCCGGCACCGTGTTCGGCCTCGCCTGGCGCGGGCCGAGCATGCCGGACCTCGAGTCGCTGCTCGGCAGCTATTTCCCGCAGTACACCGCCGGCGTCCAGGTCGCGCATGCGGCGCGCGGCTGGCGCGCGCCCGTGTCCGTCGATACGAGCGGCCTCGTGATCCGCACGGGCGGCCACATGGGCGCCTTCGCAGGCCAGGCGTGGCTGCCGGCGGCGCTGCCGGCCGGCCTGTCCGGCACCGACATCCAGTGACAGCGGGAGAGTGATCTTGCGAATTCCTCGTACCTTCAAGCGCTGGCTCGGCCTGCTGAGCGTCGCGGCCGTGACGGCCATGCTCGTGACCGCCTGCGGCGGCGGCGGTGACAACAACGGCGGGAGCGGCGGCAACAGCGGCGGCTCCAGCGTATCCGACGGCAATACGGCGAACACGGCCGTGATCACCGTCGGCACCGGCGTCGCGCATGTGATCAACATCCCGACCGTCAACGTGAAGATCTGCGTGCCGGGCACGACGAACTGCCAGGTGGTCAACAACGTGCTCGTCGATACGGCATCGTACGGGTTGCGGCTGGTCAGCAGCGCGCTGTCGTCGGGTGTGTTGAACAACCTGCCGCAGACGACGAGCGGCGGCGCACCTGTGGCCGAGTGCGGCAAGTTCGTGTCGAGCTTCACATGGGGCTCGGTGCGCACCATCGACCTGTCGATCGGCACCGAGCAGGCGGGCTCCCTGCCGGTGCAGATCATCGGCGATCTCGGCACCAGCAACGTGCCGAGTTCATGCTCGAACAACGGTGCCCGAACGTCGGCCAACACGGCCAGCGATCTCGGTGCAAACGGCATCCTCGGCATCGGGCCGGCGCCGGTCGACTGCGGCACGAGCTGCGCGACGTCGACGTCGGCAACGTCCAACAACTACTACGCGTGCCCGAACGGCAATTCGAGCTGCACGGTGGCGCTGGTGCCGGTTGCGCAGCAGGTGGCCAACCCGGTCCATCGCTTCGCGACCGACAACAACGGCGTGATCGTGCAGATGCCGACCATCTCGAGCAGCGGGCAGGGCAGCGCGACGGGCCTGCTGACGTTCGGGATCAATACGCAGAGCAACAACGGGCTCGGGGCGTCGACGGTGCTGACGTCGACGACGACGGGCGACGTCGATGCGACGTTCCTCGGCGGCAGCGTGACCGCGTTCTTCGATACGGGTTCGAACGCGTACTTCTTCAACGATTTGTCGCAGAAGACCTGCTCGACCAATACGCAGTTCTATTGCCCGTCGTCGACGACCACCTACACGGCGACGCTGACCGGCAAGAACGGGACATCGGGCGGCGTGTCGATGCCCGTCGCGAACGCCGATGCGCTGTTCGCGAATTCGTCGACGTTCGCGTTCAACGACATCGCCGGCCCGTTCGGCCCAGCCGGGTGGCTCGATCTCGGCATGCCGCACTTCTACGGCAAGACGATCTACTTCGGGATGGATCGGACCGGCACCGGCGGCGCGCAGCCTTACGTCGCATTCTGACCGCGCACGAACGGCGGCAGCAAAAGGGGGCGAGCGATCGCCCCCTTTTTTTTGCCTTCGCCGGCGGCGACGCACTACGCTTCGGGCCGCCGCGCCGTGCCCGCACAGCGCCTACGATATAAGACCGGCACCGGTGCCGGCACGACATCGAGGAGACAGCGCCATGAGCCAGCGTATTCAACGCATCACGCCGTTTCTGTGGTTCGACCACGACGCCGAGGCGGCAGCGAATTTCTACGTGTCGGTATTCGACGACGCGCGCATCCTGCACGTCGCCCGCTACGGCAAGTCGGGTGCGCAGGCGTCGGGCCAGGCGGAGGGCGCGGTGATGACGGTGTCGTTCGAACTGGACGGGCAGGCGTTTCTCGCGCTGAACGGCGGCCCGGCGTTTCCGCTCACGCCGGCCGTGTCGTTCGTCGTCAACTGCCGCGACCAGCAGGAGATCGACCGGTACTGGACGGCGCTGGCCGAAGGCGGCGACGAGCGCGCGCAGCAGTGCGGCTGGCTGCGCGACCGCTTCGGCGTGTCGTGGCAAGTGGTGCCCGTGCAGATGCCCGAACTGATGGCGGGCGATCCGGCACGTGCCGAGCGCGTGATGGCGCAGGTGATGAAGATGAAGAAGCTCGATCTCCACGTGCTGGAGCAGGCGGCGGCAGGCTAGCGCGAACGCCGGCCAGCACGCGCCGTTTTCGACGTGCGCACGCGATGCCCGGCGATATTCCCGGCCGGCCGGTAAATGCGCGACGAACGACCGATTCGATTATCGATCGCGGTGCGTTTCATGCTGGTGTAATCAAGCCGTGGATTATCTGGTCGTTGTTTCCATCCGGACGTCGCGATTATAAAAATGACGTGACATGCCCGCGGGCGATACGGCATGCCGCCGCTGAAGCCGCGCCAGTTCTGCCGGAGCCCGCGTGCGAGCCGGTCGGCACGCGAAAAGAGATGCAAGGCTCGGAAATTCAAACTTATAATGCCCGCGATGTTTCCGGGGTCGCCGATATAAAACATGAGGGCAATAAAATGAATTTCACCGAGGCTGTTCGTTCCGCATTCAATCAATATGCGAAATTCGAGGGCCGCGCGCGCCGTGCCGAATACTGGTATTTCGCGTTGCTGACCAGCGTCGTGTCGATCATCTGCCAGGTGATCACCATGGCGGGGCGCGACGCGAGCGCGCTCTCGCTGCTGTTGATGATCGTCGCGGCCGTCGTGTCGCTCGCGCTGGTGCTGCCGAGCCTCGCGGTCACCGTCCGCCGCCTGCACGATACGGGTCGCTCCGGCTGGTTCCTGCTGATCGCGCTCATTCCGATCGTCGGCGGGATCCTGCTGCTCGTGTGGATGTGCTCGCGCGGCACCAACGGCCCGAACCGTTTCGGCTCGGATCCGATTCCGGTGATCTGAGCGCCGCCCGCCTCGACGCGCGACGCCGTCGCGTCGGGGAGGGCCGACGATCGCTCCACGGCCGCTTCGATCTCCCGATTCCCCGCCTTACCCCTTCATCCGCGTCAACGCGCCCGCCCGCAAACGCGGTTTCCACCGCCTCCCGGCCCCCCGCGCCTGCCCGCGACCTCCCGCCGCACCGGCTCGCCCGATTCTCCGAAATACCCCCCTTTCCCGGCTTTGCTCGACCGATCGGCGTTTGACGTGCGCATGAATAATCGGTGTCACTGGAAAGCGGCATTTCGCCGTACCCGACTGGAGGCACCGTGGCAGACGAGAGCGATCTCGACAGAACCGAAGCCGCCACTCCGAGGCGCCGCGAGAAGGCGCGCGAGGAGGGGCAGGTCGCGCGTTCGCGCGAACTGGCTTCGTTCGCGCTGCTCGCGGCCGGGTTCTACGGCGCGTGGCTGCTCGCCGGTCCGTCGGGCGCTCATCTCCAGACGATGCTGCGCGGTGCGTTCGCGTTCGATCGCGCGACCGCGTTCGATACGCACCGGATGCTGTCGGCGGCCGGCAGCGCAAGCGTCGAAGGTCTCGCCGCGCTGCTGCCGATCCTCGCGCTCACCGGCCTCGCCGCGCTGCTCGCGCCGATGGCGCTCGGCGGCTGGCTGATCTCGCAGAAGACCTTCGAACTCAAGTTCGACCGCCTGAACCCGATCGCCGGCCTCGGCCGGATGTTCTCGATCCAGGGGCCGATCCAGCTCGGGATGTCGCTCGCGAAGACGCTCGTCGTCGGCGGGATCGGCGGGATCGCGATCTGGCGCAGCAAGGACGAACTGCTCGGCCTCGCGACCCAGCCGCTCGGCTCGGCGCTCGCGGACGCGCTGCATCTGGTCGCCGTGTGTTGCGGCACGACGGTCGCCGGGATGCTGGTGGTCGCCGCGCTCGATGTGCCTTACCAACTCTGGCAGTACAACAAGAAGTTGCGCATGACGAAGGAAGAAGTGAAGCGCGAGCATCGCGAGAACGAAGGCGATCCGCACGTGAAGGGCCGCATCCGCCAGCAGCAGCGCGCGATCGCGCGGCGCCGGATGATGGCCGCCGTGCCGAAGGCCGACGTGGTCGTCACGAACCCGACGCACTTCGCCGTCGCGCTGCAGTACACGGACGGCGAGATGCGCGCGCCGAAGGTCGTCGCGAAGGGTGTGAACCTCGTCGCCGCGCGCATCCGCGAACTCGCGGCCGAGCACAACGTGCCGCTGCTCGAAGCGCCGCCGCTCGCGCGTGCGCTGTATCACAACGTCGAACTCGAACGCGAGATCCCCGGCTCGCTGTACTCGGCCGTCGCCGAAGTGCTCGCGTGGGTCTACCAGCTGCGGCGCTTCCGCTCGGAAGGCGGCGCCTTCCCGGCTGCGCCGATCGATCTCGACGTGCCGGCCGAACTCGACAAGGGGTCGTCGGTATCGGCCGACGACGAGCGTGAGGAAGCCGAAGACACGCTCGGCAAGCAAGGAAACGCAGCATGAGCACCCCGACCACCGGCTTCTTCGCCAAACGCCAGAATCCGTTTGCAGGTACCAACCTGCGCGCGCTCGCGGGCCCGATCCTCATCTGCATGATCCTGGGGATGATGATCCTGCCGCTGCCGCCGCTGCTGCTGGATCTGCTGTTCACGTTCAACATCGCGCTGTCGGTGATGGTGCTGCTCGTCAGCATGTACACGATGAAGCCGCTCGACTTCGCGGCGTTCCCGAGCGTGCTGCTGTTCTCGACCCTGCTGCGCCTGTCGCTGAACGTCGCGTCGACGCGCGTCGTGCTGCTCGAGGGCCACACCGGCCCGGACGCGGCCGGCCAGGTGATCGAGGCGTTCGGCCACTTCCTCGTCGGCGGCAACTTCGCGGTCGGCATCATCGTGTTCGTGATCCTGATGATCATCAACTTCATGGTGATCACCAAGGGCGCGGGGCGCATCGCCGAAGTGTCCGCGCGCTTCACGCTCGACGCGATGCCGGGCAAGCAGATGGCGATCGACGCCGACCTGAACGCGGGCCTCATCAACGAAGAGCAGGCGCGCAAGCGGCGCCTCGCCGTGTCGCAGGAAGCCGAGTTCTACGGGTCGATGGACGGTGCGTCGAAGTTCGTGCGCGGCGACGCGATCGCGGGCCTGATCATCATGGCGATCAACGTGATCGGCGGGCTGATCGTCGGGATGGTGCAGCACGACATGTCGTTCGCCGCGGCCGGCACCAACTACACGCTGCTGACGATCGGCGACGGCCTCGTCGCGCAGATCCCGTCGCTCGTGATTTCGACGGCCGCCGGCGTGATCGTGTCGCGCGTCGCGACCGACGAGGACATCGGCACGCAGATCACCGGCCAGCTGTTCACCAACCCGCGCGTGCTGACCATCACCGGCGCGATCATCGGGCTGATGGGGCTGATCCCGGGCATGCCGCACTTCGCGTTCCTCGCGCTCGGCGGCGGCGCGATCTGGCTGGCCCGCACGCAGGTCCGCCGCGCGGCGGCCCGCGTGGCGGCCGGCGACGTGACCGAGATCGCACCGCCCGCCGCGCTGCCGGGCGACAGCCACGAGGCGACCTGGGACGACGTGCAGCTGATCGATCCGCTCGGCCTCGAGGTCGGCTACCGGCTGATTCCGCTCGTCGACAAGAACAGCGACGGCGAACTGCTCAAGCGCATCAAGAGCATCCGCAAGAAATTCGCGCAGGAGATCGGCTTCCTGCCGCCGGTGATCCACATCCGCGACAACCTCGAACTGCGGCCCAACGCATACCGGATCGCGCTGAAGGGCGTCGAGATCGGCGCGGGCGAAGTGTTCCCGGGCCAGTGGCTCGCCATCAACCCGGGCCAGGTGACGGCCGCGCTGCCGGGCGCCGTGACGCAGGACCCGGCATTCGGGCTGCCGCGTGTGGATCGACGTCGCGATGCGCGAGCAGGCTCAGGTGTACGGCTACACGGTCGTCGATGCGAGCACGGTCGTCGCGACGCACCTGAACCATCTGGTCGTCCAGCACGCGGCCGAACTGCTCGGCCGCCAGGAAGTGCAGGCGCTGGTCGAGCGCACCGGCAAGGACGCGCCGTCGCTCGTCGAGGACCTCGTGCCGAAGACGATCTCGCTGACCACGCTGCAGAAAGTGCTGCAGAACCTGCTCGAGGAAGGCGTGCCGATCCGCGACATGCGCACGATTCTCGAGGCCGTGTCCGAACACGCGGGCCGTGGCGATGCGTTCGAGATCACCGCCGCGGTGCGGCTGTCGCTCGGCCGCGCGATCACGCAGCAGTGGTATCCGGGCTCGGGCGAGATGCAGGTGATGGGCCTCGATTCGAATCTCGAGCGCGTGCTGTCGCAGGCGCTCGCCACCGGCGCGAACCCGGGCCTCGAGCCCGGCCTCGCGCACAACCTTCTGACCGGCACGCAACAGGCGATGCTGCGTCAACAGAATCTCGGGCTGCCGCCGGTGCTGCTGGTGCAGCACGCGCTGCGCGCGATGCTCGCGCGTTTCCTGCGCCGCAGCCTGCCGCAACTGAAAGTGCTGTCGTATGCCGAAGTGCCGGACACACGCACGATCAAAGTCGTTAACGTCATCGGGGGTTCCGCTTGAACATTCGCAAATTCACCGGCGCGACCAGCCGCGACGCGCTTCGCCTCGTGCGCGAGGCACTCGGCGCCGACGCCGTCGTGCTGTCGAACCGCACGCTCGATGACGGCAGCGTCGAAATCGTCGCACTCGCCGACTCGGATCTCGCCGCGGTCACGCCGCCGGCCGCCGTCCGGGCGCGCACCCTCGCGCCGCGCACGGCGGAATCCGTGCCGGCAGCGGCCGTTCCGGGCATCGTGTCGCGCCCGGGTGCCGCGCTCGCGCGCCCGGCCGTCAATCCGTATGCGGCAAGCGAAGGCGGCCTCCCGGACGTGTTTTCGTCGGTGTTCGGCGCGAGCGCCGAAGCGACGGAACCGGCCGCGCAACCGACTGCCTTCGACGCCGCCACGGACGCGGCATCGCCTGCGCCCGCTGCCGGCACGCCGGCGGCAGCGTCCGAACCCGCGCCGTGGCTCGTCGAGCACGCGAAGCGCCTGACCCAGCAGCGCGAAGCGCTGATCGCCCGCGCGCAGGCCGCACCGGCCGCGCCGCAGGCGCCGGCCCGCGCGCAGCAGGACGCCGCGCCCGCGACGCCGGCCGGCTGGGCGCGCGACATCGTGCGCGACGCCGAACGCCGGATGCCGTCGGCCGCTGCTGCTGCCGCCACGGGCCGCCCGAGCGAAACCAGCGCCGCGAAGCCGGCCGAACGCACGCGCCTGTCCGCGGAAGCCGCGGCCGCGGTGGCGGATGCGGTGAAGACGCGCATCGAGAGCATCGTCAACGACACCGTGATGCACGAGCTCGGCGCGATGCGCGGGATGATGGAAGAGCAGTTCGACAGCCTGATGTGGCACGACCGCCAGCGCCGCAGCCCGGTGCACGGCGCGCTGACCAAGCACTTGTTCTCGGCCGGCTTCTCCGCGCAGTTGGTGCGCATGCTCGTCGACAACCTGCCGTCCGGCGACGACGCGCAAACCTTCGAGCAGGCCGCCGAATGGGCGCAGTCGGTGCTCGCGGCGAACCTGCCGGTGCTCGAGAGCGAAGACGCGCTGATGGAGCGCGGCGGCGTGTTCGCGCTGATGGGGCCGACCGGCGTCGGCAAGACGACCACCACCGCGAAGCTCGCCGCGCGTTGCGTGATGCGCTTCGGCGCGAGCAAGGTTGCGCTCCTGACCACCGACAGCTACCGGATCGGCGGCCACGAGCAGCTGCGCATCTTCGGCAAGATCCTCGGCGTGCCCGTGCACGCGGTGAAGGACGCGGGCGATCTCGAGCTCGCGCTGTCCGAGCTGCGCAACAAGCACATCGTGCTGATCGACACGATCGGCATGAGCCAGCGCGACCGCGCGCTGTCCGACCAGATCGCGATGCTGCACGGCGCGAACGCGCCGGTGCAGCGCCTGCTGCTGCTCAACGCGACGAGCCACGGCGACACGCTCAACGAGGTTGTCCAGGCCTACCGCAGCGCGGCCGAGTATCCCGATCTCGCCGGCTGCATCCTGACCAAGCTCGACGAGGCGACCCACCTCGGCGGCGTGCTCGACACGGTGATCCGCTACAAGCTGCCCGTCCACTACGTGTCGACCGGCCAGAAAGTGCCGGAAAACCTGTACGTCGCATCGACCCGGTTCCTGCTGAAGAGCGCGTTCTGCGTGCCGCGCGACGGCTCGCCCTTCGTGCCGCAAGACGAGGACATGCCGACGCTGCTTTCCGCCCTGACCGCACGTTCCACCGCCGAGCTGCACGAGGTGCGATTTGGATAAACGGATCATCGATCAGGCCGAAGGGCTGCGGCGCCTGCTGGCCGGGCGCGCGTCGCGCATCGTCGCGGTGACGGGCGGGCCGGCGGGCGTCGGCTGCACGACGACCGTCGTGAACGTCGCGGCCGCGCTGGCCGCGCTCGGCAAGGACGTGCTCGTCGTCGACGAGCGCGCCGACGTGCATTCGGCCGCGGCGACGCTAGCGGGCGCATGGCTGCGCGACGGCGAACGCACCCGCGTCGCCGCCGGGTTCGGCCTGTGCGCGGCCGCGCGGGACGGCTACAGCGATTCGCAACTGAGCGACTTCATCGACGGCCAGGCCGACATCGTGCTGGTCGACGCGCAGCTCGGTGCCGACGGCACGTTCTCCCCGCTCGCGCGCGAGGCGCACGACGTGCTGATCGTCACGCGGGTCGCCGCGCAGGCGATCACCGAGGCGTACGCGTGCATGAAGCGCCTGCATTTCGCGCACGCGGTCGCGCAGTTCCGCGTGCTGACCAATCACGTCGGCAGCCACGCCGACGCCAGGACCGCATTCGACAACCTCGCGGGCGTCGCGAGCCGCTACCTGACGGTGTCGATCGCCGACGCCGGCTGCGTGAGCGCCGATCCGCTCGTCGAGCATGCGCGCGACCTGATGCATACCGCGGTCGACGCGTTCCCGTCGTCGGTCGCCGCGCGCGATTACCGGCAGCTTGCCGCCGACCTGCTGTACTGGCCGATGCGCCCGCGTTCGGGCGCCGGCCGGGCCGTGCATGCGGGCGGCAAGCCGTCGTACGAGGCGGGTGCGGCACACGCCGCGTGAGCGCCACAGGAAGGAGAGAGAGCCATGATGTACAACGCTCAAGGAAAGATGACCCAGGCCGACGTGCTCGCGCAATATGCGCCGCTCGTGCGGCGCCTGGGGCTGCAGCTCGTCGCGAAGATGCCGGCGAGCGTCGATCTCGACGACCTGATCCAGGCCGGCATGATCGGCCTGATGGACGCGGCCGGCCGCTACAAGGAAGACCAGGGCGCGCAGTTCGAGACCTACGCGACCCAGCGCATCCGTGGCGCGATGCTCGACGAGCTGCGCAGCAACGACTGGCTGCCGCGCAGCCTGCGCAAGACGTCGCGCGAGGTCGAGTACGCGGTGCACCAGGTCGAGCAGCAGCTCGGCCGCTCGGCGAGCGAGACCGAGATCGCGCAGCACCTGAAGATGCCGCTCGACGAATACCAGGGGATGCTGCAGGACCTGCACGGCAGCCAGCTCATCTATTACGAGGATTTCGATCGCGCGGCCGACGACGAGCCGTTCCTCGACCGCTATCGCGTCGATCACGCCGATCCGTTGTCGTCGCTGCTCGACGAACATCTGCGCGAGGCGCTCGTCGAAGCGATCGACCGGCTGCCCGAGCGCGAGAAGCTGCTGATGTCGCTGTACTACGAGCGCGGGCTGAACCTGCGCGAGATCGGCGCGGTGCTCGAGGTGAGCGAATCGCGCGTGTGTCAGCTGCACAGCCAGGCCGTCGCGCGCCTGCGCGCGCGGTTGCGCGAACAGGCATGGGTCGGCGCCGAGAACTGACCCTTTCATGAGGCCCGCGCGCGCCGACGCCGCGCGCGGTGCATGGCGCGCATTTCCCGCGCCGATTTGCTACAATCCCTCCCGTTTTCCGAGGAGCGTTGCGACGGACCATCCTGCGTCCGCCAGGCTCGGAAAGCTTCACCAAGCAGCCGTGCGGCATCATTCGCGCCGGCCCCGCTTCCTGAACGGCGCTCACGTCACCAATTTCTAGAACTTTTTTAGAAAGGAGGGCGTGATGAACGCCATTATCGATTCCCAGGCTTCCAAGGATTACATCGTCGCCGACATGGCGCTTGCCGGCTGGGGCCGCAAGGAACTGAACATCGCCGAGACCGAAATGCCGGGCCTCGTGCAGATCCGCGACGAATACAAGGCGCAGCAGCCGCTGAAGGGCGCGCGCATCGCAGGTTCGCTGCACATGACGATCCAGACCGGCGTGCTGATCGAGACGCTGAAGGCGCTCGGCGCCGATGTCCGCTGGGCGTCGTGCAACATCTTCTCGACGCAGGACCATGCCGCTGCCGCGATCGTCGAAGCCGGCACGCCGGTGTTCGCGTTCAAGGGCGAGTCGCTCGACGAATACTGGGAGTTCTCGCACCGCATCTTCGAATGGCCGAACGGCGAATTCGCGAACATGATCCTGGACGACGGCGGCGACGCAACGCTGCTGCTGATCCTCGGCTCGAAGGCCGAGAAGGACCGTTCGGTGATCGCGAAGCCGACCAACGAGGAAGAAGTCGCGCTCTTCAAGTCGATCGCGAAGCACCTCGACGCCGATCCGACCTGGTACTCGACGCGCCTCGCGCACATCAAGGGCGTGACCGAAGAAACCACGACCGGCGTGCATCGCCTGTACCAGATGGAAAAGGACGGCCGCCTGCCGTTCCCGGCGTTCAACGTGAACGACTCGGTCACGAAGTCGAAGTTCGACAACCTGTACGGCTGCCGCGAGTCGCTCGTTGACGGCATCAAGCGCGCGACCGACGTGATGATCGCGGGCAAGGTCGCGGTCGTCGCGGGCTACGGCGACGTGGGCAAGGGCTGCGCGCAATCGCTGCGCGGCCTGGGCGCGACCGTGTGGGTCACGGAAATCGATCCGATCTGCGCGCTGCAGGCGGCGATGGAAGGCTACCGCGTCGTGACGATGGAATACGCGGCCGACAAGGCCGACATCTTCGTGACGGCGACCGGCAACTACCACGTGATCAACCACGATCACATGAAGGCGATGCGCCACAACGCGATCGTCTGCAACATCGGCCACTTCGACTCGGAAATCGACGTCGCGTCGACCCGCCAGTATCAGTGGGAAAACATCAAGCCGCAGGTCGACCACATCATCTTCCCGGACGGCAAGCGCGTGATCCTGCTGGCCGAAGGCCGCCTCGTGAACCTCGGCTGCGCGACCGGCCACCCGTCGTTCGTGATGTCGAACTCGTTCGCGAACCAGACGCTCGCGCAGATCGAACTCTTCACGCGCGGCGAACAGTACGAGAACAAGGTGTACGTGCTGCCGAAGCATCTCGATGAAAAGGTCGCGCGCCTGCACCTCGCGCGCATCGGCGCGAACCTGTCCGTGCTGTCGGACGAGCAGGCTTCGTACATCGGCGTGCAGAAGGACGGCCCGTTCAAGCCGAACCACTACCGCTACTGATGCACCGCCGCCGCCGCGCCGCACGCGCCCCGCAGCGGGCGTGCGCGGTGCGGCGGCCGGCCGCGGTCACCGACCGACCAGATCGACAACCGAACCGGAGCCCTCCATGAGCGTCATCCTCACCTGGGTCATCAACGCCCTCGCGCTGCTGATCATCACGTACCTCGTGCCGTCGATCCACATCAAGAGCTTCGGCACCGCGCTGATCATCGCGGTCGTGCTCGGCCTCATCAACACGGTGATCCGTCCGGTGCTGATCCTGCTGACGCTGCCGGTCACGATCGTCACGCTCGGGGTGTTCATCCTCGTCGTGAACGCGTTGTGCTTCTGGTTCGCGTCGTCGCTGCTGAAGGGTTTCGAGGTGTCGGGTTTCTGGTCGGCGTTCTTCGGTTCGATCCTGTACAGCATCGTGTCGTGGCTGCTGTCCGCGCTGATCTTCGGGCAGCGCGACATCGGCTGACGGCCGCGCCCATTCTTGCGAATCATGAAATCGATCGAACTCTCGTTTGAATTCTTCCCGCCGAAGACGGCGGACGGCGTCGAGAAGTTGCGCGCGACGCGTGCGCAGCTGCTGCCGCTGAAGCCGAAATTCGTCTCCGTGACGTTCGGCGCCGGCGGCTCGACGCAACAGGGCACGCTCGATACCGTGCTCGACATGCAGAAGGACGGCCTCGAGGCCGCGCCGCACCTGTCGTGCATCGGCTCGTCGCGCGACAGCCTGCGCGCGATCCTCGACCAGTACCGCTCGCACGGCATCCGCCATATCGTCGCGCTGCGCGGCGACTTGCCGTCGGGGATGGGCGAGGTCGGCGAGCTGCGCTATGCGTCCGAGCTCGTCAGCTTCATCCGCGCCGAGCATGGCGACTGGTTCCACATCGAAGTCGCCGGCTATCCGGAATACCACCCGCAATCGCGCTCGCCGAAGGCCGATCTCGAGAACTTCGCGCGCAAGGTGAAAGCCGGCGCGAATTCCGCGATCACGCAGTACTTCTTCAACGCCGACGCGTATTTCCGCTTCGTCGACGATGCGCGCAAGCTGGGTGTGGACGTGCCGATCGTGCCGGGCATCATGCCGATCACGAACTTCTCGCAGCTGATGCGCTTCTCGGAAATGTGCGGCGCGGAAGTGCCGCGCTGGGTCGCGCGCCGGCTCGAAAGCTTCGGCGACGATCGCGACGCGATCCGTGCGTTCGGCGCGGATGTCGTCACGAGCCTGTGCCAGCGCCTGATCGACGCGGGCGTGCCGGGTCTGCACTTCTATACGCTGAACGCGGCGACCGCCACGCGGACGATCTGCGAACGGCTCGTGATGTAAGCGCCGCCTCGCGTTTTGCATGTGCGAAAGCCCCGCCGGTCCTGCCGGCGGGGCTTTTTTTCGATGTTTGCGGAAGCGGCCGCGCGCGTCAGCGCTGCGCCTGCATCAGCGGCGGACGCCGGTCGAACCACGGCCGCGCCTGTTCGAGCTGCCGCGCGAGTTTCAGCAGCAATGCCTCGTCGGCGTGGCGCGCGACGAACTGCACGCCGATGGGCAGGCCGCGCGCGTTCCAGTAGAGCGGCACCGACATCGCCGGCTGGCCCGTCAGGTTGAACAGCTCGGTGCAGCCGGCCCATGCGAACGCCTTCTCCGAAGCCTTCGCGAGCATTTCCCGCAGCAGCGGTTTGACCGGCAGCGCGCCGAGCAGCTTCATCTGCGCGGCTTCGAGCGGTGTCGGCTGCAGCTCGCCGATCTTGACCGGCGGCCCCGCGAGCGTCGCGCACAGGATCGCGTCGTAGCGCGACACGAGGCCCGCGACCTGCACGGTGAGCTGGCGCTGCCATTCGAGCACGTCCGGCAGGCGCGCGCGCGCGATGCGCCTGCCGACGACGGCCATCGCCCACGTCGCCGGTTCGAACTCCGCGCGCTTCGGCGTGCGCCCGGTCACCGCGCGCGCGCCCAGCACCATCTCCTCGGCGATCGTCGCCCACAGCGTGAGAAAGGTTTCGGCCGCGCGTGCGTAGTCGATGTTCAGCGTCGCCGGCTCGACGTGATGACCGAGCGATTCGACGAGCGCGGCCGCGTCGTCGAGCGCCGCGCGCGTGTCGTCGGAGAGCGCCGGCGCGAGCATCGGGTCGACGACGAGGCCGATCCGCAGCGGCCCGGGCGGTGTGTCGAGCTCGCCCAGAAAGGTGCCGGGCGCGCCGGGCGGCAGCGTCTGGCCGGTCGTCACGTCGAGCAGCAGCGCGCTGTCGCGCACGCTGCGCGAAACCGCATGCTGGACGACCAGCTCGCCGTTCGACGGCGAGTCGACCAGCACCGGATTGCGGCTCGGTTTCAGGCCGAACAGCCCGCAGCACGACGCCGGAATCCGGATCGAGCCGCCGCCGTCGGACGCATGCGCGAGCGGCACGATGCCTGCCGCGACGGCCGCGGCCGCGCCGCCGCTCGAGCCGCCGGGCGTGTGATCGAGGTTCCACGGATTGCGGCACGCGCCGAACAGTTCGGGTTCGGTGTACGGCATCTGGCCGATTTCCGACGTGTTGGTCTTGCCGAACACGTTGAGTCCCGCCGCGCGGCTGCGCGCGATTACCGGTGAGTCGTCGGCGGGGACGAAGTAGCGATAGTGGCGGCTGCCCATCGACAACGGCAGCCCCGCGACCGCCGCGCCGAGATCCTTGACGAGATACGGGACACCCGCGAACGGCGCATCGGTGCTGGTAGCGACGGCCGATTCCGCCCGCTTGCGCGCATCGTCGTAGTCCTGCAGCACGATCGCGTTGATCGCGCCGTTCACCGCTTCGGCCTGGCCGATCGCGGCGTCCAGCAGTTCGCGCGGGCTCGCCTTGCCCTCGCGCACGAGTGCGGCAAGCCCGATCGCGTCATGCGCGAGATAGTCCGAGTGCATCGCAGTCACCCCCGTTGTGACCCGTGGCGATGAAAGGAGGATAACGCGGGCCCGACGTGCCGGGCCCGCTGCCGGCTGCCGTTACACGTGCTCGGCGAGGAACGTCAGCGTGCGGCCGTGCGCGAGCGCCGACGCGCGCTGGTTGTACGACGCGCGATCGGTGCAGTTGAAGCCGTGTTCGGCGCCCGGATACAGGTGGAACGATGCGTTGTGGCGGCCCGCGAACGCGGCCTTCACCTGCTCGACCGCGTCGAGGGGGATTCCGTGGTCGTTCTCCGCGTAGTGGAACAGGATCGGCTGCGTGACCTTGCCGGCAAGGTCGAGCGCATTCTGGATACCGCCGCCGTAATAGGCGACCGCCGCATCGACCTTGCCGGCCGCGGCCGCGCGGTACGCGAGCTGGCCGCCGAAGCAGTAGCCGATCGCGGCGACCTTGCCGGCGACTTCGGGGCGCGCGCGCAACGCGTCGGCGGCCGCGCCGATATCCGCGACCGCGAGACCGACGTCGGTCTTCTTCATCAGTTCGATGCCCTTGTCGCGATCGGCGCCTTCGTAGGTCAGTTCGACGCGCGGCTGCGTGCGCCAGAAGACGTCCGGCGCGAGCGCGACGAAGCCGTCGGCCGCGTACTGGTCGGCGACCGCGCGGATGTGTGAGTTAACGCCGAAGATCTCCTGGATGATGATGACGGCGGGGCCCTTGCCGCGCTTGGGCAGCGCGAGATAGCCACCGAAGCTGTCGTTACCGGTCGGGATGTCGATCCATTGGGCAGTCACGTTGGAACTCCTGGCGAACGGGTGCGCGACACGCGCACCGCGGATGGAAAAAAGGGCGGCCTAGTGTGCCACCAATCCGGTGGCGCTGCAGCGCGCAAGCGGCGCGCCTGGCGGGTGTGCGCGCGTGTCGAATCCGCGTCTCGGACCCGCGCTTCTCGCGCAGCGATCGTTTCGATCTCGATTATTCATTTTTCGGCGATGCGCCGCTTCGATAGAGTCGATGTGTAGGCCTTTACAAAGCGCTTTCGCACATCGTCATCGAAGGATTCGCCATGTCCACCCGTGCATTTTCCACGCCGTTTTCCGAGCGCTTCGGCCTGCGCCTGCCGCTCGTGCAGGCGCCGATGGTCGGCGCGACCACGGCCGCGATGGTCGCGGCCGCATCCAGTGCCGGCGCGCTCGGCAGTCTCGGCGCCGGCGCGTTCGAGCCGGATCGTCTCGCGACCGAAGTCGCCACCATTCGCGCGGCGACCGCGCGTCCGTTTGCCGTGAACCTGTTCGTGTTGCCCGAGGCCGTGCCCGACGCGGCGACCGTCGCACGTGCGCTCGCCGCGATCGATCCGTTGAACGCGACGCTCGGGCTGCCGCCGGGCACCGCGCCCGCGCGCTATGCACCCGACTTCCGCGCGCAATTCGACGCGCTCGTCGCGCTGCGCGTGCCGGTCGCGAGCTTCACGTTCGGCGTGCTCGACGCGGCCGACGTCGCGCGCCTGAAGGCCGCCGGTACCTACGTGATCGGCACCGCGACGCACGTCGCCGAAGGGCTCGCGTGGCAGGCGGCCGGGGCCGATGCGCTGTCCGCGCAGGGCGCCGAAGCCGGCGGCCATCGCGGTACCTTCATCGGCTCGGCCGACGATGCGCTGATCGGCACGCTCGCGCTGGTGCCGCAGCTCGTCGATGCGACCGGCCTGCCCGTGCTCGCCGCGGGCGGCATCATGGACGGCCGCGGGATCGCCGCCGCGCTCGCGCTCGGCGCGCAGGGCGCGCAGCTCGGCACCGCGTTCCTGACCTGTGCGGAAAGCGCGATCGCGGCGGACTGGAAAGCGCGGCTGCTCGCGAGCGCCGATACGTCGACGCAGGTCACGCGCGCGATCACGGGCCGCCATGCGCGCGGATTGCGCAATACGCTGATGATGCGGCTCGGCGAACGCGTGGCCGACGCCGCGCCGTATCCGGTGCAGAACGCGCTGACCCAGCCGCTGCGCCAGGCCGCCGCGCGCGCGAACGACGGCGACTACCTGTCGCTGTGGGCCGGGCAGGGCGCACCGCTCGCGCGACGGCGCGCCGCCGCGCTGACGACGTCGCAACTCGTCGACGCGCTCGACGCCGAATGGCGCGCAACGGCCGCCTGACCGGCCCGTATCGAAGCGAGAGAAGCGCGTGTTGTCACGCGCTTTTCATTCAATGATCCCGCGCACAAAATACCGAATCGAAATGACGCGAGAATGCTTTGAATCAACCTTTCATCCGGTCGTCCGAAATTAGCGGAAACCCTTATCTGGTGGGACTTGCAGCGAATTCGAGGATTCGTTCCAAAGCGCCCGTATCGGTAGTGTTACCACTACCCCAAAAAAGTCCCACAAATTAATTTGATCACCTACACTTGCGCGCAAGTACGGGCGGGCGGCCGCTACAAGCGGCTGTTTCCCTACGTGCTTGAGGCCAAGTGCATGAACGATGCAACCGGCGAATCGTCCAGTGAATGCAAACACAGGGATGGCAGCGGGGCACCGGGCGATGGCGTTTTTTGGGACCGAAACTGGAGACTTACATGAATATCAAGATGCAAAAGCTGTTGCCGATCACCGCAGCTGCGATGCTGTGTGCTGCAGCTGCAGGCAACGCAGCCGCCGATCAAGTCGTCAAGATCGGCCACGTCGCGCCGTTGACGGGCGGCATTGCACACCTGGGCAAGGACAACGAAAACGGCGCGCGTCTCGCAGTCGAGGAGATCAACGCCAAGGGTCTTACGATCGGCGGCCAGAAAATCACGCTGCAACTCGACCCGCAGGATGACGCGGCCGACCCGCGCCAGGCCACGCAGGTTGCGCAGAAGCTCGTCGACGACAAGGTCGTTGCGGTGGTTGGCCACCTGAACTCGGGCACGTCGATCCCGGCCTCGAAGATCTACAGCGATGCGGGCATCGTTCAGATCTCGCCGTCGGCGACCAACCCGGCTTATACGCAGCAAGGCTTCAAGACCACGTATCGCGTGGTGGCGACCGATGCGCAGCAGGGCCCGGCACTCGCGAACTACGCGCACTCGAAGGGCATCAAGAGCGTCGCGGTGGTCGACGATTCGACCGCATACGGCCAGGGTCTCGCGAACGAGTTCGAGAAGAAGGCGAAGGCGCTCGGCCTGAAGGTGATGTCGCACGACGCGACCAACGACAAGGCGGTCGACTTCCGCGCGATTCTGACCAAGATCAAGGGCGAGAATCCGGACGCGATCATGTACGGCGGCATGGACGCCACCGGCGGCCCGTTCGCGAAACAGGCAAAGCAGCTCGGCCTGCGCGCGAAGATCTTCGCGGGCGACGGCGTGTGCACGGAAAAGCTGGCCGACCTGGCCGGCGACGCGACCGACAACGTCGTGTGCTCGGAAGCCGGTGCTTCGCTCGAGAAGATGGCGGGCGGCGCGGCGTTCAAGGCGAAGTACGAGAAGCGCTTCGGCCAGCCGATCCAGATCTACGCACCGTTCACGTACGACGCCGTGTACATCATCGTCGATGCGATGAAGCGCGCGAACTCGACGGACCCGGCGAAGATTCTCGCGGCGATGCCGGCGACGAACTACTCGGGCGTGATCGGCACGACGACCTTCGACTCGAAGGGCGACCTGCGGCACGGCGTGATCTCGCTGTACAACTACAAGAACGGCAAGAAGTCGCTGCTCGACGAAGTGAAGATGTAAGCTGAAAAGCGGTCGACAGAAGGGGTGAAGGCGCGCCTGCGGCAACGCAGGCGCGCTTTCTTTTTGGCGATCTCGCAGCGGGTGGCCGGCTCGCCGCGCGGTCAGATCTTCAGGTGCGCGAGCACCTTCGGCGCGACGGCCGCGACGAGCGCCGCGCACAGCGCGACGACCGACAGGCCGACGGTCAGGTTCACGGCCTGCGCGACCGCACCGATCACGACCGGACCGAACAGCAACCCGAAATACGCGAGTCCGGCCACGTGCGCGAGCCCTTCGGCCGCGTGGATGCCTTTGACGCGCGCGGCGGCGGCGAACAGCACGGGCATCATGTTCGCGAGGCCGAGGCCCATCAGCGTGAAGCCCGTCAGCACGGCGATCGGGTTCGGCAGCAGCAGCGCGCCGATCATCCCGGCGCACGCGAGCGACGCGCTCGCGAACACGAGCTGCGGCGCGCCGAAACGCGCGCGCACCGCGTCGCCCGCGAAGCGCGCGATCGCCATCCCGCCGGAGAATGCTGCATAGGCCGCGCTCGCGAGCGCGGGGCTCGCCGCGACGACGTCGCGCATGTAGACCGTCGCCCAGTCGTACATCGCCCCTTCGGCGATCAGCGCGATCAGCGCGATGCCGCCGAGCATCCACAGCGCGGGCGAGCGCCAGCGGTTGCCGCCGCCGTGCGTGTATTCGTGATGCGGCACGTGCGGCAGCACGGCCGGGCTCGCGACGAGCAGCACGGCCGCGCTGACGGCCGCCGCGAGCGCGAGATGCACGGCCGGCGCCATGCCGGCCGACAGCAGCGCGCCGCCGGCCGCCGCCCCCGACATCCCGCCGATGCTGAACATCCCGTGCAGCGACGACATGATCGGCTTGCCGAGCGCGATCTCGACCGCGCTCGCCTCCGCGTTCATCGCGACGTCGAGCGTCGCCATCGAGAAGCCGAACAGCGCGAGCACGACGAGCAGCATCCAGTAATCGGGCACGGCGAGGATCAGCGCCGCGCACGCGGCCATCACGAGCCCGCCCGCGAGGCACGCGGTGCGCGAGCCGACGCGCGCGATCCAGCGCGCGATCGTGAGCATCGCGGCGATCGAGCCGCCCGCGACCGCGAACAGCGCGATCGACAGCAGCCCCGGGCTCAATGCGAACTTGTCGCGCACGGTCGGCACGTGCACGCCCCACGACGCGTACATCATGCCGGCGATGAAGAACAGTGCCATCGTGGCCGTGCGTGCGCGCTGGCGGACCGGCAAGGCCAGCAGGCGATGCGCGTCGGGCGGCGCGGCGAAGTCGGACGAGGATCGGGAGGAAGTTTCGGACACGGGGCGCTCTTGAATGGACGATGCGCGGGCGCGTCGCGCCCGTCGGATTGGTCCGATTCTATCGAACCGCTTACGGTCTTGCCGGCGTGCTGGCCGTTTGGCCGATCAGGCTTCGGCGCGCACGCCGCTTGCGCGGTCCGCGTCCGCCATCCGGCCGATGCCCGGCGGGACGCAGCCGCGAGTAACATCGGTGCGCAGGCGGCGTGCCCGAAGCGTTCCAGTGCGGCGCGTCATCGCCCCCGTTGCCGCTCAGGCTTTCCGACCGCAGGAGTCACCGTGAACATCGATCCCACCCTTGCCCTGCACCTGCTGCACCGTTGCGCGCTCGGCACGCTCGCGACCCACGCGCGCGACCCGCAAGGCTTTCCCTATCCGACGGTCGTGCCGTTCGCACCCGATGCGAATCATCGACCCGTGATTCTCGTGAGCGGCCTTGCCGAGCATACGCGCAACCTTGCCGCCGATCCGCGCGCGGGATTCCTCGTCGTCGACGCGCCGGACGGCGACGTGCTGAACGCCGAGCGCGCGACACTGCTCGGCCGCTTCATGTCGCTCGGCGACGATCCGCATGTGGCCGCGCGCTACACGCGTTACGAACCCGATGCCGCACGCTACCTCGCGCTCGGCGATTTCACGTTCTGGGCACTCGACATCGAGCGGCTGCGCTATATCGGCGGATTCGGCCGGATGGGCTGGGTGGACGGCACCGGCCTCGATGCGCTGCCGCCGCTTGGTTTCGACGAAGAACGGGCGTTGTGGGAGGCGTACGACTCGAGCGATGCGCGCCGCGACGGGCTCGACCTGCTCGGCGTCGATCGCCACGGAGCCGACTGGCGCTGCGACAACCGCCGCGTGCGCACGCCCTTCGATTCAGTGCCGGGCGACGCCGGTGCGTTGCGCGAACGGTTGATTGCCTGCGCTCGGGAGGTGACGTGATGCAGGGATACGGATATGTCTGAATAACGCCTCGCGCCGTACGATATTTCCGAACTTGTCGCCGGATGAAAGCTTTGATTTTCCCACATGCAGGGTAATTGCGTATGCTGATAGGCCGATTACCGGATCGATAATGTCCTAATCTCTATGCAAGTGCGTAAAAACTTGAGAAAAGGCCGCGGCCGGTCAAAATGACGTGCGTGAATTGCAATTGGTCTCGGGATTTTCATGAATCTCGCTTCTATCAAATCTTTTTTGTGCTAATCTCTGCCTTCGAAAATCCGAGGCACATATATTTCATGAATGGTGAGCTGGCAACAGACCGGCCCCATTGGTCAGATAGAAAGGGAAACTATGTCTTCTTACAAGGACCTGCTGGCCCAGCGGGAGAAGCTGGAGAAGCAAATCGAAGAAGCGAAGTCGCGTGAATACGCTGAAGTGCTGAATGACGTGAAGCAGAAAATTGCCGACTACGGCTTTTCGCTCGCCGAACTCGGTCTCAGCCGCGCGAAGGCAGGTAAGGTCGGCCGTCCGCGCGCAGGCGTGGCCGCGAAATACCGTGATCCGGAAACGGGCGCGACGTGGTCGGGCCGCGGCAAGCCGCCGCGCTGGATCGCTGGCAAGAACCGCGAACAGTTTGCGATTTAAACGATCGTTTAAGTCGACGTCTCGAAAAGAGCCGCGCATCCGTCGAGGAGCGCGGCTTTTTGCATTCCGGCACCGGATTGTATGCGTTTTGTCATGAAAGTGTCAGGCGCGGGTGTGAATGAAAATGCAACCCGTTCGCATAAGCGGTTGATTTGAATGGAAAATTTTGGGTTATCGGAATGCCGGGCGGACTTCGTTTGATAGAATTCCGTATCACAACCGATATCTAGCATTTCATGTCCACGTTTTCCGACGACGCGCAAAGCGCAGATAAGCACGCGGTCGCGCGCAAGAGCACCCTCGTTAGTATTGTGCTGAATGTGGTGCTCGCGACGTTTCAGATCGTCGTCGGCGTGGTTGCGCATTCGCAGGCATTGATTGCCGATGGCATCCATTCGATTTCCGATCTGATCTCGGATTTTGTCGTACTGGTGGCCAATCGCCATAGTGGTGCATCGCCGGATGCCGATCACAATTACGGACACAGCCGCTATGAAACCGTCGCGTCGCTGTTTCTCGGCGCGATCCTGATCGCCGTCGGCATCGGCATGCTCTGGCGCGCCGGCGACCGGCTCGTGAATCTCGAAAACATCCCGGCCGTCCATTTTTCCGCGTTGATCGTCGCGCTGACCGTGCTCGTGTCGAAAGAGGCGCTGTTCCGCTACATGCTGCGCGAGGCTCGGCGCGTGCGTTCGGCGATGCTCGTCGCGAACGCGTGGCATGCGCGCTCGGACGCCGCATCGTCGCTCGTCGTCGCGATCGGCATCGTCGGCAGTCTCGCCGGCGTGCGGCTGCTCGACCCGATCGCTGCGGCGATCGTCGGTTTCATGGTCGCGCGCATGGGCTGGACGTTCGGCTATGACGCACTTCAGGACCTGTCGGATCGTGCACTCGACACCGCCGATACGGCCGAGATCCGCGCGCTGCTCGAGGCGACGCCGGGCGTGCGCGACGTGCACGACCTGCGCACCCGCAAGATGGGCGATGCGGCGCTCGTCGACGCGCACATCCTTGTCGATCCGATGATCTCCGTCTCCGAAGGCCATTACATCGCGGAAACCGCACGTGCGCGCGTGCTGCGCGACCCGCGCGTGCTCGACGCGCTGATCCACGTCGATCCGGAGAACGACACGGCGCGCCGGCCGGCGCTCGCGCTGCCGCCGCGCGCCGAGATCGCGGCGCGGCTCGAGGCCGCGCTCGCGCAACGTGGGCTGCATCCGGCCGCGATCAACCTGCACTATCTGAGCACGGGGCTCGAGATCGACGTGACGCTCGACGCCGGCGCAGGCGATACCGACGCGTCGCTGGCCGGCCGGCTCGATGTCGACGCGCTGAAGCGGCAGTTCGGCGCGCGTCGGATCGGCTTCACGCGCGGATTGCCCGCGCAGGCCTGAGGGCATCGGCGACCGCGGGCCCGCGCGTTACAGCGGCAGTTGCGTGTCGAACTTGATTTCGCGCAGCACGACGCTCGTGCGCACCTGCGACACCGCCGGGATCTTGAAGATCCGTTCGTGCAGGAAGACGTCGTAGGCCTTGATGTCGGGCGCGACGATCTTGAGGATGTAATCGGCCTCGCCGGTCGTGCTGTAGCACTCGGTGACTTCCGGGCAGGTCGCGATCTCGCGCTCGAACTGCTCGACGCCGCCTTCGTTGTGGCGGGTCAGATGCACGTGCGCGAGCGCGCACACGTGCAGGCCGAGCTTCTCGCGATCGAGCAGCGCCGTGTAGCGCTGGATCACGCCCGACTGTTCCATGTCCTTGATGCGGCGCCAGCACGGCGTGCTCGACAGGCCGACCTGGTCGGAGATTTCCTGCACGGAACGGCGCGCGTCGAGTTGCAACAGGCGAAGGATTTTTTGCGAAAAGGAATCGAGCGTCACCTGCGCCTCCATGCGGCAGCTACAACACGCTGAATGTTAGAGGGCCGGGAAAGGAAAGGCAATCTGACGCGGCGCTGTTGAGCGAGATTCGCTAATTTGCTCGCGGATCCGTGGGGTTTTGTCCCGCCCCCGCGTTTTCCGACCGATCGGTGTCCGACACGGCGAGGCCCGCGAGCGCGGCCTGCTGACGGCGCAGGTCGGCGAGCATGTTGCAGAACAGCGCGCCTTGCTCGATCGCGTCGTCGAGCGCGACGTGCGTGTGCGGGTGATCGTCGAACCAGTGCTTCGGAAAGCGCGGCTTGATCGCCTTGCGGTACGGCAGGCCCGTCATCGCGAACGCGAGCGTCTTGATGTCGAGCGCCGACCACGAGAACGGGCAGCGTCCCGCGAAGCGCATCATGTACCAGAACATGAACGTGAAGTCGAAACCGGCCGGCATCGCGACGAATACCGGCTTGCCGGGCAGCGCCTCGACCCACTCGACGTAGGTGACCAGCGCCGCCTCGGGCGCCTGCAGGTCGCGCCGGCACGCGGCCCACGCTTCCGGTTCCGTCTTCCACCACGCTTCCTGCACCGGGTGGGCCTTCGCGCCGGGCAGCGTCTCGAGGTTCGCCGAGAACGTCGCGATCAGCTGCTTGTCCTCGGTATAGGCGGCCGACGCGAAGCTCAGCATCGAGTGCGGGCCGGGAATCGGGCCGTCGGCCTCGACGTCGGTGCTGACGTAGATTTCGGGGATGGCGGTCTGGTTCATCCGAACACCTTGTCGGACACGAACGGGTTCGTGCGGCGCTCGTCGCCGAACGTCGACACCGGGCCGTGGCCCGGCACGAACGTGACATCGTCGCCGAGCGGCCACAGCTTCTCCTTGATCGAACGCACGAGGTCCGCGTGGTTGCCGCGCGGGAAATCGGTGCGCCCGATCGAGCCGGCGAACAGCACGTCGCCGACGATCGCGACGCGATGCGCGCGGCTGAAGAACACGACGTGGCCGGGCGTGTGGCCCGGGCAGTGATAGACCTCGAGCGTCTCGTCGCCGAACCGCACGGTGTCGCCGTCCTTCAGCCATTGGTCAGGCTCGAACGCCTCGGCGGCCGGGAAGCCGAAGCGCTGGCTCTGCATCGGCAGTTGCTCGATCCAGAAGCGCTCGTCTTCCTGCGGTCCAACGATCGGCACGCCGTAGTGTGTCGCGAGCGCCTTCGCGCCCGCGCAGTGATCGACGTGGCCGTGCGTGAGCAGCACCTTCTCGACCTGCACGTTCTGCCGCGCGATCTCCTGTTCGATCCGTTCGATGTCGCCGCCGGGATCGACGACGGCGGCGCGGCCCGTCTTCTCGCAGACGAGCAGCGAGCAGTTCTGCTGGAACGGCGTGACCGGAATGAGCGTGACTTTCATGGAGACACCGGCGGCTAAAAGGAGCGATTGTACCGGTCGCGCGCGCTGCCTGCCCGCCCTGCGGCGCGGCGTCGGGTGCGCGGCTCCGGGCAATCCCGGAGCATGCCGATTGTTACACTCATAGTGAGAATCAATGGTCCGGAAGGGGCGCTTTTCTAGCCGGGCTTTTGGTTTATGTATAATGCGGCCCATTGCGCGTGAATTTCACGCAATTCGCTGGTGTTTCGGCCCCGTTAAAAAAGGGGTGCGGATTCACCGTCAAGCATCGACCGCCGGGGAGTCCGGCGGTGTATCCAGCACCGAGCATTCGGTGCTCACGTCTTGTCCGGCCGGGTGCTGCGCGCCCGTTCTGCGGCCCTGCTGCCGCGCCGCCGGATGAGGCCTGTGCCGCCGTTCCTGTGCGTTGGCCGTACGCCACGCGCGCGAACGTGATAGCCATGTTCGATGGCGGCATGTGGGGTCTGGTCAGGCTGCCGGGGACAGGTTGCGCCAGACGTGAAAACTAATCAGGACGGTTGCGGCAGAGACGAAAGCCGCGCCCATGCTAGCCGCCTGCTCGCTTGGCCGAGCGGGGCGTGCACGCATTTGCCGTCCGGGCCGCGTATCCGCGTTGTTGAGCAGCGTTGTATCGGTGCGGCCCGAACCAGAAGGCGACACGTCGATGAACTTTCGTTTTCCGACTCGATTCGGGACCATTGCATTATTTTTCGCGCTGACGGGCTGTGCGGTGCCATCCAGCCAGACCACCGGCAGCGCCAACCAGAAGAACGCGGTCAACAAGACGGCCGCTGCCGCGAAAGCGGACGACGACAAGCAGCAACTGAACTTCGATTCCGCGCTGGCATCGATGCCGGCTGCCGACAGCAAGGACGCGAAGAAGTCGTCGCTGGCGGACGCCGAGCCGATCGACGGCAAGGACGTGTCCGACTTCCGCCAGACGGGCCGGGCATCGTGGTATGGCCGGGATTTCCACGGCCGCCGCACCGCGAACGGCGAGCGTTTCAACATGAACGCGCTGACCGCCGCGCACCGCACGCTGCCGCTGTCGTCGTACATCAAGGTGACGAACGCGTCGAGCGGCAAGTGGGTCGTCGTGAAGGTCAACGATCGCGGGCCGTACAAGCGCGGCCGCGTGCTCGACCTGTCTTACGCGGCCGCCAAGATGATCGGCCTCGTGCATGCCGGCACCGGCCGCGTGAAGATCGAAGGGCTGTCGCCGCAGGAAGCGCGCGAGGCGCGCGACGAAATGCTCGCGTCGCTGTCGTCGAAGTAACGCGGCGGTTCGTCCGCACATGCAAAAGGGCTGCCTTCGGGCAGCCCTTTTTCGTTTCCGCGTGCCGGGCGGCGGGTTCCGCCCGCGCTCGCGCGTCAGCCTTCCTTCAGCGCCAGCGCGCGCGCATACAGCGCGTTGCGCGATGCGCCCGTCAGCGCGGCCGCGAGCTTCGCCGCGCTCTTCACCGGCACTTCTTCCAGTAGCAGCTTGAGCAGCGCGTCGTGCGCGGTGTCGTCGGCTTCGCCGACGTCGGCCGGCGCGCCTTCGACGACGAGGACGAACTCGCCGCGCTGCCGGTTCGCATCGCCGGCGAGCCAGCTCTGTCCTTCGGCCAGGGTGCCCTGGAACAGCTGCTCGTGTAGCTTGGTGAGCTCGCGTGCGATCAGCAGCCGGCGCGCCGGGCCGAACGCGTCAGCGAGGGCGGCGACGGTGTCCGTGATCCGGTGCGGCGCTTCGTAGAACACCAGCGCGTACGGGTGTCGCACGAGCGCCTGCAGCGCGCTCGCACGCTGCTTTGGCTTCGGCGGCAGGAAGCCCGCGAACGTGAACGCGCCGGCCCAGTCGCCCGCCACGCTCAGCGCGGTCACGGCCGCGCTCGGGCCCGGCAGCGGAATCACCGGGAAGCCCGCCGCGCGCACGGCGTCGACGAGCCGCGCGCCGGGGTCCGAAATGCCGGGCGTGCCGGCGTCCGACACGTACGCGACGCGTTCGCCCGCGCGCAACAGCTCGATCACGCGCAGCGCGGCTTCGCGCTCGTTGTGCTCGTGCACGGCGACGAGCGGTTTCGAGATGCCGTAGCGGGCCAGCAGCTGGCCCGTGTTGCGGGTGTCTTCGGCCGCGATGCGGTCGGCCAGGCCGAGCACGTGCAGCGCGCGCAGCGTGATGTCGGCGGTGTTGCCGATCGGCGTTGCGACCACATAGAGCGCGGCGTCCGGGTAGTGCTGCGTTTGCGCGAGTTCGAGGAGGGCAGTCATGGCAGGCAATGCGCGCAATCGCGGCGCAGGCGGAACAAGGACGGCATTGTGCCACGCGGCGCCGGCCGCGCCGGGCAACAAGCGCGATTTGCCGACCGGCGGCGGCAACTTTTCCGGCACGGCGCGATCAAGATCGATTGGCGCGACGTTCGAGCAGCGCGCGCGGCAGTTCCTGGAACGTCGCGGTCTCGCGTTCGTCGCGGCGAACGTGACGATGCGCGGCGGCGAACTCGACCTGGTGATGCGCACGCCCGACGGCACGCTCGTGTTCGTCGAGGTGCGCGCGCGGCGCAGCGCCCGGCATGGCGGCGCGGCCGCGAGCGTCGGCTTGCGCAAGCGGCGGCGTCTGGTCGCGGCCGCGCTCCATTTCTGGGCGCGGCACGGCGCGGGTGCCGCATGCCGTTTCGACGTCGTCGCGTTCGAGGCGGGTCGGCTCGAGTGGCTGCGCGATGCATTTCGTGCCGACGATGCGTAGCCGCGAGCTGTGACGAGATGTAAAGAGTTCTTGTCATACCCCCGGAGAGGGTGCCGGAGTGCGGTAAACTCGCCGCACCCATGACGTTGCGCGCTGCGTGCCATGCGCGCCCAGTTCACCAGGAATCGATGTCAGTCGAACGTATTCAGCAACATTTCCGCGACAGCGCCGCGCTTCACGCCGAAGCGGCCGATGCGCTGTCGTTGCCGATCGCGGCCGCGGTCGACGCAATGTTCGCCGCGCTGGCGAACGGCAACAAGATCGTCGCATGCGGGGATGGCCCGTCGGCCGCCGCAGCGCACTACCTCGCCGTGTCGCTCGTCGGCGGTTTCGAGCGCGAGCGTCCGGGCCTTCCCGCGATTGCGCTGGCCACCGATGCGTCGCAGGGCGGTCTCACGGGGGCAGTCGCCGCCGATCAGCTGTTCGCGCAGCAGGTGCGCGTGCTCGGGCAGACCGGCGACATCCTGCTGGTGCTCGACGCGAGCGGCGCGTCGCCGCGCGTGCTGGCCGCGATCGAAGAGGCGCACGAGCGCGAGATGACCGTCGTCGCGCTGACGGGCGGCGACGGCCATGCCGTCGGGGCCGCGCTGTCCGACACCGATATTCCGATCAGCGTGCCCGCCTCGCGTGCGGCACGCGTCCACGAAGTCCATCTGCTGACCATCCACTGCCTGTGCGACGGCATCGACGCGATGCTGCTGGGTGAGGATTGAACGAAGGAGAGCCGTCGATGAATCAAAGCCGCGTCAAACAGACGCTCGTCAGAACCACGTTGCTCGCCGCGCTGACGGCGGGCCTCGCGATGTCCCTGCAGGGCTGCGTGCTCGGCGTGCTTGGGGCGGCGGCCGGCGGCGGCGCGCTGATCGCGACCGATCGCCGTACGCTCGGCGCGCAGACGGAGGATCGCGAGATCCAGGTCAAGTCGCTCTCGCAAATCAACAACGGGCTGCCGGATCAGTCGCACGTGAACGTGACGGTGTTCAACCGCCGCGTGCTGCTGACGGGCGAAGTGCCGAACAATGCGTCGAAGCAGCGCGCCGAGGAAATCGTGCGCGGCATCAACAACGTGAACGGCATCGTCAACGAGCTGTCGGTCGAGCCATCGTCGTCGCTGTCGTCGCGCGCGAACGACTCGTACCTCGAAGGGCGCGTGAAGTCCGAGCTGATCGCGACGAAGGGGCTGTCGGCGAACTACTACAAGGTCGTCAGCGAGCGCGGCAACGTCTACCTGATGGGGCTCGTGACGGTCGACGAAGGCAATCGCGGCGCCGATGCAGCCAGCCAGGTGCCGGGCGTCGAGAAGGTCGTGAAGGTGTTCCAGTACATCCAGCCGCAGGACGCGCAGGCATTGCAGGCCGCGTCGCCGAGCGGGGCGTCTGGTGCGCAGGCCGCCGCCGCGCCTGCGGATGCCGCGACGGTCGGTGCGGTGCCCGATGCGTCGGTCCAGTCCACGCCGCTGCAACCGCCGGCACCGATCTCGAATTCATCGAGCGTGCACCCGGGCAACTCGAAGGCAACGCCGCAATGAAGTCGACGCAAATGAAGATCAGGCAATGGATGGTGCAGGGCGCCGCAGCCGCGGCGCTCGCAGCCGGTGCGCTCGGCACGGCGCAGGCGGACGTCGGCGACGGCCTCAAGGTCGCGCGCGGCAACGCGTGCATGGGTTGCCACGCAGTGGACCGCAAGCTCGTCGGTCCGTCGTTCAAGGACATCGCCGCCCGCTACAAGTCCGATCCGCAGGCCGTCGCGAAGCTGTCGAAGAAGGTGAAGGACGGTGGCTCCGGCGTCTGGGGCGCGATTCCGATGCCGGCGCATCCGCGCATGAGCGACGCGGAGCTGCGTTCCGTGGTCGAATGGGTGCTGGCCGGCGCGCCGTCAAAGTGACGCACCGGGGTGACGGAATCCCTATTGCCAAGCGCGGAAATGCGTGTGTATGATTGAAGACTGTTGGGGCGGTAGCTCAGCTGGGAGAGCGTCGCGTTCGCAATGCGAAGGTCGGGAGTTCGATCCTCCTCCGCTCCACCAACGGAATTCGAAGGGTTCGGTCGCAAGACCGAACCCTTTTTGTTTTTTCGCATGTCCGCCCCCCCGCCGTCACCCGCGCCCGAAACTCGGCCGCTTCGGATCGTACGTCCACCCCGGCACCAGATACCGCATCGCCATCGCATCGTCGCGCGCCGTGCCGCCGACTTGCACGTACAGCGCATGGGCAGCCTCGACCTGCGCCATGTCGAGTTCGATCCCGAGCCCCGGCCGCTCGGGCACGGCCACCTGGCCGCCGACGATCTCGAGCGGCTCGCGCGTGAGCCGCGCGTCGCCTTCCTGCCAGATCCAGTGCGTGTCGATCGCGGTGATCGTGCCGGGTGCCGCCGCGGCCGCGTGCGTGAACATCGCCAGCGAAACGTCGAAGTGGTTGTTCGAGTGCGAACCCCACGTGAGCCCCCAGTCGCGGCACAGCTGCGCGAGCCGCACCGAACCCTGCATCGTCCAGAAGTGCGGATCGGCGAGCGGAATGTCGACCGCCTGCAGCCGCACCGCGTGATCCATCTGCCGCCAGTCCGTCGCGATCATGTTGGTCGCGGTCGGGATGCCGGTGGCGCGCCGGAATTCGGCCATCACCTCGCGGCCCGAGTAGCCGGCTTCCGGCCCGCACGGGTCCTCCGCATACGCGAGCAGATGACCTTGCCCGCGGCACAGCGCGACGGCTTCATCGAGCGACCACGCGCCATTCGGGTCGAGCGTCGCGCGCGCGTCGGGAAAGCGCGCCTTGATCGCCGCGATCGCCTCCATCTCGTCCGCGCCGGCCATCACACCGCCCTTCAGCTTGAAATCGACGAAGCCGTAGCGCTCGACCGCAGCCTCGGCCTGCCGCGCGATCGCGGCCGGTGTGAGCGCGGCTTCGTTGCGCAGGCGGAACCACGGATCGGCCGCGTGCATCTCGTCGCGATACGGCAGGTCGGTGCGGCACCGCTCGCCGATGTAGAACAGGTACGCGAGCATCGGCACTGCGTCGCGCTGCTGGCCTTCGCCGAGCAGCGCGGCGACGGGCACGTCGAGATGCTGGCCGAGCAGGTCCAGCAGCGCGGCCTCGATCGCGGTGATCACGTTGTCGAGCCGCAGGTTGATCTCGTGCGGCTGGCGCAGCACGGCCGCCTCGCCGGCCGACGTCACCTCGTGCCGGATCGTGCGTCCCGCACCCGCAGCGGTGCCGGACAGCGCCGCGCGCACCGCGTTGAGCGTCGCCTGGTAACGCCCGATCGACTGGCCGACCACGAGATCGGTCATCCGTTCGAGCGCCTGTCGGATGCCTTCGCCGCCGGGCACTTCGCCCACACCCGTGTGGCCGCTGCTGTCGTCGAGGATCACGAGGTTGCGCGTGAAATACGGCGCGTGCGCGCCGCACAGGTTCAACAGCATGCTGTCGCGGCCGGCGACGGGAATCACTTGCATGCGCGTGACGCGCGGGGTGCCGGCACGGCTGGGTTCGGACATCGGTTCGCTCCTGGTTCAGGTGGCGTGCGGGCCGCTGGGTGCACTGGCGCAGCCCACGCCGTTCATCATTGAAGCTCGACGCGGCGAATTTCGCCGACGACGAACAGGTAGCAGATCACGGCGACGAGCGCGTGCGCGACGACGTACACGAGCGCGCCGTTGAACGAGCCGCTGCGGTCGACGATGTAGCCGATCGCGATCGGCGTCGTAATGCTGGAAAGATTGCCGCACGTATTGAGCAGCGCGCCGCTCAGGCCGGCGATCTGGCGCGGCGCGGTATCGGCGTTGACGGCCCAGCCGAGCGCGCCGAGCCCTTTGCCGAAGAACGACAGCGCCATGAACAGCACCACGAGCACGTGCGAATCGGTGTAGTTGCAGACGATCATCGACATCGACAGCAGCATGCCGATCACGATCGGCACCTTGCGCGCGACCGACAGTGACTGCCCCTGCTTGAGCAGCGCGTCGGACACGATGCCGCCGAGAATCCCGCCGAGGAACCCGCACACGGCCGGGATGGACGCGACGAGCCCCGCGTTGAGGATCGACATCCCGCGCGCCTGCACGAGATAGACGGGAAACCACGTGATGAAGAAGTAGGTGAGGGCGTTGATGCAATACTGCGCGACGTACACGCCGACGAGCATCCGGTTCCTCAGCAGCGCCTTCACGTGACGCATCGACGGGCCGCCGTCGCGCGCGCCGGTCGCCTGGTCGATGTTGACGAGCGCACCGCCTTCGGTGAGGTAGTCGAGCTCCGCGCCGTTGATGCGCGGGTGCACCTTCGGGTCGTACATCGTGCGGTTCCACACCAGCACGAACGCGAAGCCGAGCACGCCCATCACCGCGAACACCGACTGCCAGCCGTACGCGTGCACGAGCCAGCCCATCAGCGGCGCGAACACGACGGTCGCCGCGTACTGAGCGGCGTTGAAGATCGCCGACGCGGTGCCGCGCTCCGCGGCCGGAAACCACGTGGACACGATCCGGCTGTTGGCCGGGAACGACGGCGCCTCGGCCGCGCCGACCAGGAAGCGCAATCCGAACAGCAGCGCGAACGCGGCCGCGCCGCCGACGAAGCCGATGCCGCCCTGAAGCAGCGTGAACAGCGACCAGAAGAAGATGCTGAACGCATAGACGATGCGCGAGCCGAAGCGGTCGAGCAGCCAGCCGCCCGGCAGTTGCGCGATCACGTACGACCAGCCGAACGCCGAGAAGATGAAGCCCATCTGCACATGGCTCAGGTGCATCGTGCGGGCGAGCGCCGGGCCCGCGATCGCGATCGCCGCGCGATCCGCGTAGTTGATCGTCGTGACCGCGAACAGCACGGTCAGCACGAGCCAGCGCACGCGGGTGCGCCGGGCCGTTGCCGACGCGGACGCCGGCAATGCGTGAAGCGGATTCATGACTGTCTCCTCCGAAGGGCGGAAGGTGCCGTCGTGCGGCTGCGCGTCGGTGCGCGCGTTTTTTCGTGGTGGCCTTGCTGGCCGGGGCCGGACGCCGATGCCCGGAGGCCGGGCGTCCGGATCATTCTGTCATGGCGGAAATTGCGCTTTCATGCCAATTGCTGACTTGATCGATTCAGGAATTGGATCGATCCGTGGCATCGGCATGTCTCTTTTTTACCCGGATGATATTGACAACAATTTATACCCGGATAAAAATTGCGTCATTCCGATTCCTGCCCACGGGCAACCACGATGACTCTCTCCATGCTTCTCCCTTCCTACACGGCGTTCGATGGCCACCGGCGCGTCGCGTCGGGCCCGCTCGCGACGGTGGTGGTGGCGGTCCGTCAGGCGGCCGGCAATGCGATGTCCGGCACCATCGTGATCTTCGACGACGCGACCGGCCGCTCGATCGACCTCGACCTGCGCGGCACGGCGGACGATATCCGTGCGCGTTACGCGCCAGTGCCGGGCGAGGCATCCGCGCCCGCCGAGCCCGCCGGCGCGGCCGAACAACGCGGCCGCGGCCGTCCGAAGCTCGGCGTCGTCTCGCGTGAGGTCACGTTGCTGCCGCGTCACTGGGACTGGCTCGCCGCGCAGCCGGGCGGCGCGTCCGTCGCGCTGCGCAAGCTGGTCGAGGACGCGCGGCGCACGCACGCGGCGGCCGACCGGCGCCGCGACGCGCAGACGCGCGCATACCACTTCATGTCGGCGATCGCGGGCGACCTGCCCGGATTCGAGGAGGCCGCGCGTGCGCTGTATGCGAACGACCTCGAGCGAATGACCGAACTGATTGCGGGCTGGTCGGACGACGTGCGCGACCATGCGCTCGCGCTGGCGCGCGGCGATTTGCCGCCGTCGACCGAAGACTGCTGACGGAGCAGACGACGCGATGACGACGTTCGATCTGAACCGCGGCGCGATCGCGCCGGTCGCCGACGAAGTCGACCTCGTCGACCTGCGCGTGACCGGCACGATCCCGCCTGAACTCGACGGCACGCTGCTGCGCAATGGCCCGAATCCGCCGGGCGGCCGTTTCGAGGGTAACGACGTGCTGTCGTGGTGGCCGGAAGCGGCGATGCTGCACGCGATCGCGTTCGAACGCGGCCGCGCGGCCGGCTACCGGAACCGCTGGGCGCGCACGCGCCGCTGGGCCGATGTGCACGCGCCGGAGCAGGCGCCGCACCTGCCCGACACGAATCCGAACGTGAACGTGCTGCAGCACGCCGGCGAATTGCTCGCGCTGGCGGAAGGCGGCGCGCCGCTCGCGATCACGGCCGCGCTCGATACGCTCGGTGCGCCCGCGCGGCACACGGCGTTCGGCGGCGCGATGACCGCGCATCCGAAAGTCGATCCGGTGACGGGCGAACTGATCCTGTTTCACGCGGACTGGCGCGCGCCGTGGCTGCGCTACGGCGTCGCGGATGCGCAGGGCGTGCAGCGCGTCGACCTCGCCGTCGACGTGCGTGCGCCGTCGATGATGCACGACCTCGCGATCACCGAAACCCGCAGCCTGCTGCTCGACCTGAACGTCGGCTACGACTTCGCGATGCTGAAGCAGGGGCACCGGATGCCGCTGCGCTGGCACGACGACCGCGACGCGCGGATCGGCGTGATGCCGCGCCACGGCGGCGACGTGCGCTGGTTCGGCATCGAGCCGTGCTTCATCCAGCACGTCGTGAATGCGTACGACTGCGATGCGTCGTGCATCGTGCTCGACGCGGTGCGCTATCCGTGGTTCCTGCGGCTCGACGCGCGCACGGGCCGCTTCGCGGACAACCCGGTCGGCGAGCTGTGGCGTTACGTGATCGATACCGCGAACGGGCTGATCGACGAAGGGCCGCTGGCCGACGGCGGCATCGAGCTGCCGCGCATCAACGAAAGCCGGACGGGGCGCCGCTACCGCTACCTGTATGCGGTCGAGCAGCCGAACAACGCCGAGATGCGCGGCGTGATGCGTTTCGACCACGTGCGCGGCACGACGACCCGCTACGCGGTGCCGGCCGGCGACCAGAACGGTGAGCCGGTGTTCGTGCCGCGCCCGGGCGGCACCGACGAGGACGACGGCTGGCTGCTGGTGGTGGTCTACCGCGCGGCGACGGATACGAGCGATGTCGTGATCCTCGATGCGCGCGCGATCGACGCGGCGCCGGTCGCGACGGTGCACCTGCCGCGCCGCGTGCCGGCCGGGTTCCACGGCGCGTGGGTGCCGCGCGAGCGTCGGGCGTGAGGGGCCGCGCGCGTCACTGCGCGCGCAACGCGTCGACGATGTTCAGCCGCGCGGCGCGCATCGCCGGCAGGAAGCCGCCGACGAGCCCCATCACGAGCGAGAACAGCAGCGTCTTCACGACGATCGCGGGCGTCAGCACGAAGCGGAACGACAGGTCGGAGAAGGTCTGGAAGTTGGTCGTCGAGAACGACGCGAACTCCATCAGCGATGCGGATGCGAGCCCCGCGACACCGCCGACGAAGCCGAGCAGCAGCGCCTCCAGCAGGAACGCGGCGAGCACGTTCATGCGCTTGAAGCCGAGCGCGCGCAGCGTGCCGATTTCCGCGGTGCGGTTCGCGACCGACGCATACATGGTGATCATCGCGCCGATCATCGCGGCGATCGAGAAGATCGTCGACAGCGTGATGCCCAGGATGTTGATGAAGGTCGACAACGCCTTCGACTGGTCGCCGTAAAACGTCTGCTCGCGTTTCGCTTCATCCGTCAGGCGCGGGTCGACGTCGATGTCGGCCTTGAAGCGCGCGAAGCCGTCGGCGCTCGGGATGCGCAGCACCATCGACGAGTAGCTGGTGCGCCGGAACGACTGCATCAGCTGGTCGACGTCGCCCCAGATCTCCGAGTCGAAGCCACTGGCGCCCGCGTCGAAGATGCCGACGATGGTCCAGTCGCGCTGCGCGAAATGCAGGCTGTCGCCGAGTTGCGTGCCGCTGAACCCCTTCGCGATCGCGCTGCCGACGATGATCTCCGACGAGCCGGGCGTGAACATGCGGCCGGCGACGAGCTTCACGTGCGGGCGCAGCGCGAGGCCGGCCGGCGACACGCCGCGGATCACGACGTTCGACGGCTTGCCGGACGACGTCTTTACCAGCGAAATCAGCACGACCGCTTCCTTCGACACGAGCGGCCGGCCGTCGGGGCCGAGCGCGACAGCCGGGTGCATCTCGAGCGCGTTGGCCTGCTGGTGGTCGATCGCACTCTGAATCTCGGTTTCGGCGCCTTTGCGGATCACCACCGCGTTGTCCGGTTCGCCGGTCGACACGAGCGTCTGCGTGAGCCCCGCGTCGAGCATCTGCACCGTCGCGAACACGAAGATCACCAGCGCCATCCCGCCCGCGGTGAGCGCGGTGGTGAGCCGGCGCGTCCACAGGTTGCGCGCGATGTAGGTGAGTGGAATGGCCATGCGCCTATCCGATCGCCCGCAGGCCTTCGACCACGCGCACGCGCGCCGCCTGCCACGCCGGCACGAGCGCGGCCGCGAGGCCGACCGCGACCGAGCATGCGGCCTGCAGCGCCATCGTTTCGGCCGACACCTTGAATACCGGGAAGATGCCGCCCGCGGCCTGCTTGAAGAGGCTCGCGGCCGGCGGTGTCGCGAGCATCGCGAGCCCGCCGCCGACCACCGCGATCACGACCGATTCGCCGAACACGATCAGCGCGAGAAAGCCGGGGCCGAAGCCGAGCGCCTTCAGCGTCGCGTATTCGGCGGTGCGTTCGCGCGCGCTCATCGCCATCGCGTTCGCCATCACGGCCATGATGATCAGGATCACCACGTACGACACGACGCGGATCGCCGCGATGATCTGGTTCGACATCGCGACGAAGCCGAGCTGGAACGCCTGCTCGGTCTCGGTCAGCGTTTCGGCGAGCGAGTTCTTGAACACCGCGTCGACGTTTCGCGCGATCGCTGCGCCGTCGTCCGGGTTCGCGACCCCGAGCACGAACACGCCGACCTGGTCGGCCTGCTTCGGCGTCCGCTTGCGCACCGTCTCGTTCAGGTAATCCCAGTGGAACACCAGCTGGCGCGTGATCGTCGAATCGTCGCGGCCGTCGAGAATGCCGCGCACGACGAAGTCCCACGTGCCCGGGTAGATCGTGCCTTTCAGCGGAATCACGTCGCCGACCTTGAAGCCGAACTGCGTCGCGAGCTGGCGCCCGACGAGGCAGCCGCGGCGGTCGCGGTCGTAGTCGGCGCGCTGCTGCGCCGGTAGGATGAATTCCGGATACAGGTCGAGATAGTTCTCCGACACCGCGAAACTCGCGAAGAAGTTCTTGGGGTCGCGGTAGATGCCGCCGAACCAGTTCGAGCGGACCACGGCCGTCACGCCGTCGACGCCGCGGATCCGGTTCTCGTAGCTGACCGGCAGCGGGAACACGAGCGAGATCGCGTTGCGCGTGACGAGCCGGCCGCTGGACGCGGCGGCCGCGCCTGCGTACCACGCGTCGACGACGGTGTGCAGCAGCCCGAACGCCAGCACCGCGATGGTCAGCCCGAGCACGGTCAGCAACGTGCGCAGCCGGTGCCGCAGCGCATTGCGCGCGATCAGCTTCAGCACGTACATCGCGCGCGCTCCCGTCCGTCAGACGGCGTGCCCATCGATCAGCTCCCCTTTTTCCAGATGCACGACCGAGCGCGCGGCGGCGGCCGCGTGCGCATCGTGGGTCACCATGATGATCGTCTTGCCGAGCTCGGCGTTCATCCGCTGCAGCATTGCGAGCACGTCGGTGGCCGATGCGCGGTCGAGGTCGCCGGTCGGCTCGTCGGCGACGATCAGCACCGGATCGGTGATCAACGCGCGCGCGATCGCGACGCGCTGCTGCTGGCCGCCCGACAGCTCGGACGGGTAATGGGTCTTCCGGTCGCCGAGATTCACCATGTCGAGCACCATCTCGACGTGCTCGCGCCGTTCGCGGCGCGACAGGTGCGTGAGCATCAGCGGCAGCTCGACGTTCTCGAACGCGGTGAGCACGGGCATCAGGTTGTAGAACTGGAAGATGAAGCCGACGTTCGCCGCGCGCCATTCGGCCAGTTGCGCCTCCTCGAGCCGCGAGATGTCGAGGCCGCCCACGCGCAGCTCGCCGCTGTCGGGCCGGTCGATGCCGGCGATGAGATTGAGCAGCGTGCTCTTGCCGGAACCCGACGGCCCCATCAGCGCGACGAAGTCGCCTTCGCCGATGTCGAGCGTGATGTCGGTCAGCACCGGCACGATCTGGTGGCCGCGCCGGTACGACTTCGCGACGTGGCTGATCTCGACGAGCGGCGGCGAGGCGTCGTTCACGCGCGCCACGCTACTTCTTCGCGACGGTCACTTTCGCGCCGTCCTTCAGCTTCGCGCCCGGCGCGAGCACGACCGTGTCGCCGGGCTTCACGCCGCGGATCGCGACGAGTTCGCCGATCCGCGCGCCCTTGGTCACCGCCGTTGCATGCACGGTGTCGTCCTTCACGACGAACACGACCGGCCGGCCGTCGCGCTCGACCACCGCGCTCGCCTGCACGGCGGTCACCGGCTGCCGGTCCTGCGGCGAAGCAGGCTTCGACAGGAACGCGATCTTCGCGCTCATGTCGGGCAGCACGCGCTCGTCGCGGTCGACGAAACGCACCTTCACGAGCACCGTCGCCTTCGAGCGGTCGACGGTCGGCACGATGCGCGACACGCGGCCCGCGAAGCGCATGTCGGGCAGCGCGTCGAGCTGGATCTCGCACGGCTGCTCCGCGCGGATCTTCGCGATGTTCGATTCGGCGACGTCGGCCTCGACCTCGAGCGTCTCCATGTCGGCAATCGTCACGACCGCGCCCTTGCTGTCCGACGCGGACGAGAACGGCGTGATGTTGTCGCCGACGTTCGCGTGCTTTGCCAGCACGATGCCGTCGAACGGCGCGCGGATCACCGTCTGATCGACCGCGACCTGCGCGGCCTGCGCATTGGCCTCGGCGGACGCGATCGCGGCCTCGTCGCTGTTGACCGATGCGCGCGCCTTGTTCACGCGGGCCGTGTCGATGTCGAGCTGTGCGGCCGGCACCGCACCCTTCGGCGCGAGCACGGCGGTGCGGCGCAGCGCGATCTCCGCGTCCTTCAGCTCCGCCTGAGCGACGCCGAGGTTGGCGCGGGAGACTTGCGCCTGTGCGCGTGCCTGCGCCAGCGACGCTTCCACGTCGCGGCTTTCGAGCCGCGCGATGATCTCGTCCTTTTTCACGCGCGTGCCTTCGAGCACGCCGAGCCATTCGACGCGCCCCTGGCCTTTCGACGCGACCGCGGCCTTGCGCTGCGGCACGACGTAGCCGGTCGCGTTGAGCTGGGTGTCGTTCTGGTACGGGTAGGCGGACGTGACGGCGGTCGTGTCGACCGTCGGGCGGCCGGTGAGCGCCAGCACGGCAACGATCGCGACGATGACGAGCGCGGCGGCGACCGCGTAGCGGACCCACCGGCGCCGGCGTGGCGCGGTTGCGACGGGACGCCGGTCGATTTTCAGTTTGTCCAGATTGTGATCGGGCAATTTGGGCGCCTCGCGACGGCGGCGGTCTGTGACCGGCCGCGTCCGGTTGGGACGGAAGGAGGCCAGTATAGCGTCGCCGCGGCGGGCGTGAGAGACGGTTTGTCGGACGATTGATGCACGTCCCGCGGCGCGTCGCGCGGGCCCGAAACCGGCGCCCCCGGGGAAACCCGAAGGATGCAAGCGGCATGTCAACTCGTCGCGCGGGCGATGCGTTATGGAGCCAGTGCATCAGTATTTGTCGAGGCGGAAAGGCATGAGCCGGCCCGCCCGGCGGCGACCGGCGATCCGGCGCGACTGATGTTACGATGCGGATGCCTCGCATCACTTACCGGTACGTTTGACTTTTTCTCCGCTAAAGGAAGAACAATGAAGAAGACGCTCGCTTCGATCATGACCGCAGCATTCGCTCTCGCATCGGTTTCGGCATTCGCACAGGAGTCGGCGTCGGCTCCGGCAGGCGCGATGGCACCCTCTTCCGCACCGATGAAGAAGGATCACAGCAAGCCGAAGCACAAGCTGAAGCACCACGGTTCGGCAAAGGGCAAGGCGAAGGCCGCAGCCGCTTCGGCCGCCGGCACGAACGACTCGGGCGCAGCCAACTAAGCGCGCCTCGCCGGAGCTGGCGCTGCCAGCCATCCGTCGCGAAACCCCGCACGCTTCGGCATGCGGGGTTTTGTTTTTTCAGGCGTCCGCCACGTCCGGAACGTCGAGGGCACCGGGCGGCGGCGCGCGCATCGCGTCGACCACCGCGCGCATCCGGCGCCAGTGCGATCCTTCCCAGAACACCCGCTGGCACACGTCGCACGCGGCAAAGCGGCGGTGCCGCTGCCGGACGCCGGCCGGCACGCGCGGCGCGGCGTCCGCCGCATCGAGCGCGTGCAGCGGCGCGTTGCAGCGCAGGCACAGCCGGAACGGCCACATGTGCGGCGCGAGGTCGAGCCGCGCGAACAGCTCGCGCAACTGCGCGTCCGGCTGCTGCGCGTGCAGGTAGCAGCCGCGTGCGACCGCGCGGCGCTTGAGCAGCTCGCGGTCGCGTGTCAGCACGATCCGGCCTTCGCGCGAGGCGAGCGCGACGAGTTCGTCGTCGCGGTAGTGGTTGTCGTAGCAGGTGTCGAAGCCGGCGAGGCGCAGCAGCTGCGCAAGGCCGCCGAGGTGCGCGTCGGCGACGAAGCGCCAGCGGTCCGGTTGCGGCTGCGGGGATGCGGCCGACGGCTGCGGGCGCTCCGGATGGATGTCGACGCGGTCGCCGTCGCCGAGCGGCCGGTCGAGGGCGGACGGTGCGCCGTTCACGCAGAGCCGGCCGATTTCCGTATGCGGGACGCCGAGCGCCTCGATCGCATGTTTGACCGTCGCGTCGCGGGAAAACGCGTGCGTGAACACGCGCTCGCGCTGGGCGCGAGCGAGAAATGCGTTCAGTTCACCGTGGAAGCGGAAGATCGCGGTCGCCATCCGGGCAGTATCGCACCGCGTGCAGCCGGTCGCCGGGGCTGCAGGTCACCGCCATCTGTGTTTAACTCCACGCTTCACGAGTCGAAGGAGCGGGGAAATGGATCTCGGATTTATCGGGCTGGGCGAAATGGGGCAGGCGATCGCGACGAACCTGCTGAAGGCGGGGCATGACGTGCGGGTCTGGAACCGGTCGCGCGAGCGCGCCGAGCCGCTTGCCGCGCTCGGCGCACAGATCGTCGCGACGCCTGCCGACGCGTTTCGCGGCGATGCCGTTTTCTCGATGCTCGCCGACGATGCCGCGGCGCGCGAAGTATTCGACGACGCGCTGCTCGCGCAGGCACCGCGCGGCCTGATTCACGTGAACATGGCCACGGTGTCGGTCGCGCTCGCCGAGTCGCTCGCGCACGCGCATGCGTCGCGCGGCCTCGCCTACGTCGCCGCGCCCGTGATGGGGCGTCCGGACGTCGCGGCCGCCGCGCGCCTGACGATCATGGCCGGCGGCCCGGCCGAGGCAATCGACCGCGTGCAGCCGCTGTTCGACGCGATCGGCCAGAAGACCTGGCGCTTCGGCTCGCTGCCGCAGCACGCGAACGTCGCGAAGATCGCCGCGAATTTCACGCTCGCGTCGGCGATCGAGACGCTCGGCGAGGCGTCCGCGCTGCTCGGCGCGCACGGCGTCGCGATGCGCGACTTCCTCGACGTCATCACGAACAGCGTGTTTCCGGGGCCGGTCTACGAAGGCTACGGCGGGATGATCGCCGAGCGCAGCTACGAGCCCGCGCGTTTCAAGGCGCGCCTCGGGCTGAAGGACGTGCGGCTCGCGCTGCAGGCCGGCGACGCCGCGTCGGTCCCGCTGCCGGTGGCGAGCGTCGTGCGCGACAGCCTGCTCGATGCGCTCGCGCACGGCGGCGGCGAACAGGACTTCGCGGTGCTCGGCGAAGTCGCGCTGCGCCGCGCGGGCCGCTGAGCCGGCGCGGGACAGACACGCCGCGTGCGCGGCATAATCGACGTTTCGTTTCTCTTTCGGTCGGGGTGGTCATGAACCTGCATACGTGGTGGCTTTTCGTGGCGACGGTGTTCGTCGTGTCGGCGATTCCGGGTCCGAACATGCTGCTCGTGATGACGCACGGCGCGCGGCACGGGCTGCGGCGTTCGGCGTGGACGATGGCCGGCTGTCTCACCGCGCTGGTGCTGATGCTGTCGGTGTCGGCGGCGGGCCTCGGTGCCGTGCTCGAGGCCTGGCCGGCGATGTTCAACACGTTGCGCTTTGCGGGCGCGGCCTACCTGATCTACCTCGGCGTGAAGGCGTGGCGCGCGCGCGTCGACGACGAGCAGCCTGCCGCCGACGTCGAAACCGTGTCGCGCCAGGTCGCGTCGGCATCGCGCTCGGCGCTGTTCCGCAACGGTTTCCTGGTCGCAGGCAGCAACCCGAAGGCGATCCTGTTCGCGGCCGCGCTGCTGCCGCAGTTCATCAACGCATCCGAGCCGACGCTGCCGCAGTTCGGCATCCTCGTCGTCACGTTCGCGGTGATCGAGGTCAGCTGGTATCTCGTCTACGCGTCGTTCGGCACGCGCATCGGCGCGACGCTGAAGAGCCAGAGCGTCGCGAAGGTCTTCAACCGGCTGACGGGCGGCATCTTCGTCGGCTTCGGTGCGATGATGGCGCTGGTCCGTCACTGAATTAAGCCCGCGCGGTCCGCCGGACGCCCCGCACCTCGTCAGAGGGCGGGGCGTTTTCCTGTCCGGGCCCGCGTCAAGCGCGCGGCCACGCGGCGGCGCCGGCCCGGCGGCTCGCCGACAAGCCGAACACCGCGGCCGCGCCTGCGAACGCGAAGCCGACGCCGCACACGGCGCTCCACCCGCCCCACGCCCACGCGCTGCAAGCGAGCGCCGCGCCGAGCGCCCCGCCGACGAAGAACAACCCGACGAACAGCCCGTTCAGACGCCCGCGCGCGGCCGGATTCAGCAGGTTGATTTCCCGGCGGCCGATCGTCTGGTCGACGATCACGCCCGCGTCGAGCAGCGCCGCGCCGCTGGCCAGCAGCGCCAGCGCGAGCCCGCGGTGCGCGTGCGCATCGAAGCCGAACCAGCCGGCGCCGGCGATGCCGAGCACGGTGAGCGCGGCGAGCATCGTCACGTGCGCGATGCGCTGCGCGGCCGGGCCGTGGCCGCGATCGCCGGCGCGGCCGGCCAACGGCGTGACGATCGCACCGCTTGCGCCGGCGAACGCGAACAGCGCGATTCCGTGCAGGTCGAGGCCGAACGGCGGCTGCGCGAGCCGCAGCCCGACGGCGGTCCAGAACGCGCTGAACGTGGCCATCGCGAGCCCGGCCGACAGCGCATGTCGGCGCAGCACCGGTTCGTCGGCCAGCAGGCGGCCCATCGACGCGAGCAGCGCGCGATAGCCGGCCGTCACCGGCGGCACGCGCGGCGGCAGGCGCCGCGCGAGCACCGCCGCGATCGCCGCGTTCGCGAGCGCGGCCAGCGCGTAGAACGCGCGCCAGCCGGCCGTGCCCGCGATCAGGCTGGCGAGTGGCCGCGACAGCAGGATGCCGAGCATCAATCCGCTCATCACGTTGCCGACTGCCCGCCCGCGCTGCGCTTCGGGCGCCATCGACGCGGCCATCGGCACCAGCATCTGGATCACGCTCGACGCGGCGCCCGCGGCCAGCGTCGCGAGCAGGAAGACGGTGCCGGACCGCGTGAACGCCGGCAGCGCGAGCGCGGTCGCGCACGCGACGAGCGTCGCCACGATCAGACGGCGGTTCTCGAGCAGGTCGACGAGCGGCACCAGCAGCACGAGGCCCGCTGCGTACCCGAGCTGCGGCAGCATCGCGACGAGGCCCGTGAGGCCGGGCGGCAGCTGCAGGTCAGCGCTGATCGGGCCGGTCAGCGGCTGCGCGGCGAACAGGTCCATCACGATCACGCCGACCGTCGCGGCGAAGAAGAGCGTCATGCCTGCACTGAGCGCGGGCGGTGCGCCGCGCGCGGGGTGACCGGCGGGCGGGCAGGAATCGGCAGGGCAGTTCATCGAAGGCCTCGGGTCTTGAGCGAAGGAAGTCCCATCGTAGGTGCCTGATGTTTATGCGACAATTGAAATATGTCTAACATGATTATGCGAGTTTGCTTTGAATACGCGTGATCTCCAGGCGTTCGTCGCGGTGGTCGACAGCGGGTCGATGGTCGCCGCCGCCGCGAAGCTCCATCTGACGCAGCCGGGCCTCACGCGACGCGTGCAGAACCTCGAAACGCTGCTGGGCATGCCGCTGCTCGAGCGGCAGAGCAAGCCGCTGAAGCCCACGGCCGCCGGGCGCGACGTCTATGCGCTCGCGCGCAACGTGCTGGGTGCGGTCGACGAATTGATGGCGGCTGGCGCACCCGACAGCGAGCCGTCCGGCGAACTGCGCATCGGCGTGCCGCCGTTCCTGTCCGAGCTGGCGCTCGAGCGGCCGATCGACCAGCTGCGCGACACGTTTCCGCGACTGACGCTGCGCGTGACGGCAGGCTGGTCGCCGGCGCTGGTGCAGGGCATCGAACGCGGCACGCTCGATGTCGCGACGGTCATGGTGCCGACCAGCGCGGCGCTACCCGACACGCTGACGGCCACGCCGCTCGGCACGCAACCGACCGTGCTCGTCGCCGCGCGCGACTTCCCGCTGCCGGACGGCCCGCTGTCGCTCGATGTGCTGTCGGGTTTTCCGTGGGTGCTGAGCCAGGACGGCTGCGGGATGCGTTCGGCGCTGAGCCGTGCGCTCGGCGCGGCCGGGCTGCCGTTCGACGTCGCGGTCGAGGCGTTCGGTTCGGAGTTGCAGTTGTCGCTCGTCGCGCGCGGTGCGGGCATCGGGATTGCGTCGCCGAATGCGCTGGCGCGCAGTGCGCATCGCGATGCACTGAGGGTGGTGGAAACGGCGGGGCTGGAGACGCGGATCAACGTGTGGATCGTGCACGGTGCGTTGCCGGGCCGCCTGACACGGCCGGTCGCGCTGCTGCGCGATGCGCTGGGAGCGGTGCTCGACCGGGAGAACGAGAAGGGGTCGGATGCGAACTAGCGCGCTAGAGTGCGCATTCGAGGGAAAATCCTGATTTTCTCTACGGAAATGTTGCAATGCGGAAATCAATTCGCTATAGTTACACCTGTCTCCTCCATGTCTCCTCTGATATGGATTCAGCCCGCCTCTTAGGCGGGCTTTTTTTTGCCCGCGTTTTTTGCGCGGGCCATCCATTCGTCCTCTGTCCGTCCTCGGTTGGCGGCGTCAGAACTTGTAGGTCATCCCGACATAGCTGATGATCGGGTCGGCCTTCAGGTCCGATTTCGACTCGGCGAGCACCGTGCCGTCGGCCGCCTTGATCGTCACCGTCGACGTCGTCTTCAGCGGGATGTACGTCACCGACGCGATCAGCCCGAAATGCTCCGTCATGTTGTACTGCAGGCCCGCGTTGAACACCGGCTGCCACGACGACGACGCCTTCGCCTCCACCGATGTCGTACCCGGCTTGCCCGCGCCCGCCGCGAGAATCGCGCCGAGGTTGTCCTGCGTCTGCTTGATGAAGTTCGTGTTGAGCTGCAGGTCGCTGAACCAGTTGTACGACACGCCGAGGCCGAGGAACGGCCGGAACTTCGCGGTCGCCTGTCCGAAGTAGTACTGCAGGAGCACGGCCGGGCTCCACTGCCGCACGCTCTTCACGATCGGGTTCACCGACGCCAGCCCGATGTTCTGCGTGCCGAGTGCGCCGGCCGGGCCGGGCGGCTTGATCGTGCCCTGGCCCGACACCTTGAACACCGGCGGCACGCCTGCCACCGACGTGACCGCGATGTGGTCGGTCAGGAAGTGGCTGACCGTCAGGCCGACCGTATCGGCACCGCTCGTACGCAGCCCGGTGCCCGGCGACGTGAACGACGGCGGCAGCCGCAGCGGCGTGTTGATCGGCGTCGGCGCGACGTTGGTCGTCATCGGCGTGCTGCTTTGCTGCGGCATCACGTGGAACCAGCCCAGCGTGACGACGTTGCTGCCGGCGCTCTGCGCGTGCGCCGCGAGCGGCGCCAGGGCGGCGGCGCCGGCCGCCGCGCAAAGAAGGGTCCTCTTCATCACGGCTTGCCTCCGCTTACTGGACGAACGCGCCGATCGTGAAATACGGCGTCGAACCCGCGTTGTCGAGGAAACCGAACACGCCACCCGTGAAGATGAACTTGCCGGTCGGCGACGTGCTGCCCGAACCCGTGTGGATCGTCGTGACCGTGCCCGGCACCTTCTGCGTGTAGTCCAGGTCGAGCGCGGTCGCGAGCGATGCCTGCGACGGCTGGAACGGATCGAGCAGCGTGGCCTGGTTGTTGATCAGCGCGGTGGTCCGGTAGTCGAACTGGCTGTCGACGCCGATGTATTCGCCGTTCTGCGAGCCGGCCGCGATCGCGGTCTGCGGCGAGAGGATCGAGATGCTCGATTCGTCGTCGGCGGTCAGGCCCGGCACGCCGTTGCTGTCGGGCGTCGGGTTCGGGTTCGCGACGCCCGTGCGCACGAGGATCGGCACCAGCTGGTTGCGCAGCTTGCCGACGATCATGAAGCCCTTGCCCTGCGGCGTCGCCGACAGCGTCGGCTTCAGCTGGCTCTGGTAGTTGTTGCTCTGGAACGCGCCGCTGCCGTCGGCCGACTGCACGAAGTTCGTGCCCTGCTGCATGCACGCGCCGCCGGCGAACTGGCCGGTCGTGTCGCACTTGGTCCACGTGCCGTCCGCGTTGATCGTCACCTTGGCGTCGATCGACGCCGGCGCGAATTTCTGCGACGGCACTTCGCCGAAGCCGATGTGGCTGTACGTGCCCGCGACCTTCGTGATGTCGGTTTCGATCGACGAGAAGCCGATGAACGGGTAGTACGGGAATTTCGTGTCGGGCACCGCGGCCTGGCCGAGCACGCCGTCGAACTGGATCTCCTTGCCGGGAATCGTGCCGCCCGCCACGCCGAAGCCGACGAAGATGCGCGCCGGACGCGACGCATCGAGGCTCGCGCCATTCAGCCGGAACGCGCACTGGTTCAGCTTGTTGGTCGGCAGCAGCGTTTCCTGCGTGAGCGTGCCGCTGTCGACGGTGCCCGCGCGGGTCGGCGTGACGGTGCCGGTCTTTTGCGGAACCGCCGATTCGACATAGGTGACCTGCCAGGTCATCTTGGTCGTATCGAGCTGGACCTTGGCCAGTTCGCCACTGCCCGCGCCGCCGGTAAACACGGTGCTGTAGTCGAGCGTCGCGGGGCAGAGCCGGTCTTCGACGAGCGGAGGCGGATTGTCGCTGCCGCCACCGCACGCGGAAAGAAGGGGGGCGGCAAGGGCCGCCGCCAGAACGAGGTTGCGCTTCATGTTGCTCCTCCAGATTTGTCTTGTCAGGCGGCCGGCTCCCTGTCGACCGCTTCTGTTGCTTGTGCTCGTGCTGCCTGCGCCGTGCCGGGCGCCGTCGTTTCGTGCCTTCCCTGCATCCCGCGGCGGCGTATCGAGCGCCGCCGCGTCCCCGATCGTTACTTGCTGATCTGTGCGCCCACGCCGAAGTACGGTGTCGACGACGTGCTCGAGTTCGCCGACGTCGACGTGACGCCGCCGTTCACCGTGCCCTGAATGAGCGCCGCGTACAGGCCGCCCGTCGCGATCACCACGCCCGATGCGGACGGATAGGTCGCGCCGCTCGCCGGCGTCGTCGTCGTGTTGAGCAGGCCCGGCGTTCCCTGGCCGTAGTCGAGCGTGAAGGCGTCTTCCTCTGCCTGCGTGGTCGGGTTGATGAACGACGCGTTGCTGCCGCGGATCAGTGCAGCCGTGTACTTGAAGTTCGAATCGGCGCCCGCGTAGCCGCCGTCGATCGCGCCCGACTGGATCGCGCTCGCCGCGCCGAGCACCGCGATGCCCGATTCGTCGTCGACCTGCGCGTCGGCATGCAGCGGCGGCGTGCCGAGGTTCACGTTGCCCGTGCGCACGACCACCGGCACGGTCGCGCCGTTGAGCTGGCCGATCACCATGTGCGCGGTGGCCGACTTGCCGGTTGCGCCGATCAGCGGCAGCTGCGTTTGCGGCAGGATCTGCGGCGCCTTCGCGCTGTTGAGGTAGCCGCCGGTCGCGTTCACTGTCCATGGATCGCCGGTCGTCTGGCAGCCGCCGGCACTCGTCGACGTGCATGCGCCGTTCGCGTCGAACGTCTCGCTCGAATTCGTGCCCTTCGTCGCGTAGTTGCTCGACGGCACGAGGTGGTAGATCAGCGCGTTGTACGTGCCCGGCAGCTTCGTGAGGTCGGTCGTCGTGTTCGCGAAGCCGAGGAACGGATAGAAGTCGAAGTGGCGGTTCGGCACCTGGCCGACGTTCTGGATCACGCCCGGGATGATCGTCAGCCCGTCGTACTGAACCGTCGCGCCGGGGATGCCGCCGCCGGCCACGCCCATGCCGACCAGCAGCATCGGCGGGTTCGCCTGGTTGAAGTCGGCGGCCGTCGAGTAGGTCGAGCCGTTCGGTGCCGTGCCCGAACCCGGCGTGAGCACGAACGCGCAGCGCGTCTGTTCCGCGGTCGGCAGCGTGCCGGTCGGCGGGTGGACGACCTTGCCGGTGATCGTGGTGCCGGCGCGGCTCGGCGTGACCGTGCCGGTCGCGAGCGGAATCGGCGATTCGAGCCACTTGAGCGTGTAGGTCATCGCGACCGCGTCGATGTTGACGCTGACGATCTCGCCGCTACCGGCGCCGCCGAGGTACGTGCTCTTGACGATGTCGGCGTCGGCCGGGCACAGCGCGCCGTTTATGGGCTGCGACGGCGGCGGCCCTTGCGTGCCGCAACTCGATCCGGAACATTGGGGTGCTTCGATGGGCGCGGGCGAGCCGCCGTCTCCACCACAGGCAATCAGGAAAGGGGCGATGGCAAAGGCCGTTGCCACCCCCTTCGATAAGGCGTGCGACATGCCGCTGTCTCCAATCGTTTAATTGTGCGAGCTAATGTCGCTGTCTGGATTTTTGCTGTCAATTGATGAACTCGTCTAAAAAAGACGATTGAAACGGCGTGCGCGCGATGAATCCTTGCAGGATCGGGATTTCAGTAAGAATTAAAACGCGTGAAGGGTGCTAGAGTGCTGCCGAAGTGGGGTGGCTGCCACGCACGGAGGGCTCTCGAGGCCCTCACGCGTATAACGGCAGCGTTTAAAGCGGCGGTATCCGGTTTATCCCTATTCGGGATTGGCTGGAGAAAATTGGGGTAATTAATTCATCGGTAATCGCGCAATGGAAAGCTTGTAAATATTTGTAAATGCGCGAACCGGATTTTATTGATTGCCTGATACGGGAAAATAAAAAGCCGGCCAGCGGCCGGCTTTGCATCGCATGCAAGCGCAATCAGCGTTTGAGGCCTGCATCCTCGGCGGCGCCGATGTTGAGGTTCATGCACTGGATCGCCGCGCCCGATGCGCCCTTGCCCAGGTTGTCGAGGCGCGCGACCGTGACGAAGCGCTCTTCGTTGCCGAACACGAACAGGTCGACGCGGTTCGTGTCGTTGTTCGCCTGCACGTCGAAGAAGCCGCTGTCGAGGTTCGCATCCGCGTTGAACGGCGCGACGCGCACGAACGGTTCGTCCGCGTAGTACTCGGCGAACACGCGCTGCACGTCCTGCGGCGTCGCGCGCTTCGCGAGCTGTTCGGGCGAGAAGTAGGTCGTCACGGCAAGGCCCTTCAGGAACGGGCCGACGATCGGCGTGAAGATCGGTGCGTGCGCGAGGCCCGTGTGCGCGGCCATTTCCGGCAGGTGCTTGTGCGCAAGCGCGAGCGCGTACGGACGCGGGCTCGCGAGCTTGCCGCCCGGCGCCGCGTTCTCGTATTCGGCGATCATCGACTTGCCGCCGCCGCTGTAGCCGGTGATCGAGTAGCTGTGCGCGGCGAAGGTCGGCGCGACGATGCCGGCATCCACGAGCGGACGCATCGCGAGCACGAACGCCGATGCGTGGCAGCCCGGCACGGCGATGCGCTTCGACGTGCGAATCTTCTCGCGCTGCGCGCGCGTCAGTTCCGGCAGGCCGTACGCCCAGTCGGCGTGCGTGCGGAACGCGGTGCTCGCGTCGATCAACGTTGTGTTCGGGTTCTCGACCAGCGATGCCGATTCGCGCGACGCGACGTCCGGCAGGCACAGGAACGTGACGTCCGATGCGTTGATCAGGCGGCGGCGCTCGTCGACGTCCTTGCGCTTCGCTTCATCGATGCGCAGGATCTCGATGTCGTTGCGCGCCGACAGGTATTCGAAGATCTTGAGGCCGGTCGTACCTTCCTGGCCGTCGACAAAAACTTTGGTGCTCATTTCGTTCTCGCTGAATGAAACGGGAGCCGCGGCGCCCTTAAACCGCCATTTTAAGACCTCATCCGGCGGGCCTGCACCGCACGGGGCGAAAAAAAGACGGCCCGCGGGCCGTCTTGTACCGCTCTCGCGCGCCTGCGCGGCATTGCCGCGTCACCGGCGGCGCGGCCGGGCGCGCGTGCCGCCGCGTTCAGCGGCCGCCGGCCAGCCAGCGGGCGGTCGCCTCGGCGACGCGCCGGCCGAACGCCTTCGCGGTCTCGAGGTCGCCCGGCAGCGGGCCCTCGTCGGGCGTCGCATCCGCCGGCGACTGCGCGAGCAGGCCCGTGAAGCCGCCGACGTAGTTGATGTCGTTGCGGGTGGCCGCCTTCGAGTTGGCCGGCATCATGCCCGTGCCGACCCACACCATCCCATGCTGCATCGCCAGTGTGACGAAATACTGAATGGTCGAGAACTTGTCGCCGTTCATCGTCGCGGAGTTCGTGAAGCCCGCGGCGATCTTGTCCTTCCATTTCTGCGTGAACCACGGTTTCGACGTGGCATCGGCGAACTGCTTGAACTGCGCGGACGGGCCGCCCATGTAGGTCGGCGCGCCGAAGACGATCGCGTCCGCCGCGTCCAGCGCGGCCCAGCCCGCGTCGTCGAGTTCGCCGACGGCGATCAGGCGTGCGGTGGCGCCGGCGTCCTGCGCGCCTGCGTGGACGGCGTCGGCCAGTTTCTGTGTGTGACCGTAGCCGCTGTGATAGACGATGACGATGTTCGACATGAAGCGTTCTCCGGAAGGGGACGAAACGGCGGGCGTCGCGGCCTGCCGCGTCACGCGCCGCGGTCGGGCGGCGCGACGGATGCGCGGCGGGATGCCGCGACCGGTGACGCCGAGTCTAGCAAGTCGAAATGACGGGAGAAAAGCACGCAGGCGAGGCGGGGAAATTCGCGGGCGCGGGCGAGGGAGGCCGGGGACACGCGCAACGGGGCAGGCGGCGGCGCGAGAGCGCTCACTGGCCGTAAGTGACCGTGAGCCGCGCGGTGCCGATCGTCAGCGTGCCGATCTCGTGCTCGAACATCGGTGCGGGGCGCCCTTGCGCGACGCGCAGGTCCGTGCCCTTCAGCGCATAGACGGTGATGACGTAGCGGTGCGGCTTGCCGGGGGGCGGGCACGGGCCGCCGTAGCCGTCGATCCCGAAGTCGTTGCGCGCCTCGCTCGCGCCGATGCGGCGCAGGAGGCCCGACGCGCTCGCGTCGGCCGGCAGGCTCGTGACGCTTGCCGGGATGCCGGCGACAGCCCAGTGCCACCAGCCGTGCCCCGGCGCATCCGGATCGAAGATCGTGATCGCGTAGCCCTGCGTGCCGGGGGGCGGGTTGCGCCAGCTCAGTTGCGGCGACCGATTGGCGCCCTTGCAGTCGCCGCGGTCGAACACGTTCGCGGCGCCGACGCGGCCGCCGGCCGTCAGGTCGTTGCTCGACACGGTGAACGGGCCTTCCGCCCGCGCGGGCAGGACGGTGAACGCGACGCACGCGGCGGCGCAGGCAAGGGCGGCGATGAACGGCGAAGGACGACCCGGGGACGCAGGCGAAGTGATCCGGCGATCCACACGCATATGGCGCTTCTCCCGTCACGTGGGCCGGACCGATGCTCCCGGCATTGTTGGCGTTGTGCGTTGCCCGCGCAGCTGATGGCGACGATGGATCAAGTCTAGCATTAGGGTTCGATGCGCGATGCGGGCCGGCCCCGGTGCGGATCGGTGGACGAAAAAAAAGCCGCTCGCGATCAGGCGAGCGGCTTGTTCAGCCAGGGTGCCGGCTGCATGCCGGCCCGGCATTACTCCTTCGGCGCCGTCGCGCCGCCGTGCGCGGCCGACCACTCGGCCGGCGCGTGCAGGAACTTCTCGACTTCGTCGAGCGTCTTGGTCTCGAAGTAGCCCGAGGCCTTCGCGACGCGCAGCACGTCCCACCAGGTCGCCAGCGCGTGCAGGTCGACGTCGATGTCCTTCAGGACCGACACGCTTTCCTTGAAGATGTTGTAGTGGAACAGCACGAAGCAGTGATTCACCGTCGCGCCCGCGGTGCGCAGCGCGTTGACGAAGTTGATCTTGCTGCGGCTGTCGGTCGTCAGGTCTTCCACGAGCAGGACGCGCGAGCCTTCTTCCAGATGGCCTTCGATCTGCGCGTTGCGGCCGAAACCCTTCGGCTTCTTGCGAACGTACTGCATCGGCACCATCATCCGGTCCGCGAGCCATGCCGCGAACGGGATGCCGGCCGTCTCGCCGCCCGCCACCGAGTCGATCTGCTCGAAGCCGACGTCGCGCATGATCGTCGTTTCCGCCATTTCCATCAGCGCACGGCGCACGCGCGGATACGAGATCAGCTTGCGGCAGTCGATGTAGACGGGGCTTGCCCAGCCGGAGGTGAAGATGAACGGTTTTTCTGCATTGAAGTGCACTGCCTGTACTTCGAGCAGGATTTTGGCGGTCGTATCCGAGATCGACTGACGATCGTAGCCTGTCATGGGCATTCCTTGGGTGATGAGCGAAGAGCGGGCGCGGGCCCCATGGCGCAGCAAGGGGAACCTGCCCGAGGGGCCGGGGCGCGATCGGAGGGCCAATCGCATCGCTGCGCGCGTAGCCGGCTATTTTACCCGATTCAGGCCGGTTTTCGGCGGAATTCGCGCGGGTTCGCCGCTTGGCTCACCACCGGCGAAACAAACGGGGCCGGACCGCTCGCGCGCTGATGCAAAGGATGCGGCGCTGCACCAACATGCGTCATGCGCGGGGTGTACACTAGGCGACCCTTAGAAATCGTTCAGTACTTTGTACTTTCCTCTTGCCACCCGCCAAGGTTCGATGGCGTGCCGACCCGGCGCGCTGCGTGCCGTCTCGCAGTCGACCACCCCTTCGATTCAAGTAGACGCGGCCCAAGGTGCTGTGTACTGAACCGTCAAAAATTTCGCATGTCTCTCGCAGGTCAATCATGGACGAACAACTGAAGCAGGCCGCTCTCGCTTATCACCTGAACCCGAAACCCGGCAAGATTTCGGTCACCCCGACCAAGCCGCTGTCGAACCAGCTCGATCTGTCGCTCGCGTATTCGCCGGGCGTCGCCGCCGCGTGCGAGGCGATCCACGCCGATCCTCTCGACGCGCAGAAGTACACGTCGCGCGGCAACCTCGTCGGCGTCATCACGAACGGCACGGCCGTGCTGGGCCTCGGCAACATCGGCCCGCTGGCCGCGAAGCCGGTGATGGAAGGCAAGGGCTGCCTGTTCAAGAAATTCGCGGGCATCGACGTGTTCGACATCGAACTGTCGGAATCCGACCCCGACAAGCTCGTCGAGGCGATCGCGATGCTCGAGCCGACGCTCGGCGGCATCAACCTCGAGGACATCAAGGCGCCGGAATGCTTCTACATCGAGCAGAAGCTGCGCGAGCGCATGAAGATTCCCGTCTTCCACGACGACCAGCATGGCACCGCGATCATCGCGTCGGCCGCGATCCTGAACGGCCTGAAGGTGGTCGGCAAGAAGTTGTCCGAAGTGAAGCTCGTGTGCTCGGGCGCGGGCGCGGCGGCGATCGCGTGTCTGGACCTGCTGGTGAACCTGGGTCTCACGAAGTCGAACATCCTCGTCGCCGACTCGAAGGGCGTGATCTACGAAGGGCGCGGCAACCTCGACCCGTCGAAGCAGCGCTATGCGGCTGCGACCGACGCGCGCACGCTCGCCGACGCGATCGTCGGCGCTGACGTGTTCCTCGGCTGCTCGAGCGCGGGCGTGCTGAAGCAGGACATGGTCAAGACGATGGGCGACCGCCCGCTGATCCTTGCGCTCGCGAACCCGGAACCGGAAATCCGCCCGGAAGACGCGAAGGCCGTGCGCCCGGACGCGATCGTCGCGACCGGCCGTTCGGACTATCCGAACCAGGTCAACAACGTGCTGTGCTTCCCGTTCATCTTCCGCGGCGCGCTCGACGTCGGCGCGACGACGATCACGGAAGAAATGAAGCTCGCGTGCGTGCGCGCGATCGCCGAGCTGGCCGAGGAGACCGACCAGAGCGAGGAAGTCGCGAAGGCGTATGAAGGCCACTCGCTCGAGTTCGGGCCGGAATACCTGATTCCGAAGCCGTTCGATCCGCGCCTGATCATCAAGATCGCGCCGGCCGTCGCGCAAGCCGCGATGGATTCGGGCGTCGCCACGCGTCCGATCCAGGACATGGACGCATACCGCGAGCAGCTCGGCGCAACCGTCTACCGCACCGGCATGGTGATGCGTCCGGTGTTCGCGACCGCGAAGAAGAAGCAGGCGCGCATCGTGTTCGCCGAGGGCGAGGACGAGCGCGTGCTGCGCGCCGCGCAGTTCGTGCTGCAGGAAAAGATCGCGAAGCCGGTCATCGTCGGCCGTCCGTCGGTCATCGAGATGCGCTTGCAGAAGATCGGCTCGAAGCTCAAGGCCGGCGTCGATTTCGAGATCGTGAATCCGGAAGACGACACGCGTTACCACCGCTACTGGCAGGCCTACCACGAGATCGGCGCGCGCGACGGCGTCACGCCGGAAGTCGCGAAGGCCGCGATGCGCAAGTTCAACACGCTGATCGGCGCAATGCTCGTGCATCTGGGCGACGCGGACGGGATGATCTGCGGGATGATCGATACGTACCACACGCACCTGAAGTTCATCGAGCAGGTGCTGGGCCGCGCGAAGGGCGCCGAGCACTTCGCGGCGATGAACCTGCTGATGCTGCCGGGCCGCAACCTGTTCCTGTGCGACACGTACGTGAACGAACTGCCGAGCGCCGAACAGCTCGCCGACATGACGATCCAGGCGGCCGCCGAGATCGAGCGCTTCGGCATCGTGCCGAAGGCCGCGCTGCTGTCGAACTCGAACTTCGGCAGCGCGCCGTCGGCGTCGTCGCGCCGCATGGCCGAAGCCCGCAAGCTGATCAGCGAGCGTGCACCGAACCTCGAGGTCGACGGCGAAATGCACGGCGACGCGGCGCTGTCGGAAGCGGTCCGCAAGGCCGCATTCCCGGGCACGACGCTGTCGGGCGAAGCGAACCTGCTGATCATGCCGAACGTCGAAGCGGCGAACATCGCGTACAACCTGCTGAAGATGGTCGGCGGCGAAGGCGTGACGGTCGGCCCGCTCCTGCTCGGCGCGGCGAAGCCGGTCCACATCCTGACGCCGGCCGCGACCGTGCGCCGGATCATCAACATGACGGCAGTGGCCGCCGCGAACGCGAACACGAAGTAAGTTCGCGCCCGCGTGTGCCGTGCATCGCGCGCGGCGCAATGAAAAACGCCACGGAACCTGCGTTCCGTGGCGTTTTTTTTGTGAACCGCCCACCGCGCGGAGGCGGACGTCCCTACCGTGAACGCCCGCCTCGCGCCGTTACGCGACCTGCTGGCGCGACTGCCCGCCCGACGGCGAACGCCACTTCGCGAGCAACGTGTTCCACTTCTGGCGTACCGCGCGCAGGTTGTTCTCCTTCACGTGGCCGTAGCCGCGAATGCCGTCCGGCAGCGCCGCCAGCTCGAGCGCGAGCGGGTGGTTGGCCGCGTTCAGCCTGGCCAGCACTTCGTCGATCAGCGCTTCGTACTCGCCGATCAGTGCGCGCTCGGTGCGGCGCTCCTCGGTGCGGCCGAACGGGTCGAGGCCCGTGCCGCGCAGGAACTTTGCCTTCGCGAGCAACCGGAACGCCGACAGCATCCACGGGCCGTACGCCTTCTTCACGAGATGGCCGTGAGCGTCCGTCTTCGCGAACAGCGGCGGCGCGAGATGGAACTTCAGTTTCCAGTCGCCTTCGAACTGCGACGACAGGCGCGCGAGGAACGCCGGATCGGACTGCAGCCGCGCGACTTCGTATTCATCCTTGTACGCCATCAGCTTGAACAGGTTGCGCGCGACCGCTTCGGTCAGTTGCTCCTGCATCGTGTCGCCGTCTGCCAGCGCACGCTCGGCTGCCCGCACCTTGTCGACGAAGGCTGCATAGCGTGCTGCGTATGCGGCGTTCTGGTACGCGGTGAGGAATTCCACGCGCTTCGCGATCAGGGCGTCGACCGCCTTCTTCGTGTGCAACGCGATCACCGTGGCGCCTTGCGCCGGGCGTGCGTCGCCGGCCGCGGCCTGCTTCACGCTCGCGAGGTCGTGGGCGGCGCGGCGGCCCCAGTCGAATGCCGCACGGTTCTTCTCGACCGATACCGCATTCAGCTCGATCGCTCGGACGAGCGACGCAAGCGTGAGCGGCAGCCAGCCTTTCTGCCACGCGTAGCCGAGCACGAACGGGTTCGTGTAGATCGCGTCGCCGAGCAGCGCGACCGCGAAGCGGTTCGCGTCGATGAAGTCGACGGCTTCACCCGCCGCCGCGCGGATGTCGTTTTCCGCGGACAGGCCCGGGAACGCCCAGTTCGGATTCTTGATGAACTCGGCGGTCGGCGTCTGCGCACTGTTGACGACCACGCGCGTCGCGTCATGGCGCATGCGCGACGTGCATTCGTCGCCAGCCGTGACGATCGCGTCGCAGCCGATCACGAGGTCGGCTTCGCCCATCGCGATCCGCGTCGCGTGGATGTCGGTCGGCGCGTGCGAGATCTGCACGTGGCTCATCACGGCGCCGCCCTTCTGCGCGAGGCCCGTGACGTCGAGCACGGTCACGCCCTTGTTCTCCAGGTGCGCGGCCATCCCGAGCAGCGCGCCGATCGTGACGACGCCCGTGCCGCCCACACCCGTGACGAGCACGCCGTAGGCACGGTCGATCGCCGGCAGCGTCGGCTCCGGGATCGGCGGCAGCGCACCGCCGTCCACCGACACGGCCTTGGGCTTCTTCAACTGGCCGCCTTCGACCGTGACGAAGCTCGGGCAGAAGCCCTTCACGCACGAGAAGTCCTTGTTGCAGCTCGACTGGTTGATCTGGCGCTTCGTGCCGAATTCGGTTTCAAGCGGCTCGACCGACAGGCAGTTCGACTGCACCGAGCAGTCGCCGCAGCCTTCGCACACCGCGTCGTTGATCACGACGCGCTTCGCCGGATCCGGATACGTGCCTCGCTTGCGTCGGCGGCGCTTCTCGGTCGCGCAGGTCTGGTCGTAGATCAGAATCGTCGTGCCTTCGATCTCGCGCAGCTCGCGCTGCACGTCGTCGAGCTGGTCGCGGTGATGGATCGTCACGCCTGGTGCTAGGAGCGCCTTCTGGCTGTCGTACTTCTCCGGTTCATCGGTGACGATCACGATCTTCTTCGCGCCCTCGGACGCGAGCTGGTGCGTGATCTGCGGCACCGTCAGCACGCCGTCGACCGGCTGGCCGCCCGTCATCGCGACCGCGTCGTTATAGAGGATCTTGTAGGTGATGTTCGCCTTCGACGAGATCGCCGCGCGCACCGCGAGCAGGCCCGAGTGGAAATAGGTGCCGTCGCCGAGGTTCGCGAATACGTGCTTCTCGTCCGTGAACGGCGCCTGGCCGATCCACGGCACGCCTTCGCCGCCCATCTGGCTGAAGGTGCTCGTGTTGCGGTCCATCCAGACCGTCATGTAGTGGCAGCCGATCCCGGCGATCGCGCGCGAGCCTTCCGGCACGTTGGTCGACGTGTTGTGCGGGCAGCCCGAGCAGAACCACGGCTTGCGCTCGGTCTGCACGTGCGGCTTCGCGAGCGCCATTTCCTTCGCGTTGATCACCGCGAGCCGCGCGGCGATGCGCGCGCGCACGTCGGACGGCAGCTCGAACTTCTCGAGGCGCGTCGCGATCGCCTTCGCGATGATCGCGGGCGACAGTTCGTAGTGCGCGGGCAGCAGCCAGTTGCCCATCGGTACCGACCATTCCCCGCCGGCGCCGTCCTTCTCGTCGAACTTGCCGAACACGCGCGGGCGCTGCGCATCGGGCCAGTTGTACAGTTCTTCCTTGATCGCGTATTCGAGGATCTGGCGCTTTTCCTCGACGACGAGGATTTCGTCGAGGCCGCGCGCGAACGCCTGCGCGCCCTGGGCCTCGAGCGGCCACACGCAGCCGACCTTGTACAGGCGGATGCCGATCCGCGCGCAGGTTTCGTCGTCGAGGCCGAGGTCCGTCAGCGCCTGGCGCACGTCGAGGTACGCCTTGCCGCCCGTCATGATCCCGAAGCGCGCATTCGGCGAGTCGATCTCGATGCGGTCGAGCTTGTTCGCGCGCACGTACGCGAGCGCCGCGTACCACTTGTAGTCGAGCAGCCGCGCTTCCTGGACGAGCGGCGGGTCCGGCCAGCGGATGTTCAGGCCGCCTTCCGGCAGGATGAAGTCGGTCGGCAGCACGATCTCGGTGCGATGCGGGTCGATGTCGACCGATGCCGACGATTCGACCACGTCCGTCACGCACTTGAGCGCGACCCACAGGCCCGAGTAGCGGCTCATCGCCCAGCCGTGCAGGCCGAAGTCGAGATATTCCTGCACATTGGACGGAAACAGCACCGGCAGCCCGCAGGCCTTGAAGATGTGTTCGGACTGGTGAGCGAGCGTCGACGATTTCGCCGCGTGGTCGTCGCCGGCCAACACCAGCACGCCGCCGTGCTTCGACGAGCCGGCCGAGTTCGCGTGCTTGAAGACGTCGCCGGTGCGGTCGACGCCCGGGCCCTTGCCGTACCACATGCCGAACACGCCGTCGTGCTTCGCGCCGGGATACAGGTTCACCTGCTGCGAGCCCCACACGGCGGTTGCGGCGAGATCTTCGTTGAGACCGGGCTGAAAGACGATCTGGTGGGCCGCGAGGTGCTGCTTGGCCTTCCAGAGCGAGAGATCGAGGCCGCCGAGCGGCGAGCCGCGATAACCGGAGATGAAGCCGGCCGTGTTGAGGCCGGCGGCGCGGTCGCGTTCCTGCTGGAGCATCGGCAGGCGCACGAGCGCCTGAATGCCGCTCATGTACGCGCGGCCGCGTTCGAGCGTGTATTTGTCGTCAAGCGTGACGGACTTCAGCGCGGCTTCAAGCGACGCGCGTTGGCCTGCGTCTAGCGGGGCATTCATTGAACTGTCTCCTCCACCCAGTTTGGGATCACCAAAGCTTCAATTGCGTCGACGTCTTGTGAACGTCTCGGCAGTGGCCGGCATATTCGCCGGTTTTAAGCGATGGTAGCACTGGGATAAACCCGTCGCTCACCGGCCGGTTGGCCTCGGCGCATCGACGAAACGGCGCGCCGCAATGCGTTACATCATGTAAAAGCATGTAAAGCCGGTCCCATCTTCGTACAAATGCCGTTAATCTTGTCGGCCTGCCGGAGGTGCCCGGCCGCGTCGGCCTGTTTCGACGCAACCGGGGAGGCGCCGGCAGTTTTAAAGGAGGTGCAATGAACACACGTCATATCCAGAGTTTCCTGATCGTGTCCGCCGCGTTTTTCGCGATGACCGGCCCGGTGCACGCGCAAGGCGCGAGCGCACTGGCGGCAGCCGGCGCGCAGATGCGTCAGATCGCGCCGGCGCAGGCTGCCGACGCGCAGCCGGCAGCCGCGCGCGTCGTGTCGAAGGCGAACGTGCGTTGATCTGTTCGCGCGGCGCCAGGCCGCGCCGAAACCACGCAAAAGACGAAAGGGCGGGAATCGCAGGATTCCCGCCCTTTTTTTCATGTGCCGCCGAGGCTCGCGCGGCCCCCGGCTGTCGGGCGCCGGGCGGCCGTCTGCGTCAGGCCTTGTCCTGGACCACGCCGCGGCGGATCTGGTCGAGTTCGATCGATTCGAACAGCGCCTTGAAGTTGCCTTCGCCGAAGCCCTGATTGCCCTTGCGCTGGATGATCTCGAAGAAGATCGGGCCGATCTGGTTCTCGGTGAAGATCTGCAGCAGCAGGTCGTCGCGGGCACCGTCGATCAGGATCTTGCGCTTCTTCAGTTCGTCCAGCGATTCGCCGTGGTTCGGCACGCGGCGGTCGACCAGCTCGTAATACGTGTCGATCGTGTCGAGCAACTTCACGCTCTTGCCGCGCAGGCCGTCGACCGCGCCGTAGATGTCGTTCGTGCCGAGCGCGATGTGCTGGATGCCTTCGCCGTGGTACGCGTCGAGGTATTCCTGAATCTGGCCGGCCGTGTCCGAGCCTTCCTCGTTGATCGGGATCCGGATCTTGCCGCACGGCGAGGTCATCGCCTTCGACTTCACGCCGGTCACCTTGCCTTCGATGTCGAAGTACCGCACTTCGCGGAAGTTGAACAGGCGCTCGTAGAACTCGGCCCATTCCTGCATGCGGCCGCGATGCACGTTGTGCGTCAGGTGGTCGATGTAGGTGAGGCCGTGGCCGACGGGGTTCGGGTTCGCGCCGGCGATCGGCTCGAAGTCGACGTCGTAGATGCTGATGTCACCGATCGCGCCCGGCTGCGCGCCGTTCTTGCCGCGCCAGCGGTCGACGAAGTAGATCAGCGAATCGCCGATGCCCTTGATCGCCGGGATATTCAGCTCCATCGGGCCCGTCTTGTTGTCGAAGCCCCACGCGCCGAGTTCGAGCGCGTGCTTGTACGCCTTCGCGGCGTCCTGCACGCGGAACGCGATCGCGCAGATCGACGGGCCATGCAGGCGTGCGAAGCGTTGCGCGAACGAATCGGGTTCGGCGTTGATGATGAAGTTGATGTCGCCCTGGCGGTAGACCGTCACGTCCTTGTGGCGATGGCGCGCGATCGCGGTGAAACCCATCCGTTCGAACAGTTGTCCGAGCGCTTTCGGATCCGGAGCGGTGTATTCGATGAATTCGAAGCCGTCGGTGCCGACGGGGTTGTCCCATTGGGGGATCTGCATGTCGTGTCTCCTGTGCGGGGCGATCGGCCGGCGCGACGTGCGCGCGCGGCCCGGTTCGATGTCGAACGCGGCGCACGCATCGGCGTGCGCAACGAATCGGTACGTGCGACAAAGTGTAGCGGGCGGCCGCGAGCGTAAACTTGCGAACTTAATCGTCAATGCCTACGATGGCGCAATTTCCAGTCTCTGAACCATCATTGGAGGGCAGAAGATGGCGCAAGCCGAATTGGATGCCATCGACCGGCGGATTCTCGCGATTCTTCAGGAGAACGGCCGCTTGTCGAACCAGGAGATCGCCGAGCGCGTGAACCTGTCGCCGAGCCCGTGCCTGCGACGGATCCGGCGGCTCGAGGAGATCGGTGTGATCACCGGCTACGTCGCGTTGCTCGATCCGCAGAAGCTGGGGCTCGACCTGCTCGCATACGTGAGCGTGCGGCTCGAGAAGCGCGGCGGCCTGGCGCCGGCCCGTGCCGACGAGACGTCGGCGCGCGCGGGCGCGACCCACGCGGAACTGTTCCGCGCGGCCGTGCAGACCTGGCCGGAAGTGGTGGCGTGCCATGCGATGACGGGCGACATGGATTACCTGCTGCGGGTGCAGGTCGAGGACATGGCGCACTTCTCCCGCTTCGTGCAGGAGCATTTGCTGCACCATCCGTCGGTGATCGACGTGAAGACGAGCTTCTCGCTCGAGTGCTTCAAGGAGACGACGGCGTTGCCGATCCGGTCGGTGCGCTAGAGCGCGGTGCGGGAAGGGGAGAAAGAAGGCTGAGCCGGGCGCCCCGCAAGGCAGCCCGGTCGGCCGATGTCATGCCGTCAGCGCGGCGGGCATCAGCGATTCGATGAACTTCGACGTGCGGTGCGCCTGGCGCTTGAGCGCGTAGTCGAATACCGCGGCCTGCTCCTGCAGCATCTCGGCGAGGATCGTCGAGTGGTCGGCCGGTGGCAGCGACAGGTACGCATCGGCCTCGCCGTAAGCGTACTCGATGCGCATCCCGGACTTCTTCGCGATGTGCATCATCGTCGCGTTGCGCGACAGGCAATGCATGTACAGCATCGTCACGCGGGTGTTGCGGCTTCGGATCGCCGCGCGCTCGAACAGTTTCGAGCCGACACCGCAGCCGCGGGCGCTTTCGAGCACCGACACGCCGAATTCGGCCGTACGCTTGTCGCCTTCGGCGGGCAGATACGCCAGGTGGCCGACCCCGATCAGCTCGAGCGCATGGTCGAACACGCCGAACACCGTGTCGCGACCGAAGTCGATCGTACGGACATAGTTCTCGATCACATGGTCGGGCACCATCTGGCCGAAGCGCAGCAGGCGGTCCTCTTCGTTGAGCGAGAGAAAGTGGGTGAGCATTTGCTCACGGTCTTTGGAAGCCAGTTCCCTGACGAGAACCGGCGCAGTACCGGCGTGGCCGACTGCATCGGCACGGCGGTCGAGTTGCGTGTTCATCGTGGGTTCCTCAGTGTGTAGCTGCACGAGCAACTTGTGCAATGCAGCGCATTTTACCTGAGCGGGGTTGGGGAAAACCCGTATTTGACGTTATTTGTGCTGAGGGGGAATTCTAAATCCGCTTAGTTCATTCTCTATCTATTTGATTTTTAACGGATTTAAAATTCATCACATGAAATGCGCGGCGGCCTGTCGCAGTGTGCCCGCCGCGCAACGCATGCTGCTGCGCGGCAATCACGCGCCGGGCGACAGCCCGCGTTCCATCAGGTCGATCACCTGTTCGGCGAAGTCGCGGTAGCCGAGGCGGCCACCCGGCTTGAGCCACGTGAACGTCCAGTTGATCATCCCGAACACCATCATCGTGACCGACGTCTGGTTTTCCTTCGAGATCCGGTCCGGGTAGGCGCGCGCGAGCTGACGCGCGAATGCCGCGACGATGTCGCGCTGCCGGTCGAGCACGATTTCGCGCTGCGCGTCCTCGAGATACTTCACGTCGTTGAGCAGCGCGACATGGCGGCTGTGCGACGTCTCGTACTCGGCGAGGAACGCGCGCACCAGCTCGGCGAACGCGTCGCGCTCGCTGAGGCCGCGCCGCTGGCTCGCGCCTTCCACCTCGGCGATGATCAGCATCAACCGCTTCGTGTAGCGGTCGAGCAGGTCGAACAGGATCGCTTCCTTGCTCTCGTAATAGTGATAGAGACGTGCCTTCGACGTGCCGCTCGCGGTCGCGAGATCGGACATCGACGTGCTCGGATAGCTCGTCTGTGCGAATTTCTCGGCGGCGAGATCGAGGATCTGCTCGCGCTGGGATTCGTGGTCGGGCGCTCGGGTACGGGCCATGGTCGAATGCGAAAGTTGTAGCGTTAGCGAGGCGCGGCTGCCGCGCGCACCTGCGTGGAAGAAAGGGCGGCCGGCGCGTCGTCCTGCAGCTCGAGCCGGCCGGCAGCCGCGAGTTCGCGGCAGCGCCACCAGGCGATCGAATCGCTGACGAACAGCCCGCCGCGGTCGGCGTTGGCCATGATGTCGCCGACGACGCGTCGCGCGGGCAGCCAGCCGGGTTCCGCGTGCGCGACGATCAGCGCGTCGAGGTCCGCGTAATGGCCGCTCTCGATCGTGTTGCTGACCCAGTAGCGCAGCTCGGCATTCAGGTGCTTCGCCTCTTGCCATTCGAGCGCGAGGCGACCGATGCGCAGTACCGAGATCGGCGCGGCCACCGGCCGTTTGCGAGCGAGTGCCGCTGGCGAGAACATCCCGGTCGAGCAGGCCTGGTCGGTGCGGGTCAGCGCCGCGCGCTGCGGGGCGTCGAGGTCCGCGGCCGACAACCGCACCTCGTTCAGCCGCTGCGGCGCGTTGCGCAGGTGATAGGCGACGCGGCGCAACAGCAGCTTGTCGCCGACGCTCGGTGCGTGCCAGACGACCACCTGGTCCGTATCCATCGCGAGCTGGTCGAGGCGGGTGAATTCACCTTCGATCTCCGCGTTCCAGTCGGGAATCTGGTCGCCGAGCACGCGCTGCCAGAAGGCGGCGCGCGTGTCGGGCGTCTCGTCGGCGCCCTTCAGCGGCCCGACCGCGAGATCGTCGAGCAATCCGACGACGCGCTCGTCGCGTCCGGCTTGCGCGAGCGCCTCGCGCAGCGACGCGGCGGCGGTGCCGCCCTGAATCACGTGAATGGTACTCATCGGCCTGTCATCAACAAAAGAAAACCGCCGGCCGGGCGGACGTTGCGACGTCCAGCCGGCCGGCGGCCCCTAGTGTAAGCGAGATGTGTGACGACGAGAAACCGGCGCGCCGCGCCGGTGCGACGCCGCTCAACGCTCGTCGAAGCTCACGACGACCTTGTCGCTGATCGGATGGCACTGGCACGTGAGCACGAAGCCGTCCTTCACTTCGTGTTCCTCGAGCGTGTAGTTCTTCTCCATCCGGACTTCGCCTTCGACCACCTTCGCGCGGCACGTGCAGCACACGCCGCCCTTGCACGCATAGGGCAGCGCGAGGCCCGCGCGCAGGCCGACGTCGAGCAGGCTCACGCCCTCGTACGGCAGGCGCAGCTTGCGCTTCTTGCCGTCGAGCACGATTTCGAGATCGGCGGCCGGCGTCTGGTCGGTGATCTCGACGACGGGCGCGCCGGCCTGCGGCAGCGGCGTGCCGAAGCGTTCGACATGTACCTTCGCCGGCGGCACACCGGCTGCATTCAGCGCGGCTTCGGCCGCGTCCATCATCGGCGCCGGGCCGCAGATGAACGCTTCGTCGATCGCATCGGCCGGCGTCAGCGTGGCAAGGAATTCCGCGCATTTCGCCTGGTCGAGCACGCCGTTGAACAGCTCGACGTCCTGCTGGTCGTCCGACAGCACGTGGTACAGGACGAAGCGGTTCATGTAGCGGTTCTTCAGGTCCTCGAGCTCCTCGGCGAACATGATCGCGTCGACACTGCGGTTGCCGTAGATCAGCGTGAACGTGCTGCGCGGCTCGAGCTCGAGCGTCGTCTTCACGATCGCGAGCACCGGCGTGATGCCCGATCCGCCGGAGAACGCGACGTACTGTTTGCCGTGGTCGGCGTTCAGGTGCGTGAAGAAGCGACCGTCCGGTGTCATCACGTCGATGGTGTGGCCGGGCTTCAGCGTATCGAACGCGAAGTTCGAAAACCGGCCGCCGCGCACGCGCTTGATGCCGATGCGCAGCTCGCCGTCACGGTCGTAGTCGGTCGTACCGACGCAGATCGAGTACGAGCGGCGCGTTTCCTCGCCGTCGATGTGGGTCTTCAGCGTGACGAACTGGCCCTGCGTGAAGCGGTACGCGTCGCGCAATTCGGGCGGCACGTCGAAGGAGACGGTAACGGCGTCGGCGGTCTCGGGGCGCACATCGCGGATACGCAGCGGGTGAAATTGCGGGGTCGCCATGATCAATAAGGTTTGAAGTAGTCGAAGGGTTCGCGGCAGTCGACACAGCGATACAACGCCTTGCAGGCCGTGGACGCGAATTGCGCGAGACGCTCGGTGCGGGCGGAACCGCAGCGCGGGCAGACGGGCGCCGCGACGGGGCGCGGCACGAAACGCACGACGTTTTCCCGCGGCGCGGCGCCGGCGCACTGGCCGACGGGCGGCGCGATGCCGTACGCGCGCAGCTTGTCGCGCGCTTCCTGCGTGATCCAGTCGGTCGTCCATGCGGGCGCGAGCACCGTCTCGATCCGGTGCGGCGGCAGGTCGGCGGCGTGCATCGCCGCGGCGATGTCCTCGGCGATCTGCGACATCGCCGGACAGCCGGAGTAGGTCGGCGTGATCACGACTTCGAGCAGGCCGTCGTCTGCGCGACGGACGTCGCGCAGGATGCCGAGCTCACGGATCGACACGACTGGAATCTCGGGATCGGGCACGGCTTCGAGCACGTCCCACGCGCGCGCGAGCAACGGATCGTTGCGGTGCGCGGCGGGTGCGGTGTCGGCGGGGGCGGCAGTCTGGACGGACATCGTCGGGCTCCGTTGGGTCGGCCGGTTACCAGGTCGCGCCGGGGTGCTGGCGCGCGAGGCTCTGCATTTCCGCGAGCAGGTAGCCCATGTGCTCCGAGTGCTCGCCCTGCTTGCCGGTCGTCACATGCTGCACGGGCGCGGGCAGGGTGAGCGTCGCTTCCGCGAGCGCATCGTCCACGTCCGCGCGCCATGCGGCTTCGAGCGTGGCCGCTGCCGGGCCGATGCCGGATGCGGCGATCGCGTCGTCGACCGCGTCGGCGGCGAAGAATTCGCGCGTGTACGGAATCAGGTAGTCGAGCGCGGCCTGCGCGCGGCGATGCGATTCGTCGGTGCCGTCGCCGAGGCGCAGCAGCCATTCGCGGGCATGCTGCACGTGATAGCGGGTTTCCTTCACCGATTTCGCGGCGATCGCGGCGAGTTGCGCGTCCGTCGAGGTTTCGAGCGCCGTCCACACGTGCAGCATCAGCGTCGCGTAGAGGAAATTGCGCACGATGGTCACCGCATAGTCTTTGTCGGCGTGCGCGGTGCCGGCAATCGGGCCGTAGTGCGGCAGCTCGGCGAGCGTGAAGTTCGCGAACTCGCGCTCGGTGCGGAAGTACGCGTAGTCGTCTTCCGTCTTCGCCGCGCCGTTCAGTTGGCGGTCGAGGTCGGCTGCGTGCGTATAAAGCATGCGGGCCTGGCCGATGAGGTCGAGGCTCATGTTGGTGAGCGCGATGTCTTCCTCGAGGATCGGGCCGTGGCCGCACCATTCGGCGTTGCGCTGACCGAGGATCAGCGCGTTGTCCGCGAGGCGCAGCACGTAGGAGAGGTGTTCGGGCGTGATCGTCATGGCGCGGGCGTTACATGTGGTTGACTTCGTCGGGCAGCGTGTAGAACGTCGGGTGACGGTAGATCTTGTCGCCCGCCGGTTCGAACAACTCGGCCTTCTCGGCCGGATCCGACGCGGTGATCGCCGACGACGGCACCACCCAGATGCTCACGCCTTCCTGGCGGCGCGTGTAGACGTCGCGCGCCATGCGCAGCGCCATCGACGCGTCGGCCGCGTGCAGGCTGCCGCAATGCTTGTGGTCGAGGCCCTGCTTGCTGCGTACGAACACTTCCCAGATCGGCCATTCCTTGTTCATCACTCTCTCCTGAATCCTGTATTCGATAGTTGCCGCTCAGGCGGCTTGCTGCTTGGCGCGGGCGCGGCGCTTTGCTTCGTGCGCGAGCGCGGCTTCGCGCACCCACGCACCGTCGTCGTGCGCCTTCACGCGCGTCGCGAGGCGTTCCTTGTTGCACGGGCCGTCGCCGTTGACGACGCGCCAGAATTCATCCCAGTCGATCACGCCGTAGTCGTAGTGGCCGCGCGCCTCGTTCCATTTCAGGTCAGGGTCGGGCAGCGTCACGCCGAGCACCTTCGCCTGATCGACCGTCGCGTCGACGAACTTCTGCCGCAGGTCGTCGTTCGAGATCCGCTTGATGCCCCATTTCGCGGACTGGTTGCTGTGGACCGAATCGGCGTCGCTCGGGCCGAACATCATCAGCACCGGCCACCACCAGCGGTTCACCGCCTGCTGGACCATCGCGCGCTGCGCGTCGGTCCCCTTCATCATCGACAGCAGTGCATCGAAGCCCTGGCGCTGGTGGAACGACTCTTCCTTGCACACGCGGATCATCGCGCGCGCATACGGGCCGTACGTGCAGCGGCACAGCGGGATCTGGTTCATGATCGCGGCGCCGTCGACGAGCCAGCCGATCACGCCGACGTCGGCCCAGGTCGGCGTCGGGTAGTTGAAGATGCTCGAGTATTTCGCCTTGCCGGCGTGCAGCGCGTCGATCAGCGAATCGCGCGATACGCCGAGCGTTTCGGCCGCGCTATATAGATAGAGGCCGTGACCGGCTTCGTCCTGGACTTTCGCGAGCAGGATCGCCTTGCGCTTCAGGCTCGGTGCGCGCGAGATCCAGTTGCCTTCCGGCAGCATGCCGACGACTTCCGAGTGCGCGTGCTGCGAAATCTGGCGGACCAGCGTCTTGCGATAGGCATCGGGCATCCAGTCCTGCGGCTCGATCTTGCCGTCCGCGGCCATGACCGCGTCGAACCGCGCCTGCTCGGGCGACTCGGCTGCGGCGTCGAGCGGTGCGACGTTGCCGGGGATGTCGAGGGATTGCGTGTACATGGCGGAGGATCTCGTCCGGTTGAATGTGTGCGAAGTATAAACCAACCGACCGGTCGGTTAATAAATTTCTTGCGGATTTGCAGCGGGACTCGGGTAAACGTGGGGCGAGGGGCGCGATCGCCGGTCGGGAGGGCGGTGGCGCGTGAGACGGGTGGCTTCTGCGGCACAATGCCTGCTTTCCGATGAGGATTTCACCGATGTCATTTCGAAGCAGTTTCGTCGCGACCGTGCTGGGCGCGTCCGTTTTCATGTCGCCGTTCGCGGTCTCGGCCGCACCGGCCGGGTGGGTCGCCGCGTGGGCGACCGCGTTGCAGCCGATTCCCGACCTGACTGCGCCGCCGCCGCTCTACCGCGCGCCCGACGTGGCCGGGCGAACCGTTCGGCAGATCGTCTACCCGACGGTTTCCGGGCATGCCGCGCGGATTCGTATCAGCAACGCCTACGCTCGCGCGCCGCTGTTGGTCGAGGCGGCCAGTCTCGCGCGCGCCGGTGACGGCGCGGCGCTTGCCGACGCGACGGGCGCTTCCGTCCGCTTCGGCGGCAAGACGTCGGTGACGCTCGCCCCGGGCCAGGAGCTTGAAAGCGACCCGGTGGCGATCGACGTGACGGCCGGGCAGCCGTATGCAATCAGTCTGCGGATGGGGGCAAACCAGCGGATGACGGTGTGGCACCGTGTGTCGAACCAGCTCAATTACGTATCGGCGCCGGGCGATCATGTGAACGATCCGGGCGCCGGCGCATTCCGCACGCGCTTTACCCAGTATGCGTGGGTGACCGAACTGGCCGTCGAGGCGGGCGCCGCGCGGGCGAGTGTCGCCGCGATCGGGGACTCGATCACCGACGGGCTACGCTCGAGCCTGAACCGCAACCGTCGTTGGCCGGATGCGCTGGCGCGTCGGCTGGCCACGGCAGGTTCGGATTCGCTCGGCGTCGTGAATCTCGGGATCAGCGGCAATCGGCTGCTGAGCGATTCGGCATGCTACGGCACGTCGCTGGCGTCACGGTTCGAGCGCGATGCGCTTTCGCGTGCAGGGGTGAAGGCGGCGATCGTGCTGATCGGCATCAACGACATCAACTTTGCGGCGATGCCGCCGCGTGCGGGGCTCGATTGCGACAACCCGCATACGCAGGTCACGGCCGCTTCGTTGATCGACGGCTATCGCCGGTTGATCGAGGCAGCACATCACCAGGGCGTGAAGGTCTTTGGCGCGACGCTCACGCCTGCGGCGTTGCCGGCCGGGCGCGAGGCGGTCCGACTCGAGGTGAACCGGTGGATCCGGAGCGGCGGCGGGTTCGACGGCGTGGTGGACTTCGACGCGGTGCTGCGCGACCCGGCTCGCCCGAGTGTGCTGCAGCGCCGGTATGACAGTGGCGACGGCATTCATCCGAGTGACGCGGGTTACACGGCCATGGCCGATGCAGTGCCGATGGAGCGGCTGCGGGCCGCAGTCGGCGGCAAGTGACATCGCCTTATATATAGAGCGACGAACCACCGGCTTCCTCGAGATTGTGGGCGGCGCTCGGTCCCTCGGGCCCCAAAAGCCCCCGTGCGCTAACGCGCACGGGGGCTTTTTCAAAATATTTTCACAAAAGGGGTTGCGCAGACCGGGGCGGGTGCTTAGAATCACGCCTCTTTCGCGCTAACGGAAACGCGGCGCGGAGGAAGAAGGGAAGCGGTGCGATGGAGGGTGGGTTGTCGAGCCCCGGCGCACATGAAGTTGAACCCAGTCGCCGCAACGAAGCAGTTCAAAAAGTTGTTGACTGACTGAAAAAGACGGTTCATAATCTCGCTTCTCTGCTGCTGAAAACGCAGCGCTGCTGAGAAACTTCAGGTTTCTCGCAGAAATGCTCTTTAAAAATTAACAGCCGATAAGTGTGGGCGCTTGATGGAAGCGAGCTGATCTTCGGATCAGATAGCGAAAGTATCAAGAGTCTCACACTAAAGTAAGTCAGGTTTATGAAGTGATTCATATTCCTGTCAGCTTTGAGTGAGCGACCGGTTCGAAAGAACCGAAAACAGTAACAGGTTTAAACTGAAGAGTTTGATCCTGGCTCAGATTGAACGCTGGCGGCATGCCTTACACATGCAAGTCGAACGGCAGCACGGGTGCTTGCACCTGGTGGCGAGTGGCGAACGGGTGAGTAATACATCGGAACATGTCCTGTAGTGGGGGATAGCCCGGCGAAAGCCGGATTAATACCGCATACGATCTACGGATGAAAGCGGGGGACCTTCGGGCCTCGCGCTATAGGGTTGGCCGATGGCTGATTAGCTAGTTGGTGGGGTAAAGGCCTACCAAGGCGACGATCAGTAGCTGGTCTGAGAGGACGACCAGCCACACTGGGACTGAGACACGGCCCAGACTCCTACGGGAGGCAGCAGTGGGGAATTTTGGACAATGGGCGAAAGCCTGATCCAGCAATGCCGCGTGTGTGAAGAAGGCCTTCGGGTTGTAAAGCACTTTTGTCCGGAAAGAAATCCTTGGTTCTAATATAGCCGGGGGATGACGGTACCGGAAGAATAAGCACCGGCTAACTACGTGCCAGCAGCCGCGGTAATACGTAGGGTGCAAGCGTTAATCGGAATTACTGGGCGTAAAGCGTGCGCAGGCGGTTTGTTAAGACCGATGTGAAATCCCCGGGCTCAACCTGGGAACTGCATTGGTGACTGGCAAGCTAGAGTATGGCAGAGGGGGGTAGAATTCCACGTGTAGCAGTGAAATGCGTAGAGATGTGGAGGAATACCGATGGCGAAGGCAGCCCCCTGGGCCAATACTGACGCTCATGCACGAAAGCGTGGGGAGCAAACAGGATTAGATACCCTGGTAGTCCACGCCCTAAACGATGTCAACTAGTTGTTGGGGATTCATTTCCTTAGTAACGTAGCTAACGCGTGAAGTTGACCGCCTGGGGAGTACGGTCGCAAGATTAAAACTCAAAGGAATTGACGGGGACCCGCACAAGCGGTGGATGATGTGGATTAATTCGATGCAACGCGAAAAACCTTACCTACCCTTGACATGGTCGGAATCCTGCTGAGAGGTGGGAGTGCTCGAAAGAGAACCGGCGCACAGGTGCTGCATGGCTGTCGTCAGCTCGTGTCGTGAGATGTTGGGTTAAGTCCCGCAACGAGCGCAACCCTTGTCCTTAGTTGCTACGCAAGAGCACTCTAAGGAGACTGCCGGTGACAAACCGGAGGAAGGTGGGGATGACGTCAAGTCCTCATGGCCCTTATGGGTAGGGCTTCACACGTCATACAATGGTCGGAACAGAGGGTTGCCAACCCGCGAGGGGGAGCTAATCCCAGAAAACCGATCGTAGTCCGGATTGCACTCTGCAACTCGAGTGCATGAAGCTGGAATCGCTAGTAATCGCGGATCAGCATGCCGCGGTGAATACGTTCCCGGGTCTTGTACACACCGCCCGTCACACCATGGGAGTGGGTTTTACCAGAAGTGGCTAGTCTAACCGCAAGGAGGACGGTCACCACGGTAGGATTCATGACTGGGGTGAAGTCGTAACAAGGTAGCCGTATCGGAAGGTGCGGCTGGATCACCTCCTTTCCAGAGCTTCTCGCAAAATTGAGCGCTCACGCTTATCGGCTGTAAATTTAAAGACAGACTCAGGGGTCTGTAGCTCAGTCGGTTAGAGCACCGTCTTGATAAGGCGGGGGTCGTTGGTTCGAATCCAACCAGACCCACCATTGTCTGGCGGTAACACCTGAGGCAAATCTGTACTCATGGGGGCATAGCTCAGCTGGGAGAGCACCTGCTTTGCAAGCAGGGGGTCGTCGGTTCGATCCCGTCTGCCTCCACCAATCACCAACGCTAAGGGCTTGGTTCAGACACTGAACCGAGAATTTTGCATTGGCGATTGAGCCAGTCAGAGTGATACGTAGTACGTATCGGCTGTCGTTCTTTAACAATCTGGAAGAAGTAAGTAATTTGGATGGCGGAAGCGTCTTGAGATGGACGTGGAAACTATCCGGGTTGTGATTGTATCGATGTATCTCAAGATGATTCGAACTCTATGTTCGACTCGATTTTGGAATACGGCACAACGCGAGAACTCAACCTGTAACGAGACAGACTCGTTATAGGGTCAAGCGAACAAGTGCATGTGGTGGATGCCTTGGCGATCACAGGCGATGAAGGACGCGGTAGCCTGCGAAAAGCTACGGGGAGCTGGCAAACGAGCTTTGATCCGTAGATGTCCGAATGGGGAAACCCACTCCTTTTGGAGTATCCATGACTGAATACATAGGTCATGTGAAGCGAACGCGGTGAACTGAAACATCTAAGTAACCGCAGGAAAAGAAATCAACCGAGATTCCCAAAGTAGTGGCGAGCGAAATGGGATGAGCCTTGCACTCTTTATTTGTATTGTTAGCCGAACGCTCTGGAAAGTGCGGCCATAGCAGGTGATAGCCCTGTAGGCGAAAACAGTATGAAAGAACTAGGTGTGCGACAAGTAGGGCGGGACACGTGAAATCCTGTCTGAAGATGGGGGGACCATCCTCCAAGGCTAAATACTCGTGATCGACCGATAGTGAACCAGTACCGTGAGGGAAAGGCGAAAAGAACCCCGGGAGGGGAGTGAAATAGATCCTGAAACCGCATGCATACAAACAGTCGGAGCCTCGAAAGGGGTGACGGCGTACCTTTTGTATAATGGGTCAGCGACTTACGTTCAGTAGCAAGCTTAACCGTATAGGGCAGGCGTAGCGAAAGCGAGTCCGAATAGGGCGTTCAGTTGCTGGGCGTAGACCCGAAACCAAGTGATCTATCCATGGCCAGGATGAAGGTGCGGTAACACGTACTGGAGGTCCGAACCCACTAACGTTGAAAAGTTAGGGGATGAGCTGTGGATAGGGGTGAAAGGCTAAACAAACTTGGAAATAGCTGGTTCTCTCCGAAAACTATTTAGGTAGTGCCTCGTGTCTCACCTTCGGGGGTAGAGCACTGTCATGGTTGGGGGGTCTATTGCAGATTACCCCGCCATAGCAAACTCCGAATACCGAAGAGTGCAATCACGGGAGACAGACATCGGGTGCTAACGTCCGGTGTCAAGAGGGAAACAACCCAGACCGCCAGCTAAGGTCCCCAAATATAGCTAAGTGGGAAACGAAGTGGGAAGGCTAAAACAGTCAGGAGGTTGGCTTAGAAGCAGCCACCCTTTAAAGAAAGCGTAATAGCTCACTGATCGAGTCGTCCTGCGCGGAAGATGTAACGGGGCTAAGCTATATACCGAAGCTGCGGATGCGAGCTTTGCTCGCATGGTAGGAGAGCGTTCCGTAAGCCTGCGAAGGTGCCTTGTAAAGGGTGCTGGAGGTATCGGAAGTGCGAATGCTGACATGAGTAGCGATAAAGGGGGTGAAAGGCCCCCTCGCCGTAAGCCCAAGGTTTCCTACGCAACGTTCATCGGCGTAGGGTGAGTCGGCCCCTAAGGCGAGGCAGAAATGCGTAGCTGATGGGAAGCAGGTCAATATTCCTGCACCATTGTTAGATGCGATGGGGGGACGGATCGCGGAAGGTTGTCCGGGTGTTGGAAGTCCCGGTCGCTGCATTGGAGAAGGCACTTAGGCAAATCCGGGTGCGCAATTCAAGGGTGTGGCGCGAGCTCCTTCGGGAGCGAAGCAATTGGAAGTGGTTCCAAGAAAAGCCTCTAAGCTTCAGTCTAACGATGACCGTACCGCAAACCGACACAGGTGGGCGAGATGAGTATTCTAAGGCGCTTGAGAGAACTCGGGAGAAGGAACTCGGCAAATTGGTACCGTAACTTCGGGATAAGGTACGCCCTTGTAGCTTGACTGGCCTGCGCCAGGAGGGTGAAGGGGTTGCAATAAACTGGTGGCTGCGACTGTTTAATAAAAACACAGCACTCTGCAAACACGAAAGTGGACGTATAGGGTGTGACGCCTGCCCGGTGCCGGAAGATTAAATGATGGGGTGCAAGCTCTTGATTGAAGTCCCGGTAAACGGCGGCCGTAACTATAACGGTCCTAAGGTAGCGAAATTCCTTGTCGGGTAAGTTCCGACCTGCACGAATGGCGTAACGATGGCCACACTGTCTCCTCCCGAGACTCAGCGAAGTTGAAGTGTTTGTGATGATGCAATCTACCCGCGGCTAGACGGAAAGACCCCATGAACCTTTACTGTAGCTTTGCATTGGACTTTGAACCGATCTGTGTAGGATAGGTGGGAGGCTATGAAACCGGAACGCTAGTTTCGGTGGAGCCGTCCTTGAAATACCACCCTGGTTTGTTTGAGGTTCTAACCTTGGCCCGTGATCCGGGTCGGGGACAGTGCATGGTAGGCAGTTTGACTGGGGCGGTCTCCTCCCAAAGCGTAACGGAGGAGTACGAAGGTACGCTAGGTACGGTCGGAAATCGTGCTGATAGTGCAATGGCATAAGCGTGCTTAACTGCGAGACCGACAAGTCGAGCAGGTGCGAAAGCAGGTCATAGTGATCCGGTGGTTCTGTATGGAAGGGCCATCGCTCAACGGATAAAAGGTACTCTGGGGATAACAGGCTGATACCGCCCAAGAGTTCATATCGACGGCGGTGTTTGGCACCTCGATGTCGGCTCATCTCATCCTGGGGCTGTAGCCGGTCCCAAGGGTATGGCTGTTCGCCATTTAAAGAGGTACGTGAGCTGGGTTTAAAACGTCGTGAGACAGTTTGGTCCCTATCTGCCGTGGGCGTTGGATATTTGAAGGGGGCTGCTCCTAGTACGAGAGGACCGGAGTGGACGAACCTCTGGTGTACCGGTTGTCACGCCAGTGGCATCGCCGGGTAGCTATGTTCGGAAGAGATAACCGCTGAAAGCATCTAAGCGGGAAACTCGCCTTAAGATGAGATATCCCTGGGGACTAGATCCCCTTGAAGGGTCGTTCGAGACCAGGACGTTGATAGGTCAGGTGTGTAAGCGCAGTAATGCGTTCAGCTAACTGATACTAATTGCCCGTAAGGCTTGATCCTATAACAAGTCTGTCTCGCGCTGATGACAGCGCGTCGGACTGGTTGGATTCTCGTGTGTGATACACACAACCTAAATTACTGCTTCTTCCCAGATTGGTTCTGTTGGCCATGCCAGCAGAACAACCCTCTTTGCCTGATGACCATAGCGAGTCGGTCCCACCCCTTCCCATCCCGAACAGGACCGTGAAACGACTCTACGCCGATGATAGTGCGGATTCCCGTGTGAAAGTAGGTAATCGTCAGGCTCCCTAAGCCAAGAACCCCCGCCCAAAAGGCGGGGGTTTTTGCATTTGCGGGGCGGAAAGCACGAGTGCAAGCAATCGAACCTCTCCGGTTGTTGCTCAATGAGGCTGACCCAATTTCCATCCCGGCCTTAGCTCGAAAATTCCGGTACTTCGGGGTGGGCCGCCCAGGCCCGATCGGTGCGCTGGCGGGCGAATTCCGCCGGTGTCATCCACTGCAGCGCAGAGTGAGGGCGCGCCTCGTTGTAGTGCTCGCGACAGACCTCGATTTTGCGTCTGGCTTCTTCAAGCGACGAGAGCCAATGCGCGGTGAGGCATTCCTCCCGAAAGCGTCCGTCGAAGGATTCATTCTTCGCGTATTCGGTCGGCTTGCCAGGACGCGAGAAATCAATCTCCACGCCGTTCTCGTACGCCCATTTGTCGAGCACCTTCGAAATGAACTCGCTGCCATTGTCTGCCTTGATATAGCGTGGACGCGGGCGATGCTGCGCAAGCCTGGTCAGCGCGGCAACCGCGTGCTCGCCACCCAACGAGCCGCCGACTTCAATCGCCAAGCATTCCCGCGGATAGTTGACCACGATCGTGAGGGTGCGCAAGCGTCGACCATCAAACAGCGCATCAGCGACGAGGTTCTTACTCCAGCTTTCTTTGATCGCGCTCACTGACTGCGTCGGTTGCCGGCGCCGGTAAGACTTGCTTCGACGGGCTCGCTTGCGGCACAACGAAAGGCCCAGTTCCCGATACACGCGTTCTACTCTCTGATGATTGTCTCTCCAGCCTTCCCTGCGAAGCATCACGTACACGCGGGGCGCACCGTAATGCCACCGCACTTCCATGATCTCCTTGATGCGCATTTCCAGTGCGCTGTGATCCCGCGCGACCGAGTCGTGATGGTAGACCGTGCCAGAAAGCTGCAACAACGCGCAGGTCTGCCGTTGGCTCGCCCCGAAACGCTGCATCAAGTCCGTGACCAGATCTCGGCGCCGAGAAGGCTTCAAAGCCCATTTGACAGCACGTCCTGCAGCATGGCCTTTTCCAGCGACAGACAGCGACGAGCCGCTTGAGCTTCGCGTTCTCTTCCTCAAGTTGCTTCAGCCGGCGCAGATCCGAGGGCGACAGTCCTCCATATTTCGTCCGCCAGTTGTAAAACATTGCGTCGCTAATCCCCATCTTGCGGTGGCCTCCGCGACCGGCGTGCCCAGCTCGGCCTGCTTCAACGCATAGGCGATCTGCTCTTCGGTGAACTTGCTCTTCTTCGCGGCATGACCTCCAGGTCCCGATGACATCGTCATGCCGGAATTTTCCACTTCTAAGTGGGGCCATATTGTGGGCTAGGGTCAAAGCTCAACCTGCTTCGGCGTCATGCTGCCGCTCATACGCGACGATCTGCTCCCGCACCCCTGGCTACCACGTCGACTGCGCGTCACCGTCGCGGCGAACGTGCAGCGGCGCAGCCCGCATTGCATCGGGCCTTCGTGCAAGCTTATCAACGTGAGCGTCAGGTCAAGCTATCGCAGCGGAGGAGGCGAACGGCGGCGCTATATCCGGAATCCGGTGTCGGTGTCCCCGAGGCCCCTGCGGACAACGCGGCAGCCCCGGGCCGGGCGATATGCTGACGTCACCGTCAATCGGCTTCAGCTGGTCCGGAAGTTTGCCGGATGCCCCCGCAATTCCCGTCGGCATGGAAATTGCAAATTTTTTGCATCTACCCGCTTGGCATTATCCGCGGGAGGTCGTATCATGGCGGTCTTTCGTTTTTAGCGAAGATGCAAATCGACGCTGAAGACGGAGTCTGACGAAGATGTGGCGCCGATCGGCCTCCTCTCGTGCTTGCCTCAGCCGGGTGAGCGTGAGTGTCTGGTAAGTCGGCAAGTGCTCTGGAAGAGAATGAAAATAATCTTTCAGATGTGCTTGACAAGAGTGCGATGCACCCCCATAATCGTCAGTTCTCTACGGAGGGGTGCCCGAGTGGCTAAAGGGGGCAGACTGTAAATCTGTTGGCTTACGCCTACGTTGGTTCGAATCCAACCTCCTCCACCAGAACATCAACGCAAAGAGCGGTAGGGAATCGTTAGTGGCCCGTGCGGGTGTAGCTCAATGGTAGAGCAGAAGCCTTCCAAGCTTACGACGAGGGTTCGATTCCCTTCACCCGCTCCAGTCCGTGTAGTTGAAGCGTAATAGCGCCCATGTGGCTCAGTGGTAGAGCACTCCCTTGGTAAGGGAGAGGTCGGCAGTTCGATCCTGCCCATGGGCACCAGCAGTACAAAGTCAGTGTCTGTTTGCGCGCGGCGCAACATGTGAAATTCCTTTTGGGAGTTGAAAATGGCCAAGGAAAAGTTTGAGCGGACCAAGCCGCACGTCAACGTTGGTACGATTGGTCACGTTGACCACGGCAAGACGACGCTGACGGCAGCGATCACGACGGTTCTGACGAAGAAGTTCGGCGGCGAAGCGAAGGCGTACGACCAGATCGACGCGGCACCGGAAGAAAAGGCGCGCGGCATCACGATCAACACGGCACACGTCGAGTACGAAACGGCAAACCGCCACTACGCACACGTCGACTGCCCGGGCCACGCTGACTATGTGAAGAACATGATCACGGGCGCGGCGCAGATGGACGGCGCGATCCTGGTTTGCTCGGCAGCAGACGGCCCGATGCCGCAAACGCGTGAGCACATCCTGCTGGCGCGTCAGGTTGGCGTTCCGTACATCATCGTGTTCCTGAACAAGTGCGACATGGTGGACGACGCTGAACTGCTCGAGCTGGTCGAGATGGAAGTTCGCGAACTCCTGTCGAAGTACGACTTCCCGGGCGACGACACGCCGATCGTGAAGGGTTCGGCGAAGCTGGCGCTGGAAGGCGACACGGGCGAGCTGGGCGAAGTGGCGATCATGAGCCTGGCAGACGCACTGGACACGTACATCCCGACGCCGGAGCGTGCAGTTGACGGCGCGTTCCTGATGCCGGTGGAAGACGTGTTCTCGATCTCGGGCCGTGGTACGGTGGTGACGGGTCGTGTCGAGCGCGGCATCGTGAAGGTCGGCGAGGAAATCGAAATCGTCGGTATCAAGCCGACGGTGAAGACGACCTGCACGGGCGTTGAAATGTTCCGCAAGCTGCTGGACCAAGGTCAGGCAGGCGACAACGTGGGTATCCTGCTGCGCGGCACGAAGCGTGAAGACGTGGAGCGTGGCCAGGTTCTGGCGAAGCCGGGTTCGATCACGCCGCACACGCACTTCACGGCTGAAGTGTACGTGCTGAGCAAGGACGAAGGCGGCCGTCACACGCCGTTCTTCAACAACTACCGTCCGCAGTTCTACTTCCGTACGACGGACGTGACGGGCTCGATCGAGCTGCCGAAGGACAAGGAAATGGTGATGCCGGGCGACAACGTGTCGATCACGGTGAAGCTGATCGCTCCGATCGCGATGGAAGAAGGTCTGCGCTTCGCAATCCGCGAAGGCGGCCGTACCGTCGGCGCCGGCGTCGTCGCCAAGATCATCGAGTAAGCCAGTTATTCGTTGATCGACAGTTTTGGGGCTGGCATCAGCCGGCCCCAGCATGGTTTAGGGGTATAGCTCAACTGGCAGAGCGTCGGTCTCCAAAACCGAAGGTTGGGGGTTCGATTCCCTCTGCCCCTGCCAAAAATCGCCACGTGTCCCACGTGGCATTTGTTTTAAGGTGTTATGGCGAATCCATCCGTCGAAACTGTAAATACCTCCGGCGATAAGCTGATGCTGGCCCTGGGCGTATTGCTGGTCTTGGCCGGATTCGTGGGCTTCTTCTGGCTGGCCAATCAGCAGTGGTACGTCCGCGGTGCCGCATTGGCGGTAGGTATTATCGCCGGCGTGGCCGTCGGCCTGATGTCCGCACCTGGCAAGAGCCTCATCGCGTTTGCCAAGGATTCGTACAAGGAAGTCCGCAAGGTCGTTTGGCCCACCCGCAAGGAGGCAACGCAAACCACACTCGTCGTGTTTGGTTTCGTGCTCGTGATGGCGATTTTCCTCTGGTTGAGTGACAAATCGATCGAATGGGTGATTTTCTCGGCGATTCTGGGTTGGAAATGATATGAGCGATACTCCGGCATCCCCGAGCGGAAAGCGTTGGTACGTCGTGCACGCCTACTCCGGTATGGAGAAGAGCGTGCAGCGCGCGCTTCAAGAGCGCATCGAACGTGCTGGCATGCAGGATAAATTCGGTCAGATCCTGGTTCCGACCGAAGAAGTGGTCGAAGTCAAAGGTGGCCACAAGGCTGTAACCGAGCGTCGTTTCTTCCCCGGCTACGTGCTGGTGGAAATGGAGATGACGGACGAAACGTGGCACCTCGTGAAGAACACGGCGAAGGTCACGGGCTTCGTCGGCGGTGCGCGTAACCGCCCGACCCCGATTTCCCCGAAGGAAGTCGAAAAGATCATGTCGCAGATGCAGGAAGGCGTCGAGAAGCCGCGCCCGAAGACCCTGTTCGAAGTTGGCGAGATGGTGCGTGTCAAGGAAGGCCCGTTCACGGACTTCAACGGCACTGTCGAGGAAGTCAACTACGAAAAATCGCGCGTGCGTGTGTCGGTCACCATCTTTGGCCGCTCTACCCCGGTCGAACTCGAGTTCGGTCAGGTCGAAAAAGTTTAATCCCGATTCGGTGGGCAGCCTCGGCTGCCCACCTTCGCGCTTACGGCTCGCGTTATGGCCGTTGAGGAGCGTCAGTAGCCAGCGGCGAAAGCGCGTTATCACTCACCGAACGCCGCTTGGCGTTCCAACGAGGTTTACAAATGGCAAAGAAGATTGTCGGCTTTATCAAGCTGCAGATCCCTGCAGGTAAAGCCAACCCGTCGCCGCCGGTCGGTCCGGCACTGGGTCAGCGCGGCCTGAACATCATGGAGTTCTGCAAGGCGTTCAACGCGCAGACTCAAGGCATGGAGCCGGGTCTGCCGGTGCCGGTGGTCATCACGGCATACGCTGACAAGAGCTTCACGTTCGTGATGAAGACGCCGCCGGCGACCGTCCTGATCAAGAAGGCGGCGAAGGTGGACAAGGGTTCGAGCAAGCCGCACACCGACAAGGTCGGTTCGATCACGCGCGCTCAAGCCGAAGAAATCGCGAAGACCAAGATGCCGGACCTTACGGCAGCTGATCTGGACGCAGCCGTTCGCACCATCGCTGGTAGCGCACGCTCGATGGGCATCACTGTGGAGGGCGTGTAAATGGCTAAGATCTCCAAGCGCCGTCAGGCATTTGCCGCCAAGGTCGATCGTCAGAAGCTGTACGCGATCGAAGACGCACTGGCACTCGTGAAGGAATGCGCGAGCGCGAAGTTCAACGAATCGATCGACGTCGCAGTGCAACTCGGCATCGACGCGAAGAAGTCGGACCAGGTCGTTCGTGGTTCGGTCGTTCTGCCGGCAGGTACGGGTAAGTCGGTTCGCGTTGCCGTGTTCGCACAAGGCGATAAGGCCGAGCAGGCTCGTGCAGCAGGCGCGGAAATCGTCGGTATGGAAGACCTGGCTGAGCAGATCAAGGCTGGCCAGATGGACTTCGACATCGTGATCGCTTCGCCGGACACGATGCGTATCGTCGGTACGCTCGGTCAGATCCTCGGCCCGCGCGGCCTGATGCCGAACCCGAAGGTCGGCACGGTCACGCCGGACGTTGCGACTGCAGTCAAGAACGCGAAGGCTGGTCAGGTGCAATTCCGTGTCGACAAGGCCGGTATCATTCACGCGACCATCGGCCGTGCATCGTTCGAATCGACCGCACTGCGTTCGAACCTGTCGGCACTGATCGAAGCGCTGCAGAAGGCCAAGCCGGCAACGAGCAAGGGCGTCTACCTGCGCAAGATCGCACTGTCGAGCACGATGGGTGTCGGCGTGCGTGTCGACCAGGCTACGCTGGCAGCACAGTAAGCAAGTATTCGGGCCGCTTCGTTCGCGAAGCGGCCTACATGGGCTTTGGGCGGTTGTTCGTGCAGCAAGGCGGGCAACCGGTTATCAAAGACCGTTGGTGGGGCGCAGCAGGCAGGCGATCCCTTAATTCAAGCCAACGCAGATGGCGAACCCGAAAAAGTTTTGCAGTGGTGAAGCCGCAGGCCGTGAAGCGATTCCCGGCGTGAGGTGGAAATACTCCTAACGAGGTCGGACGCCGTTGTTGAACGAGGTACGTGAGGTTTCGTGCCGAACGTATCGTTTCTGGAGGCTAACCGTGCCGCTTAATAGAGAAGACAAGCAAGCCGTCGTCGCTGAGGTTGCCGCGCAAGTCGCGAAGGCCCAGACCGTTGTGCTGGCTGAGTATCGTGGAATTGCGGTTGGCGATCTGACCAAGCTGCGCGCGAAAGCGCGTGAGCAACAGGTTTACCTGCGTGTGTTGAAGAACACGCTGGCGCGTCGCGCTGTTGAAGGTACGCCGTTTGCTCCGCTGGCAGAGCAGATGACTGGCCCCCTGATCTACGGCATCTCGGAAGATGCAATTGCTGCTGCTAAGGTCGTCAACGACTTCAGCAAGGGCAATGACAAGTTGGTCATCAAGGCTGGTTCGTTCGATGGCAAGGTGATGGACAAGGCTGGCGTGCAAGCGCTGGCAAGCATCCCGAGCCGTGAAGAACTGCTCTCGAAGCTGCTGTTCGTTATGCAATCGCCTGTTTCGGGCTTCGCGCGTGCTCTTGCCGCGCTGGCCGAGAAGAAGCAAGCAGAAGCTGCGTAATCGAGCGAGCATCAGCGTCACTGATCGCTGGCTGTATCCGAATTCAATTTAGGAGTATTTCAAATGGCAATCGCAAAAGAAGACATCCTGGCAGCAGTCGAAGGGATGACCGTTCTGGAACTGAACGAACTGGTCAAGGCGTTCGAAGAGAAGTTTGGCGTGTCGGCAGCTGCAGTGGCAGTCGCTGGCCCGGCAGGCGGCGGCGCTGCTGCTGCTGCAGAAGAGAAGACCGAATTCACGGTCGTTCTGGCTGAAGCTGGCAGCAACAAGGTTGCAGTTATCAAGGCAGTTCGCGAACTGACGGGCCTCGGCCTGAAGGAAGCGAAGGACGTCGTTGACGGCGCACCGAAGGCTGTCAAGGAAGGCGTCGACAAGGCTGCTGCTGAAGAAGCCAAGAAGAAGCTGGAAGAAGCAGGCGCAAAGGTCGAAGTCAAGTAAGTTTCGACGCGCTGTGCGAAGGCTGGCGGTATTTTCACCGCCGGCCTTTTTGTGCTTTGTGGGGACGTTATTCTGGCACTCATTCGGGAGCCCGAATAATCGGCCCCAGAAGCCAAAGAAAACCGCCGAATCGTAATCAATGGTCGCGATCGGCGTTTCTCTTTGTCTTCTGAAGCGACTGCAGAAGGCAAGTTTGGTCGGGTAGCGGGCAACACAGGCATCCGCTGCCGTCAGCCAGCGGTTGGTAGCGGCCAACCACCAAGCTTCTCGGCTCGTTCAAGCCGTTGGACGGCCATCGGGTCTCAGTCGGTGAACACTCGGGTTTGAAACGTCCAGGTATTCCGCCTCGATAGCACCCGCCGTGATTCGGAGATCGTATGCAATATTCCTTCACCGAGAAGAAGCGCATTCGCAAGAGTTTCGCGAAGCGCCCCATCGTTCACCAAGTTCCGTTCTTGCTGGCCACCCAGCTTGAATCATTCAGCACGTTTCTGCAAGCCGATGTGCCGGCCACACAACGCAAGCCTGAAGGTTTGCAGGCCGCGTTCACATCGGTATTTCCCATTGTTTCGCACAACGGTTTCGCGCGCCTCGAGTTCGTGAGCTATGCGCTGTCCTCGCCGGCATTCAACATCAAGGAATGCCAGCAGCGTGGCCTGACGTACTGCTCCGCGCTGCGCGCGAAGGTCCGCCTTGTCATCCTCGACAAGGAATCGCCGAACAAGCCGGTCGTCAAGGAAGTGAAAGAGCAGGAAGTGTACATGGGCGAAATGCCGCTCATGACGCCGACGGGCTCGTTCGTCATCAACGGCACCGAGCGTGTCATCGTCTCGCAGCTGCACCGTTCGCCGGGCGTGTTCTTCGAACACGACAAGGGCAAGACGCACAGCTCGGGCAAGCTGCTGTTCTCGGCACGGATCATTCCGTACCGCGGCTCGTGGCTCGACTTCGAATTCGATCCGAAGGACATCCTGTACTTCCGCGTCGACCGTCGCCGCAAGATGCCGGTCACGATCCTGCTGAAGGCCATCGGCCTCACGCCGGAACAGATCCTCGCGAACTTCTTCGTGTTCGACAACTTCACGCTGATGGACGAAGGCGCACAACTCGAGTTCGTGCCCGAGCGCCTGCGTGGTGAAGTCGCGCGTTTCGACATCACGGATCGTGATGGCAAGGTCATCGTCCAGAAGGACAAGCGGATCAACGCGAAGCACATTCGCGACCTCGAAGCCGCCAAGACCAAGTTCATCTCGGTGCCGGAAGACTATCTGCTCGGCCGCGTGCTGGCGAAGAACGTCGTCGATGGCGATACCGGCGAAGTGATCGCGAGCGCGAACGACGAAGTCACGGAAAGCGTGCTCGAGAAGCTGCGTGAAGCGGGCATCAAGGACATCCAGACGCTCTATACGAACGATCTGGACCAGGGTCCGTATATCTCGTCGACGCTGCGTGTCGACGAAACGACCGACAAGACGGCCGCGCGCATCGCGATCTACCGCATGATGCGTCCGGGCGAGCCGCCGACCGAAGAAGCGGTCGAGGCGCTGTTCAACCGTCTGTTCTACAGCGAAGAAGCGTACGACCTGTCGAAGGTCGGCCGTATGAAGTTCAACCGCCGCGTCAGCCGTGACGAGATCACCGGCCCGATGACGCTGCAGGACGACGACATCCTCGCGACGATCAAGATCCTCGTCGAACTGCGCAACGGCAAGGGCGAAGTGGACGACATCGACCACCTCGGCAACCGTCGCGTGCGTTGCGTCGGCGAACTGGCGGAAAACCAGTTCCGCGCGGGTCTCGTGCGTGTCGAGCGCGCGGTCAAGGAACGCCTCGGCCAGGCCGAAAGCGAAAACCTGATGCCGCATGACCTGATCAACTCGAAGCCGATTTCGTCGGCGATCCGCGAGTTCTTCGGTTCGTCGCAGCTGTCGCAGTTCATGGACCAGACCAACCCGCTGTCGGAAATCACGCACAAGCGCCGTGTTTCCGCACTGGGCCCGGGCGGTCTGACGCGCGAACGCGCAGGCTTCGAAGTGCGTGACGTGCACCCGACCCACTATGGCCGCGTGTGCCCGATCGAAACGCCGGAAGGTCCGAACATCGGTCTGATCAACTCGCTCGCACTGTATGCGCACCTGAACGAGTACGGCTTCCTCGAGACGCCGTACCGCAAGGTCGTGGACAGCAAGGTGACCGACCAGATCGACTACCTGTCGGCGATCGAGGAAGGCCGCTACATGATCGCGCAGGCGAACGCCGCGATCGACGAGAACGGCACGCTGGTCGACGAACTCGTGTCGTCGCGTGAAGCCGGCGAAACGATGATGGTCACGCCGGATCGCATCCAGTACATGGACGTCGCGCCGTCGCAGATCGTGTCGGTTGCAGCTTCGCTGATCCCGTTCCTCGAGCACGACGACGCGAACCGTGCACTGATGGGTTCGAACATGCAGCGTCAGGCCGTGCCGTGTCTGCGTCCGGAAAAGCCGGTCGTCGGTACGGGCATCGAGCGCACCTGTGCGGTCGACTCGGGCACGACGGTTCAGGCGTTCCGCGGCGGCGTCGTCGACTATGTCGACGCAGGCCGTATCGTGATTCGCGTGAACGACGACGAAGCGGTCGCGGGTGAAGTCGGTGTCGACATCTACAACCTGATCAAGTACACGCGTTCGAACCAGAACACGAACATCAACCAGCGTCCGATCGTGAAGATGGGCGACAAGGTCTCGCGCGGCGACGTGCTGGCCGACGGCGCATCGACGGACCTTGGCGAGCTCGCGCTCGGCCAGAACATGCTGATCGCGTTCATGCCGTGGAACGGCTACAACTTCGAGGACTCGATCCTGATCTCGGAGAAGGTCGTGGCCGACGATCGCTACACGTCGATCCACATCGAAGAGCTGAACGTCGTTGCACGCGACACGAAGCTCGGGCCGGAAGAAATCACGCGCGACATCTCGAACCTGGCGGAAGTCCAGCTCGGCCGTCTCGACGAATCGGGCATCGTGTACATCGGTGCGGAAGTCGAAGCGGGCGACGTGCTGGTCGGCAAGGTCACGCCGAAGGGCGAGACCCAGCTGACGCCGGAAGAGAAGCTGCTGCGCGCGATCTTCGGCGAGAAGGCTTCGGACGTGAAGGACACGTCGCTGCGCGTGCCGTCGGGCATGAGCGGCACCGTGATCGACGTCCAGGTATTCACGCGTGAAGGCATCCAGCGCGACAAGCGTGCGCAACAGATCATCGACGACGAACTGAAGCGCTACCGTCTCGACCTGAACGACCAGCTGCGCATCGTGGAAGGCGACGCGTTCCAGCGTCTCGCACGGATGCTCGTGGGCAAGGTCGCGAACGGCGGTCCGAAGAAGCTCGCGAAGGGCACGAAGATCGACCAGGCTTACCTGGAAGACCTCGACCACTACCACTGGTTCGACATCCGCCTCGCGGACGACGAAGCAGCGGCATCGCTCGAAGCGATCAAGAACTCGATCGAAGAAAAGCGTCACCAGTTCGATCTCGCGTTCGAAGAGAAGCGCAAGAAGCTCACGCAAGGCGACGAACTGCCGCCGGGCGTGCTGAAGATGGTCAAGGTGTACCTCGCGGTGAAGCGCCGCCTGCAGCCTGGCGACAAGATGGCAGGCCGCCACGGTAACAAGGGTGTCGTGTCGAAGATCGTCCCGATCGAAGACATGCCGTACATGGCCGACGGCCGTCCGGCAGACGTCGTGCTGAACCCGCTCGGCGTGCCGTCGCGGATGAACGTGGGTCAGGTTCTGGAAGTGCACCTCGGCTGGGCCGCGAAGGGCCTCGGCTGGCGTATCGGCGAAATGCTGCAGCGTCAGGCGAAGATCGAGGAACTGCGTGTGTTCCTGACGAAGATCTACAACGAGTCGGGCCGCCAGGAAGATCTGGAAAGCTTCACCGACGACGAGATCCTCGAACTCGCGAAGAACCTGCGCGAAGGTGTGCCGTTCGCAACGCCGGTGTTCGACGGTGCGACCGAGGAAGAAATGGGCAAGATGCTCGACCTCGCGTTCCCGGACGACATCGCGGAACAGCTCGGCATGAACCCGTCGAAGAACCAGGTCCGCCTGTACGACGGCCGCACGGGTGAAATGTTCGAACGTCGCGTGACGCTCGGCTACATGCACTACCTGAAGCTGCACCACTTGGTCGACGACAAGATGCACGCGCGTTCGACGGGCCCGTACTCGCTCGTCACGCAGCAGCCGCTGGGCGGTAAGGCGCAGTTCGGTGGCCAGCGTTTCGGTGAAATGGAAGTGTGGGCACTCGAAGCGTACGGCGCGTCCTACGTGCTGCAGGAAATGCTGACGGTGAAGTCGGACGACGTGACCGGCCGGACGAAGGTGTACGAAAACCTCGTCAAGGGCGATCACGTGATCGATGCAGGCATGCCGGAATCCTTCAACGTGCTCGTGAAGGAAATCCGCTCGCTCGGTATCGATATCGATCTCGACCGCAATTAATCGGACTACGGAGAGAAAGCAATGAAAGCTCTGCTCGATCTATTCAAGCAAGTCCAACAGGAAGAAGTTTTCGACGCGATCAAGATCGGTCTGGCCTCGCCCGACAAGATCCGTTCGTGGTCGTTCGGTGAAGTGAAGAAGCCGGAGACCATCAACTACCGTACGTTCAAGCCGGAACGCGATGGTCTCTTCTGCGCGAAGATCTTCGGGCCGATCAAGGACTACGAGTGCCTGTGCGGCAAGTACAAGCGTCTGAAGCACCGCGGCGTGATCTGCGAGAAGTGCGGCGTCGAAGTGACGCTGGCGAAGGTGCGTCGCGAACGCATGGGCCACATCGAACTGGCCTCGCCGGTCGCGCACATCTGGTTCCTGAAGTCGCTGCCGTCGCGTCTGGGCATGGTGCTCGACATGACGCTGCGCGACATCGAACGCGTGCTGTACTTCGAAGCGTATGTGGTGATCGAACCGGGCATGACGCCGCTGAAGGCGCGGCAGATCATGACCGAAGAGGATTACTACAACAAGGTCGAGGAATACGGCGACGAATTCCGTGCCGAGATGGGCGCGGAAGGCGTGCGTGAACTGCTGCGCGCGATCAATATCGACGAGCAGGTCGAGACGCTGCGCACCGAGCTGAAGAACACCGGCTCGGAAGCGAAGATCAAGAAGTACGCGAAGCGCCTGAAGGTCCTCGAGGCATTCCAGCGCTCGGGCATCAAGCCCGAGTGGATGATCCTCGAAGTGCTGCCGGTGCTGCCGCCGGAACTGCGTCCGCTCGTGCCGCTGGACGGCGGCCGTTTCGCGACGTCGGACCTGAACGACCTGTATCGCCGCGTGATCAACCGTAACAACCGGTTGAAGCGTCTGCTCGAGCTGAAGGCCCCTGAAATCATCGTCCGCAACGAAAAGCGGATGCTGCAGGAAGCCGTCGACTCGCTGCTCGACAACGGTCGTCGCGGCAAGGCGATGACGGGCGCGAACAAGCGTCCGCTGAAGTCGCTCGCCGACATGATCAAGGGCAAGGGCGGTCGTTTCCGTCAGAACCTGCTGGGCAAGCGCGTCGACTACTCGGGCCGTTCGGTCATCGTGGTCGGCCCGACGCTGAAGCTGCACCAGTGCGGTCTGCCGAAGCTGATGGCGCTCGAGCTGTTCAAGCCGTTCATCTTCAACAAGCTGGAAGTGATGGGCGTCGCGACGACCATCAAGGCGGCGAAGAAGGAAGTCGAGAACCAGACGCCGGTGGTGTGGGACATCCTCGAAGAGGTGATCCGCGAGCACCCGGTGATGCTGAACCGTGCGCCGACGCTGCACCGTCTCGGTATCCAGGCGTTCGAGCCCGTGCTGATCGAAGGCAAGGCGATCCAGCTGCACCCGCTCGTCTGCGCGGCGTTCAACGCCGACTTCGACGGTGACCAGATGGCCGTTCACGTGCCGCTGTCGCTCGAAGCGCAGATGGAAGCGCGCACGCTGATGCTGGCGTCGAACAACGTGCTGTTCCCGGCCAACGGCGATCCGTCGATCGTGCCGTCGCAGGATATCGTGCTGGGTCTGTACTACGCGACCCGCGAAGCGATCAACGGCAAGGGCGAAGGTCTGTCGTTCACCGGCGTGTCGGAAGTGATCCGCGCGTACGAGAACAAGGAAGTCGAGCTGGCATCGCGCGTCAACGTGCGGATCACCGAAATGGTCCACAACGAAGACAAGTCGGAAGGCGCACCGGCATTCGTGCCGAAGATCACGCTGTACGCGACGACCGTCGGTCGCGCGATCCTGTCGGAGATCCTGCCGCACGGCCTGCCGTTCTCGGTGCTGAACAAGCCGCTGAAGAAGAAGGAAATCTCGCGCCTGATCAACACGGCGTTCCGCAAGTGCGGTCTGCGCGCGACGGTGGTGTTCGCCGATCAGCTGATGCAGTCGGGTTTCCGTCTCGCGACGCGCGCCGGCATTTCGATCTGCGTGGACGACATGCTCGTGCCGCCGCAGAAGGAAACGATCGTCGGCGACGCCGCGAAGAAGGTGAAGGAGTACGACCGCCAGTACATGTCGGGTCTCGTCACCGCGCAGGAACGCTACAACAACGTGGTCGACATCTGGTCGGCGACGTCGGAAGCGGTCGGCAAGGCGATGATGGAGCAGCTGTCGACGGAGCCGGTGATCGACCGCGACGGCAACGAGACGCGCCAGGAGTCGTTCAACTCGATCTACATGATGGCCGACTCGGGCGCCCGGGGTTCGGCGGTGCAGATTCGTCAGCTGGCCGGTATGCGTGGCCTGATGGCGAAGCCGGACGGCTCGATTATCGAGACGCCGATTACCGCGAACTTCCGCGAAGGCCTGAACGTGTTGCAGTACTTCATCTCGACCCACGGTGCACGTAAGGGTCTGGCTGATACGGCACTGAAGACGGCAAACTCGGGTTACCTGACCCGTCGTCTCGTCGACGTCACGCAGGATCTGGTGGTGGTCGAGGACGATTGCGGCACGTCGAACGGCGTGGCGATGAAGGCGCTGGTCGAAGGCGGTGAAGTCGTCGAGGCACTGCGCGACCGTATCCTCGGCCGCGTCGCGGTCGCGGACGTCGTGAACCCGGAAACGCAGGAAACGCTGTACGAATCGGGTACGCTGCTCGACGAAACGGCGGTCGAGGAAATCGAACGCCTCGGCATCGACGAAGTGCGCGTGCGCACGCCGCTGACCTGCGAAACGCGTTATGGCCTGTGCGCAGCCTGCTACGGCCGTGACCTCGGCCGCGGCTCGCTCGTGAACGTCGGCGAAGCAGTCGGCGTGATCGCGGCACAGTCGATCGGTGAACCGGGCACGCAGCTGACGATGCGTACGTTCCACATCGGTGGTGCGGCATCGCGTGCGGCAGTGGCGTCGTCGGTCGAAGCGAAGAGCAACGGTATCGTGCGTTTCACGGCGACGATGCGTTACGTCACCAACGCGAAGGGCGAACAGATCGTCATCTCGCGTTCGGGCGAGGCGCTGATCACCGACGATATCGGCCGCGAGCGCGAACGTCACAAGATCCCGTACGGCGCGACGCTGCTGCAGCTCGACGGCGCGGCGATCAAGGCCGGCACGCAGCTGGCGACGTGGGATCCGATGACGCGTCCGATCATCACCGAGTACGGTGGTACGGTGAAGTTCGAGAACGTCGAGGAAGGCGTAACCGTCGCGAAGCAGATCGACGACGTGACCGGCCTGTCGACGCTGGTCGTGATCGACGTGAAGCGTCGCGGTTCGCAAGCTTCGAAGAGCGTGCGTCCGCAGGTGAAGCTGCTCGACGCGAACGGCGACGAAGTGAAGATCCCGGGCACGGAACACGCAGTGCAGATCGGCTTCCAGGTCGGTGCACTGATCACCGTGAAGGACGGTCAGCAAGTGCAGGTGGGTGAAGTGCTCGCCCGTATCCCGACCGAAGCGCAGAAGACGCGTGACATTACCGGCGGTCTGCCGCGGGTGGCGGAACTGTTCGAAGCGCGTTCGCCGAAGGATGCCGGCATTCTCGCGGAAGTCACCGGCACGACGTCGTTCGGCAAGGACACGAAGGGCAAGCAGCGTCTCGTCATCACGGACCTCGAAGGCAATCAGCACGAGTTCCTGATCGCGAAGGAAAAGCAGGTGCTGGTCCACGATGCTCAGGTCGTCAACAAGGGCGAAATGATCGTGGACGGCCCGGCCGATCCGCACGACATCCTGCGTCTGCAGGGTATCGAGGCGCTGTCGCGCTACATCGTCGACGAAGTGCAGGACGTGTATCGTCTGCAGGGCGTGAAGATCAACGACAAGCACATCGAGGTGATCGTTCGCCAGATGCTGCGTCGTGTGCAGATCACCGACAACGGTGATACGCGCTTCATCCCGGGCGAACAGGTCGAGCGTTCCGACATGCTGGACGAGAACGATCGCATGATCGCCGAGGGCAAGCGTCCGGCGTCGTACGACAACGTGCTCCTCGGTATCACGAAGGCGTCGCTGTCGACCGACTCGTTCATCTCCGCGGCATCGTTCCAGGAAACGACCCGCGTGCTGACCGAAGCGGCGATCATGGGCAAGCGCGACGATCTGCGCGGCCTGAAGGAAAACGTGATCGTCGGCCGTCTGATCCCGGCCGGTACGGGTCTCGCGTTCCACAAGGCACGCAAGGCGAAGGAGATGTCCGATCGCGAGCGTTTCGATCAGATCGCAGCGGAAGAGGCATTCGACTTCGGCACGCCGAGCGCGCCTGCGGAAGAGCCGCAACACCCGGCAGCCGAATAAGCGCGGGGCGGCGCGAGCCGCCTCACGTTGCGTATTCGCTGTCATCGAAACCGCCCGGTCCGCCGGGCGGTTTTTTTTTACGTCGTTCACGTGCATGACGGGCTTGCCGCACGCTTGCGCAGGCCCGTCATGCGCGTGCACGAACCCTGCCGATCGGCCAACGTTGCACGATTCGCCGCGCGTCGCGCGAGCGGGTTGTTAAAATCGCGGTCATCGTTCCGCCGTCCTCGTTCTCATCATTCATGTCCCGCGCCCTCGAAATCCTCGACGAAGTCTTTGGTTATTCCGCATTTCGCGGCCAGCAGGGCGAGATCGTCGAACACGTCGCCGGCGGCGGCGATTGCCTCGTGCTGATGCCGACTGGCGGCGGCAAATCGCTGTGCTACCAGATTCCGGCGCTGCTGCGCCGCGAGGCCGGGCAGGGCGCCGGCATCGTCGTGTCGCCGCTGATCGCGCTGATGCAGGACCAGGTCGCGGCGTTGAGCGAAGTCGGCGTGCGCGCGGCCTACCTGAACTCGACGCTGTCGGGCGCCGAGGCCGCGGCCACGGAGCGTGCGCTGCGCGAAGGCGAAATCGACCTGTTGTACGTCGCGCCGGAGCGCCTGATGACGGGGCGCTTCCTCGACCTGCTCGAGCGCGCGAAGATCGGCCTGTTCGCGATCGACGAAGCGCACTGCGTGTCGCAATGGGGGCACGATTTCCGTCCGGAATACATTCAGCTGTCGGTGCTGCACGAGCGGTTCCCGTCGGTGCCGCGTATCGCGCTGACCGCGACGGCCGATGCGATCACGCGCGACGAGATCATCCATCGTCTCGCGCTCGACGATGCGCGCGTGTTCGTGTCGAGCTTCGACCGCCCGAACATCCGCTACCGGATCGTCGAAAAGGACAACGCGCGTTCGCAGTTGCTCGATTTCATCCGCGCCGAACACACGAATGCCGACGGCACGACCGACGCCGGTGTCGTCTACTGCCTGTCGCGCCGCAAGGTCGAGGAAACGGCCGAATGGCTCAAGGCGCAGGGCGTGCGCGCGCTACCGTATCACGCGGGGATGGAGTTCGAGGTGCGGCAGAAGCACCAGGAAATGTTCCAGCGGGAGGAAGGCATCGTGATGTGCGCGACCATCGCGTTCGGCATGGGCATCGACAAGCCGGACGTGCGCTTCGTCGCCCACCTCGATTTGCCGAAGAGTGTCGAAGGCTACTACCAGGAAACCGGCCGTGCGGGCCGCGACGGGATGCCGGCAAACGCGTGGATGGCGTATGGGCTCGGCGACGTCGTCCAGCAGCGCAAGATGATCGACGAGTCCGATGCGGACGACGCGCACAAGCGCGTACAGACGTCGAAGCTCGATGCGCTGCTCGGACTGTGCGAGACGATCTCGTGCCGGCGCGTGCGGCTTCTGAACTACTTCGGCGAGGCGAGCCACCCGTGCGGCAACTGCGACACGTGCCTCGAACCGCCCGATTCGTGGGACGCGACGCGCGAGGCGCAGATGGCGCTGTCGTGCGTATTCCGCGCGCAGCGCGCGAGCGGCTTCAATTTCGGCTCGAGCCATCTGATCGAGATTCTGCGTGGCGGCCGCACCGAGAAGGTGCTGCAGCGCGGCCACGACCAGCTCAGTACGTTCGGGATCGGCGCGTCGCTGTCCGAGCCCGAGTGGCGCGCGATTTTCCGGCAGCTCGTGGCGTATGGCTATCTGGCGGTTGACCATGGCGGCTTCGGCGCGCTGATGCTGACCGAGGCCGCGAAGCCGGTGCTGAAGAACGAGGAGAAGGTCACGCTGCGCCGCTACGTGAAGCCGCAGCGCACGCGCCAGTCGTCGAGCCGCAGCGGCACGCGGGTCGATCCGACGGCCGGCATGGGCACGCGCGAGCGCGCACGCTGGGATGCGCTGCGCGCGTGGCGCGCGGAAACCGCGAAGTCCGACGGCGTGCCAGCCTACGTGATCTTCCACGACGCGACGCTGGCCGAAATTGCGCGCAATGCGCCGGAGACGATCGACGACCTGCGCCACATCCCCGGCATGGGTGTGCGCAAGCTGGAACGCTTCGGCGACGAGATCATCGACGTCGTCGAGTCGGCATGACACAGGTGTTCCGACCCTTCCGGTAAACCGCTCGCGCGGTTGGCAAATCACGCAAGCCGTTGACTTCGTTGGCATTTCCGGCATATGATGCTGGGTTCCGGTATTCGGTGGGTCGAGCCGCGTTCGAAAGTTCGTGTCCGTATCGCCAGTTCGGAAATCAACTGTGCGTCGATTCTCGCTTTGCCCGAAATCGATGTGCAGATTTTGTTCAATTTCAGGAATAAACAATGCCAACCATCAACCAACTGGTTCGCAAAGGCCGTCAGTCGGAAACGACGAAGAGCAAGAGCCCGGCCCTGCAGGACTGCCCCCAGCGTCGCGGCGTGTGCACCCGTGTGTACACGACGACGCCGAAGAAGCCTAACTCGGCACTCCGTAAGGTCGCCAAGGTTCGTCTGACGAACGGCTTCGAAGTGATTTCGTACATCGGCGGTGAAGGCCACAACCTGCAGGAACACTCGGTTGTGCTGATCCGCGGCGGCCGTGTGAAGGACTTGCCGGGTGTGCGTTACCACATGGTTCGCGGCTCGCTGGATACCCAGGGCGTCAAGGACCGTAAGCAAGCGCGCTCGAAGTACGGCGCGAAGCGTGCAAAGGCTGCCAAGTAAGCAGTTTTTGATCAGGGATCGCCGCAGGGCGGTCAAGGCGGGAGTGCCGGATTGCCGGTGCTGTCGAGTAAGTGGTCACCCGGCCAAGCTGGTTAGTCGTGAAGATGTGATCGGGTTTGTTGGTGGCCGCGGGGCTGAATGCAGCTCCAACTGAACAGGTAAAGGAAGAATCATGCCGCGTCGTCGCGAAGTCCCCAAGCGGGAAGTGTTGCCGGATCCGAAGTTCGGCAACGTTGATGTAGCCAAGTTCATGAACATGCTGATGCTGTCCGGCAAGAAGTCGGTCGCAGAGCGCATCGTTTATGGCGCATTCGAACAAATCCAGACCAAGGGTGGCAAGGACCCGCTGGAAGTGTTCACCGTTGCGCTCAACAACGTGAAGCCGGTGGTCGAAGTGAAGAGCCGTCGCGTTGGTGGTGCCAACTATCAGGTTCCGGTCGAAGTGCGCCCGTCGCGTCGTATGGCATTGGCGATGCGCTGGCTGCGTGAGGCTGCGAAGAAGCGCAGCGAGAAGTCGATGGCCCTGCGCCTGGCAGGTGAACTCTCCGAAGCGGCCGAAGGCCGTGGCGGCGCGATGAAGAAGCGCGATGAAGTTCACCGCATGGCAGAAGCCAACCGCGCGTTCTCGCATTTCCGTTTCTAAGCGCCTGGCTGGGCTGTTAGCGGAAATAAATTCCGGGCGGGTGCGCTTTTCAGGCGCCTCGCCCGTTTGTGTTGAAGCATGATGCAGCAGGGCTGCATCATGTCATCCCAGTAGAGGATCAAAGTGGCTCGCAAGACTCCTATCGAGCGCTACCGCAATATCGGTATTAGCGCTCACATCGACGCCGGCAAGACGACGACGACCGAGCGCATTCTGTTTTACACCGGTGTGAACCACAAGATCGGTGAAGTTCACGACGGCGCAGCCACGATGGACTGGATGGAGCAGGAACAGGAGCGTGGCATCACGATCACGTCCGCTGCTACCACGGCCTTCTGGAAGGGCATGGGCGGCAACTATCCGGAACACCGCATCAACATCATCGACACCCCGGGCCACGTCGACTTCACGATCGAAGTGGAGCGCTCGATGCGCGTGCTCGACGGCGCGTGCATGGTGTACTGCGCAGTGGGCGGCGTGCAGCCGCAGTCGGAAACGGTGTGGCGCCAGGCGAACAAGTACAAGGTGCCCCGTCTCGCGTTCGTCAACAAGATGGACCGTACCGGCGCGAACTTCTTCAAGGTCTACGACCAGCTCCGCCTGCGCCTGAAGGCGAATCCGGTTCCGGTCGTGGTGCCGATCGGCTCGGAAGAAAACTTCAAGGGCGTGGTCGACCTGATCAAGATGAAGGCGATCATTTGGGACGAAGCGTCGCAAGGCACGAAGTTCGACTACGTCGACATCCCGGCCGAGCTCGCCGAGACCTGCAAGGAATGGCGCGAAAAGATGGTCGAAGTGGCTGCTGAAGCCAGCGAAGACCTGATGAACAAGTACCTGGAAGAAGGCGATCTGCCGGAAGCCGACATCGTCAAGGCTCTGCGCGACCGTACGATCGCGTGCGAAATCCAGCCGATGCTGTGCGGTACCGCGTTCAAGAACAAGGGCGTGCAGCGTATGCTCGACGCCGTGATCGACTTCCTGCCGTCGCCGGTCGACATCCCGCCGGTCAAGGGCGAGCTCGAAAACGGTGAAGAAGCGGAGCGCAAGGCGTCGGACGACGAGAAGTTCTCGTCGCTCGCGTTCAAGATCATGACCGACCCGTTCGTCGGCCAGCTGATCTTCTTCCGTGTGTACTCGGGCGTCGTCAACTCGGGCGACACGCTGCTGAACTCGACCAAGGGCAAGAAGGAACGCCTCGGTCGTATTCTGCAGATGCACGCGAACCAGCGTGAAGAAATCAAGGAAGTTCGCGCAGGCGACATCGCTGCTGCGGTCGGCCTGAAGGAAGCGACCACGGGCGACACGCTGTGCGACCCGGCGAACCCGATCGTTCTCGAGCGCATGGTGTTCCCGGAGCCGGTGATTTCGCAGGCTGTCGAGCCGAAGACCAAGGCTGACCAGGAAAAGATGGGCCTCGCGCTGAACCGTCTGGCGCAGGAAGATCCGTCGTTCCGCGTGCAGACCGACGAAGAGTCGGGCCAGACCATCATTTCGGGCATGGGCGAGCTCCACCTCGAAATTCTGGTTGACCGGATGAAGCGTGAATTCGGCGTGGAAGCGACCGTCGGCAAGCCGCAGGTTGCATACCGCGAAACGATCCGTTCGACGGCGAAGGACGTCGACGGCAAGTTCGTCAAGCAGTCGGGTGGTCGCGGCCAGTACGGTCACGCGGTCATCACGCTCGAGCCGAACGAACAAGGCAAGGGCTACGAGTTCTTCGACGAGATCAAGGGTGGTGTGATTCCGCGTGAATACATCCCGGCGGTCGACAAGGGTATCCAGGACACGCTGAAGTCGGGCGTGCTGGCCGGCTTCCCGGTCGTCGACGTGAAGGTTCACCTGACGTTCGGTTCGTACCACGACGTTGACTCGAACGAAAACGCGTTCCGCATGGCCGGTTCGATGGCGTTCAAGGAAGCGATGCGCAAGGCGAACCCGGTCGTCCTCGAGCCGATGATGGCTGTCGAAGTCGAGACGCCGGAAGACTACATGGGCAACGTGATGGGCGACCTGTCGGGCCGTCGCGGCATCGTCCAGGGCATGGAAGACATGGTTGGCGGCGGCAAGATCGTTCGCGCCGAAGTGCCGCTGTCGGAAATGTTCGGTTACTCGACGTCGCTGCGTTCGCTGACGCAAGGTCGTGCAACGTACACGATGGAGTTCAAGCACTACGCTGAAGCTCCGCGCAACGTTGCTGAAGCGATCATCAGCGCGAAGTCGAAGTAAATCTGTAGCTACCAACCGATTATTTTTTGAAAGAAGAGAATCATGGCAAAAGAAAAGTTTGAGCGGACCAAGCCGCACGTCAACGTTGGTACGATTGGTCACGTTGACCACGGCAAGACGACGCTGACGGCAGCGATCACGACGGTTCTGACGAAGAAGTTCGGCGGCGAAGCGAAGGCGTACGACCAGATCGACGCGGCACCGGAAGAAAAGGCGCGCGGCATCACGATCAACACGGCACACGTCGAGTACGAAACGGCAAACCGCCACTACGCACACGTCGACTGCCCGGGCCACGCTGACTATGTGAAGAACATGATCACGGGCGCGGCGCAGATGGACGGCGCGATCCTGGTTTGCTCGGCAGCAGACGGCCCGATGCCGCAAACGCGTGAGCACATCCTGCTGGCGCGTCAGGTTGGCGTTCCGTACATCATCGTGTTCCTGAACAAGTGCGACATGGTGGACGACGCTGAACTGCTCGAGCTGGTCGAGATGGAAGTTCGCGAACTCCTGTCGAAGTACGACTTCCCGGGCGACGACACGCCGATCGTGAAGGGTTCGGCGAAGCTGGCGCTGGAAGGCGACACGGGCGAGCTGGGCGAAGTGGCGATCATGAGCCTGGCAGACGCACTGGACACGTACATCCCGACGCCGGAGCGTGCAGTTGACGGCGCGTTCCTGATGCCGGTGGAAGACGTGTTCTCGATCTCGGGCCGTGGTACGGTGGTGACGGGTCGTGTCGAGCGCGGCATCGTGAAGGTCGGCGAGGAAATCGAAATCGTCGGTATCAAGCCGACGGTGAAGACGACCTGCACGGGCGTTGAAATGTTCCGCAAGCTGCTGGACCAAGGTCAGGCAGGCGACAACGTGGGTATCCTGCTGCGCGGCACGAAGCGTGAAGACGTGGAGCGTGGCCAGGTTCTGGCGAAGCCGGGTTCGATCACGCCGCACACGCACTTCACGGCTGAAGTGTACGTGCTGAGCAAGGACGAAGGCGGCCGTCACACGCCGTTCTTCAACAACTACCGTCCGCAGTTCTACTTCCGTACGACGGACGTGACGGGCTCGATCGAGCTGCCGAAGGACAAGGAAATGGTGATGCCGGGCGACAACGTGTCGATCACGGTGAAGCTGATCGCTCCGATCGCGATGGAAGAAGGTCTGCGCTTCGCAATCCGCGAAGGTGGCCGTACCGTCGGCGCCGGCGTCGTCGCCAAGATCATCGAGTAACATCGACGATCCGCGGATCCCTCCGGGGTCCGCGATTCCACGGTAGGCAGTCGTACCGTCGAAACCGGGTGCCCAGTTTGATCTGGCACCCGGTTTTGTCTTTGTGGCGTGCGCGTTGCGGCATTGACAAACGCACACCACCACTCCGATTTTTCGTGTAGAATCGCGGGCTTAGCAGTGGAAGTACCGTTCGGAAGCTGGCGCCTCGCTCCCCGCAGGCAACAGGTTTCGCGTTCTTTTAGTGTCCGGCGATGCAACATCGCCTCGCTCTTTTCAAGGAATCGTCATGCAGCAACAGAAAATCCGCATTCGCCTGAAGGCTTTCGACTATCGTCTGATCGATCAATCGGCTGCCGAAATCGTCGATACCGCGAAGCGGACTGGCGCAATCGTCCGTGGCCCGGTGCCGCTGCCGACGCGCATTCAGCGTTTTGACATCCTGCGCTCGCCGCACGTCAACAAGACGTCGCGCGATCAGCTCGAAATCCGTACCCACCAGCGCCTGATGGACATCGTCGATCCGACCGACAAGACGGTTGACGCGCTGATGAAGCTCGATCTGCCGGCTGGCGTCGACGTGGAAATCAAGCTGCAGTAAGGCTTTCGGCGCCATCCGGATTGCTGGGTGGTGCTAAGTCTTTGTATTGCTTGCGGAAATCGAGAAGTCGGGCTATACTGCTTGGCTTTTCGCGTATTCGCGTAAAAAAGTTGGGCCTTGCGTGCCCGGCATTTTGTAAATCAGCCCCGACCAATCGCAGTCGGGAATGGAGAAAATGATGAGCCTTGGACTCGTAGGTCGCAAGGTTGGCATGACCCGTATCTTCACGGCTGAAGGGGATTCGATTCCCGTCACCGTGCTGGACGTGTCGGACAACCGCGTGACGCAGATCAAGACTGTTGAAACCGACGGCTACACGGCCGTGCAGGTTGCATTCGGCTCCCGCCGCGCATCGCGCGTGACGAAGCCGCTGGCAGGTCATCTCGCCAAAGCCGGTGTCGAAGCCGGTGAAATCCTCAAGGAATTCCGCATTGACGCGGCCAAGGCAGCAGAGCTGTCGAATGGCGCCGTGGTCGGTGCTGATCTTTTCGAAGTGGGCCAGAAGGTCGACGTGCAAGGCGTGTCGATCGGTAAGGGCTACGCTGGTACGATCAAGCGTTACAACTTCTCCTCCGGCCGTGCCACCCACGGTAACTCGCGCTCGCACAACGTGCCGGGCTCGATCGGTATGGCGCAGGATCCGGGTCGCGTTTTCCCGGGTAAGCGCATGACGGGTCACCTCGGTGACGTTACGGTGACGGTGCAGAACCTCGAAATCGCTCGTATCGACGCAGAGCGCAAGCTGCTGCTCGTCAAGGGCGCGATTCCGGGCGCGAAGGGCGGCAAGGTTTTCGTGACGCCGGCCGTCAAGACCAAGGGGGCGAAATAATGGAACTCAAGCTCCTGAACGAAAATGGTCAGGAAGGTGCAGTGGTCAACGCGTCGGACGTCGTGTTCGGTCGTGACTACAACGAAGCGCTGATCCACCAGGTCGTCGTCGCGTACCAGGCGAATGCTCGCCAAGGTAACCGCGCACAGAAGGACCGTGAGCAAGTCAAGCACACCACCAAGAAGCCGTGGCGTCAGAAGGGTACGGGCCGCGCTCGTGCCGGTATGTCGTCGAGCCCGCTGTGGCGTGGCGGTGGTCGCATCTTCCCGAACTCGCCGGAAGAAAACTTCTCGCACAAGGTCAACAAGAAGATGCATCGCGCAGGTCTCTGCTCGATCTTCTCGCAGCTGGCCCGTGAAGGTCGTCTGTCGGTCGTCGAGGACATCATCCTCGAAGCGCCGAAGACCAAGCTGCTGGCTGACAAATTCAAGACCATGGGTCTCGACTCCGTGCTGATCATTACGGACACGGTCGACGAGAACCTGTACCTGGCTTCGCGCAACCTGCCGCACGTGGCGATTGTCGAGCCGCGCTACGCTGACCCGCTGTCGCTGATCTACTTCAAGAAAGTGCTGGTCACGAAGGCTGCGGTCGCCCAGATCGAGGAGTTGCTGTCATGAGCGAGATTCGCAAGAACGATCATCGTTTGATGCAGGTCCTGCTCGCACCGGTGATCTCGGAAAAGGCGACGCTGGTTGCCGACAAGAACGAGCAAGTCGTGTTCGAAGTCGCACCGGATGCCACGAAGCAGGAAGTGAAGGCGGCTGTCGAGCTGCTGTTCAAGGTTGAAGTTGATTCGGTCAATGTGCTGGTTCAGAAGGGCAAGCAAAAGCGCTTCGGCCGTTCGATGGGCCGTCGCAAGGACGTGAAGAAGGCGTACGTTTGCCTGAAGCCCGGCCAGGAAATCAACTTTGAAGCGGAGGCCAAGTAATCATGGCAATCGTGAAAGTTAAACCGACTTCGCCGGGTCGCCGCGCGATGGTCAAGGTGGTCAACAAGAATCTGCACCAGGGCAAGCCGTACGCGGCACTGCTCGACTCGCAGAGCTCGACCGCCGGCCGTAACAACAACGGCCGCATCACCACGCGTCATAAGGGTGGTGGTCACAAGCAGCATTACCGTATCGTCGATTTCCGTCGCACGAAGGACGGCATCCCGGCAAAGGTCGAGCGTCTCGAATACGACCCGAACCGTAGCGCGAACATCGCGCTGGTGCTCTACGCAGACGGCGAGCGTCGCTACATCATCGCCCCGAAGGGCCTGACCGTCGGCCAACAGCTGATGTCGGGTTCGGAAGCGCCGATCCGTGCAGGTAACACGCTGCCGATCCGCAACATTCCGGTCGGTACGACGATCCACTGCATCGAGATGCTGCCGGGCAAGGGCGCGCAAATGGCGCGTTCGGCTGGCACGTCGGCCATGCTGCTGGCACGTGAAGGCGTCTACGCGCAGGTTCGTCTGCGTTCGGGCGAAATCCGCCGCGTGCACATCGAGTGCCGTGCAACGATCGGTGAAGTCGGCAACGAAGAGCATAGCCTGCGCCAAATCGGCAAGGCTGGCGCGAACCGCTGGCGCGGTATCCGCCCGACGGTGCGTGGCGTTGCGATGAACCCGGTTGATCACCCGCACGGTGGTGGTGAGGGCAAGACGGCTGCAGGTCGCGACCCGGTGAGCCCGTGGGGTACGCCGGCTAAGGGTTACCGCACCCGCAGCAACAAGCGCACGACGACGATGATCGTCCAGCGCCGTCACAAGCGTTAAGGAGTAGGCAATGGCACGTTCTGTAAAAAAAGGTCCGTTCTGCGACGCCCATTTGCTGAAGAAAGTTGAGGCGGCTGCAGCTTCGCGCGACAAAAAGCCGATCAAGACCTGGTCGCGTCGCTCGACGATTCTGCCGGATTTCATCGGCCTGACGATCGCTGTTCACAACGGCCGTCAACACGTTCCGGTGTACATCTCGGAAAACATGGTCGGCCACAAGCTTGGCGAGTTCGCACTGACCCGTACGTTCAAGGGTCACGCGGCCGACAAGAAGGCCAAGAAATAAGGGGCAATCAAGATGGAAGTGAAAGCAATTCATCGCGGTGCCCGCATCTCGGCGCAAAAAACGCGCCTTGTGGCTGACCAGATCCGCGGTTTGCCGGTCGACAAGGCGCTGAACGTTCTGACGTTCTCGCCGAAGAAGGCGGCTGGCATCGTGAAGAAGGTTGTGCTGTCGGCAATCGCGAATGCGGAGCACAACGAAGGCGCTGATATCGACGAGCTCAAGATCAAGAGCATCTACGTCGACAAGGCTGCATCGCTCAAGCGTTTCACCGCGCGCGCAAAGGGCCGCGGTAACCGCATCGAGAAGCAATCCTGTCACATCACTGTGACGGTCGGGAATTAAGGAGCCATACGATGGGACAGAAAATTCATCCGACTGGCTTCCGCCTGGCTGTCAGCCGCAATTGGGCTTCGCGTTGGTACGCGAACAATAACAATTTCGCGGCGATGCTGCAGGAAGACATCGGTGTTCGTGAATACCTGAAGAAGAAGCTGAAGAACGCTTCGGTCGGTCGGGTCGTCATCGAGCGTCCGGCAAAGAACGCGCGCATCACGATTTACAGCTCGCGTCCGGGCGTCGTCATCGGCAAGAAGGGCGAGGATATCGAACAGCTGAAGACGGAACTGCAACGCCGCATGGGCGTGCCGGTTCACGTCAACATCGAAGAAATCCGCAAGCCGGAAACCGATGCGCAACTGATCGCTGACTCGATCACGCAACAGCTCGAGCGCCGGATCATGTTCCGTCGCGCGATGAAGCGTGCGATGCAGAACGCGATGCGTTTGGGTGCCCAGGGCATCAAGATCATGAGCGCAGGCCGTCTGAACGGTATCGAAATCGCTCGTACGGAGTGGTATCGCGAAGGTCGCGTGCCCCTTCACACGCTGCGTGCCGATATCGACTACGCAACCTCGGAAGCGAAGACGACCTACGGGATCATCGGCGTCAAGGTTTGGGTGTACAAGGGCGACACGCTCGGCCGCAATGACGCGCCGGTGGTCGAAGAAGTAGCCGAAGACAAGCGTCCGCGTCGCAATGCGCGTCCGGGCGACCGTCGTCCGCGCCGTGACGGCGAAGGCGGCGCTCCGGGTGCTCGTCGTGGCGCACCGCGCCGTGGCGCCGGCAAGCCCGAAGACGGCAAGACTGGAGAATAACGATGCTGCAACCGAAACGCAGAAAGTATCGTAAAGAGCAGAAGGGTCGTAACACTGGCAAGGCGACGCGCGGCAACGCAGTGTCGTTCGGTGAATTCGGCCTGAAGGCGATCGGTCGCGGTCGTTTGACCGCACGTCAAATTGAAGCGGCGCGTCGTGCAATGACGCGTCACATCAAGCGTGGCGGCCGCATCTGGATCCGGATCTTCCCGGACAAGCCGATTTCGCAAAAGCCGGCAGAAGTGCGTATGGGTAACGGTAAGGGTAACCCGGAGTACTACGTCGCCGAAATCCAGCCGGGCAAGATGCTCTATGAAATGGACGGCGTAACCGAAGAACTGGCACGCGAAGCGTTCCGTCTGGCTGCAGCGAAGCTGCCGCTGAAGACGACGTTCATCGTGCGCCAGCTCGGCGCCTAAGGAGAAAACATGAAGGCTTCCGAACTTCTCCAGAAAGACCAGGCCGCGCTCAACAAGGAGCTGGCGGACCTGCTGAAGGCGCAATTCGGCCTGCGCATGCAACTCGCGACCCAGCAGCTCACGAACACGAGCCAGCTGAAGAAGGTTCGTCGCGACATCGCACGTGTGCGGACCGTCATGACTCAGAAGGCGAACCAGAAATGAACGATAGCGTGAAAACCTCGCTGAAGCGGACGCTGGTCGGTCGGGTCGTCAGCAACAAGATGGACAAGACCGTCACCGTGCTGATCGAGCACCGCGTCAAGCACCCGATCTACGGCAAGTACGTCGTGCGCTCGAAGAAGTACCACGCGCATGATGAAGCGAACACCTGCAACGAAGGCGATCTCGTCGAAATCCAGGAAACTCGTCCTGTTTCGAAGACGAAGGCCTGGACGGTGTCGCGCCTCGTCGAAGCAGCTCGCGTCATCTAAGCGGGCAGAGCAGTTGGCAGTAACAGGCACTTCGCCAAGAAGTGCTTGAAATCGCAAAGTTTTTGCTTGCGTGACCGGGATTATTTGTTATAATCCCGGTCTTCCCTCTTTATGGGAGCCCCGTCGCGGGCGAAGTTGGTGGGGGAAGCGGACTGGCGCCAGCCTGTCCGAAAGATTCACCGAATTGCGATGGCGGGTTTCGTTTGCCGTCGCTGCTGTTCCAACCCAAGCAGCCGATTGGCTGACGGGACCAAGACTGACCGAATGCATCATGGTGGTGCATCCGGATTAAGTTGGGAAAGACAAACCATGATCCAGACCGAATCTCGGCTCGAAGTAGCCGACAACACGGGTGCGCGTGAAGTCATGTGCATCAAGGTGCTCGGCGGCTCGAAGCGTCGTTATGCCGGCATTGGCGACATCATCAAGGTGACCGTCAAAGAAGCAACGCCGCGCGGGCGCGTGAAGAAAGGCGAAATCTACAACGCCGTGGTGGTCCGCACCGCCAAGGGTGTTCGCCGTCAAGACGGCTCGCTGATCAAGTTCGACGGCAACGCCGCTGTGCTTTTGAATAACAAGCTTGAGCCGATCGGCACCCGTATCTTCGGGCCGGTGACGCGTGAGCTGCGTAGCGAACGATTCATGAAGATCGTTTCGCTGGCGCCGGAAGTGCTGTAAGGAGTCGCGATGAACAAGATTCGCAAAGGTGACGAAGTTATCGTCGTCACTGGCAAAGACAAGGGCAAGCGCGGCGTCGTGCTGGCTGTCGGTGCAGAACATGTGACGGTTGAGGGTATCAACCTCGTCAAGAAGCATGTGAAGCCGAACCCGATGAAGGGTACGACGGGTGGCGTGGAAGCGAAGACGATGCCCCTGCATATTTCGAACGTCGCACTGGTCGACGCGAATGGCAAGGCGTCGCGTGTTGGCATCAAGGTCGAGGAAGGCAAGAAGGTTCGCTTCCTGAAGACGACCGGTGCCGTACTGAGCGCCTGACGCAGCGGAGTAAAAAATGGCTCGTTTTCAAGAGTTTTACAAAGAAAAGGTTGTGCCCGGCCTGATCGAGAAGTTCGGTTACAAGTCGGTCATGGAAGTGCCGCGTATCACCAAGATCACGCTGAACATGGGTCTTGGCGAAGCGATCGCTGACAAGAAGATCATCGAGAACGCCGTTGGCGACCTCACGAAGATCGCTGGTCAGAAGCCGGTCGTCACGAAGGCACGCAAGGCAATCGCAGGCTTCAAGATCCGCCAGGGCTACCCGATCGGCGCGATGGTGACGCTGCGTGGTCGTGCGATGTACGAATTCCTCGACCGTTTCGTGACCGTTGCCCTGCCCCGCGTGCGTGACTTCCGCGGTGTGTCGGGCCGTGCTTTCGATGGCCGCGGCAACTACAACATCGGTGTGAAAGAGCAGATCATTTTCCCCGAAATCGACTACGACAAGATCGACGCACTGCGTGGGCTGAACATCAGCATCACGACGACTGCGAAGACCGACGACGAAGCAAAGGCTCTGCTCGCCAGCTTCAAGTTCCCGTTCAGAAACTGAGGTTACCGTGGCTAAACTGGCACTGATCGAACGTGAAAAGAAGCGCGCCCGCCTGGTCGCGAAGTTCGCAGCAAAGCGCGAAGCGCTGAAGGCGATCGTCGAAGACCAAAGCAAGTCGGAAGAAGAGCGCTACGAAGCACGCCTTGAGCTGCAGCAACTGCCCCGCAACGCAAACCCGACCCGCCAGCGTAACCGCTGCGCGATCACGGGCCGTCCGCGTGGCACGTTCCGTAAATTCGGCCTCGCGCGTAACAAGATTCGTGAAATCGCATTCCGTGGCGAGATTCCTGGCCTGACCAAGGCGAGCTGGTAATAGGAGAAACGTAAATGAGCATGAGTGATCCTATCGCCGATATGCTGACTCGCATCCGCAACGCGCAGATGGTCGAGAAAGTATCGGTCGCGATGCCCTCGTCGAAGGTCAAGGTTGCAATCGCGCAAGTCCTGAAGGACGAAGGTTATATCGACGATTTCGCCGTCAAGGCGGAAGGTGCGAAGTCCGAACTGAATATCGCGCTGAAGTACTACGCAGGTCGCCCGGTCATCGAACGCCTCGAGCGCGTGTCGAAGCCTGGTCTGCGCGTGTACCGCGGCCGTAACGACATTCCGCAGGTCATGAATGGCCTGGGCGTGGCAATCGTGTCGACGCCGAAGGGCGTGATGACCGACCGCAAGGCGCGCGCTACCGGCGTCGGCGGCGAAGTCATCTGCTACGTCGCTTAAAGCCGAGGAGAGAGAAACATGTCTCGAGTAGGTAAGAGCCCGATCGCGCTGCAAGGCGCGGAAGTCAAGCTGGCCGACGGTGCAATCACCGTCAAGGGCCCGCTGGGCACCATCACGCAAGCGATCAATCCGCTCGTGAACGTGGCGAACAACGACGGCACGCTGAATCTGTCGCCGGTCGACGAAAGCCGCGAAGCAAATGCACTGTCGGGCACGATGCGCGCGATCATCGCGAATGCCGTGCACGGCGTGACCAAGGGTTTCGAGCGCAAGCTGACGCTGGTTGGCGTCGGTTATCGTGCGCAGGCGCAAGGCGACAAGCTGAACCTGTCGCTGGGTTTCTCGCACCCGGTGGTGCACCAGATGCCGGAAGGCGTCAAGGCTGAAACCCCGACGCAAACCGAAATCGTGATCAAGGGGATCAACAAGCAACAAGTCGGTCAAGTGGCTGCGGAAGTCCGCGGTTACCGTCCGCCGGAGCCCTACAAGGGCAAGGGCGTGCGCTATTCCGACGAGGTTGTGATCCTCAAAGAAACGAAGAAGAAGTAAGGGTGCGCAATCATGGATAAGACTCAATCTCGCCTGCGCCGCGCTCGCCAGACGCGTATCAAGATCGCTGAGCTGCAGGTCGCGCGTCTCGCCGTGCATCGCACGAACACGCACATCTACGCTCAAGTGTTCTCGCCCTGCGGCACCAAGGTGCTCGCCAGCGCGTCGACGCTCGAAGCAGAAGTGCGCGCCGAACTGGCCGACAAGTCGGGCAAGGGTGGCAACGTTAATGCTGCGACGCTGATCGGCAAGCGTATTGCCGAGAAGGCAAAGGCCGCCGGCATCGAATCCGTCGCCTTCGACCGCTCGGGCTTCCGCTACCACGGCCGCGTCAAGGCGCTGGCTGAGGCAGCTCGCGAAGCTGGGCTCAAGTTCTAAGGAAGGAATTCGTCATGGCAAAGATGCAAGCGAAAGTTCAGGCTGACGAGCGCGACGACGGCCTTCGCGAAAAGATGATTTCGGTCAACCGCGTGACCAAGGTCGTGAAGGGTGGCCGTATTCTCGGCTTCGCCGCACTGACCGTGGTCGGCGACGGCGATGGCCGTATCGGTATGGGCAAGGGCAAGGCGAAGGAAGTGCCGGTCGCTGTCCAGAAGGCAATGGAACAAGCTCGCCGCAACATGTTCAAGGTGCCGCTCAAGAACGGCACGCTGCAGCACGAAGTGCACGGCAAGCATGGCGCATCCGCTGTCCTCCTCGCTCCGGCGAAGGCAGGTACGGGCGTGATCGCCGGCGGCCCGATGCGCGCAGTGTTCGACGTGATGGGCGTTCAGAACGTCGTGGCGAAGAGCCACGGTTCGACGAACCCGTACAACCTCGTTCGCGCCACGCTGGACGGTCTGCGCAAGCAGTCGACCCCGGCAGACATCGCGGCGAAGCGCGGCAAGTCCGTCGAAGATATTTTGGGCTAAGCCCGGGTGGTCACCATGTCTGAAAAAACTGTCAAGGTTCAGCTCGTTAAGAGCCTGATCGGGACCCGCGAATCGCACCGCGCGACCGTGCGTGGCCTGGGCCTGCGCCGACTCAACTCGGTTAGCGAGCTGCAGGACACGCCGGCGGTCCGCGGCATGATCAACAAGGTCTCGTACCTCGTTAAGGTCATCGCGTAAGCGGCCCTACGGATCAAGGAGTTGATATGGAATTGAATAACCTGAAGCCGGCCGCTGGCGCCAAGCACGCCAAGCGTCGCGTCGGTCGCGGCATCGGTTCGGGCCTCGGCAAGACGGCTGGCCGTGGTCACAAGGGTCAGAAATCGCGTTCGGGCGGCTTCCACAAAGTCGGTTTCGAAGGCGGTCAGATGCCGCTGCAACGTCGTCTGCCGAAGCGCGGCTTCACGTCGCTGACGAAGGAATTCGTCGGTGAAGTGCGCCTCTCCGACCTCGAGAAGCTGCCGGTCGATGAAATCGATCTGCTCGCACTGAAGCAAGCCGGCCTGGTCGGCGAGCTGACGAAGAGCGCAAAGATCATCGCGACGGGCGAACTGAAGCGCAAGATCGTCGTGAAGGGTCTCGGTGCCACCAAGGGTGCGCGCGCTGCGATCGAAGCGGCTGGCGGTTCGTTCGCCGAGTGACACGCGTAGCGCGTCGTTACTTGCATTCATCGGAGAAGGTACTTGGCTAACAGCCCGAGTCTTGCAAAACCCGGTCGAAGCACGGCGAAATTCGGCGATCTGCGTCGGCGAGCGATGTTCCTGCTCCTGGCGCTGATCGTCTATCGCATCGGCGCGCACATCCCCGTGCCGGGCATCGATCCGGATCAACTGGCGAAGCTGTTCCAGAGCCAGGCGGGCGGCATCCTGGGCATGTTCAACATGTTCTCGGGTGGCGCGCTTTCCCGCTTCACGATCTTTGCGCTGGGGATCATGCCGTACATCTCGGCGTCGATCATCATGCAGTTGCTGGCGATCGTCTCGCCGCAGCTCGAGGCGCTGAAGAAGGAAGGGCAGGCAGGGCAACGGAAGATCACGCAGTACACGCGGTATTTCACCGTGGTGCTCGCGACCTTCCAGGCGTTCGGGATCGCGGCTGCGCTGGAAAACCAGCCAGGCCTCGTGATCGACCCCGGCATGCTGTTCCGACTGACGACGGTCGTGACGCTGGTTACCGGCACGATGTTCCTGATGTGGCTGGGTGAGCAGATCACCGAGCGTGGTCTTGGTAACGGCATCTCGATCATCATCTTCGGCGGGATCGCAGCAGGGTTCCCGAATGCCGTCGGTGGGTTGTTCGAGCTGGTGCGCACGGGTTCGATGAGCATCATTTCGGCGATCATCATCGTCGTTCTGATTGCCGCGGTGACTTACCTGGTCGTGTTCATCGAACGCGGTCAGCGCAAGATCCTCGTGAACTATGCGAAGCGCCAGGTCGGCAACAAGATCTACGGTGGCCAGTCGTCGCACTTGCCGCTGAAGCTGAACATGTCGGGCGTGATTCCGCCGATCTTCGCATCGTCGATCATCCTGTTCCCGGCCACGATTCTCGGCTGGTTCAGCACGGGTCAGCCGTCGGGAAGCTGGATCTCCAACACGTTGCATAACGTCGCGGAGGCGCTGAAGCCGGGCCAGCCGGTCTATGTGCTGCTGTACACGCTGGCGATCGTGTTTTTCTGCTTCTTCTACACCGCACTGGTGTTCAACAGCAGGGAAACCGCGGACAACCTGAAGAAGAGCGGCGCGTTTGTTCCGGGCATTCGTCCGGGCGATCAGACCGCACGATATATCGACCGTATCCTCACGCGTCTGACGCTGGCGGGTGCGATCTACATCGTCTTCGTCTGTCTGCTGCCGGAATTCCTGGTGCTGCGCTGGAACGTGCCGTTTTATTTTGGTGGAACGTCGCTGCTGATCATTGTCGTCGTCACGATGGACTTCATGGCGCAGGTGCAGTCGTACGTTATGTCGCAACAGTATGAGTCGCTGCTCAAGAAGGCAAACTTCAAGGGCGGCAACATCCCAATGCGTTAATTAAGGACTATGGCCAAAGACGATGTAATCCAGATGCAGGGTGAGGTGATCGAAAACCTCCCGAATGCGACCTTCCGTGTGAAGCTGGAAAACGGCCATGTCGTGTTGGGGCATATCTCCGGGAAGATGCGGATGCACTACATCCGCATCCTGCCAGGCGACAAGGTGACGGTTGAATTGACGCCTTACGATCTGTCTCGTGCGCGGATCGTGTTCCGGGCGAAGTGATTTGAAAAAAGGGTATTATCATGAAAGTGATGGCATCGGTTAAGCGCATTTGCCGCAATTGCAAGATCATCAAGCGCAAAGGCGTCGTTCGCGTGATCTGCAGCTCGGATCCGCGCCACAAGCAGCGCCAAGGCTGACCGCGCGTTTGTTTGCGCTTTTTGTTTGAGGAAAAACAATGGCTCGTATCGCAGGGGTTAACATCCCGAATCACCAGCATACCGAGATCGGCCTGACGGCAATCTTCGGTATCGGCCGCACGCGCTCGCGCAGCATCTGCACGGCAGCTGGCGTGGAATTCTCGAAGAAGGTCAAGGACCTGACCGACGCAGACCTCGAAAAGCTGCGTGAAGAAGTGGGCAAGTTCATCGTCGAAGGCGATCTGCGCCGTGAAGTGACGATGAACATCAAGCGCCTGATGGACCTCGGTTGCTACCGTGGTGTTCGTCATCGCAAGGGCCTGCCGATGCGCGGTCAGCGTACGCGTACGAACGCACGTACCCGCAAGGGTCCGCGTCGTGCAGCGCAAGCGCTGAAGAAGTAAGCGGAACTGACAGTTACAGGAAAACGTAATGGCTAAGGCTTCGAATACCGCGGCGCAACGCGTTCGCAAGAAGGTTAAGAAGAACGTCGCTGAAGGCGTGGTTCACGTTCACGCGTCGTTCAACAACACGATCATCACGATCACCGATCGCCAGGGCAATGCACTGGCATGGGCGACGTCGGGCGGCCAGGGCTTCAAGGGCTCGCGCAAGTCGACGCCGTTCGCTGCTCAGGTTGCTGCTGAGTCGGCCGGTCGCGTGGCGATGGAATATGGCGTGAAGAATCTGGAAGTGCGGATCAAGGGCCCGGGCCCGGGTCGTGAGTCGGCAGTGCGTGCACTGCATGGCCTCGGCATCAAGATCACCGCGATTTCGGACGTCACCCCGATTCCGCACAACGGCTGCCGTCCGCCGAAGCGCCGTCGTATCTAAGAATGTGCTGGCACGTTCGTGCTGGCACATTTGCCTGTCGCCGCGTAGCGTCGACGGGCGTTGCTTTTTTGATTGACTAAGCCCACCGTTCGCCCCAAAGGGCGCGAACTAGCGCGGATTTCGATCCGCGTGACTGATTGATAAAGGAATGCAAAGTGGCACGTTATATCGGCCCCAAGGCCAAGCTGTCCCGCCGTGAAGGCACCGACCTGTTCCTGAAGAGCGCGCGCCGCTCGCTCGCCGACAAGTGCAAGCTCGACAGCAAGCCGGGTCAGCACGGCCGTACCTCGGGCGCACGTACGTCCGACTACGGTACGCAGCTGCGTGAAAAGCAAAAGGTCAAGCGCATTTACGGCGTCCTGGAGCGTCAGTTCCGCCGTTACTTCGCTGAAGCCGACCGTCGCAAGGGCAACACGGGTGAAAACCTGCTGCAACTGCTCGAGTCGCGTCTCGACAACGTCGTGTATCGCATGGGCTTCGGCTCGACCCGCGCTGAGGCGCGTCAGCTGGTGAGCCACAAGTCGATCACCGTGAACGGCGTCGTCGCGAATGTGCCGTCGCAGCAAGTGAAGGCGGGTGACGTCGTCGCGATCCGCGAAAAGGCGAAGAAGCAGGCGCGTATCGTCGAAGCGCTGTCGCTGGCCGAGCAAGGCGGCATGCCGAGCTGGGTTGCAGTCGATGCGAAGAAGTTCGAAGGCACGTTCAAGCAAATGCCGGAACGCGCTGACATCGCAGGCGACATCAACGAAAGCCTGATCGTCGAATTGTATTCGCGTTAATCCGATTGACGGCCGAGGTACCCCGATTGCGTTATGCAAGGGGGGGCCTCGGCTGTTTATTTTCTGGTTGTTACCGGTCAGCCTTATCGGTGTAACGAGCCGAGGGTATTGAAAAGGAAAGCCCATGCAAACCAGTTTGCTGAAACCCAAGATCATCGCCGTGGAATCGCTGGGCGAGAACCACGCGAGGGTGGTCATGGAACCGTTCGAACGCGGTTACGGCCACACCTTGGGCAATGCGCTTCGCCGCGTGCTGCTGTCGTCGATGGTTGGCTACGCGCCGACCGAAGTGACGATCGCAGGCGTGGTGCACGAGTACTCGACGCTTGATGGCGTGCAAGAAGACGTCGTCAACCTGCTGCTGAACCTGAAGGGCGTGGTGTTCAAGCTGCATAACCGTGACGAAGTGACGGTTACGCTGCGCAAGGAAGGCGAAGGCGTCGTCACGGCCGGCGATATCGAGCTGGCTCACGATTGCGAAGTCATCAACCCGAATCACGTGATCGCGCATCTGTCGAAGGGCGGCAAGCTCGACGTTCAGATCAAGATCGAGAAGGGTCGCGGTTATGTGCCGGGCAACGTCCGTCGCTACGGCGAAGACACGGCCAAGATCATCGGCCGCATCGTCCTCGACGCATCGTTCTCGCCGGTTCGCCGCGTGAGCTACGCGGTCGAAAGCGCACGTGTCGAGCAGCGTACCGACCTCGACAAGCTCGTGATGAACATCGAGACGAGCGGCGTGATCACGCCGGAAGAAGCGATCCGTCAATCGGCCCGCATCCTGGTCGACCAGCTGTCCGTGTTCGCGGCGCTGGAAGGCACGGAAACGGCCGCCGAGGCACCGTCGCGCGCACCGCAGATCGATCCGATCCTGCTGCGTCCGGTGGACGATCTCGAGCTGACGGTTCGTTCGGCGAACTGCCTGAAGGCCGAGAACATCTACTACATCGGCGACCTGATCCAGCGCACGGAAAACGAGCTGCTGAAGACGCCGAACCTCGGTCGCAAGTCGCTCAACGAGATCAAGGAAGTGCTCGCTTCGCGCGGTCTCACGCTGGGCATGAAGCTCGAAAACTGGCCGCCGGCTGGTCTCGACAAGTAAGCCCGGTTGTTGCTGTAGTTGGCAAAGATGCGGATTTTCCTTTAAAATCCGCATCTTGCTTTTTTCGTTACCGGCCCGTGCACCCCAGCGGTGCGATAGAAGAGCTGGATCAAAACTTTGAATCAAGGAAACTGAAATGCGCCATCGTCATGGTCTGCGGAAACTGAACCGCACGAGCAGCCACCGTCTGGCTATGCTCCGTAACATGTCCAACTCGCTGATCGAGCACGAAGTCATCAAGACGACGCTGCCGAAGGCGAAGGAACTCCGTAAAGTCGTCGAGCCGCTGATCACGCTCGGCAAGAAGCCGTCGCTGGCAAACCGTCGCCTGGCGTTCAACCGCCTGCGCGATCGTGACTCGGTGGCGAAGCTGTTCGACGTGCTCGGTCCGCGTTTCGCGAACCGTCCGGGCGGCTACCTGCGCGTGCTGAAGTTCGGCTTCCGCGTCGGCGACAACGCACCGATGGCACTGGTCGAGCTGCTCGATCGTCCGGAAGTCGACGAAACGGAAAACGTGCAAGAAGCCGAGTAAGCTTCCAGTACGCAGCAGTATCTGAAAAGGGCCGAGCGATTGCTTGGCCCTTTTTGTTTTTTGTCGTGCCGCGGGCTGCGAAAGATTGTCGCAGCCCGCGGCCGGCAGTGTCGCGCGGGCTGCGCTACGATACGGAACTGTCGGCACGGGCCCTCGATGGGCGAATCGTGGCGGCGGAAGCCGGTAAAAACCAGCCAGGAGGGCGCGTATGGTGGTGGTGTTGATGCTCACGACGGTGCCGGATGCGGCGACGGCTGCGGCGCTCGCCGACGGCGCGCTCGATGCGCGGCTTGCCGCGTGCGTGTCGGAACTCGGTGCGATCAAGTCGCGCTACCACTGGCAGGGCAAGGTCGAGACGGCCGACGAGATCCAGTTGCTGTTCAAGACGAGCCCCATGCGCTCGCTCGAACTGGAGCGATTTATTCTCGCGCATCATCCTTACGAGACGCCGGAAGTCGTCTCGTGGCAGGCGACGGCTTCGGCCGCGTACGGCCAGTGGGTGACCAGCGAAACTCAACGTCTATTTCATGTTTAACGGTATGGCGCTTTCCGTGCGCGTGCGCGCGCTGCGGGTCCTCGCAGTCCTGTTGTCGTTCATGTTCATGCTGGCCGGCGTGTCGGTCGCGCGCGCGGCCGACGATTTTCTCGATCCGTCGGTCGCATTCAAGTTCAGCGCGAGCGAGTCGCCGGGGCAGGTGGACGTCCGCTTCAAGGTCGCCCATGGCTATTACCTGTACCGCGAGCGGTTCGCGTTCGCTGTGAAGGGCGGGCAGGTGACGCTCGGCGATCCGCAGTTCCCGGCCGGTCACGTGAAGTTCGACCAGACGTTCCAAAAAGAAGTCGAGACCTATCGCGACGAGGTCGTGATTCACGTGCCGGTCAAGCAGGCGGCGGGACCGTTCGAGCTCGCGGTGACGTCGCAGGGATGCGCCGACGAAGGGATCTGCTATCCGCCCGCGGAGCACGTCGTGAAGGTCGACGGCGCGGCGCTGGGCGCGGCCGCGCCGGCCGACGGCGCACCGGCCTCGGGCAACTGGTTCGACAAGGTCACGAGCGCGGATTTCGCGCAGTCGCTGCTCGAGGGGCACGGCTTCTTCACGATCGTCGCGCTGTATTTCGTCGCGGGCGTCGTGCTGAGTCTCCTGCCCTGTTCGTATCCGATGATTCCGATCGTGTCCGCGATCATCATCGGCCAAGGCACGCGGGCGACGCATGCGCGCGGCTTTGCGCTGTCGCTGACGTACGTGGTCGGCATGGCGCTCGTCTATACGGTGCTGGGCATCGCGGCGGCGCTGGTTGGCCAGAGCCTTGGCGCGTGGTTGCAGAACCCGTGGGTGCTCGGCGCGTTCGGCGTACTGCTCACGGCATTCGCAGTATCGCTGATTTCCGGCAAGGACATCGCGTTGCCCGAGCGCTGGCAGAACGGCGCGGCCGAAGCTTCGCGCGCGCGGCAGGGCGGTCACTTCGTCGCGGTCGCGGCGATGGGCGCGTTGTCCGCGCTGGTCGTCGGCGCATGCATGACGGCGCCGCTGTTCGCAGTGCTCGCGTTCATCGCGCACACCGGCAATGCGTGGCTCGGCGGTGCTGCCCTGTTCGCAATGGGACTGGGGCTCGGCGTGCCGCTGCTCGTCGTTGGCGTCGGTGCCGGCACGGTGCTGCCGCGCGCGGGCGCATGGATGGATGGCGTGAAGGTGTTCTTCGGCATCGTGCTGCTCGCGGCCGCGCTGTGGATCGTGTGGCCAGTGCTCGCGGGCGGGCTGAAGATGGTGCTCGCTGCGTTGTGGCTGCTCGTCGCGGCTGCGGCGCTCGGCCTGTTCACGCCGCATGCCGGCGCCGCGTCGATCTGGCGCCGACTCGGTCGTGGCCTCGGTGCGGCGCTCGCGATCTGGGCCGCGACGCTGCTCGTCGGGCTCGCGGCGGGCTCCAACGACCCCGTGAAGCCGCTGGCCGTACTCGCGACGCGCACGGTTGCGTCGGGCGATGCGTCGGCAGCCGGACAGGCAGGCCCCGCGTTCGCGTCGGTGCGCTCCAGCGGCGAACTCGACGCGCTGCTGAAGACGTCGGGCCGGCCCGTGATGCTCGACTTCTACGCCGACTGGTGCGTGAGCTGCAAGGAAATGGAGCATCTGACGTTCACCGATTCGCGCGTGCAGGCGCGGCTCGCGCAGCTTCACCTGGTGCGCGCGGATGTCACCGCGAACAATCCGGACGACCAGGCGCTACTCAAGCGCTTCAACCTGTTCGGGCCGCCGGGCATCATCTTCTTCGATCGCAACGGCAACGAAATCGGCCGCGTGGTCGGCTATCAGGCGGCCGAGACGTTCCTGCGCAGCCTCGATCGCGCAGCGGTGCCGACGGTGTAAGGCGCGCGCGTCCGCCGCACATGGGCGCCCGTTGCGCCCACCGGACCGCAAATGCAGAACGGCGGGACACCGATGAAGTGTCCCGCCGTTTTTCTTGATACTCGCCGTCGTGCGGCTCAGCGCTGCGCTTTCAGCAGACGGGCAGCATCGAGCGCGAAGTACGTGAGGACACCGTCGGCGCCCGCGCGCTTGAATGCGAGCAGCGATTCGAGCACGACCTTGTCGTGGTCGAGCCAGCCATTCATCGCGGCGGCCTTCAGCATCGCGTATTCGCCGCTCACCTGGTACACGTAGGTCGGGAAGCGGAACTCGTCCTTCACGCGGCGCACGATGTCGAGATACGGCATCCCGGGCTTGACCATCACCATGTCGGCGCCTTCGTCGATGTCGAGGCGCACTTCGCGCAGCGCTTCGTCGCTGTTCGCCGGATCCATCTGGTAGGTCATCTTGTTGCCCTTGCCCAGATTGGACGCCGAGCCTACCGCATCACGGAACGGGCCGTAGAACGCCGACGCGAACTTGGCCGAATAGGCCATGATGCGCGTATGGATATGGCCGTCGCTTTCCAGCATCTCGCGGACCGCGCCGATGCGGCCGTCCATCATGTCCGACGGCGCGACGATGTCGACGCCGGCTTCTGCCTGCGCGCGTGCCTGGTCGACCAGGATCTCGATCGTGTCGTCGTTGATCACGTAGCCGTTTTCGTCGAGCACGCCGTCCTGGCCGTGGCTCGTGTACGGATCGAGCGCGACGTCGGTCAGCACGCCGAGTTCGGGGAAACGCTTCTTCAGCTCGCGCACAGCGCGCGGGATCAGGCCTTCCGGATTGGCCGCTTCGCGTCCGTCGGGCGTTTTCAGCGACGGCTCGATGGCCGGGAACAGCGACAGCACGGGCACGCCAAGTTCGACGCACTGCTCGGCGACCTGCATCAGCAGATCGACCGATACGCGCTCGACGCCGGGCATCGACGGGACGGCCTGGCGTTCGTTGGTGCCTTCGACGACGAAAACCGGGTAGATCAGGTCGTCGGTGGTCAGGCGGTTTTCGCGCATCAGGCGCCGGGAGAAGTCGTCGCGGCGCATCCGGCGCGGACGATGAAGCGGATGGAAGCTCATGGCGATTTGGCAGAAATCAGGGCAAGAAGGACCTTACGGAACCCTTAGGTCATTTTCGAGATCGTTGGTATATGATAGCGATCGAGCGGCACGCGTCGCGTGCAACTCCCCGCTTCTCCTCCCTGAGCGGGTGCCTGTCGTTATTCGATTAGGCTGTTTGACCCGCCGTTCAACGGCGGGTTTTTTTATGAGCCGGCCGAATCCGCAGGTGCCGTCAGGTGCGCCCGGCCGATCCCGGCCGCGCGTTGCCCGCTCATTGTCCTACAGGCTCGCTTTTTTCGTCGGCGACGGACGGCCGCACCCAGCTCTCGATCAGTTCATGAGCCTCGTCGAGCCCCGTGCGCTTCAGCGCCGAGAACAGCTGGACGGTCAGCTTGCCCTTCACGCCCTGGTCTCGATACGCGTCGAGTCCCTTCTGAGTGTTACGCAGCGCGTTGATGCTTTCCTGGCGCGTCAATTTGTCGCACTTCGTCAGCAGCGTGTGGATCGGCTTGCCGGTCGGCGCAAACCACTCGAGCATCCGGCGATCGAGGTCGGTCAGCGGGCGCCGCGAATCCATCATCAGGATCAGGCCGCACAGCTGCGAACGCGTTGCGAGATACGACGACAGAAGCATTTCCCAGTGGGCCTTCGCGGCCCCCGGCACTTCCGCGTAACCGTAGCCGGGCAGGTCGACGAGGTTCGCGACGGGCTCGGCGGCCGGGCCGACGGAGAAGTAGTTGATGTGCTGGGTGCGGCCGGGCGTCTTCGATGCGAACGCGAGCCGCTTCTGGTTGCACAGCACGTTGATCGCCGTCGATTTGCCGGCATTCGAGCGGCCGGCGAACGCGATCTCCGGTTGCACCGTCGGCGGCAGGTCGCGCAGATGGTTGACGGTCGTATAGAAGCGGGCTTGGTGGAGCAAAAAGGCCATGGGGGAAACCGGAGGGACGGGGCGGCGCGAGCCGCTTGGTGGAGGCGGGGTAGCCCCGATAGGCGCGGGAGCTTTCAGCGCGATATTGTACAATACGCCGGTTTTGCCGAAGGGTTGCGGGCGCCTGCCTCGCGCTTTTATGCAGCTTCTGCGGTAGACTGGTCGACGTCGTTTTTTGCAGAACCTCAAATTCCCACAAGACGAAACAGGGTGTGCGAATGAATCGACTGTGCAAGTCTCTGATGGTGCTTCAGGTTGCAGCAGGGTTCGTAGGTTTCGTAGCGGAGGCAAACGCGGCGGATGCGGCAAAGCCGGATCTGGACCGCGGCAAGGCGATTGCCGGGCAAGTCTGCGCGTCGTGTCACGGCGCCGACGGCAACAGCGCATCGGGCAGTTTCCCGAAGCTCGCCGGCCAGCATCCCGAATATCTGGTCAAGCAGTTGAACGACTTCAAGGCCCAGCCGGGCGCGAAGGGGCCGGCGCGGACCAATCCGGTGATGGTCGGGTTCGCGAGCGCGTTGAGCGCGGACGACATGCGCAACGTCGCCGCGTATTACGGATCGCAGACGACGAAGCTCGGCACCGCACGCGACGCGGCGACCGTGCCGATCGGCCAGAAGATCTATCGCGGCGGCATCGCGGAAAAGGGTGTACCCGCCTGCGCGAGCTGCCACGGGCCGACGGGACAGGGGATTCCGGTCCAGTACCCGCGTCTGTCGGGGCAGTGGGCCGATTACACGGTTGCGCAGTTGACCGCATTCCAGCAGGGTGTCGGCGCGCGCAACAACAACGAGGCGATGCATCAGATCGCATCGCGTCTGTCGGACAACGAGATCAAGGCCGTCGCGGATTACATCGCGGGCCTGCGTTGAACGGACGGCCGCGAATGAAATGACCGGGCGCCCGAAGGGCGGCCGGCGTCAGAACAAGAAAAGGGTGGGGCGCCGCACCGTTGCGGTTGCCTCGCCCTTTTTTGTCGGCACTCGCCGGGCCGTCCCAAGAGTGCTGACCGCCCCCCCTTGGGTGGGCAGCGAACATAGTGAGCGTGGGGGCTGTTTCCCCTTAGTCGGAGTTTGAATGAGCGTTACCACGTCGGGGTTGCAGTCGAAGTCGGGTCAAAGTGCGTCCAGGCGCGCAGTCGAGCTGCTGAGCTCGATGCGCTTCGCGATCGCACTGTTGGTGGTGTTGTCGATCGCGAGCATCGTCGGCACGGTCCTGACCCAGGATGACCCATATCCGAACTACGTGAACCAGTTCGGGCCATTCTGGGCGGACATCTTCCGCTCGCTGGGCCTGTACAACGTGTACAGCGCGTGGTGGTTCATGCTCATCCTGATCTTCCTCGTCGTGTCGATCTCGCTGTGCGTGATCCGCAACGCGCCGAAGATGCTCGCCGACGCGAAGAGCTGGAAGGACAAGGTCCGCGAAGGCAGCCTGCGCGCCTTCCACCACAAGGCCGAATACTCGGCGTCCGGTACGCGCGCGACCGTCGCGGCCACGCTCGCCACGTTCGTCACCAAGGCCGGCTACAAGCACGTCGTGCGTGAAACCGACGGCGCGACGCTGATCTCCGCGAAACGCGGCGCGCTGACGAAGTGGGGCTACATCTCCGCGCACCTTGCGATCGTCGTGATCTGTATCGGCGGCCTGCTGGACAGCAACCTGCCGATCAAATTCCAGATGTGGCTGTTCGGCAAGAGCCCGGTCAACACGAGCGCGACGATCAGCGAAATTTCGCCCGACCACCGGCTGTCCGCGTCGAACCCGACGTTCCGCGGCTACGCGTGGGTGCCGGAAGGCCAGTTCGTGTCGACCGCGATCCTGAACCAGCCGAGCGGCTCGCTGATCCAGGACCTGCCGTTCTCGATCCAGCTCAACAAGTTCATCGTCGACTACTACACGACCGGGATGCCGAAGCTGTTCGCGAGCGACATCGTCGTGATCGATCGCGAGACGGGCCAGAAGATCCCGGCGCGCGTCGAGGTCAACAAGCCGTTCACGTACAAGGGCGTGTCGATCTACCAGTCGAGCTTCCAGGACGGCGGCTCGCAGATGGAGATGACGGCCTACCCGATGACGGGCGGCAACGCGAAGACCTTCGCGGTGAAGGGCACGATCGGCAGTACGGCGCCGCTGCAGATGCCGGGCAGCGACGGCGACACGATCGAATTCTCCGACTTTCGCGCGATCAACGTCGAGAACATGGCGGACGCGAACGGCAAGCCGGACGTGCGCGGCGTCGCGAAGACGGAGTCGCTCAAGGAAGCGTTCGACGAGCGGCTCGGTTCGGGCGCGAAGACGTCGAAGCCGATGCAGCTCCACAACATCGGCCCGTCGGTCCAGTACAAGATTCGCGGCAAGGACGGTCAGGCGCGCGAATTCAACAACTACATGCTGCCCGTCGACATGGGCGGCACGCGCGTGTTCCTCGCCGGCGTGCGCGCGAGCCCGAACGATCCGTTCCGGTACATGCGGATTCCGGCCGATAGCCAGGATTCGATCGGCGAATGGATGCGCCTGCGCGCCGCGCTCGAGGATCCGGCCGTGCGTGCCGACGCCGCCGCACGTTTCGCGCAGCGTTCGCTGCCGACGACCGAAGCGTCGCTGCGCGGCCGCCTGCAGGACAGTGCGTTCAAGGTGCTGACCCTCTTTGCGGCCAGCGACGACAGCGTCGGCCGTGGCGCCGACGGCCAGCCGGTCGGCGGCTTCCAGGCGGTGGCGACGTTCATCGACCGCTCGGTGCCGAAGGCCGAGCAGGAAAAGGCGGCCAGCCTGCTGCTGCGCATGCTCGAGGGTTCGATGTGGGAGGTCTGGCAGATCGCGCGCGAGCATGCCGGCGAGCCGGCCGCCCAGCAGGGCGCCGACACGATCCGCTTCGTGCAGAACGCGATCAATGCGCTATCCGACAGCTTCTTGTACGGATCGCCGGTCTATTTGCAGCTCGACTCCTTCAAGCAGGTGCAAGCTTCGGTATTTCAGCTGACACGCGCACCCGGCAAGAATCTGGTGTATCTTGGCAGCCTGCTGTTGGTCGCCGGCATCTTCTCGATGTTCTACGTGCGCGAGCGGCGCCTCTGGTTCTGGCTCAAGGATGCCGGTTCGGGCGTCGATGTGGTGATGGCGATGTCCACGGCCCGCAAGACCTTCGATTTCGAGAAAGAATTCGTGCAGACGCGCGACGCGGCCGGCGCCGCCTTGCGCGCCGCGCCACGCGACGCCGCACCCGCCGGTGCGGCAGCGACTGTCCGTCCGCCTGCCGGCGGCGGTTCCGATTCCGAGAATTCCACCCGGTAACATCATGGATCTCACTCAAGTCTCCTCTTCCCGTTCGGGGCCGGTTCAGGCCCCGAATCCGGCGCCGTTGTTCGACGACCGTCCGTTCCTCGCCCGCCTGTCGATCATCGACTGGCTGTTCGCCCTGGCTCTCGTGGTCGGCGCAGGCTATGCGTTCGTGCATTACAACGAACACATGAATTACTACGACAAGGCGGTGATGATCGGCACGGTGCCGGCGCTTGTCGTGCTCGGCTGGCGCTGGAAGCCCGCGCGGCTGATGATGGCGTCGATCGCGGTGCTGTCGCTGCTGTCGATCCAGATCTACCAGGGCGATCTCGCGCGTGCCGATTCGGCGTTCTTCCTCAAATACTTCCTGTCGAGCCAGTCCGCGATCCTGTGGATGAGCGCGCTGTTCGTGCTCGCGACGATCTTCTACTGGATCGGCCTGCTCGCGCGCTCGGAGTCGGGCTCCGCGATCGGCCAGAAACTGACGTGGGTCGCGGTGCTGATGGGTTTCACCGGCCTGATGGTGCGCTGGTATGAGTCCTACCTGATCGGTGCCGACGTCGGGCATATCCCGGTGTCGAATCTGTATGAAGTCTTCGTGCTGTTCAGCCTGATCACCGCACTGCTCTACCTGTATTACGAAGGCCACTACGGCACGCGCTCGCTCGGCGCGTTCGTGCTGCTGGTCATCAGCGCGGCCGTCGGCTTCCTGATGTGGTACTCGGTCGCGCGCGACGCGCAGCAGATCCAGCCGCTCGTGCCGGCGCTGCAGAGCTGGTGGATGAAGATTCACGTCCCGGCGAACTTCATCGGCTACGGCAGCTTCGCGCTGTCGGCGATGGTGTCGGTCGCGTATCTGATGAAGGAGCGCGGCGTGCTCGCCGATCGTCTGCCGACGCTCGAGGTGCTCGACGACGTGATGTACAAGTCGATCGCGGTCGGTTTCGCGTTCTTCACGATCGCGACGATCCTCGGCGCGCTGTGGGCCGCCGAAGCATGGGGCGGCTACTGGAGCTGGGACCCGAAGGAAACCTGGGCGCTGATCGTATGGCTCAACTACGCGGCCTGGCTGCACATGCGCCTGATGAAGGGCCTGCGCGGCGCGGTCGCCGCCTGGTGGGCGCTCACGGGCCTGCTCGTGACGACGTTCGCGTTCCTCGGCGTCAACATGTTCCTGTCCGGGCTGCATAGCTACGGCAAGCTGTAAGATTTTCGACGCTGGTCCGACAAAAGACCGCCGGCGCACTGCGTGCCCGGCGGTTTTCTTTTGTAACGGGCGGACGGTCCGGGCGTCGAACGGCGCAGGACGGCTCGGGTCGAACACCCATGAAGCGTGCGCGCCGCGCATGCAGGAGGAGCAGCACGATGTGGATCAAACACCCTTTGCGCACCGTACTGACCGGCGGTGATATCGCGCCGAGCGAGATTACGCCGCGCGCGGTGTTCGAGAACCGGCGGCGTGTATTGCAGGCCGCCGGCCTGGCGGCGGCGGGCGGATTGCTCGGCGGTAGCGGCGCGGCGTTCGCGGCCTATGCGTCGCCGGACGCGCGGGCCGCGAAGCTCGCGGCGAAAACCAATCCGAGGTTCGTCGCGGCCGACAAGGTGACGCCGTTCAAGGACATCACGTCCTACAACAACTTCTACGAATTCGGCACCGACAAGAGCGACCCGGCCCAGAACGCGGGCACGCTGCGGCCGCGCCCGTGGCGCGTGAGCGTCGAGGGCGAGGTGCTGCACCCGAAGGTGTTCGATCTCGATGAACTGCTGAAGCTCGCGCCGCTCGAGGAGCGCGTGTACCGGCTGCGTTGCGTCGAGGGATGGTCGATGGTGATTCCGTGGATCGGCGTGCCGCTGTCCGAACTGATCAAGCGCGTGCAGCCGACCGGCAACGCGAAATATGTACAGTTCATCACGCTGGCCGATCCGTCGCAGATGCCGGGGCTGTCGACGCCGGTGCTCGATTGGCCGTACTCGGAAGGGCTGCGGATGGATGAGGCGATGAATCCGCTGACGCTGCTGACGATGGGCGTGTACGGCCAGGTGCTGCCGAACCAGAACGGCGCGCCGGTGCGGGTCGTCGTGCCGTGGAAGTACGGCTTCAAGAGCGCGAAGTCGCTGGTGAAGATCCGCTTCGTCGACAAGCAGCCGAAGACGAGCTGGAACACGTATGCGTCGAATGAATACGGTTTCTATTCGAACGTGAACCCGAACGTCGATCACCCGCGCTGGAGCCAGGCGACCGAGCGCCGGATCGGCGAGGACGGCTTCTTCACGCCGAAGCGCAAGACCCTGATGTTCAACGGCTACGGCGATCTCGTCGCGTCGATGTATCAGGGCATGGATCTGAAAAAGAACTTCTGAGCGCGCCGGTGAGAAACGACATCCCTCCTTCGACGCTGACGCCCGCGAGTGCGTCCGGCATGCGCATGGCTGCCGCCGGTGGTGCAGGGGCCGGCACGGTTCGGAACGCCTCGCCGCGCTGGCTTGCGCCCGTCAAGGTGCTGGTTTTCGCGGCCGGCCTCTATCCGCTCGCGCGCGTGGTGCTGTTCGGGCTGACCGACCGGCTCGGCGCGAACCCGATCGAGTTCATCACGCGTTCGACGGGCCTCTGGACGCTGGTGATGCTCTGCGTCACGCTCGCCGTCACGCCGCTTCGGCGCGTGACAGGTGTTCCCGCGTTGCTGCGCTTTCGTCGGATGATCGGCCTGTTCGCGTTCTTTTACGCGACGCTGCATTTCACGACGTATCTGTGGTTCGACAAGTGGTTCGACGTGCTTGCGATCCTGAAGGACGTCGGCAAGCGTCCGTTCATCACGGTCGGCTTCGCCGCGTTCGTGCTGCTGATTCCGCTGGCCGCGACGTCGCCGCGGGCGATGGTGCGCCGGCTCGGCCGTCACTGGGCGACGCTGCATCGCGCAATCTATGCGATTGCGCTGTTCGGTGTGCTGCATTTCTGGTGGATGCGGGCCGGCAAGCACAATCTCGAACAGCCGAAGCTCTACGCGACGATCGTAGCGGTGCTGCTCGGCTGGCGGCTGCTTGAATGGGGCTGGCGGCGCATCCGTGCATGACGTGCGCGCCTGGAAAAACAAAAGGCGATGACGGGACGTCATCGCCTTTGTTGCGAACGGAGCCGCGCGAGTGGCGGTGTGCGATTACTGCGCGACAGCCGGACCGGATGCGGGCGTCGCGGCCCTCGACGCATCGCTCGACAGTTCCGGCGACAGCGTGAGCGGCGTGCCGGAAGAATCGGGAATGCTCTCGGACGACGCGTTTTCATCGGTCGGCATGACGTCCGACGGCGGCGTGTCCTGCTGCTGGATGGGCTTCGCCGGCAACGGCGGCACGGTGGGCAGATAGAGCGGGCCGCGTTGACCGCAGCCGGCAAGTATCGCCAAAGCCGCTACAATCGCGCTCATCCGGAAAACGACTCGCATGATCGTCCCTGAACAATTTAACCGATAGAGTTTAGCATGTCCGATACTGAATACCTGGCCCGTGCCGAGGCCGTGCTGGCGGCCGTCGAGCGTACCGTGGATGCCGCGAACGATGGCGATCACGACATCGATCTGGAGCGCAACGGCAGCGTGCTGACGCTGACGTTCGAGAACGGCTCGAAGATCATCATCAATCTCCAGCCGCCGATGAAGGAACTGTGGATCGCCGCGAAGGCGGGCGGATTCCATTACCGTTTCGTGGACGGCGAATGGCGCGACACGCGCACGGGCGCCGAGTTCTTCGCGGCGCTCACCGACTACGCGACGCAGCAGGCCGGTCTGCCGATCACGTTCGGCGCGTAACGTCCGGCACCCGATACGCCGGATCGAAGCACAAGAAAAAAGCGCCCTGCGGGGCGCTTTTTTCATGCTCGGGCCATGCGTGTCAATGGCCGCGGAACAGGTTCATGATGTCCTGCTTCTCCTGCTCGTCGACGTGCGGTACGGGTTCGTCGGTGTTCTGCACCGCCGGCGCCTGCGGCACGCCGACCGTCGATACGAAGCCGTGCCCCGGCGTGAACTCGGTGAAGTACAGCTCGCTGCCGAGCGCCTGGACGTCGTCCGGCATCGTCGGCTTGAACTCCGGCACGCCCTTCAGCGCCGCGCCCATGTAGTCGATCCAGACCGGCAGCGACAGGCCGCCGCCGGTTTCGCGATCGCCGAGGCTGCGCGGGTTGTCGTAGCCGATCCACGCGATCGCCGCGAGCGTGTGCTGGTAGCCGGCGAACCATGCGTCGTGCGAATCGTTCGTCGTACCGGTCTTGCCGGCGAGGTCGGTGCGCTTCAGCACATTGGTGCGCGCGCCGGTGCCGCGCTGCGCGACGCTCTGCAGCAGACTGTTCATCACGTACGCGTTGCGCGCGTCGATTGCGCGCGGCGCGTTCTGCTCGGCGATGAGCGGCTGCGCGCGAGCGACGATCGCGCCATTCGGATCGGTCACTTCGGCGATCAGGTACGGATTCACGCGGAAGCCGCCGTTCGCGAACACCGAGTACGCGCCGGCCATCTGCAGCGGCGTGACCTGGCCCGCGCCGAGCGCCATCGGCAGATAGGCCGGATGGCGGTCGGCGTCGAAGCCGAAGCGCGTGATGTACTGCTGCGCGTACTTCGTGCCGATGTGGTTCAGGATCCGGATCGACACGAGGTTGCGCGAGCGCTGCAGCGCAGTGCGCATCGACATCGGGCCTTCGAAGCCGCCGCCGTAGTTTTTCGGCTCCCACGGCTGGCCGCCGGTTTCCGCGGCGCTGAAATAGAGCGGGCCGTCGTTGATCACCGTGGCCGGTCCGAGGCCCTTGTCGAGCGACGCCGAGTAGATGAACGGCTTGAACGACGAACCCGGTTGCCGCCACGCTTGCGTGACGTGGTTGAACTTGTTCTTGTTGTAGTCGAAGCCGCCGACGAGCGAGCGGATCGCGCCGTCCTGCGGGACGATCGAAATGAACGCGCCTTCGACCTGCGGCAACTGCGTGATCGCCCACTTGCCTGCGTCGTTCCTCGAGACCCGGACGATCGCGCCCGGACGGATGCGGCGGTTCGGCTGCGCGCTGGCTGACAGCGCGCCCGACGCGAAGCGCAGGTTGTCGCCTTCGATCGTCGCGCTGCTGCCGTCGATGAAGGCGACGGTGATCTGCCGCGGGGTTGCGGCGGTGACGACCGCCGCGACCAGTTCGCCGTTGTCGGGGTGCTCGAGCAGCGCGTCGTCGATCGCCTGCTCGCGGTCATCGGCGCCGGCCGGCAGCTCGATGAAGCCTTCCGGCCCGCGATAGCCGTGGCGGCGCTCGTAATCCATGATGCCCTTGCGCAGCGCGGTGTACGCGACCTGCTGGTCGGCGGAGTCGATCGTCGTGACGACATTGAAGCCGCGCGTATAGGTTTCCTCGCGGTACTGCGCGTACATCATCTGCCGGACCATTTCCGCGACGTACTCGGCGTGCACGCTGAACTCGCGGCCCGCGCCCTTGACGACGAGCGGCTGCGCGACGGCTTCGTCGTACTGCTCGCGCGTGATGAAGTTCAGTTCGAGCATCCGCTGCAGGATGTATTCCTGGCGCACCTTCGCGCGCTTCGGATTGACGACCGGGTTATACGCGGACGGCGCCTTCGGCAGCCCCGCGAGCATCGCCGCTTCCGCGAGCGTGATGTCCTTCAGGTCCTTGCCGAAGTAGACCCGCGCCGCGCTCGCGAAGCCATACGCACGCTGACCGAGATAGATCTGATTCATGTAGACCTCGAGAATCTGATCCTTCGTCAGCGCGCGCTCGATCCGGTACGCGAGCAGCATCTCGTAGATCTTGCGTGTGTAGGTCTTTTCGCTCGACAGGAAGAAGTTGCGCGCGACCTGCATCGTGATCGTGCTCGCGCCCTGCGATGCATGGCCGTTCGTCAGCGCGACGAAGCCGGCGCGGGCGATGCCGGTGAGGTCGACGCCGCCGTGATCGTAGAAGCGCGCGTCCTCGATCGCGAGGATCGCCTTCTTGAGCGAGTCGGGCACGTCCTTGAAATGGACGATGTCGCGGCGTTCCTCGCCGAATTCGCCGATCAGCACGTGATCCGACGTGTAGATCCGCAACGGTACCTTCGGACGATAGTCGGTCAGCGCTTCGAGCGACGGCATGTTCGGCCACGCGACGACGAGCGCGTAGCCGAGCACGAGGCCGCCGGCCACGACGAGGGCCACGCACATCGCGGCGACGCCGATCAGGACTTTCAGCCACCAGGATCGCTTCTTCGGCTCGGGCGCGGGAGGCGGGGACGTAGGAGACGTGGATTGCATAGGCATACCGGAAAACAGTCCCGCGATTATAGCTGCCCGGTAAGACGGTCCTGGCGCGGGGGGGCGTCGGCCGGAACGCGGCGGATCGCGGTGCCGCCAGTATGGCGTCCGCGCGGCCGCTTGTGTCACGACTGGCCGTCCGGCCGACTGTCGGGTGCGCGCGGCGCTTTGCAGAATCAGGCATCGGAAACGCGGCGTGGGCCGCAACGATCGCGGGAGGGTGGAATGGCAGGACGATGGGCGGCGCGGTTCGCGCCGGGCAGGCACCGTTCGACGGGCATCGACGTCGGGGCGGACGAGGTGAGGGTGGCCGTGCTGAGCCGGCGCGGCCGGGCTGCGGATGTTCGGGTCGAAGGACTCGAGCGGGAGCCGGTCGGACTGGCAGGTGGGCCGGAGGACGCGCGCTGGGCTGCGGTGGCACGTGCGTTGGCGGCGGCCGTGTCGCGGCTGTCGGCGGCGGGTGTGTGCTGCGACGCACGCGGCGTGATGGCGCTGCGCGATGACGAGATGCAGACCGCGACGCTTGATCTGGCCGGACGCGACGACATCGCGGACGCCGCCCGGCAGGCGGCCGAACGGATCTCGGGGCTGGCACCCGACAACCTCGCGTTCGACTGGCGGCAGGACGACGATGCGTGCCCGGGCGAGATTGCGGTCGCCGTGGCGCCGCAGGCGTTGCTCGAGCGGCGGATCGACGTGGCCGCGCAGGCTGGCATCGATCTGACGGCCGTCGACGGCGAGTCAGCTGCCGCACTGCGCGCGTTGCGCTATGCCGCGCAGTTCGAGCCTGACGCACACGGCCCGTATGCCGCATTCTGGTTTAGCGACACGGGTTTGCGCGGCTGGCGGATTGACGGCGCGATCGCCGCGCCGGTGCTCGCGCTGTCCGGCGACGCGCAGGCGGCGTTGCCTGATGCATTGCGCCAGTGCGTATTCGAGCCCGTGCGCTGCGTGCTCGTGGCCGGCGACGAGCGCTGCATCGGCCGCTGCGGCACGTCGGCTGCCGATATCGGCGATGCGCTCGGGGTGGCCGTGGTGCCGTTCGACTGCACCGGATGGGACGGGCTGCCGCGCGAGCCCGCCGGCGCGCCGGGCGGTCCGGCGTTTGCCCTCGCGATCGGGCTGGCGCTGCGCGGGGTGTGGGAATGATGGTCGATATGGGGTTCGGGCGCGCTGCCGCCAGCCATGCCGCGCTCGGCGGCTTCAATTTGCTGCCGTACCGTGAGCGGCTGGCGCAGGCGCTGCGGCGCCGCCGCGCCACGCAGTGCGGGGCGGCGATCATGCTCGGTGCACTCGGGGCCTGTGTCTGGACAGGGGCGGCGATAGCGTGGCGATGGCGCGTGGATGCCGAGCGCACGCGCGTGGAGGCGCGGCTGCGGCAATTGCAGCCGCAGGTCGATGCCGCACGGCGCACCGCCGGCGCGGCAGCCGATCTCGCGCAACGCGATGTGCGGGCAGTCGTCCTTGCCGGGCCTTACCGGCGCGTTGCCGGACTGCTCGCGACGCTGGCGCTGGTGCGCGACGACACTGTTCGGCTCGACGCATTGCGTACGACACCGTCCGGTGCCGAGCTCGACGCGCGCGCGACGAGTTACCGGACTGCCGCGCAGTGGCTCGCACGGATCGCGGCCGAGCAGCGCGACTGGCGATTCGACATCGGTGCGTTGACACCGGCGTCGGCCACGCCGGTCCCGGGTTCGGCCGCGCCGTTCCGTTTTTCCGTCCAGGTGCGCTGGCACGACGCGCCGCCGCGACAGAAGGCAACGGGAGGCGGAGCATGACGGCCATCGTGCATCGGTCCATGCCTGACGGTGTCGAGTGGTTCGGCCGCATGACGCGGATGTCGCCGGCCGCGTTGCACGCCGTGGGTTGCGCGCTGGCATTCGCGGTCGTGACGGTGGGTGGCATTCATCTGATGAGTGCCGTCGATGGAAGCGGACTCGCACGCAGTCGCGCGTTGCTGGCAACGGCGCAGATACGGGCCGTCGACGCACAACGGCTGCTCGCGGCCGCCGCGCCGCGGCGCGATATGGGCACGCCTGCCGGGCGCGACGCCAGCTCGCCGCCTGCGCCAGGGTGGCCCGCGCTGATGCTGGAGCTGGCTGACCTGGTCCGTGGAAGCGGACTGCGGGTTGTGTCGATCGAACCACGTCGCACTGACGATGCAGCGCCGGATGGCCGGCGCACGGTACGGATCGTCGCGGACGGCGGTTTTCCGGCACTGCTGCGCCTGATGGGCGGGTTGGCGAGTTTCCCCGCGCTGGTGGTGCCGTCGGGGCTGCATATCGAGAGGAAACCGCCCGCGTCGCGGGTGGACATGACGATCGACGTGTTTCCGGCGCTGTCGGGGGCCCGCGTTCCGGACGGCGCGGAGGCGGTGCTTGCCGGTGCGCCGAGCGACGATCCATTCGGCGACGCCGGTTCGCCGACGGTAGCCGACGATACGCCGCCGCGCCTGGCCGGCACCATTCGCGACGGACGCACCGGGCTCGCGCTGTTCGACGCCGGCGATGGCGCATTCGCGACCGTCGCGCCGGGCGAGGCGTTCGGGGTGTCGCGTGTGGTGAGCGTCGATGCCGGTGCCGTGACGGTCGCGACGGCCGATGGCGCACGCCGGTTCGTCGTGGACGACGGAGACCACTCATGACGAAGTACGGATGGTGGGTGATCGCATTCTGGGCTGGATCGAGCGCGGCCACCGTGGATGCGGCGCTACCGCCTTTGCCGCCGGCCGGCTGGCCGATCGGATCGATACGGGCGTACGCCGAGGAGACGCCGCTGCCGCAGGGCGCGCCTGATGGCGCGGACGGCGTGGGCGGTGACGCGCCCGCGCACGATGGTCCGCAGCCGTTCGACCAAGCGGCGCGCGCGGTACTTCAGGCGGACACTGCGGCACCGGTGCTCCAGCTGGAAGGGCCGCCGATTCCATTGCCTCCGCCGGTGCGCATGAGCGACGCCGCGGCGCGGCACCCCGGCGATGCCGACGACGCGCGTCGAATCTCGCTGAATCTGCAGGGCGCCGGGCTCGCGGCCGCATTCGACGCGCTCGCGCGATTCACCGGGCTGAACATCATCGTCGGCGAGCAGGTGCGCGGTACCGTGACATTACGTCTGAACAATGTCCGCTGGCGCGATGCGTTCGATACGTTGCTCGACACGCACGGGCTGGCGATGTCCCGGCGCGGCAACGTGATCTGGGTCACTCCGGCGGCCGAACTCGCCGCGCGGGAGCGCGAGCGCTTCGAAACGCACGCTCGTGCGGCCGAGCTGGAGCCGCTCGCGAGCCGAACCTTCGCGCTGCATTACCCACGTGCGCAGGACGTGCAGCGGTTGCTGGCGGGGGCGACCGGCCAGCGCCTGCTGTCGAAACGCGGCGCCGCGGCGGCCGATCCGCGCATGAACTTGTTGTTCGTCACCGACCTGGCGCCGCGCATCGAGCAGATCGCGGGCCTGATCGACGCGATCGACCGGCCGTCGCGGCAGGTCCGGATCGAGGCGCGCATCGTCGAGGGCGAACAGGGGTTCTCGCGCAATCTCGGGGCTCGCGTCGCGCTGCGCGCCCAAGGGCGGGCCCCCGTAGCCGAGGGGGCGGCGCCCGCGACGGACACGCGCAACGCGCTCGACCTGGCCGCGCGACCGCTCGGCGGCTTCGAGGCGGCGACGGCCGGCTTCACGTTGTTCGCAGCGCCCCTCAGCCGCGTGCTCGACATCGAATTGAGCGCGCTCGAGGCGCAGGGCCGGGGCCAGATCGTTTCCAGCCCGCGCGTGGTGACGGCCGATCGCGTGAAGGCGATCGTCGAACAGGGGTCGGAGCTGCCGTACCAGGCGAAAGTCGGCAACGGCGTGAGCGGCGTGCAGTTCCGCCGAGCGACGCTGAAGCTCGAGGTCGAGCCGCAGATCACGCCCGACGGGCGCGTCGTGCTCGACCTGGACGTGACGAAGGACAGCATCGGCGAGCCGACGGCCGCCGGCCCGGCGATTCATACGAAGCACGTCCAGACGCGTGTCGAGGTCGAGGACGGCGGAACGGTCGCCATCGGCGGGATTTACGAGCAGTTGAACCGGGACGATGTGACGCGGGTGCCGCTCTTGGGCAAAATACCGGTTCTGGGCGCGCTTTTCCGGCACCGTGCGCGGCGCGACCAGCGTAACGAATTGGTCGTCTTCATCACGCCGACGGTCGTCGGCGCGCGTTGCGAAACGGCCGGCGCGGGCGACGCGGATGCGGGAAAAGCGGGGCCGGAAGCCGGTGGTGCAGGCTCGACAAGGCAGCCGCTTTGCCAGTAAGCTGCGCCACACACCAGCAAGATTCAAGCAGAGGAAGCCGTTGCAAGCGCGGGACCCACACGCAAACGTATTTTTCGTCGGCCTTATGGGAGCGGGTAAGACCACCGTGGGCCGTGCGGTCGCGCGCCGGCTCGACAGGACGTTCTTCGACTCCGACCACGAAATCGAGGCCCGCACGGGTGCGCGCATTCCGGTGATCTTCGAGATGGAGGGCGAGGCCGGGTTTCGCGACCGCGAATCGCAGGTGATCGCCGATCTGACGCAGCGCGAGAACATCGTGCTCGCGACGGGCGGCGGCGCGGTGCTGCGCCCTGAAAATCGCGATTGCCTGAAAGGCAGCGGCATCGTCATCTATTTGCGCGCCAATCCGCACGATCTGTGGCTGCGCACGCGCAAGGACAAGAACCGCCCGCTGTTGCAGACCGACGATCCGAAGGCGCGTCTCGAAGCGCTCTACGAAGTACGCGACCCGCTTTACCGCGAATGCGCGGACTTCATCATCGAGACCGGCCGTCCGTCGGTCAACGGCCTCGTCAACATGGTGCTGATGCAACTCGAACTGGCAGGCGTCGTCGCCAAGCCGCTACAAGCATGATTACCGTCAACGTCGATCTGGGCGACCGCGCCTACCCGATTCACATTGGTGCCGGCCTGATCGGCCGCACCGAGCTGTTCGCTCCTCACATCACCGGTTCGTCGATCACGATCGTCACGAACACGACGGTCGATCCGCTCTACGGCGATGCGCTGCGCGCGGCGCTCGCGCCGCTCGGCAAGCGCGTCTCGACGGTCGTGCTGCCGGACGGCGAGGCCTACAAGAACTGGGAAACGCTGAACCTGATCTTCGACGGCCTGCTGACCGAGCGCGCCGATCGCAAGACGACACTCGTCGCACTCGGCGGCGGCGTGATCGGCGACATGACCGGTTTCGCCGCCGCGTGCTACATGCGCGGCGTGCCGTTCATCCAGGTGCCGACGACGCTGCTGTCGCAGGTCGATTCGTCGGTCGGCGGCAAGACGGGCATCAACCACCCGCTCGGCAAGAACATGATCGGCGCGTTCTACCAGCCGCAGGCCGTGATCGCCGATATCGGCGCGCTGACCACGCTGCCCGATCGCGAGCTGGCGGCCGGCGTGGCCGAGGTCATCAAGACGGGCGCGATCGCCGATGCGGCATTCTTCGACTGGATCGAGGCGAACGTCGATGCGCTTAACCGCCGCGAGCCGGCCGCCCTCGCGCATGCGGTGAAGCGCTCGTGCGAGATCAAGGCGAGCGTGGTCGCGGCCGATGAACGCGAAGGCGGGCTGCGCGCGATCCTGAATTTCGGCCATACGTTCGGCCATGCGATCGAGGCCGGGCTCGGCTACGGCGAGTGGCTGCACGGCGAAGCGGTCGGCTGCGGGATGGTGATGGCGGGCGACCTGTCGGTGCGGCTCGGCCTCCTCGACGAAGCGTCGCGGCAGCGGCTCGATGCGGTGATCGCCGCCGCGCACCTGCCGGTCCGCGGGCCGGCACTCGGCGATGCGCGCTACATGGAGCTGATGCGCGTCGACAAAAAAGCCGAAGCCGGCGCGATCAAGTTCATCCTGCTGAAGCGATTCGGCGATACGCTGATCACCCAGGCGCCCGACGAAGCCGTGTTCGCCACCCTGGCGCAGACGACCCGGTAACGGCGCCCCGGATGCCCCGGCGCCCCTGACATGGAGGAGACGTGAGCGAGACATCCAGCAGCAAACCGTCCAAAGCCGGCAGCGCATCCGTCGCGGCGCCGGCCGAGCCGCCGACGCTGGCGGCGCTGGAAGCCCATCTCGCTCCGTATGCCGCCCACGCGTCGCAGTCGCGCGGCCGCCGCCATCAGGAAACACCGCCGGCGGCGCGCACCGAATTCCAGCGCGACCGCGACCGTATCGTTCATTCGACCGCGTTCCGCCGGCTCGAATACAAGACGCAGGTCTTCGTCAACCACGAAGGCGACCTCTTCCGCACGCGTCTCACGCACAGCCTCGAAGTCGCGCAGATCGCGCGTTCGGTCGCGCGCAACCTGCGGCTCAACGAGGATCTCGTCGAAGCGATCTCGCTCGCGCACGATCTCGGTCACACGCCGTTCGGCCATGCCGGGCAGGACGCGCTGAACGCGTGCATGCGCGAGCACGGCGGCTTCGAGCACAACCTGCAGAGCCTGGCCGTGGTCGATGAACTCGAGGAGCATTACGGCGCGTTCAACGGCCTGAATCTGTGCTTCGAGACGCGCGAAGGCATCCTCAAGCACTGCTCGCGCGAGAACGCGCGCAAGCTCGGCGCGCTCGGCGAGCGCTTCCTGCAAGGGCGCCAGCCGTCGCTGGAAGCGCAGCTCGCGAACATCGCGGACGAAATCGCGTACAACAACCACGACGTCGACGACGGCCTGCGCTCCGGCCTGATCACGATCGAGCAGCTCGCCGAAGTCGAGCTGTGGCAGCGCCACTACGACGCCGCGCTCACCGAATTCCCGCATCTGGAAGGTCGCCGCCTCGTCCACGAGACGGTGCGCCGCATCATCAACACGCTGATCGTCGACCTCATCGACGAGACCACGCGCAATCTCGCGCGTGTCGCGCCCGCGTCGCTCGACGACGTGCGCGCCGCGCCGCAGCTCGTCGCGCACAGCGAGGCGATCGCCGCGCAGGCGGCGGCCCTCAAGCGCTTCCTGTTCAAGAACCTGTATCGCCACTACAAGGTGATGCGCATGGCGAACAAGGCGCAGCGCGTCGTCACGGGGCTGTTCGACGCGTTCATCGACGATCCGCGCCTGCTGCCGCCGCCATACCAGTCGGACGACGAAGCGCAGCAGCCGCGCCTCGTCGCGCACTACATCGCCGGCATGACCGACCGCTTCGCGCTGAAGGAATATCAGCGCCTGTTCGTCATCAACGACAACTGACTGTCACAAACGATCACTAGACTTCGCCGGTTCAATGGCGACGGGAATGTTGCACACGCTGTTGGTAACGTTTTCATAGGAGAGAGGTCGATGAAGAAGAAGCCTGCGGGGACCGTGGTTCGCTCGATCGCGCTGGGCGGCGCGCTCATGTTCGGTATGCAGCATGCGGCGTTCGCCGTGACGGAGATCCAGTTCTGGCATGCGATGGAGTCGGCGCTCGGCGAGCGCGTGAACGAGCTCGCCGCGCAGTTCAATGCATCGCAGGGCGACTACAAGATCGTGCCGGTCTTCAAGGGCACCTACGATCAGGCGCTCGCGGCGGGCATCGCCGCCTATCGCAGCGGCAACGCGCCGGCGATCCTCCAGGTCTATGAAGTCGGCACCGCGACGATGATGCAGGCGAAGAAGGCCGTCGTGCCCGTCTACGACGTGTTCAAGCAGGCCGGCGTGCCGCTCGACGAAAAGGCGTTCGTGCCGACCATCGCGAGCTACTACAGCGACGCGAAGACGGGCCATCTCGTGTCGATGCCGTTCAACAGCTCGACGCCGGTGCTGTACTACAACAAGGATGCGTTCAAGAAGGCCGGGCTCGATCCGAACCAGCCGCCGAAGACGTGGGCCGACGTGCAGGCCGACGCGGAGAAGCTGCGCAAGTCCGGGATGGCGTGCGGCTTCACGACCGGCTGGCAAGGCTGGATCCAGCTCGAAAACTACAGCGCGTGGCATGCGCTGCCGTTCGCGAGCCGCAACAACGGCTTCGACGGCACCGACGCGGCGCTCGAATTCAACAAGCCGCAGCAGATCGCGCACATCGCGTTCCTGCAGCAGATGCAGAAGGACGGCACGTTCACGTATGCGGGCCGCAAGGACGAAGCGTCCGCGAAGTTCTACAGCGGCGACTGCGGGATCCTGACGACGTCGTCGGGCGCGCTCGCGAACGTGCAGAAGTTCGCGAAGTTCGGCTACGGCACCGGCATGATGCCGTACGACGCGAACGTGAAGGGTGCGCCGCAGAACGCGATCATCGGCGGCGCGAGCCTGTGGGTGCTGGCCGGCAAGGATCCGGCGACCTACAAGGGCGTCGCGAAATTCCTCGCGTTCCTGGCCTCGCCGCCGATCGCCGCCAAGTGGCACCAGGAAACGGGCTACCTGCCGGTCACGACGGCTGCGTACGACCTCACGCGCCAGCAGGGCTTCTATGCGAAGAACCCGAGCGCGGAAACCGCGATCAAGCAGATGATGAACAAGCCGCCGCTGCCTTACACGAAGGGGCTGCGCCTCGGCAACATGCCGCAGATCCGCACGGTCGTCGACGAGGAACTGGAGCAGGTCTGGGCGCAGAAGAAGTCGCCGAAGGACGCGCTCGATTCGGCGGCCTCGCGCGGCGACGAACTGCTGCGCCGCTTCGAGAAGTCGGGCGGCTGATCCCGCATCGCGTGCGTGTCGCCGGTCGCCGCGTCGCATATGCGACACGCGCGGCCGGCGGCGCGGTTCCTTTCCCGTTTCGCCTGACCGGATGCCCGCGATGCAATCCCGTTCCCGTTTCGGCGCGAGCCTGCTGCCGTACCTGCTGATCGCGCCGCAACTCGCGATCACCGCCGTATTCTTTCTGTGGCCGGCCGGCGTCGCGCTGTGGCAGTCCACGCAGATGCAGGACGCGTTCGGCACGTCGAGCGAATTCGTCGGCTTCGCGAACTTCGCGCGCCTGTTCGCCGATCCGCTGTACCTCGACTCGTTCCGCACGACGCTGGTGTTCAGCTCGCTCGTCACGGTCAGCGGGCTCGTCGTGTCGCTGTTGCTCGCCGCCTGCGCCGACCGCGTGATCCGCGGCGCGCGCGTGTACCGCACGCTGCTGATCTGGCCGTACGCGGTCGCGCCGACGATCGCGGCCGTGCTGTGGGCGTTCCTGTTCAACCCGAGCATCGGGCTCGTCACCTATGCGCTCGCGAAGGGCGGCATCGTGTGGAATCACGCGCTGAATGGCGGCCAGGCGATGTTCCTCGTCGTGCTCGCGTCGGTGTGGAAGCAGGTGAGCTACAACTTCCTGTTCTTCTACGCGGGGTTGCAGGCGATCCCGCGCTCGCTGATCGAGGCGGCGGCGATCGACGGTGCCGGGCCGGTGCGGCGCTTCTTCCACATCGTGCTGCCGCTGCTGTCGCCCACGAGCTTCTTCCTGCTGGTCGTGAACCTCGTCTATGCGTTCTTCGACACGTTCCCGGTGATCGACGCGGCCACCGCGGGCGGCCCCGCGCAAAGCACCAAGACGCTGATCTACAAGATCTTCACGGAGGGCTTCCAGGGCCTCGACATCGGCAGCTCGGGCGCGCAGTCGGTCGTGCTGATGATCATCGTCGTCGGCCTGACGGTGATCCAGTTCCGTTTCGTCGAACGCAGGGTGCAATACGCATGATCGAAAATCGCAAGGGCTTCGACCTGTTCTGCCACGCGGTGCTGATCGCGGGCGTCGTGCTGATCGTGTTCCCGGTGTACGTCGCGTTCTGCGCGGCGACCATGAACGCGCAGGAAGTGTTCACGATCCCGCTGTCGCTGGTGCCGAGCACGCACCTGCTGGAGAACATCGCCTACATCTGGGGGCACGGCAGCGGCGGCACGACGGCGCCGTTCGGCCGGCTGCTCGTCAACAGCTTCGTGATGGCGCTCGGCATCGCGGTCGGCAAGATCGCGGTGTCGATCCTGTCCGCGTATGCGATCGTCTATTTCCGCTTCCCCTTCCGCAACACGGCGTTCTGGCTGATCTTCATCACGCTGATGCTGCCGGTCGAGGTGCGAATATTCCCGACCGTGCAGGTCGTGTCGACGCTGAACCTGACGAACACCTACGCCGGGCTCTCGCTGCCGCTGATCGCATCGGCGACCGCGACGTTCCTGTTCCGCCAGTTTTTCATGACGCTGCCCGACGAACTGATGGACGCCGCGCGCATCGACGGTGCGGGGCCGCTGCGCTTTTTCCGGGACGTCGTGCTGCCGCTGTCGAAGACGAGCATCGCGGCGCTGTTCGTGATCACGTTCATCTACGGCTGGAACCAGTATCTGTGGCCGATCCTGATCACGACCGAGGCGTCGCTGTCGACGGCGGTGGTGGGCATCAAGACGATGATCGCGAGCGGTGACGCCGCGACTGAATGGCAATACGTAATGGCGGCGACGCTGCTGGCGATGATTCCGCCGCTCGTCGTCGTGCTGGCGATGCAGCGCTGGTTCGTGCGCGGCCTCGTCGATTCCGAGAAATGAACCACGGACGGCAACCGGGAGAAGGACCAAGTATGGCTGCGCTGAGCTTGAAGGGCGTCAGGAAATCCTACGACGGCAAGCAGCACGTGCTGCACGGCATCGACGTGGAGATCGCCGACGGCGAATTCATCGTGCTGGTCGGCCCGTCGGGCTGCGGCAAGTCGACGCTGCTGCGGATGATCGCGGGGCTCGAGACGGTGACGGACGGCGAGATCGCGATCGGCGATCGCGTCGTCAACGCGCTGGAGCCGAAGGATCGCGACATCGCGATGGTGTTCCAGAACTATGCGCTGTATCCGCACATGACGGTCGCGCAGAACATGGGCTACGGGCTGAAGATCCGCGGCATCGAGCGCGCGACGATCGACTCGCGGGTGGCCGCGGCCGCGAAGATCCTCGAACTCGAGCCGTTGCTCGCGCGGCGGCCGCGCGAACTGTCGGGCGGCCAGCGGCAGCGCGTCGCGATGGGGCGTGCGATCGTGCGCGAGCCGTCGGTGTTCCTGTTCGACGAGCCGCTGTCGAACCTCGACGCGAAGCTGCGCGTGCAGATGCGGCTCGAGATCCAGCGGCTGCATGCGCGGCTCGCGACGACGAGCGTGTACGTGACGCACGACCAGATCGAGGCGATGACGCTCGCGCAGCGCGTGATCGTGATGAACCGTGGTTATGCGGAGCAGATCGGCGCGCCGGTCGACGTGTACGAGAAGCCGGCGACGGTGTTCGTCGCGGGCTTCATCGGCTCGCCGGCAATGAACCTGATGCACGGCCGGCTGTCGGAGGATGGCGCGACGTTTACGGTCGCGGGCGGCGGTCCGGCGCTGCCGGTCGCCGGCGCGCCCGGCATCGGCACCACGATCGCCACCGGGCGCGACTGGGTGCTCGGCGTGCGGCCGGAGCACATGACGCCGCAGCCGGGCGTCGCGCAGGCATCGCTGCCGGTCGACTCGTGCGAGCTGCTCGGCGCGGACAACCTCGCGCACGGCCGCTGGGGCAACCACGACGTCGCGGTGCGGCTGCCGCACGCGGATCGTCCCGCGCGCGGCACGGCGCTGGGCGCCGCGCTGCCCGCGCACCGGCTGCATTTCTTCGATCCCGAGACCGGCCAGCGTGCCGGCTGACCCTGACGGACCTGCTGCGAGGCGCACGATGACTTCCCGTACCGACTGGCCCTATCCACGCGTCGTCGCCCATCGCGGCGGCGGCACGCTCGCGCCGGAGAACACGCTCGCCGCGTTCGACGAAGGTGCGCGGCGCGGTCACCGGATGGTCGAGTTCGACGCGAAGCTGTCCGCTGACGACGTGAGTTTCCTGCTGCACGACGACACGGTCGACCGCACGTCGAACGGCAGCGGGCCGGCGGCGGGCATGCGCTATGCGGCGCTGGCCGCGCTCGACGCCGGCGCCTGGTTCGACGCGCGGTTCGCGGGCGAGCGGATGCCGACGCTCGAGGCGGCGGCGGCGCGCTGCATCGCGCACGGGATGGCGGCGAACGTCGAGATCAAGCCGTGCCCGGGCCGCGAGCGCGACACGGGGCAGCGGGTGGCGGCCGATGCGGCCGCGTACTGGCACGGCGCGGCCGTGCTGCCGCTGCTGTCGTCGTTCTCGTTCGACGCGCTGCAACAGGCGCGCGCGAGCGCCCCGGCGCTGCCGCGCGGGATGCTGTACGAGGCGGTGCCGGACGACTGGCACGCGCAGGTCGTCGGCGCGCTCGGCTGCGTATCGTTGCATGCAAACCACAAGGAACTCGACGAACCGCTCGTGCGCGCGATCAAGGCGGCCGGGCTGCGCATCCTGGTCTACACGGTCAACGACCTCGCCCGGGCGCGCGAACTCGTGCGCTGGGGCGTCGATGCGGTCTGCACGGACCGAATCGACCTGATCGGCCCCGATGCACTGGACGACATTGCGTAGCGACCCGTCCCGCGCGATGGTGGATGCGGGAAGACCCTGAGACAAAAAAACGACGCCCCGGCGGGATTTCCGCCGGGGCGTTTTGCATCGAGGAGACGTTACGTCACGAAAAATCCGCTACAAATTGCAGCAGGATTAACCATTCCCCAAATATTCGACTACGCTTAGAAACGGTAGCCGACGTTCAGGTACGTGACGATCGGGTTCAGCGAGATGTGGGCCTTCGACGTTTCCGTCAGGGTGCCGACCGGCGTCCGGCGAGCCGTCGTGAAGGTCGCGGTCACGCTGACGGGGATGTACGAGAGCGACAGGCCCGCGAACCAGTGTTTCGTGAAGTTGTACGTGAAGCCGGCGTTGAAGACGGGCGCCCACTGGTTGCTGGTCGTGGCGCTGGTCGGGCCGCCGAGCACGCCGTTCTCGAAGCTGCTGTTCGTGATCTTCGCGCCGGTGAACCAGATGTACGTTGCGCCGATGCCGACATACGGGCGGAACTTCGCGTTGGCGTCGTTGAAGTGGTAGCGAAGCAATACGGCGGGGCTCCACTGGTACGCACGGCCGAGTACGCCGAATCTTTCGAACTGACCCTTGCCGGTGATGTCGAACTTCGGCGGTATCCCCATGACGAGCTCGGTGGAGATATGGTCGGTGACGAAGTAGCCCGTTGCGAGCCCAAGCGTATCGGCGTCGCTGATGCCGGCGCCGGTGTTGGGAATCGATTGGTTGATGGGCGTGCCGCCAACGCCGTAGACGAACAGCGGGTCGCTGCTGTCCTGCGGCGAAAGGTGGAACCAACCGGTGCTGACGTAGAAATCACCTGCGGATTGTGCTTGTGCCGTACCGCCCGCAAACGTGAATGCGAGCGCTGCAGCCCCCGTAATGGCCAGTTTTCGTTTCATTGTGTCTCCTCCGATCTAAGGCGTGCTCATTATGACGACTGCGTTTAAAACCAAACAAGCTCGTAAGTTAGAGTTTTCACCCTAAGATTAGTACGACCGTACGTTTCCGCGCCCGCCGGGACAGGCATTCTACGCAGGTGCGCAATTTCGGACCTCCGGGTATTTCCTAACGCGTTCAAACGGACATTCAGCATGGCACGGTTAGCACGACTCTACGTTCCCGACCAGCCGCAGCACGTGATACTGCGCGGCCTGGATCAGCAACCTGCGTTCGTCGACGACCAGGACTACGAACTCTTCATCGATTGCCTGAAGGCCGCGGCACGCGATCATCACCTCTCGGTGCATGCCTACGTGCTGCTTCCGCGCCAGGTGCAGCTCCTCGTGACGCCCAGCGACGAGGCGAGCCTGCCGAAGGCGATGCAGGCGGTCGGCCGCCGCTACGTCGCGCATTTCAACCGACGTTATTCGCGTCGCGGCACCTTGTGGGAAGGCCGCTATCGCGCGACGGTGATCGAAGGCGAACGCTATTTCCTCCTCGCGAGCCGCGTGGTCGAGATGAGCCCGGTGCGCTCGCAGCTGGTCGCGACGCCCGAGGCCTATCGGTGGTCGAGCTACCGGCATCACGTCGGGCTCACCGTCGACAGCCTGATCACCGACCATCCGCTCTACTGGGCGCTCGGCAACACGCCGTTCGACCGTCAGCGCGCGTACAAGGAGCTGTGCGAGCAGCCGCTCGACGAGCGGCAGGCCGATCAGCTGCAGCAGGCGACGCTGAAGGGCTGGGTGCTCGGCGGCGAGAACTACCGCGAATGGGCGGCGCGTACCGCGAACCGCCGCGTATCGCCGCTGCCGCGCGGACGCCCCAGAAAGGTGCGTGAAAACACCCCGCCGATCCAGCAGTAACGCGGGAAAGGCGGATCACGAGGCGGCGCCGCGGGCGCCGCTTCTTTTTGCACCAATACGATACGGCCCCAATAAAACGGCACCAGATCGGAGCATGCGTTTAATTGGGGTTCGATTAAGCGGTTTTTGTTGCTATTCCTTTGATTCGTCGCGTATATTCCGAATTCCGGTGGCCCGGGTGAAGCTCGCCCAACCACTGTCGGCCGTGCCGTCTCCCGTCGGGAGCGGGATCGACGGCAACACAAAATGGTTCAACGGCCCTCGAGGCCCCTTTACGACGGTGTCCCCATGAACGACCACCAGCAGCCGCTCGCCGCGGTGCCCGCCGCACAAGGTCTGTACGACCCGCAAAACGAACACGACGCCTGCGGCGTCGGCTTCGTCGCTCACATCAAGGGCAAGAAGAGCCACGGGATCATTCAGCAGGGTCTGAAGATCCTCGAGAACCTCGATCACCGCGGCGCGGTCGGTGCCGATCCGCTGATGGGCGACGGCGCCGGCATCCTGATCCAGATTCCGGACGCGTTCTATCGCGAGGAAATGTCGAAGCAGGGCGTGACGCTGCCGCCGGCCGGTGAATATGGGGTCGGGATGATCTTCCTGCCGAAGGAGAACGCATCGCGTCTCGCATGCGAGCAGGAACTCGAGCGGACGGTGCGGGCTGAAGGTCAGGTCGTGCTCGGATGGCGCGACGTGCCGGTCGACCACGCGATGCCGATCTCGCCGACGGTCAAGGCGAGCGAGCCGCTGATCCGCCAGATCTTCATCGGCCGCGGCAAGGACATCATGGTGACGGACGCGCTCGAGCGGAAGCTCTACGTGATCCGCAAGACCGCGAGCCACCGTATCCAGGCGCTGAAGCTCAAGCACGGCAAGGAATACTTCGTGCCGTCGATGTCGGCGCGCACGGTCGTCTACAAGGGGCTGCTGCTGGCTGGCCAGGTCGGCGTGTACTACCGCGACCTGCAGGACTCGCGCGTCGTGTCGGCGCTCGCGCTCGTGCACCAGCGCTTCTCGACCAACACGTTCCCGGCGTGGGAGCTGGCTCACCCGTACCGGATGATCGCGCACAACGGCGAGATCAACACCGTGAAGGGCAACGTGAACTGGCTGAACGCGCGTACCGGCGCGATCGCGTCGCACGTGCTCGGCGACGACCTGCCGAAGCTCTGGCCGCTGATCTATCCGGGCCAGTCGGATACGGCTTCGTTCGACAACTGTCTCGAACTGCTCGTGATGGCGGGCTATCCGCTCGTGCACGCGGTGATGATGATGATCCCGGAAGCGTGGGAACAGCACACGCTGATGGACGAGAACCGCCGCGCGTTCTACGAATACCACGCCGCGATGATGGAGCCGTGGGACGGTCCCGCCGCGATCGCGTTCACGGACGGCCGCCAGATCGGCGCGACGCTCGACCGCAACGGCCTGCGCCCGGCGCGTTACATCGTCACGGACGACGACCTCGTCATCATGGCGTCGGAAGCCGGCACGCTGCAGATCCCCGAATCGAAGATCGTCAAGAAGTGGCGCCTGCAGCCGGGCAAGATGTTCCTGATCGACATGGAACACGGCCGCATCATCGACGACAAGGAACTGAAGGACAACCTCGCGAACGCTAAGCCGTACAAGAGCTGGATTGACGCCGTGCGCATCAAGCTCGACGAGATCGAGCCGAAGGCCGAGGACGTCGCGGCCGGCCGCACGCAGGGCGCCGCGCTGCTCGACCGCCAGCAGGCGTTCGGCTATACGCAGGAAGACCTCAAGTTCCTGATGGCGCCGATGGCGCAGCAGGGTGAAGAGGCCGTCGGCTCGATGGGCAACGACTCGCCGCTCGCGGTGATGTCGAACAAGAACAAGACGCTCTATCACTACTTCAAGCAGCTCTTCGCGCAGGTCACGAACCCGCCGATCGACCCGATCCGCGAGAACATGGTCATGTCGCTCGTGTCGTTCATCGGCCCGAAGCCGAACCTGCTCGACACGAACAACATCAACCCGCCGATGCGTCTCGAAGTGTCGCAGCCGGTGCTCGACTTCAAGGACATCGCGAAGATCCGCGCGATCGACCAGTACACGGGCGGCAAGTTCAGCGCATACGAGCTGAACATCTGCTATCCGGTGGCCTGGGGCAAGGAAGGCATCGAGGCGCGCCTCGCGTCGCTGTGCGCGGAAGCCGTCGACGCTGTGAAGTCGGGCTACAACATGCTGATCGTGTCGGACCGCAAGACGGACGCCGAGCATGTCGCGATTCCGGCGCTGCTCGCCACGTCGGCGATCCACACGCACCTCGTCCAGCAAGGGCTGCGCACGAGCACGGGCCTCGTCGTCGAGACGGGCTCGGCACGTGAGACGCACCACTTCGCGCTGCTCGCGGGCTACGGCGCGGAAGCCGTGCACCCGTACCTCGCGATGGAAACGCTCGCGAAGATGGCCGAAGGCCTGCCGGGCGACCTGTCGCCGGAGAAGGCCGTCTACAACTTCACGAAGGCGGTCGGCAAGGGCCTGCAGAAGGTGATGTCGAAGATGGGCATCTCGACGTACATGTCGTACACGGGCGCGCAGATCTTCGAAGCGCTCGGCCTGTCGAGCGACCTCGTCGAGAAGTACTTCAAGGGCACGGCATCGAAGGTCGGCGGCATCGGCCTGTTCGAAGTCGCGGAAGAAGCGATCCGCCTGCACCGCGACGCGTTCGGCGACAGCCCGGTCCTGCGCGACATGCTCGACGCGGGCGGCGAGTACGCATACCGCGTGCGCGGCGAAGACCACATGTGGACGCCGGATTCGATCGCGAAGCTCCAGCACGCGACGCGCAGCAACTCGTACCAGACGTACAAGGAATACGCGCACCTGATCAACGACCAGACCAAGCGGCACATGACGTTCCGCGGCCTGTTCGAGTTCAAGGTCGAGCCGACCAAGGCAATCCCGATCGAAAACGTCGAGCCGGCGAAGGACATCGTCAAGCGCTTCGCGACCGGCGCGATGTCGCTCGGCTCGATCAGCACCGAAGCGCACGCGACGCTCGCGATCGCGATGAACCGGATCGGCGGCAAGTCGAACACCGGCGAAGGCGGCGAGGACGAGAAGCGCTATCGCAACGAACTGCGCGGCATTCCGATCAAGTCGGGCGAGACGCTGAAGTCGGTGATCGGCGACGAGATCGTCAGCGACATTCCGCTGAAGGACGGCGATTCGCTGCGCTCGAAGATCAAGCAGGTCGCGTCGGGCCGCTTCGGCGTCACCGCCGAGTACCTCGCTTCGGCCGACCAGATCCAGATCAAGATGGCGCAGGGCGCGAAGCCGGGCGAAGGCGGCCAGCTGCCGGGCCACAAGGTGTCCGAATACATCGGCAAGCTGCGTTACTCGGTGCCGGGTGTCGGCCTGATCTCGCCGCCGCCGCACCACGACATCTACTCGATCGAGGATCTGGCGCAGCTGATCCACGACCTGAAGAACGTGAACCCGAGCTCGAGCATCTCGGTGAAGCTGGTGTCGGAAGTGGGCGTCGGCACGGTCGCGGCCGGTGTCGCGAAGGCGAAGGCCGATCACGTCGTGATCGCCGGCCATGACGGCGGCACGGGCGCATCGCCGCTGTCGTCGGTCAAGCATGCGGGCACGCCGTGGGAACTCGGCCTCGCCGAAACGCAGCAGACGCTGGTGCTGAACCGCCTGCGCGGCCGCATCCGCGTGCAGGCCGACGGCCAGATGAAGACGGGCCGCGACGTGGTGATCGGCGCGCTGCTCGGCGCTGACGAATTCGGCTTCGCGACGGCGCCGCTCGTCGTCGAAGGCTGCATCATGATGCGCAAGTGCCACCTGAACACGTGCCCGGTCGGCGTCGCGACGCAGGATCCGGTGCTGCGTGCGAAGTTCAAGGGCCAGCCCGAACACGTCGTGAACTACTTCTTCTTCGTCGCCGAGGAAGTGCGCGAGATCATGGCGCAGCTCGGCATCGCGAAGTTCGACGACCTGATCGGCCGCGCCGACCTGCTCGATACGCGCAAGGGCATCGAGCACTGGAAGGCGAAGGGCCTCGACTTCTCGCGCGTGTTCTACCAGCCGGAAGAGTGCGAGGACGTCGCGCCGCGTCACGTCGACGTGCAGGACCACGGCCTCGAGCGCGCGCTCGACCACGTGCTGATCGAGAAGGCGAAGGCCGCGATCGAGAACGGCGAGCATGTGTCGTTCATCCAGCCGGTGCGCAACGTGAACCGCACGGTCGGCGCGATGCTGTCGGGCGTGATCGCGAAGAAGCACGGCCATGACGGCCTGGCCGACGACGCGGTGCACATCCAGCTGAAGGGCACGGCCGGCCAGAGCTTCGGCGCGTTCCTCGCGAAGGGCGTGACGCTCGACCTCGTCGGCGACGGCAACGACTACGTCGGCAAGGGCCTGTCGGGCGGCCGGATCATCATCCGACCGACCAACGACTTCCGCGGCAAGTCCGAGGAAAACATCATCTGCGGCAATACGGTGATGTACGGCGCGATCGAAGGCGAAGCCTTCTTCCGCGGCGTGGCGGGCGAGCGCTTCTGCGTGCGCAACTCGGGCGCGACGGCGGTCGTCGAAGGCACGGGCGACCACGGCTGCGAATACATGACGGGCGGTACGGTCGTCGTGCTCGGCGAGACGGGGCGCAACTTCGCGGCCGGCATGTCGGGCGGCCTCGCGTACATCTACGATCCGGAAGGCACGTTCGCGGCGAAGTGCAACAAGTCGATGGTCGCGCTCGAGCCGGTGCTGCAGCAGGCCGAGCAGGAGCGCACGGTCGACCGCGCGCTCTGGCATGCGGGCACGACGGACGAAGCGCTGCTCAAGGGGCTCGTCGAGCGTCATTTCCAGTTCACGGGTTCGCCGCGCGCGAAGTCGCTGCTGGAAAACTGGGACGCGGCGCGCCGCCAGTTCGTGAAGGTGTTCCCGCACGAATACAAGCGCGCGCTGGGCGAGATCGGTGCGAAGAAGGCGGCGAAGGAAGTGCTGGCCGCCTGAGCGACGAACGACATAGCGAATGCCGCGCGCGCATGATTGCCGCGCGCGGCTCCCCCACCCGATACACCGAACAGAAGAGCACCTTATGGGCAAGGCAACCGGTTTTCTGGAGTTCGAACGCCGCCACGAGGCGTACGAAGCACCGCTCACGCGCGTGAAGCACTACAAGGAATTCGTCGCGGCACTGACCGACGCGGATGCGAAGGTCCAGGGCGCGCGCTGCATGGATTGCGGCATCCCGTTCTGCAACAACGGCTGCCCGGTCAACAACATCATTCCGGACTTCAACGATCTCGTTTACCGCCAGGACTGGCAGCAGGCGATCGAAGTCCTGCATTCGACCAACAACTTCCCGGAATTCACGGGCCGCATCTGCCCGGCGCCGTGCGAAGCGGCGTGCACGCTCGGGATCAACAACGACCCGGTCGGCATCAAGTCGATCGAGCACGCGATCATCGACAAGGCCTGGGCGGAAGGTTGGGTGAAGCCGCTGCCGGCCGAGCACAAGACGGGCAAGAAGGTCGCGGTCGTCGGTTCCGGCCCCGCGGGCCTCGCGGCCGCGCAGCAGCTCGCGCGCGCCGGCCACGACGTGACGGTGTTCGAGAAGAACGACCGTATCGGCGGCCTGCTGCGTTACGGGATTCCCGACTTCAAGCTCGAGAAGTGGCTGATCGACCGCCGCATGCGCCAGATGGAAGCGGAAGGCGTGACGTTCCGCACCAGCGTGTTCATCGGCAAGGATCCGCTGCCCGAATCGATCGGCAGCCTCGCGAAGGAAACCATTTCGCCGGACACGCTGAAGGAAGAGTTCGACGCGGTCGTGATCGCGGGCGGTTCGGAAACGCCGCGTGACCTGCCGGTGCCGGGCCGCGAGCTGGCCGGCGTGCATTTCGCGATGGACTTCCTGCCGCAGCAGAACCGTGTGAACGCGGGCGACAAGCTCACCGACCAGCTGCTCGCGAAGGGCAAGCACGTGATCGTGATCGGCGGCGGCGATACCGGTTCGGACTGCGTCGGCACGTCGAACCGTCACGGCGCGAAGCAGGTCACGCAGTTCGAGCTGCTGCCGCAGCCGCCGGAAGAGGAAAACAAGCCGCTCGTGTGGCCGTACTGGCCGATCAAGCTGCGCACGTCGTCGTCGCACGAGGAAGGCTGCGAGCGTGACTGGGCGGTCGCGACGAAGCGTCTCGAAGGCAAGAACGGCAAGGTCGAGAAGCTGATCGCGGTGCGCGTCGAGTGGAAGGACGGCAAGATGCAGGAAGTGCCGGGCTCCGAGTTCGAGATGAAGGCCGACCTGGTGCTGCTCGCGATGGGCTTCACGCAGCCGGCAGCGCCCGTGCTCGACGCGTTCGGCGTCGCGAAGGACGCACGCGGCAACGCGCGTGCGGCGACCGAAGGCGATCGCTCGTACTACACGTCGGTCGACAAGGTGTTCGCAGCTGGCGACATGCGCCGCGGCCAGTCGCTCGTCGTCTGGGCGATCCGCGAAGGCCGCCAGTGCGCGCGCTCGGTCGACGCGTACCTGATGGGGCATTCGGAACTGCCGCGCTAAGCTGAAGCGCGAGCGGGTTTCGAAGAAAACCGGGCGTCCGAAAGGGCGCCCGGTTTTTTTATGGGGCGCGAGCCTGAGACGACTGGGTTGGCGGGGATTTTCCGTGAGCAGGCAACAATTTATTCGGCGTCAATTAAATCGACTATTCATAAAAACAAAAATATCGATATTTATCTCGAAATAGACGTTGAATCGGGGTCTGCTGCCACCTATAGTGATTTTTGTCCGATTAATTCGGGCATATTGAACGGTCTGGTTTTCACACCCTTTGGAGAAAATCATGGCGTATATATCGATGTCGTTTCAGTTTGCGCAGGATCCGACGCGCGTCCTCGGTGTTGCCCAGAACAATACCGACGGCAGCGTGATCGGCCCGAATGCCCCGGTGCAACTTCGCTACTTCACCGACCCGAATGTGCAGACCCTGTGGGACTACGATCCCACCCATGGCTTCATCATTCTGGATTTCAGCGATTTGAACGGCGGAGGCAAGCTGGCGGTCGATTTCGCGGACGGCAAGGTCGCCGCCGAAACCCCGCTGGTCCTGCGCCCGTTCACGGGAGCGCCTTCGCAGCGGTGGAGCATCTCCATTCGCCCCGGTTACATCACGTCACTCGCCAACACCGGCCTCGTGATCGACGATCATTACGATAGTCGGCAGGCCAACAACCTCGTCTGGGCATTCCCGTACAACGGCACCCAAGCACAACAATGGACGCCGGTTCATGCCTTCCAGGCAGTCGCCGAAAGAGCGCCGCAATCGCTACGAGCATAAGAATTGTTTGCGGGCGCCGCGGGCAGAGGATCCCCGCGGCGACCCGCGCCAACCGACTCAGACGCATGCGCGTCGTCGACGGGTGAATTGTTTTACGGCAATCAACCGGTATCGCAATAAACTGCATCGGATTCACCCGGGTTATTTCTATTTTTCGGGATTGGGCGTTTATAGAGGGGTAGTCGTGATTAATGGGTAGGGAAAGCTGCTTAAAGCATGGTTTCGTTTTTTAACGCCATTTCTGTTTGGCGATTCACTATTGCGACTGTTTTCGGTTGTCAAAGATCGCGACTCGCCCGCTACGGCATTTCCGCTCGGGATCGCTGCTCGCCGAGCCTGGCGCACCGTGTGACAAAGAGCAGGGATCCGGGGCATGTCGCAAGCCCCGGGCATGCACTCGCCGCGCCGCCCGCCCCGTCGCATCCCCCCGCACCTCCCCGAAGCGTCGCCTAACCTGATCACATCGGACGTTGATTTTCCGCGATCCCGAATACTTTCATTTTGTAATGTTCCTTGGAAACTGTCATATCATCGCCCGCTGGCCGCGTTCGCGTGGCCGCCGCATTTGACTGACCCCATTTACAAGGACTCTGAATGGAAGCATTCGTACAAGGGCTGATCGACGCCGTCAACGGTGTGCTGTGGAACTACGTGCTGATCGCGCTGCTGCTCGGCGTGGGCGCATGGTTCACGCTGCGGTTCCGGATGATCCAGCTGAAGGCGCTGTTCCTCAGCATCAAACTGGTCGGCAGCAAGGGCGAGCCGGGCAGCATCTCGTCATTCCAGGCGTTCGCGACCGGCCTCGCGAGCCGCGTGGGCACCGGCAACATCGCCGGTGTGGCGGTCGCGCTGACGGTCGGCGGGCCGGGCGCGATCTTCTGGATGTGGATGACGGCGCTCGTCGGGATGTCGTCGGCGTTCGTCGAGGCGACGCTCGCGCAGATCTTCAAGGTGTCGCACGCGGACGGCAGCTATCGCGGCGGCCCCGCGTACTACATCCAGACGGGCCTGCGCTCGCGCGGCTTCGGCGTGCTGTTCTCGCTGTCGCTGATCCTCGCGTTCGGCTTCGTGTTCAACGCGGTGCAGGCCAATGCGATCGCCGACGCGTTCCATACGTCGTTCGGCTGGAGCCGTGAGACGGTCGGCCTCGGCCTCGTGCTGCTCACCGCGCCGCTCATCTTCGGCGGGATTCGCCGCATCGCGTCGGTCGCGCAGGTGATCGTGCCGGTGATGGCGATCGGCTACCTCGCTCTGGCGGTCTACGCGGTCGCGACGCACGTCGCGCTGGTGCCGGGCGTGATCGCGCTGATCGTGAAGAGCGCGTTCGGGCTCGAGCAGGCGGCGGGCGGCCTGACCGGCTATGCAGTCAGCCAGGCGGTCGCGATGGGTGTGAAGCGCGGATTGTTCTCGAATGAGGCCGGCATGGGCAGCGCACCGAACGCTGCCGCGACCGCGAGCGTGCGGCATCCGGTCGTGCAGGGGTTGATCCAGATGCTCGGCGTGTTCGTCGACACGATCGTGATCTGCAGCGCGACCGCGTTCGTGATCCTGCTGTCGGGCCAGTACGAACTCGGCACCGGCATGGAGGGCGCGGCGCTCACGCAGCGCGCGATCGCGAGCCACGTCGGCGACTGGGGCGGCATCTACATGGCCGTCGCGATCTTCTTCTTCGCGTACTCGTCGGTGATCGGCAATTACGCATACGCGGAAGGCAACGTCGACTTCATCACGAAGCGGCGCGGCGTGCTGCCGCTGTTCCGCATCGCGGTGCTCGGGATGGTGATGTTCGGCAGCGTCGGGCAACTGCCGCTCGTGTGGGCGATGGCCGATACGAGCATGGGGCTGATGGCGATCATCAACCTGGTCGCGATCCTCGCGCTCGGCAAGTATGCGCATGCCGCGTGGCGCGACTATCGCCGCCAGCGCGCGGAAGGCGTCGCCGATCCGGTGTTTACGCGCAACACGATTCCCGAGCTTGCAAGCGTGCTGCCCGCCGACGTGTGGGGCGAGCACGGTCCGCTGCCGCAGCGTCCGGCTTCGGAGGGCGCGGTGGTCGAAGCGCGCGTGGCGGTGCGCGAGTCATGAACGGCGACCGGCTCCGTGCATTCGTCGCGCTGGTGCCCGATGCGGCATCGCGCGATGCACTGCACGCGTTGCCGGTCACCCGCGGCGCGCGGCGCACGATGCCGGCTCAATTGCACGTGACGCTCGCGTTCATCGGTGCAATCGAACGGGAGCGGTGCAATGCGCTGGCTGCGCGCCTGCCGGCACTCGCGGCCGGGCATGCGCTGCCGTTACAGCTGGTCGAGCGAATCGCGTGGTGGCCGAGCCTGCCGCGCGCGAGGCTGATCGTCGCGGAGCTGGCGCCCGATCCCGCCTGTGCGGCGCTGAATGCCGATGTGTCCGCGCTGCTGCACGAACTGGGCGTGCCGGCCGACGGCCGGCCGTTCAGGCCGCACGTCACACTTGCGCGGTTGCCGCGCGACGCGGACGGGCAGCCTGCGCGCGGCGGTGCGACCGGGCGGCCGGTCGCGCTGCGTTTCGTCGCGCTGACGCTGTTTGAAAGCAGGCTGTCGCACGACGGCGTGTCGCATGTGCCGATCGTGTCGGCGCCGGTCGCGCCGGCGTAGCGGGAAAGCTGGAAGGCGGGAAGGACGAGGAAGTGAAGGCCGGCGCGGTATGCGCCGGCCTTTTTTGCTGTTAAGCGGCGACTTTGTCGCTCTCGTTCACGCGTTCGACGTTGATCGTGCCGACGTGGAACGCGGCCAGCGCCTCGCGGTGCGCGATGCTGACGATCGCGGCCTTCGGCAGCCGTTCGGCGAACAGGTGATAGAGCCGCGCTTCATTGTCGGCGTCGAGCGCGCTCGTCGCTTCGTCGAGGAACAGGAAGTCCGGCTTGTGCAGCAGCACGCGCGCGCCGGCCAGACGCTGCTGTTCGCCCGGCGACAGCACGCGCGTCCAGTGGGCGGTCTCGTCGAGGCGCCCGACGTAGTCTTCCAGGTGGCACGCACGCAGCGCGTCGCGGCACGCGTCCTCGGTGAACGCGTCGGGCGCGGCCGGATAGGTGAGCGCGGCCTTCAGCGTGCCGATCGGCAAGTAGCTGGTTTGCGGCACGAACATCATCCGCGCGCCGACCGGCGCATCGATCGCGCCGTCGCCGAACGGCCAGAGGCCCGCCAGCGCGCGCATGAACGTGCTCTTGCCGGAACCCGACTTGCCGACCACGAGCCAGCGCGAGCCGGGTTCGATCGTCACGTTGCCGATGTTCGCGAGCGCGTTGCCGTTCGGCAGCGCGAGCTTCAGCGACGATGTCGACAGCTTCGCGGCATCGACGTAATGCAGGTTGATGCCGCCGTGCTCGGTCGCGGGCGACATGCTTTCCTTCAGGTGCGACGTGCCCATCACGCGCTTGAACTCACGCAGACGGTTGACGGTGGCGCGCCATTCGACGAGGGTCGAGTAACTGTTGATGAACCAGGAGAACGAATCGCTGACGGTGCCGAACGCCGACGAGATCTGCATCAACACGCCGAACGAGAACGCGCCCGCGAAATAGCGCGGCGCCGCGACGACGAGCGGGAAGATGATCGCGATCTGCCCGTAGAAGCTCAGCACGAACGTAAGGCGCTTCGTGTACTTCATCACGCGCCACCAGTTGTCGCGAATGCGCGTGAACAGGTTCTGCGCATTGACGGTCTCGGTTTTCTCGCCGTCGTAGAACGCGATCTGCTCGGCGTTCTCGCGCACGCGGATCAGCCCGAAGCGGAAGTCGGCCTCGACGCGCTGCTGCTGGTAGTTGATCGACACGAGCGGGTGGCCGACCTTCTGGATGATCAGCGAGCCGACCACCGCGTACAGCGCGGCCGCCCACACCATGTAGCCGGGGATCGTGATCGGCGTCGCGCCGAGCGAGAACGTCAGCGCGCCCGCGAGCGACCACAGGATGGTGATGAACGACACGAGCGTGACGACCGTCGACAGCAGGTCGAGCGACAGCGCGAGCGTCGTCGTCGCGAACGACTGGAGGTCGTCGGTGATCCGCTGGTCGGGGTTGTCGGCGAGGCGGTCGCGTTCGATCCGGTAGAACGCACGATCGCCGAGCCACTGGCCGAGAAAGCGGTCGGTGAGCCACTGGCGCCAGCGGAACCCGAGCATCTGGCGAAGGTAGCGGCCGTACACCGCGAGGATGATGAAGCCGAATGCGAGCGCGGAGAACTGCATCAGCAGGTTCGGGAAGTCGTGGACGTCCTTCGACTGCAGCGCGTTGTAGAACTGCGCGTTCCACTTGTTCAGCTTGACGTTGATCCAGACCACGCAAAGGTTGATTGCGATGATCGTGACGAGCAGCCCCCACGCGATTTTCCATTCGGACGACACCCAGTAGGGCTTGATGAGGCTCCACGCGGATACCGGGCGCTCGTCCTGCGGCGCGTCGGGGACGGAGCGGACGGGATCGATCGATTGGGTCATGTGCTTCCTGATGAGTAGCCGGCGCGCGGGCCGGGCGGAGCCGGACGCGCGCCGCGATACGGCATGCCGGGACGAGGTGCCGACTGACGGCGGGCGTCCGGATGGTGGCCCGCGCGTCTTAAACGGCACTTAAGGCCGGCGGTGACGCGGCAACCGGCCGCTCGCGCGGCCGGCCTGCGGGCATTGTGCCAGAGCGGCGCGGCGCGACGGCGAATTTGCCGCAAGGGGACAGTTTGCGGCGCTTTCCGCTTTTATGGTCTAATGGCCGACGACGAAACAGGGGTGCTTCGAGCGCGGCCGACGGACAGTTCCGGGCGACGCGGCGAGGCTGAGAAAGACCCTTCGCACCCGATCCGGGTAATACCGGCGAGGGAAGTTTCTGATCCCGCCGGGCCGCGCTGGCTGCCATCCCACATGGTCAGCGCCCGAGTCCCGCCCGGCCGGCCTTTGCTGCCGGTTTCGTCCTTTTGGGTACGCGCGTCGCGCGTTACGGAAGGAATGATGACCGCTCAATCTTCAGTCTTTTGCGCTGTTCCCGATCCGCTGTCGCGTGCGTCCGCACGGGACGGTGCATGCGCGTCGACGTTCGTCGCACGCGATAGTGCTGTTCGCGGGGAGGGCGCGCGATGAACCTCCACGCTTCCCGGCCCGATTTCGCGGTACTCGGCGGCGGCCTCGTCGGCCGTCTGATCGCGTGGCGGCTTGCGGGCGACGGGCATCGCGTCGCGCTGTACGAGTGCGGCGGCCCGGACGGCGAGCAGTCGGCCGCGTGGATCGCGGCCGCGATGCTCGCGCCGCTCGCCGAGGCGGCCAGCGCCGAGCTGCTGATCACCGAGCTCGGCGCGGCATCGCTCGCGCGCTGGCCGCAATGGCTCGCGGAACTGCCCGAACCGGTGTTCTTCCAGCAGCACGGCACGCTCGTCGTCTGGCATCAAGCGGATCGCGCCGAGGCGCCGCTGTTCGAGCGGCGCGTGCGCGCGAACGCGCCGGCCGAACTGTTCGACGGTGGCTTCGTCGCGCTGGCCGGCGCGCAGGTCGACGCGGCCGAGCCCGCGCTCGCGGGGCGCTTTGCGCGCGGCCTGATGCTGCCGCGCGAAGGGCAGCTCGACAACCGGCAGGCGCTGCGCGCACTCGCGGCGGGCCTCGCGCAACGCGGCGTCGAGTTGCACTGGCACGCGACGATCGACGACGCGAACCGGCCCGACGCGCATTTCACGATCGATTGCCGCGGGCTCGGCGCGAAATCCGCGCTTCCCGCGCTGCGGGGCATCCGCGGCGAAGTCGCGCGCGTGTGCGCACCAGGCATCGGGCTTACGCGGCCCGTGCGGCTGCTGCATCCGCGCTATCCGCTGTACATCGCGCCGAAACAGGACGACCTGTACGTGATCGGCGCGACCGAAGTGGAGGGCGAGGACATGTCGCCCGTCAGCGTGCGCTCGGCGCTCGAACTGCTGAGCGCGGCGTTTTCCGTGCACCCGGCGTTCGGCGAGGCGCGCATCCTCGAACTGAACGCGCAATGCCGCCCGACGCTGCCCGATCACCGTCCGGCGGTGATCTGGGACGGCGCGACGACGCTGGCCGTCAACGGCCTGTACCGGCACGGCTTCATGATCGCGCCGGAAGTCGCGCATGCGGCGGCTGCGTTCGCGCAAGCCGCGCTCGGCGGCGCGTTCGCCGATGCCGACGCGTTCGCCGCGTGGCGCGATGCCGCGCGCTGGCCGACGCTCCTCCATCACCGCGACGACGCGCGCCAGCCGGCCTGATGCGCGCCGCCGACCGAATTCGACCAAGACTCATGGATATCCAGATCAACCAACAGACGCTGACCCTGCCCGACGGCGCAACGGTGGCCGACGCGCTCGCCGCGTACGGCGCGCGTCCGCCGTACGCGGTTGCGCTGAACGGCAATTTCGTCGCGCGCACGCAGCATGCGGCGCGCGCGCTCGCGACGGGCGACAAGCTCGACGTCGTGCACCCCGTCGCGGGCGGCTGAGCGCCGCCGGTTCGCCCTCTGCTCTTCCAGGAAAACGACATGACGCCCCTCACTTCCGCCGACGCGCTGACGCTGTACGGTGAAACCTTCGCAAGCCGCGTGTTGCTCGGCACGTCGCGCTACCCGTCGCTGCAGTCGCTGTCCGATTCGATCGCCGCGTCGCGCCCCGGGATGGTGACGGTCGCGCTGCGCCGCCAGATGACCGGCGGTACCGCAGAGGCCGGCTTTTTCGATCTGCTCAAGCGTCACTCGGTGCCGCTGCTGCCGAACACGGCCGGCTGCCAGACCGTCGCCGAGGCGGTGACGACCGCGCACATGGCGCGCGAGGTTTTCGATACCGACTGGATCAAGCTCGAGCTGATCGGCGACGACTACACGCTGCAGCCCGACCCGATCGGGCTGATCGAGGCGGCCGCGCAACTGGTCAAGGACGGCTTCAAGGTGTTGCCGTACTGCACCGAGGATCTCGTGATCGGCCGGCGTCTGCTTGACGTCGGCTGCGAGGCCCTGATGCCGTGGGGCGCGCCGATCGGCACCGGCAAGGGCGTCGTGAATCCGTACGGGCTGCGCGTGCTGCGCGAGCGGCTGCCGGACGTGCCGCTGATCGTCGACGCCGGGCTCGGCGTGCCGTCGCACGCGTGCCAGGTGATGGAGTGGGGTTTCGACGGCGTGCTGCTGAACACGGCCGTGTCGCAGGCCACGCATCCGGAAATCATGGCGCGTGCGTTCGCGCAAGGCGTCGAGGCCGGCCGTGCGGCCTATCTCGCCGGGCCGATGGATGCGCGCGAGACCGCGCACGCGAGCACGCCGGTCGTCGGCATGCCGTTCTGGCACCAGGACGGGGGCGGCGCATGAGTGCGCGCTTCGCCGATGCCTTCTGGCCGCCGGCCGACGAGCTGGCCGAAGCGGCCGAGCGGATTCGCGCCCGCCTGGGCGACTGGCCGACCGGCACGGCGGCGTGGCGGCTGTGCGTCGCGGCGCCCGACGTGCCGGCCGCCGGCGACGTGCTGATCGTGTCGGCCGGCGATCGTGCCGCGCAGGCGCGCGCGTCGGCCGCATCGCGCCCCGCGTCGTCGGACGCGGTCGCGATCGAGTTCGGCGAGCACGGCGCGGTGCTGCACGCCGCAGGCGTGCGCTACGCGCTGGAAGCCGCGCATCCGCTCGCCGACGACTGGATCGCGGCGCTCGCGGCGTTCCTCGATTGCGGTTTCGCGCCGATCGACGCGCTCGTGCTCGCGCTGGCGTGGGGCGACGGCGACGAAACGCGCGGGACCGATGCGTGGCCGATCGATGCCGCGCGGTTCCCGCGCGTCGCCGGCCTGGCCGCGGCACCCGAGCCCGCATTCCCGCCGTGCCCCAAGCAACTCGGCCTCTATCCGGTCGTCCCCGACGCCGAATGGGTCGAACGCGTGCTCGAGTGCGGCGCGCGAACCGTGCAGCTGCGCGTGAAAGGCGCGAACCCGGACGCGTTGCGCCGGGAAGTCGCACGTGCGGTCGCGGCAGGGCGCCGCTATCCCGATGCACGCGTGTTCATCAACGATCACTGGCAGATCGCGATAGAAGAGGGCGCGTACGGCGTACATCTGGGTCAGGAGGACCTCGAAACGGCCGATCTGGCCGCGATCGCGCGCGCGGGCCTGCGGCTCGGACTTTCGAGCCATGGTTATTACGAGATGTTGCGCGCGTTGCACGAGCGCCCGAGCTATCTGGCGCTCGGCCCCGTGTACACGACCGCGACCAAGGCCGTCGCGGCGCCGCCACAGGGCCTCGCGCGGATTGCCCGCTATGCGCGCTTCGCCGGCGCGCGCTCGCCGCTCGTCGCGATCGGCGGCGTGGGGCTCGACGCGTTGCCGGACGTGCTGGCGACGGGCGTCGGCAGCGTCGCGGTGGTCAGTGCGGTCACGGGCGCAGACGATTATCGGGCGGCGATTGTTGCGTTGCAGCAATGTTTTGCCCGACAATTTGACAATCATTGACCGCAGGGCCCGGAACGGCGTCACGACATCATTCCAATGCAGGCCCTATAATTCGGCGTTCTGCGTAAAAGGACTGTCAGCTCCGTGAGCCCCACTCCTACCGAGACATTGCTGGAACTTCGCGACGTCGACTTTGGCTATGGCGACCGCCTCGTCCTGTCGAACCTGAACATGCGCTTCGGGCGCGGCCAGGTCGTCGCCGTCATGGGCGGGTCGGGTTGCGGCAAGACGACCGTGCTGCGCCTGATCGGCGGACTGGTGCGCGCACGCCGCGGCCAGGTGCTGTTCGACGGCGCCGACGTCGGCGCGCAGACGCGCGACGGCCTGTACGCGCTGCGCCGCAAGATGGGCATGCTGTTCCAGTTCGGCGCGCTGTTCACCGACATGTCGGTGTTCGAGAACGTCGCGTTCGCGTTGCGCGAACACACCGACCTGCCCGAAGACCTGATCCGCGACCTGGTGCTGATGAAGCTCAACGCGGTCGGTCTGCGCGGCGCGCGTGACCTGATGCCGTCCGAGGTGTCCGGCGGGATGGCGCGTCGCATCGCGCTCGCGCGCGCGATCGCGCTCGACCCGCAGCTCATCATGTACGACGAACCGTTCGCGGGCCTCGATCCGATCTCGCTCGGCATCACGGCGAACCTGATCCGCACGCTGAACGAGGCACTCGGCGCGACGTCGATCCTCGTCACGCACGACGTGCCGGAATCGTTCGCGATCGCCGACTACGTGTATTTTCTGGCCAATGGTGGCGTGCTCGCGCAGGGGACGCCCGACGAGCTGCGTGCGTCGACCGACCCGAGCGTGCGCCAGTTCATCGACGGCGCGCCGGACGGCCCGTTCAAATTTCATTACACGAGCCCGCCGCTGGCTGCGGATTTCGGGCTCGGCGGAGGGCGCGCATGATCAGCGCGATCGGACGTTACGTCATCGGCGGCCTCGAGCGCGCGGGCTACGGCACGCGGCTGTTCGTGCGCCTCGTGCTGGAATTCTTCCCGCTGCTGCGCCGGCCGCGGCTGGTCACCAAGCAGATCCACTTTCTCGGCAACTATTCGTTCGTGATCATTGCCGTGTCGGGCCTGTTCGTCGGCTTCGTGCTCGGCTTGCAGGGCTATTACACGCTGAATCGCTATGGGTCCGAGCAGGCGCTCGGCCTGCTGGTCGCGCTGTCGCTGGTGCGCGAGCTCGGCCCGGTCGTGACCGCGCTGCTGTTCGCGGGCCGCGCCGGCACGTCGCTCACCGCCGAGATCGGCCTGATGAAGGCCGGCGAGCAGCTCACGGCGCTCGAGATGATGGCAGTCGATCCGATCAAGACGGTGATCGCGCCGCGCATGTGGGCCGGCATCATCGCGATGCCGCTGCTCGCCGCGATCTTCAACGCGGTCGGCGTGCTCGGCGGCTATTTCGTCGGTGTCGTGCTGATCGGCGTCGATCCGGGCGCGTTCTGGTCGCAGATGCAGGGCGGGGTCGAGGTGTGGGCCGACGTCGGCAACGGCGTGATCAAGAGCATCGTGTTCGGGTTCGCCGTGACCTTCATTGCACTGTTTCAGGGGTATGAAGCGAAGCCCACGCCCGAGGGCGTGTCGCGCGCGACGACCAAGACGGTCGTGTTCGCGTCGCTCGCCGTACTCGGCCTCGATTTCCTGCTGACCGCGCTGATGTTCAGCTGAGCCTCAGCCAAGCCAAATTTTGGGATGACGATGAAAAAGACTGCTCTCGACTTCTGGGTCGGCCTGTTCGTGGTGGTGGGCTTCCTTGCGGTGCTATTCCTGGCGCTCAAGGTCGGCAACATGAGCTCGCTGTCGTTTCAGCCGACCTACTCGGTGAGGATGAAATTCGACAACATCGGCGGACTGAAGCCGCGCGCCGCCGTGAAGAGCGCGGGCGTCGTGGTCGGCCGCGTGAAGTCGGTCGGCTTCGACACCAACACCTATCAGGCGCTGGTGACGATCGATATCGACGGTCAGTATCCGTTCCCGAAGGATTCGTCGGCGAAGATCCTGACGTCGGGCCTGCTCGGCGAGCAGTACATCGGCCTCGATCCGGGCGGCGACACCGAAATGCTGAAGGAGGGCGATACGATCACGATGACGCAGTCGGCGATCGTGCTCGAGAACCTGATCGGCCAGTTCCTGTACAGCAAGGCAGCCGACGCGGGCGGCGCGAAACCGGCATCCGGGGCCTCGGCCGCGCCGGCGGCACCCGCGCCGGTCGCGGTGCCGGCCTCCGCGGTGTCCGGCTCGGCTGCCCAATAACCACACGAGAGAAAGACAAGAGGGAATGACCATGCAGACGATCCGCATCAGGCACGCCGCGCTCGCGGTGGCGGCAGTCGCCGCGTTGAGCGGTTGCGCGACCGTGCAGACGCCGACCAAGGGCGATCCGCTCGAAGGCTTCAACCGGTCGATGTACAAGTTCAACGACACGGTCGACACGTACGCGCTGAAACCGGTCGCGAAGGGCTACCAGTACGTGGTGCCGCAGCCGGTGCGCGACAGCGTGACGAACTTCTTCTCGAACATCGGCGACGTCTACATCGCCGCGAACAACATCGTGCAGTTGCGAATCGCGGACGGCGTCGGCGACATCATGCGCGTCGTGATCAACACGGTGTTCGGCGTCGGCGGCCTGTTCGACGTCGCGACGATTGCGAAACTGCCGAAGCACACGGCCGATTTCGGGATCACGATGGGCCGCTACGGCATGCCGTCGGGCCCGTATCTCGTGCTGCCGCTGCTCGGCCCGAGCACACTGCGCGACACGGCAGGCCTCGGCGTCGACTACGTGGGCAATCCGCTCACCTACGTGAAGCCGGACGGCCTGAGCTGGGGCCTGTTCGGCGTGAACCTCGTCAACACGCGTGCGAACCTGCTCGGCGCGGGCGACGTGCTTGATGCCGCGGCGCTCGACAAGTATTCGTTCGTGCGCAACGCCTACCTGCAGCGCCGCCAGATGCTGATCGACAACGCGCGCGGCGAGGCCTCGACGGCGTCGAGCAACGATGCGCTGCCGAAGTACGACTTGCCGGACGATGGCGCGGCACCGGCCGGCGCATCGGGCGCGGCCGTTGCCGTACCGGCGTCGGGCAGTGCCGAAGCACCGAACCCGGCCAGCGCGACGAACGTGCCGGCAATGCAGATGACGCCGCCCGCACCGGGCGGGATTCGTTTCCCGAGCATCAAGCTGCACTGACCAACTTACATTCGTTACAGCCGGAAACGATTCAGTCGGTAGCGCATGCGAACTTGCGCGTAAGCTACCGGCTCCAACCTTCGCATCGACTCTTCATGCAGGTCACTATGATGAAAAAACTGTTCCTGATCCCCGTTTTCGCGGCGCTGTTCTCGTTCGGCAGCGCAGCTCACGCGCAAGTCGACCAGTCGAACCCGCAGGCGCTGATCAAGACGGCGACGCAGCAGGTGCTCGACGAAGTCAAGCAGCAGACGATCAAGCAGGGCGACACCAACCGCATCATTACGATCGTCAACAAGGACATCCTGCCGTACACGGATTTCCGCCGTACCACGCAGCTCGCGATGGGCCGCAACTGGCGCACGGCATCGGCCGAACAGCAGCAACAGGTTCAGGAGCAGTTCAAGCTGCTGCTGATCCGCACGTATTCGGGCGCGCTCGCGCAGTTGAAGCCGGACCAGCAGATCCAGTACCCGCCGTTCCGCGCCGATCCGGCCGACACCGACGTGGTGGTGAAGACGGTCGCGATGAACAACGGTCAGCCGGTCCAGATCGACTATCGCTTGTACAAGTCGGCGAATGGCTGGAAGGTCTATGACCTGAACGTGCTCGGCGCGTGGCTGATCCAGACGTACCAGCAGCAGTTCAACGAGAAGATCCAGCAAAGCGGCGTGGACGGCCTGATCCAGTTCCTGACGCAGCGCAACCAGCAACTTGCCTCCGGCAAGCAGGCGTCGTGAGCGGCTTCGAAGCAGGCTCTTCGCTGACCGTCGCGAGCGCGAAGTCCGCGCTCGCGGACGGTCTTGCGCGCATCGGCGCCGGCGCGACCGCCGTCGATTGCACGGCGCTGACGCAGTTCGACTCGTCCGCGCTCGCCGTGCTGCTCGCATGGCAACGTGCCGCCGAAGCGCGCGGCGCGACCCTCGACATCCTCAATCTCCCGCAGAAGCTCGCCAGCCTCGCGCGCGCCTATGGCGTCGACGCCCTCATCGACGGCACCGGGCGACATTGACCCTGCCCGACCGAAGCCTGCCGCGCCAGCCGGCGCGCGCACGCTTCAGGCCGCGCGCCTCCTGCGCCGGCCCCACCAGCCGGTTTGCCCTATAATCAAGCGTTTTGCGGGGCAGCCAATCGGCGTCCGGCCCCCATTTTCTTTCGCAGCAAGCACAGAATAGGCGTCGCGGCCCTTGCGCCGCGCACAGTCATGTCAGCCATAGAAATCCGTCACGTCAAGAAGCGCTACAAATCGCTTCAGGCGCTCAAGGGCGTCAGCCTGTCGGTCGAGGAAGGCGAGTTTTTCGGTCTGCTCGGCCCGAACGGCGCAGGCAAGACCACGCTCATCAGTATCCTCGCCGGGCTTGCCCGGGCCGATGAAGGCAGTATCTCGGTGCGCGGCCACGACGTCGTCAAGGACTTCCGCGATGCGCGCCGCGCGCTCGGCGTCGTGCCGCAGGAACTCGTGTTCGACCCGTTCTTCACCGTCCGCGAGACGCTGCGGATCCAGTCCGGCTATTTCGGGCTGCGCCGCAACGACGACTGGATCGACGAAGTGATGGCCAATCTCGACCTCACCGAGAAGGCCGACGCGAACATGCGCGCGCTGTCGGGCGGGATGAAGCGCCGCGTGCTGGTCGCGCAGGCGCTCGTGCACCGGCCGCCCGTGATCGTGCTCGACGAACCGACCGCCGGCGTCGACGTCGAATTGCGCCAGACGCTGTGGAAGTTCATCTCGCGCCTGAACCGCGAGGGCCACACGATCGTGCTGACCACCCATTACCTCGAGGAAGCCGAGTCGCTGTGCGACCGCATCGCGATGCTGCGCCGTGGCGAAGTCGTTGCGCTCGATCGCACCGACGCGCTGCTGCGCCGCTTCGCCGGGCTGCAGCTGTACCTGCGCCTGGGGACTGGCGCGCTGCCGTCCGAGCTGCGCGGGCTGGAGTCCGACCCGGCCGCCCGCGCGCCGGGCGAGCACCTGCTGCGCCTGACGAGCTACGACGATGTCGAGCGGATCCTCGCGCAATGCCGCGCGGCGGGCTGCACGTTCGACGAGATCGAGGTCCGCAAGGCCGACCTCGAGGATGTGTTCGTCCAGGTGATGAACGGGGCCGAGGTGATCGAGGGTCTGGCATGAATCAACAATCCCCACGCGAACTTCGTTCGCTGCCCCCCGAGGGGGCGCCCGCCACTATTGGGGCGGCCCGGCGAGTGCCGGGAAGCGGCTTTCAAACGCTGTTCTACAAGGAACTGCTGCGCTTCTGGAAGGTGTCGTTCCAGACGGTGTGCGCGCCGATCGTGACGGCGCTGCTGTATCTGACGATCTTCGGCCACGCGCTGTCGGGCCGCGTCGAGGTGTATCCGGGCGTCGAGTACGTGAGCTTTCTCGTGCCGGGTCTCGTGATGATGAGCGTGCTGCAGAACGCGTTCGCGAACAGCTCGTCGTCGCTGATCCAGTCGAAGATCACCGGCAACCTCGTGTTCATGCTGCTGCCGCCGCTGTCGTACCGCGACATCTTCGGCGCGTACGTGCTCGCGTCCGTCGTGCGCGGGCTCGCGGTCGGCGCGGGCGTATTCGTCGTGACGATCTGGTTTGTCCCGATGCATTTCGCGGCGCCGTTGTTCATCATCGCGTTCGCGCTGCTCGGCTCGGCGATCCTCGGCACGCTCGGGCTGATCGCCGGGATCTGGGCCGAGAAGTTCGACCAGCTCGCCGCGTTCCAGAACTTTCTGATCATGCCGCTGACGTTCCTGTCCGGCGTGTTCTATTCGACGCACTCGCTGCCGCCCGTGTGGCGCGAGATCTCGCGTCTCAATCCGTTTTTCTACATGATCGACGGCTTCCGTTACGGGTTCTTCGGCGCGTCCGACATCAACCCGCTCGCGAGCCTCGCGATCGTCACCGGTTTCTTCGTGCTGCTCGCGATGTTCGCGATGCGGCTGCTCGCGACCGGCTACAAACTGCGTCATTGATATCGACGGTGGCGGCCGCCACGGGCGGCGCGCGCCGACAGGAGCCTCTCATGTTGCCGACTCCCGAACAGGTCAAGCAATACATTGCCGGCGGTCTCGCCTGCACCCATCTGGAAGTCGAAGGCGACGGCCAGCATTTCTTCGCGACGATCGTGTCGGCGGCCTTCGAAGGCAAGCGGCCGATCCAGCGGCACCAGCTCGTTTATGCGGCGCTCGGCGATCGCATGAAGCAGGAAATTCACGCGCTCAGCATGAAGACGCTGACGCCCGCCGAATGGCAGAACGCATAACCGGAACCACTGAGTGCAAGTCACCGTCAACGAGTGCGACGCCGTCCAGAGCGTCGCCACGGCACACCCGGCCGCCAACGGGGAATCGCAGGGACATGGGATGGACAAGCTGGTGATCGAAGGCGGTCACCGGTTGTCGGGCGAGATCGTCGTGTCGGGCGCGAAGAACGCCGCGCTGCCGATCCTGTGCGCGGGGCTGCTCAGCGCCGAGCCGGTCGAACTCGACAACGTGCCGAACCTGAAGGACGTGCGCACCACGCTGAAGGTGCTGAACCAGATGGGCGTGAAGAGCGAGACCGACGGCTGCCGCGTGCAGCTCGATGCGTCGCGCGTCGACAACCTCGTGGCGCCGTACGAACTCGTGAAGACGATGCGCGCGTCGATTCTCGTGCTCGGGCCGCTGCTCGCGCGCTTCGGCGAGGCGAAGGTGTCGCTGCCGGGCGGCTGCGCGATCGGCGCGCGTCCGGTCGACCAGCACATCAAGGGCCTGCAGGCGATGGGCGCCGAGATCAGCATCGAGCACGGCTTCATCGAGGCGCGCGCGAAGCGCCTGAAGGGCGCGCGCATCGTGACCGACATGATCACGGTGACGGGGACGGAAAACCTGCTGATGGCCGCGACGCTCGCGGACGGCGAGACGGTGATCGAGAACGCTGCCCGCGAACCGGAAGTGAGCGATCTCGCGCACCTGCTGGTCGCGATGGGCGCGAAAATCGACGGCATCGGCACCGACCGCCTCGTGATCCAGGGTGTCGAGCGGCTGCATGGCGCACGCCATTCTGTGATTCCCGATCGCATCGAGGCCGGCACGTTCCTGTGCGCGGTCGCGGCGGCGGGCGGCGACGTGATGCTGACGGGCGTGCGCCCGCACATCCTCGACGCGGTGATCGACAAGCTGCGCGAGGCCGGCGTGTCGATCGAGGAAGGCGACAGCTGGCTGCGCGTGACGATGGACCGCCGCCCGTCGGCGGTGACGATCCGCACGTCGGAATACCCGGCGTTCCCGACCGACATGCAGGCGCAGTTCATGGCCCTCAATTCGGTCGCGACGGGCACCGCGCAGGTTGTCGAGACCATTTTCGAGAACCGCTTCATGCACGTGCAGGAGCTGAACCGGCTCGGCGCGAACATCACGATCGACGGCAACACGGCGCTCGTGACCGGCGTCGACAAGCTGTCCGGCGCGAACGTGATGGCGACCGACCTGCGCGCCTCGGCGAGCCTCGTGATCGCCGGGCTGCGGGCCGAAGGCGAAACGCTCGTCGACCGCATCTATCACCTGGACCGCGGCTACGACCGCATGGAAACCAAACTGACCGCCGTCGGCGCGAACGTGCGCCGCCTCTCCGGGAGCCAAGCATGACCGCGCCGCTGACCCTCGCCCTGTCGAAGGGCCGGATTTTCGAGGAAACCCTGCCGCTGCTGGCGGCCGCCGGCGTACAGGTGGCCGAGGATCCGGAAACGTCGCGCAAGCTGATCCTGCCGACGACCGATCCGAACCTACGCGTGATCATCGTGCGCGCCAGCGACGTGCCGACCTACGTCGAATACGGCGCGGCCGATTTCGGCGTGGCGGGCAAGGACGTGCTGGTCGAGCACGGCGGCTCGGGTCTGTACCAGCCGATCGACCTGAACATTGCGCGCTGCCGGATGTCGGTGGCCGTGCCGGCCGGTTTCGACTATGCGAACGCGGTGCGCCAGGGCGCGCGCCTGCGGGTCGCGACCAAATACGTCGAAACGGCACGCGAACACTTCGCCGCGAAAGGCGTGCACGTCGACCTGATCAAGCTGTACGGCTCGATGGAGCTGGCGCCGCTGGTCGGGCTGGCCGACGCGATCGTCGACCTCGTCAGTTCGGGCGGCACGCTGAAGGCGAACAATCTGGTCGAGGTCGAGGAGATCATGGCGATCTCGTCGCGCCTCGTCGTGAACCAGGCTGCGCTGAAGTTGAAGCGCACGGCGCTCAAGCCGATTCTCGACGCGTTCGAACGCGCGTCGCAGAATGGCAATTGAGCGCATCACCGTAACGGAATTCCCATGGCCATCACCATCCGCAAACTCGATTCGACGAGCGAGGGCTTCGACGCCGCGCTGCGTGCGGTGCTCGCGTTCGAGGCGAGCGAGGACGAAGCGATCGAGCAATCGGTCGCGAAGATTCTCGCCGACGTGAAGTCGCGCGGCGACGCCGCGGTGCTCGAGTACACGAACCGCTTCGACCGGCTGGACGCGAGCAGCGTCGCCGCGCTCGAACTGCCGCAGGACGCGCTGCAGACGGCGCTCGACGGCCTCGCGCCGAAGGCGCGCGCGGCGCTGGAAGCCGCAGCCGCGCGCGTGCGTGCGTATCACGAGAAACAGAAGATCGAGTGCGGCACCCATAGCTGGCAGTACACGGAAAGCGACGGCACGGTGCTCGGCCAGAAGGTCACGCCACTCGACCGCGTCGGCCTGTACGTGCCGGGCGGCAAGGCCGCCTATCCGTCGTCGGTGCTGATGAACGCGATTCCCGCGCGCGTCGCGGGCGTCGGCGAGATCGTGATGGTCGTGCCGACCCCGGACGGCGTGAAGAACGACCTCGTGCTCGCCGCGGCGCTGCTCGGCGGCGTCGATCGCGTATTCACGATCGGCGGCGCGCAGGCGGTCGGCGCGCTCGCGTACGGCACGGCCACGGTGCCGCCGGTCGACAAGATCTGCGGGCCGGGCAATGCATACGTCGCGTCGGCGAAGCGCCGCGTGTTCGGCACGGTCGGCATCGACATGATCGCCGGCCCGTCGGAAATCCTCGTGCTGTGCGACGGCACGACCGATCCGAGCTGGGTCGCGATGGACCTGTTCTCGCAGGCCGAACACGACGAGCTCGCGCAGTCGATCCTGCTGTGCCCGGACGCCGCGTTCCTCGAGCGCGTCGAGAAGGCGATCGACGAGCTGTTGCCGACGATGCCGCGCCGGGACGTGATCCGCGCGTCGCTGGAAGGCCGCGGCGCGCTGATCAAGGTGCGCGATATGGCCGAAGCGTGCCGGATCGCGAATGACATCGCGCCGGAGCACCTCGAGATTTCCGCGCTGGAGCCGCAGCAATGGGGCCAGCAAATCCGCCACGCCGGCGCGATCTTCCTCGGCCGCTACACGAGCGAAAGCCTCGGCGACTACTGCGCGGGCCCGAACCACGTGCTGCCGACGTCGCGCACCGCGCGCTTCTCGTCGCCGCTCGGCGTGTACGACTTCATCAAGCGTTCGAGCCTGATCGAAGTCAGCGCCGAAGGTGCGCAGACGCTGGGCGAGATCGCCTCCGAGCTCGCATACGGCGAAGGGCTGCAGGCGCACGCGCGTAGCGCCGAGCTCCGGATGAAGGGGTGACGCGCGCCGGAGCCGATGCCGACGCAGCGGTTCCGGTCGACGAGGAGACCCAGCGCAGGGCGGCAGCCGCCGCCCTGCCGACCATTTGACGCCGGCGCGACGCACGCCGGCTTGAGACCATGACGACGCCACAAGACATCATCCGCCGCGACGTGCTCGCGATGACGAGCTACCCGGTGCCCGACGCGAGCGGCTTCGTGAAGCTCGACGCGATGGAGAACCCGTATTCGCTGCCGGCGCCGCTTGCGGCGGCGCTCGGCGAACGCCTCGCGCAGATCGCGCTGAACCGCTACCCGGCGCCGCGCCCGGGCGCGCTGCTCGACAAGCTGCGCCGTGCGATGGGCGTGCCGGCCGCATGCGACGTGCTGCTCGGCAACGGCTCGGACGAAATCATCAGCATGATGTCGGTGGCATGTGCGAAGCCGGGCGCGAAGGTGCTCGCACCGGTGCCGGGCTTCGTGATGTACGAGTTGTCGGCGAAGTTCGCGCAGCTCGAATTCGTCGGCGTGCCGCTCAAGGCCGACCTGACGCTCGACGCCGACGCGATGATCGCGGCGATCGCCGAGCATCGGCCCGCGCTCGTCTACCTCGCTTACCCGAACAACCCGACCGGCACGCTGTACGACGAAGGCGACGTCGAGCGGATCATCGCGGCCGCGCGGCACAGCCTGATCGTGATCGACGAGGCGTACCAGCCGTTCGCGGAGCGCTCGTGGCTGCCGCGTGCCGCCGAGTTCGACAATGTCGTCGTGATGCGCACGGTGTCGAAGCTCGGCCTCGCGGGGATCCGCCTCGGCTATCTCGCCGGCCTGCCGGCGTGGCTGACCGAGTTCGACAAGGTGCGCCCGCCGTACAACATCAACGTGCTGACCCAGGCGACCGCCGATTTCCTGCTCGACCACCTCGACGTGCTCGACGCGCAGGCGGCTGAACTGCGTGCGGAACGCACGCGCCTCGCGCAGGCCGTGGCCGCGCTGCCGGGTGCGACGGTGTTCCCGAGCGCCGGCAATTTCCTGCTGGTGCGCGTGCCGGACGCGGCCGCCGTGTTCGATGCGCTGCTCACGGAGCGGGTGCTGGTCAAAAACGTGAGTAAAATGCATCCGTTGCTGTCCGAATGCGTGCGGCTGACCGTCGGTTCTCCCGACGAAAACGCGCGCCTGCTGGCTGCTTTGAAACTCGCGCTGCCCGGTTGAGCCCAAGGCACGGCGGCGCGAGACGATCAATCCCCATTTACATCAGACTCATTCAAGGAATTGCCATGCGTGTGGCGGAAGTCGTTCGCAATACCAGCGAAACGCAGATCCGTGTGAAGCTCGATCTCGACGGGACGGGCCGGCAGAAGCTGGCCACCGGCGTGCCGTTTCTCGACCATATGCTCGACCAGATCGCGCGACATGGTCTGATCGATCTCGAGGTCGAAGCGCATGGCGATACCCATATCGACGACCACCACACGGTCGAGGACGTCGGCATCACGCTCGGTCAGGCTGTCGCGAAGGCGATCGGCGACAAGAAGGGCATCCGCCGCTACGGCCATTCGTACGTGCCGCTCGACGAGGCGCTGTCGCGCGTCGTGATCGACTTCTCGGGCCGGCCGGGTCTTGAATTCCACGTGCCGTTCACGCGTGCGCGGATCGGCACGTTCGACGTCGACCTGTCCATCGAATTCTTCCGCGGGTTCGTGAACCACGCGGGCGTCACGCTGCACATCGACAACCTGCGCGGAATCAACGCGCACCACCAGCTCGAAACGGTGTTCAAGGCCTTCGGCCGGGCGCTGCGTGGGGCGGTGGAGCTCGACGAGCGTGCGGCGGGGCAGATTCCGTCGACGAAGGGCAGCCTCTAACTTCCGAACGGACACGCCGCCAACGACAACCTCACGGCTTCGGCGCGGCGCGCCGGCTTGCGATGGATCTGCTCAAATCGTTCATTTCGCTGCTGGCGCTGATCAACCCGATCGGCGCGGTGCCGTTTTTCCTGAGCCTGACGGCGCAGCAGTCGGACATCGAGCGGCGCCGCACGATCCGGATCGCGTCGGTGTCGGTGTTCTGCGTGATGACGGTGACGACGCTGCTCGGGCAGCAGATCATCGACTTCTTCGGTATTTCGGTCGGCTCCCTTGAAGTGGGCGGCGGGATCATCATGTTGCTGATGGCGATCAACATGCTGAACGCGCAGATCGGCAACACGCGATCGACGCCGGAGGAGCGCCACGAGGCCGAGCTGAAGGACAACATCGCGGTCGTGCCGCTGGCGATTCCGCTGCTCACGGGCCCCGGCTCGATCAGCACGGCGATCGTCTATGCGGCGAACTCGCATCACTGGTATGAGCGAGCCGGGCTCGTCGCGATCGGCGCGGTCCTGGCTCTGCTGTGTTTCTTCGCGATGCGGCTTGCCGCGCCGATCGCGAACTGGATCGGCCGCACTGGCATCAACATCGCCACGCGGCTGATGGGTCTGATGCTGTCGGCGCTGGCGGTGGAATTCATCGTCAATGGACTGAGGGCGCTACTGCCTGCACTGAGATGAAAACTTCGATTGCGATTGTGGATTATGGGATGGGCAACCTGCGCTCGGTCGCGCAGGCGCTCAAGAAGGCCGAACCGGCCGCCGACGTGGCGATCGTCGATACGCCGGCCGCGATTCGCGCGGCCGACCGCGTCGTGCTGCCCGGCCAGGGCGCGATGCCCGACTGCATGCGCTGCCTCGGCGAGTCGGGGCTGCAGGAGGCCGTGATCGAGGCGTCGCGCACGAAGCCGCTGCTCGGCGTGTGCGTCGGCGAGCAGATGCTGTTCGACTGGAGCGCGGAAGGCGACACGAAGGGCCTGGGCCTGTTGCCCGGCAAGGTCGTGCGGTTCGAGCTCGAAGGCCGCCTGCAGGACGACGGTTCGCGCTTCAAGGTGCCGCAGATGGGCTGGAACCGCGTGCACCAGTCGCAGCCGCACCCGCTGTGGGATGGCGTGCCCGACGACGCATATTTCTACTTCGTGCACAGTTATTACGTGAGCCCGGACAACCCGGCGCACACGGTCGGCGAAACGGTATACGGCGCGCCGTTTACGTCCGCGGTCGCGCGGGACAACCTCTTCGCGACCCAATTCCACCCCGAGAAAAGCGCGGAGGTCGGGTTGCGTCTGTATCGCAACTTCGTACACTGGAAGCCGTAAACGTGGCGTGCGAGCCACAGTCGACCGGGCCGAACGGCCTGTCGCGCGGGGCTTGCCCGCTTAAGCGCCGAAAGAGTTGTACTAAACTAGCGAGACGGCGCGGCACCGGTTTGGCCGGTACGCGCCGGATTCTTTTCATTTTCCACGACGACACCCGATTGCTATGTTGCTGATTCCGGCCATCGATCTCAAAGACGGTCAGTGTGTGCGCCTCAAACAGGGCGATATGGACCAGGCCACGATTTTCTCCGAGGACCCGGCGGCGATGGCCCGCAAGTGGGTCGATCTCGGCGCCCGGCGGCTCCATCTCGTCGACCTGAACGGCGCATTCGCCGGCAAGCCGAAGAATCTCGAAGCGATCGAAGCGATCCTCGACGAAGTCGGCGACGAAATCCCCGTACAGCTCGGCGGCGGCATCCGCAGCCTCGAGACGATCGAGAAGTATCTCGACGCCGGCCTGTCCTACGTGATCATCGGCACTGCCGCCGTGAAGAACCCCGGCTTCCTGCAGGACGCGTGCACCGCGTTCTCCGGCAACATCATCGTCGGGCTGGACGCGAAGGACGGCAAGGTCGCGACCGACGGCTGGAGCAAGCTGACCGGCCACGAAGTGATCGATCTCGCGCGCAAGTTCGAGGACTACGGCGTCGAATCGATCGTCTACACGGACATCGGCCGCGACGGGATGCTGCAGGGCATCAACATCGAGGCGACCGTGAAGCTCGCGCAGGCGGTCGGCATTCCGGTGATCGCCAGCGGCGGCCTGTCGAACCTCACGGACATCGAGAACCTCTGCGAAGTGGAAGAGCATGGCGTCGAAGGCGTGATCTGCGGCCGAGCGATCTACTCCGGCGATCTCGATTTCGCGGCCGCGCAAAAGCGCGCGGACGAACTGAACGGCGAACTCGACAACGCGTAACCGCGGTTGTTCCGTTTGCCGGAGCTGCCCGCGGGCGGCTCCACCGGAAGCCTCGCGCGAGGCTTCCGTAACCGGCCGTCCCAGCGCGGCATTTGGCGCAACATCATGGCTCTAGCTAAACGCATCATCCCCTGCCTGGACGTGACTGCCGGGCGTGTCGTCAAGGGCGTCAATTTCGTCGAACTGCGCGATGCCGGCGACCCCGTCGAAATCGCGCGCCGCTACGACGAACAAGGCGCCGACGAACTGACCTTCCTCGACATCACCGCGACGTCCGACCAGCGCGACCTGATTCTGTCGATCATCGAAGCCGTCGCGTCGCAGGTCTTCATTCCGCTGACCGTCGGCGGCGGCGTGCGCGCCGTCGAGGACGTGCGGCGCCTGTTGAACGCCGGCGCGGACAAGGTCAGCATGAATTCGTCGGCGGTCGCGAACCCGCAGCTCGTGCGCGACGCGGCCGACAAGTACGGCTCGCAGTGCATCGTCGTCGCGATCGACGCGAAGCGCGTGTCGGCCGACGGCGAGGCGCCGCGCTGGGAAGTGTTCACGCACGGCGGCCGCAAGGGCACGGGCCTCGACGCGATCGAATGGGCGCGCAAGATGGCCGAGCTCGGCGCGGGCGAGATCCTGCTCACGAGCATGGACCGCGACGGCACGAAGTCCGGTTTCGACCTCGCGCTCACGCGCGGCGTGTCGGACGCGGTGCCGGTGCCGGTGATCGCATCGGGCGGCGTGGGCTCGCTGCAGGACCTCGCGGACGGCATCAAGGACGGCCGCGCCGACGCAGTGCTGGCCGCGAGCATCTTCCACTACGGCGAGCACACGGTTGGCGAGGCGAAGCGCTTCATGGCCGACCAGGGCATTCCGGTGAGGCTGTGATGAACACGGAAACGAAATCCCTGCCCGCGTGGCTCGACAAGGTCCGCTGGGACGACAACGGCCTCGTGCCGGTGATCGCGCAGGAAGCGTCGACGAACGACGTGCTGATGTTCGCGTGGATGAACCGCGAGGCACTGGCGAAGACGATCGAGACGCAGCGCGCGGTCTACTATTCGCGTTCGCGCAAGCGCCTGTGGTTCAAGGGCGAGGAGTCGGGCCACGTGCAGCACGTGCACGAGGTGCGGCTCGACTGCGACGAGGACGTCGTGCTGCTGAAGGTCGAGCAGGTGTCGGGCATCGCATGCCACACCGGCCGGCATTCGTGCTTCTTCCAGAAATTCGAAGGCACCGTGGACAGCGGCGACTGGGTCGCGGTCGATCCGGTGCTGAAAGACCCCGAACACATCTACAAATGACGCAATCGACCGAAGACACGCTGCTGCGCCTCGCGGCCGTGATCGATAGCCGCAAGGGCGGCGACCCCGAACAATCGTACGTATCGCGCCTGTTTCACAAGGGCGACGACGCGGTGCTGAAGAAGATCGGCGAAGAGGCGACCGAAGTCGTGCTGGCCGCGAAGGACGTGCGCCAGGGCGGCGCGCCGACGGCGCTGGTCGGCGAGGTGGCCGACCTGTGGTTCCATTGCCTGGTGATGCTGTCGCATTTCGACCTGAGCCCGGCCGACGTGATCGCCGAACTCGAGCGCCGCGAAGGTCTGTCGGGCATCGAGGAAAAAGCGCTGCGCAAGCGTCGCGAGCGCGAGGAAAACGGCGGGTGACGACGCGCGGCCTGCCGCGCCGACGACAGTGCGGTAAGCTGTAAGAATTGTCATCTAACGGGGGTAGCATCATGACCGATACACCGAGCCAGTTTCCGACACCGTCGGTGCCGGGCGCAGCGGACGCCGAGCGACTGGCAGGTCTGCGCACGCTGACGCACGTGCTGTACGGCCTCTACGCGATTCATTGGCTGACGGGTGGCGTCACCGGGATCATCGCGATCATCATCAACTACGTGAAGCGCGGCGACGTGGCCGGCACGCCGTACGCCGACCATTTCGAGTGGCAGATCCGCACGTTCTGGCGCGCGCTGATCGCCTACGTGATCGGCTTCGCGCTGATGTTCGTGGTGGTGGGATTCGTGATCATGTTTGTCACGTGGATTTGGACGCTGTACCGTATCATCAAAGGTTGGCTGTACCTGAACGACAACAAGACGCTCGATCCGCAGGCCTGGTTCTGACCGGCGCACGGGCGTTTCGCAGGAGCAACATGAGTCACGATCCGAATTGCCTGTTCTGCAAGATCGCGGCGGGCGAGATCCCGAGCACGAAGGTGCACGAGGACGACGAATTCGTCGCGTTCCGCGACATCCGCCCGGCGGCCGAGACGCACGTGCTCGTCATTCCGCGCCGGCATGTGCCGACGCTGTCGGCGGCGAGCGAGGCCGATGCGCCGATGCTCGGCCGGCTGATGCTGCTGGTCGCCCGTCTGGCCGACCAGCTCGGCGTTGCATACACGGGGGGCGAAACCGGTTTTCGCACGGTGATCAACACGGGCCCCGGCGGCGGGCAGGAGGTCTACCACCTGCACGCGCACATCCTGGCCGGCCCGCGCCCGTGGCTGCGGATGGGTTGACGTGGCGGGGCGTTTCCCCGCATCGATAGTCGAAGCCGGCGTGCCGCCGGCGATTTGCGCCGCGACGCGGCGTGGTTGAGGAGAGGTTTCATCATGGGTGGATTGAGCATTTGGCACTGGCTGATCGTGCTGCTGATCGTCGCGCTGGTTTTCGGTACGAAGAAGCTGCGCAACATCGGCAACGACCTCGGCAGCGCCGTGAAGGGTTTCAAGGACGGCATGAAGGAAGGCGAGACTCCGGCGGACACGCAGCAACTGCCGCGTTCGGGTTCGGTCGACGTCAACGCGAAGGAAACGACGCGTTCCGACTCGAACAAGGCGTAACGCCGGCACGCTGACAGGCATTCGCGATGCTGGATCTCGGTCTTTCGAAGATGGCGCTGATCGGCGTCGTCGCGCTCGTGGTGCTCGGCCCCGAGCGCCTGCCGCGCGTCGCGCGTACGGCAGGCGCATTGTTCGGCCGCGCGCAGCGGTACATCAACGACGTGAAGGCCGAGGTCTCGCGCGAAATCGAACTCGACGCGCTGCGGACGATGAAGACCGATTTCGAGTCGGCCGCGCGCAATGTCGAGACGACGATTCACGACAACCTGCGCGAGCACGAGAAGGAACTGAACGACACGTGGAACTCCGCGGTCGGCGGTCCTAACGAAGGCTCGGTCGATGCCGGCACGTACGGCTCCGACACGCCCGCGGCGCCGTCGTGGCGCGGCAGCATGGCCGCGCTCGCGCCGAAGCGTCGCAACTGGCGTGTGAAACAGGCGGCGACGCCTGTCTGGTACAAGCGCGCGACGACCCGCCGCACGCACGTGCAGTCGGGCGCCGCGCGTGTCGCGCGCCATCAGCCGGCCAGCCTGCGCCGGCCGACGCGCTTCTTCTGAGCCGAGCGCATGCTCGCTCGTCAATCCTACCGAGGGCCGGTGTGAGCGACCCCCAGCAGAATCCGGGCGACGCCCCGGAAGAAACCTTCATTTCCCATCTCGTCGAGCTTCGCGATCGCATCATTCGCGCGGGGCTGGCCGTGATCGTCGTGTTCCTCGGGCTCGTGTACTGGGCGCCCGACATTTTCCGGCTGCTCGCGCGGCCGCTGATGGAGAACCTGCCGAAGGGCGGCAGGATGATCGTGACCGACGTCACCGGCTCGTTCTTCGTGCCGATGAAGGTCACGATGCTCGTCGCGCTCGTGATCGCGCTGCCGATCGTGCTGTACCAGATCTGGGCGTTCGTCGCGCCGGGCCTGTATCAGCACGAGAAGAAGCTCGTCGTGCCGCTCGTCGGCAGCAGCTACGTCCTGTTCCTGTGCGGGATGGCGTTCGCATACTTCCTCGTGTTCCCGACGATCTTCCGTGTGATGGCGCACTACAACGCGCCGCTCGGCGCGGAGATGTCGACCGACATCGACAACTACCTGAGCTTCGTGCTCGGGATGTTCATCGCGTTCGGGGTCACGTTCGAGGTGCCGATCGTCGTCGTGCTGCTCGTCCGGATGGGCGTGCTGTCGCTGAAGAAGCTGAAGGAGATGCGGCCGTACGTGATCGTCGGCGCGTTCGTCGTCGCGGCGGTCGTCACGCCGCCGGACGTGTTCTCGCAGCTGATGCTCGCGCTGCCGCTCGTCGTGCTGTTCGAAATCGGGCTGCTGGCCGCGCGATTCTTCGTGCCGAAGCCGACGGAAGAACCCGAGGCCGAGAACGGCGCCGCGAGTTGATGAAATGCGGCGCGCTGCGCCCGGCATGAGGGGCGCCGTCGATGCGGCACTTCGACGACGTTGAATCCGGGCGCGCGACCGGGCGGTGCAGGCGGCGGGTGAACGCAGCTCTGTCACCGTGACGAAGGATCTTCGAAGCAAAACAAAAGGGCAGCCGATCAGGCTGCCCTTTTGCATTTCCATCCTTGGCCGGCAAGCGGCGCTCGCCGATACGCCGCCCGCCGGATGTCACTCGCTGTCGCTGTCCTGTTCGTCGAGCGTCTGCTTCGGCGGCGGTGGGCGCTTGCCGATCACCACGCTCACGTCGAACTCCTTGCCCTTGCGCACGACGTGCACCTTGGTCGGCGTGCCCGGCTTGATCTGCGCGACGGTGTTCAGCAACTTCGTCGTGTCGGTGATGTCGTCGCCGTTCACGCTCACGAGGATGTCGCCCGGCTTGATGCCGGCCTTGTCGGCCGGACCGCCCTGCAGCACGCCCGCGACGATCGCGCCCGACTTCTGCTGGAGCCCGAACGACTCGGCGATTTCCGGCGTGACGTCCTGCGGCTCGACGCCGATCCAGCCGCGCGTGACCGAGCCCGTCGTGATGATGCTTTCGAGCACGGTGCGCGCGGTCGACACGGGGATCGCGAAGCCGATGCCGAGCGAGCCGCCCGAGCGCGAGTAGATCGCCGTGTTGATGCCGAGCAGGTTGCCGTTCACGTCGACCAGCGCGCCGCCCGAGTTGCCGGGGTTGATCGGCGCGTCGGTCTGGATGAAGTTTTCGAACGTGTTGATGCCGAGATGGTTGCGGCCGAGCGCGCTGATGATCCCCATCGTGACCGTCTGGCCGACGCCGAACGGGTTGCCGATCGCGAGCACGACGTCGCCGACCCGCGACTGGTCGGAACGGCCGAGCGTGATCGTCGGCAGGTTCGTCATGTTGATCTTCAGCACGGCGAGATCGGTTTCGGGGTCGCTGCCGATCACCTTCGCGGTGCCCGTGCGGCCGTCGGCGAGCGCGACTTCGATCTGGTCGGCGCCGTCCACGACGTGCTGGTTCGTTAGAATGTAACCTTCAGGGCTCACGATAACGCCGGAGCCGAGGTTGGCGGCAGGTTCGTCCTGCTGCTTGCGGGCGTTGCGGTCGCCGAAGAAATAGCGGAACAGCGGATCCTTCGCGCGCGGGTCGGGCGGCAGCGAGCCGTCCTTGCTGGAGAAGACGTTGACGACGGCGGGCATCGCCTTTTGCGCGGCCTCCGCGTATGACGTGGTCGCCGGTGCACCGCTGATGCCCGGCGCGACTTCCCGCAGCGCGACGATCGGCGTGGCGAGCTGCTTGCCGAGCTGTCCTTGCCGTTGCAGCCATTGCGGCTTGAGCGTCACGACGATGAACATCAGCGCGAGCAGTACGGTCACCGCCTGCGCGAAGAACAGCCAGAAGCGTCTAAGCATCTGAATGGATTAGAGGTTTATATGGATCGGATCGAACTTGAATTGTACTTGAACAATACCCTTGAAACTGCGCGCTTCAAGGACTATTGCCCGAATGGCCTCCAGGTCGAGGGGCGTCGCAAGATCGAGAAGATCGCCACCGGCGTCACGGCGTCGCTCGCGTTCCTCGAAGGCGCGCTCGAATGGGGGGCGGATGCGGTGCTCGTCCATCACGGCTATTTCTGGCGCAACGAGGCGCCACAGATCACCGGCCGCAAGTACCGGCGCCTGAAGCTGCTGCTCGCGAACGACCTGAACCTGTTCGCGTTCCACCTGCCGCTCGACGCGCATCCCGAGTTCGGCAACAACGCTCAGCTCGGCGAGAAGCTCGGGCTGATCGGCGAACAGCGTTTCGGCGACGGCGACCTCGGCTGGATGGCCACGCTGCCGATGCCCGTCACGCTCGAGCACTTCGTCGCGAAGGTCGAGCGCACGCTCGGCCGCACGCCGCTCGTGCTCGGCGATCCGGAGATGCAGCTGCGCCGCATCGCGTGGTGCACGGGTGCCGCGCAGAGCTATTTCGATGCCGCGATCGACGCCGGCGCCGACGTGTTCCTGACCGGCGAAGTATCGGAACCCGTCACGCACGCGTCGGCCGAGAGCGGCGTCGCGTTCGTTGCGGCAGGGCACCATGCGACCGAACGCTACGGAATCCAGGCGCTTGGCGCCCACTTGTCCGAAGAATTCGATATCGAACACCTTTTTATCGATATTCATAATCCGGTCTGAGCGACGGATTTGCGGCGGCGCATCGAAATTTCACAATGTAGCATCCGCTTAAAAGCGAAATGATTTAATCGCTCCGATAGTGGGGGGAAACCCTTAACTATCAACTACTTCGAAGGGATTTTCATCTCCGGGCCTTGTAAATGGCGACTCCATTCGCGCAAACTAGCGGCGGAATGAAAAGTCGTGACGGAAAATCCAACTCAGAAGTGGGGCGTGTGATGCGAGACAAGGAAGAGAAACGCGTCGACAGCGGCCGCCGTACCTGGCTGATTGCGACATCCGTAGCAGGTGGCGTGGGAGGCGTAGCCACCGTCATACCTTTCGCGGCGTCGCTTGCGCCGTCCGCGAAAGCGAAAGCGGCCGGAGCCCCGGTCGAGGTCGACATCAGCGGCCTGAAGCCCGGCGAAATGGTCACCGTGCCGTGGCGCGGCAAGCCGGTCTGGATCCTGAACCGCACCGACGACATGCTCGCCGACGTCGTCAAGGCCGACAAGGAAGTGGCCGATCCGACCTCGAAATCCCCGTATTCGATGCCGTTGCCCGCGTATTGCGCGAACGAATATCGCGCGCGGGCCGATCGCAAGAACATTCTCGTCGTGATGGCCGTGTGTACGCACCTCGGCTGCACGCCCAGCCAACGCTTCACGCCGGGTCCGCAGCCGAACCTGCCGGACGACTGGCCGGGCGGTTTCCTGTGCCCGTGCCACGGTTCGACCTACGACCTCGCCGGCCGCGTGTTCAAGAACAAGCCGGCGCCTCAGAATCTCGACATCCCGCCCTACATGTTCACGTCGGCGACGACCCTCGTGATCGGCAAGGACGAGAAAGGAGAAGCGTGATGGCCGACAACAAGGAAGTCTCCACGACAGGTCTCACCGGCTGGATCGACCAGCGCTTCCCGCTCACGTCCACCTGGAAGAAGCACGTTTCCGAGTACTACGCGCCGAAGAACTTCAACTTCTGGTACTTCTTCGGCTCCCTCGCGCTGCTCGTGCTCGTCAACCAGATCGTCACGGGCATCTTCCTGACGATGAACTACAAGCCCGACTCGATGCTCGCATTCGCGTCGGTCGAGTACATCATGCGCGAGGTGCCGTGGGGCTGGCTGATCCGCTACATGCACTCGACAGGTGCATCGATGTTCTTCGTCGTCGTGTACCTGCACATGTTCCGCGGGCTGATGTACGGGTCGTACCGCAAGCCGCGCGAGCTCGTGTGGATCTTCGGTTGTGCGATCTTCCTGTGCCTGATGGCCGAGGCGTTCTTCGGCTATCTGCTGCCGTGGGGCCAGATGTCGTTCTGGGGCGCGCAGGTGATCGTGAACCTGTTCTCGGCGATCCCGTTCGTCGGCCCGGACCTGTCGTTGTGGATCCGCGGCGACTATGTCGTGTCCGACGTCACGCTGAACCGCTTCTTCGCGTTCCACGTGATCGCGATTCCGCTCGTGCTGGTCGGCCTCGTGATCGCGCACCTCGTCGCGTTGCACGAAGTGGGGTCAAATAACCCGGACGGCATCGAGATCAAGGCGAAGAAGGACGCGAACGGCATTCCGCTCGACGGCATCCCGTTCCATCCGTACTACTCGGTGCACGATTTCTTCGGTGTCTGCGTGTTCCTGATGGTGTTCGCGCTGATCGTGTTCTTCTCGCCGGAGATGGGCGGGTACTTCCTCGAGTCGAACAACTTCGTCCCGGCGAACCCGCTGCAGACGCCGCCGGAGATCGCGCCGGTCTGGTACTTCACTGCGTTCTACGCGATGCTGCGCGCCACCACCGACCCGTTCAAGATCGTGCTGATGATCGTGATCGCGCTGCTCGGCGTGCTCGCGCTGATCCGCGCGCGCGGCAAGTGGAAGGTCGGCCTGCCCGTGTTGGCCGCGGCGATCGTCGTGTTCATGTTCCTGACGGAATCGAAGTTCTGGGGCGTCGTCGTGATGGGTTCCGCGGTGATCACGCTGTTCTTCCTGCCGTGGCTCGACCGTAGCCCGGTGAAGTCGATCCGCTATCGGCCGTTGTTCCACAAAGTGTTCCTCGGGATCTTCGTCGCGGCGTTCCTGACCCTCGCGTTCCTCGGCACACGGCCGCCATCGCCGGCCGCGACGCTGATCGCGCAGGGCTGCGCGCTGATCTACTTTGCGTTCTTCCTCGGCATGCCCGTCTGGACACCGCTTGGCACGTTCAAGCAGCCGCCGGAACGGGTGCGCTTCAAGCCCCATTAACGTGAGCGAGGAGAGAACGACATGAAGAAACTGCTTTCGACGCTCGCACTGATCGGGGCAACGGCCGTGGCGCTGCTGGCGGCGCCGGCCGTGCGCGCGGAGGGTAATTTTCCGCTCGACCGGGCGCCCGATAACACGGAAAATCTCGTTTCGCTTCAGCACGGCGCGCAATTGTTTGTAAACTATTGCCTGAACTGCCACAGCGCGAACCTGATGCGCTACAACCGTCTGACGGATCTGGGCATATCCCAGAAGGAGATCGAAACGAATCTCCTGTTCACGACCGACAAGGTCGGGAACACGATGTCCGTCGCGATGCGGCCCGAAGACGCGAAGAACTGGCTCGGTACCTCGCCGCCCGACCTGTCGGTCGAGGAGCGGGCGCGCGGCCGCGACTGGCTCTACACGTACCTGCGGAGTTTCTACCGCGACGATACGCGGCCGAGCGGGTGGAACAACGCGGTGTTCGAGAACGTCGGCATGCCCCATGTATTGTGGCAACTGCAGGGGCAGCGCACTGCCAAATTCGAAGACAAGACGGACGAGGAGACGGGCGAGAAGGTCCACAAGCTCGTCGGCTTCCAGCAGGTCACGCCGGGGACGTTGTCGTCGCCGGACTATGATGCTGCGGTGGCCGACCTGGTGGCCTATATGACATGGATGTCCGAGCCGGCCCAGCAGACCCGCAAGCGCCTCGGCGTGTGGGTGCTGGTCTTTCTCGGTGTCCTGACTTTCCTGGCCTGGCGGCTCAATGCCGCGTACTGGAAAGATATCAAGTAAACACGCCTGACCGGCGTGGGGCCGGCGCAAGGCGGAACCCGTGAAAGGGGTTGCGCCGCGTGTCGGCCCTCGGCTTTTTTGAGGAAACGCAAATATGATGGTTCTGTATTCCGGCACAACTTGCCCGTTCTCCCAGCGTTGCCGGCTGGTGCTGTTCGAGAAGGGCATGGATTTCGAGATCCGTGACGTCGACCTGTTCAACAAGCCGGAAGACATCTCGGTGATGAACCCGTACGGTCAGGTGCCGATTCTGGTCGAGCGCGACCTGATTCTGTACGAATCGAACATCATCAACGAATACATCGACGAGCGCTTCCCGCACCCGCAACTGATGCCGGCCGACCCGGTGCAGCGCGCACGTGCACGCCTGTTCCTGCTCAACTTCGAGAAGGAGCTGTTCGTTCACGTCAGCACGCTCGAGAACGAAAAGGGCAAGGCAGCGGAGAAGAACCACGAGAAGGCACGCCTCGCGATCCGCGATCGCCTGACGCAGCTCGCGCCGATCTTCGTGAAGAACAAGTACATGCTCGGCGAGGAGTTCTCGATGCTCGACGTCGCGATCGCGCCGCTCTTGTGGCGTCTGGATCACTACGGCATCGAGCTGTCGAAGAACGCTGCGCCGCTGATGAAGTACGCCGAGCGGATCTTCAGCCGTCCGGCCTATATCGAAGCACTGACGCCGTCCGAAAAGGTCATGCGTCGTTGATGGTGCAATGAGTGCATGACGGAGCGGGCGGCGCGGCGTGCCGCGTGCCCGCTCCGGGTTCGAGGATTGTGATGCAAGAGATTTCAACGAAACCTTATCTGCTGCGCGCGTTGTACGAGTGGTGCACTGATAACGGTTACACGCCGCATATCGCGGTGAGGGTCGACAACTCGACGCGCGTGCCGCGTCAGTTCGTGCGTGACGGCGAGATCGTGCTCAACATCAGCTTCGAGGCGACGAGCCAGCTGCAGATGGGTAACGAGTGGATCGAGTTCACCGCCCGGTTCTCCGGGAAGGCGCACAAGATCGAGATTCCGGTGGCCAACGTGCTCGCGATTTACGCGCGGGAGAATGGGCAGGGGATGGCGTTCCAGGTCGATGCGGTCGCGGGCGAGGGCGCGGATTCGGGCGCGTTCGAAGACGATGCCGCGCAGGCGGAAGATGCGCCGCGTGACGAGTCGCCTGCCGTGTTGACGCCTGTGGTCGATGACGGGGCGAACGAGGAGCCGTCCGAAGGCGCCGACGAACCGCCGAAAACCGACGGCGACGGCTCGAAAGGCGGCAGACCTCGCCTCAAGATCGTGAAATGAGGTAGAATCTCGCGCTTACGCCGGCTTAGCTCATCTGGTAGAGCAGTTGATTTGTAATCATCAGGTGGCGGGTTCGAGTCCTGCAGCCGGCACCAAACACTAGTTTCAAGTAGCACCCGGAAGTCCCAAAACCCGCGTCCAGCCTAGCGCTGACGCGGGTTTTTTGTTTCTGGAAGTGCCGAGTGGAACCGGGGCATCCCGGAAATTTGGGGGTAAGATTCGGGGTATGACTTCCCGGATTTGGGGGTATGCCGTACCCCCGGCGAACAATGAAAACCAAACCTCTTACCGACGCCAAGTGCCGCAACGCTAGATTCGATGAGGCCGGGGGAAACAAACTCTTCGACGGTGGCGGCCTGTATCTCGATCTGCGCTCCAGTGGTTCGAAGAAATGGCGGCTCAAATACCGGTTCAATGGCAAAGAAAACCTGCTGACGTTCGGCGACTATCCCGCGACGTCGCTCGCTGATGCTCGGTCGCGGCGTGACGAAGCGAAGCGACTGTTAGCGGAAGGGAAGAACCCTGCGTTCGAGCGTGACGTCGAGAAGCAGACTCGCGCCATTGCTGCACAGAACACATTCGAGGCCGTCGCGCTGGAGTGGTACGAGGCGCAGCAAGCGACATGGAGCGCTTCGCACGCGAGCCGAGTCAAGAAACAGCTCGATCGCGAGGTGTTTCCCCTGATCGGCCAGCGTCCGATTTCTTCGATCGGCGCACCGGATTTGCTCGCGGTCATTCGACGAATCGAAGGTCGAGAGGCGTTCGAGACTGCGCGCAAGACGTTGCAGACATGCGGCCAAGTCTTTCGCTATGCCGTTGCAACGAGCCGTGCCGAGCGAGATCCGTCGCCGGACCTGCGAGGCGCATTGAAGGCAGTGCCCGTTAAGCATATGGCGCGAGTCGGCGAAAGCGAACTGCCGGAGCTGCTTCGCTCGATCGCTGCATATGAGGGCGAGCCGGAGACACGGCTCGCTCTGCGATTCCTGGCACTGACATTCGTTCGTACGATCGAACTGCGGCAGGCCGAGTGGACAGAGATTGACGTGGAGCGCCGAGAGTGGCGAATTCCGGCCGAGAAGATGAAGATGCGCCGCGTGCATATCGTGCCGCTCGCTGACCAGACGATCGCGCTGCTTTCCGAGCTACGCGCGCTTACGGGCCACCGGCGCTGGCTGTTCCCGAACAGCCGTAGACCGTTGCAGCAGATGAGCGAGAACACGATCCTGTACGCGCTATACCGGATGGGCTATCGCAGTCGCATGACCGGGCACGGGTTCCGTGGCCTTGCCTCAACGATCTTGAACGAGAAGGGCTTCAATTCCGACTGGATCGAGCGTCAGCTCGCGCACTCCGAGCAGGACGGTGTGCGGGCGGCATACAACCACGCCGAGTATCTGTCCGAGCGCCATCGCATGATGCAGTGGTGGGCGGACTATCTCGACAAACAGGGCGGGGCGAAGATCATCCCGATCGCGGCGGCAAGATAGACCGCTGCGCGTACGAGTCAGCGTCAGGTCCGAGATCGCTTGGCCACTACTTCATTAAGGGCCGCGATCGGACCCATAAGAGACCTTCAACTCGTCCAACAGCGGTCATTCAAGGCTTGCATCAATCGGCGCCCGTCGTTTGCCTTAGCGCTTGCGCACCATTACCTGCTCTTCCATAGCCAATGGGGTAACGTCACTATCCGCCACGCTATGCCGGCGGTTCGTCTTGGTTTGTGCATTAGCGGGCGGGGGCTCAGGCGGTTCGCGATCTGTCGATAAGAATCTTTCCCTAGCCCTGAGCAAAATCCCTGGCACGCCGCGAGTTCCGCATCGTGCTCGAGTGCCAGCCGCGCAAATTCTTCGGCGAATGGTTGGACATGTTGCTCTATGTAAATCTTCAGGTAGTCTTCGTGCACAACGTCGATTGCCCAGAGGCGGTCTTTACGCCAGTCTTCGGTGTCTCCATCGTACTCGTGCCGAGCGACACGTACCCACGGGGTCATCCGTGCCGTGGGCTGTGCATTCGTTGTTTGAACAAGAACCATAGGAGCATTCAACACCGCTACTGGTATCGTTAAATGCGCGTCAAAATAGGCAAACGTTGGACGAGGAGACTCTGCATTTTCAAAGTGTGAAGTAGCCTTGATCAACGGCAACACGACACCGTTGTAAGAGTCCTCTCCCGAGAGTTCTACTCCGCCGCCAGAGCGACGAGCGCACTTGCTGAAGGTACTTGATATGGGTACGTCTGCAACGAATTCGTGTCTATCCAAGCCCAAGGCATTCAGAATCGGCAGCGTCCAAGTTGATAGATCGTCGTCAGTCACGAGTTCAATCGTGTTTGATTTCAATCCCGCGAGGACTGGAAAATTTGATAGTCGAGGCCGATGCCGCGTGTCGAAAAAGACGAAGGGCAGATCTGACTGCTTACACTCAATGAGGATGTTTAATTGAGGTCGAACCCGTGGATGAGATCCGCGCATGTCGAAGAGCGGTTTGCTCGCAAGCATATCTAACGTGCGCAGAGCATTACTGTCTCGATCTCTGTACGACCACTCCTCCTGCACATGAAAGTGGGCACTTAGATTTTCTGCCACGCGCGTCTGAAGCGGATAACCTGACTTAGCGATGGCATCAAGTAAGGCCACCTCGGTCACACCTGCATTGAGGGTATTGCGCGCAGGATTGTCCGGGGTTGCATCCATTAGTAGCGGCGCCCTTGGCTGTTATAAGTTGCGAAGTGTGATCTAACATTCCCCACGGTCTCTTAGGGGATCATGTCCGGCCCAATGATGTCATTGGGGACTGCCCGTTGTCGAGCGGCGGAGCTGCCAGACGTCGAATGTATGGTTTCGAGTATTCCGCATGGAGCGCCAATGGCTGATTCTGGCCGAGCTGAGTCAGACGATCGATGTTGTCTGTTTCGCCCCCTCATATGACCCCCTTGCCGGGCACCGCCCACCGATTTTTCAGAGTTGGCACCATACCGCCGGCCCTCCGTATTTCGGTATGAATATGACCCCCCTTAGGCGCGCCGAGAGTAGGAAAAACACGCGGGTGTGAGCCCCCGCGTCTTTGCCCTAGACGCAGGGTCCCCCGGTTTCCGGCCACCCTGACACTTGCGGCCGACGCAACAAAGCCCGATCAGGGCCCATCGCGGACACCCCCCTCAAAAACACGTTGTCGACGCACCTCGAATCCTGGAGAGCCTTGCCACGCTTGGCTTCGGGATTGATGCAGTCGGTCGACGCCTGTCCGCTCAGTGCAAAACGAGCTGGAGATTTGGAGATAAACGTCTGAATCGGCCGAAAAGCCTTATGGGGCAAGGCTTCGCGTGTCTCCAAACGATTTGGAGAACGCTGGAGATACTGGAGTTAAACCGGGCTGGATTGTTGCGGCTACGGCAAGATTCGCGGCAAGCGCCGGCCCGGTTCCGTCTGGAGCGGATCGCTCAAAGTAACTTTGACGCGCGAGAGAAATATGCCGCGCAAAGGAATGCCCGCCACCGCCCTCCCGGACGGCGGCGGTGCATTTCACAGCTCAAGCGTGAAGATGGACGGCAGCACGCGATAGACCATGAACTTGCCGTGACCGGGGATGTACTCCTGCCGATACGGATAGCCGTCGCTACGCGGCATCAGCACGCCGCGCTTCATCAGTGCCTTGGCGACGATCTTGTGATCGAACCCGGCGCACACGTCTTTACGAAACACGGCCGCTTCGATCAGGTATTCCGTCTCGACGCTTTCCGCATCGTCCGCGCTCATCTTGCCGCCGAACTCGGCGTAATACTCGCGATCGGAAGCGATGGGCGTGCGCCGCTCGTCGCGCTTCACGTGCTGTTTGAAGCCCGCTCGATGCGGCACGTTCGGCCGATGGTCGTCCTGCGCCCGGTTCATCCAAACAAAACGGTTGTCGCCGTGTGCGGCGAGAAAATGCTGTACCTGCCGCACGGCTTCCGCCTCGTCGGAGTTGCCCGTGCCGCCGCGCAGTTCGAGCCAGCCCTCGAAGCAGCGACGTGCGGCCTCGACCGCTTCGCCCTGCGGCCAGCCGGTCAGCCCGTGCGCCGTCGCCAGCTCGCCGGCCACCGCAACGAGGCAGAACCGCTTCGCGACGCGCGCGACCTGCGAATGCGAACCGTCCGGCACCCATTGACCGACCAGCTCGTCGATGCGCATGCGCAGATGCTCGGCCAGTTCGCCGGCCTGCGACGACGCCCACTCGATGAACGCGGGGCCGGCCGTGCCGTAGTGCATGCCGGCGTGCCGCTCTAGATGCTCGATCAGCGCGGCCGGCGTCGGGAAGCCATGCAGCTTCTCCACCACACCCATTTCGCCCACCTCGGCCGGGATCGCGGGCAAGCGCACCTCGATACCGCCTTTCATCGGCTTGTTGCCCTCGGCCATCAGCGCGGACACGCTCTTTTCGCCGTTCGACAGGAACAGCAGCCGCCATGTGAGCACGGGCTTTGCCGAGCCGCTACGCGACGCGCGCGCCTTACCCGACTCGTTCGCGAGCATGTAAATCACATCGCCGACCAGACGCGGCTCGACCTGCCCGATTTCGTCGAGGATCAGCATCGCGTCGCTATGCTGCGTGGCAACGGCTTCGAGCGCGTTGTCGGTCGCCTTCCAGCTCCGCACATAGTCCTGCGAGCCGAACACGGACGCGGCGATGACGCCGCCCGTCGACTTGCCCTTGGACGTCGTGCCGAGCAGGTGGAAGCCGCCAGACTGAAGCCCGGAGAAATGCAGCAGCGGACCAGCGAAGGCGGTTGCGACGCAGAACAGCAGGCGGCTATTGCCGACGCAGTAGGCTGCAACCTCCCGTTGCCAGTCGTCCAGCGTGCCGCGCTCCTTAAATTGGCTCTGGATCGGCGTGTCGGCCTGATAGATCAGCGCCTCTTTGCCGGTGCCGATCACGCGATCGGGCAGCACGAACGCGCCGTGATGCCAGCCGACGCGCGGCACGCAGCGCACGCGCTCGTCCGGCTGCGCCATTTGGATATAGTTCGCGATCTGCGTGCGGGCGATCTGCGTGACGCCGAGCTTCACGCCCATATCGAGCAGCATGCGGCGCAGCTCCGTGCCGTCGCCGGCAAAGAGGCCGGCCGGCACCGCCCATCGTTTCAGGATGCCGTCGCGGTCCGTGAATTCGAGCAGGTAACCCCACTCGCTGTTCATTTCGTTTCGCGTCTCCGCGATCACGTCGATCCGCGTGCTGACCCAATGCGGCGGCAGCGGATCACCCTGATTGTTGAACCCGTGAAACCACACGCCCTTGTCGTCGACGACGAACCGCGACTTGCCGTCCTGCGCGCGGGCTGTTTTCGGGCGCTTGGAGGGCTTCGCGGCGGCTGGAGTGGTCTTGCCCTTGCCAACGTCAGCCGAGCCGGCCGGCGCGAGTGCAGCACGCACGGCGGCGGCCACCGCATCGGGGCCGACGTGCGCAGCCAGGTCGTTAAAGTCGGTGCCAGCCGCTGGGCGATTCGGACCGAAGTCGGGCACGGCGACGATGCCGGCGACGGCCTCGGCCGCCGCGCGGGCCTTCGTCACGCCCGGATTGCCCTTCGTCGCGTGGTCGTCGTCGGCGCACACGACGATACGGGCGTCCGGATATTGGTCGCGCAGCGCCGTCGCGACCGCGTGCAGGTTGCCGGCGTCGAACGCGACGGCGGCCGGATAGCCCGTCGCGGCCGCGAGCGTCGCGCACGTCGCGTAACCCTCGCCAATCAGCAGCGTGGACGGCGCGGAAGATAGCGGACCGCCGATCAGCGAGAAGCAGCCCGCCTTGCGACCGTTCGGCAGATAGCGTTTCTGGCCGTCCGTCAGGACGAATTCCAGCGTCCACAGCTTGCCTTCCGCGTCACGGGCCGGGATGACGAGGGCGCCGTCGCATGCGGCCGTGCCGATGCACAAGCCGCCGCGATAGACGCGCAGCGCGTCGACCGGAATGCGCTTGCGAACGAGATACGGATGATCGGCCGACGCAAGCTCTGCCGCCGACCAGATCGACTCAGCGAGCGCCGACGCGGCTTGCTGCTTCTCGGTCAGTTCGGCCAGCTCAGCCGCCTCGCGGGCCGCACGCTCGGCTTTCTGTCGCTCGCGCTCCGCTGGATCGACCGGCTTCGCCCGATGCGCACGCGGATCGAAGCCGCCGACCTTGGCGAGGTGAAACAGCGTATTGATGGTGATCTTGCCGCCCTTGAACGACTTCCACACATCGCGCGCGTCCTTGCCGTTGTAGTTCTGCGCGCCTTGGCTCCATTCGTTCCAGAGGGCGAAGCCCTCCTCGCCAAACTCGGCCTTGAGCGCCATCCCCACCTGACTCCACGTATCGCGGTCGTCGGGCGGAACATAGCCGAGCGCGACTCTCGCCCGCTCGAATTCGGACATGGGTGCGTTACTCATAGGTTCCCACTGAACGCGCGTCGGCCCACTTCCGATTAGTAGTCCATATCGGGCAAGCAGCTACCCGACGCGCGAAGAATTGAATGATGCGATGATGCCTAGCGGCGGGCGTCAGCCGGCCGCGCGAGGCACCGACAGAACCGCACCGCCCGCCGTGACGTCGTTGCTGTAGACGTAGCGGCCGAGCCGCGACTCGCCAAGGGCGTCGTTCGCCGCCTCCAGCGCCGCGCCGATCGACGGCAGGGACGCGCGGAACAGGCTCAGCACAAGCCAGTAGTCGTCATCGGACATGGCCTTGTCGGCCGCCCAATGCAGGCTGTCGAGCAGCTCCATGGCGTCGCTGATCCGCGTCCCGATACGGTTGCAGTCCGGCCGGTTCACCTCGGCCACGAAGTGCGACGCGAGCGGTTGCACGGCATTCTTGTTCGTCTTTGCCATGGCTGCCCCTTAGTGTGTCGTGCGCGGTTCGCGCGTGACGAGGCCGAGCGCCGCGAACAGATGTTGCTGCACGCGCCCCATCAGGCCGGCCGCGAACGCTTGGCGGCTGATCGTCACGCGGTGCGCGTCGACGTCGCCCGCGTCCTGCATGGCGGCTTCCATGCCGCGCGCGAACGCTGCGGCTTGATGTGCCGCGTAGTCGTGCAGTCGCACGTCGCCTTTCAGGTCGAGCCATGCGTCGGCGCAGATCGCGCCCAGGTCGACGGCGAATTGCAGCTCGATCGGAGCGCCGGTATCGAGCGGCGGTGCGTTGTCAAAGCCATTGATAACCGCGGTTCGGATGCGCTGATCAGTCATGGCACACCTCCGGTTGCGCAGTACGGCGCATTTCGGCCGAATACCGGCTCGCGACGCTTTGCCCCATGTCGACAAGCGCTCGCTCGTAGGTGCCCTCCGCAAGATGCGAACGGACAGCATCGAACAGCGCTTCGAGGTGGGCGAACTGATGGGCCGCACACATGGCGATCATTGTGACTTCGTTCGGCAGGCGGAATTCAGACATGGCGCACCTCCAGAATCGACGCGAGGAGTTGCCCGACATCGATCGGGCAATCCAGCTTCGCTTCGCCGCGAATCGGCGTGAGGTTCCAGTCGTGGACGGCTGCATGCGTGAACTCGCCGAATCGGCGGTCGTAGACGCTGCGCCCCGTGACAGGGCCGCCCAAGATCCGCACGCGCCAATCGTGATCGGGCGTCGGACGAGCCGATGCCACCTCAACAAGCATGCCGATGCGTGAACGTGCATCGCATTGCGTGACGATCGCCAGATCGCCAATCTTGCAGCGCAGCTCAGCCATGACGCACCTCCGCACGGACAAGCGCTGCGATTGCGGCAAGTGCCGCGCCGGTCGCGTCGAGCGCGTCTTGATACGTGCTGGCGGTTGCTGCGTCGCGCAGTGCTGCGCGGACGATGGATTGAATGAGGTGGGATTGCTGCCCGGTACGGGCGTGCATGGACTGGCGCATGGATTGCGACCTCCTCTGGTGGGTTGAACCACCCGGACCTCAACGCCAATTGAGGTGGCCGGGCGCATGGCGGCGTTGGCGTACCGGACCCAGAGGAAACCGGCGAGCGCGAGCGCTCCACCACCAAGGCCCGACCGTAGAAGGCGCTTAGTGTGCGGACGTAAAAAAACCGCGCTGAGGCGGTCATCCGCCTCTGGAGATTGCCGGACGCCAATCCGGACCGCTGTTGTTTCAGCGACGCCCACAGGATACTGCGCACCGTCGCGATGTGCAAATTGTGACGTCTCGCGCGGCGCAGAGGCGGCAAAGTGGCTTTGAAGGCGAGTCATGCCAATTTGCTTCCCGGTTGGACAAGCGTGATGGCTTGCTTGATGGCATCAATGTCGGCGCGCAACGCTTCGTCGTAGTTTCTCGCGCGACTTCCCGCCATCCCTGCGCAAATCACCGCTTGAGCAGCCGCGCGTGCATTTGTATCGCGGCAATGCGCATAGACATCGCTATAGAGAGCGCGGTACGCCGACAGTAGATCGTGCTCATGGTCACGCCGATATGCCTCATAGTCCATCACCGCCGCATCAAGCGCTTTCATGATCCTTTCCGGCGCGGCTGAGATTTGGTCGTGCCCAAGGCGCGGCGAGTCCAGCAATAGGGTTGCGACTAGCGTGACTGCAAGCGCGACGAACTGCCCTGTATCGTCACCTCGATTCCACATGCGAGTCTCGAAATCGTCGAGTGCGTGGGCCAATGCGCGCAGCTTTGCGCTCTTACAAGATTGGTAGGCCACATCGCGGGCGACTCCCGCGACAGCGAGCGCTTGACCGAAGGGGCCTCCGCGGCCGCGAACGAGTACGGTGTCTTGGCCGTTCATGCGGGCTCCCGTCCAGCCTGCGAGTTGATCCAAGACTGGATATCAGATTCGAGCCAGCCGACGGCACGTGTACCAAGTGGAATTGGTTTTGGGAACGTGCCCGCCTGAATGCGCCGATAGATCTCGCTCTTGCTGAGACCGACGAGGCCGGGCAGGCCGCGCATTCGTACAACGCAATTGATTGGGTGCAACGTGTTGTGCATCTTTGCTCCGCGACTTATGGGGCCGTGCGGGTTTGCACGGGATAACGCGAAGCATGCGGGCTGAAAAGCGACTGTCGTATCGACAGTTGCTTTTGATGCGTTCACGAACGCAAGTGTCGATACGTCAGTTGCGTTTTTGAGGCTTCAACGTGCTCAACCAGTTTTTCCGAAGCGCACGGACATGACTCGGCGACACATTAAAGCGGGATGCTAATTCCGAGCTGACGGATCGGCCCATGTAATCTTCGCCATTGCGCGATCGACGACTGAGCTCGTCCAGGATCTTGTTCTTCTGGGCGTGAGCGAGGCGCTTCTGCTGAGCTGGGCCGATCCGAGCGCTTGCCCGCTCTTTAGCGTGCCGCTGACGTTCCCGCTCTTCTGTTCGCGCTGTCGCGACACGAAATGTATTGGCATCCGCAGTTTCTGCGACTTGAGCTTGAAGCACATCGATCTGGTGGCGCAAAGCGGTTGTCGCATCGCGGCGTGCAAAATGCACGACGGCCCGAAGCACTGCGCTGTCGAAGGATGGGTGTCGGATTAGGTCCTCGACAGAGTGCATATGATTGGCATCAATACATCGCACAATCAGACCGGCCAGTAGTTCGGTCGCTTTTTCTGACGAGGTGTGCGCAAACAACAGATCTGGGATGTGATCAAGTCGCCCGCGTCCTGAGTTATCGGTATTCGCTTGTGATGCGCGGTGCCGCTCGGCGACGTAGGCGTCGGTACGGAGATGTTGCTTGAGCGGGGTGCGACGTTTTTGCTGGAACGGTCGTGAAGTTGGCGATGCGGAAGACGGACGAGCGTTGTTCTTGTTGAGCAATGAGGCACCCTTCTGTGCGGTCTCCTTCGAAAGACGTCAAGCCAGCCGGTGAAGGAATCCGGGGTTCGGGTGGCCGCCCTAGACTTGACGTCGTTATTTTCTCATGCCCCGAGATATCTGCGTGCTAATGACTTTTGAGTCTGGCAGAGTGGTGCTGCGACAGGTCGCGTTCGCGAGCAACATCGCAAGTCGACGGAGCGGTTGTCTTGCGCGGTTGCACGTTGCAGTCATCGCGTAACTGTGTACTGCTTGGGAAAGAGAGAACATTCGAAAATCTACATTGAGACCATCATGCCAATCGAAATAACTCGCCTCGCTAATGAACTGATTCCGGAGAAGACGGTGTTGTTTTTCGGTGCGGGGGCGTGCGTACCCTCGCATGCTCCTTCAGTGGCAAAGTTGATGGAGTGCTTTGAGGCAACATTCAATTTGGCAAGTGATGGTTATTCGCTTCGTGAATATGCCGGTATTATTGAGAATAAATTTGGTCGCAGAAGGTTGATAGATGCTCTTCGGGTTCCATTCAAAAAACTGCATCCGACAGGAAGTCTTTTGAATATGCCGTTGTATCCATGGAAGTCTCTGTTTACTACGAATTACGACCTTTTGATCGAGCAAAGTTACAAGGCGAAGAGTGTAGATTTGCTCGTTTACGAATCAAATTTTGATTTCTCGGTTCACGAAAGGCCGGCTTCGACGAAGTTGTTTAAGTTGCACGGAACAATAGATAAAGACGTTGCGGATGGACATGTTGGCAGAATTATCATTACCGACAATGACTATGATTTTACTAGTTCATATAGAGAGGGTTTGTATTCGAGGCTGAAATCGGATTTGCTTGGGGCGAATCTGATAATCATTGGTCACTCTCTCGCAGATGAGGATATTAAAGCGGTCGCAAATCATGCGGCTGAGATTTCTGGGCAAACAGGTGGTGTTAGTAAGATAACTTTGTTAATGTATAACAAGGATTTGAATCGTGCTGACCTGTGGGAGCGAAGAGGATTTCAAGTATGCTTCGGCGGTATCGACGACTTCTTTTCTGCTATAGCACCCAAGATTCCGGAGACAACTGCCGCATACATTGATCCAGTTGAGCCGCTAGATCACGCGCCATCGTTAAAGCCGGTGACGATAGATGTTTCTCATGATGCGACCGGCGATTCGGATATAAGTGGTATGTTTAACGGGTGGCCTGCCCGATTTTCCGATATTGAGGCAGGCCTCACGTTTGACAGATTGACGACTTCTGATGTCGTCGAAAAGATCAAAGGCGATCTTTCTTGTGCGGTGATTCTGGGGCCAAGTGGAGTCGGCAAAACGACGTCAGCCCGCCAGATATTGCTGCGTCTCTCCAAGGAAGGCTTTTATTGCTGGGAGCACAAGGACGATTTTGAACTTGTTCCTGCAGAATGGCTAAAGGTCGCACGCGCATTGCCAAAATATAATGCGGTCGGGGTTTTGTTTGTCGACGAGGCGCATCATCATCTCTACGCTGTCAATCAGATTTTGGATGCGATTAGGGCTGATCGTATTGAGTCATTCAAATTAGTTCTTGCAAGCACTCGCAATCATTGGAATCCCCGTATTAAATCGACCGCATTTTATAAGATTGGCAAAGAATTTTCGATGGACCGGTTGCGGCCGCAGGAAATTGAGTGGCTTTTGAATATAATCGATTCGAATCGGCAGATAAAGGAGTTGATAGGTGATTCGTTTGCGGGTTTTTCGAGGTATGAGCGACGTCGACGTCTAATTGAAAGATTTGAATCTGAGACGTTTGTTTGTCTGAAAAATATATTCTCGTCCGAAAAGTTCGATGACATTATTCTGAGGGAGTATGCTTCTCTTTCACCCGAGTATCAGGATATATATCGCGTTGTCGCGGGGATGGAGAGTTCTGGGATTCGCGTTCATCGGCAGTTGGTCATTCGTTTGCTGGGCATTCCAGGCGATGTGATCTCGGCGGCGCTATCGAATCTAACTGACATCATTAGGGAATATACTGTTAATGAGCGCGAGGGGTTGTATGCGTGGAGATGTCGTCACGATATTATTGCTGCGATATTAACGAAGTATAAGTATCAGGATGTGGGGCAGATCGTTCAGCTTTTCGATGATGTCATCGATTCAATATCTCCAACATTCGATATTGAGGTTAGAAGTATTCGTGAGCTGTGTAATTTGGAGGCTGGGCTCCCTAGAATATCGGATAAGGATGTTCAAAATAGACTTTTGCGTAAAATGATGTCCGTTGCCCCCGGGGAGAGAATTCCTCGACATCGATTGGTTCGAAATCTGATACAGATGGGGCAATACGAGAAGGCTGAAACGGAAATTAGAATTTTTGAAAAGGATTTTGGTGTTGATGCGCCAATAACCCGATACAAGATAAAGGTTATGATCGCTCGGGCGGTCGATGCGCCTGGGCTTCTCGATGAGGATAGGATTTCAATTTTGCGCCAAGCTAGAGATTCCGCTGTCTTGGCAGTCGATCGTTATCCGGATCATAAGCTAATCCTAGGCGCTTATTGCGACGTAGGGATCGAGTATTATCGAAAGACTGGCGATTTCTCGATTTACGATGATGCAATGGCAAAGTTGAAGTCGGCCGAGATGCAGGTTGGCGATCCAGAAATCAGTATGCTGGTTCGGCAGTATGAGCGCCGAATGGCCGGGCAAAACGAAATTCTTCCTGACGATAACCTGCCTGAAAAGTGACACGCTGTTACATGGCGACAGTGCTGATTGGTGCCCGCAGGCGTGACTAGGTTGATGCGGGAGAGGGTGCGGCTTTGTGGATATCACTGCCTAGACGTGCCGGTCCCTAACCGCATCAGGCATTGTGTCCGAAACCGATCCCTTGCGGACATGGGTGTGTAGGCATGTCCGAAAATAAGGGTTTGATATTTTCGGACATGCGGTATGATTCGGACATCCTTTTCGAACACATTGAGAGTGCAGCATGTCCCGGACCTTCGCATACGCCCGCGTTAGCACGACCGACCAGACGGCAACTAACCAACTCCGCGAGATCGAGGCGGCCGGCTTTGCGGTCGACAAGCGCCGGATGGTTGCGGAAAACATTTCCGGTAGTGTTAGAGCGCAACAGCGTCCGGGGTTCGCTGAGCTGCTTCTCAAGATGGAAGAGGGGGATGTATTGATCGTGACCAAGCTGGATCGACTCGGCCGGAACGCGATGGACGTGCGCGAGACAGTTGAGGTGTTGGCAGATCGCGGCATACGGATTCATTGCCTCGCACTGGGCGGCGTTGATCTGACAAGCGCCGCCGGGCGTATGACGATGCAGGTCTTAAACGCTGTTGCCGAGTTTGAGCGCGACTTGCTGATCGAGCGAACGCAGGCCGGTATCGCGCGAGCAAAGGCAGAAGGTAAGGCGATGGGCCGTCCGTCCGCGCTAAGCAAGCAACAACAGGACGAAGTGCGGCAGCAATTGAGCCAGGGGGCGAGCGTCGCGAGTCTGGCAAAGAGCTATGGCACGAGCCGACAGACCATCATGCGGGTGCGCGATGCCGTCTAAGCGGCGCATGCCGCCGAACCTAGGACTTGCTAGCGCGCAATTCATTCGGCGGTAGTGGCCTTGCGAAGCGCTACGGCAAGAGTCAACCCACTATTGTGTGGATAGGTGCTGCCGCATAAGCGGAAAAATCGAATGGGCGACCAGATGACCACCCGGCCGCCGGCACAGTTGCCATCGAGTGTGTGTATTTTTACGCACCTTCAGTTGTTGCGTCCCGAGGTTTGAGTGGGCGATTGAGCAGCGAGAAAAGGGTTTCCCCTCCCCAGGAGCTTGCTAGGAGTTCGGCAATCGCGTCTTCAAGCGAGGATCGGTCGTGGCATCGAACGTCACGATTGTCATAGCTGACGACGCACGGATAGCCTTCGTGCGGGCGCTCAAACTTCGCGAGCTTTTCCCATGACGCGTCAATAGCAAGCGGGTTCCGTGCGGCTAGCCATAACTCAGTTGGGGTCGGCTCCGTCGCAGTCAGCAGTGCGATCGAGGTGGCGAATTGCTCTGCAATCGAGCGCTTGCGCGGCTTCTCAAACCGCTGCTGTCCAATTTCAACGCGCCCGTTCGTTTCATTAAACACGGACTGCCGGACGTCGGTGACGACTTGGTCCACCTCCGCCCTAGCTTCGGCGGCGCGGGCGGCCGCGTCTTGTCCGCGCTTGAATGCGTCAGCGAAATCGGTCATGTTCTGCTCCTCAACTCTACGACTCCCAGCACGGGGAGATGGTCAAAAATTTCCTTCGGATTAAGCAGCTTGGCTCTGAGGTCCAGAGGGACTAGGATCCCGCTGTTCGCTTCATCCAAGACAAGCGCTTTTCCTTGGAGGAACTCCGAGGAAAAAATCATTTGATCGAATGTAAACCACCGGGATATGCGTCCCTTGTTGTAGAAGTACGTTCCGCATACCCCGTCCGGGGGATCATCGTCCGAATGGTTGTGCGACTCGCCCAAGCGTTTCCAAAACGGGTTATACAAAAGGTCCTTGTGGGCGCGAACCAAGTAACGGTCCCTTGTCGCGAGCAGATGTTCGGACAAGGACGCAGAAAATGGGTCATCGTTGTAGTCGCCCATCAGCACGATGTACGGATGCGCGTCTGTTCTGAGGTTCTCAACGGTCCATCGAAGCGCGATCCCGAGTTCCGCTCGCTCCGGTGCCGACTGGGCCACGCTCAGACGACTCGGCCAATGCGATACAACCACGTGAAACGTGTCGCCGGTTGCCGTGGCGGTAAATTCGGCGACCTCGCCCGTCTTTAGCGACTGTCGTCCGCGACTATCGACGACAGACCTATGGCGCTCTAAAGCAACTTTGCTTCGATCGTAAATTACGGGCGTATCGAACTTCAAGCGACCGTTTCGGCTTGTCGCGTCATGAACGGCAATCTGCGGGTCATCTAGGCCCCGTACGATGGCGTCGAGATCATCTGTGCAAACCTCGCCGAGCCCCAGCACCGCGAACTCCGTCAGCCGGCGTATCGAGCGAATTTGACTTACGACAAAGTCAAGTTCGGCCCTTCCTGCCTTTCTCCTTGGTACAGGCGGCGAAAGACTCGTGTTCCACCAGACGAAGGCCAATGTCCCGATGGCTTGCCAAACTGCGCTTCTCGATCTGTCGGTTATCAATGTCGACACATTAAATTGCCAGTCCTCTATGAGATGGTCGATTGTAGCCAATGTGGTGTGGCGCTACTCTCGTGACATCGACGATTTCGCAGCCGGTACAGCGGCGGCGTGGGGAGTTTCTTTGCGCGCAGCGTTCCAGCCGCGAAGAGTTCCGTAAACGGCGGGCGTGATCCGAGGCGCCCGCCGGTCTATCTCCAATCGTGTCTCCAAGAAAAGAGGTCTTTTGGAGACATACTTGGAGATAGTCGGAGCCTTGCCAGTCGCGGCAGACCGGCCGAAATGAGCGCTTGTCTCCAAATCTCCAACAAAAATTCGTTCCGGCGGCATACGGAACGCATGTTTCCTTGGCGGCGGGTCCCGGAAAGACGAAGGGAAATTCCGCGAAGCAGCTCTCGCAGGTCGCTCGCTGTATGGGGGTACGTTTGGGGGTGTATCGGAGATTTGTCTGAGATAATTTCTATTTGAATCAGTTGGTTAAGATGTAAATACCATTCCTGCAGCCGCACCATATCTGACAAGGGGTTACGCGATGTTTGCGTAGCCCCTTCGCGTTTCCAATTCAGCTTTTGCGTGACAGTCCGGAAATCGAGCCAGTGGCGGGGCCGAGCATTCGGTGCGGACGTTCGTCTTCATCATCCGCGGGCGCACGAGTATGTTCACAAGCTGCGACTCCGCAAGACCACATAGTCAAGGCAACAATCACCGCTGCCGGTCGGACAGTGTCTAGTGGTTCTCGGGTTGCTATCCCGTCTTTGCGAATCTTTCTTCGTCATCAACTGGAACTGCGCAACGCATGCAACGAGGCATTCCGATTACCGGAGCGCCTTGACGAATCGCGAGCGTGCCGGTTGGAGTTGCGTCGCGGGGACAGCCGTTACGCGCGTCCATGCGCGTAAACGAGATCTGAATCGGTATCCAAGTCAGCCTACACTTTTCACGACGTCCGGGGCGTGGACCGACGGAGCAACTGCGTTTAAGCGAATGCGACGGGTTCGGTAAGGAGTATGACGTGAAGAAAGCTGCCGGGTATGCGATTGATGCGATTTTGATAGTTGGTATCGTCACGTTTTTCTATTTCGTGGCGTTTCGCCGTGAAATTCACCAGTCGGCATCGACGTCTAATATCAGGAACGCTGCATTTGCGATCACGCTCGCGTCATTTGCCATCCTCCCATTTCGCGCCAAACGCCCCCCATCTTTACTTCACTTCATCCAATTCGATGCGAAAGGGAGGCCGAGATCGAACCTTGCCATGCCCCTGATGTGCTTTGTTCTTTCGATCTTGATCGTCCTCGCGTTGATTCGGTTGATCGTGATTGGTTTTGAGCAGGCCGCAGTGTGAATGAAATTTTTTACACGACGGAGGTGGAGCGCGCGCTGATATATCAAGCTGTCCCTGCTTGACGTATATCGGCGCGTTTTCAATCGATGTCACGATGCCCGTCGGATATGGCTGAGAACACCGTCGAATTCGGTATTTTGGTAACGCGAAATTTGCGTAAGTGATTGAGTTTGCTTGATCGTTCGAGTGCTTTGTAAGCATCAGGTGGCGGGTTCGAGTCCTGCGACTGCTCCAAATTGAACGAAGGGCCGGGAGATTTTTTCTCCCGGCCCTTCGTCGTTTCAGCGCCGCGAGCCGACAAATCTGACGCGGGGACACGGGGCGCATGGCAAGCCCGCTTCAGCGCATTTCAGCGCATGCATGTGTGGACACGCGCATGCGGGATTTCTCGACTCGGTGCCGTACATTTCCTGGCCGGCCCGCGCCGCGCTTATCAGGAGCGGCGCATTCACCCGGTTGCAATGCCGCTCCAAGCGATGCCTTGGCGCCGCAGCCAGTCTTCCAGGCAATGCCTGCAAACGACCAATCTGCCGTCGGCGATGAGCGTGGTCGTCGGTATCGGTCGGCCAGATGTGCGCCCCTGCTTTGCTGTCACGGCCGCGTCACGATGGCCCAATAACGTTGCACGTCCCTGCCGTGACGTCCGCATCCAGCGGATCCGATGACGTCGCACCGCTCAGGGAGCGGCTGGCTCCTCGCGACGACGTGCCCTCGTCGCAAACGGCCGCGCATTTTCGCATTCACATGCCTTCGGGCCATTTCATCAAAAGAGACGATCGACGCCGGTTCGAACCGGATCGCGGACGATCAGGAGACAAGGACCATGCTGAGTCCGCACGAATTCTCGATGCTGCTGCGCATTGCCCGCGCACCGGACAGTGTCGACCCGTCGAATCCGGCGTTCGCCGTACTCGTCGAAAAGCGGCTGGTCGACGATACGCAGGTACGTGTGAGTGCGGTGGCTGCGCGCCCGGCGCTGACGCCGATCGGCCAGATGCTGCTTGCGCGCTTCGACGAAGCGGCTTGAGGGGAAGGGAAGAGTAATGCAGTTGCGCGTCACGCCTTCGCCGCAGCGAAGGACGTGACGCAACGCAAGCGCGGCGAACCGCTTACTGCGCGACCGGCACCGTCACGTCGCTGCCGAACCAGTGCATCGAGATCTTCTTCAACGAGCCGTCCTTGCGCAGCGACTCCAGCGCATCGTTGATCGCCTTCTCGAACTTCGGATTGCCCTTGCGGAACGGGATCGCCATCTCCTGCTTGCCGCCGTTCAGCACCGCGCCCGAGCGCAGCGGCAGGTTCGACGTCTTGATCATGTACGGCAGCATCAGGCGGTCGTCGAGCGTCGCCTCGATCCGGCCCGCGGCGAGGTCACGCAGCTTTTCCGGCGCGCCGGGATACGTCTGCACCTCGATGCCCGGCACGCTGCGTGCCATCTGGTCGTAGTTGGTGCCGAGCGTCACGCCGAGCTTCTTGCCCTTGAAATCCTCGAGCGACTTGAAGTTGCGCGTGTCGTCCTTGCGCTGAATCAGCTGCGCTGCCGAGTACGTGTACGGCTCGCTGAAGTCGAGCGCTTCCTTGCGCTGCGGCGTGATCGTGACCTGGTTGACGATCACGTCGAACTTGCCGGCCTGCAGCCCCGCAATGATCCCGCTCCATTCGGTCGGGACGAATTGCGTCTTCACGCCGAGCTTGCCGGCAACGGCATTGGCGACATCGACGTCGAAGCCCTCGAGCTGTCCCGACGTGCCGCGCGAGTTGAACGGCGGATACGTGCCTTCGAGGCCGACGCGCAGCACGCCGGCTTTCTTCACCGAGTCGAGCAGGTCTTCCGCATGGGCGGCAACGGCCGTGAAACCGAGGGCCGACGCGAGCAGCAGGCCCGACAGCAGGAACTTCGAACGTTTCATCGCAGATCTCCAGTGTTCAGTGTGGTAATCGAGCGCCGGGCATCGGTCGTGCCCGGACTGGGCCGGAATACGGGCACGTAGACACTACTCGCAACCGGGCCGCGCCGGAAGTCGAATTGGCCCTGATTGCATCGATTTCAGCGGGCGATGGGCGAGCAGTTCGGCGTGACGTCATGGCGCGTACGTGTCGAACAAGCGTTCGAACGGTTCGACCGGGCCGCTCGGAATACGCTTGAAAAACTCTTTTAAATCAGTTCATTTTTCGGAGTCTCGCAGTAATTTGTCTGTAAAATCGCGCGAGCGAAATCGCATAGCGCGCCATCCGAGGGCGCGTCAAAAGAAGAAAAGGCCGTTGCCATGAACATGCAGAACACTGTTGCCGCATTGCGCGGCGGGTTGCTTCAGCAGGACCGGCTGCTGAAGCTCGATACGCCGCTGGGCCCGAATGTGCTGACCGTGCAGCGGGCGGTCGGCCATTCGCGCGTCGGGCGTGCGTACGAGTTCACGCTCGACGTGCTGTCGACCGATAGTGATCTGGAACTGAAAAAGCTGATCGCGCAGCCCGTCACGTTGTGGATCCAGCAGGGCGATCGCAGCTACCGGCCGATCAACGGATACGTCCACACCGCGCGCCGCCTTGGCGCCGACGGCGGGCTCACGACCTATCAGCTTACGTTCGCCGATTTCACGCATTTCCTGAAGTTCCGTCGCGACCAGCGGCTCTGGAACGATACGACCGTCGATCAGATCATCAGCGATGTGCTGAACAAGCATCCGCAGGCGCAGGGGCATTTCCGGTTCGCGCTGTCGAAACCGCTGCCGAACCGGTCGTACACGCGCCAGCACGACACCGACTGGCATTTCGTGCATCGGCTGATGGAAAGCGAAGGCCTCTACAGCACATGGCAGCAGGCCGACGACGGCAAGTCGCACACGCTCGTCATCACCGACAACCTGCAGGCGTTCGCGCCGCTGTCGCCCGAGACCGTGCGCTTCTACCGCGGCGGCGCGGCGAGCGAAGCCGACGCGTTCACGCAATGGTCGGGCTCGCGCACGCTGCAGAGCGTGACGCGAACGACACGCACGTTCGACTACAAGAATCCGTCGCAGCCGTCGAACCCGAAGGGCACGACGCTGCCGACGATGAGTGGCCAGGGTGAATTGCCCGACCAGCTCGAAGTGTACGAGTACACCGGTGCCTACACGTATCTGGACCAGACGCGCGGCGACCATCTGACGAAGGTGCGGATGGAGGAATGGGAGTCGCAGGCAAAGCGCTTCCATGGCGCGGGTGGCGTGCGCGCAATCGATGCGGGCCGGCGCTTCACGCTGTCGGACCATCCCGAACATGATCGCGATCCGGCGGACCAGCGCGAATTCGCGGCGATCGGCGTCGAATGGTGGATCGAGAACAATCTGCCCGTGGCGAGCAGCAGCGCGGACTTTCCGTACAGCCTGCGCGACGCGCTGATGCAAGCGCAGGAAGGTTACGGTGCCGATCCGGCGTTTCGCGTGCCGCATGACGATGGTTCGGTCGGCTTCTATCTCGTCGAGGTCGAAGCGCAGCGCGTGAGCGTGCCGTATCGTAGCCCGTTCGAACACGAGAAGCCGAAGATGCATCTCGAGGCGGCGATCGTCGTCGGGCCGCAGGGCGAGGAAGTCTATACGGACGAGCTGAACCGGATCCGCGTGCAGTTCGTGTGGGATCGCCTCAATCCGGGCAACGAGAACGCGTCGTGCTGGGTGCGCGTCGTGCAGTCGGATACTGGTGGCGGCTATGGCGGCGTGCATGTGCCGCGCATCGGCGAGGAAGTGCTGATCGACTACGTCGGCGGCGACTGCGACCGGCCGCTCGCGGTCGGCCGCGTGTACAACGGCGCGAACCAGCCGCAGTGGCATAGCGACGGGATTCTGTCCGGATATCGGTCGAAAGAGTATTCAGGCAGCGGCTACAACCAGCTCGTGATGGACGACGCGACCGGGCAGAACCGCGTGCAGCTGATGAGCAGCAGCGCGAACAGCCTGCTGCATCTCGGCTACATCATCGACCAGAACGGCAATTCGCGCGGATCGTACCTGGGCAGTGGCTTCGATCTGCGCTCGGACGCATACGGCGCGGTGCGGGCGAGCCAAGGGCTGTACGTCACCACCCATCCGAAGGCACCGAACAGCCAGCCGCTGGACGTGAAGGAAGCGCAGCAGCAGCTCGTGACGGGCGAGAGCCTGGTCGAGGCGATGTCGGGCGTGAGCGAACAGCATCAGGCGGAAAGCCTGAAGGACGCTCAGGACACGATGCGCGCGTTCACGGACGCGACGCAGGACAGCGCATCGGGCAGCGCGTCAGGCGGGCGCACGGCGGGCGGCGGCACGGGCAACGCGAACGCTTTCAAGGAGCCAGTGATGCTGTTCGGCAGCCCGTCGGGAATCGGGATGTCGACGCAGCAGTCGCTGCACCTGGTCGCGAACGATCACGTGAACGTCGCGAGCGGGCAGAGCGTGCATGTCGCGGCGGGCAAGTCGCTGATCGGCAGCATCGGGCAGAAGCTGAGCCTGTTCGTGCAGAACGCGGGGATGAAGCTGTTCGCGGGCAAGGGCAAGGTCGAGATCCAGGCGCAGTCGGACAACGTCGAGGTGACTGCGCAGAAGGCGGTGAAGGTTGTGTCCGCAACTGATCGGATCGAGATCGCCGCCGATCAGGGGATTCTGTTGACGAGCGGCGGCGGGTATATCCGCATCAAGGACGGCAACATCGAGATTCATACGCCGGGCGCGGTTGATGTGAAGGGCGCATCGCATACGTTCGCGGGGCCGGCGAGCATGGGTTATCCGTTGCCGAGCTCGCGGCCGGATCAGCCGGGGCAGCTCGAACTGTTCCACAAGTACGTGAACGGCGAGGCGGTCAAAGGCGGGCTGTTCACGGTGAGAGACGTGAACGGCGCCGTGCTGAAGAAAGGCGCACTCGACAACAGCGGCTATACGGTTGTGAGCGGTTTGCCGCCGGGGGCGGTGCGCGTCGAGTTCGGCAAGGACCCGCGCGAGTCGGATCAGCCAGCGAACTATTTCAAGCAGGTGAAGTGGCCGGCGGAGCCCGTGCAACCGTCGCCGGAGGCCGCGCAGGCGGCAGCTAGCGGGCAGCTCGCGAGCCAGCTGCAGGGGATGGCGCCGGCCGCGACGACAGCAGCAATGGGGCTGGTGAGCGGCGGTGGCGCGGGTGCTGCCCTTGGCGGCCTCGCCAGTTCCGCATTGCCGGCTGCGGCGACTGCGTTGGGTGGGGCCGGAGCTGCGTCGGCGTTGCAGACGGCGTCGAGCCTGAGCGGTGCGGCGAAGCAGGTGGCCGGGATGGTGCAGGCCGCACGTCAGGGCGGCCTTGCCGCGCTGGCCGCGCCGGCGGCGAATGCGGCGTCCGGGGCTTTGCAAGGCGCATTGCCGGGCGTCGCGAGTATCGCGGGCAAGGGCGCCACGACCGTGGCGTCGGCCGCAGGCGCGACGGGCATGAAGCTGCCGACGAGCGGGTTTGGTGGACCGCTGAAATCCTGAGAGGGCGGCATGTCAGCCGTCTTGAAAAAAACGAATTCAACGAAGAACGACATGGCACAACAACTTCCACCGGGCGCTGAGAAGGAACAGGCTGTTTCCTGGCTCAGCGATATTTCGCCGAAAGACGTGGCGGCGGGGGGCGACCGTTTCAATAAGTGGTTGCTCAAGATCAGCGGCAATCACATTTCGTTCGAGGACCTCAAAACCGTCGCCAGTGCGGTGCCGATCATCGGCAACCTGATGGCGTTCTACGATGCAGTGTGCGACATCGTGATGATCGTCGAGAAGCGTCACGCCGATCTGCTCGATTACCTTGGACTCGCGATCAACCTGATCGGGGTCATTCCGGTGCCGCCGCCGCTGGCATCGTTTCGCCTGTCGGCGCGACCGTTGTTGGCGCTCGTGCGCAATCAGTTGCTGGTGTCGCGCGGCAATCTCGGGGCCGCGATCATTAACGTGCTCATTACGCACGTCAACGCCGCGGCCGCGACGGAAATCGAGAACTTCCTGAAGACTTTGCAGGAGGTTCTAGTCGACTTGCTGAATGACTGCGCGGCCAAGGCGCAGGAGTTGATGGTCGGTATTGCCAGCGGACTGGAGCTTGCCCTCAAAGGGCAAATTTTCGACAGCAGTGCGAACGTACGACGTACACAGCAGATCGCGCGGAAGATGGACGAGCGATCCTGGTACAACCCGATGATCGTGGTCGATGCGTTCGAGTACGGTTACGAAGGTTCGATCGCGTTAGGGAAGGAAGCCGGGAACGCGACGGTCGGGACCGCTGCGAGGCTTGCGCCGGATTCGTGGCTTCAACCGTTTCGCGATATCGTCGCGTTCCTGAAGACCGAAGCACCGAAAGTCGCGAAGGCAATCCGCGATCTGAATGGCAGCGAAGAAGGCAAGATGCTTTGGCTGATCGCGCAAGTGATCGAGGCCGTGGCGAGGGTGCGTGCGGGCGGCAAGCTTCGTGAAAAGAGCGCTGACGTGCCACCCGGCGGCAAGGGAAGGGCACGGCATGACCGCCCGCAGGAGCCGGTGGGTGCGACCGAACAGCATGTGCATCCGGAAGGTGCTGGCCAGAGCCCCTGCAAAAGTTGCGGGATTGGCGCGTCGACCGGATCGATCGATTTTGCTTTCGGCGATGAGACGTTCACGCATACGGACTTTGAACTGCCCGGCGCATTGCCGCTTGTCTGGGCGCGTACTTATCGGTCACGCCTGTCTGCATATGACACTCGGGAACTTGGCGCGCGATGGATTACGCCGTACACGACGCGCATCGATGTCGAAGGCGATACATGGTTCTACCGTGATGCCAGCGGCCGCAGCATTGAATATCGCGCGCTGGCAGCCGGAAGCGTGCATGACGATCTCTCGGAAAACCTGACGCTGTCGCGACTAGACGATACGTGGGTGACGATCGCATACGGTCACGACGAGTTGCACGTATACGAACGGCGCGGCGACGCGTTCCGGCTCGCGATGCAGAAAGATCGCGCGGGCAACACGATCACGCTCGACTACGATGCGCGCGACCGCGTGGCGCGCCTGATTGACGCGAATGGCAACGTGCTCTCGTTCGAGCACGACAAGCAAGGTCGGATCGTCCTGATCGAGCAGGTGATCGAGGATGGCAAGCGCCGCACGCTCGCAAGTTACGCCTATGACGAAGCGGCCGATCTCATCCGTGCAATCGATAGGCACGGCAACGCGTGGAACTATCAGTACGACCGACATCTCGTGACGCGTTATACCGATCGCACTGGCCGCGGGATGTCGCTTGAATGGGATGGCGCGGACGCTGACGACAACGCGAATGCGAAATGCGTGCGTGAGTACGCGGACGATGGCAGTCTCGATATCCGTCTTGCGTGGCACCCGAACATTCGATTGACCTACGTGACCGATGCGCTCGGTCAGACGACCCGTTATTACTTCAACATCAAGGGCTACGTTTATCGGATCGCCTATCCGGATGGAAACGAAGAGTGGTTCAGGCGCGACGAGCACAACAATCTGACGTTGCATATTCTCCAGGACGGCAGCGTCGAGCAGATGCGTTACGACACGCGCGGTAACCGGACGTGGCACGAGCGCGCTGACGGCAGCATTGTCGAAATGGCATATGACGACAAAGATCAGATGATCCGGCTCGTCGATCCGAATGGGCATGTCTGGCAGCGCAAGTACGATGATGCTGGCAATCTCGTCGAGGAAATCGATCCGCTCCAGCACGCTACGAAGTACAGCTATAACGACAAGGGACTGCCGACACAGATCACCGATGCCAAAGGCGGATCGAAGGCACTCGAATACAACTCCGCCGGGCAATTGACCAGCTACACGGACTGCTCCGGAAAGAAGACGGCGTGGCGCTACGACGATATAGGGCGTGTGATCGAGAAAAAGGACGCGTCCGGTGGCGTCGTTGCTTATGCATATGGCCCGAACGGCCGGTTGACGGCGATTCGTTCGCCAGCCGGTGTCGAACATGTGCAACACGATGCCGAAGGGCGATTGCTCGCTCATACGGATCAGCTCAATCGGTCGACGCGATATGCCTACGATGCGGTCGGTCGCATTGCGAGTCGCGCCGATGTGCTCGGGCAGACGGTTGCGTATCGTTATGACCGTCTCGGCCGCTTGTCCGCGCTGACCGATGCGAACTTTGCGACGTATCAGTTCCACTACGATCCGGCAGGTCGGCTGATCGAGGAAATCGGCTTCGACGGCAAGTCGACGCGTTACCAGTACGATCCGGACAGCGGCAGTCTTGTTTCGATCGATGAAGCGGGCTGCCTGACTTCGGTCGAAATCGATGCAAATGGCCGTCTGCTGAAGCGTGTCGCCGGGGAAAGCGAGGAACGGTTTGCCTACGATCCGAGCGGCAGGTTGATCGACGCGGTGAACCGATACAGCCGCGTGCAGTTCTTCTTCGATCCGGTTGGCAATCTCGTGCGTGAACATCACGCCTACGATCTGTTCGGTGACCGGCGCAGCTACGTATGGCATCACGAATACGATGAACTCGGCAACCGGTGGCGTACCGTTCGGCCGGACGGGCATGTCGTCGACTGGTTGCTGTATGGCTCGGGGCATGTGCACGGGATGCTGCTCGACGGCGAGGACCGCGTGCAGTTCGAGCGCGATGATCTTCATCGCGAGACGGTGCGCGTGCTGTCGAGCAAGGTCGGGCAGCGCACGCACTACGATCCGGCGGGACGCGTGTTGCAGCAGTCGATCCAGCGATCGACGTCACCTGCGCCGCTCGCCGAGCGGCGGTATCGCTATGACGCGGCGGGGCAGTTGTCGCGAATCGAGGACAGCCGCAAGGGCGGGACCGACTATCGATACGATCCTGTCGGACGGCTGATCGAGGCGATCAGTCCCATCGCGAAGGAACGGTTTGCGTTCGATCCGGCGAGCAACATCATCGATCCGGCGCGGACTACGGAGACGCCCGCGCCGCGTCCGAGTCCGGTGCGGCCGGACAGCACGTTGCCGGTTGAGGTGCCGAAGGTGCTCGGTAACTTGCTGAAGACGTATGCGGGGATGCACTTCGAGTACGACGCGCGCGGGAATCTCGTGCGCAAGCGCACGCCTGCGGGTGAGCAGGAATACGAGTGGGATGAATTCAATCGATTGCTATCCGCGCGGGTTGCCGAGACGTCGCGGCAGAGTCGCGCGCGGTATTTCTATGATGCGTTCGGTCGGCGTATTGCGAAGGAGTTGAACGGCGAGCGGACGGTGTTCGGGTGGGATGGTGACACGCTGGCGTACGAGAGTGACGGCGAGCGCGCCACGCACTATCTCTACGAGCCGGGGACGTTCGTGCCGCTGGCCCAGTATGTGGCGGAACCGGTCGATGGGATCGTGACGCCGGAGTGGAAGAGTACCGACCGCTATGTGCCGGAGGAGGACCCGCTGCAGCAGGTGCCGGAGCGGCGTGGTGATGCTGCCCTGTTCTATTACCACTGCGATCAGATCGGGACGCCTCAATTGATGACGGATGGCGACGGTGATGTTGTGTGGGAAGCGTCGTACATGGCTTGGGGCGAAGCGCGGGAAGTGATCGCGCGGGCGTCGAAGGCGGCGGGGATCGTGCCTAAGAATCCGTTGCGGTTTCAGGGGCAACAGGTTGATGCGGAAACGGGGTTGTACTATAACCGGCATCGATATTACGATCCGAGCAGTGGACGGTTCATCTCGAAAGACCCGATCAGGCTCGCCGGTGGCATCAACGTCTATCAATACGTACCCGCGCCAACCGGATGGATCGATCCGCTTGGGCTAGCGCGCATCCCGGCGTCTGTCAAACAGAAGGTTGCTCAGGAGAATAAAGACTTCTTTGGAACGGAAAAGTGCGAGTGCTGTGGCACCGACGTGATTCCTGGCCAAAAGAGTCAACGCGGTGTCACACCTCCGGCGAACGAACGTCAGTTCGACCACGTCGAACCCGACTCGCTGGGTGGGGCGAACAACGAAAAAAACACCCAACTGCTCTGCCGTAAGTGCAATCGTGGCTTCTCGAATAAGCTGAAGGAAAATTTCAAGCAACTCAACCGTTTGGGGCGCAACCCCTGCGGAAACGAATAGGATCATCATGCCAGGCTTCGCAAAAATCGTGTTTCGTCTGAAGACTGACGCTGACGGATATCCGCCCGTTGGCTTCGAATCACTGTGGGGGGGGGCTCTTGGCGAGAATTCCTACGTGATCGACAACGTGCCTTACTACATATGTGGGGTGAGCAAAGGTGATACGGTCGTGACCGAGGAGATTGACGGCGAACTTGTTGCCGCTGGAGTAGTTGCTCGGGGGGGGCACTCGACCCTCCGGGTATTTGCGGAGGATGATGTAACCAGAAAGGCAATTGTCCAAAACCTCACGCAACTTGGAGCACAATGCTCAGTAACCGACGGGTTATCGCTCTTTGCAGTTGACATTGCTGCTGATGTCGAATTTCAGAGAATCGACGCCTTCTTGGCTTCACAATGCGATGGCGAGCACGTTGCCTATGAGGATGCATGCCTACAGCACGCGGGAATAGACAGCATGCGAACGGAAGAGTGTGCGTCACTAGCGACGGTACCATTGCGGCTCAATTAGCACGGGCAATTCCGTTGCGTGAGATACGGGCTTACACAATAACTGGCATCGGTATTCCGATCCCAGCACCGGGCGCTTCCTCTCGAAAGACCCGATCGGGCTCGCGGGCGGTATCAACGTTTATTAGTACGCGCCCAATCCAACTGGATGGGTTGATCCCCTCGGCTTGGCGCGTTGCCCTAATAGCGTTCTTGGCCGCAAGGTCAATCAAGACGACTCCTTGATTGACGCGACCACTCCCATCATTCAAATGAGCATCAATCAGAAGGCACTCAATTCGCCTAGCTTCGATAAGCTGAAGGGTATGATCAACAACGGTGCGACGAATGTGGACTTGATGAAAGCGGGCTATGCGCCTTTCGGGCCCGATGGCAATCAGGTAAATCTGCATCATGTGCTTGGTGACGAACCGGGACCAATGGTGGAGCTGTCCGCCGCGACGCATCAAAGGTATTACAAGCAACTTCACGGGTTGATTGACGATGGAGCCAGCTTCCGAAATGATCCAGCAGCCGCACGCGGATATGACCGGTTTCGTCGAAATTACTCGAAACAGAGAGGGGAGAATTTCGGATGTCAATAGATCTCCGCGAGCTCATCGAGCAAAACATTGCTGCTGGGTCGGAAACTATTGTCGCAGGACCCGTTTCGCCAGATAAGGTCCGTAGTGCCGAACAGATGCTCGGCGTCGAATTTCCACCTTCATATACGGCTTTTTTGACCGAGTACGGCGCCCTTGAAATTGACGGTCGCTCGTTCGCGGGGCTTACTTCAAGTGAAGTGGGAACCGCCGGTGACGTTGTCGCGTTCACGAAGCACGCTCGCGAGAACTACGCATTGCCGGAGCGCTACGTTGCTATCGATTTTCAAGATGGCGACGCATTCCTTTGCATCGACACAGAGCAGAAGAGCGTCGATAACGAATCACCTGTCGTGTTGGTGAGTCCGGTCGGCGGACAGCAACAAGGTCCTGTGGCGGCAGATAGTTTGACCGATTACTTGGTGAGGTATTTATCAAACTGAAACGGGTCTGAACTATAACCGGCATCGGTATTACGATCCCCAAACCGGGCGCTTCATCAGTAAAGACCCGATCGGGCTGGCCGGCGTCATCGGTCCCTTGACCAACTGGTCCAGCAGCTCCTTGGGCCGCTGCCTGACGCGCTACGGTTTGCCGTTTCTTCTTCATTGGCATATCCATGACTTTTACACCTCATGATATGCCCCGCCCACGAAATCACGGATAGGTCCAGCCGAGCCCTCGACCGGCTGGCTATCAAAGTCACCACATCATTCAGGATCGTTGGGTTAAAGCGAACGGAATCGAGGGGTACAACTACCGTGAGGCTCCTGCAATCCTCATTCCACAGAACCCGATCCATAAAGCCATCAGCGATAGCCAGAACTCACGTCGTGACAGAATGGTGGCCGCCGGGCAAGACCCGTGGGATACCAGCATCCAGGATCAGTTTAACTACTCGTCGCAAGACATGCGGGCTGCTGGGATCTCGGACGGCTGCCGCAAGCGCGCCTTGAAGAAGGCGTACAAATACTTCGATCAACTCGGAGCCATCAAATGACGGATTTCACCGCGTTGCTGGGCGCGGGCTTTCGCAGAAACGCCCCATCCACCTTGGCGGCAGTCGCGAACCTGGAAACCACCCTGGGCCTCTCGCTTCCATTGGACTATAGGGACTTCCTTGTTTGGGCGGATGGGGGCGAAGGCGATGTTGGTGACCTCTACCTGTCCATGTGGACCGTCGAGCAAGTCGTCGAACTCAACACGTTGTACTCGATCACGACGCGTATGGGCCAAGGCTTCGTGGGCATCGGTACGGACGGTGGGGACTACTGCTTTGCTTTGGATCTCCGGAGCGGCGAACGTTTCGTTGTTGTGCCGCTCGGTGCGCTCGCTGAGGATGAAGTCAAAGCGCTGGCTAGCGACCTCGTGGACGGACTGACCCGCATCCGCGACGGCTACATAACGGGCAACGATCTATAACCGGCATCGGTACTATGATCAGCACTCGGGCAGATTTGACGCTAGCCCACAAAACTGTCCCATTTAAACGTGGAAAATTCCGGCATGACGTTGTCATCAAGACCATGAGGTCATGCCGCGAAGAAGAGCAGTTCACCGAAGAGCAGATCGCTTACGCATCACTGCCACATCGTCGAGACCGGCAATGAAAGATGTACTACGCTGTTTCGGGGTGGGTCAGATTTAGATGAAAACGGTGGGTTAAGACTCGGTGAAAATCAACACTGCGTGATCTGCTCGTCCGGATTGGCTGCGAACGAGAGCGCGGCCAAACAGGGCATGACCAAGATCTATGAAACGATCCGCTACCAACCCTGAAGGGCACTCCGACGCGGGAAATTAGATGCGATCTAGAGTGGCGGCACTGCGTCCGTCCATTGCCGACAGCCAGCGCCGAGCCAACCTCGAGCATACGAAATTGGCATAATCACGCCTCGCCGGCACGAGCGCCGCAACGCCGGCACGCTCGTGCAACTGTCGCATCTCAGCTCGGGCGTATTGATTCCAGTCCCGTTACCACCGCACCACCCATGTCGACCACCATCACGACCACCGCGTCGCTGAAACACATTCTCGAGCAACCGGGCGATTTCTCCGGATGGCTCTGCCTGCCACCGATGCCGTGGACGCTCGACACCGAGGGTGCATTCGCCGACGGCGCAGACGCCCCAGAAACCGGCACGCCACCCGTCACCGCACCGCAGCCCGGCTGGCGCGTAACGCTGAACAGCACGACGATCGAAGACATCGTCATCAACGCGCACGACCAGGTCGACGAACCGAGCATCGCGCAATTGTTCGACGCGTTCGTGTACTACGTCGAAAACGACGAATTCATTCTGCTCTGACGGCGCATCCCGCACGCCACAGTAAAAAAGGACCGCCGGGCGGTCCTTTTCCACGAAGCAGCAGCCGCGTTAAAACGACGACTCAACGCCCCTCAAGGCAACGAAATCGTCAAATTCGCCGACTCCGGCCCGACCTTGATGACCTGCGAATAAGGCGCCAACGCCTGCAGCGTCTTGTCCTTCAGATAGGTATTGAGCCCGAGATACCCGAGCAGGGCCACAAGCGCGAACACCGCCCCGATCGCCCAGACCGGCACCTCGCGCTTCAACCGGTGCGCGATCTGATCCGGCAGCGGCCAATGCGGAGCGAACGCGGCGCGCTTGCCCTTCATGTGCGCAATCTCGTCCCCCAGCCGCGCGGTGAGGTAAGCGAGCTTCTCAGGCCCTTCGAGCAGATACTTGCCCTGGAACCCGAGCAGCAGGCACATGTGAAACACCTCGAGCGACTGCAACCGCGCCGCGCCCTGCGCCCGACATTCCTCGAGATACTGAAAGAATTTCTCCCCCGCGAGCTGCTCGCCGAACAGCACGAGTTGCAGCGGCCGGCGCTCCCAGTCGGTGCGGATCTTGAACTGCGATGACAGCACCATCTCGTCGACGGCCGCGCAGTACGCGAACTTCGCGCCATACACGTCCTCGGCCGGAATGTTGAGCTTCTTCGCGCCGCGCTCGAAATCCGAAAGAAACTCCTGGATCTTCGTACTGAACTCGCTCGCGCTGTCGGGCTCGCGACCGTTCTTGAGCAGGAACAGCATGAAGAACCCGTCGTACAGCAGATCGAGCAGCGAACGGGCCTGGAACGCGGCGTCGGTCGATGCCGGGGTATGCAACGGAGCCGGCGTGTTGTCGCCGAACAGGGAAGGCGCGTAGCTCATGATGTGACCGCGATCAGTTCGAATTTCAGGTCATTGATGCCAGTCGGCGCGTAGATCATCGCGGACTGGGCCTGCAGCATGCGCTCGTACAGCGCGCCGCGCGAATCAAGCTGGAAATAGCACGCACCGGGTCGCACCGGAATCGCGGGCGGCACTTGCGGCATGTACGACAGCCGCACGCCCGGCATGGCCGACAGCACCAGCTTGTCGACGTCATCCGGCGCGCCGACCTTGAAGCGGGCCGGCACCGCGTCGATGAGCTCGACGTTGGGCATGTCCGCGGACACGGCCAGGTAGAACTCGGTCTTGTCGTCGATCTTGCCCGAATCGAGGCGGCCGAGGTGGAACGACGGACGCACCTCGTCGAGCGTGATCGCAAAGTAGCGCGTCGAGATCACGGTGTCGAGCAGTTCGCGCAGCATCAGGTCGAGGCGCGCGAAGCTCGGCCCCGGATCGTCATGGCGATACACGGGCAGGTCGGCAAGCGTGTAGCCCTTCGAAAACGTCATCAGCTGGCCCGCGAGGCGCAGCAGCTCCTGGAATAGCCGCTCCGGATGCAGCGCCGCATGCTGGTGCAGGTGCGCGAGCGTCGCGAACGCGGCGTTTGCGGTGTGCAGCAGCCAGAACGACGCGATGTCGCCCGAACGGAATTCGATGATGTTCTTCGACGGCTCGCGGTGAAAGCCGTACAGTGCGTTCACCTTCGCCTGCAGCGCGTCGACGAGCTGGCGCAGCCGCTGGTGCAGGATCGGCGAAGCGTCGATCGCGAGGCACGGCGGCACGAAGCTGTCGTCGATCTCGAAGCCGGACGTCGCGGTGCGGCGCACGCGCACGAGCGGCACCGACAGCAGCTGGTCGCGCGGCTCGCTGTGCGCGATCAGCTTGACCTGCGTCTTGAGGAACGTGATGTCGGCTTCGGCGGCGTCGGTGAAGTTGTCGGCAACGCTCGTCTGCTCGCTGACGAAACGCGTCATGAAGCCGGCGGCCGGATCGTCGCTGTAGTTGGTGCCGTTCTCGCGCAGCGGGTGCAGCGCGAGATAGAACACGAATTCGTTGATGCCGTCGGGCAGCGTGTCCAGCGCGATCGGCGGCGGCAGGTCGTCGGCTTGCGGCGCGGCATACAGCGCGCCGTCCGGGAACACGAGCGCAAGCTCGGCCACGCGCAGCACGTTGCTGCCGAGCGCATCGCGGTCGATGCGCACCGAGCGCACGCCCCAGTTGTACGGCTGGATCGCCTGGATGGATTCGAACAGGCGCGCCTCGTGATAGGCGTCCTGCCGCTGAAAATGTTGGGGCCGGAGGAACAGCCCCTCCCCCCAAAGCACCTTGGCCGAATAACTCATGTCAAATCCGGTTAATGTCGCGTTGCGATGTAATCGATTTGTTCGTGCCCGAATTAAATCGCCAATTTGTTAACTCTTGTTAATTGACATTCGTGCGTCATGCTTAACCGCAGGTGACCGACGAAAGCAAATTCAGCGGTTGTGAAGGCGCACCCTGTTGCGGTGCGATGACGGAGCCGTCGGTGACCGTCATCGCGCAATTATGCAGGCCGACGATTATGCCGGATTTCTCAGACTTCGCCGGGTCGAACGTCAGTTTCCAGCGCTGGATGGCGGGATCGCGGAACAGTGCGACGATGCCGAATGCCTGCGCTTCGCGCGACACTTTTTCGGTTGCCGTATAGCGCTGGCCCGGAATCAGCGTGATTTCACGCACGTTCAGCAGATCGGTGCCCAGTGCGGCCTTTTCCTTGGTCGGATCGGTGAATGCATCGAACGGCGCCTGCTGGAACGAAGTCGGATCCTTCAACGCGTAGAGCCTTACCACTAATGCGAGCGGCTTGCGATCGTTCGCGGCGTTGAGGTTGGGCGCGGCGGCGAGCGTGAGCCCGATGTTGCGCGGCGGCTTCTGGGCATCCGGCAGTTCGGGCTTGCCGATGCCGGCGGCCTGCATCACGGCGCTCGCGGCGGAGCCGAGCAGCGGGGCGGCCGCGCATCCGGCCAGGAGCGCGCAGGCGATCAGCGGCAGCGCATAGCGAATCATGGACGATCTCATCGTGTTTCCGGCGTACCGCCTTTAACTCCCCTGTCAAAACTACCGGGCATTTCCGCGTTCACCGCGAATGCCGGCTAATCTGCCGTTCAACTATTAAGCACACGTGCGGCGCATTGCGGTTCCGGAATTTTTTTCCGGTGCCCGTGCGCAGCGTTGTCGAGCAAGTAAAACTTGCACATTCCCGTCGATGGAAAAGCCGCCGCCGGGCCGTTGCCGAAGACGTTTCGAGGGGGTAGCGCACGGTTTTAAAAGGAATTACTCTGCACGCAGCGATTGAATTATGAAAAATTGATCGGTACTATACCCGCGCGCTTCTTGCAAAGCAAAAGAACCAGATTCTCAACGATTTTAATACTCACGCGCCGGTGGATATAACGATGAAAGACCGTCTCTTCGCAAAATTGTCTGGGGTAGTGCTGGCCTGCGGCGTGATCGCCGGTTGTGCGAACCAGCCGCCTGCGCCGCCGACTGCCGAGGTGTTCAACAAGTCGCTTGCCGATGCGGACGCCGTTGCGAAGTCGGGGGACCAGGACAAGGCGCTCGGCCTGTACCAGCAGCTCGCGAAATCGGATCCGACGCGCGAGGAACCGTGGTCGCGCATCGCGCAGATCCAGTTTGCCCAGAACCACTATGGCCAGGCGATCGTCGCCGCGCAGGAGGCACTGCAGCGCGACGCGACCGACCGTCAGGCGAAGAGCGTGCTCGCCGTCGCGGGGCTGCGGATCGCGACGCAGTCGCTCGGCGAACTGCGCCAGGATGCTTCGCTCGCGGGCGATGCGAAGTCGGACGCGCAGGCGCTCGCGAAGCAACTGCGCGACACGCTCGGCGAATCGGCGCTGTTCCCGCCGGAGCAGCGGGCCACGAAGACGCGTACGACGCGCCGCGTGATTCACCGTCCGAAGGCCGGCGCGGCGCCGGCAGCCGAGGCAGCCGCAGCAGCAACCACCGCGCCGACGCCGCCGGCCGCACCGCAAAAGGGCGGGGCCGATCCGTTCAGCGCGCTGCGCAACTGACCGCAACTGACGCGATAACCACAACTAACCTGGGAGCCGTCGAGATGGCCAAGAAAGAAAGCATTCAGAAAAGCTTGCAGAAAATACGGCCGCCGCGCGTCCAGCTGACCTACGAGGTCGAGAAGGGCGACGCGATCGAGGTGAAGGAACTGCCGTTCGTCGTCGGGGTCGTCGGCGATCTGGCGGGCCAGTCGGAAGTCGAGCAGCCGAAGCTGCGCGACCGCAAGTTCGTCAACATCGACCGTGACAACTTCGACGACGTGATGAAGGCGATCGAGCCGCGCGCCGCGTTCCAGGTGGAAAACCGCCTGAGCCCGGAAGGCGGCAAGTTCGCGGTCGACCTGAAGTTTCGTTCGCTGTCGGATTTCAGCCCGGACGAAGTCGTCGAACAGGTCGAGCCGCTGCGCCGCCTGCTCGAGGCGCGCTCGAAGCTCGCCGACCTGCGCAACAAGCTCGCCGGCAACGACAAGCTCGAGGATCTGCTGTCCGAGGTGCTGAAGAACACGCAGCAGCTGCAGGAGCTCGCGAAGGGCACCGGCGGCGACAAAGACGGCGAATGACGACGGAGTGTTGAGATGAACCAGCAAACGGCTGCGGCCCAAGCGAGCGGCGCGGAATACGCCGCCGGGACTTCGCTGCTCGACGATATCGTCGAGAAGAGCAAGGTCGCGAAATCCGATTCCGAGCATGCGCGTGCGAAGGACCTGATCGGCGAACTCGTGCACCAGGTGCTCGACGGCACGGTGATCGTGTCGGACAACCTGTCGGCGACGATCGATGCGCGCGTCGCGGAACTCGACCGCCTGATCTCCACGCAGCTGTCCGCCGTGATGCACGCGCCGGAATTCCAGCGCCTGGAAAGCACGTGGCGCGGGATGGACTACCTGGTCAAGGAAAGCAATACGGGCCAGACGATCAAGATCAAGGCGCTGCACGCGCCGAAGCGCGACCTCGTGCGCGACTTCAAGGGTGCGAGCGAGTTCGACCAGAGCGCGCTGTTCAAGAAGGTCTACGAGGAAGAGTTCGGCACGTTCGGCGGCTCGCCGTTCGGCGCGCTGATCGGCGATTACGAGATCTCGCGCCAGCCGGAAGACATGTACTTCATCGAGCAGATGTCGCACGTCGCGGCGGCCGCGCACGCGCCGTTCATCGCGTCGGCGTCGCCGGAGCTGCTCGGCCTCGAGTCGTTCTCCGACCTCGGCAAGCCGCGCGACCTCGGCAAGGTGTTCGACACGGTCGAATACGCGAAGTGGAAATCGTTCCGCGACGCCGAAGATTCGCGCTACGTCGGCCTGACGCTGCCGCGCTTCCTCGGCCGCCTGCCGTTCAATCCGAAGGACGGTCAGACCGCGGAGAACTTCAACTTCGTCGAGGACGTCGACGGCACCGAGCACGACAAGTACCTGTGGTGCAACGCGGCGTGGGCCTTCGCGGCACGCCTGACGGCCGCGTTCGATGACTTCGGCTGGTGCGCCGCGATCCGCGGCGTCGAAGGCGGTGGCCTCGTCGAGGACCTGCCGACGCACACGTTCAAGACCGACGACGGTGAAGTCGCACTGAAGTGCCCGACCGAAATCGCGATCACCGATCGCCGCGAGAAGGAGCTGAGCGACCTCGGCTTCATCCCGCTCGTGCATTGCAAGAACTCGGATTACGCTGCGTTTTTCGCCGCGCAATCGGTGCAGAAACCGAAAAAATACAGCACCGACAGCGCGAATGCGAACGCCGTCCTGTCCGCCCAGCTTCAGTACATCTTCTCGGTATCGCGCGTCGCGCATTACCTGAAGGCGATGATGCGGGACAAGATCGGCAGCTTCGCATCGGCGCAGAACGTGGAGACTTTCCTCAACCGGTGGATTTCGCAGTACGTCCTGCTCGACGACAACGCGTCGCAGGAACAGAAGGCGCAATTCCCGCTGCGCGAGGCATCCATACAAGTGTCGGAGATTCCGGGCAAGCCGGGCTCGTATCGTTCGGTCGCGTTCCTGCGTCCGCACTTTCAGCTCGACGAACTCTCGATTTCTCTGCGACTTGTCGCTGATCTGCCCAAACCGGCAAATTCATAAGCGAGTAAATCGCCCGGGCGGGCCGCCTGGGTAGGACGTTAAAACCACCTCTTTGGGGAGTCGAAGGGCCATGTTACATATGCACTTGCAGTTTGGTAGTCCGGCGGTGAAGGGCGAATCCGCGGACAAAGACCATCAGGGCTGGATCGAGCTGAAATCGTGGGATCACTCGATCGTTCAGCCGCGTTCGGCAACGGCATCGACCGCAGGCGGTCACACGATGACGCGCTGCGAGCACGGCGACATGATTTTCACGAAGGAAATCGATTCGTCGAGCCCGCTGCTGTATCAGCACGCATCGGGCGGCACCACGTTCGATGAAGTGACGGTCCATTTCTCGCGCGCGGACGGTGAAGGCAAGCGCGTGCAGTATCTGGAAGTGAAGCTCAAGTACGTGATCATCTCGAGCATCGCTCCGAGCGTTCGCGAAGAAGGTCTGCCGCTCGAGACGTTCTCGCTGAAGTACGCGGCCGTGCAGTGGAAGCAGACCCAGCAGAAGATCGGCGGCAACCAGGGCGGCAACACGCAGGGCGCCTGGAGCCTGACGAAGAACGACAAGACCTACGCGGTCTAAGGTCGGATGCGGCAACGGGGCGCGCGGCGTCCCGTTGCCGTTTTCGCTGTGCACGCCGGCCGATGAAACGATTCGAACCCAGTTTTCTCGACAAGCTGTTCGACGACGAACCGCATCTGCCGGCCTCGGCCGCGATGCGGCAATTGTCGCTGGACGAGCTGAAGAACACGGTCGCCCGCGACGTCGAGGCGATCCTCAACACCCGTATCGCGCACACCGAGATCGAGCTGGCCGCGCTGCCGGAATGCCAGAAATCGGTGCTGACCTACGGGCTGAACGATTTCGCGGGGCTGAGCCTCGCGAGCCACTACGACCGCGCGTTCATCTGCAAGTCGATCCAGCAGGCCATCGCGCGCCACGAGCCGCGGCTGCAGCAGGTGCAGGTGACGTTCGAGCTGAACGAGCAGTCGACCAACGCGCTGTACTTCGCGATCCAGGCGCTGCTCGTCGTGCATCCGGCCGAGGAGCCGGTGAGTTTCGACGCGATGCTGCAGCCGTCGACGCTGCAGTACTCGGTCACGCGCACGCGCGCGGCCAGAATGCTGTAAATCAAGCCGCCGAGCGGGCCGGACCGCCCGGTGATGGTTCAGGGTCCGGCAGGAAATATTGAGGTTCGGGGTCGTCGATGGAAGAATTGCTGCCGTACTACGAGCGCGAATTATCGTTTTTGCGGCGCTATTCGCGAGATTTCGCGGAACGTTATCCGAAGATCGCCGCGCGGCTCGCGTTGTCCGGCGAGCACTGCGAGGACCCGCACGTCGAGCGGATGATCGAGTCGTTCGCGCTGCTCGGCGCGCGCATCAACAAGAAGCTCGACGACGACTACCCGGAATTCACCGAAGCGCTGCTGGAAGTGCTGTATCCGCACTACCTGCGGCCGTTCCCGTCGTGCTCGATCGCGCAGTTCACGCCGGCTTCGCCGGGCCAGCAGACCGAACCGGTCGTGATCGACCGCGGCACCGAACTGAAGAGTCGCCCGATCCGCGGCGTGCAGTGCCGCTTCCGCACCGCCTATGACGTGACGCTCGCGCCGATCCGCATCTCGGAAGCGCGCTACGTGCCGGTCGCGCTCGCGCCGAGCGCGACGGTGCTGCCGTCCAACGCGACGGGCGTGATCTCGATCACGTTCGAATCGCTCGCGGCGCAGCTCGATCTCGGCGCGCTGAAGGTGCCGACGCTGCGTGCGCACCTGCACGGCGAGCAGTCGTTCGTCGCCGCGCTGACCGACTGCCTGTTCGTCAACGTGCTCGGCGCGTATGTCGAGCCCGAGCGCAACGGCCGCTGGACCGCGCTGCGCAAGCTGCCGATCGCGCAGGCCGGCTTCGACGAAGACGACGCGCTGATCGACTATCCGGCGAAATCGCATCCCGCGTATCGCCTGCTCACCGAATATTTCGCGTTCCCCGACAAGTTCGATTTCGTCGACTTCGACCTCGCGGCGATCGCGCGCGCGTCGGGCCGCTGCCAGCGCGCGACGCTGCATCTCGTGCTGCAGGACGTGCGCAGCGATTCGCACGTCGCGCGGTTGCTCGAGCTGCTGACGGCCAGCCATTTCCGGCTGTTCTGCACGCCGATCGTCAACCTGTTCCGCCAGCACGGCGAGCCGATCCGCATCACGCACCGCGCGGTGTCGTATCCGGTGATCGCCGAGGCGAGGCGCGCGTTCGCGTACGAGGTGTACTCGATCGATTCGGTGAAGCTCGTCAGGCAGCAGGCGCATGAAGAATCGGTGATCGAGTTCCGGCCATTCTATTCGCTGCATCACGGCGAATCGGCGCGGATCGGCCATTACTGGTTCGCGCGCCGCAACGACTGGGTCGCGCAAAAAAGCCCCGGCTATGAAACCGAGATCTCGATCGTCGACATCGACTTCGAGCCGACGTCGCCGCAAACCGACACGCTGAGCCTCGACCTCACCTGCACGAACCGCGACCTGCCGTCGATGCTCGCGTTCGGGCTCGAAGGCGGCGACCTGTTCCAGGAAGGCGGCGCGCAGACGAGCGGCATCTCGCTGCTGAGGCGCCCGACGCAGAGCGTGCGCTTCGAGCGCGGTCGCGCCGCACACTGGCGGCTCGTGTCGCATCTGGCGCTGAACCACGTGTCGCTGGTCGCGCACGGCCTCGCGCCGCTCAAGGAAATGCTGACGCTGTACGACCTGCGGCGCACGGCAGTGTCGATGCGCCAGATCGACGGCCTGGCCGGCGTCGAGCAGCGCGGTGCCGTGCAGTGGCTGCCCGGCAAGCCGTTCGCGACCTTCGTGCGCGGCATCGAGATCCGCCTGACGATCGACGAGGAGCACTTCGTCGGCGCGAGCCTCGCATCGTTCGTGCGCGTGCTCGACAGCTTCTTCGGGCTTTACGTCCACCTCAACAGTTTCGTTCAACTAGTCGTCGTGTCGAAGCGCACCGGCGAGGAGATCATCCGATGCAAGCCCCGGACCGGCGAATCGATCCTGGCGTAGTCGACGCGCTGCTCGACGAGCCGCACCGCTTCGAGTTCTTCCAGGCGGTGCGCGTGCTCGAGGGGCTGTTCGCGCGGCAGGCGTCGGATGCCCCCGGCGCATGGCGGCAGGGCGACGTCGTCGCGCAGCGCATCGAATTCCGCAACACGCTGTCGCTCGGTTTTCCGCCGAGCGAGATCGAGGGCGCGCGCTCGTTTGACGACGACGGCACGCTGCTCGACTCGGGCGAGCAGCGCGGCGCCGCGCTCGCGGCCGGCGAGCTCGGCCACGTCGAGCTGACGCCCGCGTTCTTCGGGCTGCTGGGCGGGCAAGGCGCGCTGCCGCTGCACTACACCGAGCAGATCGTCGCGCGCGAGCACCTGAAGCGCGACCACGCGGCGCGCGCGTTCTTCGACGTGTTCTCGAACCGCGCGACCGCGCTGTTCTACGCGGCGTGGAAGAAATACCGGCTGCCGTTTCATTACGAACTCGATCGCGACGAGCGCTACCTGCCGCTGCTGCTCGCGATCGCCGGCGTGCCGAGCGACGAGGTGCGCGACAGCCTCGCGGCCGGCGCGGGCGGCGTGCTCGACGAGGCCGTTGCCGGCTACGCGCTCGCCGCGCGGCACCGGCCGATGTCGGCCGCGTACCTGCAGCGCACGCTGTCCGATTATTTCCGCGTGCCGGTGAAGATCGACCAGTTCGTCGGCAAGTGGTACGACGTGCCGACCGACCAGCTGAGCGTGCTCGGCGAGGTCAACGCGGTGCTCGGCGCGACGGCGCTCGTCGGCGAACGCGTATGGCAGCGCGACATGCGCGCGCGGATCGTCGTCGGTCCGCTGTCCAAGCGCGACTACGAGGCATTCCTGCCCGGCGGCCCGCAGGCCGTCGCGCTCGAGCGGATGCTGACGCTGCTCGCCGGCGTCACGCTCGAATACGAGGTGAAGCTCGTGCTGAAGCGCACCGAGGTCGGCGCGAGCGTGCTCGGCGCCGGCTCGCGGCTCGGCTGGGACGCGTTCCTCTGCACACGCGACGCGGTCGACGACCGCTCGGACGCCCGCTACGAACTGCACGTGATTCACTGATTCCGAACGACAACAACACGCAATCGAACCTGAGATCGACGCCATGAGCACGCCTCTGAAGACCCTGATCACGAAACTGAATCCGCTCTGCCGGCACGCGACCGAGCGCGCGGCGAGCGCGTGCCTGGCGCGCGGCCACTACGAGGTCGATCTGGAGCACCTGTTCCTTGCGCTGCTCGACGAGGCGACGGGCGACCTGCCGCTCGCGCTGCGCGCAAGCCGTGTCGATCCGCATGCGCTGCGTGCCGATCTCGAGCGCGAACTCACGCGCCTGAAGACTGGCAACACGCGCACGCCGGTGTTCTCCGTGCACCTGATCGCGCTGTTCGAGCAGGCATGGCTGATTGCGTCGCTCGATTCGCAGCTCGGCCGCATCCGCTCGGGGCACCTGCTGCTCGCGCTGCTGACCGCGCCCGATCTCGCGCAGTTCGCGCAGCGCATGTCGTCGCGGTTCGCGGAAATGAACGTGACGGACCTGAAGCACAAGTTCGACGAGATCATGGCCGGGTCGAGCGAGGCCGAGCCGCGCCAGGCCGATGCGGAAGGCAGCGACGTCGCGCCGGCCGCCGACGGCACCGCGCCCGCGGCCGGCCCGTCGAAGACGCCCGCGCTCGACACGTACACGACCAACCTCACGCAGCGCGCGCGCGACGGCAAGATCGACCCGGTGATCGGCCGCGAAGCCGAGATCCGCCAGGCGATCGACATCCTGATGCGCCGCCGCCAGAACAACCCGATCATGACCGGCGAGGCCGGCGTCGGCAAAACCGCCGTCGTCGAAGGGCTCGCGCTGCGGATCGCCGCCGACGACGTACCGCCGCCGCTGCGTGGCGTCGCGCTGCACGTGCTCGACATGGGCCTGCTGCAGGCCGGCGCGAGCGTGAAGGGCGAGTTCGAGAACCGGCTGAAGAGCGTGATCGACGAGGTGAAGAAGAGCGCGCACCCGATCATCCTGTTCATCGACGAGGCCCACACGATCATCGGCGCGGGCGGCCAGGCCGGCCAGAACGACGCGGCGAACCTGCTGAAGCCGGCGCTCGCGCGCGGCGAGTTGCGCACGATCGCCGCGACGACGTGGAGCGAATACAAGAAGTACTTCGAGAAGGATGCGGCGCTCGCGCGGCGCTTCCAGGTCGTGAAGGTCGAGGAGCCGAGCGAGCCGCTCGCGGCCGCGATGCTGCGCGGGATGTCCGGGCTGATGGAGAAGCACTTCAACGTGCGGATCCTCGACGATGCGATCACCGAGGCCGTGCGCCTGTCGCATCGCTACATCAGCGGCCGCCAACTGCCGGACAAGGCGATCAGCGTGCTCGACACCGCATGCGCGAAGGTCGCGCTCGCGCACAGCGCAACGCCGGCCGCGATCGACGATACGAAGAAGCGCATCGAGCGGATCGACGCGGAAATCGCGTCGCTGGAACGTGAAGCGGCCGGCGGCGCGTCGCACGACGAGCGGCTCGGCGAGCTGCGCGGCGCACGCGACACGGCGCTCGCGCAATTGACCGAGGACGAAGCGCGCTATGAAGGCGAGCGCGCGATCGTCGCCGAGATCACCGAGTTGCGCGAAGCGCTCGACAAGGCACGCGGCCCGTCGGAGGACGGCCAGCCGGTCGACGTGCAGGCGACCCGCGAGAAGCTCGCCGAGCGCGTCGCCGCACTGCACGCACTGCAGGGCGGCGAGCCGATGGTGCCGCTGCAGGTCGACGGCCACGTGGTTGCCGAGATCGTCGCGGCATGGACGGGCATTCCGCTCGGCCGGATGGTGAAGGACGAGATCGACACCGTGCTGAACCTGCAGCCGCTGCTCACCGCGCGCGTGATCGGGCAGGACCACGCGCTCGACGCGATCGCGCAGCGCGTGCGCACCGCGACCGCGAACCTCGAGGATCCGAACAAGCCGCGCGGTGTGTTCATGTTCGTCGGGCCGTCGGGCGTCGGCAAGACCGAGACCGCGCTCGCGTTGGCCGACATCCTGTACGGCGGCGAGCGCAAGATGGTCACGATCAACATGAGCGAATACCAGGAAGCGCACAGCGTGTCGGGTCTGAAGGGTTCGCCGCCGGGCTACGTCGGCTACGGCGAGGGCGGCGTGCTGACCGAGGCCGTGCGCCGCAACCCGTATTCCGTCGTGCTGCTCGACGAGGTCGAGAAGGCGCACCCGGACGTGCTCGAGATGTTCTTCCAGGTGTTCGACAAGGGCACGATGGACGACGCCGAAGGGCGCGAGATCGACTTCCGCAACACGCTGATCATCCTGACGTCGAACGTCGGGTCGGCGGCGGTGATGCAGGCGTGCCTGAACAAGCCGGCCGAGGAGCTTCCCGATCCGGACGCGCTCGCCGAGGCGCTGCGCCCGCAGCTGTACAAGACCTTCAAGCCGGCGTTCCTCGGCCGGATGAAGGTCGTGCCGTACTACCCGATTTCCGACGACGTGCTGGCCGAGATCATCGAGCTGAAGCTCGAACGCATCCGCCGCCGCATCGAAGCGAACCACAAGGCCGCGTTCGAGTGGGACGAGTCGCTCGTTGATGCGGTGCTCGCGCGCTGCACCGAGGTCGATTCGGGCGCCCGCAACGTCGACCATATCCTGAACGGCACGCTGCTGCCGGAGATCGCGGGCCACGTGCTCGGCCGGATCGCCGACGGCGCGGCCATCGCGCGCATCGCGGTGCGCGCGGACGAGGCCGGCGAATTCGCGTACACCGTCGAATGAGCCCCGCGCGCGACATCTCATGCATCAACGGATTCACTGAACCATGCCGATCAATCTCCCCGAGCTGCTGACGCCGATCAGCGACGCGTCGCCCAGCGGCGACGACCTGCTGTTTTCGAATGAATTCGACGCGATCCAGGACGCGCGGCGCTATGACGATCCGACGCTCGACCAGGGCGAATGGGTGACCGAGATCAAGGAGGCCGACTGGGGCTTCGTCGTCGATCACGCGGGCGAGCTGCTGCGCACGCGCACCAAGGATCTGCGGCTCGCCGTGTGGCTGACCGAGGCGCTCGCGCTCGAGGACGGCATCACCGGCCTCACCGAAGGTTATGCGCTGCTGGAAGGCCTGTGCCGAGACTACTGGGACACCGTGCATCCGCTGCCCGAAGGCGACGACGTCGAATACCGGCTCGGCAACGTCGCGTGGCTGTCCGGCCGCACGGCCGAGCTGCTGCGCGGCATTCCGGTGACGGAGGGCGCGTCGAACGCGTTCACCACGCTCGACTGGGAAGTCGCACAGCACGTCGCGCAGGCCGTGAGGCGCGACCCCGAGCATGCGGACGACATCGCACGCGGCAAGCCGTCGGTCGAGCAGGTCGATGCGTCGCGGCGCGTGACGCCGATCGCGTTCTACACCGCGTTGCTCGCGAACCTGAAGGCGTTCGAGTTCGCGCTCGATGCGTTCGAGGAGCGGCTCGTCGAACGCGCGGGCGATTCGGCGCCGAGCTTCCGGCAGGCGCGCGACGCGTTCGAGACCGTGTACCGGCTCGCCGAGCGTTTTGCGCGCGAGCAGGGCTATACGGGTAGCGCGCCGCACACGCAGGCGGCGCCGCAGGCGCAGCCCGAGCGCATCGAGCCGAGCTTCGGCGACACGTTCCACAGCGAGGAGACCCACGTGCAGTCGCAGACCGCTCCGCGTCCGCCGGTGACGCAGATGATCGCCGGCATCCAGAACCGCGCGCAGGCCGTCGACCAGCTGCGTGCCGTCGCGCGTTATTTTCGCCAGACCGAGCCGCACAGCCCGGTTGCGTATCTCGCGGACAAGGCTGCCGAATGGGCCGACATGCCGCTGCACAAGTGGCTCGAGAGCGTCGTGAAGGACGACGGGTCGCTGTCGCATATTCGCGAGCTGCTTGGGGTGAGGCCGGACGAGCAGTCGTGAGCGATGGGTTTTTGACCTGAGAGCGCGGGCCCGGCGGGTTCGCGATGAACGAGAAGAAGGGTGACGCATGAACGTGACCGAACTGGCGCAGGCGATCCGTGGTGGCCTGATTCAGCAGGACCGCCTGCTGAAGACGGATATCCCGTCGCTGCCGAACAATGCGCTCGTGCCACGCCGCGCCGTGACGCGGTCCGAGCTTGGCCGCGATTTCAGCGTCGTGCTCGACCTCGTGTCCACCGCGAGCGAAGGCGGCGGCTACGATTTCTCGAATTTGAATGATGGGGAGCGGGCGAAGATGCTGTACCTGTCTCACCACTTGGGAGCGGCCGATGCAAAACGGTATTTGGCCGGAACAATTGCTGCGGAGGACACGTATACGGAGCAAAACCGCACCGTCCGCCCAGGCTCATCGCTCGCGGGGCCAAGACGCGTTTGACCGCGCAGGTGGGAAGCGCGGCAGCAGCGAAGCGTGCGGAAGAGAACGGTGGGAACTATGTCAAGGCTCATCGCCTGTGGTTGAGCCATCTCATCGACACAGGTGTCAACTTCAAGAACTTCGCATGCGATGCTTCGAAACTTGAAGATGTTCGCCCACTGTTGGATCTTGTGACTGTCGTCGGTGGTGCGAACCCCACTTTTTAGGAGGTGGGCTTGTTGAAGTCGTTTGTTGTAGTGTTGATGACGGTCTGTTGCATCAATGTCAAGGCGCAGACCTCGGGTGGGGATCACGATACGATCCGCACCGTTGCGGGCACATTGCAGATATCAAAGATCGCCCGGCCGGGAAGCGACGGCGTTACATTCAACGTCGAGCTCGATGGCAAGCAATTCGATCACCTTTACGGTTCACGCTATGTCTACTATCCGGATTCGAAAGAACGGGACAAGGCCGTCTCGCGGCTGATCGTCGAAGACTTCAGCGGTGGTTTTTCAGACCCACCGGTAATCTCCCTGTACGACTTCCGCCAAAAACCCGCTGCCGTCTTGCCGGTTAGCGACAAGTTGGATATTGACGACGTTCGATGGCTGCCTGGCCGCGTCCTGCTAAGCGTTGGGGGGAAGTGGTTTGCTTTCGCGAACGGAAAGCTTGTGGCGGTTCACAATAGAAGGAAGTAACTCGAGATGTCCGCGGGGTGAAAGTCGCTGAGGGCGTATCGATCCAGATGGAGTTCCTCGGATTGCTCGATACCGTTTCGTCCGTCATGTCGGAGGAAGCCGAGAACGGATCGGAATGGTTACTTATCCGGGTATGTTCGAGATCAGCTGCGATATCGGCCAGCCTGCGGATGCCGCGCGATTTCGGCCCCGATTGTTGTCGCGATTGATGTTGCCGTTGCTGTCGGACATATCGTCATTTACGTAGACAAAAAATCGCATTTACCGAGTGGACAACTAAAATCGATACGTCGGAAGGGCATGCTGGGCAATATTCGGAAGGGAAAACATCATTGAATAGGGCAATGAGATTTTCGAGTCTGGTGAGCCGTGTTCTGGCAGGGTGCCTGCTCGTGACGGCCATGGCGGCGTGCGGCAAGCCGGAACCGACATACAGCGGGATTTCGGTCATGGCTCAGAACTACCTGCCCTATAACCTGGATAAATTCACGATCACCGATGCTCATGGCAACAAGGCAGGCGGCGGTGGCGACAGCATGCCGGGGGGCGGTGGGGGCGTGACTTGTTGCTATCAGCTCAAGGGGACCGAGTTCATCGTCAAATGGGACTACTACGACGTTGACCGGTGGCATAAGGGCGACGAACAGACGTTTCACGCCGAAGCAAAGGTTGTGCTGCCTCCGTCAAAGGTTCCGGAAAATGTGGGCAGCCGAATTCTGGCAGTTCATTTTTATCCGGATCGCCACATCGAGCTTCAGTTTCCCGGCACGCCGATGGACGAATCGCGTATTCCGATGATCGATGTGTCGCACTGGATGTCGACCAACTATCAGGTGCAGTTGAGCAAGCGATACGACGAACGCGAAGACCAGCAGTTTCGCCGTATCGCGCGTATCGTGGCCGCAGCATGGTTGAAATACCGCCTGACCGATTCAGATGACTTGAAGCAGTACGCGTACTACGCCTTGCTGGTGAATAGCCGTTTTGACGCGCATCCGGAGGTTCAGCGCGTCTTGAAAGCAGCAGCCGATCGGCCCGGCGTGTTTGCCACGTCGATGCGGTCTCTGCCGAAGAGCGTCCTATCCGAATTGACGACCGGCCAGTTCGAGCCGGTTGCCTTGCCGGCGGTTCCAGACGGCTTGTTGCCGCCGTCACGTGCAGAGGAAAAGCAGCGTGGCTGAGAGAATCAAACTCGACCCGGATGACGGGAACGCAGTACGTTTCCTTCCCGCGCAACGATCAGCCGTCGCGCCCCGACCGGCACGATACGACGTCTGATCCGAATCCGGTCTGCCGGCGCGAGTCACGAACCGCCGATACGTTTCCGCGCGCGCCGAGTCTTTCGCCTCAACGATTGCTTCTTCCTATCCTCGATCCACGGCAGCATCGAAATGCTCATCGCACACAGCATCAATCCGCCGATCAGGGCGAATAGGCCGAATCCGATTTCACGCACCCATGCTCCGCCCTCAACCGCTTCGTTGCGCCGCGCAATGCCGGGAAACATCGGCGAAACGCGCAGGCCATCGTTCGCGGCCGCATTGCAGTACGTCTTCGTGAACGCTGCGAACTGTTCGTGGCTGATGTTCGAGGCGGCCGAACGCGAATACACCGGCGACCCGGCAGGCTGCCACGCTGTATCGTACTGCTGCGTCTGTCCCGCGCCATAGCGGAAGACGGCGCGCGCCTCCCATGTCGCATCGGATTTGCCATATCGCAGAGACAACTCGCATCGCTCGACAATGGCGGGGACGTGAGGCCACACACGAGCGCGAACGAGGATGGCAGAATTGACGGCGCCAGCTACACCCATCAGCACGAAGGCCGCACCGAAGAGCAGAAGAATGGCCGACCGCAAGCAGCGCATTGCGTATTTCACTGGAATGGTCGGATTCAGTAGTCGGTCGGTCAGGCGATCGGCCTGTTGACAATGCGGGGAGATGGGGGCTGCACGATCCGGCGGGACGAGTCTGCCGGTATCCTGCCACCGGCTCGCCGCACAGCCGAACCTCCGCCTACTGCCCCACCCGGAACTCGATCCGCCGATTCCTGGCCCGCCCATCCGCCGTGTCATTCGGCGCGATCGGCTGATCCGGCCCGACGCCCGTCGTCGTCATCTGCTGCGGCGGGATGCTCTTCGTGATCAGATAACCCTTCACCGCATCCGCGCGCGCCTGACTCAGCGCGATGTTCGACGTCCGGTTTCCCGAGTTGTCGGTGTGGCCGATGATGTCGACCGTGCGGTTCTGCATCTTCGCGAGGGCGGCCGCCATCTGGTCGAGGATCAGCTTGCCCTGCGGCGTCAGCGTCGCGCTGCCGGTCTCGAACTCGATCGTCCGGTTCGCGAGCGTCTGGTCGAGCACACCCTGCTCGGATGCCGACACGCGCAGCCCGTTCTTGATCGTGTAAGTCGGGTTCAGCGTGTTCGCCATGTCGCTCGCGAGCTGCTGGCGCTGTGCTTCGTTGTGCACCTCGCCCTTCATCTCGATCTGCGTGCCGTTGATCTTCAGTTGCCCCTTGCTGATCTGCTTGAGCTGCGCGCCGAGCAGCTTCTGCACGTTCGCGCTCCAGTTCGGCGGCGTCGCGACGTCGCCGACCTCGATCTGGTCGACTACATTCACCGCGCCGTAGGTGTCGCGCAGCTTCTGCAGCACGGCGGCCTTGGTCGCCTCGTCCGGCACCTTGCCGCCGACCACCACCTGGCCGGGTGTCGCGTTCGCGGGCGGCGGCGAGATCGTGCCGGCCGTGCCGTGCACCACCGTGCCGGAGGCGGTAGCAGGCGCGGCGCCGGGGTTCGTGTTGGACGACGGCAGCGCGGTCGTCGCGACCGTGCCGTTGCCGATCGGCGTGACGGTCGCGCCGCCGGTGTTCTGCGCGTAGGCCGCGCCGCTGGCGACGAGGCCGGCGGCGGCGAGGGCGGCAACGAATGCCGAGAAGCGCATGCGCCGGACGTGATTCGTGCGTTGCATCCCGTCAGCCTCCGATGAACGCTTCGCGGAACGCGTCGATGGCGACGCGCAGCGAGAGTTGCGGTTGGTCGAGGTAGCTGACGAGCTTGCTGATCTGCTGATCGTTTTGCGCATGGGCGTCGATCCATTCGGGATCGTCGATGTCGATGTTGTGGGCGGCGTAGGTCTGCGGGTCGACGACGCTCAGCAGCGTCTTCGACGACGCGCCGTTGAAGCCGATGATCAGCCGTTCGCGCTCGGCGATCGTGCCGATGAAGATCGCGAGCTCGAAGTCGGCCTGCGCGACGAACGGTGCGATCAGTTCGAGCCAGAACGCGGCGACGAGGCTTCGGTAGAACGGATCGACGGGTAGCGGCAGCGTGAGGCCGCGCTCGATGTGCGACGAGCCGCTCTGCATCACGGGCCGCAAGAGCGAGCCGAGCGCGAGCATCGCGCCGCGCAGCCGGACCGGATGGCCGCTTTCGAGCAGCATCTGCTGCAGGCCGTACAGCGACTGGTGTTCGATGAAGTCGTTGAAGGTGCCGTCATGCGACGTGCCGGGGCCGCCGACGTCGATCGGCACCTGCGTGTCGCCGAGCGCCTGCAGCGCGCCGGGCGGCTCCTCCTTCGCGAGCAGCGGCGGCATCTGCGCGGCGACGCGCGACCACAGCCGGGCGAACGCGAGCGGGCTGCGCGCGAGGAACGCGAGCGGCCGGTCGACCTCGAGCGCGGTCGCGCCGAGAAACGGGAAGCGGCGCATCGACACGTCGTGGCTCGCGACCATGTGGCCCGCGATCGCGAGCTTGCTGCGCGAGCCGAGGAACGCGAAATGCATCGGCTTCGCATCCTCATAGACGATCTTCCAGCGCGGATCTTCCGCGAGCAGTTCGAGCGCCTGCGCGATCCAGCGATCGAGCGTCTGCAGCAGCTGCGGATTGTGCGGGCTCTTCACGAAGTCGCCGCGCGACGGAATCTTGCCGAAGTAGGCGATCTGCGCCTGAACGGTTTGCGTCATTGCGCCCCCTGTGCATTCGTTGCGGTGGCGGCCGCGACGGCCGGTGCCGGTGCCGGTGTCGGTGCCGCGGCCGGCGTGCCCGTGCCGGCCTGCGTCGCGTTCTGCGCGGCACCCGCGCTCGCGTCGGCGACCGACGACGGCAGCTGCAGGCCGCGCAGGCTCTGCTGCTGCGGCTGGTCGCCGCCGCCGCTCGTCGGCTGCGACGTGCTGATGATGCGCATCGTCACCGACACGTTCACGCTGCCCTGGACCCACGTGAGGTCGAAGGTGCCGTCCGGACGGCGCTTGCGCTGCGCCGAGTTGATCAGCTTCTCGAGACCGTAGCGGCCCGGTTCGTTGACGAGTTGCACGGTGCGGCCGTCGAAGGTCGTCGCGGACAGCGTCGCGCCCGGCGAGCCCTGCGGGTTCGGCCACACGAAGTTGGTCCATTGCGGCGGCGTGTTGCGGTAGCGCAGTTGCTGGCCGTCGATCGCGATCGTGTATTCCGTCGTGCCCGTACTCGGTTGCGGCAGGATCTGGAACACGGTCTGCGGTTCGGCCGCCGCGGCCGCGCCGCCCGCGGCGCCGCCGGCGAGCGGGGCGACCCAGCGCGCGAAGCCGTTCGTGAAGTCGGGCGTGAGGCCGATGCCCATGTCGCCCCACGTGCGGGCCGCAAGCGTGTCGCCGCGGCGCACCGCGAGCGGGCCCAGCGTCGTGCCGACGAACTTCGCGATCGCGCCGTCCGGACCGAACACCTGCGCGATTTCACCGGCGCCGGCCTCGACCTTCGCGTTCGCCGCGAACGGGTACTTCGTCGCGAGGGAGCTCTGGAACGGCTGGTAGACCTGCGCGTTCCACACCTTGTTGACTTCGGCGCTCGCCGGCTGGATCACCACCGAGAACGCCTGCATCAGCGGGCGCACCAGGAGCGGACGCAGCGACTTGCGTTGCGAATCGGTCAGGCCCGTCAGCATCTGCTCGTCGACGAACTTCAGCGAATCGGCCAGTTCCGAGCCGTTGCCGTCGAGCGTCTGCTGCATCAGCTGGCGCGCGCCGGGGCCGGGGTCGCCCTGGTTCTTGATCACGTTGAAGCGCGTACGGACCTTCGACAGCGAGTCCATGTAGCCCTTGAGCATCGACGTGCCGTCGTGCGTCGTGACGATCCGCGCGAGCCCGATGAACTCCTGGCCGATCGGACCCATCGGCACCTCGGCCGGATTGCCGTTGATGTCGATGTTTGCGGCCGCCACCTGGCCGGCCTGCGAGCGCGTGAACAGTTGCTTGACCCAGTTCACGACGCCGGTCTGCGCCTTCTTGATCGCGACGTTCGCCAGCGACGGGTTGTCCCACGACGTCTGGTCGTACGCGGTTTCGAGGATCTTGCGGATCGGCGAATCCTGCGGATCGCCGAGGCGGTTCATCCCGTCGACGGCCTGGCCGAAGCTGCTGAAGCCCTGCACCGCGATACCCTGCATGAACTTCTGCCAGTGCTGCGCGTATTCGGTCTTGTACATGCCGACGAGCGTCTTCTGGATCTGCTCGGGACTGCCTTCCAGCGTCAGGTCGTCCTGCGTCGACGTGTTCAGCACCCAGTCCTTCGCCTGCAGTTCCTTGGTCGCCGCGTCGCGGATCGCCGGCTGCACGTAGTCGAACCACGCTTCGCGCGTGAACGTGCCCGGAATCGCATAGCTGCCGGCGACCAGCCCCTGGTTGCCGTCGCCGACGATGCGCGCGATGGTCATCGGCGCGAAGCGGGTCGACGCGCGCGCCTTGATTTCCTCATAGACGCGCTGGCGGGCCGGCATGCCGCGCACGACGCGGCGCAGGTTCTCGCGGGTCTGGTCGACGAGCGCGAGGTTCGCGTCGATCATCGGCCAGTCGTCGTCGTTGACGCGCGCGAGGTAGAACGAGATCATGCGCTCGGCGCTCTTGATCATCTCGTCGCGCGGCATGTTGCCGCGATTCGTCTCGAGCCAGCCGCGCCAGAAGCGTGCGAGTTGGTCGGTCAGGTGCGCCTGTTCGACGTGACGCTTGTCGGACAGCATCAGGTAAGTCTTCAGCGCGTTGTACGCGTCCTGCACGTTGGTCGGCGACGCGTCGCTGTACAACCCGCCCTGCGGTGCCGCCGCCTGTTGCGGCGCGGCGGCCGTCGCGGCGGATGCGCCTTGCGCGGCGCCGGCGAGCGGCGTGGCGCCCGGCGGGTTCGTCGACACGGGAATCGGGCCGCCCTGCACGGCGCCCGATTCGGGCGGGCGCGTCATCGGCACGAGCTGTTCGGGGTGCGCGTTCACATCCTTCATGAATGACGCGAGGTTCTGCGAGACGGGCGCCAGCAGGATCTGGCGCACGCCGTTGTAGTACTCGGTCAGCAGGTGCTGTTCGAGACGGTCACCCTGGTACAGGCCGAGCGACACCGACACCGGCTTGTCGCGGCGGAACTGTTCGAGCTGTTCGATCCGGTCTTCCAGGATATCCATCGCCTGCAGACGCGACTGCAGATCGTTGCGGCCCTGCTGCAGGCGCGTGACGTTGTCGAGGTCGGCCTGCACGTTCGCGACGAGCTGCTGGTTGCCGATCGTCGACCAGGTCCAGCCGCCGAGCGCGAGCGCGAGCGCCGCGACGAAGCCGAAGAAGGTCGCGTAGCGCAGCCGGGTCTTGGTCGGGCTCGCGAACTGGCGCACGGTCTGGCGGTCCGCGAAGATCACCTTCGAGAACAGGTCGCGCAGGAAGAAGCCGTTCTTCGAAAACGCGCTGTGCGGCTTCGGCAGCGCGCTCGCGTCGAGGCCGAAGCGGTGCGCGATGCGCTGCGCGGCGGCGCTGTTGGTTTCGCCTTCCTGCAGCGCGCTGGTGAAGTAGAAGCCGCGGAAGATCGGCTTGTACTGGAACGGGTTGTTCTCGAACAGCGTCGCGAGGAACGCGCGCAGCGACGGCTTGATCGTCGAGAATTCGAGCGGGAAGCTCAACTGGCCCGGCGACAGCTGGTTGCCGCGCGACAGCGACAGCTGCGCGACGCTGATTTCCTTCAGCCCTTCGTAGAGTTCCTCGAAGTGCGTGTCGAACTGCGCGACGACGTCGCGCTTGTCGTCCGGCTCGTAGGGCAGGGTGGCGCCCCACACGCGGTCGTATTCGTGCTTGTCGCTGCTGCTGAAGAATTCGGTGAAGCCGGTGATCAGGTCGGCCTTCGTGAACATCACGTAGACCGGCGCGAACACCTCGAGCTTTTCCGTCAGCTCCTGAACGCGCTGGCGGAGGTTTTTCGCGAGGTTGATCGCGAATTCGGGGCGGTTGCCGGTCAGTTCGGCGATGCTCGCGGTAACGATGATGCCGTTGATCGGCGCCTTCGGGCGATAACGCTTCAGCAGGCCAAGAAAGCCGAGCCATTCGCTGCGGTCTTCCTCGTGCACCGAGTAGCGGCCGGCCGTGTCGAGCAGGATCCCTTCGGTCGTGAAGAACCAGTCGCAGTTACGCGTGCCGCCGATGCCGTGGATCACGGCGCTGTTCTTGTCCGCGAACGGAAACTGCAGGCCGGAGTTCAGCACCGCGCTGCTCTTGCCGGCGGCCGGGTTGCCGATGACGATGTACCACGGCAGCTCGTACAGCGCGGAGCCGCCCGACACCTGGCCGATCTTCGACGTCTTGATCGTCTTGACCGCGTCGGAGAGGCGCGTGCGCAGCACGTCGAGGTCGGCGGTCTTGGTGTCGGGTGCGAGCGCGGCCGCGGCCGGCGCGGCGATCTTGCCGGTTTCCGCCTGCTCTTCCAGCACCTGGCCGAGCTGCTGGTTCGCGCGCTTCACGCGCCAGCGGCGTACCAACGCGACGCCAAGCCACAGCACGAGGATCGCCGCGAAGGCGATCGCCGCCCACAGGAGCGGCAGCTGCAGCATGTCGGCGACGATGAAGAGAATCGCCGCTAGCGCGATGATCCCGACAATCGAGAGCGTACGCGGATGAGTCAGCACGTTGAGGATGCGTTGCATAGGACGTTCAGGTTCCGGTGCGATTCGGTGAGGCGACGCAGGCGCGCCGAGCGGCAAGCGTGGCGCCGCGATGTGTCGCCATGCTGTCAAACGGGATGAAGGGGGCTGGCATCAATGCGCCCGCGGCATCGGAGAAGGCGCGCGCAATAATGAAAGGACGCTGTGAGAATTAAAACGGAAGCGGCGATCGGAAAAAATCGTGCAACGGAATGCCCGATCGATTGCGCCGCTCAAATCGTTTCCTGCCGGATGATTAAAAAGCCCCATGCCGCCCTCATTATTTCTTGTCCGGCAGCCCTGACTAGCTGCCGCGTCCCAGTTTAAAACCGGGTTTATGGTATTCCACGTGCCCGAGATCCATCATTTTCCATCGGCCTCCCCAGGTCAGGCCGACCTGTTCGGCAACCTGTCCGTACAACTGGTAGCCGCGCATCGCCCAGGGATCTTTCTCGGAAATGACCAGCTTGCCGTCGCGCAGAAACGCGTTGTCGCTCGCGAGCCCGAATTGGTGATAACTCTGGAAGGCCGCCGCATTGGTCACGTTGGTGCCCATTTGCGCGAGCCGGTTCTGTCGTTCCGGGCTCCGATAACCTTCCAGCAGCGCCATCTCGTAACCATATTGTTCGTGCATGATCTTGTAGACCAGCAGCAAACGCGTACGGAAATCGGGATCCAGCAGGTTCCAGTCGCGGCTCGCGTCCTTCAGTGCCGGCCGCACCTGTTCGACTTCCTTCGTGGCAAAGACTTCCGGCGGCAACGGCGGGGGCGGCACGAGCTGTTCGCCCTGCAGCAGCGCGGCGATCTTCTCGTCCGGCACGCGCGCCGTGTCGTCGTACTGAAACAATTGCCGACCGCGTAACGCAATGGCCACCAATGGCGGCGTCGCAAGAATACCTGCCGACACCATAATCATCAAGCGTCGCCGAATCAGTAAATTTTGCACATCGCTTAATGCGCCGCGCGTAACGGTTGCCGATTTAACAATTTGACTTCGCGTGCGTGCGGCGCGAGCGTTCGCGCGGCGCGTCAGACGGCCGTGAAACTGGGCGACGGATTCGAAAACCGCCGTGCGGATACCCGGTAAAAGCAACAGTGCCGCGACCGCGACGGCAAGGGCGAAATAGGCGACGAGTGCGACGGCAATCAACGAAATCCCCGGAAATTGGAATTGATTGTGTTTTGCAATGCTTGCTCTTAGAATCAGGCTGCTTTGAGAGGCCGGGCTATATTATCGCGGTGAATTAAACCAGGATTCAATGAGACGCTGAATGAGTGCGCCGGAAAATTCAAATTCGAAAACCCCGCCGAGCCTGCTGTCCGATACCAAACCGGCAGGTGAGGGTGGACCGCAGCAGTCGCGCATTCTCGCGAATCTGGAAGGACGTGTCACGCCGCCGGCCGAAGCGCCGCGCCGCTCGCTGAAGGGGCCGATCGCGGCCGTCGTCGCGCTCGTGGTCGCCGTCGGCGGCTGGGGGGCATGGCGCTGGCAGCAGCAATCCGGCGAGCAGGCCGTCGTGGCCGCCGCGCCCGCGCAGGCAGCGGCGAAGGCCGAGGCGGCCAGCGGCGGCGCCGTGCAGGTCGCGCAGAATGCCGCGTCGGCCGCTCCTGCCGCGCAACCGGCCACGATCGTCAATGACGATGCGGCGTCCCAGACCGTTGCGTCCGCATCGGGCGCGTCGGGCGCGGACAACAGTCGCTTGTCGCGCGCGCTCGCGAACGGTGCCGACGATGCATCGGGCGCGGCCACGGCTGGAGCCGTCGCCGCGACGGCCGCCGCCGCGGCTGCGACAGCGAAAACCGCGAAGGCCGACGCCGCGCAGAGCGGCAAGGTCGCCGCACGCAGCAAGGCCGATGCGAAGGCCGACGCGAAGGCGGAGGCCCGCAAGCACCACAAGGAACAGCAGGCGGAGCTCGCGCAGGCGAAGAAGCGTCGCGACGCGACGACCCGTACCGCGAGCGCAAAGGCCGCCGGGAAGGACGATCCGGATGCGGACCTGCTCGCCGCGCTCGTCGCACGCACGAAGCCAGCCGACAAGAAGGTCGCCGCGCAGAAGGGGCAGGTCGTGCCGACCAAGACGGCCGCCACGACGGGCGGTTCGCTCGCAGCGCGCGTGAAGGAGTGCTCGGAGCGCGGCTTCTTCGAGGATCAGCTGTGCCGGTGGCGCGTCTGCGACGGCCATTGGGGCAAGGATCCGGCCTGCCCGACCGCCGCGCAGTCGGAGACGCGGCAGTAGCGAGGCGTCACGCCGGCCTGCTCATCGCACATGCGCCGCCCAATGGGCGGCGCATTGCTTTTGGGGGCTGTCCGACGCTGGACGTCCGTATGTGACCCCGTCACGAAAATGTCGCATACGTCGGGCATACGTTTCCTTTCATTTCCCGGCGTGGCGCCGCAATGCGCGATGCGCGGCGCGGCCGCGCCGCACGACCTTCGACACGATGGATCTGATCGTACAGACTTACGGCGCCGATACGTCCGGCATGGTGTGCGGATTCCGCTTCGTCCCGGGCGGATCGGGTGCGATGCTCGATGCCGACGCGGCCGCCGCATGGCTGCGCACGTGCCGCGCGCGCGAGGCAGCTGCCTCGGACGATTTCGTCTGGCTGCACTTCAATCTCGCGCACGGCGCGAGCGAGCGCTGGATGCGCACGCACCTCGGATTGCCCGACAGCTTCTTCGAATTCCTTCACGAAGGATCGCGCTCGACGCGCATCGAGCAGGAGGACGGCGCGCTGCGCGCGATCGTCAACGACGTGATGTTCAACCTCGAGCTGACGCCGTCGGAAATCGCGACGCTGTTCGTCCACGTCGAGCGGCGCATCATGATCACCGCGCGGCTCAAGCCGCTGCGCTCGGTCGACACGCTGCGCGCCTGTGTGCGCGACGGCGAACGGTTCCGGTCCCCGGCCGAACTGCTCGTGCACCTGCTGCGCGACCAGGCCGACCTGCTGATCCAGATCATGCGGCGCACGAGCATCGACGTCGACCGCATCGAGGATCGCTTCCTGTCGCAACGGCTCACGTCGAATCGCGTCGAACTCGGCGCGATGCGCCGTACGCTGACGCGGCTGCAGCGCATGCTCGCGCCCGAGCCGGGGTCGATCTTCCGGCTGCTCGCGAAGCCGCCCGCGTGGCTGCATGCCGAAGACGTGCAGGAACTGCGCGAGTCGACCGAGGAATTCTCGCTGGTGCTCGCCGACCTGTCGGGGCTCAACGAACGGATCAAGCTGTTGCAGGAAGAGATCGGTTCGCGGCTCGACGAGCAGAACAACCGGACGCTGTTCACGCTGACGCTGGTGACCGTGATCGCGCTGCCGATCAACATCGTCGCGGGCTTCTTCGGGATGAACGTCGGCGGCGTGCCGTTCTCGGAGAACAAGCACGGGTTCTGGCTGATGGTGCTGCTGGTCGCGGGCTTTACCGCGCTCGCCGCGTGGTGGGCGTTTCGCCGGCGCGATGATCGCTAGCGGCGGCCGCAAAAAAACAGGCCCCGCATCCGGAGCCTGCCGAAGGACGTGAAAGACTGAACGCCGGCCGGCGCCGCAAACGCCGCGGCACCGGCCGGCCCGACCACGACGTTACTGAACCAGCGTCTTGCGCGGCTTGAACATGCCCTGGTAGCGCAGCGACGGACGTTCCTTCACCGTCGGCGCGATGCCGCCGAAGCTCGGCGTCTGGCGCAGCTTCATCGCGGCCGGCGAGGCGACCGAGCCGATCGACGTCGAACGCGAAGCCGGCGCGAGGTTGTTCGCGACGAGCAGCGCGGCCTCGCTCTTCAGGTTCGCGAGCAGCACCGGATCGGTCGAGCCGTTGACCTGCGTGAGCAGGCCGCTCCACGCGGCGTCGCCGTAGTTCACGACGTAGTAGTCGAGACCACTCGGATCCGCGACCACGCCCGTGCAGCCGTCGATCCGCGTCTGCGTCTGCGTATCCTTCAGCGCGAGCGTCGTGTGTTTCGCGAGCCCCTGGCCGTATGCGAGCGTGATCGGTACCGTCCACTGCAGGCCCGGATACGCGTTCTTGTTCGGGAACGGCTGCTGTTTCAGCGTGACGATCGTCTGGTTCTTCGTCATGTCGCACTGCGTGTCGAGCGAGATCAGCGGCACGCCCGTCTGGCGCACGTAGCTGTCGCCGATCGGGCCGACCGGCTGGCCGCTCGCCTTCGACAGCGCATCCCACAGGCGCTTCGGTGTGCCGTTGCCGAACGAGTAATCGACCAGGTATTGCTGCAAGCCCTTGCGCAAGGTTTGCTCGCCGAGATAGTTCTCGAGCGTCTTCAGCACGTGGCCGCCCTTGTCGTAGGTGAACGCGCTCGCGCTCAGCACGAAGTCGTTCGACGCCCAGTCATTGAAGTTCGGCGCGACCGGGAATGCGTTCGGGCCGATGTCGCGATTGATCACGCGATACTTGTTCTTCACCTGATCGAGCCAGCTGAACTCGTCGGGGAAGAACTGGATCGTCGTCTTCGTCTCGAAGAACGTCGCGAACGATTCATTGAGCCAGACGTTGTCCCACCAGTCGGTCGTGACGAGGTCGCCGAACCACTGGTGCGCGACTTCGTGCGTCAGCACCTCGTTACCGTAGTGCGACATCGGCTGGCCCGGTTGCGGCAGGATGTCGTCGGCGAACTCGAGGATCGACCCCCAGTTCTCCATCCCGCCGAAGTTCAGGTCCTTCTGCTCCTTGAACGCATCGTTCGCGGCGACCGTGTCGAACTTCGTCAGCGGCAGCGGGATGCCCGTATAGCGGTAGTAGAAGTCGAGCGCCTGCTTGGTGCGGTCCATCGCCGGCTTCGCCCAGTCGCTCATGCCCGGCGGCGTGAACACGCGCAGGTGCAGGCCGCCCTTGCCGCCCGGCAGGGGGCTCGAGAAATCGTCCTCGTAGGTGTCGAACATGCCGCCGCCGAAGAACAGCAGGTACGACGGCATCGGCGGCGTTTTCTCGAACTGCACGAGCTTGTAGCCGCCGCCGACGTTGGTCGACGGCTTCTCGGCCGCGTTCGACACGACGCGCCAGTTCTGCGGCACTTCGGCCGTCACTTCATAAGTCGGCCGGAATGCCGGCTCGTCCCAACCCGGGAACCACTGGCGCGACAGGTTGGTTTCGCCCTGCGTGAGGATCGCGCCGCTCGTCGTGCCGTCGGTGCTCTTCAGGTCGACACGGAACACGCCTTCCGCGGCCGAGCAGCCCGGATACGGATCGTCGCCGCAACTGCCGCCCGTCTGCGTGGCCGGATCGTCGTACGACTTGAAGTTGATGATGCCCGACCACTCCATGTGGAGCGAATAGTTGCCCGGCGAGATCGTGCCGGCGACGGGACGCAGCTGGTAGAAGTCGCCCTTGTCCTGCGGCGTCGCGATCAGCTGGATGTTGCCCGGCTGCAGCGTGATGCGGCCGTTCGTGAACTTGATCCGGTGGCCGGCGATCACGATGTTGTTGACCGGCTTCAGCACCTTGATCTCGACGTCGGCGCGCCCGTCGAACGCGTTCAGCGCATCGTTCGGTCGGAACCACAGCCGGTAGTTGACGGGTACCACGGTGTCCGGCAGTTCGACAGGCGACACGCTCTTGTCGACATTGGCCGCGCTCGGCGGCGTGTTGGCGGCGGGCGACGAGCTCGAGTGCGGCGCGCCGGCAGAGCTGAGCGCGGAAGCCGAGCCGACACCGCTGTCGTCGCCGCCGCACCCGGCGAGCGCGAGTGCGGCGACCAGCGGCAGGTAACGCATCTTGTGAATGTTGATCGACATGACTGAAACCTCGATTGTTGAAAGAATCGTTCAGTGCTGCGAAAACGCCGGCAAAGGAAATCCCTCGCCGTTAATCAACAGCGACGAGAAATGCCAATGACGGATTATTCGAAAAGACGGCCGGCCGACTACGTGAAGGTAATCATGGTTTACTGCCCCCTCTGTGTTTCCGGATGTCGGTTAACTTGCCGGTTCAAAATGGCCGGGCGCGTGTTGTACTGAATTGATTTCGCGCGCACGACACGGGGCCGCCCGCCCTGCGCGGGCGTGCATTCCCTTTGAACCGACGACCCACGGGGCTGGCCGTGCAAGGCCGCAGGACGGAAGGACGGCGTGTCGCCGTTCCGTAAAATCGCCGTCATGCGGCTTGAAGGTTTGTCGGCCTGCTCGAAGGATGCGTAAATATACTTGATGGTTTTGGGTAAAGGAAACGAAAAAATTAGAAAGTGATTCGATTGAATTTTTTGCGCACCATTGAATGCTGGAAGGCATTAATTCGCTTTCCATTCGACTGTTTGTTTTCGTAGTTTTAATCTATTAACGATCTCGGCGGTGCGCGGAAACTACGAATCAGGGTGGAGCGTGGCGCGCTCGGTACAATGCAGCGACGGTCCGTCAAATCGATTGCCGCAAGGAGGCCAGCCCATGCCACGAGCCCTGTTCCATATCGCGCCGCTGCGCGCCATGCTGCTGCTGTTCGCCGCCGTCTTCGTGCTCGGCGGTTGCGCGGGTCTGACGCGCGAGCCGGTGAGCGTGACCGTCGCTGGGCTCGATCCGCTCGTCGGCCAGGGCCTCGAGATGCGCTTCAGCCTGAAACTGCGCGTGCAGAACCCGAATGACACGCCGATCGAATACGACGGCATTTCGGTCGCACTCGAACTGAACGGGACGCCGTTCGCGAGCGGCGTGAGCGATCGCGCGGGTGTCGTGCCGCGCTTCGGCGAGGCCGTGATCGACGTGCCCGTTTCGGTGTCGGCGTTCGCCGCCGCGCGGCAGGCGTGGAACCTGCCCGGCGCGGCGGCCAACGGCGAGTTGCCGTACGCGCTGCGCGGCCGGCTCGCGGGCGGCGTGCTCGGCAGCGTGCATTTCCGCGATGCGGGCACGTTGCGCATGCCGGCGATGCCGGGGTGGGGCGGGTAGGCTGCCTGCGCAATGCCAGGGCGGTCGCCCGCGCTTTGCCGCGCGGGCAAAGCGCGGTATGGTGTGGTCCGCGCGGCGCGCTCCTGTGGCGCCGCCTGTCTGAAGCCAACCGTAGCCGAGCTCGCGTGACCGATTTCCCCGTTTTCCACTGGACCGACGCCGACGGCGCCGAACATGCCGTGCGCTGGCGCTCCGAAGCCGGCGTGCAGCCGCCCAGGCGCGCCGTGCCCGCCGACGACCGCCTCACCGCCGACGCCGCGTACCGCCTCGCGTGCGAGGGCACCGCGCTCGTCTGGCAGGGCGACTTCCAGAACGCGCGCCAGCTCGTGCAGGCGATGGCGCGCCGCGTCGAACGCAAGCCGAAGAAGGCGAAGGCCGCGGTGGGCGTCGACGCATTCAACCTGCATCGCCTCGCGCAATCGCAGCGTGCCCGCACGCTCGGGATGCTGCTGATCCCGCTCGACGCCGACTATACGATCCCGCTGCGCCGCGCGCCCGACGTGCGTGCAGCGTGCGAGGAAGCATACGGCCCGGGCGGCGCGCCGTCGGTCGTGTCGCTGCGCGAGCTGCTCGGCCTCGTCGGCGCGCACGAATGGCGCAAGAAGGGCGTGCCGATTCCGGCGCTCGGCGGCGCGCCGATCCATCCGCATTACGGTGTGTTTTCGCCGGTGCGCGGCGAATACGTCGAACTCGTCGCGCGCACGCCGCTGCCCGCGACGTCGCTCGCGTTCGACATCGGCACGGGCACCGGCGTGCTCGCGGCCGTGCTCGCGTCGCGCGGTGTCGAGCGCATCGTCGCGACCGATCAGGATCCGCGCGCGCTCGCGTGCGCTCGCGAGAACGTCGCGCGGCTCGGTCATGCCGAGCGCGTCGAGGTCGTCGAAGCCGACCTGTTTCCGGCCGGCCGCGCGCCGCTCGTCGTCTGCAACCCGCCGTGGGTGCCGGCCCGTCCGAGCGCGCCGATCGAATACGCGGTCTACGATCCCGACAGCCGCATGCTGCGCGGTTTCCTCGCGGGGCTTGCCGACCATCTCGAACCGGGCGGCGAAGGCTGGCTGATCCTGTCCGATTTCGCCGAACATCTCGGCCTGCGGCCGCGCGATACGCTGCTGCAATGGATCGACGAAGCCGGTCTCGTCGTGCTCGGCCGCGAAGACATCCGCCCCGCGCACCCCAAGTCGGCCGACGCGGACGACCCGCTGCACGCGGCACGCCGCGCCGAGGTCACGTCGCTCTGGCGGCTCGGCGCGCGAGCCTGATCGCGTATTTTCGGTAAACTGTCGCCATTCCTCACGAATTCCCGCCGCCGGGCCGTGGTCGACCGACCGTGGCCCGGCGACGCTTCACGATGTCGAACAAGACCTACGAAATCCGTCCGGAGCAGTCCATCGAGCTGCTGAAGGAGCTGCACATCCTCACCCGCGACGGCAAGCTGAACCAGGACAGCCGCCGCAAGCTGAAGCAGGTCTATCACCTGTTCCAGTTCATCGAGCCGCTACTCGCGAGCGTGCAGGCCGACAAGGGTAGCGTGACGCTCGTCGATCACGGCGCCGGCAAGTCGTATCTCGGCTTCATCCTGTACGACCTGTTCTTCAAGCAGCAGCCGGGGCACGGCACACCGGCGTTCGCGTCGCACGTGTACGGGATCGAGACGCGCGAGGAGCTCGTCGCGCGTTCCACCGAACTCGCCGCGCGACTCGGATTCGGCGGCATGTCTTTCCTGAACCTGTCGGTCGCCGATTCGATCACGTCGCCGAAGCTGCCCGAAACGGTCGATGTCGTCACCGCGCTGCATGCGTGCGACACGGCGACCGACGATGCGATCCGTTTCGCGCTCGCGAAGCGCGCGCAGCACATCGTGCTGGTACCGTGCTGCCAGGCGGAAGTCGCGGGCGTGCTGCGCAGGAACAAGGGCAAGTCGCTCGCGAACGCGCTGACTGAAGTGTGGCGGCATCCGCTGCATACGCGCGAATTCGGCAGCCAGATCACCAACGTGCTGCGCTGCCTGCAGCTCGAGGCGCACGGCTATCAGGTCAGCGTGACCGAGCTGGTCGGCTGGGAACATTCGATGAAGAACGAGCTGATCATCGCGCAGTACAAGAACCTGCCGCGCCGCAAGCCCGGCGAGCGGCTGAACGAGATCCTCGGCATGTTCGGGCTCGCCGAACTGAACGAGCGCTTCTTCGCGCCGGCGCCCGCCGCGGCGGCGGGCGAGGCCGTCGAGCAGGCCCCGGACTGAGGCAGGCCGACTTGCGGCCCGTTTGCCGCGCGGCGGACGGCCGGCGCGCGACGCGTCAGACGTCGTCGCCCGGCCGGCGCATCCATTCACGCCAGCCGTCGTGGCCGAGGCGGCGCAGCGTTTCCTGGTTTTTCTCGTAGATCGCGGACGCGTCCGGGAACGCGTCGACCGCGCGTGCGATGCTGTCCTCGCGCAGCAGGTGCAGGATCGGATACGGCGCGCGGTTCGTGTAGTTCTCGATATCGTCGGCTTCGCTGCCTTCGAACCGGTACTCGGGATGGAAGCTCGCGATCTGCAGCACGCCGTCGAGCCGCAGTTGCCGCACGAGCCGGTCGGCGAAGAACAGCGCGTCGTTGTAGTCGACGAAATCAGCGAACGCGCGCGGATAGATCACGAGCGTCGTGTCGACCTGCTGCGGATCCGCCGCTTCAAGCGCGCGCAACTCGGTTTCGAGGTCGGCGAGCGCGTCCTCGAGCGTCGTCGCTTCGCTGATCGCATAGCGCACCTGCTCCTTCACATAGACGCTCTTCGCGAACGGGCACAGATTGAGCCCGATCACCGCGCGCGCGAGCCAGTGCCGCGTGGCGGCGAGGATGTCGTCGTGCGAATCGGGGCGGGTATCGGTCATGGCGAGGGCAGTCGGGCAAGGCGGAAGCGAGGGCCGCATTGTAGCGGGAGCGGGCACGCGGGGTTCGAGCGTGCGCCGCCTGTCACGCGCAGGCGGCTTCGATCAGTTGCGTGACCAGCGCGGGCGCGGTGCCGATCGGCGTTTCGCCGTGCCGGTAGGTCTGGCTGGCCGCGTAGATGCCCTCGACCACGAGCGCGAGCGCATCGGCCAGCGCTTTCGGCTGCCGGGCGCCTGCGCCTTCGCATAGCTCGACGAACCGCTTCATCAGCCGCTCCTTGTTCTGCGCGACGCGTTCGCGCGCCGGATGCGACGCATCGGGGAATTCGGCCGCGACGTTGACGAACGGGCAGCCGCGATAGTCCTTCTGCGTCGCGCGCTCCGCGAGATCGACGAAATACTGGATCAACTGCGCCTTCGGCTGGCCGGGATGCTTCGCGACGCTCGAATCGAGGCGCTCGAAGAAGCACGCATCCATCCGTTCGAGATACGCGAGGATCAGCTCGTCCTTCGACGAGAACTGGCGGTACAGGCTCATCTTGTTGACGCCCGCGCGTTCCACGACCGCTTCGACGCCTACCGCGCGCACCCCTTCCTTGTAAAACAGCTCCTCGGCGGCGCGCAGCAGGTGTTCCTGCGCGGCGGCCGCGGCGATCGGCTGGCGCGTGCGACGTGCCGGCGGCTTGTTGGCGGCCTCGATGCCCGACATGATGACCCTCGACTGCGTGATGAATTGCTTGACATGTTACCGACTGGTCACTACGATCGCAACACACTTGTGACCGAGCGGTAACAATGCCGGCCGGATCGACAGACAGATGCCAGGTATCGGCGCCGGTCAGCCGATGCAGCATGCGGCGGAGGTGGCCTGGTGGTGACGCGGGGCCGGCGCGCGGGTGCCGGCCCGCCAATTGGAGAGCGACGACATGAACTGGGCAGTGACACGAATCGGCGGGCGTTTCCACTATGGATGGCTCGCGGCTGCGGTGGTTTTCCTGATCCTGCTGGCCGCGGCCGGCACGCGCGCGACACCGAGCGTGCTGATGGTGCCGCTCGAGCGCGAACTCGGCTGGAGCCGCGCGGCGATTTCGCTGGCGATTTCGGTGAACATTGCGCTGTACGGCCTGACGGGCCCGTTCGCGGCCGCCGCGATGCAGCGCTTCGGGCTGCGGCCGACGATCCTGACTGCGCTGGTGACCATGAGCGCGGGCGTCGCGCTGTCGTCGATGATGACGCAGAGCTGGCAGATGGTCGTGATCTGGGGCCTGATGGTCGGCTGTTCGACCGGCGTCGTCGCGCTGACGCTGTCGGCGACCTTCGTCACGCGCTGGTTCCATGCGCGGCGCGGCCTGGTGATGGGCATCCTCACGGCGAGCACGGCCACCGGTCAGCTCGTGTTCCTGCCGATGCTCGCGGCGATCGCGCAGCGTCATGGCTGGCGGCCGGTCGTGCTGGTCGTCGCGGTGGCGGCCGCGATCGTGATTCCGCTGGTTGCGTTCCTGCTGCCCGAGCGGCCGGCCGACGTGAAGCTGCGCCCCTACGGCGAGCCGGCCGACGCGCCGGCCGCGCCCGACGCGACGAAGGAGAACCCGCTCGCGGTCGCGTTCCGCACGCTGCTGACGGCGAGCCGCTCGCGCGACTTCTGGCTCTTGTTCTTCAGCTTCTTCATTTGCGGCGCGAGCACCAACGGCTATGTCGGCACGCACCTGATCGCGATGTGCAGCGACTACGGGATGACCGAAGTGCAGGGTGCATCGCTGCTCGCCGCGATGGGCGTATTCGACCTGTTCGGCACGACGCTGTCGGGCTGGCTGTCCGACCGCTACGACAACCGCGTGCTGCTGTTCTGGTACTACGGGCTGCGCGGGCTGTCGCTGATCTACCTGCCGCATGCGTTCGGCATCGATTTCTTCGGGCTGCCGCTGTTCGCGATGTTCTACGGGCTCGACTGGATCGCGACCGTGCCGCCGACGGTGCGGCTCGCCACCGACGTGTTCGGCAAGGCCGCGGCGCCGGTCGTGTTCGGCTGGATCGTCGCCGGCCACCAGCTCGGCGCGGCGTTCGCGGCGCTCGGCGCGGGGCTGCTGCGTGCGAGCCTCGGCACCTATACGATCGCGTCGATGATCTCGGGCGGGCTCTGCATCATCGGCGCGCTGATCGTGCTGCGGATCAACCGCGGCCCGTCCCGCGCGGCCGCGCAGGCCGCCTGAGCGCGGCGCTTCGGCCGGCCCATGCACGGGTGCGGCCGGTCAATGCGGGATCCGTGATTTGCATTGCGCGGGATGATCGGGCGCGTGACGCCTCGAGCGGTTATGCTTTCGGTTCGCCGGGCGTTCGCGCCCCTTCATCGATGTCAGCGAGGAACCGCATGTCCGTCAAACCTGCTCCCACCACTGTTTCGATTCACGACCTGATCGCCGGCCGCTGGAGCCCGCGCGCGTACTCGGACGAGCCGATCAGCGCCGCCGATCTGCACGCGGTGCTCGAAGCCGCTCGCTGGGCGCCGTCCGCGTACAACGCCCAACCGTGGCGCTTCATCGTGTTCGATCGCACGCAGGACGAAGCGGCGTTCAAGCGCGCATTCGCGACGCTGGTGCCGTTCAACCAGGGCTGGAACGCGCCGGCGCCGGTGCTCATCGCCGTGACCGCGCACACGCTCACACCGAAGGGCGAGCCGGCGCCGACCGCGCTGTACGACGCGGGCGCGGCCGCGATGTCGCTGGTGCTGCAGGCGCACGCGCTGGGTCTTGCTGCACACCAGATGAGCGGCTTCGACGCGAAGGCGTTCCGCGACGCATTCGAGATTCCGGCCGACGTCGCGATTCCGGCGATCATCTCGCTCGGCCACTACGGCAACGTAGACAAACTCGATCCGGTGCTGCGCGATCGCGAAAAGGCGCCGCGCACGCGTCATGCGATCGGCGAAGTCGTCTATGCGGGCGCCTGGAAGAAGGGTTTCGACGCCGCAGCCTGATCCGCAATCGGGCAGGCGCTCGTCGAGCACGCTGTCCGCGGCAGTTGCGCGCGCGCAGCACGCGGGCGGCGTGGTGGCGCTGGATGACCCGTCCGCACCCGTCGCCGGTGCGCCGCGGGGGCGCCTGATCGCGACCCCGGGCCGGTTGCGCCGGCATCGGTGGGCGATCCGGTTGTGATCCGGCGGGCTTCATGATAAAAAGCCCGTCCTTTCCGTTTTCGCGCCGGCCCTGCTGCGGCACCTTCCCATGACTTACTGCGCGATCGATTTCGGCACGTCCAATTCCGCCGTGGCGCTGCCCGACGGCGATGGCATGCGCCTCGCGCCCGTCGAGGGCGACCACCTGACGCTGCCCACCGCGATCTTCTTCAACAACGACGAGCAGACGGTCGAGTACGGCCGCGCGGCGCTGGCCTCCTATATCGACGGTTTCGACGGCCGCCTGATGCGCTCGATGAAGAGCATCCTCGGCTCGCCGCTCGCGGAAACCACGACCGATCTCGGCGACGGCAGCGCGATGGCGTACACGGAGATCATCGCGCGTTTCCTGACGCACCTGAAGCGCAAGGCCGAAGCGCGCGCCGGCGCGCCGATCGGGCGCGCGGTGCTCGGCCGGCCGGTGTTCTTCGTCGACGACGATGCGCGCGCCGACCGCCTGGCGCAGGACCAGCTCGAAGCGGCCGCGCGATCGGTCGGTTTTACGGACGTGCATTTCCAGTACGAGCCGATCGCGGCCGCGTTCGACTACGAGTCGCGCCAGCAGGCCGAGCGGCTCGTACTGGTCGCCGACATCGGCGGCGGCACGTCCGACTTCTCGCTGGTGCGCGTCGGGCCGGAGCGGATGGCGCGCCTCGAACGCAAGGACGACGTGCTTGCTCACCACGGCGTGCACGTCGCGGGCACCGATTATGACCGCCGCGTCGAGCTGGCGGCGATCCTGCCCGCGTTCGGCTACCGCGCGCTCGATCCCGAGGGGCGCGAGCTGCCGAACCGGATCTACTTCGACCTTGCGACCTGGCACCTGATCAACACGGTCTACACGCCGAAGCGGCTGGGCGAGCTGAAGCTGATGAAGCATCTGTACCAGGACGTACGGCAGTACGACCGGCTCACGCGCGTGGTCGAGCAACGGCTCGGGCATGCGTTGATGGCGCGCGCGGAAGAAGCGAAGATCGGCGTGGCGGCGGGCGGGGAGACGATGATCGACCTGAACGACGTGGAAGAGGATCTGCAGATCGCGTTCGACGCCGAACGCCTCGTCGATGCGAGCGTCGACGACACCGCGCGCATCGTCGACGCCGCGCGCGAAACGGTACGGCTTGCGGGCGTCGCGCCGCGCGATGTCGGCGCGCTGTATTTCACCGGCGGCTCGACCGGGCTCGCGTTCCTGTCGGGTGCGCTCGCCGGCGCATTCCCGGACGCGCAGCCGGTATTCGGCGATCGCCTCGCGAGCGTCGCGACCGGGCTCGGCATTCACGCGCAGCGGCTGTTCGGCTGAGCGAAGGCCATGCGGGTCGGCGGTGGCCGCAAGGCGGCCCGCGCCGGAAAACAAAAAGCCCCGCCGAAGCGGGGCTTTTTTACACGAAATATCGCGCCGAACTTAGACCGGACGGATGTTCGCAGCTTGCAGACCCTTCGGGCCCGTCTTCACTTCGAATTCAACCTTCTGGTTTTCTTGCAGCGTCTTGAAGCCTTCGACGCGGATTTCCGAGAAGTGCGCGAACAGATCGTCGCCGCCGCCTTCCGGGGTGATGAAGCCGAAGCCCTTTGCGTCATTGAACCACTTGACGGTACCGGTTGCCATGTTACTTGTTCCTAAAAAGATAAAACGGGGCCGAGGCCCATGGGTGCGGAAAATCAAGGAAGGGGGTAATAGGACCAACCGGAGTACCGTTGATGGGCGAACTACGAAAGAACCAATTCACTCGCCGCTTGAAATCCTGCAACGTTGTTTATACGGCTATTCGGTCGCGCGGTCAACCGTATTTCCATGCACTCAGGGTTATTGCGGGGTTCAGGTTTACAAACCTTGCAAACGGTGCGAATTTTTTGTAGGGGCCGAACGATTTTGGCGCCAACTTGCAGGTGCAACCGTTAAACTACGCGCCGCGCGGAAGGGTTGCCCCGATCGGGTGATCCTTCCCCCCAAAATTGCATGCGCGGTGCTATCCGAGCCGATCCCGGACAGCAGGCCGACCATGCTTTTTGAGACATAGGAGAGGATGTGAAGAGTTCTATTCAACGGAACATCGGCCCGTTTGCACTGATGCTGACGGGGCTGGGTTCGATTATCGGCTCGGGCTGGCTGTTCGGCGCCTGGAAGGCTGCGAAGATTGCCGGTCCGGCAGCGATTTGCGCATGGATCATCGGCGCGGTCGTGATTCTCGCGATTGCACTGACGTATGCCGAACTGGGCGCGATGTTCCCCGAGTCGGGCGGCATGGTGCGCTACGCGCGCTACTCGCACGGTTCGCTGGTGGGCTTCATCAGCGCGTGGGCGAACTGGATCGCGATCGTATCGGTGATTCCGATCGAAGCGGAAGCATCGATCCAGTACATGAGCACGTGGCCGTATCCGTGGGCGCACGCGTTGTTCGTGAACGGCGAGCTGACGACACCCGGCCTGCTGCTATCCGCCGTGCTGGTCGTCATCTACTTCATGCTGAACTACTGGGGCGTCAAGGCGTTCGCGCGTGCGAACACCGCGATCACGATCTTCAAGTTCCTGATCCCCGGCCTCACGATCCTTGGCCTGATGCTGTCGAGCTTCCATCCGGAAAACCTCGGCACCGCGTCGAATGCGAGCTTCGCGCCGTATGGCTGGTCGGCCGTGCTGACCGCGGTCGCGACGAGCGGCATCGTGTTCGCGTTCAACGGCTTCCAGAGCCCGGTGAACCTGGCCGGTGAAGCGCGCAATCCGTCGCGCAGCGTGCCGTTCGCGGTGATCTCCTCGATCCTGATCGCACTCGTGATCTACGTGCTGCTGCAGATGGCGTACATCGGCTCGGTGAATCCGGCCGACGTCGCAAAGGGCTGGTCGCACTTCAATTTCTCGTCGCCGTTCGCGGAACTCGCGATCGCGCTGAACCTGAACTGGCTCGCGATCCTGCTGTATGTCGACGCGTTCATCAGCCCGAGCGGCACCGGTACGACCTACATGGCGACGACCACCCGCATGATCTACGCGATGGAGCGCAACAACACGATGCCGAAGATGTTCGGCAACGTGCATCCGATCTACGGTGTGCCGCGCCAGGCGATGTGGTTCAACCTGCTCGTGTCGTTCATCTTCCTGTTCTTCTTCCGCGGTTGGAGCTCGCTCGCGGCGGTGATCTCGGTCGCGACGGTGATCTCGTACCTGACCGGCCCGATCAGCCTGATGGCGCTGCGCCGCGCGGCGACCGACATCGAGCGTCCGCTGTCGATCCCGCTGATGAAGCTGATTGCACCGTTCGCGTTCGTCTGCGCGTCGCTGATCCTGTACTGGGCGAAGTGGCCGCTGACGGGCGAAATCATCCTGCTGATGATCGTCGCGCTGCCGGTGTATTTCTACTTCCAGGCGAAGTCGGGCTGGACCGGCTGGGGCGCCGACCTGAAGGCCGCGTGGTGGCTGGTCGCGTACCTGCCGACGATGGCCGTGCTGTCGCTGATCGGCAGCAAGGAGTTCGGCGGTCACGGCGTGCTGCCGTACGGCTGGGACATGCTGATCGTCGCGGCCATCTCGCTGGTGTTCTACTTCTGGGGTGTGAATACGGGCTACCGGACGCAGTATCTCGACGAGCGCGAGTCGCACGACGAGATCCTCGAAGGGGTCGGTGCCTGACGCGTGACTCGCCACCGGAATCGGCGGTGGCGGAAAGCGTAAAAAAAGCCCGTCCGAGCGCTGCTCGGGCGGGCTTTTTGTTTGCGGCCGCCGGCCGTGTTACCGGATTCAGGCGGCTGCGCTCGCGAACACGTAGTTCGTCATCGCGAGCACGCGTTGATACGTGCCGAGCGACTGGATGCCGAGCTGATAGTCGTCGTCGGCCGCGCCGAGCGCGGTGAACACCGGCAGCAGGTGTTCGTCGGTCGGATGCATCAGCGCCGCGTGCGGCGCCTGCCGGCGATAGTCGAGCAGCGCGTCGACATCGCGCGCAGCGAGCTTCGCCTCGAACCAGTCGGTGAATTCCGCGACGCGCGGGTCCGCATCCTCGGGCGCCGCGCTGAAATCGGCCGCGCGCAGGTTGTGCGTGATCTGGCCCGAGCCGATCACCATCACGCCTTCGTCGCGCAGCGGCCGCAGCGCGCGGCCGAGCGCGAAGTGATGGGCTGCGTCCGCGCGGGGCTGGATCGACAACTGCGCGACGGGGACGTCAGCCTCCGGGAACATCAGCAGCATCGGCACCCACGCGCCGTGGTCGAGGCCGTGCTCGGTCGTCGCGGTCGCGATGCCGGCCGCGTTCAGCAGCGCGGCCGCCCGTTCGGCGACCTCGGGTGCGCCGGGTGCCGGGTACCGGATTTCGTACAGCGCGCGCGGGAAGCCGTAGAAGTCGTGGATCGTTTCAGGATGCGCGGCCACGCTCGCGACCGGCTGTTGCGTGCCCCAGTGCGCGGACAACATCAGCACCGCGCGCGGGCGAGGCAATTCGGCGCCGAGGTGCGTGAACGCACCGGACGGCAGTGTCGGGTCGATCGGCAGGGTAGGGGCGCCGTGGGACAGGTAAAGCGAGGGCAAGCGGTTCATGGTGGGGAGCCTGCAAAAGGGATTTGCCTGTGACTATAGACGCACACCAATCATTGATAAATCGGCTTAGCGGAATTTGATTGAATCGTGTGAGTTGATAATCCGGCCGGCTTCGGGCGTTCGGCGGCAGGCGACGGCTCGAGGTTGCCGGATCGAGCGGGAAGACGGTCGAATCAGCGAAGATGCGTGAAGAACGACGCCGGAGCGCCGTGTCGAGCGGCTTACCCTGCCGGCCTGATGCCGGCCCACGGCGTCGTCATCGGTGCACTGAGTGCGAACAGGTCGAGCACGCGGGTGACGGTCTGGTCGACGAGTTCCTCGATCGTCTTCGGCATCGCATAGAACGCGGGTAGCGGCGGAAACACGATGCCGCCCATTTCGGTCACGGCGGTCATGTTGCGCAGATGCGCGAGGTTGAACGGCGTTTCGCGCACCATCAGCACGAGACGGCGGCGTTCCTTCAGCGTGACGTCGGCTGCACGCGTGATCAGGTTGTCCGACAGGCCGTGCGCGACGCTCGCGAGCGTCTTCATCGAGCAGGGCGCGATCACCATGCCATCGGTCGCGAACGAACCGGATGCGATCGTCGCGCCGACATCACGCACCGAATGCACGACATCCGCCCGGCTTTCGACCTCGGCCTTGGGCAGCTTCAGTTCATGCTGGATATTGAGCCAGCCGGCGTTCGAAACCAGCAGATGCGTTTCGACGCCGCCGGCGGCGCGCAGCAATTCGAGCAGCCGCACGCCATAGACTGCACCGGTGGCGCCGGTGATCGCGACGATCAGCCGGCGTGGCGGCGCACTGGGAGATGCCATCGGGAAGGGGGCGTTACGCGGCGGCGAACAGTTGCTGCAGTTCGCCGGACTGGTACATCTCCATCATGATGTCCGACCCGCCGATGAATTCGCCCTTCACGTACAGCTGCGGGATGGTCGGCCAGTTCGAGAATTCCTTGATGCCCTGGCGGATTTCGTCGTCCTCCAGCACGTTGACCGTCTTGAACTGGTCGACGCCGCAGGCCTTCAGCACCTGCACGGCGCGGCCCGAGAAGCCGCACATCGGGAATTGCGCGTTGCCCTTCATGAAGAGCACGACCTGGTTTTCGTCGACGATTTGCTTGATACGTTGTTGGGTGTCCATGACTGACCTTGCGTTTGCGGGGCGTTAGAACGAAATGATAGCGGATTTCAACCGGGCGGGCCGGCCATCAGCCGGGCAGGCGGCCACCCGTCGTGCGTTCGATCGCGGCCAGATCGGCGAGCGACTGGACCGAAATGAAGCCGCGTGACACGAGCAAGGCGCGCACGGCTTCGGCCTGGTCGTAGCCGTGCTCGATCCATAGCGTGCCGCCGGGTCTCAGGTAGGCGCCGGCGCCCGCGACGATCGTGCGGATCGCGCTGAGACCGTCGGCATCGTCGGTGAGCGCGCCGCGCGGCTCGAACCGCAGGTCGCCCTGCGCGAGGTGCGGATCGTGCTGCGCGATGTACGGCGGGTTGCTGACGATCGTGTCGAACGCGAGTGCCGGATCGAGCGCGACGTACCAGTCGCTCTGCAGCCAGTGCAGCGGGCCGCCGGGGCGGCGCGCGTCGAGCAGCTTGTTCGCGTTGCGTTGCGCGACTGCGAGCGCGGCCGGCGAACGGTCGAGCGCCCACACGCGCGCATCGGGCCGTTCGGCGGCGATCGACACGGCGATCGCGCCACTGCCGGTGCCCAGGTCGAGCACCGTCGGATGCGGTCGTCCGTCGATCGCGTCGAGCGCGGCTTCGACGAGCAGTTCGGTTTCGGGGCGCGGGATCAGCACGTCGGGCGTCACGTCGAACGGCCGGCCGAAGAACTCGCGCATCCCGACGAGCTGCGCGACCGGCTCGCCGGCCACGCGGCGCGCTTCGAGCGCGCGATAGCGTTCGACCGCGGCAGCGTCGAGCGGCACGTCGCCGCGCGTGATCAGTTGCGTGCGGGTCCAGCCGAGCGCGTGCGCGAGCAGCACGCGCGCATCGACCGCGTCGAGCGGCGACGCGCGCAGCAGATCGTCGGCGGTGGTGTCGGGCATCGCGATCTCAGTCGGCGTCGCCGAGCGACGCGAGCAGTTCGGCCTGGTGCTCGCTGACGAGCGCGCTGATCAGTTCGTCGAGATCGCCGTCCATCAGCGCCTCGAGCCGGTACAGCGTCAGGTTGATCCGATGGTCGGTCATCCGGCCCTGCGGGAAGTTGTACGTGCGGATCCGCTCCGAGCGGTCGCCGGAGCCGATCAGGCTCTTGCGCGTCGCGGCTTCCTTCGCGTGCTGCTCGTGATACTGCTTGTCCTTGATGCGCGCGGCAAGCACCTTCAGCGCGCGATCCTTGTTCTTGTGCTGCGAACGGTCGTCCTGGCATTCGACGACGATTCCGGTCGGGATGTGCGTGACGCGCACAGCCGAATCGGTCTTGTTGATGTGCTGGCCGCCCGCGCCGGATGCGCGGAACGTGTCGATCCGCAGGTCGGCCGGATTGATCTCGACCTCGCCGATCTCGTCGGCTTCCGGCATCACCGCGACCGTGCACGCGGACGTATGGATGCGCCCCTGCGTCTCGGTCGCCGGCACGCGCTGCACGCGATGGCCGCCCGACTCGAACTTCAGGCGCGAATACGCGCCCTGGCCCGCGATCCGCACGATCACTTCCTTGTAGCCGCCGAGATCCGACGCGCTCTCCGACATCATCTCGACCTGCCAGCGCTGGCGTTCCGCGAAGCGCAGGTACATGCGCAGCAGGTCGCCCGCGAACAGCGCCGATTCGTCGCCGCCCGTGCCCGCGCGGATTTCGAGGAAGATGTTGCGGTCGTCGTTCGGATCCTTCGGCAGCAGCATTTTCTGCAGCTCGACCTCGAGGCGGGCCATGCTCTCTCGCGCGCTGCGGATCTCGTCTTCGGCGAAATCGCGCATCGACGGATCGGCGAGCAGCTCCTGCGCGGCGGTTTCGTCGTTGCGCGACTGGCGCCACAGCGCGTACTGCTCGACGACCGGGCCGAGTTCCGCATGTTCGCGCGTCAGCTTGCGGTACTGGTCGAGATCGGCCGTGACGTTTTCGCGGCTCAGCAGGTCGTTCAGTTCGGCCAGCCGTGTGGACAGCTGGTCGAGCTTGCGTTGCATGCTCGTCTTCATGGTGTGGAGCGGCGCTCCCGGGGCAAGGGTATTCGGAAAGGATAGGCCGGCGGCGGGACAACGACCGGCCGGCGGCAGAGCAACCGGCCGGCGCTAGTGGCCAGACTGGTCGTTCGAGCGCGGCGCGTGCTGGTAGAAGCCGCGCATCAGGTCGATCAGCGAATCGCGGTCGGCGCCGTTCACGCGGTTGAGCGCGCTCGTCGGGCCGTGGATCAGCTTGTTGGTGAGCGCCTGCGACAGCGCTTCGAGGACTGCCGCCGGATCGTCGCCGCGCGCGAGCAGCTTTTGCGCCTTCTCGACTTCCGCGCGGCGCAGCGCGTCGGCCTGCGTATGCATGTGACGAATCACCGGCACGACGCTACGCGTGTCGAGCCACTGCATGAAATTCTGCACACGCGTCTCGATGATCGTCTCGGCTTGCGCAACCGCGGCCTGGCGCGATGCGTTGCCTTCGCGCACGATCGCGCCGAGATCGTCGACGGTGTAGAGGAACACGTCCTTCAGCTTGCCGACTTCCGGCTCGATGTCGCGCGGCACCGCGAGGTCGACCATGAAGATCGGCCGATGGCGGCGTGCCTTCACCGCGCGTTCGACCGCGCCGAGGCCGATGATCGGCAGCGTCGACGCGGTGCACGACACGATGATGTCGAATTCGTGCATGCGGGCGGGCAGATCCGACAGCGGCATCGCGCGGCCGTTGAAGCGTTCGGCGAGCCGCTGGCCGCGTTCGGCCGTGCGGTTCGCGACGACGAGCTCGCGCGGGCTCTGCGCGGCGAAGTGCGTCGCGCACAGCTCGATCATCTCGCCGGCGCCGATGAACAGCACGCGCTGATCCGATACCTTTTCGAAGATGCGCTGCGCGAGGCGGACGGCCGCGGCGGCCATCGACACCGATTGCGCGCCGATCTCGGTCGTGCCGCGCACTTCCTTCGCGACGGCGAACGTCCGCTGGAACAGCTGGTTCAGGTAGGTGCCGAGCGCGCCGGCTTCGGTCGCGGTGCGCACCGCGTCCTTCATCTGGCCCAGAATCTGCGTTTCGCCGAGCACCATCGAGTCGAGGCCCGACGCGACGCGGAATGCGTGCCGGACGGCTTCCGACTGTGGCAGCGCGTAGACGTGCGGTGCGAGCTCGTCGACCGGAATCCGGTGGTACTCCGACAGCCAGCGAATCGCCCCCTCGCGTGCGGCCCGATCATCGGTCGCGCAATAGAGTTCGGTGCGGTTGCAGGTTGAGAGGATCGCCGCTTCGGGCGAATTGGGCGCCTGGGGGCCGAGGAACACGTTCTTGAACGTGACGAGAGCCGGCTTGATTTGCTCGAGCGGAAACGCCACGCGTTCGCGCAGGGCGACAGGCGCAGTGTGGTGATTGATTCCGATCGTGAGGAGTTGCATATCGAGGGCTATCGTTTAGCGCCATATTATAGCGTTTCGGTGATTTCCTCACTCGCGGCATACCGGGCATCAGCGTGGCGTGGCCTCGAATTTGGGGGCTCGATCGGCACGCGGTCGAGCTGATAGCCGTAGCCGTAGAGCGGCAGAAGCCGGTAGCCATGCTCCGGAAGCAGTTGCAGCTTGCTGCGCAGCCGGGACGCGTGCGTGTCGAGCGTGCGCGACTTCATGTCGCGGCGGCGGGCCCACACGGTTTCGAGGATATGGGCGCGCGACACGGGCCGGGACAGGTTCGCGAACAGCAGTTGCGCGAAGCGGAACTCCTTCGGCGTCAGCGAGACGACCACGTCGCCGAAGCGCACGAGGCCGTGGGTCGCATCGAATGCGTATTCCCCATACATTTCGCGGGAGCGATTCGGCGGCCGCCGGACGCCAGCGCGCCGGCTCAGCGCATTCACCCGTGCGAGCAGCTCGGGCCCGCTCACCGGGCGCACGAGGCAGTCGTCGGCGCCCGCGTGCAGGCATGACACGACTTCGCTTTCGCGCGGCAGCTGCATCACGGCGATGGCCGGCAGGCCGGGCAGGATCGCTTGCGCACGCGGAATGACCTCCTCGGCAGGCTGATCGCCGGCCCAATTGCAGGTGATCAGCATGTCGCAGGTGTCGGTAGCGAGCCACTCGAAGAACGCGGTGCTGGACGGAAACGTGTGGCACACGTGACCGCCGGCGAAGAGGAGGCGGTTCAGGAGCGCAGCATGACGTGCTTCCGGATCGATCAGGGCGATTCGCATGAGGATTTCTTCAATACGGCTGCCGGAGCGCGCTTGCCATAACGTCGGGTCGGCCCCTACACTCGAATGTTCGCGGCGCCCGGCTGGTCTCGGGTTCGATGGATGAATCGATGCTAGTCGCTGGCAACGTTCACGCCTATGGGACGAATCTGAATTTATAGAAGGCGTCGAATGAACTGGTTTGGAATCCTTGTCCTGGGAGCGGCCGTCGGGCTGTTCGGCCGGTGGCTGCATCCGATGCGGCGCACGGGCCGGCCGGCATGGTGGATCGCGGTGCTGGTCGGCATCGCAGGCGCCGCCGCCGCGCGCATGGCCGGCAATCTCTCTGGACTGTTTTACGATGGCGAAACGCTCGAATGGCCGGTCTGCACCGGTGTCGCGTTCCTCGCCGTAGCCGTGACGGTCGCGGTGTCTGCCCGTCGCTGAAAGCTCTCAGGTGAAATCATGAATGCCCGTCTCCCCGAAGTCTCGTCGGTGCCGGCCCGCCTCGCGCTGCTGCGCGGTGCGATGGTCCGCGAGGACCTGGCCGCCTATCTCGTGCCGTCCGCCGATCCTCACCTGTCCGAGTACCTGCCCGAACGCTGGCAGGCGCGCCGCTGGCTGTCCGGTTTCACGGGCTCGGTCGGCACGCTGGTCGTGACCGCGGATTTCGCGGGCTTGTGGGTCGACAGCCGTTACTGGGTCCAGGCCGAAGCGGAACTCGCCGGCACGGGCGTCCAGCTGATGAAGATGACGGGCGGCCAGCAAAGCGCGCCGCATGTCGACTGGCTCGCTCAGAACGTGCCGGCCGGGGCGACGGTCGGTGTCGACGGCGCCGTGCTCGGCGTCGCGGCGGCACGCGCGCTGACGGCCGCGCTGAACGCGCGCGGCATCGCGCTGCGCACCGATCTCGACCTGCTCGACGCGATCTGGCCGGAGCGCCCGGGGCTGCCGGGCGATGCGGTGTTCGAGCACGTGGCGCCGCAGGCCGACACGACGCGCGCAAGCAAGCTCGCCGAAGTGCGCCGCACGATGCACGCGCAGGGCGCGCAATGGCATTTCGTGTCGACGCTCGACGATCTCGCGTGGCTGTTCAACCTGCGCGGCGCCGACGTCAACTTCAACCCCGTGTTCGTCGCGCACGCGATGATCGGCGCCGATCGCGCGACGCTGTTCGTCGCCGAAGGCAAGGTGTCGCCGGCGCTGGCCGCGTCGCTCGCGCGGGACGGCGTCGACGTTCGCGCGTATGACGCCGCGCGCGCGGCGCTCGCGGCGTTGCCCGACGGCGCGACGCTGCTGATCGACCCGCGCCGCGTGACGTTCGGCACGCTCGAGGCCGTGCCGGCCGGCGTGAAGCTGGTCGAGGCCGTGAACCCGTCGACGTTCGCGAAGTCGCGCAAGACGTCCGCCGAGATCGAGCACGTGCGCGTGACGATGGAGCACGACGGCGCCGCGCTCGCCGAATTCTTCGCGTGGTTCGAGCAGGCGGTGAGCCGCGAGACGATCACCGAGCTGACGATCGACGAGCAGCTCACTGCCGCGCGCGCACGGCGCCCCGGCTACGTGTCGCCGAGCTTCGCGACGATCGCCGGCTTCAACGCGAACGGTGCGATGCCGCACTATCGCGCGACGCCCGAGTCGCACGCGACGATCGCGGGCGACGGCCTGCTGCTCGTCGATTCGGGCGGCCAGTACGTGACCGGCACGACCGACATCACGCGCGTCGTGCCGGTCGGCACCGTCAGCGATCTGCAGCGCCGCGATTTCACGATCGTGCTGAAGTCGATGATGGCGCTGTCGCGAGCGCGCTTCCCGCGCGGCATCCGCTCGCCGATGCTCGACGCGATCGCGCGCGCGCCGATGTGGGCGGCCGGGCTCGACTACGGTCACGGCACCGGCCACGGCGTCGGCTACTTCCTGAACGTGCACGAGGGCCCGCAGGTCATCTCGCACTACGCGCCGGCCGAGCCGTACACCGCGATGGAAGAGGGGATGATCACGTCGATCGAGCCGGGCGTGTATCGGCCCGGCAAATGGGGCATCCGGATCGAGAACCTGGTCGTGAACCGCGCGGGCGGGCAGACCGAGTTCGGCGACTTCCTCGCGTTCGAGACGCTGACGCTCTGTCCGATCGACACGCGCTGCGTGCTGGTCGAGATGCTGCATGAAGAGGAGCGCGCGTGGCTGAACACATATCACGCGACCGTGCGTGAGCGCGTCGGCCGGCACGTGAGCGGCGATGCGAAGGCGTGGCTCGACGCGCGCACGCAGCCGATCTGACGCCAGGCGCAACGAGCGACAACGGCCGCGCGACGGCCGGACCATGATCGAGAGGGCAACCGATGGCAGACACCGCAGTGATCGTGATCGACATGCAGCGCGGACTGGTGCAGCGGGCGCGGCCCGCGTACCGGCTCGACGACGTCGTGTCGGGCATCAACCGGCTGACGGCGGCGGCGCGCGCGGCGAACGCGCCCGTGTGCTTCGTGCAGCACGACGGCGACGCGGACGACGATATCGTTCCCGGCACGCCCGGCTGGGAACTGCACGAGGAACTGATCGTCGGTCGTGCCGACTGGCGCATCCGCAAGCAGATGAGCGACTCGTTCCACGACACGCCGCTCGCCGCGCAGCTCGACGGCCACGGCATCCGCTCGGTGCTGATCTGCGGCTATGCGACCGAGTTCTGTGTCGATTCGGCTGCGCGCCGCGCGGCGCTGCTCGGCTATCGGACGACCGTCGTGTCCGACCTGCACACGACGAACGAGCGCACGCACCTGTCGGCCGCACAGATCGTCGCGCATCACCACTTCGTGTGGGAAAACAATACGCTGTCGGGCAATTCGGTGACGCCGCGTCCGCTTGCCGACGTGCTCGCCGCGGAGTTCGCATGACGATCAAGGCGGTGGTGTTCGATTTCGGCGGCGTGCTGATCGACTGGAGCCCCGAGTATCTGTACCGGCAACTGATTCCGGACGAAGCCGAGCGCCGATGGTTCCTCACGCACGTGTGCGCGATGGAGTGGGTGATCCGCCAGGACGGCGGGCAGACGATCGACGAAGGGACGAGCGAGCTCGTCGCGAAGTTTCCGGCGCACGAGGCGCTGATCCGCGCGTTCTACGCGCGCTGGCACGAGATGATCGGCGGCGTGCTCGACGAAGGCGCCGCGCTCGTCGACCGGCTCGACGCGCAGGGAATGCCGCTCTTCGGGCTGACCAACTGGTCCGCGCAGACGTTTCCGTATGCGTGGGACAACTTCCCGGTGCTGCGGCGCTTCAAGGACATCGTCGTGTCGGGCCGCGTGAAACTCGTGAAACCCGATCCGGCGATCTACCGCGAAATGCATGCGCGGATCGATCCGTTCCTGCCGGGCATCGCGCCGCACGAACTCGTGTTCATCGACGACAATGCGAAGAACGCGGCGGCCGCGACGGCGCTCGGCTGGCACGGCATTCATCACACGAGCGCGGCCGCGACCGAGGCGCGTTTGCGCGAGCTGGGCGCGCTCGCGTAGTCTTCCGGCAGACGACGGCAGACGAATGCGAAAAAGCGGGCCACGAGCCCGCTTTTTCGTTTTGCGGAGCCGGCAGCGGCCGCTTTCTGCATCCGGCTCCGCGTGGCCGGGTGCACGGGCCGCTCCGTTCAGCGGCTGATCGGCTTGTAGCGCAGACGCTTCGGCTTCGCGGCTTCCTCGCCGAGACGCGCACGCTTGTCGGCTTCGTATTCCTGGTAGTTGCCGTCGAAGAACGTGACCTGCGAATCGCCTTCGAACGCGAGGATGTGCGTCGCGATACGGTCGAGGAACCAGCGATCGTGCGAGATCACCATCACGGAGCCCGCGAATTCGAGCAGCGCGTCTTCCAGCGCGCGCAGCGTTTCGACGTCGAGGTCGTTCGACGGTTCGTCGAGCAGCAGCACGTTGCCGCCGGAGATCAGCGTCTTCGCCAGGTGCAGGCGGCCGCGTTCGCCGCCGGACAGGTTGCCGACGATCTTCTGCTGGTCGCCACCCTTGAAGTTGAAGCGGCCGATGTACGCCCGCGACGGCGTTTCGTACTTGCCGACCGTCAGCACGTCGGCGCCGCCCGAGATTTCCTCGAACACCGTCTTCGAGCCGTCGAGCGCGTCGCGGCTCTGGTCGACATACGCGAGCTTCACGGTCGGGCCAAGCACGACTTCGCCCGAATCCGGTTGTTCCTTGCCGGTCAGCATCTTGAACAGCGTCGACTTGCCGGCGCCGTTCGGGCCGATGATGCCGACGATCGCGCCGGCCGGAATCTTGAAGTTCAGGTTGTCGATCAGCAGGCGGTCGCCGAACGACTTGCTGACGTTCTTGAACTCGATCACTTCATTGCCGAGGCGGTCGCCGACCGGAATGAAGATTTCCTGCGTTTCGTTGCGCTTCTGGTATTCCTGGCTGTTCAACTCCTCGAAGCGCGCGATACGCGCCTTCGATTTCGCCTGGCGACCCTTCGGGTTCTGGCGCACCCACTCCAGTTCCTTCTTGATCGCCTTCTGGCGCGCCGATTCCGACGCTTCTTCCTGCTTCAGGCGCTCTTCCTTCTGGTCGAGCCAGCTGCTGTAGTTGCCCTTCCACGGAATGCCGTGGCCGCGGTCGAGTTCGAGAATCCACTCGGCCGCATTGTCGAGGAAGTAGCGATCGTGGGTGACGGCGACGACCGTGCCCGGGAAACGCACCAGGAACTGCTCGAGCCAGTCGACCGATTCGGCGTCGAGGTGGTTGGTCGGTTCGTCGAGCAGCAGCATGTCCGGCTTCTCGAGCAGCAGCTTGCACAGTGCAACGCGGCGCTTTTCGCCGCCCGACAGGTGCTCGATCTTCGCGTCCCATGCCGGCAGGCGCAACGCGTCGGCGGCCACTTCGAGCTGCTGCTCGGGGCTGCCGCCGTCGCTCGACGCGAGGATCGCTTCGTACTTCGCCTGCTCGGCCGCGAGTGCGTCGAAGTCGGCGTCCGGTTCCGCATACGCGGCGTAGATTTCCTCGAGCTTCTTGTTCGCCTGGAACAGGTCGCCAAGGCCTTCCTCGACGGCTTCGCGCACCGTCTTCGTCGGGTCGAGCTGCGGTTCCTGCGGCAGGTAGCCGATGTTCAAATTCGGCATCGGCGTCGCTTCGCCTTCGATGTCCTTGTCGACGCCCGCCATGATGCGGATCAGCGTCGACTTGCCCGAGCCGTTCAGGCCGAGCACGCCGATCTTCGCGCCGGGAAAGAACGACAGCGAGATGTCCTTCAGGATCTGGCGCTTGGGCGGCACGATCTTGCCGACCCGGTTCATCGTGAAAACGTATTGGGCCATTTGGGTGTGAAAGTCAGAAAGGGTTGAGACGGCCGCGCAGCTCGCGGGCGTGCGTGGCGTCGGGAAATTCGGTACGGAGCGTGTCGCGCGTGGCGCGGCGGCGTCGCCGCGGGTTGGCGGCGCGAGCGCGTATTGTACTTCGCCGCCGGCTGCCGCTGGCACCGCGCAGGCCATCCGGCCGACCCGCGTTCACAGCCACGCGGCGACGCCGCCGTGCCCCGAGCAGGTGCCGCGCCGATGGCGGCTGAAACTGTACGTGCCGTCGCGGCAGCGCGCGCTCGCGCCCTCGGGCACGCGGCCCGATTTCGAGTGGGCCGGCGCGTGGACGGTTTCGCCGTCGCGATTGCGGTACGTGTCGTGCCGGTCGAGGTCGGCTTCGTTAGCGTAGCCGGGCGACGCGCGATACGCGTGCGCCGCAGGCGGCAGGGCGGCACACGCGACGAACAGCGCGGCCGACAGGGTCGCGATGCGCGTCATGCGGCGGAGCAGGGCAGGCATGGTCGCTCTCCGGATGTCGTTGTCGGGTGCGGGCCGCATGTTAGCCGATCGGCCGAAGATCGTTGCCGCAGCCCTGAGGTGCAGCGACGCTACGCCGCGCCGGTCATCGATGCCGCGCCGTCGGCCTGTGCGGCCTCGAGAATCCATCGGCGGAACGCGGCGACTTTCGCGCGTTCCGCATGATGCGGCGGATAGACGAGGTAGTACGCGAAATCGTCGAGCCAGGCGACGTCGGCAAGCTGCACGAGCCGGCCGCTCGTGAGCTCGTCGCGCACCATCGCCGCCGGCAGCAGGCCGGCGCCCTGGCCGGCGAGGATCGCCTGCAGCAACAGGCCGGAATCGTCGAACGCGGGGCCGCGCGGCGGACCGAAATCAGCGATTCGCTGGGCGTCGAACCAGATGTGCCAGCCCTTGCGCTCGGCGTCGTGCAGATGCGGCCATCCGGCCAGGTCGGCGGGTGTGGCCGGAAGGCCCAGCCGCGCGACGAGTGCCGGGGCCGCCAGCGCGACGATCTCCACGGTGAGCAACCGTTCGCTGCATAGCCCGATGTAGCGGCCGAGACCGTGGCGGATCGCGACGTCGACGCCGTCGCGCGAGAAATCGGCGAGCGCGTGGCTCGTGACGATCTGCAGGTCGACGTCCGGGCACGCGTCGCGGAACTGCGCGAGGCGCGGCACGAGCCACGCGGACGCAAAAAACGGTGTGACGCTCACCGTCAGCACGCCGCTGTCGGCGGCCCCCGACACACGCTGCGACGCGTCGGCGATCTGCCGGAACGCGTTGCGCACGGGCGGCAGGTAGTCGCGGCCCGCGGCGGTCAGCAGGATGCCGCGATTCACGCGCTCGAACAGCTGTATGCCGAGATGCGTCTCGAGCGTGCGGATCATCTGGCTCACCGCCCCCGGCGTGACCGACAACTCCTCGGCCGCCGATTTCACCGACAAGTGGCGGGCGGCCGCCTCGAACGCACGCAACGCGTTGAGCGGTGGAAGGCGTGAACGGATCATTGAGTTTTTCTAAAGCGAAAGACCGATGAAATATCGTTTGAGGCGACGAGCATGCACGAGTACCGTTGTTGCATTCGATCGTATCCGTGGTGAGCGGGTTTTGCGCTGTCGATGCGATCAACATAGTTCAACTATATCCATGAGGCAATCCGGATGCCGTGCGGCGTCCGGCGGAACCTGAAAGGAGGATCGTCATGAGCAGCCTGCGCGCATCGCGCGTCTTCTACGGCTGGTATGTGGTGGCGGCCGCATTCGCCGTCACGTTCGTCGGCTTCGGCAGTGCGTACACGTTCAGCGCGTTCGTCGAATCGCTGCAGCGTGATTTCGCGGCATCGCGCGGGCAGATCTCGCTCGTGTTCTCGCTGGCCGGCTTCCTGTATTTCGGCTTCGGCATCGTCAGCGGCCCGCTTGCCGATCGCTTCGGCTCGCGGCGGCTCGCCGTCGCCGGCATGTTGCTGACGGCAGCGGGTCTCGCGGCGGCCGGTGCCGCGCATACGCTGCTGCAGGTCTATGTCGCGTACGGGCTCGGTGTCGGCCTCGGCGTCGGCTGCGCGTACGTGCCGGCCGTCGGCGCCGTGCAACGCTGGTTCGTGCGGCGGCGCGGATTCGCGTCGGGGCTCGCGGTCGCGGGGATCGGCGTCGGCACGCTCGTGATGCCGCCGCTCGCATCCGCGCTGATCGCGCACGTCGGCTGGCGCGGCGCGTACGTCACCCTCGCGGCGATCGCGGTAGTGGTGGGCGCGGGCATGTCGCTGCTGATCGAGAACGATCCCCGCGGGCGCGGATTGCTGCCCGACGGCGATGCGGCGCGTGCGCGATCGCGCGACGGGCAGCCTGGTGCCACTTCATCGGTGTCCGCCGGCGCGACCGTGCGCGAAGCCGTCACGTCGCGACCGTTCGCGAGCCTGTATGCGGCATGCCTCGTCTGCTCGTTCGGTGTGTTCGTGCCGTTCGTGCATCTCGTGCCGTACGCGCTCGATCACGGCGTCGCGCAGTCGACGGCCGTGCTGCTGCTCGGCGCGATCGGCGTCGGCAGCACGGCAGGGCGCTTCTTCCTCGGCGGCGTCGCCGACCGCTTCGGCCGCCGCGCGTCGCTGCTCGCGATGTTCGCAGGCATGGCGGCCGCGCTCTCGGCGTGGGCCGGTGCCGGAAGCGTCGCGACGCTGGCCGCGTTCGCACTCGTGTTCGGCGTGTTCTACGGCGGCTGGGTCGCCGTGCTGCCGGCCGTCGTGATGGACTACTTCGGCGGCCGCAACGTGAGCGCGATCATCGGCATGCTGTACACGAGCGTCGCGTTCGGCACGCTGATCGGGCCTGCCGCCGCCGGTTTCATCTACGACGCGGGCGGCGGCTATCTCGTGCCGATCCTGGCCAGCGCGGCCGCGAATGCGATCGCGTTTGCGATCGTTGCCGCCACGGGGCGCGCGCCGGTGGCGGCGTGCGCGGCGGGTCGCTAGACGCGCGTCGCCGGGCGCGCGGCCAGACGCCGCTCGGCTAGGCGCCATCCCCGATTTCCGCTACGGTGTCCGGGACGTCGATCACCAACGGGCGGAGGCGCATCGTGACATTCGACGAAGTTCGGCAGGTCGTGCTGGCATGGCGGGGTGTCGAGGAAGGCAAGTCGTACGGCACGCCCGCACTCCGGGTGAAGGGCAAGATGCTCGCGCGTCTGCGCGAGGACGGCGACACGCTCGTCGTGCGGGGCGTCGGCCCCGACGAGCGCGCGTGGCTGATCGAATCGGAGCCCGACGTGTATTACGTGACCGATCACTATGCGGGCTGGCCGATCGTGCTGGTGCGCTTGTCGGCCGCGCATCCTGACGCCGTGAAAAACCTGCTTCTGCGAGAATGGCGCGCGATCGTGCCGGCCAAATGGCGGGACGCAGGGCCGGGCGGCGCGACCTGAGCATCCGGCGCAGCACCTGCGCGGCACACAAACCACCTTGACGGAATGCGTCCGTTGCGATGTCGGGCGGGCATGTCTCACCGCGCGTTTCCCGATCCGGCGGCTCATGAGCGGATAGCCGAACCGGACCAAGCGTTGCATCGGTTCGCATCGATGCAACAAGTGGTTCCATCGAAATTCTTCAATTGGTTCTTAGTCAAGAACCGTTTGATGCTTACACTCCTTCGCTTCGAAGGCGGCTGACCAACAGCCGACGGAAAGGGCGCACGCGATGCGCCGGCGCCCCGTGTGCCGCATCGCACCCGCAGCTTCGCAGACTGCGGCGCGCACCGACCGGAACAGGCTCGATCCGGCTCCCTGCCCGCATGCCGCGCATGCGCGGCGCGCTGCCGGATTCAACAACGACAAATCCCGCGCCGCCTTCATGCGACACCCGGTCATATCGGAACCGTTTTTTGGAGAGAGACACATGAGTGGAAGCAAGACAGGCCTCGGCACGGGTCTGAAGCAGCGTCACGTGACGATGATGTCGATTGCCGGCGTCATCGGCGCCGGCTTGTTCGTCGGCTCCGGCCACGCGATCGCGGAAGCCGGCCCGGCTTCGATCCTCGCGTATGCGATCGCGGGCGTCCTGGTCGTGCTGGTGATGCGCATGCTCGGCGAGATGGCCGTCGCGCATCCGGACAGCGGTTCGTTCTCGACCTATGCCGATCGCGCGATCGGTCACTGGGCCGGTTTCACCATCGGCTGGCTGTACTGGTGGTTCTGGGTGCTCGTGATCCCGATCGAGGCGACGGCCGCCGCGACCATTCTCAATGCATGGTTCCCCGGCGTCGCGACCTGGATTTTCGCGCTCGGCATCACGTTGCTGCTGACGATCACCAACCTCTTCTCGGTCAAGAACTACGGCGAATTCGAATTCTGGTTCGCGCTGATCAAGGTCATCGCGATCGTCGTGTTCCTGTGCATCGGCGGCGCGGCGATCGTCGGTATCGTGCCCGCGCCGGCCGTATCGGGCGTGTCGAACCTCTTCGCGCACCAGGGCTTCATGCCGAACGGCGCCGGCGCGGTGCTCGCGGCGATGCTGACGACGATGTTCTCGTTTCTCGGCACCGAGATCGTGACGATCGCGGCCGCCGAGTCGGACAACCCGCAACGCCAGATCGTGCGTGCGACGAACTCCGTCATCTGGCGTATCACGCTGTTCTATCTCGGCTCGATCCTCGTCGTCGCGGCCATCGTGCCGTGGAACGATCCGCTGCTGCCGAAGCACGGCTCGTATCAGCGCGCGATGGAGCTGATCGGCGTTCCGAATGCGAAGGCGATCATCGACGTGATCGTGCTCGTGTCCGTCGCGAGCTGCCTGAATTCCGCGCTCTACACCGCATCGCGGATGCTGTTCTCGCTGTCCAAGCGCAAGGACGCGCCCGCGTTCCTGCATAGCACCGATTCGACCGGCACGCCGCGTGCGGCCGTGCTCGCATCGACCGCATTCGGTTTCCTGACCGTGATCGCGAACTACCTGATGCCGGAGCAGGTATTCGGCTTCCTGCTGGCGACGTCGGGCGCGATCGCGCTGCTCGTGTATCTCGTGATCGCGATTTCGCAGCTGCGGATGCGCAAGACGCTGGAATCGAGCGGCGCCGACCTGACGCTGCGGATGTGGCTGTTCCCGTGGCTCACGTGGGCGGTGATCCTGTTCATCTGCGGCACGCTGACCGTGATGTTCGTCAGCGAGGAACACCGGATGGAAGTGGGGGCGACGGCCGTGCTCGCGCTGCTCGTGTTGTTTGCTTCGTGGTTGAACAAGCGCGGTCGTGATGCGCGAGCAGGTGCTGGGCGGCGGGTGTCGGCGACGTGATGACGTGACGATCCGAAGGCGGGCAGGGGTGCTCGTCTTTGGCCGACGGGCAAGCCCGCGGATGAAAAATGGGCCGATTGGCATTTGCCAATCGGCCCATTTGCTTTTCGTGCCGGATGCGCATCAGGCGATGCCGAGCGTATCGCGCGGCATCGGCATTGCGCGTATCAGACGTTGAACAGGAAGTTCATCACATCGCCGTCGTGCACGACGTATTCCTTCCCTTCCGCGCGCATCTTGCCGGCTTCCTTCGCACCCTGTTCGCCCTTGTACGCGACGAAATCGTCGAATGCGATCGTCTGCGCGCGAATGAAGCCGCGCTCGAAATCGGTGTGGATCACGCCGGCCGCTTGCGGTGCCGTGTCGCCAATATGGATCGTCCACGCGCGCACTTCCTTCACGCCCGCGGTGAAGTAGGTCTGCAGGCCGAGCAGCTTGAAGCCCGCGCGGATCACGCGGTCGAGGCCCGGCTCCTCCATGCCCATGTCGGCGAGGAACGCTTCCTTGTCTGCCTCGTCGAGATCGGCGATTTCCGCTTCGATCGCTGCGCACACCGCGACGACCGGCGAGTTCTCGCTTTCCGCGTACTTGCGCACTGCGTCGAGATGAGGGTTGTTCTCGAAGCCGTCGTCCTTCACGTTCGCGACGTACATCGCCGGCTTCGCCGTGATCAGGCAGAACGGCTTGAGCAGCGCCTGCTCGTCGTCCGACAGATCCAGGCCGCGCACGGCCTTGCCCTGGTCGAGATGCGCGCGAACCTTTTCGAGCACCGCAGCGAGCTTCACAGCTTCCTTGTCGTTGCCCGACTTCGCGGCCTTCGAGTAGCGGGTGAGCGCCTTCTCGACGGTGCCGAGGTCGGCGAGCGCGAGTTCGGTGTTGATCACTTCGATGTCGTCGATCGGGCTGACCTTGCCCGCGACGTGGATGACGTTGTCGTCCTCGAAGCAGCGCACGACGTGCGTGATCGCATCGGTTTCGCGGATGTTCGCGAGGAACTGGTTGCCGAGGCCTTCACCCTTGCTCGCGCCCGCGACGAGGCCTGCGATGTCGACGAATTCGACGACGGCCGGCACGATGCGCTCCGGGTTGATGATCTCGGCGAGCGCCTTCAGGCGCGCGTCCGGCACCTCGACGATGCCGACGTTCGGTTCGATCGTGCAGAACGGGTAGTTCTCGGCGGCGATGCCGGCCTTGGTCAGTGCATTGAACAGGGTGGACTTGCCGACGTTGGGCAAGCCGACGATGCCGCATTTGAGACTCATGGAATCCTTCGGACGGGTAAGGCGGCGCGGCCGGACAGGGCACGGCGGCGCGGGAAAATAGGGACGGCCGGCGCGTGGGGCGCGGCGGGCCGACGTTCAAAGGCGCTATTGTACCGTGCCGACGCCCCGGTTTCCGGCCTTCCCCCGAATGCCCGATGCGGCGGGCCGTCGCGCTGCCGGGCCGGCCCGCGATTATGCTGATTTCCCGCAAAGTCCGGCCGCGTAAGGGATTGGCCCCGCGGCTATAATGCCCGCCATGACTGCCCACCACACCTTCGACGTCGCCGTGGTCGGCGGCGGGCTCGTCGGCAAGACGGCCGCGCTCGCGCTGACCCAGTCCGGCTACAAGACCGCCTTGCTCGCCCAGCCGGCCACGCCGCGCCCGGCCGATCTCGCGTTCGACACGCGCATCTACGCGCTGTCGTCCAGCTCGCAGGCCTTGCTGGAGCGGCTGCGAGTCTGGCAGGCGCTCGATCATGGCCGGCTCGCGCCGGTCTACGACATGCGCGTGTACGGCGATGCGCACGCGGAACTGCATTTCTCCGCGTATCAGGCCTCCGTGCCGCAACTGGCATGGATCGCGGAATCGTCGCTGATCGAGACGTCGCTCGATGCCGCGCTGCGGTTCCAGCCGAACCTCACGTGGTTCGATGCGCGCGCGCAGGGCTTCGACGTGCACGACGACGCGGCCGTGCTCACGCTGTCGTCGGGGCAGGTGCTGGAAGCCGATCTCGTCGTCGGCGCCGACGGGGCGCATTCGTGGGTGCGCTCGCAAATGGGGGCCAAGGTCGAACGGCGCGACTACCGGCAAACCGGCGTCGTCGCGAACTTCAAGGCATCGCTGCCGCACCGCGAGACGGCCTGCCAGTGGTTTCACGAAGGCGAGATCATCGCGTTGCTGCCGCTGCCGGACGGTCACGTATCGCTCGTGTGGTCCGCGCACACCGCGCACGCGGACGAATTGCTCGCACTCGATCCGGCGCAGCTCGCTGCCGAAGTCGAGCGCGTGTCGCACGGTCAGGTCGGGGCACTCGAATGCGTGACGCCCGCGGCCGGCTTCCCGCTCGCGCTGCAGACCGTCGACAAGCTGATCGCCCCGCGTGTCGCGCTCGTCGGCGATGCCGCGCATCTGATCCACCCGCTCGCGGGGCAAGGGATGAACCTCGGGCTGCGCGACGTCGCCGCGCTCGCCGATGCGATCGCGAACAAGGAGAGCTTCCGCAACCTCGGCGATACGGTGCTGCTGCGCCGCTACGAGCGTTCGCGCCGCGAGGACATCCGGGCGCTGATGGTCGCGACCGACGGGTTGCAGCGGCTGTTCGCGGTGCCTGGCTCCTTTGCGAAGGCGGTGCGCAACGCGGGCATGGCGTTCGTCGGTGCGCAACCGCTCGTGAAGCGCTGGCTCGTGTCGGCCGCGCTCGGCTGATCGAACCTTCGCGCCTTCGGCCTGTCGGACAGGGTTCCGTTACGGCGTACACTGTGACGTGCACTCCGATTGAGCTGAAGGAACTACAGGATGAAAAAAACGATCCGCATCGCATCGCTGGCGCTGGCCGTCACGATGGCGACGCTCGGCTGCACCGCGCAGGCCGACCAGACCACCGACAAGCTGAAAGCCACGCTGCAAGCGCGTCTCGGCAACGACGCGCCGATCAAGAGCGTGTCGAAATCTCCGGTCGCGGGCCTGTACGAAGTGAACCTCGGTACGCAGATCATCTATAGCGATGCAGCCGGCGACTACGTGCTGCTCGGCGATCTCGTCGACACCAAGACGCACAAGAACCTGACCGACGCGCGCCTTTCCGACCTCAACAAGATCGATTTCGCGAGCCTGCCGCTCGCGAACGCGATCAAGGTCGTCAAGGGCAACGGCGCACGCAAGATCGCTGTGTTCTCCGATCCGAACTGCCCGTACTGCAAGCGCCTCGAGACGACGCTGCAGTCGATCGACAACGTGACCGTCTACACGTTCCTGTATCCGGTACTGTCGCCCGATTCGACCGCGAAGTCGAAGGCGATCTGGTGCGCGACCGACCGCGCGAAAACCTGGCAGAGCTGGATGCTCGACCATCGCGTGCCGACCGGCGCCGGCACCTGCGATACGACCGCGCTCGACAAGAACCTCGCGCTCGGCCGCGGGATGAACGTCACCGGCACGCCGACGATCTTCCTGCCCGACGGCCGCCGCCTGCCGGGCGCGGTGTCGGCCGACCAGCTGAACCAGGCGCTCGCGTCGAGCAAGTAAACTGACCGACACCCCGGGCTGCATGGCCCGGCCAGCGAGGGGCGCCCGCGATATCAGCCGGCGCCTCTCTTCGTTTCCGCTGCCGTATTCCGTCCGATTTTCGTCCGATTCCCACGATGACCCAGCCGATCCGTTATTCGATTGCCCCGAAAGATCTTGCCGCGCACCTGTTCGAAGTGTCGGTGACGGTCGCCGATCCCGATCCCGAAGGCCAGCGCTTTTCGCTGCCGGTGTGGATTCCCGGCAGCTACCTCGTGCGCGAGTTCGCGCGCAACATCGTGACGCTCGCCGCGTTCAACGACGCGGGCCGCAAGGTGCGGATCGCGAAAACCGACAAGAACACGTGGCAGGCCGCGCCGGTGAACGGCGCGCTGACGCTGCGCTACGACGTGTACGCGTGGGACCTGTCGGTCCGCTCCGCGTATCTCGACGAATCGGGCGGCTTCTTCAATGCCACGGCCGTGTTCCTGAGCGTCGCCGGCCACGAGGCTGCGCCGTGCGAGGTCGACATCGCGAAACCGGCGGGCCCGGCATTCCGCACGTGGCGCGTCGGTACGTCGCTGCCCGAGGCACGCGGCACCCGGCGCTATGGGTTCGGCGGGTACCGCGCATCGAACTACGACGAACTCACCGACCATCCGGTGACGATCGGCGAATTCGCGCTGGCGACGTTCGACGCGCACGGCGTGCCGCACGACATCGTGATCGCCGGGCGCGTGACGCAGCTCGACATGGAGCGGCTGCGCGCCGACCTGAAGCGCGTGTGCGAGGCGCAGATCGCGCTGTTCGAGCCGAAGTCGAAGAAGGCGCCGATGGACCGCTACGTGTTCATGACGCTCGCGGTCAGCGACGGCTACGGCGGCCTCGAGCACCGTGCGTCGACCGCGCTGATCTGCAACCGCACCGATCTGCCGGTGAAGGGCCGGCCCGACACGACGGAAGGCTATCGCACGTACCTCGGCCTGTGCAGCCACGAGTATTTCCATACGTGGAACGTGAAGCGCATCAAGCCCGCCGCGTTCGTGCCGTATGACCTCGCGCGCGAAAATTACACGTCGCTGTTGTGGCTGTTCGAGGGCTTCACCTCGTATTACGACGATCTGATGCTCGTGCGCAGCGGGCTGATGTCGCAGGACGAATATTTCGCGGCGCTCGGGCGTACCATCGGCGGCGTGCTGCGCGGCACGGGGCGGCTGAAGCAGAGCGTCGCGGAAAGCTCGTTCGACGCGTGGATCAAGTACTACCGCCAGGACGAGAACGCGACCAATGCGATCGTCAGCTACTACACGAAGGGTTCGCTCGTCGCGCTCGCGTTCGATCTCGCGATCCGCGCGCAGACGCGCAATCGCAAGTCGCTCGACGACGTGATGCGCTTGCTGTGGCAACGCTACGGACGCGAGTTCTATCGCGGCAAGCAGGCGGGCGTCGAGGAAAACGAGGTCGAGACGCTGATCGAGGAAGCGACGGGCGTCGCGCTCGGCAGGCTGTTCTCCGACGCCGTGCACGGCACGCGCGATCTGCCGCTCGCCGAATTGCTCGCGCCGTTCGGCGTGATGCTCGCGCCCGAAGTCGCGCCTGGCGCGGCCGCGAAGCCGACGATCGGCGCGCGCCTGCGCGGCGGCGCGGACTGCACGCTGGCGGCGGTATACGAAGGCGGCGGCGCGCATCGCGCGGGGCTGTCGGCCGGCGACACGCTGATCGCGCTCGACGGGCTGCGCGTCACCGGCACGAACCTCGACACGCTGCTCGCGCGCTACCGCCCGGGCGACAAGGTCGAGGTGCACGCATTCCGCCGTGACGAGCTGCGGACCGCGAAACTGAAGCTCGACGGGCCGGAAGTCGCGCGCTACCGGCTCACGGCCGCCGCAAAGCCGGCTGCCGCGCACAAGGCCCGGGAAGCCTGGCTGAAGGGCTGAGCATGCACGAGCGGGTTTCGGGGCGCGATCAACGATTGTTCTGCTGTTGCAACAATCCGTCGCCTTGAACCCGCTTTTTCGCGACCATGCGGCCACGCACAATGGCGTCACTCGCGCTACCGAAGCGCAACCAAACCGGAGCCTGACATGACGACCATTCTGCAAATCAATTCCGCGGCGCGCTCGCAAGGTGCGCAATCCACGCTGCTGGCCAACGAACTGACGGCAAAGCTGCAACAATCGAACCCCGGCGCGAAGGTCGTGGTTCGCGACCTGCTGGCCGACGCGCTGCCGCACCTCGATGAATCGGTGCTCGGCGCATTCTTCACGCCGGCCGACCAGCGCAACGCGGAACAGAATGCGATCGTCGCGAAGAGCGATGCACTGATCGCTGAACTGCAGGCCGCCGACATCATCGTGATCGGGGCACCGATGTACAACTTCGGTGTCTCGTCGCAACTGAAGACGTATTTCGACTGGATCGCCCGTGCAGGCGTCACGTTCCGCTACACCGAGAACGGTCCGGAAGGCCTGATCAAGGGCAAGAAGGTTCACGTGGTGACGGCGCGCGGCGGCAAGTACCTCGGCACGCCGAACGACAGCCAGACGCCGTTCCTGCGCACGTTCCTCGGCTTCATCGGCTTGACCGACGTGAGCTTCATCCACGCGGAAGGCCTGAACCTCGGGCCGGATGCACAGAGCGCCGCGCTCGCCGGCGCCCGCGAAGCGATCGCTGCCGCGTAAGGCCGATGCGGGTGCGTTGCACCCGCTGCGTCGCCAGATGAAAAAAACGCCGCGTCCCGAAAGGGGCGCGGCGTTTTCACGTGATGCAGACGAAAGCGGGAAGTTGAACGCGGAACGGTTACGCGAGCGTTTCGGCCACCTCCGGCAGGCGCCAGTCGATCGGCTCGCGACCCGCTTCGACCAGATAGTCGTTCGCGAGCGCGAAGTGGCGGCAACCGAGGAAGCCGCGGTGTGCGGACAGCGGCGACGGATGCGGCGCCTCGAGCACGCAGTGCGCGCTCGCATCGAATAGCGCGCGCTTCGCCTGCGCATGCGCGCCCCACAGCATGAACACGAGGCCGCGATGGCGGCTGGCGAGTTCGCGGATCAGCGTGTCCGTGCATTGTTCCCAGCCGCGCCTCGCGTGGCTCGCGGCCGCGCCGCGCTCGACCGTCAGCACGGTGTTGAGCAGCAGCACGCCCTGGCGCGCCCAGGTATCGAGGCAGCCGTGACGCGGCGTGTCGTGGCCGAAATTCGCGGCGATTTCCTTGAAGATGTTGCGCAGCGACGGCGGCGTGCGCACGGCCGGCGGCACCGAGAACGCCAGGCCATGCGCCTGCGGCGTACCGCGGTCGTCGCCGTGGTACGGGTCCTGGCCGAGGATCACGATCTTCACGTCGTCCGGGCTCGTCAGGCGCAACGCCCGAAACACGTCGGTCGGGTAGACCGTCTTGCCGGCCGCGCGTTCGTCGTCGACGAAGCGGCACAGTGGTGCATACGCATCGCTGTCGATGAAGGGTTTCAGCACGTCGCGCCAGACGGCCGGCAGCGCGTCGAACTGCGCGGCGAGGTGTGGGACGTGCGCGGCGGCAGCGGGCTGCGGCGCGGCGGAGGCCGGGGCGGCTGCTGCGGCCTTCTTTGCGGGCCTGCGCCCAGCCGCGGCCGGTGCGGGCGCCGAGGCGGAAACATCGTCCTGCGCCGTTTCCGGCACGGGATCGTCGAACAGCGACGCCTGTTGCGGCGTGCGGAGAGTCTTGCGGGTTGCCATGCGTGATGCGGGTTTATTGCGCGCGCAGCCGGTAGCCGCGCTGCGCCTTGCTGATGTTTTCGGGGGCGAGGCCCGGCAGCGCTTGCTGCAGTTCGGCGGCGAGTGTCGCGAGCGCAGCTTCCGGGCCGTCGATCAGTTCGAGTTCGATTTCGCTGATCGGTTCGCGGCGCGTATCGTTTTCCGCCTGGACGACGATCTCGCCGATGTCCACTGCGGCCTCGACGGTTGCGCCGCCGATTGCGATGCGCCACAGCGTACGCGAAAAATCCGTCCGGAACAGCGCGTGCAGCGCCGGCGCCGCGTCGCGCAGCGCGGTGGCCGCGTTCGGCACGTCGCACGCGGAGACGAGCGCATCGATTTCGAGCGCATCGCCGGCGACGGGCAATTCCCATTCATGGCGGCGATGCAGGCCGGCTTCCGCGCTGCCGACCGTCTTGAACGTCTGCAGCCAGCCGTGCGGCGTGCGGCGCACGCGCACCGCGCTCTTCGAACGGGCCAGCGCGAGATCGGGCGTGTCGTAGTAGACGTTCGCGAGCGCGATGGCATCGCCGGCTTCGCCGGTCAGCGTCTCGAAAAAGCGCCGCGCGGTATCGGCCTGGCCGGCCGGCAGCGCGAGCTTGATTTCCTTTTCGATCGCCATCAGAAGAACATCCGCGCGAGTTCCTCGCCCGGCTGCTCGGCGCGCATGAACGCCTCGCCGACGAGGAACGCGTTCACGTTCGCCGCGCGCATCGTGTCGACGTCGGTGCGCGACAGGATGCCCGACTCGGTCACGACCATGCGGTCCTGCGGAATCATGTCGAGCATGTCGAGCGTGGTCTGGATCGACGTCTCGAACGTGCGCAGGTTGCGGTTGTTGATGCCGAGCAGCGGTGTCTTCAGCGTCAGCGCCTGTTCCATCTCGTCGCGGTCGTGAACTTCGACCAGCACCGCAAGGCCAAGCGAGTGCGCATACGCCTCGAGGTCCTGCATCAGCGGCGTGTCGAGCGCGGCCGCGATCAGCAGGATCGCGTCGGCGCCCATCGCGCGCGCTTCGAGAATCTGGTACGCATCAACGATGAAGTCCTTGCGCAGCACCGGCAGCGTGCAGGCCGCGCGCGCTTCCTCGAGATAGCGGACACTGCCCTGGAAGAATTGCTCGTCGGTCAGCACCGACAGGCACGCGGCGCCGTGCTCCGCATACGAGCGTGCGATGTCGGCCGGCACGAAATGCTCGCGCAGCACGCCCTTCGACGGGCTCGCCTTCTTGATTTCGGCGATCACCGCCGCGTTGCCGGCCGCCTGCTTCGCACGCAGCGCGCCGACGAAGTCGCGCAGGTCGCGCGCGGATGCGTCCAGCTTCAGTGCCTCGAGCGGCGTGCTGCGCATGGCCGCCGCGACTTCGTCGCGCTTGACGGCGATGATTCGGTCGAGAATGTCGCTCATGTGGGTTCCTGCTTGATTCGTAAAGGGAGTCAGCGCTTGAACTGCTGCGTGAAACGCACGAGTTCGTCGACCTTCGCGCGCGCCTTGCCGCTCGCGACCGCTTCGCGGGCGAGCTGGATGCCGTCCGCGATCGATTCGGCGATGTTCGCCGCATAGAGCGCGGTGCCCGCGTTCAGCGTGACGATCTCGCGTGCGACGCCCGGCTTGTTGTCCAGCGCGCCGAGCAGCATCGTGCGCGATTCTTCGGCATTTTCCACCTTCAGCGTGCGGTTCGACACCATCTGCAGGCCGAAGTCCTCCGGATGGATCTCGTATTCGTGCACCTCGCCGTCGCGCAATTCGCCGACGAGCGTCGCGGCGCCGAGCGACACTTCGTCCATCCCGTCCTTGCCGTATACGACGAGCACGTGCTGCGCGCCGAGGCGCTGCATCACGCGCACCTGGATGCCGACGAGGTCGGGATGGAACACGCCCATCAGCTGGTTCGGCGCGCCGGCCGGATTGGTCAGCGGGCCGAGGATGTTGAAGATCGTCCGCACGCCGAGCTCGCGGCGCACGGCCGCGATGTTCTTCATCGCCGGATGATGGTTCGGCGCGAACATGAAGCCCATGCCGGTTTCGGCGATCGACGCGGCAACCTGGTCGGGCTGCAGATCGATGTTCACGCCGAGCGCCTCGAGCACGTCGGCGCTGCCGGACTTGCTCGACACGCCGCGGTTGCCGTGCTTCGCGACCTTCGCGCCGGCCGCGGCCGTGATGAACATCGACGCGGTCGAGATGTTGAACGTGTGCGAGCCGTCGCCGCCCGTGCCGACGATGTCGACGAAGTTCGAGTTGTCCTGCACCTCGACGTGGTTCGCAAATTCGCGCATCACGGTCGCGGCGGCGGTGATCTCGCCGATCGTCTCCTTCTTCACGCGCAGCCCGGTGATGATCGCGGCCGCCATCACGGGAGACATGTCGCCGCGCATGATGAGCCGCATCAGGTGCAGCATCTCGTCGTGGAAGATCTCGCGGTGTTCGATCGTGCGTTGCAGCGCTTCCTGCGGGGTAATCGTCATCGTGCGTCTCCCGTCAGGCCGCCGGCGCGGCCGCCCGGGCCGTCGCGCGATTCTGCTTCAGGAAATTCTCGAGCAGCGCGTGGCCGTGCTCGGAGAGGATCGATTCCGGGTGGAACTGCACGCCTTCGATCGGCAGCGTCTTGTGACGCACGCCCATGATCTCGCCGTCGTCGGTCCACGCGGACACCTCGAGGCAGTCGGGCAGCGATTCGCGTTCGATCGCGAGCGAATGGTAGCGGGTGACGTCGAAATGCTTCGGCAGGTCGGCGAACACGCCGCGGCAGTCGGTTTCGATCCGGCTCACCTTGCCGTGCATGATGGTCTTCGCGCGCACGACGCGGCCGCCGAATGCTTCGCCGATCGCCTGATGCCCGAGGCAGACGCCGAGGATCGGTTTCTTGCCCGCGAATTCGCGCAGCACGTCCAGCGTAATGCCCGCGTGCTGCGGGTTGCTCGGGCCGGGCGACAGGCAGATGGCGTCGGGGTTCAGGCGCGCGATCTCGTCGAGCGTGATTTCGTCGTTGCGGTACGTGCGTACGTCCTCGCCCAGTTCGCCGAAGTACTGGACCAGGTTGTAGGTGAACGAGTCGTAGTTGTCGATCATGAGCAGCATGGTCAGTCTCCGGTCAGAAGTCGCTATCGAGGCCGTCCTGGACCTGTTCGGCCGCACGCAGCACCGCGCGCGCCTTGTTCTCGGTCTCTTGCCATTCGGATTCGGGCACCGAGTCCGCGACGACGCCGGCCGCCGCTTGCACGTACAGGTTGCCGTTGTGGATCAGGCCCGTGCGGATCGCGATCGCGAGATCCATCTCGCCCGAGAACGACAGGTAGCCGACGGCGCCGCCGTACAACCCGCGCTTGATCGGCTCGAGCTCGTCGATCAGTTCCATCGCGCGCACCTTCGGCGCGCCGGACAGCGTGCCGGCCGGGAACGTCGCGCGCAGCACGTCGTAGTTCGTCATGCCGGGCTTCAGCTTGCCTTCGACCGAGCTGACGATGTGCTGCACGTGCGAGTACTTCTCGATCACCATCTTGTCGGTCACCTGCACCGAGCCGATCTCCGCGATGCGGCCGACGTCGTTGCGCGCGAGGTCGATCAGCATCACGTGCTCGGCGATTTCCTTCGGATCGTTCAGCAGTTCGGTCGCGAGTTCCGCGTCGCGCTCGGGCGTGTTGCCGCGCGGACGCGTGCCGGCCAGCGGACGGATCGTGACGATCTGGTCATCGCCGCGCTTTTCCTGGCGCACGAGGATTTCCGGCGATGCGCCGACCACGTGGAAATCACCGAAGTTGTAGTAATACATGTACGGCGACGGATTCAGCGAACGCAGCGCGCGATACAGCGACAGCGGATTGTCGCGGTACGGCTTCGTCAGCCGCTGGCCGACCTGGATCTGCATCAGTTCGCCGGCCGCGATGTATTCCTTCGCCTGGCGCACGGCGGCCAGATAGTCTTCCTTCTTGAACTCGCGGAACGTCTCGGTGCGCACGCTCGCCGACGTCACGGGCGGCTGCACGGTCGTGCGCAGGCGCTGCTTCAGTTCGCGCAGGCGTTGCTTTGCCTTCGTATAGGCCTCTGGCTGGGCCGGGTCCGCATAGATGATCAGGTAGAGCTTGCCGGCGAGATTGTCGATCACCGCGACTTCCTCGGTGAGCAGCAGCTGGATGTCGGGCAGGCCGAGATCGTCGCGCGGCGCGGTGTTCGCGAGCTTCTTCTCGATGTAGCGCACCGCGTCGTAGCCGAAATAACCGGCGAGGCCGCCGCAGAAGCGCGGCAGGCCCGGGCGCTGCGCGACCTTGAAGCGCGCCTGGAACGACTCGATGAATTCGAACGGGTCACCGTTGTGCGTCTCGACGACCTGGCCGTCGCGCACCACTTCGGACACGCCGTTGCGGGTGCGCACCAGCGTGCGTGCGGGCAGGCCGATGAACGAATAGCGGCCGAAGCGTTCGCCGCCGACCACCGACTCGAGCAGGAAGGAGTTGGCGCCCGCGCGTTCAGGCTGGGCCAGCTTCAGGTAGAGGGACAGCGGCGTTTCGAGGTCGGCGAGCGCTTCCGCGATCAGCGGGATGCGGTTGTAGCCTTCGTTCGCCAGCGATTGGAATTCGAGTTCGGTCATGTTCCGGTCCTGTTCGGGACGAGCGGCGGAGTGCGCCAGGGATCACTTGACGCTGCGCGGGCTGCCGTCGGCGAAAGGGCGGTCGATCGAGAAGTGCCTGTTGCCGGCCGGCACTCCGGGCGTGAACGTCGCGAGCCTGCGGCCGCTCCTGAACGCAAGCGTTCGGACACGGTAGAACTCGAGGTGGTGCGACGATCGGCGCGCGGATGCGCAGCGAGATAAAAAACGGCGCTGAAGACGTGCCTCAGCGTACCTCATCGAAGAGGTTAGCGCGACCAGCGACGCCAGGGCCAGGCTCCCCGGTCGATGCTGCTCAGACTCCGTTTTTTATTCAGAAACATGCGGATGGAAGAAATAATCAGATGGTTGGCCGGCCGGCGTTGTGCGCGGTAATCGCGCGGGCCGCGACCAGCAACGAATCGACTATACCATCCGAATTTATCGTTTGTATAGCTTTGCCGTGGTTGTAGCCGTACGGCACCGTGAGCGTCGCCATCCCCGCCGCGCGGCCCGCCAGCGCGTCGTTTTCCGAGTCGCCGATCGCGACCGCCGCGTCCGGCGCGACGCCGAGCGCGTCGCAGGCCGTCAGCATCGGCAGCGGATCGGGCTTCTTGCGCGCGACGCTGTCGCCGCCGAGGACGATGCCGAAGCGATCGATCAGCCCGTATTGCTCGAGCAGCTCGACGGCGAAGCGGTGCGGCTTGTTCGTCACGCACGCGAGCCGGATGCCGGCCGCGCGCAGCGCGTCGAGGCCGGTTGCGACGTCCGGATAGAGGCGCGTGTGGCGGCCGTTGATCTTCGCGTATTCGGTCTGGTAGATCGCGAGCGCGTCGTCGAAGCGCGCGTGCGCCTCGTCGGGCGCGAAGCGCGGCTTCAGCACGCTGTGGATCAGGTGCTCGGAGCCCTTGCCGACGTAGCCGATCACCTCGTCGCGCGACGTGGCCGGCGCGCCGAGCTGCGCGAGCATCCCGTTCAGCCCGGCCGTGAAATCGTCGGCCGTGTCGACCATCGTGCCGTCGAGGTCGATCAGCGCCGCGTCGATGCGCGGCGTCGCGAAACGGATCGTGCCGTCGGCTGCGGCCGGTGCCTGACGGGTCTGCGAGGAATCGGCCACGACGTCAGCTCCGCTCGACGGTGGCGAGCGCGGCGCGCATCTCGTCGATCACCTTGCGGTAGTCGGGCTTGCCGAAGATCGCCGAACCCGCGACGAAGGTATCCGCGCCGGCTGCCGCGATTTCCGCGATGTTGTCGGCCTTCACGCCGCCGTCCACCTCGAGCAGGATCTCGCGGCCGGTGCGCTCGGTGTATGCGTCGATGCGCGCGCGTGCTTCGCGCAGCTTGTTCAGCGTTTCCGGAATGAACGACTGGCCGCCGAAACCCGGGTTCACCGACATCAGCAGCACGAAGTCGAGGCGGTCCATCACGTGGTCGAGATAGTTCAGCGGCGTCGCCGGGTTGAACACGAGGCCGGCCTTGCAGCCGTGATCGCGGATCAGCGACAGCGTACGGTCGATGTGGTCCGAACCTTCCGGGTGGAAGCTGATCAGGTTCGCGCCGGCTTTCGCGAAATCGGGCACGATCCGGTCGACCGGGCGCACCATCAGATGCACGTCGATCGGCACCTGCACGTGCGGGCGGATCGCCTCGCAGACGAGCGGGCCGATAGTGAGGTTCGGCACATAATGGTTGTCCATCACGTCGAAGTGAATCCAGTCGGCGCCGGCGGCGACCACGTTGCGGACTTCTTCGCCGAGCCGTGCGAAGTCGGCCGACAGGATGCTGGGAGCGATGCGGAATTGAGTCATGACAGGGGAGCGGGGACGCTGCGGCGCAAAACCGCCATTCTACCGTCCGGCGACCCGGTGCGCGGCGACGGGCCGTGCGGTTGCGGCCCGATTCCGAATAGAATGCCGAACCAGTGCGGCGCGCCCGCGGCCTTGCCGCTCGAGTTGGCGCGGGCGGTTACCTACAGCGGAAACACCATGAGTCAGTATCAGTTCACCGTTTCGGTGAAAACCAGCTACTTGCCGGAACAATCCGACCCCGATCGACGTCAATACGCATTCGCGTACACGCTGACCATCCGCAATACCGGGCAGGTCGCGGCGCAGCTGATCGCGCGTCACTGGATCATCACGGACAGCGAAAACCACGTGCAGGAAGTGAAGGGGCTCGGCGTCGTCGGGCACCAGCCGCTGCTGCAGCCGGGCGAACAGTTCGAATACACGAGCTGGGCCGTGATCGCGACGCCGGTCGGCACGATGCGCGGTGCGTACTTCTGCGTGGCGGAGGACGGCGAGCGGTTCGACGCGCCGGTCGACGAGTTCGCGCTGCACATGCCGCGCACGCTGCATTGAGCGTGCGGGGCCGGTCAGCGCGGCTGGCGGTCGTTGCCGCGGGCGTGCTTCTTCCTGCCCGACGACGTCCACACGACGATGAAGATCAGCAGGGCAAGCGCTACGAAAGCCTCGAGCGCGAAGATGAGCATCGGATATTGGTCGAGAAAATCTGACATGGCGGTTTCCATCAAGAACGAACATTGTATGTGGTTTGGGCCCCGGGCGGCCGGCTGGGTTGCGGCGGCCGCGACGGCAGCGCTGCTTGCCGCATGCGGCGGCGCGCCGACGCGCACGTCGGCGCTCAAGCCGCCGACCGGCGCGGCGATCGTGCCAGGGCAGGTTGCCGCGAAGCGGCTCACGCCGGTCGCGTGGCAGCAGGTGCCGGGGTGGCAGGACGATTCGCTGATCGGCGCGACGGCCGCGCTGCGGCAGAACTGCGTGCGGCTCGCGCGCCAGCCCGCATGGCAGCGCGCCTGCGCGGCCGCCGACCGCCTCGACGAGCTCGACGTCGGCAGCGCACGTGCATTCTTCGAAACGTATTTCACGCCGTTTCAGCTGGCGAATACCGACGGCACGCTCGACGGGCTCGTGACCGGCTATTACGAGCCGCTGCTGCACGGCTCCCGCGTGCGTCGCGGCCCTTACCAGTACGCGCTGTACCGCTGGCCGGCTGGCTATCGCGCCGGTGCCGCGCTGCCCGCTCGCGCGCAGCTCGAGCGGGCCGGCATCCTCAACGGCAACGAACTCGTGTGGGTCGATGATCCGATCGAGGCGTTCTTCCTGCAGGTGCAGGGTTCGGGGCGCGTGCTGCTCGACGACGGCTCGGTGATGCGGGTCGGCTTCGGCGGCACCAATAACCAGCCGTATCGCTCGATCGGCAAGTGGCTGCTCGATCGCGGCGAGCTGACGCCCGCACAGGCGACGATGCAGGGCATCAAGGCTTGGGCGAAGGCAAACCCGACTCGCGTGGATGCGTTGCTCGATACGAATCCGCGATTCGTGTTCTTCCGCGACATGCCGACGAAGGAAGATGCGCCGCACGGCGGCGCGGACGGCCCGATCGGCGCACTCGGCGTGCCGCTCACGGCGGAGCGTTCGATCGCGGTCGATCCGTCGTCGATCCCGCTCGGCACGCCGGTGTTCCTGCAGACCACGCGTCCGCTGACGAATACGCCGATGAACCGGCTCGTGTTCGCGCAGGACACGGGTTCCGCGATCAAGGGCGGCGTGCGGGCGGACTATTTCTGGGGGCTGGGCGACGACGCCGGCGACCAGGCCGGGCGGATGAAGCAGATCGGCCGGATGTGGCTGCTGTTCCCGAATTCGTGATGCGCGGTGGTGCCGGCGTATACGTGTAGCCCGACATCAAAGCGAAACAGCCCGATCGGTGTTGGCCGGTCGGGCTGTTTTTTTTGCCTCGCGATTGCTGTTGCGCGCGGCGGTCGGGTAGCGGGGGTCTGGGGGTATCAGCCCTTGCGCTTGTCGATCACGCGGCGTGCCTTGCCGACCGAACGCTCGATCCCGTTCACGGGCAGCACATTGATCACGGCCGTCACGCCGATCAGCGACTTGATGTCGTGCGCGAGCGCTTGTCTCGCCGCATGGATTGCCGCCGTGTCGGGGGCAGTTTCGGGGCACGGCTCGACATTGAGCGTCAGCACGTCGAGCGGACCTTCCTTCGTCAGCACGATCTGATAGTGCGGTGCAAGCGCACGCTGTTTCAGCAGCTGCTCCTCGATCTGCGTCGGGAAGACGTTGACGCCCCGCACGATCATCATGTCGTCCGAGCGCCCGGTGATCTTTTCCATCCGGCGCATCGTGCGGGCGGTGCCGGGCAGCAGACGCGTGAGGTCGCGCGTCCGGTAGCGGATGATCGGCAGCGCTTCCTTCGTCAGCGACGTGAAGACCAGTTCGCCAAGTTCGCCGTCCGGCAATACCTCGCCGGTGTCGGGGTCGATAATTTCCGGATAGAAGTGATCTTCCCAGATGGTCGGGCCGTCCTTGGTCTCGACGCATTCCGATGCGACGCCGGGACCCATCACTTCGGACAGCCCATAGATGTCGACCGCGTCGATGCCCATCCGATGCTCGATGGCCACGCGCATGTCGTTGGTCCAGGGCTCCGCGCCGAAGATGCCGATGCGCAGCGAGCTTTGTGCGGGGTCGAGGCCCTGGCGCTCGATCTCGTCGGCGATCGACAGCATATAGCTCGGCGTCACCATGATGATGTCGGGCCGGAAATCCTGGATCAACTGCACCTGCTTTTCGGTCTGGCCACCGCCGAACGGAATCACGGTCAGTCCCGCGCGTTCGGCGCCGTAGTGTGCGCCGAGCCCGCCGGTGAACAGCCCGTATCCATAACTGACATGAACCTTGTCGCCACGCCGCGCACCGGCCGCGCGGATCGAGCGCGCGACGAGATTGGCCCAAGTGTCGATGTCGCGCGCCGTATAGCCGACGACGGTCGGCTTGCCGGTCGTGCCCGACGACGCGTGAATGCGCGAGATCTGGTCCTGCGGCACCGCGAACATCCCGAACGGGTAGCTGTCGCGCAGGTCGCTCTTGGTCGTGAACGGGAAGCGCGACAGATCCGTGAGCGTCTTCAGGTCGTCGGGATGCACGCCCGCTTCGTCGAATTTGCGGCGATAGACGGGAGAGTGGTCATACGCATGCCGGAGCGACCACTTCAGGCGTTCAAGCTGCAGTGCGGTAAGCTCGTCGCGCGAGGCGGTCTCGATCGGCTCGAGCGGTAGCGGGGTAGTCATGCCTGTCTCCAGTGATTGTTATGAGCGAGCGGTGGACGTCAACGTTCTTCCGGCAGCACCGTGCCCTTGATCTGGGCCGATTTGCCCCGAAACATCGCTACCGTTTCGCCTGTCTGGTTCGTGACGCGGATGTCATAGATGCCGTGCCGGCCGCTGCGCGTCTGCTCGATCGCTTCGGCCGTCAGCAGGTCGTTACCGTATACGGGACGCAGGTATTCGATCGAGCAGCCGGCCGCAACGGTATTCAGGTTGTACGAGTTGCATGCGAACGCGAACGTCGAATCGGCGAGCGTGAAGATGATGCCGCCGTGACAGGTCTGATGTCCGTTCAGGAATTCCGGCCGTACGCGCATCTGCAGGCGTGCGTAGCCGGCCCGTACTTCGGCGATTTCCATGCCGAACGCGCGGCTGCAGGCGTCTGCGTCGTACATGGCCCGTGCCGTCGCACGGGCGAGCGCATCGGGGGTGAGCGTGTCGTTGGAGGTGGTCATGTCAACGCCCCTCGAAGCGCGGCGCACGCTTCTCGATGAACGCCTTTACGCCTTCCGCGTAGTCGTATGACTGGCCGAGCTTACGCTGCAGGTCGCGTTCGAGGTCGAGCTGCTGATCGAGCGTATTCGTGACGCTGTCGCGCATCGACTGCTTGATCGACGCGATTGCGAGCGTCGGTTGCTGCGCGAGCTGATTGGCGAGCTGACGCGCCAGCGCGGCGAGCGCATCGTCATCGACCACGCGCCAGATCAAGCCCCATTGTTCGGCCTGTTCGGCGCCGAGCTTGTCGCCGGTCAGGGCCAGCCCCAGCGCGCGTGCCATGCCGACGCGTTGCGGCAGGAACCACGTACCGCCCGAATCGGGCACGAGCCCGATCTTGACGAAGGCCTGGATAAAGCTGCTCGAGCGTGCCGCGAACACGATGTCGCAGGCGAGTGCGAGATTCGCGCCGGCGCCCGCCGCCGTCCCGTTGACGGCGGCGATCACCGGAATCGGCATGCGTTGCAGGCGGCGGATCAGCGGATTGAAATGCTCGTCGATCAGCGTGCCGAGGTCGGTGGACGCGCCCGGCGTGAAGTCGAGATCGGCCAGGTCCTGGCCTGCGCAAAAGCCGCGCCCCGCACCCGTCAGGATCAGCGCACGTGCGCCGGCCGTCTCGACTTCATCGAGCGCAGACTGCAGTTCGCGGTGCATCGCCCGCGTGAAGCTGTTCAGCTTGTCCGGGCGGTTGAGGGTGATCGTGGCCACGCGGGCAGTCTGATCGATATCCAGCTGGATCGCCTGATATGACATGCAGTGTCTCCTTCATGACTTCGTTATAGGCGCGCGGCGCGTCGGTTACATGCGCTCGATGGCGATCGCGATGCCCTGGCCGACGCCGATGCACATCGTACAGAGTGCAAAGCGGCCGCCCGTACGCTCGAGTTGGTGAAGCGCCGTGGTCACGAGCCGAGCGCCCGATGCGCCGAGCGGGTGACCGAGCGCGATCGCACCGCCGTTCGGGTTCACGCGCGGATCGTCGTCGGCGACACCGAGCATGCGCAACACCGCGAGACCTTGCGAGGCGAACGCTTCGTTCAGCTCGATCACGTCGAACTGGTCGATCGTCATCCCGAGCTGGCGCAACAGTTTCTGCGTGGCCGGTGCCGGGCCGATCCCCATCACGCGCGGTTCGACGCCGGCGGTCGCCATACCGACGACGCGTGCGCGGCGGCGCAGCCCATACTGATCGGCGGCTTCCGCGTTGGCGAGCAGCAGTGCGCATGCGCCGTCGTTGACGCCCGACGCGTTGCCGGCCGTCACCGAGCCGTCCGGGCGCACGACGCCCTTCAGCTTCGCGAGCGCTTCGAGCGACGTTTCTCGCGGATGCTCGTCACGCGATACGACGAGCGGGTCGCCTTTCTTCTGCGGAATCGTCACCGGGACGATTTCCTCGGCGAGCGTGCCGTCCTGCTGCGCGCGCGCGGCCTTCTGCTGGCTGCGCAGCGCGAACAGGTCCTGATCGGCACGGCTGATGCCGTAGTCGACCGCGACGTTCTCGGCCGTCTCCGGCATCGAATCGACGCCGTATTGCTGTTTCATCAGCGGATTGATGAAGCGCCAGCCGATCGTCGTGTCGAAAATGGCGGTCTGGCGTGCGAATGCGCTGGTGGCCTTGCCCATCACGAACGGCGCGCGCGTCATGCTTTCGACGCCGCCCGCGATCATCAAGCGTGCCTCGCCCGCCTTGATCGCGCGCGCGGCGGTGCCGACGGCGTCCATGCCCGAACCGCAGAGCCGATTCAGCGTCGTACCCGGCACGGCGGTCGGCAGGCCCGCGAGCAGCGCGGACATGCGCGCGACGTTGCGGTTGTCTTCGCCGGCCTGGTTTGCGCAGCCGTAGATCACGTCGTCGATGGCCGACCAGTCGACATTGCGGTTGCGTTCGATCAGCGCCGTGAGCGGCACCGCACCGAGATCGTCGGCACGAACGTCTTTCAGGGAGCCGCCGTAGCGGCCGATGGGGGTGCGAATCGCGTCGCAGATGTAGGCGTCGGTCATGGGGGTGTCGATGTGCAACGAACCTGCCGGTCGGCAGATTCGTTCATGGTAGAGAACGTGACGGCGTTTGCACGTCGGCCATTCGGGTTATGCCGTTTGGCCGGCTTCCGCAGGTTCAGCCTTCGGCGCAACATGGACGCGGCTTTGCACCACGCGGAACCGGTTGGCGACGAACGCCGGATCGGCGAGCGCCGCGTTGGCGGCCGGGTTCGCGCCGGTGCCGTGGAAGTCGGAGAATGCAGCCGACTGGTTGACGAATACGCCGCCCGTCAGGTTGATCGACAGCGCGACGCCGCCACGCACCGCTGCATCGTGCGCAGCGTCGAGGACCTTGTCGTCGGTGCTGTAGACGGAGAGCGTCAGCGCACCATGTTCCGCGGCGATTTTGCCGGCGAGATCGAGCGATTGCGCGGTCGAGTCGGTCGCGATCACGAACGAGATCGGGCCGAACCACTCCTGCGTGAATTTCGCTTGGTCGGCCACGTCGAGTTGCAGCACGAGCGGCGTGCGCACGCGAGCGTCGGCGAATGTCGGATGCTGGAGCGTCTGGCTGTCAGCGAGCACACGACCGAGCTTGCGGGCGTCGTCGATACGCGCGACCACGCCGTCGTTCTGGATCGCGCCGATCAGTTCGACCGAGCGAGCCGGGTCGCCGGTCAGTTTCTGCACGGAGACGGCGATCGCCTGGGCGACTTCGTCGAAGCTTGCATGGCCGTCTGCCGTCCGGATGCCGTCGCGCGGCACGTAAATGTTCTGCGGTGCCGTGCACATCTGGCCGGAGTACAGCGCTAACGAGAACGCGATGTTCTTGGCCGCGGCCTTCAGGTCGTCGGTCGAGTCGATCACGATCTGGTTGACACCGGCCTTCTCGGTATACACCTGTGCTTGATGGGCATGGTGTTCGAGCCACGTGCCGTTTTGCGTGCTGCCCGTGAAGTCGATCAGCTTGATTTCAGGACGCAGCGCGAGGTCCTGCACGAGGGCGCCGTCGTTCGGCTCGGTCGCGAGGAGCGTGACGACGTTCGGATCGAAGCCGGCTTCGCGCAGCACGTCGCGGGCGATGCGGACCGTGATCGCGAGCGGCAGGATCGCGCCCGGATGAGGTTTGACGATCACCGTGTTGCCGGTCGCCAGGTCGGCGAACAGGCCGGGGTAGCCGTTCCAGGTCGGGAACGTGCAGCAGCCGAGCACGAGGCCGGTGCCGCGCGGGACGATCGTATAGCGCTTGTGCATCGCGAGCGGCGGGTTCTTGCCTTGCGGCTTCTCCCAGTGTGCATCGGCCGGGATGCGGCGCAACTCGTCCCAGGCGTAGGCGACCGCTTCGAGCGCACGATCCTGCGCGTGCGGGCCCCCGGCCTGGAATGCCATCATGAACGCCTGGCCCGTCGTGTGCATCACGCTGTAGGCAATTTCGAAGCTCGCGCGATTCAGACGTGCGAGGATTTCGAGACTGACACCGGTCCAGGCGCTCGGGCCGGCTTCGCGCCATGCGCGCTGGGCCGCGGTGGCCGCGGCAATCAGTTCGTCGGGTGTCGATTTCGGATAGCGGATGCCCAGCGCGATCCCGTACGGCGACTGCTCCGCGCCGACGGTTCCGCCGGACGCGGGCTGGTCGAGCGCGAACGTGTTGCCGAGGTGTGCCTTGAACGCCGCTTCGCCGTCGGCGTTGGCGCTTTCCCCGTACACTTTGGGACTCGGCATTTCCGCGAACGGGCTCCAGTACCCGCGGCTCTCGATGGCGGCGAGGGCGTGTTTCAGCGTGTCTTCGTGCTTCGTGAACAGTGCATGGGTCATGGCGGCAGCCTGATGGACATAGGGAAGGGTTGGATCGATTAATTAACCGACCGGTTGGTCGGAGAATGGTAGCATCAAACTATTCGCATGTGCGAGGCGTTTCTCATTTCATTGATCGAGGAGAAATAGATGTCTTACGAGAACATCCTGGTGGAGACCCGGGGGCGAGTCGGGCTGATCACACTGAACCGTCCGAAGGCGCTGAATGCGCTGAACGATGCGCTGATGGATGAGTTGGGCGCTGCGCTGAAAGCGTTCGACGCTGACGAAGCGATTGGCGCGATCGTCGTGACGGGGAGCGAGAAGGCGTTCGCGGCCGGGGCCGACATCGGCATGATGGCGACCTATTCCTATATGGATGTTTATCGCGGCGACTACATCACCCGTAACTGGGAGACCGTCCGCGAGATCCGCAAGCCGATCATTGCTGCCGTGGCGGGCTTTGCGCTTGGCGGTGGTTGCGAGCTCGCGATGATGTGCGACATCATCTTCGCAGCGGATACGGCCAAGTTCGGCCAGCCCGAAATCAAGCTGGGCGTGATGCCGGGCGCAGGCGGCACGCAGCGTCTGCCGCGCGCGGTGTCCAAGGCGAAGGCAATGGACATGTGCCTGACGGCGCGCTTCATGGACGCGGCCGAGGCGGAACGGGCGGGGCTCGTGTCGCGCGTGCTGCCGGCCGACAAACTGATCGACGAGGCGATTGCCGCTGCGACGACGATTGCCGAGTTTTCACTGCCGGCGGTCATGATGGTCAAGGAGTCGGTGAATCGCGCGTACGAGACGACACTGGCCGAGGGTGTCCATTTCGAGCGTCGACTGTTCCATTCGCTGTTCGCGACCGAAGATCAGAAGGAAGGGATGGCGGCATTCGTCGAGAAGCGGAAGCCGGTATTCAAGAACCGCTGATTTGGCGGTGGCTGGGCGGCGCCTGGCGAGCGGCGGGTGTCGGTAAGATCGCCCGGGGCAGTGAGCCCAAAGCCCCCGTGCGCGTTAGCGCACGGGGGCTTTTTCAAAATATTTTCACAAAGGGGTTGCGCAGACCGAGGCGGGTGCATAGAATCACGCCTCTTTCGCGCTAACTGAAACGCAGCGCGGAGGAAGAAGGGAAGCGGTGCGATGGAGGGTCGGTTGTAGAGCCCCGGCGCACATGAAGTTGAACCCAGTCGTCGCAACGAAGCAGTTCAAAAAGTTGTTGACTGACTGAAAAAGACGGTTCATAATCTCGCTTCTCTGCTGCTGAAAACGCAGCGCTGCTGAGAAACTTCAGGTTTCTCGCAGAAATGCTCTTTAAAAATTAACAGCCGATAAGTGTGGGCGCTTGATGGAAGCGAGCTGATCTTCGGATCAGATAGCGAAAGTATCAAGAGTCTCACACTAAAGTAAGTCAGGTTTATGAAGTGATTCATATTCCTGTCAGCTTTGAGTGAGCGACCGGTTCGAAAGAACCGAAAACAGTAACAGGTTTAAACTGAAGAGTTTGATCCTGGCTCAGATTGAACGCTGGCGGCATGCCTTACACATGCAAGTCGAACGGCAGCACGGGTGCTTGCACCTGGTGGCGAGTGGCGAACGGGTGAGTAATACATCGGAACATGTCCTGTAGTGGGGGATAGCCCGGCGAAAGCCGGATTAATACCGCATACGATCTACGGATGAAAGCGGGGGACCTTCGGGCCTCGCGCTATAGGGTTGGCCGATGGCTGATTAGCTAGTTGGTGGGGTAAAGGCCTACCAAGGCGACGATCAGTAGCTGGTCTGAGAGGACGACCAGCCACACTGGGACTGAGACACGGCCCAGACTCCTACGGGAGGCAGCAGTGGGGAATTTTGGACAATGGGCGAAAGCCTGATCCAGCAATGCCGCGTGTGTGAAGAAGGCCTTCGGGTTGTAAAGCACTTTTGTCCGGAAAGAAATCCTTGGTTCTAATATAGCCGGGGGATGACGGTACCGGAAGAATAAGCACCGGCTAACTACGTGCCAGCAGCCGCGGTAATACGTAGGGTGCAAGCGTTAATCGGAATTACTGGGCGTAAAGCGTGCGCAGGCGGTTTGTTAAGACCGATGTGAAATCCCCGGGCTCAACCTGGGAACTGCATTGGTGACTGGCAAGCTAGAGTATGGCAGAGGGGGGTAGAATTCCACGTGTAGCAGTGAAATGCGTAGAGATGTGGAGGAATACCGATGGCGAAGGCAGCCCCCTGGGCCAATACTGACGCTCATGCACGAAAGCGTGGGGAGCAAACAGGATTAGATACCCTGGTAGTCCACGCCCTAAACGATGTCAACTAGTTGTTGGGGATTCATTTCCTTAGTAACGTAGCTAACGCGTGAAGTTGACCGCCTGGGGAGTACGGTCGCAAGATTAAAACTCAAAGGAATTGACGGGGACCCGCACAAGCGGTGGATGATGTGGATTAATTCGATGCAACGCGAAAAACCTTACCTACCCTTGACATGGTCGGAATCCTGCTGAGAGGTGGGAGTGCTCGAAAGAGAACCGGCGCACAGGTGCTGCATGGCTGTCGTCAGCTCGTGTCGTGAGATGTTGGGTTAAGTCCCGCAACGAGCGCAACCCTTGTCCTTAGTTGCTACGCAAGAGCACTCTAAGGAGACTGCCGGTGACAAACCGGAGGAAGGTGGGGATGACGTCAAGTCCTCATGGCCCTTATGGGTAGGGCTTCACACGTCATACAATGGTCGGAACAGAGGGTTGCCAACCCGCGAGGGGGAGCTAATCCCAGAAAACCGATCGTAGTCCGGATTGCACTCTGCAACTCGAGTGCATGAAGCTGGAATCGCTAGTAATCGCGGATCAGCATGCCGCGGTGAATACGTTCCCGGGTCTTGTACACACCGCCCGTCACACCATGGGAGTGGGTTTTACCAGAAGTGGCTAGTCTAACCGCAAGGAGGACGGTCACCACGGTAGGATTCATGACTGGGGTGAAGTCGTAACAAGGTAGCCGTATCGGAAGGTGCGGCTGGATCACCTCCTTTCCAGAGCTTCTCGCAAAATTGAGCGCTCACGCTTATCGGCTGTAAATTTAAAGACAGACTCAGGGGTCTGTAGCTCAGTCGGTTAGAGCACCGTCTTGATAAGGCGGGGGTCGTTGGTTCGAATCCAACCAGACCCACCATTGTCTGGCGGTAACACCTGAGGCAAATCTGTACTCATGGGGGCATAGCTCAGCTGGGAGAGCACCTGCTTTGCAAGCAGGGGGTCGTCGGTTCGATCCCGTCTGCCTCCACCAATCACCAACGCTAAGGGCTTGGTTCAGACACTGAACCGAGAATTTTGCATTGGCGATTGAGCCAGTCAGAGTGATACGTAGTACGTATCGGCTGTCGTTCTTTAACAATCTGGAAGAAGTAAGTAATTTGGATGGCGGAAGCGTCTTGAGATGGACGTGGAAACTATCCGGGTTGTGATTGTATCGATGTATCTCAAGATGATTCGAACTCTATGTTCGACTCGATTTTGGAATACGGCACAACGCGAGAACTCAACCTGTAACGAGACAGACTCGTTATAGGGTCAAGCGAACAAGTGCATGTGGTGGATGCCTTGGCGATCACAGGCGATGAAGGACGCGGTAGCCTGCGAAAAGCTACGGGGAGCTGGCAAACGAGCTTTGATCCGTAGATGTCCGAATGGGGAAACCCACTCCTTTTGGAGTATCCATGACTGAATACATAGGTCATGTGAAGCGAACGCGGTGAACTGAAACATCTAAGTAACCGCAGGAAAAGAAATCAACCGAGATTCCCAAAGTAGTGGCGAGCGAAATGGGATGAGCCTTGCACTCTTTATTTGTATTGTTAGCCGAACGCTCTGGAAAGTGCGGCCATAGCAGGTGATAGCCCTGTAGGCGAAAACAGTATGAAAGAACTAGGTGTGCGACAAGTAGGGCGGGACACGTGAAATCCTGTCTGAAGATGGGGGGACCATCCTCCAAGGCTAAATACTCGTGATCGACCGATAGTGAACCAGTACCGTGAGGGAAAGGCGAAAAGAACCCCGGGAGGGGAGTGAAATAGATCCTGAAACCGCATGCATACAAACAGTCGGAGCCTCGAAAGGGGTGACGGCGTACCTTTTGTATAATGGGTCAGCGACTTACGTTCAGTAGCAAGCTTAACCGTATAGGGCAGGCGTAGCGAAAGCGAGTCCGAATAGGGCGTTCAGTTGCTGGGCGTAGACCCGAAACCAAGTGATCTATCCATGGCCAGGATGAAGGTGCGGTAACACGTACTGGAGGTCCGAACCCACTAACGTTGAAAAGTTAGGGGATGAGCTGTGGATAGGGGTGAAAGGCTAAACAAACTTGGAAATAGCTGGTTCTCTCCGAAAACTATTTAGGTAGTGCCTCGTGTCTCACCTTCGGGGGTAGAGCACTGTCATGGTTGGGGGGTCTATTGCAGATTACCCCGCCATAGCAAACTCCGAATACCGAAGAGTGCAATCACGGGAGACAGACATCGGGTGCTAACGTCCGGTGTCAAGAGGGAAACAACCCAGACCGCCAGCTAAGGTCCCCAAATATAGCTAAGTGGGAAACGAAGTGGGAAGGCTAAAACAGTCAGGAGGTTGGCTTAGAAGCAGCCACCCTTTAAAGAAAGCGTAATAGCTCACTGATCGAGTCGTCCTGCGCGGAAGATGTAACGGGGCTAAGCTATATACCGAAGCTGCGGATGCGAGCTTTGCTCGCATGGTAGGAGAGCGTTCCGTAAGCCTGCGAAGGTGCCTTGTAAAGGGTGCTGGAGGTATCGGAAGTGCGAATGCTGACATGAGTAGCGATAAAGGGGGTGAAAGGCCCCCTCGCCGTAAGCCCAAGGTTTCCTACGCAACGTTCATCGGCGTAGGGTGAGTCGGCCCCTAAGGCGAGGCAGAAATGCGTAGCTGATGGGAAGCAGGTCAATATTCCTGCACCATTGTTAGATGCGATGGGGGGACGGATCGCGGAAGGTTGTCCGGGTGTTGGAAGTCCCGGTCGCTGCATTGGAGAAGGCACTTAGGCAAATCCGGGTGCGCAATTCAAGGGTGTGGCGCGAGCTTCTTCGGAAGCGAAGCAATTGGAAGTGGTTCCAAGAAAAGCCTCTAAGCTTCAGTCTAACGATGACCGTACCGCAAACCGACACAGGTGGGCGAGATGAGTATTCTAAGGCGCTTGAGAGAACTCGGGAGAAGGAACTCGGCAAATTGGTACCGTAACTTCGGGATAAGGTACGCCCTTGTAGCTTGACTGGCCTGCGCCAGGAGGGTGAAGGGGTTGCAATAAACTGGTGGCTGCGACTGTTTAATAAAAACACAGCACTCTGCAAACACGAAAGTGGACGTATAGGGTGTGACGCCTGCCCGGTGCCGGAAGATTAAATGATGGGGTGCAAGCTCTTGATTGAAGTCCCGGTAAACGGCGGCCGTAACTATAACGGTCCTAAGGTAGCGAAATTCCTTGTCGGGTAAGTTCCGACCTGCACGAATGGCGTAACGATGGCCACACTGTCTCCTCCCGAGACTCAGCGAAGTTGAAGTGTTTGTGATGATGCAATCTACCCGCGGCTAGACGGAAAGACCCCATGAACCTTTACTGTAGCTTTGCATTGGACTTTGAACCGATCTGTGTAGGATAGGTGGGAGGCTATGAAACCGGAACGCTAGTTTCGGTGGAGCCGTCCTTGAAATACCACCCTGGTTTGTTTGAGGTTCTAACCTTGGCCCGTGATCCGGGTCGGGGACAGTGCATGGTAGGCAGTTTGACTGGGGCGGTCTCCTCCCAAAGCGTAACGGAGGAGTACGAAGGTACGCTAGGTACGGTCGGAAATCGTGCTGATAGTGCAATGGCATAAGCGTGCTTAACTGCGAGACCGACAAGTCGAGCAGGTGCGAAAGCAGGTCATAGTGATCCGGTGGTTCTGTATGGAAGGGCCATCGCTCAACGGATAAAAGGTACTCTGGGGATAACAGGCTGATACCGCCCAAGAGTTCATATCGACGGCGGTGTTTGGCACCTCGATGTCGGCTCATCTCATCCTGGGGCTGTAGCCGGTCCCAAGGGTATGGCTGTTCGCCATTTAAAGAGGTACGTGAGCTGGGTTTAAAACGTCGTGAGACAGTTTGGTCCCTATCTGCCGTGGGCGTTGGATATTTGAAGGGGGCTGCTCCTAGTACGAGAGGACCGGAGTGGACGAACCTCTGGTGTACCGGTTGTCACGCCAGTGGCATCGCCGGGTAGCTATGTTCGGAAGAGATAACCGCTGAAAGCATCTAAGCGGGAAACTCGCCTTAAGATGAGATATCCCTGGGGACTAGATCCCCTTGAAGGGTCGTTCGAGACCAGGACGTTGATAGGTCAGGTGTGTAAGCGCAGTAATGCGTTCAGCTAACTGATACTAATTGCCCGTAAGGCTTGATCCTATAACAAGTCTGTCTCGCGCTACAGAGCGCGTCGGACTGGTTGATTCTCGTGTGTGATACACACAACCTAAATTACTGCTTCTTCCCAGATTGGTTCTGTTGGCCACGCCAGCAGAACAACCCTCTTTGCCTGATGACCATAGCGAGTCGGTCCCACCCCTTCCCATCCCGAACAGGACCGTGAAACGACTCTACGCCGATGATAGTGCGGATTCCCGTGTGAAAGTAGGTAATCGTCAGGCTCCCTAAGCCAAGAACCCCCGCCCGAAAGGCGGGGGTTTTTGCATTTGAGCAGCGAAAAGCGCGAGTGCAGGCAATCGAACCTCTCCGGTTGTTGCTCAAGCGCGTAACCCGACCCCGCCGCTCTCCATCATCCCGGACCAATCACCCGCTTATTGGCTGCAATCTCCGGCCAGGTAGGTGACTCGTGTCCGCTCGGCGAAGCCGCCGTCAAGGTACTTTTCACACCCGCCCCCGCGTCCGTATCGTCGCATCGGCAGTTCGGAGCCGGACCAGCGTCGACATTTTTCATCCGTTATTCCAGTCTTTTCGCTGAACAGGCGGGAAATTCGTGCGAAATGAGGTCTTAGTCGGTCCATCCTCGTAAAATTTGCGAACCTCCACCCCAGTCGCATCCAGAATGATGAACGTCGCCACTCAGATAGCTCGGGCCGTTTGCCCGCACGATTGTCCGGACACATGCGCGATGCGCGTGACCGTCGAAAACGGCCGTGCGATCAAGGTCACGGGTGATCCCGACCATCCGCCCACGCAGGGTGTGTTGTGTACGAAAGTCAGCCGATATGCCGACCGCGTCCATCATCCCGACCGGCTCACCGTGCCCCTCAAGCGCATCGGCGCGAAGGGGGAAGGGCGCTTCGTGCCGATCAGCTGGAGCGAAGCACTTGACGAGATCGGTCGTCGTCTCGGGGAAATAGCTGCGCGTGCGCCGGAGGCGATTATGCCGTACAGCTACGCGGGAACGATGGGACTCGTGCAGGGCGAAGGCATCGCGCAGCGGTTCTTCCATAAACTCGGTGCGTCCCGGCTTGAGCGGACCATCTGCGCCGCGGCCGGTGCAGCAGGGCTGCGCTATACGTATGGCGGAAGCATCGGTATGCATCTCGAGCATTTCGAGGAAAGCGAGCTGATCCTGATCTGGGGCGCCAACCCGATCGCATCCAGCCTGCATTTCTGGACTCGAGCGCAGGAAGCCAAGCGTCGAGGCGCCCGTCTGGTCGCAATCGATCCCTACCGTTCGCTGACGGCGGAGAAATGTCATCAGCACTTCGCGTTGAAGCCGGGCACCGACGGCGCGTTCGCGCTCGGCATGATGCATGTGCTGATTACCGAAGACCTGCTCGATCACGACTACATCGCGCGTCATACGCTCGGTTTCGACGCGCTCAAGGCGCGAGCCCTGTCCTATCCGCCGGAGCGTGTCGCCCAGATCTGCGGCATCGAAGCGTCGGAACTGATCGAACTCGCACGTCGTTACGGCGCGACCCGCAAGGCGTCGATTCGCCTCAATTACGGCATGCAGCGTGTGCGCGGTGGCGGCAACGCCGTGCGTGCGATTGCGAGCTTGCCTGCGCTGACAGGCGCGTGGCGCGACCGGGCCGGCGGGCTGCTGCTGTCGTCGTCGGAATTCGCTCCGGTCAATCAGTCGGCGCTGCTGCGTCCGGATCTGATGCCAGGCTGGCCACACAAACTGCCGCGCATCATCAACATGAATGCGATCGGCGATGCACTGCTGCATCCGGGCGACGCCACCTTCGGGCCGAAGGTCGAAGCGGTGATTGTCTACAATTCGAATCCGGTCGCGGTCGCGCCCGACTCGTCGAAAGTCGCCGCCGGGTTCGCGCGCGAAGATCTGTTCACGGTCGTTCTCGAGCACTTCAAGACAGATACGGTCGATTTCGCCGACATGGTGTTGCCTGCCACGACGCAACTCGAGCATCTCGACGTCCACAAGTCATACGGCCACACCTATGTGATGGCGAATCTACCGGCGATTCCGCCAGTCGGCGACGCACGGCCGAACACGGAAATCTTTCGCGGCATCGCACGCAGTATGGGGCTCGACGAGCCCGCGCTTTATCACAGCGACGAAGAGGTCGCGCAGATGGCGCTCCGTTGGGACGATCCGACGCTCGACAGCGATTGGGAGACGTTGAAGCGTGCCGGCTGGCTGAAGCTCAAGGTGGCGGACGCGCCTTTCGCGAATGGCGGCTTCCGCACACCGTCCGGCAAATGCGAGTTCTACAGTGCGCGACTCGAGCAGATGGGCATGGACCCGGTGCCCGATTATCTGCCGCCGTTCGAATCGGCGGAGGCCGCCCCTGAACTCGCCGCTCGTTATCCACTGGCGATGATTTCCCCGCCGGCCCGCCACTTCCTGAACAGCACGTTCGTGAACGTGGACAGCCTGCGCAGTACGGAAGGCCAGCCGCACCTCGATATACACCCGGCCGACGCAGACGCGCGCGGCATCGGGGAGGGCGACATCGTGCGCATCTTCAACGACCGCGGATCGATGCAGGCGGTCGCGAGAGTGACCGATCGTGCGCGGGCAGGGCTCGTCGTCGGACTGTCGATCTGGTGGAAGAAATTGTCGGCGGATGGACGGAACGCGAACGAGGTGACGAGCCAGGCGCTGACCGATCTCGGCAACTCGGCGACGTTTTACGATTGTCTGGTGGAAGTTGAGCGGATTTGACCGAACTTCTTGATATGCTCAGACGAATATATTCGAAAGTTCGAAGTGGGCATCTAACCCGGTTGTCTCGGCAAGGGCGAGCCGCTACGATGCGTTTTAGCACGACCATTCGAAAATCTGTGAGGAGACGCGCAGTATGAACAAAATTTGGCTGAAATCGTACCCACCCGGCGTTCCAGCCGAAATTGACGCGTCCCCGTATCCATCCATCCCGGATCTCCTCGACGAAAGCTTCAAGCAGTATCGTGACCGCAAGGCATTCGTCTGCATGGGCAAGAGCATCACGTACGGCGAACTCGATGCGCTGTCGCGCCAGTTCGGCGCGTGGCTGCAGTCGCGCGGCCTGAAGCGCGGCGCGCGCGTTGCGCTCATGATGCCGAACGTACTGCAGTACCCGGTAGCGATCGTCGCGGTGCTCCGCGCGGGCTTCACCGTCGTCAACGTCAACCCGCTCTATACGCCGCGCGAGCTCGAACATCAGCTGAAGGACAGCGGGGCGGAGGCGATCGTTATCCTCGAGAATTTCGCGTCGACGCTGCAGGCCGTCATCGCCAACACCGCGGTCAAGCATGTGGTGGTCGCGTCGATGGGCGATCTGCTGGGCATCAAGGGCTGGCTCGTCAATTACGTCGTGCGCAACGTGAAGAAGATGGTGCCGGCCTGGCAGCTTCCGTCGTACACGCGCTTCAAGGCCGCGCTGTCGGAAGGTGCGCGGCAAACCTTCAAGCCGCAGAAGCTCGGCCCCGACGACGTCGCGTTCCTCCAGTACACGGGCGGTACGACCGGAGTCGCGAAGGGGGCGACGCTGTTGCACCGGAACATCGTGTCGAACGTGCTGCAGGCTGGCGCATGGCACCATCCCGCGCACGAGAAGTACCCCGAGGTGAAGCAGTTCGTGACGGTCGTCGCGCTGCCGCTCTATCACGTGTTCGCGCTGACGGTCTGCGGCTTTCTGACGATGCGCACGGGCGGCATGGGCATCCTGATCCCGAATCCGCGCGACATCGGCGGGATGATCAAGGAGTTGAAGGGTTACCAGATCTCGACGATTCCGGCCGTCAACACGTTGTACAACGCGCTGCTGAACCATCCCGAATTCAACCAGCTTGACCTGTCGAAGCTCGTGATCGCCAACGGCGGCGGCATGGCGATCCAGGAAGGCGTCGCGAAGCGCTGGTATGAGAAGACCCATACGGCGATCGTCGAGGGCTACGGCCTGTCGGAGACCTCGCCGGTCGCGACCTGCAACCCGGTAACCGCGACCGAATATAGCGGGACGATCGGCCTGCCGCTGCCGTCGACAGAAGTGGCCATCCGCGATGACGCAGGCAACGACGTCGCGCTCGGCGAGCCGGGCGAGATCTGCATCCGCGGGCCGCAGGTCATGGCCGGCTACTGGAACCGTCCGGACGAAACCGCGAAGGTCATGTTCCCGGACGGTTTCTTCAAGACCGGCGACGTCGGCGTGATGGACGCGCGCGGTTACGTGAAGATCGTCGACCGGAAGAAGGACATGATCCTGGTATCCGGTTTTAACGTGTATCCGAACGAGGTCGAGGACGTGGTGGCGTCGCACCCGGGCGTGTTCGAGGTGGCGGCGGTCGGCGTGCCGGACGAGCACTCGGGCGAAGCCGTGAAGCTGTTCGTCGTGAAGAAGGACCCGGCGCTTACCGACAAGGACATCCTCGCGTACTGCAAGGAGCGGCTCACTGGCTACAAGCGGCCGAAACTCGTCGAGTTCCGCACGGAACTGCCGAAGACGAATGTCGGCAAGATCCTGCGGCGCGAGCTGCGCGACGGACGCGCATAACACCGAAGTCGAACGAACGAGCCCGGCCAATGCCGGGCATTTTTATTCGTGGTGTCGGCACCGAGGTTGCCGCGCCGAGGTCCGACGGTCGCAGGAACGGCACGCGTTCTACCGGGATGCGCCGTGGCTGACGGAGCGGCTCGACTGGATCGCCGGCGGCGGCCGCGATCCGCGATTCGCGATTCGCATCGCGCGATACCACGACGCATGCTGCCCGCCGGCAGCGGTGGCATTCACGTCGATGAGGCGTAGGGGCCGGTTCGCCGCCGTGAGCGGGCCGTCCGGCGATCGTCCTGTTCTCCGCTCACCGCTTCGCAGCCGCAAAAGAAAAAGGCGCCCGAAGGCGCCTTCAATATGCTGCGGCTTGTCAGGCAAGCTGATTAGAACTTGTGACGGATGCCGACGCGCGCTGCGACCTGGTTGCTGGTGCTCGACGGGTCGAGACCGTTGATCGACGCATGTGCCTGAACGACGTTGCCTGCCGAATCGAGCGTGTTGCCCGACGCATGCTGGTACACACCGATCACGTAGACGTCCGTGCGCTTGGACAGGAAGTAGTCGACGCCCAGCGAGCCTTGGTGGTACTTGGCTGCCGAGTTGCCGTCGATCTTGCTGCCTTGCGTGTAGTCATACGCCGCGCCGACGATCAGCGCCGGGGTCAGCTGATACTTGAAGTTGATTTCGCCGTTGTTGAACGTCGCGGTCTGGTTCACGAACGGACCGACCGAGAAGCCCTTGAACTTCGTGTTCGAGTACGTCGCGCCGATCGTCGCTGCGCCGAACGTGTACGCACCGCCCGCACCGATGACCTGGTACGTGTTCGCGCTGTTCGCATATGCCCCGTAGACCGGCGACGACACGGCCGTCGCCGCAGCCGACGCGCCGGTGTTGAACATGCCGCCGAAGTTCGCCGGCGTGCGTGCGTTCAAGTAGCCGACACCCAACACCAGCGGGCCGTTGTTGTAACCCGCGCCAAGCGACCAGACCTGGTTCTTCGAGAACTGGCCGGCTTGACCGCCGAAGCTGTACAGGCCGCCGAACGAGAAGCCGCCGTAGGTCGGGCTCGTGTACTTGACCGCGTTGTTCACACGGTATGCGTTGTTGAAGTTGTCGAGGTCGCCCGGGTGAGCAGCGATGTAGCCGCCCCACTGGTCGCCTGCCTCGAGCGGGCCGACGAAGTCGACGACGGAGTCGTACTGGCGACCCAGCGTGACCGTACCGTACTGGCTCGACAGGCCGACGTAAGCCTGGCGGCCGAACATCAGGCCGCCCTGGCCCAGCTTGCCGGAGTTGACGTCAAAACCGTTTTCGAGCACGAAGATCGCCTTCAGGCCGCTGCCCAGATCTTCGGTGCCGCGCAGGCCGAAGCGGCTGCCTTGCATCACGCCGCTTGCCAGACCGTACAGGTGGCCGCCCTTGGCGTTGTTGTTGAAGATGAAGCCTTCATCGATGATGCCGTAGAGCGTCACGCTGCTTTGCGCATGAGCTGCGCCAGCAAACGCGCCCAGCGCGACGAGCGCGAGAAGCGACTTTTTCATTAACGGATCTCCAAGAATCACTGAATTTTTTTGGCGGGGCGGATAGTTATGTTGTGTTGACGGGCCCCATCAACTTCGCAAGAAGTCGCACGTAATGTAGCAAAGCCGATTTTTCCGACAAAGCGAAATGCCTTGGCGCAAGGCTGCCATGTTTCCTTTATGCAACAATGGTTAAAATCACGGGTTAACCGCAATTTCCGCTGAATAATCAAGTCGGTTACGCAGCGGAGCACGTGCCTTTGCCGCCCGCGGCAGCACACGCAGCCAGGAGAACAGGATGGTGTTGGATGAATTGATCAGCGAATTCGATCGCGGCCTGCGATCGCTGACCGGCATTAGCCGGATGAGCCGCCCGGTGCCTGCGCCGGCGGAGCCGCCGGCCGGCGAACTGACGCCCGCGGAGCGTACGCATGCCGCCGGGCTGATGCGCGTGAACCACGTCGGCGAGGTCTGCGCGCAGGCGCTTTATCAGGCGCAGAAGCTGACCGCGCGCTCGTCGTCGTCGAAGGCGATGTTCGAGGAAGCCGCGCGCGAGGAGGAGGATCATCTCGCGTGGACCGCGCATCGGCTGAAGGAACTCGATTCGCGTCCGAGCCTGCTCAACCCGCTGTGGTACGCTGGCGCGCTCGCGATCGGCGTCGTTGCCGGAACGCTGGGCGACAAGGTCAGCCTCGGCTTCATGGCGGAGACGGAGCGCCAGGTCGAGAGCCATCTCGACGGGCACCTGTCCGAGCTGCCGGCGACCGACACGGCGTCTCGTGCGATCGTCGAGCAGATGCGGCTCGACGAGGTGAAGCACGGCAAGGCCGCGACCGATGCCGGCGGGATCGAGCTGCCGCTGCCCGCACGGATGCTGATGCGCGCCGCATCGAAAGTCATGACGAGCACTGCATACTATCTCTGACATTCGGGCCGGGGCGGCGTGTGACGTCGCCCTGGTCCGCCGTTCCCGATACCGCCCGTTTTTTCCGCGTTTTCCCGCCCCCGAAAGCCCCGTCCGCACGCCAGTCTGGCCCGCCTTTCTCACGTATCACCTTCACAAGTTGCACTAGCTCATTCATTTATAACGATTTTTAGCATGAAGGGCCGCATGAGCATGCGCGCGTAAGTCCTTGTTCTAACTAACAAAATTCGTCAAAAAACCGGGCCGCTCCCTTGACCGTGCCAAACCCTTCCACTAAAGTGGGAGACAGTGTGAGAAAGTGTATTTTTGTGTGATTTGGCGGGCTATTCCGGCTAAATTCTTGAGCATTGAGCGGGTGCTTCGGTGCCCTGAACGGGAGAGCGGAAAGTGTTCCAAGGGGCGTCGGCGCTGACGCTCGATGCGAAAGGGCGGATGTCGGTGCCGGCTCGCTATCGCGAAGCGCTGCAAGGACAGGCAGAAGGACGGGTGACTGTGACCAAGCACCCGGACGGCTGCCTGTTGCTGTTTCCGTGCCCCGAATGGGAAGTGTTCCGCGCCAAGATCGCCGCGCTGCCGATGGACGCTCATTGGTGGCGGCGAATTTTTCTCGGCAATGCGATGGATGTCGATCTCGACAGCGCAGGCCGGATTCTCGTATCGCCCGAGCTGCGGATGGCGGCCGGACTGGAAAAGGAAGTCATGTTGTTGGGAATGGGTAGTCACTTCGAGCTGTGGGATTCGCAGACCTACATCGCGAAGGAGCAGGCAGCGATGGCGCAGGGCATGCCCGACGCGCTGAAGAACTTCACGTTCTGATTGCGGTGACGGAGACGCCCGCGATGGGAAACGAATTGCAGCATCGGACCGTACTGTTGGACGAAGCGGTCGACTCGCTCGTGACGCGGCCGGACGGCATTTATGTCGACGGCACGTTCGGGCGCGGCGGTCATAGCCGCGCGGTGCTCGCGCGGCTGGCGCCGGCCGGCCGGCTGATCGCGTTCGACAAGGATCCGAGGGCGATCGAGACGGCGCAGCGCATCGAGGATGGGCGCTTCTCGATCGTGCATGACAGCTTTGCATCGATGCGCGACGCGCTTGCGGCGCGCGGTGTCGAGAAGGTGTCGGGTGTGTTGCTGGACCTGGGCGTGTCCTCGCCGCAGGTGGACGATCCGGCGCGCGGCTTCAGCTTTCGCGCGGATGGCCCGCTGGACATGCGAATGGATCCGACGCGCGGCGAGTCGGCGGCCGAATGGCTCGCGCGCGCTTCGGTGCAGGAATTGACGGAGGTGATACGGGATTATGGGGAAGAACGGTTTGCTTTTCAGATTGCAAAGGCGCTTGTTGCTCGCCGGGCAGAGTCCGACCGTCTTGGGCCTCTCGACACCACGGGCGAGCTTGCCCAAATCGTGGGTAACGTCGTCAAAACCCGTGAGAAGGGCAAGGATCCGGCAACCCGCACCTTTCAGGCTATACGGATTCACGTCAATCAAGAGCTTGCGGACCTGCAAGTCGTACTAGACGCGGCATTGTCTTTGCTGGAGCAAGGGGGGCGGCTGGTGGTCATCAGCTTTCATTCACTCGAGGACCGGATCGTCAAGCGATTCATGCAGGCGCACGCGAGTGCGCCTGCCGTCGATCGTCGCCTGCCGATCCGTGCCGTCGACCTCCCGAGCCCGCCGCTCAAGATCATCAGTCGTCAATTCCCGAGCGAGGCGGAAGTTGCCGCGAATCCGCGCGCCCGGTCGGCCGTGATGCGCATCGCGGAGCGCGTCACGCCATGAGCCGCTTCAACATCTTCCTGCTGATCATCGTGATGGGCTGTGCGCTGTCGGTCGTCAACTCGACGAACCAGCAGCGCCAGATCTTCATCCAGCTGCAGCGCGCGCAGTCGCAGGAGCGTCAGCTCCAGCAGGACTACGCGCAGCTTCAATATCAGCAGAGCGCGCTGTCCAAGACGTCCCGCATCGAGCAGCTCGCGAACGATTCGCTGAAGATGCAGCCGATCACGACGGGCCGCACCCAGTACCTGACGCTGCCGCCGGGCGCCGCGAAGGCGATCGACGCGCCGATTCCCGCGTCGGCCGATACGGCCAGCAAGGGCAACGGAGGCGCGCGATGAAGCCGTCGCAAAAGCGCCAGGACGTGAAGTTCTCGTCGAGCCCCGTGCTCGGCGTGCACCTGCCGATGTGGCGCTCGAAACTCGTCGTGTTCCTGCTGTTCATGGCGTTCGTCGCGCTCGCTGCGCGGGCGTTCTGGATCCAGGGGCCCGGCAACGCGTTCTACCAGAAGCAGGGCGAGAGCCGCTATCAGCGCACGATCGAGCTGCCGGCAACGCGCGGCAAGATCCTCGACCGTAACGGGCTCGTGCTCGCGACGAGCCTGCCCGTGCGCGCGATCTGGGCAATTCCGGACGCCGTGCCGGACGATCTCGACGCCGGCAAGGTCAACCAGCTCGGCAAGCTCCTCGGCATGACGCCGAAGGAACTGCGCGTGAAGCTGTCGCAAGACAAGGGTTTCGTCTACGTAAAGCGCCAGGTGCCGATCGACGTCGCGGACAAGGTCGCCGCGCTCGACATTCCCGGTATCTATCAGCGCAATGAATACAAGCGCTTCTATCCGGAAGGCGAGATTACCGCTCACCTGATCGGCTTCACGAACGTCGAGGACGAAGGGCAGGAGGGCGTCGAACTCGGCGACCAGAAGATGCTGTCCGGCACGTCCGGCGTGCGCCGCGTGATCAAGGACCGGATGGGGCACATCGTCGAGGACGTCGCCGAACAGATTCCGCCGCACAACGGGACGGACGTCGACCTGTCGATCGACAGCAAGATCCAGTACATCGCGTATGCGAACCTGAAGGCCGCCGTCGAGAAGTTCAAGGCGAAGGCCGGCGCTGCGATGGTCGTCGACGTGCGCACCGGCGAGGTGCTGGCGCTCGTCAACTACCCGACGTACAACCCGAACGACCGCTCGCGCATGACGGGCGAGCAGTTGCGCAACCGGATCATGACCGACGTGTTCGAGCCGGGGTCGATCATGAAGCCGTTTACGGTGTCGCTCGCGCTCGACCTGCACCGCGTGACGCCGAATACGCTCGTCGAGACGGGCAACGGGCATTTCGTGCTCGACGGCGCACCGATCACCGACGACGCGGGTTTCGGCACGCTGACGGTCGGCGGCGTGATCCAGAAGTCGAGCAACATCGGCGCGACGAAGATCGCGATGACGATGCGGCCCGAGGAAATGTGGAATATGTATACGAGCATCGGCCTCGGCCAGGCGCCGAAGGTCGGGTTCCCGGGCGCGGTGGCCGGCCGCCTGCGTCCGTGGAAGAGCTGGCGTCGCATCGAGCAGGCGACGATGTCGTACGGCTACGGCCTGTCGGTGTCGCTGTTCCAGCTCGCGCGCGCATACACGGCGATCGCGCATGACGGCGAGCTGATGCCCGTGACCATTTTCAAGACCGACCCCAACCAGCCGGTCGTGGGTACGCAGGTGTTCAACCCGACCACCGCGCGCGAGGTGCGTGCGATGCTCGAAACGGTGGTGGCGCCGGGCGGCACGTCGCCCGATGCGGCCGTGCCGGGTTATCGCGTCGGCGGCAAGAGCGGCACCGCTTACAAGCACGAAGGCCACGGCTACACGCGCAAGTACCGCGCGTCGTTCGTCGGCATGGCGCCGATGCCGAACCCGCGCATCGTCGTCGCCGTGTCGGTCGACGAACCGACCGCCGGCAGCCACTTCGGCGGCCAGGTGTCCGGCCCCGTATTCTCGGCGATCGCGGGCGATACGATGCGCGCGCTGAACGTGCCGCCGAACATGCCGATCAAGCAGCTCGTCGTGTCCGACGACGCGCCCGGCGCGCCCGCCGCGACGGGCCCGCAAAAGCTCGCCGCGGGCGGCGGTGCGAAGCATATGATCGTATCCAGCACGACACGTAATTCACCAGGAGTTGTTCGATGAGCGCCGCTCGCAGTTCCCATCCGGCGCATCAGCAGATCGCGGCCGCGCTTGCGTGGCTGCGCCAGCATGTGGCCCCCGCGGCGCAACTGCATGCCGACACGCGCAGCCTGCAGGCTGGCGACGTGTTCCTCGGCTATGCGGTCGACGGGGCAGACAATCGCGCCTTCATTTCCGATGCCGTCGCGCGCGGCGCGGCCGCCGTGCTGTATCAGCCGGAAGGTCTCGAAGCCGCACCGGCCGTACCCGTCGCACTCGCGGTGCCGGCGCTCGACCAACTGGCCGGCGAGATCGCCAGCGGCTGGTACGGCGACCCGAGCGACAGCCTGCTCGCCATCGGCGTGACCGGCACCAACGGCAAGACGTCCTGCACCCAATGGATCGCGGCCGCGCTGACGGCGCTGCACCAGCCGTGCGCGCTGATCGGCACGCTCGGCAGCGGCATGCCGGGGCAACTGGTGCCGACCGGCTTCACGACGCCGGACGCGCCGCAACTGCAGCGGAGCCTCGCGCAACTGCACGACGCGGGCGCGAAAGCCGTCGCGATGGAAGTCTCGTCGCACGCATTGCATCAGGGGCGCGTGAACGGCACGGCATTCGACATCGCCGTCTTCACGAACCTCACGCAGGATCACCTCGACTATCACGTCACGTTCGACGCGTACGAAGCCGCGAAGTCGAAGCTGTTCGCGTGGCGCGGTCTGCGCGCAGCGGTCGTCAATCGCGACGACGAAGCCGGCCGCCGCCTGCTCGACAAGCTGGCCGGCCGCGTGCGCACGATCGCATACGGGATCGGCGACGCGCAGGCGGCCGACGCCGATCGCGAACTGGTCGCGCTCGACGTGCGCGCGACCACGACGGGCACGGCCTTCCGTCTGCGCTCGTCGTGGGGCGACGCGGACGTCGAGGTCGGCACGCTCGGCACGTTCAACGTCAGCAACCTGCTCGCGGTGCTCGGCTCGCTGCTTGCGGCCGACGTGTCGTTCGACGCGGCCGTCGCGGAGATTGCGCGTCTCGAGTCCGTCAACGGGCGCATGCAGCGCCTTGGCGGCCGGCTGCAGAACGACGAACCGCTGGTCGTGATCGACTACGCGCATACGCCCGATGCGCTCGACAAGACGCTCGACGCGTTGCGCCCGATCGCGGCGGCGCGCGGTGGGCGGCTCGTCTGCATGTTCGGCTGCGGCGGCGATCGGGATGCGACGAAGCGCCCGCTGATGGGCGCGATCGCCGAGCGGCTCGCCGACGAAGTCGTCGTCACGAGCGACAATCCGCGCAGCGAGGATCCGCAGCGCATCATCGATCAGGTCATCGCGGGGATGACCGCGCCCGATCGCGCTCGCCGCATCGAGGATCGCGCGAGCGCGATCCTGCAGGCCGTGCGCGGCGCGGCCCGCGAGGATGTCGTCGTGCTGGCCGGCAAGGGGCACGAGGCGACGCAGGAAATCATGGGCAAGAAGCGCACGTTCTCCGATCAGGATCACGCGCGGCTCGCGCTTGCGGCACGCGCGACGCACGGCAAGGGAGGCGGCGAATGACGATGCTCAGTCTCGGCGAAGCCGCGCGCCTGATTCCCGGCGCCACCGTACGCGGCGATTCGGACACCACGTTCGAGCGCGTGTCGACGGACAGCCGCACGGTCGGTCCGGGCGACCTGTTCGTCGCGTTGAAGGGCGAGCGCTTCGACGCGCACGACTTCCTCGGCGACGTGGCCGCGCGCGGCGCAGCCGCGGCGCTCGTCGCGCACGCGCCAGCGGGCCTCGCGATGCCGGTCATCGAGGGCGGTGAAACGCGTGCCGCGCTCGGCGCACTCGCGCACGGCTGGCGCAAGCGCTTCGCGGTGCCGCTCGTCGCGGTGACGGGCAGCAACGGCAAGACGACTGTCAAGGAAATGATCGCGTCGATCTTTGCGGCTGCAGTCGGCGCCGACGCGCGGCTGGCGACGGCCGGCAACCTGAACAACGACATCGGCGTGCCGCTGACGCTGCTGCGCCTGTCGGGCGCACATCGCGTCGCGGTGATCGAGCTCGGGATGAATCACCCGGGCGAGACCGAAGTTCTCGCGCGCCTCGCGGCGCCGACCGTTGCGCTCGTCAACAATGCGCAGCGCGAACACCAGGAATTCATGGCGACGGTCGAGGCGGTCGCGCTCGAACACGCGGCCGTGATCCACGCGCTGACGCCGGACGGCGTCGCGGTGTTTCCGGCCGACGATGCGTACGCCGGTATCTGGCGTGTCGCGGCGACCGGCAATCGGATTCTCGATTTCGCGCTGCACGACGCCGAACGACAGGTCGAAGCGCAGGTCACGGGCCGTTTGCACGGCGGCGAGCTTGCAATCGACACGCCGTCCGGCCCAGTGACGGTGCGGCTGCGCGCGCTCGGCGAGCACAACGCACGCAACGCATTGGCGGCAACGGCCGCGGCACTCGCGGCCGGTATCGAGCTGGCCGCGATCAAGCAGGGGCTCGAATCGTTCGAGCCGGTCAAAGGCCGCTTGCAGGTCCGGCGAGCGGTCGTCGGCAGCCTCGCGGGCGCGACGGTCGTCGACGACACCTACAACGCGAACCCCGATTCGATGCGCGCGGCGATCGACGTGCTGGCCGCGCAACCTGAGCCGCGCGTGCTGGTGATCGGCGACATGGGCGAGGTGGGCGACGAAGGCCCGGCATTTCACCGGGAGATCGGCGCGTATGCGCGCGAGCGCGGCATCGATGCGCTGTTCGCACACGGCGACGCGTCGCGCGATGCTTGTACCGCGTACGGCGACACGGCCCGCCATTTCGATGACGTCGGCGCGCTGGTGACGGCACTGCTCGCTGCGGGCTACGGCGCGCAGGCGACGGTGCTCGTGAAGGGCTCGCGGTACATGAAGATGGAGCGCGTGGTCGACGCGCTGACGAAACAACCCGCGGCGGGCACGGTGCCCGCTGCACACTGAGTAGAAGGAAGGAAGCATGCTGCTGGCGCTGGCGCAATGGCTGCAAGGAGACGCAAGCTTTTTGCGCTTGTTCACGTACCTCACGTTCCGTGCGGTGATGGCCACCATCACCGCGCTGGGGATCGGGCTCGTGTGCGGACCGTGGGTGATCCGCAAGCTGACGCAAATGAAGGTTGGTCAGGCCGTGCGCAAGGACGGCCCGCAGACGCACCTGGTCAAGTCCGGCACGCCGACGATGGGCGGCGTGCTGATCCTGATCGGCATCGCGGTCGCGACGCTGCTGTGGGGCGACCTGACGAACCGTTTCATCTGGATCGTGATGCTCGTCACGTTCGGTTTCGGCGTGATCGGCTGGGTCGACGATTACCGCAAGGTCGTCCACAAGGACCCGCGCGGGATGTCGTCGCGCGAGAAGTATTTCTGGCAGTCGGTGATCGGGCTGTTCGCAGCCGTCTACCTCGCCTTCAGCGTGTCCGAAGCGAACAACGTCCGCGTGTTCGACCTGTTCATGGCATGGGTGAGGAGCGGCCTGTCGATGGGGCTGCCGGCGCGCGCCGACCTGATGCTGCCGTTCCTGAAGTCGATCAGCTACCCGCTGGGCGTGTGGGGCTTCATCGTGCTGACCTACTTCGTGATCGTCGGCGCGAGCAATGCGGTGAACCTGACCGACGGCCTCGACGGTCTCGTGATCATGCCGGTCGTGCTGGTCGGCGCGTCGCTCGGTGTGTTCGCGTACGTGATGGGCAGCTCGGTCTATTCGAAATATCTGCTGTTCCCGCACATCCCGGGCGCCGGTGAATTGCTGATCTTCTGTTCCGCGATGGGCGGGGCAGGGCTCGCGTTCCTCTGGTACAACACGCACCCCGCGCAGGTGTTCATGGGCGACGTCGGCGCGCTGGCGCTCGGCGGCGCGCTCGGCACGGTCGCGGTGATCGTGCGCCAGGAAATCGTGCTGTTCATCATGGGTGGCATCTTCGTCGCGGAAACACTGTCGGTGATGCTGCAGGTGTCGTGGTTCAAGTACACGAAGAAGCGTTACGGCGAAGGGCGGCGCCTGCTGAAGATGGCACCGCTGCATCACCATTTCGAATTGTCCGGCTGGAAGGAAACGCAGGTGGTGGTGCGTTTCTGGATCATCACGCTGATGCTGTGCCTGTTCGGTCTGTCCACCCTCAAGCTGCGGTAAAGGAAAGGTAACAAGGATGTCTGGCGAGATGTTTGGAGATCGGCAGCGGCCGATGGTGCTCGTACTGGGGCTCGGGGAATCGGGTCTCGCGATCGCGCGATGGTGCGCGAGGCACGGGTGCCGGCTGCGTATTGCCGATACCCGCGAGGCGCCGCCGAACCTTGCCGCGCTGCAGGCCGAAGGCATCGATGCGGAGTTCGTCGGCGGCCCGTTCACGCCTGCGCTGCTCGACGGCGGCGTCGAGATCGTCGGGCTGAGCCCCGGCCTGTCGCCGCTCGAACCGGCACTGGCGGCGCTGATCGCGGCCGCGAACGAGCGCGCGATCGCGGTGTGGGGCGAACTCGAATTCTTCGCGCAGGCGCTGCGCGCGCTCGGCACGAGCGGCTATCAGCCGAAGGTGCTCGCGATCACCGGCACCAACGGCAAGACCACGACGACGAGCCTCACGGGCCTGCTGTGCCAGCGTTCGGGCAAGAAGGTCGCCGTCGCCGGCAACATCAGCCCGGCGATGCTCGACCGGCTCGCGGGTGCGATCGACGATACGGCGCTGCCCGACGTCTGGGTGCTCGAACTGTCGAGCTTCCAACTCGAGACGGCCCGCACGTTCGCGCCGGATGCGGCCGCGATCCTCAACATCACGCAGGATCACCTCGACTGGCACGGCAGCTTCGACGCCTATGCGGCCGCGAAGGGCCGGATCTTCGGCGCGACGACCACGCGCGTGCTCAATCGCGACGATGCGGCCGTGATGAAGTTCGCACCGGCCCCCGGCGCGGCCGATGCGGCGCGCACGGTCACGTTCGGCCTGAACGAACCGACGCAGGACGGCGACTACGGCCTGTCGCGCGACAACGGCATTGCGTGGCTGGTCGAAGCGGTCGACCGCGACGCGCCGGACGAGACGACGAGCCGTCGCCGCAAGCGCGACGCCGCGCATACGCCCGACATCGCGCAGAAGCGCCTGATGCCGGCTGACGCGCTGCGCATCCGCGGGCTGCACAACGCGGCGAACGCGCTGGCCGCGTTCGCGCTTGCACGCGCGATCGACCTGCCGGCCGCGCCGCTGCTGCACGCGCTGCGCGAGTATCGCGGCGAGGCGCATCGCGTCGAAGTGATCGCGACGATCGACGACGTGGACTACGTCGACGACAGCAAGGGAACGAACGTCGGCGCGACGGTGGCCGCGCTCGACGGGCTCGCGCAGAAGATCGTGCTGATCGCCGGTGGCGACGGCAAGGGCCAGGATTTCGCGCCGCTGGTTGCGCCGGTCGCGCGCTGGTGCCGTGCCGTGATGCTGATCGGCCGCGATGCGCCGGCGATTCGCGACACGCTCGCCGAAACCGGTGTGCCGCTCGCCGACCACGCGACGCTCGAAGGCGCGGTGCGTGCCGCCGCCGATCTTGCCGAGCCGGGCGATGCGGTGCTGCTGTCGCCCGCGTGCGCGAGCCTCGACATGTTCAGGAACTACGCCCATCGCGCGGACGTGTTCCGCGCGGCGGTGGATGAAATCGCCATCGACAAAGGAGCGACGCCATGAGCTGGTCCGATCGCCTCGTGTCCCGTTTCAACGACCGGCGCGACGCCGGCGGCAATGCCGCCGGCGGCCGCGTCGCGTCGGCCACGCGCGCCGCGACCGGCGGCCTCGCGAGCGTCGTGAACGGCGTTCGGCCGAGCCGCTCGCGCATGCTCGACTTCGACTACTCGCTGCTGTGGGTCGCGATCGCGCTGCTCGGGCTCGGCGTCGTGATGGTGTATTCGGCGTCGATCGCGATGCCCGATTCGCCGAAATACGCGTCGTATCACGACTACGCGTTCCTGATGCGCCACTGCGTGTCGCTCGTCGTCGCGTTCATCGCGGCGGTGATCGCGTTCCGCGTGCCCGTGTCGACCTGGGACAAATACGCGCCGCATCTCTTCCTGATCGCACTGGTCGGCCTCGTGATCGTGCTGATCCCGCACGTAGGCAAGGGTGTGAACGGTGCGCGCCGCTGGATTCCGCTCGGCATCACGAACATGCAGCCATCGGAAATCATGAAGCTCGCGGTGACGATCTACGCGGCGAACTACACGGTGCGCAAGCAGGAGTACATGCAGAGCTTCGCGAAGGGCTTCCTGCCGATGGCGTTCGCGGTCGGTCTCGTCGGCGCGCTGCTGCTGCTCGAGCCGGACATGGGCGCATTCATGGTGGTCGCCGCGATCGCGATGGGCGTGCTGTTTCTCGGCGGCGTGAACGGCAAGCTGTTCGGCGGCCTGGTGGCGACGGCGGTCGGCACCTTCACGATGCTCGTATGGCTGTCGCCGTGGCGTCGCGAGCGGATCTTCGCCTACCTCGATCCGTGGGACGAGCGCTATGCGCAGGGCAAGGCATACCAGCTCACGCACTCGCTGATCGCATTCGGCCGCGGCGAGTGGTTCGGCGTCGGCCTCGGCGGCAGCGTCGAGAAGCTGAACTACCTGCCCGAAGCGCATACCGACTTCATCCTCGCGGTGATCGGCGAGGAACTCGGCTTCGTTGGCGTGCTGGTCGTGATCCTGCTGTTCTACTGGATCGTGCGCCGCGCGTTCGAGATCGGCCGTCAGGCGCTCGCGCTCGACCGCACGTTCGCGGGCCTGATGGCGAAGGGCATCGGCATCTGGTTCGGCGCGCAGACGTTCATCAACATGGGCGTGAACCTCGGCCTGCTGCCGACCAAGGGCCTGACGCTGCCGCTCGTGAGCTACGGCGGCTCGGGCATCCTGCTGAACTGTGTCGCGCTTGCGGTGCTGTTGCGGGTCGACTATGAAAATCGCGTACTGATGCGGGGAGGGAAGGTATGACCGCGTCGCGACGCACGCTGATGGTGATGGCAGGCGGCACCGGGGGCCACGTGTTCCCGGGGCTCGCCGTCGCGCACCGGATGGAAGCGGCGGGCTGGCGGGTCGTATGGCTCGGCAATCCGGCCGGGATGGAAGCGACGCTCGTGCCGAAGCACGGCATCCCGATGGAATACGTGCGCTTCGGCGGACTGCGCGGCAAGGGCCTGAAGACCAAGCTGACGCTGCCGTTCAACCTGCTGCGCGCATGCTGGCAGAGTCTCGGCGCGCTGCGCCGCGTGCGGCCGGACGTCGTGCTCGGGATGGGCGGCTACATCACGTTCCCGGCGGGCGTGATGACCGCGCTGTCGGGCCGCCCGCTCGTGCTGCACGAACAGAATTCGATCGCCGGTCTCGCGAACAAGGTGCTCGCGAAATTCGCGAAACGCGTGCTCGTCGCGTTCCCCGGCGCACTGCCGTACGCGGAATGGACCGGCAACCCGATTCGCGCGGAACTTGCGCGCACGGAAACGCCCAAAGCACGCTATGCATCGCGCAGCGGTCCGCTGAACGTGCTGGTCGTCGGCGGCAGTCTCGGCGCCGCCGCACTGAACGAAGTCGTGCCGCGCGCGCTGGCGCTGCTGGCGCCGGGCGAGCGCCCGCGCATCGTGCACCAGGCCGGCGCGAAGCACATCGAGGCGCTGAAGGCGAATTACGAAGCGGCCGGATTCGCCGGCGGCGACGACGTGCGGCTCGTGCCGTTCATCGACGACATGGCGACCGCGTACGCGGCGGCGGATCTCGTGATCTGCCGCTCCGGCGCGATGACGGTATCGGAAATCGCGGCGGTGGGCGTGGCGGCGCTGTTCGTGCCGTTCCCGTACGCGGTCGACGACCACCAGACGACCAACGCCGCGTTCCTCGCCGATGCGGGCGCGGCGGTGCTGGTGCAACAACGCGACCTGTCGGCGGAACTGCTTGCCGACTGGCTGCGCGGCCAGTCGCGGGTGTCGCTCGCGGACATGGCGGAGCGTTCGCGCTCGCTGGCGAAGCCCGAGGCCACCGACGAAGTCGCGCGCGTCTGCGCGAAGGTGGCCGGCGCGAACCTGGAACAACTGCAATGAAACACATCGTCAAACACATTCATTTCGTCGGGATCGGCGGCGCGGGCATGAGCGGCATCGCCGAAGTGCTCGTCAACCTCGGCTACGAGGTCAGCGGCTCCGACCTGTCGCGCAACGCGGTGACCGACCGTCTCGCGGCGCTCGGCGCGCGGATCGCGATCGGGCACGACGCGGCGAACATCGAGGGCGCGAACGCGGTCGTCGTGTCGACGGCCGTGCGCTCGGACAACCCCGAAGTGCTGGCCGCGCGCCACCAGGGCGTGCCGATCGTGCAGCGCGCGGTGATGCTCGCGGAACTCATGCGCCTGAAGCAGGGGATCGCGATCGCCGGCACGCACGGCAAGACCACGACGACGAGCCTCGTCGCGAGCGTGCTCGCGGCGGGCGGGCTGGACCCGACTTTCGTGATCGGCGGCCGGCTGATCAGCGCCGGCGCGAACGCGCGGCTCGGCACGGGCGACTTCATCGTCGCCGAGGCTGACGAGTCGGACGCGTCGTTCCTGAACCTGTATCCGGTGATCGAAGTCATCACGAACATCGACGCCGATCACATGGACACCTACGGCCACGATTTCGCGCGGCTCAAGCAGGCGTTCATCGAATTCACGCAACGCCTGCCGTTCTACGGCAGCGCGGTGGTGTGCGTCGACGATCCGAACGTGCGGCAGATTATCCCGTTCATCTCGAAGCCGGTCGTGCGCTACGGGCTGTCGCCGGACGCGCAGGTGCGCGCGGAAGACATCGATGCGCGCGACGGCCGCATGCATTTCACGGTGATTCGCGAAGGGCGCGCGCCGCTCGCGGTGGTGCTGAACATGCCGGGCCTGCACAACGTGCAGAACGCGCTCGCGGCGATCGCGATCGCGACCGATCTCGGCGTGGCGGACGACGCGATCCAGCTGGCGCTGGAGGAATTCAACGGCGTCGGCCGACGCTTCCAGCGCTACGGCGAGGTGCCGAGCGCGGACGGCGGCCATTACACGCTGATCGACGACTACGGCCACCACCCCGTCGAGATGGCCGCGACGATCGCGGCCGCGCGCGGCGCGTTCCCGGGCCGCCGCCTCGTGCTGGCGTTCCAGCCGCACCGCTACACGCGCACGCGCGACTGTTTCGATGACTTCGTCAATGTGCTGTCGACGGTCGACGCGCTGGTGCTGACGGAAGTCTATGCCGCGGGCGAAGCGGCGATCGCGACGGCCAACGGCGACGCGCTGTCGCGTGCGCTGCGCGCGGTGGGCAAGGTTGACCCGGTGTTCGTCGCGACGGTCGACGACGTGCCGGACGCACTGGCCAGGGTCGCGCAGAACGGCGACGTGGTGATCACGATGGGCGCGGGTTCGATCGGCGGCGTGCCGGCGAAGCTCGTGCAACACACACAACAGAAGGCATGACATGAGCGGGATCGATCCGAAACGTTTCGGCAAGGTGGCGGTGTTGTTCGGTGGCGAATCCGCCGAGCGCGAGGTGTCGCTCACCTCGGGCCGTCTCGTGCTGCAGGGCCTGCGTGACGCGGGCGTCGACGCGCATCCGTTCGACCCGGCCGAGCGGCCGCTGTCGGCGCTGAAGGACGAGGGCTTCGTGCGCGCGTTCAACGCGCTGCATGGTGGCTACGGCGAGAACGGCCAGATCCAGGGCGCGCTCGATTTCTACGGTATCCGCTACACGGGCAGCGGCGTGCTCGGCTCGGCGCTCGGCCTCGACAAGTTCCGCACGAAGCTCGTATGGCAACAGACGGGCGTGCCGACGCCGCCGTTCGAGACGGTGATGCGCGGCGACGACTACGCGGCCCGCGCGGCGGATATCGTCGCGAAGCTCGGCCTGCCGCTGTTCGTGAAGCCGGCGAGCGAAGGCTCGAGCGTCGCGGTGCTGAAGGTGAAGACGGCCGACGCGTTGCCCGCCGCACTGTCGGAAGCCGCGGCGCACGACAAGATCGTGATCGTCGAGAAGAGCATCGAAGGCGGCGGCGAATACACCGCGTGCATCGCCGGCGATCTCGACTTGCCGCTGATCAAGATCGTGCCGGCCGGCGAGTTCTACGACTACCACGCGAAGTATGTCGCCGACGATACGCAGTACCTGATTCCGTGCGGGCTGCCGGCGGAACAGGAAGCGGAACTGAAGCGCATCGCGCGCCGCGCGTTCGACGTGCTCGGCTGCACCGACTGGGGGCGCGCGGACTTCATGCTCGATGCCGCCGGCAACGCGTATTTCCTGGAAGTGAACACGGCCCCCGGGATGACCGACCACTCGCTGCCGCCGAAGGCCGCGCGGTCGATCGGCATCAGCTATTCGGAGCTGGTCGTGAAGGTGCTGTCGCTTACGCTCAACGACTGACGCAGGAACGGAACGACGTATGTGGAACAACGTTCGCCAACTCAACCTTGCCGCCAGCGCGCTGTACGCGCTGTTGCTGCTCGTGTTGGCGGCGGCCGGCTGCTACTGGCTGATCCAGCGTCCGACGTTCGCGCTGCGCGAAATCCGGATCGACGGCGACACCGAGCACATCAACACGCCGACGGTGCGTGCGGGCGTGGTCGGCCGGCTGAAGGGCAATTTCTTCACGGTCGATCTCGATACGGCGCGTGCCGCGTTCGAGCAGATGCCGTGGGTGCGCCACGCGAGCGTGCGCCGGGTGTGGCCGAATGCGCTGGCTGTCACGCTCGAGGAGTACAAACCGCTCGGGACCTGGGGCAGCGCGCAGCTCGTGAGCGTCGACGGCGAGCTGTTCACCGCGAACCAGGGCGAACTGGACCAGGAACTGCCGGCGTTCGACGGCCCGGAGGGTAGTGCGAAGGAAGTCGTCACGCGGTATCGCGACTTCACGAACTGGTTTGCGCCGCTGAAGGCGGCGCCGGAAGAAGTGACGCTGTCGGCGCGCTACGCGTGGACGGTGAAGCTGTCGAACGGCATGCAGGTCGAACTGGGCAAGGAGCGCACCAGCGAGACCCTGCATGACCGGAGCCAGCGCCTCGTCGCCGCGTGGCCGGCCGTCACGGAGCGTTGGGGCAACGACATCGAGTATGCGGACCTGCGTTATCCGAACGGATTCGCGATTCGTGCGGCAGGCATGCGGTTCCTGACCGATACCGACAAGCGCAAGAAGTAACGAGAGATCACACGCAAGAGCACTTTATGAGCAAAGACTACAAGGATCTGCTGGTTTCCCTCGACATCGGCACGTCGAAGGTGGTGGCCATCGTCGCCGAGCTGAAGGGCGAAGGCCATTACGAGGTGATCGGCCTCGGCCAGAGCGAATCGAAGGGTCTGAAGAAGGGCGTGGTGGTCAATATCGAGGCCACCGTGCAGTCGATCCAGCGCGCGCTCGAGGAAGCCGAGCTGATGGCCGATTGCAAGATCACCAACGTGTTCACGGGGATTGCCGGCAGCCACATCCGCAGCTTCAACTCGAGCGGGATGGTCGCGATCAAGGACAAGGAAGTCACGCAGACCGACGTCGCGCGTGTGATCGAGACCGCGAAGGCGATCAACATCCCGACCGACCAGCAGGTGCTGCACATCCTCACGCAGGAATTCATCATCGACGGGCAGGAAGACGTGCGCGAGCCGATCGGGATGAGCGGCATCCGCCTCGAGGTGAAGGTGCACATCGTGACGGGCGCGGTCAGTGCCGCGCAGAACATCGTCAAGTGCGTGCGCCGCTGCGGGCTGGAAGTGAACGACCTGATCCTGCAGCCGCTCGCGTCGTCGCTGGCCGTGCTGACGGAAGACGAGAAGGATCTCGGCGTGGTGCTGGTCGACATCGGCGGCGGCACGACCGACATCGCGATCTTCGCCGAAGGCGCGATCCGCCATACCGCGGTGATTCCGATCGCCGGCGACCAGATCACGAGCGACATCGCGATGGCGCTGCGCACGCCGACGCCGGACGCGGAAGACATCAAGGTCGGCTACGGGATCGCGAAGCAGGCGCTCGCCGATCCGGACGAGATGGTCGAAGTGCCTGGCCTCGGCGAACGCGGCCCGCGCACGCTGTCGCGCCAGGCGCTCGCGGCCGTGATCGAGCCGCGCGTCGAGGAACTGTTCTCGCTCGTGCAGCAGGTCGTGCGCGAGTCGGGTTATGAAGAACTGCTGAGCTCCGGCGTGGTCATTACCGGCGGGGCTTCGATGATGCCGGGCATGGTCGAGCTCGGCGAAGACATTTTCCTGAAACCGGTGCGCATCGGCGCGCCGGAATACGCAGGCGGCCTCGCCGACGTGGTGCGCAATCCGCGCTACTCGACGGCGATGGGCCTGCTCGTCGAAGGCAGCGCACAGCGCATGCGCGGTCGCAAGGTCGCCGTGCAGTCCGGCAACGCGGGGCAGATCTTCTCGCGGATGAAGGAATGGTTCCTGAGCAATTTTTGAGTACCCCCACGGCTCGGCATGCCGAGCCTGCCCCCCGAGGGGGCCAGGAAAACCCGGGGCGGCCCGGCGTTTTCTTGGGGACGAACCGAATCGAAATTCGCGCCGGTGCCGGCGGCTGGCGCGCGACAGGGGGTTGCCCGATCTCCTGCCGAATAACGGCCGAGTAGTTTTATTCTCTTGACGGAGGCAACAATGGAATTCGAAATGCTGGAAACCGAAACCAACGGCACCATCATCAAGGTGGTCGGCGTTGGCGGCGCTGGCGGCAATGCCGTTCAGCACATGATCAACCGTGGCGTGCAGGGCGTCGACTTCATCGTGATGAACACCGACGCACAGGCGCTGTCGCGCGCGCGCGCACCGTCCGTGATCCAGCTCGGCAACACCGGCCTCGGCGCCGGCGCGAAGCCGGAAATGGGCAAGGCGGCGGCGGAAGAGGCGCGTGAGCGCATCGCCGACGCGCTGCGTGGCGCGCACATGGTGTTCATCACGGCCGGCATGGGTGGCGGTACGGGCACGGGCGCGGCGCCGGTGGTCGCGCAGATCGCGAAGGAGATGGGCATCCTGACGGTGGGTGTCGTCAGCAAGCCGTTCGAATTCGAAGGCGGCAAGCGCATGCGCGTCGCCGAAGCAGGCTCGCAGCAACTGGAGGATCACGTCGACTCGCTGATCGTCGTCCTGAACGACAAGCTGTTCGACGTGATGGGCGATGACGCCGAGATGGACAAGTGCTTCCAGTGCGCGGACGACGTGTTGAACAACGCGGTCGCAGGCATCGCTGAAATCATCAATGTCGATGGCCTCGTGAACGTCGACTTCGAAGACGTGAAGACGGTGATGGGCGAGCAGGGCAAGGCGATGATGGGCACGGCGACGGTCGCCGGCGTCGATCGCGCACGCCTCGCGGCGGAACAGGCCGTGGCGAGCCCGCTGCTCGAAGGCGTCGATCTGTCGGGCGCGCGCGGCGTGCTGGTCAACATCACGTCGAGCCGTTCGCTGCGCCTGTCGGAAACGCGCGAAGTGATGAACACGATCAAGAGCTACGCGGCGGAAGACGCCACGGTGATCTTCGGTGCGGTGTACGACGACGCAATGGGCGATGCACTGCGCGTGACGGTCGTGGCGACGGGTCTGGGCCGTGCGGCGAAGAAGCAGCAATCGGCTCCGATGACGCTGCTGCGCACGGGTACCGACAACCAGCCGGTCAGCGCGATCTCGCACGGCTATGCGCAGCCGCAACACGTCAGCACGGCCGACTACGGCGCGCTCGATACGCCGGCGGTGTGGCGCAACTCGCGCGAAACCGCGGCATCGCACGTGCAGGCGCTGCAGGAGAAGGGTGTCGACACGTACGACATCCCGGCTTTCCTGCGCAAGCAGGCTGACTGACGACGCACACACAGGCGAAGCCGCGGCGCAATCGATGAGATTGCCGCGGTAACGCCGGCGTGACGGATGCCACGGACCACGACAGGCCGCGTCGGATGCGACGCCGGGCCGGGAAACGTGCCCTCTTCGCATGAGCGGAGCGGGATGGGACGTGCTGTCCGCAATACGCCGAAAAACTGTATCGCTATGAGGGACCAGCCATGATTCAAGTGGGCGACGCGCTGCCCGACGCGCAACTGTTCGAATTCATCGACGACGCGCGCGAAGGCTGCACGCTGGGGCCGAATGCCTTCAGCGTGCGCGATCAGGTTGCGGGAAAGCGGGTGGTGATCTTCGGATTGCCGGGCGCGTTCACGCCGACCTGTTCGGCGCAGCATGTGCCGGGCTATGTCGAGCACGCCGAGCAACTGCGCTCGGCGGGCATCGACGAGCTCTGGTGCGTGTCCGTCAACGACGCATTCGTGATGGGCGCATGGGGACGTGATCTGCACACCGCGGGCAAGGTGCGCATGATGGCGGACGGCAGCGCTGCTTTCACTCATGCGCTGGGGCTGACGCAGGATTTGTCCGCGCGTGGCATGGGAATCCGTTCCCTGCGCTAAGCGATGGTGGTCGACGACGGTGTGGTCAAGACGCTGGCCGTCGAAGCGCCGGGCAAGTTCGAAGTGAGCGATGCGGCGAGCGTGCTCGCGACGTTGATGTCCTGATCGTGCGGTGCGCCGTTGCCTGCGGGCAACGCTGCGCACCGGCCTCAGGGCAGTTGTAACACGGGCCGATGACCGGAAACGCCTCCGTTCCGGGCATCGGCCCGTCCCGTATCGGCGCGGGTAAACAGTCGAAACAGATTGATACGCAGTTTCAAACAGCGTTGAATAGGGAATTACGCTATAATCCCACCTATCGAATATAACTCCTGATTGATAATCTCAATCAAGATGAAGAACATCATGCTGAAGCAGCGCACCATCAAATCGATCGTGAAGACCGTGGGCATCGGTCTCCACTCGGGCCGCAAGGTCGAACTGACGCTTCGCCCGGCGGCGCCGGGCACGGGGATCGTTTTCTCGCGCGTCGACCTGCCCACGCCTGTCGACATCCCGGCATCCGCGATGTCGATCGGCGACACGCGGCTCGCGTCGGTGCTGCAGAAGGATGGTGCGCGCGTGTCGACCGTCGAGCACCTGATGTCGGCGTGTGCCGGCCTCGGCATCGACAACCTCTATGTCGACGTGACGGCAGAGGAAATCCCGATCATGGACGGCAGCGCCGCGTCCTTCGTGTTCCTGATCCAGTCCGCGGGCATCGAGGAGCAGAACGCGCCGAAGCGCTTCATCAAGGTGAAGAAGCCGGTCGAAATCCGTGACGGCGACAAGTTCGCGCGTCTCGATCCGTATTTCGGCTTCAAGCTGAAGTTCACGATCGACTTCCGTCACCCGGCCGTCGACAAGACCGGCCAGGAACTCGAGGTCGACTTCGCGAACACGTCGTACGTCCGCGAGATCGCGCGTGCGCGCACGTTCGGTTTTGCCCATGAAGTCGAAATGATGCGCGAGCTGGGTCTCGCACGCGGCGGCAGCATGGACAACGCGATCGTGCTCGACGAATACCGGATCCTGAACAACGATGGGCTGCGCTACGACGACGAGTTCGTCAAGCACAAGATGCTCGACGCGATCGGCGACCTGTACGTGGTCGGCCATCCGCTGCTGGCGTCGTACACCGCATACAAGTCGGGTCACGGGCTGAACAACGCGCTGCTGCGCGAACTGCTCGCGCACGAGGACGCATACGAGATCGTCACGTTCGACGATCCGCAAGCCGCGCCGAGCGGCTTCGCGTTCGACACGCAGACGGCCTTCGCCTGATCGGCGTTCGGCACCCGCGATAAAAAAAGCGACCTTCGGGTCGCTTTTTCGTTGGGCGGCCGCCTGCGCGGTCGGCGCACGTTCAGCGCGAAGACTTCGCACCGTGGCGCGCGGCCATCCGCGCGAGTGCAGCCTGCAGCGGCGACGGCTCGAGGTGATCGGCGAGGTCGCGCAACGCGGTGGCGCCGACGGTTGTCATACGCGCCTGCTTCACGTGCGGTGGTTCCGGCGCGTCCTTCGGACGCACGCGCACGCGCAGCGCCGAGACCGGCCAGCCGCGCTTCTGGAGATCGGCGAGCAGGCGCGGCTCGACCTGCCGCAGCCGGGCGGCGAGCGCATTGTGCGCGGCAAAGAGGGTCAGGGTGCCGTCCTTGATGGAGCCCGGTTCGACGTGATTCGCAAGATAGTCGGGCAGGAGCGCGGCGAGGTCGCGCTGCAGCGACGCGACTTGTTCGACGCCGGCGCGCAGCGCCGCGAACGCGTCGGTGCGGTTGAGCACTTCGGACACGGGTTGCGGGCGATACGCGGCGAGCGGGCCGAAACGCTTGGAAAATCGGTTCATCGAGGCATTCTTCGGGCGCGCACGGGCGCGGACGTTGACGCCGATTGTACCCGCGCCGGCTCGCGCACGGGCGGCTTTCGGGCCACGTGGCCGGTGGCCCGCGCGGGTTTGGCGTGCGGCGTGAGTCCAGCCGGGACACCGGCGCATGCTTCCTCGCGTGCTAAAATTCCTCGTTTGATTCCACTAATTCGCTAAGCCGCCGAGGCTCGGGCGTCGGGGCGCGCAACGCGCGCCGGGCGCCGGTGCTGCGACGCAGGATCCGATCCGATGACAACCGGTTTTCTCCAGAAAATTTTTGGCAGCCGCAACCAACGGCTCGTCAAGCAATACCAAAAGACCGTCGCGACGATCAATGCGCTCGAAACGCAGATCGAGAAGCTGACGGACGACCAGTTGCGCGGCAAGACGGATGAGTTCCGCCAGCGGATCGCGGGCGGCGAGTCGCTCGACAAGCTGCTGCCCGAGGCGTTCGCGGTCTGCCGGGAGGCGAGCCGCCGCGTGCTGAAGATGCGCCACTTCGACGTGCAGATGATCGGCGGCATGGTGCTCCACTACGGCAAGATCGCGGAAATGCGCACCGGCGAGGGCAAGACGCTCGTCGCGACGCTGCCCGTCTACCTGAATGCGCTGGCCGGCCGTGGCGTGCACGTCGTGACGGTCAACGACTACCTCGCGCAGCGCGACGCCGAATGGATGGCGCGCCTCTACAACTTCCTTGGTCTGTCGGTCGGCATCAACCTGTCCGGCATGGAGCACGACCAGAAGCAGCAGGCCTACGCGGCGGACATCACCTACGGCACGAACAACGAGTTCGGCTTCGACTACTTGCGCGACAACATGGTCTACGAGACCGACGCGCGCGTGCAGCGGGCACTGAACTTCGCGGTCGTCGACGAAGTGGACTCGATCCTGATCGACGAGGCGCGTACGCCGCTGATCATCTCGGGCCAGGCGGAAGATCACACCGAACTGTACGTCCGGATGAACGCGCTGCCGCCGCTGCTCGAGCGGCAGATCGGCGAGGAGAAGGCCGACGGCACGGGCGTCGAGAAACCGGGCGACTACACGCTCGACGAGAAGGCGCGCCAGGTGTTCCTGACGGAGTCGGGCCACGAGAAGGCCGAGCGGCTGCTCGCCGAGTGGGGCCTGATCGGCGAGGGCGAGAGCCTGTACGCGCCGCAGAACATCACGCTGATGCACCACGTGTACGCGGCGCTGCGCGCGCACACGCTGTTCCACAAGGACCAGCACTACGTCGTGCAGAACGGCGAAGTGGTGATCGTCGACGAATTCACGGGCCGCCTGATGGCGGGTCGCCGCTGGTCCGACGGCCTGCACCAGGCGGTCGAGGCGAAGGAACACGTGAAGATCCAGAGCGAGAACCAGACGCTCGCCTCAATCACGTTCCAGAACTACTTCCGCATGTACGCGAAGCTCGCGGGCATGACCGGTACGGCCGACACCGAAGCGTACGAATTCAACGAGATCTACGGCCTCGAGACGGTCGTGATCCCGACCAACCGCCCGCCGAAGCGGATCGACAAGCAGGACCAGATCTACAAGACGGCCAAGGAGCGTTACGACGCGGTGATCCGCGACATTCGCGACTGCTACGAGCGCGGCCAGCCGGTGCTGGTCGGCACGACGTCGATCGAGAACTCGGAACTGCTGTCGCACCTGCTGAAGCAGGCCGGCCTGCCGCACGAGGTGCTGAACGCGAAGCAGCACGAGCGTGAAGCCGCGATCGTCGCGGAAGCCGGCCGTCCGAACCGCATCACGATCGCGACCAACATGGCGGGCCGCGGTACCGACATCGTGCTCGGCGGCAACGCCGAGAAGCAGGCCGCGTTCATCGACGCCGACGACGCGATCCCGGCCGACGAAAAAGCGCGCCGCATCAAGCAGCTGCACGACGAGTGGGAAACGCTGCACGAGCAGGTGAAGGCCGCGGGCGGCCTGCACATCATCGGCACCGAGCGCCACGAATCGCGCCGGATCGACAACCAGCTGCGCGGCCGTGCGGGCCGCCAGGGCGACCCGGGCTCGTCGCGCTTCTACCTGTCGCTCGACGATCCGCTGCTGCGCATCTTCGCGGGCGACCGCGTGCGCTCGATCATGGACCGACTGAAGATGCCGGAAGGCGAGGCGATCGAGGCCGGCATCGTTACGCGTTCGATCGAATCGGCGCAGCGCAAGGTCGAAGCGCGCAACTTCGACATCCGGAAGCAGCTGCTCGAATACGACGACGTGTCGAACGACCAGCGCAAGGTGATCTACCAGCAGCGCAATGAACTGCTCGAAGCCCACGACATCACCGAGACGATCTCGGCGATGCGTCATGGCGTGATCGCCGAAGTCGTCCACCAGTTCGTACCGCAAGGCAGCATCGAGGAACAGTGGGACGTGCCCGAGCTCGAGGAAGCGCTGCGCAACGACTGGCAGCTCGACCTCGCGATCCAGGAAATGGTGAACGAGTCGTCGTCGATCACCGCCGAGGAGATTCTCGAAGCGGTGACGACCGCCGCCGACGAGCAGTACGAGGCGAAGGTCGCGATGGTCGGCCGCGAATCGTTCAGCGCCTTCGAGCGCTCGGTGATGCTGCAGACGGTCGATCGCCTGTGGCGCGAGCACCTCGCGGCGCTCGACCACCTGCGCCAGGGCATCCACCTGCGCGGCTATGCGCAGAAGAACCCGAAGCAGGAGTACAAGCGCGAGGCGTTCGAACTGTTCGCCGCGATGCTCGAGGCGATCAAGCAGGAAGTCACGCGCATCGTGATGAACGTGCAGATCCAGTCGCCGGAGCAGCTCGAGGAAGCCGCCGAGCAGATCGAGGAGCGCGGCGGTCAGCTCGAAAACGTCGAGTATCAGCATGCCGACTACGCGGAATCCGGTGCCCCGGTCGCGAACGTCGCGGCCGCCACCGCGGCGACCGCGACGGCCGACATGGTCGGCAGCGCGATGACCCACGGCGGCCCCGGCGGCGAGATGCCGAAGGTCGGCCGCAATGACCCGTGCCCGTGCGGCAGCGGCAAGAAGTACAAGCAATGTCACGGGAAGCTGTCATGATCGACGGCGGCGCGCATCCGCGTGCCGCTTCGTTTGCAGCTTCGAGTCAGTGATGTGAGTTGCGGCGGCCCGCGTGCGGCCCGCCGGTTCTTCCAATCGATGCCGGCGGATGCCGGCATTTTCCATCCGGCAGGTGTGCCCCATGGCTGTCAATTTTCCGTCGATCGATCCCGCCCAACTCCATCCCGTCGCCGGCGTCACGCTCGGCTGGGCGGAAGCGAACATCCGCAAGCCGAATCGCAAGGACGTGCTGGTCATTTCCGTCGACGAAGGGGCGACGGTCGCCGGCGTATTCACCGAGAACCGCTTCTGCGCCGCGCCGGTGACGGTGTGTCGCGAGCACCTGGCAACGGTGCGTGCCGGCGGCGCGGGCATCCGCGCGCTCGTCGTGAACACGGGCAATGCGAATGCGGGCACCGGCGAGCCGGGCCTCGTGAACACGCGCGAGACCTGCTCGGAACTCGCGCGCCTCGCGGGCATCGACGCCGCGCAGGTGTTGCCGTTCTCGACCGGCGTGATCCTCGAGCCGCTGCCGATCGACCGCCTGAAGGCCGGGCTGCCGGCCGCGCTCGCAAACCGCAAGGCCGCGAACTGGTATGACGCCGCGCAGGCGATCATGACGACCGACACGCTGCCGAAGGCCACGTCTCGCCAGGTGACGATCGACGGCCACACGGTCACGCTGACAGGCATCAGCAAGGGTGCGGGCATGATCAAGCCGAACATGGCGACGATGCTGGGCTTCCTCGCGTTCGATGCGACCGTGGCGCAGCCGGTCCTCGACACGCTCGTGAAGGAAGTGGCCGACCGCTCGTTCAACTGCATCACGATCGACGGCGACACGTCGACGAACGACTCGTTCATCCTGATCGCATCGGGCAAGAGCACGCTGCCCGCGATCACGTCGACCGATTCACCGGCCTATGCAGCGCTGCGCGATGCGGTCACGCAGGTCGCTCAGGTGCTGTCGCAGCTGATCGTGCGCGATGGCGAAGGCGCGACGAAATTCATGACGGTGCAGGTCGAAGGCGGCAAGAGCGTCGCCGAGTGCCGCCAGATCGCCTATGCGATCGGGCACTCGCCGCTCGTGAAGACGGCCTTCTACGCATCCGACCCCAACCTGGGCCGGATCCTCGCGGCGATCGGCTACGCGGGCGTCACGGATCTCGACGTCGGCAAGATCGATCTCTATCTCGACGACGTGCTCGTCGCGAAGGCTGGTGGCCGCAACCCGGCTTACCAGGAGGAGGACGGCCAGCGCGTGATGAAGCAGAGCGAAATCACGATCCGCGTGCTGCTCGGCCGCGGTGACGCGCAGGCAACGATCTGGACGTGCGATCTTTCGCACGATTACGTGAGCATCAACGCGGATTATCGCTCCTGATCCGGAGCGCTCGAACGACATGGACAAGCTCGAACAGTTTCTGACGCGCGCGGAAGCGCTGCTCGGCCGCCTCGAGGGGATGCTGCCGCCCGCGCCGGCGGCCATCGACTGGAACGCCGCCACCGCGTTCCGCTGGCGCAAGCGCCAAGGGCGCGGCTATTTGCAGCCGGTGCCGGCAGCGTCGTCGATCACGCTGGGCGACCTGCACAACATCGATCGACAGAAAGGGCTGATCGAGCAGAACACGCGACAGTTCGTCCAGCGCAAGCCGGCGAACAACGTGCTGCTGACAGGTGCGCGCGGCACTGGCAAGTCGTCCCTGATCAAGGCCTGCCTGAACGCGTATGCGAAGGACGGGCTGCGCCTGATCGAAGTCGACAAGGACGACCTGCACGATCTCGGCGACATCGTGGATCTGATCTCTGAGCGTCCGGAGCGTTTCATCGTGTTCTGCGACGACCTGTCGTTCGAGGAGGGCGAATCGGGCTACAAGGCGCTGAAGGTCGCACTCGACGGCTCGATCGCCGCGCAGTCCGACAACGTGCTGATCTACGCGACGTCGAACCGCCGCCATCTGCTGCCCGAGTACATGAGCGACAACGAGTCGTACAAGCATCTGCCGGACGGCGAGATCCACCCCGGTGAAGTCGTCGAGGAAAAGATCTCGCTGTCGGAGCGCTTCGGCCTGTGGGTCAGCTTCTACCCGTTCAAGCAGGACGACTACCTCGACATCGTCGCGCACTGGCTGCGACATTTCGGCTGCGCGGACGCGGAGATCGAGACGGCGCGCGGCGACGCGCTCGTCTGGGCGCTCGAGCGCGGTTCGCGTTCGGGGCGCGTCGCATGGCAGTTTGCGCGCGACTGGTCGGGTCGCAAGGAGCAGGCATGAGTACGGATTTCGCAGCGGGCAGCGTGCGCGCGCCCGATGGACGCAAGGTGACAGAGGTCGCGGTCGGCGTGATGGTGCAGGCAGACGGTCGTTACCTGCTCGCGCAGCGGCTGCAGGGCAAGCCGTACGAGGGCTACTGGGAGTTTCCCGGCGGCAAGCTGGAGGCCGGGGAGAGCGTGGAGGACGCGCTGGCGCGCGAATTGCACGAGGAACTCGGCATCGAAGTCACGGCCAGCCACCGCTGGCATACGCTCGAGCACGATTATCCGCACGCGTACGTGCGGCTCTATTTCTGCAAGGTGACGGGCTGGACGGGTGAGCCGCACAGCAAGGAAGGGCAGGCGTTCGTGTGGCAGCAACTGCCGGTCGAGGTCGCGCCGCTGTTGCCGGCGGCGCTGCCGGTGCTGGAGCTGCTCGAGAAGGAGGCGGCGTCGCAATGACGCCGTGGCGGCTCGCCTGAAAGGCGGGCCATATCCGCAGGGCGGGCGGTGTCGCGCGCCGCTCAGCTGTCGCGGCGGCCGTCGGCGCCGTCTTCCTCCGACGACGGACCCTCGTCGGAGGACCCGCCGATCCGGTACTTTTCTGCGGCCCATGCGCCGAGGTCGAGCTGCTTGCAGCGGGCCGAACAGAAGGGACGGAACTTGTTTTCAGGCGTCCAGCGCACTTCTGCGCCGCACGAAGGACATTTCACAACGGTAGTCATACGAAAGCGTCGAACCGGCACGCGGCCGTTACAGATTGCACAGTGTCAGATGGAACGGCACGTCGATGTCCACCGCGCGCGGCCGCACGTCGCCGTCCTGCATGGTGAACCGTACCCACAGCATGTATTTGTTGGCGCTCGCTTCGGGAATCACGCGCAGCTCCGGAGGTACGCGGACCTGCATCAGCTGGTAGGAGCGCCCCGACAGCATCTGCTGGTAGCTGCCCTGCATCGCCATCACTTTCGAGGCCTGCCCCGATTCACGTGCGAGCCGCAGCACGATCGCAGCGGCATCGCGCAGCGGCAGCAGCGGCAGGATCCATTTCGCGATGTCCTGGCGCCGCTGTTCCGCGGGCCATTGCTGCCACGCATAGTACGACGGCAGGTCGAACTTGCACGTGCCGCCGGGAATCACCGCGCGGCTGCGGATGCTGGCGAGCCACTCGTTGTCGACCAGATGCTGCCCGGTCTTGCCCTGCATCTGCGCAAGATTGGCGAGCGTCTGCTCGATTTCACCGAGCACGGCCTCGAGCGCATTCTGTTCGATGCCCGGATTGCCGCGAAAGGGGGCGAGCGTCTGGCGTTGACGTTCGAGCTCCTTCATCAGATCCGATTTCAGGTCCGCGCGGCCTGTGACCTCAGCGATTTCGAACAGCGTCGTCAGCGCGACGTGATGTTCACGCGGGTCCTCCTGAGCCAAAAAGAACGCGAAGCGCTCGAACAGGTCTTCGAGGCGCAATAGCGTGCGAATTCGCTCGTTGAACGGATACTCGTAAAGAATCAAGCGCGCTCGCCTCTAGGGTAGGGATTGAAACAATGCAGGACATTCTAATGCTCACTGTCTACCCTAGCAACGCACCAATTTCGTACAGCATCACGATCGCGCGCGGCGGTCAGTGTGCGGCAGCCGCGAACGCAAGATAGCGTTGGTGCAGTGCATCGACCTGTGCAGCGAGAGCAGCGGGTGTCGTCGCGTCGTTGACGATCACGTCGTCGGCCGCGGCGAGACGCGCTTCGCGCGTCGCTTGTCTTGCGATGATCGCTTCGACTTGTTCGCGCGTGAAATCATTGCGCCGCATCACACGTGCGATCTGCGTGTCGACCGGACAGTCGACGACCAGCACGCGATCGCTGCGCGCCTTCCAGTTACCTGACTCCACGAGCAGCGGCACGACGAAGATCACGTATGGGCCCTGCGCTTCGCGGGCCTCGCGCTCGGTCTCGGCGCGGATCAGCGGATGCGTGATAGCTTCGAGGCGCCGACGTGCGTCGTCGTCGCTGAAAATGAGTGCGCGCATCTTCGCGCGGTCGAGCGAGCCGTCGGCAGCGACGAAATCCGGTCCGAATGCCTGTTCGATCGCTGGCATCGCGAGGCCGGCCGGTGCGGTGATGCGGTGCGCGATCAGGTCGGTATCGACGAGCGATGCGCCGCGTGCGGCGAACATGTCGGCGACGGTCGTCTTGCCGCTGCCGATGCCGCCGGTGAGTCCTATTGAAAACATGTGAGCCTCCGCCGGGCCGTCGCGAGGCAGCGAAGCGCCTCCCCGCGACGCAGCGAACATGGCGGCCGCCGGCGGTGCGTCATGTCAGCCGCCGAGTGCCGAGTAGAAAGGGGTGCCGAAAAACAGCGTCGCGACGCCGCCTGCCGCGAGAAACGGGCCGAACGGAATCGGCTCCTCGAAGCGCATGCGTCCGCGCCAGGTCGCGACGAGCCCGACGAGCGCGCCCGTCACCGCGGCGAACAGCACGACCTGCGGCAGCGCGGCCCAGCCCATCCATGCGCCGAGCGCGGCGAGCAGCTTGAGGTCGCCGAAGCCGATGCCCTCGATGCCGCGCAACCATTTGAACAGCCAGTAGACCGACCACAGGAACAGGTAGCCGGCCATCGCGCCGACCACGGCCGAACGCAGCGACGTGAACGTGCCGCCGAGGTTCAGTGCGAGCCCGGCCCACAGCAACGGCAGCGTCATCGAATCGGGCAGGTACCCGGTCTGGATATCGATCGCGCTCATTGCCAGCAGTGCCGCGCACAGTCCGAACGCGGCGAGTGCGGCGACGGTGGGGCCGAACGCGGCGAGCGAACCGGCGGCGAGCAGCGCACCGGCGAGCTCGACGAGCGGATAGCGCACGCCGATCGCATGGCCGCACTGACGGCAGCGCCCAAGCAACAGCAAGTAGCTCACGAGCGGGATGTTCTCCCACGCACGCAGCACGTGACCGCAATGTGGACAGGCGCTGCGCGGGCGCCACAGATCGTAATGCGGCGGATAACCGTCGTCCGGCGGCGCGCTTGCGCTGCCGGTCGCTTCGGCGATCTCGGCCTGCCAGGCGCGCTGCATCATCACCGGGACCCGGTGCACGACGACGTTCACGAAGCTGCCGACGCACAGGCCGAGCACGACGGCGAACGCATACTGCACCGCATGCGGCAGCGTCGCCAGCGCGAGCAACATGCTGTCGGGCGAGGCGAAAACGGTGATCAGGGGCGCGGGCGTCATGGGGCTCGGGTTCGGGCATGAAAGGCGACAGAATCGGTTGCGATGCTACACCACGTTGCCCAGCTGAAGGATGGGCAGATACATCGCGATCACGAGGCCGCCGACGAGTGCGCCCAGCACGATCACGATCAGCGGCTCGCCGAGCGCGGCGAGCGCATCGAGACGCGCGTCGAGCTGGCGCTCGCATAGCGCGGCGATATCGGTGAGCATCGTGTCGAGCGCGCCGGTTTCCTCGGCGACGGCGATCGGCTGCACGACGTCGTCCGGGAAGCATCCCATCGCGTGCATCGCATCGGCCAGACGCGCGCCGCGCAGCACGCGCGTCGCAATCTGTGCGGTGGCCTGTTCGAACACAGGATGGCCGGCGGTGCGCTCGAGCGTGGCGAACGCATCGGCGAGCGGGACGCCGGCACCGAGCAGCGTTGCAAGCGAGCGGCACCACCGCGCGGTCGCGAAGCGCGTGAGCGCGCTGCCGACGAACGGCAGATTCAGCAGATGCCGTGCCACCGTATAGCGCAGCGAAGGCGAGCGCCGCAGCGCGTGGCGCGCGGTGAATACTGCGACGGCTGCGCCGGCAACCAACGTGCCACCCCAGGCCGATGTCGCGGACGAGAGGGCGAGCAGGGCGCGGGTCGGTGCAGGCAGTGCCGTGCCGAAACCGTCGAAGATCTGTCGGAACGTCGGCACGACCCACACCATCAGCGCGGCCGAGATAGCGAGCGCGAACACGATGACGGCGACCGGGTACGCAAGTGCGGCACGCAGCTTGCGCCATTGCGCGTCGGCGCGTTCCCGGTGCTCCGCGACGCGGGTCAGTACGGTACCGAGCGCACCCGATGCCTCGCCCACCTCGATCAACTGGCGATACAGCATGCCGAACTGGGACGGATAGCGTGCGAGCGCGGCGGCGAAGCGTTGCCCGCCGACGATCTCGCGCGCGAGACCGGCGGCGATGCGCGGCAGCCCGTCGCGCGTGCGGGTGCGGGCGAGCATCTCGAGCGACGGTGCGAGTGGTAGTCCGGCTTGCAGCAGGCTCGCGAGCTGACGCGTGAAGCGCGTGACCTCCCTTGCGCTGGCCGCTGGTGGTCGGGCCGCGCCGCGGACGTCGAGCGACAGCACCGCGACGCCGTCGCGCGCAAGCGCTGCTCGTGCGGCTGCGGCATCGAAGGCGATGACGTTCCCGCGGCATGGCGTGCCGTCGCGACGACGGCCACGCCACGCGAAGCAGGTTTCGTTTGGCGGTGCACGCATGGAGGTCACGCGTCAGGCGTCGCGGCCAGCGCTTCCGCGATGCTCGTCGTGCCGTCGCGGACGTGCGCAAGTGCCGCGTCGCGCAGACTGCATACGCCCTCGGACGCCGCGCATTGTGCGAGCGTGCCGACGCTTGCGCGCGCGACGATGCGCTCCGCCATTGCCGGTGAAACCGGCATTGTCTGATGCAGGCCGATCCGGCCGCGATAACCGATGCCGTGACAGGCGGCACAGCCGCGCGCGACGAACGGACGCCATCCGGATTCCAGCGCTGCCGAATCGCAGCCAGCTTCGCGCAGCGCGCGTGCCGACGCGTCCGAACGCACGCGGCAGATGGTGCACAGACGGCGAACGAGGCGTTGCGCGGTGACGAGGCGCAATGCGGCCGCCAGGTTGTACGGCGCGACGCCGATGTCGAGCAGTCGCGCGACGGCTGTCGGCGCGTCGTTCGTGTGCAGCGTCGACAGCACGAGGTGCCCGGTCTGCGCGGCCTTGATCGCGACGTCGGCCGTCTCCGCATCGCGAATCTCGCCGACCATGATGACGTCCGGGTCCTGCCGCAGCAGCGCGCGCAGCGCAGTGGCGAAAGTGAGCCCGGCTTTTTCCGCCACGCCGACCTGGTTGATGCCGTCGAGCTGAATCTCGGCCGGATCCTCGACAGTGCACACATTGTGGGCATCGCGGTCGAGCATCTGCAGCGCGCAGTAGAGCGACAGCGTCTTGCCGCTTCCGGTCGGCCCGGTGACGAGCACGAGGCCGTGTGGCGCGCGAATCGCGGCCTCCATCGCCGCCGCCTGCCGCGCGTCGAAGCCGAGGCGCGCAAGCGTGAGGTCGGGCGGTAATGTTTCGAGGCGACGCAACACGAGCTTCTCGCCGAACAGCGTGGGCAGCGAGCTGACCCGGTAGTCGCCTCGCATGCCGCCGTCGACCGCGATGCGCAGCCGGCCGTCCTGCGGAAGCCGGCGCTCGGCGATGTCCATGCGGGAGAGCACCTTGATCCGTGTGACGAGTGCGTCGCGCAGATGAGCAGGCGGCCGCGCGTGTTCGTGCAGGACGCCGTCGATGCGCAGGCGAATGCGCCAGCCTGCTTCGAACGGTTCGACGTGGACGTCGGACGCGTCGCGCACGCGGGCGGCGTGCAGCGTGTCGGTCAGCAGCCGCACGGCGGGCGAATCGTCGAGCTGCGCCGCATCGAGCGATCGGGGCGTTTCAGCGGGCGATGCGTCGATGGAGGCAGGCGGCCGCTGCGTGTGCAGCGGCGCCCCAGGAGGTGGGAGGTGCATGTGAGCCGGCGCTCGGCCGCCTGTTGATCGTGACCTGCAAATGGTCGCGTATCGCGAGCGGTGCTGACAGTCGGCCGTTCGGCTAGCGCGTGGCGCGTGCGCGCGTGCTGCGCGGCTTGAAGAGCTTGACAGTGCGAACGGCCTGGTCGTCGCTGCGCATGACCTCGAGCATCACGTCACGGATTTTCAGGCACACGTCGCCTTCGGGAATTTCCTCGAGGATTTCGAGGATCAGGCCGTTCAACGTTTTTGGTCCGTCGGTTGGCAGTTGCAGGTGCAGCCAGCGGTTCAGTTCGCGCAGCGGCATGCTGGCGGCGACGATGCATTCGCCGTTCTGGTTCCAGCCGCCCGCGCGTTCGCCGCGCGGCATCGACGTCGTGAATTCGCCGATCAGTTCCTCGATGATGTCCTCGGGCGTGACGAGCCCCTCGAGTTCGCCGTACTCGTTGACGACAAGTGCGGTTCGTTGCCGGCTCTCCTGGAAATACTGGAGCTGCTGGACGACCGGCGTGCCCGACGGCACGTAGTACGGCTCGGCGAGCAGCGTGCGCAACGTTTCGCGGTCGAAATCCTGGTTGTGAAGTGCGGTGAGCGTCTTCCGGACGTGCAACACGCCGAGCACCTTGTCGATGTCGTCTTCGTAGACGACCAGGCGGTTGTGATAGCAGGTCTCGAGCTGATGCAGGATGTCGTCGAGCGGCGCGTGGAAGTTGAGCGATTCGATTTGCCGGCGCGGCACCATCACGTCGTCGACGGTGATGTTCTCGAGGTCGAACAGGTTGAGCAGGATGCTGCGGTGCTTGGTCGGCATGAAGCTGCTCGATTCGAGCACGATCGCGCGCAGCTCGTCGGCCGACATCCGCTGGTCGCGGCCCTTCTTCGTGTTGATGCGCAGCACCCAGAGCACGCCGTTCGCGAGCGCGTTGACGAACCACACGATCGGCTTGAACACGCGCATCAGCGGCGCGATCACGAGACTGGCGGGCAGCGCGATGCGCTCGGGGAAGGTCGCGCCGACGATCTTCGGCGCGATTTCCGCGAACACGATGATCAGGAACGCGACGATGCCGGTCGCGATCGACAGCGCGAGGTTGTTGCGGCCGAACGTGTGTAGCGCGAGCGAGGTCGTTAGAACCGGGATGATCGTGTTGAACAGATTATTGCCGATCAGGATCACGCTGAGCAGCAGGTCGGTGCGTGTGAGAAGACCCTGCGTGGTTTTCGCGCCGAGCACGCCCTGGCCGGCGAGATGCTTCAGCCGATGGCGGTTGAGCGCCATCATCGCGGTCTCGGAAATGGAAAAGAAGCTGGAGCAGAGGAGAAGCAGGAAGACGGCGCCGATTTGCGCCCATAAGGGAATTTGGTCCACGCGTCAGAAGGGCAGTGAAGGACAGGGATGGAGGGAATATAGCAGAGGCCGGCGGCCGGGATATATCGCACGCGGCATCGGGCTCGCGTGACCGGGCAAAAGGAAGGCAAAAAAAAACCGTGCACGTGGTGCACGGTTTTTTCAAATCTGGTCGGGGTGAGAGGATTCGAACCTCCGGCCTCTACGTCCCGAACGTAGCGCTCTACCAGGCTAAGCTACACCCCGATTTTTTGCTCTTCCGACTCTAGCGTCTTCGTGAAGATCGCTGCGTCGTCTCAAGCAAGAACGTAACTATAACGATGTTTTTTCTAAAAGGGAATACCTTGTTGAAGAAATTTTTCGAGACAAGGTATCGCGTCCCCTTCGCGGCGCGTTTACGACTGTCGCGACGTCGAGTACGAGCACAGCGCGAGCAGGCTTTCCTTGTAGATCGAATCCGGGAACGCGGCGATCGCGGCCGCAGCGGCCTGTGCTTCCTTGCGCGCGCATTCGAGCGTATGGTCGAGCGCGCCCGAGCGGGTGATTGCATCGAAAATCGTATCGAAGCGATCGGTGCCGCCTTGTTCGATCACCTCGCGCGCGAGCGCCGACTGTTCTGGCGTGCCGCGTTCGATCAGGTAGATGAGCGGGAGCGTCGGTTTGCCTTCACGCAGATCGTCGCCGGCATTCTTGCCCATCGCTTCGGCCGTGCCAGCGTAGTCGAGCCAGTCGTCCATGATCTGGAATGCGGTGCCGATCCGCCGGCCGTATTCGGCAGCGGCGGCTTCGGTCGGCGCATCGGCGCCGGCGAGCACCGCGCCCAGGCGGGCCGATGCCTCGAACAGCTTCGCTGTCTTGTAGCGGATCACCTGCATGTAGCGCGACTCGTCGACGTCCGCGTCGTGCATGTTCAGAAGCTGGAGCACTTCGCCTTCGGAGATGATCGTCGTCGCTTCCGACAGGATTTCCATCACGCGCATCTTGCCGACGCCGACCATCATCTCGAACGAGCGCGAATAGAGGTAGTCGCCGACCAGCACGCTCGCCGCATTGCCGAACAGCGCGTTGGCCGTCTGGCGGCCGCGCCGCAGTTCGGATTCGTCGACGACGTCGTCATGCAGCAGCGTGGCGGTGTGGATGAACTCGACGACGGCAGCCAGCACGTGCCGCTGGTGCGACGTCTCGCCGAGCGCACCGGCGACGAGCAACAGCAGGGCCGGACGCAGCCGCTTGCCGCCCGCGCCGATGATGTACTCGGCGATCTGGTTGATCAGCAGCACGTCGGACGCGAGGCTCTGCCGGATAACGCGATTCACCTGCTCCATATCGCTGGCGATCGGGGCGAGCAGGTGGGCGGCGCTGAGGGTGGGGGAGGCGGTGGACGACGACATGATGATCGAAATGGGTGATGCCGCGGATTATAAGTCGAATCCACGATATCCCGGTCTGTCGGACGTGCCGGCACCGTGATTTTGGCCGTCCGGCCAGGTCTTGCGCGCGGCAATCGCGGATCGGCTTTGACTTGGGTGCTAACCCCATGTATAATCACGTGTTTTCCGCGCGTGGTGTGCGGAAAATTTGGATCCAGAGTGAGGTTCTCAATGTACGCGGTCATAAAAACCGGCGGCAAGCAGTACAAGGTTGCCGTTGGCGAAAAACTCAAAGTAGAACAGATACCGGCTGACATTGACGCTGAAATCACGCTCGACCAGGTTCTCGCAGTGGGCGAAGGCGAATCGATTAAGTTCGGTACGCCGCTGGTCAGTGGGGCTTCCGTCAAGGCCACCGTTGTGTCGCACGGTCGTCATGCCAAGGTCACCATCTTCAAGATGCGTCGCCGGAAGCACTACCAAAAGCACGGCGGCCACCGCCAGAACTACACTGAGCTGCGCATCGACGCGATCAACGCGTAAGCGCCTCGGTAAAGGAGCAATCAGATGGCACACAAAAAGGCAGGCGGCTCTTCCCGGAACGGCCGCGACTCCGAGTCGAAACGTCTCGGCGTGAAAGTGTATGGCGGCCAGGCAATCAATGCCGGCGGCATCATCGTGCGTCAGCGCGGTACGCGCATGCACGCTGGCGAGAACGTCGGCATGGGCAAGGATCACACCCTGTTCGCGCTGGTCGACGGTCACGTCAAGTTCGCGACCAAGGGCGCGGACAAGAAGCATCTGGTCATCGTTGTCCCGGCGGCTGCCTAATTTTAGGCACCCACGGGCTTCGTAGCCGAAAGGCCCCGCAGTCTTCGCGGGGCCTTTTTTTATTTGGCCGCCGGGCGCATGTGCGCACCGGCGGCTGTCGCGAAACGGCGGGCAATTGGCCGAACGGCAGATTGTTCAAGCGCGCCGGCGCGCGGCACAATAGCGGAAATACTGGTCGGAGTGACGAATGAAGTTCATTGACGAAGCACGAATCGAAGTCATCGCCGGCGACGGAGGCGATGGCAGCGCGTCGATGCGCCGCGAGAAATTCGTTCCGTTCGGCGGGCCGGACGGCGGCGACGGCGGCCGGGGCGGGAACGTCTACGCGATCGCTGACCGTAACATCAACACGCTGATCGACTATCGCTACGCGAAGAAGCACCTGGCGCGTAACGGCGAAAACGGTCGCGGATCCGATTGCTACGGCAAGGGCGGTGACGACGTCACGCTGCGCATGCCGGTCGGCACGGTCGTGACCGACATGGACACGGGCGAACTGATCGCCGACCTGACCGAGCACGATCAGCAGGTGATGCTCGCGAAGGGTGGCGCAGGCGGTCTCGGCAACCTGCATTTCAAGTCGAGCACGAACCGCGCGCCGCGCCAGAAGACCGACGGCAAGCCGGGCGAACGGCGCATGCTGAGGCTCGAACTGAAGGTGCTCGCCGACGTCGGTCTGCTCGGCATGCCGAACGCTGGCAAGTCGACCTTCATCTCGTCGGTGTCGAACGCGAAGCCGAAGATCGCCGACTATCCGTTCACAACGCTCGCGCCGAACCTCGGCGTCGTGCGGGTCGGCCCGAGCAAGAGCTTCGTGATCGCCGACATCCCGGGGCTGATCGAGGGCGCAGCTGAAGGTGCGGGCCTCGGCCACCAGTTCCTGCGACACCTGCAGCGCACCGGCGTGCTGTTGCATCTCGTCGATTTGGCTCCGTTTGACGAAAGCGTCGATCCGGTCGCGGAAGCAACCGCGATCGTTGGCGAACTGCGCAAGTACGACGAGGCGCTCTATGAGAAGCCGCGCTGGCTCGTCCTCAACAAGCTCGACATGGTGCCGGAAGACGAGCGCGAGGCGCGCGTCGCCGATTTCCTCGACCGTTTCGGCTGGGACGGCCCGGTGTTCGAGATTTCGGCGCTCACGGGCCAGGGATGCGAAGCGCTGTGCTACGCGATCTACGACTACCTCGCCCAGCATTCGGACGCGCATCGCGCGGCGGAAGAGGAAGATCTGGCCGCGGACGTGCGATTCCGCGATGCGCCGCCCGCCGATGGCGGCGCGACGCCCGGCGACGACGCCTGAGCGCGCCGGAACGCACCGGAACGCACCGGGCGTCGCGCCCGGTGCCGGAATTTAAGCGCGCCCGGTCGGGCAGGCATCAGATACAGGAGACGGCGCACGATGCGTTCGATCATCGCGGATTCGAAGCGTTTGGTGGTGAAGGTGGGCTCGAGCCTCGTAACCAACGACGGCAAGGGGCTCGATCATGCTGCGATCGGCCGCTGGGCGGCCCAGATCGCCGCGCTGCGCGCGCAGGGCAAGGAAGTGGTGCTCGTCAGTTCGGGCGCGATCGCTGAAGGGATGCAGCGGCTCGGCTGGAGCAAGCGTCCGCGCGAGATCGACGAGCTGCAGGCTGCCGCCGCGGTTGGCCAGATGGGGCTCGCGCAAGTCTATGAAAGCCGCTTTACCGAGCACGATATCCGCACCGCGCAGATCCTGCTGACGCATGCCGACCTTGCCGATCGCGAGCGCTACCTGAATGCGCGCTCGACGCTGCTCACGCTGCTGCGGCTCGGCGTCGTGCCGATCATCAACGAGAACGACACGGTCGTCACCGACGAAATCAAGTTCGGCGACAACGACACGCTCGGCGCGCTGGTCGCGAACCTGATCGAAGGCGATGCGCTCATCATCCTGACCGATCAGTCGGGGCTGTTCACCGCCGATCCGCGCAAGGATCCGAACGCGACGCTGGTCGCGGAAGCCAGTGCGGGCGCACCGGAACTCGAGGCGATGGCGGGCGGGGCCGGCTCGAGCCTCGGCCGCGGCGGAATGCTGACGAAGATCCTCGCGGCGAAGCGCGCAGCGCACAGCGGCGCGAACACCGTGATCGCGAGCGGCCGCGAAGCCGACGTGCTGGTGCGGCTGGCGGCGGGCGAGGCGATCGGCACGCAGCTGATCGCGCGCACCGCGCGGATGGCCGCGCGCAAGCAATGGATGGCCGACCATCTGCAGGTACGCGGGCACGTCGTGATCGATGCCGGTGCGGTCGAGAAGCTGACGGCCGGCGGCAAGAGCCTGCTGCCGATCGGCGTGATTGGCGTGCAGGGGGCGTTCGCGCGCGGCGAGGTGATCGCATGTGTCGGCCCCGACGGACGCGAAGTGGCGCGCGGTCTCACGAACTACAGCAGTGCGGAAACGAAGCTGATTCACCGCAAGCCGAGCGGCGAGATCGAGACGGTGCTTGGCTACATGCTGGAACCGGAGCTGATTCACCGCGACAACCTCGTGCTCGTGTAACCATTCGGCCAGACGTCCCGAGATACTAAAAAAGCCCGCGCTGTGCGGGCTTTTTGTTGTGATTGGCGGGGCAGGGCCGGTGGCCTGCGTCGCGCAGTCAGCGCAGCTGGCTCATCGCGGTGCGGTGGAACCGGATGTTCTCGAGAATCTGCTGGGTCGTGCCCTGTGGCATCTTGTTCGAGCAGAAGTAGTCCTGGTACAGCGCCGAGTGGTACGCGTTCAACTCGCCGTTCTCGATGCGACGCCAGTCGTTCTCGACCGTGCGGTCCCAGCCGTCGTGATCCGAATTCAGGCCGGCATACTGACGCCATTCGTAGGTGTCGCAGCGGATGCCTTCATAGTTCACGTTGCGTGCGCCTGCCGGGCTCGTGATGACGACCGCATAGCGCACGACGCCGTCGGTGCCGACCGCGAGCGACTTCGCATCGACGGAGAACTTGAGCGGCGTGTTCTGAGATACGTTGAACGGCAGCAGGTCGCCCGCTTGCGGAAGCGGCGGCAGCGTGTCGACCGGGTTTTCCTTCCAGTTGCCCTGGCGGTCCAGCAGGTACACGAACTCGCTGTCATCCTTGTTGGTCGGCGTCTTCGAATTTGCGCAACCGGCCAGCGTGGCCGCCGCGACAATCGATGCGAGCGCGAGAGCAATCGCTTTCAATATGCATTCCTCGTAAAAAAAGGGCGCGACACAAGGTCGCGCCCGGTCATGCAGTCCGACTCGTCATTTGCCGACGATCTCGCGGGGCGGCATCTCGTCGAGCGTGCTCGCCTCCACTTCGATCTCCGAACAGACTAACGATGTGTCGACAATCGTCAGCGTCTGCTGGACCTGCGCACCGATGACGCGCGGATAGCGCGACGGACGCGGCCCACGCGGCTTTTCGGCTCGCTGCGCCGGGCGGCGCAGGAAGCGCGACAGTTCCGTCAGCGCCAACTGATAGACATCCCGCTTGAACTCGATCACCGCATCGAGCGGCACCCAGTACTCGTTCCAGCGCCACGCATCGAACTCCGGGTGATCGGTCGCGCGCAAGCAAATGTCGCAATCGCGTCCGACCATCCGCAGCAGGAACCAGATCTGCTTCTGGCCGCGGTAATGGCCGCGTACTTCGCGTTTGATGAACTTGTCAGGCACCTCGTAACGCAACCAGTCGCGGGTGCGGCCGATTATCTTGACGTGTTCCGGGTGCAGGCCGGTCTCTTCGTGCAGTTCCCGGTACATCGCCTGCATGGGGGTCTCGCCGTACTTGATCCCACCTTGAGGAAACTGCCAGGAATGCTCGCGGAGCCGCTTGCCCCAAAACACCTCGTTGCGCGCGTTCAAGAGGATGATGCCGACGTTCGGGCGAAAGCCTTCACGATCCAGCATACAACCACCTTCGAATCCTTTAAAATTGCTTTGATTATAAACAGATAACGGGCGCTGCGCACCGTGACGGAGCGAATCCGCGCGGGGTGCACCGGCTGAATTGTCCCTGATTAGTCTGCTACGTCATCTGCGCCATCGTCGTCCCTCGTTGTTCGCCGCGCGCAGCTTTTTCACCTTGAAACTTTTTCGGGCGCCCCGCCTTGGGGCGCCGTATTTGGAACCGTCCGCATGAAAGCTTCCCGTTTCTTTATCGGCACCCTCAAAGAAGCACCGGCCGACGCAGAGATCGTCAGCCACAAGCTGATGGTGCGCGCCGGCATGATCCGTCGCGTCGCCGGCGGCATCTACAACTACCTGCCGGTCGGCCTGCGTTCGATTCGCAAGGTCGAGGCGATCGTGCGCGAGGAAATGAACCGGGCAGGCGCCATCGAGCTGCTGATGCCGGCCGTGCAACCGGCCGAGCTGTGGCAGGAATCGGGGCGCTGGGAACAGTACGGCCCCGAGCTGCTGCGCTTCAAGGACCGCAAGGACAACGACTTCGTGATCGGGCCGACGCACGAGGAAGTCATCACCGACATCGCGCGCAACCAGATCAAGAGCTACCGGCAGATGCCGGTGAACTTCTACCAGATCCAGACGAAGTTCCGCGACGAGATTCGTCCGCGCTTCGGCGTGATGCGCGGCCGCGAATTCATCATGAAGGACGCGTATTCGTTCGACAAGGACGCGGCCGGTCTGAACGAGTCGTATCGCAAGATGTATGACGCATATGTGCGCATCTTCACGCGCCTCGGCCTCGAGTTCCGTGCGGTTGCGGCCGACAGCGGCTCGATCGGCGGCAACTTCTCCCACGAGTTCCACGTGATCGCCGATACCGGCGAGGACGCGATCGCCTACTGCCCGACGTCCGACTTCGCGGCGAACATCGAGGCGGCCGAAGCGTTGCCGCTGATTGCCGAGCGCGCGGCGCCGGCCGAAGCGATGGAGAAGGTCGCGACGCCCGGCAAGGCGAAGTGCGAAGCCGTCGCCGAACTGCTGGCGATCCCGCTCGAGCGCACGATCAAATCGATCGTGCTCGCGACCGACAACGAAGGCGCCGAGCCGACCATCTGGCTCGTGATGCTGCGTGGCGATCACGACCTGAACGAGATCAAGGTGTCGAAGCTGCCGGGGCTGAAGAACCACCGCTTCGCGACCGAGCAGGAAATCGTCGAGTGGTTCGGCACGCCGCCGGGCTATCTCGGCCCGGTCGGCACGAAGAAGCCCGTGAAGGTGATCGCGGACCGCACGGTCGCGAACATGAGCGACTTCGTCGTCGGCGCAAACGAGGTGGACTATCACATCGCTGGCGTGAACTGGGGCCGCGACCTGCCCGAGCCGGACGTCGCCGACGTGCGCAACGTGCAGAAGGGCGATCCGTCGCCGGACGGCAAGGGCGTGATCGACATCTGCCGCGGCATTGAAGTCGGCCACGTGTTCCAGCTCGGCACCAAGTACTCGGAAGCGATGGGCGCGACGTTCCTCGACGAATCGGGCAAGCCGCAGCCGATGCTGATGGGCTGCTACGGCGTCGGCGTCACGCGTATTCTCGGCGCGGCGATCGAACAGAACTTCGACGACCGCGGCATCATCTGGCCCGAGTCGATCGCCCCCTTCGAGGTCGTGCTGTGCCCGATGGGCTACGATCGCAGCGACATGGTTCGCGAGGCGGCCGACAAGCTGTACGCGGAACTGGCCGCCGCCGGCATCGACGTGATCCTCGACGATCGCGGCGAGCGCCCGGGCGTGATGTTCGCCGACTGGGAACTGATCGGCGTGCCGCATCGCCTGGTGATCGGCGAGCGCGGCTTGAAGGAAGGCAAGATCGAGTACCAGGGCCGCCGCGACGCCGAAGCGACGCTGCTGCCGGCCGACGCCGCCGCGGCGACGGTGACGGAAAAGATCCGCGCTGCGCTCGCGCGCTAAGCGCTACAACAGGGGAACACGGTGGAATACACCTTCCTGTCGGCCACCGTGCTCCTCGTGCTGATCACGGATCCGCTCGGCAACATCCCGCTGTTCATCACGGCGATGCGGGACGTGCCGCGCGAGCGGCGCGTGAAGCTGATCCTGCGTGAAGTGGGGATCGCGTTCGTGATCCTGCTGTTCTTCATGGTGGTCGGCGACCGCTTCCTGCGGATGATGAGCTTGACCGACCTGTCGCTGCGGCTCGGCGGCGGGATCGTGCTGTTCCTGATCGCGCTGCGGATGATCTTCCCGCATCCGGACGGCGCGCTCGGCAGCGATCCGCGCGCCGGGGGCGAGCCGTTCATCGTGCCGCTCGCGATTCCGGCGCTTGCCGGGCCGTCCGCGCTCGCGACGGTGATGCTGCTGACGTCGCAGGCGCCGGGCAAGATGTTCGAGTGGGTTGGCGCGCTGACGGTCACGATGATCGTCTGCGCGATCACGCTGGTGCTGGCCGAACGGATCCAGCAGTGGCTCGGCGAGCGGACCGTCGCGGCGTTCGAGCGGCTGATGGGTTTGGTGCTCGTCGCGATCTCGGTCGAGATGCTGCTGGCCGGCATCCGGGCGTTCGTGCACCAGTTGTAGCGCGGGCGGCGCGGCGCGTGCCGACGAAAAAAAAGCGGTGCTCCGGGAAACCGGGGCGCCGCTTTTCTTTGTAGCGGGCAGGGCGGTCAGACGTTCGCGGTCAGTGCGCGGATCGTCGGCAGATTGCGCCAGTAGCCCTTTGCGTCCATCCCGCAGCCGAACACGTAGCGGTCCGGCACCGAGAAGCCGCAGAAGTCGGGATGCAGCGGTTTCGCCTTCGAGAGCGTCTTCTCGCACAGCACGGCGGACATGAAGCGTTTTGCACCCATGTCGAGGATGCGGTCGCGGATCGCGGCCATCGTCTCGCCTTCGTCGAGGATGTCGTCGAGCACGAGCACGATCCGGTCCTTCACCGATTCGCGCGGCGCGACGCGCCAGTGCATCTCCGGGCTGCCCTGCGTGGTGTTGCGGTAGCGGGTCAGGTGGATGTAGTCGAACTCCAGCGGGAAATCGAGATGCGGCAGCAGCATGCCGGTAAACACCGCGGCGCCACCCATCACCGAGAGCACGAGGGGAAACGCGTCGCCGATGTCGGCGCGGATCGCGTCGGCCATCCGGGCGATCGATGCGTTGACGGCATCGGCCGAGACGATCTCTTCGGAGTGGTCGAAAATGTGGAGGGCTTCTTCGCGGTTCATGTGTTCTGGCGGGCAGTCGGTATACAAATAAGGATGAAGCAGAACGGCCGGCGCGCGCTACGGCAAAAACCCGCGCGCCGACCGGCGGGCGGAATCAGCGCATGCCGGGCATCATGCCCTTCAGGCCGCGCATCATCTTCTGCATGTTGCCGCCCTTCAGCTTCTTCATCATCGTACGCATCTGGTCGTACTGATTCAGCATCCGGTTGACTTCCTGCACCGGCACGCCCGCGCCGGCTGCAATGCGGCGCTTGCGCGTCGCCTTGATGATTTCGGGTTTTGCGCGCTCGGCCGGCGTCATCGAGCTGATGATGCCTTCCATCCGGCGGATCGACTTCTCGGCCTGGCCCATGTCGGCGCCGGCCGCCGCCTGCTGGAATTGCGCGGGCAGCTTGTCCATCAGCGAGGACAGCCCGCCCATGTTCTTCATCTGCGAGATCTGCGCGCGGAAATCGTTCAGGTCGAAGTCGCCGCCTTTCTTGACCTTGTCGGCGAGCTTCTGCGCGGCCTGCACGTCGACGCCGCGCTGCGCCTCCTCGACGAGCGCGAGGATGTCGCCCATGCCGAGGATCCGGTTCGCCATCCGGTCCGGGTAGAACACCTCGAGGCCGTCGAGCTTCTCGGCGACGCCGACGAACTTGATCGGCTTGCCCGTGATGTGGCGCACCGACAGCGCGGCACCGCCGCGCGAATCGCCGTCGAGCTTGGTCAGCACGACGCCGGTGAGCGGCAGCGTGTCGTTGAACGCCTTCGCGGTGTTGACCGCGTCCTGGCCGAGCATCGCGTCGACGACGAACAGCGTTTCGGCCGGCTTCAGCGTGCCGTGCAGCGCGGCGATTTCCTGCATCATCGCCTCGTCGATACCGAGGCGGCCGGCCGTGTCGACGATCAGCACGTCATGGTAGTGGCGCTTCGCCCAGTCGACGGCCGCGAGTGCGATGTCGACGGGCTTCTGGTCCGGGGTCGACGGGAAGAAGTCGGCGCCGACCTGTTCGCTCACCGTTTTCAGCTGCATGATGGCGGCCGGGCGATACACGTCGCACGACACCGTCAGCACTTTCTTCTTGTACTTCTCGCGCAGCAGCTTCGCGAGCTTGCCGGCGGTCGTCGTCTTGCCGGCGCCCTGCAGGCCGGCCATCAGGATCACCGCGGGCGGCGTGACCGCGAGGTTCAGCTCGGCGGCCTTGCCTTCGTAGTCGCCGCCGATCACGGCGGTCAGTTCCTTCTGGACCACGCCGACGAGCGCCTGACCCGGCGACAGGCTGCTGATCACTTCCTCGCCGAGCGCCTTTTCCTTGACCTTGGCAATGAATTCGCGGACGACGGGCAGCGCGACGTCGGCTTCCAGCAGCGCGAGACGCACCTCGCGGAGCATCTCCTGGGTGTTCGCCTCGGTGAGCCGGGCCTCGCCGCGCAGCGTCTTGACGACGCGCGCCATCCGTTGAGTGAGATTGTCGAGCATGGGGAGCGATGGACAGTGGGGCCCGAAGGCGCAACGGAACCGAACAAAGGGAGCCGTCGCGGGAAGGGGGCCTAGTGTAAACTTCGAACATGGATATTGTACTGTATGCCCTCACCGCATTCCTGTACGGCGGCCTCGCCGTCGCAGGCTGGCGCACCCACCGCCAGGGCGCGACCTCGCTCGTCGCGAGCGTGCCGGCCGTGCCGGTTCCGGCGTCCGCCGCGTCGGGGATGAGCGGGGCCGGCCGCGCGCTGCTGTTCGCGGCGCTCGTCGCGCACGGCGTGCTGCTGCACATGACCATTTTTCCGAACGACGCGATGATCTTCGGCTTCGCGTTCGCGCTGTCCGCGATGTTCTGGCTCGGCGCCGGCATCTACTGGATCGAGAGCTTCTTCTTCCCGCTCGACAGCCTGCGCCTGCTGGTGCTGCCGCTCGCGTGCGGCGCGTCGCTGCTGCCGCTCGTGTTCGGCGGCGTGCGGGTGCTGCCTTATGCCGCAGCGCCGCTGTTCAAGATGCACTTCCTGATCGCGAACATCGCGTACGGCCTTTTCGCGATCGCCGCGCTGCACGCGGTCCTGATGCTGATGGTCGAGCGGCGCCTGCAGTCGCTGAGGAGCGGCGGGCGCGACGGCTCGACCGGCTGGATCGCGAGCTGGCTCGAGACACTGCCGCCGCTGCTCACGCTCGAGAAGCTGCTGTTCCGCCTGATCGGCGCAGGCTTCGTGCTGCTCACGCTGACGCTCGCGTCGGGGATCCTGTTCAGCGAGCAGATCGATGCGCGCGCGCTGCGGCTCGATCACAAGACCGTGTTCGCGGTGCTGTCGTGGCTGATGTTCGGCGGCCTGCTGGTCGCCCACAAGACGTCGGGCTGGCGTGGACGCGGCGCCGCGCGCTGGGTGCTCGTGTCGTTTGCCGCGCTGCTGCTCGCGTATGTCGGCAGCCGGTTCGTTTTCGAGGTGCTGCTGCACCGCTCCGTGGTTTGAACGCAGGTCTCCGATGCGACAGATTCTTCTCCTGATTCTTCTCTTCTTCGCGGGTTCGTGGCTCACGCGCAAGCTGCGCCAGGCCCAGGAGCACGCACAGGCGCGCACCGGCCGCGGCGGCGGCTTTGATGGCGCACCCGGTTCCGGCGGCGCCGGGACGGCACGCCCGAACGGCGATGCGCGCTCGCTGCCCGAACCGATGGTGCGCTGCGCCGAATGCGGCGTGCATACGCCGAAGGGCGACGCCGTCGCCGCGGGTGGCGAATATTTCTGCAGCACCGAGCACGCGCAGCGCCACGGCGCACACGCGAGCGGCCGCGACGCCCGATGAGCGACGCAGCGCTGCTGTCGGTCGACGCGCACGGCTGGGTGCGTGAAGCGCGCCACGTGCCGTCGCCGAATTTCGAGGCGCGGCCCGCAGGCGCGGTGCCGACGCTCGTCGTCGTCCACAACATCAGCCTGCCGCCCGGCGAGTTCGGCGGCGACGCGATCGAGGCGCTGTTCCTGAATCGCCTCGATTGCGATGCGCACCCCTATTACCAGAGCCATCTGCGCGGCGTGCGCGTGTCCGCGCACTTCCTGATTCGTCGCGACGGTGAGCTCGTGCAGTTCGTGTCGTGCGACGAGCGCGCCTGGCATGCGGGCGCGTCCGAGTTCTTCGGCCGGCCGCGCTGCAACGACTTCTCGATCGGCATCGAGCTCGAAGGCGCGGACGACGTGCCGTTCGACGCGGCGCAGTACGCGACGCTCGGCGTGCTCGCGCGCACGCTCGCCGCGCGCTACCCGATCGATGCAGTGGCCGGGCATTCCGACGTCGCGCCGGGCCGCAAGACCGATCCGGGTCCGCACTTCGATTGGCAACGCTTCGCGGGCGATGCCGGCTTTTCCGCCGAATACTTTCCTTTCCGTCAGCACTGAGCGCAGGGTTTTTTGACCGGGGAAAGTTTTTTCTCCGACCAATGCCTTGTCGTGTCTGCGCGCGAGCGATGTCAAGACCTCCATCGCAAATTATCCGTTTTGACCTCGTCCGAATGTCCACTATACTTGGTGCCAGTTGAGCGGTTCTGTACTAGATATAGTGTGTGTCGCAGGGGAAACCCGAGCGGCACCGGCCGGCGGGCAACGCCGGCGGACAGGGTTCTCAGGGCGGCGCGCCAGGCCGGGCGGTCCGGGCGTCGCGATCAAGCGCAGCGAACTTCGACGGGGCAGGGTACACATGATGAAGCACACGACCGGAACGGTTGTCGCGCATCGACCGAACCGGCTTCCCCGACGCATCGCTCGCCTCTTACCGCTCGCGCACTCCATTGCGCAGCGTTCGTTTTAATCCGCGGTTCTCTCCGCACCATCCAACACCAGGAGCTTTGCACATGCAAACCACCGACAACGCGACGTCCCAGTACGAGAGCGCCTCGAGCCGTCCGCTCGGCGGGACCGAACAGGGCGCGCAGGCGCTCGCGCCGCAGGCCACGTTCGCCGACTACAAGGTGATCCGCCGCAACGGCAGCGTGGTGTCGTTCGAGCCTTCGAAGATCGCGATTGCGGTGACCAAGGCTTTCCTGGCCGTCAACGGCGGGCAGGGCGCGGCATCGGCGCGCGTACGCGAACTCGTCGAGCAACTGACGCACAACGTCGTGCGCGCGCTCGTGCGCAGCCGTCCGAACGGCGGTACGTTCCATATCGAAGACATCCAGGATCAGGTCGAACTCGCGCTGATGCGCGGCGGCGAGCACAACGTCGCGCGTGCGTACGTGCTGTATCGCGAGAAGCGTCACCTGGAGCGTCAGCATGCGGGCGAGGAAGCAGCAGCCGCGGGCGGCGAGTCGAGCACCGGTATCAACGTCGTCGACAACGGCGTCACGCGTCCGCTCGACCTGAACGCGCTGCGTGCGCTGATCGTGTCGTCGTGCGACGGCCTCGGCGCTGCGGTTAACCCTGACCCGATCGTCGCGGAAACGGTGAAGAACCTGTACGACGGCGTGCCGATGAGCCAGGTCTACGACTCGGCGATCCTTGCTGCGCGCACGATGATCGAAAAGGATCCGGCATACAGCCAGGTCACGGCCCGCATCCTGCTGCACACGATCCGTCGCGAGATCCTCGGCGAGGAAGTGCTCCAGGCCGAGATGTCGGCCCGCTACGCCGAATACTTCCCGCAGTTCCTGAAGCGCGGCGTCGACGCCGGCCTGCTCGACGACAAGCTGCTGCAGTTCGACCTGAAGCGCCTCGGCGAGGCGCTCGACGCGAACCGCGATCTGCAATTCGGCTACCTCGGCCTGCAGACGCTGTACGACCGCTATTTCCTGCACGTCGAAGGCACCCGCATCGAAATGCCGCAGGCTTTCTTCATGCGCGTTGCGATGGGCCTGTCGCTGAACGAGATCGACCGCGAAACGCGCGCGATCGAGTTCTACAACGTGCTGTCGAGCTTCGACTTCATGAGCTCGACGCCGACGCTGTTCAACTCGGGCACCCACCGCTCGCAACTGTCGTCGTGCTACCTGACGACGGTCGCGGACGATCTCGACGGCATCTATGAAGCGCTGAAGGAAAACGCGCTGCTGTCGAAGTTCGCCGGCGGTCTCGGCAACGACTGGACGCGCGTGCGCGCACTCGGCTCGCATATCAAGGGTACGAACGGCAAGTCGCAAGGCGTGGTCCCGTTCCTGAAGGTCGTGAACGACACGGCCGTCGCGGTCAACCAGGGCGGCAAGCGCAAGGGCGCGGTCTGCGCGTACCTCGAATCCTGGCACCTCGACATCGAGGAGTTCCTCGAGCTGCGCAAGAACACGGGCGACGATCGCCGCCGTACGCATGACATGAACACGGCGAACTGGATTCCCGACTTGTTCATGAAGCGCGTGATGGAAGGCGCCGACTGGACGTTGTTCTCGCCGTCGACCTGCCCGGACCTGCACGACAAGTTCGGCGCCGATTTCGAGAAGGCTTACACGGCTTACGAAGAGAAGGTCGCGCGCGGCGAGATCAAGCTGTTCAAGAAGATCCCGGCGGCGCAGCTCTGGCGCAAGATGCTCGGCATGCTGTTCGAGACGGGCCACCCGTGGATCACGTTCAAGGATCCGTGCAACGTGCGCTCGCCGCAGCAGCACGTCGGCGTCGTCCACTCGTCGAACCTGTGCACAGAAATCACGCTGAACACGAGCGACACCGAAATCGCGGTGTGCAACCTCGGCTCGGTGAACCTGGTCGCTCACCTGGTGAAGCAGGCAGACGGCAGCTACGCGCTCGACCACGACAAGCTGAAGCGCACGATCAGCGTCGCGATGCGTATGCTCGACAACGTGATCGACATCAACTACTACGCGGTGCCGAAGGCGCGTAACTCGAACCTGAAGCACCGCCCGGTCGGCATGGGCATCATGGGCTTCCAGGACTGCCTGCACCTGCTGCGCACGCCGTACGCGTCGGAAGCGGCGGTCGAGTTCGCCGACCGTTCGATGGAAGCCGTCTGCTACTACGCGTACCACGCGTCAACCGAACTGGCCGAGGAACGCGGCCGCTACTCGAGCTACCGCGGCTCGCTGTGGGATCGCGGCATCCTCCCGCAGGACACGCTGAAGCTGCTGGCCGAAGCGCGCGGCGGCTACGTCGAGGTCGACACGTCCGAGTCGCTCGACTGGACGACGCTGCGTTCGCGGATCGCCGCCCACGGCATGCGCAACTCGAACTGCGTCGCGATCGCCCCGACGGCGACGATCTCGAACATCATCGGCGTGTCGGCCTGTATCGAGCCGACCTTCCAGAACCTGTACGTGAAGTCGAACCTGTCGGGCGAATTCACGGTGGTAAACGAGTACCTCGTTCGCGACCTGAAGGAACGCGGCCTGTGGGACGAAGTGATGGTCGCCGACCTGAAGTACTTCGACGGCATGCTGTCGCGCATCGACCGCATCCCGGCCGATCTGCGCGCGATCTACGCGACCGCGTTCGAAGTCGACCCGACGTGGCTGGTCGAGGCGGCGTCGCGTCGCCAGAAGTGGATCGACCAGGCGCAGTCGCTGAACATCTACATGGGCGGCGCGTCGGGCAAGAAGCTCGACGAGGTCTACAAGCTCGCATGGCTGCGCGGCCTGAAGACGACCTACTACCTCCGCACGATGGCGGCGACGCACGTCGAGAAGTCGACGGTCGCACACGGCGCGCTGAACGCAGTGCCGACGAGCGGCGGCTCGAGCAGCGGCGGCGCGCAAGGCGCGGCAGGCGGCTTCGGTGCGGCGGGCGGCGATGCATCGTCGGGCGCGGTCAATGCGGCACCGGCGCTGGCGCCTGTCGAAGCAGATGGTCCGGTGTGCACGATGCGTCCGGGCGATCCGGGCTTCGACGAGTGCGAAGCCTGCCAGTAACACTGGCGCGCATGACCTGAAGAAGGTTCGGGCGGCGCGCTCGGCAACCGATCGAGGTTGAAGTGTGCGCCGCTCTCAACTAAAAAAATGATAAGGAATCTGTAACGCGACACTTGCGTTGCAGGCAGTGACAAGCGATCGAAACATCCCCGACGACGTCGCGTTTCGATCAGCGTTCGATGCGTCGAGCGCACCTCGCGATACATGCGTGACACGCGTCGCGCTCTGCATGAACGACGATGCGTTGCTCAAAGTGTTGTATCGAGGTCGCAACGCGAATCGAAAAAAGGATTTTTCGTGAGCGAACCCTTTTATCGCTCAGGAAAAGATGGTACAAACCGTTCTAAATTGATGGTGAGAATTTATGCTCAACTGGGATGACGAGAAGACTGCCGTAACCCCCGCGAGCGGAGCGCAGCAAAACGCGATGCGCACCTCCGCAGGGATGGCTGTCGGACTGCAGGCTGCAACGCCTGCCGCCCATCAGGTCCGCGACATTTTCGAAGGCGATCTTGCGGTGCCGCCGCAAGCATCGGCTGTTCCCGCTGGCGGTTCGGAAGCGCGGGTCAATGTCGCCGACAAGCGCATCATCAACGGCCAGACTGATGTCAATCAGCTGGTGCCGTTCAAGTACAAGTGGGCGTGGGAAAAGTATCTGGCGGGTTGCGCGAACCACTGGATGCCGCAGGAAATCAACATGTCCCGCGACATCGCACTGTGGAAGGACCCGAACGGTCTGACCGAGGACGAGCGCCGCATCGTCAAGCGCAACCTCGGTTTCTTCGTGACGGCCGATTCGCTCGCCGCGAACAACATCGTGCTCGGCACGTACCGCCACATCACGGCGCCCGAATGCCGGCAGTTTCTGCTGCGCCAGGCGTTCGAGGAAGCGATCCACACGCACGCGTATCAATACATTGTCGAATCGCTCGGTCTCGACGAAGGCGAGATCTTCAACGCGTACCACGAGGTCACGTCGATCCGCGCGAAGGACGAATTCCTGATCCCGTTCATCCACACGCTGACGGATCCAGCCTTCAAGACCGGCACGCTCGAAGCGGATCAGAAGCTGCTGAAGTCGCTGATCGTGTTCGCCTGCATCATGGAAGGCCTGTTCTTCTATGTCGGCTTCACGCAGATCCTCGCACTCGGCCGCCAGAACAAGATGACGGGTGCTGCAGAGCAATATCAGTACATCCTGCGTGACGAGTCGATGCACTGCAATTTCGGCATCGACCTGATCAACCAGATCAAGCTCGAGAACCCGCATCTCTGGACCGCGGAATTCCGTGCCGAGATCCGCGAGCTGTTCAAGCAGGCTGTCGAACTCGAATACCGCTACGCCGAGGACACGATGCCGCGCGGCGTGCTGGGTTTGAACGCGTCGATGTTCAAGAGCTATCTGCGCTTCATCAGCAACCGTCGTTGCCAGCAGATCGGCCTCGATCCGCTGTTCCCGAACGAGGAAAACCCGTTCCCGTGGATGAGCGAGATGATCGACCTGAAGAAGGAACGCAACTTCTTCGAGACGCGTGTGATCGAGTATCAGACGGGCGGTGCGCTGTCCTGGGAATAACCCGCAGCAGCGAACCCGTCACATGATGGAGCAGCCGGCGGCCTCTCGGCCCCGGCCCAAGGTTTAGGAGCAAGAACGCCTGATGCAAAGCATGCCCGGTGCCTTAACGGCCCAACGACATGATCGGCACTTTGCGAACCCTTCAGTGGGATGGGCAAACTTCCCTCCGGAAAAAGCGGGCAGCCGTGTGGCGGTCCGCTTGATCAAGCGATTAGGGGTAGCGGCGCGAGGTGCGCCGGCTACCGACTTGATTTGGCGCGCGAGGCCATGGGGTCACGCGCGCCATACCGTATTCATTAGCGTAAGCGCGTGGTATCCGCGTACGCCGATGAATAGCCCGCTTCGAAGCGCACGTCCTGAACAGCGTCCGCGGGAAGCGGGTTTTGACGAAGGGTGTAGTTTGAACTGACTCTCATCTGAACCTGAAGGAGAACAACATGGCTACTGCCAAGAAGAAACCGGCTGCTAAGAAGGTCGCTGCCAAGAAGACCGTTGCGAAGAAGGCTGCTGCTCCGGCGAAGAAGGCCGCTGCAGTGAAGAAGGTTGCTGCGAAGAAGGTCGCGGTGAAGAAGGTTGCCGCGAAGAAGGCAGCACCGGCGAAGAAGGCCGCAGCGAAGAAGGTCGCGGCAAAGAAGGTCGCAACGAAGAAGGTTGCAGCCAAGAAGGTCGCTGCGAAGAAAGTCGCGGTGAAGAAGGTTGCCGCGAAGAAGGCAGCACCGGCGAAGAAGGCCGCAGCGAAGAAGGTTGCAGCGAAGAAGGTCGCAGTGAAGAAGGTTGCTGCGAAGAAGGCAGCACCGGCTAAGAAGGCTGCTGCGAAGAAGGCCGCGCCGGCGAAGAAGGCTGCCGCCAAGAAGGCTGCGCCTGCGAAGAAGGCTGCTGCGAAGAAGGCTGCCCCTGCGAAGAAGGCTGCGCCTGCCAAGAAGGCTGCCGCCGCACCGAAGGCTGCTGCCGCACCGAAGGCCGCTGCCCCGGCGAAGAAGGCTGCTGCTCCGAAGAAGGCCGTCGTGAAGAAGGCTGCACCGGCAACCACCGCGTCGACCGCATCGGTCGCGCCGGCATCGGGCGTGAAGACCGCGCTCAACCCGGCAGCGGCATGGCCGTTCCCGACCGGCAGCCGTCCGTAATCGCGGCTGACCAGTACCACCCGGACACTCACGTGGTGTCCGCGGGTTGAGTAGCGCTACTCAATCGGTCCCGCCATCTGGCTCAGGTGGCGGGATTTTTTTCGTCCGTATTCATCGATGTGTCGACCGGTTGCCGGGCACGAACGAAAAAAAACGCATGTGCAGCGTCGCACATGCGTTCGACCGCGGCTTGCGCCGCGTGCTGAGGATGCTCGTTAGTGCGTGACGCGCGTGACGCCGCCGCTCGACAGCAGTCGCACACGCTCGCCGGCGCGGAACATTTCGCCGCTCGCCGCCTGCGTGATCGAGCGCAGGTCGCCGTTGTCGAGGCGCACGGTGATTTCGACACCGTTCGCCGTGCTGAGGTTTTCGCCGACCGCGTTGCCCGCGACCGCGCCGACGAGACCGCCCGCGATGGCCGTCAGGATCGACCCCTTGCCGCCGCCGATCGCGCTGCCCGCGACCGCGCCGAGCGCACCGCCACCGAGCGTGCCGATCGCGCTGCCGCCGCCGTCGGACTGGATGCGTACGGCACGGACGCTTTCGACGGTGCCCATGCGAACGGTTTGTTCGCGCTGCGCCTGGCCGACGCTATAGACATCTGCGGAGCCCGGCGCCGTGAAGCAGCCCGCGAGCGTGAGCGTGGCCGTCAGCATGGCGGTGAGCGTGAGGGTTTTCTTGGTCAACATTTTTACTCTCCCACAATATTCATTTGAGACTGTACCCGAAGGCAGCCTCGAAACGCGCGTCGATTTCGGCGCGCGTCAGTGCGTAAGTTTGAGGCCCCTGGTGGGCGATCTTGATCGAGCCCATCAGGCTCGCGAGGCGGCCCGTCGTTGCCCAGTCGAGGCCATTCTCGATGCCGTACAGCAGGCCGCCCCGGAAGGCGTCGCCGCAGCCGGTCGGATCGACGACACGCTCGGCTTGCACAACCGGAATCTGTTCTTCGCCGTTTTTGTGAAGAATGGTGGCGCCGTGCTCGCCGCGCGTGATGATCAACGCCTGAACCCGGCTGGCGATTTCCTGTTCGGACCAGCCCGTCTTGTCGCTGACGAGCTTGCCCTCGTAGTCGTTGACCGCGACGAAGGTCGCGAGTTCAATGATGCGGCGCAGCGTCGCACCATCGAACAGCGGCAGGCCTTGGCCCGGATCGAAGATGAACGGGATGCCGGCCTTCGCGAATTGCTCGGCGTGCTGGACCATCCCGTCGAAGCCGTCCGGCGCGACGATGCCGAGCTTCACGCCCGACACTTCGTCCGCGCGGTTCAGGTGCGACTGCATCATCGCGCCCGGGTGGAATGCGGTGATCTGGTTGTTCTCGAGATCGGTCGTGATCATCGCCTGCGCGGTATGTGTTTCGGGCACCACGCGCACGCTGGCCTTGGACAGGCCGAGGCTGTCGAGACGCTCGAGATAGCGATCGGCGTCGTTCGCGCCGACCGTCGCCATGATGCGCGCGTCGCCGCCGAGCATGTGCAGCGCGTAAGCGATGTTCCCCGCGCAACCGCCGAATTCGCGACGCATCGTCGGCACGAGGAAGCTCACGTTCAGCAGGTGAACCTGGTCGGGCAGGATGTGCTCGCGAAACCGGCCTTCGAAGGTCATGATGTTGTCGTAGGCGAGCGAGCCGCAAATCAGCGTAGTCAAGGCGTGCGTTCCTGTAGAGAGCAAAAGGAAGCGGCCGCCCGGCCGGTGCGCCGAGGCCGTCGGGCCTCGCGCGGCAGGGCCGGGCGGCAGCGGGTTACTTCAGTGCGGCGAGCGCTGCGTCGTAATTCGGCTCGTCCTTGATCTCGCCGACGAGTTCCGCGTGGATCACCTTGTCCTGCGCGTCGAGCACGACGACCGCGCGGGCCGTCAGGCCATTCAGCGGGCCGCTCGTCACGTCGACGCCGTACGCGTTCGCGAACGCGCGGGCGCCGCGGAACGTCGAAGCCGTCACGACGTTCGCGAGGCCTTCCGTCGTGCAGAAGCGCGTGGCGGCGAACGGCAGGTCGCCGGATACGACGATCACGACGGTGTTGTCGAGCGACGACGCGGCTTCGTTGAACTTGCGGGTCGACGTCGCGCAGGTCGGCGTGTCGAGGCTCGGGACGATGTTCAGCACCTTGCGCTTGCCGGCGAAGCTGGCGAGCGACAGATCGGCGAGGTCCTTGCCGACCAGCTTGAAGTCGGGGGCTTGCGAGCCGACGGCCGGGAACGTGCCGGCGAGATCGATCGGGTTGCCACCCAGCGTAACTTTGCTCATGTTCGTGCTCCGAAATAGCGCGCCGCTGCGGCGCGCGGGTTGAGACGGCGCGCATGCACGCGCCGCGGGGCGTCACGGATAGAAGATCTGGACGCGGAAATTCGAGGCGGGCGCGCCGTTCGTGTCGAGACGGACGACCATCGTCCGCGTCGTGCCGGGCGGCAGCCCGGCGTCGATCGGCGTGCCCGGGCGGACGTAGTCGCGCGGCGCGAGCACGCGGCGCACGGTCACGTGATTCGTGTCGTCGAGCAGCGTCAGCTCGAGAGACGGATAGGCGAGTGCGACGCGGTAGCGGTTCGTCAGCGGTACCTTCAACTCCAGCACGCGCGGGCCGTCGAGCTGGCGCAGGTCGGCCGCGTCGAGCCGCAGGCCGTCGATCGCGCGCGGCGGCGTGACCGTGCAGCCGAGCGGCGCGCACGCCTGCCGGAACCAGCCCTGCGTGACCGGCCAGTAGATCATCACGGTTTCGCGCTGCCACCACGCGAGTTGCGCGACGAGCAGCACCGCGAGCGCGGCAGCGACGAGTCCGCCGAAAAAGCCGCCGAGTATCCCGCGTCGCTCGGGCGCGCGCGTCTCGCGGGTCACGGCGAAGTGCGGGCGATCGTCGTCGGCCAGTGTGGCGGGGAAGGGCGCGGCCGACCTGACGGCCGGTTGGGCAGCCGTTTCGCTGGCGGCCGCGGCCGGTCCGGCGGCGCGCGCGTCGGCGTTGGCATCGTGTTCAGGGACGGCTTGCGCCGGCGTGAATGCGAAGCGCGGTTCGCGCGGTGCGTGTTCGTCGTCGGGTACGGAGAAGTGCGCGTTGGCGACGGGTTCGTCCGCGTCGGCCGCCGACGACGTGTGCGCGACGAAGCGCGGTTCGCGCAGGTCGGGTTCGGCGGATGCCGTGGCCCGCGACGTGCCGGATGAGTCGGTTTCGTGCCCCGCCAAGTCCGGCTCGGCCGACGCGACAGCGTGCAGTTCGGCGGGGGCCGATGCGATCGGGGCGGGCGTGCCGGAGAGGTGGACGACACCGGCGTCCATGGCCGGCAGCGCGAGCGGCACCAGCGGCTCGGTGCGCACGGTCTGTACGTTGTGCTGCAGGGACGGGTCGACGCCGGCATCGAGCCACGGCGCCCACATGTCCCAGCCTTCGGGCTTGTAGTCGGAACCGGGCGCCGGCTCGACCGGTGCGTCGGTGGTGAAGAGCCGCACGGGCGCGGCTTCGTGTTGCGGTTCGGCGGCGGCCGGCCCGGCCGGTGCCGCTTCGGTCAGCGCCGGCTCGGGCCGCCGTGCCGGTTCGGGAACGAGCGACTGCGACGCGTTGAAGACCTGATGGCAGTGTCCGCAGCGCACGAGCCCGTCATGCAGCGAGAGCTGTTCCTGCTGCAGCCGGAAGACGGTTTCGCAATGAGGGCAGCGCGTCGCAAGAAGCATGTCGAGCCGGGCGGCCTGCTGGCCAAAGTGAAGGACAGCGCTATTCTAATGGCTTTCCCGCCGCGTTCCGGCGAGGCATACCCAACCTTCGTGTTCGCGCCAGACCGAGATGTCGACATAGCGCGCATAGACGGCCGCGACTTCGTCCGCCTGGCGCGCGAGCACGCCCGACAGCGCGATGCGCCCGCCCGGTTTCACCTTCGATGCGAGCATCGACGCCATCAGCTTCAGCGGGTTCGACAGGATGTTGGCGACGACGATGTCGAATTCTCCGGCCGGGCACGCGTCGGGCAGCCCGTACGTCACTTCCGCATGGTTGCGTTCGCTGTTCTGCCGCGCCGATTCGACCGCTTGCGGATCGATGTCGATGCCGACCACGGGGTTCGCCCCGCATTTCTTCGCGAGGATCGCGAGGATGCCCGAGCCGCAGCCGTAGTCGAGCACGGACTGGCCGGGCTTGACCGACTGTTCGAGCCATTCCATGCACAGGCGCGTGGTCGGGTGGCTGCCCGTGCCGAATGCGAGACCGGGGTCGAGTTCGAGGATCAGGGCGTCGGGGTCGGGTGCGTCGTGCCACGACGGCACGACCCAGATCCGCTCGCCGATCGGAATCGGCTCGAACTGCGATTGCGTGAGCCGCACCCAGTCCTGCTCCTCGACTTCGCGCACGTCGAACTTCGGCGTATCGGCGATGCCGATCTCGTTCGCGGCCGCCGCGAGCAGCACGGCCGGCTCGTGATCGGGCGACAGCAGCGCGATCACGCGCGAGTGCTGCCACGCGGTGCGTTCGGGCACGAGGCCCGGCTCGCCGAAGAGCGGCTGTTCGTCGGGCGTGTCGGCGTCGGCGTCCTCGACGGACACCGACAGCGCGCCGAGGTCGAGCAGTGCGTCGGACAGCGCCTCCGCATGCTCACGGGCCAGTTCGACGACGAGTTCGCGATAACTCATGCTTACGCTTCTTCCGGTGCGACCTGCTGCTTCTGCGCGAGCCGGTTTTCGAGGTAATGGATGCTGGTGCCGCCTTCGACGAACTTCGAGTCGATCATCAGCTCGCGGTGCAGCGGGATGTTGGTCTGGATGCCTTCGACGACCATCTCCGACAGCGCGATGCGCATCCGGCGGATTGCCTGGTCGCGCGTCGCGCCGTAGGTGATCAGCTTGCCGATCATCGAATCATAGTTCGGCGGCACGAAATAGCCATTGTACGCATGCGAATCGACGCGCACGCCGGGACCGCCCGGCGTATGCCACGACGTGATCCGGCCCGGCGACGGCGTGAACTTGAACGGATCTTCGGCGTTGATCCGGCATTCGATCGCATGTCCGCGGAACTGGATGTCGCGCTGGCGCAGCGCGAGCTTCTCGCCGGCCGCGATGCGGATCTGTTCCTGGACGATGTCGACGCCCGTGATCAGCTCCGACACCGGATGCTCGACCTGCACGCGCGTGTTCATCTCGATGAAGTAGAACTCGTTGTTCTCGTACAGGAATTCGAACGTGCCCGCGCCGAGATAGCCCATCTTCTTGCACGCGTCCGCGCAGCGGTCGCCGATGCGCTCGATCAGGCGGCGCGGAATGCCGGGCGCCGGCGCTTCCTCGATCACCTTCTGGTGACGGCGCTGCATCGAGCAGTCGCGCTCGCCGAGCCAGATCGCGTTCTTGTGCGCGTCCGACAGCACCTGGATCTCGATGTGGCGCGGGTTCTCGAGGAACTTCTCCATGTACACCTGCGGGTTGCCGAACGCACGGCCGGCTTCCTCGCGGGTCATGTTGACCGCGTTGACGAGCGCGGCCTCGGTGTGCACGACGCGCATCCCGCGCCCGCCACCGCCGCCCGCCGCCTTGATGATGACCGGATAGCCGATCGCGCGCGCAATCTTCACGATCTCCTTCGGATCGTCCGGCAACGCGCCTTCCGAGCCCGGCACGCACGGCACGCCGGTCTTGATCATCGTCTGCTTGGCGGTGACCTTGTCACCCATCATGCGGATCGTTTCCGGGCGCGGGCCGATGAACGTGAAGCCCGACTGCTCGACGCGTTCCGCGAAGTCGGCGTTCTCCGACAGGAAGCCGTAGCCGGGGTGAATCGCCTCGGCATCGGTGACTTCCGCGGCGCTGATCAGCGCCGGCATGTTCAGGTAGCTCAGGTTCGACGGGGCCGGGCCGATACAGACGGCTTCGTCCGCGAGGCGCACGTACTTGGCTTCCTTGTCGGCTTCCGAGTAGACGACCACCGTCTTGACGCCGAGTTCGCGGCACGCGCGCTGGATGCGCAGCGCGATTTCACCGCGGTTGGCAATGAGGATTTTTTCAAACATAGCGAGTATTCGTCTCTTCGAGGGGCGCGCGAACGGCGCCTGGCGAGCATCGGCGGCGCGCGGCCCGCAGGCCGCGCGGCGGACTTAGCCGATCACGAAAAGCGGCTGGCCGTATTCGACGGCCTGGCCGTTCTCGACGAGGATTTCCTTGATCACGCCGGCCTTGTCCGATTCGATCTCGTTGAGCAGCTTCATTGCTTCGATGATGCAGATCGTCTGGCCTTCCTTGACCGTGTCGCCCACCTGGACGAACGGGTCCGCGCCCGGCGACGGCGCGCGATAGAACGTGCCGACCATCGGCGACGTCACGACGTGGCCTTGCGGCACGGCGGGCGCGGCAGCGGCGCCTGCGGCCGGCGCGGCAGCCGCGCCTTCGGCCGGCAGCGCGACCGCCGGGGCCGGCGCGCTGACCTGCGGGGCAAATCCGCCCGTCGGCTGGACATAGACCGGCGGCGCGTTCTTGACGATACGCACCTTGCCTTCGCCTTCTGTCACTTCCAGCTCGGAGATGCCGGATTCGGAGACGAGGTCGATCAGAGTTTTCAGCTTACGAAGATCCATCGGGAATTCCCCTTTCAATACGTGAAAGCGCCGGTGGGACCGGCGCTGAATCTAGATCGCGAAATCAGCCGCGCGACGCGCCTTGCAGCTTGTCGAGCGCGTACTCGAGCGCGTACAGATAACCTTTCCAGCCGAGCCCGCAGATCACGCCTTCGGCCTGGTCGGAAAAGTAGGAGTGATGCCTGAAGGCTTCGCGGCGGTGCACGTTCGACAGATGAACCTCGACGAACGGGATGCCAACGCCGGCGATCGCGTCCCGGATCGCGACGCTCGTGTGCGTATACGCGGCGGGATTAATCAGGATGAAATCGGTCTGTTCCTCCCGCGCGGCCTGGATGCGGTCGACGAGCGCGCCTTCATGGTTGCTCTGGAACGACGACAGTTCGGCGCCGGCCTCCTGCGCCCGCGCGGCAAGCGCTTGATCGATCTGCGCGAGCGTGACGCGGCCGTACACCTCCGGTTCCCGGGTGCCGAGAAGGTTCAGGTTGGGGCCGTGCAGCACCAGCAATCGTGTCATGGTCGCTTCTATTTCTGCGGAATTGCGCGAACTTTAGCGCTATTTAGAGAAATTTGTCTAGTTTTGCCGAACGGCCGGGCGCGCCGGACCTGCAAGAATTACCGGTGCGGCCGCAAAGTCTCAGCGAATTCACGTGAAATTGCGGCGATCGACGCACAAATCGCCGCCAACGCGCAGACAGCCGTTCAGGGCGATCACAACGCGTCGAGGGTCTTTTTCAGCTCGGCCGGTTGGATTTGTCCCAATTTTGTCTCGCGAATCTTGCCGGTTTCGTCGATGACGACCGTAAACGGCAGCGCGCCGGCGGTATTTCCAAAATTACGGGCCAGATCGGCGCCCGCATAACCGCTGACGAAAACGGGATAGTCGACCTTCACCTTCTGCAGAAAGTTCTTCACGTTCTGGTCGGAATCGACGCCGATCCCGATGAAACGGATCCCCTTCTGCTTGTATTGGTGCGACAGCGCGACGAGCTCCGGCATCTCTTCGACGCACGGACCGCACCATGACGCCCAGAAATTGACCACGACCTTCTGGCCCTTGAAGGAAGCGAGCGACGCCGGCTTGCCGTCGACACCGGTCAGCGACGCGGCCCACAGCTGGTCGACCGGGCTGCCGTTCGCGGCGGGTGCGGCGACGGCGACGCCGTCATCGGCGCTGCCGCCGCGGAACCAATGGCCGGCGGCGATTCCGCCGGCGACGGCGGCGGCCGCGACCACCGCGAGCGCCAACATGCGTTTCATCATCATCGTTGAATCATTCCGGTTCGGAAGGGGCGTTGCTGGCCTCGAGCAGCGCGCGCAACGCGGTGGCGTCGGCGCGGGCGACCCGGCCGCGGGCGTCGGCCTTGACCGCGCCGCGCAGGTCGTCGCTCGCGTAGAGCGCGACGTGAATGCCGATCGCGTCCACGTCGCGCCGCGGGCGCCACAGGAAGCTGAGCGTCTCGACGTCGGCGCGACCGGCGAAATGCCGCGTTTCGGACACGTCGTACTGAACGTTCTGGTTCAGCAGGTAGATCGCGACGTCCTTCGGGTTGTCGGTGAATATCTGCAAATGGATGTCCGAATGCGCGTTCGCGGTGCCGTTCAGCACCGCGCCCGTCACGTACGGATTGAACTCGGCGAGCCGGCGCATCCAGTCGAGCGCGATCTCGCGCAGGCGGCGCAGCTCGTCCGGCTGCGTGTCGCTCTGGAACAGGGCGAGGTACTCGCGCAGTTCTTCCTCGATCAGATCGTTATCAGGCAGCCATTCGCCGGCAACGCGCGTATCGCCGAACAACTGGCGCGCGGCCTTGCGTTTCGCGCTGGCGTAATCGAGGCCGTCCTCCGCGATCAGGCGGGCGGCGGACTGGGCAATTTCCTCGCGGGCGCGCCGCGGGTCGACAAGAGGTTTGCGAGACATGATCCGGCAATCATACTCGATCGCCGCCACGGCCGAACGCGGTGCGGCCGGGTGCCGCCCGCCGCGCCGCGTGGCGTTCGGATCCATCGTTCGGGCCGCCGGGCAGGGCGGGCCGTCAGTTACAATGACGGTCTTTGTGTCGCGGCGAAAGTCGTTGGCCGGGCGGCCTGTCCGGCGTGCCGCAGACCTTCCTTTCCGAATCGACGGCGCCCGGCGGCGCGAAAGCATTCATCTATGCACATCCACATTCTTGGCATCTGCGGCACCTTCATGGGCGGTCTCGCCGTGCTCGCGCGCGAGGCGGGCCACACGGTGACGGGTTGCGACGCGGGCGTCTATCCGCCGATGAGCACGCAGCTCGAGGCGCAGGGCATCACGCTGATCGAGGGCTACGGCGCCGAGCAGATCGAGCTGAAGCCCGACCTGTTCGTGATCGGCAACGTCGTCACGCGCGGCAACCCGCTGATGGAGGCGATTCTCGATCGCGGCCTGCCGTATGTATCGGGCCCGCAATGGCTCGGCGAGCACGTGCTGGCCGGTAAATGGGTGCTGGCGGTCGCGGGCACGCACGGCAAGACGACCACGTCGTCGATGCTCGCGTGGCTGCTGGAAGATGCCGGCCTGAACCCGGGCTTCCTGATCGGCGGTGTGCCGCTGAACTTCGGTGTGTCGGCGCGGCTGACCGATTCGAGTTTCTTCGTGATCGAGGCCGACGAATACGATACGGCGTTCTTCGACAAGCGCTCGAAGTTCGTCCACTACCGGCCGCGCACCGCGGTGCTCAACAATCTCGAATTCGATCACGCCGACATCTTCCCGGATCTCGCCGCGATCGAGACGCAATTCCATCACCTCGTGCGCACCGTGCCGGGCGTTGGCCGGATCGTGACCAACGGCCGCTCGGACGCGCTGGAGCGCGTGCTCGCGCGCGGCTGCTGGAGCGAGGTCGAGCGCTTCGGCGTCGACGGCGGCTGGCAGGCGCTGCCTGCCGAAGACGGCGTGCTGGTCGACGAGCGTTTCGCGGTGTACGCGCAGGCCGAGCGCGTCGGTGAAGTCGCGTGGCAGGTGCAGGGCGACCACAACCGGATGAACGCGCTCGCGGCGATCGCCGCCGCGCGCCACGTCGGCGTGCCGCCCGCGCAGGCCGCCGAATCCCTCGCATCGTTCCGCAACGTGAAGCGGCGCATGGAAGTGCGCGGCAGCGTGGACGGCGTGACCGTCTACGACGACTTCGCGCACCATCCGACCGCGATCGAAACGACGATCGCCGGCCTTCGTGCGCGCATCGGTCGCCAAAATTCCCGCATTCTCGCCGTGCTCGAGCCGCGTTCGAACACGATGAAGCTCGGTGTGATGAAGGCGCAATTGCCGGCAAGCCTCGCCGACGCCGACCTGGTGTTCGGCTACGGTGCCCCGACCGGGCGCGACGCGCTCGGCTGGAACCTCGGCGACGCGCTCGCGCCGCTCGGCGACAAGGCCCGGGCGTTCGACGATCTCCACCTGCTGGTGAAATCGGTCGTCGAGGCCGCGCGCCCGGGCGACCACGTGCTCGTGATGAGCAATGGCGGCTTCGGCGGCGTGCATCAGAAGCTGCTCGACGCGCTCGGGAGCCGCGCGTGATCCTGTACCTGCACGGATTCCGGTCGTCGCCGGAGTCGCAGAAGTCGCGGCTCCTCGCCGCGCGCATGGCCGCACTCGGTCGCACGCACGAGTGGCGCTGCCCGTCGCTGTCGGTATCGCCGCTCGAGGCGATCGCCGTCGCGGAAGCCGAGGTGGCCGGTGCGCGCGACGTGACGGTGATCGGCAGCTCGCTCGGCGGCTACTACGCAACCTGGCTCGCCGAAAAGCGCGGCTGGAAGGCGGTGGTGCTGAATCCGGCGATCGTGCCGCAGCGCGACCTCGAGCAGTATCTGGGCGAACAGCCGCTGTGGCACGGCGGCGGGTCGATCGTCGTCGAACGCCGACACCTGCACGAGCTCGATGCGCTGCGCGTGCCGGCGATTTCGCGGCCCGAACGCTACTATCTGTTCGCGGCGACCGGCGATGAAGTGCTGGACTACCGCGAGATGCTCGCCCATTACCCGGGCGCGAAAACGCGCGTGATCGAAGGCAGCGATCATGGAATCAGTGAATTTGCCGACTATATCGACGACGTTCTCGCCTTTTGCGACGAAAGAACGTCATGAACACGGCGTCATGCCGATCGAATTCCCATCATCATGCGGCGCCGCCGATGCGGCGCCCGGCAGTCTGAACGAGAGTACTGAGTGAACGTTTTCTTCGAGGAATCGGGCAGTTTCAAGGCGGGCAGCGTGCTGTCGCGCCAGGGCGACGCGTTTCAGGTCGAATTGCCCGGCGGGCGGCGCGCGAAGGTGCGTGCAAAAGACGTGCTGATCGAATTCGAGAAGCCGGCCGCCGGCGAGCTGATGCAGGAAGCCGATACGGCCGCGCAGCAGATCGACCTGGATTTCCTGTGGGAATGCGCGCCGGCCGAGGAGTTCGCGTATACGGCGCTGGCCTCGGAATATTTCGGCGCGACCTACGGCCCGGTCGAGCGCGCGGCGCTGGTGCTGCGGCTGCACGGCTCGCCCGTCTACTTCCGCCGCAAGGGGCGCGGCCAGTATCAGCGGGCGCCGGAAGATCAGCTCAAGATGGCGCTCGCGTCGCTCGAGCGCAAGCGTCAGCAGGCGCTCGTCCAGGCGCAGTATGAAGAGGAACTGAAGGCCGGCAAGCTGCCGGAAGCGTTCGCGGGCAAGGTGCTCGGGCTGCTGACGCGGCCGGACAAGAACGCGATCGAATACAAGGCGATGGAAGCGGCGGCCGGGGCGCGCGGCGTGTCGCCGGCGCGGTTGATGCTCGACTGCGGCGGCATCGCGTCGCCGCGTGCGCTGCACGAGGCGCGCTTCCTCGCGGAATTCTTCCCGCACGGCACGGGCTTCCCCGCCGTCACGGTCGGCCCGCTGCCGGACGACCTGCCGCGCGCGGACGTCGAGGCGTTCTCGATCGACGACATCACGACGACCGAAATCGACGACGCGTTCTCGGTCGAACACCTGTCCGACGGTCGCGTGCGGATCGGCGTGCACATCGCGGCGCCGGCGCTCGGCATCGTGCGCGGCGACGCGGTCGACGCGATCGCGCGCGCACGCCTGTCGACCGTCTACATGCCGGGCGACAAGATCACGATGCTGCCGGACGACGTCGTCGACGTGTTCACGCTGAAGGAAGGCGATTACCGCCCGGCGCTCTCGCTGTACATCATCGTCAACCGCGAGACGCAGGAGATCGTCGCGAACGAGACGCGTGCCGAACTCGTGTTCGTGAAGAACAACCTGCGCCACAACACGCTCGACGAGCTCGTCAATGAAGAGACGCTCGCGGCCGGCACCGGCGACTACCCGCACAAGGACGACATCGCCGTGCTGTGGCCGCTCGCGCAGGCGCTGTTCGAGAAGCGCCAGGTCGCGCGCGCGGGCTATGGCCTGAAGCGCGAAGTGCAGCGCAACACCGACTACAACTTCTACGTCGAAGGCGAGCACGTGACGATCACGCCGCGCCGCCGCGGGTCGCCGCTCGACCTGATCGTGTCGGAACTCGCGATCCTCGCGAACTCGACGTGGGGCGCGTTCCTGCACGATCACACGGTGCCGGGCATCTACCGCTCGCAGCGCGGCTTCGGCGCGCCGGGCCCGAAGCGCACGCGGATGCAGACGACGGCCGCGCCGCACGAAGGCCTCGGTGTCGCTCAGTACGCGTGGAGCACGTCGCCGCTGCGCCGCTATGTCGACCTGGTGAACCAGTGGCAGTTGCTCGCATGCGTGCAGCACGGCGTCACGGCCAAGCTCGCCGCGCCGTTCAAGCCGAAGGACGCCGACCTGTACGCGGTCGTGCAGGGCTTCGACGACACCTATACCGCTTACGCTGACTACCAGCGCCGGATGGAGTACTTCTGGTGCCTGCGCTGGCTCGCGCAGGAGCAGAAGAAGCAGGTCGTCGCGAGCGTCGTGAAGGGCGACCTGGTGCGCCTCGAGGAAATTCCGCTGCTGCTGCATGTGCCGGGGCTCGGCGTGCATGCGCGCGGCACGCGCGTGCTGCTCGACGTGATGTCGCTCGACGAGCTGACGATCGAGGCGTCGGTGCGACTGCTGAACGTGCTTGACGCGCCGACCGTGACGAGCGGCGACGCGGCCGAAGACGAAGACGAGACCGAAGGCGGCGACGACACGCTGGTCGATGCGGAAGACGCGTCGGCGGAAACCGAGGCCGAGGCACTGGCCGAAGCGGACGGCGCAGCGGTCGAAGACGGCGAGGCCGCGAACGGCACCGGCCAGGAAAGCGAAGAGGGGCGCGCATCATGAACGCAGCCGCGTCGACGAGCGGCGCCGACCGCTACGTGGTGTTCGGCAATCCGGTGGCGCACAGCAAGTCGCCGTTCATCCACGCGCAGTTCGCCGCGCAGACGGGCGAGGCGATCGTCTACGAGCACCGGCTCGCGCCGGTCGACGGTTTCGAGGCCGCCGTGCGCGCGTTCGTCGCCGAAGGCGGACGCGGCGCGAACGTGACGGTGCCGTTCAAGCTCGACGCGCATGCGCTCGCCGATACACTGTCGCCGCGCGCGGCGGCGGCGGGCGCGGTGAACACGCTGCGCATCGAAGCCGACGGCCGCATCTACGGTGACAACACGGACGGCGTCGGTCTCGTGCGCGACATCGAATCGAACCTCGGCGTGTCGCTTGCGGGTGCGCGCATCCTGTTGCTCGGCGCAGGCGGCGCGGCGCGTGGCGTCGTGTTGCCGATGCTCGAGCGCGCGCCGCTGTCGATCACGATCGTGAACCGCACCGCGAGCAAGGCCGAAGCGCTCGTCGGTCAGTTCACGCAGGCCGCGCACGATGCGGGCTGCGTGCTGTCGGGCGGCGGCCCGGACACCGTGCGTGCGGAGCCGTACGACGTGATCGTCAACGCGACGGCCGGCAGCCTCGACGCGGCGCTGCCGGAGTGTGACGCGGCCGCGTTCGGCCCGGGCACGCTCGCGTACGACATGATGTACGGCGCGCAGCCGACCGTGTTCATGCAACATGCGGCGTCGCTCGGCGCGCGCACGGCCGACGGGCTCGGGATGCTGGTCGAGCAGGCGGCCGAATCGTTCTTCATCTGGCGCGGCGTGCGGCCGGACGGCGCACCGGTGCTGGCCGCGCTGCGCCAGGCGCTCGCGGCGGCCTGACCGGAGCGCGGCAGGTGGTGGCGGTAAGCGGCACGCAGCGCACGCGGACCATCAGCCCGACCCGCTGGATCGTCTATGCGGGTTCGGTGTTCGCGGGCGCGTGGCTCGCGACGCAGCTGTTCTATCTCGTGCAGATCGCGCTGTGGTCGTTCATCAATCCGGGTTCCACCGCGTTCATGCGGACCGACGCATGGTGGCTGTCGCGCGACAATCCGCCCGCGCGGATCCAGCACCAGTGGGTGCCGTACGACCAGATCTCGCGCAACCTGAAGCGCGCGCTGATCGCGTCGGAGGATTCGACCTTCGCGACCAACAACGGCTACGACGTCGACGCGATCCTGCAGGCGTGGGAGAAGAACAAGGCGCGCGGACGGATCGTCGCGGGCGGGTCGACGATCACGCAGCAGCTCGCGCGCAATCTGTTCCTGTCGCGCGAGAAGAGCTACATCCGCAAGGGGCAGGAGCTGATCATCACGTGGATGCTCGAGACGGTGCTCGACAAGGAGCGGATCTTCGAGATCTACCTGAATTCCGTCGAATGGGGCCGCGGCGTGTACGGTGCCGAGGCCGCCGCCCGCTATTACTACAGGATTCCCGCGAGCCGGCTCGGCGCGTGGCAGTCGGCGCGTCTCGCGGTGATGCTGCCGAAGCCGCGCTGGTTCGACGCGCACCGCGGCTCGGCCTACCAGGCGCAGCGCGCGGCCGTGATTGCCCGCCGGATGGGCGCGGCCGAACTTCCGCAATCGCAGTGAGCGGCGCGCTCGCGCCGTGACATTGTCCGTTCCGTCGCCGGCGCGCCATTGGTGCGCTGCAGCGCATTCGTGTCGCCCGCATTTCGGGACGCATCCATTAGACGAATTCATCTATTTCGCTTTACTGAGCAATGCCCGCCCGCGCGAGAATTTGTTTGCCGATATGGCACGAAATCCGCGCGGTTTGAGTGTTTTCGGGTAGAAGCGAAAGCAATTGAAAGACTGTTGAAACACAACGGTTCGTGAATTGAAGCATTCCTGAAAGGTGTGCGCCGCACCGAGCGTCGATCAAATATTTCCAAATTTTTCAAAGCCGACCCGCTCACGTATATTGGCCAGCGCCTCGGCTCATCGGCCGCAATCGAGGCGGGGGGCGGCTCACCCGGCTGCTCGACACAAAAAACATTCGAGAGAAGGAAAGCAACGATGCCAGCGAGCAAAGCGAAGCTGTTGTTGGGGGTTGTGTTCTCTTCGCTGATTCTGACGGCCTGCAACGACGACGTGACGTCGTCCTCGGCAGCAGGTACCGACAATTCAGCCGATCCCGCCGCTCAGGTGGACAAGCCGTACAACGATCCCAACAGTTATTCGTCGAGCGCGACCGCGTCGCTCGACGCGTCCGCCGCGGTCGAAAAGGCCGCCGTCACCCATCACCAGATCACGCTGAACGGCAAGACGATTCGCTACACGGCGACCGCCGGCCACCTCGTCGCACGCAATCCGCAGACGGGCGCGCCCGAGGCATCGTTCTTCTACGTCGCGTACACCGCCGACAACCAGCCCGCGGCGAAGCGGCCCGTCACGTTCCTGTATAACGGCGGCCCCGGCTCCGCATCGGTGTGGCTGCATCTCGGCTCGTTCGGTCCGAAACGGATCCAGACGGGCGACCCGAACGCGAATGCGTCGACGTTCCCGTTCGTCGACAACGCGGAAAGCCTGCTCGACACGACGGACCTCGTGTTCGTCGATGCGATCGGCACCGGCTTCTCGGAGGCGATCGCGCCGAACACGAACCAGACGTTCTGGGGCGTCGACCAGGACGGCGGCGCGTTCCGCGACTTCGTGACGCGCTACATCGCCGTGAACCAGCGCAACGATTCGCCGAAGTACCTGTTCGGCGAGTCGTACGGCACGCCGCGCACCGACGTGCTCGCGAACCTGCTCGAGACGGCCGGCGTGAAGCTCGACGGCATCGTGCTGCAGTCGTCGATCCTGAACTACAACGCGAACTGCGACATGGCGAGCGACTATGTCGGCAACTCGAACAACGGGGCGAGCCCCGTGAGTTGCGCGGGCTTCGTGCCGTCCTACGGCACGGTCGGCGCGTACTACCAGCTCGACAACCCGAACCCGTCGAGCCTGCCGCAATATGCGGACCAGATGCGTCAGCTGACGGCCGGCAGCTACGTGCCCGCCGTGAACGCGTATCTCGCGAGCCACACGCCGCCCCCGCCGACGCTCGTCACGACGATGGTGAATTCGACCGGCGTGAAGCAGACGCTGTGGAACGCGGACTTCAACGTCGTCCCGACCTTCTTCGACAACAGCTTCCAGGTGTCGCTGATCCCGGGCACGCTGATCGGCCGCTACGACGCACGCGTGAACGTGCCGTCGTCGAGCCCGCTCGCGGCGGACGGCGACCCGTCGAGCACGTTCATCACGAAACCGTTCACCGACACGATCGGCAGCTACCTGCCGAACGTGCTCAAGTACAGCGCGCAGTCGGCGTATTCGCTGAGCAGCAATGCGATCCAGACCTGGGACTGGACGCACGACGGCCTCGCGATGCCGGACACGATTCCCGATCTTGCGGCTGCGCTGACGCTGAATCCGTCGCTGAAGGTGCTGTCGCTGAACGGGTATCACGACATCGCGACGCCGTTCTACCAGACCGAACTCGACCTCGCCCGGCTCGGCTCGCAACCGAACCTGACGATCAAGGACTATCAGGGTGGACACATGGTCTATCTCGACGATACGTCGCGTCCGCAGGAGAAAGCCGACCTCGTGACCTTCTACAACGCGGCCGCGCACTGATGCGATGTGCGGGCCTGGCGACGCGCGCCCGTGGCGGCGCCGTTCGCCGGCCGTCGACGACCCCATTCCAGACTGGAGCCTGACATGAAGAAACGTTTCATCGTCGTTGCCGCTGCGCTCGCATGCGCCGGCGTTGCAGCATCCGCATCGGTGTCCGCGTTCGCGCAGGCGAGCGACGCCGCCACCTCGGCGCGCGCGCGCCAGGCGCAACTCGGCGATCCGTACGTGCCGCCGGCCGCGCGCAAGCCGACCGCCGGCACGCAGACGACGGGCGCCGCGCTGCACGCGCAGGTGGTGCGCAAACTCGCGCGGCAGTTCGGCGCGGCCGATACGCAGAACACCGGTTCGATCACCGAAGCGCAGGCGCGCGCGGCCGGGCTCGGCTATGTCGCGAATCACTTCCGGCAGATCGACGCGAGCGGTAGCGGCCGCGTGTCGTTCTCCGACGTGCAGCGCTACATGCAGGCGCGCAGCACGAACCAGCAGTAAGCGCGGCGCGCATGACCAACGGGGGCGGGACCCGCGACGCATCGGGTTCCGCCCCCGTGCGCATGGCGCGACCGTTTCGCGACCTCCACCGGTTTATCTCATTATCTGGGCAACGCATTCAAATATTGGAGACGAATGCGTGCGCTCCTACAATCCGAAGCACATCGACAGCTTCGGACCCACGCATCGCGCGGCGCCCGACGCACACGGAGACACATTCCATGAAGTTCGCCGGGCGCTTTCCTCGGTGCATCGACCGCCGCGTTGCCGCGACGCCCGACCTCGTTCCGGCGTCGCGACAGCGGCTTCACCGATTCGGCTGAAGAAACCCGTTCCATGACCAAGATGCCCGATTCCCTTGCTCTCGACGCCCGGCGCGCGACGCCGGGCGATGCGCCGCTCACCGACTCCATCGGCGCGACCAGCACGCCGCTCGACCTCACCGCGCAGCAGGCCGGTACGCAGACGCTGTTGCGCGGTCTCGCGATCCTCGAAGCGATCGCGAACGGCGCGCGCGACATGCGTGCGATCGGCGCCGCGCTCGGCACGACGCGCAGCACGACGCACCGTCTCGTCAGCAGCCTCGTGCAGGCGCGCTACCTGCGCCAGGTGCAGGGCGGCTACCTGCTCGGCCCGAAGCTGATCGAGCTCGGCACGATCGCGCTCGAACAGATGCCGCTCACGGCGGTCGCGCGGCCGCACCTCGAGGCGCTCGCCGAAGCGACGCTCGACACGATCCACCTCGGCGTGCGCGACGGCGATGACGTGCTGTACATCGACAAGATCCCCGGCACGCGCGGCCTCGAGATGCGCTCGCGTGTCGGCCACCGGATGCCGCTCGCGTCGACCGGCATCGGCAAGGCGATGATGCTCGACCTCGATCCGGACCTGTGGCGCTCGCTGTTCGAAGCCGCGCGGCGCGCGCTGGCCGGCGTCAACTTCAAGCCGGACAACCGGCCCGAGACGAGCGCGTTCCTGCAGCGCATGGCGCATTACGCGGCCGGCGGCTACACGTTCGACCTCGAGGAAAACGAGGCGTCGATCCGTTGCGTAGCCGCGCCGATCCGCGACGCGTCGGGCGCGATCGTCGCGGCCGTATCGGTCGCGAGCACGATTCCGTACATGCCGCACGACCGGATGGACGAACTGATTCCGCTCGTGCAGCGCGAAGCGCGAGCCATTTCCGCGGAACTGGGCTGGAGCCCGCCGCAGGGTACCCGCAGGATCAAACGATGACCAATTCGACCCGGACCGCTCCGGACGCCTCCTGCGCCGCACCGTCGCTGATCGCGCTCGACTGGGGCACGACGTCGCTGCGCGCGTATCTGTTCGACGCGCACGGTGCGCTGCTCGACACGCGCAGCCGCGCCGCGGGCGTGATGCATGTGCCGGCCGGCGGCGCGCGAGCCTTCGACGTCGTGTTCGAGGAAGCGTGCGGCGACTGGCTCGACCGCGCGCCGGGCGTGCCGGTGCTGGCCGCCGGGATGGTCGGTAGCGCACAGGGCTGGCGCGAGGCGCCGTACGTCCAGGTGCCGGCCGGTGCCGACGCGCTCGTCGCGGGGCTCGTCACGGTGACGACGTCGCGCGGCACGACGGTGTCCATCGTGCCGGGCGTGATCGCGACGGGCGAATTGCCCGACGTGATGCGCGGCGAAGAAACGCAGATATTCGGCGCACTCGCGAACGATCCCATGCTTGATGCAGATCGTTCAGGCGTACTGATCGGATTGCCGGGCACGCATGCGAAGTGGGCATGGGTGAAGGACGGGCTCATCGAGCGCTTCCAGACCTTCATGACCGGCGAGTTGTTCGCGGCGCTGCGCGATCACACGATCCTCGGCCGCACGATGCGCGCGAGCGCGTCGCCCGACCGCGCGGCATTCGCGCGCGGCGTCGCGGTGGCCCGCGGTGCGCAGCGCGCGGGGTTGCTCGCGACGATCTTCAGCACGCGCACGCTCGGCCTGACCGACCGGCTCGCGCCCGATGCGCAGGGCGATTACCTGTCAGGCCTGCTGATCGGCCATGAGCTGAACGCACTTGACGCGATGCTGGCGGAACGCGGTGTCGCGCTCGCGAACCAGCCGCTGCTGCTGATCGGCGACGACGGATTGTGCGCGCGCTACGTCGACGCGTTGAGCGTGTTCGGCTGCACGCATGCGCGTGTCGTCGCTCAGGCGACAGAGCGCGGCTTGTGGTGGATCGCGTCGCGCGCCGGGCTCGTGCGCGCGGATGGCGAGCCCGTCTGCGCCGACCAATGAATCGATTGAAGAGGAACCGCCGATGTCGTCCGACCTTACGCTGCCCGCACCATACACGCCGCACGCCGCACTGATGCGCGCGTTCGACGCGTGCCCGCTGATCGCGATCATGCGCGGCATCACGTCCGCCGAAGCCGCTGACCACGGCCTTGCGCTGCACGAAGCGGGCTTCCGGATCGTCGAGGTGCCGCTCAACTCGCCCGATCCGTTCGGCAGCATCGCGGCGCTGCGCCGCGCGCTACCCGACGACATGATCGTCGGCGCTGGCACCGTGCTGCGCGCCGAGCATGTCGACCGCGTGCAGGACGCGGGCGGCACGCTGATCGTGATGCCGCACAGCGACGCGGCCGTGATCCGCCGTGCGCGCGAGCGCGGGCTCGCGAGCGCACCGGGCGTCGCGACGCCGACCGAGGCGTTTGCCGCGCTCGCGAACGGCGCCGACGTGCTGAAGATGTTCCCGGCCGAGCAGCTCGGCGTGCCCGTCGTGAAGGCGTGGCGTGCGGTGATCGACCGCGCGGTGCCGCTGATTCCCGTCGGCGGAATTTCTCCGGACAACATGCAGCCGTTCCTCGCGGCCGGCGCCAACGGCTTCGGGCTCGGTTCGGCGCTGTACCGGCCCGGCCAGTCGGCGGAGGCGACCGCGGCGAATGCGCGCGCGTTCCAGGCCGGCCTGCGCGTGGCGCGCGGCGGAGCCGCATGATGGAACGTCTCGCGGGCAAGGTCGCGATGGTGACGGGCGCCGGCCGCGGGATCGGCGCCGCGATCGCGCAGGCGTTCGCGCGCGAGGGCGCGGCCGTCGCGCTCGTCGACCTCGATTTCCCGCAAGCGCAGCGCACGGCCGCGGCGATCGCCGACGACGTCGACGGCGCGCGCGTGCTGCCGCTGCATGCGGATGTCGCGCGGCAGGATTCGGTGCGCGACGCGCTCGCGCAGACCGAAGCCGCATTCGGCCCGCTCGACGTGCTCGTGAACAACGCGGGCATCAATGTGTTCGCCGATCCGCTGACGATGACGGACGAAGACTGGCGCCGCTGCTTCGCGGTCGACCTCGACGGCGTATGGCACGGCTGCCGCGCGGCGCTGCCGGGGATGGTCGAACGCGGCCGCGGCAGCATAGTGAACATCGCGTCGACGCATGCGTTCCGGATCATCCCGGGCTGCTTTCCGTACCCCGTCGCGAAACACGGCGTGCTGGGCCTCACGCGTGCGCTCGGCATCGAATACGCGGCGCGCAACGTGCGCGTGAACGCGATCGCGCCCGGTTACATCGAGACGCAGCTCACGCGCGACTGGTGGGACGCGCAGGCCGACCCGGCCGCGGCGCGCGCCGAGACGCTCGCGCTGCAGCCGATGAAGCGGATCGGCAAGCCGGAAGAAGTCGCGATGACGGCCGTGTTTCTCGCCTCCGACGAGGCGCCGTTCATCAATGCGGCTTGCATCACCGTCGACGGCGGGCGCGCGGCGCTGTACCACGACTGACGCAACGATTCGACAGACCGCACGTGCGACGGCCGCGCGCACGCTGCGTCGAAACCAACAAGCGGCTGTATTCCGTTCGATGAAGACAAGGAGACACTGGAGATGAAACGCAGAACCTTCGTAACGCTGGCCGCCGCGGCGGCAGTGGTGATCGGAAGCCCGGCCGCGCATGCGGCCGACCCGGTCAAGATCGGCTTCCTGGTGAAGCAGCCGGAAGAGCCGTGGTTCCAGGACGAGTGGAAGTTCGCCGAGATCGCGGCGAAGAACAAGGGCTTCACGCTCGTGAAGATCGGCGCGCCGTCGGGCGAGAAGGTGATGAGCGCGATCGACAACCTGTCCGCGCAGAAGGCGCAGGGCTTCATCATCTGCACGCCCGACGTGAAGCTCGGGCCGGGCATCGTCGCGAAGGCGAAGTCGCACAACCTGAAGATGATGACGGTCGACGACCGCCTCGTCGACGGCGCGGGCAAGCCGATCGAGGCGGTGCCGCACATGGGGATCTCCGCGTACAACATCGGCAAGCAGGTCGGCGACGGCATCGCGGCCGAGATCAAGAAGCGCGGCTGGGACATGAAGGACGTCGGCGCGATCGACATCACCTACGAGCAGCTGCCGACCGCGCACGACCGCACGAGCGGCGCGACCGACGCGCTGGTGGCGGCCGGCTTCCCGAAGGCGAACGTGATCGCGGCGCCGCAGGCGAAGACCGACACCGAGAACGCGTTCAACGCGGCGAACATCGCGCTCACCAAGAACCCGCAGTTCAAGCACTGGGTGGCGTACGGCCTGAACGACGAGGCCGTGCTCGGCGCCGTGCGCGCGGCCGAAGGGCGCGGCTTCAAGGCGGACAACATGATCGGCATCGGCATCGGTGGTTCCGAATCGGCGCTGAACGAATTCAAGAAGCCGCGGCCGACGGGCTTCTACGGCACCGTGATCATCAGCCCGAAGCGCCACGGCGAGGAAACCTCGGACCTGATGTACGCGTGGATCACGCAGGGCAAGGCACCGCCGGCGCTGACGCTGACGACGGGCATGCTCGCGACGCGCGACAACGTGTCGAAGGTGCGCGACGAGATGGGGCTCGCATCGAAGTAAGCCGCCCGCCGGCTGCCGCGGCGATGCGGCGGCCGGCGATCGATGGAACTGCAAGTAGGGAGACGACGTGTCAGCGGCACTGCGTTTTGACAATATCGGCAAGGTATTTCCCGGCGTGCGCGCACTCGACGGCATCTCGTTCGACGTGCACGCGGGCGAGGTGCATGGCCTGATGGGCGAGAACGGCGCGGGCAAGTCGACGCTGCTGAAGATTCTCGGCGGCGAATACCAGCCCGATGCGGGCAGCGTGCTGGTCGACGGCCAGCCCGTGCATTTTTCGAGTGCGGCCGCGTCGATCGCGGCAGGCATTGCGGTGATTCACCAGGAATTGCAGTACGTGCCCGACCTGACGGTCGCGGAGAACCTGTTGCTCGGCCGCCTGCCGAACGCGCTCGGCTGGGTGAGGAAGGGCGAGGCGAAGCGCCATGTGCGCGAACGGCTCGCGGCGATGGGCGTCGATCTCGATCCCGACGCGAAACTCGGGCGGCTGTCGATCGCGCAGCGGCAGATGGTCGAGATCTGCAAGGCGCTGATGCGCAACGCGCGCGTGATCGCGCTCGACGAACCGACGAGCTCGCTGTCGCATCGCGAGACCGAGGTGTTGTTCAAGCTCGTCGACGACCTGCGCGCGCAGGGCCGCGCGCTGATCTACATCTCGCACCGGATGGACGAGATCTACCGGCTGTGCGATGCGTGCACGATCTTTCGCGACGGGCGCAAGATCGCGTCGCACGAATCGCTCGCCGACGTGCCGCGCGAGCGGCTGGTCGCCGAGATGGTCGGGCGCGAGATCGCGGACATTTACCACTACGCGCCGCGTGCGCTCGGCGACGTGCGGTTTTCGGCCGAAGGCGTCGACGGCCCCGCGTTGCGCGAACCGGCGAGCTTCTCGGTGCGTGCGGGCGAGATCGTCGGCTTCTTCGGGCTGGTCGGCGCGGGGCGCAGCGAACTGATGCGGCTCGTGTACGGCGCGGACCGCCGACGCGCGGGCGCGCTGACGCTCGACGGCAAGCGCATCGACGTGAAGCGCACCGGCGACGCGATCCGTCACGGCATCGTGCTGTGCCCGGAAGACCGCAAGGAGGAAGGGATCATCGCGATGGCGTCGGTCGCGGAGAACATCAACATCAGCTGCCGCCGTCATTCGCTGCGCGCGGGCCTGTTCATCGACCGCAAGACCGAAAATGAAACGGCCGACCGCTTCATCCAGCGGCTGAAGATCAAGACGCCGAACCGGCGGCAGAAGATCCGCTTCCTGTCGGGCGGCAACCAGCAGAAGGCGATCCTGTCGCGTTGGCTCGCGGAGCCCGACCTGAAGGTCGTGATCCTCGACGAGCCGACGCGCGGCATCGACGTCGGCGCGAAGCACGAGATCTACGACGTGATCTACCGGCTCGCGGAGCGCGGCTGCGCGATCGTGATGGTGTCGTCGGAACTGCCGGAAGTGCTCGGCGTGTCCGACCGCATCGTCGTGATGCGCGAAGGCCGCATCGCGGGCGAACTGCCGCGCGAGCAGGCGAACGAGCATGCGGTGCTGAGCCTCGCGCTGCCGCAGACCAGCGTCGTCGAGGCGGCCTGACGCGGTTTCAGGTCGCCTCGGGCGACGCACGACATTCGAATCGATCAAGCGCGGCGCGGGCCGCGCGACGCAGGAGCAGGAGACACAATCATGCAAGTCAGGGAAAACCTCGCCAGCGCAGCCGTGAAGCCGTCGGCCGACGCGCTGGTTCCACAACAGAGCGACCGCCAGAAGTGGTGGCAGCACCTCACTGAATACAGCCTGATCGCGATCTTCGCGGTGATGTTCGTGACGATGTCGCTGACGGTCGATCACTTCTTCTCGATCGACAACATGCTCGGCCTCGCGCTGTCGATCTCGCAGATCGGGATGGTCGCGTGCACGATGATGTTCTGTCTGGCCTCGCGCGACTTCGACCTGTCGATCGGCTCGACCGTCGCGTTCTCGGGCGTGCTGTGCGCGATGGTGCTGAATGCGACCGACAACACGTTCGTCGCGATCGTCGCGGCGGTCGCGGCCGGGGCGGCGATCGGCTTCGTGAACGGCGCGGTGATCGCGTACCTGCGCATCAACGCGCTGATCACGACGCTCGCGACGATGGAAATCGTGCGCGGGCTCGGCTTCATCGTGTCGAAGGGGCAGGCGGTCGGCGTGTCGTCGGATACGTTCATCGCGCTCGGCGGGCTGTCGCTCTTCGGCGTATCGCTGCCGATCTGGGTCACGCTCATGTGCTTCATCGTGTTCGGCGTGCTGCTGAACCAGACCGTGTACGGCCGCAACACGCTCGCGATCGGCGGCAACCCCGAGGCGTCGCGCCTCGCCGGGATCAACGTCGAACGCACGCGCGTCTACATCTTCCTGATCCAGGGCGCGGTGACGGCGCTCGCCGGCGTGATCCTCGCATCGCGCATCACGTCGGGCCAGCCGAACGCGGCGCAGGGCTTCGAGCTGAACGTAATCTCGGCGTGCGTGCTCGGCGGCGTGTCGCTGATGGGCGGCCGCGCGACGATCTCGGGCGTCGTGATCGGCGTGCTGATCATGGGCACCGTCGAGAACGTGATGAACCTGCTGAACATCGACGCGTTCTATCAGTACCTGGTGCGCGGCGCGATCCTGCTCGCGGCCGTGTTGCTCGACCAGCTGAAGAACCGCGGCGTACGCGACTGACCGATTCCACGGAGACGATTCGCATGACCATCGAAACTTCCGCGCAGGATTCGCGCGCCGCGAGCGACGCACGCTATGCGCGCTACCCGAGCCTCGAGGATCGCGCGGTGCTGATCACGGGCGGCGCGACCGGGATCGGCGCGGCGTTCGTCGAGCATTTCGCGCGGCAGGGCGCGCGCGTGGCGTTCGTCGATCTCGACGCGCACGCGGGCCAGGCGCTCGCGGAAACCCTCGCGCAGGCGCCGGACGTGCACCACGCGCCGCTGTTCATCCCGTGCGACCTGACCGACATCGACGCGCTGCGCCATGCGATCGACGCGATCCGCGCGCGCATCGGCGCGATCGCCGTGCTCGTGAACAACGCGGCGAACGACACGCGCCACGCGATCGGCGACGTGACGCCCGAGTCGTTCGACGCGGGCATCGCGGTGAATCTGCGCCATCAGTTCTTCGCCGCGCAGGCGGTGATCGACGACATGAAGCAGCGCGGCGGCGGCGCGATCATCAATCTCGGTTCGATCAGCTGGATGCTGAAGAACGGCGGCTACCCCGTCTACGTGATGGCGAAGGCGGCCGTGCAGGGCCTCACGCGTGGGCTCGCGCGCGATCTCGGCCCGTTCGGAATCCGCGTGAATTCGCTGGTGCCCGGCTGGGTGATGACCGACAAGCAGCGCAAGCTCTGGCTCGACGACGCGGGCCGTGCGGCGATCAAGGCCGGCCAGTGCATCGACGCCGAGCTGCTGCCGGACGATCTTGCGCGCATGGCGCTGTTTCTCGCGGCCGACGACAGCCGGATGATCACCGCGCAGGACGTGGTGGTCGACGGCGGCTGGGCCTGATTGCCGATGTTCGAATTCGCGCGGCACCGCGCGACGACCCGTATCACTTCATCGACGAAGGAAAGGAGCTCACCATGACCGCCACGTCCTCGCGCGCATCGTCGTCCACGAGCCAGTCGCGCCGCGCGCGCCTGGCTGCCGCCGCGCAGCCCGTCAGCGCCGGCCCGCAGACCGCCGCGTTCGCGCAGGGCGTCGGCGCCGCGCATGCGGCGGTCGTCACGCTGTCGAATGCGGCGCTGCGGCTCGACGTGCTGCCGCATCTGGGCGGCGGCATCGCGCGCTTCGACTGGCGCGGCGATCACGGCGCGCTGGTGCCGGTGTTCCGGCGTTGCGAGCACCCGGAAACGGCGACGGATCCGAACGCGCTCGCCTGCTATCCGCTGCTGCCGTACTCGAACCGGATCGGCAACGGCCGTTTCGAATGCGACGGGCGCAGCGTCGCGGTGCCGCGCAACCGCCGCGACGAACCATTGCCGATTCACGGCGACGGCTGGCTCGCGCCGTGGCAGGTGGACGACGCAACCGACACGACGCTGCAGCTGTCGCTCGATCGCGCGAGCGGCGCGCCGTACGCGTTTCGCGCGATCCAGTCGTTCGCGCTCGACGACACGACGCTGTCGATCGCGCTGACGATCGAAAACGCGGGGCGTGCACGGCTGCCGTTCGGGCTCGGCGTGCATCCGTTCCTCGTGCGCGACGACGCGACCGAGCTGGCCGCGGCCGCGGGCGGCCTGTGGCTGTCGGGTACGGATTTCCTGCCGGTGCGGCACGTGAGCGTGCCGCCGGCCTGGCAGTTCGGCGTCGCATATCCGTTGCCGGCGACGCTCGTCAATCATGCGTTCACCGGCTGGGGCGGCCACGCGACGGTGAGCTGGCCGCGCCGCGGGCTGTTGTTGACGATCGCGGCCGACGCCGATGCGTACGTGCTCTATACGCCGCCCGGCGAGCATTTTTTCTGCTTCGAGCCGGTCGATCATCCGATCAATGCGGTGAACCTGCCGGGCGGCGCGGCCGCGCACGGGATGACGCTGCTCGCGCCGGGCGAGCGGCTCACGCGGCGTTTCGCATTCACCGTCGAGCGGTCCGATGCGCGCATCGACGCCGCCGCGCGCGAAGGACGCCGGCGACGCGGGTAAAATACGCGGTCTACCAACGGTTTGCCGCGAGTATCCGCCATGTCTTCCCCGCTTACTTTCATCGAATCGCTGCGCGCCGCGTGGCAGCGCACGAATTCGCTGCTGTGCGTCGGCCTCGACCCCGAGCCGTCGCGCTTTCCCGTGCAGTTCGACGGCCAGCCCGACGCGATCTTCGAATTCTGCCGGCAGATCGTCGACGCGACCGCTGAATACGCGAGTGCGTTCAAGCCGCAGATCGCGTACTTTGCCGCGCATCGCGCGGAAGATCAGCTCGAGCGCCTGATCGCGCACATCCACCTCCAGCATCCGGGGCTGCCCGTGATCCTCGACGCGAAGCGCGGCGACATCGGCAGCACGGCCGAGCAGTACGCGCGCGAGGCGTTCGAGCGCTATCGCGCGGACGCGGTCACGGTGAACCCGTACATGGGCTACGACTCGGTGGAGCCGTACTTCGAGCATGAAGGCAAGGGCGTGATCGTGCTGTGCCGCACGTCCAACCCGGGCGGGTCGGACCTGCAGTTCCTCGACACCAACGGCCGGCCGCTGTACCAGGTCGTGGCCGACCTCGCGGCGAACAAGTGGAATGCGAAGAACGGCCAGCTCGGCCTCGTGGTCGGTGCGACGTTCCCGAAGGAAATCGAGATCGTGCGCGGGATCGTCGGCGACATGCCGCTCCTGATCCCCGGCATCGGCGCACAGGGCGGCGACGTGCAGGCGACCGTCAACGCGGGCCGCACCGCCGACGGCACCGGGATGATGATCAACTCGTCGCGCGCGATCCTGTACGCGAGCAAGGGTGAGGATTTCGCCGAAGCCGCCGCGCTCGCCGCGCAGAAGACGCGCGATACGATCAACGCGCATCGCTGAAATAGCGCTGAAACGCAGGCCGCCCGCCCGGGCGGCCTTTCACCGCCGAGCCCGCATCCGCGGGCCGCGCGCCTGCTTCGCGTGTCTGCCATCCTGGCGCACGCGAACAACTTTCCCGTCGCTTGCGCACCGCATGCCTGCGCGGCAGAAGGCGCTCGGCCTGCCGGCCACGGCGCACAAGAACTGGATCGTCGTGAAGCCCGACGCAATTCAGTCGGCGGGCAGGGGCGGCCGCCCCTGCCGCTGCGCCGGCGAATCAGCCTTCGCGCTCGTCGAGCAGCTTCAGCAGCCCGCGCAGCGCATGCGCGGCGGCCTGCGCGCGGATCTGCTCGCGGTCGCCCTTGAACACGAGGGTCTCGACGTCGGTATGCAGCCGGTTGCTCCATGCGAACGACACGGTGCCGACCGGCTTCTTCTCGCTGCCGCCGGCGGGACCGGCGATGCCGGTGACGGACAGCGCGACCTGCGCGCGGCTGTTGCGCAGCGCACCTTCGGCCATCGCGCGTGCGACCGGCTCGCTGACGGCGCCGTGTTTCTCGATCAGGTCGGGTGGAACGCCGATCATGTCGATCTTCGCCTGGTTCGAGTAGGTGACGAAGCCGCGCTCGAACCACTGGCTGCTGCCGGAGATGTCGGTGATCGCGGCGGCGATCATGCCGCCCGTGCAGGATTCGGCGGTGGCGAGCGACAGGTGCTCGTCACGCAGCTTGTTGCCTGCGCGGATCGCAAGCTGATGGACGACGGAATCGGTTGGCATGCGCGTCGGGAACGGGGAGTCGGGAAATCGGTCAGCCGACGACGGAGCGCCAGGCGGCGATCACGAGCAGCGTCATGAACGCGGCGATCAGGTCGTCGACCATGATGCCGAGCCCGCCTTTCACGCGACGGTCGAAATAGCGGATCGGCGGCGGCTTGAGCATGTCGAAGAAGCGGAACACGACGAACGCCCACAACTGGCCGATGAAGGTCGCGGGCGTGACGAACAGCATCACGAGCCAGATCGCGACGATTTCGTCCCAGACGACGGCGCCCGGATCGGACGTGCCCATCTTTCGTGCGGTGAAACCGGTGATCCACGTGCCCGCCGCGAAACCGACCGCGATCAGCGCCCACCATTCGGGCACCGTCAGGTAGCGATTGAGCACCACGAACGTGAGCCAGCCGAACAGCGAGCCGAACGTGCCGGGCATGAACGGCGCGAGCCCGCTGCCGAAGCCGAGCGACACGATGTGCACCGGGTGCGACAGCATGAAGCGCGCCGTGGCGCGCTGCGGCACGTTCCGGGCGGCGCCGGGCGCGGCCGCGGATTGCCCGGTCGGGTCAGTCTGCATGGAAGTGGTCGAAACCGTGCAACGTGAGAGTCAGGGGGGCGCCGGCGGCGTCGCGCCACGCGATCGCGGGCTGCTCCGACGGCGAGGACAACGCGCGTATTGTACCGACTCGCGTCACCCGGACGCCGGCACTCGCGCCCGCTGCCTCGATCGTCGCGCGGGCCGCGGCCGGCGCGGTGAAGCACAGCTCGTAGTCGTCGCCGCCGGCGAGCATGCAGCGTCGCTGCACGTCGGGCGGCAGCGTCGTGAGCGCGGCCGAGCGCGGCACCGCGTCGGCGTCGATCTCGGCGCGCACGTTCGAGCGGGTCAGGATGTGCTGCAAGTCGCCGGCGAGGCCGTCCGAGATGTCGAGCGCCGCATGTGCGACGCCCGCGAGCGCAAGCCCGAGCGCGATGCGCGGCTCGGGACGCTCGAGCGCCTGCCGGAACACGGCGGCTTCGTCCGCGCCGGCGGTCCATTCGCCGCGCGCGAGTCCGAGCCCAGCACGGGCGTCGCCGAGCGTGCCGGACACCCAGACGTCGTCGCCGTCACGCGCGGCATCGCGCCGCAACGCCGCGTCCGGCGAGACTTCGCCGAACACGGTCACGCACAGGTTCAGCGGCCCGCTCGTCGTGTCGCCGCCGATCAGTTCGCAGCCGAACCGCTCGGCAAGCGCGAACAACCCGTTGCTGAACGCCTCGAGCCACGCCGCGTCCGCGCGCGGCAGTGCGCACGCGAGCGTGAACGCGCGCGGCTCGGCACCCATCGCCGCGAGATCCGACAGGTTGACCGCAAGCGTCTTGTGGCCGAGCGCGTCGGGCGCGACATCGGGGAAGAAATGGCGGCCTTCGACCAGCATGTCCGTCGAAATGGCCAGCAATTTGCCGGATCGAGGGGCGATCAGCGCGCAATCGTCGCCGATACCGAGCGTCGACGCACGCGTCCCCCGGGCCGCGCGGCGCGCGAAGAAGCGATCGATCAGCGAAAACTCGGACAGGGCGGCTGGCACGGCGGACGGACCCGGAAGCGGTGAAGGGAACGGCATTGTACGCAGCGAACGGCGCCGTTCCTGCACCGTTCAGTACATTTTTGTCGCGGCTGTCGCACCCGAATCGCCGGTCTGGGGGCCTTCGATTGGCGCTACAATGCCGTCGAACAGTTATTCTAATCCGCCCGTCAAGAGACACATGTCGACCCAAGCCTCCTCCAAAGCCAAGCTCCGCGAAGCCGCACTCGACTATCACGAATTCCCGACGCCGGGGAAAATCGCGATCGCCCCGACCAAGCAGATGATCAACCAGCGCGACCTCGCGCTCGCGTATTCGCCGGGTGTCGCCTACGCGTGCGAGGAGATCGTCGAGAACCCGCTGAACGCCGCGCGCTTCACCGCGCGCAGCAACCTGGTCGGCGTCGTCACGAACGGCACCGCGGTGCTCGGGCTCGGCAACATCGGCCCGCTCGCGTCGAAGCCGGTGATGGAAGGCAAGGCCGTACTGTTCAAGAAGTTCGCCGGCATCGACGTGTTCGACATCGAGCTGAACGAGTCGGACCCGCACAAGCTGGTCGACGTGATCGCCGCGCTGGAGCCGACCTTCGGCGGGATCAACCTGGAAGACATCAAGGCGCCGGATTGCTTCATCGTCGAGCGCGAAGCGCGCAAGCGGATGAAGATCCCGGTGTTCCACGACGACCAGCACGGCACCGCGATCGTCGTGGCCGCGGCCGTCACGAACGGCCTCAAGGTCGTCGGCAAGGACATCAAGAAGGTGAAGCTCGTCGCGTCCGGCGCGGGTGCGGCCGCGCTGGCGTGCCTGGACCTGCTGGTCGACATCGGCCTGCCGCTCGAGAACATCACCGTGACCGACCTGGCCGGCGTGGTCTACAAGGGCCGCACCGAGCTGATGGATCCGGACAAGGAGCGTTTCGCCCGCGAAACCGACGCCCGCACGCTGGCCGAGGTGATCGACGGCGCGGACATCTTCCTCGGCCTGTCGGCCGCCGGCGTGCTGAAGCCGGAGATGGTGAAGGGCATGGCCGAGCGCCCGCTGATCCTCGCGCTCGCGAACCCGACGCCGGAAATCCTGCCGGAAGCGGCGCTCGAAGTGCGCCCCGACGCGATCCTCGCGACCGGCCGCACCGACTATCCGAACCAGGTCAACAACGTCCTGTGCTTCCCGTTCATCTTCCGCGGCGCGCTCGACGTCGGCGCGACGACGATCACGCGTGAAATGGAGATCGCGGCCGTCAACGCGATCGCCGAACTCGCGCAGCACGAGCAGAGCGACATCGTCGCGACCGCGTACGGGATCCAGGACCTGTCGTTCGGACCCGAATACCTGATTCCGAAGCCGTTCGATCCGCGCCTGATCGTCAAGATCGCGCCGGCCGTCGCGCAGGCCGCGATGGACGGTGGCGTCGCGACGCGCCCGATCGAGGACATGGAGGCGTACCGCGTTCACCTCCAGCAGTTCGTGTACCACAGCGGCACGACGATGAAGCCGATCTTCCAGCTCGCGCGCAGCGCGCCGGCGGAGAAGAAGCGCGTCGTGTTCGCGGAAGGCGAGGAAGAGCGCGTGCTGCGCGCCGTCCAGATCATCGTCGACGAGAAGCTCGCGACGCCGATCCTGATCGGCCGTCCGTCGGTGATCGAGCACCGTATCCAGCGCTACGGCCTGCGCCTCACGCCGGGCACCGACTTCACGGTCGTCAACACCGAACACGACGAGCGCTACCGCGACTTCTGGCAGACGTACTACAAGATGATGGCGCGCAAGGGCATCAGCGAGCAGCTGGCCCGTGTCGAGATGCGCCGCCGCACGACGCTGATCGGCTCGATGCTGGTGAAGAAGGGCGAAGCGGACGGGATGATCTGCGGCACGATCAGCACCACCCACCGCCATCTTCACTTCATCGACCAGGTGATCGGCAAGCGCCCTGGCTGCAGCGTGTACGCGGCGATGAACGGCCTCGTGCTGCCGGGCCGCCAGATCTTCCTGGTCGACACGCACGTGAACGTCGATCCGACCCCGGAGCAACTTGCCGAGATCACGATCATGGCCGCGGAAGAAGTGCGCCGGTTCGGCATCGAGCCGAAGGTCGCGCTGCTGTCGCACTCGAATTTCGGCACGAGCAACGCGCCTTCGGCGCAGAAGATGCGCGATACGCTCGCGATCCTGCAGGAACGTGCGCCGGAGTTGAAGGTCGACGGCGAAATGCATGGCGACGTCGCGCTCGACGCGGCGCTGCGCAAGGAAATCCTGCCCGAATCGACGCTGGAAGGCGATGCGAACCTGCTGATCCTGCCGAACATCGATGCCGCGAACATCGCGTACAACCTGCTGAAGACGGCCGCCGGCAACAACATCGCTATCGGGCCGATCCTGCTGGGCGCAGCCCAGCCGGTGCACGTGCTGACCGAATCGGCGACCGTTCGCCGCATCGTCAACATGGCGGCGCTGCTGGTCGCCGACGTGAACGCCGCACGCTGAGTCGGAACGAACCGCGCGGCAACGGTCGAACCGGTGCCGCGCGCCGGGCGAAATTGTAAACAAAAGCAAAAAGAGGCGTGCCCGCAAAGGGCACGCCGTCGGGCAGGGCGCAAACGCGCTTCCCGCAAGCAGCAGCAGCATCTCTCCACTCCGGGTAGCGAGCGTGGCAAGGAGGCAGGGTCTTGCCATACGAGAGATGCCGCCGGTATTTTATCTCATGTAAGATATATGTAGTCTTGTTTCGGTAAAAAATGCACGATTCCGGGCGGCGCCAGCCTTTCGATTCCCAAACGAACATTGATTCGCGCGGACAATAGCGCTACGCTAACGCCTTTGGTTGGTCGTCAACTACTTGATTTAACAGCGGGAACCCTGGTTCATGGCACGCAAGTGGCTCCGCAACGGCGCGCTCGCGTCCGTCTTCGCGATGTTCGCGATGGGTATCGTCGGTACGCCGACGGGCAGTCTGGTTTCCGCCGCTTACGCACGGCAGGCCGTTTCGGCCGACCTGGCCGTCGGCGGGGTCGATACGATCCCGACCGCCCGTCTGCCGCGCGAGGCCGTGACCACGCTTGGCCTGATCGGCGCCGGTGGCCCCTATCCGTACGAGAAAGACGGCGTCGTCTTCGGCAACCGCGAGCGGATCCTGCCGAAGGCGAAGCGCGGCTACTACCACGAGTACACGGTGCCGACGCCGCGCGCACGCAATCGCGGCGCGCGCCGGATCGTCTGCGGCGGGCCATTGCGCCGGATCGACAACTGTTATTACACGGACGACCACTACAACAGTTTTAAACGTATTGTTGAATGACTTCGGGATGAACGGCATGAGCGACTCCATCTACGCGCACGATACGGCGGCGGCGGAACTGTTCGCGGCCGGCGACGGCAATCTGTTTCAGCGCGTGATGCAACTCCACGCGGCGGCACAGGCCGGCGGCGGCCCGGAGCAACAGGAAGCCGAGCCCGGGCTTTCATCGAACGAGGAGCCTATGAGCCTTTTCACGACCGTGCGACCCAATCTCGTGCAGTCGATCCGCGCGTTCCGCGTGCAGGATCTTGCCGACGAAGCCAGCCGGCTCGGCCAGCATTTCCTGTATGCATATTGCGGCGCCGCGCAGTCGAAGCAGGAAGTGATGGAGACGATCGCGACGTCGTTCCTGTTTCCGAAGCATTTCGGGAAGAACTACGATGCGCTGTACGACTGCCTGACCGACCTCGTCGCGAAGGCCGGCGCGCAGCCCGGTTTCGTGATCGTCCTGGAAGGGCTGCCGATCGCGCAGAAATTCGACAAGGAAGGGCGCGAGACACTGCTCGACGTGTTCCGCGAAGCCGCCGAATTCTGGGCCGAGCGCAAGGTCGCGTTCCGCGTGTTCTATTCGTTCGCGTAAAGCGCGAATCTGTCGGCCGCCTGAACGCGGCCGATCCGGCAAAAGGCCCGCCTCGCGCGGGCTTTTTTGCGTCCGCGCGACGCATGCAGGACGAAGGTGCCGGATGCGTCGCCGGTGACGCGCGCGATGACGGGCACGATCGATCTTGACAGCCTCGATGTCGACTGGGCAACCGGCAGCGTGCAACACGTGCTGACGCCGGTGCCCGACGCATTGTCCAACCTGATGCCGCACCGCTCGTCGAGCGGCAAGTCGCAGCAAGCCGCAAGATCGAAACGCGCCGCGTTCAAGTGGCGACCCCGCGTGCCGGGGCGCCGTGGGTCGCGGCACGTCGGGTTCGTCACCAGCCGCCCCAGCGCGCGGCCAGCGCCGCGAGCACAGCCGCGCCGGCCGTCTCGGTGCGCAGCACGCGCGGGCCGAGCGACAATGCGGTGAACCCGTGTGCGCGTGCCGCATTTTCCTCGTCCGGCGACAGCCCGCCTTCGGGGCCTATCAGCAGCGTGACTGCCGCCGCGGGCGGTGCGTCGGGCAGCGACGCGAACGGGATGCTCGCGCGCGGCGACAGCAGCAGCCGCAGTTCGCCGTCGGACGGCGCGGCCGGCAGCGTGTCGAGCCAAGCGCCGAAGCCGCGTACCGGCGCGACGTCGGGCACGCGGTTGCGCCCGCATTGTTCGCACGACGCGCGCACGACGCCGCGCCAGTGCGCAACGCGCTTGTCCGCGCGCTCCCCCGACAGTTTCACGACGCCGCGCGCGGTCGACAGCGGCACGACCGCCGCGACGCCGAGCTCGACGGCCTTCTCGATCACCCAGTCCATCTTGTCGCCGCCGGCGATGCCTTGCGCGAGCGTCACGCGATAGGGCGGCTCGGCCTCGGACGGGTCGAACGCTTCGATCTGCGCGAGCGCGCTGCGCTTGTCGATCTCGACGAGCCGCGCGCGGTACTGGCCGCCGCTGCCGTCGAACAGCGCCAGCGCGTCGCCGGGCTGCAGCCGCAGCACTTGCGCGTGACGCGCGACGTCGGCCGGCAACGCGAGCGTCGCGTCGGTGCGCAGCGCCGCCTCGACGAAAAAGCGCGGCACGGCCGCGGTGGTGGTGGCTTCACTCATGCGTATCGCGGCTCCGTTCATGCGCTCAGGCGGCGCGCGAGCGCCCAGCGATAGCCGTCGAGATCCTCGATCTGCGCGAAGCGGTCGCCCCAGAATTGGTCTTGCGGTGCGGTCAGCGATTTCGCGCCCGCATCGAGCGCGCGCTGCCAGGTCGCGTCGACGTCGTCGACATACAGGTAAAACGACTGCGGGGCGGTTGCGCCCGCACTCTTCGGCGTGAGCGCGGTGGAGCCGAACGCGCCTTCGGGCGCGAACATCACGATCAGTTGCCCGCGGTAGGTCATCTCCACGTGCATGATCGCGCCGTCCTCGTCGAGGACGGCGCGCAACTCGAAGCCGAATGCGGCCTGGAAGAACTCGATGGCCGCATGCGCATTGCGCACGGCCAGGTAAGGCGTCAACCAAGGCACGTTGGCCGGACGTGGATCGGTCATGAAATCTCCTGTCGAACGGTGTTGGCGCTTGAGCGGTTACTCCGGTCCCATGTTTTGCAGTCCAACGGGTATTGGCGCGCGGGCGCCCGGTGCGGTGCCGCGGATACGCCGGCTGCCCGCGTGCATCGTTCCGCGCCCGCGCGTCGCGGGTCGAGCGCGGGAGAAAGCGCGGCCAGCCCGCAGAACGATGCGTCCGCCCGGAAGCTCAGCGGCGAACGCCCAGTGTATCGCGCAGCGCGCGTGGCAGGGCAAAGAGGGCTGCATGGAGTCGCGCATCGTAGTAGCGCAGTCCCTGCACGCGGCGCGCGGCGAGACGCTCGTCGATGTCGTGCGCGAACAGCGCGGCCGCATCGAGCGTGTCGCTCGCGATCGCCATCAGCCATTGGGATCCGTACAGCGGCACGTGCGCGGACAACGGATCGACGACCGCGAAGCTCGCGCGCAGGTCGGCGAGCAGCGTGGCGATGCGCGCCGCGTGGAACACCGGCGAGCCGAGATGCATCGAGATCGCGCCGCACGGCGTGAGGATCCGCTTGAGTCGCGCGTAGAACTCGCGCGTATAGAGGCCCGCCGCCGGCGAATCGGGTGGCGTGAGGTCGAACACGACGAGGTCGAAATGCTCGACGGTCGACGTGACGAAACGCGCGGCGTCGCCGATCACGACCTCGACGCGCGGGTCGTCGAGCGCGCCCTGATGCACGTCGTCGAAATAGCGGCGCGCCATGCCGACCACCTCGTCGTCGAGTTCCGCGACGACGATCCGCTCGATGCACGCGTGCTTGAGCAGTTGACGCGCCGCGCCGCCATCGCCGCCGCCGAGCACGAGCGCCTTGCGCGGGCACGGATGCGCGAGCGCGGCCGGGTGCGTCATGCACTCGTGGTACACGTATTCGTCGCCGACCGACGTCATCGGCCGTCCGTCCAGCGTGAAGAGGCGGCCGAGCTGCGGGGTGTCCCAGACTTCGATGTGCTGGTGCGGCGACGCGACGTGCGCGAGCCGGCGTGCGTTCGGGAAGCCGTACGCAGCGTCGGGCGTGGGATGGAAGAGAAGGGTCGTGTTCACGGGCGGGCCGCTCGGGGCGGGCAGTTCCGACGCCTGAATTATAGGAGGCGTGCGGTTCCGCGGAAAAGCGTGCCGGAACACCGCGCGCCGACAAGGGAAATGTCAGCCCATCTGTTAAAATGACGAGCTTTGCAGCCCCGTCCGTAGGCTCCGTCCGCTTCGCGTCCGTCAGGCGCCGCACCGCGCGCCGGGAACGATTGACGCTCGAGCTTCCGGATGCCGCCGTGCCCCCGTTTCCTCGACTCGTTCTCCGGACTCGACATGACGACTTCGTCTCCCGCCTCTACCACCCTGATGGCCAACGCGATCCGTGCGCTCGCGATGGACGCCGTCCAGCAAGCGAACTCCGGCCACCCCGGCATGCCGATGGGCATGGCCGAAATCGGCGTTGCGCTCTGGTCGCGCCACCTGAAGCACAACCCGACGAACCCGCACTGGGCAGACCGCGACCGCTTCGTGCTGTCGAACGGCCATGGCTCGATGCTGCTTTACGCGCTGCTGCACCTGACCGGCTACGACCTGCCGATGGAAGAACTGAAGAACTTCCGCCAGCTGCATTCGAAGACGCCGGGCCATCCGGAATACGGCATCACCCCGGGCGTCGAGACGACCACCGGCCCGCTCGGCCAGGGTCTCGCGAACGCGGTCGGCATGGCGCTCGGCGAAGCGCTGATGGCCGACGAGTTCAACCGTGACGGCGCGAAGATCGTCGATCACCACACGTACGTATTCCTCGGCGACGGCTGCCTGATGGAAGGCATCTCGCACGAAGCCTGCTCGCTCGCGGGCACGCTGAAGCTGAACAAGCTGATCGCGCTGTACGACGACAACGGCATCTCGATCGACGGCGACGTCGTCAACTGGTTCCACGACGACACCCCGAAGCGTTTCGAGGCCTACGGCTGGAACGTGATCCCGAACGTGAACGGCCATGACGTCGACGCGGTCGACGCGGCGATCGCGAAGGCGAAGCTGTCGGACAAGCCGACGCTGATCTGCTGCAAGACGGTGATCGGCAAGGGCGCGGCGACCAAGGCCGGCGGCCACGACGTGCATGGCGCTGCGCTCGGCGCGGAAGAAATCGCGAAGACGCGCGAAGCGCTCGGCTGGAAGTGGGAGCCGTTCGTGATTCCGCAGGAAGTCTATGCGGCATGGGACGCGAAGGAAGCCGGCAAGCGTGCCGAGTCCGACTGGGACGCGACGTTCGCGCAATATCGCGCGAAATTCCCGGCAGAAGCCGCTGAATTCGAACGCCGGATGGCCAACAAGCTGCCGGCCGACTGGGCCGAGAAGGCCGCGGCGATCATCGCCGGCGCGAACGAGCGCGCCGAGACGGTCGCGACCCGCAAGGCATCGCAGCAGGCGATCGAAGGGCTGGCTGCCGCACTGCCGGAACTGCTCGGCGGCTCGGCCGACCTGACCGGCTCGAACCTGACCAACTGGAAGGCATCGAAGGCGGTCCGCGCGAATCCGGAAGGCGCGGGCGTCGTGCTGGGCAACCACATCAACTACGGCGTGCGCGAATTCGGCATGAGCGCCGCGATCAACGGCCTCGCGCTGCACGGCGGCCACAAGCCGTTCGGCGGCACGTTCCTGACGTTCTCAGACTACAGCCGCAACGCGCTGCGCGTCGCCGCGCTGATGAAGGTCCCGTCGATCTTCGTGTTCACGCATGATTCGATCGGCCTCGGCGAAGACGGCCCGACGCACCAGTCGATCGAGCACGTGTCGAGCCTGCGCCTGATCCCGAACCACGACGTATGGCGTCCGGCCGACACGGTCGAGACGGCCGTCGCATGGACCCACGCGGTTGCCGCAGACCGTCCGTCGAGCCTGATCTTCAGCCGCCAGAACCTCGCGTTCAACCCGCGCACGGATTCGCAGATCGCGAACATCGAGAAGGGCGGCTACGTGCTGAAGGACTGGGACGAAGAGATCGTCGCGCGCAAGATCATCCTGATCGCGACGGGCTCGGAAGTCGAACTCGCGATGAAGGCCGTGGAGCCGCTCGCGCAGCAGGGCATCGCAGCCCGCGTCGTGTCGATGCCGTCGACCAACGTGTTTGACCGCCAGGACGCCGAATACCGCGAACGCGTGCTGCCGCACGGCGTGCGCCGCGTCGCGATCGAAGCGGGCGTGACCGCGTTCTGGCACAAGTACGTCGGCCTCGAAGGCGGCGTCGTCGGGATCGACACGTTCGGCGAATCGGCCCCGGCCGGCGTGCTGTTCAAGTACTTCGGCTTCACTGTCGAGCACGTCGTCGAGACCGCGAAGGCCGTGCTGGCCTAAAACCATTCGCGACGCGCGCTGCCCCCGCGCGCGTCGCACCGTGAAGCTGCACGAAACGAATTTTTTCAGCCATCAGGAGATAGACCATGACGATTCGCGTCGCAATCAACGGCTACGGCCGTATCGGCCGCAACACGCTGCGCGCGTTTTATGAAAACGGCAAGAAGCACGATCTCGAGATCGTCGCGATCAACGACCTGGGCGATGCGAAGACCAACGCGCACCTGACCCAGTACGACACCGCGCACGGCAAGTTCCCGGGCGAAGTGTCGGTCGACGGCGACTACCTCGTCGTGAACGGCGACAAGATCCGCGTGCTGGCGAACCGCAACCCGGCCGAACTGCCGTGGGGCGAGCTGGGCGTCGACGTCGTGATGGAATGCACGGGCTTCTTCACGACGAAGGAAAAGGCGAGCGCGCACCTGAAGGGCGGCGCGAAGAAGGTGATCATCTCGGCGCCGGGCGGCAAGGACGTCGACGCGACGATCGTCTACGGCGTGAACCACGACGTGCTGAAGGCCGAGCACACCGTCATCTCGAACGCATCGTGCACGACGAACTGCCTCGCGCCGCTCGTCAAGCCGCTGAACGACAAGATCGGCCTCGAAACCGGCCTGATGACGACGATCCACGCGTACACGAACGACCAGGTGCTGACGGACGTGTACCACGAAGACCTGCGCCGCGCGCGTTCGGCCACCCACAGCCAGATCCCGACGAAGACGGGCGCTGCGTCCGCCGTCGGCCTCGTGCTGCCGGAACTGAACGGCAAGCTCGACGGCTACGCGATCCGCGTCCCGACGATCAACGTGTCGATCGTCGACCTGTCGTTCATCGCGAAGCGTGACACGACGGTCGAGGAAGTCAACGCGATCATGAAGGAAGCATCGGAAGGCGCGCTGAAGGGTATCCTCGGCTACAACGACGCGCCGCTGGTGTCGATCGACTTCAACCACAACCCGGCTTCGTCGACGTTCGACGCGACGCTGACCAAGGTGTCGGGCCGCCTCGTCAAGGTGTCGAGCTGGTACGACAACGAGTGGGGTTTCTCGAACCGCATGCTGGATACGGCAGTCGCATTCGCGAACGCGAAGTAATTCCGCACGTCGCGCGGCCGCCGCAAGGCGGCCGGCGTGGCGAACGAGCCCGGCCCGGTTTTTCCGGCCGGGCTTTTTTATTGCCCGGCGTTCGCCGTCACATGTTCGAGCGCGTCGACGAACGCGCGCTTCAGCGGGCTGTCGAGGTCGGTCCACGCGAGCCCGATGCCGGTCCGGTGCCCGGCCATGTCGAGCGGCCGCGCGAGCACGTTCGGCGGCAACGCGCTCGCGGCTTCCGCCGGCATCAGCCCGATCCCCATCCCGGCCGCGACGAGCGCGAGCATCGTCGTGAATTCCCCGAACTCCTGCGCGATCTCGAGCGTCGTGCCGGCGCGGCTCAGCGCGAGCAGCATGTCGTCGTGAAAGCCGGGCGCGTAGCGGCGCGCGAGCACGAACGCGGGCTGTCCGCGCAACGCGGCCGGCGTGATCGTCTCGTGCGCGGCGAGCGGATGGTCGAGCGGCAGCGCGACGACGAAGCCTTCCTCGAGCACCACGCGTGTGTCGATTCCCGCATACGCGGCCGGCAGCCGGATCATTCCGAAATCGATGCGCCGGTCGCGCAGTGCGGCGATCTGGTCGGGCGTCGGCAGATCCTTCAATTCGAGCGCGATCAGCGGATAGCGCTCGCGCATCGTGCGCAGCACGGCCGGCAGCAGCGCGGGCAGCACGGACGACACGAACGCGATGCGCAGCGTGCCGATCTCGCCGCGGCTCGACAGCCGCGCCATCTGCTCCGCACGCGCGGCTTGCTGCAGCGTCGCCCGCGCCTCGGGCAGGAACACGCGTCCGGTATCGCTGAGTTCGACCTTGTGGCGATCGCGCTCGAACAGGCGTGCCCCCAGATCTTCCTCGAGCGCCTTGATCTGCATGCTCAGCGCGGACTGCACGATGAACAGGCGCTGCGCGGCGCGCCCGAAATGCAGCTCTTCAGCGAGCGTGACGAAGGCGCGCAATTGCTTGAATTCCATGGTGGGCGGGCGGCAGCGGATGGTGATCGGATTTCATGATAACCGGATCAAAAAAGACCATTGGCGCGGCCCCGGCCGAGCGCCGAAGATACGCTCATCGCGAGACCGGCCGCGACCGGCGGTCGGCTCGATGGCACGAGGAGACATGCATGAGCAACGCGCTTGACCGGTTCCGGCTGGACGGCCGCCGCGCACTGATCACGGGTTCCGGACGCGGGATCGGGCTGACACTCGCCCGCGGGCTCGCGGAAGCCGGCGCGGCGATCGTGATCAACGACCGTAATGAGGAGAAGGCCGCGACGCTCGCGCACCATTTCCGCGAGGAAGGTTTCGCGGCCGATTACGCGGTGTTCGACGTCGCCGAGCATGCGCAGGTGCGTGCGGCGATCGACGATTTCGAGGCGCGCGTCGGCGCGATCGACATCCTCGTGAACAACGCGGGCATCCAGCGCCGCGCGCCGCTCGATGCATTCGAGCCGGACGACTGGCACGCGCTGATGCGCGTGAATCTCGACGGCGTGTTCAACGTCGCGCAGGCGGTGGCGCGCCACATGATCGCGCGCGGCCGCGGCAAGATCATCAACATCTGCTCGGTGCAGAGCGAGCTTGCGCGGCCGACGATCGCGCCGTATGCGGCGACGAAGGGCGCGGTGCGGATGCTCACGAAAGGGATGTGCGCCGACTGGGCGCGTCACGGCATCCAGGCGAACGGCCTCGCGCCAGGCTATTTCGAGACGGAGCTGAACCGCGCGCTGGTCGACGACGCGGCGTTCTCCGAATGGCTCTGCAAGCGCACGCCGGCCGGCCGCTGGGGACGCGTCGACGAGCTGTGCGGCGCTGCGATCTTCCTGGCATCGGCCGCATCCGATTTCGTGAACGGCCAGACGCTGTTCGTCGACGGCGGCCTGACCAGCGCCGTATAGGAGAACGTCATGCGTATGCGTTGCATGTGTCTCGTGATCCACGGTCCGAACGACCTGCGGCTCGAAGAGCAGGACGCGGGCGAGATCGGCCCGGGCCAGGTGCGCGTCGATGTCGCAATGGGCGGCATCTGCGGCTCCGACCTCCATTACTTCCGGCACGGCGGCTTCGGCGCGATCCGGCTGCAGCAGCCGATGGTACTCGGCCATGAAGTGGCCGGCACGGTGGCGGCCGTTGCGCCGGACGTGACGTCGGTGACGGTCGGCGATCGTGTCGCGGTGAACCCGAGCCGCCCGTGCGGCGCGTGCCGCTACTGCCTGGAAGGGCTCCCGAACCAGTGTCTCGACATGCGCTTCTATGGCAGCGCGATGCGCATGCCGCACGTGCAGGGCGCATTTCGCAACGCGCTCGTGTGCGATGCCGCGCAGTGCGTGAAGGTGGCGGACCATGTGCCGCTGTCACTCGCGGCGCTCGCCGAGCCGTTCGCGGTCGGGCTTCATGCGGTGTCGCGCGCGGGTCCGCTGATCGGCCGCCGGGTGCTCGTGTCGGGGTGCGGGCCCATCGGCGTGCTGGCGGTCGCGGCGGCGCGCGTGCATGGGGCGGCGGAGATCGTCGCGACCGACGTGGTCGATGCGCCGCTCGAGGTTGCCTGCGCGCTCGGCGCGGATCACGCGATCAACGCGTCGACGGACACCGGCTGGGTCGCGCGCTACGGTGCCGACAAGGGGACGTTCGACGTGATGATCGAGTGTTCGGGCAACGGGCGCGCATTGCGCGACGGCCTCGACGTGATGCGGCCGCGCGGCGTCGTCGTGCAGCTCGGGCTCGGCGGCGATGTCAGCCTGCCGCAGAACGTCGTGGTCGCGAAGGAGCTGTCGATCTGCGGTTCATTCCGCTTCCATGCGGAATTCGCGCTCGCGGTGCAGCTGATCAATGCGCAGCGCGTCGACTTGCGCCCGGCCGTGACGGGCGTGTTCCCGATGCGCGACGCGAACCGCGCGTTCGAGCTGGCCGGTGACCGGCAGCGTGCGATGAAGGTGCTGATCGATTTCACGCACGAGGGGGCATGATCGCCTGCTGATGGCGCGACGGCGCGCATGCAGAAAAGGCACGCCCGCGATTTGCGGAGCGCGCCTGTTTCATTGGCCGGCGCGAAAGCGGGCGACTGCGTGACTTGCCGCGCGGTGCAGCTCACCGAATTCGGCGAGGCCTATGCGCGTCACGCGCGCGCTCGCGTATCGCGATCCTTCGGGAGGATGACCGGCACGACCGGAGAATGGGCTGCCGCGGCGGCCGGGATCGCCGGCCGACGGCGGCGTCAGGTGCCCGGCGTCGGGAAGAAGATGCCCGCGCGTTGCGCGGCGTTCTCGATGTGCGTCTCGATCGCCGTACCGGCCGCGGCCGCATCGCGGGCGATCAGTGCGTCGACGATCGCGCGGTGCTCGTGCCACGTCGACAGCAGCAGCTCGCGCCGGTAGAACGGCATGCGCTGGCTTTCCTTCATGATGTCCGCGCTGCTGCGTAGCACCGACTCGATCGCCGCGTTGCCCGCGAGATGGATGATCCGCATGTGGAAGTCGAAGTCGAGCCGCGACGCTTCGTCGAGTGCGCTGTCGGTCAGCGCGACGTGCAGGTCGGCGAGGTTGTCCTCGAACCATGCGATGTCGTCGTCGGTGACGACGTGCGCGGCCATCCGCGCGGCGAATCCTTCGAGCGCATAGCGCATCTGGTACGTGTCGGGCGGCGACGACTGCTCGGCGAATTGCCACGGATGGGCGGCCGTCGCCTGGGCGCTTTCGACATACACGCCCTTGCCGGCGCGAATGCGCAGCATCCCGAGCGCCTCGAGCGTGGAGAGCGCCTCGCGCAGCGACGCGCGGCTGATCTCCAGCTCCTCGGAGAGCTGGCGCTGGGCCGGCAGCAGGCTGCCGACCGGATACACGCCTGCCTCGATCCGGTCGCGGATCGTCGCGATGGCGGCGTCGGTCACGGTGTGCGGAACGTTTTTCATGATGTGAACGATGGCCGGTCTGACCGGCATTGTAATCCGCCTGCGCGCGGTGCATGACCGGCCTACGGGAAAGTCACGATCCGCCCCTGCATGGGCGGGAAATCCCTATTTTATTCGGCCTTGACGCGACTATATCGGCTTCCTACTATCCACCATAACATCACTGGTCTTACCAGTATGAACAGACGAAACTGCAACCGTTGGATCGGGAGAGCGCCGTGTCGAAATTCCTCAATTCGCTGTTTGGCCGGGTAGTCGCCGCATTAATCCTGGGGGTCGCGCTCGGCGCGTTCTTCCCGCATTTCGCCGAGTCGCTGCGACCGCTCGGCGACGGCTTCCTGAAGCTCATCAAGATGGTCATCGGCCCGATCGTGTTCTGCGTCGTGGTCAGCGGGATGGCCAATGCGGGCGACCTGAAGAAGGTCGGCCGGGTCGGCCTGAAGGCGGTCGTCTACTTCGAGGTGATGACGACGATCGCGCTCGGCATCGGACTCGTCCTCGCGTGGCTGACGCGCCCGGGCGTCGGGATGAACATCGACCTGCACTCGCTCGACGCGGCCTCGCTCTCGTCGTACGCGAAGAACGCCGAAAGCCTGAAGGACACGGCCGGCTACCTGATGAAGATCATCCCCGAGACCGCGATCGACGCGTTCGCGAAGGGCGACATCCTGCAGATCCTCGTGTTCGCGGTGCTGTTCGGCTCGGCGCTGTCGCTGCTCGGCGACAAGGCGCAGCGCGTGAACAGCCTGATCGAGGAGCTGTCGCACGTGTTCTTCCGCATCATCGGCTTCATCATCAAGCTCGCGCCGCTCGGCGTGCTCGGCGCGATCGCGTTCACGACCGGCAAGTACGGCGTCACGTCGCTCAAGCAGCTCGGCTACCTCGTCGCGGTGTTCTACCTGAGCTGCATCGTGTTCGTCACGGTCGTGCTCGGCATCGTGATGCGCATCGCGGGCTTCTCGGTGTTCAAGCTGATCCGCTACCTGCGCGAGGAACTGTCGATCGTGCTCGGCACGGCGTCGTCGGACGCGGTGCTGCCGCAGGTGATGAGCAAGCTCGAATACATGGGCATCAAGGATTCGACGGTCGGCCTGGTGATCCCGACCGGCTATTCGTTCAACCTCGACGGCTTCTCGATCTACCTGACGCTCGCCGTGCTGTTCATCGCGCAGGCCACCAATACGCCGCTGTCCACGCATGACCTGATCGTCGTGCTGCTGGTATCGCTCGTCACGTCGAAGGGCGCGCACGGGATTCCGGGTTCGGCGATCGTGATCCTCGCGGCGACGCTGTCGGCGATTCCTGCGATTCCGGTCCTCGGCCTCGTGCTGATCCTGCCGGTCGACTGGTTCGTCGGCATCGCCCGCGCGCTGACCAACCTGATCGGCAACTGCGTCGCGACGGTGGTCGTCGCCGTGTGGGAGAACGACATCGACCGGGCCCGCGCGACGCGCGTGCTGAACCGCGAACTGCGCTACGTGGCCGATGAACAGGCGAGCGCCGCACCGGTCGCCGGCGACCAGGCCCACGCGCTCTGAGCGCCCTCGCGCGAAGCGGCTTCCCCGGCCGCTTCGCGCGAACGAATTCCCTGCGGCCGGCGCCACGACGCGCCGGCCCTCATCAAGATAATGGAGACGACATGGCAGCCCCCATCCTCGATCCGAACGCGCCGGCCTTCACGCGGCGCTACATGAACCTCGCCGACCCGCGCCTGGGTGCACAGGCGCTTTTCGCCAGCGACGAATTCTTCGCGCCGAAGGAGCGCATGCTGAATCCCGAGCCGGCCGTCTTCATTCCCGGCAAGTACGACGACCACGGCAAGTGGATGGACGGCTGGGAAACGCGCCGCAAGCGCACCACCGGCCACGACTTCTGCGTGGTCCGGCTCGCGCGGCCGGGCGTGATTCACGGCGTCGATCTCGATACGAGCCACTTCACCGGCAATTTCCCGCCGGCGGCGTCGATCGAGGCATGCGCGGTGGACGGGGACACGCCGCCGGACGACGCCGAATGGCGCACGATCGTCCCAGCGACGACGCTGCAGGGCAATTCGCACCACTACGTGAGCGTTGACGATGCGCAGCCGGTCACGCACCTGCGCGTGAACTTGTATCCGGACGGCGGGCTCGCGCGGCTGCGCGTGTACGGCCAGCCGCAGCGCGACTGGCGCCACGTGCCGGCCGGCGAGCTCGTCGATCTCGCGGCGATCGAGAACGGCGGCTACCTGGTGGCCGCGAACAACCAGCACTTCGGCGCGGCCTCGCAGATGCTGATGCCGGGGCGCGGCGCGAACATGGGCGACGGCTGGGAAACGCGGCGCCGCCGCGAGCCCGGCAACGACTGGGCGATCGTCGCGCTGGCGCGGCCGGGCATCATCCGGCGCGTCGAGGTCGATACGGCGTTCTTCAAGGGCAACTTCCCCGACCGCTGTTCGCTGCAGGCCGCGCGGGTCGTGGGTGGCACCGACGATTCGCTCGTCACGCAGTCGATGTTCTGGGCCGAGCTGCTCGGCGAGCAGAAGCTGCAGATGGACCACGTGCATACGTTCGACCAGCTCGCGGCACTCGGCCCCGTCACGCACGTGCGTTTCAACATCTTCCCGGACGGCGGCGTGTCGCGCCTGCGTCTGTGGGGCGAGCCGGCTTGAAGGAGGCATCGGCATGAGCGGACCACACATCCTGCGCGTCGAGCGCCTGACCCGCGAGGCGTTTGCGCCGTTCGGCGACGTGATCGCGCTCGAAGGCGCGCGGCACTTCCCGATCAACGGCGGCACGACCGAGCGCTTCCACGATCTCGCGACGATCGACGTCTGCGCGGACGGCGGTCGGCCGCTCGTCAGCGTGTTTCGCGCGCAGCCGCGCGCGCTGCCGGTCGCGATCACGCTGATGGAGCGCCATCCTCACGGCAGCCAGGCGTTCATTCCGCTCGCGGCCGTGTCGCGCTACGCGATCGTCGTCGCGCCGGCCGGCGAGTTCCGGCCCGACGCGATGCGCGCGTTTCTCGCCGAAGGCTGGCAGGGCGTGAACTACGCGAAGGGCGTCTGGCACCATCCGCTGCTTGCGCTCGACGCGGTCAGCGACTTCGTGATCGTCGACCGCGGCGGCCCGCAGCCGAACTGCGACGAGATTCCGCTCGACGGCGCGTGGGCGCTCGAGTTCGCGCCGGCGTGCGCGAGCGCGGCCTGACGCGCGGCGAAGGTGGCATCGGGCGTCGAGCATCGCGCACCGTGCGGCGGCGGCATGGCTCGCCGCTCACAATTGGAAACTTTCCCGAACCGGCCCGCGCGCAACGTGCGGGCCTTTTCCATTCCGATCCCGAAAACAACACGGCCCGGGCGGCGAGATGCCGGCCGGGCCGTGGCGCAGGCGTGATGCGTGCGGATCAGTGCTTGCGGTGCGGGCAGTTCTCGGTCGTGCAGGAGCCGTACATCGCGAGCGAGTGTTCCTGGAGCCGGAAGCCGCGTTCCTTCGCGATCGCCTGCTGGCGGCCTTCGATCTCGGCATCGAAGAATTCCTCGACGCGGCCGCAATCGAGGCAGACGAGGTGATCGTGGTGCGAGCCTTCGTTCAGTTCGAACACGGCCTTGCCGGATTCGAAGTTGCTGCGCGTGAGCAGGCCGGCCTGCTCGAACTGCGTCAGCACGCGATAAACGGTGGCGAGCCCGATGTCGAGCTGCTCGTTGAGCAGATTGCGGTAGACGTCTTCGGCCGTCAGGTGACGCACCGGGCTTTGCTGGAAGATCTCGAGAATCTTGAGGCGCGGTAGGGTGGCCTTTAGCCCGATATTCTTGAGATCCGTCGGATTGGTCATGGCTAGGCATCCCTAGAGTACAATGCAGGGCTTCAATGTTACCGGCTTTTCGCCGTTCCAGAAACACGCGCGGCCCGCGACGCGGGCCTGCGCGGTGACGGAAATGTTCCCGGAATCTCTTTCGCACCTTCAGAGGAGTCGCATGCGGAGTGCCATCATCGCTGCCGCCGCCGTTGCCGCGCTGGCTGGTTGTTCGTCGTACGACAGCGTGACGCAGCGCATCGCGCAGAGCATCACGCCCTATCGGATCACTGTCGTGCAGGGCAACTTCGTGTCGCAGGAGAAGGCCGCGCAGCTGCAGGCCGGAATGACGCGCGAGCAGGTCCGCGCGCTGCTCGGCACGCCGCTGCTGTCGGACATGTTTCATGCCGACCGCTGGGATTACCTCTTTTACTTCAAGCGCGGCTCGACGTCGATCGTCCAGCAGCGCGACCTCGTGCTGACGTTCTCGGGCGATCGCCTCGCGAGCTGGACGGGTGCCGAGAACCTGCCTTCCGAACTCGACCTGCTGGCCGATATCGACGGCGATCGCGGCGGCAAGAAGGCGAAGGCCGCGGCCGCGGCGAAGAAGGCGTCCGAAGCCGCTGCTGCCGCGAGCGCCGCGCAGGCGGCCGCGACCGCATCCGCCGAGCCGGTTTCCGGCGTGGCGGTCGACCAGGATGCCAACGCCCAGGCGGCGCGCGCGGCGAACCGCGCGACCAACCAGGTATCGGGGCAGGGCACGACCGCCCGCCGCTTCACGCCGTCCGCGCAGGCTTCGGGCGGCGCGCCGGTGCCGGGCGGCCAGCCGCCGGGCGCCGCGCCGGCGATCCAGCCGCAATTCCAGTTCCATCGCCCGCCGCAGCCGAACGTGTCGAGCGAGGCGTCGCCGCCGGTCGGCCCGCGGGGTTCGGACAACCTGCAAAACCAGCCGCTCACCGCGCCGGCCCAGTCGCAGTAAGCGGCCGGCGAGCGGAAACAGGGCGGCATGTGCCGCCCGCCTTTAGACCTGTCGTGTAGAAAGCCATGAAGATTGCGATTGCCGGTGCATCGGGCCGTATGGGCCGGATGCTGATCGAAGCCGTTCTCAACGATTCCGACGCGCAGCTCGTCGGCGCGCTCGACCGCGCCGATTCGCCGTTCCTCGGTCAGGACGCGGGCGCGTTCCTCGGCAAGGAAACCGGGATCAAGCTGACCAACGACCTCGACGCCGTATTCGCGCAGGCCGACTACCTGATCGACTTCACGCGGCCGGAAGGCACGATCGCGCACGTCGCGGCCGCGCTGCGCCACGACGTGAAGCTCGTGATCGGCACGACCGGCTTCACCGCCGAGCAGAAGGCCGAGCTGCAGGCCGCGGCAGGCAAGATCGGCATCGTGTTCGCGGCGAACATGAGCGTCGGCGTGAACGTCACGCTGAAGCTGCTCGAATTCGCGGCAAAGCATTTCTCGCACGGCTACGACATCGAGATCATCGAGGCGCACCACCGTCACAAGGTCGACGCGCCGTCGGGCACCGCGCTGATGATGGGCGAGGCCGTTGCCGGCGCGCTCGGGCGCTCGCTCGACGAATGCGCGGTGTACGGCCGCCAGGGCGTGACGGGCGAACGCGATCCGTCGACGATCGGCTTTGCGGCCGTGCGCGGCGGCGACATCGTCGGCGATCACACCGTGCTGTTCGCCGGGATCGGCGAACGGATCGAGATCACGCACAAGTCGTCGAGCCGCGTATCGTACGCGCAGGGCGCGCTGCGTGCGGTCCGCTTCCTGTCGGCGCGCGGCGCCGGCCTGTTCGACATGCAGGACGTGCTCGGCCTGCGCTGACCCTCACGGGGAAACTCCGATGGCGATTCCCACCGGCGTTGTCCACTACCTCGAAAGCGGCGATGCGATCACGCACGCCGTCGCCTACGTGCTGCTGGCGATGTCCGTCGCCAGCTGGTGCTTCCTCCTCATGAAAGCCTGGCTGCTGGTCCGCGCGAAGCGCCAGGGGCCGCGGGCGCTCGCCTCTTTCTGGCGCGCGGCGTCGCTCGACGCGGGCATCGCCGCGCTCGCCGGTGCCGATCGCGAGCGCGTGTTCGTACCGCTCGCCGAAGCGGCGCGCGATGCGGCCGACGAACATGATCCGGCCGCGCTCGCCGCGCGTGTCGAGCGCAGCGAACGCGTGCTGCGCGCGCTGCGTCACGCGATGCTGCGCTCGCAGCGCCGTCTCGAATTCGGTCAGGTGCTGCTCGCGTCGATCGGCAGCACCGCGCCGTTCGTCGGCCTGCTCGGCACCGTATGGGGCATCTATCACGCGCTCGGCAGCATCGCCGCGAGCGGGCAGGCGCAGATCGAGAACGTCGCGGGGCCGGTCGGCGAGGCGCTGATCATGACCGCGTTCGGGCTGGTCGTCGCGATCCCCGCAGTGCTCGCCTACAACATTCTCGGGCGGCTCGTGCGCCAGCTCGCCGAGGAACTCGACGGCTTCGCGCGCGACCTGCATGTGTTCGTGTGCGCGCAGGAAGCCTGACGCGCGCATTCCGGAGGAGCGACCATGGCATTCGGCGGACTGGAGCACCACAAGACGTCCGCGCCGATGGCGGAGATCAACATGACGCCGCTGATCGACGTGATGCTCGTGCTGCTCGTCATCTTCATCATCACCGCGCCGCTGATGACGCACGCGATCCGGCTCGACCTGCCGAAGGTCGCGGCCAGCGTCGCGCGCGACACGCCGCAGTCGGTCACGCTGTCGATCGACGACGCCGGCAAACTCTACTGGGACGACGCGCCCGTCGCACTCGACGCGCTGCCGGCGCGCTTCCGGGCCGCCGCCGCGGGCGCCGCGCCGCCCGAGCTGCGGCTGCGCGCATCGCGCGCGACCCGCTACGAGGTGATCGCGCAGGTGATGGGCGCCGCGCAGGCCGCGGGCCTCACGCGGATCGGCTTCGTCACCGACGTGCCGCCGACGGGCGCCGCCGCACCGGCGGCCACGGGCGCGGCACGCTGACGCGCAGCCCGCTCGCGCGCCGGGGCGGGCAAGAATGCATGGCCAGCCCGCGAGACCGGCCGTCCCGCCCGCCACGGACGGTATAATCGTCGTTTCCGCCCGGTTGGCAGGGTTTCGCCGGGTAACCTGGAGACCCTCCGGGTTACCCGGCGAATATCCGGAACCATGAGGCAGGCCCGAGAACCGTGAGCCTGCTCCCGCCGCCGGGCTGCCCGATTTCGTCCACTTCCGCGTGCCCGCCTCGTGGCGCGCCGCTTAAAGCCTAGTCCGAACCACACCATGCACGAGAGATACGTACCCGCCGACGTCGAAGCCGCCGCCCAGGGCGACTGGCGCGCAGCCGATGCCTACAAGACGAAGGAAGATTCGCAGAAGCCGAAGTTCTACTGCGTGTCGATGCTGCCGTACCCGTCCGGCAAGCTGCACATGGGTCACGTGCGCAACTACACGATCAACGACGTGATGTACCGCTATCTGCGGATGAACGGCTACAACACGCTGATGCCGATGGGCTGGGATGCGTTCGGGATGCCGGCCGAGAACGCCGCGATGGCGAACGGCGTGCCGCCCGCGAAGTGGACCTACGACAACATCGACTACATGAAGGGCCAGATGCAGTCGATGGGCCTCGCGATCGACTGGTCGCGCGAGATCGCGACGTGCAAGCCCGACTACTACAAATGGAACCAGTGGCTGTTCCTGAAGATGCTCGAGAAGGGCATCGCGTACAAGAAGACGGGCACCGTGAACTGGGACCCGGTCGACCAGACCGTGCTCGCAAACGAGCAGGTGATCGACGGCCGCGGCTGGCGCTCGGGCGCGCTCGTCGAAAAGCGCGAGATTCCGATGTACTACCTGCGGATCACGCAGTACGCGGATGAGCTGCTGAACGATCTCGACGGCCTCGGCTGGCCCGAGCGCGTGAAGATCATGCAGCAGAACTGGATCGGCAAGAGTTTCGGCGTGAACTTCGGCTTCCCGTACGAACTCGACGGCGAGAAGAAGCTGCTGCGCGTGTTCACGACGCGTGCCGACACGATCATGGGCGTCACGTTCTGCGCGATCGCGGCCGAGCATCCGCTCGCCACGCGCCTTGCGCAGGGCAAGCCGGAACTGCAGGCGTTCATCGACGAATGCAAGCGCGGCGGCGTCGCCGAGGCCGACGTCGCGACGATGGAGAAGAAGGGCGTCGCGACGGGCTTCTCGGTCACGCATCCGCTGACGGGCGAACCGGTCGAGGTGTGGATCGGCAACTACGTGCTGATGAGCTACGGCGAAGGCGCGGTGATGGGCGTGCCGGCACACGACGAGCGCGACTTCGCGTTCGCGAAGAAATACGACCTGCCGATCAAGCAGGTGATCGCGGCCAAAGGCCAGACGTACTCGCTCGACGCATGGCAGGAGTGGTACGGCGACAAGGAAGTCGCGGTCTGCGTCAACAGCGGCAAGTACGACGGCCTGGCATATGGCGCGGCGGTCGATGCGATCGCGGCCGACCTGAAGGCCGGCGGCTTCGGCGACAAGCAGGTCACGTGGCGCCTGCGCGACTGGGGCGTGTCGCGCCAGCGCTACTGGGGCACGCCGATCCCGATCATCCATTGCCCGTCGTGCGGCGACGTGCCGGTGCCGGAGCAGGACCTGCCGGTCGTACTGCCGGAAGACCTCGTGCCGGACGGCTCGGGCAACCCGCTCGCGAAGTCGGAAGCGTTCCTGAACTGCACGTGCCCGAAGTGCGGCGCGGCCGCGAAGCGCGAAACCGACACGATGGACACGTTCGTCGATTCGTCGTGGTACTTCTCGCGCTACACGGCGCCGGACGCCGAGACGATGGTCGACGCGCGCACCGATTACTGGATGCCGATGGATCAGTACATCGGCGGCATCGAGCATGCGATCCTGCACCTGCTGTATTCGCGCTTCTGGACCAAGGTGATGCGCGATCTCGGCCTCGTGAAGTTCGGCGAGCCGGCGAAGAACCTGCTGACGCAGGGCATGGTGCTGAACGAGACGTTCTACCGCGAAGACGCGGCGGGCAAGAAGACCTGGTACAACCCGGCCGACGTGACGGTCACGCACGACGACAAGGGCCGCCCGGTCGGCGCGACGCTGAACACCGACGGCCAGCCGGTCGTGCTCGGCGGCATCGAGAAGATGTCGAAGTCGAAGAACAACGGCGTCGATCCGCAGGTGCTGATCGACCAGTACGGCGCCGATACCGCGCGCCTGTTCACGATGTTCGCCGCACCGCCCGAGCAGCAGCTCGAGTGGTCGGGCGCGGGCGTCGAAGGCGCGAGCCGCTTCCTGCGCCGCGTGTGGAGCTTCGGCGCGACGAATCGTGAAGCGCTCGCCGCGCGTGCGGGCTTCGACGCGGCCGCGCTCGGCGACGCCGACAAGGCACTGCGCCGCGAGATCTACAGCGTGCTGAAGCAGGCTGATTTCGACTACCAGCGTCTGCAATACAACACGGTCGTGTCGGCCGCGATGAAGATGCTGAACGCGATCGACGGCGCGAAGGGCGCGACGCCCGGCGTGCTGCGCGAAACGTACGGCGTGCTGCTGCGCGTGCTGTATCCGGTCGTGCCGCACGTCACGTTCGAGCTGTGGAAGGCGCTCGGCTACGCGGACGAATTCGGCCCGCTGCTCGATGCACCGTGGCCGAAGGTCGACGAGGCCGCGCTCGAGCAGGCCGAGATCGAACTCGTGCTGCAGGTGAACGGCAAGGTGCGCGGCGCGTTGAAGGTCGCGAAGGACTCGAGCCGCGAGGCGATCGAAGCCGCGGCGGTGGCCGACGACGCGTTCGCGAAGTTCAGCGACGGCAAGCCGGCGAAGAAGATCGTCGTCGTGCCGGGCCGCCTCGTGAACATCGTCGTCTGACGGCCGCCGGCCGTCTGACGTACCCAGAAGGAGCGAAGGTGATCCGCAGATCGTTTTTGATGCTCGTCGGCAGCGCGGTCGCGCTGTCGGCATGCGGCTTCCAGCTGCGCGGCCAGCAGGACTATGCGTTCAAGCACCTGCTGGTGGCCGGCGCGCCCGCGCCCGTCGAGGCGCGGCTGACGCGTCTCGTCGAGGCCGGCAGCGACACGAAGATCGTCAAGTCGGCGGACGACGCCGACGCCGTGCTGCGCATGTGGGAGTCGCGGGGGCAGAACACGCTGACGCTCAACAAGTATGGGTCGGCGCAGGAATACGCGCTGTTCTATACGCTGAACTACACGCTGACGAGCAAGGACGGCACTGTGCTGATCCCGCCGAGCGCGATCGCGCTGAACCGCGCGATGACGTACAGCGACCAGTACACGAACGCGAAGGCGCAGGAAGCCGACATCCTGTACGCGGACATGCAGAACGACGCGGTCGACCAGCTGATGCGGCGTCTCGCGATCGTCCACTCGCTGACGCCGGCGCCGGAGGACGTGGTGCCGGGCGTCGCGCCGGGCGCGCCCCTGCCGCCACCGCCGCTCTGATCGACGGCGCACGCACCGATGCAATTGCGACTTGATGCGCTGGAGCCGCACCTCGCGAAGGGGATGGCCGGACTCTACACCGTCTACGGCGACGAGCCGCTGCTCGCGCAGGAAGCGTGCGACCGCATTCGTGCGGCTGCGCGCGCGGCCGGCTTCACCGAACGTTCGGTGCACACGGTCGAGCGCGGCTTCGACTGGAGCGTGCTGCTCGGCGCGACCCAGGCGATGTCGCTGTTCGGCGAGCGTCAGCTGATCGAGTTGCGCATTCCGTCGGGCAAGCCCGGCAAGGAAGGCGCCGACGCGCTCAAGACGCTCGCGGCCACGCCCAATCCCGACGCGCTGATGCTCGTCACGTTGCCGCGTCTCGATGCGGCCACGCAGAAATCCGCGTGGTTTACCGCGCTGCAGAACGGCGGCGTCGCGCTGAAGATCGATCCGGTCGACCGCGCGCAACTGCCGAACTGGATCGGCCAGCGTCTGTCGATGCAGGGCCAGCGCGTCGCGGCCGGCGACGATGGCCGGCGCGCGCTGCAGTTCATCGCGGAGCGCGTCGAGGGCAACCTGCTCGCCGCGCACCAGGAAATCCAGAAGCTTGGGCTGCTCTATCCGCAGGGCGTGCTGTCGTTCGAGCAGGTGCACGACGCGGTGTTGAACGTCGCGCGCTACGACGTCTTCAAGCTGAATGAGGCGATGCTCGCGGGCGACGCAGCACGGCTCGCGCGGATGATCGACGGGTTGAAGGGCGAGGGCGAGGCGATCGTGCTCGTGATGTGGGCCGTCGTCGAGGAATTGCGCACGCTGTTGCGGATCAAGCGCGGGGCGACGGCCGGCAAGCCGCTCGCCACGCTGCTGCGCGAGAACCGCGTATGGGGGCCGCGCGAACGGCTGATCGGCCCCGCGCTGAACCGCGTGTCGGAAGCGGTTCTCGAGAAGGCGCTCGCGTTCGCCGCGAAGCTCGACCGGCAGGTGAAGGGGCTGTCGGCCGTCGCACCGGGCCGCCGCACGCAGGACGATCCACCGCCCGATCCGTGGGACGGCCTGTTCCAGCTCGCGATGACGGTAGCGGGCGCGCGCGGCGAGCGACCGCCGACCGCGGGTCGCGTGCGTCGTTAAGCCCCGTCCGGGCCTTCAGCGCACGCATCGCAACCCGCTTACAATGTTCCGATAGCTGGCGCGGCCCGCTTGCCGCCGCGCTCCACGCTTCCCACGAATTCACGCCGCGCCAAGCGGCTCGCTTTTCGAGTCACACGATGGATATCGACCAGTACATGACGGACCTGGGCCGCCGTGCCCGGCACGCTTCCCGCGCGATGGCGCGCGCCAGCACGGCCGCGAAGAACGCGGCGCTCGACGCCGTGGCCCGCGCGATCGAGCGCGACGCGCAGGCGCTGAAGGATGCGAATGCACGCGACGTCGCCCGTGCCCGTGAAAAGGGGCTCGATGCGGCGTTCATCGACCGCCTGACGCTGTCGGACAAGGCGCTGAAGACGATGGTCGAAGGCCTGCGCCAGGTTGCGTCGCTGGCCGATCCGATCGGCGAGATCGGCAATCTCAAGTACCGCCCGAGCGGGATCCAGGTCGGCCAGATGCGCGTGCCGCTCGGCGTGATCGGCATCATCTACGAGTCGCGCCCGAACGTGACGATTGACGCGGCCGCGCTGTGCCTGAAGTCGGGTAACGCGACGATCCTGCGCGGCGGCTCCGAGGCGCTCGAATCGAACGCGGCGCTCGCGAAGCTGATCGGCGAAGGGCTCGAGGCGGCCGGCCTGCCGCAGGATGCCGTGCAGGTCGTCGCGACAGCCGATCGCGCGGCGGTCGGCAAGCTGATCACGATGACCGAATACGTCGACGTGATCGTGCCGCGCGGCGGCAAGAGCCTGATCGAGCGCCTGATCAACGAGGCACGTGTGCCGATGATCAAGCACCTCGATGGTATCTGCCACGTGTACGTCGACGATCGTGCCGATCTCGCCAAGGCGCTGACGGTGTGCGACAACGCGAAGACGCACCGCTACGGCACCTGCAACACGATGGAAACGTTGCTCGTTTCGAGCGGCATCGCGGCGACGCTGTTGCCGCCGCTCGGCAAGCTGTATCGCGACAAGCAGGTCGAGCTGCGCGTCGATCCGGCCGCGCGCGCGGTGCTCGCCGAGGCGGGCATCGGGCCGCTCGTCGACGCCACCGACGAAGACTGGCACACCGAATATCTCGCGCCGGTGCTCGCGATCAAGGTCGTCGACGGCCTCGACGCGGCGATCGAGCACATCAACCATTACGGCTCGCACCACACCGATGCGATCGTCACCGAGGATCACGACCGCGCGATGCGCTTCCTGCGCGAAGTCGACTCGGCCAGCGTGATGGTCAATGCGTCGACGCGCTTCGCGGACGGCTTCGAATTCGGCCTCGGCGCGGAAATCGGCATCTCGAACGACAAGCTGCACGCACGCGGCCCCGTGGGCCTGGAAGGGCTCACGTCGCTGAAGTACGTCGTGCTCGGGCACGGCGAAGGCCGTCAGTAACGCGAGGCGCACAACCGATGGCAATGCTCTGGGTCAAGACGTTCCACATCGTTCTGATCGCCGCGTGGTTCGCGGGGTTGTTCTACCTGCCGCGCATCTATGTGAACCTGGCCATGGAGACCGATCCGGCCGCGGTGCGGCGCCTGCTGCTGATGGCGCGCAAGCTGTTCCGCTTCATGACGATGATCGCCGTGCCGGCGCTCGCGTGCGGGCTGTGGCTCTGGCTCGTGATCGGCATCGGCCAGGGGCAGGGCTGGATCCACGCGAAGGTGACGGTGGTGCTGCTGCTCGTCATCTACCACGCGTATTGCGGACACTTGCTGCGGGTGTTCGAGCGCGGAGAGAACAAGCGCACCGACAAGTGGTATCGCGTGTTCAACGAGCTGCCGGTGCTCGGCATGCTCGTGGCGGTCGCGCTGGTCGTGATCAAGCCGTTCTGAACTTTCCGGCGGCCGCATGCCGGCAGTCGATCGACGCGCAACGGCGCCCCTCGGGGCGCCGTTTTCATTTGCGCGTCGTATGCGTCATTCCTTCGTCGGGTCGTCGATCCGGCGGCGCGTGATCGCTTCCTTCGCGCGGCCGACGCGCTCCATGAGCGCGGGCCCGCGCGACAGCGCAACGCCGACCGCGAGGATGTCGCCGATCGCGAGATGCGACATCCGCGACGTCATCGGCGAGAACACGTCGGTTTCCTCGGCCACGTTCGACGCGAGGCTCACCGTCGCGAGCTTCGCGAGCGGCGAGTGGCTCTGCGTGATCGCGACGACTTTCGCGCCGCACGCGAGCGCGGAGCGCGCGGCATCGACGATATCGCGCGTGCGGCCGGTATTCGAGATCGCGACGACGACGTCGTGCGGCCCGAGCAGCGCCGACGACATCGAGAACGTGTGCGGGTCCGAATACGCGACGCTCGGCACGCCGAGCCGAAAGAACTTGTGCTGGATGTCCTGCGCGGCGATGCCCGAGCCGCCGGCGCCGTAGAACTCGATGCGCGACGCGTTCGACAGCAGGGCGATCGCGTCGGCGACGCTGCCGGCCGACAGGCTGTTGCGCACTTCGATCAGCGCGCCGATCGTGCGGTCGAACACCTTGCCGATGATGCCGGGCGCAGGCTCGTCGGGCTCGACGTCACGATAGACCGACGACACGCCCGGCGCGACGCTCTGCGCGAGCCGGATCTTGAATTCGCGAAAGCCGCTGCAGCCGAGCGCCTGGCAGAAGCGCGCGATGGTCGGCTGGCTGACGCCCGCGCGGGTCGACAGCTCGGTCATTGCGAGGTCGAGCACCTCGCGCGGCGCGGCGAGAATGTAGTCGGCGAGCTTGCGCTCGGACGGGCGCAGGTCGGCGCGGATCGCTTCAATGCGAGGCAGCATGGGACGGCGAATGGAAATCGGGTTCGGATGAGCGAGTGTATCGCAATCGAATTGTAGAAAATCTACATGAAAATGCTAGCTCCATCGTCAGCGATTTTCTAGACGACAAATGCTCAAGATTAGGGTTTTCACTAGGTAAAGCCTTGCTGGTGGCGGGAATGATGGTTGCGCGCATGTCGATCTGCATTGCATGCTTGTAGTTTTTCTACTAGACTGGCTTCGTTCGGTCGACGCACTCGACCGTCCCCACGATTCCAACCGCCGGTGTCGTCCGGCATACAGGAGCGCCCAGCATGACGTCGCTGCACCCCACCCTGGCGAAAGTCACCGAACGCGTGATCGCCCGCAGCCAATCGACCCGTTCCGCCTATCTGCAGCGCATCGACGGCGCGCAAGGCAAGTTCCCGGCGCGTGGCGCATTGTCGTGCGCGAACCTCGCGCACGGCTTCGCGGGTCTCGAAGGCAGCGACAAGTTCCAGATCAAGGCGATCCGCGAGCCGAACATCGGCATCGTGTCCTCGTACAACGAGATGCTGTCCGCGCACGCGCCGTACAAGGACTTCCCTGACATCATCAAGGTCGCCGCACGCGAGAACGGCGGCGTCGCGCAGTTCGCGGGCGGCGTGCCCGCGATGTGCGACGGCGTCACGCAGGGCAATCCGGGGATGGAGCTGTCGCTGTTCTCGCGCGAGGCGATCGCGATGGGCACGGCGATCGCGCTCACGCACAACATGTTCGACGCGGCGCTCTGCCTCGGCATCTGCGACAAGATCGTGCCGGGCCTGCTGATCGGCGCGCTCCAGTTCGGCCACCTGCCGACCATCTTCGTGCCGGCCGGCCCGATGACGAGCGGCCTGTCGAACGACGACAAGGCGAAGATCCGCCAGCAATTCGCGACCGGCCAGGTCGGCCGCGACGCGCTGCTCGAAGCGGAATCGGCCGCGTATCACGGCCACGGCACCTGCACGTTCTACGGCACCGCGAACAGCAACCAGATGCTGATGGAGCTGATGGGCCTGCACCTGCCGGGTTCGGCGTTCGTTCATCCGCACACGCCGCTGCGTACCGCACTGACCGCCGAAGCCGCGCGCCGCGTGCTCGACCTGACGGTCGAGCGCGGCCAGTACACGCCGATCGGCCATGTGATCGACGAGAAGGCGATCGTCAACGGGATCGTCGCGCTGCTCGCGACGGGCGGCTCGACCAACCACACGCTGCACCTCGTCGCGATCGCGCGCGCGGCCGGCATCCTGATCGACTGGAACGATTTCGACGAGTTGTCGGCGGTCGTGCCGCTGCTCGCGAAGATCTACCCGAACGGCAAGGCCGACGTGAACCATTTCCACGCGGCGGGCGGCGTCGCGTTCCTGGTGCGCAACCTGCTCGAAGGCGGGCTGCTGCACGAAGACGTGACGACCGTCGCAGGCAAGGGCCTGTCGCATTACACGAAGGAGCCGAAGCTGATCGACGGCAAGCTGACGTGGGTCGACGGCACTGCCGAGAGCCACGACACCAAGGTGCTGCGCGGTATTCGCGACCCGTTCCAGCCGGACGGCGGCCTGCGCCTGATGCAGGGCCGGCTCGGCCGCGGCGTGATCAAGATTTCGGCGGTCGCGCCCGAGCACCGCAAGGTGACCGCGCCCGCGATCGTATTCGATTCGCAGGAAGCCGTGCAGGAGGCCTTCGATCGCGGCGAGATGAAGCGCGATTTCGTCGCGGTCGTGCGCTTCCAGGGCGCGCGCGCCAACGGGATGCCCGAGTTGCACCGTTTGACGCCGCTGCTCGGCGTGCTGCAGGATCAGGGCTTCCACGTCGCGCTCGTGACCGACGGCCGCATGTCCGGTGCGTCGGGCAAGGTGCCGGCCGTGATCCACGTGTCGCCGGAAGCGCTGCTGGCCGGCCCGCTCGGCAAGGTCAAGACGGGCGACACGCTCGTGATCGACGCGGAAGCCGGCATCCTCGACATCGAGGTCGACGACGCCGAGTGGCAGGCGCGCCCGGTCGCGCAGCCGCTGCACCAGGCCGAGAACGAGGTCGGTTTCGGGCGCGAACTGTTCGGCGTGTTCCGCGCGGCGGCCGCGCCGGCCGAGCAGGGCGCATCGGTTTTCGGGGCGCTGGTCGGCGAAGCGGCCGTCCGCGTCTCTGCATGAATTTCAAGGAGCGAATTTGATGAAGACGATTGCTGAAATCGTGAAGCTGGGCCCGGTGATTCCGGTGCTCGCATTCGACTCGGTCGAGCAGGGCGAACATGTGTCGCGCGCGTTGCACGCGGGCGGCGTCAAGGTGCTCGAGATCACGCTGCGTACGCCGGCGGGCCTCGAGGCGATCCAGCGCGCGAGCCAGCTCGCGGACGACATCGTCGTCGGCGTCGGCACGATCACGAAGCCCGAGCACTGCGCGCAGGCGAAAAAGGCTGGCGCGAAGTTCGGCGTGTCGCCGGGCCTGACGAAGGACCTGCACCTCGCGTCGCTCGACGCCGGCCTGCCGCTGCTGCCGGGCGTGATGACGCCGAGCGACATCATTCAGGCGCTCGAATTCGGCTACGAGATCGTCAAGTTCTTCCCCGCGCAGCAGGCCGGCGGCGTGCCGATGCTGCAGGCGTTCCACGGCCCGTTCCCGGCGCTGAAGTTCTGCCCGACGGGCGGCATCACGGTCGATACCGCGCCGAATTTCCTGAAGCTGCCGAACGTCGTGTGCGTCGGCGGTTCGTGGCTCACGCCGAAGGCCGCGCTCGCCGCGCAGGACTGGGCCGAGGTCACGCGTCTCGCGCAAGCCGCGAGCCAGCTTCACCGTTAATACTTGTACGAAATGATAAGGGCCTGTTCGCGCCCGTAACGGGGCTTGCGAACGTCACGCCCTTGACCCTCGGCAAACAAGCGCTTGATGCTTGTTTTACCGAGGGTTTTTGCTGATGGAACCGGTTCTATCCGTGGACCGTAAAGATAAGTAAAATTCAGCGTCCTCACGGGGTGGGTGCCCCCCGTGTTTCGGAGACCTGCATAGCCGGGCATACTCGCAACAGCTCGCCCGGTTTCGAACAATTCAAGGAGGAGTGCCACATGGGGGCTGTCCAAGGCAGCATGCTGCTCGTATTCACGCTGATCGCGATTGCCGCGCTGATCCTGATGATCGCGCGCTACAAGATCTACCCGTTCCTGGTGCTGATCATCGTTTCGCTGGGCCTGGGTCTCGTCGTCGGCATGCCGATGGACAAGATCGTCAAGTCGTTCGAAACGGGCACGGGCGGCACGCTCGGCCACATCGCGATCGTCGTCGGCCTCGGCACGATGCTCGGCAAGATGATGGCCGAATCGGGCGGCGCCGAACGGATCGCGACCACGCTGATCGACTGGTTCGGTGAAAAGAACATCCACTGGGCGATGATGTTCGTCGCGATCATCGTCGGCTTGCCGGTGTTCTTCGAAGTCGGCTTCGTGCTGCTGATCCCGATCGCGTTCAACGTCGCGAAGCGCACCGGCAAATCGCTGCTCGTCGTCGGTCTGCCGATGGTGGCCGGCCTGTCCGTCGTACACGGGCTGATTCCGCCGCACCCGGCCGCGCTGCTGGCCGTTCAGCAATACGGCGCCGATATCGGCAAGACGATCGCGTTCGGCCTGATCGTCGGCGTGCCGACCGCGATCATCGCCGGTCCGCTGTTCGCGCTGATGATCTCGAAGTTCGTGAAGCTGCCGGAAAACAACCCGCTCGCAGCGCAGTTCGTCGATACGCACACGGACGGTCGCAAGCGCGAACTGCCGAGTTTCGGCATCACGCTGTTCACGATCCTGCTGCCCGTCGTGCTGATGCTCGTCGGCAGCTGGGCCGACTTGGTGTTCGCACCGAAGTCGCTGCCGAACAACCTGCTGCGCTTTGCCGGCAACTCCGACGTCGCGCTGCTGATCGCCGTGCTGGTGAGCTTCTTCACGTTCGGCAAGCTGCAGGGCTTCAACCGCGACCAGATCCAGAAGTTCTGCGGCGAGTGCCTGGCGCCGATCGCCGGCATCACGCTGATCGTCGGTGCGGGCGGCGGCTTCGGCGGCGTCCTGCGCGACAGCGGGATCTCGCAGCAGATCGTCGAGACCGCGAAGCACGCGCACCTGTCGCCGCTGCTGCTCGGCTGGTTCGTCGCGGCGCTGATGCGTCTGGCAACGGGTTCGGCGACGGTCGCGATGACGACGGCCTGCGGCATCGTCGCGCCGATCGCGGCGGCGTCGGGCGCGGCGGTTCGTCCGGAGCTGCTCGTGCTCGCGACGGGCTCGGGCTCGCTGATCTTCTCGCATGTGAACGACGGCGGCTTCTGGCTGATCAAGGAATATTTCGGGATGACGGTCGGCCAGACGTTCAAGACCTGGTCGCTGCTTGAAACCATCATCTCGGTGCTGGGTCTGAGCTTTACGCTGCTGCTGAGCGTGGTTTTGTAACAAGGGGTAGTCAATGATTCTGATCGCAATGGGCGTGTCGGGTGCGGGCAAATCGCGAATCGGCGAAATGCTGGCAGAACGCCTGTCGTGCAGCTATACCGACGGCGACGCGTTTCACAGCGCGGCGAACAAGGAAAAGATGCACAACGGCATTCCGCTGACCGACGACGACCGCTGGCCGTGGCTGCGCACGATTCGCGCGGCCATCGAGGAGAAGCAGCGTGCCGGCGAGACCGCCGTGTTCACCTGCTCGTCGCTGAAGCGGTCGTACCGCGACGTGCTGCGCGGCACCGATACCGACGTGCGGTTCGTGTATCTGAAGGGTTCGTTCGAGGTGTTGCACGAGCGCCTGAAGACCCGCACCGGCCATTTCTTCGATCCGTCGCTGCTGAAGAGCCAGCTCGACACGCTCGAGGAACCGGGCCCGGACGAAGCGATCGTGGTCAGCATCGAGCTGACGCCCGAACAGATCGTCGATCAGGTCATGCTGAAGATCGGTATCGCGCGGCAACATTGAGCGCGGTTCGCGGCAATCGTCATGCAGCAGTGAAAAAGGCGCCCCTCGGGGCGCCTTTTTTCGTTGGCGATGCGTGAGCCGCTCAGGTCGCGCGGACGTGCTGCGCGATGCCGTCGAGCAGCACGTCCAGCATCGTGTCGTGCACGGCGGCCGGATCGAGTTGCGCGTAGAGCGGGGCGGCCGATTTGACGAGCGGATGCGCGGTATCGGACAGCGCATGCATTTCCGCGAGCTCGACGTCGTTCGCGGGCCGCGTGAGGCCGCCGGCCTCGGCGGCGGCGAGGCCGATCACGCTCGCATACCAGCCGACGCACACGGTCGGCAGTGCGCTGCGCGGGATGCCGGCATCGGCCAGCGCGCGATGCACGGTCTCGATGTGCGCGAGATCGGCCGGCCCGGTGCTCATGTGACGCTGCAGCAGCGCGAACGCGGCGGGGTGGCGCAGCGCGAGCGCGCGGTACTGGCGGGCGAGATCGAGCAGCCGCTCGCGCCACGGCAGTGACGGGTCGACCGGCGCGAGCGAGCGCGACAGCGCGTTCGCGATCGCACGGCTCAGGCCCTCTTTCGACTTGAAGTGATAGAGTACGCTCATCGGGTCGCAGCCGACCGACTGCGCGAGCTTGCGCACGCTGAACGCGGCTTCGCCGACCTCTTCGAGCAGCGCGAGCGCGGCCGCGACGATCGCATCCTTGTCGAGGCCGCGCGGGCCTTGGGCGGGTTTGTCTTTCATGGAAGCGGGATGGCTGCGGCTGTAATCTTGACGAAAGCATATTCTACGCTGTAGAATTATTTCTGCGGTGTAGAAATTGGGTGTCCCGGCACCTTTCAATGCGTGCTTTCGCACGGTCCGGGATCCTGGCAGGCACGAGCGTGCCTGCCGTCAACACGGGCCATCGCGCCCTTTATCTCGTTGACACCCAAGTGGAACCGGCTGCCCCACCCGCGAAGCCTGAATGGCACTTCGACAGGCGGCCCAAGACCATGCAAGTGCAATCATGACTTCCAACCACAAGCCCCTGATCCAGGGCGAATCGCGTTTCGACCAGACGCAACTGAACATCGAAAAGGACAACTGGAACTGGTGCGCGCCGTCCCGTTACGACGGCGAGCGCCCGGCCAACTGGTACGAGGCGTCTCTGTCGCGCCATGAAAACAGCGCGCCGCTCGCGCACGACATGGTGTGCGACGTGCTGGTGATCGGCGCGGGGCTGCTCGGTGCATCGGCCGCGCTGCATCTGGCGGAAGCGGGCGTCGACACGATTCTCGTCGACAAGCATCACGTCGGCTCCGCGGCGTCGGGCCGCAACGGCGGCCAGCTCACGCCGGGCCTCGCGCGCTGGGAAGCAGCCGACATGATCGACCATCTGTCGCACGACGACGCGAAGCGGCTGTGGCGCTTCGCGTCGGCCGAATCGATGGACCTGATCGACGCGATCGGCGCGCGTTACGCACTCGACCTCGATCGCAAGCGCGGCCACATCACGGCGGCGGTCCACCCGGGCCACATGAGCGCGCTGCTCGACGGCGCTGACGCACGCCGCCATCTCGGTGACGCCGGCGTGACGCTCGTCGGCCGCCATCAGCTGCACGACGAATACGTGCGCTCGGGGCTGTATCACGGCGCGGCGATCGACGCGACCGGTGGCCAGCTTCATCCGCTCGCGCTGGTGCGCGGTCTCGTGCACGGCTTCCGGCTGAACGGCGGTGCGTTGTACGAGGGCACCGAGGTGCTGGAGCTCGACGAAACGCCGGCGGGCGTCGTCGCGACGACGCCGGGCGGCACGATCACCGCGCGCCGTGGCGTCGTGCTCGCGCTGCACAACACGACGTTCCGTCTGCTGGACGACGGCACCGCCACCACCGTGCCGTTCTTCACGTATGTCAGCGTGACGGCGCCGCTCGACGTCGACGTCGCGACACTGATGCCGGCCGGCATGCCGGTGTACGACACGCAGTTCCAGATCGACTACTACCGGCCGGTGCGCGGCAACCGCCTGCTGTTCGGCGGGCAGGGCACCGGCACGTGCTGGGCACAGCCCGACGTCAACGCGTATCTGCTGACGCGGCTGAACACGGTGTTCCCCCAGGCCGATGGCCAGTTCGCACTGGACTACTGCTGGAGCGGCGTCAGCGACTTCACGCTGAACGGCGCGACCGACAGCCGCAAGACCGACGGCCGCGTGCCGATGTACATGGTGCAGGGCTGGAGCGGTCATGGCGTCGCGCAGACGGTGCGGATCGGCAAGGCGATCTGCGACGATTTCGTCGGTCGCAACGACGATTTCTCGATGCTGACCGGCATCGATCACCGCGCGATTCCGCTCGGCCGCCAGTTGTCGCCGATCGCGATTCCCGCTGCGAAGGCCGCGATGAGCGTGATGAGCGCACTCAACCCGGGGCGGATGATCTCGTTCTGACCAGCCGCACAGGCAATGAAAAAGCCCGATGCGATTGCTCGCATCGGGCTTTTTTTACGTGCGGAGACGGCGGTGCTTACGCGATCCGCTTCGCGAGTTCGACGGCCTTGCCGATGTACGACGCAGGCGTCATCGCGAGCAGGCGGTCCTTCGCATCTTGCGGGATCGCCAGCGTGCCGACGAATTCCTGCAGCGCTTCGCGCGTGATGCCCTTGCCGCGCGTCAGTTCCTTCAGCTGCTCGTACGGGTTCTCGATGCCGTAGCGGCGCATCACCGTCTGCACCGGCTCTGCGAGCACTTCCCAGCAGTTGTCGAGGTCTTCGTTCAGGCGCTGCGGGTTCACTTCGAGCTTGTCGAGGCCGCGGATCAGCGAGTCGTACGCGAGCAGCGAGTAGCCGAGTGCGACGCCCATGTTGCGCAGCACCGTCGAGTCGGTCAGGTCGCGCTGCCAGCGCGACACCGGCAGCTTGTCGGCGAGGTGGCGCAGCGTCGCGTTCGCGAGGCCGAGATTGCCTTCCGAGTTCTCGAAGTCGATCGGATTGACCTTGTGCGGCATCGTCGACGAGCCGATTTCGCCGGCCTTCGTCTTCTGCTTGAAGTAGCCGACCGAGATGTAGCCCCACACGTCGCGGTCGAGGTCGAGCAGGATCGTGTTCGCGCGCGCGACCGCATCGAACAGCTCCGCCATGTAGTCGTGCGGCTCGATCTGGATCGTGTACGGGTTGAAGGTGAGCTTCAGGCGGTTCTCGATCACGTCGCGCGAGAACGCTTCCCAGTCGAATTCCGGATACGCCGACAGGTGCGCGTTGAAGTTGCCGACCGCGCCGTTCATCTTGCCGAGGATCTCGACCTTCTCGATGCGCGTGATCGCGCGAGAGAGGCGGGCCGCGACGTTCGCGAGTTCCTTGCCGAGCGTCGTCGGGCTGGCCGGCTGGCCGTGCGTGCGCGACAGCATCGGCTGCTCGGCAAGCGCGTGCGACAGCGCGACGAGGCGCTGGTGGACCGTGCGCAGCGCCGGCACGATCACGTGCTCGCGCGCGCCGGCGAGCATCATCCCGTGCGACGTGTTGTTGATGTCTTCGGACGTACACGCGAAGTGGATGAATTCGCTGGCCTTCTCGAGTTCGGCCTGGCCCTTCACCGATTCCTTCAGCCAGTATTCGACGGCCTTCACGTCGTGGTTCGTCACGCGCTCGATGTCCTTGATGCGGGCGGCGTCGTGCGCGGTGAAGCGCTCGGCGAGTTGCAGCAGGAATTGTTCGGACGCGTCCGAGAAGCGCGGGACTTCCGCGAAGCCGGCGCGCGACAGCGCGATCAGCCAGTGCACCTCGACGGTGACGCGGTGGCGCATGAAGGCGGCTTCGGAGAGCCAGTCGCGCAGCGCTTCGGTCTTGCTGGCGTAGCGGCCGTCGATGGGCGAGAGCGCGGTGAGGGCGAAAAGCGTATCGGGACGAGTGTCGGACATGATCGGGCGTGGCCTTGGCGGCCGGTGCGAACGAGGGGAGGAGAATCCGGCATTTTACCATTGGCGCGGGGCGATCCCGGCCGAACCGGTCAGGTCGCCGCCGCCGTGGGCGATCGGCACGCATGCGGCGCCCGGGCGGCGCGCAAGCAGTCCGCCGGCTGGCGCCCGGGCCGGTTCGCCGAGCTGCCCGCCGCGCCGCCGGGCGGGCCCGCCCGCCGGTAGAATGCAGGCTTCTTCCCGACCGCCGCCCGCCGCGCCCGCCTGCATGGAACTGAAATGGCTCGAAGACTTCGTCTCGCTCGCGGAAACGCGCAGCTTTAGCCGGTCCGCCGAACTGCGGCACGTGTCGCAGCCCGCGTTCTCGCGGCGCATCCAGGCGCTCGAGGCATGGCTCGCGACCGAACTGATCGATCGTTCGGTTTATCCGACGCGGCTCACGCAGGCCGGCCAGATCTTCTACGAGCAGGCATTGACGATGCTGTCGCAGGCGCACGAGGCGCGCACGCTGCTGCGCGGCCATGTCGGCGCGCCTGTGCCGACCATCGAGTTCGCGGTGCCGCATACGCTGTCGCTCACGTATTTTCCGCGCTGGCTGCAGCGGATCGAGGCGAAGATGGGGCAGGTCCACACACGGTTGCGCGCGCTGAACGTGCACGACGCCGTGCTGTCGCTGGTCGAGGGTGGCTGCGATCTCGTGATGGGCTACCACCACCCGAGCCACCCCGTCGCGCTCGATCCGGCCCGCTACGACATGCTGGTCCTCGGCAGCGAGCCGATCAGCGCGTTTTCGGCGCCGGGCCGCGCGGGCCGGCCGCGCTATACGTTGCCGGGCACGGCCGAGGCGCGCGTGCCGTACCTGTCTTATACGCCGAATGCGTATCTCGGCCGGATGACCGAAGTCATCGTTGCGAACGCACCGACGCCGCTGTTCCTCGATCGCGTGTACGAAACCGACATGGCCGAAGGGCTGAAGGCAATGGCGCTCGCGGGCCACGGCGTCGCGTTTCTGCCGCACAGCGCCGTCGAGGATGCGGTGGCCAGCGGCCGCCTGATCCGGCTCGACCGGTCCGCGCGTGGCGGCACGCACCCGTACACGCTGACGATGGAGATTCGCCTTTACTGCGACAAGCTCGCGCTGCAGGGCGACGATCCGCGCCAGAAGCTCGTGCGCGCGTTGTGGGAAGTCGTGCGCGACGAATTGCGCGACACGGCCGAATGATGGAGTCGAGCACGGCCGCGCGCGGCTGACGACGAGCTTGCCGCGCCTGTCGGACGGCTGCCCGACGGGCGTCCGGCGTAATGTACCCACGATTTTTCGCACAACGCGATGCACGGCCGATCGCGGGCGTTCTTGCGCAAATCGACCATGGATTTGCAAAAAATCACGATCATGCAAGAAACGCATAATCGAATAAGCAAACGGCATTGGATAAAAAAAACGGGTTTTTCGACAATGTGCGCAATCCGTTGAACGTTGGAGCGTCCATGTCTTCGCAACTGCAGTCCATCCCGTCCTACCTTCACGCCGACGATCTCGGCCCGTGGGGCAACTACCTTCAGCAGGTCGATCGCGTCGCGCCGTACCTCGGTTCGCTGTCGCGCTGGCTCGAAACGCTGAAGCGTCCGAAGCGCATCCTGATCGTCGATGTGCCCATCGAGCTCGACAACGGCACCGTCGCGCACTTCGAAGGCTATCGCGTACAGCACAACGTGTCGCGCGGCCCGGGCAAGGGCGGCGTGCGCTACCACCAGGACGTGACGCTGTCGGAAGTGATGGCACTGTCGGCATGGATGTCGGTGAAGAACGCGGCCGTGAACGTGCCGTACGGCGGTGCGAAGGGCGGCATCCGCGTCGACCCGCGCAAGCTGTCGCGCGGTGAGCTCGAACGCGTGACGCGTCGCTACACCAGCGAAATCGGCATCATCATCGGCCCGAACACCGATATTCCGGCACCGGACGTCAACACCAACGAACAGGTGATGGCGTGGATGATGGACACGTTCTCGATGAACCAGGGCCAGACATCGACCGGCGTCGTGACCGGCAAGCCGATCTCGCTCGGCGGTTCGCTCGGCCGCAAGGAAGCGACGGGCCGCGGCGTGTTCGTCGTCGGTTGCGAGGCGGCGAAGAAGAAGGGCCTCGAGATCGAAGGCGCGCGCATCGCGGTGCAAGGCTTCGGCAACGTCGGCGGCATCGCGGCGAAGCTGTTCCAGGAAGCGGGTTCGAAGGTGATCGCGGTGCAGGATCACACGGGCACGATCTACCAGCCGGCCGGCCTCGATTCGAACAAGCTGCTCGACCACGTCGCACGCACGGGCGGCGTCGCGGGCTTCGAAGGCGCCGAACCGATGCCGAACGACGAGTTCTGGACGGTCGAGACCGACATCCTGATCCCGGCGGCACTGGAAAACCAGATCACCGAGAAGAACGCATCGAAGATCCGCACGAAGATCATCGTCGAAGGCGCGAACGGCCCGACGACGACGGCGGCCGACGACATCCTGAGCGCGAACGGCGTGCTCGTGATTCCCGACGTGATCGCGAATGCGGGCGGCGTGACCGTGTCGTACTTCGAGTGGGTGCAGGACTTCTCGAGCTTCTTCTGGACGGAAGACGAGATCAACCACCGTCTCGAGCGCGTGATGCGCGAAGCGTTCGCCGGCGTGTGGGCGGTCGCGGAAGAGCACAAGGTGTCGGTGCGTACGGCGGCGTTCATCGTCGCGTGCAAGCGCATCCTGATGGCGCGCGAAATGCGCGGCCTGTATCCCTGATCGGTCATCGCCGATTCGATCGGACGACTATGACAAAAGCATGACGCAATTCACCCGATTGTGTGCATGAACCCTCGCGGGCGGTGCCGAATCCGGCATCGCCCGCGTTGTGCATTCAGGCGCCGCCAGGGGCGCCGGAAGCCGGGAGGACGGCTTCGTACAGGACGATTCGTAGTTCGGTAAACAACCAGTACTTTCAAAAATATTACTTTGATACACTGGCGCGGGTTTCAGCCAAGGAGATGACCAAAATGAAATACCAGAAGGCAGTCCTGATGGTCGCGGCGCTGTGCGCGTTCGCGAGCGGCGCGCATGCACAGGAGACCGGCACGCTGAAGAAGATCAAGGACACGGGCGTGATCGCGCTGGGCCACCGCGAATCGTCGATTCCGTTCTCCTACTATGACCAGAGCCAGCAGGTCGTCGGTTATTCGCGCGAATTCCAGATGAAAGTCGTGGACGCCGTGAAGAAGAAGCTGAACCTGCCGAACCTGCAGGTCAAGAACATCCCGGTGACGTCGCAGAACCGCATCCCGCTCGTGCAGAACGGCACGGTGGACATCGAGTGCGGCTCGACGACCAACAACACGGAGCGTCAGCAGCAGGCCGCATTCTCCGACACGATCTTCGTGATCGGCACGCGCCTGATGACGAAGAAGGATTCGGGCGTGAAGGACTTCGCGGACCTGAAGGGCAAGACGGTCGTGACCACCGCCGGCACGACGTCCGAGCGCCTGCTGCGCAAGATGAACAACGACAAGCAGCTGGGCATGAACATCATCAGCGCGAAAGACCACGGCGACTCGTTCAACACGCTCGAGTCGGGCCGCGCCGTCGCGTTCATGATGGACGACGCGCTGCTCGCGGGCGAGCGCGCGAAGGCGAGGCAGCCGGGCGAGTGGGTGATCGTCGGCACGCCGCAGTCGGAAGAGGCGTACGGCTGCATGATGCGCAAGGGCGATGCGGACTTCAAGAAGGTCGTCGACGACGCGATCTCGCAAGTCGAGAAATCGGGCGAAGCCGCGAAGATCTACGCGAAGTGGTTCGAGAACCCGATTCCGCCGAAGGGGCTGAACCTGAACTTCCCGCTGTCCGATTCGATGAAGAAGCTGTACGCGAACCCGAACGACAAGGCGCTCGACTGACCACGCAGCCGTTGACGCAGAAATGACGCTACTGAAACGGAAGAGGCCTCGCTTCTTCCGTTTCTTTTTGCTGGAGTCTTGCCCATGTCTTACCACTGGAACTGGGGCATCTTCCTGAGCCCCGTCTCGACCGGCGAGCCGACGACTTACTTCGGATGGCTGATGTCCGGATTCTGGGTGACGATCGAGGTGTCGCTCGTCGCCTGGGTCGTCGCGCTGATCGTCGGTTCGCTGTTCGGCGTGCTGCGCACGGTGCCGAACAAATGGCTGTCCGCGATCGGCACCGTGTACGTGTCGATCTTCCGGAACATCCCGCTGATCGTGCAGTTCTTCGTCTGGTACCTCGTCGTGCCCGAATTGCTGCCCGCGTCGATCGGCACCTGGATCAAGCAGTTGCCGCCCGGCACGCAGTTCTTCACCGCGTCGATCGTCTGTCTGGGCCTGTTCACGGGCGCGCGCGTGTGCGAACAGGTGCGCTCGGGGATCAACGCGCTGCCGAAGGGCCAGCGCGCCGCCGGCCTCGCGATGGGCTTCACGCAATGGCAGACGTACCGCTACGTGCTGCTGCCGGTTGCATACCGGATCATCGTGCCGCCGCTCACGTCCGAGTTCCTGAACATCTTCAAGAACTCCGCGGTCGCGTCGACGATCGGCCTGCTCGACTTGTCCGCGCAGGCCCGCCAGCTCGTCGACTACACCGCGCAGACCTACGAGTCGTTCATCGCGGTGACGCTTGCGTATGTGCTCATCAACCTCGTCGTGATGGCGTTCATGCGCTGGATCGAAGGCCGCACGCGGCTGCCCGGCTACATCGGAGGCAAGTGATGCATCAGTTCGACTGGAGTAGTATTCCCGGCGCGATACCGACGCTGTGGACGGGGGCGATCGTCACGTTCAAGATCACGCTGATCGCGATCGTCATCGGCATCGTCTGGGGCACGCTGCTGGCGCTGATGCGGCTGTCCGGCGTGAAGCCGCTCGAGTGGTTCGCAAAGGCATACGTGACGGTGTTCCGCTCCATCCCGCTCGTGATGGTGCTGCTGTGGTTCTTCCTGATCGTGCCGCAGGTGCTGCAGGGCGTGCTCGGGCTGTCGCCGACGATCGACATCCGGCTCGCGTCGGCGATGGTCGCGTTCTCGCTGTTCGAAGCCGCGTATTATTCCGAGATCATCCGCGCCGGCATCCAGTCGGTGCCGCGCGGACAGGTGAACGCCGCGTTCGCGCTCGGCATGAACTACGCGCAGGCCATGCGCCTCGTGATCCTGCCGCAGGCGTTCCGCGCGATGGTGCCGCTGCTGCTCACGCAGGCGATCGTCCTGTTCCAGGATACGTCGCTCGTGTACGTGATCAGTCTCGCGGACTTCTTCCGCACGGCCGCCAACATCGGCGACCGCGACGGCACGACCGTCGAGATGGTCCTGTTCGCCGGCGCATGCTATTTCGTGATTTGCTCGTTGGCGTCTGTTCTCGTCAAGAGTCTCCAGAAAAAGGTCACACGATGATTTCCATCAAGAACGTTTCCAAGTGGTACGGCCAGTTTCAGGTTCTCACCGACTGCACGACCGAGGTCAAGAAAGGCGAAGTGGTCGTCGTGTGCGGCCCGTCGGGCTCCGGCAAGTCGACGCTGATCAAGACCGTCAACGGCCTCGAGCCGTTCCAGCAGGGCGAGATCCTCGTGAACGGCCAGTCGGTCGGCGACAAGAAGACGAACCTGTCGAAGCTGCGCTCGAAGGTCGGGATGGTGTTTCAGCATTTCGAGCTGTTCCCGCACCTGTCGATCACCGAGAACCTGACGCTCGCGCAGGTCAAGGTGCTCGGCCGCGGCAAGGACGAAGCGGCCGACAAGGGCATGAAGCTGCTCGATCGCGTCGGCCTGAAGGCGCATGCGCACAAGTTTCCGGGCCAGCTGTCCGGTGGCCAGCAGCAGCGGGTCGCGATCGCGCGCGCGCTGTCGATGGACCCGATCGCGATGCTGTTCGACGAGCCGACGTCCGCGCTCGATCCCGAGATGATCAACGAGGTGCTCGACGTGATGGTCGAGCTCGCGCAGGAAGGGATGACGATGATGGTCGTGACGCACGAGATGGGCTTCGCGAAGAAGGTCGCCCATCGCGTGATCTTCATGGACAAAGGCGCGATCGTCGAGGACGACCGCAAGGACGATTTCTTCTCGAATCCGAAGTCGGATCGCGCGAAGGACTTCCTCGCGAAAATCCTGCACTGAGCGCTCGTGCGCGCGGAATGCGCAAACCGCCCGGCCGAACGCCGGGCGGTTTTTTTTCGCCTGCCGTCCGTCGCCCGCCGCCGGCGACGAACGGATTCCGGCGCGCGGCGTCACCAGCTGTAGCGGTAGCCAACCTGCCCGGTGACGCCGCGCCGGTAATCGCCGCCGATGTTGCGCGCATATTTCACGTTCGCGTACAACTCGCCCGACTTGCCGAAGCCCGCGGTCACGCCAAGGCCGAGCTCGTACCACGTGCGGCCCGGGTGCGTCGCGAACGGCGTGCCGCCGACGACGGTCTGGCCCGGCGACAGGAAGTCGTGCAGCACGTCGGCGGTGAAGTACGGCGTCGCGGCGCCGCCACCCGCGTTCGCGTCGAGGTTCGGCCGGAAGATGCGCACGCCGACGCGTCCGCGCAACGCATTGGTCGTCGTGCCCGACACGGCCGACACATTGTCGTCGAACCCGTTCAGCTTCAGGTACTGATACATCAGCTGCGCCTGCGGCTCGACCGCGATCGGCGTGCCGCCGATCCCGAACGGCTTGCCGACCTCCTGCGACAGTGCGATGCCGAAGCCGTTCTGCGATGCCTCGTTGCCGTAGCTGTCGCGATAGCGGTTGCCGTAGTGCGTGACCTGGCCGACGCTGTCGAAGTAGGTGCCGTCGGACAGGTAGCGCGTCCAGTAGCCGCCGACGCTCTGCGCGTGCATCTCGACCGAGCCCGTCGACGTCGACAGGCCCGCTGCGTCGGCGCGTGCCATGTCGCTGAAGCTCGCGTTCGCGACGCCGATGCTCGCCGTCACGCCCGCATGCGTGCTGCCGCCGCCGGGCGCCTGGTCGAGCGTCCAGTCCTTGCCGAACTGCGCGAAGAACGTGCGCTCGTCGGCCGCGAAGCGGCCCGCGTTCGCATCGAGGCTCTGTCCGCCGATGCGGCCCCACACACCGTCGCGGTTGCCCGACGCCTGCTTCTCGAGGTTGTAGATGTCGCCGACGCGCTCGTGCAGCTTGCCGAGCGTCGAGAAGCCGTAGTCCGCGTTCAGCAGCGGCGTCATCGCATAGCCCGCGACGCCCGGACGGTACGCGAGATTGCCGCCGCCTTTGATGACGTTCGGGCCGACCGGATCGCCCGGGTCCGTCGGGTCGAGTTGCGAGCGCAGATACCAGCCGTTCGCATCGCTCTGTCCGCCGCGGTAGAGCCGGTATTCGTATGCGCCGGCCTGCACCGGGCCCGCGAGATGGAACGCCGATGCGGAGGTCGTGCCGCCGTTGGCCGTGACGACCACCGGAATCCCTTCGCCCGTCGTCTGCGCGCCGGTGCCGGCCGTGTTCGCGATCTTCAGCCCCGTCGTGCCGGTCGCGGCACCGCCGTTCACGATCAGCCGGTCGGTCGGCGAAGCATCGGCGCCGAGATAGGTGTTCAGCGCGATCGTGCCGCCGTTGCCGACGTAACTGCCGGTCGTCAGCGTCCGGTAGCTGCCTGCCGCCGTCGGCGCGCCGGACGGCGCGGCGAATGCAACCAGACCCGCGTTGTTCAGGCTGCTCAGCACGGAGCTGCCGGTCATGTGCCACGTGCTCGTGCCGTCCACGGTGAGCGCGACCGGATCGATCTTGCCGGTGAGGGTCGTGCCGTTCGTCAGGAACACGTTGCCGGTGCTCGACGCGTCCGACACGATGTCGCCGGCGAGATTCACGGCCGATGCGTTGAAGGTCGCGGTGCTCCCGTTCGCGAGGTCCAGCAGTGTGCCGTTGCCGGCCGTCACGACGGTGCCGTTGCGCACCGCGATATCGACCGTGCCGCCGCGCGCCGCGAACGCCGGCCCGGCGACGGACGCGACGCTGCCGCCGTCGACGAGCACTGCGCTCGTCGCGCCGGTCGCGAGCGTGTCGGTGCTCAGCACGCCGGCCGTCGCGCCCTTGAGCGTCGTGCCGGTCAGCGCGAGCACGCCGCCGCCGTCGACCGTCGCGCCGTTGCCGGCCGCGCTTGCGATCGACGAACCCGTGTCGCCGATGCGGCCGCCGTTCCGTACGACGAGGCCGTCGGCTGCCGTGCCCGCCGTGGAGACCTTCGCGCCCGACAGCAGTGCGGTCGCGCCGCTGCCCGCGACGATCGCGTGCGCGCCGGCACCCGTCGTCGTGACGGTCGTACCATCGGCCTCGAGCGTCGAATCCGCGCCCGTCACGAAGAGGCCGCGCGCGTCGTTGCCGGCGGTGCGCACGACGGTCGCCGCATCGGTCGCGATGCGCGCGCCGGCGCCCGTCGACGACAGTCCGTCGGCACCGGCGCCGGTCGTGCCGATCTGCGTGCCTGACAGCGCGATCGTCGTGTTCGAACCGAGGTTGTCGATGCCCTTGCCCATGCCGCCCACCGCGATCGACGTCGCGCCGGCTGCGATCCCGCCGCCCGACACGGTCGAGTCGATCAGCACGCCGTCGGCGCTGCCGTTCGCGACGATGGTGCCCGCGCCCGACAGGGCGAGCGACGCGCCGGTACCCGTCAGGTGAACGCCGGCGATGCCGTCGTCCGCCTCGATCGTGCCCGCGTTGGCGAGCGTTGCCGACGCACCCTGCACGAGCGCGCCGGTGCCGTTCGATACGCGGATCGCCGACGCGTTGTTCACCGTGCCGAGCGTGCCGACGACAACCCCCGTCGAGCCGGGGCCGGTCAGCAGCACCGTATTGCGGTTCTCGAGCGTGCCGAGGTTTTGCGCGACGAAGCCGGTCACGCCGGCCGTCGACGACGCGACCGCCGCGTTGTTGGTCAGCGTCGTCGCGACTGGCGTTCCGGCGTTCGCTCCTGTAAGGGCGTGTGCCTGGCCGTCGACGGTGCCCGCGATCGCGCCGGCCGCATTCAGGTCGATGGTCGCGCCCGAGTCGATCGTTCCCGTCGCGCCGCCTTCGACTGCGACCGCGATGCCGTCCGTGCCGTTGACGTTGTAGGTGGCGTGGCCCGTGGACAGCGTCGTACCGGCACCCGTGGCAAGCACGCCGCGCGCGCGCTGCCCGTTCACGTCGGTCGTCAGCGTGCCGGCCGCCGACGCGCCCGTATAGGCCGCGCCGCCCGCGATGCGGAACAGCGTCGAATCGTCGGTATCGACGCTCAGGTGCTGCGCGGCGACGTTGATCTTCGAGCCGGCGCCGTATGCGTAGAAACCGATCTGGTTCGTGCCGGACATGAAGGCGGGCACGGCGTTGGCGTCGACGTTGATCGTCGCGCCCGAGCGCGCGTGGACGCCGATCGCGCCGTTGCCGGTCAGGTTGAGCGCGCCGTCGACCGTGGCCTTCGCGCGCGGCCCTTCGGCCCACACGCCATAGTTGCGCGTGTCCGACGCCGGATCGAGCCCGCCGGCCACGTTGATCGTGCCGGTCGACGTCGCGGCCGTCGCGGTCGAACCGGTGCCGACCACCATGATGCCGATGCCGTTCACGCCGTTCAGCGTGATCGTGCCCGTGTTGGTCACGGTCGCGGCCGTATTGGCCGCGAGCATGCCGACGTTGGCGAACGGCGTGCCGGGTGCCGCACCGTTCACGATGATCGTGCCCGCGTTGCGCAGCGCGCCGGACGACGAACCGATGCTCGCCATCCCGGCGCCGTTTTGCGTCTGCGAGCCGATCACGATCGAGCCGAGGTTGCTGGCGGTGCCCGATGCGCCGAGCAGGATCCCGTAGGAATGCGCGGACAGCGCGACGTCGTTCGCCGCTGCCCCCGGTCCGTATTGGGCCGCACGGCCGAGATAGATCGTGCCGCCGGCCGCGTTCGTGAAGGCGCCGCCGGCCGCGAAGCCGCCGATCACCTGGCTGTCGAGCGTCGTCGCGTTGACGCCGACGTTGATCGTGCCGGCGTTCGACGCGTTCGCACCGTTCGTCACGGCCACCGCGTAGTTCTGCAGGTCGGGGCGGTTGCCGTCGAGCGTCCATGCGCCGACGTTCATCACGCCATTGTTGACGAACGAGGTGCCCGTGCCGCTTGCGTACACGCCGTTGCCCTCGGTGTACGCGTGGAAGCCGAAGTTGTCGGGCGGCGCGCTGCTGCTCGTGTCGAAATTGTCGCCGGACGCGTAGCCGGACGAGATCGTGCCGTTGTTGACGCCGCTCGCGCCGCTCAGCAGGCGCACCAGCGTGAAGTCGCCCGACAGGCGGCCGTCATTGACGAAGTGCGCGCCGTTTTCCGCGAGGACGGCCGAGCTCGAAGCGATCGTGTTGGTGCCGCGGAAGTCGATCTGGCCGTCCTTGCCGATCTGCAGTGTCGCGTTCGCGCCGGTGCCGTGCATCGCCGACAGATGATCGATCGGCAGCGTGTTCTTGTCGCCCGACGATACGTTGTTCTGATACTGGAAGGTTTGCTGCGAGAACGTGACGGCCTGGCCGAACGCGTTGTCGTAGGCGGCCTGCGAGCCGAGCGCGCCGCTTTGTACCGAACGCACGAGAAAGTCGTTGTACGCGGCGAGCGACGCGGCGTCGGTGACGGTCCACGTGCTGCCGTCGAATGCGGTGAAGGTGCCCGCGTAGGCCGGGACGTCGACCTGGAGATTGCCAACGGCACCGCCGCTCGCGAGATAGTCGCCGGTGCCGAGCCAGACCTGGTTGCGCGAATTCCAGTGGACGACGCTTTTTGCCGTGCCGGTGCCGTCCGCGAAGGTCAGGTCGGTCTGCTTCGGCGCGATCGAGATCGCGTTGCCGGCCGCGTCTGGCGCGTTCGCGGGATTGCCGATCGACACGTTCAACGTGCCGCCGGTGTTGTCGACGGTGCCGATCCGCAGGTTCACGTACTGGTTCCCGTTCACGTCATGGTAGACGGGCACCTCGGCCGAGCCGGCCGTCGACGCGGCGAATGCGGACGAGTTGTACGTGGCGATCGACGTATGGGTGCCCGTAATCGTGTCGGGCGTGCTGACGCTCTGCGTCTTGCCGCCGAGCGACAGCAGCGGCTGGTTCGGGTTGCCCGACACGATGGACGTATTGCCGATCGGCGTGAGCGTATAGCCGGGGTCGCCGGCGGCACCCGTCCATGCACCCGTCACGCCGACCGTGTCGCCGCCCGACACGGTCGTGGCGCCGGCCAGGTTGTCGTTGACGGTCGGGCTGACGCTGCCGAGCGCGCAACTGCCGCCGCTTGCAACCGCCGAACCGTTACCGCAGCTCGATGCGTACGCGGAGCCGGCCGACAGCGCGGCCAGCGCCGCACCGAGCGCGGCGACGCGTAGCGGCGAGCGGCGGATCGCCGTGCGGCCGTCACGGCGGCTTGCGGCCGATTGGCTACCCGAACGCTTGCCGCGCGCCCGGGCCGTTTCCGCAACCGCGACCCAGCAGCCGGCGGCTTCGCTCCATATCGATCGAAATGAGTGATTCACGACAAGCCCCTCTTTCTTCTTTTGAAGTGGTATTCGCCGTATGCGGCGAATGCGCATTCCACGGTGATGTGTGTTTCGAATGGACGTGCGGCAGCCGTGGCTGCGTCGAGTGCCAATCAGGATTCGTTACACCGAAGATGGAGCGAGTCTACTAATCGACGGGATGGTCGATTTTCAAAAAATCAAGATATGTGGGGATGGTAACGGTATGGGGTGGTATTTCTGGATTGTGTGGTTAATCGAACTGAAAGCCTTGGTGGGGAAGGGTTTGGTGGACCTTCCTATGGGCCGGGCGGAATCGCCAGGTCGGTGGGATGGCGCACGATCAGTGTTGGGTTCGTGCTTTAAACTGCGGCTTCCGGATTATCTGTTTTAGACCGCTTTTATCTTGTTTTTTTGTTGGTTAATTATTTTCTCTCGAAAATTAATAAAATAAAAGCGGATGTTGTATGGCGATGATCGCGTGCATCCAATGGCGATCTGAATGAAACGCGAAACGTCGCCGGGCGGAGACTTTCACTGCCGGTGATCGCCGGGTCGTGACGCGCGCGCACAAGCGGAAGGCGGGAAGGGCGGGCGCCCGACGGCGCGGCGTGCTCAGTAGTCGATCGGGTCGTCGGCGTCGTCCGCGGTGCCGGCCGCCAGCGCCTCGCGCTGCACACCGCCGCACGGGGCGGACGCCGATGCGTCGAGCGCCGGGTTGCGCAGCTTCTCGAGCACGCGCTCGGGCACCGGAATCTGCATCCGCGCGGTGACGTCGCCGCACTGGAACATGATCAGCTCGCCCGGTTCGAACGAGGTCCAGATTTCGTTGTCGGTCAACGGCTGCGTGGCGATCACCGCGACGCGATCCTCGGGCGTCGTGTATTTCGCGAAGTCGATTGACAGGTCTTCGTCGACCAGATGCGCGGTCGAGAACGGCCAGCGCCGCACGAGGTAGTGCAGCCGCGTCGAGCAGTGCGCGAAGAGCGCCTGGCCGTTCGACATCAGGAAGTTGAACACGCCGTGATCGGTGATGCCGCGCGTCAGCTCGCCGACGCGCTCGAACAGCTCCGGCAACGGCGGCTGCGCGCCGGGGAACGCTTCGCGCAGCCCCTGCATCAGCACGCAGAACGCCTTCTCGCTGTCGGTCGTGCCGACCGGATGGTAGACGCTGCCGTCGAGATCGGGTTCGTAGTCCTGCAGATCGCCGTTATGCGCGAAGATCCAGTGCCGCCCCCACAGCTCGCGCATGAACGGGTGGCTGTTCTCGAGCAGGATGTGACCCTGTGTGGCCTTGCGGATGTGCGCGATCGTGTTCTTGGACTTGATCGGGTAGCGCTTCACCATTTCGGCGATCGGCGACGTGGCCGACGCCTGCTGGTCGATGAACAGGCGACACGCCTTGTCCTCGAAGAACGCGATCCCCCAGCCGTCGGCATGGTGATCGGTGAGGCCGCCCCGGGCCGCGAAACCTGTGAAGGAGAATGTGACGTCCGTCGGCGCGGCGCAGTTCATTCCTAGGAGTTGGCACATTTTACTTGGGGCGGGGGCGGAAGCTGGGTAACCAACCGGGTGAACCCCGGTACAATGTGGCTTCTAGCATATCACCGAGCCTTGAGCGGTAAAAAGCGGATTCCGCCAGCCGAAGGCCTCGTGTTGCGGTTTGCCGTCAGTCGGCCCGCGCACGCGCGTTCCGGCCCCGCAGATCGCCAGCCCGTTCCTACAACGCCTCCTATGACTGCCTCGAACGCTTCCTCTCCGGCGACGCTCACGCTCGCCCGTCCCGACGACCTGCACCTGCACCTGCGCGACGGCGACATGCTGGCCGCGGTGCTGCCGCACACGGCGCGCCAGTTCGCCCGCGCGATCGTCATGCCGAACCTGAAGCCGCCCGTCACGACCACCGCGCAGGCGCAGGCGTATCGCGAGCGAATCCTGGCCGCGCTGCCGGCGGGCATGGCGTTCGAGCCGCTGATGACGCTGTACCTGACCGACAACACGGCGCCCGACGAAATCAACCGCGCGCGCGACAGCGGCTTCGTGCATGGCGTGAAGCTGTATCCGGCCGGCGCGACGACGAACTCCGACCATGGCGTCAGCGATCTCGCGAAGTGCGCGAAGACGCTCGAGGTCATGCAGGAAACCGGCATGCCGCTGCTCGTGCACGGCGAGGTGACCGATCCGGCGATCGACATGTTCGATCGCGAGAAGGTGTTCATCGACCGCGTGATGACGCCGCTGCGGCGCGATTTCCCTGGCCTGAAGGTCGTGTTCGAGCACATCACGACGAAGGACGCGGCCGACTACGTGCGCGACGCCGACGCTGCGCCGGGCCTGCTCGGCGCGACGATCACGCCGCAGCACATGCTGTACAGCCGCAACGCGCTGTTCGTCGGTGGGATTCGCCCGCATTACTACTGCCTGCCGGTGCTGAAGCGCGAAACGCACCGCGTCGCGCTCGTCGAAGCCGCGACGTCGGGCAACCCGCGCTTCTTCCTCGGCACCGACAGCGCGCCGCACGCGCGCGACGCGAAGGAAACCGCGTGCGGATGCGCGGGCTGCTACACGGCACTGCACGCGCTCGAGCTGTATGCGGAAGCGTTCGACCAGGCCGGCGCGCTCGACAAGCTGGAGAATTTCGCGAGCCGCTTCGGCGCCGATTTCTACGGGCTGCCGCACAGCACCGAGACGATCACGCTGCGCCGCGAGACCTGGGAACTGCCGCGCGAGGTCTTCGCGGGCGATACGCCGGTCGTGCCGCTGCGCGCCGGCGAAACGATCGGCTGGAAGTTCGCGTGACCGGCACGCCGCCGCGCGGGGCCGGCCTGACGGCCGGCGGCGGGGCGGCGGTATTCGCGCAGATCGACTGGTCAGCGCCGTGGCTCGCGCCTTACGCGGCGCCCGGTCGTGCGCTGCAGGCGGCTGCGCTCACGGGCGAGACCGCGCTGCTCGATGCGCTGAACGGTGCGCTCTGCGGCGGTACGCGGGCGAGCGGCCGCGGCCGGCCGCTGCGCTTCGTGGCGCAGGCGGAGCTGCCGCCAGGCATCGCATACGAAACGCATATCGCCGACACGGGCGGCGTCCCGACCCGTCACAATCTTCATGACTTCTTCAATGCGCTCGTCTGGTTCGCGTATCCGCGCACCAAGGCCGCGCTGAACGCACGCCAGGCCGCGGCGATCGACGCCGCGGGCGGCGTCGGCCCCGTGCGCGGCACGCTGCGCGATGCGCTCACGCTGTTCGACGAGAACGCCGCGCTGTTCGTGACGTCCGACCGTGCGCTCGCCGACGCGCTGCGCGGCTTCAACTGGCAGCTGCTGCTGGTGGCGACGCGCGACGCGTGGGGCACGCGCTGCGAGGCGCGGCTCGTCGGCCATGCGCTGCTCGAGAAGCTCGTCACGCCGTACAAGTCCTGCACCGCGCACACGTGGATCGTCGAAGTGAGCGACGACTATTTCTCGTGGCCCGACGCGCAGCGTGCCGCGCATGTCGATGAGCGGATCGCCGGCGAATTCGCGACCCGCGACCTGACGAGCCGTGACTTCGCGCCGCTCCCGGTGCTCGGCGTGCCGGGCTGGTGTGACGCGAATGCCGCACCCGCGTTCTACGACGACCCGGCGGTTTTCCGCAGCGGCCGCCGTTCGCGCGCTGCCGGCAGCGGCGCGCAGTGCTAGAATGCGCGTCGCAAAGCAGGCCAGGCAGTCGCGGCCTCGCCGCCTTCGGGCAGGCGAGGGCGAGGAAAGTCCGGACTCCACAGGGCAGGGTGATGGCTAACGGCCATCCGTGGCGACACGCGGAACAGGGCAACAGAAAGCAAACCGCCGATGGCCCGGCGCAAGCCGGGATCAGGTAAGGGTGAAACGGTGCGGTAAGAGCGCACCGCGGCGACGGCGACGTCCGCCGGCACGGTAACCTCCACCCGGAGCAATTCCAAGTAGGCAGGCGCGCATTTTCGGATGCAGGACGGGGCCCCCGTCTCGTCTGCGGGTAGGAAGCTTGAGCGCGTCAGCAATGGCGCGTCTAGAGGAATGGCTGCCACGCGCCGTGCGCTTCGGCGTACAGCGTGCACAGAATCCGGCTTATCGGCCTGCTTTGCCGCTCGAATGCGAAAGGGCCGGCGCTCCGTCAGGAGCGCCGGCCCTTTTTTTCATGCGTGGCTGCCGGGCGTTCAGGCCGCGACGATGTCGAACGAATGCGTGAGCTCGGCCGTCTTCGCGATCATGATCGACGCGGAGCAGTACTTGTCGTGTGACAGGTTGATCGCGCGCTCGACCGTCGCCGGGTTCAGGTTGCGGCCCGTGACGGTGAAGTGGAAGTGGACCTTCGTGAACACCTTCGGATCTTCGCTCGCGCGCTCGGCCTTCAGCGTGACCGAGCAGCCGGTGACTTCCTGGCGGCTCTTCTTCAGGATTAGCACGACGTCGTACGCGGTGCAGCCGCCGGTGCCGAGCAGCACCATTTCCATCGGGCGCGGCGCGAGATTATGGCCGCCACCTTCCGGTGCGCCGTCCATCGCGACGAGGTGCCCGCTTCCGGTCTGGGCGGAAAACGCCATGCCGTCCTGACCCATCCAGCTTACTTTGCATTCCATGCTTGCACTCCAGCGTTGCCTGATTCAGATTCGATCACGCATTGTAGCCCGCGGTGCAATAGTCGGCTGATGCGCTGCACGACGCGCAACGTCGCGCCGCCGCACGCGGCGCCTGGCGGGGCGCCGAACGCCGATTTCCCGGCTGGTTTTAGGGGTATTACTCTAGATGCGCCGGATTTCCGGTTGCATTATTTTTCCCAATCTATTGATTTTAAAAAGGAAAATACGCTCGGCCGTGAAATTTTCCATATTTCGCATCATGGTGTGAGATTTCATAATGCAAATTTTCTTGTGATGTCGGCGGTGCGTTCGTATAATTAGCCTCATTGGTTGTCGCGCTGCGGCAACCTCCGCATGTCTCCTCCACCCTCCTCCTAAGGTGGATTAAGCCCGAACCAGCCGTTCGGGCTTTTTTTCGTTCCGTGCAAGCATCGGCGCGCAGTTTGCGCGCTCCGATGCCTGTCGTTGACGCCGTTACGCGGGCCGCCGTGCGACTGCCTGCGATGTCGCGCCGGTTGGCGTGTCGGTCGAACCGGCGGCAGGCGGCGGGACCTGCGCGGCCGATGCGTGTCCATGACCGCGCGCGCAGAAGTGGCGTACGCGTTCGCGTACCGCGCGCAGGCGGGCGATGCGATCTTCGGCATGGGCGCCGCGAGCGTCGGCGATACGGGCGTCGAGTGCGTCGAGCTTGGCCTCGCAGCCGGCCCTGGCGACGGCGGGCGCGGCGGCGGCCAGCAGCGCGGCCGCGAGAAGGGGCGTAAGTCGTTGTTTCATCATGCTTGTTTGTTGTTTTTCCGTTGTCGGCCGGTCTGGCGCGGCAAGGTCAGGTACCGCGCGTCGATGGGTGCCTCCCCGGGCGCTCGGTTCGCCTGGTATATCGGGGCACGACCGGATTTTGGCCCATTTCGGGCGCCGCCGGCACGGGACGCGGATTCTTTTTGACCGCGCTGCCGCATTTCCTTTATAATTCAGGGCTTTTCCGCATTCATGCCCACGGAAAAAGAACAGGGAGAGCCTGCACCGCGCCTCGAAGCGCACACAGACAAGCAGGAAGAACACATCGGGCAAAGCATTTTTTTTGGATCGATCATGAAGACGTTTTCCGCAAAAGCCCATGAGGTGACGCGTGAATGGTACGTGATTGACGCGACGGATAAGGTTCTCGGCCGTGTTGCCAGCGAAGTGGCACGCCGTCTGCGCGGCAAGCACAAGCCTGAGTTCACCCCGCACGTCGACACTGGTGATTTCATCATCATCATCAACGCAAGCAAATTGAAGGTCACGGGCAACAAGACTCTGGACAAGAAGTACTACCGTCACTCGGGCTACCCGGGCGGTATCTATGAAACGACGTTCGGCAAGATGCAAGAACGCTTCCCGGGCCGTGCGCTCGAGAAGGCGGTCAAGGGCATGCTGCCGAAGGGCCCGCTCGGCTACGCGATGATCAAGAAGCTGAAGGTCTACGCTGAAGCGACGCATCCGCACTCGGCTCAACAGCCGAAAGCGCTCGAGATCTAAGGGGAGCCCACATGATCGGTAACTGGAACTACGGTACGGGCCGCCGCAAGAGCGCAGTCGCACGTGTCTTCATCAAGGCTGGCAAGGGCGACATCATCGTCAACGGCAAGCCCATCGCTGACTACTTCTCGCGCGAAACGTCGCTGATGATCGTGCGTCAACCGCTGGAACTCACGAACCACGGCCAGACGTTCGACATCAAGGTGAACGTGAACGGCGGCGGCGAAACGGGTCAGGCAGGCGCAGTGCGCCACGGCATCACCCGCGCGCTGATCGACTACGATGCGACGCTGAAACCGTCGCTGTCGAACGCAGGCTTCGTCACGCGCGATGCACGTGAAGTCGAGCGTAAGAAGGTTGGTCTGCGCAAGGCACGCCGCGCAAAGCAGTTCTCGAAGCGTTAATTCCGCTTCATGGCCGCGCCGCTTCCGGGCGGCGTCCGCCGGAAAAACCGCCAGTTTTCGCGCTGGCGGTTTTTTTATGCCCGCGCGGCGGCCCCCCGCGGGCGGTTTCCTTTACGGAAATCAACAAGAACCTATTGATTTCATGGACATCAGCACGATCTTCTGATCGGCCCTACAATAGCGGCTAAAGCTTTTTGGAGAGTTCGCATGAACGCTGTTACCGAATCCGCAGCAACGACCGCCGAAATGCCGGTACCGTTCGTCTTCACCGACGCCGCGGCCGACAAGGTCAAGCAACTGATCGACGAAGAGGGCAATCCCGACCTGAAGCTGCGCGTATTCGTGCAGGGCGGCGGCTGCTCGGGCTTCCAGTATGGCTTCACGTTCGACGAGGAAGTCAACGAGGACGACACCGTGATGAACAAGAACGGCGTCCAGCTCCTGATCGACTCAATGAGCTACCAGTACTTGGTCGGCGCCGAGATCGACTACAAGGACGACCTCAACGGCGCCCAGTTCGTGATCAAGAACCCGAACGCAACGACCACCTGCGGGTGCGGCTCGTCGTTCTCGGTCTGAGCGCACGACGGAACCTGTCCGGTTCGCCGGAATAAAAAACGGGGCATCATGCCCCGTTTTTTTGTGCCCATGCGCGGTGCGAACCGCCGAACCGAGCGGCCTGCGGGTCGTCGCATCCCGGGCCTTCCATCAGCGCGGATAAAGCGCGCCTAGTACGCGCGCGTCCGCGGCACCCGTCACGCTCGCGAGGTTGCCGGGCTGGCGCGCGGTGAAGCGATACGCGAGCCACGCGAACGCAAGTGCTTCGACCTGTTGCGGCGGCACGCCGAGCGCAGCTGTCGTATCCACCGTTGCCGGCACGCCAGCCTCGCGCAGTGCATCCGCGAGCGCGGCGAGCAGCACCGGATTGCGGGCGCCGCCGCCGCAGACGAACACGGCCCTGCAATCCGTCGCATGCTGCGCGACTTCGCGGGCGACCGAGACGGCGGTGAGCGCCGTCAGCGTCGCCTGCACGTGTTCCGGCGCAACCTGCGCGAACGCGGCGAGCTTCGCGTCGAGCCACGCGGGGTTGAACAGGTCGCGGCCGGTGCTTTTCGGCGGCAGCGCGGCGAAGTAAGGCTCGTCGAGCAGCGCGTCGAGCAGCGGCGCGTGCACGGTGCCGCGCGCGGCGAACTTGCCGCCGTCGTCGTACGGCTTGCCGAGGTGGCGCGTCGCCCATGCGTCGAGCAGCGCGTTCGCGGGCCCGCAGTCGAAGCCGCGCACGTCGCCGCCATCACCGGGCAGGATCGTGATGTTGCTGATGCCGCCGAGGTTGCAGACGACCCGCGTCTCGCCCGGCGCGCCGAACATCGTCGCATGGAACGCAGGCGCGAGCGGCGCGCCGTGGCCGCCGGCCGCGACGTCGCGGCTCCGGAAATCGGCGATCACGTCGATATGGGCAAGCTCCGCGAGCAGCGCCGGATTGTTGAGCTGGCGCGTGTAGCCGCGCTCGGGACGGTGCCGGACCGTCTGGCCATGCACGCCGATCGCGCGGATCTCGTCGCGCGACAGGCCGGCGGTGCGCTGCAACTCGTGACAGCACACCGCGTAGCGCGCGACGAGCGCGTTCGCCGCGACCGATTCGCGGTCGATCTCGTTGTCGCCGGGCTCCTGCAGCGCGAACAGCGCGTCGCGCAGCGATTGCGCGAAGCCGACGAACGCTTCCGCGAGCACGACCGGCGCGCGGCCGGTCTCGAAACGCACGGCGACGCCGTCGACGCCGTCCATGCTGGTCCCCGACATCAGTCCGAAGTAGATGCCGTCTGCCGGATGGGCGGGTTGCGGATGTCGTTGCGGCACGTTGGATTCTCCTGGATCGAGCGACGCGGGCCTGTGCCACGCGCCTTGCGCCCGATTATCCGCGCAACCTGACGCATCGTTAAGCGATGCACGCGCAAGTTATGGGAAAATCCCTGTCTTTGCGACATTCTTCCTGGCACCGATGAGCACCGAACCCAGTTCCAAGCCTGTTTTCCCGATTACCGACGAAGTCCGCCATGCGCTCGCCGTCACGAAGCGCGGCGTCGACGAACTGCTGATCGAGGAAGAGTTCGCGCAGAAGCTCGCGCGCAGCGCGGCTACCGGCACGCCGCTGCGCATCAAGCTCGGCCTTGATCCGACGGCGCCCGACATCCACATCGGCCATACGGTCGTGCTGAACAAGATGCGTCAGCTGCAGGATCTCGGCCACACCGTGATCTTCCTGATCGGTGATTTCACGTCGCTGATCGGCGACCCGTCGGGCCGCAATGCGACGCGTCCGCCGCTCACGCGCGAACAGATCGAGTCGAACGCGAAGACCTACTTCGAACAGGCCGCGCTCGTGCTCGACCGCGAAAAGACCGAAATTCGCTACAACAGCGAATGGTCGATGCCGCTCGGCGCGGACGGGATGATCAAGCTCGCGTCGCGCTACACGGTCGCGCGGATCCTCGAGCGCGAGGATTTCACGAAGCGCTTCCAGAGCGGCGTGCCGATCTCGATCCACGAATTCCTGTACCCGCTGATGCAGGGTTACGACTCGGTCGCGCTGAACGCCGACCTCGAGCTCGGCGGCACCGACCAGAAGTTCAACCTGCTCGTCGGCCGCGAACTGCAGAAGCAGTACGGCCAGGAACAGCAGTGCATCCTGACGATGCCGCTGCTCGAAGGCCTCGACGGCGTCGAGAAGATGTCGAAGTCGAAGGGCAACTACGTCGGCATCAGCGAGAAGCCGACCGACATGTTCGGCAAGCTGATGAGCATCTCGGACACGCTGATGTGGCGTTACTTCGAACTGCTGTCGTTCCGCAGCCTCGACGAAATCGCCGGTTTCAAGCGCGACGCCGAAGGCGGCCGCAATCCGCGCGACTTCAAGGTGCTGCTCGCGCAGGAAATCGTCGCGCGCTTCCACTCGCAGGCCGACGCCGAGCGTGCGCTCGAAGATTTCAATCACCGCGCGAAGGGCGGTGTGCCGGACGACATCCCGTCGGTCACGCTCGCGGGCGCGCCGCTCGCGATCGGTCAGCTGCTGAAGCAGGCGGGCCTCGTGCCGTCGACGAGCGAAGCGCTGCGCAACATCGAGCAAGGCGGTGTGAAGATCGACGGTGCGACGGTGTCCGACAAGGGCCTGAAGGTCGAGGCCGGCGAGTTCGTCGTCCAGGTCGGCAAGCGCCGCTTCGCGCGCGTCACGCTGACAGCATGATCGCGCTGATCCAGCGCGTGAAGCGCGCCGACGTGCGCGTCGGCGACCGCACGACGGGCGAGATCGGCGCAGGGCTGCTCGCGCTCGTCTGCGCGGAGCGCGGCGACACCGAGGCCGCCGCTGACAAGCTGCTCGCGAAGCTGCTCGGCTATCGCGTATTCAGCGACGCGGCCGGCAAGATGAACCTGCCGGTGTCGAACATCGATGGCGCGGGCGGCGCCGGGGGCCTGCTGCTCGTGTCGCAGTTCACGCTCGCCGCCGATACCAATAGCGGGCTGCGGCCGAGCTTCACGCCGGCTGCGCCGCCCGACGAAGGCGCGCGCCTGTTCGACTATTTCGTCGCGGCCGCGCGCGAGCGTCATCCGGTCGTCGAGACGGGCGAATTCGGCGCCGACATGCAGGTGTCGCTCGTCAACGACGGTCCCGTGACGTTCTGGCTGCAAGTGCGGCCCTGATTCCTTCCCCGAGACGCGCCGCGATGACCACCACGCAGATTCTCTTCATTCGCCATGGCGAGACGGCCTGGAACCGCATCAAGCGCATTCAGGGCCATATCGATATCCCGCTCGCCGACACGGGGCTTGCGCAGGCGCAGCGGCTGGCCGTCCGGCTCGCGCGGGAAGCGCATGAAGGGCAGCGGATCGACGCGATCTATTCGAGCGACCTGATGCGCGCGCAGCAGACCGCGCAACCCTTTGCCGATGCGCTTGGGCTGCCGCTGCGGTTGCACGAAGGGTTGCGCGAACGCGCGTACGGCGTGTTCCAGGGGCATGACAGCACCGAGATCGAGACGCTGTTTCCGGATGCCTACGCCGCGTGGCAGACGCGCGACCCGGGTTTCGCGCCAGACGGCGGCGAGTCGCAGCGCGCGTTCTATCATCGCGTGCTGCATGCGCTCGAGCCGATCGTCGCCGCGCATCAGGGCGGGCGCATCGCATGCGTCGCGCACGGCGGCGTGCTTGATTGCGTGTATCGCTTTGCAAACGGTCTCGACCTGTCGGCGCCGCGCAGCTATCAGTTGCTCAACACCAGCATCAACGTCGTCGATTACGTCGATGGCCGTGCGCAAGTCGTGCAATGGGCCGACGTGTCGCACCTGGATACCGCAAGCGACGACGACGGGTATCGCAAGGTACTTTGATGCAGTCATGCCGGCCACGCCGGTGTGACCGGCCGGGGGCCGCCTTCCACGTCAGGCTTGGTGCGGCGGTGCTTGGCGCGTTCTGTAGTCGAGCGTGTACGCGGTCCTGCCGGGCTTGTCGGCCGTGATCGGCTGGCGCAGCTTGTCGAATTCCCCTTTCGTGTGCTTCTTCCCGCCATGGATCGCATCGGCGCGGCGATCACGGGAATTTGCCGGCAAATTGAAATAATCCGAAGAAAAGGATCGTCAGGCGTGCGGAGTACCGTCTGGCGGTGTCGCGGTTGCGCGGCGGCGTGCGCGTTTCGACGCGCCGTTGACGAGCGCCCAGCGCAGCACGGGGGCGACCGCCCTGATACCGGGCCGGACCACCGCGCGTCGCAGCGGCGCGAACGTCGACACGCCGAGCATGCGCTGCGCCCAGTTCGGCAGCAGGTCTATGCCCGCATGCATGATCAGTGACGCAGCCGGCCGCAGCGCGGGCGTAGAGACCGGCACATTCAGCAGGATGTCCATGACGTCGAAGGTGCGTGGCCCTGCTTCGAGTTCGGGCCGCAGGCGCGTGAAATAGGCCGCGACTTCCGCACGTGAACGGGGAACATCCCGCGCGCCGAGCAACTCGGCGATCAACGCCGTCTCAGCGTAGTAGCCGTCCTGCTGTTCGCCCGACAGCGACGGATTCACATAGCGTAAATGTGCGGCGAGGAAGCTCGATACTTCCGCGACATGCACCCAGGTCAGCAACGCCGGATCGTCGGCTCGGTACGGCCTGCCGTCGGGCGCGGTACCCGATACGCGCGCGTGGATCGCTTTTACGCGCTCGATCAGCGCGAGTGCGTCCGCGCGGCTGCCGAACGTCGTGCCCGTGATGAACGTGGCGGTGCGCCGCAAGCGGCCGAGGATATCGGTGCGAAACGACGAGTGATCCCAGACGCCCGCCAGCGCGAGCGGATGGAGCGCCTGCAGCAGCAGCGCGGCAATGCCGCCCGTCATCATCGACGTGAAATCGGCATGCACGCGCCAGCAGATGGCGTCGGGGCCGAACAGCCCCGGGTCTCCGGGAGGCGACGACAGATCGATCGACGGACCGCCGCCACCCGTCGTCAGGTGCGTGACGCCGGCCACGAGCCGCTTGCGGATCGGTTCAACCCAACGCGGGCCCGGCGTGGGCGTGGCGGGGTGCGGGCTGGGCGGCGTAGTCATGGCAGGCGCGGTGCGGGCGGCGGGTTACTTCCCGTCGGCGGTATCCCACATCCCGCGTTCGGTCTTGCCGGCATCGGGCGCGGAGAGCCCGAAGTGGCGGTACGTGAGCAGCGTCGCGACGCGCCCGCGCGGCGTGCGCTGAAGGAAGCCCTGCTGGATCAGGTACGGTTCGAGCACGTCCTCGATCGTGTCGCGCTCCTCGCCGATCGCCGCCGCGAGGTTGTCGATACCGACCGGGCCGCCGTCGAACTTGTGCAGGATCGCCTCGAGCAGCTTGCGGTCCATCAGGTCGAAGCCGACCGGATCGACGTCGAGCATCGCGAGCGCGGCGTCGGCCACGGCCGCGGTGATCTGGCCGTCGGCCTTCACTTCCGCATAGTCGCGCACGCGGCGCAGCAGCCGGTTCGCGATCCGCGGCGTGCCGCGCGAGCGCTTCGCGATTTCCAGCGCGCCGTTCGGATCGATCTGCGCGTTCAGCAGCGACGCCGAGCGCCGCACGATGCGCGACAGTTGCTCGGCATTGTAGAACTCGAGGCGCGCAACGATCCCGAAGCGATCGCGCAGCGGGTTGGTCAGCATTCCCGCGCGGGTGGTTGCGCCGACCAGCGTGAACGGCTGCAGGTCGAGCTTCACGCTGCGTGCGGCCGGTCCTTCGCCGATCATGATGTCGATCTGGTAATCCTCGAGTGCCGGATACAGGATTTCCTCGACGACCGGCGACAGCCGGTGGATTTCGTCGATGAACAGGACGTCGTTCGCTTCGAGGTTGGTCAGCAGCGCGGCGAGATCGCCCGCGCGCTCGAGCACGGGGCCCGACGTCTGGCGCAGGTTCACGCCCATCTCGCGCGCGATGATGTGCGCGAGGGTGGTCTTGCCGAGGCCTGGCGGCCCGAACAGCAGCACGTGATCGAGCGGCTCGGAGCGGCGCTTCGCGGCCTCGATGAAGATCTCGAGCTGGCCGCGCACCTTTTCCTGGCCGACGTAGTCGTCGAGCTGGCGCGGCCGCAGCGCGCGTTCGAACACCTCCTCGTGCGACGAGGCGGGCGTGGCGGCGATGATCCGCTCGGCGGCGAGTTTGTCGGTTTCAATCATGCGGCCATTGTACCGCGCGCGGTCACGCGGTCGAACTGGCCGAACGGCCGACTGGCGCGCGCCGCACGGCGGCGCGACACTGGCTGCGACAGCCGGTTCGGGCGGGTGTTACGCCTTCGACAATGCCTTGAGCGCGAGCTTGATGCCCTCGGACACGCCGGTGCCGGCCGGCACGTTCTTGATCGCGGCGAGGCCTTCCTTTTCCGAGTAGCCGAGCGCGAGCAGCGCGTTGAGGATGTCGGTCGCGTGATCGGACTGGGATGCGGCACCGGCGAGCGCACCGAGATCCGCGCCGAGCTTGCCCTTCAGCTCGAGCAGCAGGCGCTCGGCGGTCTTCTTGCCGATACCGGGCAGGCGCGTGAGACGTGCGGCGTCCTGCATCGTCACTGCCTGCGCGAGCTCTTGCACGCTCATGCCGGACAGCACGGCCAGCGCCATGCGCGCGCCGATACCGGTGATCTTCAGCAGTTCGCGGAAGGTCGTGCGCTCCTGCGGCGTCAGGAAGCCGTACAGCAGGTGCGCGTCCTCGCGCACGATCTGCTGCGTGAGCAGCACGACGCGCTCGCCCGTCTGCGGCAGGTTGTAGAAGGTGCTCATCGGCACGTCGATCTCGTAGCCGACGCCGTTGCAGTCGACGAGCAGGTGGGGCGGGTTCTTTTCGAGCAGGATGCCGGCGATGCGACCGATCATGGATGGCGGGAAGCGAGGAAGAAAGCGCGAGTGTAGCGCAGGTGCGGCGCGATGCCGATGGGTTGGCCGTCAGGTTGGGGTGGCGATCAGGCGATCAGGCGGGTAGAGCGGTTGCAGGCGCAACGCGTGCATTGCGCCTTGGATGTGCGTGTCATTGCGTCAGCCGACGAGCCGTCCGCGCCGCACCCGCAGTCCCTTTTTAGCGAGCGCTGGCGCGAGGCCGCTGATCGTGCCGAGCGTATTACCGCTGTGTGCATGGCAGATCGCCATCCCAAGCGCATCGGCCGCGTCGCTGCCGGGCTGGCCCGTGAGGTTGAGCAGCCGCGTGACCATCTCCTGCATCTGCGACTTGGTCGCGCGGCCGTAACCGACGACGGCCTGCTTCAGTTGCAGCGCGGTGTATTCGGCCACCGGCAAGCCGCCGGCGACGAGCCCGCAGATTGCGGCGCCGCGTGCCTGGCCGAGCAGCAGTGTCGACTGCGGGTTCACGTTGACGAACACCTGTTCGATCGCGGCCTGGTCGGGCGCGTGTTCGCGCACGAGCGTCGATACGCCCTGGAAGATCGTGCCGAGTCGGGTGGCCAGGTCGGCCGTTGGCGTGCGGATCACGCCGCTTGCGACATAGGCGAGCCGGTGGCCGCTGACGTCGATGATGCCGAAGCCGGTCACACGCAGGCCAGGGTCGATGCCGAGAATTCGCATGAGTGAGGAGAAAAACCTGATGCAGCGATACTACAACGAATGGTGTGCGGTGCCGGCCGCACGGTCGTGTACGTCGGCGCCGCACAATAAAAAACCCGGCGGGTATGATGCCGCCGGGTTTCCATGCAGCGGCCGCGCGGGCCGCATGCGATCAGTGACGGAAGTGACGCACGCCCGTCAGGATCATCGCAATGCCGTGCTCGTCGGCCGCCGCGATCACTTCGTCGTCGCGCATCGAGCCGCCCGGCTGGATCACGCAGGTCGCGCCTGCCGCCACGACGACGTCGAGACCGTCGCGGAACGGGAAGAACGCATCCGACGCGACGGCCGAGCCGGCCAGCGTAAGGCCCGCGTTCTGTGCCTTGATGCTCGCGATGCGCGCGGAATCGACGCGGCTCATCTGGCCGGCGCCGACGCCGAGCGTCATGCCGTTGCCGCAGAACACGATCGCGTTCGACTTCACGTACTTCGCGACGCGCCATGCGAACAGCAGGTCGTCCATTTCCTTCGCGGTCGGTTGACGCTTCGTGACGACGCGCAGCTCGCTCGGCTGCACGTTCTTCGAATCGAGCGACTGCACGAGCAGGCCGCCGCCCACGCGTTTCAGGTCGAACGCGTTATGACCGTCGCCGAGCGCGATTTCGAGCAGGCGCACGTTCTGCTTCGCGGCGAACACCTGCTTCGCGGCGTCGGAGAACGACGGTGCGATCAGCACTTCGACGAACTGCTTCGCAACAGCCTGGGCAGCCGCTTCGTCGACTTCGCGGTTGAACGCGATGATGCCGCCGAAGGCCGAGGTCGGGTCGGTCTGGAATGCCTTCGCGTATGCGTCGGCCGAATCGTTGCCGACTGCGACGCCGCACGGGTTCGCATGCTTGATGATCACGCAGGCCGGTGCGTCGAACGTCTTCACGCATTCCCACGCTGCATCCGAATCCGCGATGTTGTTGTACGAGAGTTCCTTGCCCTGCAGCTGGCGGTAGTTCGCGAGCGCGCCGGCCGGCGTCGCGAGATCGCGGTAGAACGCCGCGCTCTGGTGCGGGTTCTCGCCGTAGCGCAGGTCCTGGACCTTGTTGAACGCCATGTTCAGTGTTGCCGGGTACGCGCTGCGCGATGCGTGCTTCAGCTCGTCGGTCAGGCTCGTCAGGTAGTTCGTGATCGCGCCGTCGTATTGCGCGGTGTGCGCGAACACCTTCGTCGCGAGGCGGAAGTTGGTCGCGTAGCCGACCGCATTGCCGTTCGCCTTCATTTCGTCGAGCACGACCGAGTAATCGGCCGGATCGACGACGACCGTCACGTCGCGGTGGTTCTTCGCGGCGGAGCGCAGCATCGTCGGGCCGCCGATGTCGATGTTCTCGATCGCGTCGGCGAGCGTGCAGTCGTCCTTCGCGATGGTCGCGACGAACGGGTACAGGTTCACGACGAGCAGGTCGATCGTCGGGATGCCGTGCTGTTCCAGCGCCTGCATGTGCTCGGGCAGGTCGCGGCGGGCCAGGATGCCGCCGTGCACCTTCGGGTGGAGCGTCTTCACGCGCCCATCGAGCATTTCCGGGAAGCCCGTGTAATCAGCCACTTCGGTAACGGGCAGGCCCGCGTCGGCGAGCAGTTTCGCGGTGCCGCCGGTCGACAGCAGCTTGACGCCGAGGTCGGACAGCGACTTCGCGAAGTCGACGATGCCGGTCTTGTCGGAAACGGAAATGAGCGCTTGCTTGATCATGATGGAACCACCAATAGCCAGGGAAACGGGGACGGGACGGCCGCCTACAGCAGGCCGTGCTGCTGCAGCTTCTTGCGCAGCGTATTGCGATTGATGCCGAGGTACTCCGCGGCAAGCGACTGGTTGCCGCCTGCCTGTACGAGCACGACCTCGAGCATCGGCTTTTCGACGCAGGACATCACCATTTCATAGACGTCGTGCGGATTGGAGCCGTCTAGATCCCGGAAATACACGTCCAGGCTCTCGCGGACACATTGTTCGATGTTGTGCTTGCTCATGCTGCTAACTGGTTATGGTCGTCCGACTCGCCCTGGCCGTTTTCCTCTTCGTCATCGACGTAGACGAGGTGGTCCGACAGCGCTTTTTGCGCCTCGAAGAATGCATTGACGGCGGCGAGCTGCTCGCGGGTGGAATCGAGCGTGTTCATCCTGTGCCGGAACCCGTTGGCACCGGAAAGGCCGCGAGTGTACCAGCCGATGTGCTTGCGCGCAGTACGGACGCCCGTGAATTCACCATAGAACGCGTAGTGGTCTTCCAGGTGTTCGTTCATCACGTGCTGGATCTCGTCGATCCGCGGCGGGGGCAGCAGCTCGCCGGTTTGCAGGAAATGATCGATTTCACGGAACAGCCATGGCCGGCCTTGCGCGGCACGACCGATCATCAGTGCGTCGGCGCCGGTTGCGTCGAGCACGGCCTTCGCTTTCGCCGGCGACGTGATGTCGCCGTTCGCGACGACCGGGATGCGCACGGCGGCCTTCACGGCCGCGATGGTGTCGTACTCCGCGTCGCCGCGGTAGAGGTCGGCGCGCGTGCGGCCGTGCACGGTCAGCATCGAGATGCCGGCCGCCTCGGCGAGGCGCGCGACCGTGATCGCGTTCTTGTGCTCGCGATCCCAGCCGGTGCGGATCTTCAGCGTGACGGGCACCGCATCCGGCCCCGTGCCGACCGCCGCGACGACGGCCTCGACGATCCGCTGCACGAGCGGTTCATTCTGCAGCAGCGCGGAGCCGGCCGCGACGTTGCAGACCTTCTTCGCCGGGCAGCCCATGTTGATGTCGATGATCTGCGCGCCGTTGTCGACGTTGTAGCGGGCGGCTTCGGCCATCATCGCCGGATCGGCGCCGGCGATCTGCACCGCGATCGGCTCGACTTCGCCTTCGTGGTTCGCCCGCCGCATCGTCTTCGCGCTCTTCCACAGCTGCGCATTGGACGCGACCATCTCGGACACGGCGTATCCGGCCCCCAGCCGCTTGCACAGCTGGCGGAACGGGCGATCCGTCACCCCGGCCATCGGGGCGACGAACAGGTTGTTACGCAATACGTGAGGGCCGATAACGGGCATCGCAATGGCACCGCCCGCGAGCGCCGGGCGTCGCGGGCAAAAAAGGGCGGAGGGAAAACGCGCATTTTACCGTATTCCCATGCCCGGCCGATTTGACCCGGTTTGCACGGCGCTGATGGCGCGCAACGCGCGCCGCGCCGCCGCGCGTCAGTTGCGCTGGCCGAACATCATCTGGCGCGCGATCGCCTTCTTGAGCGGCGGTACGAATTCGAGCGCGGTGAGCGCCGCGCCGCGCAACAGCGGAATGGGGCCGGTGTCGACCGTGAACAGCCGCGCGAGCGTGTCGGTCGCGCCGATCGTGAAGCGCCGGTCGAGCGCACGCCGCGCGTTGAAGGTTGCGAGCGCGGTCGCTTCGAAGCCTTGCGTGGACAGCGCGTCGACGAGCGTATGCGCGTCGCGCAGCCCGAGGTTGAGCCCCTGGCCGGCGACCGGATGCAGCGTTTGCGCGGCGTTGCCGACGATCGCGATGCGCCCGTTGACGAGCGTTTGTGCCGCGTTCAGCCCGAGCGGGAACGATGCGCGCCCCGCGATCGCGACGAACTGCCCCATCCGCTCGCCGAAGGCAGCGCCGAGTTCGCGCAGGAACGCGTCGTCGGGAAGGGCGGCGCGGCGGGCCGCTTCGTCGGGCGTGCAGCACCACACGAGCGAATACTCGGCCTGGCGCGGGCCGCCGAGCGGCAGCAGCGCGAGCGGGCCTTCGTGCGTGAAGCGTTCCCATGCGACGTTCGGGCGCGGTGCCGAGACCGTGACCGTGCCGACGATCGCGGTCTGACCGTAGTCGCGGCGATGCTTGCCCGTATCGGCCTGCTGTTCGTGGAACAGCCCGCCCTCGGCGTTGACGACGATGCGCGCGCGCAGCGTGCGCTCGCCTTGCGGGCCGTCGAGTGTCAGCGTGACGCCGTCGGCGTCCTGTCGCGGCGTGCGTGCGGTGGTCGACGTGAGCCAGTCGACGCGCGTGCCGCGCACGGCCTGCGCGAGCGCCTGCACGATCGAGCCGTAGCGCACGACATAGCCGAGCGCGGCGAGGTCGTGCTCGTCTCGGTCGATCAGCGTGCGGCCGAAATGGCCGCGCTGCGACACGTGGATGTGTTCGATCGGCGTCGCGTCGCCCGGCCATCCGAGCGTGTCGAGCAGCACGCGGCTGCCGTGCGATACGGCGATCGCGCGCGGGTCGTTCGCGCTCGCTGCCGGCTCGCGAGCGTCGATCAGCGCGATCGACGCGTGCCGCGTCGCGCTGCGTCGGCCGAGCCAGCCGGCGAGCGCGAGCCCGACGGGGCCCGCGCCGACGATGGCGAGATCGTAGTCCGGCGTGGCCGGGGAGGAAGCGGTCGTCATCAGTGTTCGTGAAACGGGGTAACGGTCAACAGCGGGTCAACGGCGAGTCAGCGGTGGCTCGACAGCGGGGCGATGGCAACCTGCGGCACGCTCACGCGCCGTGCGCCGCGCCCGCGCGCATCAGCGCCTCGATCTCGGCAGCCGCCACCGGCACGTCGCGTGTGATCAGCTCGCAACCGTGCTCGCGCACGATCGCGTCATCCTCGATGCGGATGCCGATGTTCCAGTATTCGGACGGTACGTCGTCGGCTGCCCGCACGTACAGGCCCGGCTCGACGGTAAGCGTCATGCCGGGTTTCAGCGTGCGCCACGGCAACGCGCCGTTGGCGTCGCGCGCGGCGAGCCGCTCGCGGTAGTCGCCGCAATCGTGCACGTCCATGCCGATCCAGTGGCCAGTGCGGTGCATGTAGAAGCGTGCGTATGCGCGCTCGGCGATCACGTCGTCGACGTTCGAGAAGCGCGTCTTCGGGATGATGCCCGTGTCGAGCAGCCCTTGCGCCAGCACGCGCACGGCCGCGTCGTGCGGCGCCTCGAACGGTACGCCCGCGCGCGTCGCATCGATCGCAGCCTGCTGCGCGCCGAGCACGATGTCGTACAGCGTGCGCTGCGCGGGCGAGAAGCGCCCGTTGGCCGGAAACGTGCGCGTGATGTCCGACGCGTAGCCGTCGAGTTCGCACGCGGCATCGATCAGGATCAGATCGCCGTCCCGCGCGGTCGCGTTGCCGGCCGGGTAGTGCAGCACGCATGCGTTCGCGCCGGCCGCGACGATCGAGCCGTACGCGGGCGCCTGCGCGCCATGCTTGCGGAACGTGTACAGCAGCTCGGCCTCGAGTTCGTATTCGCGGATCCCCGGGCGGCACACCTGCATCGCGCGACGGTGCGCGAGCGCGGAGATGTGCGCGGCACGCATCATGATCGCGAGTTCGTGTTCGTCCTTCACGAGCCGCATGTCGTCGACGAGCGGCGTGAGGTCGAGCAGCGCGTCCGGCGCGGCGACACCCGTGCGCGCTTGCGCGCGCACCGCATCGATCCAGCCGGCGAGCTGGCGGTCGAACTCGGCCGAGGCACCGAACCGGTAGTGCACGGTGCCCGCATCGGCGAGCAGGCGCGGCATTTCGGTGTCAATCACGTCGACCGCGTAGGCCGCGTCGAAGCCGAATGCATCGCGCGCGGCCTCGGGCCCGTAATGGAAACCTTCCCAGATCTCGCGATCGGCATTCTTCGCGCGGCAGAACAGGACCGATTCCGGTGCGCCGTGCGACCCGGCCGCGTTCAGCACGAGCATGGCATCCGGCTCGGTGAAGCCCGTCAGGTAGTAAAAGTAGCTGTCATGTCGGTACGGGAAGGCCGTATCGCGGTTGCGCAGCATTTCCGGCGCGGTGGGAACGATGGCGACGCCGCCGCCCGCTGCGCGCAGTGCGGCAAGCACGCGTTCACGGCGCTGGCGGTAGACGTCGACGGCGATGGCGGTATCGAGGGGCGCATTCATCGTGCGATTGTAGCGCCGCCGGACGCGGCGTGTGAGAGGCGCGGCGGCAAGCCGCGCCGGACGGGGCTCGGCGACGGCTGTTGCAAACCATCCACAGGCCGGACGGGCGATTTTCTGCCCGGCCACGCCGGCCGGTTATGATCGGCGACAACGTATACTCTCGGCGGTTCCCTTAAAAAGGCAGATGATGAAATTAATCGGTTCGCTCAGCAGCCCGTACGTCCGAAAGGCGCGAATCGTGCTTGCTGAAAAGAAGATCGACTACAAGCTGGAGCTCGAGAACGTGTGGGCGCCGGAGACGGACATTCATGCATCGAATCCGCTCGGCAAGGTCCCGTGTCTCGTGATGGAGGATGGTGCCGCGGTGTTCGATTCCCGCGTGATCTGCGAATACGTCGATACGCTGTCGCCGGTCGGCAAGCTGATTCCGCCGTCGGGGCGTGAGCGTGTCGAAGTGCGTTGCTGGGAAGCGCTGGGTGACGGCGTGCTCGACGCGGCCGTGGCGATTCGTCTCGAACACACGCTGCGAGACGAAGCGCAGCGCAGCGCGAGCTGGATCGCGCGCCAACAGCGCAAGATCGACGACGCGCTCGTCGCGATGTCGCAGGGTCTCGGCGGCAAGACGTGGTGCGTCGGTAATCATTACACGCTTGCCGACATCGCACTCGGCTGCGCGCTCGGCTACCTCGACTTCCGGATGCCCGAACTCGACTGGCGCGATCGCCATCCGAACCTCGACAAGCATTTCGTGAAGCTGTCGCAGCGGCAGACGTTCGTCGACACGCTGCCGCAAGGCTGACCGGCCGCCGGCGGCGAATCGGACAGACAAACGAAAGCGCCCCGCGGGGCGCTTTCGTTTTGGCGAGCCGCCTCCGGCGGCGGGCGATCGCGCGTTACTCGATCGACGTGTAAACGGTTTCGCCGAGCACGAACGAATCGCTGCGTGCGATCGGCCACCACTTGTCGTACAGCGTATAGCCGCAGGTCTGGCCGTCGAGCAGCGCGCCGGGCTTCAGGTATTTCAGCAACTGCGACATCAGCCGCACCTCGTGCGGCGCGACGCGCTGCACGATGTGATGCGCGCGCAGCTCGGACGGATGGCCCAGGCCGGCCGCCTGCACGAGTTCCTGCAGTGCATGCAGCGTATTGCGATGGAAGTTGTACACGCGCTCGGCCTTGTCGGGCACGACGATGGCGCGCTGGCGCACCGGGTCCTGCGTGGCGACGCCGGTCGGGCAGCGGTCGGTGTGGCAGTGCTGCGCCTGGATGCAGCCGACCGCGAACATGAAGCCACGCGCCGAATTCACCCAGTCCGCGCCGATCGCGAGCGTGCGCGCGATGTCGAACGCGGTGATGATCTTGCCGCTTGCGCCGATCTTCACGCGGTCGCGCACGCCGATCCCGACGAGCGTGTTGTGTACCAGCAGCAGCCCTTCCTGCAGCGGCACGCCGACATGGTCGGTAAATTCGAGCGGCGCGGCGCCGGTGCCGCCTTCCGCGCCGTCGACGACGATGAAGTCCGGCACGATGCCCGTCTCGATCATCGCCTTCGCGATCCCGAAGAATTCCCACGGATGGCCGATGCACAGCTTGAAGCCGGTCGGCTTGCCGCCCGACAGCGTGCGCAGCCGCTCGACGAATTCGAGCAGACCGCGCGGCGTCGAGAATTCCGAGTGCGTCGCGGGCGAGATGCAGTCCTTGCCCATCGGCACGCCGCGCGTCTCGGCGATTTCGGGCGTGATCTTCGCGGCCGGCAGCACGCCGCCGTGGCCCGGCTTCGCGCCTTGCGACAGCTTGATCTCGATCATCTTCACCTGCGGATCGGCGGCCTGCTTCGCGAACTTGTCCGGGTTGAACGTTCCGTCGTCGTTGCGGCAGCCGAAGTAGCCGGATGCGATTTCCCAGATGATGTCGCCGCCGTGCTCACGGTGGTACTTCGACAGCGAGCCTTCGCCGGTGTCGTGCGCGAATCCGCCTTTCTTCGCGCCGAGGTTCAGCGAGCGGATCGCGTTCGCGGACAGCGAGCCGAAGCTCATCGCCGAGATGTTGAAGATCGAGATGTCGTACGGCTGCGCGCGGTTCGCGCCGACCCGGATGCGGAAGTCGTGGTTCGGCAGCTTCGTCGGCGCGAGCGAGTGGCTGATCCATTCGTGCGCGACGGCCTTCACGTTCAGCTCGGTGCCGTACGGGCGATTGTCGGCGACGTTCTTCGCGCGCTGATAGACGAGGCTGCGCTGCGCGCGGGAGAACGGCTTCTCGTCGGTGTCGTCCTCGACGAAATACTGGCGGATCTCGGGGCGGATGAACTCGAACAGGAAGCGGAAATGACCCCAGAGCGGGTAATTGCGCAGGATCGCGTGACGGTCCTGGTTCAGGTCATACAGGCCGAGGGCGACGAGGGCGACGGGGATGATGATCCACAGCCAGGAAAGCACGTGAATCGACGCGAGTGCGGCCACGGCAACGAGCAGCAGCACGGCGCACCACATTGCGAGGTAGCGTCTGGAAAGCATGGGGGGCTCCGCAAGAATCTTGAAATGCCGCCATGCGTACGCTGCGCGGCGGCGCACCGGCCGCGACGGAATCGTGTTCCGCCGGGCGCGGCGTGCCGCAAGTCTAAACCGAATGGATGTCAGCGTGCTTCGGCGAGCGCGCCCGCGTGGGCTGCCGCCGGGACGGCCTGGCCGGGCTGGCCGGTGGCCGCGAACTCGATGATGCCGCCGCCGAGGCAGATCTCGCCGTCGTACAGCACGGCCGACTGGCCGGGCGTCACCGCCCATTGCGCGTCGTCGAACGCGAGCGAGAAGCGCTCGCCGTCGGCCCCGCCGAGCGCGGCCCGGCCGAACGCGGCCCGGCCGAACCTGCAGGCCGCATCGGCCTGACGATAGCGCGTCTTCGCCCCGCACGAAAAGCCTTCGGCCGGCGGCTCGCCCGCGACCCAGCTCACGTTGCCGGCGACGAGCTCGCGCGACAGCAGCCACGGGTGGTCGTGGCCCTGCACGACGTACAGCGTGTTCGACGCGATGTCCTTCGCCGCGACGAACCACGGTTCGCCGCTGCCGTCCTTGCTGCCGCCGAGGCCGATGCCCTTGCGCTGGCCGAACGTGTAGAACGCGAGGCCGATGTGCTCGCCGACCACCTTGCCGTCGGGCGTCTTCATCGGGCCGGGTTTCGTCGGAAGATAGCGGTTCAGGAAGTCGCGGAACGGCCGTTCGCCGATGAAGCAGATGCCGGTCGAGTCCTTTTTCTTCGCGTTCGGCAGGCCGATCTGCGCGGCGATCTCGCGCACCTTCGTCTTCGGGATCTCGCCGAGCGGGAACATCGTCTTCGACAGCTGCGCCTGGTTCAGCCGGTGCAGGAAGTACGACTGGTCTTTCGTATGATCGAAGGCCTTCAGCAGTTCGAAGCGACCGTCGCGCTCGCGCACGCGCGCGTAATGGCCCGTCGCGATCATTTCCGCGTCGAGCGACATCGCATGGTCGAGGAACGCCTTGAACTTGATCTCGGCGTTGCACAGCACGTCCGGGTTCGGCGTGCGGCCGGCCGAGTATTCGCGCAGGAATTCGGCGAACACGCGGTCCTTGTATTCGGCCGCGAAGTTCACGGCTTCCACGTCGATGCCGATCAGGTCGGCCACCGACACCACGTCGATCCAGTCCTGGCGCGTCGAGCAGTATTCGCCGTCGTCGTCGTCTTCCCAGTTCTTCATGAACAGGCCGACCACGTCGTACCCCTGTTCCTTCAGTAGCCACGCGGTCACCGACGAATCGACGCCGCCCGACATGCCAACTACTACACGGCGCTTGCTCATTTGTTTACCGCCTGACGGTCGAATGCTTCCGGGCGCGGCGCGACCGAATGCGTGTGCACGAAATCGAGCGGAATGCGCCGCCCGGCGAGATAGTCGTCGACGCAGCGCATCACCGCAGGCGAGCGATGGCGCTCGCTGCACGCGCGCAGTTCGTCGGCGCTCATCCACAGCGTACGGACGATGCCGTCGTCGAGCATGTGGCCCGGCACCGGCTCGCCGGCCGTGCCGCAGAACGTGAAGCGCAGGTAGGTCGCGCCGGCGCTGCCGGGGCGGTCGTAGTGCGCGAGATAGACGCCGACGAGCGCGTCGGGTACGAACGGATGCGCGGTTTCCTCGAGCGTTTCGCGGATCACGGCGTCGGCGAGTGTCTCGCCGGCTTCGAGGTGGCCGGCCGGCTGGTTGATGCGCAGGCCCGTCGAGGTTTCTTCCTCGATCACGAGAAAGCGACCGGCGCGCTCGACGAGCGCCGCGACGGTCACATGCGGGGTCCAGATTTCGGGTTTCATGGTTCGGCATTTTACCGGTTGCGCCCGGACGCTGCCGGCCGTCTGGTTAGACGAATCCGACCCCGGTCGTTCTTTGCGGCGGCAACAGGTCTTCCCGATTGCCGCGACGCGCATGGGCGCCGCCCGCCTCGGCTGGCGGCCAGCCGGGGGGCGGAAGGTCCGATCGTCACGAGTCGAATCGTGCCCCGTTTTTCACGGGGATACGATCGTCGCGACGCAGGCGGCGATCGTATCCCGCACGCGCACGATCGCCGGGTCGCGCTGCGTGCTCGTGCGCCAGCCGATTTCCACCGGGTAGCCCGGCAGCTCGACCGGGCACGCGAGCGCGCGCAGCGACGTCGACTGCGCGATCGCGCGAGCCGCATGCGCCGGTATCGTGGCCACCGCGTCGGAGCCGGCGAGCAGGTACGGCAGCGCCGCGAAATGCGTGGTCGACGCCGCGACGCGCCGTTTGTGGCCGAGCGCGGCCAGGGCTTCGTCGACGATCCCGATCACGCCGCCCGACGACACGAGCAGGTGATCGCGCTGCACGAAATCGGCGAGCACGAGCGTGCGCGGCGCGTGCGCGCGGCCGGCCGGATCGATGAGGCATGCGTAGCCGCCCGTCGCGACCGCGCGCCGGCTCAGCCCGTTCGCCGAGAACCCGCCCGACGCGATCGCGAGATCGACGCCGTGCCGCAGCAGCGCGTCGCCCGCGATACCGCTGTGCGTCTGCCGAAAGATCAGCCGGATGCCCGGGGCTTCGCGCGCGACTGCGTCGATCAGCGCGCGGCCGAGCGCGATCTCGAAGTCGTCCGACAGGCCGATCGAGATCGTACGGCCGACCCGTTCGCCGCCGTCGGCCGCGATCGCGAGGCTTGCGCGGCAGCGGTCGAGCGCATCGGAGAGGATCGGCTTCAGTTCGTCCGCGCGCGGCGTCGGCGCGAGCCCGCGGCCGGTGCGCACGAACAGCGGATCGGCGTAGATCACGCGCAGTCGCGCGAGCGCCGCACTTACCGCCGATTGCGTGAGGCCGAGCCGCAGCGCCGCGCGGCTCGCGCCGCCTTCCTCGTACAGCGCCTCGAACACCTTCAACAGGTTCAGGTCGAGTCCGGCGATATCATCCGTATTCATGTCAGTTATCGTTTTATCGATTTGATCGATGAAATGATATCGATAAAGATGGCGTCACCCACTCACTGGAGACGCTTTCATGTCCACCTCAGTTATCGCCGCGCTGCAGATCGGCGCATCGCCCGCCGGCACGCGCGCCACGCTCGACACGATCCTCGGCTACGAAGCCGCGATCCGCGACAGCGGCGCGTCGCTCGTCGTGCTGCCAGAGGCCGTGCTCGGCGGCTATCCGAAGGGCGAGATCTTCGGCACGCGGCTCGGCTACCGGCTGCCCGAGGGCCGCGACGCGTATGCGCGCTATGCCGCGCAGGCGATCGACGTGCCGGGCCCCGAAACCGACGAACTGGCCGCGCTGTCGCAGCGCACGGGCGCGAGCCTGGTGGTCGGCGTGATCGAGCGCGGCGGCAGCACGTTGTACTGCACGGCGCTGTTCTTCGATCCGCGCGACGGGCTCGTCGCGAAGCACCGCAAGCTGATGCCGACCGGCACCGAGCGGCTGATCTGGGGGCAGGGCGATGGCTCGACACTGCCGGTGGTCGAAACGGCCGCGGGCCGTGCGGGCGCCGCGATCTGCTGGGAGAACCACATGCCGCTCCTGCGCTGCGCGATGTATGCGAAAGGCGTGCAGATCTGGTGCGCGCCGACCGTCGACGAGCGCGACCTGTGGCAAAGCTCGATGCGGCACATCGCGCACGAAGGGCGCTGCTTCGTCGTGAGCGCCTGCCAGGTGCAGCCGTCGCCGCGTGCGCTCGGCATCGACGTGCCGGGCTGGGATCCCGAGCGGCCGCTGATCCGCGGCGGCAGCGTGATCGTCGGGCCGCTCGGCGACCTGCTGACGGAGCCGCTGATCGGCGAGCCCGGGCTCGTGACCGCGCGTATCGATACGGACGAGCTCGTGCGTGCGCGTTACGACTTCGACGTGGTCGGACACTATGCGCGCCCCGACGTGTTTTCGCTGCACGTCGACGAGCGGCCGAAGCGGTCAGTCGTGTTCGGGGAATGACGGGCGTTGCCGGGGCGCGGCCGCCCCGGCATGCGAATGGCGGCGGCGCGCGTCAGCGCATCGGCGCTTCCGCGATCCGCATGTAGTCGGCGATGCGCCGGCCTTCCATGTCCGGAAACTGCTCGTGCACGGTGATGTCGCCCATCCGCGCGATGTCGAAGGTGCGGAAGTCGTCGCGCAGCTCGCACCACGCGCCGATCGTCCAGCGTCCGCCCCAGTAGACGAGCCCGAGCGGCCACACGCGGCGCTTCGTGTGCGCGCCGAGCCGGTCGCGGTAGTCGAAGCTGACGATGTGATGCGTGTCGACCGCCTGGTGGATCGCGTCGACCTTCGCGCAGAATGTCTCGTCGATGTGGAACGAGGGCGCGAACACCGGCAGGCGATCGAGCGCGGTGCGCTTGTCGGCCGGCATCGCCGACGCGATCTTCGCGAGCGCCGAACGCGCGCCGCCCGCGAAGCGCGCGCCGCCCCAGGTCTCGAGCATCCGCGCGCCGGCCGCGAGTGCCGCGAGCTCCTCGGCGGTGAACGTGAGCGGCGGCAGGCTCGCGTTGCGGTTCAGCCGGTAGCCGATGCCGGCTTCGCCTTCGATCGGCACCCCTGACAGTTGCAGGTCGCGCACGTCGCGATAGACCGTGCGCGGCGACACCGACAGCCAGTCCGCGAGCTGCTGCGCGGTCGTGAGACGACGCCCGCGCAGCAGCTCGGCGATCTGGAACAGGCGGTCGGCACGGCGCGTCATGGCTGAACCTCGACTCCAACGGCTACGGGGACTTCGCGATGATAGCGCCGCGCCGGCCGGATCGTAGACGCGCTCAGTGGCATTTCGGTGCGTGCAGGCCGACGCGGTTGCCTTCGGTATCGATCAGGTAGCCGATGTAGCCGTAGTTGTTCGGCAACTCGACGACCGAGCCTTGCACGACGCCGCCTGCGCGCTTCGCGCGTTCGAGCGCCGCGACGACCGATTCGCCGGCGTTCAGGTACACGAGCACGCCGTTCGCGCTCGGCTTCATCTGCTGCGGATCGAACACGATGCTGCCGCCCGTGCTCGACGCTTCGTGATCGAACACGGCCATCGGCACGCCGCCGATGACTTCGCGTTGCAGCGTCGTCTGCAGCACGGTTTCGTAGAAACGGATCGCCCGGTCGAAATCGAGGGACGGGATGTCGAACCACGCGATCGCGCGTTCCAGGGTTGCGGTTTCGGTTGCTGCTGCAGTTGCGGACGTCATGACGAGCTCCTTGTTGTTCGGGTTCTTGATGGAAACCAGCCTTGCATTGCGCCGGGATTGCAGTGTGATCGGGTGCTGCTGACAGCGTGCTGTCAGTAGTCGTGGCGGTGCTGACAAATGGGGGACCTGACGGCTTTGGCGGGCAAGGGCGGTGCGGGAACCGCATCGGCGCGCGGGTGGCGGCGCGGCACGCGGGCACTGCCCGCGTGGGGGCGGTGGAAAGAAAAACGCCCGGCTCAGGCCGGGCGTCGTCTGGGTGTCAGCAGGCGGCCGCGGCGGCCGTCTCGCGTGTCAGGCGTCGCCTTCCGGCGCGGCGGGGCGTGCCTTCACGCTGCCGGCGATCAGGTCGAAGCGGAACAACCGGCATTCGAGCGCGCCGTTGAACAGCGGCGTCTTCGCCGATTCGCGCAGGCGCAGCAGGCCCGGCAGCGAGCGGTCCGACGTCAGCAGGAACGCCTGCCAGCCCGTGAAGCGCTGCTTGAGCGCATCGCCGAGCGCGTTGAAGAATTCGCTGTCCGGTGCGTCGGTGTGCGTGCGGCGGAATGCGTCGTCGTTGCCGCGGTTGCGGCCCGTCTCGCGCACCTCGCCGCGCGCGCTGCGGCCGCGCACCTCGATCCGCTCGCCGTACGGCGGGTTCGCGAGAATGATGCCCGGGCCGTCGCACGGCGGCGTCATCCCGCGCGCGTCGACCTGCTTGAGCCACACCGACGGCACGCCCGCACGCTCGAGGTTCGCGCGCGCCTTCTCGAGCATGTCGCCCGAGATGTCGCTGCCGTACACGCCGAGCGAATCGCGCTTGCCGCGCGCCGCGCGCTTCGCGTCGAGCGCCGCGACCTTCAGGCCCTGCCATGCGGTGATGTCGTACTGCTTGAGCTTTTCGAAGCCGAACCGGCGCTCGACGCCCGGTGCGACGCCGAGCGCGATCTGCGCGGCTTCCGCGAGGAAGGTGCCGCTGCCGCACATCGGGTCATACAGCGGCGTGCCGGGCGTCCAGCCCGTCAGGCGCAAGATGCCGGCCGCGAGGTTCTCGCGCAGCGGCGCCGCGCCCTTGTCGAGGCGCCAGCCGCGCTTGAACAGCGGCTCGCCCGACGTATCGAGGTACAGCGTGCACTCGGTGGCCGTCAGGAACGCGAACACGCGCACGTCCGGCGCGCCGGTGTCGATGCTCGGGCGTGCGCCGGTCTTGTCGCGCATCCGGTCGCAGATCGCGTCCTTCACGCGCAGCGTCGCGAATTCGAGGCTCTTCAGCGGCGACTTGATCGCGGTGATGTCGACGCGCAGCGTCTGCGTCGATGCGAACCAGCGCTCCCATGGCTGCTCGAGCGCGAGTGCGTAGACGTCCTGTTCGTTGCGGTACGGGCGGTGCGCGATCTTCAGCAGGATCCGGCTCGCGATTCGCGAATGGAGGTTCGCGGCCATGCCGGCGGTCCAGCCGCCGCGGAAATGAACGCCGCCCGGCACCTGCGCGCCCGCGGTGAACGGCGCGCCGTCCAGATGTCGGCCGGCGATTTCGGCCAGCTCGGCGGCAAGCGCCGCTTCGAGGCCGCGCGGGCAGGGAGCGAAGAATTCGTACAGGGTGGGCGAGGACATAAGGCGGGTGAGGACGTGCAAAAGTCCACTATTGTACGCGGCGCGGGCGGCCGGAGCCGGCGTTGCATCCGATTCGGCGCGCCGGTGCCGGTGCGCCGGGCCCGACGGCGAGACGGCAGGCCCGCGCGGCGACGCCCGCCTCGGGCTGCGCGCCGCCGCCGGACGGTCAGTGAGCGCCTGGCTGGCCGGCCCGCGCGGCCGGCGCGCCGGCTGGCCAGAACAGCGCGGACGGCTTCGACAGCACCGTGCGGACGATCGCGCCGACCAGCGCGCGCACCTTGGTGCGGCGCAGGCTGCGCGAGCGCACGGCCATCGTGAATGCGAGCGCGAAGCTCACGAGCACGTTGAGGATCGCCATGCTCAGGACGCCGGCGCAGGCCCACCACAGCTCGGGCGTGCCGAGCGCGCCCTTGCCGAGCACGCCGAGCGCGATCCCGATCGACCCGGCCGACAGCGTCACGTGGCGCACCTCGAACGGGAACAGGAACACGGTGACGATCGCCGGGATCAGGCCGAGCATCAGGCCGAGACCCACGTTGGCGACGACGCCCGCGACGTTCGAGCGACAGAAGTGCGCGAGTTTCGCGGCACCCGACGCGCCGAGCGTGAGCCGCAGCCGCCGGTTGTACGTGAGCGCGTCGCCGACCCGATGCAGCACGAACCAGTTGTCGGCCCAGCCCGCGAGCAGGCTCGACGCCCACAGCAGCACGCCCGTGAGCGCCGCATAGAACGGCGTCGGGCCCAGCAGCGAGAACGAGTGCAGCGTCGCGTGCGCCTTCTCCGGCGAGATCAGGTTTGCGTGCAGCAGGTTGCCGGCGAACAGCTGCACGAGCAGGCACACGGGCAGCACGACGAGCACGTTGCCGGAAATCGCCGCGGCCTGCGTGCGGATCAGCGCGATCACCGACGCGACGAACGTCTTCACGCCTTCCTCGTGACCGGTGTCGTCGAGCTCGCGCGCGAGCGTCGGCGCGGTCATCGCGGGCTGCTTGGTCGCGAGCGTGAAATGCAGGAAGTGCATCAGCATGAAGCTCGCCGCGTAGTTGACGCCCGCGAGCAACCCTTCGAGCATCGACTGCAGGTGCGCGCCGGTGATCGCGAACTTCACGCACACGGTCACGACGGTGACGAGCCCGCCGCCCGCGGCCATCCGCAGCATCTTCAGGTACTCGGCGCGGCCGCGCGAGATGTAGTGCTCGCCGGTGTCCGCGTTGGTCTCGACGAGCTTGCGCGCGAACAGCGAGAAGTTGCTGCGCATGAGGTGCGACACGCTCTGGCTGTTCTGGTTCGCGTCGACGAGTTCGGCCGTCAGGCGCGCCATCCCGCGCAGGTCGTCGCGTGCCATCCACGCGTTGAGCAGCATTTCCGCGCGCAGGATGCGCATGCGCATCCGTTCGACCTGGAACACGATGTCGACCGACACGCCGTTGCGGTACAGGTGCGCGAACACATCGTCGACGGCGATCCGGCATTCGTCGAGCAGCACGCGCAGGTAGTTCACCTCATGAAGCAGCTTGCTCGGGTCGCCGCCGTCCTCCACGGCCGCGTGTGCGGTCTCGACCGCGAGCATCGCGCGCGTGAGCCGATAGAACGGCTGCGTTTCGAGCGGCTTGCGCGCGTCGTCGTCGGACAGGCGGCTGCGCACCGTCTGCGACAGGCCGGTCGAGCTGATCTGGCAGGTCAGGTTGTGCAGCGCGGCCAGCAGGTCGCGCGAGAACGAGCCGGGCTCGTGGCGCTCTTCGTCGGTGACGTCGAACGAGAACAGCTCGGCGAGGCGCGCGAGCAGGTCATCGGGCAGCGCGTCGATCCATTGGGCGTCCCCGGGTGCCGGGAACATCAGCGTGAACAGCGCCGTCAGTTCGCGGCGGTTCGGCGCGGGCGGGATCAGCGACGCGTCGATGCGCTCGAACAGCGCGCCGAAGAAACCGGAATGCACGGGCATCCCCGCGTCGCACAGCAGCGAGATGCCGTCGCATTCGCGCAGAATCCCGCGCAGGGTGCGCGCGGCGTGCGATTTCCATGCGGGATTGCGGTCGAGCACGTGGAACAGGTAGCGCAGCCGCGCATGCGCCGGATACGCGCGCGCGTCGGCGTCGCGTTCGGCCGGCGTGTCGTGCGCGACCTGCATCGCGCCGTTGCGGCGCAGCCAGTGCGCGAGCTCGATCAGCCATTCGCTGCGTTCGGCGTACGACGCCTCCGCGTCGGCATGCGCAAGCAGCGCATCGAGCTGGTGGCCCGCATTGCGCGACGCGCGCCACTTCTTGATCAGGGTCGTCAGGGAACGAAACATAAACGGAATAGCGAAAGCCCTGGACGGGCGGGTTCGGGATGCCGGCCGGAACACGGCGCGGCGCCGGGGAGAACGGTGAGGCTGGTCGGGGGGCGCGGACGATGCGCGGCGACCCGCGATGCGGCTGCCCCGGCGCGGACCACGCGGATCGCATGCGCGCCCCGGCAGACGCGGCGATCGGACCGGATACGACTGGCGGATCGCCGCCGGCGTGCGCGCGCGACGAGCGGCGCGAGCCGGAAAGTGCGTAGGATCGTCAATCGGGCGCGAAAACGCAAGCCGACCGCGTTGCATGGTGCCGGTTCCGGCGGATTTTGACAAACAATGCAAAGCTGCCGTTCGGCCGATGGATGCCGGGCAGCGCAGGCAGTGGCGGCGAGGGCGGCAGGTTCGCGTGCGCGGTTGCATGCGCACGCGGATCGATGCCGACGATGACTATCGGGCGGCGTGTGCCGAGTGCAGCCGTGCCGCGCGCATGCATCGGCCGCCGGCCCGCGCGTCGCGCTTACGCGCCGGACTTGCCCGTCGTGCCCGCATCGTTGCCGGGCATCGGACTGGCCGGGCAAGGCACGGCGGGCGCGGCGGCCGTTGCCTTGCCGGACGCGGTCGTCGAGGTGGCCGACGCAGCCGCGGCTCCGCGCCGCGCGGCCATCGCGCGCACGCCGGACGCGGCCTGCGATGCGATCACGTCGAGCGCGCGCCGGTGGCCCGCGACGAGCGCGTCGTAGCCGTCGGCGACCGGTTCCGCGACGCTCGTGCGACACGTCATCACGGCCTGCGTGCCGAGCGCGCGCACGCTCCACACCGCATCGATCGCCGCGCGTTTGCCGGGCCACGACTCGAAGCGCTGCACGTTCACGCTGATCCGATAGACGGGCACGCCGGCCGGATACGCGGAATTCGCGACGTCGATCGTGCCGAGCTGCGCGGCGAGGTCGTCGGACAAGGCGCGGCGGATTTCGTCGGCGGGCGGCGCGGCCCAGCGCTCCTGTTCGAGCACGTCGACCTGCGCGGCGTTCTTCTGCACGACGAGCTGGTTCTTCGCGACCTGCTCGGGCACGCCGACGGACGGCACCTCGATCAGGAACGACGGGTTGGCGGGCGCGGTACGCACGGGCGCGGCCGCGTCGGCCGGGCTCAGCGTATAGAACCGCGCGGGCGGCGAGCTGCACGCGGCGAGCGCAAGCGCGGCGAAGACTGCCGCCGCGCCGCTCGCGACGATGTTCGCGCGTGTCGTCGTCATTGTTGATCTCCTGGCTTGCCCTTGAGCAGCGATTCGGGATGGCGCTCCAGATAGTCGGCGAGCGCGTTCAGCGATTGCAGCGTGCGCGTGAGTTCCTTCAGTGCGCCGCGCACGTCGGACTGCAGCGGCGAATCCTGCTGCAGCGTCGCCTCGGCGGTCGAGAAGGTCTGCTTCGCGGCCGACAGCGTGTCGCGCGCTTCCGGCGCGACCTGCGTGTCGAGCTGCTTGAAGAGCTTGTCGGCGTTCGACAGCGCGCTGTTCAGGTTCGCGCCGATCTGGTCGAACGGCACCTTGTCGAGCTTCTTCGCGATGTCGGCGACCTGCAGCTGCAGTTCGTCGAGCGTGTTCGGCACGGTCGGCAGCTCGAGCGGCTGGCGTGCCGCGTCGATCTCCACGACCGGTGCCTTCGGGAAGAAGTCGAGCGCGACATAAAGCTGGCTCGTCAGCAGGTTGCCGGTGCGCAGCTGGCCGCGCAGCCCGTGCCTGACGAGGCGCGTGACGATCTCGCGGCGGGCCGGTTCGCCCTTGCGCTCGATCGTTTCGCGGAAGCGCGGGCCGAGCCGCTCCGGATACACGTTCATCGTCACCGGCATCAGGAAGTTCTTGGTCTTCGGATCGAAGTCGATGCCGATGTTCGTCACTTCGCCGAGCACGATGCCGCGGAAGTCGACCGGCGCGCCCACCGCGAGCCCGCGCAGCGACTGGTTGAAGTTCATCACGACCTGCAGCGGCTGGCCGTCCGGATCGCGCATCGCGTCTGCCTCGTCGGAGCCGAGGCGGAAGGTCGTGTTGTTCGGCGCCGTCGCGCCGCTGTCCTGGTTCGGCGGCGTCTGGAACGCGATGCCGCCGAGAATCACGGTCGCGAGCGACTGCGTGTTCAGCTTCAGGCCGCTCGAATCGAGCCGCAGGTCGACGCCGCTCGCCTGCCACCAGCGCGAGTTCACGCCGACGTACTGGTCGTACGGCGCGTTGACGAACACGTTGAACGTGACGCCCGTGCCGTCCTTGTCGAGCGAGAAGCCGACCACCTGGCCGACCTGCACGCGGCGGTAGTAGACGGGCGAGCCGATGTCGACCGAGCCGAGGGAATCGCCGCGCAGCACGTATTGCGTGCCCTTCTGGTCGCCGGTCACGGCCGGCGGCGTCTCGAGGCCGGTGAAGTCGGTCTGCGTGTCCTGCCCGTGGCCGGCATCGACGCCGATGTACGCGCCCGACAGCAGCGTGCCGAGCCCCGACACGCCGGTCGCGCCGACGCGCGGACGCACGATCCAGAAGCGCGAACCCTTGACCGCGAAGTCCTCGGCTTCCTTCTTCAGCTGCACCTGGACGAGCACGCGCGACAGGTCCTTCGACAGCTTGATCGTCTTGACCATGCCGATCTCGACGTCCTTGTACTTGACCTGCGTCTTGCCCGGCTCGAGCCCTTCCGCGCTGTGGAAGCTGATCGAGATTTCCGGGCCGCGCTCGCGCACGGACTTGATCACGAGGCCGATACCGATCAGCGCGGCGATCAGCGGCACGAGCCAGACGAGCGACGGCAGCCAGCCGCTTTTCGTCGAGATCGCCGGATCGGGCGGCCGGGACGCGTCTTGCTGCGGGCCTTGCGGACTATTCATGGTGTTTCCCTGAGGTTTCGACTGGATCCCAGATCAGGCGGGGATCGAACTGCATCGACGCGAGCATCGTCAGGATCACGACCGAGCCGAACGCGAGCGCGCCGGGGCCGGCCGTGATGACGGCGAGCGAACGGAAATGGACGAGCGCGACGGTGAGCGTCACGACGAAGATGTCGAGCATCGACCAGCGGCCGATCCGCTCGACGATCCGGTACAGGCGCGTGCGCTGCAGCGGCCGCCACACGGTGCGCCGCTGCGCGGTGCCGACGAGGATCGTCAGCACGCCGAGCTTGAGCATCGGCACGAGGATGCTGGCGACGAATACGACGACCGCGAGCGGCCAGTCGCCGGACGTCCAGAAATAGATGACGCCGCTCATGATCGTGTCCTCCTGCGAGCCGACGATCGACGACGTGCGCATGATCGGCAGCAGGTTCGCCGGAATATAGAGGATCGCGGCCGCGATCAGCAGCGCCCAGGTGCGCGTGATGCTGTTCGGCGTGCGGAAGTGAAGCGTGCTGCCGCAGCGCGCGCAATGCGCGTGCGGATGGTCGATCGTCTGCACGAGCCCGCATGCGTGGCAGCTGGCGTAGCCCTCGCGGGCGGCGGTCGGCATCGTCATTGGCGGGGCGCTTGCGGCGGCGAAGCGGTGCCGTCGGGCGTGGCGGGCGTGCGCCCGGCGCGCAGGTCGTCGGCGATGTCCCACAGCGTGCGTGGATCGAACATCAGCACGACGGCGGTCATCAGCGTGAGCGCGCCGAACGCGAACAGCGCCGCGTCGGGCACGACGCGCGCGAGGCTCACCATCTTCACGATCGTCACGACGATCCCGAGCATGAACACCTCGATCATCCCCCACGGCCGCACGAGCTGGATCGTGCGCAGCACGAAATTGAGGCCCGGCGGCACGACGCCACGCCGGATCGGCAGCAGCACGTAAAGCAGTGCGGCCATCTCGACGAGCGGGAACAGCACGGTCGAGCAGAACACCATCACGCCGACGATCTCCATGTCCTGATGCCACAGCGCGTCGATTGCGCCGATCAGTGTCGTCTGCACGCGGGTGCCGTTCAGGTCCATTTCGAGGATCGGGAACGCCTGCGCGATGACGAACGTGACGAGTGCCGCGACCGCAAGCGCGCTGATGCGCTCGATCTGCGTGGTGCTGTTGCGATAGAGCAGTGCGTCGCAGCGCGGGCAGCGCGCGATTTCGCGACCGCTCAGGCGCGGTTTATGCAACAGTGCGTCGCATTCGTGGCAGGCAATCAGGTCGTGTCGTTGCATGGAAAAGGCGGTTGTGCGACGGGCGGGGAACGCGTCGACGGGGCCGGAACCCGCGCCAATCTTACCAAAACGGCTTTTTCGGCGTGTCAACGCCCCGTTGCCGGGTGACCGGCCGGTAACATGGCGCAAACCTGTCAGCAGGCTGACGCGCCTGTCCTCGGAGTCCGCGCGAGACAAAAGGTTGCGGTAGCATGGCGCCCTTGACAAGCGTCGGACGAATTTACCGGCGCAGCCGTTCGCTCAACTGAGGAATCCATGATGGCATCGAAATCGCCGCCGGCCTCGCCGGCACGCTACGCGCACACCGCGATCGCGCTGCACTGGCTGATCGCGCTGCTGATCGTCTGCGGCTTCGCACTCGGCTGGGTGATGACCGACATCCCCGGCTTCACGCCGACGAAGCTCAAGTACTTCTCGTGGCACAAGTGGATCGGCGTGACGGTGTTCGCACTCGCCGTCGTGCGCGTGCTGTGGCGCGCGACCCACCTGCCGCCGCCGCTGCCGGGCGGCACGCCGGCGTGGCAGCGTGCGGTGTCGCACGGCGTGCACATGCTGCTGTACGTGCTGATGATCGTGATTCCGGTTACGGGCTACCTGTACAGCTCCGCGTCGAACATCCCGGTCGTCTATCTCGGCATCGTGCCGCTGCCGCGCCTGATCGATCCCGATCCTGCGCTGAAGGAAACCTTCAAGACGCTGCACGTGTCTTTGAATTACATTCTGCTTTCGCTCGTCGCCATGCATGTGCTCGCGGCGCTCAAGCACCAGTTGTTGGACCGCGACGGCCTGCTGTCGCGGATGCTTCCCTCCGCCAAATGAAGGATCCCATGAAAGTGTCTTTCTCCCGCTCCATGCTGACCGCGTTCGCCGCGGTGTCACTTGTCGCGTCGGCCGCGGCGCACGCCGACGTCGATCTCGCGAAGAGCAAGGTGTCCGCCGTGTCGAAGCAGATGAACGTGCCGACCGAAGGCGCATTCAGGAAGTTCTCCGCGCAGGTGAAGTTCGACCCGGCCAAGGCCGCGCAGGGCAGCGCGCAAATGACGATCGACATCGCGAGCTTCGACCTCGGCGACAAGATGTACAACGACCAGGTCGCGGGCAAGGACTGGTTCGACGCAAAGGCGTATCCGCAGGCGACCTTCGCGTCGTCGGCGATCGCGCCGGCGGGCGGCAACAAGTACAACGTGACCGGCAAGCTGACGATCAAGGGCAAGTCCGAGACCGTCACGGTGCCCGTCACGGTCACGCAGAGCGGCCCGACGCAGACCTTCGACGGCGTGCTGCCGATCAAGCGTTCGGCGTTCAACGTCGGCACCGGCGAGTGGAAGGACACGTCGATCGTCGCCGACGAAGTGCAGATCAAGTTTCATCTCGTCGCCACGAAGTAAGCGGCGGGTTGTCGCATCACCCCGAATGCCGCGCGAGGGCGCGGCGCCGTTCCAAGGAGAAAGCGTTTGAAAAAGCATCTGATCATCGCCGCGGGCGCGCTGGCCGCTTCGCTGTCGTTCTCGGCATTCGCTGACAGCGCGACGTACCAGTTCGACCCGAGCCATACGTACCCGAGCTTCGAGGCCGACCACTTCGGCGGCCTGTCGGTCTGGCGCGGCAAGTTCGACAAGTCGAGCGGCACCGTGACGCTCGACCGCGCGGCGAAGACCGGTACGGTCGACGTGACGACCGACATCGCGTCGATCCACACGGGCAGCGCGAAGCTCGACGAGCACCTGCAGACGGCTGAGTTCTTCGACGTCTCCAAGTTCCCGCAGGCGAACTACAAGGGCGCCATCAAGTTCGACGGCGACAAGCCGGTGTCGGTGGTCGGTAACCTGACGCTGCACGGCGTCACGAAGCCGGTCACGCTGAAGATCGATTCGTTCAAGTGCATGCCGCATCCGATGCTCAAGCGCGAAGTGTGCGGCGTTGACGCCGTCGGCGAATTCAGCCGCGACGATTTCGGCCTCGACTACGGCAAGCAGTACGGCTTCAAGATGAAGACGAAGCTGCTGATCACGGCCGAAGCCGTCAAGCAGCAGTAACGCGCGCGGCCGGGCTGGCCGCCGCGTCACGCCGCCGGCCCGTCGCGAGCCAGCCGCCGCGCTCCCGTTTTCAGGGGGCGCGGCGGTTTTTTTTGCGCGCCTATAATCGTCGGCGCAGCGCGCGGCGCGAGAATCGGCGCGCCCGACACAACGTACAACGACAAGGAGATCGCCGATGCATGCCGTCACGCAGTCCAGCTCCATTGCCTCGTCGCCGCGCGTGTGGCGCGCGGTGGTCGCCGCGTCGATCGGTAACGCGCTCGAGTGGTTCGACCTCGTCGTCTACGGCTTCTTCGCGGTGACGATCTCGAAGCTGTTCTTTCCGGCCGGCAACGATACCGTGTCGCTGTTGCTCACGCTCGGCACGTTCGGCGTGTCGTTCTTCATGCGCCCGCTCGGCGCGATCGTGCTCGGCGCGTATGCCGACCGCGCGGGCCGCAAGGCCGCGCTTACGCTGTCGATCCTGCTGATGATGGCCGGCACGCTGGTGATCGCGGTGCTGCCGACCTACCAGACGATCGGCGTTGCCGCGCCGCTGATCCTCGTCGCCGCGCGGCTGATGCAGGGTTTCTCCGCCGGCGGCGAATTCGGCAGCGCGACCGCGTTCCTGGCCGAGCACGTGCCGGGCCGGCGCGGCTTCTTCGCGAGCTGGCAGGTCGCGAGCCAGGGGCTCACGACGCTGCTTGCCGCCGGCTTCGGCACTGTGCTGAACGCGCAGCTCACCGCCGACCAGATGGCCGCGTGGGGATGGCGCATCCCGTTCTTCTTCGGGCTGCTGCTCGGGCCCGTCGCGTACTACATCCGCTCGAAGGTCGACGAGACGCCCGAATTCCTCGCCGCCGAAAGCACCGCGAGCCCGCTGCGCGACACGTTCGCGTCGCACAAGGCACGGCTCGTCGCCGCGATGGGCGTGGTGGTGCTCGGCACCGTCGCGACCTATCTCGTGCTGTTCATGCCGACCTACGGCGTGAAGCAGCTCGGCCTTGCGCCGTCGGCCGCGTTTGCCGCGATCCTCGTCGTCGGCGTGATCCAGATGGCGTTCGCACCGCTCGTCGGCCACTGGTCGGATCGTTACGGACGCGTGCGCGTTATGCTCGCGCCGGCCGTCGGCATCCTCGTGCTGATCTACCCGGCGTTCGCGTACCTGGTCGCGCATCCGGGCTTCGGCACGCTGATCGCGCTGCAGGTGCTGCTCGCGTTCCTGATGACCGGCTATTTCGCGGCGCTGCCCGGGCTGCTGTCCGAAGTGTTTCCGGTGCAGACGCGCACGACCGGGATGTCGCTTGCGTATAACGTCGCGGTGACGATCTTCGGTGGCTTCGGGCCGTTCATCATCGCGTGGCTGATCCGCGCGACCGGGATGAAGACCGCGCCGAGCTTCTACCTGATGTTCGCGGCCGTGCTGAGCCTCGCGGCGCTGATCGTGCTGCGCCGGCGGTTCGGGTTCCGGTGACGCGGGGTGCGCGGCGGCGCGTCAGTCGCTGCCGCGCTCGCATACCGGCTGCGCCGGCATCAGTTGCGCGGGCGCGGCGATGGTCTGCACCGGCCGGCCGGCGAGTGCGTCAAGCGCCTGCCGGAGCTGCCAGTCGGCATCCGTGCCGAATTCCCGCTGCGGCAGCGCCGCGCTCTTCGACGTATCGATTTTCTCGCGCACGCGCGCTTCGCGCAGTTTCTGCCGTGCCTTGCGTACCTGCGCGAACGGATCGGGCGCCAGCCGGTCCGCATACGGCGCGCGGGCGAGATCGACTTCGCGGTACCACAGCAGCACGCCGTCGACGTCCGAGTCGTGGCGCGGCGGCACGAGCCAGTCCGGCACGACGCCGTAACCGTCCATCGGGCAGCCGTTCGGCCGCAGGTTGCGCGCGAACGTGAAATTGACGCGTGTGCCGTCGATCAGGTCGACGCCGGTCTGCGCGAGCCCCTTTCCGTAGGTCGGCATCCCGAGCAGCCGCGCGCGGCCGAGGTCCTTCAGTGCCGCCGCTGTCGCTTCGGCGGCCGACGCGCTCTGTCCGTCGACGAGCACGACGAGCGGCACGCTGCGCCACCAGTCGTCTGCCTGCAGCGGTGCGAGCGGATCCTGGCCGTGCATGACCGGCAGTTCGTAGTCGGGCCAGTTGGTCGTGAAGCGGCGACGCTTCGTGCCGTCGCGCTCGAGCGTCACCATCGCGGTGCGGTCGCGCCCGGCGAACAGCGCGGTGATGCCGATCGCCGCATTCAGCGCGCCGCCGCCGTTGATGCGCAGGTCGAGGATCACGCCTTTCACTGGCGACCCCGCGCGGCGCGCGGCCTGCACCGCGTCGATATAGTTGCCGACCGCGGGCTCCGGGAAGCTCGACAGTCGCGTGTACAGGATGTCGCCCGCGAGCCGCTTGGCGGTCGCCGGGTGTGGCCGGACGATTGCGCGGACCGGCGCGAAGGTCAGCGTCGAATGGTTTGGACCACGCCGGACCGTGAGCTTCAGCGGCACGCCCGCGTCGCCCTTCGCGAGATTCACGACCTCGCTGCTGTCGATCCCGACGACGCTCCGGTCGTTCATCGCGACGACGAGATCGTCGGGCCGAACGCCGGCCTGTTCGGCGGGCGCGTCGGGGATCACGTCGATGATGTGCAGGCCGTCGGGCCGCGTCTCGAACACGATGCCGATGCCCGGCGTGCCGTCGCGTGCGCGGCGCTCGTCGTCGCGCCGTTGCTGTTCCTCCTTTGCGTTGAAGAAGCGCGCATACGGCAGCGTCTTGATTCCGTCGTGCACGGTGGCGTCGAGCAACGCGCCGATGTCGACGTCGGTCAGGTGCTGCTTCTTCAGCACTTCGACCGCGGCCTTCAGCTCGCAGAGCTGCGGTTCCCAGTCGGGCGGGCAGGGTGACGGTTGTGACGCCGCGGTAGCAGCAGCGGCGGGCGGGGCGGACGCGGATTGCGCGCGGGCGGCCGATGCGCATGCAACGAACGCGGCCGCGGCTGCGGCACCGGTACTCCAGGCGACGATGCGATGAACGACATGCGTGGCAGGCATCATGAGGACCGCGGCTTCGACGGGTGGCGGGGCGGGATGGTGAAGCGATTGTAGCCGACGGTCCGTGCGGTCGCGCCGGAGGAAGCGGACGCGGCTCGCGCATGAAAAAAGGCCGGTCCAACAGGACCGGCCTTCTGGTATCCGCCGAAACGACGCGGTGTTTAAACCTGCGCGCCCGCGTTCGGATCGTCCGGATCGTGCGCCGTCTTCTTTTCCTTGATCAGGTCTTCGCGCTTGATGCCGAGCCACATCGCGAGCGAGCCCGCGACGAACACCGACGAGTAGATGCCGAACATGATGCCGACCGTCAGCGCGAGCGCGAAGTAGTGCAGTGTCGGGCCGCCGAAGAAGAACATCGACAACACCATCATTTCCGTCGACGTGTGCGTGATGATCGTCCGCGACATCGTGGTCGTGATCGCGTGGTTGATCACCTCCGACACGCTCATCTTGCGTTCGCGGCGGAACGTTTCGCGGATCCGGTCGAAGATGACGACCGACTCGTTGACCGAGTAGCCGAGCACCGCGAGAATCGCCGCGAGCACCGCCAGCGAGAACTCCCACTGGAAGAACGCGAAGAAGCCGAGAATGATCACGACGTCGTGCAGGTTCGCAATGATGCCGGCGACCGCGTACTTCCATTCGAAGCGGATCGACAGGTAGATCACGATGCCGATCACCACGCAGGCGAGCGCGAGGAGACCGTCGGTCGCGAGTTCGCGGCCGACCTGCGGGCCGACGAACTCGACGCGCTGCAGCGTAACGTCCGGGCTCTGCGCCTTCAGCGCGGTCATCACCTGGTCGCTCTGCTGCGCGGACGTGAGGCCTTCCTTCAACTGCAGGCGGATCAGCACGTTGCGCGACGTGCCGAAGTTCTGCACTTGCGCGTCGGCGTAGCCGAGCTTGCCGAGCGTATCGCGCACGGGTTCGAGCTGCGCGGCCTGCTGGTACTGCACCTCGATCACCGTGCCGCCGGTGAATTCGACGGACAGGTGCAGCCCGCGGTGGAACAGGAAGAACACGGCGGCGAGGAACGTGACCAGCGAGATCACGTTGAACACCAGCGCGTGCCGCATGAACGGAATGTCTTTACGGATGCGGAAAAATTCCATGGCTTCGTCTCCGGGGCCTTATTGGGTCGAGCCCGGTTTCTTCGTCGACACGCCTTGCTGCGCGCGGTTGCGCAGCTGCGGCTTGCCGGCGCGCGGTGCGTTGCCCTTCGCGGGTGCGGCGAGCTTCGCTGCGCGTGCGGTATCGGTCGATTCGTCAGCCGCGGCGAACGAGGCGCCAGCCGTGGCGCCTTCCGGCTTCCACACCTGGCCGATCGCGAGCGACTTCAGCTTCTTGCGGCCGCCGTACCAGAGGTTGACGATCCCGCGCGAGAAGAACACCGCGGAGAACATCGACGTCAGGATGCCGAGGCAGTGCACGATCGCGAACGCGCGAACCGGGCCCGAGCCGAATGCGAGCAGCGCGAGGCCGGCGATCAGCGTCGTGACGTTCGAGTCGAGAATCGTCGCCCACGCGTGCGCGTAGCCGGCCTGGATCGCGATCTGCGGCGGCTGGCCGGCGCGCAGTTCTTCACGCACGCGCTCGTTGATCAGCACGTTCGAGTCGATCGCCATGCCGAGCGCGAGCGCGATTGCCGCGATACCCGGCAGCGTCAGCGTCGCCTGCATCAGCGACAGCACCGCGACGAGCAGCAGCAGGTTCACGGACAGGCCGATCACCGAGATCACGCCGAACAGCATGTAGTACGCGATCATGAACACGGCGATCGCGCAGAAGCCCCAGATCACCGAGTGGACGCCCATCTTGATGTTGTCCGCGCCGAGGCTCGGGCCGATCGTGCGTTCCTCGATGATGTCCATCGGTGCGGCGAGCGAACCGGCGCGCAGCAGCAGCGCGAGGTCTGCCGCCGCCTGCGGCGTCGGCTGGCCCGTGATCTGGAAGCGGTCGCCGAGTTCGGACTGGATCGTCGCGACCGTCAGCACCTCGCCCTTGCCCTTCTCGAACAGCACCATCGCCATCGGCTTGCCGATGTTCTCGCGCGACACCGCGCGCACCGAGCGGCCGCCCGCCGAGTCGAGGCGGATGTTGACCGACGGACGCTGGTGTTCGTCGAAGCCGGCCGACGCATCGATGATGCGGTCGCCGGTGAAGATCACTTCCTTCTTCAGCAGAACGGGCGCCTGGTTGCCCTGCGTGAACAGCTCCTCGCCCGGCGGCACGGGGTCGTTCGGGTTCGGGTGCGTGTTGATCGGATCGGCGAGGCGCGCCTCGAGCGTCGCGGTGCGGCCGATGATGTCCTTCGCCTTCGCGGTGTCCTGCACGCCCGGCAGTTCGACGACGATGCGGTCGCTGCCTTGCTGTTGCAGGATCGGCTCGGACACGCCGAGTTCGTTCACGCGGTTGTGGAGCGTCGTCAGGTTCTGCTTGAGCGCGGCGTCCTCGACGGCCTTCTGCACGGCCGGCGTGAACGTGCCGACGACTTGCGTGCCGCCGCCGCCGGGCTGGGTCGCCCATTGCAGTTCGGTGACCGACGCGGCGAGCACCTTGCGGGCGTCTTCCGCCGTCTGCGCGTCGCTGAAATTGACGACGACGGACTGGTCGACGCGGCTCACGCCGCCGTCGCGGATGTTCTTGTCGCGCAGCAGCGTGCGCGCATCGGATGCGTCGGAGTCGAGCTTCTTCGTGAGCGCGCCCGTCATGTCGACCTGGAGCAGGAAGTGGACACCGCCGCGCAGGTCGAGGCCGAGATACATCGGCAGTGCGTGCAGCGCGGTCAGCCAGCGCGGCGACGCGCTTTGCAGGTTCAGTGCGACGACGTACTGCGGATCGTTCGGATCGGCGTTCAGCGACTTCTGCAGCAGGTCCTTGACGCGCAGTTGCGTATCGGTGTCCTTCAGGCGCACGCGGATGTTCGCGTTGGACGCCGTGTTCTCGAAGGTGACGTCGTCCGGCGTGATCTGCGCGGAAGCGAGCGCGGATTCGACCTGGGTCAGCGTGGTCGAGTCGAGCTTGACCGTGGCCTTGCCGCTCGACACCTGCACCGCCGGCGCTTCGCCGAAGAAGTTGGGCAATGTGTACAGAAGGCCGATGGCGAGCGCCACGACCATCACGACATATTTCCAGAGTGGATAACGATTCATGAGGGGGCCGAACGGGTGGTTGGCGTGAAAGCGTCGCGTCCGGCGCCGCGGCGGCCCGCTCTCTCAGGCGGGCACGACGCGGGGAGCCGGACGCTCGGTGAAAGCCTTACAGCGACTTGATCGTGCCCTTCGGCAGAATGGTCGTGACCGCAGCCTTCTGCACGGTGATTTCGGTGCCTTCGGCGATTTCGACGCCGATGTAGCCTTCGGTGACCTTCGTCACCTTGCCGACGAGGCCGCCGCTCGTGACGACTTCGTCGCCCTTCGCCATGGCCGCGAGCATGTTGCGGTGTTCCTTCTGGCGCTTCATCTGCGGACGGATCATGATGAAGTACAGCACCGCGAACATCAGGATGAGCGGCAGGAAGCTCATCAGGCTCGATTCGGCGCCACCGGCGCCTTGCGCGAAGGCATTGGAAATGAACGGCACGTTGGTCTCTCCGTAGGGGAAGATCGAAAATTAAGCCGGTTATTCTACCACCGGCCCCATGTGCAAACGGCGCAGCAAATGCGCTTTCGGATCAAGCTGTTAAAGCATGAAACGGCACCGTTGCGACGCGTTTGGAAAGGCAATTGTAATATTCGGCGGCCACAACTGGCGGTCGGGACGCGATATTTAGTACGCATCCTATGTGACGTGGCGCGGTGCGGGCAGCGGTGCGAAGCCACGCGGCCCGCCGGCCGGTCAGTCGACCCCTCTTGCGCGATCCTCCGCGAAGCGCTGGCGGAACGCGTCGAACGTATGGGTCTCGATCGCGTCGCGGATCTCGCTCATCAGCTGCAGGTAGTAGTGCAGGTTGTGGATCGTGTTGAGCTGCGCGCCGAGGATTTCGCCGACGCGGTGCAGGTGGTGCAGGTAGCCGCGCGAGAAGTTCTGGCACGTGTAGCACGTGCAGCTCGCGTCGAGCGGCTTCAGCGAATTCTTGTGCGTCGCGTTGCGGATCTTCACGTCGCCGAAGCGCGTGAAGAGCCACCCGTTGCGTGCGTTGCGGGTCGGCATCACGCAGTCGAACATGTCGACGCCGTTCGCGACGCCCTCGACCAGATCCTCCGGCGTGCCGACGCCCATCAGGTAGTGCGGCTTGTTGGCCGGCAGCTTCGGGCCGACGTGGCGCAGCACGCGCATCATGTCTTCCTTCGGCTCGCCGACCGACAGCCCGCCGATCGCGAGGCCGTGGAAGCCGAGCTCCGACAGGCCCGCGAGCGATTCGTCGCGCAGGTCCTCGAACATCCCGCCCTGGACGATCCCGAACAGTGCGTTCGGGTTGCCGAGCCGGTCGAACTCGTCGAGCGAGCGTTTCGCCCAGCGCAGCGACATGCGCATCGAGTCGGCCGCTTCCTTGTGCGTGGTCGGCACGCCGTTGGTCGCGTACGGCGTGCATTCGTCGAACTGCATCACGATGTCGGAGTTCAGCACCTTCTGGATCTGCATCGACACTTCCGGTGACAGGAACAGCTTGTCGCCGTTGATCGGCGATGCGAACGTCACGCCGTCCTCGGTGATCTTGCGCAGGTCGCCGAGCGAGAACACCTGGAAGCCGCCCGAGTCGGTCAGGATCGGCTTGTTCCAGCCCATGAAGCCGTGCAGGCCGCCGTGCGCGTCGATCGTCTCGAGGCCGGGGCGCAGCCACAGGTGGAACGTGTTGCCGAGAATGATCTGCGCCTTGATCTCATGCAACTCGCGCGGCTGGATCGCCTTCACGGTGCCGTACGTGCCGACCGGCATGAAGATCGGCGTCTCGACCACGCCGTGGTTGAGCTTCACGCGGCCGCGGCGCGCATGGCCGTCGGTCGTCAGCAGTTCGAATTCGAGCCCGTTGGCCGGGCGGTCCTGCACGGGAGCGTGCGTATCGTGGGATGAACCTTCGGTCATCGCGTCATTCTCCTTGCCACCGGAGAACAGTCCGGCGCATGTTGGAAACGCCGCCGGCAAGCCGGCGGCTGGGAAAAGCGGGCGCGCGCCATCGGAGCGCGCGCAGCGGGACAACGGGAGCCACGGCGGCTGCGCGGTCGCGGGCCGGTGCGTCTTCGCACCTGCCGCGCTTACGCGCGGGGCGCCTCCGGCGTATCGCGCCGCGTGAGCAGCATCGCATCGCCGTAGCTGAAGAAGCGGTAGCGTTCGTCGATCGCGTGCCGGTACGCGGCGCGGATCGTCTCGACGCCCGCGAACGCGGACACCAGCATCAGCAGGGTCGACTTCGGCAGGTGGAAGTTCGTCACGAGCCGATCGACGACGCGGAAACCGTAGCCCGGCGTGATGAAGATGTCGGTCTCGGCCTGCGTCGCCGCGAGCGGGCGGCCCGCTTCGTCGGCGCTGCGCGCCGCGGCTTCGAGCGCGCGCATCGACGTCGTGCCGACCGCGATCACGTTGCCGCCGCGCGCGCGGGTCGCGGCGATCTTGTCGACGAGTGATTGCGGCAGGTCGTACCACTCGCTGTGCATCCGGTGCTCGGCGATGTTCTCGACGCGCACCGGCTGGAACGTTCCGGCGCCCACGTGCAGCGTCAGCGTCGCGCGCTCGACGCCCATCGCGTCGAGCTTGTCGAGCAGCGGCTGGTCGAAATGGAGCCCGGCCGTGGGCGCCGCGACCGCGCCCGGGTTGCTCGCATAGACGGTCTGGTAGCGCGTCTCGTCGTTCGCGTCGGCGTCGTGCTCGATGTACGGCGGCAGCGGCAGGCGGCCATGCTGCTCGATCAGCGTGAGGCACGGCTCCGGGAAATGCAGCGTGAAGAACGGCTCGACGCGCTCGCCGACCGTCACGTCGAACGCGTCGGCGAGGCGCAGCGTCGTGCCGGCGCCCGGCGACTTGCTCGCGCGGATCTGCGCGAGCGCGGTGTGCGTGCCGGTCACGCGCTCGATCAGCACCTCGATCTTGCCGCCACTGGCCTTCTGGCCGAAGAAGCGCGCCTTCAGCACCTTGGTATCGTTGAACACGAGCAGGTCGCCCGGCGCGATGCACGACGGCAGCTCGGCGAAGCGGCGGTCGACGAGGCGCGCGGGCTCGACGGTGCCATCGACCTCGAGCAGGCGGCTCGCGGTGCGGTCGGGCAGTGCGGTTTGCGCAATCAGCTCGGGGGGCAGATTGAAATCGAAATCGGAAAGCGTGAACATGCGGGCTGGTTCGAAACGGCCGGCGGGCGCCGCCGACAGGGCGGAAACGCATGAATGGGGCGCGCAAGCCGCTATGATGGCGGGATGCGCGGCCTGGCCGGCGTCGTTCGTTCGGACGACGTGAAAGCCGCTATTGTACTTGCCTTGCGAAGCACCCAGACGATCCGATGCCTGTGTCACCACGCCGTTCCTCCGCCGCTGTTGCCGATTCCGCCGATCCGTTCGACGCGGACGATGCCGCGTTGCACGCGCAAAGTGTCGAGCCGCGCGGTGCCGCGCCGCGCCGCGCGGGCCCGAAGCGCGGCGCCGACGGGCGGCTCGCGCAGCCGGCCGCCGCCGCGCCCGACGTCGAACCGGGCGCGGGCAGCGACGACGCGGGGGCAGCCGGTACGCCCGGCGCGAAGCGCAAGAAGAAACCGGCTGCCGACAAACCCGTGAAGACCGCCGACAAGCTTGCGAAGCTCGGCCTCACACGCTCGATCGATCTCGTGCTGCATCTGCCGATGCGCTACGAGGACGAAACCACGCTCACGCCGATCGGCGAACTGCTGCCGGGCGGCATCGCGCAGACCGAGGGCGTTGTGTTCGACAACGAAGTCGCATACCGGCCGCGGCGCCAACTCGTCGTGAAGATCCAGGACGACGACGGCGAGCAGCTCGTGCTGCGCTTTCTCAATTTCTACGGCTCGCAGGTCAAGCAGATGGCGGTCGGCCAGCGGCTGCGCGTGCGCGGCGACGTGCGCGGCGGCTTCTTCGGGATGGAGATGGTGCATCCGGCCGTGCGCGTCGTCGAAGCCGATGCGCCGCTGCCGCAGGTGCTCACGCCCGTCTATCCGAGCACGGCCGGCGTGTCGCAAGCCTATCTGCGCAAGGCGATCGAGAACGCGGTCGAGCGCACGCCGCTGCCCGAGCTGCTGCCGCCCGAGATCGAACGCGACTACCTGAAGCCGCTCGGCGTGCCGACGCTCGCGCAGGCCGTGCGCATCCTGCACCACCCGGGCGTCGATTCCGATGAAGCCGCGCTGATGGACGGCTCGCATCCGGCGTGGACCCGCATCAAGTTCGAGGAACTGCTCGCGCAGCAGCTGTCGCTCAAGCGCGCGCACGAGGAGCGCCGCACGCGCGCGGCGCCCGCGATGCCGCGCCGCACCGCGACCGATGCCGACGCGCTGACGACGCGTCTCTACGCGGCGCTGCCGTTCACGCTGACGGGCGCGCAGTCGCGCGTCGTCGACGAGATCGCGCACGACCTCACGCTCGCGCATCCGATGCAGCGGCTGCTGCAGGGCGACGTCGGCAGCGGCAAGACGGTCGTCGCGGCGCTGGCGGCCACGCAGGCGATCGACGCCGGCTACCAGGCCGCGCTGATGGCGCCGACCGAAATCCTCGCGGAGCAGCATGCGCGCAAGCTGCGCGCGTGGCTCGAACCGCTCGGCGTATCGGTCGCCTGGCTCGCGGGCAGCCTGAAGGCGAAGGAGAAGCGCGCGGCGATCGAGGCCGCGGCGCTCGGCACCGCGCAGCTCGTGATCGGCACGCACGCGATCATCCAGGACACCGTCGAATTCGCGCGGCTCGGCCTCGTGATCGTCGACGAGCAGCACCGCTTCGGCGTCGAGCAGCGTCTCGCGCTGCGCGCGAAGGCCGCGAACGCGGCCAACGGCGCGCGCGATTTCCAGCCGCACCAGCTGATGATGTCGGCCACGCCGATTCCGCGCACGCTCGCGATGACGTATTACGCGGATCTGGAGGTGTCGACGATCGACGAATTGCCGCCGGGTCGCACGCCGGTGCTGACGCGCCTCGTCGGCGATGCGCGGCGCGAGGAGGTGATTGCCCGCGTGCGCGAGGCCGCGCTGACCGGCCGCCAGGTCTATTGGGTGTGTCCGCTGATCGAGGAGAGCGAGACGCTGCAGCTGCAGACGGCCGTGGAGACCTACGAGACGCTGGCCGCGGCACTGCCCGAACTGAAGGTCGGGCTCGTGCACGGGCGGCTGTCGCCGGCCGACAAGGCGGCCGTGATGGAAGCCTTCACGCGCAACGACGTGCAGTTGCTCGTTGCGACGACCGTGATCGAGGTTGGCGTCGACGTGCCGAACGCGTCCCTGATGGTGATCGAGCACGCGGAGCGCTTCGGCCTCGCGCAGTTGCATCAGCTGCGCGGCCGCGTCGGGCGCGGCACCGCGGCGTCGGTCTGCGTGCTGCTGTACACGGGCCCGCTGTCGCTGACCGGCCGTGAGCGGCTGAAGACGATGCGCGAGACGACCGACGGCTTCGAGATCGCGCGGCGCGACCTCGAAATCCGCGGCCCCGGCGAATTTCTCGGCGCGCGCCAGTCCGGCGCCGCGATGCTGCGCTTCGCGAACCTCGAGACCGACGGCTGGCTGATCGACCCGGCCCGCGACGCGGCAGCGCGGCTGATCGCCGCGTATCCCGACGTGGTCACGCAGCACCTCGCACGCTGGCTCGGCGGGCGGGAGCAGTATCTGAAGGCCTGATTCGCGCAATCAGGGACGGATACGAAGCCGCCGTTCGGCGGTGATTCGGCGCATCGCGATGCAGAGAAACTTGGCGAACCGGTGCCAACGGGTGTATAAATTAAACCTATCGCCTGTATAACCCTGATTGACCCACAATGACCCTGACTGAATTGAAGTACATCGTCGCGGTCGCGCGCGAACGGCATTTCGGTCGCGCGGCCGAAGCATGCTTCGTGAGCCAGCCGACGCTATCGGTGGCGATCAAGAAGCTGGAAGACGAGCTCAACGTGCAGATTTTCGAGCGCGGCGCGAGCGAAGTGAGCGTGACCCCGATTGGCGACCAGATCGTCACGCAGGCGCAGCGCGTGCTCGAGCAGACCTTCGCGATCAAGGAGATCGCGAAGCAGGGCAAGGACCCGCTCGTCGGCCCGTTCCGTCTGGGCGTGATCTACACGATCGGGCCGTACCTGCTGCCGACGCTCGTCAAGCAGATGATCCAGCGCGTGCCGCAGATGCCGCTGATGCTGCAAGAGAATTACACGCTGAAGCTGCTCGAACTGCTGAAGCAGGGCGAGATCGACGCCGCGATCATGGCGCTGCCGTTCCCCGAAACCGGCCTGATGGTGCGGCCGCTGTACGACGAACCGTTCGTCGTCGCGCTGCCGGCCGGCCATCCGTGGGAGAAGCGCCACGAGATCGACGCCGAGGACCTGAAGCAGGAAACCATGCTGCTGCTCGGCAACGGTCACTGCTTCCGCGACCACGTGCTCGGCGTGTGCCCGGAGCTGATGCGCTTTTCGCAGACGGCCGACGGTATCCAGAAGACCTTCGAGGGGTCGTCGCTCGAGACGATCCGCCATATGGTCGCGAGCGGTGTCGGCATCACGGTGCTGCCGCGGATGTCGGTCGCCGAAGTCGGCCCGCGCGCGAACGGCCCCGACGCCGAGTTGCTGTCGTACGTGCCGTTCAACGAACCGGTGCCGGATCGTCGCGTCGTGCTGGTGTGGCGCAAGAGCTTCACGCGGATGCCGGCGATCGACGCGATCAGCGACGCGATCGCGGCGTGCGACCTGCCAGGCGTCGCGAAGCTCGACATGCCGGCGACGATGAATTGAGCAGGGTGCGGTGCATCTGAGGCAGGCCAGGGACGGGGTCTAGCGACCCCGTTTATTTTTGCCTATCGAATAGATGAAATTTATCAAATTCAAATTCATGATAGAAATTCATAGAATCACTTCCATGGATTGCACTGGATCTGCGGTCCGATTTGCACACTGAATGCAGATGTCAAAGGAGGATGTCATGATGCGGTCGGTATTGCAGCACGCGCAGCGGAACATCCCGTCGCGCGACGTGGTCGTAAATCGCGCGAGGGCAGCGGCCCGAAGCCTGCGCCCGATAGCGTTCGCGTATCTGGCGGACCGTGTGTATGGCGGATGAGTGCCGCGGCGTCCCGGTTCCGTGTTCCCCCGACTCACCGCCATTCAGCCATGAGGGAGCATTGCATGTCCGAAGTCCCGCAGCCCGCATCGAAGGCAACTCCGCCTGACACCCCGTAGCACGACAGGACCAACCTGTTCCGTTTCATCCCCCTGCAATGCTCCACGAACCGCGCCCGGCAAGTGGGGGCTTACGAGCAAGTAAAGGAGAAAAAAGCATGTCGACCGAATCGAAATGTCCGTTCAACCATACGGCGGCCGGCGGCACGTCGAACAAGGACTGGTGGCCGAACCAGCTCAATCTCAACATCCTGCATCGGCACTCGGCGCTGTCCGATCCGATGGACAAGGATTTCGACTACGCGGAAGCGTTCAAGAAGCTCGACCTCGCGGCGGTGAAGCGCGACCTGCAGGCGCTGATGACGACTTCGCAGGACTGGTGGCCGGCCGACTTCGGTCACTACGGCGGCCTGTTCATCCGGATGGCCTGGCATAGCGCCGGCACGTACCGGACCGCCGACGGCCGCGGCGGCGCGGGCGGCGGGCAACAGCGCTTCGCCCCGCTGAACAGCTGGCCGGACAACGGCAACCTCGACAAGGCGCGCCGGCTGCTGTGGCCGATCAAGCAGAAATACGGCCGCAACATCTCGTGGGCCGACCTGATGATCCTGACCGGTAACGTCGCGCTCGAATCGATGGGCTTCAAGACCTTCGGCTTCGCCGGCGGCCGCGTCGACACGTGGGAGCCGGACGACGTCTACTGGGGTTCGGAAAAGATCTGGCTGGAACTGAGCGGCGGCCCGAACAGCCGTTACTCGGGCGACCGTGACCTCGAGAATCCGCTCGCGGCTGTGCAGATGGGCCTCATCTACGTGAACCCGGAAGGCCCGGACGGCAACCCCGACCCGGTCGCGGCGGCACGCGATATCCGCGAGACGTTCGCGCGGATGGCGATGAACGACGAAGAAACGGTCGCGCTGATCGCCGGCGGCCATACGTTCGGCAAGACGCACGGCGCGGGCCCCGCATCGAACGTCGGTCCGGAACCGGAAGCGGCGGGCATCGAGCAGCAGGGTCTCGGCTGGAAGAGCACGTACGCATCGGGCAAGGGCCGTGACGCGATCACGAGCGGCCTCGAAGTGACGTGGACGTCGACACCGACGAAGTGGAGCAACGATTTCTTCAAGCACCTGTTCAGCTACGAATGGGAATTGACGAAGAGCCCGGCCGGCGCGCATCAGTGGGTCGCGAAGGGCGCCGACGAGGTGATTCCGGATGCGTTCGATCCGGCGAAAAAGCATCGCCCGACGATGCTGACGACCGACCTGTCGCTGCGTTTCGACCCCGCCTACGAGAAGATCTCGCGCCGCTTCTACGAGAACCCGGCCGAGTTCGCCGACGCGTTCGCGCGCGCCTGGTTCAAGCTCACGCACCGCGACATGGGCCCGCGTGCGCGCTATCTCGGCCCGGAAGTGCCGGCCGAGCAACTGCTGTGGCAGGACCCGATTCCGGCCGTCGACCACGCGTTGATCGACGCTGCCGATGTTGCCGCGCTGAAGGCGAAGATCCTCGCGACGGGGCTGAGCGTGTCGCAGCTCGTGTCGACCGCATGGGCGTCCGCATCGACGTTCCGCGGTTCGGACAAGCGCGGCGGCGCGAACGGTGCGCGCATCCGCCTCGCGCCGCAGAAGGACTGGGAAGTCAACCAGCCCGCGCAGCTTGCGAAGGTGCTCGAAACGCTCGAAGGCGTGCAGAAGGCGTTCAACGATGCGCAGACGGGCGGCAAGAAGGTGTCGCTCGCCGACCTGATCGTGCTGGCCGGTGCGGCCGGCGTCGAACAGGCCGCGAAGAATGCGGGCGTGGCCGTGACGGTGCCGTTCGCGCCGGGCCGGATGGACGCGTCGCAGGAGCAGACCGATATCGAAGCGATGGCCGTGCTCGAGCCGGTTGCGGACGGTTTCCGCAACTACCTGAAGAGCGCGTACAAGACGCCGGCGGAGGCGCTGCTGGTCGACAAGGCCCAGCTGCTGACGCTGAGCGGGCCGGAGCTGACGGTGCTCGTCGGCGGCCTGCGTGTGCTCGGCGCGAACGTCGGTGACGCAAGGCACGGCGTGTTCACCGATCGTCCGGGCTCGCTGACCAACGACTTCTTCGTGAACCTGCTCGACATGGGCACGGAGTGGAAGCCGGTGTCGGCCGCTAACGACGTGTTCGAAGGGCGCGATCGGGCGACGGGCCAGGTCAAGTGGACGGGTACGCGCGTCGACCTGATCTTCGGTTCGCACTCGCAGTTGCGTGCGCTGGCCGAGGTGTACGGCAGCGCGGACGCGAACGAGAAGTTCGTGCGCGATTTCGTCGCGGCCTGGAACAAGGTGATGAACCTCGACCGTTTCGACCTCGCGTGAATGTCGCGATGCGGTAACGCAGTCACGCTGTAACGTGAAACGGCCGGTCGCACGACCGGCCGTTTTTTCTTCCAGGATCTTGTCGAAGGAGTGACGACCATGACGCAAATGATGCTGAACATGCGCACCGCGTTCACGCCGGCCGAGTGGGCGCGGCGTATCGTCGGTTTCGCGATCGTCGTCGGCGGTGCGGCCGAGCTGGCCGCGCAGGCGCTGCACGCGCTCGCGCCGCTCGTGTCGAGCGCTGGCGGCTGAGCGCGGCGAGTCCCGAACGGGTGCCGTGCAACGCGGCATGCGGATTGCTCGACGCATTTTCTCCGGTTCAACATTTCGAATGAGGAGTTCCGAAGATGGCCAGGAAAGGCAACGCCACGCAGATCAACATCGGCATCAGCGACAAGGACCGCAGGAAAATCGCGGATGGCCTGTCGCGCCTGCTTGCCGATACGTTTTCGCTGTACCTGAAGACCCACAATTTCCACTGGAACGTCACGGGTCCGATGTTCAACACGCTGCACCTGATGTTCGAAGCGCAGTACAACGAACTGTGGCTCGCGGTCGACTCGATCGCCGAGCGCATTCGCACGCTCGGCGTCGTCGCGCCGGGCACGTTCGCGGATTTCGCGAAGCTGTCGTCGGTGCCGGAAGCGAACGGGGTGCCGGGGGCGGAACAGATGATCCGTCAGCTCGTAGAAGGGCACGAGACGGTCGTGCGCACCGCGCGCGAAATCTTCCCGATCGCCGATGCGGCGAGCGACGAGCCGACCGCCGACCTGCTGACGCAGCGCCTGCAGACGCATGAAAAGACCGCGTGGATGCTGCGGTCGCTGCTCGCGTAAGTTCGATGCGGCCGGTATCGGTGGGCAGTCCGACCTCAAACCGGGCCAGGTTGCCTGCATCGGATTGAATTCCGCCTGCCCGCCGGTGCATGTCCACCATCTGTCCCTGGATTGGCGGGCGGGACTGCCCCGGCCGCTTGCAGCGGGCCGGAGCGGCCGACGCGCGGGCCGCGCCACCCGGCCGCGGGCCATCCCGACATGACGCGAACCGTGCCTCCGCTCTAAAATGCCGGGATTATCTTCCCGGTGCTTCGCCATGCTTGCCCGCTTTCCCCTGTATCTGCGGCTCGTCCGGATGGACAAGCCGATCGGCAGCCTGCTGCTGCTCTGGCCGACGCTCAACGCACTGTGGATCGCATCGGACGGCCATCCGCGCTGGCCGCTGCTCGTGATCTTCGCACTCGGCACGCTGCTGATGCGCTCGGCCGGCTGCGCGATGAACGACTATGCCGACCGCGATTTCGACCGTCATGTGAAGCGCACGGCCGATCGGCCGCTGACGTCGGGCAAGATCCGCGCATGGGAAGCCATCGCGATCGCGGTGGTGCTGTCGTTCATCGCCTTTCTCCTGATCCTGCCGCTCAACACGCTGACGAAGGAGTTGTCGGTCGTCGCATTGTTCGTCGCCGGTTCGTATCCGTTCATGAAGCGATTCTTCGCGATTCCGCAGGCGTATCTCGGCATCGCGTTCGGCTTTGGCATTCCGATGGCCTTCGCGGCCGTGCAGGACACGGTGCCGATGCTCGCGTGGGTGATGCTGATCGCGAACATCTTCTGGTCGGTCGCGTACGACACCGAATACGCGATGGTCGATCGCGACGACGACATCAAGATCGGGATTCGCACGTCCGCGCTGACGTTCGGCCGCTTCGACGTCGCGGCCGTGATGGCATGCTATGCGGTGACGCTCGGCATCTACGTATGGATCGGCGTGACGCTCGGCTTCGGCCTCGCATACTGGGCCGGCTGGGCGGCTGCGGTCGGCTGCGCGCTGTATCACTACACGCTGATCAAGGGGCGCGAGCGGATGCCGTGCTTCGCGGCGTTCCGGCACAACAACTGGCTCGGCGGCGTGCTGTTCGCGGGAATCGCCGCGCATTACCTGCTGGCGGGTGCGGCCGGCAACTGAAGGGGCCGCGCGCCGATGCGCGATGCCAGCAAAAAAGCGGCCGAGGCCGCTTTTTTTGTTGCCGGCGCCGGAAGCCCGGCGGCGGTCGCCGCGCTTACGCGCGGCCGAGCTCGTCGCCCATTTCCTTCGCGCGTGCCTCGGCTGCGAGCGCGCCGCGCACGATCGCATCCTTCACGCCCTGCGCGTCGAACGACGCGAGCGCGGCGGCCGTCGTGCCGCCCTTCGACGTCACGCGCTCGCGCAGCACGCTTGCCGGCTCGCCCGATTGCGCGGCGAGTTGCGCGGCGCCCGCGAACGTCGCGACCGCAAGCGCGCGGCCCTGTTCGTCGTTCATGCCGAGGCGGCGCGCGGCTTCCTGCAGCGCTTCGATGAAGTAGAACACGTAGGCCGGGCCGCTGCCCGAGATTGCCGTGACCGCATCGAGCTGCGCTTCGTCGTCGAACCACACGATCTCGCCGACCGCGCCGAGCACGTTCGACGCGAGCTCGCGACCGGCCGCGTCGACGCCCGGCAGCGCGGCGAGACCCGTCACGCCCATGCCGACCAGCGCGGGCGTGTTCGGCATCGTGCGCACGACGCGCGCGTAGTCGCCGAGCCAACGGGCGAGGTCGGTGCCGCGGATGCCTGCGGCAATACTGATCACGAGCTGCGATTTCAAATGCGGCGCGAGCGCTTGCGCGACGTCCTTCAGCGCCTGCGGTTTCACCGCGAGCACGATCGCGTCGTAGTCCGCGAGCGTCGCGTCGATGGCCGCGCCGGTGCGGACGCCGAACTGCTGCGCCGCGCGCGCGCGGGCGTCCTCGTTGACGTCGATGGCATACAGGCCGTCGGCGGCGACGCCGCGCTTGATCAGGCCGCCGATGAGGGCCGCGGCCATGTTGCCGCCGCCGATGAATGCGATTTTCATGATGTCAGATTGAGCAGGTGATTGAACGGAAAGGCGGAAAAGCGCAGCGCTCAGTGCGAATAGTCGCGCGCGCCGAAGATCGCGGTGCCGACGCGCACGATCGTCGCGCCTTCGAGCACCGCGGCTTCGAGATCGGCGGACATGCCCATCGACAACGTGTCGAGCGGCAGGCCCTCGGCGCGCAATGCGTCGAACAGCGCGCGCAGCGCGCGATGCGGCACGCGTTGCGCGTCGATATCGCCAGCCGGTTCGGGAATCGCCATCAGGCCGCGCAGCCGCAGCGCCGGCAGCGCGGTGATCGCGCGCGCGAGCTCGGCCACGTCGGCCGGCGCGACGCCACTCTTGGACGCCTCGCCGCTGATGTTCACCTGCACGCACACGTTGAGCGGCGGCAGGTGAGCGGGGCGTTGTTCGGCGAGGCGCTGCGCGATCTTCAGCCGGTCGACCGAATGGACCCAGTCGAACCGTTCGGCGACCGGGCGCGTCTTGTTCGATTGCAGCGGCCCGATGAAATGCCATTCGAGGTCCGCGCGCAGGTCGGCGAGCGCGTCGATCTTGTCGATCGATTCCTGCACGTAGTTCTCGCCGAACGCGCGTTGTCCGGCCGCATGCGCGGTGCGCACGTCGTCGGCGGGAAAAGTCTTCGACACGGCGAGCAGCGAGACGGTGGCGGGATCGCGGCCGGCCGCGCGGGCGGCGTCGGCGATGCGGCGGTGAACGGAGTCGAGACGGGCGGCGAAGTCGGACATGACGGGCACGGAAGCAGGCACGGGGAACGAGTACGGCAGCGAGTACGGTGACGAATGCGGCACGGCACGCGCCGCTTCGAATCACCCATTATACGGACGCCGCCGCAGGCGCCGCGCTAGCCGTACAGCAGATGCTCGACGAGCTGGATCCAGTGCGCGACGGGAATCTGCGTGCCGCTTTGCAGGTGCGCGATGCAGCCGACGTTGCCGGACACGATCATCTGCGGCTCGAGCGCCTGCAGCTTCTGCAGCTTCTGCTTGCGCAGCCGGTACGACAGCGACGGCTGCGTCAGCGAATAGGTGCCGGCCGACCCGCAGCACAGATGGCTGTCGGCCGGCAGCCGTACGTCGATGCCGAGCGTCTCGAGCAGGCGCTCGACCTTGCCGCGCGACTGCTGGCCGTGCTGCAACGTGCACGGCGGGTGATACGCGACGGTATGGATCGCGCGGCGTCGCGCGAGCGTCGAGATCTCGGCCTCGAACGCGAGCAGCACGTCGGAGATGTCGCGCGTCAGCGCGACGATGTGCTGCGCCTTCTCCGCATAGGCCGGATCGTCGCGCAGCAGGTGCGCGTAATCGAGCACCGTCGCGCCGCAGCCCGATGCATTCATCACGATCGCCTCGGCGCCTTGCGCGACGTACGGCCACCACGCGTCGATGTTGCGGCGCGCGTCGTCGAGCGCTTCGTCGTGATAGTTCAGGTGCAGGCGGATCGCGCCGCAGCAGCCCGCGTCGGGCGCGACGATCGTCTCGACACCGAGCGCGTCGAGCACGCGCGCGGTCGCGATGTTGATGTTCGGCAGCATCGACGGCTGCACGCAGCCGGCGAGCATCAGCATCTTGCGCGGATGCGTGCGCTGCGGCCATTCGAGCAGTCGCGTGCGCGGCGGCACCTTGTCGCGCAGCCGTTTCGGCAAGAGGGGCCGCACGTGCTGGCCGAGCCGCATGATCGGCGAGAACAGCGTCGCGTTCGGCACGAGGCTCGCGAGCAAGCGACGCACGAGCCGCTGCTGCACGGGGCGCTGCACTTGCGCTTCGACGTGCTTGCGGCCGATCTCGACGAGCCGGCCGTACTGGACACCCGACGGGCAGGTCGTCTCGCAGCTGCGGCAGGTGAGGCAGCGGTCGAGGTGCTGCTGCGTGCTGCGCGTGACGGGCGCGCCTTCGACCATCTGCTTGATCAGGTAGATGCGGCCGCGCGGGCCATCGAGTTCGTCGCCGAGCAGCTGATAGGTCGGGCACGTCGCGGTGCAGAAGCCGCAATGCACGCACTTGCGCAGGATCGCGTCGGCCTCGTCGCCGTCGGGCGTATTGCGGATGAAATCGGCGAGGTTCGTTTGCATCGAGCCCTCAGAGGTCGGGGTAGAGCCGGCCGCGGTTGAAGATGCGCGCGGGATCGAACGCCGTCTTCAGCCCGCGGTGAATCTTCATCAGCGGCGCGGGCAGCGGCGTGAACACGCCCGCGCTGCGGTCGTAGGAATCGCCCGCGCGGAACAGCGTCGCATGGCCGCCGGCCTGCTTCGCGCTCATGCGCACCGTCTGCGCGTCGGCATCGGTGATCCACCAGCGCTGCGCACCGCCCCATTCCATCAACTGGGTACCGGGCAGGTGCATCGGTTCGGTGATCGACGGCAGCGCGAGGCGCCACAGCGCATAGCCGGGCGGAATGCCGTTGAAGAACGGATCGGTGTGCTCGCGCAGGCCGGCCCAGAATCGCTCGGCCTCGACCGCGTCGACGACTTCGCCGCCGAGCAGCGTCTTCGCCGATTTCACGGCGGCCTCGGCGCCCGACAGCCGCAGCACCAGCGTGCCGTTGCGCCAAGCGCTCGCGCTGACCGGCAGCGGATGGCCGCCCCATTCGTTGAGCTTGCGCACCGCGTCGGTCGCGGTCACCTCGAACTTCAGCGTGACTTCGGCGACCGGCACCGGCAGCACCTTGATCGACAGGTCGAGCATCAGCCCGAGCGTGCCGAGCGAGCCGGCCATCAGCCGCGACACGTCGTAGCCGGCGACGTTCTTCACGACCTGCCCGCCGAAGCGCAGCACTTCGCCGCGCCCGTTCATCAGCGTGACGCCGAGCACGAAATCGCGTGGCGCGCCGCAGGTCGCGCGGCGCGGGCCCGCGAGGCCCGCCGCGATGCAGCCGCCGACGGTGGCCGCGCGGCCGAAATGCGGCGGCTCGAACGGCAGCATCTGGCCGCACTCGGCGAGGACGGTTTCAAGCTGCGCGAGCGGCGTGCCCGCGCGGACCGTGACGACGAGCTCGGCCGGATCGTACGACACGATGCCCTGAAACGAGCGCGTGTCGAGTATTTCGCCGTCCAGCGCCTGGCCGTACCAGTCCTTGGTGCCGCCGCCGCGAATCCGCAGCGGCCGGCCGTCGGCACTGGCGGCACGGATGCGCTCGGCCCATCCGGCGACGATGTCGTCCTCTTCCATGTTCTGTTGCTGCCTCGTTGTTGTCCGGTCGATTGTACCGGGGTGGCGCGAATCCACATCGCGACTATCCCTAAGCCCCGTATGACGAAGGCATGCAGCCGCCACGCGCACGGCCGGCACGGGCCGCGCGACTGCGTGACTGCGCGGCGCTCAGAAGCGCGGCAGGTCGGGGTGCGGCAGCAGCCCCCCACGGACGTGCTGGCGGCCGTACTCGGCGCAACGCGCGCGGGTCGGGATGCCCTTGTCGGGGTTGAGCAGCCCGGCCGGATCGAATGCGCGCTTGACCGCGAAGAACGCATCGCGCTCCTGCGGCGAGAACTGTACGCACATCGAATTGAGCTTTTCGATGCCGACGCCGTGCTCGCCCGTCACGCTGCCGCCGAATTCCACGCAGCATTCGAGGATTTCCGCGCCGAACTGCTCGGCGCGGTGCAGCTCGTCCGGATCGTTCGCGTTGTAGAGGATCAGCGGATGCATGTTGCCGTCGCCAGCATGGAACACGTTGATGCAGCGCAGCCCGTAGCGCGTTTCGAGTTGCTCGATGCGCGCGAGCAAGGGGCCGATCGCACGGCGCGGCACGGTGCCGTCCATGCAGTAATAGTCGGCGGAAATGCGTCCCGCGGCAGGAAACGCGTTCTTGCGGCCGGACCAGAAACGCAGCCGCTCGCTTTCGTTGCGCGACACCTGGATTCGCGTCGCGCCATGCTCGCGCAGCACGGCCGTCATGCGGACGATTTCCTCCGCGACTTCCTCGGGCGTGCCGTCCGATTCGCACAGCAGGATCGCCTTCGCGTCGAGGTCGTAACCCGCGTGCGTGAACGCCTCGACGGCCTGCGTGGCCGGCTTGTCCATCATCTCCAGCCCGGCCGGGATGATGCCCGACGCGATGATCGCGGCGACCGCCTCGCCGCCCTTCACGACATCGTCGAAGCTCGCCATCACGAGCTGCGCGGTCTGCGGTTTCGGGATCAGCTTCACCGTGACCTCGGTGACGATCGCGAACATCCCTTCGCTGCCGATCATCACCGCGAGCAGGTCGAGGCCCGGCGTGTCGAGGCCGAGCGAGCCGAATTCGACGATCTCGCCGTCGATCGTGACCGCGCGCACGCGCATCACGTTGTGCACCGTCAGCCCGTATTTCAGGCAGTGGACGCCGCCGGAATTCTCCGCCACGTTGCCGCCGATCGTGCAGGCGATCTGCGACGAAGGATCGGGTGCGTAGTACAGCCCGTACGGCGCGGCCGCTTCCGAAATCGCGAGGTTGCGCACGCCGGGCTGCACGGTGGCGGTGCGCGCGTACGGGTCGACCTCGACGATGCGCGTGAAGCGCGCGAGCGACAGCACGACGCCGTTGACGATCGGCAGCGCGCCGCCGGACAGGCTCGTGCCCGCGCCGCGCGGCACGATCGGCACTTCCATGCGGCGGCAGATCTGCACGATCCGCTGCACCTGCGATTCGGTTTCGGGTAGCGCGACCGCGAGCGGCAGCCGGCGGTACGCGGACAGGCCGTCGCATTCGTACGGCGCCGTATCTTCGTCGCGGAACAGCAGGCAATGCGTCGGCAGCACGGCCATCAGCGCCTGCACGACTTCGCGCTGGCGTTGCGCGCGGGTTGCGCTCGACAGTTCGACGGAAGCGTTCATGGGGTCTCCAGCGGGCGGCGCGGCAGCGCGCCGCCGTGTCAGCACGTGAAGATCTTGCCGGGATTCATCAGGTTGCGCGGATCGAGCGCGAGCTTGATCGCGCGCATCGCGTCGATCGCGTTGTCGCCGTGCTCCTTCGGCAGGAAGCGCATCTTGTGCAGGCCGACGCCGTGCTCGCCGGTGCAGGTGCCGCCGAGGCGCAGCGCGCGTTCGACGATCCGGTCGTTGATGCGTTCGGCTTCGTCGATTTCCTCGGGCTTGTCGGGATCGATCAGGATCGCGACGTGGAAATTGCCGTCGCCGACGTGGCCGACGATCGGGCAGGGCAGCGACGATGCGCGCAGGTCGACTTCGGTTTCCTCGACGCACGCGGCGAGTTGCGAGATCGGCACGCACACGTCGGTCGTCACCGCGCGGCAGCCGGGTTTGAGCTGCAGCATCGCAAAATACGCGTTGTGGCGCGCGGCCCAGAGCCGCGTGCGATCCTCGGGGCGGGTCGCCCATTCGAAGCCCTGGCCATTGTTCTGGCCCGCGAGCGTCTGTACGAGCTCGGCCTGCTCCTTCACGCCGGCTTCGGTGCCGTGGAATTCGAAGAACAGCGTCGGCGCTTCGGCGAGCGTCAGGTTCGAGTGGCGGTTGATCGAGCGTACCGCGAGCGCGTCGACGAACTCGACGCGTGCGATCGGCACGCCGATCTGGATCGTCTCGATCACGGTGCGCACCGCGTCGCCCATCGACGGGAACGTGCAGATCGCGGCCGACACGGCTTCGGGCAGCGGATGCAGGCGTAGCGTGATCTCGGTGATCACGCCGAGCGTGCCTTCGGAGCCGACGAACAGGCGCGTGAGGTCGTAGCCGGCCGACGACTTGCGCGCGCGCGAGCCCGTCTTCACGACACGGCCGTCGGCGAGCACGGCGGTCAGGCCGAGCACGTTCTCGCGCATGGTTCCATAGCGCACGGCGTTGGTGCCCGATGCGCGGGTCGCGGTCATGCCGCCGATGCTGGCGTCGGCGCCCGGATCGATCGGGAAGAACAGGCCGGTGTCGCGCAGCGCTTCGTTGAGCGCCTTGCGCGTGATGCCCGGCTCGACCGTGACGGTCAGGTCTTCCGCGTTGATCGACAGCACCCGGTTCATTTCCGACAGGTCGAGCGAGACGCCGCCGCGCACGGCGAGGAGGTGGCCTTCGAGCGACGAGCCGGCGCCGTACGGGATCAGCGGTACGCCGTAGAGCGCGCACAGCGAGACCACTTCGCGAACTTCATCGGCGTTGTGGGCGAATACGACGGCATCGGGCAGTTGCGGATCGAACGGCGATTCGTCGCGGCCGTGATGGGCGCGGACGGCGTCGGCGGTCGAGACGCGCTCGCCGAAGGCGGCGCGCAGCGCATCGAGCATGGCGGAGGGCAGCGGGCGGCGCGCGGTGGCCGGCGGGGCAGGGTGATTCACGAATGTCTCCTGACGACTGCTTGTCAAACTTTCGGCCCATTCTACGCTGTAACGCCCGCTGCGCCCGCCGCCGCGGGCTGCGATAATCGCGTTCCTAGGCAACCGGGCCGCATTGCGGCCGCGCACGAGAGGAGATTCGCATGGGCAACCGCTTGAGCAAGATCGCGACGCGCACGGGCGACGACGGCACCACGGGTCTCGGCGACGGACGGCGCATCGGCAAGGACGACGCGCGGATCGCCGCGATCGGCGACGTCGACGAACTGAACTCGAACCTCGGCGTGCTGCTTGCCGAGCCGCTGCCGGACGACGTGCGCACCGCGCTCATCACGATCCAGCATGACCTGTTCGATCTCGGCGGCGAGCTGTGCATTCCCGGCCACACGGTACTCGACGACACGCACCTCGCGCGCCTCGACCGGTGGCTCGCCGACTACAACGCGACGCTGCCGCCGCTGAAGGAATTCATCCTGCCGGCCGGCTCGCGCGCGGCGTCGCTCGCGCACGTATGCCGGACGGTGTGCCGCCGCGCGGAGCGCTCGATCGTCGCGCTCGGGCGGAACGACACGCTCAATGATGCGCCGCGGCGTTACGTGAACCGGCTGTCGGACCTGCTGTTCGTGCTGGCGCGCGTGCTGAACCGCGCGGGTGGCGGCTCGGACGTGCTGTGGGAGCGCGGACGCGTCCGCTGACGCCCTGTCGCGTTTTTGCGCGCTGCGACAATTTGCCCGAGGGGCGTCGATTTTTAAAGATGTATCGTATGTGCATGTTTAACGGAGAAATCGAACATGACCCACATCACCGCTGACCAGATGGCTCGTGTGAAGGCCACTGCCCCTGTCCTCGCCGTGCACGGTGCGACGATCACGAAGCACTTCTACCAGCGCATGTTCGCGCGCCATCCGGAACTGAAGAACCTGTTCAACCAGACGCACCAGAAGACCGGCAGCCAGCCGGAAACGCTCGCGAAGGCGGTCTATGCGTATGCGGCGAACATCGACAACCTCGGCGCGCTCGGCGGGGCGGTGTCGCACATAGCGCACAAGCACGCGAGCCTGAACATCCGTCCCGAGCATTACCCGATCGTCGGCGAGAACCTGCTCGCGTCGATCGTTGAAGTGCTCGGCGACGCGGTCGACGCGGAGACGCTCGAGGCATGGCGTGTCGCGTACGGCCAGCTCGCGCAGATCCTGATCGGCGCCGAGGCCGACCTGTACGCGGGCGCCGCGTGGAGCGGCTTCCGTCCGTTCAAGGTCGCCCGCAAGGTGCGTGAAAGCGACGAGATCACGTCGTTCTACCTGACGCCTGCCGACGGCGGCGAGGCGCCGACCTTCGCGCCGGGCCAGTACGTCACGGTGAAGCGTTTCGTCGGCGACCTCGGCGTCGACCAGCCGCGCCAGTACAGCCTGTCCGACGCACCGCACGGCAAGTGGCTGCGCATCTCGGTGAAGCGCGAGGCCGGCCAGCCGGAAGCGATCCCGCCCGGCAAGGTATCGACGCTGATGCATGACGGCGTTGAGGAGGGAGCGATCGTCGAAGTGACCGCGCCGATGGGTGAATTCTCGCTGAAGCGCGGCGTCGATACGCCGGTCGTGCTGATCTCCGGCGGCGTCGGCCTGACGCCGATGGTGTCGATGGCATCGACGCTGGTCGGCGAAGGCAGCACGCGCGAGGTGCGGTTCGTCCACGCATGCCGGTCGGGCGCGGTGCATGCGTTCCGCGACTGGCTGAACGATACGGTGCGCGAACACGCGAACGTGAAGCGCACGGTGCTGTACGAGCTGGTCGGCCCGAACGACCGGGTCGGCGTCGATCACGACCTCGAGGGGCGCTTGACGCCGGAACGCGTGAAGCAATACGCGCTGGTGCCGGATGCCGACTACTACGTCTGCGGCCCGATCGCGTTCATGAAGGCGCAGCGCGACGCGCTGGTCGCGCTCGGCGTCGCGCCGGAGCGCATCAATACCGAGATCTTCGGTTCGGGCGCGCTCGAGTGAGCGCCTGACGGCGGCTGCTTGCCAACAAAAAAGCCCGGCGCGAGCCGTAATGCCGTTCAGTTAAGCGACTGAACGGCATTTTTGTTTTGGGGAAGGAATGGTTGTAAACGCTGCGCTGAGATGTTAACTTTTGGCGCGATGCTGACCGACCACCTGACCTTCATGCTGGATGCCGGACCAACCGACCTGAGCCGGTTGGCGGAGCATCTACCGCATGCATGGATCGAGCAAGCCGTCGAAGCGACCGACACGGCGAGCATCCGTCGCCGTCGGTTGCCCGCCGAACAGGTGGTCTGGCTGGTGATTGCGCTGGCGATCTATCGTCATTGGTCGATCAGTGAAGTGGTGGACAGCCTTGAGCTAGTGTTGCCCAACGAGGCCACCTTCGTCAGCAAGAGCGCCGTTACCCAAGCCCGGCAACGCTTGGGCCAAGCCCCGATAGCTTGGCTGTTCGAGCAAACCGCGCAGGCATGGTGCAAGCAGGACGCTGTTCGTCATGGCTTCAAAGGCCTCAGCCTATGGGCCATGGATGGCACCACGCTACGCACGCCGGATAGTGCCGCGAATCGGGAACATTTTGGGGCCCAACGCTACGCGAGCGGCAAGGTGGCGAGCTACCCACAAGTGCGGGCTGTCACGCTGACCTCGATCCCGACGCATCTCGTGGCGAACATCGCGTTTGGCCGCTACGACACCAACGAGATGATCTACGCCAAGGATCTGCTGGCGCAGATTCCCGACCATTCGCTCACGGTCTTCGACAAAGGCTTCCTGGCAGCCGAGATCCTGTGCGGCCTGAGCTCGGGCGAACGCAATCGCCACTTCCTCATTCCGGCAAAGTCCAATACGCGTTGGGAGGTGCTGTCCGGCAAACCGGACGATGCACTAGTGCGCATGCGCGTCTCGCCTCAGGCTCGGCAGAAATGCCCCGATCTGCCGGAGTGGTGGACGGCACGTGCGGTGCGCATTCAGGATGCACAGGGGCGGCAGCGAGTACTGCTGACGTCCTTGACCGATCGGCGCCGCTTCAAGTTGGCCGATCTGGTGGCTTGCTACGAGCGGCGCTGGCAGATCGAAACCAGCTACCGTGAACTGAAGCAGTCCATGCTGGGTAGCGAACTGACGCTACGCAGCCGAACCGTCGAGGGCATCTATCAAGAGATCTGGGGCGCATTGATCGCCTACAACCTGATTCGTCGAGAAATGGCCTGCGCCGCCTTCGAAGCCAAGTGCGAGCCGACCGAACTGAGCTTCGTTCGCTCGTTCCATCTGATCCAGCACGAGATGATGTGGGCTGCGCGAACGCCTGCCTTCGCCAAGTTGCCCGCCGTCCTCAAGCGACTTCGCGAGCACCTCAAGTTGCTCATCAACGTAAAACGCCCCGATCGCAAATGCGATCGGGCCGTCAAGTCCCGTCCTACTCGTTACGCTGTCCGGTTCCTCAGAAAGAACCTTAACTGAACGGCATTACGGCGCGAGCCGGGCTTTCTTCTTGCGGCGCAGGCTGCAGGCCGCGGGTGGCACGCGCCGCCTCGGGCCTGCCGGCGATCAGTTGCCGCTGCCGCGCGCGACGCGCCGCGCCTTCACCGATTCCGCGAGGCCTTCGAGCACCTTCACGCTGTCGTCCCACGCGATGCACGCGTCGGTGATGCTCTGGCCGTAGGTCAGCGGGCAACCTTCCTTCAAGTCCTGACGCCCCTCGACGAGGTGCGACTCGATCATCACGCCGACGATGCGCTCGTCGCCGGCCGCAACCTGGCGGCCGATGTCCGCGCATACGGGGATCTGGTTCTCGTGCTTCTTCGAGCTGTTCGCGTGGCTCGCGTCGATCATCAGGCGCGCGGCGAGGCCCGCCTTGCCGATGTCCGCGCACGCGGCGTTCACGCTGTCCGCGTCGTAGTTCGGCGTCTTGCCGCCGCGCAGGATCACGTGGCAGTCCTCGTTGCCGGCCGTCGACACGATCGCCGAGTGGCCGCCCTTGGTCACCGACAGGAAATGGTGCGGCTGCGATGCGGCCTTGATTGCGTCGACCGCGATCTTCACATTGCCGTCGGTGCCGTTCTTGAAACCGACCGGGCACGACAGCCCCGACGCGAGCTCGCGGTGCACCTGCGACTCGGTCGTGCGCGCGCCGATCGCGCCCCACGAGATCAGGTCGGCGATGTACTGCGGGCTGATCATGTCGAGGTATTCGGTCGCGGCCGGCAGCCCCATCTCGTTGATCTGCAGCAGCAGTTCGCGCGCGGTGCGCAGCCCTTCGTTGATCTTGAAGCTGTTGTCGAGGTGCGGATCGTTGATGAGCCCCTTCCAGCCGACCGTCGTGCGCGGCTTCTCGAAGTACACGCGCATCACGATTTCCAGCTCGCCCTTGAAGCGCTCGCGCTCCTTCACGAGCCGCCCCGCGTATTCGATCGCCGCCTTCGTATCGTGGATCGAACACGGCCCGATCACGACGATCAGCCGGTCGTCCATCCCGTGCAGGATGCGGTGCATCGACTGGCGCGAGTTGTAGATCAGCTCGGACGCGGCTTCGGAGCACGCGAATTCGCGGATCAGGTGGGCGGGCGGCGTCAGTTCCTTGAGTTCGCGAATGCGGACATCATCGGTGTTGTGCGGGGGCATGCTGTTTCTCCTAATTTTGCGGGCGCCGTTCGGTCAGTGCGCGTGCGGCAGATTCATCAATTCAAGCAATTCAGTGATTCCGGTCGGAACCGCGGGATCCGCTGCGGCGGGGACCGGGTGGCGAAGGGCGAAAAAAAACCGCCGGGTTCGCCGGCGGTTTTTTCGGGAATTTCGGTTGCGCTTTACGCGCCATCAACCCTCTCGATCCGCCAGCGGTCTGAGATGCCAAAAAAAGTAAAAATAAAACTTGGCGGACATGACGGAGATTCGGTTCGTCAAAAAAGTTGATTCGGAATTTATACCCCGGCGCCAGGCCGCTGGCAACCGGGCATGCGCGAAAATGCGGACAATCCGCGCGTTTTCGGCAAAATGCGCGGATTGTCTGCGCCGCGATGCGGTTATGCCGTACCGCCGACCGTCATCTTGTCGATCCGCAGGGTCGGCTGGCCGACGCCGACCGGCACGCTCTGGCCTTCCTTGCCGCACACGCCGACGCCCGAGTCGAGCGACATGTCGTTGCCGATCATGCTCACGTACTTCAGCGATTCCGGGCCGCTGCCGATCAGCGTCGCGCCCTTCACCGGGTAGGTGATCTTGCCGTTCTCGATCATGTACGCCTCGGACGCCGAGAACACGAACTTGCCGTTCGTGATGTCGACCTGGCCGCCGCCGAAGTTCACCGCGTACAAGCCGTTCTTCACGGATGCGATGATTTCCTGCGGATCCTTGTCGCCGTTCAGCATGTACGTATTGGTCATGCGCGGCATCGGCAATGCCGCATACGACTCGCGCCGCGCGTTGCCGGTGACGGGCATCTTCATCAGGCGCGCGTTCAGCGTGTCCTGGATGTAGCCCTTCAGGATGCCGTCCTCGATCAGCGTCGTGCACTGCGTCGGGTTGCCTTCGTCGTCGATGTTCAGCGAGCCGCGGCGATTCGGCAGCGTGCCGTCGTCGACCACCGTCACGCCCTTCGCGGCGACCTGCTCGCCGATCCGGCCGGCGAACGCCGACGAACCCTTGCGGTTGAAGTCGCCCTCGAGGCCGTGGCCGATCGCCTCGTGCAGCAGCACGCCCGGCCAGCCCGGCCCGAGCACGACCGTCATCGCGCCGGCCGGGGCAGGGCGCGCGTCGAGGTTCACGAGCGCCGCGTGCACGGCGTCGTCGACGTAGCGCGACAGCACTTCGTCGGTGAAGTAGCCGTAGTCGAAGCGGCCACCGCCGCCGCCGGAGCCGATTTCGCGGCGGCCGTTCTGTTCGGCGATCACCGTGACCGACACGCGCACGAGCGGCCGGATGTCGGCGGCGAGCGCGCCGTCGCTGCGCGCGACCAGCACAACATCGTATTCGCCGGCGAGCCCCGCCATCACCTGCGTGACGCGCGGGTCGCGACCGCGCGCCATCTGCTCGATGCGCTCGAGCAGCTTGACCTTGGCCGTCGCGTCGAGCGACGCGAGCGGATCGGACGGCAGATACAGGTCGCGGCCCGAGATGCCCTTCAGCGACGTCGCCGCCTTGATCTTCTGGCGGCCGCCGCCGGCCGCCGCGATCGCCTTGGTGGCCGCGGCCGCCTGGGCGATGGCTTCCGGAGACAGGTCGTCCGAGTAGGCGAACGCGGTGCGGTCGCCCGCGACCGCGCGCACGCCGACGCCCTGGTCGATGCTGAAGCTGCCCGACTTCACGATGCCTTCCTCGAGGCTCCACGCTTCGCTGCGGGTCGCCTGGAAGTACAGGTCCGCGTAGTCGACGCGATGCGTGAAGATGTCGGCGATCGTGCGCGTGAGCAGGCTCTCGTCGAGGCCGTACGGCGTGAGGAGGATGTCCTTCGCCAGCGCAAGATTGCGGATGCCGGGTTCGATGATGTTCATGCGGGTATCGAGGGTTCTCAAAAAGTTGTCGGGTGCGTTCTGGGCAGATGGGTTGGCCGGGCGGCGTTTCAAGCGCCAGGGCGGATCAGCGGTTCAGGCCAGCACGCGATGCCGCCACGCGGGCAGGCTCTGGCGCACGTCGACGATGCGCTGCGGATCGAGCGCGCCGGTCACGACGCTCGCGCCTTCGTCGCGGACCGCGACGATTTCGCCCCACGGGTCGATCAGCATGCTGTGGCCCCAGGTGCGCCGGCCGTTCTCGTGCTTGCCGCCTTGCGCGGCCGCGAGCACGTAGCACTGGTTCTCGACGGCCCGCGCGCGCAGCAGCATTTCCCAGTGCGCGCGGCCCGTCGTATACGTAAACGCCGACGGCACGACGATCAGCGCGCAGTCGCCCATCCTGCGGTACAGCTCCGGAAAGCGCAGATCGTAACAGACCGACAGGCCGACCCGCCCGAACGGCGCGTCGAACGTGACGACCGTGTCGCCCGCGCGGATCGTGCGCGCCTCGTCGAACGATTCGTCGCCTTTCTCGAAGTTGAACAGGTGGATCTTGTCGTAGCGGGCCGCTTCGTTGCCGGTCGGGTCGAACACGAGCGTCGTGTTCAGCACGCGATCGGGTTCGGGCGCCTTCAGCGGTAGCGTGCCGCCGATCACCCAGATGCCGTGACGATGCGCGGCCTCCGCGAGGAAGCGCTGAATCGGACCGTCGCGGTAGGGTTCGGCGAGCGCGAGCTTGTCGGTGTCGCGATGGCCCATGAAGCAGAAATACTCGGGCAGCAGCACGAGCTGCGCGCCATCGCTGGCCGCTTCCGCGATCAGGCGTCCGGCTTCGGCGAGATTGCGTGCGACGTCCGGCGTGCTCACCATCTGCAGCGCGGCGACCCGAAAGGGCGTGGCGGAACGGGCGTGATCGGTCATCGCTGGATCGGTTGCGTCATAAATGGGGTGCGGCCCGGCACCCTGCGCGCGTCAGTGGCTCGCCGCATCGGCCGGACCGTGATTCATCTTACCCTGATCGCCTCGCACCCGCTCGATGTGCGGATGCGCCCACGAGCCGGTGATCGCGTAGTCGAGCGCGAACGCGTGCGACAGCGTCTCAGACAGCGCGTAGTTCGCCGCCAGCACGCCGACGCCGAGCAGCGGATTGATGATCGCGGCCGCGATCGCGGCCGTGCCGGCGCCGATCTTCGGCGCGACGTGCGCGTGCAGGTCCTGCGTCTCGGTGCCAAGGTCGACCGCGCCGCGCACGGTCACGTTCGCCGGCGCAGTCGTCATCGAAAAGTCGTCGGTGCGTGCGATCCCGTTCGAGATCCGGCTGGTGCCCGTGATCTTGTCGAACGGCAGTCCCTTGCCGATCACGTCGCGGAAATTCAGCGTCAGGAAGCGCGCGAGACTCTGCAGGCTCAGCACGCCGAGCAGTTTCGCGGCGCCCGGATCGACCTTCAGGATCTGGCCGTGCTCCAGGTCGAGCGCGATCTGGCCGCCGAGCGACGGCAGATCGACCGCGGTCGGGCCGCCGCGCCAGCCGACCTTGCCGGTCACCGTGCCGTGACCGTCCGCCAGCGTGCGCGGCAGGCCGACGAGGTCGAGCAGCGCGCCCGCGTTGCCGACGTCGAGCTTGAAATCGAACACGCTGCGGCGCGGTGCATCGTTTTCGTCGACGCCGCGGGCCAGCGCGCGGCGCGACGTGCGCCAGTTGCCGGTCGCCGTCAGCTTTGCGGCCGGGTTCGCCAGCTCGAGCTTGTCGAGCTGCCACACCGGCGCGCCGTCTTCCTCGATGTTGCGCGCATTGACGACGAGCCGGCCGATGTCGTGATCGCGTGCAACGACCTGGTCGACGATCAGGTCGACCGACGGCATCGGCCGGTCGGTCGGCGTCGGCAGGTTCATCGCGCGGCCGACGAGGTCGTGCTGCGCACTCTGCGGAATCACGAGCTTCGCGAGCCTCGCGTTCAGCACGCCCGCGCCGTTGTGGCCGCCGCCTGGCGCCCACGACAGGTAGCCCGAGACCTGGTTCGACGCGATGTTCGCCTGCCACAACTCGTCGATGTGCGACGCGCCGATGATCACGTTTTCCCAGTTGCGCTTGAGCAGCTTCAGCGTGCCGAAGTGGAGCGCGAAGCGCTTCGGCGTGAAGCTCGCGACGTCGATGCGCGGCGCGGCTTGCGGTTCCGGCGCGCGCGGCGCGTCGTGCTGCAGCGTGCGGGCCAGTGCGAGCCAGGCGTCGGCGTCGAGTTCGTCGACGTCGACGGCGGCGCTCACGCCGTCCTGCGGCAGGTCGGGCATCCGGTGGATGCCCATCGCGCCGCGCACCGCGCGCAGCGGCTGGCCGGGTGTTGCGTCGAGCAGGTAGGTCGCGGACACGGGGCCGAGCGTCAGGTCGGCATGCTCGAGGCGCTTGCCGCCCGCCTCGGCGGCCGGCTGCAGCGTGAAGCGGAACGGCATCGGCGTGCCGGCCGGTTTCGCGAACGGCGCAGGGAAGTTCAACGCGACGCCCGTCAGGTCGGAACGCGCGGTGACCTCCGGCAGGCGGCCCGGCGCACCGCGCACGGCGAGCTGGTACGGTGCGTCGCCGACCACGTGCTCGAGCAGCGCCGCAGCCGTGCCGCGCAGGTTCATCCCGCGCGCGGCGTCGAGCGCGAGCTTGCCGTCGACGTCCACCGCGTACGGGCCGTGCGACTGGAAGTTGCCGTTCGCGCGCACGGGGCCGCCGAGGAAGCGCCCCGACAGGTCGTGCAGCGATGCGCCAGTCTCGGAGAAGCGCACGCTGCCGCGCAGCGCGGACAGCGGCGGCACGCCGTCAGTCGACAGCGTGTTGCCGCCGAACGCGAGTGCGCCTTCGACGTGGGTATGCGGATGCGGAACGTGCTGCGGAATCGTGATCTTGAGCGCGAGCGCCGCCGGCCCCTGCGCATCGATCCGCTGGCCGATGTGCCCGCTCATCGCGCCGAGCGAGCTGTTGTCCGCGTAGTCGATCAGGTCCGCGAGCGGGCCTTGCGCATGGCCGTCGATGACGAGCGGCGACGTCGACGGGTTGCCGAGATCGTCGATCCGGCCGGCGACCTTCGTCAGCGCGACGCGCTTGTAGTGCGCGCGCGCGATGTCGAAACGCAGCTTGTTCTGCGCGAGCTCGAACACGCCGTCGATCCCGTCGAGTGCGGGCCAGACGCTCGGCGTGCCGTTCGCGAGCTTGCGCGGCGGGTACGGCGTCGGCTCGAAGCGGCCGCCGGTGAACGGCGCGACGATATGGAACACGCCGGCATCCGGCTCGTGTTCGAACGGGAATTTCTCGAGCGGGCCGCGGGCGACGATCGACGCGCCCTTGGACACCTGGCCGTCCTGCAGCGCATGGCCAAGATAGTTGCGCAGGTGCTCGGACATCCCGGTCGGCAGGTAGCGCGGAATGCGCGCCACCGACGCGCGCGCGAAATCCGCGCGCAGGTCGAGCGAGCCGCGGCCGTGGCCGGGGTTCGTGTACGAGCCCGACACCGCGATTTCCGCATCGGGGTTCGCGACGAACAGGTCCGGCAACGTCACGTCGACGCGCGCGTGCTTCTCGCCCGGCGCCGGCGTGATCACCCATTTCGCGTTGCCGCGCAGCCGGTCGAAGGTCAGGCGCGGCTCGTCGAATTCGCCGGGCACCGTGACCGCAGCGTTGACCGTGTCGAAGTGCGCAGCGCCGCCCGTCTCGTTCGCGTCGACGCGGCCCCACAGGTTCTCGACGCCCGGCCAGCCGGCGCGCGGATGGCCACGCGGCGAGAGGCCGGGGGGCGGCTCCTGCGCGGCGAAGCTGATGCCCTGCAGGTCGCCGAGGAAGCGGTAGCGCACGATCGGTGCGGCGCCGGTGCGACGCTCTTCGTCGGCGAGCTCGGCCCGCGCCGGCTTCGCGCGTTCGACCTCGATGTGGTAATTCGACACCATCCCGCGCGGGTCGAGCTTGATCAGTTCGTTGCGCAGCTGCGCCGGCAGCGGCAGCCCGCGGATGAACTCGCTGAGGATGCCGAGATCGACGCGGTCGCCGACGACGCTCAGGAGCTGCCCCTGGTCGGCGGCCGGCACGCGGTAGCGGGCGGTCAGCGTCGACAGCGCGAGCGAGCGGGCGAGCGGCGTGCCGTCCGGCAGCGGCGGCTGCCCGAGCTCCGCGTTGAAGCGCGTCAGGTGCAGCGTGTAGTCGCGGCCGGCGTCCAGCGCCATGTCCCAGCCGAAGCCGACCGTCGGCACGTCGAGGCGCGGCTGGGTCGGCCGCACGCGCAGCACGACGTCGGCGCCCTGCAGGTCGCCGCCGGCGGAGCGCAGGTGGCCGTTCTGGAAGGTCGCCCAGATTGCGTTGTCGATGCGGCCCGCGTGGATCGTGAGCGGTATGTCGAGATAGCGGCCGAGCGTCTGCAGGTCGACGGGGCCGGTCGACAGATACGCGTCGCCGGTCCAGTTCGTCGGCTTGCCGATCGGCGCGAGCGGCTTGTGCCGGAAGCGCGCGCGGAAATCGAGCGGGCCGAGCAGCAGGGTGCCGTTCGCGGGCGCCTGAAGCGCGGCCTTGTGCTCGCGGCCGTCGTTGAGCACCGCGAGGCGGATGCCGGACAGCGCGAGCTCCGGCGCATCGTGCTGCGCGTCGCGCCAGCGCAGCGTGCCGTTGCGCAGCACGATCGCTTCCTGCTTCAACAGCCAGGTGCCGAACGTGTCGTTGCCGCCATGGGTGGTCGCGACGCCGACGCCCGCGATGCTCAGCGAGCCGTCGGCCGCGCGCGCGACGACGAGGTCCGGATGGTCGACGATCAGGCTCGACAGCGCGGGCGACAGCCGCAGCAGCGACAACCACGACAGCGCGGCCGTCGCGTGCGGGACCGACAGCGCGATCTGGCCGTCACGGCCGCGAATGGTGAGGTTGGCGACTTCGACACCCGGCTGCATGCCGGACCAGTGGGGGGACAGTTTGCCGATCGAGAGCTGCGCGTGGAGCTTGTCGGACACCGCGCGCTCGATGCGCGGGCGAAATTCGTCGATGCGCGGCAGCACCACGTAGCGCAGCCCGAGGAACGCGCCGGCCGCGACGAAGTACGTGCCGATCCCGACTGCCAGCGTCACCCTGAACACGTGACGCAGGACTGGATGATCGTGCTTCGGAGGTCCCGCTTCGGGCTCAGCTAAGGCGGATTCCTGACGGTCGGACATGCGGCGGAAGGGCGGCGATATGGTAGTTTTGCAGACTGACGTTGAAATGTATCACAGGGGTTCGTGCCGGCGGCCGTTGCGGCAGCACGGCACGGGCTTTCCGGCGCGCGGTTTTCGCGGCGGCGCATCCGCGTCGCGACACCGCGCCGAGTCCACGGGGCCTGTCGGCAGCGGGGCGCGCAAGCGCTCTCCCGCGGCGGCGGGCCCGACCGCCAGGCCCGCTTTTCGATGACCGACGCTTCCGCCCTGATCAGCCAGTCCTACTCCCGCTATATCGCCCGCGCGGCCGCCGCGCGTCCCGCGCTGTCCGACCAGATCGCCGCGTGGGCCGCCGCACCGCTCGCCCGTGCGCAGCTCGACGCGCGCCTGACCGAACTGCTCGCATCGCCGGCCGGCGCGGCCGCGCCGGGCGACGAGCAACTGAAGCGCGCGCTGCGGCAGTTGCGTGTCGAGGTGTTCGGCGCGGTCGCGGAACGCGACCTGCGCGGCGTCGCGGACGTCGCCGAGGTGACGGGCGCGATGACCGATCTCGCCGAGGTGGCCGTGCAGCGCTCGCTCACGCTGCTGTCGGCCGAACTCGAGGCGATGTACGGCGAGCCGCGCGGCGCCGACGGCCAGCGCGTCGTGCTGGGCGTGGTCGGGATGGGCAAGCTCGGCGGCCGCGAGCTGAACGTGTCGTCCGACATCGACCTGATCTTCGTCTACGAGGACGACGGCGAGACGGCGGGCGGCACGCGCTCGCCGCTGTCCACCCAGGAATACTTCACGCGGCTCGGCCGGCGCCTGATCGGCGTGCTGTCCGAAGTCACGGCCGACGGCTACGTGTTTCGCGTCGACATGCGGCTGCGCCCGAACGGCGATTCGGGGCCGCTCGTGTGCAGCCTCGGGATGCTCGAGGAATATTTCTACGTGCAGGGGCGCGAATGGGAGCGCTACGCGTGGATCAAGGGGCGGCTCGTGTCGGAAGGCGACAGCGACGCGGCGCAGCGGCTCGCGTCGCAGCTCGAATCGATCGTCAAGCCGTTCGTGTACCGCCGCTATCTCGACTTCGGCGTGATCGGTGCGATCCGTTCGCTGCACCAGCAGATTCGCCAGGAAGCCGCGCGCCGCGCGTCGATGCGGCCCGACAAGGCCGACGACATCAAGCTCGGGCGCGGCGGGATCCGCGAGATCGAATTCAGCGCGCAGGTGTTCCAGTTGATCCGCGGCGGCCAGGATGCGGAATTCCGCGTACGGCCGACGCTCGCGGTGCTGCGCCATGCGCAGGCGCGCGGGCTGATCGGCGAGGACGTGCGCGAGCGCCTGACCGACGCCTACAACTTCCTGCGCACGCTCGAGCACCGGCTGCAGTACCGCGACGACGCGCAGACGCACGCGATGCCGGTCGATCCGGCCGAGCGCGCGGCGTTGGCCGCGTCGCTCGGCTTTGCCGACTACGCGGCGCTGATGACGGTGCTCGACGGCTACCGCACCTTCGTCGAGGCGCAGTTCGACCAGATCTTTGCCGACAAGGTGAGCGGCGGCCCATGCGCGGCGGGCGAGGACACCACCGCGTCGTGGATCTGGAGCGGGGCGCTCGCCGACGACGGCGAAGACGACGCGCTGCGCGCGCGCCTCGACGGGCTGGGCTTCACCGATCCGGCGACCGTGCTCGCTCGGCTGCGCGCGATCTGGCAGTCGTCGCGCTACGCGGGCCTGCCGGAAAAGAGCCGGCAACGCTTCGACAGCGTCGCGCAGCGCGCGCTCGAGGCTGCGCCGCGGATCGACGCTGCGCGCCGCGACGACACCATCGTGCGGCTGTTCGACCTGCTCGAGACGGTCAGCCGGCGCGGCGTCTATCTCGCGCTGCTGACCGAGTATCCCGCCGCGCTCGATCGCGTGCTGTCGGTTCTGGGCGCGACGCGCTGGGGCGGCGGCTACCTGATCCGCCATCCACAACTGCTCGACGAACTGCTCGACGACGAAGCGATCGCAAGCCCGTTCGACTGGCCCGCGTTCAAGGACGCATTGCGTGCGCGCCTCGCGGCCGCCGACGGCCCCGAGCAGCAGATGGACCTGCTGCGGCATGCGCAGCACGCGGAGGTGTTCCGCATCCTGCTGATCGATCTGGCGGGCCAGCTGTCGGTCGAGCACGTGAGCGATCGCCTCTCGGAGCTCGCCGACGCCGTGCTCGACGTGACGATCGAGGTTGTCTGGTCGCAGCTCGCGAAGCGCCACCGTGACGTGCCGAAGTTCGCGGTGATCGCGTACGGCAAGCTCGGCGGCAAGGAGCTCGGCTACGCATCGGATCTCGACCTGATCTTCCTGTACGACGACCCCGACGAGCGCTCGGCGGACGTCTACACGACGTTCACGCGACGGCTGATCACGTGGCTCACGACCGCGACCGGCGCCGGCGCGCTGTTCGACATCGACCTGCGGCTGCGGCCGAACGGCGAGGCCGGACTGCTCGTGACCGATCTCGACGCGTTCCGCCGCTACCAGCTGCGCGAGGGCGACGCGGCGAACACCGCGTGGGTGTGGGAGCACCAGGCGCTGACGCGTGCCCGCTACAGCGCGGGCGACACGCAGATCGGCGCCGACTTCGAGGCGATCCGCCAGCAGGTGCTGACGACGCCGCGCGACGGGGCGGTGCTTGCGAAGGAGATCGTCGACATGCGCGGCAAGGTGTTCGCCGGCCACCCGAACCAGACCGAGCTGTTCGACCTGAAGCACGATCGCGGCGGGATGGTCGACATCGAGTTCATCGTCCAGTACTGGGTGCTGCTGCATGCGTCGAGTGATGCCGAGCTGATCCGCAATACCGGCAACATCGCACTGCTGCGCGAGGTCGCCCGATTCGGGCTGATGGGCGAGGACGAAGCCGAGCGCGTCGGCGCCGCGTACCGCAAGTACCGGAAGCTGCAACACAAGCTGCGGCTCGACGGGATGGAAAAGGCGCGGGTCGATCCGGCGCTGGTGGCCGACGAGCGGGCGGCCGTGACGGCGCTGTGGGAGCGGGTGTTCGGCGCGATTGAAACGAGTGTTTGATTCGGGCGTTCGAGTCGAGCGTTCGAATCACCGGAGCAGGGCGGGCGCGATCGGGCGGCCGCTGCTGCCGATGAAAAGAGACCGACGCATGCGCCGGTCTCTTTTCATTCGGGGAGCGGGTGCCTGCGTCAGGCCGCGAGCATTTCCTTCGCGTGCTTGCGCGTCGTCGCGGTGATCTCGAGCCCACCGAGCATCCGGGCGACTTCCTCGACCCGGCTCGCCTTGTCGAGCGGGACGACCGACGAGACGGTGCCACCGCGGTCGTCGGCACCCTTCGCGACCTGGAAGTGATGGTCGCCGCGCGCGGCGACCTGCGGCAGGTGGGTCACGCACAGTACCTGGCGGTCACGCCCGAGCTGATGCAGCAGGCGGCCGACCACCTCGGCGACGCCGCCGCCGATGCCCGTGTCGACTTCGTCGAAGATCAGCGTCGGCGTCGGGCTGGCGGCACTCGCGATCACCGCGAGCGCAAGGCTGATCCGTGCGAGTTCGCCGCCCGATGCGACTTTCGCGAGCGGCCGCAGCGGCACGCCGGGGTGTCCGGCGACCCGGAATTCGACCTGCTCGAGCCCGTGCGCGCCACCATCGGCGAGCGGCACGAGCGCGACTTCGAAGCTGCCGCCCGCCATCGACAGTTCCTGCATGCCGGCCGTGACGGCCATGCCGAGCGCCTTCGCGGCCTGCGCGCGCGCCTTCGACAGGCGTTTCGCGTCAGTGAGATAGGCTTCCCATGCCTTGGCCTGCGCGGCTTCGAGCGCGCCGAGATCGGCGGCTGCGTCGAGCGCGGCGAGCTGCGCGCGGCGTGCCGCATGTTCCTCGTGCAGCGTGTCGGGCGGCAGCCGGAACTTGCGGGCGGTCGAGTGCAGCGCGTCGAGGCGCGCTTCGACCTGCGCGAGCCGGGCCGGGTCGAGATCGAGGCGCTGCGCGTAGTGCGACAGCGAATAGACGGCTTCCTGCAACTGGATCTCGGCCGGTTCGAGCGATGCGAGCGCGTCGCCGAGCCCCGTGTCGTAGTCGGCCAGGCTGCGCAGTTTCGACACGATCGCGCCGAGTTGCGGGAGCATCGCGTCGTCGGCCTCGGACAGCGCGTTGAGCGCACCCTGCACGCCGGCGATCAGATTCGCCGAATGCGACAGGCGCTTGTGCTCGCTGCCGACTTCGTCCCATTCGCCCGGTTGCGGTGCGAGCTTGTCGAGCTCGGCGAGCTGCCAGGCGAGCTTCTCGCGTTCGAGCTGCAGTTCGCGCTCGTGCGCCTTCGCGGCGTCGATCGCCTGCGTCGCGTCGCGCCAGACGCGCCACGCGCGTGCGACGTTCGCGGCATCGGCGACGAGCCCCGCGTGCGTGTCGAACAGCTCGCGCTGCGCATCGGGGCGCATCAGCAACTGGTGCGCGTGCTGGCCGTGGATGTCGACCAGCATCTCGCCGAGCTCGCGCAGCTGCGCGAGCGTCGCGCTGGTGCCGTTGATGAATGCGCGCGAGCGGCCGTTCGCGTCGATCACGCGGCGCAGCATCACGGTGTCCTCGGTGTCGAACGCGTGTTCGTCGAGCCAGTGCGCGACGCGGTCGTGCGGCGTGAATTCTGCGGTGATGTCGGCGCGGCCGCAGCCGGCGCGCACGACGCTCGCGTCGGCGCGTTCGCCGAGGGCGAGGGCGAGGGCGTCGATCAGGATCGATTTGCCGGCGCCGGTTTCGCCGGAAAAGACGGTAAAGCCGCTGTCGAATTCGAGATCGAGCGCGGCGACGATGACGAAGTCGCGAATCGAGAGGTGGCGGAGCATGGTGTCGGGCTCAGGGGAGTCAGAACGCCTTGTCGTCTTCGTTCGACGCGTGTTCGTTCCAGTGCAGCTTCTTGCGCAGCGTCGAGAAATAGCTGTAGCCGACCGGGTGCAGGAACGGCACCGTGTGCTTCGAGCGGCGCACCTCGATCGTGTCGTTCAGTTCGAGCGCGGTGAACGACTGCATGTCGAAATTCACGTTGACGTCGCGCCCACCGACGATCTGGATCGCGATCTTCGAATCGTCGGGCAGCACGATCGGCCGGTTCGACAGCGCGTGCGGCGCGATCGGCACGAGCACGATGCCCTGGAGCTGCGGATGGAGGATCGGGCCGGCCGACGACAGCGCGTACGCGGTCGAGCCCGTCGGCGTGGCGACGATCAGGCCGTCCGAACGCTGGTTGTACATGTACCGGCCGTCGACCGACGCGCGCAGCTCGACCATCCCGGAGAAGCCGCTGCGGTTCACGACGACGTCGTTGAACGCGAGCGCATGGTAGATCGGTTCGCCGTCGCGCACGATTCGGGCCTCGAGCAGCGAGCGCTCCTCGCGCTCGAACTTGCCCGCCAGCATCACGGGGATGCGTGCGTGCATGTCGGCCGCCGCGATGTCCGTGATGAAGCCGAGCCGCCCGTGGTTGATCCCGATCAGCGGTGTCCGGTACGGCGCAAGCTGGCGGCCGATGCCGAGCATCGTGCCGTCGCCGCCCAGCACGACCGCCACGTCCGCACGCGCCCCGATTTCGGCCGGGGTCAGCGCCGGATAGCCGGTGATGCCGAACTCGCGCGCGGTATCGCCTTCAAATACGACCTCGAAGCCCAGCTTCGCTAGGCTGGCAGCCAGGGTGGCGAGCGGCTCGGCGATGCCGGGCGTGTTGCTCCGGCCGACGAGCGCGACAGTGTTGAACTGATTACCGGTTTTCATGCCGGCATTACACCATAGCTCGTTGACGAAAAGAACCGGCTGTGCGACGGCGGGGCCGGATCGGGCCGGCCCGCGCAACAATGGCCGACGCCACTCGCCGCGGTCGCGTGGTTGCGCTAAAATTTTCCACCATGCTAGATCCTCGCGCACGAACCCTCCTGAAAACCCTGATCGAACGGTATATCGCCGACGGTCAGCCAGTCGGATCGCGCACGTTGTCCCGTTACTCCGGGCTCGAGCTGAGCCCGGCGACGATCCGCAACGTGATGTCCGACCTGGAGGAGCTCGGCCTCGTGTCGAGCCCGCACACGTCGGCCGGCCGCGTGCCGACGCCGCGCGGCTACCGGCTGTTCGTCGACACGATGCTGACGGTCGAGGCGCCGATCGACGCCGAGGCCGTCGCGCGGCAGGTGCAGAACACGCTGCAGGCCGGTGAGCCGCAGCAGCGAGTGGTGGCGGCCGCCGCGAGCGTGCTGTCGAACCTGTCGCAGTTCGCGGGTGTCGTGCTGACGCCGCGGCGCAGCCACGTGTTCAAGCAGATCGAGTTCATGCGCCTGTCGGACAAGCGCATCCTGCTGATCATCGTCACGCCCGAGGGCGACGTGCAGAACCGGATGCTCGCGACGCCGCGTGACTACTCGCCGTCGCAACTGACCGAGGCGTCCAATTACATCAACGCGCATTTCGCCGGCCTGTCGTTCGACGAGGTGCGCCGCCGCCTGCGCGACGAGATCGACCAGTTGCGCGGCGACATGACCACGCTGATGCACGCGGCCGTGACGGCCAGTACCGAGGTGCCCGACACCGAGGACACCGTGCTGATTTCCGGCGAGCGCAACCTGCTCGAAGTGGCGGATCTTTCCTCCGACATGGCGCGGCTGCGCAAGCTGTTCGACGTGTTCGACCAAAAGACGGGCCTCCTGCAATTGCTCGACGTGTCGAGCCACGCCCAGGGCGTGCAGATCTTCATCGGCGGCGAATCGACGCTGGTGCCGATCGAGGAAATGAGCGTCGTGACCGCGCCCTACGAGGTGAACGGCCAGATCGTCGGCACGCTCGGCGTGATCGGCCCGACCCGCATGGCGTACAACCGCGTGATCCCGATCGTCGACATCACCGCGCGGCTGCTGTCGCTCACGCTGAGCCAGCAGTAACCTGACCGATCCCGTTCCGCCATCGTGCTGCGACGCCGCGTGCGCTGCCAGTCGGCCGAACGGCCAGCCAACCCCAGCGAGCCGGCCCGCTATAATTGAGGGCCGTCCGACTGCGTGCCTCGAGCACGTTCCTGCCCATGCGTTTCGATCTTGAGCCGCCTTCGAGCATTGCGGCCGCCCATCGCATCGGCGTGCTGCTGATCAATCTCGGCACGCCCGACGCTCCGACACCGCGCGCGGTGCGGCGCTATCTGGCCGAATTCCTGTCGGATCCCCGCGTCGTCGAAATCCCGCAGGTCGTCTGGCAGATACTGCTGCGCACGCTGATCCTGCCGCTGCGCGGTCGCGCGTCCGCGAAGAAATATGCGGCAGTGTGGATGCCCGAGGGCTCGCCGCTGCGCGTGTACACCGAGCGCCAGACCGAAGGCGTGCGCCATCTGCTCGCATCGAACGGCTACCAGGTGACGGTCGACTACGCGATGCGCTATGGCAGCCCAGGCATTGCGCAGGCACTCGCGCAGTTCAAGCGCGCGGGCGTCGAGCGTGTGCTGCTGATGCCGATGTATCCGCAGTACTCGGCGTCCACCACCGCGACCGCATTCGATGCCGCGTTCGCCGCGCTCGCGCGGATGCGCAACCAGCCGGAAGTGCGCACGGTGCGGCAATATGCCGACCATCCGGCCTACATCCACGCGCTTGCCGAGCAGGTGCGTCAGTACTGGGCGCAGCACGGTCGGCCCGACTTCGCGGCCGGCGACAAGCTCGTGCTGAGTTTTCACGGGGTGCCGAAACGCACGCTCGACCTGGGCGACCCTTATCATGACCAGTGCCAGCAGACGGGCGCGCTGCTGATGGCCGCGCTCGGGCTGTCGACGCTCGAGTGCCGCGTGACGTTCCAGTCGCGCTTCGGCAAGGCCGAGTGGCTGCAGCCGTACACCGCGCCGACACTGCGCGAACTCGGCGAGGCCGGCGTGCGGCGGGCCGACGTGTTCTGCCCCGGTTTTACGGCCGATTGTCTGGAGACGATCGAGGAGATCGGGATGGAGGTGCGCGACGAGTTCATCGCGGGTGGCGGCCAGGCTTTCCACCGGATTCCGTGTCTGAACGGCGCGTCCGCGTGGATCGGCGCGGTGGGCGAGATTGTCGCCGAGAATTTGCGGGGCTGGCCGGTGAAGGCCGCACAGCCCGAAACGGTGAATTGAACGCGATGAACTACAGGATTTCGACGGAACCCGGCGCGAAGCTGCGCATCGACAAATGGCTGTGGGCCGCGCGCTTCTTCAAGACGCGCTCGCTCGCGTCCGACGCGGTCGACAAGGGCCACGTGAAGATCGGCGGCGCGGCCGTCAAGCCGGCGAAGGACGTGCGCGTCGGCGACGAGGTCGAGATTGCGATCGACGGTGTCGTCTGGCACATTGCCGTGCTGGGCATTTGCGACGTGCGCGGACCCGCGAGCATCGCGCAGACGCTTTACGAGGAAACGGAAGCGGGGCGCGTCGCGCGGCTCGCCGAACTGGAGCGGCGCCGCACGTATCGTGAGCCGGCGGCGAATCTGCACGGCCGGCCGACCAAGCGCGACCGGCGCATCATCGACAGATTTTCTGGTGGGAGCTGAACATCTGGTCGAAAGTCGCCCGCGCGCTTCCGTATTCGGTCGTGCGGTCGGTCACGGCTCCGGACAGACAGATGGTGGTGGTGCCGGCGATCAGTACCAGCGCGACCACCGATATGGCAAAGGTCAGTTTCACGGTACTCGCCTCGATGGGACGGTGAATGCAGCGCCAGGTGGATGTCAGGCGGCGGTAAGCTAGGGTAAACGCGCTTTCTCGACGCTTGAGTGGAGTGTAGTGCAGCCCCCTGTGCGCAGCTAGTACTTGCCTGGTAAGCGTTGTTACCGACCGTTTCGTCCGATCTGGCGACAAATGCGCGCAATCGGGCGGGGTGCGGCGCGGTTGTTTCGCAGTGTTGGCGAATACCGGCGAATAACCCTCTTGAAACCGCAGTTTTCGCCCTTATTTGCACCAACAATGTGCGGTGTCGCCGGCATACGGTCCGGCGGTTGCCGATTTGGCTTCAACCTCTAATCGACTTTCAGCGACATGGAAAACACGCAAGAGAACCCGGCTACCCAATCGGCCGAAGACATCGGCAGCGAGAAGCAGGCGGCGCAAGGCGCTGCTCCCGCCGCCGAAGCAGCCGACGCTGCGCTCGCGGAGGCTCAAGCCAAGGTCGCCGAGCTGCAGGAGAGCTTCCTCCGGGCGAAGGCCGAGACCGAGAACGTCCGCCGCCGTGCGCAGGAAGACGTCTCGAAGGCGCACAAGTTTGCGATCGAGGGCTTCGCGGAGCACCTGCTGCCCGTGCTGGACAGCCTCGAGGCCGCCGTGAGCGATACGTCCGGCGACATCACGAAGGTGCGCGAAGGCGTCGAGCTGACGCTGCGCCAGCTGACGAGCGCGCTCGAGAAGGGCCGCGTCGTCGCGATCAACCCGGTCGGCGAGAAGTTCGATCCGCACCAGCACCAGGCGATTTCGATGGTGCCGGCCGATCAGGAACCGAATACCGTCGTGACCGTCCTCCAAAAGGGTTACACGATCGCGGACCGCGTGCTGCGCCCGGCGCTCGTCACGGTCGCCCAGCCGAAGTAAGGCTACCGCGATGGTTCCCGCCGGCGTCGATCCGGCCGCGTTCGAAGCGTTCGACATGCAGGCGCTGGCGGCCGACACGTTCGACGCCGCGATCGCCGGCGCCGGCGATGCACTCGCCGTGGTGTTCTTCTGGGGCGTCGACTGCTTCAACTGCGAGATCGCGAAGAAGGCGATGCTCGCCCAGACGGACGCGATGCGCGCGCTGGACCTGAAGTGGTTCCATTGCAACGTGTATGAACATCATGAGCTGGGGCGCCGCTTCGGCCTGCACGGTGTGCCGACGTGGTTCTTTTTCCATCGCGGCAAGCGGCTCGGCCGCGCGACCGGCTGGCATGGCCTCGCGCAGTTCCAGGCGGCGGTGTCGGCGGCGCGCGCGAAGGTTGCCGCGGCGGCAGGCGCGCCGTCGGACCGCGACGACGGTCCGCACGATCCGGCTACCGGCATCGATTGAAAAAATTTAATACCCGCATCGCTTGGTGGGTCTTGAAAACGGATCGGCCGGACGCATTTCGGGAACAGAGTTGAATTCTGGCGCGCGAAACCGCCCAAAAACGCGGGGTTTCGCGCAGCAAACAGGCATTTCTGGAGATTAGGAAAAATGGGAAAGATCATCGGTATCGACCTCGGCACCACGAACTCGTGCGTCGCCATCATGGAAGGCAACCAGGTCAAGGTCATCGAGAACTCGGAAGGCACGCGCACGACGCCGTCGATCATCGCCTACATGGACGATAACGAAGTGCTCGTCGGCGCACCGGCCAAGCGTCAGTCCGTGACCAACCCGAAGAACACGCTGTTCGCGGTGAAGCGCCTGATCGGCCGCCGCTTCGAAGAGAAGGAAGTCCAGAAGGACATCGGCCTGATGCCGTATACGATCATCAAGGCCGACAACGGCGACGCATGGGTCGAAGCGCACGGCGAGAAGCTGGCGCCGCCGCAGGTTTCGGCGGAAGTGCTGCGCAAGATGAAGAAGACGGCCGAAGACTACCTCGGCGAGCCGGTCACGGAAGCCGTGATCACGGTGCCGGCGTACTTCAACGACAGCCAGCGTCAGGCAACCAAGGACGCCGGCCGCATCGCGGGCCTCGAAGTCAAGCGGATCATCAACGAGCCGACTGCGGCTGCGCTCGCGTTCGGCCTCGACAAGGCCGAGAAGGGCGACCGCAAGATCGCCGTGTATGACCTCGGCGGCGGCACGTTCGACGTGTCGATCATCGAGATCGCGGACGTCGACGGCGAAATGCAGTTCGAAGTGCTGTCGACCAACGGCGACACGTTCCTCGGTGGCGAGGACTTCGACCAGCGCATCATCGATTACATCATCGGCGAGTTCAAGAAGGAGCAGGGTGTCGACCTGTCGAAGGACGTGCTCGCGCTGCAGCGCCTGAAGGAAGCCGCTGAAAAGGCGAAGATCGAGCTGTCGTCGAGCCAGCAGACCGAAATCAACCTGCCGTACATCACGGCCGACGCATCGGGTCCGAAGCACTTGAACCTGAAGATTACCCGCGCGAAGCTGGAAGCGCTGGTCGAGGATCTGGTCGAGCGCACGATCGAACCGTGCCGCATCGCGATCAAGGACGCGGGCGTCAAGGTGTCGGACATCGACGACGTGATCCTGGTCGGCGGCCAGACCCGCATGCCGAAGGTGCAGGAGAAGGTGAAGGAGTTCTTCGGCAAGGACCCGCGCCGTGACGTGAACCCGGACGAAGCCGTCGCAGTCGGCGCGGCGATCCAGGGCCAGGTCCTGTCGGGTGACCGCAAGGACGTGCTGCTGCTCGACGTGACCCCGCTGTCGCTCGGCATCGAGACGCTCGGCGGCGTGATGACGAAGATGATCAACAAGAACACGACGATCCCGACGAAGCACGCACAGGTGTATTCGACTGCGGACGACAACCAGTCGGCCGTGACGATCAAGGTGTTCCAGGGCGAACGCGAGATGGCGGCAGGCAACAAGCTGCTCGGCGAGTTCAACCTCGAAGGCATCCCGCCGTCGCCGCGCGGCGTGCCGCAGATCGAAGTGACCTTCGACATCGACGCGAACGGCATCCTGCACGTCGGCGCGAAGGACAAGGCGACCGGCAAGGAAAACAAGATCACGATCAAGGCGAACTCGGGCCTGTCCGAAGCTGAAATCGACCAGATGATCAAGGACGCGGAAGCGAACGCAGCGGAAGACCACAAGCTGCGCGAGCTGGCCGATTCGCGCAACCAGGGCGACGCGCTGGTCCACAGCACGAAGAAGGCGCTCACCGAGTACGGCGACAAGCTGGACGCGGGCGAGAAGGAAAAGATTGAAGCGGCGCTGAAGTCGCTCGAGGACGTGCTGAAGGATACGTCGGCCGACAAGGCGGCGATCGACGCGAAGGTCGAGGAACTCGGTCAGGCTTCGCAGAAGCTCGGCGAAAAGATGTACGCCGACATGCAGGCGCAGCAGGCCGGTGCGGCCGGCGCGGCGGGTGCAGCGGAAGGCGCGGCCCACGCGGGCGGCGCGCAGCAGGCTGCGGACGACGTTGTCGACGCCGAGTTCAAGGAAGTAAAGAAGGACTGAGCCGGGTTGCCATGGCACCGCACGCCGCGCGCGACACGCGCGCGGCGCGGCTGAACAGCGGTCTGTCTTTCCTTCCGGATGGCCGGATCGACTCCACGCCTGGCGGGCTTCGCGGCCCTCCGGGCACATTTGTTTTTTGGCGGGTGCTGCGCGAGCCGTCCGCGGACGGCGCAGCGCCAGACGAGTCGAGAGACTTTACTGCGGGCGAAAGGAGCCGCCGCGTGCGTGACGCGCGACGGCACAGCGAATCGATATGGCGAAACGGGATTACTACGAGGTTCTGGGCGTCGCGAAGAATGCGAGCGACGACGAAATCAAGAAGGCGTATCGCAAGCTTGCGATGAAGTATCACCCTGACCGCAATCCGGACAGCAAGGATGCGGAAGAGCATTTCAAGGAAGTGAAGGAAGCCTATGAAATGCTGTCGGACGACCAGAAGCGCGCGGCGTACGATCAGTACGGCCACGCGGGCGTCGATCCGAACATGGGCGGTGCGGGCGGACAGGGTTTCGGCGGCTTCGCGGATGCGTTCGGCGACATCTTCGGCGACATCTTCGGCCAGGCCGCGGGCGGCGCCGCGCGTGGCGGCCGCGGCGGTCCGCAGGTGTATCGCGGTGCCGACCTGCGCTACAGCATGGAAATCACGCTCGAGCAGGCCGCGCACGGTTACGACACGCAGATCCGCGTGCCGAGCTGGGTCTCATGCGAAGTCTGTCACGGGTCGGGCGCGAAACCTGGCACGAAGCCGGAAACCTGCCCGACTTGCCACGGCCAGGGCACGGTGCGCATGTCGCAGGGCTTCTTCAGCATCCAGCAGACCTGCCCGAAGTGTCACGGCACCGGCACCTACATCCCCGAACCGTGCGTGCACTGCCACGGATCGGGCAAGGTGAAGGAAACCAAGACGCTCGAAGTGAAGATCCCGGCCGGCATCGACGACGGCATGCGGATCCGCTCGGCCGGCAACGGCGAGCCTGGCATCAACGGCGGGCCGCCGGGCGACCTGTACGTCGAGATCCACATCAAGCCGCACTCGGTGTTCGAGCGCGACGGCGACGATCTCCACTGCCAGATGCCGATCCCGTTCACGACCGCCGCACTCGGCGGCGAGATCGAGGTGCCGACGCTGGCCGGCCGTGCGTCGTTCCCGGTGCCGGAAGGTACCCAGTCGGGCAAGACGTTCCGCCTGCGCGGCAAGGGGATCAAGGGTCTGCGTTCGAGCATCGCGGGCGATCTGTACGTACACGTGCAGGTCGAGACGCCCGTGAAGCTGACCGACCAGCAGCGTGATCTGCTCAAGCAGTTCGAGAAGTCGTTGGCCGAGGGCGGTGCGCGTCACAGTCCGCAGAGCAAGAGCTGGTTCGACCGGGTGAAGAGCTTCTTCGAGTGACGGCATGACTGAAGGCAACGAGAGCGCGTCGTTCGCGCTCTTGGACGATTGCGACTCGACCGCGTCCACGCGGTCGAGTCGTTTGTATTCCGGTTTCGTGCGCGAACGCGTGTGTACGGATCCGGCACGGCTCGACGAGCTCGATGCGGCGGTGGCGCAGGATCTGCGCGACGGGCTGCATGCGGTCGTCGTCGGCGATTACGAATTCGGACGCAATCTTGAAAGAGCGCAGCCGGGCCATGCCCCGCTGCGCTTTTTGCTGTATGCGCGCTGCGAGCGCCTGTCGCGCGACGAAGTCGATGCGTGGCTCGCGCAGCAGGACGGCGGCGGCCCGCCGTCGATCGCGGGCGTCGCGCATGTCGCGAAGAGCGTGTCGCGCGACGCGTTCGACGCGGCGATCGCCGCAGTGCACGACGCGCTGCGCGCGGGCGATTCGTACCAGATCAACTACACGTATCGGCTGAATTTCGACATGTTCGGCACGCCGCTCGCGCTGTACCGGCGGCTGCGCGCGCGTCAGCCCGTGCGTTACGGCGCGCTGATCGCGCTGCCCGACAGTGCGTGGGTCGTGTCGTGCTCGCCGGAGCTGTTCGTCGAGAAGCACGGCGACATGCTGCGCGCGCGGCCGATGAAAGGCACCGCGCCGCGCTCGGCCGATCCGCGCGACGACGCGGCGGCCGCCGCGTTCCTCGCGAACGATCCGAAGAACCGCGCGGAAAACGTGATGATCGTCGACCTGCTGCGCAATGACGTGTCGCGGATCGCGCGCACGGGCACGGTCAGGGTGCCGGCGCTGTTCTCGGTCGAGCCGTACGCGTCGGTGTGGCAGATGACGTCGACGGTCGAGGCCGGCTGGCGCGACGGCACCACGTTCGCGCAGATGCTGCGCGCGCTGTTTCCATGCGGATCGATCACCGGTGCGCCGAAGCACAAGACGATGGAACTGATCGACGCGATCGAGTCGACGCCGCGCGGGCTCTATACGGGCGCGATCGGCTGGCTCGACGCACCGAAGGAAGGGGCAGCGCCCGGCGATGCGACCGGCTGCGGCGATTTCTGCCTGTCGGTCGCAATCCGGACGCTGACGCTCGAGGCGGTCGATGTCGATGCTGCCGCAACGATCGACACGCGTGACGCGGCAGCGGCCGCTGGCGGCCGGCGACGCGGCACGATGGGGGTCGGCGCGGGCATCGTGCTCGACAGCGTCGCCGCCGACGAATATGCGGAGTGCGAATTGAAAGCGCGATTCCTGACCGACGCCGATCCCGGCTTCCAGTTGTTCGAAACCACCGCCGCGACGCGTGCGGACGGCATCCGGCATCTCGAGCGCCATCTCGCGCGGCTGCGGCGCAGCGCGGATGCATTCGGCTTCCGCCTCGACGCCGATGCGTTGCGCCGCGAGATCGACGCGCGCTGCGCGGCGCTCGACGGCGATGGTCCGTACCGGATGAAGCTCGCGCTCGCGAAGGACGGCACGATCGACATCATGGCCGCGACGATGAAACCGCTTCCCGCTGGGCCGGTCGGCGTGATGCTTGCGTCCGCGCACGGGTTCGCACCGACCCGCACGGACGACGCGCTGCTGCTGCACAAGACGACGCGCCGTGCCGAATACGATCGCGCATGGCAGGCGGCGGAGGCGCTTGGTGGCTTCGACATGCTGTTTGTCAACGAGCGCGGCGAGGTGACGGAAGGCGGGCGCTCGAACCTGTTCGTGAAGCTCGACGGCCAGTGGGTGACCCCGCCGCTGTCGAGCGGTGTGCTGCCGGGCGTGATGCGTGGCGTGCTGCTCGACGATCGCACATTCGGCGCCCAGGAGCGCATCGTCACGCTCGACGATCTGGCGCGCGCCGAGGCGCTGCTGCTGACCAATGCACTGCGCGGCGCGCTCGATGCGGTATTGAAATGACGCGATGAACGACTGGGCCGCGTGCCCGACGAACCGATACCGCTGATCTTCGGCAACACCGCATCCAAGGAAAAAGCGCGGCGCCCCGCAAAGGGTGCCGCGCTTTTTTTCGTATCGAACAGGCGCCGGCCGCGCGTCAGAACGAGTGTTCCGGGCCCGGGAACGAGCCGTCCTTCACCGCGCTCACGTACGCCTCGACGGCCGCCTGGATGTTCGGCTGGCCCTGCATGAAATCCTTCACGAAACGCGGGCGCTTGCCGGGGAAAATGCCGAGCATGTCGTGCAGCACCAGCACCTGGCCCGAGCATTCGAGGCCCGCGCCGATGCCGATCGTCGGGATTTTCAGCATGTGCGTGACTTCGGACGCGACGAGCGTCGGCACCGCTTCGAGCACCACGAGCTGCGCGCCCGCGTCCTCGATCGCGCGCGCATCGCGCAGCAGCTGCGCGGCGCCAGCTTCCGTGCGGCCTTGCACCTTGAAGCCGCCGAACGCATGCACCGACTGCGGCGTGAGGCCGAGGTGCGCGCACACCGGCACCGAGCGTTCAACGAGGAAGCGGACCGTGTCGGCGAGCCATTCACCGCCTTCGAGCTTGACCATCTGCGCGCCGGCGCGCATCAGCGTGACCGCGTTCGCGAACGCCTCGGCCGGTGTGCCGTACGTGCCGAACGGCAGATCGGCGACGACGAGCGCGCGCGGCTGCGCACGCGCGACGCATGCGGTGTGGTACGCGATGTCGTCGATCGACACGGGGAGCGTGGTGGTGTGGCCCTGCAGCACGTTGCCGAGCGAGTCGCCGATCAGCAGCACGTCGGTGCCGGCGCGATCGAGCAGCGCGGAAAAGCTCGCGTCGTAGCAGGTGAGCATCGCGATCTTCTCGCCGGCCTCGCGCATTGCCTGCAGCTTGGGCACAGTGACGGCAGGCCGGCTCGATTCCTGGAGATAGGTCATGGGGAAATCCGGTTCGATGGGGGAGGAACGAAAGGCGAGGACGCGTCAGCGCGTCGTTTCGCCCTTGACGAAGAATTCCTTGCGGCCGCGCATCGTGTCGATGCGCTCGATCAGCAGCGCGAGGTCTTCGGGGGAGTCCTGCGGGTTCAGGTGTTCGGCTGCGACCGTGAGTACCGGCGTTCGGTCGTAGTGATAGAAGAATTCGTTGTACGCATCGACGAGCGAGCGCAGGTACGCGTCGCTGATCTGCAGCTCCATTGGCAGCCCGCGCTTCTGGATGCGCGAGAACAGCACCTCGGGGCTCGCCTGCAGATAGACGACGAGATCGGGCGCGGGGGCTTGCGGGACGTCGAGGTGCGTCGCGATCGACCGGTACAACTGCCATTCGTCTTCCGGCAGGTTCAGCCGAGCGAAGATGTCGTTCTTCTGCGGCATGAAATCGGCGACGACGGGCCGGCCCGTATCGAGCGCGCCGATCAGTTCGCGCGCCTGCTGCGCGCGCTGCAGCGCGAACGACAACTGCGCGGGCAGCGCGTAGCGCGCGGTGTCGCGATAGAAGCGTTCGAGGAACGGGTTGTCCTGCGGGCGCTCGAGCAGCGTCTGCATCGACCAGCGCTCGGCGAAGAGGCGCGCGAGCGTCGTCTTGCCGACGCCGATCGGCCCTTCGATCACCAGATAGCGATGCGGGGCGCGCAGGTCTGGCGCGGTGACGGTCAGCGGAGTGATGTTCATCGGCAGCGGTTCTTGTCGGCGTCAGCGCCGGCGGCAAGGGCCTTCTGCATCAGGCATTGACAGGTCTGCACCTTCTCGACGCGCTGATCCGCGACAGAGGCGAGGTACGCATCGGCGCGGCCGCGCGCGGGGATGTCGAGCGCCGGCTCGATCTCGACGAGCGGCACGAGCGCGAATGCGCGATCGGTGAGGCGCGGATGCGGGACGATCAGGTCGGGTTCGTCGATCGAATCGGAGCCGAACAGCAGGATGTCGAGGTCGAGCGTGCGCGGCGCGTTGCGATACGGGCGCTCGCGCCCGAAGTGATGTTCGATCTTCTGGCAGAGCGCGAGCAGCTCACGGGCCGACAGCGTCGTGTCGAGCTTGACGACGCAGTTGTAGTAATCGTCGCCGCCCGCTTCGAAGGGCGCCGTGCGATACAGGCTCGATTTGCCGAGGATCGAGATGGTGCGCTGCTGCGCGAGGCACACCACCGCGTCCTTCAGGGTCTGGCGCGCATCGCCGAGATTCGCCCCCAGTCCGATATATGCAACCGTCATGGCATCACTTCCTACGTCGTTCGCCGGCGCGCGCGTCAGTCGTCGGAACCGCCCGCGGTGTCCGGCGCCTGCTCGGCGGCGCCTTCGCCCGGATTGCGGTTTCGCGCACCGCCGCGGCGGCGCCGCTTGCGGGGCGATTTTTCCTTCGAGCCGCCCTGCGTGAGGAGTGCCTCGCGCGCGGCCGCGTCGCCTTCGATGAAATCCGTCCACCACTGTCCGACTTCCGCATCGAGCTCGCCGGATTCGCAGCGTAACAGGAGGAAATCATACCCCGCTCTAAACCTTTGGTGTTCCAGCAGCCGCATCGCGCTGCGGCCCGAGCGTTTTTCGAGGCGCAACTGCAGGCCCCAGATCTCGCGCATGTCGGCCGAGTAGCGCTTGTGGATCGCGAGTTTCTCGGTCTGCATGTCGATCACGTCGTCCATCGCGCGATGGAGCGCCGGCACCGGGAATTCGCCTTCCGCCGTGTATTGCTCGAAGCGCTGGCGCATGTCGTGCCACAGCAGCGTCGCGAACAGGAAACCCGGCGATACCGTCTTGCCGGCGCGCACGCGCGCGTCGGTGTTGTTCAGCGCGAGCGTGATGAACTTCTCGCCCTGCGGTTGTTCGAGCACGACGTCGAGGAGCGGCAGCAGCCCGTGGTGCAGGCCTTCCTTGCGCAGCCGCTGCAGGCACGCGAGCGCGTGGCCCGACAGCAGCAGCTTCAGCATTTCGTCGAACAGGCGCGCGGCCGGCACGTTGTTGATCAGGTCGGCGAGCGCCTTGATCGGTTCGCGCGTATGCGGCTCGATCTCGAAGCCGAGCTTTGCCGCAAAGCGCACGACGCGCAGCATCCGCACCGGATCCTCGCGGAAGCGCGTGGCCGGGTCGCCGATCATCCGCAGCAGGCGGGCGCGCATGTCGGCCATCCCGTCGTGGTAGTCGAGCACCGTCTGCGTCGACGGGTCGTAGTACATCGCGTTGATCGTGAAGTCGCGGCGCGCGGCGTCTTCGTGCTGTTCGCCCCACACGTTGTCGCGCAGCACGCGGCCGCTGGCGTCGACCGCGTGCGTGCGGCGATCGAGTTCGTCGCGCTTCAGGCGCTTCGGCGGCTCGGCCGACGCGGCAGCCTCGGGCGGCGCATCGACCAGTGCGCGGAACGTCGACACCTCGATCAGTTCCTGGCCGAACTGCACGTGGACGATCTGGAAGCGGCGGCCGATCAGGCGCGCGCGGCGGAACAGGCGCTGGACTTCGGTCGGCGTCGCGTCGGTCGCGACGTCGAAGTCCTTCGGCGCGATGCCGAGCAGCAGGTCGCGCACCGCGCCGCCGACGATGAATGCGCGAAAGCCCGCCTGCTGCAGCGTGTCGGTCACGCGGACGGCATTGCGCGAGATCAGTGACGGATCGATCTGGTGCACGCTGGCCGGCACGACGGTCGGTTCGTGATTGCTGCGCGGCTTCCTGGCGCCGCCGCCGCGGCTACCCTTCGCGGGGCGCTGGGCAGGGGCCGTGTCGGCGGCGGGCGCCTCGGCGGGTGACGTTTGTTCGGCGCCGTCCTGGCCGAGCAGCTTGCGAATGAATTTTTTGATCACGACGTTCAGAAGAGATCGAGGATGCGCCAGCCGCGCGCGCTTGCATGCGCACGCAACGTGTCGTCGGGGTTGGTCGCGATCGGGTCGGTGACTTTCTCGAGCAACGGGATGTCGTTGTGCGAGTCGCTGTAGAAGTAGCTGTGCTCGAAGTCGTTCCAGTGCTTGCCGAGCGACGCGAGCCATGCTTCGGTGCGCACGATCTTGCCTTCGCGATAGCTCGGCGTGCCGGTCGGCCGGCCCGTGTACGGCGAATCGGGATGTCCGTCGGTCGTTTCGACCTCGCACGCGATCAGCGTGTCGACGCCGAACGCGGTCGCGATCGGACGCGTGATGAATTCGTTGGTGGCCGTCACGACGCAGCACAGGTCGCCGGCATCGAGGTGCTTGCGCACGAGTTCGAGCGCGGCGGGCGTCATCGCGGGGCGGATCACCTCGTGCATGTACTGCTCGTGCCATTCGGCGAGCTGCGCGCGCGAATACTTCGCGAGCGGCGTGAGCATCGCGCACAGGTACGCATGGATGTCGAGCTTGCCGGCCTTGTAGTCGGCGAAGAACTGATCGTTCTGACGCGAGAAGCTTTCCGCGTCGACGATGCCGAGCTTCACCATGAAGCGGCCCCATTCGTGGTCGCTATCGGTCGGGATCAGCGTGTGATCGAGGTCAAAGAGTGCCAGATTAGTCATGGATGCGCATTTTACTCGAAGCGGTTCGGGCCTGTGCCCGGCGGTGCGATGTCGTCGCCGGGGCGGGCCAGCATCCGGCGCAGCAGCGGCAGCGTGACGGCGCGCTTCTGCTCGAGCGAGAAGCGGTCGAGCGCGTCGAGCAGCGCCATCAGGCTCGGCATGTCGCGGCGGAAATGGGTCAGCAGGTAGGCGGCGATGTCGTCGGTGAGCGCGATCCCGCGCTCTTTCGCCGCGAGCTTCAGGACGGCGATCTTGCCGGCATCGGACGGCGGCGACAGGTGAAACACGAGCCCCCAGCCGAGGCGCGTGCGCAGATCCTCGCGCACGTCGAGCGCGAGCGGCGCCGCCGGGCCTGCCGCGACGAACGCGCTCGACGGGTGCGCGCGGACCTCGTTGAACAGGTTGAACAGCGCGACCTGCTGCGTGTCGCTCATCCGGTCGCAGTCGTCGATCGCGTAGATGCCGATGCGCGCGTCGAACGTGAACGCGCCGAGCGGGCTTTGCGGCGTCAGGTAGCGCGCGTTGCCGTACGACGCGTCGCTCACGAGCGCCTGCAGCAGATGGGTGCGGCCGCTGCCGGGCTCGCCCCAGATATAGAACGACCGGTCCGGCACGGGCCCCGCCGCGAGCGCGAGGTCGAGCTTCTGGAGCCGCGAGATGAGCTCGTCGTTCTCCTCATTCATGATGAAGTTGTCGAACGTGGCGGGCGGCGGCGTGCCGAGATCGAGCGTCAGTTGACGGGACACAACAGTCACAATGCGGGTCGGTTGATGAAACGCGCGCCGTACGCCGGGCACGCGCGGGGGGCTGCTCCGGTGCCTGCACACGCGGCCGCACGCACGGCGGCGCGCGGGTTTCGGCGCGGCTCGCGTAGCGATGAAAACGGGGACGTGTCGAGCAAGATGCAATCCCTGACGATTCGGTGCTGGGAATTCCGGCCAACGGGCCGGCTTCGGGTAAAATCGCATTTTACCGACCTTCTCGCATTCCCCCATGAATCCTCCGAAATCCGCTCCCGACGCTCAGGGTCTGTCCTACCGCGACGCAGGCGTCGACATCGACGCAGGCGACGCGCTCATCGACAAGATCAAGCCTTTTGCGAAGAAAACCCTGCGCGACGGCGTGCTCGGCGGCATCGGCGGGTTCGGCGCGCTGTTCGAAGTGCCGAAGAAGTACAAGGAGCCCGTGCTCGTGTCGGGCACCGACGGCGTGGGCACCAAGCTCAAGCTGGCCTTTCATCTGAACAAACACGACACCGTCGGCCAGGATCTGGTGGCGATGAGCGTGAACGACATCCTCGTGCAGGGTGCGGAGCCGCTGTTCTTCCTCGACTACTTCGCGTGCGGCAAGCTCGACGTCGACACGGCCGCAACGGTCGTCAAGGGCATCGCGCACGGCTGCGAACTGTCGGGCTGCGCGCTGATCGGCGGCGAGACGGCCGAAATGCCGGGCATGTACCCGGACGGCGAATACGACCTGGCCGGTTTCGCGGTCGGCGCGGTCGAGAAGAGCAAGATCATCGACGGCAGCACGATCGCCGAAGGCGACGTGGTGCTCGGCCTTGCTTCGAGCGGCATCCACTCGAACGGCTTCTCGCTCGTGCGCAAGATCATCGAGCGCGCGAACCCCGACCTGTCGGCCGATTTCCACGGCCGCTCGCTGGCCGACACGCTGATGGCGCCCACGCGCATCTACGTGAAGCCGCTGCTCGCGCTGATGCAGAAGCTGCCGGTGAAGGGCATGGCCCACATCACGGGTGGCGGCCTCGTCGAGAACATTCCGCGCGTGCTGCGCGATGGCCTCACGGCCGAGCTCGACCAGAACGCGTGGCCGCTCCCGCCGCTGTTCAAGTGGCTGCAGGAGCACGGCGGCGTCGCCGATGCCGAAATGCACCGCGTGTTCAACTGCGGGATCGGGATGGCCGTGATCGTCGCGGCGGCCGATGCCGACGCGGCCATCGCCGACCTGACGGCCGCCGGCGAACAGGTGTGGAAGATCGGCACCGTGCGTGCGAGCCGCGAAGGCGAGGCGCAGACGGTCGTGGTCTGACGCACCGCAAGCAGGATGCAGTAAGGAAAACCGCCCGGAGTCGATCCGGGCGGTTTTTTTTTCGGGCGTCGCACCGGGGCGCGGCGACCCGCGCGTGCGTCAGGCTGTTGCGCGGCCGTCGAGCACGCGTTCGAGCGCGTCGAGTGCGCGGGCTGTGGAGTCCGGCGCGATGCAGTCGACGACGATCCGCTCCGGCATCGCGCGCAGCCACGTGATCTGGCGTTTGCACAGCTGGCGCGTCGCGAAGATGCCCTTGTCGCGCATGGTGCGGTAGTCGGTGTCGCCGTCGAGGAATTCCCATGCCTGCCGGTAGCCGACGCAGCGCATCGACGGCAAGCCGAGATGCAGATCCTCGCGGCGGCGCAGCCGTTCGACCTCGTCGATGAAGCCCGCGTCGAGCATCGCGTCGAAGCGTTGCGCGATGCGCGCGTGCAGCACCGCGCGGTCCGACGGTTCGAGCGCGACCGGCACGAAGCGGTACGCGGCGGCCTCGTCGTCCGCGCGCCGCGGCGCGGCGAGCAGCACCGACATCGGCTGACCGCTCAGCATGAACACTTCGAGCGCGCGCTGGATGCGCTGCGAATCGTTCGGCGCGAGCCGCGCGGCCGTCGCGGGATCGACCTGCGCGAGCCGTGCATGCAGGGCGGGCCAGCCGTCGCGCGCGGCGTCGGCATCGAGCGCCGCGCGCACGGCCGGATCGGCGCCCGGCAGGTCGTTGAGGCCCTGCGTGAGCGCCTTGTAGTACAGCATCGTGCCGCCCGCGAGCAGTGGCGTGCGGCCGCGCGCGGCGATCTCGCCGATCAGGCGCAGCGCGTCCGCGCGGAATTCGGCCGCCGAATACGCATCGGCCGGGTCGATGATGTCGATCAGATGATGCGGCACGCTCGCGCGCTCGTCGCGCGTCGGTTTCGCGGTGCCGATATCCATGCCGCGATAGACGAGCGCCGAATCGACGCTGACGATCTCGATCGGGCGGCGCGCGGCCAGCGCCAGCGCGGCGGCCGTCTTGCCCGATGCCGTGGGGCCGAGCAAGCAGGCGATCGTCGTCGGAGGGGAGGGCTGTGCAGCGCTCATTGCCCGCGCATGAAGAGGCGGTCGAGATCGTTCAGCGTGAGCTGATACCACGTCGGTCGGCCGTGATTGCACTGGTCAGCGCGTTCGGTCGCTTCCATCTGGCGCAGCAGCGCGTTCATCTCGTCGAGCGTCAGGCGCCGGTTTGCGCGCACCGCGTGGTGACATGCAAGCGTGCCGAGCAGCTCGTGCTGGCGCTCGGTGAGCACGCGCGAACCGCCGAACGCGTGCAGGTCGGCCAGCACCGCGCGCGCGAGCGCCTGCAGGTCCGCATCCTTCAGCAGCGCGGGTACCGCGCGGATCGCGAGCGTCGTCGGCGACAGCACCGCGAGGTCGAAGCCGAGCGATTCGAGCGTGTCGCGTTCTTCCTCGACCGTGCCGATCTCGACCGGCGTCGCCGTCATCGATACCGGCAGCAACAGCGACTGCACGGCGACCGTGCGGTCGGCCAGCGCGTTCTTGAACTGTTCGTACAGGATCCGTTCGTGTGCGGCGTGCATGTCGACGATCACGAGGCCGTGCGCGTTCTGCGCGAGCACGTAGATCCCGTGGATCTGGCCGAGCGCGAAGCCGAGCGGCTGCTCGTCGTGCGCGCTGGCAGCGAGCGGCGACGCGGCGAAGCCCGACAGCGGCGCGATCGGTGCGTCGGCTACATCCGCCGAATCGCGCGCGACGATCGTCGTGCCGCCCGGCGTGCCGGCGCCCGTGTCCTTGCGGCCGAACAGCGCGTCGTAGAGTGCGAGCGGTTGCGCGACCGGCAGCGTGCCCTGTGTCATACGCGCCTGGCGCATCCACGTGTTGCCTGACGATGAGGACGACGACGGCGAGGCTGGCGAGAAGCCGCTGGCGCCCGTGCTGGTGGCCGCGCCCTGGCCGAGCGGGGTGTTCAGGAACGACGCGGGGCCGCCCGGCGCCGGCGAGAGTTGCGCGGCATGGCCGCCGGCAGTGGTTTCCGGCGACGCGCCCGCGTGGCGGGCGAGTGCGCGCTGCACCGCATGGAAGACGTACTGGTGGATCGAGCGCGAATCGCGGAACCGCACCTCGATCTTCGACGGGTGCACGTTCACGTCGACGGCTTCGGGCGGCAGGTCGAGGAACAGCACGTACGACGGGTAGCGGTCGCCGTGGAGCACGTCCTCGTAAGCTGCGCGCACCGCGTGCGTGAGCAGCTTGTCGCGCACGAAGCGGCCGTTCACGAAGAAGTATTGCTGATCGGCGCGGCCGCGGCTCGCGGTCGGCAGGCCCGCGCAGCCGTAGACGGCGAGCGGCCCGGCCTGTTCGTCGAGCGGCAGGTGCGCCGTTGCAAAGCCGTCGCCGAGGATCTTCGCGACGCGCTGCGCGGGTTCGGTCGCGTTCCAGTGCTCGACGGCCTTGCCGTTGTGCAGCACTGAGATCGCGACGTCCGGCCGCGCGAGCGCCGCGCGGCGGATCATTTCGAGGCAGTGACCGAACTCGGTCTGCTCGCTTTTCAGGAATTTGCGGCGCGCGGGCGTGTTGAAGTACAGCTCGCGCACTTCGATCGTCGTGCCCACCGCGCCGGCGGCCGGCGACAGCGCGCCCGTGGCCGCGTCGATCTTTGTCGCATGCGCGAGCTCGGCCGTGCGGCTCGTGATCGATAGCTCGGCGACCGACGCGATCGATGCGAGCGCTTCGCCGCGAAAACCCAGCGTTGCGACCGCCTCGAGTTCCTCGAGCGAGCGGATCTTGCTCGTCGCGTGGCGCATCAGCGCGAGCGGCAGCTCGGCGGGCGGAATCCCGCAGCCGTCGTCGGTGATCGAGATGCGCTTGACGCCGCCTTCCTCGAGCACGATGCGCAGCGTCGTCGCGCCGGCGTCCATCGCGTTCTCGAGCAGTTCCTTGACGACCGACGCCGGGCGTTCGACGACCTCGCCGGCAGCGATCTGGCTGATCAGCTGGTCGGGCAGGGGCTGGATCGCGCGCAGCGGGCGCGGAGCGGGGGCGGGCGCGGCGCCCGCGGCCGTTTCGGTGATTTCGGACATGGCCGAATTATAGCGAGGCCGCGAGGGCGTGCCGGGGCCGCGAACGGTTACGTTTTTTCACGGAGCCTTAAGGTAGTTTGGGTATCATGGGGCTCCGTTGCGCGCGCCGCCTTGTGCGGCGGGCACTCCCGCTTTTTCCGGCCGTTCCGGCCCTTTCGCCTTCGAGGAATTGCATTTGGATACGCTGCTTCATTTCGTCAACCTGGTCCTGCATATCGACGCGTTCCTCGGCGACTTCATCCGGCAGTACGGCGCATGGGTGTATCTGGTGTTGTTCCTGATCGTGTTCTGCGAGACGGGGCTCGTCGTATTGCCGTTCCTGCCCGGCGATTCGCTGCTGTTCATCGGCGGCGCGTTCGCGGCGACGGGCGACATGAATGTCGGCGCGCTGATCGTGCTGCTGCTCGTCGCGGCGATTGCCGGCAACACCGTGAACTACCTGATCGGCCGCTGGATCGGCCCGAAGGTGTTCAATACCCATATCCCGGTGCTCGAGCGCTTCCTCGATCGCGCGGCGCTGCAGAAAACCCACTCGTTCTACGACAAGCACGGCGGCAAGACGATCGTGCTCGCGCGCTTCATCCCGGTCGTGCGCACGTTCGCGCCGTTCGTTGCCGGCGCGTCGTCGATGAGCTTCGCGCGCTTCCAGCTGTTCAACGTGATCGGCGCGCTGGTCTGGGTGCTGCTGCTGGTGCTGCTCGGCTACTTCTTCGGCAATATTCCGTTCATCCGCCAGTACCTGAACGTGATCGTGCTGGCGGGGATCGGCGCGGCGATCGTGCCGGTCGCGCTCGGCGCGGTGTGGAAGCTGGTGCGCGGGCGGCAATCGGGTGGTACGCAGAAGACGGGCGGGCGTTGAGCGGGGGCTTCGTTTTCAGGGCAATAAAAAGGTTCATCGCGGATTAACGGGGAACGCGGCGCGGATCTTCAGGAAGAAGTATTCCTCGTCGCGGTACCCGTAAGCCTTGGGCGAACTTTTGCAGAGCGGCGAGCCCGCAGAATCCCGGCTGATTCTCTTTTCGAACCTCGTCCTCATTGCGTTGGTGGTTCGGGCGCAAGCCCCCCGCTTTCGCGTAGCGCGACGTATCGCAGTCCAATCCCGACAGTTCGATCATCGCTGGGATTCCCCCCTACGTCACACGGACGCAATGCCCCTTGCACATCGAAGGCAATGATCAGCAACTGGTGCTTGACGGCTTCGGCGTCGAGTCGGACAGCCCACTCCATACTTCCGCCCTGACCGAGGGATAACCGACATTCGTGGCCATTGACCAAAATGTGTACGGTCGGCGGAGTCACCGAGCCGGGTGCAAACACGTCGCCGTGCAACGAGAATTCGAAGTCGCCGCTGGGCGGCACGGTATCTGGAAAGCTCAGTGGAATAACCAGCGACGCGTGCGCTTCGGCACTCCATACCCCCCAATTTTCAGGCCAGTACCAGCCATATCCAAAAACAGTGCATGCAGCGCCCGGCGCATGCAGCGCCATGCTCAGCGATTGTCCCGGCGCGAGCGTCGGCAATTCCGGCAGGCCGTTCACCGTTGGATCCAATCCCCAGCGGTAGCCGAAAATCTGGTTGAGCATGTCCTCGGGAAACGACGGCGGCCCGTTGGACGAAAGCCGAGGCAGGGGCCAGTGCCACGCGCGTTGTCTCGCGCGGGCGAAAGCCCTTAGCGAGCGAACGCTAGCCACCTCGAGCCTGACGGGTATCCATGGTGAGCAGGTTGCCGGCAGAAGCCCCGCCCTATTGCGGTCATCGGTGAGCAATCGCCGAATATCGTTGCACCCAAAATAGCTGGCTTCGTCAAGCACGCCGGAGGAAATCGCTCCGACGAATGCAAGATTGTCCGCGCAGAGCAGACCGTATGTGTTGCCGCCCACGAGTACTGCGTTGGGCACCTGTTCTAGCAACGCGTGAAGGTGGCTCGTATCCGTCTGCGCAGGATGACGACGAACAGCTAGCAGATCGACCTCCTTCGCCCAGTCGCTGATTTGCTTGGCGAAATCGACGGGGTGCGTCAGGCAACCACCGCGTACCACGGCTAGATCAATGGTCATCTGCCCGACAAATAAACCCACGCTCCGATCAGGTCGCACAATAGAGGACTGTCCGCGTCGCGCAAAGTGAGCGCGCAGGCCAGCGGCCGCAGACCAGAACATCTCGTCGTCGATGCGCAATCGCTCCAGTTCACGTTGAATCCCGGGGTCGTTGGTGCGCATTGCCAGATGCAGATCACGGGTAAAGCGGATCGAGTGGATTTCCACGTCGATGAATGCCGCTCCGCGGCTGTCTACATACTGCATGATGGACGGCGGCAAGCCCCAGCCAATCACAAGGGTAGCGGGCGTCAAGGCGAGCGAACTCAAGTGCTCAGAGGCCTGATTCAAATCGGTCGTGCACGCAGCGGCCCATCCGTCCGGGCTTTGCGGTAAGTCCAGTGCCTCCATGACCTTGTGCACAGGTATGTTTCCGCCCTGCGAGCAAGAGCAAACTTCCTTCACGCGCCAACCCAGTCTCGAAGCAGCCGGCCCGAAGAAAGCACGCAAGAACTTGCGGTTGACCTGTGGCGCCAGCGGCAATCCGTTTTCGCGTGTCCGAAGAAAATCGTCAGCGAAGACCACCTCTTCGATGTGCGGTCGTCGTTTCAATCCCAGCATGAACTCATCACCGTTTATTGCAGGTTATTGAATGTGTTGTGAGTGCATCGATGACGGAGACAAGCCGCGTCAAGCCACCGGCTCGCGGGAAAACACGAACATCGGACTTGTGTGGTGATGCATTTCGCCCGGCTCAGCGTCGACGTCCGGGAATTCCAGCTCGTAGTCGTGCTTGCGCAAAAACACGCGATAGCCGTACGGGTGCGTGCCGGTCAACCGTTTCCGGAATTCATTACGCAACTCGCCGAAAAGCTCGGCGATGATGACGCGCGGCGGACAACGACTCACGTTTCAGTGCCGCCCGACAGCGCATCGACTTCCGCGCCCTCGATATCCAGTTTCCAGATGTCGAACGCGCCGTGTTCGCTTTGCAGCGCATCAATGGTCGTGGTCCGCACGGAAATCCTGTGATACGTGTCACCGAAGATGTACGGAAACAGCGCAAGCACTTCGTCCTTCAGGCTTGACCCTTGATTGTGAGCCAGAGAAACGGTCATGGTTGCATGCCCCGCATCGGATGAGATGGCCCGATCCTCAGGCACGATGCGGTCCGTCGCCAACCCCGCGAGCCTGGCATGGACCTCGGGAATCGGCTCGGCGGAGATGACGCGATGCGCGCCGGCCTCAAGCAACTCCAGTGCGGTGACGCCGATATTCGCGCCGGCGTCGAGCACCTGATCGCCCGCCTTGACGAATCGGCGGAATAGCCCCCGGTCTATATCACCTTGCGGATATCGAATATCTAGGATCAGCGACGCCGCATAGTACCTTTCGTGCCGGTGGGACAAATCAAACGTGATGGGTATCGTCCCGATTTCGAAAGTGACTTTTCCACTATCTCGGATACGTTCTTCGATTTCAGTGTAAAGCGTATCCCGCGTCGACATTACGCTCTCTTCTGTAAATGGGGCATATTATCAGCCCGTGCCGATGCTATCGTACCCGTGCACTAGGCAGAGCAATATTATTTTTGGTTACCAATGGTTTCATTACATTGTCCGTTCATGATTTTGGTGACGAGGTCACGGCGCCGTGCCGATGCCGTTTTCGATTCGGCAAGCGATATCATCACCGCACGTTCTCGCTCATTCCGGAATGGGGCGTTGTTCACTTGGGTTCCTTGTTTCGGAACACGTTCCGTGTCCGTCGCCGTCCTGCTACGCGCAAGCCATTTGGACCTGTATTTCGGCAGTATCGCGACGCATCGACAATGCACAGCGCATCAAGGGGCTGCATCCGCCTGTAACCGAATTCGCCGATGGATCGGGTGCGGCCGCGACGCTTGTTTCGCTCGACAATGATACATTCGAACTCGCCGTGGACGAATACCGCGACGATGAGTACTTCGCCCTCAAGATCCGCACCACATCCCCCGGTGATCCGCGATGAGCCAAAACAAAACCGTAGCCCTTGGCGAGCGTTTGTCAGTAGTCTGAGTGTGGCGGTTGCCCCGCTTTTTTCGTCGTGCGCCGCCGTTACGCGTTGCGATGTGAGACCGGTGTTTCGGGCGTCGGGTATTGCGCGTCGCGGAACGTCTCGAGAATCACGCGGTTGGTATCGCAGTACACCTGCCAGTAGTTCTCGGGCTGCGTGGACGGGCGCACGAACAGCAGCGGGCCTTCCGGCGTGAACTGCAGTACGCCGACGTCCGGGGCGGGATTGGTCAGCACGTTCGGGATATGCTGCAGCGACGTCTTCAGGCGGTTGATCGCGTCGACCGCATCGACGCCGTTCGCGATCTTCGCGGTCAGGTCGACGCGACGGTGCGACGTTGCGCTGTAGTTGGCGATGTTGTCCGAGAAGATCTTGTTGTTACCGACGATTGTCACGATGTTGTCGGGCGTGATGATCGTCGTGCCGAACAGGCCGAGCTCCTTGACCGAGCCCGTGACGCCGCCTGCGCTGATCACGTCGCCGATCTTGAACGGGCGCAGCACCTGCATGAACACGCCGGCGGCGAAATGCGCGAGCAAGCCGCCCCAGGCCGTGCCAATTGCGAGGCCGAGGCCGGCGAGCAGAGCGGCGAACGAAGTCGTCTGCACGCCGAAGATCTGCAGGATCGCGAGGATCAGCAGGACCGTCAGCAGTACGCCGACGACGGAGGCCAGGTAGTCGGTGAGCGTCGGGTCGACCTTGCCGCTGCGGCGCACGACCTTGCCGAGCAGGCGCGTGGCGATGTGGATCGCCCAGCGGCCGATGAACCACAACAAGATCGCGGCGAGAAGGTTGAGGCCGAAGTCCAGGCCGCGGGTCATCAGGAATTGTTGGGCGGTGGCGAGATCGATCATGCGTTCTCCGAAGTCAAGAGTAAAAAGGGCGGCGCATACACCGGAGTGGGTGGCGCTTTTATAGCCCGACCTGTGAGGGGCGGGCAACCCGCCTTACATGGCTTGACGTAATGAAAAACGGGCAGGACGCGCGCGCGTCCTGCCCGTTGGTGGGAGTCGGTTCGCGGCCAAGTTCGGCCCGTAATCCGGAAATCGCTGTGGTTACGAGGCTGCTCGGCCATAGGTGTCTTCGAAGCGGACGATATCGTCCTCGCCGAGATATGCACCCGATTGGACTTCGATTAGTTCGAGCGGAATCTTGCCGGGGTTCTTCAGCCGGTGGGTTGCGCCGAGCGGGATGTAGGTCGACTGGTTTTCGGTCAGCATGATTTCCTTGTCGCCGTTCGTGACGAGTGCCGTGCCTTTCACGACGATCCAGTGTTCGGCGCGATGGTGGTGCATCTGAAGGCTGAGTTGTGCACCTGGTTTCACGACGATACGCTTGACCTGGAAGCGGTCGCCTTGGTCGATGCCTTCGTAATCGCCCCACGGACGCACGACTCGGCGGTGCGTGATGGATTCATGGCGGCCGGAGGTGTTGAGCCACTCGACGATTTTCTTGACGTCTTGGGTTTTGTCGCGATGAGCGACGAGAACGGCGTCGGCGGTCTCGACAATCACCAAATTGTCGACACCGATCGTTGCGACCATGCGGTGTTCGGCGCGAACGTAAGCATTGCTGGTATCGTAGGTGAATACGTCTCCGAACTGCGCATTACCGTTATCGTCCTTGTCTGCGATCTCGGCGAGTGACGCCCACGAACCGATATCATTCCAGCCGAGGTCGGATGCGGCGATCACGACGGCACGATCGGTCCGCTCCATTACAGCGTAGTCGATCGAAATATTCGGTACGGCGGAGAATTGGGTTTCATCGAGACGGATAAAATCGGTGTCGCAGGTGGCTGCGTGGAGTGCAGCTTCGGCCTGTCGGGCGACCTCTGGTTCGAAGCGTTGCAATTCCTCCATGTATGTCGATGCCTTCAGCATGAACATGCCGCTGTTCCAGTAATAGCCGCCGTCGTCGAGGAACGCTTCGGCCGTCGCGTGGTCGGGTTTCTCGACGAAAGCCCGTACCGTGTAGGCGGCGAATTCCTCGGAGATAGTCGAGCCGCGGCGGATATATCCGTATCCGGTATGTGGTGAATCCGGCTTGATGCCGAACGTGACGAGATGATTATCCTCGGCGATTTTCGCGGCTGTGCAGGCTGCTTTGATGAAGGCCTGCTCGTTGAGAATGATATGGTCCGACGGCAGCACCATCAGTAGCGCGTCCGGTGCGCTTCGCAGCGCAACCAGTGCCGCGATGGCGATCGCGGGGGCCGTATTGCGGCCAACCGGCTCAAGTATGACCGAAGATGGCGCGATGCCGACGGCGCGTAGCTGTTCGGAAATGATGAACCGTTGCTCGGTATTCGAAACGACAATTGGTGCTGCCGCATCAGGGATGTCGGCAAGACGCAGCGCAGTCTGCTGCGCCAGAGAGTGCTTTCCTGCCAGTTTTAGATATTGCTTCGGGTAGCCACCCCGCGACATTGGCCAAAGCCGTGTACCACTGCCACCACAGAGAATCACCGGATAAATGTTCATGAATCACTCGACCTTGCTGAGATGCTGATGAAAGAGTTGCCTGTCTTGAAATCAGTGTGCCATTTTCTCGAAATTTTGCAGTCACGTGTTGTTTTTGGATGAACGAGTGCCCCGCTTATTTGAAATCGAACACAGCACGATCAACCGCGCGAAAGAAGGTGCAGAATGCCATTCCGACTCCAGCGCCAGGCTTTCAGCCACGGCCGCATTCGGTTGCCTTCGATTCTTTCGAGCGGCCGCGATGCGGATGCGCTCATTTTGCCGACAACTGATTCCGGCGTGGTAAATATTCTCCAGGTCCAGTCCCAGTAAACCGGGTAGCGAATCAGCACGCCCGCGGTGAGCATGTCTAGAGTCAGTTTGCGTTCGCGCCATGGCTGTGGGAGCCTGTCGTGCGTGAGGCCCCAGCCGGCATAGAATGGCAGTCCATAGGTATGGACTTGCTTACCGCGTATGAGGGCTTCGAAGCCGGACAGCGAGGATAGAGTGTGAACTTCGTCGGAAACTTCGATCAGAGACGCGAGATCGGATTCGGCGTCGACAATATCCGCATTGCCGTTAGCCTCGACAACACCCTGCCGGTTTCCGGACAACACGTCCGGGTGCGGTTTGTACACGATAAACGCGTCAGGACGATGGAGGCGGACTTGGTTCACGAGATCTTCAATCGTCGAGATGTTTCTCGTGCCGAGGCGAATGGATGCATCGTCGGCAACTTGACCGGGGACGAGGATGACTGTTTTCCCGAGCGGGGCGTGCCAGGTCGGGCGGCGGCGACCCAGATTGTATTTCGTCAATCCAGCGTTTGAGATTGTTTCGCGTAATGTTCTGGCGCGAGATAGTTCCGAGTCGGCAAACTCGGCCTCGTTCAGGATCACTGAGAGATCGCTTGGCCGGCTCGGATCGAAATAAATACCTAGTCGGTCGATAACCTGACTGCAGGGTGCGACGTGATCCGAACCCAGGCCAGCCGAGTGCAAGAAGCCATCCTCGATGCGGATCATGGGCGTCTCGGGTGGAAGGCCTGTCGACGAGCGGGCGCCCCAGAACGCGGCATATTCACCAGCGCGAAGTTCGTCGAGCCGATCGATCCAGCGCAGTCGTGTTCCCGCTGCGGTGAGGTAGGGCGTGGCGAACGGCCGTTTCCACCACTGGAAGCGGACTCCCGCAACCCTACCCACATCGGCGAAACGCCGCGCCGTCGCACGGTGTGTCGTGATTGCGGCAAGCAACGTGTCCAGTTCGCCGATTGTCCCGGTCTCCGGATCAATGTGCCGGGATAGGCGTACGAACATCGCTTCGAACAGAGCACCGATTGTTACACTGGCCTGACGCGCCGGCTGAACGGCATCATCGTGCGTGAGGCCCCATCCCGCGTAGTAGGGGCGGCCAAATACGAATACCGGTACTCCGCACAACAGTGCTTGCATGCCTTCGGGAGCAGATACCGTGTAAACATGCTGGAAATGGGGGAGTGACGCGCACAGCGAGCCGAGAGGATCAATTGATCGCGAAGCTGCGCATATCTCGGGATGGCGGGCGGACAACCAATCCGTGCGCTCGTTCGCACCGCTGCGCGCTAGCCACAATTCCGCGTCTGGATGCGTGTTGCGCGCCGCTGAGATCATCTTTTTGAATGCCAGACGACGCACCGGACTCGGTGTGCCGAAGGCGTCCGAGACCGGTTCGTCGATCAGCAGAACGCGCTGCTTGGTCGACGCGGCCAGATCGGGGTGGGGGCGCGATGGCGAAGCAGCAGGATCGAAGACACAGGCTGCGCGAAATCGCTCCATCAACTGCTGCAAGTCTGTCGTTTCGCTGTCGGTCGCGTGTTTCGCCAGTTCGTCATCGATGCAGCGGATCCATGTTTCCGCGGTGCGAATGGCAAGTGGCGCACAAAACCACGATAGTAACGGCCCGCGTTTGCGTGGCAGGATATCGTTTGCCCATACACCTGGAGCGCTGGTGGGGCGGTAGATGTTCGTCTTCACGAAGACAGTGCGTCAATAAATGTGTCGACCTGGCGGAAATGCATATGCCAGGTGGGGATTTCGAAGTCTGCAATGCGATCGAGCTGTGCGTTGCGCTCGGGGCTGCCGCTTTGTGCATATGCGAGAATGCGCGCGGACCAGCCTGGGCCATCGAATGGGTCGAGATAGTCCGGAATATCTCCGGCAATTTCATGAAACACCCCGAGATCGCTTGCTAGCACGGGGACTCCGAGCGTCAGCGCCTCAACGAGCGGCATGCCGTAGCCTTCCACGAAGGACGGGAATAATAGTGCTCGCGCATGCTGCAGCCAGGCGCGCAATTGTGCGTCACTGCAGTCGGAATGTTCTATCACGGCATCCTGGATGCTTTCGCAGCGTTCGAGCATGTCAATGACGTTTTCGCATTCCCATCCGCGGCGACCGATAATGACGAGTTTGGGCGCTCGCTTGCCGAGCCGGGCGACAAGTTCCCGCCAGATATGCAGCATGAACCAGTGGTTCTTTCGAGGCTCGATTGTGCCGAGCATGACGAAGTAGGGCTGATCGAGCGGGCTGGATACACTGTCGTGTACTGCGATTCCCGGTGCCAGGCGAGCCACGACCGTAGGCGGTAGCGACAGGTTGGCGCGATGCGCTTCCGCAGTCAGTGCATCGAGTGTGTCCTGCGAGTTCATGATGAGGCCGTCGGCATGGCGCAGCGCGGTGTGGATGCGCGCGCGATGAACCGGGCCGACTCCCGGGCGACAGTATTCGGCATGCGTGATTGGTATCAGGTCGTGGATCATGAAGACTGACCGAATGCCGCGACGTTTCATGGCTTGGTAGTAGCGTGGCTGTTCCATGCCGTTGTGGCTCGTATGCAGGAGAACGGCCTTGTCGAAAGTGCCACTTACGGGTGTCAACAGACTGAAAGCAGATTGCACGCGTATTCGCGCCTTGGAGGGCGCGGTCGATTGCAGTAGCAGGCTGAATATCCTGCGCGAATCCCGTTCGGACAGAATTTTGGAAAACCCGAAATCGCTGAGTACTGCGCGCGCGTTGTCGTGGTAGCGTTCCACGTAGGCCAGCCCGACGCGATCCACGCCTGTCGGTAATTGTCCTTTAGCCAGGCGCGACAGGAGTCGGGATACGTCCAGAAATACGTTTAACACGGATGAAATATTTTGTCTTGACGGATGGACGTGTGCGAGTAGCAACGGATGGATCGAGGAATTCTGCCAATCGCGCGCAAATATATTCTACATCGTGAGACAATCCAAGCCGATTCTAGATGATGACCGGAACGCATCAAAACATGGCAAGTTTCTATCGTCGTACATATCTGGCCTGGGCGGCATGTGGTGTCGTCGGCCTGAGCGCCTGCTCGGCCATCCCGACTTCCGGGCCCAGCCGGTCCCAAGTCAATAGCGCGGCCTCCGAAAGCAATCCGGCGGGAATTCAAATTGTCGATCTCACCGACGAAGTGGCGCGCAAACTTTTTGCCGAGCGCAAGCTCAGCGATTTCGTCGATGTCCTGGGCGACGGGGCGCAATTCAGTCAGCGGCTCGGGGTTGGCGACAGTCTTTCCGTGTTGATCTGGGAGGCGCCACCGGCAACGCTGTTCTCAGCAGGTGAAATGGACGCCAAGTCCGGTGCGACAAGCGGATCGCGCATGACGACGCTGCCGACCCAAACCGTCGATGGAGAGGGGAATATTCGTATCCCATTCATTGGTGCAGTAAAGGCGGTCGGGCGCACGCCAGCGCAGCTTGAGCAATACATCACGACTCGGCTTAAGGGCATTGCGCATGATCCCCAGGTGCTGGTAAAACTCGATCGCAACGAGACGTCATATGTCACGATTGTGGGTGATGTGGCGAGCAGTAACAGGATGCAGCTCAGCGCACGCGGCGAGCGCGTGCTCGATGCCCTGGCTTCCGCAGGGGGCGTCCGGCAGCCGATCGACAAGATCACGATCCAGGTGACGCGGGGCAATGTTGTGGCGTCGCTTCCGCTCGCGACAGTGATTCGCGATCCGCGTCAAAATGTACCGTTACGCGCGGGAGACGTGGTTACCGCGTTGTTCCAGCCTTACAGCTTTACGTCCCTGGGCGCGACGGGCAAGAATCAGGAAATCAATTTCGAAGCTCAGGGTATTACCTTGGCACAGGCGCTCGCGCGCGCCGGCGGCTTGGAAGACTCGCGTGCAGATGCGCAGGGTGTGTTTGTCTTCCGTTTCGAGGATGCTGGTGCGCTCGATTGGCAGTCCAAGCCGGTGCGCACCACGGCGGATAACAAGGTTCCTGTGATTTATCGAGTGAACTTGCGTGATCCAGGCTCGTTTTTTGTTGCCCAGAATTTCATGGTGGACAACAAGGATCTGATTTACGTGTCAAATGCACCCGTTACAGAACTCCAGAAAATGTTGAATCTGGTGTTTACCGTTGCATATCCGGTCGTGACCGGGGTGCAGTCGTTCAAATGATTTGAGGATTGAGGCATTTGATCGTTGCGTGTTGTGTTGGCAATGTCGATCAATTCAATATGCGGAAATGCTTGATTGCGTATTCGCATGATCGTATATGCTGACTCATTGGCGATCTGAAGTACTTTTTTGAATTGCAGAGATAAACATGAAAACAGCAATCATTACTGGTATTACTGGGCAGGACGGAGCGTATCTGGCGCAATTGCTGCTGGAGAAGAATTATTTGGTTTACGGTACCTACCGTCGGACGAGTTCGGTAAATTTTTGGCGAATTGAGGAGCTCGGTATCGACTCGCATCCCAATCTGCGACTCGTCGAATACGATCTGACGGATCTGGGTGCGAGCATCAACTTGCTCAAGACGACCGGCGCCACCGAGGTTTACAACCTTGCTGCGCAAAGCTTCGTTGGCGTGTCCTTTGATCAGCCGTCCACGACGGCCGCGATTACTGGGCTTGGACCGCTGAACCTGCTCGAAGCGATCCGTATCATCAACACTGATATTCGCTTCTACCAGGCCAGCACCTCCGAGATGTTCGGCAAGGTGCAGGCGATTCCGCAAATCGAATCGACGCCGTTCTATCCGCGTAGCCCGTACGGTGTCGCAAAGCTGTATGCCCACTGGATTACCGTAAATTATCGGGAAAGCTACGACATCTTTGGCTGCAGCGGCATTCTCTTCAATCATGAATCTCCGCTCCGCGGGCGTGAATTCGTCACGCGCAAAATCACCGACAGCATCGCGAAGATCCATCTCGGCAAGCTTGACGTGCTGGAACTTGGCAATCTCGACGCGAAGCGCGACTGGGGGTTTGCCAAGGAGTATGTCGAGGGCATGTGGCGGATGCTTCAGGCGGACAAGCCTGATACCTACGTCCTGGCCACGAACCGGACGGAAACCGTGCGAGATTTTGTGACGATGGCGGCCAAGGCAACCGACATCGATCTCGCGTGGAGTGGCAGCGGTGCCGACGAAATCGGTACCTGCAAGAAGACGGGCAAGGTGATCGTGAAGATCAATCCGAAGTTCTATCGTCCCGCCGAGGTCGAGCTGCTGATCGGCAATCCGGAGAAGGCTCACGCCGAACTCGGGTGGAAGCCGCAAACTTCTCTCGAGGCGCTTTGCCAGATGATGGTTGAAGCCGATATCCGCCGCAATAAAGCCGGCTTTTCGTTCTGACACTCATGGCGAAAGTCCTGATCACTGGGGTACACGGCTTCACCGGCCGCTTCCTGTCGGATTTTCTCGTCGCGGCAGGCCATGAGGTATGTGGCTTTGGTCATCGGCAGGATGTGAATCCGCCTACGACTCGTGTCGTCGACCTGCTGCATCGCTCCCAAGTCGAACAGGCCCTTGGGGAAATCAGGCCCGATGTCGTTGTGCATCTGGCAGCCATTGCGTTTGTAGCACATGGAGATGCACGCACAATTTATGACACAAACGTAGTCGGTACCCGGAATCTGCTGGAGGCCATATGCTCGTCCGGATGCAGTCCCCGATCAGTGCTACTGGCGAGCAGCGCGAACGTTTATGGCAACTCGGATCGGGAAGTTTTGGACGAAGAGACGCCTGTGAGTCCCGCGAACGACTATGCCGTAAGCAAGGTTGCGATGGAGTTCATGGCAAGACTTTGGATGGACAAACTGCCCATTACCATCGTCCGGCCGTTCAACTATACCGGTGTCGGACAATCGATCAGTTTTCTGTTACCCAAAATCGTTGAACACTTCCGTGATCGGCGACCGGTAATCGAACTTGGCAATGTTGACGTGATTCGGGATTTCTCCGATGTCAGGTCGGTGGTCGCCGCCTATGCACGCTTGATTGACGGCAGTTTTGCGGGGCAAACATTCAATGTCTGTTCCGGTCATGGTTACGCGCTGCGCAAAGTGTTGGCCATTGCAGAACAAATTACCGGACACCATCTCGAGATTCGTGTCAATCAGCAATTTGTTCGCGCCAACGAAGTGCACAAGTTGATAGGTTCGAACGAGAAATTGCGTTTGGCCACCGGCTGGGAGCCGGATTCCGACCTGGATAAAACGCTTGAGTGGATGCTCGCGGGAACGAATGTCGGGCAATGAGCCGATGGCTGTCCATCCCACCTCGCAAGCCGCCGGAGCATCTGGTGGCTTGCGAGTGGAGGGTAGCGGCCGAAGGAATTTTATCTCTGGATTCGATACGTGCCGTCGTGGTGTTTCAATGATCGCGGCAAGGTAGAGATGGGTTATACGGAATGAAGCACGATACTCCACTTAGACGATCTCTCGAAATTCAGATCAGAGTGATTGGTGCGCTCTTGATGCGGGAAATCATTACGCGCTATGGAAGACACAACGTCGGGTTCGTCTGGTTGTTTGGTGAGCCGATGATGTTTACGTTGGGTGTCATCGGATTGTGGACGGCGACCAAAACTGTTCATGGCTCGGGTTTGCCGATTGCCGCCTTCGCCCTGTCCGGTTATTCGTCAGTCCTGCTGTGGCGGAATTGCGTTAACCGATGCTGTCTCGCAATCCTTCCGAATCACAGTCTCCTGTTTCACAGGAATGTACGCGTGATCGATTTGTTCATTTCTCGGGCGATACTGGAGATCGCGGGTGCGACAATCTCGATATTCACATTGACGATATTATTTGTGACGCTCGGCATCATGTCGATGCCAAGTGACATCACTTTGATTCTCATGGGTTGGTTTCTGCTTGCATTCTTCGCGATCGGACTTGGATTTGCGATTGGGGCGTTGAGTGAGCGCAGCGAGATGTCGGAACGGATCTGGCATACGGTTTCTTATCTGCTGTTTGCACTTTCCGGTGCGCTGTTCATGGTTGACTGGTTGCCGAAGAAAATGCAGCAATACGTATTGTTTTTGCCCATGGTGCATGGCGTGGAAATGATGCGGGCCGGCTATTTCGGTGATCTCGTCAAGCCGCATTACAGCGTGTCCTACGTCGTGATATTCGATGCCATTTTAATGCTAGTCGGCCTGTTTCTCGTGGCCGAAACAGGCAAGCGAGTCGAACCTGAATGATTGCACTGGAAAACGTCACCAAGGTCTATCGGACCCGCCAGGGTTCGCGTGCAGTTCTCGATCGTATCAACCTGACGGTTGAGCGCGGAGAGAAAATTGGTATTCTCGGACGCAACGGCGCCGGCAAGTCGACTATGATCAGGCTGGTTAGTGGTGCCGAGCCACCTACCAGCGGGATGGTGCGACGTGGCATGAGCGTATCGTGGCCACTGGCATTCGCAGGCGCATTCCAGGGTAGTCTGACCGGTCTGGATAATCTACGCTTCATCTGTCGGGTATATGGCGCCGATTCGAAGGCGGCCGAGCCGTTTGTTCAGGAATTTTCCGAACTGGGTTATTACCTGAGAGAACCCGTCAAGACGTACTCAGCAGGTATGCGTGCTCGTCTGGCGTTTGCGTTATCGATGGCTATCGAATTCGACTGCTTCCTGATTGATGAAATCATTGCTGTTGGTGACAGTAGATTTCATGCGAAATGTCACGCTGAACTCTTTGAAAAACGGAGTGATCGGGCGTTGATTATCGTTAGTCACGACGCCGGATATATTCGACAGCATTGTGATCGTGCCGCGGTTCTCGTTCAAGGGAAGTTGCATCAATTCGATCATGTCGACGAAGCCTACGACTTTTATCAGGCTAGTTCGAATTAATTGAATATTAAACCTTCGAATTTGATATTTTTGTGATGTGGAAAACGGTATGGTTGCATCTTCTCCAGTTGCTTGCCGTTCACTACCACGAGGCCTGGGTGAAATACGCCCGCCGAGGCATTGCGTCGTTGCGTGTCCTACCGGAACCGCAGCGCAGGGGCAGGTGGCTGCTTGTCGATGTCTCGATCTTTGCCATGCATGACGCGGGAACAGGCATTCAGCGCGTTGTCCGCTCCGTCGCTATCGAATTGTTGCGGGCCCCCCCAGATGGTTTTGAAGTCAAGCTGGTTAGAGCTACGCGTAAGTTGGGCTATCGCCATGTCGAGCTTCAGTGCCCGGTTGGAGATGACGATCGACTGCAATTGCGGACGCTCGATTTTCCGGTAACTGTTCAATGCGGTGACATTTTTCTCGGCCTGGACTTCAGCAGCCGAATCATCCCAGAGAGATTGCGTGAATTATTGTCATGGCGACAGATCGGGGTGAAATGTGCATTTGTCATCTATGACCTGATCCCGGCCCTGTATCCGCAGTGGTTCACGAAAAAAGGCAGTAAGCATTATCAAAAGTGGCTGAGATCAATCTCGATTCACGCCGATATGCTTTGCTGTATTTCGAATGCGGTAGCCGATGATGCTCGTCACTGGATTTCATCGAGATTCGGCATTGGCGACGACGAAATTAATTTTCGCTGGTTCTATCTTGGCGCATCATTCGGTGAGGCGGTCATCGAGCCGATTCAGCCGGCGATCGTGCACGCCGGCGGAAGTGAAGCCGCGCTCGCCAGCTCCTTGTTGATGGTCGGTACCGTCGAGCCGAGAAAGGGACATGAGCACGTGCTGGGCGCCGTGGAGGAGCTGTGGCGACGAGGATTCGATGTCGTACTGGTCGTGGCGGGGCGGCAGGGCTGGAATGTCGAAGCGTTTGCCGCACGTTTGCGTGCGCATCCCGAAAACGGCAGGCGGATAGTCTGGTTGGAGGATGTCAGCGACGGCCAGTTGGGATGGCTCTACGAGAATCTGGGTGGACTGGTGATGGCGTCGATGGCAGAGGGATTTGGCCTGCCCCTCGTCGAGGCGAGGCATTACGGGATGCCAATTTTGGCGCGGGATCTGCCGGTGTTCAGAGAAATCGCCGGAGAGTCAGCATCGTATTTTTGCGACGACAATCCGATTCAACTCGCGGATCGAATACTCGAATGGATGAATGATTCAGAATCGAAAAGAGTACCCGCGATCGACCGAATGAGGTTGCTCAACTGGCGGGAGAGCACGAATTGGCTGATCAGGCATCTGAACGAACTGGCCTGACTGGCTAGGCCTTGTCCCGACCAGCGGCATGGTTGGCCGGGACGATCTGCCGCCGGGAAAATTATTGCGTGTCGCTTTTCCGCAGGCGCCCGGAGTGACGTGTCGTTGTTGCAATCGAGAGATCCGCTTGACTAGGCCGGCCGATAGCCTTCGCCGGGGTTCCGACGATGTAAGGAAGGGCAGCGGGGCCGATGCGAGATTGCTTCGCGAGCGCAGGTTCCTGACCTCGACGTGACGCGCTGATGGCAATCAAGGCAACTTCAACAATCTTTCGCCGAAATTTAACGATTTTGGCGTCGTCGTCGCGCAGACACAATTATTGTGGGATTTTGCTGATATTCTTCGTCTATTGCGACGTAAAATCATCGAAATCGCTCGATTCGTTCGTTCGGGTGCAGGCATGTGTTCAGGCAACTGAATATTTGTGAAGTGCGCCCGATTGCACCCTCGTCACAGGCCAGCCCAGAATGAAGTCGAGTTTGCCGAGAGTGGCTCGTCGCGGATGTTTCCGTGCGGTGCGGCTGGCTATGGGCATCCGCGACCGGGCGGGTCATCGGCCGGTCCGTACACGTAGCGATTCAGCTCCGCGAAGCTCACACTTTGGTGACTGACGCCAAAGATGGGTCACCCGCGGGAAAGATGGGTTGTATCAGTCAGAACATGTGAAGGGGAAACATGAAGAATCCTTATTCCGGTAAACCGGACTACGCTTTCTGGAAGCGATCGGTGTCCAGCCTGAACATCGGTGAAGTGGATCCGGTAGTGTCGGCGCCGTTCCCGATCAATCTCGGGGACAAGATCGCGACCGCAGGGAGCTGTTTCGCCCAGCACATATCGAGAACGTTGACCTCGGAAGGTTACGACTATCTGGTGACGGAGAGTGCACCGCGCTCCGTCGCTGCGGTTGATGACGGATATGGTGTATTCCCGGCTCGCTTCGGCAATATCTACACCGTGCGTCAGCTTCTGCAGTTATTCCTCCGGGCTTACGGTTTGTTCCATCCGGTCGATACCGTATGGTGGCGGGCAGATGGCCGCGCGGTCGATCCGTTTCGTCCGCGAGTTCAGGAGTCTGGATTTGCCAGCCGTGAAGAGGTTGAATCCGATCGTATTGAACATTTCAAGGCCGTGCGCGAAATGTTCGAGCGCGCAAACGTTTTTGTGTTTACGTTGGGGTTGACGGAGGGATGGGTCTCGGATGTCGATGGTGCTGTCTTCCCGATCGCGCCCGGCGTAGTTGCCAATCCGGGTGCAGGGGATTCGATTTCATTCCGGAATTTTACGGTTCGGGAGATGGAAGAGGATTTGACCAAGTTCATCTCGCTGCTGCGGGGCGTCAATCCAGCCATCAAGATCATCCTGACGGTTTCGCCGGTCGCCTTAGTTGCAACCTATGAAGCACGCCATGTGCTGGTTTCGACCTGCTATAGCAAGTCAGCGTTGCGTGTTGTTGCCGAGGACGCCTCGCGCTGCCATTCAAATGTGGCCTATTTCCCCTCGTATGAAATCATTACCGGGGCATATGCTCGTTCGTCATATTTCGAGGACGATCTCCGGGAAGTACGGCCCGAGGGAGTGGCGCACGTGATGCGCCTGTTCAAGCGTCACTATCTTGCTGGTACCGACACAACGGTTACCGATGCCGTGACACTTTCTGCTCGGCCCGCAGATTTTCGCCCGGCTCATACGGCATTCACGGCGGCGGGCGGGACATCGACTGCGGAGCACATGAAACAGCTTCAGAAAATTATTTGTGATGAAGAGGTCCTTGATCAGGACTTCGGCAGCTAATCTCCGAAACGACAGGCGAATCATGAAAATCTCTCTTGTAGGTATCTGTCAAGTCGTGGGAATGGCCGCTTATTTGCGCAAGCAATTTCCCGAAGTAGAAGTGTCTAGTTATCATGTACAGCCGACGTCAAATGTAAACGAAATAATCGGCCATCTTAAAAAATCTGATTTAATCATTTCGCAAATCCTGCCGGATCACGGTATGGAGGAGTTTTCGAAAGATGCGCTGCGGGAAATCGCGAGGGATGTCGTGATCATCCCGCCGCTGGTATTCAGCGGTTTTCATCCCGACATGATCATCATTCCGTATCGCGGAGCACCACTGAATTCCCCGATCGAGGTCTATCACTCCAGAATCATTGCGGCTGCCTATACTCTTGGTTTGCCCGATACGCAGGCAGCAAATATTGCCAATGCATTGATATTTGATCGCCTCGGTTATTTTCATCACTTCAATGCAGCTAAGGAAGTATTCTTTGAGCTGCTGCGCCCCTATCAACTCGAAGAGTTCGCGCGCTCACGCTGGGACGACTGGATTGCGCGCGGCGCATTCATGCATACACCGAATCATCCGAGCGTCGCTATACTTGGCGAGTTTGCACTGCATGCCGCGAAGACAGTAGGCCTTGAGCCTGGTTCGTCGGTCGAAGGTGAGATTGACGATATATTCGACGATCAGCATGGTTGCCCGGTATACCCCGAAATTCGGCGTTATCTTGGGGTGCAGGGAGCAGACCGTTTTCGCACTTACAAGCGAGCGACCAATAGCGAGGCGGAGAGATACATGGATATCCATCACTTTGCGAAAAATGCCTACGAGATCTATCGTTCGCTGGAGCGTGATGAGCTTCTCGTCGATTCCTCGGTTCGCTTCGCACGGAAAGTCATACAGGACTTGATTTCCGATTCTCGCTCTTGAGCGGTGCTGATAGGGCAGGCGTCGAGTTACGGTCGGTGTCGCATGTCGATCGCGTGATCCACTCGAACCCAAGTGGATCACGCGCTTGACGAGACGCTGGCGCAAACCAGCAGCTATGCCAATTGTCCGTGACCGCTTCCGCGGGCGACGCGACCGGGCGAACGATACATCTCTTCGGTAGTCTACTGCTGTGTTCGGCGAGCGTACTCGGAGGGGCCATACAAGGCATGTGTCGAGACCGATGCCGATATTCGCTGATTCTCGGACCTGCGTGCTGAACTGCCTATGAAACATGTTGGATCGGTTGTGGCCGTGATGGTTGGCCTGTCTGCTTTCGCGACAAAGAATGCGCCCGCACAGGTAGTTGATGTGCCCGGTCGAGAGATGGTCGCGGGTACAGGTCGAACGCACGGCGGCCGCGAAGATGCCATCTGCGATCCGACAGGAGAAGAGGACTCGACTGCCTGTCTCGAGAAAAAGATGCGCGGCCTGACCGGTGGAGGCCGCGTCCAGGTAACCGGCAAATACTTGATTGAGCGAGAGTTGGTTGTCCCGCCGGGTGTTTCACTCGAGGGTGAGTGCACGACGCCGGGAACCAACGGCAGCAATTCGATCACCGAATATGCCAACTCGAGTTGCGGTGTGATGAATGTGAGTCCCGCAGCGACGATTGTCTTGTCGTCCGGTGCGAGTATTCGGGCAATGCAGATCTTTCGCGCGGGGATGACGTTTCCTGCGCCCGATAGCAAGTCATACGCGGGAACGGCAATTACGATCGGTGGTGATGATGCTGCGGTGGACCGCGTCACGATTCTCGGATTCGAACGAGCTGTGTACGATGCGGGCTACCAGCGGCCATTGATCAATTCATTGTACGGCGATAATAATAATGGCATCGAGCTCACGCGCGTTTACGATGTTGCTCGGATTACCAACTGCCATATGTGGCCTTTCGCAACGATTGCATCGCCGGGAGGTCCCTCGCGTAATCGGCGGCCTGGCATTGCGTATAATTTGCACGATACCGTCGATGGGCCAATTCTCGTCAATAATTTCGCATATGGCTATAAAACATCGTTTCGCTTCGCGAATGTCAGTACGGTGAGTGCGGTCAACAATTTTGCGGATAACGTCGAGCAGTCTTCTGATTCTGAGGGGTGGCGGTTTGATGGAAATCTGAATGGATTTTCAGGGGCGGGAAATGTTGCCTGGAGTCAGGCTGTTGGGGTGCTGATTAATCTTAACCCCAGTCAAATCGCTGATTTGACTGGTATGAAATTTAATCGTAATTCTACGCATATTTATGTTGAAAGTGGTAATGCGAAGGTGTATGGAGCGGAATTTTTTAATGCAAAAAAGATATTGGTGATCCGGCGTCCGGAATCGATTGTTATGTTTGATAGGAATACGTTGGCGAATAATGATTTCGGTATTGCCGTGCTTGTTTCGACATCCAATATAAATATCGGGCCGGATAATCTAAATTTGACAGGCAAACAGGGTGAGGCGCTCTCCTCTGGGGACCTCAAAATCCCCGAACTGATATCGCGGGAATATCTGAATCTTCCGTCAAATGGCGAAGTATTTGCGGTAAAGGGGGGCACCGGATTACGGTATCTCGGCGGCGGTTGGGCAGGACGGACGATCACATTGATATTTCGCGATGCGTTGACGGTCTATTCGGGCGATGGCCATGATTCGCTGTTTGTGGACAACGGCGGTAAATTTCAGGCGAATCGCAATGCAGTGCTCGTGCTTGTTCATGACGGGGCGCGCTGGATCCAGGCGGCCGGAGCCGGCGCACGACCCGAGGCGATGCCGCAGGCAACGGTCGCAACTCTACCCGCATGCGGCAAGTCATCGATCGGATCAACTTACTTTGTGACCGACGCAGCGATACCGCAATACGCGAAGCCGTTAACAGGCAGCGGGACAACGACTGTGCTGGCGGTGTGTGACGGGACGAATTGGACTGCGCATTGAAGTGGCGTTGTCCTGCACTCTCGCTGGATACCGCGATCACCTATCATTGTGATGGCGCCAGCGACTACGCCTGAGAGATTTGCCGATAGAGCTTGATCGTCTGATCAGCGCAGCGCTTCCAGGTGAAGCGGCCGGCCACCGACAAGCCCGCGGACACTGCGGTTCGCCGCCACTCGTCGTCAAGGAGGATCTTTGCGATGCCGTGCTTCAACGCTTCGGTATCGTCGGGATCCACAAGCCAGGCTGCGCCGCTGGCGACCTCGGGGAGGGATGAGCGATTCGAAGTCAAGGTCGGGATGCCGCTGGCGAGCGCCTCGAGGACTGGGAGTCCAAATCCCTCGTAAATCGACGGGTACAGGAAGGCGCGTGCACCGGAGTAAAGGAGCGGAAGCGCCGATTCGGGAACAAACCCGAGATAGCGGAGCCATCCGTCGCGCTGGTAGGTCTCGATGCGAGAATATAGCGCGTCACTCAACCAGCCTTTGCTGCCTGCCAACACCAGCGGGTAGTGCCGTCGTATATCGTCGGGGAGGCTGGAGTAGGCATCGAGCAGGTATTCAATCCGCTTGCGCGGTTCCAGCGTCGATACGCACAGCGAATATGATCCGAACCCAAGTCCGGTCGAACTCAGGTAGTTTTGCAGATCGCTGTTGTCACGAGGATGGAAATCGGTCGCGACGCCGAGCGGAATCGATGTAATGCGATGGTCCGGCCAGCCGAAGTAATCGATGACTTCCTTTCGTGTAGCTTCGGAGTCGGTGACCAGGTGTTGTGCTCTGTTGAGCGTCGATTCAAACCGGTTTTCGAAATCGGCGATTCGTTCGCGGGGGTGTGCCTCGGGATACCTAAATACCGACAAATCGTGAATGGTCGAGATTCCGGAGTCGACCAGATCCGGGAGAAAGTAATTGGGCGAGTGAAACAGGAACTGTCTGGCCTGACGGTTCAGCCGCCAGCGCCGGAACTTTCGTGTCGTCTGAGCAAGCAGTCCCTTTCGGTGTCGAGCCTGAACGAGATTACTTAACAGTGCGTTGGGGTTCTCGATCCAACGATTCTGGAGAAAGAATTTTAACTCTGCGAAATTCGATGAATCTGCCAGGTAATGATTGGCCAACTCATACGTGTAACGACCGATGCCGGTGAGAGGTGGGGTAATGGCATCGACGCAGAAGGCAATTTTCATGAATTCGCGATAGTGGGAAGACAACCTTGTGCGAGGTACGCCATATCCAGTCAAAGTTGGGCGACATCGAGATGGAGTCCATCTCGATGTCGCCATTGATGAGTCGTGTATCAGCCCGTCACGCCAGGTCTTGCGGCACATGAGCGGCAAGCCGACCCGGAGGCGTTCGCAACCGGCCGAAGTACAGTGATGCTCAACTGATCGACTCGGTGTTCGACATATGGCGACTGGCGTGATCTCGTGAAAATTCGATGATACATGCGAGTGCTTCGGCGGCGTCTTCATACGCAAACCACACCGGGAGCCCGTGTTCCACGGGCAGTCCCCTGAGTTTTGCCTGGGGCAAGACTACCGGCACCCTGATGTCTAGGTTCTGGCGTATCACGTTGCTCAGATCGCCATTGCTCTCGGTAATCCAGATCAACGAGAACTCCCGGAGTTGCGCCGGAGTGATCCATTCATGGTGTGTGAAGACAGGGCGAATTTCCTCGGCGAGACATTCATGGGTGGCTTCGACAATCGTGGCAAACGACTGGTCGAATCTGTCTCCGATGCACAGAATCCGCGCTGCCGGGCCGGGTGTTCGGGAATGATCGATCGAAAGCCTGTAGATATGAACGAGGCGCGAAACCTGCATCTCGAAGGCATTGAACCGCATGGCTTCCTGAGCATTGACGCCGAGCAGGGTGCGCAATTCCGGAGAGCGAGCCATTTCTTCCATGCAATGGGCGAGGTCGCTTGCGTTGCCGGGTTCGAAGGTCAATCCGGTGACGCCGTGCTTGACCAGTTCCGGCATGCCGCCGATTCGCGATGCAATGACTGGTATTCCGGAGCACATGGCTTCCGTGATCGAGACCGGTTGATTTTCCGGCCAGACTGACGGAAGAACCAGCACGTCGGTATTTTCATAAACGGACGTCATCTGTTCATTCGGAATTTTCCCCCAGAACGTCACGAGATCCTTGCAGCCGTTGCTGGCAACCAAGCGCTCGTATTCTTCATGCTGCTCGCCTTCGCCGATCAGATTGACGTGAACGTTGATATGGTTCTTGACGATCGTGAGCGCGTTTAGCAGGGTGGCGGCCCCTTTGTGCTTGCCGAAGTAACCAACAAAGGTAAAGCGCACGGCAGGTGCTGCACGTCTGTCGATATTCGAAAAGCGTTGGAAGTCGACGCCATTCCAGTTGACGTGCATCTTCTCCGCCGGGAAGCCAGCCTTCAAGTAGGAATTTGCCAAATGGGCCGAAGGCGAGATAAAGGCGTCGACGCTGTCGAACAAGATTCGGAAATGCCCTTGGCGAAGCCGGATCGGTATGTTTCTGCCACGTCCGTCGTCTAGCGGGCCGTGGCATCGCGTGCAGGCCGTGAAGTCATCACAAAGCTGCCCATCCTCAAGCATTGCCGTATTTTTTAGGCAATATCCCCAATGATCATGGAGGGTGACGACGCAGAACGCACCGGCATCCTTGGCGATCCGGAGAATGCGCGTCGACAGTCCGATCAGATTATGTCCATGCACCACGTCGGGCTTGAATCGCTCGATGACCGCGCGAAAATTGTCCTCAACTTCCGGATGGTTGAAGCTGAGCAGGTTGATCTGGAAATCTTCGCCGGTCAGCCGGTTGCGGTGAACCGTGATTCCATCCAGTTCGTCGGTGCGCAAGCTATGTCGGGGGTAGCCTTCGCGAATGTCCCCGCAAAACACTTCGACTTCATGTCCGGCGCGTTTCAACATGACCGCTTGCTGGTGCGCGATCAGTTCGGCACCGCCGATGAACTTCGGCGGATAGACGTTTGAGCAGATAAGTATCTTCATCGCAATTCAGTGATCGGCTTGCAGGGTGTCCATGATCGAGAAAACGACGTGCTTTCTTGAGTCGCCGTCACCGAGCGAGACGATATCGCGTGTCGGTTCCGGATTTCGGCGGTCGTTGGAGACGACGGACATACGATCGTTTTGAAAGACCGCGTGCCGTTGCAGCCTGATCATGTCCGGCAAGTTCGTCTCGAGATAAACGGCGAGCGGCTGCTTCGTCACGTATGCATGGGCGATGTCGAGGGCTTGTGCGACAAGGCGCTCATCATCGGACACGACCAGTATCGAATCCGGATAGGGACCCCGGACATCGAGTTCTTCAAGCACGAGCGGAAGCGAAATATCGATCGGTCCACTGATGCGGATGACGTGATCGTCACCTGGGCGGACGTCGTGCGATTTGTCGTCCGGGTTGAACGCGAATACTGCGCGTCTATCGGGTACCTGTATCAACGCGTCTACCTGCTTGTCGGTGACGATGAGCGTGCTACCAAGCGAGACCCGTTTGAAAAGGGCGTTCAGGAAGATACGCGATGCCGTGCTGATGCCGTAGTTACGGATGAGCGACAGCGATTCACCAATGGCCGCCTGCACGCCGTCTTCGTCGGCATCTTCGTGCTCGGCATCCGTCGATTCGTCGAGTATCTCGAGAAAGCTGGACGTGTATTCCCGCCAGTTCTTGATGGCACGCTTACCGGCCTGTTCGGTCAGGCGTTGCATCAGTGCCCGATCACTGCCCGCCTTGAACAAGGCATCCGCGATGCGGCCGGGTGTTGTCATATCTGCCGTCAGGCAGCCGCCGTCGCTCGCGAGCTCACGCATCACACCATCCGAGTGGCAAATGCAGGGCTTGCCGTGCCACAGGCTTTCCATGATGGGCATGCCGAAACCTTCGATTTCGGAGGCGTAGATCGTCAGTGTCGAATCGGAGTAGGCCCTACGCAACGTGTCGTCGTCGACGATACCGAGCCATTTCGCACGGGGCTCAGATTGGCAGAATGCCGTCATCTCGTCGGCAATGTCCTGGGCCCCTGCATATCGATTCCCGATAAACGTGATTTCCCAGTCAAAATCAGGATGGTCCTTCGCCAGCATTCGCAGGGCCGAAAGTATTTTCCTGTGTCCCTTTCTGGGTTCCAGCGTCGATACGCAGAGAATGCGCGTCGGCCCTTCGGACGACGAGTTGACCGAGGCGACAACTCGGGACGTGCCACCGAACTCGCCGGGCAGGGTGTTGACACGGACCCGCGGCCCGGCGAGATCGTTCGCTCTCCAGAATGTATCGAGGCAGTCGCCCGAGAATTGGGAAATGGGAACGACCACGTCACAATGCGAGATGCCTCGCATGTAGTCCGCATGGTTCTCGCGAATGGCGGAGTCCTTGACGTAGTCGGGGCGGAGCACGGGGATCGCATCATAGAAGATGGCCGACGTCCGGATGCCGTTCTGCTTGCAGAACTTTCGAATGTTGACGCCGTTCTTCTCGAATATGGTTTCAGTCAGAAGAAGCCACGTATTGTTTCCGCGATACAGATCCGAACGGTCGCTTAGCAGTTTGCGTTTGCCCGCCGGAGAGCGCGGCAAGTCATTCCCGGCGACCGGGCCATTGTATTGCGACAACTGTTTGTACTCATGCTCCGTCGGGAACACATACTGCTTGATGCTTGGATCCCACATGACGAAGACAGGATCCACAAAATGTTGTAGCTCGCGACTGAGTCGTCGGGTGACGCGAATGACGCCGGAGTTGGCCGGGTCAATCGCGGCATTGCTCACGTCGATCAAGACCTTCCTGCGGGCGTGACCGAGGTCACGGATGACGTTGACATATTGCCCGATGACACGCCGCCAGCGGAAATCCCGATGAAACAGCGTCCGCTCTGGCCAGTGATCGGCGGCGACGACGTCGGCGGAATCGCGCAGATAGGCGAGTTTGTCCACCATCTCGGTTGTATTCGCACACAGGTACCACGGGTGAACAACGACCTCGGGGTGTGCAGCGACATTGAAAACCAGTGTGGGCTTGTTCAACCATTGCATCTCCGCGAGCGGAAGATTGAATCCTTCCCAGGTCGACACGGAAATGCCGACGTCGCAGGCGTGCATCAGATCCTGCAGTTGCAGGTCGCTCGGGAATCCGACTGGGTGCACGTGATCTCGTGCGGGCGCGGGGCATTCAAACTGCTGGGGATCGGCCAGCACGAAGATGTTGTGGTCGATGTTCCGTTGCGACAGCTCGGTAGAGATGTCGAATACGCATTCGGAGTTCTTGTAGCAGCCGGGTTCCCAGCGGCCCAAGTTGATGATGTTCAGTCTTTTTCCTTTCGAGGCATCGAGGATCGGCGACGCGAGCGATTCGGAATTCTGGGCTGCATCGTCCCAGATTGCGTCTGCCATGTGATCCGCGCCGAGCAGGATCGTTTCGGATGACACCGAGGGAGCGTCGATCGCGGATTGCGATGTCGCGATGAATTGGCTGATCGGTGAAATCTTGGTCAGACGTGGCAAGTGCTTCTTACGCAGTTCCTTCAGGTAAAGCTGAATCTCACGTGCGTGCCCCTCGAATCCGTCGAGCGGGACGGAGCCGCAGTCGATGAACAGGGTCCGACAGTTATGCTTTTCGAGAACCGGAATCGTGGAGAAAAATGGCCAGCCACCGATAATTGCGACGTCAGGTTTCGATTTCCAGAACAGCTCGTCCCATGCCCTGTCGATCCACTTTGATGTAAAAGTGTCGAGCTGGATGTAGGCCTCAGCGCCATCCGGAATTCGATAAATTTGATCGGCGGCGTTTTTTACAACGGAGTCATTGAAATTGTTCGCAATCACAGTGACGTGGTGTCCCTGCTTGCGAAGATTCTCAGCGAGAATCAGGAGTAGTCGATCGACGCCAAAGCGAAACAGAAGCCGTTCATTACAAATCAGAATATTCATGATTGTTTATGCCTTTTTTTGCGCTTTTTTATCGATGACTGCGTAGTCTTGTGGGCCAGCGTGCACATCATGTGACGTATCGCGAGGAGTCTGCCAAGTCGCCCCCTCATTCGCGTGACCGACCGTCGCAGAGAATTTCGTCAACGTGTCGTCCAGCGCCAGCTTAAACGAATCCAGTTGGGTTGCGATGGCAAGCAGTTGGCCCTGATCGGTGGAACCGCTCGATTCGCGGAAGTTGTTCGTTCGATGTACGCTTTGCTCGATGCGACTGATCCTGCTTTCGAGCGCACGGAGGCGTTCGTCGTACATGATCCACTGAGGTTGTTCCGCGGAGCGTTTGCGCTCCTTGACGATGTGGTCGACGTTCGACCGGAGTACGTCGACCGCATGTTGCAGCATTTCAATCTCGGAATCGCGAACTCCGTTGTTTTCTGCGATGAAATCCAGCAAGGTTGCGAGTGACCGGTCGTGCGTCGCCGATGCGCTGCTGACGTCACCCTCAGACAAGCTGGGCTTTTCCGTACGTGTAGATTGCACGCGTGAGGCCGTACCGGAAGTGCCGTGTGCACTCGGCTGGGGGGCGTCGGCCGCTGCGGAAACGACGCGGGCGGTGTCGAATATGTCTTGGCGGAGAAGATCGATTTCGCTCTTCAACTCGAGGGCGATGGCTTGACTTGTTTTCCTGCTGTCCTCGATGGCGCTGAAGACGACCCGATGGATGTCATCAGAGCGCGTTGCACTGTCCTCGAGTTTGACGAGTCGCGCGAGATGATCACGATCCGACTGCATTTTCTTCTCGAGCTTCCGGATTCGTTCGTCGTAGGCGATCCACGGAGAACGCTTGGCCGATTCGGCAATCATTTTGGATGTGGCATCGATGCTCCCCTGCAGGGACGTGATCGCATCACGCGCAATACAGGCCTGGATATTCGAAATTTGATCGCGCTCCCCGATGGCAATCAGGATCCGCTGGAATGCGGAATCTGCGGCTGCGGCGCGGGCGTTCGTATTGGCGATGAGGGTGCTATTGGCCAGCTTTGCCAATTTCGCGATGCGATATGTACGATAGTGAACGATGAATGGGAAAGCGATCCAACGAATCACGGGGATTGCCTCCAGCGTTTCTACCATGCTCGCGTAGGCGATATCGTGAAGATCGGTCGCGGCCTCCTGTCCTTCGCGACTTGTGCGCAAATCCTGAATGATCTTGACCTTCGAGATGCCAGACCTGATCTGATTCAGGTAGTCACGGAGGCCCTGGGTGTCCGGTTCGCGCCTCAAGATGACGCGATAGGCTGAGCGGACGAACCCCTCGTCTTCATACTGTTGGAGCGTCGTCGCGGAAAACTGGATCGTTTTTTTGCCAGAGGCCGATGGCCTGAGCTTGCTTTTGAATCGGCGGCCGATTACAGGAAGATTCGAGAGAAACAGAAGTCGTCTCGCATGCCGTATTCCCCCGAGTTGCGTGCCGAGTAGTTTCCGTTCCTCCGATGCCCAGATGTGAAGAAGGACTTCGAGTTGGGAGTCGCCCGACCGGAGTTGTTCGAGCAGATGCTCGAGGCCAGCTTCATCGGGCTCCCGGTGCAGGAGATGGGTGAACAACCGGTGAAGGAAGCGTTCGTGGTTTTCGTCGAAGAAGTCGACGAAACTCGGATAGGTGGGCAGTGCAGGGTAGGCCAGATCGAACCGGGCGGGGATGGACACACCGGGTAACGGCGGCAGCGGATGCGGCTCGAGAGTGGCGTGATGGTGTGTGCCGCCTGACGCATAAACGGCGCCGCGCAGCTCGATGGCGATCTGCTTGATGCGCTCGATATCGGGTGCGATCGAATCCGGGCTGCCGGTATGCCCCTGCGTCAGATCGACCGCCTTCTCGAGTTTGGAATGCAGGATTCGGTTGGCTTGTTTCGCAACTACCTGTCGGATTCGGTTCTTGAAGTGAGCGATTTCAGTGGGCTGCATGGTTTTGAACCTTCTTGAAGGTAATTGCCGAATTAAAAATCGTGAACTTCCTGCCTGCCATCTGCCGTGTCGACGAGGCGGCCAGAGCGAAATTCCGATCGTCGCGATTTGGGGAAATATCGCGCGATGATCGGAGTTTCATTGCGGAAATATGTTCTCGGTCGTGCGGGCAAGTCATTGAGCAAGCTCGGCGGGAGCGTACGTACTGCATAGCCATCCAGCGAAAAGGCGACTTCGAATTACGAGTGCCGAAAGTTTGATTGCCGGAAAGACACAGCCGACCACTCTGCAGATAAGGCTCGTGCACTGCTGCTTCCGCAAGCCAAGAGATGCCTCTCCGCCGTTCTTCTCGTGAGATGGCGCAGGCTCCCGAATTGCCTGCGTCATCGTGTTTAAATGGCTCGCTATATTAGCAGCTATCCGAGAATATAGTGTCGCAACAGATCAATCGTGATGTTCGCGAATTCCCGCAAGCAACAGGCTCAAAATTCCCCATGCAATCATTCCGAGTGCGATTGCCTCAAATATCGATCTGAGTCGCTTGGGCTCGGTTGCGACGTCAGGGGTGTTCGGTTGAACCAGTCGAGCCAGGTAAAGTTGCTTTCGCTCTGCCTCGCTGCGGGCATTTTCCAGTGCGGAGATGGTCGAGGCAAGTTGCTTATTGGCAACTTCCGAATCCAGTTGCAACTTCGTATAGGCGACATTTTTTGCCGACAACGAGCCCTTGTTGCCTGTGACATCTCCGGTGGAGTCGTGGATCTGCTTCTGCAGCATGGCGATATTCTGCGTCAGCACCGGAATCTGAGGATTCTTCGGCGCGATGGACTGCAGTTGCACAAGTTGGGTCTGAGCGCTGAACAGGTCCGTTTGCAGCTTAGTGATTTGCTGAAGTTGCAGGGCTGACTGCTTTTCAGGGTCGAAAACTGCGTTTCCGCTTCGATATGCCGCGAGGTTGACTGCGGCTGCCTTGGCTCGATCCGCGGCTTCGTCGACCTGGCGTTGCGCAAATCGCACCGTGTCGTCCGCGGCACGCTTGTTCATCTCGTTGATCAGGCGTTCGCTTATCTCCAGCAGCTTCTCATTGATGCCGGCGGCCTCATTGGCGGTATAGGCGCGCACCCGCAGTGTCGCGATGCCGGACGCGGAATCCAGATTCACTGACACAATGTGCTTGCCGTAGTATCTCCACAGCGATTCGAAGCTGCCGTCGAGGCTTGCGTGGAACCTGCTGAAGATGTCGCCCTGTGTAGAGTAGGCGGTCGCGATGCCGCTGTTGGTATTGAGTTCGTGAAGCGCGTCACGCGACTGGATATAGTCGATGACGGAGTAAGCATCGTCCGGCGTGCGGGAAAAGGCAGCCCCTTGCAGCAGGGCGCCCATGACGCTGCTGGAGCTCTGACGAGATGCACTTCGTACAATAAAGCGCGACTCAGAGACGTACACATCGGAGGCGATCAGACCGTAGTAGGCGATCGCAACGATAGTCGGTACGACGACCGCGATTACAAACAGCCGATTCATGTGCTTAAATCTATCGATCAGGCTGCGTCTGGCTGATGTCGACTCATTGTTCGTTGCAGTGTTGCTAGAGATCTGTTCCAACTCTTTTCCGCAGGAATGTGGTGCCCTCACTTCGCTGCCAGCATCATTATCTGGCGGAGGGCGAATCAGAAATCCGGGGTGCTGTTCAGGCTGGGTGCAGACTGCCTGGTGCCTGGTGCGCATCCCGGGACGTACAATCATGTACCGTTCCTAGCTCTTCGTACTACAGGCCGGAGCGGAGTCGCGATCTTGCTGTCCATGCCACGCCGAATTCCGCGGGACGGCTGCGCGCGAAATTATAGCTGCGTTGAGTGTACGATATCACTCGGAGCTGACACTTTTGTGTTCTGTTGTGCGGTGGCGTTCGACACGGGGCGAATTCGCAGTGATGTAGCTGCGCGTAACAGAAAGATTGTGACTATAGGGATACAGGTCGAGTGTAATCGTCGCTCCGCTGGCGGGCCGTTTGCCGTCGCTCGCAATCCATGTGGGTGCTATCGAAAATTGACGGCACTCAAAATTATTCTGTTCAATTGTCTGATTAGAAAAATAAAAAACAAGCAGAGTCGGATTTGGCTCGAGTACGGACGCGCGGCGACCCAGGAAGGAGGGCGTTTGCCTCGTAGCCCGGGCGTGCAGACGGAGGGCGTGTTGGGGTATTGGCCGGCGTGACGGAGGGCACCTCGACCGGGACGTTGTAATACGCCACATATTTCATCTGCTGCCTTGTGGGCGCTCAGTTTGGAATGCTATATTCGGCGGCCTTGCGAATCGCGAGCAATCCCGGCGCGATGAATGCCAATTTCAGAGCCCGATTCGATGAATGAGGGCGATTCCCCCGGGACGCCCGGTTGGTTGATATTTCGATGCCTCGCTCCTTTCTTGTGCTGCAAGGCACGGCTTCCCTATTCTTCAGTCGGTTGTCGGAGGCGCTCTCCGCCCGTGGTCACGCGGTATGCCGTGTCAATTTTTGCGGCGGCGACTGGTTGTACGGCCGGACGAGGGAGGTCATCAACTATCGCGGGAAGACTTCCGAGCTCCCGGATTGGTATGCGGATCTCGTTCGTCAGAAGGGGATTACGGACGTCCTGATGTTCGGCGATTGCCGCGAGATCCACCAGCACATGCATTTGGTATCCGAGCGGCATGGCCTTCGGTTGCACGTCTTCGAGGAAGGCTATATTCGCCCGCACTGGATTACGCTTGAGCGTCATGGCGTCAATGGCAGATCTCTGATGCCGACCAATCCCGAAAATATCCTTCAGTTTCAAGGGCATGTTCCATCGGCGCAACCCGGAGTGGCAACAGGGTACAACCTTTTCGAGCGAGCCTTTCATGATATCGCGTACCGTATCGCGAACGCCCTGTTAGCTTGGCGGTTCCCGTGCTACCGTAGCCATCGTCCGCGTAACGGATTTGTCGAATATGCGGGGTTGGCGGCGCGTACATTGTTGCGGGGCCGGCATCACCGTCAGGCCGAGGCGGTTACGCGAGAGTTGCTCGACGGTGGGCGGTCGTACTATCTGTTTCCGCTGCAACTGAATTCCGATGCGCAGATCATTGTGCATTCGCCCTTTGACGGCATGCGCGACGCCATCGATCAGGTGATCCGGTCGTTCGCGAAGCACGCATCGCAAGACGCAACATTGGTCATCAAGAATCATCCGCTCGACACGGGGTTGATCGAATATCGGCGCTTCGCGATGTCGCTCGCACGTGCAGTCGGTATTGACGGGCGCTTGCGCTTTATTGATTCCGGCCATCTGCCCACGCTACTGGAGTTTTCGCGTGGCGTGGTAGTGGTCAACAGTACGGTTGGCTTGTCTGCCTTGCACCATGAGCGCCCTTTAATGGCGCTCGGTACTGCCATATATAATATGCGTGGCCTGACTTGGCAGGGAGGGCTGGATGACTTCTGGAGCAACAGCGAACCGCCCAATATGGTCCTCTATCACGCCTTTCTCGACTACGTGATGCATCACACGCAGATCAACGGTGATTTTTATACGCACACCGGCATTGCGATGGCGGTGAAGGGCGCTGTCGACCGTTTGGATTGTGTGGATGCGTAGCCGCGGGCCTGTTCACGTCGTCATTACGGGTGCGAGCGCAGGCCTCGGCCGGGCCCTTGCACTCACCTATGCGCAACCGGGCATCGTGCTCGGTCTCATCGGTCGCGATTGTGAACGGATCGCAGAGACCGCGGAAGCCTGTCGCTCGCGTGGTGCTGCCGTCGAGACCGGGGCAATTGACGTGTGCGACGCGACGGCGATTTCCGCTTGGCTTGATGATTTCGACGCCCTTCATCCGATTGACCTGCTAATCGCAAACGCGGGCGTTGCCAGCACGATTGCGTCGGCCTCAGACTGGGAAGGGCTCGAGCGTACGGTGCGCGTCATCGACACCAATCTTTACGGTACGCTGAATACGGTTCTGCCCGTCATTGACCGTATGCGCGCACGCAGGCGCGGCCGCGTTGCCATGGTCAGTTCGATCGCTGCACTGCGCGGCATGGCGATCTCGCCGGCCTATTGCGCAAGCAAGTCTGCCATCAAAGCGTATGGCGATTCGGTGCGGCCGCTGCTTGCGCGAAACGGCGTCGGCGTCACGGTGATCCTGCCCGGCTTTGTGAAGACGGCGATGAGCGACGTATTTCCTGGCGACAAGCCGTTGCTCCAGAGTGTCGAACGTGCGGCTGCATACATCCGGCGCCGGTTGGACGCGGGCCACAGTGAGATCGCATTCCCTGGGCTGCTCGTGTTCGGCATGCGCTTGCTGTCAATCCTGCCCGCCACACTCGCCGACGCGATTCTTGACCGCCTGTCCTATCTGCCGTCGAAGGACCGGGTCAATTGAACGCGCGTCTTGCCGTGACTCTGGCGGCCACCGTTGCGCTGTCGTTCGCGGTCGACGCGATCGCTGTCCCGCGTGCGCCGCTGCGACGGCCGCTGCTGTCGTCAGTGCTTCACATTCTTTCCGTAGTATTCCTGTTCGACGCGGTGTTCGCCGTCACGTCGCGGCCGCTTATTTCGGCCTGCGCGGCACTGGCGCTCGTCGGTCTTGTCGCCGCAGTCAGTAATGCGAAGTACGAGTCGTTGCGTGAGCCGTTCGTTTTTACCGATCTGAGCCTATTCAGTCAGTTGTTCTCGCATCCCCGTCTTTACCTGCCGTTCCTGAGCGTCGGCAAGGTTGTCGCGATCGGTGTCGGCATCGTGCTCGTGATCGCGGGCTTCGTCGTCGAGCGCCCGGCACCTGTAGGCTCCGGCATGCTGGTCTGGCTCACGGTCGGGCTGTCGTTCATGCTGGCCGTGCTCGTGGCCGCCCGTGTACCGCTCACACTCGATCCCGATGCCGACCAGCGTCGCCACGGTTTTTTTGCCGTGTTCGTTGGCTATCTGCTCAACGGCTTGCGTCCCGCGACGATTCGCCGGTTCCGCGAAGTCGTGGCGGCCGGACCGTTCGCAACCGGCAAGCCGAGTCGGCGCCCTGACGTGGTCGTGATCCAGAGCGAATCGTTCTTCGATGCACGCCGGCTCGGAGAGGCAGTCGAGCCGAATCTCTTCACGCGCTTCGACCAGGCGCGTCGCGAGGCCGTCTGGCATGGCGAGATGACGGTGCCTGCGTGGGGGGCAAATACCATGCGAACGGAATTCGCGGTGCTGACCGGTACGGAATCCTTTTCGCTTGGGTATGCGCGCTTTTATCCTTACGTATTTGCAAGAAATAAAATCGCTTCGCTCGCATCCTGGTTCAACCGTTGCGGCTACGATACAGTCGCGATTCACCCCTATTACGCCGATTTCTTCGGGCGGCACCGGGTATTTCCGTTGCTCGGCTTCACGCGTTTTCTCGATATCCGCCACTTTGAATCGGCGCTCCGTGCCGGTCCGTATGTGGCGGACGCCGCAGTGTCGGAGTCGATCATCGCGGAACTCGACGCGGCGAGCAGCGACCGCCCGCGCTTCGTCTTTACTATGACCATGGAAAATCATGGCCCGCTGCATCTGGAGCAGGTTTTGCCTGGAGAATCGTCTTCGCGGCATACTCTCGGCGAGGATGCATCCTGGCGCGACCTGACGGCATATCTGCGGCACGTCGAAAATGCGGACGCGATGATCGGCCGACTGATGGATTACCTGCGCACCAGCAATCGTGAAACGATCGTTTGTTTTTACGGCGATCACGTTCCCGCTCTACCTCGTGTTTTTCATAAGCTGGGTGTTACTCCGCAACACAGCGACTACTTCATTTGGCGAAATTACGGCACAGTTGCTCCCGAACGCCGGGACCTGGCGGCCGAAGAATTAGGGGTGGCGCTGCTGCGCGTGGTACAAGATGACGGAAATCGTACGCAAGAGCCGTGCGTATCCGAGAAAGCGACATAAAAATGAACCGTAAGATTGCAATAATTGGGGTGGCGTGTCGGTTTCCCGGAAGTGCCAATAGTCTTGGCGACTTCTGGCAACTGCTGCGCGAAGAACGCGACGCAGTCACCGAAATCCCATCCGACCGCTTCGGCACGGACTTCTACCAGCACCCGTCCAAACGCGAGCCGGGCAAGAGCTACACGTTCTCGGCCGGCATCCTCGATGACGTCGCCGGCTTCGACGCCGCCTTCTTCGGTATTTCGCCACGCGAAGCCGCTCAGATGGACCCCCAGCAGCGCCTGCTGCTCGAACTCGCATGGGAGGCATTCGAGGACGCGGGCGTCCGCCCGGCCGACATGCGCGGCAGCAACTGCGGCGTTTTTGTTGGCGCGGCCAGCATGGATTACGGCAATCGCAACATGGACGATCTGAACGTGATCGATCCGTATTCGGCGACCGGTAACACCCTGAGCATCGCGTCGAACCGCGTGTCCTACCTGTTCGACCTGCGCGGCCCGAGCATGTCTGTCGACACGGCCTGCTCGTCGTCGCTCGTCGCACTCCACCAGGCTGTCAAGGCGCTGCAGTCCGGCGAAGCCGACATGGCGCTCGCAGGCGGTGTCAACCTGTTGCTTCACCCGTTCGGTTTCGTCAGCTTCTCGAAGGCCTCGATGCTGTCGCCACGCGGCCGTTGCCGCGCGTTCGATGCAACCGGCGATGGCTACGTCCGCTCGGAAGGCGGTGCGTTCGTGCTGCTGAAGCCGCTCGACCGTGCGCTCGCCGACGGTGACACGATCCATGCGGTGATCGCCGGCTCCGGCGTGAACTCGGTCGGCCACTCGCCGGGCGGCATCAGTGTGCCAGGGGCGGACGCGCAGGCGTCGCTGCTGCGCAGCGTCTACGCGCGTGCGGGCATCGATCCGCAGTCTCTCGCGTATCTCGAAGCGCACGGCACCGGCACGGCGGTTGGCGATCCGATCGAGGCGCGCGCGCTGATCGACGTCGTGTCGGGCGAGCGCCCGGCGGATCGCCCGCTGCTCATCGGTTCAGTGAAAACCAACATCGGCCATTTGGAAACGGCATCCGGTATGGCCGGCCTGCTGAAGGCCGTGCTGTGTCTGAAGCATCGCGCGGTACCGCGCTCGCTGCATTTCGTTACCCCCAATCCGGCTATCGATTTCGACGGCGGGCGTCTGCGTGTCGCCGATCGTTATATGCCGCTCGATGCCGGCGATGTGCCGCTGACGGTCGGCGTCAACTCGTTCGGCTTCGGCGGAACGAACGCACACGTCGTGCTGACCGAGGCGCCGGCGGCAAACGAGGCGTCGACGGCCGCACCCGAGCCGACTCCCGCGCAGTTGTCTCCGCTCGTCCTGACCGCGCGCAGCGCGAACGCACTCGGCGCGCTCGCGGGCCGCTATCTGGCGGCCCTCGACAACGGCGGCGACTGGCAGGCGCTGGCCGTCGCGGCCGCACGTCGTCGCCAGTGGCTGGAACATCGCGCAATCGTTGCACCGGCCGGCGTGGCCGAAGGCCGTGCGGCGCTTGCGGCACTGGCCCAGCCGGCGCCGGAAGGGCTGCCGGGCTGCGTGGCGGCCGGCCAGGCTCCGGCCGACGCGGTGCGCACCGCGCTCGTGTTCTCGGGCAACGGTTGCCAATGGGTCGGGATGGGCAGCGAGCTTTATGCCGAGAACACCGTCTTCCGCGCGGCGCTCGACGAAGTCGACGCGCTGTGGTGTGCCGACGGCAGCCCGTCGCTCGTCGATGTGATGCGCGGTGGTTCGAGCGCGGAATGGCTGGCCGGCGCGGGCGCCGAATGGCTCGCCGCGACGGAGAACGCGCAACCGCTGCTGTTCGCAATCCAGGTCGGCATGATCCGCGTGATCGACGCGCGCGGGATGCGTTACGACGCGGCGATCGGCCATAGCGTCGGCGAGATTGCCGCGGCATGGGTGACGGGCGCGCTGTCGCTCGCCGACGCGGTTCGCGTGATCAAGATTCGCAGCCGTGCGCAGGCGATGACGCGCGGCAGCGGCCGGATGGCGGCCGTCGGCATCGGCGACGCGGCGGCGCGCGAGCTGATCGCGCGCCATGGGCTGGCGCGGCGCGTCGAGATCGCCGGCATCAACAGCCCCGATGCGGTGACGCTCGCGGGCGAGCTGCAGGGGTTGCAGGCATTGGAGGCGGCGCTGCGCGGCAGCGGCAAGTTCTTCCAGATGCTGGATCTCGACTACGCGTTTCACAGCAGCCACATGGACCGCATCGAGCCGGTCGTGCTGGCCGAACTGGCGAGCTTGCGGTCGCAGCCGGGCAACGGCACGTTCGTGTCGACCGTGACCGGTGGTGCGCTGGCCGGCACCGAGCTCGATGCCCGCTACTGGTGGCGCAACATTCGCGAGCCCGTGCGCTTTGGCGACGGCATCGCACATCTGATCGAGCAGGACATCCGGTTGTTCGTCGAGGTCTCGCCGCATTCGATTCTGCGTACGTACGTGAAGCAGGCGTTCACGACGGCCGGCGCGACCGGCGTGGCACTGCCGACGCTCAAGCGCGATCACGGCAGCGCGGCGACGCTGCAGAAAGCGATTCTTGCGGCGATTGCGCATGGCGCGAACGTTGATCCCGACCGCTTCGCGCCGGGTGAATCGCGTGCTGCATTGCCGTCCTATCCGTGGCAGCGCGACCGCTTCTGGTTGACGCCGACCGTCGAAGGTTACGGTCTCGTCAATCGGCGCCGCGCGCATCCGCTGCTCGGCTATCGCCTGCATGAGCACGCGTTCGCGTGGGAGAACCAGCTCGATCCGGCGAAGCTGCCGATGCTGGCCGATCACGTAGTCGACGGCGGTGCGGCGTTCCCGGGCGCGGGCTACGTGGAAATGGCGCTCGCGGCGGCAAGCACCTTCTTCGATACGCCGGATGCGGCGCTCGAAAACGTCGAGATCCGCACGCCGGTGGTATTCCAGCCGCAGCAGGCTAAGCTGTTCCGGCTCGTGATCGAACCGCGCACCGCGACCTTCACGATCGAGACGCGCGACCGGATGTCCGACGCCGCATGGACACTGAACGTGACGGGGCGAATGCTGGAAAGCGGCAATACGCTCGGCGATGCGAACGTCGTGCCGTCCGACGCGCTCGATCGTCTGCTCGCGTTGCCCGCTGCCGCCGGCGACACGCTGTATGCAAACACGGCGGCCATCGGCCTCGACTACGGGCCGGCGTTCCGCCGGGTCCGCGCCGTGCGGGTCGCCGCGGACGACGGCGCGGCGCTGGCCGATGTCGCCGCGCCGGCCTCGTGCGGCGATGCGCGGGCATTGTCAGCCTATCTGCTGCATCCGGCGCTGATGGACAGCGGGTTTCATCCGCTGTTCGCCCTGCTTGCGGCACATGCGCGCGAAGGCGAGCATCCGGCTTATGTGCCGGTGCAGATCGGCCGGGTCGACTATCTGCGCGGCGACACGGTCGAGCGGGTGCTCGTGCGGATCGACCGGCACAGCCCGCATTCGATCGTCGCGCATTTCGAATTCCTCGACGCGCGCGGCGCGATCGTCGCGCGGCTCGGCGCGTGCCGGTTCCGGCGTGTCGATCTCGTCGGCCGTCGGCAGAACCTGCCGGCGCGTTTCGTCTACCGCCTTGAAGAAGTGCCGCGGCCGGGTGACCTCAATGCAGCCGGTTTGCCGGCCCCCGGCGCGTTGCTCGCGCGTGCTGCCGCACGGCTCGATGCGGCCGGGTACGACGGCCGCCGGACGCAGCATCTGACCGAAATCCTGCCGCTGCTCGATGTGCTGGCGAGTCTCTACGCGCTCCGCGCGTTCGATGCGCTCGGCGCATTCACCGGCACGTGGCAGCCGGCGGCCGGGCGTGCGGCGTTGGCCACGCGTCTCGCCGACATGCTGGTCGAGGATGGTCTCGCTCATCGCGATGGCGCGCTGCTCGTGCGCGACGACGCGGCGTGCGCGGCGCTGCCGCCGCTCGACGAGCTGTGGCGCGGGCTGCTGGCCGAATCGCCGGGGCACGTGGCCGAGCTGACGCTGCTCGCGCATTGCGGCGCGGCATTGCCGGACGTACTGAACGGCGCGAAGGACGGTGCACGTCTGCTGTCGCCGACCGGGCACAGCCTGGTTGAGCAACTCCTGGCGGCATCGCCGACGTGGCAGCACGTGCACGCGTTGCTGACCGCAAGCGTCGAGCAGGCGGTCGACGGATGGCAGCCGGCACGCCGGTTGCGCGTGCTCGAACTGGGCGCGACGGACGGCGACGTGCTGCAGACGCTCGGCATGCATCTCGCGGCCGCGCGCTGCGATCACACGATCGCAGCGACAGCCGGTCAACTGGCCGGGTTCGACGCGGATGCGCAAGCTGCGGTGCGCACGGTTGCGCTGCAGTCGGGCGAGCGGCTGTCGCTGGCGGCCGACGAAGCTGACCCTTACGACCTGATCGTCGCGAACCGCGCGTTGAGCGGCCGTCACGATGTGGCCGATGCGTTGAATGCGATGCGGTCATGGCTGGCGCCGGGCGGATTGCTGCTGCTGGCCGAGTCGCGTCGCGGCCGTTTCTCCGACATCGTATTCGGCGCACAGGCTTCGTCGACGGAAGCCGGCGCGGCGATGCCGCTGGCGCCGGCGGATCTCGATGCGGCGCTCGCACGCGCGGGCTACGTCGATGTCGTGCGGCACGTCGAGCAATCGCTCGATCTGGACGGCACGCCGACGTTCGTCATCGCGCGCAACCCCGCAAGCGCCGTTGTTGGGCAACGCGGCGACGATCCGAGCAATCTCGATACGCTCGCACGCAACGAGCAATGGCTCGTGGTGCACGCACCGGATACCGCCGGCAGTTTCGGCGTGCGGCTGGCCGATGCGCTCGCTCGCGCGGGCTATCCGGCCGATATCGTCGACATCACGCACGCGGCCGATGCGATTGCCTCGTTGCCGGCCGGGCAGCCGGCGCATGTCGTGTTCTGCGCGCCGGAGACGCCGCTCGCCGAATCGTCAACGGGGGATGGCTTGATGGCCGCGCAGCGTAACGGCGTGATCGCCCTTGCGGCACTCGTTCGCACGCTTGGTGCGCAGCTGAACGCGGCCACGCGGCTGACCGTCGTCACGCGTGGCGGCGCGCCATTTGCCGGGACCGCGAATGCGCATCCGGAACAGGCCACGCTGTGGGGCCTCGGTCGCGTGCTGGCGAACGAGCATCCCGAACTCGCGTGCCGCCTGATCGACATCGATCAAGCGGCGGACCGGATCCCCGACGCGCTGATTCGCGAGCTGACCGGCGCAGCGCTCGAGGAAGAAGTCGTCCTGGGCGCACACGGGCGGCAGGTGCCGCGCATGCTGACTGCCGCGCAGGACGCGGCCCGCAACGATGGCGCGATCGCGCGTGCGGCCGTGCTCGCGTTCGATGCGCCGGGCTCGTTGCGCAATCTCGAATGGTTTGCGTTGCCGGAAAGCCCGCTGGGTGACGACGAGGTGGAGATCGAGCCCGTTGCCACCGGCCTCAATTTCCGCGACGTGATGTATGCGATGGGGCTGTTGTCCGATGAGGCGGTCGAGACCGGCTTCGCGGGCGCGACGATCGGCATGGAACTGTCCGGCCGCGTCATGCGGGTGGGCAAGGCCGTGACGGAATTCGCGCCGGGCGATGCGATGCTCGGCTTCGCGCCGGCTTCGTTCGCGACGCGCGTCAGGACGCGTGCGCAAGCGATCGCACTGAAACCCGAACGCCTGTCGTTCGAGGAAGCGGCCACCGTGCCGACCACGTTCTTCACCGCGTATTACGCACTCGTCGAACTCGCGCGCCTGCGTCGCGGCGAGCGTGTGCTCGTGCACGGCGGTGCGGGTGGCGTCGGGATCGCCGCGATCCAGCTCGCGCGCCACTTCGGCGCGGAAGTGTTCGCGACGGCCGGCAGCGATGAGAAGCGCGAGTTCGTGCGCCTGCTCGGTGCCGACCACGTGCTCGATTCGCGCAGCTTGGCGTTCGCCGACGAGATTCGCGCGCTGACGGGCGGCCAGGGCATCGACATCGTGCTGAATTCGCTCGCCGGTGAAGCGATGGTGCGCAGCATCGATACGCTGCGGCCGTTCGGTCGTTTCCTCGAGCTCGGCAAGCGCGATTTCTACGAAAACAGCTATATCGGGCTGCGGCCGTTCCGCAACAACATCAGCTATTTCGGTATCGATGCCGACCAGCTGATGGGGGCGTTGCCGGAGCTGACCGCGCGCCTGTTCGGCGAAGTGATGGCGCTGTTCGAGGCAGGCCTGCTGCATCCGCTGCCGTATCGCGCGTTTCCGGCCGAACGGGCGGAAGACGCGTTCCGCTACATGCAGCAGGCGCGCCAGATCGGCAAGGTGCTCGTGACCTATCCGTCCGGCACGCCAGCCCCGACGCGCGGCGTCACGCGCGCGGGCTCGCTCGAGCTCGATCCGCATGGCACGTATCTGGTGGTCGGCGGCACGGGTGGGCTCGGTTTCGCGAGCGCGCGCTGGATGGTCGAGCACGGCGCACGCCGGCTGACGCTGGCGAGCCGTTCCGGCGAACTCGTTGCTGCCGCACGCGAGGAAGTCGAGCGCTGGCGCAAGACGCTCGGCGTCACGGTCGATGTCGTGTCGTGCGATGTGACCGACGCAGCGGCGGTCGATGCGATGATCGACGCGATCGTCCGGCGCGACAGCCCGCTCAAGGGCGTGTTGCATTCCGCGATGTCGATCGATGACGGCCTCGTGCGCAATCTTGACGATGCGCGCATGGCCGCGGTGCTCGCACCGAAGGTGGCCGGCGCGTGGAACCTGCATCGCGCGACTCGCGCGTTGCCGCTCGACCTGTTCGTGGTCTATTCGTCGGCGACGACCTATCTTGGCAATCCCGGGCAGTCGAACTACGTCGCGGCCAACAGCTTCCTCGAGGCGCTCGTCGAACATCGTCGCGCAGCGGGCTTGCCGGGCACGTTCATGGCCTGGGGGCCGCTCGAGGACGTCGGCTTCCTCGCGCGCCACGCGGATACGCGCGAAGCGTTGCAGTCGCGAATCGGCGGGGCGTCGATCACGTCCGACGAGGCGATGGCCGCGCTCGAGCGCGCACTGGTGGCGGGCGTGGCGGGTGAAGCCGTGGTCCGGCTCGACTGGCACGCCGTGGCGCGCGGGATGCCCGCCGCGAAGGCGCGCCGGTATTCGCTGCTGCAATCGCAGGCGAAGGGCGGCGATGTGCGCGACGGCGGCACACAGCTGCGGGAAGAAGTGCTCGCGTTGCCGCGCGACGAAGCGATCGCGCTGGTGGCCCGGACGCTGCAAGGGCAGATCGCGCGAATCCTGCACATGACGCCGGATCGCATCGCGCTCGACAAATCAGTGCTCGACATGGGCATGGATTCGCTGATGGGGATGGAGCTTGGCCTCGCGGTCGAGGAAGCGTTCGAGGTCAAGCTGTCGGTGATGGCGATTGCCGAGGGCGCGTCGGTGACGACGCTGGCCGGACGCATCGTCGATTCGATCGGCGCGTCGACCGATGCCGACGCCGATTCCGCGACCGATGCCGTCGCCGCGCTTGCGGCGAAGCATGCGATCGACGGCGAAGCGCGCGCACTGCTCGATGCGCAGCCGGCGCCCGTCGGGTGCCAGGCGTCGCCGACGCCGGAGGTCGCGCAATGAGCGCGCCGTCCGGCTGGGCGACGAGTCAGGGCACGCTGGCAGGTCCGCTGACGATCGACGGTCACGGGCTGCACACGGGGCGCAGGGTCGGTGTGCGGATCCTGCCCGCGCGCCCGGAAGACGGCATGACGGGCATCGCGTTCCGGCGCGTCGCACAGGGGCGCACGCTTGCGACGCTGCCGGTCGATCCCGCGCTGCGCCGCGCGCAGCCGCTGTGCACGATGCTGCGCAATGCCGACGGTGTCGGCGTTCGCACGGTCGAGCATCTGCTGGCGTCGCTGCTCGCTTGCGAGATCGATCACGCGATCGTCGAGATCGACGCCGAGGAAGTGCCGATTCTCGACGGCAGCGCCACGCCGTGGGTGGATGCCATCCGCGCGTGCGGCCGCGTCGCGCTTGCTGCGCCGAAACGCTTCATCCGCGTGCTGCGGCCCGTCGTCGTGACGGACGGCGACGGCGACCAGCGGCGCGAAATGCGGGTCGAGCCGGCGCCGCGTTACGAACTGAGCGTGCGCAACGACCTGCGCGGCTTCGGCGACATGCACTGGGATGGCGCGTTGACGCCCGCCGCGTTTGCGGCCGAAATCGCGCCGTCGCGCTCCTATGGCCGCGTGAAGTGGGCGGTACCCGCGATCGTCGCCGGCTATCTGCGCGGGGTGCCGATCCTGCGCGGCGCGCGGCCGTCGTGCACGGCGTCCATCGTCGGCAATCGCGTGCTGGGCGGGATGCGGCTGCCCGAGGAGTTCGTCCGGCACCGCGTGCTCGACCTGATCGGCGATCTCGCGCTGGCCGGCGCGCCGCTGCTGGCGCGCGTGAGTGCGCGGCGGCCGAGCCACGAGATGAATTTCCGGCTGGTCGACGCGCTGCTGGCCGAGCCCGATGCGTGGCAGTGGGCCGAGTTTTCCGACGCGTGACACCACGCTTTTTCATGATGCGCGGCGTAACATAGCGCCTTTTCGAGAAACAGTGAAGGAAGCAATGGCCCTCGGAGAACACCTTCGCCAGCAACTCGCGGCGAAAGCGCTGAAACGGCAACTTGAGCGCGCAACGGAAGCTGCCGCGGCGCCCGGCGTGCCCGGTACGCCGGCGGCGCAGGCCGCGTCGGCGCGCAGTCGTTTCGAATCGATGCCGCAGTATCAGCAAGTCAGGATCATGCGCGAGATGGGCGAGAAGCTGCGCGTCGACTCGCCGTTCTTCCGCGTGCACGATGGCGTTGCCGGCGCGACCACCCAGATCGGCGGTCGCGAGTACGTGAACTTCGCGAACTACAACTACCTCGGTCTCGCCGGTGATCCGACCGTGTCCGAACGTGCGAAGGCCGCGATTGACCGCTACGGCACGTCGGCGTCCGCGAGCCGCATGGTCGCGGGTGAGCGTCCCGTGCAGCGCGACCTCGAGCGGGCGCTGGCCGCGTTCTACGAGACCGACGATTGCGTCGCGTTCGTGAGCGGCCACGCGACCAATGTGACCGTGATCGGCGCACTGTTCGGCCCCGGCGACCTGATCGTCCACGACGCGCTCGCGCACAACAGCATCGTGCAGGGTGCGCAGCTGAGCGGCGCGAAACGGCTGAGCTTCGCGCACAACGACTGGCAGGCGCTCGACGAACTGCTGTCGCGCGTGCGTCGCGAATACCGGCACGTGCTGATCGCGATCGAGGGGCTGTACAGCATGGATGGCGATTTCCCGGACCTGCAGCGTTTCGTCGACGTGAAGACGCGCCACGGTGCGTTCCTTCTGGTCGACGAAGCGCATTCGCTCGGCGTGCTCGGCGCGACGGGCAAGGGCATCCGTGAACATTGCGCGGTCGCGCCCGACCAGGTCGACGTGTGGATGGGCACGATGAGCAAGACGCTGGCCGGTTGCGGCGGCTTCATCGCCGGCTGTCAGCCGCTCGTGGACATGCTGCGCCATCTGGCGCCGGGCTTTCTCTATAGCGTTGGACTCGCGCCGACGCTCGCCGAAGCGTCGCTTGCCGCGCTCGAACGCCTGCAGGCCGAACCGGAGCGGGTTGCGCAACTGCAGGCGCGCGGGCAGCAATTCCTGACCGAGGCACGCGCGGCGGGGCTGAACACCGGCACGAGCGCCGGGTATGCGGTCGTGCCGGTGATCACCGGAAGTTCGCTGAAAGCCGCGCAGTGGGCCAACGCGATGTTCGACGAAGGGATCAACGTGCAGCCGATCTTCTATCCGGCCGTCGAGGAGAAGGCCGCGCGCCTGCGGTTCTTCATCTGCTCGACGCACGAGCCCGGGCAGATCAGCCGGACGGTCGATGTGCTGGCCCGCCTGGCGGGGCGGGCGGCATGATGCCCGCCGCGGTGCTTGCGCCGTCGTTCGACGTGCCGCAAGCCGGCGCGTCGACGCCGTTTCGCGCCGCATGCGCGGACGATGCGGCGGCATGCGCACCGCTCGTGTTCGCATCCGGCGTCGGCGAATTCGGTTTCTTCCTCGGTGAGAGCGACGCGCGCTGCATCGCGTTCCTGCAACAGGCGTTCCGGTCGCGTCACGGCCGGTTCTCGTGGCGCAGGCATCGGGTCGCGCTCGGCGCCGACGGCACCGTGCATGCCGTGATGGCCATTCATGACGGGCGCCGGACGTTGTTCGACGACGTTCACGTCGTGTGGGCCCTGGCGCGCTTTTTCGGCGTGCGCCGCACGATCGGCCAGCTGCTGCGCGGGCTGGTGCTCGAAACGGAGATTCCGGCGCCCAAGCGTGGGCAGATCCTCATCGCGCATTGCGCGACGGACGAGCGGCGGCGCGGCACGGGCATCTTCACCGCACTGCTGCGCGACGCGCTCGAGACCGGTGCGTTGCCGGACGACGACAGCCGCGACATCGTGCTCGACGTGCTGACCCGCAACGAGCGCGCCCGCGCACTGTACGAGCGGCTCGGCTTTGTCGCGCTGACGCGGTCGCGTCAGCGCTCGCGACGGCTGCCCGCCGAGCTTGATTCGGTACGCATGCGGCTCACGCGTCGCGGCTGACGGTGCGAACGCCTTGGCGGCCTATTTGTGCCGCGGATTGAACGGCCGCTGCTGCACATCCGCCCCATGCGCGACGATCACCGTGCTTTCGGGCACTTCCTCCCATGCGTCGCGCAGGTCGATGAGCGGCTCCGACACGACCATGAACGCGTCGTCGCCCGCTTCGACGATGCGCGGATTGTGCGGATAAAGTTCGTGCAGATGCCTGAACGACGTGCTGTGGAACAGCGAGCGCGATTGCCGTTCGCTCGAGTAGCGCACCGCGATGATCCGGTCGCCGTCCGTCACGCAGATCGTCATGTTGAGCGGCTCGGCGACTCGGTATCGCGCGGCGGTTTCCTCGATCACGCCGACCATGCGTTCGAGCGCCGGCAGCGGCATCTGCTCGAGGCCGTAGGTCAACGCGAGACGGAACATCAGCTCGGAATCGGTCGAGCCTTCGAGCGTAGCGAACAGCGCCGGGTCGACCTTCATCGTCAGGTCGCGGCGCAGCTTGTGGAAATCGCGGATCAGCCCGTTGTGCGCGAACAGCCAGCGGCCGTGGCGGAACGGGTGACAGTTGGTTTCCTGCACGGGCGTATCGGTTGCAGCACGGATGTGCGCGATGAACATCCGCGAGCGGATCGCGCGCGCGGCTTCGCGCAGGTTGCGATCGTTCCACGCGGGATGCACCGAGCGGTAGCGGAACGGCAGTTCGTCGGGGTTGCCGTACCAGCCGATGCCGAACCCGTCGCCGTTGGTGGTCGTGGCGCCCAGTTCCGAATGCAGGCTCTGGTCGATCAGCGAATGCTTCGCGCGAAACAGTACGGTCTCGAGATGGATCGGATTACCCGTATAGGCGAGCCAGCGGCACATGGAGCGCTCCTTCGCGATGAATCCTCTCGCGCATGGTAGCCGACTTCGCGGCGCCGTTATACGCGGCTGCCGCACGCTCGCCGGTTGGCAGACTGCGCCGGTCGATCGTCGATGAAGGATGCGGCGGGTGCCGCGTCCTTCGTGCACGCGTCAGTCGCCGAGCGCGTCCATCACGCGGGCGGAGTAGACGAGCGCCGCGCCCGCATTCAGCGCGATCGCGACGCCGAGCGCTTCGGCCACTTCCTCCTTGGTCGCACCATGCTTTGCGGCTTCCGCCGTGTGCACGGCGATACAGCCGTCGCAGCGCGTGGTGACGGCCACCGCGAGCGCGATCAGCTCGCGCGTCTTTGCGTCGAGATGACCCGTCTTGGCGCCGGCGCCGGACAGCGCCTTGTAGCCGGCCAGCGTATCGGGCGACAGCTTGGCGATGTCGCCGATGCGCGTCGAGAGTTCCTTCCGGTATTCGTTCCAGTTCAGCATGATGCGTCCTTTCGAGAAGAGGTGAGGAGGGCGGCGGGCGCCGCGATCTCGGGCGATGCAGACCTATTCTGATCGTTCGCGCTGAGGGTTTCGATACGCTAGAGTGTCAATTTTTAGCGAGATCGTCTCATGGATGCCCTCAGTCAACTACTATCGCTGGGCCGCAGCCATGTCGAACTCGACGTGCGCTGCCTGCTCGATGGCCCGTTCGCGATGCCGCACGATCCGTTGCCGCCCGGCGAGGCCGCGTTTCACCTCGTGCTGGCCGGAACGTGCCGGATGCGTACCGCGGACGGGCGCACGCTGCAGCTCGCCGACGGCGATTTCGTACTGCTGCCCGCGGGTGGCGCGCACGACCTGCTCGACGCAGGAGCCGGCCGGTTGGGGCCGGTTGCAGCGCTGCGCGATCTGGGGACGGGCGGTGGCACGGTGCTGCCGGTCAAGTCGAATCTCGATCCGGCCGAACCGGGCGGCGCGAGCGTGGACCTGCTGTGTGGACGGTTCGTCTATGCGCGCGGTGCGGGTGAACTGCTGATGCGCACGCTGCCGCATGTACTGCATGTCGGGTTGCGCGAGGCGTCGGGGTTCGCGCCGCTGCAGCTGCTGACGAGCGTGCTGCGCACCGAGGCGTCGAATGGTCAACCGGGCGCCGGCGCGATCGTGAACGCGCTCGGCCAGGCGCTGCTCGCGTATGCGTTGCGCGCATACGGTCGTGGTGCGCGCGTGCCGTCCGGCTGGCTCGCGCTTGCGGCCGACGCGCGGCTCGGCCCGTCGGTTCAGGCCGTGCTGCAGGCGCCGGAGAAGCCGTGGACGGTCGAGTCGCTCGGCGATGCATCCGCGATGTCGCGCGCGACATATGCACGGCATTTCCGCGAGCGGGCCGGGATGAGTGTCGGCGCGTTCATCGCGCAGATCCGGATGATGCATGCGTGCGCGCTGCTGCAGGACACGCAGCGCGGGCAGGCGGAGATCGGGCAGGCAGTCGGCTATCAGTCGGAGGCGGCGTTCGGCAAGGCATTTCGCGCGGTGCTCGGCACGACGCCGGGGCGCTGGCGGCGCGCGCAGCGCGACTCGTGAGGTTGCCGGCGGGGGCGTCGTGCTCGACGACGAACCGTTGGCGAAAATCGAAGAGGGGAGAAGTGTCTGCGTGCCGCGGCGCACACCTGCTCGCGAGGCAACAACAATGAAAAAGGGGCTTCCGGTTTCCCGGAAGCCCCTTCTTGACATCTTGGTAGGCCGTGCGTGACTCGAACACGCGACCAACGGATTAAAAGTCCGCTGCTCTACCAACTGAGCTAACGACCCAAAGAGCAAAAAATTATAGCGGCGGATCGCTGGTCTGTCAACAACCCGTCACCATAATTTATTTGATGCTTTCGATCTTGCCCTGTGCCGTCTGCGCGGCGTTCGATCCAGCGTATTGCGACACGACCTGCTCGAACGTCTTCTTTGCAGCCGCCTTCTGGCCCTGCTCGAGTTGGTTCGTGCCGATTGCCACGAGTGCGTCGGCCGCGCGCGGGTGCTGCGGGAACTTGCTCACAATCCCTTGCCACGTTGCAGTCGAACCGCGGTAGTCGCGCAGCGCGTATTGCGCATTGCCGTACCAGTACTGCGCGGTCGGCTGGTAGGGGCTCTGCGGATACTTCGCGATGAACGCGCGGAACGAAGCCGCCGCCGCCTTGAAGTTGCCGTTGCGGAACTGCTGTTGCGCCGCGTTGAGCGCATCCGTTTCACCCGGCTGCACGGTGCCTTCCACGCCGTCGATCGTCGCCTGTTGCGGCTCGAACTTCTTCAGCCGCGTGTCGAGATCCTGGTAGTACTCCTTCTGCTGCCGCTCGAGTGTCGTCAGCCGGTTCGTCAGGTCTTCGTTCTCGCCGCGCAGCGTCGCGACCTGCTGGTTCAGCTGGTCGATACGGCCGGATTGATCGAGGATCGTACGCTGGGCGGCCGACAACTGACTGGACAGGTTGTCACTCTTGCTGCGCAGATCAAGCACGGCGCGGCGCGCCTCGTTGTCGTCGAACATGCCGGCGTGCGCCGGCGCGGCCGACCACGCCGCGCCGACGACGCAGAATGCTGCGGCCATCCGCAGCCAGGATACACGGTGCGTCATACGGCAACTCTTCCGTTACTTACTGTTGGTAGACGAGGTCGGCGCGGCGGTTCTGCGCCCACGATGCTTCGTCGTGACCCGATGCTTGCGGCTTTTCCTTGCCGAGGCTCACGGCTTCCATCTGCGAGTCGTTCACGCCGAGCAGTGCCATCGCGCGGCGGACAGCCTCCGCACGCTTCTGGCCCAGCGCAAGGTTGTACTCGCTCGTGCCGCGTTCGTCGGTGTTGCCCTGGATCAGCACATGGCGCTGCGGGTGGCTCTTCAGGTACTGAGCGTGCTGCTGCAGCAGCGGCTGGTATTCGTCCTTCACCGAATAGCTGTCGAAGTCGAAGTAAATGCTGCGCTTCGCAAGCGGGCTGTTCGGGTCATTCAGCGGATCGACGTTCACCTGCGCGACGTTGTCGGCGCTCGGCTGCGTGCTCATCGCGCCCGCGTTGGCCTTGTCGTCGAGCTTGACGCCCGACTTACACGCTGCGAGCGCACTGATCATCATCACGGCCAGGGCCAGACGAGCTTTGTTCGACATCATGGTTACTCTCCTTGTGGTCATTGCATGAAGGGCCCCCACGACGGCTCACGAACGGAGCCGCCCTGGACGGACAGGATCTGCGGCGGCGCGCTGCCGTCGGAGGGCACTGCTGCCAGCACGTTGCGACCACCCGACTGGGTAGCGTAAAGAAGGTACTGGCCGTTTGCCGCGAAGCTCGGCGATTCGTCGCGATTGGTATTCGTGATGGCGTTCGCCGCGCCGGTTTGCAGATCCTGAACGTACAGCTTGAACCCCCCACCCGTGCGGGAGATGTAGGCGAGCAGCTTGCCGTCCGGGCTGATGCGCGGGCTGGTGTTGTAGCTGCCGGTGAAGGTCACGCGTTGCGCGGAGCCGGCGCTTTCGCCTTGCGCGGGCATCCGGTAGATCTGCGGCGCGCCGCCGCGATCGCTCGTGAAATAGATCCAGCGGCCGTCCGGCGAGTAGAACGGCTCGGTATCGATCGAGCTGCTCTGCGTGAGCCGGCGCAGACCGCCGCCGTTCGCATTGACCGTATAGATTTGCGTATTGCCCGTCAGCGACAGCGCAACGGCCAGCGTGTTGCCGTCCGGCGACCACGCCGGCGCACTGTTGTTGCCCTTCTGGTCGGAGACCATGTAGCGGCGGCCCGTCGGCAGGTCATGGATGTAGACGATCGGCTTCTTGCGCTCGAACGACACGTACGCGACCTTCGTCCCGCTCGGCGACCACGCCGGCGAGATGATCGGCTCGGTGCTCGAGAGCGCGATGCGTGCGTTCTGGCCGTCGGAGTCCGAGATCTGCAACTGGTACCGGTTGCCCGTCTTGATCACGTACGACAGACGCGTGGCGAACACGCCGCGCACGCCGAGCAACTTCTGGTAGATGAAGTCGGCGATCTTGTGGCCAGCCGTGCGCAGCGTGTTGTCGTTCGCCGTCAGCGACAGGCCGCCGAGGCTTTGCTGCTTCACGGTGTCGTACAGGATGAAGTTCACTTTGTACTGGCCGTTGGCGTCGCGGTTCACGCTGCCGGCGACGAACGCGTTCGCACCCTTGGCCTTCCATGCGCCGAGATCGACCGATGCGGTTTCGGGCACCGGCGTGCTGCCCGCGTCGATATTGGTGAATTTGCCGCTGCGCGCGAGGTCGGCGCGGACGATCGACGTGACCTGCTGCGGCAGGTTCGCCTCGTTCACGAAATTCGCGGTGGCGATGGGGAACTGGGTCGAACCGACGCCGGTGATCAGCACGTTGACCTGCGCATTAGCGGCGCCGCCGGCCGCAATCAGACACGAGGCCACGAGTGCCCTGAAACCTAGTTTCGTCATCAAACTCATGCTTCTTGCTTCCCATGTGACTTGGATCGCTGCGCAACCGCAGAGACAGTAAAAATACCCGATTCGTTCCCGTCCGGCAGCGACGCACGGAGTGTAAGCGCATTTGCGATCACTCCGCTGCCTTGAAGGTAATCGTAATGTCGGACGGGGTACGACCGTTAGAATCGGGCGGCAATGGGACCGACGCCTGAATCGCATTGACCACGGCTTGATCCCACCCCGAATTTCCGCTCGAACGGCGGATCGAAACGCTCAGCACGTCGCCCGACGGCGTGCAGCGGATCGCGACGACCGTCGTCAGGCCCGCGCGCTCGCCACCCCAGACGATGTTCGGCTTCACACGGCGACGCACCTTGTCGGGATAGCCGGGCGACGCGGCATTGCCGCCGGAGCCCGTCCCGGTACCGCTTTTCGCGAGGCCTTCACCGCCGCCTTCGCCGGACCCGGACATGCCTTGCATCTGCGCGAGACGCGCGCTGCGCTCACGGTCGAGCTTCGCCTTCGCCGCCGCGTCGGCCTTCGCGCGCGCCGTCGCTTCGGCCTTCGCCTTTGCCTGGGCTTCCGCCTTCGCCTTCGCGGCCGCGTCGGCCTTGGCCTTCGCCGCCTGCTGCGCTTCCAGCTGCGCCTGCTTCTGTTGCTGCAGTTTCTGCTGCTGGAGTTTTTGCTGTTCGAGCTTCTGCTGCTCCACGAGCTGTTGTTGCTTGAGCTTGTCTGCCTGCTTCTGCTTTTCGCGCTCGGCGGCCTTCTGCGCGGCGAGGGCAGCAGCCTGCTGGGCCGCAAGCTGCTCGCGCCGGGCTTCTTCCTGCTGGGTCTTCAGTTGTTGCGCGCGGCGCTGCTGCTCGAGCAGCGCTTCGCGCGCGGCCGCTTCCTGTTGCCGTTTCTTCTGCTGCAGCGCGATGTCCGCCTGCTCGTCCCGGACCGGGGGAGGGGGCGGTGCGAGCTTCGCGGGCGGCGTGGGTGTGACGACGGGCCGCGGCGCGGGCACGTCGGGCACCTCGGTCCACAGTTCGGCTTCGGCGCCTGCCGGCGTGCTGTTCTGCCACTGCACGCCGTGATAGAGGAACAACGCGAGCAGCACGTGCATCAGCGCGGCGAGCGCGAACGCGCGCCAGGTGCCGCGCTCGCGAGGGGGCTGAGACGGATAGGCGTTGCCGCGCGTGGATTGCTGCCGGTTCATTGCGATTTGACGAGGAGGCCGACGCGCTTGACGCCGCGCGCCTTCAGGTCCGACATCACGGTCATGACGGCATCGTACTGCACGGTCTTGTCGGCCGCGATCACGACGGGCTGGTCGGGATGGTCAGCCTGCCGGGCCGAGATGAAGCTGTCGAGCTCGGCCTTGGTCATCGTGTCTTCCTGCGTCGCGCCGGAGTCGCCCTTGTACTTGACGCTCATCGTGCGGTCGGCCTTGATGTTGACGACGACTGGTGGCGTCTGTTCCTGGGGTGCGGCATTGCCGACGGTCGGCAGATTGATGATCGACGGGGCGACGAGCGGTGCCGTGACCATGAAGATCACGAGCAGCACCAGCATCACGTCGATGTACGGCACGACGTTGATGTCGGCCATCGCGCGGCGCGAGCGGCCGCCGCGCATGCTGGATCGAATGGGACTTCCTGCCATGGCGCGCTCCTTACTGGGCCTGACGCTGCAGGATGTTCGAGAACTCTTCGATGAAGGTCTCGAAGCGGATCGCGAGGCGGTCGATGTCGTGCGCGTAGCGGTTGTACGCGACAACCGCCGGAATCGCGGCGAACAGGCCGATCGCGGTGGCGACGAGCGCCTCGGCGATGCCCGGTGCGACGTTCGCGAGCGTCGCCTGCTGCACGTTCGCCAGGCCGCGGAACGAGTTCATGATCCCCCAGACGGTGCCGAACAGACCGATGTACGGACTGACCGAGCCGACCGACGCGAGGAACGCGAGGTTCGCTTCGAGCACGTCCATTTCGCGCTGGAACGACGCGCGCATCGCACGGCGCGCGCCGTCGAGCACGAGGCCCGGGTCGCTGATGCGCTTTTCCTTCCCCTTCAGGAACTCACGCATCCCCGATTCGAAAATCCGCTCGAGCGCGCCGATCGTGTGACGATTGTTGGCCGCGCTTTGATACAGCGCCTGCAGGTCGCCGCCCGACCAGAAATCCCTTTCGAAGCGTTCGGTCTGCGCGCGTGCGCGGCGGATCGCGAACCACTTGCGGAAGATGAAGGTCCACGACATCAGCGACAGCAGCAGCAGCAGCCCCATCACGGCCTGGGCCAGCACGCTCGCGTTGAGAACGAGGGAAATGATCGACAGGTCTTGAGAAGTGTTCATAGAGGTTTGAGTAACGTCCCTTCGGGGGTGTCCGGCGAGGGCGCACGGTATGCGTGTGGCGCGGCGCGCCGGCCTGGCCTGGCGCCGAACCTTGCTTAGTATCGATTCAGGAGGGCAAGTTCATAGGCTTTGTCTAAACGGTGCTCACCCGAGCTTCGTTGACAATACAGTCTGCCCGGCGTCGATGACGGGCCCGCGTTGCAGCGCGTCGAGCACGACCGGCGGGATTGCCGCGGGCCGGATGCCGGTTCGGTCGACGCAGCCGAGGCGGATGTGTCCGGCCACGAGCAGCGTGTCTCCGCACCAGGCTTCCTGCGTGAATTCCACCGATGCGCGGCCGATGCGCCCGGGCCGGCTCGTGATCGTCAGCGCGTCGTCGAGTCGCGCCGGCGCGCGGTAGTCGAGCGACGTGCTGCGAACGATGAAGATCGCGACGGTATCGTCGGCGAGCCGACGCTGGTCGATGCCGCATGCGCGCAGCCACTCGGTGCGAGCGCGTTCGAAGAACTTCAAGTAGTTGGCATAGAAGACGATGCCGCCTGCGTCGGTGTCCTCGTAGTACACGCGTACCGGCCAAGTGAAGCCGGAGTGCGCGTCCGGGGAGCGGGTAGGCTGAGTCATGGCGCGCATTTTACCGGAAGGCCGAGGCCGGATTCGTAACCGATTCGTAACGGAATGTAGTATGCCGTAGCACACTGCGGGCCGGCCCCGGGAGGAGGCGGGCCCGCGCGACTTCAGCCGCGGTGGACGGTCGGGCCGCCGGGCGCTTGCGCGACCGGCATCAGCTCGATCGTGTTGACGTTGACGTGTGCCGGGCGCGTCGCGATCCAGTAGATCGTGTCGGCGATGTCCTCGGGCATGAGCGGCTGGACATTGTTGTAGACGCTCGCCGCTTTTGCGTCGTCGCCGCGATAGCGGATGTTCGAGAACTCGGTGCCGCCGCACAGGCCCGGCTCGATGTCGGTGACGCGCAGTGGCGTGCCGAGCAGGTCGGCGCGCAGGTTCAGGCTGAATTGTCTGACGAAAGCCTTGGTCGCGCCGTAGACGTTGCCGCCCGCATAAGGATACGAACCCGCGACCGAGCCGATATTGAAGATGTGACCGCGGCCGCGCTCGATCATGCCGGGCAGCAGTGCGTGCGTAACGGTGACGAGGCCCGTGCAGTTCGTGTCGATCATCGTGTGCCATTCGTCGAGGCTGGCCTTTTGGGCCGGCTCGACGCCGAGCGCGAGGCCGGCGTTGTTGACGAGGACGTCGAGTGCCGCGAATTCGGCGGGAAGGGCGGCCGGCACGGCCTCGACGGCCGCGCGATCGCGTACGTCGAGCTCGAGCGGCAGCAGGGAATCGCCGAGTTCGGCGGCGAGCGCATCGAGACGATCCTTGCGGCGCGCGGTCGCGACGACGCGGTGGCCGCCCTTGACGAAGGCACGGGCGATGGCGGCGCCGAAGCCGGCGGACGCGCCTGTGACGAACACGATCATTGCTGCTCCTGGTCGGTAACAAAGTAGCGGATAGTATCCCGCAAGCCTACTGAGATTGCGGCACCGCGGCAAGGCGGCACAGCGTTCCGGTGCGGGCGCGTAGAGTCTGGCCCCAATTGCTTAGGGCGTCCCGCCGTGCGGTTGCCTATTCATGACGCATCCAATACACTAACGCGCTCATCACCCCTGCGTGACTGGCGATAGAACCCTTCGGGTTCAAGGTGGAGCATCCCACCGTGAAGCGCGGGGCGCCGTTTTTGCCGTTCGCCTGGGCAGCCGTTGTGCGCCGTCGCGTGCATCGCCGGTGGCTGTCCTGCCTCGCGTCATACGGATTCTTCCGCCACGTCGGGCTGGTTCCGCCAGCAGCGCAATGTACTCGGCCACTCCGGTCAACCTGTACACACTTAACGGAAACCGTATGTTTGACAGAGCCCAAAGCACCATCGCGAACGTCGATCCCGAAATCTTTGCAGCGATCGAGCAGGAAAACCGCCGCCAGGAAGAGCACATCGAGCTGATCGCGTCGGAAAACTACACGAGTCCGGCCGTGATGGCCGCACAGGGCTCGCAGCTCACGAACAAGTACGCGGAAGGGTATCCGGGCAAGCGTTACTACGGCGGCTGTGAATACGTCGACGTGGTCGAGCAGCTGGCGATCGACCGCGTGAAGCAGCTGTTCGGCGCGGAAGCGGCGAACGTGCAGCCGAACTCGGGTTCGCAGGCGAACCAGGGCGTGTTCTTCGCGATGCTCAAGCCGGGCGACACGATCATGGGCATGAGCCTCGCGCACGGCGGCCACCTGACGCACGGCTCGCCGGTGAACATGTCGGGCAAGTGGTTCAACGTCGTGAGCTATGGCCTGAACGAAAACGAAGACATCGACTACGACGCAGCCGAGCAACTGGCGAACGAACACAAGCCGAAGCTGATCGTCGCGGGCGCGTCGGCATTCGCGCTGAAGATCGACTTCGAGCGTCTGGCGAAGATCGCGAAGTCGGTCGGTGCGTACCTGATGGTCGACATGGCGCACTACGCGGGGCTGATCGCGGCGGGCGTGTACCCGAACCCGGTGCCGCACGCGGACTTCGTGACGACGACGACGCACAAGAGCCTGCGCGGCCCGCGCGGCGGCGTGATCCTGATGAAGTCGGAATACGAGAAGCAGATCAACTCGGCGATCTTCCCGGGCATCCAGGGCGGCCCGCTGATGCACGTGATCGCGGCGAAGGCGGTGGCGTTCAAGGAAGCGCTGTCGCCGGAGTTCAAGGCCTACCAGGAGAAGGTGGTCGAGAACGCACGCGTGCTGGCTGAGACGCTGGTCAAGCGCGGGCTGCGGATCGTGTCGGGCCGTACGGAAAGCCACGTGATGCTGGTGGACCTGCGCGCGAAGAAGATCACGGGCAAGGCGGCGGAAGCGGCGTTGGGCGCGGCACACATCACGGTGAACAAGAACGCGATCCCGAACGATCCGGAAAAGCCGTTCGTGACGAGCGGGATCCGTCTGGGTTCGCCGGCGATGACGACGCGCGGCTTCGGCCCGGCGGAAGCGGAGACGGTCGGCAACCTGATCGCCGACGTGCTCGAGAACCCGGAAGACGCAGCGACGATCGAGCGCGTGCGCGCGCAAGTAGCCGAGCTGACCAAGCGTTTCCCGGTTTATCGCTGATCCAGCATGCGCTGCCCGTTCTGCCGGCACGAGGACACGCAGGTCGTCGACTCGCGTGTGTCCGAAGATGGCGCCGCGATTCGACGGCGCCGTCGTTGCTCGGCTTGCGACAAGCGCTTCACGACGTACGAGCGGGTCGAGCTGAACCTGCCGGCCGTCGTGAAGAAGGACGGCAGCCGCACGGAATTCGACCGTCGCAAGATCGTCGCCAGCATGCAACTCGCGCTGCGCAAGCGGCCGGTTGCGGCTGACGCGATCGACGCGGCGGTTGCCCGCATCGAATATCAACTGCTCGCGACCGGCGAGCGTGAAGTGCGTAGCGAGAAGCTTGGCGAACTCGTGATGAACGAGTTGCGCGGCCTCGATACGATCGCCTATGTCCGTTTCGCATCGGTTTACCGCCGGTTCGAGGATGTTTCCGAATTTGCCGACGTGATCGAAGAGTTCCGTCGCGCGTCCCCCTCCAAACCTCCGCGTAAGCGCTGACGCGCTGCGTCCGTTCATCGTCTTCTCCGTGGGTTCAGTTCGCGCCGATTGTGTCGGCCGCGATCGCATGTCGCCAGTCGGCCGTTCGGCTAATGGCGCGTGTCTGCTTGCGTCGCTACAGTCGTCGCATCACGTTGACGGAGGGCGATGGCGATGGGACTGCACCGACAGGGCGTTGAACAATGCGTGCGACGCTGCGGCGGCTTTACGCTCGTCGAGCTGATGGTCGCGATCGCGCTCGCAGCCGCGATCGGGCTATACGCAACACCTGCATTCGATCAGTGGCACATGCGTGAACGTGTGGATGCACGCACGCGTGCGTTGCTCGGCGCGCTGTCGTTCGCGCGCACCGAAGCAACACGTCTCGGCGTGCGCGTCACGCTGTGCAGGGCCGGGCGCGACGGCGGTTGCGTGCGTTCAGGCGAGCGGTGCGACCTGGCGGGATGGTCGTGCGGATGGATAGTCAGCGGGCAGTTCGACGGACGGTCGCGCGTGCTGCGGCGCTATCCGCGCGATGCCGACATCGCTGTCGCGGGAGCGGCGCACGATCTGGCATTTGCTCCGCCGGCGGGTCAGGTGCTTGGCGGGATCAGACGTTTCGAGTTGCGTCCGCAGCGCACGCTGTCCGGTGACGACACACGCGTGTCGCGCTGCGTCCGGATAGCGGCAGGCGGCCGGGCGCGCGTCGTCACCGGTCGTTGCGAAGCGGCATGAAGCGCGCGCGCAAATCGATGCACGGCACGTCGCTGCTCGAAGCGGTGCTGGCTGTCGCGCTACTTGCAACCGTGATGCTGGCCGTGGCCGGCAGCCAGCTTGCGATGACGCGCGCGCAGTGGGCGACGATCTGGCGTGAACGCGCGCTGTGGCTGGCCGATGCTCGCATTGAGCGCCGGCACGCAGTGGCAGGCGCCGACGACGGCATCGCGGCGCTCGCGTCTGCATCGTTGCCCGGCGGCACGACGGCGCTCGACGATGGGCCGGCGGGTGTCCGCTACGTGACGGTCGGCTGGCGTGACGTTCACGCCCACGCGCTGACATCGGCGCGCTGCGAAAGTGCGCGGGCAACGGTCGGGCCACCGTCGTGCGTGCGGATTCCGTTTCGGGAGGCCGAGGTCAATGCCGATGAACGGTGAACGCCGTAGCCGCGCGCATACGCTGCTCGAAGTGCTGATCGCGATGACGGTCGGTCTGCTGGTGCTTGCCGCTGCCGGTGCGCTGTATCACGCCCAGCGCGTCGCGCAGCGGCGAGCGGAAGACGGGTTCCGGATGCGCGATGCGGCCGCGACCGCACTGATGCTGATCGGCGAGCAGATCCAGATGGCCGGGTTTCGTCCGCTCGATGTCGAAGGGCCGCCATCGTTACCGCCCGTGTTCGGCTGTTCCGCGGGGCGCGTGCGAGGCAACGGAGCGAAGGTGCGCTGCGAAGCCATGCGCGCAGCGTCGGATGCATTGCTGGTTCGGTATGTCGGCGATGCCGTGTCGACGTGGCCGACGGCTGGGGCACAGGTGTCGGATTGTCTCGGGCAGGGTGTTGGCGCGCCTGGTGAGCGGCCGCTCGTGGAAAATCGTTTCGACGCGCATGTCAGCCCGTCGACGGGTGAGCCCGAGTTGTACTGCGAGGGAAGCGGGCGCCCGGGTACGCCGCAACCCGTCGTGTCCGGCATCGATCAACTGCGCGTGCGTTACCTGCGTCGCGAAGCCGTGCAGTTCGTCGACGCGGGGGCGATGGGCAGCGGTGACTGGCGCGATGTCGTTGCCATGCATGTATGCGTGCGTGCGCGTGGCGAACCGACGCACGGGCCCGCGCGTCATGTCGATTGCGACGGCCGCACGGCCGTTTCGTCGGACGGTCGCGCGCATCTGGTGCTGCATCGAATCGTCGCGTTGCGCAATGCCGCGGTCGCATCCACCGATCCCGTGGGTGATGCGGCGCAGGATCATGAGGTGTTGCGATGATCGACGCGAACCGATTCGTCGACCAGCTCGCAATGCGAATCGCGGCTGGTTTCGAAAGGCAGCGCGCCGTGGCGTTCCGCGACATGCGGCACGCGGTGAGGTCCCCATGCTGAGCGGAACAACATCACGCACACGCTTTCCGTCCACCAGCCGCCACTGGCGTCGCGACGCAGGCCTTGCACTGCCTGCCGTGATCGCGGTTGGCGCGGCGGTCGCCGCGCTGACCGGCACATGGTTCGAATCCGCATTGACGGAATCGCGCCGCACACGTGCATTGTCGGACCGGCTGATTGCATTTCACGCGGCCGATGCGGCGGTCGCAGCCTGCACGGCGCGATTGCTTCGAGGCGGGGCGCCGTACATCGACGAGCTCGCGTCATCCGCCGAGCCGGACGCGTGGCGGCGTGTGACCGCGCTGGGTGTCGCCGAAGCATTCGCGCCGTTCGCATCCTGGCCGATGGCGGCCCAGCCGCCGCGTTGCCTGATCGAAGCCTGGCGAGGTGTCGGCCCTCGAGGGAGTCGTGCTTACCTCGTCACCGCGCGTGGTGTCGGTGGCCACGCGTCAAGCGTGGTCTGGCTGCAGAGCCAGGTCGCGGTGCGACACGGACGCATCGTTGCACAGCGCTGGCGTCGCGTCGCGGCGGTTCATCGATGAAACGGCCTCCATTGCTGCGCCGATCGGTGGCGTTCACGTTGCTCGAACTGATGATCGTGCTCGCGATCGTCGCCGCGCTGGCCGGGTGGGCTATCCCGTCGTATCGCGAGCACGTCGCGCGTGTGCATCGCGCATCCGCGGTCGCTGCGCTCTACCGCGCGGCTCAGTATCTCGAAACGCTCGACGGCGCGCCGCCACGGACGCTGCCAGACGCATATTCGCAGGCGCCCCCGGACGGGCAGGCGGTCTACGACATCGCGCTGCGGCGAGCAGCCGGCGACGATGCACCGGTGGCCTACGAACTCATTGCACGCCCGCTCGATGCAGGCCCGATGCGCGACGACGCATGCGGTGCTTTCACGCTGCGCGCGGACGGGACGAAAGGCAATGCAGGATCTAACGATGCTGACGCCGACGCACGGGAGCGGACATGCTGGGGCGTGCGTTGATCACGCGATCACGCACGGAAAACGCGCAACGGCGCCGGGCCCATGCGCGCCTGTCGTTGCGTGTCAGTCGTCGTTCGTGGCAGGGTTGCGCTCGTCGCGCGACTGTTTCCAGATCCGGTAGATCTCCCATGCAGCGAAGCCGACGGAGCCCCATTTCAGCGCGGGGCCAGCGCTCGCGCGTATCAGCGAGCGTATGGGTTTCGCCAGCACGAGCGACGCGAGCGAACTCAACATCGGGTACTGGTTGACGAGTTGGCCGAGGCTCGCGTTCAAGTTCTTGGCGGACTGGCTGAAGCCGGTGCCCGACAGGCCGGGGACGAATACCTTGAGCCAACTGAAGCGCGTGACGGCGTGGCGCATTTCGGCGGCGGCTTCGGCAAGCTCGAGCCGTTCGACCTCGGATCGCAGGATCAGCAATTCCTTGCGGAGTGCGCGATGCTGCGACGCGCTCCAGTTCGATCGCGACGAATGGGGGCGGGTTGAATGGCCCGTGACGTTCTGGCTCATGGCGCGTCGGCGAAGTAGGTGAGGGAGGGGAACGCGACTGCGTTCACGGCTTGCCGCGGAAAATTTCGCGATCTTTATCGAGCTCGGCGAGCGTCGCCTCGAACACGGTCGGCGCGTCGCGCAGACCCGAACGCGCTTTCAATGCACATCCGATGCCCGCGATCGCGTACAGCGCGGTGATGGCCGCGAGCGACTGCCAGCGATAGGTGTCCCAGAACGCGATCGTGACGAGCACGGTCAGGCTGATGAGCGCCATCGTCGCGAGCATCATGGCCGCGAGCCCGAGGAACAGCACGCCCATCAGGCGTTCCTTCTCCTCGGCGAGTTCGATGCCGACCAGTTCGAGGCGCGTTTGCAGGAGGCCGATCGCGGAGCCGACGAGGCGGCGCAGCGGTCCCTGGCCGGACGGCTGCGGGTGGGTGTCTGTCGTCATGGATGAGGCGCTTGTGCGCGCAATGAGCGGCTAGGGCAAAGCCGGCCGGGAGCGGACCGCCGGCTGGCTTCGGCACCCATACGCCGCACCGGGCGGCACATGGGGCGGAACGGCGTTGAGCGCGTTACTTGCGGTTGATCAGCAGACCGATCAGCACGCCGACGCCGGCAGCGACGCCGATCGACGTCCACGGATGCTCGTGCACGTAGTCGTCGGTCGCGCGCGCGGCCTTCTTGCCTTTCTCGACCACCACGACCTGGACGTCGGTTGCCTTTTCCTTGGCCTGTTTCAGGCGCGACATGGCTTTCTCGCGCAGCTCGGCCGCACGGTCGCCCGTGCTGCTCGCTGCCTGCTTGAGCAGATCCTCGGCGTCCGCGAGAACGGTTTTGATATCCGACATCAGCTTCTCCTTGTTGATTTCCGACATTGCAACTCCCTTCATGCTGTCATGCTGCAGGTTCACATCGTAGCGAAACCCTTGCCTGCTGGCGAGCCGGGAAGACACGCGGCGGCGGTGCAAGACCACATGGTAAACGACTCGTAAGCATTGACAGAGCGGCAAATGCTGCGAAAAGTTTCCCTTGTGGCCGTCCGTCGTGTCCCGATACCGGGTAAAAATGACAAAAAAGTATGAATATCAAACAGAATAATCGTTCGCGTCGCCCATTGCTTCCCGTAAGCTGATGGACTGTCCCGCGCCGTCCAGGGCGCGGTTTCAACCAGCATCGTTCGAGGAGGGAACATCATGAGTCTGCGTCTTGGTGACATCGCACCGGATTTCGAGCAGGAATCGAGCCTGGGCCCCATCAAGTTTCACGAGTGGCTGGGCGACAGCTGGGGCGTCCTGTTCTCGCACCCGGCCGACTACACGCCGGTGTGCACGACTGAACTCGGGCTGACCTCGAAGCTGAAGGGCGAATTCGAGAAACGCAACGTGAAGGTGATCGCGCTGTCGGTCGACGGCGTCGAATCGCACAAGGGCTGGATCAACGACATCAACGAAACGCAGTCGACCGTCGTCGGTTTCCCGATCATCGCCGACGCGGACCGCAAGGTGTCGCAGCTGTACGACATGATCCACCCGAACGCGAACGAAACGCTGACGGTGCGCTCGCTGTTCGTGATCGACCCGAACAAGAAGGTGCGGCTCACCATCACCTATCCGGCCAGCACCGGCCGCAACTTCGACGAAGTGCTGCGCGTGATCGACTCGCTGCAGCTGACCGACAACTACAAGGTCGCGACGCCCGGCAACTGGAAGGACGGCGACGACGTCGTGATCGTGCCGTCGCTGCAGGATCCGGAAGAGCTGAAGAAGCGTTTCCCGAAGGGTTTCAACGCGGTGCGTCCGTACCTGCGCCTCACGCCGCAGCCGAACAAGTAAGCAGCGGCGGGTGAACGCGGTACCGGGCCGGCGGCCCGAAGCGCGGATCCGATGAAAAACGGCCCGTCCGGCAGTCATGCCGGGCGGGCCGTATCTTTTTGCGCGTACGCCGCGGCACTGCCGCGTACGACGCCGCATCCGGACGATCAGAAGAACGCCTGGATGCCCGTCTGCGCACGGCCGAGGATCAGCGCGTGGATGTCGTGCGTGCCTTCGTACGTGTTGACCACTTCGAGGTTGACGAGATGGCGCGCGACGCCGAATTCGTCCGAGATGCCGTTGCCGCCGAGCATGTCGCGCGCGAGCCTCGCGATGTCGAGCGCCTTGCCGCACGAGTTGCGCTTCATGATCGACGTGATCTCGACGGCCGCCGTGCCTTCGTCCTTCATCCGGCCGAGACGCAGCACGCCTTGCAGGCCGAGCGTGATTTCGGTCTGCATGTCGGCGAGCTTCTTCTGGATCAGCTGGTTCGCGGCGAGCGGCCGGCCGAACTGCTTGCGGTCGAGCACATACTGCCGCGCGGTGTGCCAGCACGACTCGGCCGCGCCGAGCGCGCCCCAGGCAATGCCGTAGCGCGCCGAGTTCAGGCACGTGAACGGGCCGCGCAGGCCGCTCACGTTCGGCATCAGGTTCTCTTCGGGCACGAACACTTCGTCGAGGACGATCTCGCCGGTGATCGACGCGCGCAGCCCGACCTTACCGTGGATCGCCGGCGCCGACAGGCCCTTCCAGCCCTTCTCGAGGATGAAGCCGCGGATCGCGTCCTTGCCGTTTTCTTCCAGTTTCGCCCACACGACGAACACGTCGGCGATCGGCGAGTTGGTGATCCACATCTTCGCGCCGGACAGCGAATAACCGCCGGCCACCTTCGTCGCGCGCGTGACCATGCTGCCCGGGTCGGAGCCATGGTTCGGCTCGGTCAGGCCGAAGCAGCCGATCCATTCGCCGCTCGCGAGCTTCGGCAAGTATTTCTGCTTCTGCGCGTCCGAGCCGAATTCGTGGATCGGCACCATCACGAGCGACGACTGAACGGACATCATCGAGCGGTAGCCGGAGTCGACGCGCTCGACTTCGCGCGCGATCAGCCCGTAACTCACGTAATTGAGGCCGGGGCCGCCGTACTCTTCCGGAATCGTCGGGCCGAGCAGGCCGATCTCACCCATCTCGCGGAAGATCTCGGCGTCGGTGCGTTCATGGCGGAACGCCTCGGTGACGCGCGGCGCGAGCTTGTCCCGCGCATACGCGTGCGCGGCATCGCGCACCATCCGCTCTTCTTCGGTCAGTTGCTGGTCGAGCAACAGCGGATCGTCCCAATGAAAAGTTGCAGCGCTCATCGTGTCATCTCCTGTTGGCCAGGGTGGGCGCTTCAGCGCTTGCCCTGATCCCATGCTTTGCGGTCGGTCCCGGGTTGGCGCTTCGCGGCCTGCCCCGATATCTAACGTTCGCTTGACTATAGTTCCGCTGTGCGGAACAATGTTTTGCAAAACGAACCCAGTGTAGCATCACATGACGCTTTCAACCATCGACGAAACCACGATCGACGAGCGCAAGTTCGTCGTTGCGCTCGCGCGCGGGCTCGACCTGCTGCGCGCATTCCGGCCCGGCGAGACGATGCTCGGCAATCGCGACTTCGCGGAGCGCACCGGGCTGCCCAAGGCGACGGTGAACCGGCTCGCCTATACGCTGACCGTGCTCGGCTACCTGCGCTATGACGAGACGCTCGGAAAGTATGCGCTCGACGCCGGCGTGCTGTCGCTCGGCTACGCGCTGCTGTCCGGCTCGGGGACGCTCGATCTCGCCCGGCCGCACATGCAGGCGCTTGCGCGCGAGATCGGCGCGGCCGTGTCGCTCGGTTGCCGCGACGGGCTCGACATGATCTATCTGGAGACGATCCGCAGCGAAACCGCGCTGACGCTCGGGCTTGCGCCCGGCTCGCGGCTGTCGATGCTGACGAGCTCGATGGGGCGCGCGTACCTGGCCGTGCAGCCGGAGGACGTGCGCCGCGCGCTCTATGCGGATCTGCACCGGGCCGCCGGCGGCGCGGCCGACGCGGATGCGCTCGTCGCGGCCGCGCGGGACGCGGTGGCCGAGTTCTCCGCGGGCGGATGCTGCTATTCGTTCCGCGCGTGGCACATGGACGTGAACGCGGCGGCCGTGCCGTTTCGCGAACCGCGCGAGGGGCGCTGGCTGATCCTGAGCTGCAGCGGGCCTGCGTCGTCGATGGACGAGGACGTATTCCGCACGCAGGTCGGGCCGAAGCTGAAGGCGCTCGCGCAGCGGCTCGGGCAGACGGTCTGAAACGGTCGCCGCAGGCGGCGCGTCGCCGGGCCGACCGGGCACCGGAGGGGGCGCCGCAGCCGGTTGCACCGCGCGCGAACCGCGCTCATCATCGTCCACCGGTTCCTCGACGATGACGAGGTTCGCGATGTCCCACCCGGAAACCATGGAAGGCGGTTGCGCATGCGGGGCGATCCGCTACCGGATCGCCGGCATTCCGGCCGACGCAGGCTTTTGCCATTGCCGGCTCTGTCAGCGCACGACGGGGGCGGCGGTCGTCGCGTCGGCATCGGTGCCGCTCGACGCATTCGAATACCTGCGGGGTGAGCCGACGGTCTATGCGTCGAGCGCATGGGGCGAGCGGCGCTTTTGCGGCCGCTGCGGCGCGCAGTTGGAGTACCGCCTGACCGATGCGCCGACGACCGTGGAAATCAACTATGCAACGCTCGACGAGCCGGCGCGGCTGCGTCCCGCGTGGCACGTCTGGTACGGGGATCGCCTCCCGGGCATCGAGATCGACGACGATCTGCCGAAATTCGACGACGGCGGAACGGCATAGGCTGCGGCCGTCGACGTGCCGGCGTCGAATCCGCGCGCAAGTGCGTTCTACCTTTCACGCATGAACGGAAGAGGAACCGGCCGGTTTCGGGCGACGATGCACGCCGCTCCCGATTCCCGAAGCAATCCTGACATCGGATTCCGCCATCCGGCGTGCCGCGCCCCGCGCGGGCCGGGCACCCGCCCGCTCAGGCCGGGACGACCTTCGCGAACACCGGCCCCTGCATGAACCGCACGTCGTGCTGGCGCAGCAGCTCGCACTGCGTCTCGTCGACGACGCCGTCGAAAATCAGCGGAATCCGCACGCGCTGCGCATACGCGACCAGCGCCTTCACCATCCCGTCGCGCAGCGCGATGCCCGCATCCATCTTGATGTAGTCGGGCCGCGCCATCTCCGATTCGACCGCGAGGATCCGGCCCGGGTCGGGCAGCTTGTCCGCGACCTTGAAGCCGTGATGCTGGTAGCTGCGCGTCAGGTAGCCGAGGAAGGTCTTGTGCGCGACCGCGACCGCCGGCAGCTCGATCACGATTCGCTCGGTCGGCAGCCCGAAGCGCTGCAGCACCGACGAAAAATGCTTGCCGTGGTCGTACTTCACGCTCTTGAGCAGCCGTTCGTGTACGCGCAGGAACAGCAGCCCGTGTCGTTGCGCGCCGAAGAAGTTGATCGCGTGCAGCGCGCGCGACAGCCGGTCGATCGCGACGAGCGTCTGGTCGTCGACGGCGGAGTCGACCGGGTCGTGCGGCGTGCCCGTGACCAGCGTGACGGCCTGGAAGCCGAGTTCGTCGCCGTAGCGCTCGATCGCGTCAGCAAACGACGTCGACTGCGGCGCGCCGGGCATCGTCACGTCGTAGATCGGTTCATAGGCGCTCGCGAGCGTGCGCTCCGGCAGGGTGGCGCACGCGGTGCCGCCCTCGGCGAGCGCGAGGTGTTCCCGCAGATACGGCAATTGCCCGGCACGGACGATCAGCTCGGGAATGTTGGGCGGAATCATCGGCGTAGGAAGGAAAAATGGCGGCCGAAAGGGCCGCCTCGTGCCTTGATATTAGCAGCGCGCGCCCGGCTCGGCTTGGCGTTTCGCTCATATGGTTATCCCGTCCTCGAGCCAATGGCTAGGGTTTACGTTGATTTCACTATTCGTAATTGGTTTTACTATTCGTAAATCCAAAGATTTGTCGCCGATCAAGAAAAGCGGCGTTCGGGCGCCCGGAGCGGCGCCGTTTCCCGAATCGAATCAACAGGAAGCAAGGAGCGAGACGTGGCGGTTGACAGCAAGTGGGCGAGGCAGGGCGGGCCGCGGCAGCGGCGGGCAACGGGCATGAGCGGGACGACGCGGCGCGCGTCGGCGCGCGGACGGCAGGGCTGAGGAGCGGATGGCGACCATGAGCATCGATTACCAGACGCTGAAGTTCGACTACCGGCCGCGCGCGACGCGCGGCGCCGGCGATGACGCCGCCATCCACCCGGTGGTGGTGGTCGGTGCGGGCCCGGTAGGCCTGTCGGCCGCGATCGACCTCGCGCAGCAGGGGGTGCCGGTCGTGCTGCTCGACGACGACGACACGCTGTCGACGGGCTCGCGCGCGATCTGCTTCGCGAAGCGCACGCTCGAGATCTTCGATCGGCTCGGCTGCGGCGAGCGTTTCGTCGACAAGGGCGTGAGCTGGCATGTCGGCAAGGTGTTCCTGCAGGACGAACAGCTGTATGCGTTCGACCTGCTGCCGGAGGAAGGCCATGCGCGTCCCGCATTCATCAACCTGCAGCAGTACTACGTCGAAGGCTATCTGGCCGAGCGCGCGTTCGCGCTGCCGAACATCGACATCCGCTGGAAGCACAAGGTGACGGGTGTCGCGCAATCGGCGGAACACGCCACGCTCACCGTCGAGACGCCGGAAGGCATCGAGACGCTGCGCGCGCAGTACGTGATCGCGGCCGACGGCTCGCGCAGCCCGATGCGCGCGGCAATGGGCCTCGAGAGCCGCGGCCGCACATTCAAGGACCGCTTCCTGATCGCCGACGTGAAGATGAAGGCGGAATTCCCGACCGAGCGCTGGTTCTGGTTCGATCCGCCGTTCCACCGCAACCAGTCGGTGCTGCTGCACCGCCAGCCCGACAACGTCTGGCGCATCGACTTCCAGCTCGGCTGGGACGCCGATCCGGTCGCCGAGAAGCAGCCGGAGCGCGTGATCCCGCGCGTGCGCGCGCTGCTCGGGCCGGACGCCGAGTTCGAGCTGGAATGGGTGAGCGTCTATACGTTCCGCTGCCAGCGGATGGATACGTTCCGGCACGGCCGCGTGCTGTTCGCGGGCGATTCCGCGCACGGCGTGTCGCCGTTCGGCGCGCGCGGCGCGAACAGCGGCGTGCAGGACGCGGACAACCTCGCGTGGAAACTGAAGCTCGTGCTCGACGGCCGCGCGGACGACCGCCTGCTCGACACCTATGCGAGCGAGCGCGAGTTCGCGGCTGACGAGAACATCCGCAACTCGACGCGCTCGACCGACTTCATCACGCCGAAGAGCGCGGTGTCGCGCGTGTTCCGCGACGCGACGCTGAAGCTCGCGCGTGACTGCGAGTTCGCGCGCAAGCTCGTGAACAGCGGCCGCCTGTCCGTGCCGGCCGTGCTGGCCGATTCGCCGCTGAATACGCCGGACCGCAACGGTGACGCGTTCGCGTGCGCGATGCGGCCGGGCGCGGCGGCGGCCGATGCGCCGGTGCGCGCGCACGGCGCGTCGGGCTGGCTGCTGCGGCACCTGGGCGACGGCTTCGCGGGCATGCTGTTCGGCCTGCCGGGCGACGCCACCGCGCTCGCGCAGGCACTCGACGGCCTGGCGCTGCCGGTGCGGCCGGTGCTGGTCGTGCCGGCCGGGCACGCGCGACCGGTGGCTGGCGTCGACGTCGTGGAGGACGTCGACGGTTTCGCCGCGCAACGCTACGACGCGAAGCCCGGCACGTTCTACCTGCTGCGCCCCGACCAGCACGTCTGCGCGCGGATGCGCTCGCTCGAGCGCCAGGCGATCGCCGACGCGCTGGCGCGCGCGACCTGCGCGCGCGGAACACCGCATTGAACACGACAACGATACCGGAGACACCCGTCATGCCCCGACTCGATACCCGCCCGCGCCTGGCCGATCCGGACGCGTTCTACGAAGCGTTGATCGACATGCATCGCGATCTGTCCGACGCCGACAGCCAGCTCGTCAACGCGAAGCTGATCCTGCTGCTCGCGAACCAGATCGGCGATGCCGACGTGCTGCGCGAAGCGATGGCGCTCGCGTGCCAGGGCGTGACACCGCCCGTGCATCCGGCCGCCGAGGTGGCGCAATGAGCGCGGCGCCGGCCGACGCGCGCGTGCTCGAAGTCGAGCGCGTGATCGACGAGACCCATCGCCCCGGCTTTCACTGGATGCTGCTCGCGTTGTGCGGGCTGTGTCTCGTGATCGATGGCTTCGATGCGCAGGCGATGGGCTACGTCGCGCCGAGCGTGATCGCCGAATGGGGCGTGCCGAAGCAGGCGCTCGGCCCGGTGTTCAGCGCGAGCCTGTTCGGGATGCTGCTCGGCGCGCTCGGGCTGTCGGTGCTGGCCGACCGGATCGGGCGGCGCCCGGTGCTGATCGGCTCGACGCTGTTCTTCGCGGTGACGATGCTCGCGACGCCGTTCGCAAGCTCGATTCCCGTGCTGATGGCGCTGCGCTTCGTCACGGGCCTCGGCCTCGGCTGCATCATGCCGAACGCGATGGCGCTGGTCGGCGAATTCAGCCCGGCCGCGCATCGCGTGAAGCGGATGATGATCGTGTCGTGCGGCTTCACGCTCGGCGCCGCGATCGGCGGCTTCATCAGCGCCGCGTTGATTCCGGCGCTCGGCTGGCGCTCGGTGTTCTTCGTCGGCGGCGCGGTGCCGCTCGTGCTCACGCTCGCGATGCTCGCGCGGCTGCCCGAGTCGCTGCAGTTCCTGGTGCTGAAAGGGCGCGACGCGCAGGCCCGCGCCTGGCTCGCGCGCTTCGCGCCGCAGGCCGGCATCGACGCGAGCACGCGCCTCGTCGTGCGCGAGCGCGCGGCGAGCGGCGCGCCGGTCGCCGAGCTGTTCCGCCATGGCCGCCTGCCGGTCACGCTGCTGCTGTGGGCCATCAGCTTCATGAACCTGATCGACCTGTACTTCCTGTCGAACTGGCTGCCGACCGTGATGCGCGACGCGGGTTATTCGCCGGGCACGGCGGTGATCGTCGGCACGGTGCTGCAGACGGGCGGCGTGATCGGCACGCTGTCGCTCGGCTGGTTCATCGAACGCTACGGCTTCGTGCGCGTGCTGTTCGCGTGCTTCGCATGCGCGGCCGTCTCGGTCGGACTGATCGGCTCGGCAGCGCATGCGCTGCCGTGGCTGCTGATTGTCGTGTTCGCGGGCGGATTCTGCGTGGTCGGCGGGCAGCCAGCCGTGAATGCGCTCGCGGGCCAGTATTACCCGACGTCGCTGCGCTCGACCGGCATCGGCTGGAGCCTCGGCATCGGCCGGATCGGCTCGGTGCTCGGGCCGCTCGTCGGCGGACAACTGATTGCGCTCAACTGGACCAACGGCGCGCTGTTCCACGCAGCCGCGGTGCCCGTGCTGTGCTCGGCGCTGTTCGTGCTGGGACTGGCCGGCGTAACGCGGCGCAGCGGTGCGCAGGCGCCGAATGCCGCCATGAATTGATGGAGAAAGGAAACGATGACGCTTGACCTGTCGAAACCGGCGAACGCCGGCTACCTGAGCGGTTTCGCGAACGAATTCGCGACCGAGGCACTGCCCGGCGCGCTGCCGCATGGCCGCAACTCGCCGCAGCGCGCGCCGTACGGGCTGTATGCGGAGCAACTGTCGGGCACCGCGTTTACCGCGCCACGCAGCCACAACCGCCGCTCGTGGCTGTACCGGATCCGGCCCGCGGCCGTGCACCGGCCGTTCGAGCCGTTCACGGGCACGCAGCGGCTCGTGTCGGAATTCGGCGACTCGGCCGACGTGCCGCCGACGCCGCCGAACCAGCTGCGCTGGGATCCGCTGCCGATGCCGGCCGAACCGACCGATTTCGTCGAAGGGCTCGTGACGATGGCCGGCAACGGCTCGGCGGCCGCGATGAACGGCTGCGCGATCCACCTGTACGCCGCGAACCGCTCGATGCAGGACCGCTTCTTCTACAGCGCCGATGGCGAACTGCTGATCGTGCCGCAGCAGGGGCGGCTCTTCATCGCGACCGAGTTCGGCCAGCTCGACGTCGAGCCGTTCGAGATCGCGGTGATTCCGCGCGGCGTGCGGTTTTCCGTCGCGCTGCCGGACGGCGATGCGCGCGGTTACATCTGCGAGAACTTCGGCGCGCTGCTGCGCCTGCCGGACCTCGGCCCCATCGGCTCGAACGGGCTCGCGAACCCGCGCGATTTCCTCACGCCGCAGGCCGCGTACGAGGATCGCGAGGGCGCATTCGAGCTGGTCGCGAAGCTGAACGGGCGCCTGTGGCGCGCGGATATCGGACATTCGCCGTTCGACGTCGTTGCGTGGCACGGCAACTACGCGCCGTACAAATACGACCTGCGGCTGTTCAACACGATCGGCTCGATCAGCTTCGACCATCCCGATCCGTCGATCTTCCTCGTGCTGCAGTCGCCGAGCGACACGCCCGGCGTCGACTCGATCGACTTCGTGATCTTCCCGCCGCGCTGGCTCGCGGCCGAGGATACGTTCCGCCCGCCCTGGTTCCACCGCAACGTCGCGAGCGAGTTTATGGGGCTCGTGCACGGCGCGTACGACGCGAAGGCCGAAGGTTTCGTGCCGGGTGGCGCGAGCCTGCACAACTGCATGTCGGGCCACGGGCCGGATGCGGACACGTTCGAGAAGGCATCGGCGAGCGACACGACGAAGCCGCACAAGGTCGACGCGACGATGGCGTTCATGTTCGAAACCCGCACGCTGATCCGGCCGACGCGCTACGCGCTCGACACCGCGCAACTGCAGGCCGACTACTTCGAATGCTGGCAAGGCATCAAGAAACACTTCAATCCGGAGCAACGATGAGCGATACCCAAGACTGGCGCGCGACGCTCGACCCGGCCCGCAAGAGCTGGGTCGAGACGGCGAACGATCCCGCCTGCGATTTCCCGATCCAGAACCTGCCGTTCGGGATCTTCAGCGATGCGAAGCAACCGGTGCGCCGCGCGGGCGTCGCGCTCGGCGACCAGATCATCGACCTCGCGGCGCTCGCGCGTGCGGGCCTCGTGACGCTGCCCGCCGGTGCCGAGGCGTTCGCCGCACCGACGCTCAACGCATTCATCGCGCTCGGCCGCGACGCATGGCGTAGCGTGCGCGTGCAACTGTCGGACCTGTTCTCGCGCGAGAACGCGCGGCTGCGTGACGATGCGGCGCTGCGCGCGCAGGTGCTCGTCGCGCAGCGCGACGCGACGCTGCACCTGCCGGTCGACATTCCCGGCTACACCGATTTCTATTCGTCGAAGGAGCATGCGACCAACGTCGGTTCGATGTTCCGTGATCCGAAGAATGCGCTGTTGCCGAACTGGTCGGAGATGCCGATCGGCTACAACGGCCGAGCGTCGTCGGTGGTCGTAAGCGGCACGCCGGTGCGGCGCCCGAACGGCCAATTGAAGCTGCCCGACCAGGAGCGTCCGGTGTTCGGCGCATGCCGCAAGCTCGACATCGAACTGGAAACGGGCTTCATCGTCGGGCGCGGCAACGCGCTCGGCGAGCCGATCGCGTGTGAGGGCGCGGAAGCGCATATCTTCGGGATGGTGCTGCTGAACGACTGGAGCGCGCGCGATATCCAGCAGTGGGAATACGTGCCGCTCGGCCCGTTCAACGCGAAGACCTTCGCGACGACGATCTCGCCGTGGATCGTCACGCTCGACGCGCTCGAACCGTTTCGCGTCGAGCAGCCCGAACAGTCGCCGCAGCCGCTCGCGTATCTGCGGCACGCGGGCAAGCATGCGTTCGACATCGCGCTCGAAGTGACGCTGCGCGCGGAGGGTGCCGCCGAAGCGACGTCGATCTGCCGCACCAACTTCAAGCACATGTACTGGACGATGGCGCAGCAGCTCGCGCATCACACGGTCGCGGGCTGCAACACGCGCGTCGGCGACCTGATGGGATCGGGCACGATCAGCGGGCCGACGAAGGATTCGTTCGGCAGCCTGCTCGAGCTGACGTGGAACGGCAAGGGGCCGCTCGCGCTGAACGGCGGCGGCAGCCGCGCGTTCATCGAGGACGGCGACGAGCTCACGCTCGCCGGATGGTGCCAGGGCGACGGCTATCGCGTCGGCTTCGGCACGTGTGTCGGCAAGATCTTGCCGGCGTTGAAGGCGTAACGCGCAACGTAGCGATCATGAGCACGACGGCCCGCATTGCGCGGGCCGTCGTCGTTTTTGCAGTGTGACCGGCGTGTCCGTGGCCCGGCGGCGCGTGTTCGTGCCGTCGTCGTCCGGGCGGCGCGCTGCGGCGTGCGCGCCAATGTCAGACCGCGCGCTGCAACGCGGCGCGTCGTTCCCACAGCGCGGCCGCGACGAACGCGGCGACGCAGACGACCAGCACGCCGATCAGCGCGTTGCTGCCCAGTTGCTCCATCAACGCGCCGGCAACCAGCGGGCCGCCGAAGCTCGCGGCGCTCCACGATGCCGACACGAGCGAACTCGCGGTGACGAGCGCCGCGCCGCGGAAGCGTTCGCCGCATGCGACCAGCGACAGCGTGTAGATGCTGCCGGCCGCCGCGCCGAGCACGAACAGCAGCGGCCAGCACAGCCACGGATCGGCGATCACGAGCGGCAGCAGCGGCAGGCCGGCGAGCACGATCCAGCCGGCGCCGAGGTGCACGCGTTCGCGGCCGAGCTTGTCCGCGAGCCAGCCGATCGGGAACTGCATCGCCGTATCGCCGAACAGCATGATCGATGCGAGCAGCACGGCGGTCGCGCTCGCTACGCCGTGATCCATCGCATAGAGCGGCAGCAGCGACAGCGCGAGCGTATCGAACAGCGCGAAGAAGCCGGTGCCGATGATCAGCGCGGGCATGCGCGGCAGCACGGCGAGCCAGCTGTCGTGCGCTGCGTGATGCGCGTCGTCGCCGGCGCGCGGCGCGCGGCGGATCGTCGCGAGCGTCGGCAGTGCGAGCAGGAACAGTGCGCCGCACAGCGCGAAGCGGATGCTCGTCGCGCCGGCGATCTGGCTGACGAGCACGGGGCCCGCCATCTGGAACAGCGTGAAATTCGTCGCGTAGATCGCGACCACGCGGCCGCGCGTCGAATCGTCGGCGAGCTGGTTGACCCACGCCTCGCCGATCGTGAACAGCAGCATCAGCGCCGCGCCGCACAGCACGCGCAGCACGCCCCATACGATCAGGTTCGACGTGAACTGCATCAGCGCGGTGGCTGCAGCAAGCAGTACGACCGACACGACGATCGCGCGGCGCGAGCCGATGTGTCGCGCGAGCGCGGTGACGAACGGGACGATCGCGAGGCCCCCCAGGGCCTGCGCGGCCGTTAACATGCCGACGACGTTGGTGCCGTGTCCGGCCTCGGTCAGCGCGAGCGCAGTGAGCGGCAGTGTGGCGCCGGTGCCGAGACCGACGACCGCGACGCTCAGGATCAGCGCAAGGAAATCACGGTTGAGAATGGCTTTCATCGGGCGCGATGCTACACCGCGGACCCTGAAAGGTCCATGAAGGCCATCAGGTTCGCGTGGAGTTGTGCGCGCAACGATTGCAGCAGGGTTGCGTTACACGTACTCGGTCGGCACGGCCACCGGCCGGCGTTCGAGCGACGCTGACCACAGCGTGAGCGCCAGTGCCGCGACAGCCATCGCGACGCCGACCCACGGCAGGTTCACGAGCGACACGCCGGAGCCGATCGCCATGCCGCCGAGCCAGGCGCCCGTCGCGTTGCCGAGGTTGAACGCGCCCTGGTTCAGCGTCGACGCGAGGTTCGGCGCGTCGCTCGCGCGATCGACGATCAGGATCTGCAGCGGCGGCACGATCGCGAACGCGAGGATGCCCCACACGAAGATCGTCGCGAGCGCCGCGAACGGCAAATGCATCGTGCCCGCGAACAGTGCGAGGACGATGCCGATCAGCGCGAGCGTCGCGATCAGCGACGGCATCCGGCGCCAGTCGGCGAGCTTGCCGCCGAGCGTGCCGCCGACCGTCAGGCCGAGGCCGAACAGCAGCAATACGTAGGTGACTTGACGCGGCGAGAAGCCCGTCACGTCCTCGAGGATCGGCGTGATGTACGTGAACACGCTGAACAGGCTCGCGGACGCAAGCACGCTGATGCCGAGCACCATCAGCACCTGCGGGTGCTTCAGCACGCTGAATTCCCGCGTGATGCTGGTGTCGGGCATCGCGAGGTTCTTCGGCAGGCAGACCGCGAGCGCGGCGGCCGCGGCGATGCCGATGCCGGTGACGGCCCAGAACGTCGCGCGCCAGCCGAACGCCTGGCCGAGCGCGGTGCCGAGCGGCACGCCGAGCACGTTCGCGAGCGTGAGGCCGGTGAACATCAGCGCGATCGCCTGCGCGCGCCGGTTCGGCGCGACCAGGTTGCTCGCGACCACCGAGCCGATCCCGAAGAACGCGCCATGGCAGAACGCGGTGACGACGCGCGCGGCCATCAGCACCGCGTAGCCGGGCGCGATCGCGCAGAACAGGTTGCCCGCGATGAACAGCCCGATCAGGCCCATCAACGCGCGCTTGCGCGGCATCTTCGCGGTGACGATCGCGAGGATCGGCGCGCCGATCGTCACGCCGAGCGCGTAGCCCGACACGAGCATGCCGGCGGCCGGGATCGACACGCCGAGGTCGCGGGCGACGTTGGGCAGCAGCCCCATGATCACGAACTCGGTGGTACCGATTCCAAATGCGGCAACGGCAAGGGCGAAGAGAGGTAACGGCATCGCGGTGGGCTACGGAAAGGCCGCGGCCCGAGGTCGGCGCGGGATGCGCGGGTCGGGCGGGGCGGAGAGACATCAGCCGCGATTCTACTTCAGTGAAAACCCCTATGCTCGGGGCCAAAACGGATGTTGCCGGCGTGCGACGCGGTAACGGCCGGGGTGCTTCACAGTGTGGGATTGGGCGGGTCCAGCGGCGGCGCGCGGCGAAATTCGGGTCGGAGCGACGCCGGGTGGAGCGGCGCCTTGCGCGCGCTGTGGGTTCGGTCAGCGTTCGGGCAGGGCGCCGGCTGGTGCCGAGTCTGAGCGGTCGTCCGGTTCGGCAACTGCGGGCGACGGCGATGGCGACGATCCGGCTGTCGCGCCGGCGTTTGCCGTGCAGTCGGCGGCCTGCATCACCGGTGCGTCCCAGCCGTTTTCGAACAGGCATGCCTCGATCGGCATCCGCGCGGCCCAGCGCTCCTCCTCGAGCATCGGCTTCGCGTAGAACGCATCGACATGCCCGACGCACAGCACGGCGATCGGCTTCGCGCCGGCCGGCATGCCGAGCAGCGTGCGCAGCGCGTCGACGTCGAACAGCGACACCCAGCCCATCCCGAGCCCTTCCGCGCGCGCGGCGAGCCACATGTTCTGAATCGCGCAGGCGGCGGACGCGAGGTCCATCTCCGGCAGCGTGCGGCGGCCGAACACGTGGCGCTCGCGATCGTCGGTCAGCGCGACGACCAGCAGCTCGCCGCATTCGCGCACCCCTTCGACCTTCAGCCGCATGAATTCGTCCTGCCGCTCGCCGAGTGCGTCGGCGGTCGCGCGGCGCTCGGCCTCGACCAGCGCGTGGATCGCGGTGCGCAGCGCGGGATCGGTGATGCGGATGAAGCGCCATGGCTGCATGAAGCCGACGCTCGGCGCGTGGTGCGCGGCGCGCAGCAGCCGCGCGAGCGTGGCCGGATCGACGGGCGCCGGCGTGAAGTGGCGCATGTCGCGCCGTTCGAAGATCGCGCGGTAGACCGCGGCAATGGCGGAGTCGTCGAAACGCATGAGCGGCAGAAGCAAGGGGGAAGTCGGCGCAACGATAGCAGACGCCGGACGGGCGGCGTTACATCAGTCAAAACAAAATGATGAATCGTTGACGGATCACGTGCGCCGAGCGCCGAGGATCAGCGCCCCGTCGTGACGACGTTGGTCGGTGTGCCGGCGTGCCACGCCTCGATGTTCAGCAGCGTCGTGTGCGCGATCTCGGCGAGCGCCTCGCGCGTGAAGAACGCCTGGTGCGACGTGACGATCACGTTCGGGAACGTCAGCAGGCGCGCGAGGACGTCGTCCTGCAGCGGCAGGTCGGAGTGATCCTCGAAGAACAGACCGCTCTCCTCCTCGTACACGTCGAGCCCGAGATGGCCGAGCTGGCCGCTCTTGAGCGCGTCGACCAGCGCCTGCGCGTCGACGAGGCCGCCGCGGCCGGTATTGATCAGCATCGCGCCGTGCTTCATCCGCGCGAGCGTCTGCGCGTTGATCAGATGGTGCGTCGACGGCAGCAGGGGGCAGTGCAGGCTGACGATGTCCGAATGGTGCAGCAACTCGTCGAGTTCGACGTAGCGCGCGCCGAACGCGATCAATTCGTCGTCGTACGGCGGCATCGAGTGCGCGAGCACGTGCATCCCGAAGCCCATCATGATCTTCGCGAACACACTGCCGATCAGGCCGGTGCCAACCACGCCGACGGTCTTGCCGTGCAGGTCGAAGCCGAGCAGGCCGTTCAGCGAGAAGTCGCCTTCGCGCGTGCGTGCGACCGCGCGCGGCAGCCGGCGGTTGAGTGCAAGGATCAATGCGACCGCGTGTTCGGCAACCGCATGCGGCGAATACGCCGGCACGCGCACGACGGCGATGCCGAGCCGCTCCGCGGCCGCCAGGTCGACGTGGTTGAAACCCGCCGAGCGCAGCGCGATCAGGCGCGTGCCGCCGTCAGCGAGCCGTTGGAGCACGGCCGCGTCGACGGTGTCGTTGACGAACGGACAGACGACCTCGAAGCCGTGCGCGAGGATCGCGGTCTCCGCGTCGAGGTGCGACGGCTGGAAGTGCAGCCGATAGCCGAATTGCCGGTTGGCGGCGGTAAACGATTCGTCGTCGTACTGCCGGCTGCTGAACAGGATCACGCGCACGCTGCACCTCCGATGGCTGTCGCGTGCAGTTTACTGCAGGCCCGTCTGCCGGCCGGTGGCGATGTCGGTGCGATCGGGCGTGCGCAGGAAGCCGTAGCCGGTCCGCTCGCGGGCCGCCTGTGCGCCGAAATGCTCGAGCGCGTGCTCGACGAAGCTTCGCGTGCGGGCCGGCACGTACTGGCGGTTCGGGTAGACGAGGGACAGCTGCGTGTCCGTGTCGTCGATCCGGTAGGCGGGCAGTAGCCGCACGAGCGTGCCGGTGGCGAGCGCGTCGACGATGCTCGCCTCGGGCAGCACCGCGATGCCGGACCCGGCGACGGCCGCCAACTGCACGAGCGCCAGCTGGTTGACCGTGCAGGTCGGGCGCACCGTGATCGAATGCGTGACGCCGTCGTGGCCGACCAGCCGCCACGCGGGCGCATGCTGGTGCGGCGCGAGCGCGACCCAGTCGTGGCCCGGCAGGTCGTCGGGTGCGCGCGGCTCGCCGCGCCGTTCGAGATACGCGGGCGCCGCGCAGGCGACGAACGGGTTCGGTGCGAGTGCGTGGCCGATCAGGGTCGGGTTGCCGTCGAGCAGGTTGCCCGTCGCGATGCCGACGTCGTAGCCGGATTCGAGCACGTCGAGCGGCCCTTCGGCGACGGTAAGCTGCACGCGCAGTTCGGGGTAGCGGTGCCGGAAACTGCTGACGAGCGGGGTGAGCGCAAGCGGCGACAGCAGGCCGGACGCGACCACGCGCAACGTGCCGGCCGGCTCGCGCACGGCGTGCGCGACGGACGCCTCGAGATGATCGAATTCCTCGAGCAGCGCACGGCAGCCGTCGAGGTAGCGCAGGCCGGCCTCGGTCAGCGACAGGTTGCGCGTGGTGCGGTGGATCAACCGCGTGTTCAGGTGAGACTCGAGCATCGCGATCGAGCGCGTGACGAGCGCATTGGATACGCCTAGATGGTGCGCCGCGCGCCGGAAGCTCTGCTGTTCGGCGACGCAGACGAACACACGCATGGTCTGAATCTGGTTCATGGCTCGCGAATTTCTGGCCCGGTTGATTGATTTTGGTTGTGATTTTTCGTTGCGCGACCTGGAAAAACGTCGCGTGACACCAGGTTCTGGCCCATATCGAAAAATCGGATTTCGATTCTGCAGACGATTGTTCATTACAGAACCGATATCCGTCAACCTGAGAAAAAGGGCGGGTTGCGTAAAATCGAAATAGCGGGTATCGATTTAGCGGGGAAGTGTCGTGTGTATGTGCGGGGGATAGCCGGAAGTGTATTGAGTGAAACTGCCGACGGTTCGAATATTTGTCATGTAAATCAATGCATTGTGCGTGATCGTGTGTGGCGGGGTGCGGTAATGGGTGAAATCGCTCACCAATTGATGCCGCGATAATGGATGTTTTTTCCCGGGGTCTGGTTTTCGTGGGCCGATTCCACCCTGCACGATTTTCATCGTGATGGCCGGTATTCCGGTGGATGCATGTATCGTGCAGAACGCGGGCATCCGGAGCGCATCGCAATACTGCGCGAGAAAATCGCGGACATCGAACCGCGGATGGAACCGTTTTGCATGCGCACGGCCATGCTGCGGGATTGCGCAACCCGGTCGTGCGACGCAGGCCCGGCTGGCTGGCCCGGTCCGTCGACCGGGCCAGCGTCACGCTGTCCGGCCGCGCGTGCCTCTTGCGCGCGAGCGCGGAACGCGGAATGATCGATCAGTTGGCCGTGCCGTGCGGCGAACGACGTCCGAGCGTTTTCTTCCTACCTCCCTTGCCTGCCATGTCCATCGATTACTCGCCGATTCCCTGTCCCGTCGTCGTGCCGCTCGACGCGATCCTGCCCGAAGAACCGCTGCTGATGATGGGGGCCGGCCCGGTCCCGATCCCGGCCGCCGTCGCGAAGGCGAACACGATCGTGATCAACCACCTCGGCGCGACGATGGCGAAGATCATCGAGCAGGTGAAGGAGATGGCGCGCTACGTGTTCCAGACCCGCACGAAGTGGGTGCTCGGCGTTGCCGGCCCCGGCTCGGCCGCGATGGAGATGGCGATTTCGAACCTCGCGTGGCGCGGTACGCGCGTGCTGTCGATCCGCAACGGGTTCTTCAGCGCGCGGATGGCCGAGATGGCCACGCGCGTCGGCGCCGACGTCGCCACGCTCGAGGTGGCCGACCGCTCGGTCGCGAGCCTCGACGAAATCGCGGACGCGATCGCGCGGGAGCGGCCCGAGATCGTCACGATCGTGCAGGGCGAGACGTCGAACACCGTGTGGAATCGCGATCTGCGCGACATCGCGGCGCTCGCGAAGGCGGCCGGTGCGCTGGTCGTGGTCGACGCGGTGTGCACGCTGTCGACGATGCCGCTCGAAATGGACGCGTGGGGCATCGACGCGGTGATCACGGGGGGCCAGAAGGGGCTGTCGTCGATCCCCGGTGTGTCGCTGATCGCATTCTCCGACGCCGCGTGGGAGCGCATGAAGCATCGTCCGGAACCGAACGCGCACTGGTGCCTCGACATGGCGCTCGCGGAGAACTTCTGGCACAACGCGGGCTATCACTACACGGCGCCGGTGTCGGGCGTGCTCGCGCTGCACGAGGCGCTGCGGCTCGTCTGCGCGGAGACGCTCGAAAGTCGCTTCGCGCGCCACCTGCGCTGCTCGCTCGCGCTGCAGGCGGGCGTCGAGGCGATGGGGCTCGCGCTCTATGCGCCGAAGGACTGCCGGCTCAACTCGGTGGTCGGGATCGAGACGCCCGAAGGGCTCACGCCCGGGATGGTGTGCGGCCATATCTCGAAGCAGTACCAGGTCGAGATTTCGGGCTCGTTCGGGCTGCCGATCGTGCGGATCGGGCAGATGGGCGAACAGTGCCGCGAACACAACCTGTTCCGCACGCTGCACGCGTTCGGCCGCACGATGGTCGACCTGAAGGTGCCGGTCGACCTGCCGGCCGGCGTGGCTGCGCTCGAGCAGGAACTGTCGCGGCGCGGTACGTAAGCGGAGAGACGCGAGGCGGGTGCGCTGCACGAAACCGCCTCGTCGACAGCCGGGGTGCGGCGTTCAGCCGCCCTGCATCGCGCGCCGGTACGCGTTCGGCGTCGTGCCGTGCGCGTCGCGAAAGCGGTGGCTGAAGTGGCCGGCGTTCGCGTAACCGCATTCGGCCGCGACCTGTGCGAGCGGTAGCGCCGTCGTGCGCAGCAGCAGGCGCGCCCGCGCGAGCCGCTGCTCGGCCACCCACGCGTGCGGCGCGCGCCCGAACGACAGCCTGAACATCCGCGAGAAATGGTATTCGGACAGCGCGGCGACGTTCGCCAGCTCGCCGAGCGTCAGCGGCTGGGACAGGTAGCTGTCGATGTAGTCGCGCACGCGGCGGCGCACGGCCGGCGCGAGTCCGCCGCGGAACGGCAGATCGGTGCGCGTCGTGCTCTGGCCGCGCAGCAGCAGGCTCAGCACGTCGTGCGCGGCTTCGTTGACGCGCAGCCGTCCGTCGGCATCGTCCCAGCGTTCGAGCGCAAGCGAACGGAACTGCGCCGCGACGCGTGCATCCTCGAAATAGGTGCGGTCGGCGAGCTTCAGCTCGCGCGGCTCGCGATCGAGCTCGCGGATCGCGCGCTGCGTGAAGTGCTCGGGCAGGAAGTAAAGGTGGATGAAGTGCATCTCGCCGCGCACCCACCAGCGCGACTCATGGTCGCCCGGCAGCGCGCACAGCAGGCTCGGCGCGCCGTAGCGCGGCACGCGTTCGCGCTCCGTCCGGTAGCCGCCGTCCAGATAGCACGACAGCGTGTGGTGGCCGGGCTGTTCGTAGATCGTTTCGCTTTCGTCGGTGATGCGCGTCCATTCGGCGATCGCGAGATGGTCGCCGAGCCAGGTGAAGCGCTCGAGCGTCGCGTTCGCCTCGGCGAGCGTGCGGCATACCGACTGCAGGCCGAACGGCATCGCACCGCCGGCAAGGGCAGCCGCGTGGTCGATGGGCGGGGCGTACAGGGGCGAACTCATGATGGGGCGAGTATAAGCGCGCGCGAAGCGCGCCGTGCGGCTGCCCGAAAAAGACCGCAATTCCGGACAATCCGCGCGGGCAGGGTGGCGGCACAGTCGGAGTCCGCTTCACTCGTTCCGCTTCGTTGCCGCCATGAACCTGTCGCTCTATTTCGTTACCGTGCTGATCTGGGGCACCACCTGGATCGCGATCAAATGGCAGCTCGGCGCCGTGCCGCCGCCCGTGTCGATCGCGTGGCGCTTCTGGCTCGCGGCCGCCGTGCTGTTCGCGCTGCTGCGCGTGATGCGCCGGCCGGTGCGTCCGCCGCGCGAGGCGTGGCGCTACCTCGTCGCGCAGGGCTTCGCGCTGTTCTGCCTGAATTTCCTGTGCTTCTACTATTCGGAGCAGGTCGTGCCGAGCGGCCTCGTCGCCGTGATCTTCTCGACCGCTCCGCTGCTGAACTCGATCAACGGCCGGCTGTTCATGGGCCGCCCGCTGCGGCCGTCCGCGATCGCCGGCGCGCTGCTCGGGCTGACCGGCATCGCATGCCTGTTCTGGCAGCAGATGGCCAGCCATCTCGACGATCACGCGACCTGGACGGGCCTCGCGATCGCGTTCGCGGGCACGATGTGCTTCTCGGCGGGCAACCTGCTGTCGAGCCGGATGCAGTCGATGGGCCTGCACCCGCTCGTGACCAACGGCTGGGCGATGCTGATCGGCGCGGCGATCCTGACGGTCGGCAGCGCGATGGCCGGGCTGCCGTTCATGATCGACCCGAGCCCGCGCTATCTCGGCGCGCTCCTCTATCTGGCCGTGCCGGGCTCGGTGATCGGGTTCACTGCTTACCTGACCCTCGTCGGCCGGATCGGGCCCGAGCGCGCCGCATACTGCACGGTGCTGTTCCCGATCGTCGCGCTTGCCGTGTCGACGGTCTTCGAGGGCTACCAGTGGTCGCCGCTCGCGGTGGTCGGGCTGTTGCTCGTGGTGGCCGGCAATCTCGTCGCGTTCGACCTGACGCGACGGTTGTTCCTGCGCACGGCCTGACCGGGGCGGCCGTCGCGATGGCCGCCGGAAACAAAAAACGCCCGCGCGATGCGGGCGTTTTCGTTTGGGCGCCAGGGCAGCGGCCGCCTGCGCGTCCGGCGAGCGGCTCGCTCAAGCCGCCGCGCCGCTCCCCGCGACTCGCGCCTGCCGCTGATACAGCACCATCGACAGCGCGACGCCTGCCGCCGCGGCCACCGCCGCGAACAGGAACACCTGCGGATAGCCGAACTCACCGGCCACATAGCCCGCGAGCGGGCCCGTGATGCCGAGCGACAGGTCGAGGAACACCGAATACGCGGACAGCGCCGCGCCGCGGCTTGCCGGCGGCACGAGCCCGACGGCCTCGACGCCGAGCGCCGGGAAGATCAGCGCGAAGCCGAAGCCGGTCAGCGCCGCGCCGACGAGCGCGACATGCGGCACGGGCGCGATCCACAGCAGCACGAGGCCCGAGCATTCGAACGCGAACGACACGATCGCGACGCGGAAGCCGCCATAAGTCTTGATCGTGTTCGCGAACAGCAGGCGCGCGCCGATGAACAGCGTGCCGAACACGGTCAGCGATAGCGCGGCGTTCGGCCAGTGGCGCGCCGCGTAGTACAGCGTGACGAAGGTCGCGATCGAGCCGAAGCCGGCGGAGCCGAGCGCGAGACCGAGGCCGTGCGGCAGCACGCGCGTGAACACGCTCGCATACGACATCCGTTCGCCGTGCACGAGCGGCACGGAATCGATCAGGCGTGCAAGGTAGAAGCCGGTCGCGGCGAGCGCGATCACGATCACGCCGATCAGCGCCGGATTCAACGTATGCGCGATCGCGACGCCGACGGGCGCGCCGAGTGCGAGTGCGCCGTAGGTCGCGATGCCGTTCCACGAAATCACTTTCGCGTTGTGCGCGACGCCGACCCGCCCGATGCCCCACAGGATCGCGCCGGTGCCGCACAGGCTCTCGCCGACGCCGAGCACGAGCCGGCTCGCGACCAGCAGCACGAGGCTCGCGACCGGCCAGTGGGCCAGCAGCAGCGCGACGAGCAGCAGCACGCCCGACACGCCGCAGCCGATCAGCCCGCGCAGCACCGTCTGCTTCGGCCCGAGTGTGTCGGCGAAGCGCCCGGCGAGCGGGCGCGACGCGAGGGTCGCGAAATACTGGACGCTGATTGCGCCGCCCGCGACGATGGCGGAAAAGCCGAGGTCGTCGTGGACGAAGCCCGGCAGCACCGCGAGCGGCAGGCCGATGGTCAGGTAGCAGATGAACGTGAAGCAGACGACGGACACGATTTGCAGCGTGACCGCGAACCCGCTGCGCGGCGGTGTGGCGGAATCGGTTGACATGGGGTCGGAACGAATGGGCGAAACGGGCGGAAGACGGCGAAAAAGGGAATCGGGATTTTCCCATGGAACCGGTTTTCATGCAGGTACCATTTAGTTAATCGCGACCCGTTTCCGTTGCCGAAGAATCGCTGACGGAACGGTGCCGGCAGGCCTGGAACCCAGATGGGGCAAGGTGCTCGATGCCCGCCGTGCGGCCTCGGCGCCCATATCGCGGCAGTTATATGGGCCCCATGCGTGATGGGCTATGGGTTGCGGAATTTGATGGTGATAGCGTGCAAACTGTCAGAGAAACGTCGGTCGAGCGCCCCGCGCAGGCCGCCTTGCCCCCACTTGAAGAACGATAGAGACATGAGTGAGCCGATCCGCTTCTACCATCGTCACGCGGTCCGCGAAGTCAGCGGCGCGGACGTCACCCGCACCGTGCTGCAATACCTGCGCGAGGACGCGCACTGCACCGGCACCAAGGAAGGCTGCGCGGAAGGCGACTGCGGCGCGTGCACGGTCGTCGTCGGCGAGCTGACCGACGCGGGCACCGTCGCGTTCAAGGCCGTCAACGCCTGCATCCAGTTCCTGCCGACGCTCGACGGCAAGGCGCTGCTCACGGTGGAAGACCTGCGCCAGCCGGACGGTTCGCTGCACCCGGTGCAGCAGGCGATGGTCGATTGCCACGGGTCGCAATGCGGGTTCTGCACACCCGGTTTCGTGATGTCGATGTGGGCGCTGTACGAGAAGCATGGCCACGAAGGCTGCGGCAGTGCGTGTGCAAAGGCGAAGGACGTGCCGACGCGCACCGAGATCGCCGATGCGCTGACCGGCAACCTGTGCCGCTGCACCGGCTACCGCCCGATCGTCGACGCGGCCGTGCAGATGTTCGACGCAACCGGCGAAGGTGCGCCGGCGTCTACCGCGCCGGTCGACACGGCCACGCTCGCCCGTACGCTCGCAACGCTCAAGCGCGACGACACGTTCGACTACACGACGGCCGACGGCGCGCGCTTCGCGGCGCCGCGCACGCTCGACGCGCTGGCCGCGCTGAAAGCCGAGCGTCCCGCTGCGCGGATCCTCGCCGGCAGCACCGACATCGGCCTGTGGGTCACCAAGCAGATGCGCCGTCTGGACGACCTGATCTACGTCGGCCAGATCGCCGAACTGCAGAATGTCGTGCGCGGCGACGACTGGATCGAGATCGGCGCGGGCGTGACGGTCGAGAACGGGTATGCGGCGCTCGCCGACACGTATCCGGAACTGACGGAAATGTGGAAGCGCTTCGCGTCGCTGCCGATCCGCAACGCGGGGACGATCGGCGGCAACGTCGCGAACGGTTCGCCGATCGGCGACTCGATGCCGGGCCTGATCGCGCTCGGCGCGCGGGTCGTGCTGCGCGGCGGCGACACGGTGCGCGAGCTGCCGCTCGAGGCGCTCTACACCGGCTATCAGCAAAAGGACATGGCGCCGCACGAATTCGTCGTCGGCCTGAAGGTGCCGACCCGCACCGGCGCGCGTGCGAAGCTGCAGTTCCGGACGTACAAGCTGTCGAAGCGCTTCGACTCCGACATTTCGGCGGTGTGCGCGGCGTTCGCGTTCATCGCGGACGGCGAACTGATCCGCGAGCCGCGCATCGCGTTCGGCGGGATGGCCGCGACGCCGAAGCGCGCGACGCACACGGAAAGCCTGCTCGACGGCGCGCAATGGCACGAAGCCACCGCGCAGGCCGCGATGCAGGCGCTCGAGCGCGACTACCAGCCGCTCACCGACATGCGTGCGACGAGCGCGTATCGCCTCGATACCGCGAAGAACCTGATGTATCGATTCTGGCTGGAGACGCGTCCGCACGACCCGCTGCCGCCGCAAGCCCTGAATGTGCGTGAAGTGGCCGCCGAAGCCGGCGCCGACGTTGCCGATGTCGCGGCGCGCGTCTGAAGACGGAGAACACCGAAGATGAACCAGCAAGCAGAACCGTTCCTGAACACCCTCGACCCGCAGGCCGACGCCGCGCAGGTGCACGTCTCGCGCGCGCACGAATCGGCCCACCTGCACGTGAGCGGGCGCGCGACCTACACCGACGACATCCCGCTCGTCGCGGGCACGCTGCACGCGGCGCTCGGGTTGTCCGCGAAGCCGCACGCGAAGATCGTGTCGATGAACTTCGACGCGGTGCGCGCGACGCCCGGCGTGGTCGCCGTGTTCACGGCCGACGACATCCCGGGCGTGAACGACTGCGGCCCGATCATCCACGACGACCCGGTGCTCGCCAAGGGCATCGTGCAGTTCGTCGGCCAGCCGATGTTCATCGTCGTCGCGACGTCGCACGAAATCGCGCGGCTCGCCGCGCGCCGCGCGCAGGTCGACTACGAGGAGCTGCCCGCGATCCTGACCGCGCAGGATGCGCGCAAGGCCGAAACCTATGTAATCCCGCCGCTGAAGCTCGCGCGCGGCGACGCGGCCGCGCGGCTCGCCGCCGCGCCGCATCGCGAGTCGGGCGAGATGCTGCTCGGCGGCCAGGAGCAGTTCTACCTGGAAGGCCAGATCGCCTACGCGGTGCCGAAGGACGACGACGGGATGCACGTGTACTGCTCGACGCAGCACCCGAGCGAGATGCAGCATCTCGTCGCGCACGTGCTCGGCGTCGCGTCGCACAACGTGCTGGTCGAATGCCGCCGGATGGGCGGCGGGTTCGGCGGCAAGGAATCGCAGTCGGGCCTGTTCGCGTGCTGCGCGGCGCTCGCCGCCTGGAAGCTGCTGTGCCCGGTGAAGCTGCGTCCGGACCGCGACGACGACATGATGATCACCGGCAAGCGGCACGATTTCCATTACCGCTTCGACGTCGGCTACGACGACGACGGCCGCCTCGACGGCGTGGCGCTCGACATGACGTCGCGCTGCGGCTTCTCGGCGGACCTGTCGGGCCCGGTGATGACGCGCGCGGTGTGCCACTTCGACAACGCGTACTGGCTCGGCGACGTCGACATCGCCGGCTACTGCGGCAAGACCAACACGCAGTCGAACACCGCGTTCCGCGGCTTCGGCGGTCCGCAGGGCGCGTTCGCGATCGAATACATCCTCGACGACGTCGCGCGCTCGCTCGGCCGCGATCCGCTCGACGTGCGCTACGCGAACCTGTACGGCAAGACCGAACGCAACGTGACGCCTTACGGGCAGACGGTCGAGGACAACGTGCTGCATGAACTGCTCGGCGAACTCGAGACGACGAGCGACTACCGCGCACGGCGCGCGGGCGTGCGCGAATTCAACGCACGCAACGCGGTGCTGAAGAAGGGCATCGCGCTCACGCCGGTGAAGTTCGGCATCGCGTTCAACGTCACGCACTTCAACCAGGCCGGCGCGCTGGTGCACATCTACACCGACGGCTCGGTGCTCGTGAACCACGGCGGCACGGAGATGGGGCAGGGGCTCAACACGAAGGTCGCGCAAGTGGTCGCGCACGAGCTCGGCATCCGCTTCGGCCGGATCCGCGTGACGGCGACCGACACGAGCAAGGTCGCGAACACGTCCGCGACGGCCGCGTCGACGGGCTCCGACCTGAACGGCAAGGCCGCGCAGGATGCGGCGCGCCAGTTGCGCGAGCGCCTCGCGGCGTTCGCGGCGAAGCAGTTCGGCGACGGCAAGATCGATGCGGCCGACGTGAAGTTCGGCAACGATGTCGTGTGGGTCGGCGGCCACGGCGTGCCGTTCGGCGAAGTGATCGCGAAGGCCTACCTTGCACGTGTGCAGTTGTGGTCCGACGGTTTCTACGCGACGCCGAAGCTGCACTGGGATCAGTCGAAGCTGCAGGGCCGGCCGTTCTACTACTACTCGTACGGCGCGGCCGTGTCGGAAGTCGTGATCGACACGCTGACGGGCGAGATGCGCACGCTGCGCGTCGACGCGTTGCACGACGTGGGCGCTTCGCTGAACCCGGCACTCGACATCGGCCAGGTCGAAGGCGCGTTCATCCAGGGGATGGGCTGGCTCACGACCGAGGAGCTGTGGTGGAACGCGGGCGGCAAGCTGATGACGCACGCTCCGTCCACGTACAAGATTCCGACCGTCAACGACACGCCGCCCGAGTTCAACGTGCGGCTGTTCCAGAACCGCAACGTCGAGGACAGCATCCACCGGTCGAAGGCCGTCGGCGAGCCGCCGCTGCTGCTGCCGTTCTCGGTGTTCTTCGCGGTGCGCGACGCGATTGCCGCGGTTGGCGACTACCGGGTGAATCCGCCGCTCGACGCGCCGGCCACCGGCGAATCGATCCTGCGTGCGGTGAATGCGGTGCGCGCGGCGGGCGCCGCGCGGGCAGGCTGATATGAACCGGCCCCCAGGCTCACTGCGCTCGCTGCATGCCGCGTCGCATGCGCCCGCCGCCGGTTGCAACGGCGCGTGCGACAACGCGCCGTCGATCGGGACGTTCGCACCGGGCACCGGCCGGCGCAACCGCGCGAGCGCGGCGCAGCCGCCGATGCACATCGTGCTGTTCGGCGCGGGGCACGTCGGTCATGCGCTCGTCACGCTGCTCGGCGCACTGCCGTGCGTCGTGCAGTGGGTCGACACGCGCGACGAGCTGTTCCCGGACGAATGTCCGCCGAACGTGCAGCCGGAGTCGACCGACACGCCGGAGGCCGTTGTCGACGCGGCGCCGCCCGGCGCGTACTTTCTCGTGATGACGCACAATCATGCGCTCGATTTCTCGCTCGCCGCGCAGATCATGCGGCGGCGCGACTTCGCGTACTTCGGGATGATCGGTTCGCGCACCAAGCGCGTGAAGTTCGAGCGCCGGCTCGCGGCGCGCGGCGTCGATCCGGCGCGGCTCGCGGAGATGGTGTGCCCGATCGGCATCGCGGGCATCGTCGACAAGGCGCCCGGCGCGATCGCGGTGGCCGTCTGCGCGGAACTGCTGCAGGCCCGCTCGGGCATGCCGGTGGCCGATGCGAAGGCGGCCGCGGCGGGGCGCGTGCGCGACGACGTGAGCTGCGCGCGGTAACGACGCGGGCCGGCACGCCCGACGCACGTCCGCCGGTTTTTGCCTACACTGCACGGATCGCGCGGCATCGGGCCGCGCGCCTTTTCGTGCAGGCACCATGTCCGATCCCCAGGTCTATCTCGACGCACTCGATGCAAGCGTCGTCGACATCGAGCGCTGGCTGTCCGGCACCGATACTTCACCCGCGGCGCTCGAGGCGCTGATCGCACCTTTTTCCGCCGATTTCACGATGATCATGACCGACGGCCGCGCGCTCGACCGCGACGGCACGCGTGCACTGTTCGCGAGGCTCGGCGGCGCGAAGCCGGGGCTGCGCATCGCGCTGTCGGACATCCGCGTGCTCGCGGCCGACGCATCGCATGCGGTGCTCACCTATCTCGAAGCGCAGCATGCGGTATCGGGCGAACTGCCCGCGCGTCGCGCGACCGCCGTGTTCGCGCGCGACGCGGCAGGCATCGTGCGCTGGACGCATCTGCAGGAAACCTTCTGCACGGCCTGAGCGGCGGGGCTGCGTCGTCGCGCGCAGGCCGTGCCGCGCGGGGTCACCGCTTGCGGCCGCGTGCGGCAGTCAGCTCGTCGGACACGCTCTGCATCAGCGCGCACAGCCACGCGATGTCGGTCGGGCGATCGGGGTGCGGGTGCGTGAGCAGGTAGCTCTTGATGCGCGGGAACGGCACGGGCGGCGTGACGACGACGAGCGGCAGCAGCTGCGCATAGTGCGTCGCGAAGCGGCGCGTCGTCGTGAAGATCAGGTCCGACTGCAGCAGCACCTGCGGCACGATCCCGAAATACGGCAGCGTCGTCACGATCCGCCGCGTGAGGCGCGCGCGTGCGAGGCCGATCTCGATCGCGTTGCGCTTGTCGCCGGTGTAGGGCGTCGGCGCGACGTGCGCGGCCGACGCGTACGCTTCGCGCGTCAGCGGTGCACGGGCGAGCGGATGCGCATCGCGCATCAGGCACACGATCGTGTCGGAGAACAGGTCCTGGCGCGCGAACCGCGGGTCGGGCTTCGGCCAGTTGCCGATCACGAGATCGAGCGCGCCCGATTCGAGCGCCTCCGCGTGATCGAGCGCGGGATTCAGCGAGTCGATTTCCAGATGTGCATGCGGCGCCGCGTCGCGAAAGCGTTCGATCAGCGTCGGCATGAAGAAATCGTTCAGGTAGTCGGGCGCGGCGACGCGGAACGTGCGCCGCGCCGACGACGGGTCGAAGTCGCCGTGCGGCGTTGCGATGAAGTCGACCTCGCGCAGCGCGCGCGACGCCGCGCCGAGCAGCGACGCGCCGTACTCGGTCGGCACCATTCCGGACTTGCCGCGCACGAGAATCGGGTCGTTCAGCGTCTCGCGCAGCTTGCGCAGCGCGGTGCTGATCGCGGGCTGGGTCTGGTTCAGCCGCAGTGCGGTCTGCGTGACGCTGCGCTCGAGCAGCAGCGTGCGCAATACGCGCACGAGCCAGATATCGAGCGAGGCGGTACGGTCGTCGTCTTCCATCGGTGCGCGGTGATTCGGGAGAAGCGTAACCTTACCGCAGCCACGTGTCGCGGTGCGTGATACCGGCCATCACGCGCGCCCCTTCGGCAGCGTGCTGATCCGCTTGACCTCGCGCGATTCGAGCCAGTTCGGCGTGCGCGCGCAGTACAGCACCATTGGCAGCGCGTCCTCGCCCCAGAACAGCTGCTGGTTCATCCAGAACGTCGGCACGCCGAACACGCCGAGCGCGATCGCGTCGTCGGTGTTGCGGCGCAACTGCGCGCTCGTTTCCTCGAATTCGATCAGCTCGTCGCCGTGCCCGACGCCGACGCGCTCGCACAGCGCGGCGAACCCGTCCGGCGTCGACGGATCGTTGCCGTCGTGCCAGATGAAGCGGAACATTTCGAGCACGGTCGCGATGTCGGCGCGCAGCGCGATCGCGAGGCGCAGCACCTTGTCGGTGTCGAACGGATGCGCGGGCGGCATCTTGAAGCGGATGCCGAGCTGTTCGGCGCGAAACAGCGCATGGCGGTACGTGAACATGCGCTTGGCCGGCACGTCGGCGCTCGGGCGCTGTCCCCAGTGGCGCTGCAGGTCGGGCAGCGACACGGCGACGAGGTCGAACGGCACGTCCGGCCACTTGTCGTGCTGTTCGAGCAGCAGGTAGGAGAACGGCGACACGAAGTCGAAGAACCAGGCGGGTTGGGCAGTGTCGAGGCCGGTTGTCATGGCGATCTCCAGAGAATGGGGCGTGTGCGCCTCGCGGCGGCCTTCAAGTTAAGCGGCTGCGCGCGGATGCAGCAATGATCGTGGATCGGCCGCTCATGCGGAACCGGGAGTCGCCCGAGGGGGCTCGCCGGCCGGCGACGCGGCCGCGCCGCCGCGCGCCGCCGCGAGGCCGCCGGCGCCGGGTGTACCCGACGCGGCGTCGTGGTCGTGCGCGGTGAGCCGCTCGCGCACGAAGCCGATGTGTTCGCGCAGCACGTAGAACTGCCCCGCATACGCGAGCGGCATCTTCATCCGGTTCACGGCTTCCTCGATGTCGTCGAGCTCGTCGAGCAGATGGACGCGCTCCTCGGCCGTATGCTCGCCGAGCGCGCGGCGCTCGAGCGCGATCAGCGCGCCGTACCAGCGGTAGATACGCGAACGTACGCGCCAGCCATACAGCGACGGCACCAGCCGCAGCCCGGGGATCAGCACGACGATCAGCGGCACCACCACGACCAGCAGCCGGTCGACGAGACTCGCGACCCAGAACGGCAGCCGCCGGTACAGGAAGGTCTTGCCCGACTTGTAATAGCGCGCCGCGTCGTCGGACAGCGGGAAGCCGCGCGTGACGGCCGACGGGAATTCGCCCGCGTGCTGCAGGATTGTCGCGTGGCCGTGCACCTCGCGCGCGGCCTCGATCAGCAGGTCGGACAACGCGGGGTGCAGCGAGTCGCGCGCGACCAGCTCGATCGTCGGCGCGACCGTATGGATGTCGGCGGGCGGCAGGTTGCGGCCGAGATCGTAGACGCCCATCGGCAGCGTGATCGCGGTCAGGTACGGGAAGCGCCGCGCATACGCCTCGGCCTGCGTGAACGAGTACACGTGCACGCCGGGGGCGCGGAACAGTTTCGCCATGACCGGGATCTGCGTCGAGTCGCCGGACAGGAATGCGGCGTCAATCCTGCCGTCGAGCAGCGCGGTTGCCGCGTCCTCGCCGGCCGTCGGCAGCAGCTCGGTCGAGCCGCCCGGCACGATGCCGTTCATCTTCAGCAGCGCGAGGCTCAATTCGCGCGCGCCGCTGCCTTCGGCGCCGAGCGCGAGCCGCTTGCCCTTGAAGTCGGACAGGCGCGCGACCACCGGGCCGCGGTACATGATCGCGAGCGGCACGTAGCCGATGCTGCCGAGCGATACCAGGTGCTCGTCGCGCTCCTTCGGGCCGATGCCGCTCTGCACGAAGCCGACGTCGACCGGCGCGTTCGGGTTCGACAGCCGCTCGAGGTTCTGCGCGGATCCTTCGGATGACTGGACGTCGAGCGTGACGCCGTTCTTCGCGAGGATCGCCTTGTATTTCTGCGCGGCGTTCCAGTAGGTGCTGCCGGGCGGGCCGGACGAAATCACGAGCGTGGACGGCGGCGCCGGCTGGATCAGCTTGACCGCGAGCCAGACCGCCGCGACCGCGAGCAGCACGGTGGGGCCGATCGACAGCGCGAGGTCGCGCCACGACACCGCGACGAAGCGGGCGAGGATGCGGCGCGGCGGGCGAGGGCTGGCTGGCTTCATGGAGTCGACGGATGACACGGGCGTGACGCGTCGGTGACGCGCGTCACGGACGATGTACGCGATGCAGGTTCTGGCGGCGATGGTACCCGGTTTCGCCCGGCATGCGCGAGTCCGGCCCCGTGGCGCGGCGGCGGACTCGGGCGCGCGAGCCCGCGGCCGCCGGGGGCTCGCGCGTCAAAAGCTTTGCGCTTCGGCGGGCGCTGGATTACATTGTGCGTCGCAGCCGCGACCGATTCGCGCGCGACCCGGCACGCAATGAGACCGGGCGCGTCCGGCCGGCGGCTGTCCGGCCCGGCCGGCCCGCATTCGCGTGCGCCGGTCGCCGGCCCGTGTCGCCTCTCTCGCATCGCCGTGGAAGTCATCGGCCGTCCCGCCCGTTCGCGCGCGGGCCGGCTGCCTTTGGGGGTATCCGGCCGTACTGTGCGCGGCCGTTCCGAAGTCATAAGGAGATAGCATGAAGTCGATCGTGTTGAGAGCGTTGGGTGTTGCGGCCGTGGCTGCCTGTCTGTCGGGCAGCGTATATGCGCAGTCGAGCGATGCGGCGGCAACCGGGGCGCCGGCTGCGGCAGCGAGCTTGCCGAAGGCCGCGGCCAAGACCGCGAAGAAGGCGAACCGCAAGCTCGGCTACGCGGTGCGCAAGGCAATTACGAAGGCAGGCGGCATCGACGTGGCGAACCTCGTCGTGCGCTCGAAGGGCGGCGCGATCTCGTTGGAGGGCACGGTGCCCGACCAGGCACAGATCGACAAGGCGGAAGAGGCAGCGAAGAGCGTGAAGGGCGTGACGTCGGTCACGAACAAGCTGACGGTCCAGCAGCAATGATGCCGGGCGGCGGCGCGCCAGCGCCGCGCGCCCGCTTGCGGCGGGCCCCGGCGCACCGGGGCCCGTTTGCGCTTTAGAATGCCTCGGGCCTGCCGCTTTGCGCCAGGCCCCCCGAACGGGTATCCCCAAGGGACTTCCTTCAGGACGGAAAACGCTGGACGGCCCCGCGTTCTTCAGAGGCCGTGAGCCGCGCACGACGCAGCGGCGGACCGATAACGATATCGAGAGGGCGGCAATGACGACGCACGGGTGGGGCAGTCGGATTCTCTTGGGCGCGGCGCTGGTCGCGGTCGCGATGCTCGGTGCCTGCAACGGTGACGATTCGGGCGAGCGCAACCGGTTGCCGGGTTTCGTGTCCGGCAGCGTGCGCACGACCGCCTATGACGGCACGAGCGACGATCTGCTGACGGCCGGCCTCGGCAAGACCGGGCTCGCCGCCGCCACCGCGCCCGCGTTCGCGAATCCGTCCCGGCCGACGAGCGCCGAGCTGCGCCGGGTCGCGATCTGGTCGAACTACCGCGCGCTCGTCGACATGAGCGCCAATGGCGGCTACGGCCGTTTCTGGGGGCCGAACGTCGATCTCGACGGCAACGACACGCTCGGCGAAGGCAAGATCCCCGGCACCGAATATCTCGCGTATTCCGACGACGGCAGCGGCCGCAAGAACGTGACGCTGCTCGTGCAGGTGCCCGCGAGTTTCGATCCCGCGCAGCCGTGCATCGTCACGGCGACGTCGTCCGGTTCGCGCGGCGTGTACGGCGCGATTTCGGCGGCCGGCGAGTGGGGCCTCAAGCGCGGCTGCGCGGTCGCATACAACGACAAGGGCGGCGGCAACGGCGCGCACGAACTCGGCTCCGACACGATCACGCTGATCGACGGCACGCTCGCCAACGCCGTGCTTGCCGGCAACGCCAGTCTCTTTACCGCCAACGTGACGAGCGGCGACCTGGCCGCCTTCAACAGCCGCTTCCCGAACCGCTACGCGTTCAAGCACGCGCATTCGCAGCAGAATCCCGAGCAGGACTGGGGGCATGTGACGCTGCAGTCGGTCGAATTCGCGTACTGGGCACTCAATGAGCAGTTCGGGCCGCTGCTCGACAGCTCGCATCACGGCGTGCGCTACCGCCCGGGCGACATCACGACGATCGCCGCGTCCGTCAGCAACGGCGGCGGCGCGGCGCTCGCGGCGGCCGAGCAGGACACGCGTCGCTGGATCACCGCGGTCGTGGTCGGCGAGCCGCAGGTCAACGTGCGGATGGCGCCGAACGCGGTCGTGCGCGAGGGCGGCCAGCCGGTGCCGTCGTTCGGCCGGCCGCTGGCCGACTACGCGACGCTCGCGAACCTGCTGGAGCCGTGCGCGGCCGCATCGGCGTCGCTCGCGGGCGCGCCGTACCTGAGCGCGCTGCCGGCCGCCACTACGCAGTCGATCCGCACGCAGCGCTGCGCGACGCTCGCCGCGGCGGGGCTCGTGTCGGGCGCCGATACGCAAAGCCAGGCCACCGACGCGCTCGCGCAACTGCATGCGGCCGGCTATCTCGCCGATTCCGACCTGCTGCAGGCGCCGATGTGGGATTCGCAGGCGATTCCGGCGATCGCGGTCACCTATGCGAACGCGTACACGCGCTCGCGCGTGACCGACAATCTGTGCAATTTCAGCTTCGCGACCACCAGCGCGGCGACGGGCGCGGTCGCGCCGCCCGCTACGTCGCCGATGCCGGCCGTGTTCGGTCTCGGCAACGGCGTACCGCCGACCGCCGGCGTCAGTCTCGTGTTCAACACCGGCGCGGGTGTCGACCACCGGCTCGCGACGCCCGACGCGAGTTTCGCGGGCGCGCTGTGCCTGCGGCAGCTGTGGACCAACGGGATGCTCGACATGCCGGCGAACGTCGACGCAGTGCGCGTGAACGCGAACCTGCAGGGCAAGCCCGCGATCATCGTGCAGGGCCGCAGCGACGCGCTCGTGCCCGTGAATCATGCGTCGCGCGCATACGTCGCGCAGAACGGCATCAGCGAAGGCGGCCGCAGCCAGCTCGTGTTCTACGAGGTGACGAACGGACAGCACTTCGATGCGTTCCTGCCCGTCGCGGGCTTCGACACGCGCTTCGTGCCGGTCCATTACTACAACCTGCAGGCGCTGAACCTGATGTGGCGGCACCTGAAGAGCGGTGCGGCGCTGCCGCCGTCGCAGGTGATCCGCACGGTGCCGCGCGGCGGCACGCCGGGCGCCGCGCCGGCGCTGACGAGCGCGAACCTGCCGCCGATCTCGGCGTCCCCCGGCGCGAACACGATCACGACCGGCGCTGGCGCGATCGACGTGCCGCTCTGACGGCGCCGCCGCGCCGCGATACGGAAGCCGGACAGTCGTCCGGCTTTTTTCTTTTCGGCACCTGGAATCGGTCCCGCACTGGCCTTTATCGGAATGGCACGCGCTGTAACAAATTATTACTTTACGACGTAAAACCCGGAATCTATTATGCGCCGATATTTTCACTTAATTTAATAAATTACCGTAAAGACAATATTCCTTTCCGTATAGTTAATCGATCCTTTCGATTTTATTAAATCGGCTCGAGCTGCGATTGGTCGCCGTTTTGCGATTGATCGGCATTTTGCCGAGGGGGTCGTTCGTCTCTTGGAAGCGAAGGCGTCTTTTCTGGCGGGCTTCACGGGGAATGCTTTTGCTTGCTGTTTCTGGCGCATGCGGATGACAGAGCGGAATTCGCATTGCCGAGCATTATTGAATCGTCGTTTGCAATGGAATTGATTCCATTGTGCGGTCGAGGAATATGGGTGGGGTAAATCGTGCCGGTCGGTATTCGCCGATCCGGTAAAAAACTCGGAGTGCATCGCAAAACGAATGCGCTCCCGGTGCGGAGCGCCGGCGCAAATGATCCTTTGCGACCGGCGGTATTTATCGTTCTGTTCGAGAGGCAATAATGACGACACTGAAGTCCTTGAAAGACGGTTTCGCGCTATTTGGAACGACACTGAGCGTGCCGCTCGCCGCAGCCGCGGCCGCGGCGCTGCTCGTCACGGGGTGCGGCGGCGACGACGGGTCCGGCCCGACCGCAGCCACCGCGGCGGCCGCGACGACGTCGAACGGCAGCACGGCGGCCACCGCCAATGCAACGGCCGCCGTCCCGGCCGACCAGCCGTACGTCGACAGCGACGTGTACGGCACCGGGCCGAACGACGCGGTCACGGATTCGACCGAAGGGGCCGCGGTCGTGCACCGCCAGGTCACGATCGGCGGCAAGACCGTCCAGTACACGGCCACCACGGGCCACCTGACTACGATCGATCCGATCACGTCGGCGCCGAACGCGAAGATGTTCTACGTCGCGTACACCCAGGACAACCCGGACCCGTCGAAACCGCGCCCGGTCACGTTCTTCTACAACGGCGGCCCCGGCTCGTCGTCGGTCTACCTGCTGCTCGGCTCGTATGGGCCGAAGCGCCTGCAGTCGTCGTTCCCGAACTTCACGCCGCCGGCCCCGTACAAGCTGCTCGACAACCCGGACAGCCTGCTCGACCGCACCGACCTCGTGTTCATCAACCCGGTCGGCACCGGCTACTCGGCGGCGATCGCCCCGGCGAAGAACAAGGACTTCTGGGGCACTGACCAGGACGCGCACTCGATCGATCGCTTCATCCAGCGCTACCTGACCAAGTACTCGCGCTGGAACTCGCCGAAGTTCCTGTATGGCGAGTCGTATGGCACGGCGCGCAGCGCGGTCGTATCGTGGGTGCTGCACGAGGACGGCATCGACCTGAACGGGATCACGCTGCAATCGTCGATTCTCGACTACGCGAACGCGCTGTCCGCGCCGGGCACCTTCCCGACGCTCGCGGCCGACGCGTTCTACTGGAAGAAGACGACGCTCAACCCGACGCCGACCGATCTCGACGCGTACATGGTGCAGGCCCGCAACTATGCGGACAACACGCTCGCGCCGCTCGCGCAGAAGCCGAATCCGCAAGACGGCGGCTTCGTGAACGTGCGGCTTAACCTGAACCTGCAGACCGCGCAGCAGATGGGCTCGTACATCGGCACGGATCCGACGTCGCTGATCCAGACGTTCGGCAACCCGGCCGCGCTCGGCAACGTGCCGTCGTCGGACGACAACCCGCCGTACACGTTCTTCCTGACGCTCGTGCCGGGCACGCAGATCGGCCAGTACGACGGTCGCGCGAACTTCACGGGCAAGGGCATCGCGCCGTACATCCTGCCGAACTCGGGCAGCAACGATCCGTCGATCACGAACGTCGGCGGCGCATATACGGTGCTGTGGAACAGCTACATCAACACCGACCTCAAGTACACGTCGACGTCGTCGTTCGTGGACCTGAACGACCAGGTGTTCAACAACTGGGACTTCAGCCACACGGACCCGACCGGCGCGAACAAGGGCGGCGGCAATACGCTGTACACGGCCGGCGACCTGGCGGCGACGATGAGCGTGAACCCGGACCTGAAGGTGCTGTCGGCGAACGGTTATTTCGATGCGGTCACGCCGTTCCACCAGACCGAGCTGACGCTCGCGCAGATGGCGCTCGATCCGACGCTCAAGGCGCAGAACCTGACGATCAAGAACTACCCGTCGGGCCACATGATCTACCTGAACGACGCGTCGCGGACCGCGCTGAAGGGCGATCTCGCCAACTTCTACGACGGCATCCTCGCGAACCGCACCGCACTGCAGCGCGTGCTGAAGCTGCAGGCGCGCACGCAGCAGCTCAAGCAGCAACAGTTGAAGCAGCAGGGGCAGTAAGCATCGCGTTGCGGCCCGCACGGTCCGGCCTTGCGCCGGGCGGTGCGGGTTCGCGAGACTCCGGATGGACGACAGCCCGATCGGCGCAGGCCGGTCGGGCTGTTTTTTTCAGCGCATGGCGATGCCGGCGGCTGAAGGAGGCGCCCGGCGGCGGCGCCTACGCGAGCACGAGCCGCACGCCGACCGCGACGAGCGTCGCGGCGAGCAGGTTGCGCAGCAGCCGCTCGGGCGCGCGCGCCGACAGCAGGCTGCCGATAACGATGCCGGGCAGCGAGCCGAGCAGCAGCGACAGCAGCATCGACCAGTCGACCGAGCCGAGCAGCCAGTGGCCCATGCCCGCGACGAGCGTGAGCGGCACCGCGTGCGCGATGTCGGAGCCGACGATGCGCGTGGTCGCGAGCGTCGGGTACAGCAGCAGCAGCACGGTGACGCCGATCGCGCCGGCGCCGACCGACGTCATCGACACGAGCACGCCGAGCACGGCGCCCGTCAGCACGGTCGACCACAGCGTGCGCGCGGGGCTCGGCGCGAGCGGGTTGCGCGCGGCGAACGCGGTCAATTGCGGACGGAAGATCAGCGCAAGCGACGTGAGCAGCAGCGCGATGCCGAGCACGAGCTGGATCATGCGCGCGGTGCCCGGCGTGTTCATCCCGTGCGTGTGCAGCCACCACAGCGTGAGCGCCGCGGCCGGGACGCTGCCGGCCGCGAGCCGGCCCGTGATACGCCAGTCGATCGACCCCTTCAGGCCGTGGACGAGCGTGCCGGTCGCCTTGGTCGCGGCCGCGTACAGCAGGTCGGTGCCGACCGCTGTCGCGGGGTGGACGCCGAATAGCAGCACGAGGATCGGTGTCATCAGCGAACCACCGCCGACGCCCGTCAGGCCGACGAGGATGCCGACGAACAGGCCGGACAGGGAGTACAGCAGATCGATATGGGGAAGCGACATCGGAAGCAGGCGGTTATGCGGCGTTCGGCGGCGGCGCGCGGCCACTGCGCGCGCGTCAAAGTCCGCCATTGTCGCAAATGTGGCGGGTGGATGTACGACTGCGTTAAAAATCGGCTGCGAAGGCCCGTGCGGCGGGCGGCTGGCGGGGCGTGAAACGGGCGTTCGATCGACGGCGGGGCCGATTACGCGATCGGCCCGAAAGGTATGATGAATCGGGAGTGGGCGCCGCGCCCCGGCGCGCGCAAAAAAGGGCGCGACAGTGCGCGCCCCGGTGCGATGCCGGCGACCGGCGCCGCCTGCCGACGGTCAGTGCATCGCGGGGCCGACGCCTTCGACGCCGTTCTGCGGCCGGATGCGCAGCGCAAGGCCGACCAGCGCGGCGGCGGCGGCGAACGCCGCACCGAACGCGAAGGCCGCGTGGTAGCCGCCGTTCAGTGCGTCGAGCGGCGCGGCGTGCGCGGCCGCGAGCGCATCGGTGCGGGCGGCCGCAAGGCTCGCGAGCACGGCGAGGCCGAGTGCGCCGCCCATCATGAATGCGGTGTTGACGATGCCTGACGCGAGCCCCGAATCGGCCGGGTCGACGTCGCTCATCGCGGCGAGCAGCACCGGATTGAACGCGACGCCGGCGCCGATGCCGAGCAGCGTCATGCCCGGCAGCACGTGCCAGACGAAGCTGCCGTCCGCCGGCGCGCGCGAGAACAGCGCGAGGCCGCACGCCGCGACAAGCAGGCCGGCCGCGATCGGGCCGCGGATGCCGAAGCGCATCACGATCCGCGCCGACAGCCCGAGCGAGAACGCGGCCATGATCAGGTTCGCCGGCAGGAACGCGAGCCCGACCTGCAGCGGCCCGTAGCCGAGCACGCGCTGCATGTAGAGCGCGGACAGGAAAAACCACGCGAACATGGCCGCCGCCCACAGCACGCCGATCACGTTCGCGAGCGCGACGTTGCGCGCGGCGAACAGCGTGAGCGGCATCAGCGGATGCGCGACGCGCGCCTCGATCGCGATGAACAGCGCGAGCAGCACGACGGCCGCGCCGATCAGCACGACGGTCTGCGTCGACAGCCAGCCGGCCTCGTTGCCGCCGACGATCCCGTAGACCGCGAGCATCAACGACGCGGTCACGGTGATCGCGCCCGCGACGTCGAGCCGCGCGGCGCCGGCCGGCGCGCGCATGCTCGGCAGCAGCGCGACGCACATCGCATAGACCGCGAAGCCGATCGGCAGGTTGACGAGGAAGATCCAGTGCCACGACAGCGTGCTCGTCAAGAGCCCGCCGAGCAGCACGCCGATGCTGCCGCCGCCCGCGCAGACGAAGCCGTAGACGCCCATCGCGCGCGCCCGTTCGCCCGGTTCGGTGAAGAGGTTCATGATCAGCGACAGCGACACGGCCGACACGACCGCGCCGCCGAAGCCCTGCACCGCGCGCGCGGCGATCAGCATCGTCTGCGACTGCGCGAGGCCGCAGGCGAGCGACGCGAGCGTGAACACGACGAGGCCGGCGAGGAACATGCGCCGCTGGCCGTACAGGTCGCCGAGCCGGCCGCCGAGCAGCAGGCAGCCGCCGAACGTCAACAGGTATGCGTTGACGACCCACACGAGGGCCGTCTCGGTGAAATGGAGGTCGGTGCTGATCGACGGCAGCGCAACGTTGACGATCGTGCTGTCGAGCACGATCATCAGCACGCCGAGGCAGAGGACGATCAGCGCGTACCAGCGCTTCTCGCCGTGGATCCCGTGGGTCATGGGCTGGCCGCCTTCTCTCTGATAGTTATTTGAAAGGCTGCATTGTAGACGTCATTCGCGCGCGCTTCCTGCCGGTTTATGGCAGGAGCGACGCGTAGCGGCGGCGCGCGTCGCGCGGCGCCGGGAGGTTATCCGCGCGGCGGCAGTTCGCAGCCGTCGGGGCCGCATGCGGCGGCGTCGCCGGCGAATTCGACGATAGCGCTATCGCGCCACGCCTGCTCGAGTGCCTGCGCGAACACCTCGGTCGGCTGCGCGCCCGATACCGCATAACGGCCGCCGAACACGAACAGCGGCACGCCGCGTCCGCCGATCTGCGCCGCATGCGCGATGTCGGCCTCGACTTCGTCACGGTATGCGTCGCTGCGCAGCACGGCTTCGACGGCCGAGCGCTCGAGCCCCGCTTCGACCGCGAAGTCGATCAGCGCCGCGTGGTCGAACAGCGAGCCGTGCTCGCAGAAATACGCGCGGTACAGCCGCTCGGTCAGCGCATGCGCACGGCCGGTCGTTTCCGCGAGCTTCACGAGCCGGTGACCGTCGAGCGTGTCGCCGACGAACGTGCCGGGCAGGTCGTAGCGGAGCCCGACACTCGCGGCCGCATCGGTCACCTGGCGCAGCATCTGGTCGACCTGCGCGGGCGACATCCGGTACTTGCCGGCGAGCATCGCCTCGACCGGTTCGACCGGCTGGCCCGGCATCAGCCGGTACGCGCGCAGCGCGACGTCGACGTGCTCGGCGTGCGCAAATGCGGCGAGCGCCTCGTCGAAGCGGCGCTTGCCGATCCAGCACCATGGGCAGATCAGGTCGGACCAGATTTCGACGGTCAGGGTCGGGCGGGCTGTCGGGGCAGGGGTGGTCGTCATGGGCGGTCCGGGACGGCAAATAAATGTAACCGGGACTATATCATTTTATGCTTCGATGCTTCGTCGGCGTCTCGCCCAGGTGGAACGGGCCGGCCCGGACGCTTCACGAAGCATAGACACGCATGGTGTGTACCGGTAGCGATTGTCGATGGCGATGACGGCATGCCCGGCGCCGCCGCTCGCCGCACGCGCTGCTTACGCGTCGCCCTGCGTTTCCTTCAGATGCTTCAGGTGCTTGTAGACGGTCGCGCGCCCCATCCCGAGCACGTTCGCGACGTAGTTCGCGGCGCTCTTGCCACGGAACGCGCCTTCCGCGTACAGCGCTTCGACGAGTTCGCGCCGGTGCTCGCGCGTGAGCCCATTCAAGCCGACCTGCCGCTCGCGCAGCCAGCCGTGCAGGAACGTGTTGATACGCTCCTGCCAGTCGTCGCGGAACAGCTCGTCCGGTTGCGCGACGATGCCCGCGCCCTTGATGAAGACGTCAAGCGTCGCGCGGACGTCGTCGAACACCGCGATGTTGAAGTTGATGCACATCATCCCGGCCGGGCGGCCTTCGTCGTCGAACAGCACGTTGCTCACGCAACGCATCCGCCGGCCGTCCCAGTTCAGCTTTTCGTACGGACCGATCACACGCTCGCGCGCCGAATGATCGATTTCCTCGAGCGCGGAGTCGTCGCCGACCTCGCGCTTCGACAGGTTGTTCGCGAGATACAGCACGGTCTGGTCGTGCAGGTCGTGGATCACGACTTCCGCATACGGGAAGAACAGCGCCGCGATGCCGTCGGCGATCGGTGCATAGCGGGTGAGCAGCAGGTCTTTGACGGGGGATTGCTTCTTGCGCATCGGAATCGCCATCTCGGGTGAGCGGGGGCCGGGCGGTGCGTCGGCACGGCGCGCCGGCGTGCCGTCGACCGGCTGGTCCGTGCGCCCGCGCGCTGCCGCCGCGGCGGTTGCGCCATTGTATCGGCCCCGCGCGCGCGTGCTGCTCATGCGCGCGTCAGATGCGTGTACAGCGCGTGCGCGATCGCGATGTCCTCGAGCCCAAGGCCGATCGAGCGGAAGAACGCATGACGCGTGCGAGACGGCGCCGCGCACGTGCCGGCGACGAGCGCGGGCAGGTCGCCGACGATCCGCTCGGGCGTCCAGCCGTGCCCGGCCGCCGCGATCTGCATCTCGCCCGCGCTCGCGGGCGTCGTGTGCCGGTAGTCGCAGTACACGTCCATGTCGGGCAACCACGCGGGCGGGATCTCGTGCGCGCGCGCGACGTTGGTGCTGATCGACGTGACGAGCGCGGGGCGCGTGAGCATGCCGTCCGCGAGCACCGGCGTGCCCGACGACGTGCACAGCATCACGACGTCCGCGTCGCGCACGCACGCCTCGACGCTGGCGGCCGCACGGGCCCGCGGATCGATCCGCGCAAGCGTCGCCTGTAGCGTCGGGTCGCCGGCGAGCGCGGGCGAATGGACGCTGATCGATGCCCAGTCGCGCAACGCCGCGGTGTGGCGCAGATGCGCGAGGCCGACCGCGCCCGTGCCGATCACGGCGAGCCGGCGCGCGTCGCGCGGTGCGAGGCAGTCGACCGCGAGCGCCGTCGTGCCGGCCGTGCGCTCGACCGTCAGCAGCCCCGCGTCGCACCACATCAGCGGCTGGCCGGTGCGCATCGACATCAGCGCCGTCCATGCGGTGACGATCGGTTTCCCGTCGGGTTTGCCGCCCGTCACGACGTACGGAGACAGCTTCGCGCCGAACACCTGCTCGTCGGCGAGCGCGCCGAGATACGTGATGAAATCGCCGGCCTGCTCGGGGAACAGCGTGAGGGTCTGCGGCGGCTGCACCGCGCGGGCCGACGCGAGCGACGCGAACATGCGGCGCAGCGTGCCGAGCACGTCGAGCGACGGCAGCGCCGCGCGCACCGCGGCTTCGTCGACGACCAGCGGCAGGGTCGGGGCGGGTTGCGTCATGGGACTTCTCCGGTCGGGGCCGGACAGGACAGTCTCGAAATAGCGTGTCCGGCGGTGTTCGTAGTGGACTAAAAGTCTAATATAGACAATGGAATTCTGGCGAGTTTTTCTTTTCAGGACCGAGGCGCGCTATGCGGAACGGTAAAAACGTCGCTAAATCAATGGCGTGGAGCGCGGGCGGTAACGATTCGATCACTGCATCGCGCTTGCGATTATCGTATCCCCTATAGTCTATAGTAGACTAAGAGTCTATATTTTGCGTGCGGACCGGCGTGCCGTCGCACGATGACCGGTCTTCATCGCCTCAATCCGGAATCGAAGGACATCCGTCATGAACTGGAAGCTTTCCCTCTGCGCCGTCGCGGCGCTTGCGTGCGCGGCCGTCTCGGCCCACGCGGAACAGACCACGCTGCGCTTCGGGATCGAAGCAGCGTATCCGCCGTTCGAGAGCAAGACGCCGGCCGGCCAGCTGCAGGGTTTCGACGTCGACATCGGCAACGCGGTGTGCGCGAAGCTGAACATGAAGTGCGTGTGGGTCGAGAATGCGTTCGACGGGCTGATCCCGGCGCTGCAGGCGCGCAAGTTCGACGCGATCAATTCGGCGATGAACATCACCGCGAAGCGCAAGCAGAGCATCGACTTCACGCCGGCGATCTACGTGGTGCCGATCGTGATGGTCGCGCACCGCGGCTCGCCGCTGCGGCCCGATGCCGCCAGCCTGCGCGGCAAGCACGTCGGCGTGCTGCAGGGCTCGTCGCAGGAGGATTTCCTCAAGGCGCACTGGGCGAATGCGGGCGTGGCCGTCGTGTCGTATCAGGACCAGGACCAGATCTATGCCGATCTCGTCGCCGGACGTCTCGACGCGGCCGTGCAGGAAGCGCAGACCGCGCAGGACGGTTTCCTCGACAAGCCGGCCGGCCGCGATTACCAGATCGTCGGCGACGCGCTGAAGGATCCCGCGACGCTCGGCGAAGGCACCGGCTTCGGGATGCGCAAGGGCGACAAGGCGCTGCAGGCGAAGATCGTCGGCGCGCTCGACGCGCTGAAGAAGGACGGCACGCTAAGTGCGCTGTCGCAGAAGTACTTCAAGCGCGACATCGTCGCGAAGTAAGCCTGGCCGCGCGCCGGCCGCGGTGCCGGCGCGCGTCGCACCGAATCTCGACGCAGTACGGGGAAGCATGGATTTCGACGTCATCGTTCTGGGGGCCGGCATCGTCGGCGTGTCGTCGGCGCTGCATCTGCAGGATCGCGGGCTGCGCGTCGCGCTCGTCGACCGGCGCGCGCCCGGCGAGGAAACGAGCCACGGCAATGCCGGGCTGATCGAGCGCTCGTCGGTCGTGCCGTACGCGTTCCCGCGCCGGCTCGGCACGCTGCTGCGCTACGCACGCAACCGCTCGGTCGATCTGTATTGGGACTACAAGGCATTGCCCGCGTATGCGGGCTGGCTCGCGCGCTTCTGGCGCGAATCGTCGCCGCAGCGGCTCGCGGCCGCCGCGCGCGACATGCTGCCGCTCGTCGCGGCGAGCGTCGTCGAGCACGACGCGCTGCTCGCGCGCACCGACGCGCAGCCGCTCGTGCATGACGGCGGGTGGATCGAGGCGTTCCGTTCACCGGCGCTGTTCGACGCGGAAACGCGTGCGCAGCAGCGGGTGGCCGCCGCGCACGGGTTGCGGATGAGCGTCCTCGACGCGCGCGCGTTGCGCGAACGCGAGCCCGGTATCGGCGACGCATTCTGCGGCGCATTCCACTGGCAGGACCCGAAGACCGTGTCGAGCCCCGGGGGCCTGACGAAGGCGTACGCGCGGCTGTTCGAGCGTGACGGCGGCACGTTCGTGCGCAGCGACGCGGCGACGCTCGCGCAGGTGGACGACGGCTGGCGGGTCAATACCGAGCATGGGCCGATCGCGGCCCGCTCGGCCGTGGTCGCGCTCGGGCCGTGGTCCGATCACGTGTTCGCGCCGCTCGGCTACCGGATTCCGCTGCGCGCCAAGCGCGGCTATCACATGCATTACCTACCGACCCGCGCGCCGCTGAACGTGCCCGTGTGCGATACCGAGGAGGGTTTCGTCGTCGCACCGATGGAGGGCGGCCGCCTGCGGCTCACGACCGGCGTCGAGATCGCGTTGCGCGGCGCGCCGCCGACCGGCGTGCAGCTCGCGCGCGCCGAGCCGCTGGCGCGCGACGCGTTCGGCATCGGCGAGCGGCTCGATCCGGCACCATGGCTCGGGATGCGGCCGTGCACGCCCGACATGCGGCCGGTGATCGGGCCTGCGCCGCGCCATCGTCATCTTTGGTTCGCGTTCGGCCATTGCCACCACGGACTGACGCTCGGCCCCGCGACCGGGCGTCTGCTCGCCGAGATGATGACGGGCGAGCCGACCTACATCGATCCCCATCCGTACCGACCCGCGCGCTTCGGCTGAGCGCGTTTCGATACGACGGCCGCCGCAGTGCGGCCGTCACATTTTTTCATTTGGTTATCCGTATTATCCGCAGTCGCGCAAATGGAAATGATCTGCGTAATTGATTGGAAAGAAATCACGAAATAAGAAAAACGGTAAACAAGTGATTTATTAATGCATTTTCATGAAAATGAAATGCGGAGCAGGCGATCTGCCAGGGCAATCCGGCGGCGCTTTCACAACGGACGTCCCGATGTGGCACGGAATGTACCGGAACACGTTACTTCGGGCCTCGCAAACGTTACGTTACATCCGCGCACCGGACGTCTCATTCGTCAGATTATTGTGGCCGTGCGACCCATTTATTTGCCCGGAAATCCATATAAAACCGTTATTGGCCCGCAATAGGCCAACGAATCAATCCGTTTTATCCGGGTGGCACACTTCGTGCAATCCGTCCCCATGCTTTATCAACGTAGTGCCAACCGAGATGGGGTAAAGATGGGACAAAAGATTGAATTGACGGGTGTGGCGCTGTCGGTCGCGACGGTGTTCGGGGTACTGGCTTCCGGTTCGGCAATCGCGGGGACGCTCGATGCGCTGCCGCTTCCGCAGGTAATCGTGAATCCGCCGACGAACAGCGTCTCGATCGGGCTGGCCGCGACCGGCACGTCGCCGCTGGGTTCGATCACCGTGGCGGCGGGCGGGTCGGGCGCGATTCAGACGTCGCTGGGCGATCCGGCGCAGGCGTTGTCTGGCGCGGTGAACGCGCTGCAAGGCGCGCTCGGCGGCGCTGGCGGCACGGTGACGCCGCTCGCGCCGGTTCAAGGCGTGGTGAACCAGGTGACGGGGGCGCTCGCCGGCGGCAATCCGGCAAGTGCGTTGACCGGTGCGCTGGGCACGGCGACGGGGACGTTGAGCAATGCGGTTGGTACGGTCACGGGTGCACTGGGTAACGTGGGTGGCGGTGCGAATCCGCTGGCGCCGGTTCAAGGTGTCGTCAATCAAGTGACGGGGGCGCTCGGTGGCGGCAATCCGGCAGGTGCGTTGACCGGTGCGCTGGGCACGGTGACGGGTGCGCTGGGGAACGTCGGCGGCACGAACCCGCTGGCGCCGGTTCAGGGTGTCGTCAATCAAGTGACGGGGGCGCTCGGTGGCGGCAATCCGGCAGGTGCGTTGACCGGTGCGCTGGGCACGGTCACGGGTGCACTGGGTAACGTGGGCGGCGGTGCAAACCCGCTGGCGCCGGTTCAAGGTGTCGTCAATCAAGTGACGGGCGCGCTCGGCGGCGGCAATCCGGCAGGTGCATTGACTGGTGCGCTGGGCACGGTCACGGGTGCGCTGGGTAACGTGGGTGGCGGTGCGAATCCGCTGGCGCCGGTTCAAGGCGTCGTCAATCAAGTGACGGGGGCGCTCGGCGGTGGCAATCCGGCAGGTGCGTTGACCGGTGCGCTGGGCACGGTGACGGGTGCGCTGGGTAACGTGGGCGGCGGTTCAAACCCGCTGGCGCCGGTTCAAGGCGTCGTCAATCAAGTGACGGGCGCGCTCGGCGGCGGTAATCCGGCAGGTGCGTTGACCGGTGCGCTGGGCACGGTGACGGGTGCGCTGGGTAACGTGGGTGGCGGTTCAAACCCGCTGGCGCCGGTTCAAGGCGTCGTCAATCAAGTGACGGGCGCGCTCGGCGGTGGCAATCCGGCAGGTGCGTTGACCGGTGCCCTCGGCACGGTCACGGGTGCACTGGGGAACGTCGGCGGCACGAACCCGCTGACACCGATCCAGAACATTGTCGACCAGGTCACGGGCACGGTGGGCAGCGGCAATCCGGCCGGTGCGCTGGGCAACGCGGTCAATACGATCACCGGGACGCTCGGCAACATCGGCGGCGCGTCGAGCCCGTTGGCACCGGTGCAAGGCGCCGTCACGCAACTCGCCGGCACGCTTGGCAACGGCAACCCGGCCGGTGCGCTGACGGACGCCGTGAACTCGATGACGGGCGCGCTCGGCAACCTCGGCGGCACGAACCCGCTGGCGCCGGTGCAGGGCGTCGTGAACCAGGTCGTCGGCACGTTGTCGGGCGCCGGCGGCGGCAGCCCGATCGCGCCGATCACGAACCTCGTCAGCGGCCTGCAGAACGCACTGCCGACGGGTGGCAACGCGGCCGGCGCGCTGACCGGCGCACTCGGTTCGGTCACGAGCGCGCTCGGCAACCTCGGTAGCACAAACCCGCTGGCCCCGGTCCAGGGCGTCGTGAACCAGGTCGTCGGCACGCTCGGCAGCGGCAACCCGGCAGCCGCACTGAGCAACGCGGTCAATTCGGTGACGGGCGCACTCGGCAACCTCGGCGGTACGAACCCGCTGGCGCCGGTGCAAGGCGTCGTGAACCAGGTGGTCGGCACGCTCGGCGGCAGCAATCCGGCCGGCGCACTGACGGGGGCCGTGAGCTCGGTGACGGGCGCACTCGGCAACCTCGGCGGCACGAACCCGCTGGCCCCGGTGCAGGGTGTCGTGAACCAGGTCGTCGGCACGCTGTCGGGCGCAGGCGGCAGCCCGATCGCGCCGATCACGAACCTCGTCAGCGGTCTGACCGGCGGCAGCAACCCGGCCGGCGCACTGACCGGTGCACTCGGTTCGGTGACGGGCGCCCTCGCGAACGGTCCGGCAGCCCTCGGGCAGGCGGCCGGCGCGCTGTCGGGCGCGGCGGGTTCGACGGCTGCGGCGGGCGGCAGCCTGCTCGGCTCCGGCGCGAGCGCGGCCGGCAGCACGGCGGGCGCGACCGGTTCGCTGGTGTCGACGACCGGCAACGCGACGGCAACGGTCGTCAATGCTGTCGGCACGACGCTGGGCGCGGCGCTGGGTTCCACGCCGAGCCTGTCGGTCACGCCGCACTCGGGCAACGGCTCCGCGAACAACCCGCTCGCGCCGGTGTCGACGCTGCTGCAGGCGGTGACTGGCGCATTGCCGAAGTAACCGGCCGGAACGCGCGGCGGCGGCGCATCGCCCGCCGCGCGCACCGGGTCGTACATCGCGGCATGACAGCAATGTCATGCCGCGTTTTCTTTGGGTTCCCGATGTGTTTCCCGTGAGGAGTGGCGTCGCTTTGTGGGGTGGCATGGAATAACCGGCCGGTTTCGTCCGTTTACATACCGAGTCTCGGCGCGGCCGGACAGCGGGATAATGGTCATGACGAAGTCGACGTCCCGTCCGGCGCCACCGTGCCGCGATGCCATGTCAAGGAGAACGGGAATGAAGACGATGCTGTTCGCCATCGCGCTGACGGCCGCGATCGCGCGGCCCGCGGCCGCCGAGCCGCCGCAGGCCGGTGACGGGAAACTGGTCGACGAAGATCACATGACGCTATACGTGTTCGATCACGACGCGCCGGGCAAGAGCACCTGCACCGGCACCTGTGCGGCCAACTGGCCACCGGCGCTCGCCGACGGATACGACAAGGCGTCGGGTGCACTGAGCCTCGTCACGCGCGACGACGGCCGGAAGCAATGGGCTTACCACGGCCGTCCGCTGTATCGCTGGAAGATGGACCGCAAGGCCGGCGATGCCGGCGGCGACGGGATCGGCGGCATGTGGCACGTCGCGCGCCCCTGAGAAACCGACGGACCGAATGACGGACTGACGGCGCGGCGATGCGCGAGGCATCCGGATGAGCTACGAATCGGACCTGCTGGTGTGGCTGCCGCATCTCACGCGATATGCGCGCGCGCTGACGGGCGAGCGGGCCTGGGCGGACGATCTCGTGCAGGACACGCTCGAGCGCGCGCTGAACCGGCCGCCGCGCGACGGCGGAAACCTGCGTGCGTGGCTGCTGACGCTACTGCGCCACCGCTTCATCGACCAGTTGCGCGCGCGGCACGAGATTGCGGTCGACGATGCGACCGCGCCATGGCAGACGATGGCCGCGCCGACCGACGAGATCGGCGGCCTGCTGCTGCGCGACGTGCAGCGCGCGCTGTATCGGCTGCCCGTCGAGCAGCGCGAGGTGCTGCTCCTGGTCGCGCTCGAGGAATTGAGTTACCGCGAAGCCGCACAGGTGCTTGGCGTGCCGGTGGGGACGGTGATGTCGCGGTTGTCGCGGGCGCGTGAACAGATGCGTGCGCTGCTGTCCGGCGAGTCGCCGGCGCGCGGCGCGGCCGCGTTACGGGTGATCGGGAAGACATGATGGACGACGATCCGCGCAAACCTTCGAATGATCGGGACGGCGGAGCCGATGCATCGGCGCAATTGCTGTCGGCGCTGCTCGACGGCGAATTGTCTGGACAGGAGCGCCGCGAGGTGCTCGAACGGCTGCAGTCCGATCCGCGTGAAGCCGACCGGTTTGCGCATTACGGCGCGCAGCGCGACGCGTTGCACGCGCTGTTCCCGCTGCCTGCCGCCGCACCCGCGCTGTTTGTGCAGCGGCGCGCACCGCGCTGGCGCGGCGTCGCGCATGCATTCGCGGGACTGGCGGCCGGGCTGGTGATCGGCGTCGCGCTGCACGCGGGCTGGACGACGTTCGGTGCCGAGCCGGCCTTCGCCGCGCGCGCGGACGTCGCGTACGCCGTGTACGCGGCCGATCGGGAGCATCCGGTCGAGGTCGACGCACGCGATCCGGCGCGCCTTGCCGCGTGGCTGTCCGCGCGTCTCGGGCGGCCCGTGCGCGCGCCGTCGCTCGACGAATACGGATATGCATTGCTGGGCGGCCGGCTGCTGCCGGGCGACGCGGGGCCGGCCGCGCAACTGATGTACCAGCGTGCGGACGGCAAGCGCGTGACGCTCTACATGACGGCCTACGATGCGCGGCGCTTCGCGCCGCAGTCGATGTCGGCCGGCGGCCGCGACACGTATTTCTGGTCCGATCGCGGCATGGGTTATGCGCTCTCCGGACGCGCCGACGAACGACGGCTGCGCGAGCTCGCGATCGAAGCATGCGGCGCGCTCGGCGGACCGACCGACGCGTGGAAGGGTTGACGCGCGCGACGTCGGCAGGGAGCCAACATGAACACGAAGACGGTGATGGCGGCGGTGGCGCTCGTGGCGGGCGCCGGGCTCGCGCGGGCGGACGGCGATGCGCCGGTGCGCGTGCCGGTCGATGCCGACGGCGTGCAGCGGGTGGCGATCGTCGGCGGCAGCTATTTCTTTCGCCCGAACCACGTGATCGTCCGCGCGCACGTGCCGGTCGAACTCACGGTATCGGCCGAACCGGGCGTCGTACCGCACAGTTTCGAGATCGATGCGCCGCAGGCCGGGATCGCGGTGCACACCGAACTGGGCACGACGCCGCGCACGTTGCGCTTCACGCCGACGGCGCCCGGCCGCTTCGCCTACTATTGCACGCATCGGCTGCTGTTCCTGCGCAGCCATCGCGAGCGCGGAATGGAAGGCGTGCTCGACGTCGAGGCGGCGCCGTGATCGCCGCATTGCTGGCCGCGAGCCTGATAGGAGCGAGCATGACAGCCGATCCCGTTACCATCGCGCAGTCGCATTTCGACCAGGTCCATTCGTACCGCGCGACGATCCGCTCGTCCGCGCGAAGCGGCGAGCACGCCGAATTCCACTATGCCTACCGGAAACCCGGTTTCGTGCGGATGGACTTCGTGTCGCCGCATCACGGCGCGGTGCTCGCGTACGACCCCGACGCGGGCAAGGTGCGGCTGCGCCCGTTCGGCGAGCATGCGCTGCCCGCGCTGACGCTGTCGCCGTCCAATCCGCTCCTGCGCGACCGCAGCGGCCATCGCGTCGACCGGTCGGATGTCGGCGTGCTGCTGCGCAACGTGCATGCGCTGCAGCAGGGCGGTGCGACCGTGACGGAAGGCAAGGAAACCATCGGCGGCCGTACCACGCTGCGCGTATCGGTGACGGGCGCGCCCGCACACGTGGTTGACGGCGTGCATCGCTATCTGTTGTGGCTGGACGCCGAGGACGGCTTTCCGCTGAAGGTCGTCAGCTTCGCGGATGACGACGGCGCGCCGCTCGAAACGGTGACGCTCGACGACGTCGAGATCGACGTCGCGTTTCCCGCCCGCTTTTTCGCGCCCTGATCGCGCGCTTGATCCCGATCCTGATTCGCGCCGGAGGCAGCATGGCGGAATACCGGTTTTCGACGACGTGGCGCGTGGACGCGCCCCTCGCGGCTGTCTGGGACGCGATCTACCAGGTCGATCGCTGGCCCGACTGGTGGAAGAGTGCCGTGCAGACCGCCGAGATCGAGCGCGGCGACGCGCGCGGCGTCGGCGCACTGCAGCGATACACGTGGAAAGGTGCGTTGCCGTACCGGCTGACCTTCGACATGCGCGTGCTGCGCGTCGAGCGGCCGCATGTGCTCGAAGGCCGCGCGAGCGGCGCGATCGAAGGCGCCGGCCGCTGGTCGTTCGCCGGCGACGGTGCGCGCACCGTCGTGCGCTACGACTGGCACATCCGCACGCGCGAGCGCTGGATGAACTGGCTGGAGCCGATCGCGCGCCCGCTGTTCGCCTGGAATCACGACGTCGTGATGCGCGAAGGCGCGAAAGGCCTCGCGCGACTGCTCGGCGCGACGGTCGTGACCGACGGCCGGACGTTCCAGCCAGTGGCGGGCTGTCCGGACATGTGACGATCCCGTGGCCGCCGTTTGGGCCCCTGTCGGGTCCGAGCAGCCTTTTTCACGCGATGCCGGACGACCGCGGGAACTCGGTGCTCGCCCCGTGTCAAATTGGGGCGAGGGTCGGGATTTCCCGTATCCCGTCCGCTCCCGGTGTGCGAGATTGATGCTTATGTAATTGTTTTAAATGAATTTTTGTGATTCACCCCCGTTTTTCCGTCGTTCCGCCTCGCACGAAAAAACCTCCGGCTCCCCTTCTTGAATTTGTCAAAACCCGTCCATATAATTAGCACTCGCTGCACGAGAGTGCTAACAATTCTCTGCCGGGCGATTTGCCGGGCAGATTCCCCAAGCGTTCTTCAATCTCAGTCAAGAGAGGAGTGAATATGAACCTTCGTCCTTTGCACGATCGCGTGATCGTCAAGCGTCTGGATCAAGAAACCAAGACCGCCTCGGGCATCGTCATCCCCGAAGCCGCTGCTGAAAAGCCGGATCAAGGCGAGATCCTCGCGGTCGGCCCGGGCAAGCGTGACGACAAGGGCGCTCCGATCGCGCTCGACGTGAAGGTCGGCGATCGCGTCCTGTTCGGCAAGTACGCAGGCCAGACCGTCAAGGTCGACGGCCAGGAACTGCTGGTCATGCGCGAAGAAGACATCATGGCCGTGGTCAACGCGAAGTAAGCGTCCACTGACGGTACATATTCCCAAGAATTCAAGGAGTTAGAAGATGGCAGCTAAAGACGTCGTATTCGGCGATTCCGCCCGTTCGAAGATGGTCGAAGGCGTGAACATTCTCGCCAACGCAGTCAAGGTCACGCTGGGTCCGAAGGGCCGCAACGTCGTGCTCGAGCGCAGCTTCGGCGGCCCGACGGTCACCAAGGACGGTGTGTCGGTCGCGAAGGAAATCGAGCTGAAGGACAAGCTCCAGAACATGGGCGCGCAAATGGTCAAGGAAGTCGCTTCCAAGACCAGCGACAACGCAGGCGACGGCACGACGACGGCAACCGTCCTCGCGCAATCGATCGTTCGCGAAGGCATGAAGTACGTCGCATCGGGCATGAACCCGATGGACCTGAAGCGCGGCATCGACAAGGCAGTCGCAGCGGCTGTCGAAGAGCTGAAGAAGATCAGCAAGCCGTGCACGACGAACAAGGAAATCGCACAGGTCGGCTCGATCTCGGCGAACAGCGACTCGTCGATCGGCGATCGCATCGCTGAAGCGATGGACAAGGTCGGCAAGGAAGGCGTGATCACCGTCGAAGACGGCAAGTCGCTGGCCGACGAACTCGACGTCGTCGAAGGCATGCAATTCGACCGCGGCTACCTGTCGCCGTACTTCATCAACAACCCGGACAAGCAAGTCGCCGTCCTCGAAAACCCGTTCGTGCTGCTGCACGACAAGAAGGTGTCGAACATCCGCGATCTGCTGCCGGTGCTCGAACAAGTCGCGAAGGCAGGCCGTCCGCTGCTGATCATCGCCGAAGACGTCGAAGGCGAAGCGCTCGCAACGCTGGTCGTCAACAACATCCGCGGCATCCTGAAGACCGTTGCGGTCAAGGCGCCGGGCTTCGGCGATCGTCGCAAGGCGATGCTGGAAGACATCGCGATCCTGACCGGCGGTCAGGTCGTCGCGGAAGAAACCGGCCTGACGCTCGAGAAGGCAACGCTGGCTGAACTGGGCCAGGCGAAGCGCATCGAAGTGGGCAAGGAAAACACGACGATCATCGACGGCGCAGGCGAAGCCGTGAACATCGAAGCGCGTGTCAAGCAGATCCGCACGCAAATCGAAGAAGCGACGTCGGACTACGACCGTGAAAAGCTGCAAGAGCGCGTGGCCAAGCTGGCCGGCGGCGTGGCAGTGATCAAGGTCGGCGCTGCGACCGAAGTCGAAATGAAGGAAAAGAAGGCACGCGTCGAAGACGCGCTGCACGCAACCCGCGCTGCCGTTGAAGAAGGCATCGTCCCGGGCGGCGGCGTTGCGCTGATCCGTGCACGTACCGCGATCGCAGGCGTGACCGGCGCGAACGCCGATCAGAACGCAGGCATCAAGATCGTGCTGCGCGCAATGGAAGAGCCGCTGCGCCAGATCGTCACGAACGGCGGCGAAGAAGCGAGCGTCGTGGTCGCAGCAGTTGCAGCAGGCAAGGGCAACTACGGCTACAACGCAGCGACGGGCGAGTACGTCGACATGGTCGAAGCCGGCGTCGTCGACCCGACCAAGGTCACGCGCACCGCACTGCAGAACGCAGCTTCGGTTGCAGGCCTGCTCCTGACGACGGACGCAGCTGTCGCAGAACTGCCGAAGGAAGATGCACCGATGCCGGGCGGCATGCCGGGCGGCATGGGCGGCATGGGCATGGACATGTAATCGACTTCGGTCGATGGTGTCCGGAACGCGCAGCGATGCGCGTTCCAGCCAAAAGAAAAGACCCGCAGCGATGCGGGTCTTTTTTTATGCGCACGCGAAAGGGGCTGGCATGCGGCTCCTAAGCGAGAGCAGGCGGCGCGCAACGGCGGCGCAGGGCCGCCGCGCGGCGTCAATGCCGGGCAATTCGCGGCGAGGTTTTGCTGCTGTCCGTCACCGGACGCCCGCCTTCCTCATCGTTGCTGCGCGCCCAGAAGAACCGGTCGGGCAGGTACGCGCCCATGCCGGGCCGGAACGCGTCGCGGACGGCCTGGTACAGGTATTCCTGCGCCTCGCGCACCGCTTCGGGCGGCTCCTGGCCGTTCGCGAGCAGTGCCGCGATCGCCGCGCCGAGCGTGTCGGTGATGCCCATCAGCCGGTGCGGCGAGCGATCCCACATGTCTTCGCGAAGCTGGCCTTCCTCGCCGTACAGCGTGTTGACGAGCCGGTGCGAACCCGTCTCCGACGACAGGATGTACTCGCAGCCCTGCGACAGCAGGTGCGACACGGCCGCGTCGAGATTCGGCGCCTCGGCATCGCCGTCCGGCTGCGCGAGCGCGATCAGCGTCGCGTGGTCGGCGACCAGCAGTGTCGTCTGCGGCGCGAGCAGGTCGGCGATCGATTCGCGCAGGTCGTCGGCGGCGAGCACGTGCTCGTCGTCGAGCGTGAAGTCCGGTGCGAGCACGAGCGGCACGCCGTCGTAGTCGGCGACCACTTCCGCGATCGCGCTCACGACTTCCGCGCGCGTCGCGGCGCCGATCTTGAACGCGGCGACCGGCATGTCCTCGAGCAGCATGCGCGCCTGGGCGGCGACGACATCGGGATCGAGGCCGGTCACTTCGTCGCAGGCGGCGGAGTCGCGCACGGTGTAGCCCGTCAGGACGGACACGCCGTGACAGCCCATGCTCGCCAGGGTCATCAGATCGGCTTGGAGGCCGGAACCGCCGGTGGGATCGGACAGGCCGAAGGTGAGGACGATCGGAGGGGCGTTGCTGGACATGTAGAAATGGGGCAAGAAAAAAACGGGGAAGCGACAGAACTGCGGACGGCGAGGCGAAGTGGGCGTTTCGGCCCCGTGTTGCCCGGCAGGCCGCACTTTTCAGTCATTATGCGGCGGAATCCGGCCCGCACGACGGAATTTTTAGCGCAGCGCAACGTAGTCGCCGTACTCCAGCGCGATTGCTAGGCAGTCCGGCCCCGACACGGTACCATCATGGCTCCCGAATTTACCGACTTTTCCCGACGCGGCTTAAGATGGAATACAAGAGCTGGATGTGCCTGATTTGTGGCTGGATTTATGACGAAGAAGCCGGGCTGCCCGAAGAGGGCATCGCCCCGGGCACGCGCTGGGAAGACGTCCCGATCAACTGGACGTGCCCCGAATGCGGCGCTCGCAAGGAAGACTTCGAGATGGTCCAGATCTGACCGGACCCTTGGCCCACGGACACACCGCTTCGGCCTCGCGGTTGCCCGGCGCTCTTGCGCCGCGGCCGGCGCGAGCGACTTGACGATGACAGGCGCGCGTGTCCATGACGTCCGATCCGGCCAACGTTTCTCACCCTGACGCACTGCCCAACCCGCGTGGCGGGGCCGTGCGCGCCGCCGACGCGTGGCTCGCGGCAGCCGCCGACGCATTCGAGCACCGGGACGACGCGGCCGCGCCGCTGTCAGCCGCCGCCGCCGTGCTGGCGGAGGCCGGCTGGCTGCCGGCCGCCCGTTTCGCCGGGCAACTGTCGGCCGCCGTGCCGCTCGTCGCCGCCGAGCCGACTTCGGCCGGCTGGCGGGCCGCGCTGCGCGACTTCCGCGCTGCCGTCGGCCGCCACAACCTGCGCGAACTCGCCTGTTCGTCCGTTCTCTTCGATCATTTCCGTGCATTGCGTGCGCAGAGCGCCGCCGACCTGCGTGCGAGCACGCCGCTCGACGCGCTCGCGCTCGTCGGTCGCGCGGTGCCGCAGGCCACGCTGCGCGTACTGCCCGAGGAGATCGCGACCCGGGTACGCGCCCGCTACGAGCAGGCGCTGCTCGGCGTGCTGCGTGCGCAGCACGGCGCGCCCGACGCCGCGCTCGACGAACTCGATGCGATGCAGGCTGCGCTGGCCGACGATGGTCCGTACGATTTCTGGCGGCTCGCGGCAGCGTGCCAGCGTGCGCTGCGCGCAACCGGCGCGCCCGAACTGAAGCGCTTTCTCGCGCGGACGAACCTGCTGCTCGGCGAGCAGGCGCAGGGCCGGCGGCGCAGCGCGCCGCCCGAGCTCGTGCGCGAGACGGTCGCGCTGTTGTGGCGCGATTTCGCGCTGTTCGGCGCAGCCGCGGAAGACGTCGCGCTCGTCGACGTGCTGCACGACTATGGGTTGACCGTGGACTGGCACGTCGCCGGCACGCCCGCGTCCGAGGCGCTGTGGGAGTCCGATGCCGCGCGGGCCGAGCACGACGCGGTTGCCGTCGCGCCGACCCGTGCGCTCGGCGTCGTGACCGTCAACGCGCATGCGTATGAGGATTTCCTGCAGACGGCCGACGCGTCGATGGCCGATCTGGCCGTCGATCCGGCCGCGGCCGATGCGGGGGCTGCATGGCGCGCATCCGCGGCCGCCTACCGGGTTGGTACGGCCGCGTGCGCGCTCGGGCTCGGTCATGCGGCGCTGCTGGCCGACACGCTCGGGCTCGCGTGGCGCCGCGCCGCGCACGGCATGCCGCTCGCCGACGGCGGGCTCGATGCACACGCCCGCGCGTCCGACATGCTGCGCGCCGCGCTGCTGAAGATCGCCGCGGGGGTGGCGCCGCCGGACCTGACTGCGGCGTCCGGGGCGCTCGGCGCGGCGCTCGGCCGGACCTGACGCACAACGGGGCGCGACCGCAGCGGCAGCCCTTGTCGCGCGGGCCGGCAACACGCTGCCGACAGCGCCCGCGCGCGTGTTAGAGTGCCGTGTGATCCGCGCGCGTCGTTGCCAGCGTCGCGCGGCGTTGCTTGTTGATCGCGGCCCGGTCAGGTCGCGGCGTCTTTGCTAAAATTCAAACCATGTCAAAGCCTTCCGATCGCATCAATCTCACCAACCAGTTCCTGATCGCCATGCCGAACATGGCGGATCCGACGTTTTCGGGAACGGTGGTCTATCTTTGCGATCACAGCGAGCGCGGCGCGCTCGGCCTCGTCATCAATCGTCCCACCGACATCGACCTCGAATCGCTGTTCAACCGCATCGACCTGAAGCTCGACATTGAGCCGCTGCTGCACATCCCCGTGTACTTCGGCGGCCCGGTCCAGACCGAGCGCGGCTTCGTGCTGCACGAGCCGGTCGAGGGGGCGAACTACAACTCGTCCATGTCGGTCGAGGGCGGGCTCGAGATGACGACGTCGAAGGATGTGCTCGAGGCGGTCGCGACGGGCACCGGCCCGAAACGCTTCCTGCTGACGCTCGGCCATGCAGGCTGGGGCGCCGGTCAGCTCGAGGAAGAAATTTCCCGCAACGGCTGGCTGACCGTGGCCGCCGATCCCCGCATCGTGTTCGACACGCCGGCCGAGGAACGCTTCGAAGCAGCACTGGGCCTGCTCGGCGTCAGCTCGTCGATGCTGTCCGGCGAAGCAGGGCACGCATGAGTGGCGCGAGCGCGCGCGATGCGACGCTCCTGGCGTTCGACTACGGCGAAAAGCGAATCGGCGTCGCGATCGGCAATGCGCTGACGCGCTCGGCCCGTGCCCTCGTCGTGATTCCCAACCTGAACCGCGAGCACCGCTTCAAGGCGGTCGGCGAACTGCTGGCCGAATGGCGGCCCGACGCGCTCGTCGTCGGCCTGCCGATGCATCCGGACGGCACGCCGCACGAGATGACGCAGCAGGCGAAGCGCTTCGGCAACCAGCTGAACGGCCGCTTCGGGCTGCCCGTCACGTGGGTCGACGAACGCTATTCGTCGGTCGAGGCCGAGGCCGGGCTGCGCGAGCGCAACGTGCGCGGGCGCGCACGTGCCGAGATGCTCGACGCCGAGGCCGCGCGCGTGATCCTTCAACAGTATCTCGATCAATTGTCCGACCATGAGCACCATTGACGCCGACGCGCTCTACCGCGTCCTGCTCGACCAGATCCGCGACGCATACGGCACGGCCTTCGCCGAGCCGGGCGGCCCGCGGCTCGCCGGCATTTACAGCGGCGGCGCGTGGCTCGCCGAGCGCCTCGCGCGCGATCTCGGCGCGCCGGCGTTCGGCGTCGTGAACGTCGCGCTGCATCGCGACGACTACGCGAAGAAGGGGCTGCACAGCCAGGCGAGCCCGACGTCGCTGCCGTTCGACATCGACGGCGCGCGCATCGTGCTCGTCGACGACGTGCTGTACACCGGCCGCACCGTGCGCGCCGCGCTCAACGAACTGTTCGACTACGGCCGTCCGGCCGCGGTCGAGCTCGCGGTGCTCGCCGATCGCGGCGGCCGCGAACTGCCGGTCGCCGCGCGCTTCGCGGGCGGCACGCTCGACGTGCCGGCCGATGCGACGCTCGTGCTCGCGCGCGACGAAGCCGCGCAGCTGACGCTGCGCATCGAGGCGCACGGCGCCTGACCGAACCGCGAAACCGTATCCCGGGCCGCCGGTTCGTACCGCGGCCCGTTTGCATAGTTGGAATCACGCACACCATGACTACCGACACCACTGGCCGCACCGGCAATCCCGCTGCGACCGCGAGCCCCGAGCGGTTCCGCTACGGTTTCCTGAAGGGCAACCCGCAGCTCACGAAAAACGGCGAGCTGAAACACCTGCTGTCGATCGAGGGGCTGCCGCGCTCGATCGTCAACCACATTCTCGATACGGCCGAGCAGTTCGTCAGCGTGACGGACCGCGAGGTGAAGAAGGTGCCGCTCCTGCGCGGCAAGTCGGTGTTCAACCTGTTCTTCGAGAACTCGACGCGTACGCGCACGACCTTCGAGATCGCCGCGACCCGCCTGTCGGCCGACGTGCTGAACCTGAACATCAACGCGTCGTCGACGAGCAAGGGCGAGTCGCTGCTCGACACGATCAACAACCTGTCGGCGATGCATGCCGACCTGTTCGTCGTGCGCCATGCGTCGAGCGGCGCGCCGTATCTGATCGCCGAGCACTGCGCGCCGCACGTGCACGTGATCAACGCCGGCGACGGCCGTCATGCGCACCCGACGCAGGGCCTGCTCGACATGTACACGATCCGTCACTACAAGCGCGACTTCACGAAGCTGCGCGTGGCGATCGTCGGCGACATCCTGCATTCGCGCGTCGCGCGCTCCGATATTCACGCGCTCACCACGCTCGGCGTGCCGGAAGTGCGCGCGATCGGCCCGCGCACGCTGCTGCCGGGCGGCCTCGAACAGATGGGCGTGAAGGTGTTCCACAACCTCGACGAAGGGCTGAAGGGCGTCGACGTGATCATCATGCTGCGGCTGCAGAACGAGCGGATGAGCGGCGCGCTGCTGCCGTCCGCGCAGGAATACTTCAAGACCTGGGGCCTGACGCCGGAGCGCCTCGCGCTCGCCGCGCCCGACGCGATCGTGATGCACCCGGGCCCGATGAACCGCGGCGTCGAGATCGACTCGCAGGTCGCCGACGGTCCGCAGTCGGTGATCCTCAACCAGGTCACGTTCGGCATCGCCGTGCGGATGGCGGTGATGGGCATCGTTGCCGGCAACAGCGACTGAGCCCGCGTACGCGCATCCTTATCCAGGCATTCAACGCATTCAACGCATTCACAGACAGCGCATGAAGATTCATATCCAAGGCGGCACGCTGATCGACCCGGTCGCCGGCACCGAACGGCAGGCCGACGTATTCGTCGCGGACGGCAAGGTCGCCGCGATCGCGGCGGCTGGTGCGGCGCCGGCCGGTTTCAACGCGGACAAGACGATCGACGCGGCGGGCCTGATCGTTGCCCCCGGTCTCGTCGACCTGTGCGCGCGGCTGCGCGAGCCCGGCTACGAGCACAAGGCGACGCTCGCGTCCGAGATGGCCGCGGCCGTCGCCGGCGGCGTCACGACCCTCGTGTGCCCGCCGGACACCGACCCCGTGCTCGACGAGCCGGGCCTCGTCGAGATGCTCAAGTTCCGCGCCCGCAACCTCCACCAGGCCAACGTCCATCCGCTCGGCGCGCTCACCGTCGGCCTCAAGGGTGAAGTGATCACCGAGATGGTCGCGCTGACCGAGTCGGGCTGCGTCGGTTTCACGCACGCGAACGTGCCGGTGCGCGACACGCAGGTGTTGCTGCGTGCGCTGCAGTACGCGAGCACCTACGGTTACACGACGTGGCTGCGTCCGCTCGACGCGTTCATCGGCCGAGGCGGTGTCGCGGCGAGCGGTGCGCTCGCGTCGCGGCTCGGGCTGTCCGGCGTGCCGGTCGCGGCCGAGACGATCGCGCTGCACACGATCTTCGAACTGATGCGCGTGACGGGCGCGCGCGTGCACCTCGCGCGGCTGTCGTCGGCGGCGGGCCTCGCGCTCGTGCGCGAGGCGAAGGCCGAGGGGCTGCCCGTGACCTGCGACGTCGGCGTGAATCACCTGCACCTGATCGACGTCGACATCGGCTATTTTGATTCGCAGTTCCGGCTCGATCCGCCGCTGCGCGGCGAGCGCGATCGCGAAGCGATCCGCGCGGCGCTCGCCGACGGCACGATCGATGCGATCTGCTCCGATCACACGCCGGTCGACGACGACGAGAAGCTGCTGCCGTTCGCCGAAGCGACGCCCGGTGCGACGGGGCTCGAACTGTTGCTGTCGCTGACGGTGAAGTGGGCCGACGAAACCAGGACGCCGCTCGCGCAGGCGCTGCGCCGCATCACCGCGGCGCCGGCCGACGTGCTGCAACTGCCGGCCGGACGTCTTGCCGAAGGCGGCGCGGCCGATCTGTGCGTGTTCGATCCGCGCGCGCACTGGCGTGTCGAGCCGCGCGCGCTGAAGAGCCAGGGTCACAATTCGCCGTTCCTCGGCTACGAACTGCCGGCTTGCGTGCGTGCGACGCTCGTGGCCGGGCAGGTCGCGTTCGAGCGCCACTGAACAACGCCGGATCTTCGCCATGATCGCACTTCGCAAGCTGCGTCTCGTCTTTCACCTGCTGCGCGGCATGGCGACCGTCGCGCTGCGCTTCTCGCACGTGAGCGCCCCGCGGCGCCTCGAGCTCACGCGCCGCTGGTCGCTCAAGCTGTTGCGGATCTGCGGGATGCGGCTCGTCGTCCACAACGACGGCGCGCGCCTCGACGCGGGCGCGCTCGTCGTCGGCAACCATGTGTCGTGGCTCGACATCTACACCGTCAATGCGTGGCGGCCGACGCCGTTCGTGTCGAAGGCCGAGGTGCGGCAGTGGCCGGTGGTCGGCTGGCTGGCCGAGAAGCTCGACACCGTGTTCCTGCAGCGCGAGAAGCGTACCGAGGCGATGCGCGTCATGCACGAGATGGCGGAGCGGCTGCGCAACGGCGGCGTGATGTGCGTGTTTCCGGAAGGCACGACGTCGGACGGGCAGGGGCTGCTGCCGTTTCACGCGAACCTGTTCCAGGCGGCGGTGTCGGCAGGCAGCGCGGTGCAGCCGATCTGCCTCATGTACGAGGATGCACAGGGGCGGCAGTCGGTCACGCCGGCCTACACGGGCGAACTGTCGCTCGGCAAGTCGCTCGACATGGTGTTGCGCAGCGGCCCGCTGGTCGCGCATCTGTACGTGTGCGAGCCCATTGCGCCGGGTGGCGACCGTCGCGCGACCTCTGCCGCCGCGCGTGACGCGATCGCCGCTGCACTCGAAGCGATGCAGGCGAAGGTCGGCAAGCCGTCGCCCGACGCGCTTGCGGAGCTCGAGAAGCATGCGTATCCGGTAACCGAAGTCGGTGCCGGGGCGACGGGCGATGCGGCGGCCGAAGAGCCGGTGGCGGGGCGCGAGGGGTAAGGCTTCATTGCGCCCCGGTGCGACGCGGGCAGGCTATTCGCCGCCCGGCGCCCGGCATGCTTCGCACTGCACCTGCGTGACCGTGCGTTGCGCCGGGTCGGCCGTCAGTCGTACGGCCGACAACCGATTTCCCCACACGCATCCGGAATCGAGCGCGACGATATTGTCGCGCAGCATCAGGCCGAGCGCGGCCCAGTGCCCGAATACGACGGTCACGTTTTCGGTGCGGCGCTCCGGTGCGTCGAACCATGGCAGATAGCCGGGCGGCGCGCTGTCGGGGCCGCCGTTCGCCTTGAACTCCATCGTGCCGTCGGACGTGCAGAAGCGCAGGCGCGTGAACGCGTTGAATGCGACGCGCATCCGGTCGCGTTTTTTTAGGTTCGGACTCCATTGGTTCGGCTCGTTGCCGTACAGGCCTTGCAGTGTGTCGCGCCAATCGGGGGCGCGCAGCGCGCGTTGCAGCTCGTCCGCGAGTTCCAGTGCGAGCGTGGTGTCCCATTGCGGCAACACGCCTGCGTGGACGAGCAGCATCCCGTCCTCGAAGTGCGCGAACGGGCGGTGGCGTACCCAGTCGAGCAGTGCATCGGCGTCGGGGGCGTCGACAATCTCGCCAATCGTGTCGCCCGGGCGTTCCGTGCGGATGCCAGCCGAGACGGCGAGCAGGTGGAGGTCGTGGTTGCCGAGAACGACGGTCGCGCGCGGCCCGAGATCGACCATCGCACGCAGCGCGGCGAGAGAGTCAGGGCCGCGGTTGACGATGTCGCCGGCGATCCAGAGTGGGGTGTCGGCGGGGGCTGAAAGCTTTTCGAACAGCGACTGGAAAGCTGAATGACAGCCTTGGATGTCGCCGATGGCGATGGGGGGGCGGGTCATGAGAGGCGGATCCTGCAGGTTTCGCGCATAAAGGAAAAACACTCGGAATTTCACTGAAATTTCGCGAGCGTCGTTCTCCGAAATGTGATTGATGTAACAGGAAATTCCATTCTCGACAAGGGTGCGGAGCGCTGTATCAAGTTGTTAGCGGCATGGCTTTTGCGCCGCGTGGCTCCCTATAATTGTCGTTTTCCCGAACAAAATTAGCATTTCATGACTTTGGCGGTCATGCCGACCGGTTAAAATTCCGGTCCGATATGGCGACTATCGCCAAGTGCTTCGAATTTTGACGCGGCGACCGCCCGGGGGCGCTCGCCGCGCATTACTACAGAGGGAGTCTCATGATTTTGGTCACGGGCGGCGCAGGGTTTATCGGTGCCAACTTTGTACTCGACTGGCTGCGCGGTTCCGACGAATCGGTGCTCAATGTCGACAAGCTGACCTACGCGGGCAACCTCCGTACGCTGCAATCGCTGGACGGCAATCCGAAGCACGTGTTCGCGCGCGTCGACATCTGCGATCGTGCCGCGCTCGATGCGCTGTTCGCCGAGCACAAGCCGCGCGCGGTGCTTCACTTCGCCGCCGAAAGCCACGTTGACCGTTCGATCCACGGCCCGGCCGACTTCGTGCAGACCAACGTCGTCGGCACCTTCACGCTGCTGGAAGCGACTCGTCAATACTGGAACGCGCTGAACGATGCCGACAAGGCTGCATTCCGCTTTCTGCACGTGTCGACCGACGAGGTGTTCGGCTCGCTGTCCGCGACCGATCCGCAATTCTCGGAGACCACGCCGTACGCACCGAACAGCCCGTATTCCGCAACGAAGGCTGGCTCGGATCACCTGGTGCGTGCGTACCATCATACGTATGGCCTGCCGACGCTGACGACGAACTGTTCGAACAACTACGGCCCGTACCAGTTCCCCGAGAAGCTGATCCCGCTGATGATCGCGAATGCCCTCGCCGGCAAGCCGCTGCCCGTGTACGGTGACGGCCAGAACGTGCGTGACTGGCTGTATGTTGGTGACCACTGCAGCGCAATCCGTGAAGTGCTGACGCGCGGCGTGCCGGGCGAGACGTACAACGTCGGCGGTTGGAACGAAAAGAAGAATCTCGAGGTAGTGCACACGCTGTGTGATTTGCTCGACAAGGCACGCCCGAAGGCCGCCGGTTCGTATCGCGACCAGATCACCTACGTGAAGGACCGTCCGGGCCATGATCGCCGCTATGCGATCGATGCGCGCAAGCTCGAGCGCGAGCTCGGCTGGAAGCCTGCGGAAACGTTCGAGACTGGCCTCGCGAAGACCGTCGACTGGTATCTCGACAACCAGGTGTGGGCCAACGAAGTTGCGTCGGGTGAGTACCGCAAGTGGGTCGAGACCAACTACGCGAAACGCACCTGAGGAGAAACGCGATGGCACGTAAAGGCATCATCCTCGCCGGCGGTTCGGGCACGCGGCTGTATCCGATCACGCACGTCGTCTCGAAGCAACTGCTGCCGGTGTACGACAAGCCAATGATCTACTACCCGCTGTCGACGCTGATGGTCGCCGGCATTCGCGACGTCCTGATCATCTCGACGCCGCAGGACACGCCGCGCTTCGAGTCGATGCTCGGCGACGGCAGCCAATGGGGGATGAACATCCAGTACGCGGTGCAGCCGTCGCCTGACGGTCTGGCGCAGGCGTTCATCATCGGCAAGGAATTCGTCGGCAACGATCCGTCGGCGCTGATTCTCGGCGACAACATTTTTTACGGCCACGATCTCGCGAAGCAGCTGGAGCGTGCGCACGCGCAGGAAGCCGGCGCGACGGTGTTTGCATACCACGTGCACGATCCGGAGCGTTACGGGGTCGTCGAATTCGACAAGTCGTTCCGCGCGTTGTCAATCGAAGAGAAGCCTGCGAAGCCGCGTTCGAACTACGCGGTGACCGGCCTGTATTTCTACGACAACCGTGTGTGCGACATCGCGGCCGATATCAAGCCGTCGCCGCGAGGCGAGCTGGAAATCACTGACGTCAATTCGCGGTATCTGAAGGATGGCGCGCTCAATGTCGAGATCATGGGGCGTGGTTACGCATGGCTCGATACCGGCACGCACGATTCATTGATCGAGGCAGCAAGCTTCATTGCGACACTGCAGAAACGGCAGGGTCTCGTGGTTGCATGCCCGGAGGAAATTGCGTACCGGCGGCGCTGGATCGACGCGGAACAAGTAGAGAAGCTCGCGCAACCTCTTGCGAAGAATGCATACGGGCAGTACCTCAAGAACCTTCTTACGGATCATGTCGTATGGCCATCCAAGTAACAGCAACGTCGTTGCCGGAAGTAAAGATCGTCGAGCCGAAGGTTTTCGGCGATGCACGCGGATTTTTCTACGAGAGTTTCAACGGGAAGGAGTTCGCCGAGCAGGTCGAACCTGGTATCGAATTCGTGCAGGACAATCACTCCCGCTCATCGAAGGGCGTGTTGCGCGGATTGCACTATCAGATCGAGCACGCGCAGGGCAAACTCGTGCGCGTCGTGGAAGGCGAAGTGTTCGATGTTGCGGTCGACATTCGTAAGCGCTCACCGAACTTTGGCCGATGGGTTGGCGTCATTTTGTCGAACGACAACCATCGCCAGTTGTGGGTGCCGCCCGGTTTCGCGCACGGCTTCGTCGTGTTGTCGGAGGCCGCACAGTTTCTTTACAAAACGACCGACTATTGGTTTCCGAAGCACGAGCGCAGCCTGTTGTGGAACGATCCGGAGATCGGCATCGAATGGCCGATCGATTTCGAGCCGTTGCTTGCGGCAAAGGATGCGGCCGGAAAGCGACTGAACGAGGCCGATGTCTATGCGTGAGGCAACAATGAGACCGGAACCGACAATTCTCGTAACTGGCGCGAATGGGCAGGTAGGGTGGGAGTTGGTCCGGGCACTGCAACCCTTGGGGACGGTGGTGGCAGCAACACGTCGCAACGTCGATCTGAAGGACCCGGTGGCTGTGGGCCTCTTTATCGAGAAGGTCGAGCCGGATATCGTGGTCAATGCGGCGGCGTACACGGCGGTCGATCGGGCAGAGGACGACGTCGTGACGGCCTTTGCCGTGAACCGCGACGCAGTAGCTACGATGGCGAGCGCCGCTGCGGCGCGCGGTTCGCTGCTGATCCATTTTTCGACCGATTATGTATTCGACGGAAGCAAGCAGACGCCTTATTCGGAAAGCGACGTCGTTTGCCCGTTGAACGTGTACGGCGCGAGCAAGCTGGCTGGCGAACAGGCAATTGCCGACATCGGGGGCGACTGGCTCGTGTTCCGTACCTCGTGGGTTTACGGGGCACGTGGGCAGAACTTCCTGCGCACAATGCTTCGGCTCGGTGCTAGCCGGGAGGTGTTATCCGTTGTTAACGATCAGTATGGCGCGCCGACAAGCGCACGTACGATCGCGGATCTGACAGCGCATACCGTTGCAAAGGCCCTTGCTGAGCGGCGGGCGGGAACATTCGAAAGCGGCATTTACCACATGACAGCGCGTGGTATGACGACATGGCACGCATTTGCCGAGGCGATTTTCGACGGCGCGAGACACCTGTCTCCGCAGAATGAACTCTCAATTCGGCAGGTAAACCCGATCCCTGCCGCAGAGTACCCGGCCAAGACGCTGCGTCCAGCATATTCGGTGCTGGACAACGCGCGTTTTGACGCGCGCTTCAGACTGCGTCGGCCGGAATGGAGGGACGCGTTGGCGCTGGTTCTCGACGAGTATTACGGCGCATGATGTTGCTCGGAGTGATCGCGCGCACGGCCGTGCGGCACCTTCATTGGGTACCTTGTTTCATTAGAGTTTGTCATGCGGGATAACATTCAAAATTCACTTCCTATCTGGCGGCATCGCCGCCTGATCTACCAGATGACGCGCCGCGAGGTCGTCGGTCGGTACCGCGGGTCGGTGCTCGGGCTGTTGTGGTCGTTTTTCAATCCGTTGCTCTTGTTGGCCGTGTATACATTTGTATTCAGCGTCATTTTCAAAGCGCGTTGGAATACCGGATCGGATTCGAAGACCGAATTTGCGGTTGTTCTTTTCGTGGGGATGATCGTCTTTCAGGTTTTTTCCGAGACGATTAACCGCGCGCCTTCATTGATTATCAGTAACGCCAACTATGTAAAAAAAGTCGTGTTTCCGTTGGAGGTGCTTCCGCCGGTAGCGCTGCTGGTTGCGCTCTTTCATGCCGTGATCAGCTTTTGCGTATTGTTGCTGGCGATGGTGGTGTTGGGGTTCAGCGTGCCAGCGACCGTGTTTTATTTCCCGGTGGTGGTATTGCCGTTCCTACTATTTACACTCGGGCTGAGCTGGTTTCTTGCTTCCCTCGGCGTATATATTCAGGACATTGGCCAGTCCATCGGCCTAGTCACAACGGTCTTGATGTTTCTGACTCCGGTGTTCTACCCGGTCACCTCGCTGCCCGTGCACTACCAGCACATCGTTTCGTTGAACCCGGTCGCGTTCGTGATCGAGCAGAGCCGTAACGTTGTGATCTGGGGGACCGCGCCCAACTGGCTCGGCGTGCTGAAAATGCTGTTGGTGAGCTCTATTGTCGCGGCTCTGGGGTACCAGTGGTTCAACCGTACCAGGAAAGGATTTGCCGATGTCCTCTAATCTTGCCGTCAGTGTAGAGAATCTCAGCAAGGTATTTCACATCTACGATAGCCCGCGGGCTCGGCTGATGCAGATGCTGCTTGGCTCTCGGAAGCGGTTTTACCGTGAATTCTGGGCCCTACGCGATATTTCGTTTGATATCGCGCCAGGCGAAACCGTCGGCATCGTGGGGCACAACGGGTCGGGAAAGTCCACGCTTCTTCAGCTGATTTCGGGCACGCTTTCACCGAGTGCTGGGAGCGTCGTGACACACGGCAAGGTTGCTGCCCTGCTGGAACTTGGTTCCGGGTTCAATCCGGAATTTACTGGCCGGGAAAACGTGATGCTGTACGGCCAGATCCTCGGAATGAGCCGAGAGGAGATCGAAGAGAAGTATCCGGCGATCGTCGAATTTTCGGAGATCGAGAGCTTCATCGATCAGCCCCTGAAGACGTACTCGTCAGGGATGTACGTCCGACTGGCTTTTTCCGTGGCGATTCACGTCAATCCGGATATTCTGATCGTCGACGAGGCATTGTCCGTCGGTGACGCGATGTTCCAGGCGAAATGCATGGCCGTAATGAAAAAGCTGATGGACCGCGGCACGACGCTGCTGTTCGTCAGTCATGATCCGGGGGCGGTGAAGGCGCTTTGCGATCGCGCGATTCTTCTCGATCACGGCAATATGCTGGCGAGCGGCTCGACGGACGATGTTATTGAGGCGTACTACTCGTCTTACGTGCGCAAGAGGCAACGTGTTATTTCCGACGAAGCGCAAGCCGTGGCGCAGCCGCTTGAACTGGATGCCGACCTCAGCACCGGCGCGGAGGAATTCCAGAAGCGTGCCGGATTTCAGCGGATCCGGAATGGCCGGGCGACGTTCGTCAACGTGCAGCTGATCGACGAACTGGATCGTGTGACACGACAGGTTACCTACGGCGACACGGTGACACTGCGGATGGTCGTGAACGTGGAAGAGGATCTGCCAACGCTCTCGTTCGGTTACCACCTCCGGGATAAGAATGGCTTCGATATCGCCTATTCGGATACGGGGCTCGAACACGCCCATCTTTACGACGTCCGTGCGGGTGAGGTGCATGTGGTCGACTGGACGTTCAGAATTCCGTTACGTGCCGGCGAATACAGCATCAGCGCGGTGGCAGCGGTCCCGATCGATCTTAGCATCGGTCAGGTCGACACATGCGATCACGTTCCGATCGCCGTGCAATTTAACGTGTCCCGTGGCACGCATTTGCCGCTGTATGGTGCAGTCCACTTCGAAAACAAAGTCCATGCGCGCTTGCTGTCGAAGGCGGCAGCGTGATCGAGTTGGTGGTGAAATTGGCGTCGGGGGGCAAGCCTGACGAGATGGAGCGGAGAGCAGGATGAACCAGAAGCCGGACGTATTCGACAAGCCTGTCTATGTGACTAAGCCAATGCTGCCGCCGCTGGATGAATATTCGGCGCAGCTGGCGGACATATGGGACAGCGCGTGGTTGACGAATGGCGGCCAGAAGCATGCGGCGCTCGAGGCCGCGCTGGTGGAACGGCTCGGTGCGCCGCACTTTTCGCTCTTTAATAACGGAACGAGCGCGTTGCTGGTTGCATGCCAGGCACTGCGGCTCGCGGGCGAGGTAATCACGACGCCGTTTACGTTTCCGGCAACGCCCCATGTGCTCCATTGGAACAACGTGACGCCGGTGTTCTGCGATATCGACGAGGAAACGCTCACGATCGATCCGGTGGCCGCCGAGGCGCTGATCACCTCGCGTACCACCGGCCTGCTCGGCGTGCATGTGTACGGCATGCCGTGCGACGTGGCCGCATTTGACCGCATCCGGGAGAACTATGGAGTCAAGGTTCTCTACGATGCGGCTCATGCATTCGGCACAGAAATCGATGGAGTGCCGATCGCCCGATTCGGTGACGCGACCATGTTCAGCTTTCACGCGACGAAGTTGTTTCATTCGGCGGAAGGCGGTGGGTTGGCGCTGGTGGACGCTGCACTGAAGAAGCGTGTCGATTTGCTGAAGAACTTCGGAATCTTGAACGAAACCGAAGTAATCATGCCAGGCATCAACGGCAAGATGAACGAGATTCAGGCCGCGCTCGGGCTCGTCAACTTGTCTCACTACGGCGCGGAACACGACGCTCGGCAGCGCGTCGCCCAAGTCTATCTCGATCGGCTCGAGGAGATTCCCGGAATCCGATGCTTCCGGTTGCCAGTAGGGGTGAGCCACAGCATGCAGTACTTCATTATCCGAGTGAATGCGCGGATGTGCAGTGTGACACGCGATGACCTCTACGAGCGACTGAAGCAGTTCAACGTGTTCACGCGCCGCTATTTTTATCCGCTTTGCAGCGAGCACAACTGCTATCGAGCATTGCCTAGCGCCGATCCGGGGCGGCTCCCGGTCGCGACGCGTGTATCTCGCGAGGTTCTTGCGCTTCCGTTGTTCGGAGATCTTGGCGAAGCTGGCGCACATCGTATTGTCGATATCATTAAATATATTTGTAATGGCAAGTAATCAATCGGGGAACGGTGAGCGTCCACGTGTAAGCATTATCGTGACGTCCTATAACTATGCGAGGTTTATCGGTGAGACCATTCGGTCCGTCATCGACCAGACCCTCGATTCGTGGGAATTGATCATCGTCGACGACTGCTCGACGGACGATTCGTGGAGCGTGATTCAGGCGTTTGAGGACCCGCGCATTCATGCGGTCCGTTTCGACAAGAACCGCGGCGCGTGTGCCGCATACAACACTGCACTGGGCCTGGCGAAAGGGGAGTTCATAGCAAGCCTGGATTCCGACGACGTATTCGCTGCGGACAAACTTGCCGTCCAGGTGGATTTCCTGGATCAACATCCGGAAGTCGATATCTGCGGCACGTATTTGGAAGAAATCGACGACGCGGGCAACGGGGTGCCAAGCGAAAGCTGTATGTACGCGCCGTGGTTCAACAAGGAACTGGATCTCAATTCCCCTGATTGTTGGATCTGGGAGAACCATCTTTGTCATTCAGGCGTGCTGATGAGAAAGTCATTGCACGACCGTGTCGGCCCGTTTCGTGAGGAGTTAACGTATTCGCCCGACTGGAATTTCTGGCTGCGCGCGTTGGCGGACGGGGCGACTTTTCATGTGATTCCGCGGGAGCTTGTCCGCTACAGGTCGCACGGAAGCAACATTACCCACCGGAACTTCGATTCCTTGATGTGGGAGTACGCGGATACCTCCGCGCGAACGCTGCATCCTTATCTGGTGCGTGTGGGCCGCCCCGACCTGATCGCGAAAAACGTCCAGATCTTTGTCAAGCGGTTCTTCGAGGTTGACGGGGACTGGCGCCGATACTTGGAATTGATGGATCTGCTCGATTGGCGTAACGCTCATGGCGATCGATTCGTGATTCCGCCGCATCTGTTCGATGATCCCGAGTTGACGGCGCTCGTTGCGCGGCTTGCGCGCGGTTGGTCTCCGAAAATGGTGGCCGGCACGTTGCCGTCATCGGAGAGCGCCGCGGAGAGCGGCGATCCCGAGCGGGCGATCGCTTCATCCACTGTCGATGTGTCGACGTTTTTGCTGCTCGTGCGCAACGAGCGGGATCAAGCACGTCGCGACCTTGCGGATGCCGGGGAAGCGGTTCGTGTTGGTGCCGAACGAGAGGCGCACCTTGAATCGGAGCAGGCCGCACTCAAGGCGGAGCAGATTAGGTTACAGGCAGAGATTGCGTCGCTTCAGACCGAACTCGATCGTATCGGGGGTACGGTCTGGGGCATGGCAGATAGGTTGTTTCGGCGTCTCGGCGGACGGATTTGACTAGATTCAGGAAATCAAGGTACTCAACTATGCCGCGATACCAAAAATTTTTGTTCTTTGCGCAACGCGTCTACCATCGCCTGCCGCTGCAACAGCAGATGAAATGGCGTATTCGCAGGATGATCCTGCCTGTTTTGCTGTCTCTGCGGCAGGAGAACCCGTCAATCAGTCGGGCGCTGAAAGCAGCGTTCGTTCCACCGCCGACGCTTCGCGACGGTGCGCGGGAATTGCACTTGCAGAATCTGCTGCTTAGCCTTGCCCGTCGTGGCGTGAAGAACGTGAGTCACATTATTGCCGTCCCGTTTATGGGAACCGGTGGTGCGGAGAATGTGGCGCTGAACTTCGCACGGGCGGTGTGTGAACTGTACCCGCAGCATCAGGTGTTGCTCGTCGTGGCCGACCGGTCGCACGTGGATGAACGCGTTGTTCAGGTCGATGGCGCACACCTTGTGGTGCTTGGCGATTTCACGAGCAACGATTCGTATGAGCAGAAACAGGGCCTTCTATATGACCTGATCCTGGCGATCAAACCCGCGGTGTTTCACAACATCAATAGCGAGGTCGGCTGGAACATCATTATCGAGTCGGGCGAGCGCCTCAAGCGGGTCGCCAAGCTTTTTGCATGTATTTTTGCCTTTCAGTTTGCCGAGGATGGAAAAAGCAAGACAGGTTATGCCGCGTATTTCCTGCAGCCCGGTCTGCCGGCGCTGACGGCTCTGCTCTCTGACAATCAACGTTTTGTGACCGACGCCCGCGTCGAGTATCAACTCGGTGACCAGGGGGGGAAGCTACATACGATCTACAACCCGAGCCGCGTGTCCGGGGACAACTGGCGTGCCGCCGCGCTCGAGCGCATCATGCGTCGCGGTATCGCGTTGTCGGGAAAGCGGCCGGCATTCCTGTGGGCCGGACGACTCGACAAGGAGAAGCGGATCGATTTGCTGACGGCGCTTGCCGAGGATTGTCCGCAGTTCGATTTTTACGTGTACGGACAATCGGTCGTCGATTCGGGCGATTTGTTACCGCGGCTGCCCAATTTGCACCTGCAAGGTCCGTTTTCGTCTCCAGCCGAACTCATCTCGGATCGGTTGTATACCGGCTTCCTTTTCACGTCAAAGTGGGAAGGAATGCCGAACATCTTGCTCGAGATCGGGGCGCTTGGCGTGCCGATCGTGGCGCCTGCGGTCGGCGGTGTAGGAGAACTGATCACCGATGCCACGGGTTATCTGTTGCCCGCGAATCCGACTGCAAACGACTATCGGGCAGCGATGGAGGCGATGATCGCGGATCCGTCCACGACGGACACGCGTGCGCGCTCGCTCGTCGAGTTGATTGACGCGCGCCACACGTGGCCTCGATTCGTTGAGTGTGTTAGGGAGTTGGAAGGTTATGGAGTTTGACCGACAAAATATGGTGCCGAACGATTCGCGCGACCCATCGTTGCCACTCGTGTCGGTGGTGATTCCGTGTTACAACCAGGCTCAGTACCTGACCGAGTCCGTATCGTCGGCGCTGGATGCATACAGCGGGCCGCTGGACATCATCGTCGTCGATGACGGCAGTACCGCGGCCAGAACGGGCACGTATCTGCGTGCGGCAGAAGCACTGTCGCCCGCTGTGCGGGTAATCTCACAACCCAATGCCGGCCTGTCCGGTGCACGCAATACGGGCATTGCGGCCGCGAAAGGAGAGTTCATCCAGTTGCTCGACGCGGACGATCTGATCATTCCGCCGAAGCTCGACCTGCAGGTCGCACATTTTCGGGTGGGGAACGCTCTGGATGTGTCGATTTCGAATTTCCTTCTCTGCGACGAGTCGCGGACTGTATTTTCGAAACATGACGAAGCCATCGCGCATTCTGCACTCGATTTGCAGGACTTCCTCTACAAGTGGGAGCGGGGCTTCGCCGTTCCTATCCACTGCGCCCTGTTTCGGCGAGCGGCACTCCTGGATAATCCATTTGACACGTCGGCCCGTGCGAAGGAAGACTGGCTCTTCTGGTGTGGGCTCAGCGCGTATGGCGCGCGCATGGCCTACATCAATGCACACAATGCGATCTACCGCCAGCATGCACAGAGCATGCGTCGGTCGTATGTAAGGATGGGCAAAAGCTGGCTGCATGCCGCGGCGAAGATCGATGCGATGGTGTCGGCGCGCGAACCCGCGTTTTTTGAATCCGCCGTCGACTGGTTCGAGAATTTCTATCGAAAGCACCCTGCTTACATCGAGGAGATCGCACAGCTGCGTAGCCAGACGGGTACGTGTGCGTCGGGCGTATCCAGTCAGCAAGCTAAACCGGAGGTGCAGCACACGCAGAAGCTCGAACGGCTGCAGGCTGCTCTCGCCAAGATGCCTGCGGAAGCACCGCTCATCAGCGTCGTGATCCCTGCGTACAACCATTTCGACTACATCGACGGGTGTCTGCTGTCCGTGATCGAGCAGAAGGGTGTTGCGATCGAGATCGTTTGCGTCGACGATTGTTCACCTGACAAGCGCACGACGGCGCTGCTGAGTGCGCTTCAGACGCGTCACCCGAATGTCCGGATCATCCTCAACGACGAGAACAAGGGTATATCGCATACGCAGAACGATGCGGTTCGGCACGCGAGGGGCGACTATATCGCGTTCGTCGATTGCGACGATGCACTGATGCCAGGTGCACTCGCACGCGTCGCGCAAGTGTTGGCGCAGATGCCGGAATGCGATTATCTGTTCACCGACCGGTTCGATATCGATGAAAACGGCGACGAAGTTCGTCGCGCCGACTATGGCGGCTATCCGAATATCGTGTTCAAGGATGACGCAAGCATCAAAAACGACCTGCTCGATGGCATGGTAGCGTCGCATCTCAAGGTGATTCGACGCAGCACGTATCTGGCAGCAGGCGGATCCGACGATGCTTTTTCCGGCATCCAGGACTGGCAGCTGGCCTTGACGATTGCGGAGTTCGGGCGACTCCACTATTTGCACGAGCCACTCTATCGGCATCGAGTCCATACGCGATCCGTTACGTCGTCGGATAGTGTCGGTCAGTTCAGGAAGACTAATATCGTCCGGCGGCAGTTCACTACACGTTGGTTGTCCGGCGGACGTGACCGAACTGGGCCGGTATTGCGATTTTCCAGCGAGACTGGGCGAATGCCGACGGTCGATGAACTCAAAGAGGCTTGGCGCCAAGGTCGACGATGCGAGATGTTGGTCGCGGCGGATGCTCCCGTGCCTGTGCTCAATTTTATACGGGAATTCAATTCCTACTTCGATCGGATCGAGTGGGTGGGCGCGGAAGCTTACGCTGGCCTGCTCGGCTATGTGCCGTCCGGTGTGTTGGTTGAACAGGCGCCGGAGCAGTGCGGCTGACGGTGCATGCGCCCGAGCGCGGTTCCCGCGTTCGTGCCAACTCACGCCTATCGTTTCACCAGCGGTACCGCCGGGTTGCCGACCACGGTCACGCCCGGCGGCACGTCCTTGGTCACGACAGCGCCCATGCCGATTACCGCGCCTTTGCCGATCCTCAATGGTTTATCGGGGCTGCCTTGCTTCAGAACGGCACCCGTGCCGATGTAGGCATCGTCCTCAATTATGATCCGGCCGTTGCAGGCCACCCGTGGCGCAAATGTCACGAAATCGCCGACGATGCAGTCGTGAGCGACATAGCTGTAAATGTTGCATTGGAAATGTCGGCCGATCCTGACGTCAGATGTGCACATCGAAAAGTCGCAGAACACGGCGCCTTCGCCTATTTCGACGTTATCGAGGGACACATGCGTCCCGGCCGTCAGCGAGCCGAATGTCAGCCCTTCGCTCTCACAGCGTTGGACCAGCGTGCGTCGCGCGGCCGACGATCCGAGCGACACGACGACCGCGCGGTCGCGGTGCATAGGCGAGACAAGGGAATCGAAGGAAATGACTTCGATGCCGTTTTGCACGGTACCGATTTCCGACGGCGTGTCGGACACGAATACGATTCCGGAGGCCGGACCCTTGCTCGTTCGCGCTTGATGCTGCCGTGCCAGCGGCAGGATCTCGCGCCCAAAGCCGCCGCACCCGTAAATAGCGATTCGTTCCATCATTCACTCCAATCTGAGGGAGAATCAGTCTAACGGTACGAGCGACGCCCGAGCAACCGCAGGATGTTGCCGGGTGCAGAATCACAGAGGTACAGCCGGGGACGTTCGGTACTTCGTCGTTACCGGCGCACGTGTCACGGGCCCGGGCACAACTCGTTCTCTTGCGCTTAGCCCCACGAAATATCGGCCGGGCGTACAGCAGAAAAGCGGCCGGCGCCGAGGGCGGCTTTCGTGTCCAAGGATACCGTCTCGCATTGAGCGCGATTTTTCTGCGCCGGACGCCTGTGACAGGCGTCGCCACGGCATAATCGCTACAAATGCCAATTTTTGTGGCGCGGACAGGCATGCATACGCACATCGGCGGATGCCTTCCGCGTCTATGGAAAACGACAGTCAGCACGTGCCATCTCATCCGCAAACATCCTCTTGCTCATCGCATTCCGTCGACGAAGTCCTGTCGATTTCCATCGTGACGTACCACCCAGACGAGGCGCTCCTCGCCCGTACGTTTTCCAGTCTCCGCGCGGCTTGCGCGCGCCTTCAGGCCGTGCGCAACGGCAGCGCGATTAGCCTGTGCGTGGTCGATAACGGCGGCATGCCGGACCTCGCGGCGGAGCTCGCCGCGTTCGGGCAGGCAGGCATCGGGTACCGCGTGCTGTCCGGTCACGGCAACGTCGGCTACGGGCGCGGGCACAACCTCGCGATCGAAGCGGCGCGCAGCCGCTATCACCTGATCTTGAACCCCGATATCGACCTCGAGACGGATGCGCTCGTGCAGGCGCTCGATTTTCTCGATACGCATCCCGAAGCAGGCTTGCTGACGCCGTGCATCGGCGACGATTCGGGCCGAATCCAGTATCTGTGCCGCCGCTATCCTGCGCTGGTGGATCTCCTCGTCAGGGGCTTCCTGCCGTCGGCCCTGCGCCCGCCGTTCGAGCGTCGGTTGGCCAGCTACGAGATGCGCGATCGCATCAACGAAACGGACGTCGTGTGGGATCCGCCGATCGTCAGCGGCTGCTTCATGCTGTTCCGTACCGATGTGCTCGCGCGCCTGCAGGGCTTCGATCCGCGCTATTTCCTGTACTTCGAGGATTACGACCTCAGCTTGCGTACCGGCAAGTGCGCGCGCATCGTCTACGTGCCGCTGGCGCGCGTGATCCACCACGGCGGCGGCGCGTCCCGCAAGGGTTCCGCGCACATCCGCATGTTCGCGGCGTCGGCGTTCAAGTTCTACAACCGCTTCGGCTGGAGGCTCTGGTGACCCGCATCGTCGTGACGGGCGCGAACGGTTTCGTCGGTCGCTCGGTCTGCCGGCTGGCGCTCTCGGCAGGGCATACGGTCACGGCGCTGGTGCGCCGTCCCGGCAGGTGCGTCGACGGGGTTCGCGAATGGGTGCACGACGCGCCGGATTTCGCTGGCCTCGCGGACGCGTGGCCGGCCGATCTCGACGCCGACTGCGTGATCCATCTGGCCGCGCGTGTTCACGTGATACGCGACGAGTCGCCCGATCCGGATGCCGCGTTCGAGGCGACCAACGTCGCGGGGACGCTGCGCGTGGCCGAGGCGGCGCGTATGCACGGCGCCCGCCGCTTCGTGTTTGCCAGCAGCATCAAGGCGGTCGGCGAGGGCGATCGCGGCGTGCCGCTCGCGGAAGACGTCGCACCCGCGCCGCAGGATCCATACGGGCGTTCGAAATGGCGCGCGGAACAGGCGCTTGCGCAATTGGGGTTGTGCGCCGGTATCGATGTGGTCGTCGTCCGTCCGCCGCTCGTCTACGGCCCCGGCGTGCGCGCGAACTTCCTGCGGATGATGGACGCCGTGTCGCGAGGGCTGCCGCTCCCGCTGGGCGCGATCGCGGCGCGTCGCAGCCTCGTCTATGTCGACAATCTCGCGGATGCGCTGCTGCGCTGCGCGATCGATCCACGCGCGGCCGGCGAATGCTTCCACGTCGCCGACGACGATGCGCCGTCGGTCACGGGCCTGTTGCGCCTGATCGGCGACGCACTCGGCAAGCCGGCCCGCCTGATCGCGGTCCCGTCCACCGTGCTGCGCGCGCTCGGTACGTTGACCGGCCGACGCGCGGCAATCGACCGCCTGACCGGTAGCCTTCAGCTCGATACAGGCCGGATCACGCGCGTGCTCGGCTGGCATCCGCCTTATACGACACAACAGGGCCTCGAAGCGACTGCCGCATGGTATCGTTCGCGCGATACACAACAATAGCCGACATGCATTTCCCGATATCCACGTGGCCCGAAGCGGCCGCGGTGGCGCTGGCCGCTGCCATCGCATCGACGGCCATCCTGCGCGTGCTCCTCGTGACCGGTCTCGCGTGGCGCCTTGCCACCGACATTCCGAACGACCGTTCGCTCCATACGCTGCCGACTCCGCGTGTCGGCGGGTGGGGGATCGTGCCGGTCTGCGTCGTCGCGCTGCTCGCGCTGGCGCCGCACTTGTGGTTGATCGCCATCGCTGCCGCCGGACTCGCCGCGATGTCCCAGATCGACGACCGGCGCGGGCTGCCTGCCCGCGTGCGGTTCTCGGCGCACCTTGCGGCGGTCGTCGCGCTGATCGTCGTGTCTCCGGCCGACGCGCCGTGGTGGATGCTGGTCGGGGTCGGCTTCGTGATGGTCTGGCTGACGAACCTGTACAACTTCATGGACGGCGCCGACGGCCTCGCGGGCGGCATGGCGCTGTTCGGCTTTGGCGCGTACGCGATCGCGGCGCTTACCGGCCCGATGCCGTCGCCAGATCTAGTCGTGGCCGGCGCAGCTGTCGCCGGCGCCGCGCTCGGCTTTCTACTGCTGAATTTCCATCCGGCCCGGCTGTTCCTCGGCGATGCCGGCTCGATCCCGCTGGGATTTCTGGCCGGCGCGCTTGGCTACTGGGGCTGGAGTGAAGGCGCGTGGCCGATCTGGTTTCCGGCGCTCGTGTTTGCGCCCTTTATTGCCGACGCATCTGTAACACTTTTGAGACGCCTGTTACGTGGCGAAAAGTTCTGGCAGGCCCACCGGGAGCATTATTATCAGAGGATGGTCCGGGCAGGTGTAGGTCACCGCCGGACTGCTCTTTATTGGTACCTCATCATGCTCGCAGGCATAATCGTCGCCGTTTGGGCAAAGGGACGCCCTGAACTGCAGCAGTGGTTGTCGTTCTTCGCGTGGTACGGCGTCCTGGCATGTATCGGATTGGTGATCGACATGCGTTGGCGCCGGTATCAGTCGGCCGCCGAAAATAACTCTTGAGGTTTCCCGCCGATGTTGCGATCCAAAGCATCGTGGCTTTCGCTGAGCGCTTTCCTGTTTGATCTCACGGCGGTCACCGCCGCGTGGCTGTTCGCCTATCTCGTCCGATTCAACGGGAGTGTTCCACCTGATTTCCTCGGTGGTGCGCTAACGGCGCTTGTCTGGGTATTGCCGGTCTATGCGTTGATGTTCCATGTGTTCGGCTTGTACCGCGGGCTGTGGGTATTCGCGAGCCTCCCTGACCTTGTGCGCATCTCGAAGGCGGTGAGCGGCGGCGGCGTGATCGTGATGATCGGCGCCGTGATGTTCCAGCCGTCGCCGATCATCCCGCGCTCGGTACTGCTCGTGTCGCCATTGATGTTGTTCCTCGCGATGGGCGGCGCCCGCGCGCTGTACCGAGCAACGAAGGAGTTCTACCTGTACGGCGGGCTGGTCGGGCAGGGCAAGCCTGTGCTCGTGCTCGGCGCCGGCACGGCCGGCGCGAGCCTCGCGCGCGAACTGTCGCGTTCGGGGGAATGGCGTCTGGTGGGCCTCCTCGACGACGATCCGACCAAGCAGGGGCGCGAGATCTACGGCTACAAGGTGCTCGGCTCGTTCAACGACCTGAAGCACTGGACCGACGCGATGAAGGTCGAATACGCGATTATCGCGATTCCATCCGCGTCCGTTGAAACGCAGCGTCGCGTCGCGACGCTGTGCGTGCGTGCCGGTGTGAAGGCGATGGTGCTGCCTTCGCTGACCGCATTGATGCCGGGCCAGGGGTTCCTGTCGCAGGTGCGCAATATCGACCTCGAGGACCTTCTTGGCCGCGATGCGGTGACGATCGACACGCCGCACGTCGAGGCGCTGCTGCGCGGCCGCGTCGTGATGGTAACCGGCGCGGGCGGTTCGATCGGTTCCGAGCTGTGCCGGCAGATCCTCCGCTTCAAGCCGGCGCAACTGGTTGCGTTCGATCTCTCCGAATATGCGATGTATCGACTCGCCGAGGAATTGCGGGAACGCTTCCCCGACCAGCCGGTGATACCGATCATCGGCGACGCAAAGGATTCGCTGCTGCTCGACCAGGTGATGTCGCGCTACGCCCCGCATATCGTGTTCCATGCGGCGGCGTACAAGCACGTGCCGCTGATGGAAGAGCACAACGCATGGCAGGCGCTGCGCAACAACGTGCTGGGTACCTACCGCGTCGCGCGTTCGGCGATCCGCCACGACGTGCGCCATTTCGTACTTATCTCGACCGACAAGGCCGTCAATCCGACCAACGTGATGGGTGCGAGCAAGCGTCTCGCCGAGATGGCCTGCCAAGCGCTGCAACAGACGAGCGCGCGCACGCAGTTCGAGACGGTGCGTTTCGGCAACGTACTCGGTAGCGCAGGTAGCGTGATTCCGAAGTTCCAGCAGCAGATCGCGAAGGGCGGCCCGGTGACGGTCACCCATCCGGAGATCACGCGCTTTTTCATGACCATTCCGGAGGCGTCGCAACTCGTGCTGCAAGCGTCGAGCATGGGGCGCGGCGGCGAGATTTTCATCCTCGACATGGGTGAGCCGGTCAAGATCGTCGATCTCGCGCGCGATCTGATTCGCTTGTACGGATTCTCGGAAGGGCAGATCCGGATCGAATTCACGGGACTGCGGCCAGGCGAGAAGCTCTACGAGGAACTGCTCGCGGACGACGAGACCACCACGCGCACGCCGCATCCGAAACTACGGATCGCACGTGCGCGGGAAGTGCCGGACCATCTGCTCGACGAGTTGTTGCCGTGGCTGATGCAGCACCGCGTGCTCACCGATGACGAAGTGCGGCGCGATCTCCGGCGCTGGGTGCCTGAATATCAGACGGCTGTGGCGCCGGTGTTGCAGAGTGTGCCAAGGCGTGTGGTGTCGGGTGAATCGGCTTGATACGATCGCGCTAATCAAACCTGTGGCTTATGGAACTGTGCCGTTCAGTAAGTTGCTGAACGGCTTTTTTTGGTTCAACGCGGAATTCCGGGGAACGCGGCGCGGATCTTGAGGAAGAAGTACTCCTCGTCACGATACCGATAGGCTCGACGCTTGATGACCTTGATGGTGTTGTTGATACCTTCAACGACGCTGGTATTGAGCGGGTAGCAGCAACGGGCTACGATTCCGTGCCAGTAACCCTGCAAGCGCTCGGCGAACTTTTGCAGGGCAGCAATCCCGCTTTGCCGTGCTTGTTCGAACGATTGACTCCAAGCCTTTTCCGCCCAAGCTGGCTTTCGATAGAACCAGAGCCGCTTGAGTTCGTCGCGCAGCACGTAGACACATGACAGCGATTGATTGGCGGCCAGCAACTCCTGCAGGTGTACGGCCTGCTCAGGCTTCAAGTTGTGGCGGTTACGCAGCAACAGCCAGCGGCTGGACCTCAGAACCTTCCGGGCTGGCTTGTCATGTCGGAGTTGATTGGCCTGATCCACGCGCACCCGGTCGATTACCTCGCGACCGTATTTGGCCACGACGTGGTACAGATCGAAGACGATTTCCGCTTGCGGGCAGTATTCCTTGATATCCAGCTCATAGGCCGTGGTCATGTCGATCGCGACCGCTTCGATGCGCTCGGCAACGCCTTCAGGCAACTGTTCGAAGAAGGTTCGAGCCGTTTCGCTCGAGCGTCCAGGGCCGATCCAGAGCACCTGGCGGCTGATCGGATCGATGACCACTGTCGCATAGCGATGGCCCTTGCGAAGGGCAAATTCGTCCATCGCCAGATAGCGCACTTGCGTCCAATCGGGTTGCGCAATACTGGTTTGCAGACTCGCTTGGTCGATGGATTTGACCGTGTGCCAGCGGCCAGCAGTAACACGCTGGCCGCCACCCCTCAATGCCCGCGCTTTTCCTTCCTCACCACCATCCACCTCGGCGCCCTGAACCTGACGATGCTGATATACAGCCAAACATAGGTCAGCGCGAACAGCACCACGAACACGAACAGGTGCACCGTGTGCCGCCAGAACAGCGTTGCGGGAATCACCGCGACGAGGCACAGCAGCCACAGATACGGCGACGTCAGCGAATTCCGGCGCGTGAGGTCATGCGCATGCTTCGTCCCGACGGCCCATCGCATCAGTCGCTTGTACACGAGCATGTGCAGGTGCACGCCGTCCGGAATCCCCGGCGACATCCCGCGGATGAACTTCTTCCGGTAGATCGAGAAGCAGGTCTCGAAGATCGGATACATGAACAGCAGTACCGGGTACCACGCCGACACCTCGTGATTGCGCATCACCAGCATGATCGCGAGTTCGGCGAGCATGAAGCCGATGAAATACGCACCGCCGTCGCCGAGGAAGATCAGGCCGGCCGGGAAATTCCACAGGAAGAAGCCGAGCACGGCGCCCATCATGATGATCGACGCGGACATCACGACCGGGTCGTTGACGTGGAATGCGACGTAGGCGAGCGACGCGAACATCATGAAGCTGACCATCGACGCGAGGCCGTTGAAGCCGTCGATGATGTTGATCGCGTTGGCCAGTGCCGCGACCGCGAGCACCGTGATGAACGCCGAAATGGCCACGTAGTGGAGCAGGAAGTCGAGCGGCGGCACGCTGATGCGCGTGACCGCGATGTTCAGCAGCCAGAACGCCAGCGCGGCCGCGCCCATGGTGCACAGCAGCCGCGCGCGCGGCGACACGCGCTTGGTCAGGTCCTCGACGAGCCCGGACAGGAACGCCGGCAGCCCGCAGGCCACGATGCCGAGAATGCTGCCGGCGATCGTCGGATAGCGCCGTGTCAGGAGCAGCGCGGCAATGACGACGCCGGCGAGGATCCCGATGCCCCCGACGCGCGGCACCGGCCGCACGTGGAATTTCTGCACGCCGGCCAGGTCGCTGTCGATCGAGAATTTCTCGTGCAGATGCGCATAGCGCACGATGAACAGGGTGACGAGCAGGGAGACGATGAAGCCGGATGCGAAGCTGAGCATGGGATCGCTCGAAAAATGGACAGCGGATTATACAAAACCGCGGGGGTTCCCCTCCTGCCATTTCCAGTGGTCGGCGCACATCTCCTCGATCCCGAGCGTCGCACGCCAGCCGATCAGGTCGGCGGCGGCCTGCGGATTCGCGTAGCACTCGGCGATGTCGCCGGGGCGGCGCGCGACGAGTTCGTACGGCACCGGGCGGCCCGACGCCTTCTCGAACGCGCGCACGACCTCCAGCACGCTGTAGCCCTGGCCCGTGCCGAGGTTCACGACGAAGCTCGCATCGCGCTTCGCGAGCGCGTCGAGCGCGGCGATGTGCCCCTTCGCGAGATCGACGACGTGGATGTAGTCGCGCACGCCGGTGCCGTCCGGCGTCGGGTAGTCGGAGCCGAACACGCGCAGCTTCTCGAGCTTGCCGACCGCCACCTGCGCGACGTACGGCATCAGGTTGTTCGGGATGCCGGCCGGATCCTCGCCGATCAGCCCGCTCGCATGCGCGCCGACCGGGTTGAAGTAGCGTAGCGTCGCGATGCGCCACGACGGGTCCGATACCTCGAGATCGCGAAGGATCTGCTCGGCGATCAGCTTGGACTGGCCGTATGGGTTGGTCGCGGACAGCGGGAACGACTCGTCGATCGGCGAGCGCTCCGGCACGCCGTACACGGTTGCAGATGAACTGAACACGAATTGCTTGACATTCCGCTCGCGCATGACCTTCAGGACCGTCAGCAAGCCGCCGAGGTTGTTCTGGTAATACTCGAGTGGCTTCTCCACCGATTCGCCGACCGCCTTGAGCGCCGCGAAATGGATCGTGGCGGTGATCGGATGCGCGTCGAAGACTTTCATGAGCGCGGCTTCGTCGCACACGTCGACCTGATGGAATGCCGGTGTCTTGCCGGTGATGCGTTCGATCCGGCGCACGGATTCGGCCTTGCTGTTGACGAGGTTGTCGACGATTACGACGTCATAGCCACAGTCGAGCAGCTCGACGGTTGTGTGCGAACCGATGTAACCCGCACCGCCGGTGACGAGGATGGTGCCTTTAGCGCTCATTGCTCATGTGCTCCTTCAGAATGTGATGCCTGTCAACGTATGAATGGTACGCCTGTAGCGATCGACGACTGTCTGCTCGTCGAATTCGGCTGCAACCTTGAGTCGACCGCGTGCACCCATTGCCGTGCGTCCTTCCGGCTGCAACGCGATCATGCGGATCAGCTGCTCGGCGAGGCTCGCGCTGTCGCGCACGCGGCACAGGAAGCCCGTTTCGCCATCGGCCACGACGTCGCGGCAGCCCGGCACGTCGGTCGCGACGATCGGGCGGCCCATCGCGGACGCTTCCATCAGCGTGCGCGGCACGCCCTCGCGGTACGACGGCAGCACGACGCAGTCGGCCGCCGCGATGTGCGGGCGCACGTCGTGCGCCTCGCCGAGATACTCGACGACGCCTTCGTCGACCCACGCGTCGACGTCCGCGCGGCCGATCGCGCTCGGATTGTCGACGCCGAGCGGCCCGAGCAACTGGAAGCGCGCGTCCGGGTAGCGGGCCCGCACGACGCGCGCGGCCTCGACATATTCGCGCACGCCCTTGTCCCACAGCAGCCGGCCGATCAGGATGAAGACCGGGCCACGGCCGGCGGGCAGCGGAACCGGTGCGAACTGTTCGAGGTCGACGCCTTCGCCGTGCAGCAGGCGCGCCCGGTCGGGGTGCGCAAGCAGTTGCTCGTCGGTGAAGGTCGCGAGGTCGTCGCGGTTCAGGAACCAGACTTCACGCGGAAAGCGGAACGCGAAACGGTACAGGCGCTTCGCGACACTGGCCGCGCGGCTTTTCTGGATGAACACGTAGCCGAGGCCTGTCGTGACCGCGATCGACGGCACGCGCGCGAGCCACGCCGCGATCGACCCGTAGATGTTCGGCTTGATCGTGTAATGGAACACGAGATCGGGCTTGAGCGCGCGGTAATGGCGCACCAGCGCGGCAAGCGTGCCGAGATCCTCGCGCGGGCTCGTGCCTTTCGATGCGACGGCGAGCGCGACGTAGCGGCAGCCCATCTGCTCGAGCAGCGGCACCGTGCGGTCGTGCGGCGCGATCACGATGACCTCGGCGCCGCGCGCGACGAGCGCACGGATCAGCCCGTGGCGGTACGTGTAGATCGCCCAGGCCGTGTTGCAGACGAGCGCGATGCGCAGCGAGGAGGTAGCGGACATGAAAAAAAAGAAAAAATAAAGCGTCGAAAATGCCGGATGCGGGCTAGGCGGACGGGCGCGCCGCGAACAGCGTCCGCTTGATCCGCTGCAACGTACGGTACGGCGTCACGAAATGCAGCAGGTTCTTGGCGAGGCCGGCCCAGTCGTACGGGTTCAGAACGTTGAAGTGTCGCAGCAGCAGCGAGAGCGTCGATATCAGCTGGCGGCGGCGCTTGGTCGCGCTGATCCCGCCCTCGTTGAGCTCGTAATAGAGGCCGAGCTCGGGCAGGTTCGCGCAATCGTAGCGTTGCATTAACCGTAAAAAAAGATCGAGATCCTCGGCCGCGCGGTACTTCGCCCGATAGTTGCCGACTTCGCGCACCGCGTCGATGCGCAACATGACCGATGGATGCACGAGTGGCGAGCGCAGGAAGCGCGTGCGGCGCAGCGTGCGCGGATCGGCGGGCGGCGTCAGCATGAAGCGCGGCTCGCCGGCACGCGACACGACCTGCGTCCACATGCCGACGCAGGCCACGCGCGGATGCGCATCGAGATAGGCGCGCTCTTTGGCGAGGCGCTGCGGCGCGGCGAGGTCGCCGGCGTCGATCCGTGCGGCATAGCGGAAGCCGCGCGCCGCGAGCGCGTCGATGCCGGCCTCGAGCGCGCGCTCGATGCCGCCGTTTTGCGGCATGCGCAGCACCTCGACCACGAGGCCGGGCAGGTCGGGCGCCGCGATCGGCGGCGTGCTGCCGTCGTCGACGATCAGCACGTGCACCGGCGCGTCCTCGCGAAACGACGCGAGGGTGCGGACGACGTCGTCGTGGCCGTTGTAGGCCGGCATCAGCACGGCCACGTCGTCGAGCGGGGGCGGGCAAGCGGGAGGCGTCATGGGCGCAGCTTGAGACGAATGTAATAAAAATTAACGGCGGCGGCCGCAACATAGCCGGCCGCCAGCCCGACGAGCGCGCCGTACAGGCCGAGCCGGGGGATGGCGAACACGTTGACGAGCGCGGCGATCGCGAGCGCGAGCACCCATTTCGCCAGCAACACGAATTTTGCTTGATATTTGAGAACGATAAGATTGCCTATCGCCTCGATGCCGGCCGGCACGGACAGCCAGACGGCCCAGCGGAAGATGTCGACCGACGCCTCGTAGCCGCGGCCGAACACCTTGCCGACGATGAGCGGCGCGGCTGCGTCCAGCACCAGCGCGCCGGCCGTCATCAGGCCGGCGGTCATCGCGATCAGCCGGACGATGTTGCGGCGCAGCCGCGCGATGTCCTGCACGCGGTACACGAACGCGGGCGCGATGGTCTGCGCGAGCATCAGTGCGAGTGTGATCCAGTTCTCGTTGAGCTGCTGGGCCGCGGAATAGCGGCCGAGGTCGGCGAACGACACGTGACGCTCGAGCATCAGGCGGTCGAGCTTCAGGAACAGATACATGCAGATCAGGCCGAGCCAGAACACGGTGCCGGCGGTGGCAAAGTGCCCGAACAGCGGTTTGTCGAACGTCCAGCCGAGCGTGCCGCCGTTACGATGGCGGTAGTAGAGCAGCAGCGCGAAGCCGATCGCGGCGGCCTCCAGCGCCCACAGCCACGCGAAGCGGGCGGGGCCGGCGGCCGCGCGGACCAGCAGCCAGACGAGCAGCGCCTTCGCCAGCGCGGTGAGCATGCTGGTCACGAGCTGCGGCTTGCTGTAGGTCATGCTCTGCAGCCACGCGTTGATCACGCCGACGAACGGCTCGCGGAACACCATCGTGACCGCGAGGCCCGCGAGCATCGCGCCGACGAGCGGGTCGAACGCGCCGGCGCCGATCGCGATCCAGGTCGCGACGAGCGCTGCGGCGGACACGCCGATGCGCAGCGCGAATGCGCTGCCGAGCACCGCGCCGAGTTGTGCGGGCGGTCGGTGGACGATGGTCGGAACCAGGATTTCGGCGCCGCACACCCAGGTGAGCGGTGCCAGTACGAGGAGAAGCGTATTCGCATACTGCCATTTGCCGAACACGTCCGGCCCGAAATAACGGGCCAGAAGACCGCTGATCGCGATCGCGACGCCGATCTGCGTGAGCCGCTCGAGCCCCAGCCAGACGAGATTCGCGACGGCCTTCGCGACGTCCGGGTTGCCGAATCGCTTCAGCATGCGGGGCAGCCGCGCGCGCGCGAGGCGGCCGGCAGGGCGCCCGGGGGCGGCAGGGTGGCGGCGGCGGAACGGCTAGGCATTAAAATGGACGGAATCCGCGTCATCAAAACCCGCGATTATAAGTTGGATCGGGGCCGCTCCAGCCGTCCCGTTCCTTGCAGCGCCGGGCCCGCATGTATGATGCCGGGCATGCGCGAAAGGCGGCCAGATTATTTTCCATGCACGCAACCGAGAGAGAATCGATGATCTCCCAATCCATCTTCAAGGCATATGACATTCGCGGTGTGGTCGGCAAGACGCTCGACGCCGACACGGCGCGCGGGATCGGCCGGGCATTCGGCAGCGAAGTGCGCGCACAGGGCGGCGACGCGGTCGTCGTCGCGCGCGACGGCCGCCTGTCGGGGCCCGAGCTCGTCGGCGCACTTGCCGATGGCCTGCGTGCGGCGGGCGTCGACGTCGTCGACGTCGGCATGGTGCCCACGCCGGTCGGCTATTTCGCGGCGAGCGTGCCGCTTCCGCTGAAGGGCGGCGAGCGTCGCGTCGATTCGTGCATCGTCGTCACGGGCAGCCACAACCCGCCGGACTACAACGGCTTCAAGATGGTGCTGCGCGGCGCGGCGATCTACGGCGAGCAGATCCAGGCGCTGTACCGTCGCATCGTCGACGAGCGCTATGAGACGGGCAGCGGCTCGTACGAGGCATTCGACGTCGCCGACCAGTACATCGAGCGCATCGTCGGCGACGTGAAGCTCGCGCGCCCGCTGAAGCTCGTGGTCGACGCCGGCAACGGCGTCGCGGGCCCGCTCGCGACGCGCCTGTTCAAGGCGCTCGGCTGCACGCTCGTCGAGCGTTTCACCGACATCGACGGCACGTTCCCGAACCACCATCCCGATCCCGCGCACCCGGAAAACCTGCAGGACGTGATCCAGGCGCTGAAGGACACCGACGCCGAGCTCGGCTTCGCGTTCGACGGCGACGGCGACCGCCTCGGCGTCGTCACGAAGGACGGCCAGATCATCTTCCCGGACCGCCAGCTGATGCTGTTCGCGGAGGAAGTGCTGTCGCGCAACCCGGGCGCGCAGATCATCTACGACGTGAAGTGCACGCGCCATCTCGCGCAGTGGGTGAAGGCGAAGGGCGGCGAGCCGCTGATGTGGAAGACGGGCCATTCGCTGGTCAAGGCGAAGCTGCGCGAGACGGGCGCACCGCTCGCGGGCGAGATGAGCGGCCACGTGTTCTTCAAGGATCGCTGGTACGGCTTCGATGACGGTCTCTACACGGGCGCGCGCCTGCTCGAGATCCTCGCGAAGACGGCCGATCCGAGCGCGGTGCTCAATGCGCTGCCGGACGCGATGAGCACGCCGGAGCTGCAGCTCTGGCTCGACGAAGGCGAGAACTTCCGCCTGATCGAGAAGCTGCAGAAGGAAGCGAAGTTCGACGGCGCCGACGAAGTCGTGACGATCGACGGGCTGCGTGTCGAGTACCCGGACGGCTTCGGCCTCGCGCGTTCGTCGAACACGACGCCGGTCGTCGTGATGCGTTTCGAATCGGAGACGCAGGAAGGGCTCGCGCGCATCCAGGCGGACTTCCGCCGCGTGCTGACGGCCGCGAAGCCGGACGTCAAGCTGCCGTTCTGAGCCTGGGCGGCCTGCGGGCCGCCGCCGGCGCGACGATGGTCGAAGGATCGTCGCGCCATTCCCGAAAAGCGGCGCACGCCGACGGCGTGCGGCCGCTTTTTGCCTGTGTGGTCCCCCGGGCGCGATAAAATCGCGTCTTTATGCCTGTCGCCGGCCGTCCGCCGGCGTTTTTTCAGCGTGCAAAAGATTCTGATCGTGCGCGTGTCGTCGCTGGGCGACGTCGTGCACAACATGCCCGTGATCGCCGATATCCGGCGCCGCCACCCCGACGCGCAGATCGACTGGCTCGTCGAGGAGAGCTTCGTCGACCTCGTGCGGCTCGTCGACGGTGTGCGCGACGTGCTGCCGTTCTCGCTGCGCCGCTGGCGCAAGAAGCCGCTCTCGGGTGCGACGTGGCGCGAGATCCGCGCGTTTCGCAAGCGCCTCGCGGCCGAGCAGTACGACCTCGTGATCGACTGCCAGGGTCTCATCAAGACGGCCTGGGTCGCGAGCTGGGCGCGCGGCCCGCTCGCGGGCCTCGGCAACCGCACCGACGGCGCGGGCTACGAATGGCCGGTGCGCTTCTTTTATCGCAAGCGCGTGCCGATCGCACCGCGCACGCACGTGGTCGAACGTTCGCGCCAGCTGGTCGCGGCCGCGCTGGGCGACCCGGCGCCGACGCCGGCCGATCCGGTCGACTTCGGCCTCGATACGCGTGCGGCGGCGCTCGCGGTCGCGGCGCTCGGCCTGAACCTGCCGGTGCCGTACGTGGTGTTCGTGCATGCGACGTCGCGCGCCGACAAGCAGTGGCCGGACGCCGCCTGGATCGAGCTCGGCCAGGCGCTCGTGCGGCGCGGCGCGTCGCTCGTGCTGCCGTGGGGCAACGACGCGGAGCGCGCGACCAGCGAGCGGCTCGCGAAGGAGTTCGGCGCGGCGGCGATCGTGCCGCCGAAACTGTCGCTGCCGGCCGTCGTCGGCCTGATCGACGGCGCAGCCGCGACGGTCGGGGTTGATACAGGTCTGGTTCACATCGCGGCCGCGCTGAAGCGTCCGACGGTCGAACTGTACAATTTCGCGACGGCCTGGCGCACCGGCGGTTACTGGTCGCCGAACGTCGTCAATCTCGGCACGGCGGGGCAGCCGCCGTCGATCTCGCAGGTGAAGGCGGTGCTCGCGGGCTTCGGTCTGCTGTGATGCCCGTCATGCCTGCCCTGCCCGTCACGCACGCGAACCGATCATGAGCGAATCCCAGATCATCGTAGTCCCGTCCGCCGACTGGAGCGGACACAACCTGTCGGCGCCGCGCGAGCAACTGCTCGCCGCGGTCGAGGAAGGCAAGGTGCTGTATTTCCCGCACCTGCGCTTCGCGATCGAAGGCGGCGAGGAAGCGCTGCTCGATCCGGCGCTCGCCGATCCCAAACGCAAGAACATCAGCCTCGCGCCGAACGGCGGTGCGCTCGCCGGCGTGCTCGGCGACAGCGTCACGCAGTCGGCCGTACGCGCGCTGGTCGCGCGCTTCCAGCAGCAGGCTGGCACGCTCGTCGACGGCCTCTTTCCCGAATATCGCGGCAAGCTGCGCGTCGCGCCGACGAGCCTGCGGCTGATGCAGGTCGAGACGCGCCAGACGTCGTGGCGCAAGGACGACAGCCGGCTGCACGTCGACGCGTTCCCGTCGCGGCCGAACTACGGCGAGCGGATCCTGCGCGTGTTCACGAACGTGAACCCGGCCGGCCAGCCGCGCGTATGGCGCGTCGGCGAGCCGTTCGAGGACGTCGCGAAGCGCTTCCTGCCGAAGATCCGGCCGCAGTTCCCGGGTTCGGCGTGGCTGCTGAACCTGCTGCACGTGACGAAGTCGCCGCGCAGCGCGTACGACCACCTGATGCTGAACCTGCACGACAGCATGAAGGCCGATCTCGACTACCAGAAGACCTGCCCGCAGCAGACGATGCCGTTTCCGCCGGGCAGCGTGTGGATATGTTTCTCGGATCAGACTTCGCACGCTGTGATGTCCGGCCAGTTCATGCTCGAGCAGACCTTCTTCCTGCCGGTCGACGCGATGGTGCGTCGCGAATGCGCGCCGCTCGGGATTCTCGAGCGCCTGCAGGGCAGGGCGCTGGTTTGAGCGCGCACCGCATCCTCCGCGGTGACGGAGTCCGCTCATGCTGAGGGCGATCTATCGCGCGCTGTGGTGGCTCGTCGCACCGATCGCGGTCATCCGGCTCTGCGTGCGCTCGCGCAAGGAGCGCGGCTATCGCGAGCACATCGGCGAGCGCTTCGGCCACGTCGCCGGCCGTTCACCGGACGATCGCGCGCCGCTGATCTGGGTGCATGCGGTGTCGGTCGGCGAGACGCGCGCCGCGCAGCCGCTGATCGACGCGCTGATGCGCGCACGTCCCGACGCGCGCATCCTGCTCACGCACATGACGCCGAGCGGCCGCGCGACCGGCGAGCAGATCTTCGGCGACCGCGTGCTGCGCTGCTACCTGCCGTACGACATGCCGGGCGCGGTGCGGCGCTTCCTGCGCGCATGGCGGCCGACGCTCGGCCTCGTGATGGAAACCGAGGTGTGGCCGACGCTGATCGACGAGTGCCGCCGCGCGGACGTGCCGCTCGTGCTGACCAACGCGCGGATGTCCGCGCGCTCGCATCGGCGCGCGGCGAAGTTCGGCGCGGCGACGCGCGACGTGTTCGGCGGTTTCTCGCGCGTGCTCGCGCAGAGCCCGGCCGACGCGGAGCGGCTGACGTCGCTCGGCGCGCGTAACGTGACGGTGCTGGGCAACCTTAAGTTCGACATGACGACGCCGCCGGAGCTGGCGGCGCGCGGCCACGCATGGCGCGACGCGATCGGCACGCGGCCCGTGTGGGTCGCAGCAAGCACGCGCGAGAACGAAGAGGCGCTGGTGCTGCAGGCATTCGCGGCGATGAAGACGCCCGGTGCGCTGCTGATTCTCGTGCCGCGTCATCCGCAGCGTTTCGCCGAAGTCGAGGCGCTCGTCGCGCGCAACGGATTCAAGTGCGTGCGGCGTTCAGCGTGGGGCGCGGACGCGGCGGCGCGCGCGGCCGGCCGGCCCGCCGCGGCCGAACCGCTGCCGGCCGACGTGACGGTGCTGCTCGGCGATTCGATGGGTGAACTCGGCGCGTACTACGCGGCCAGCGACGTCGCGTTCATCGGCGGCAGCCTGCTGCCGCTCGGCGGGCAGAATCTCATCGAGGCGTGTGCGGTCGGCGTGCCGGTGCTGATCGGCCCGCACGTGTTCAACTTCACGCAGGCGACCGCCGATGCGGTCGCGGCCGGCGCGGCGATGCAGGTCGCGGATCCGCTCGATCTCGCGCATGTGCTCGACGCGCTGTTCGCCGATCACGCGCGCCGTATCGCGATGGGCGCGGCCGGTGCCGCGTTCGCGTCGCGTCATCGCGGCGCGACCGCGCGCTCGGTCGACGTGCTCGCGGCGTTGCTGCCGCCGGTCGAGCGCGGCAGCGGCGCGATGCCCGGCGCAACGGACGCGTCGGAAGCATCCGGCGACTGAGCGGGCGGCGCAAGGCCGCCCCGGGCAGACGAGGCGGCAGCGGGCCGCCGCGCCGCCGTTTACACCGTCAACAATCCCTTCTTCTCGATGAACGCGACGACGTCGGCGAGGCCTTCGAGCGCCTTCAGGTTCGTCATCACGTAAGGTCGCTCGCCACGCATCTTCTTCGTGTCCGAGGCCATCACGTCGAGGTTCGCCCCGACGAGCGGCGCGAGATCGGTCTTGTTGATCACGAGCAGGTCGGATTTCGTGATGCCGGGGCCGCCCTTGCGCGGAATTTTCTCGCCGCCGGCGACGTCGATCACGTAGATCGTCAGGTCCGACAATTCGGGGCTGAACGTCGCCGCGAGATTGTCGCCGCCCGACTCGATGAACACGATGTCGGCGTCCGGAAAGCGCGACAGCATCCGGTCGACGGCCTCGAGGTTGATCGACGCATCCTCGCGGATCGCCGTGTGCGGGCAGCCGCCCGTCTCGACGCCCATGATGCGTTCCTCGGGCAGCGCGCCCGCGACCGTCAGCAGGCGCTGGTCTTCCTTCGTATAGATGTCGTTCGTGATCGCGACGAGGTCGTAGCGCTCGCGCATCGCCTTGCACAGCATTTCGAGCAGTGTGGTCTTGCCGGAGCCGACGGGGCCGCCGATGCCGACGCGCAGCGGCGGCAGTTTCTTCGTGCGGCGGGCGGAGGAGGGAGCGGGTGCGTTCATGGTGTGGGTCGGGTTCAGGAGCGGAACAACCGCGAGTACTGGGCTTCGTGCCGCGCGGACAGGATGCCGAGCTGCGGCGCGAACGTGTTGATGGCGTCGGGTGGTGTCGCAAGCGCGCGGCGTACGGCCGCGTCGATCGCGCCGCGCAGCGCGACGATGATGCGCTGGCCCGCGAGCTGGCCGAGCGGCACGGCCTTCAGCGCGGCCGACGTCTGGTTCTCGACCCAGCCGAATGCGTACGCGGCGAGCGTGGCGTCGGCACCGGCGTCGTGAGCGGCGGCCGCGTAGGCGAATGCGGTCGGCAGTGCGACCGGCGACAGCGACGCGAGCGTCGCGCGGCGCGAGGCATCGCCCCATTCGAGCGATGCGCAAAGCTGCACGAGCGACCAGCCCATCTGCTCGGTCTCGCGGCGTAATTCCGCCGATTCGCGGCTCGCGACGAACCATGCGTTTTCGCGAGCGAGCGCGTCCGCGTCGTGCGCCTGCCAGCGCGCGAGCTGGTGCGCGAGGAACGGCAGCTCGCCGTGCGCGAGCACGTCGGTCAGCCCGCTGGCGATCCAGTCGCGCGCGGTGTCGGCATCGCGGATCAGGTTCGCGTCGAGCGCGGCTTCGAGTCCCTGCGAATAGCTGTACGCACCGATCGGCAGCGCGGGCGACGCGAGATGCAGCAGCGCGACGAGTTCAGTGGTGGTCATGACCGTGGTGGCCGTGCGAGCAGCCCGGACCATGCTGGTGATCGTGATCGTGATCGTGATCGTGATCGTGGTCGTGCGAGTGGCCGTGGTGTTCGCCGAATACCTGCTGCGCGAGCGCGTAATCCTCGGCGAACGTGGCATCGTGCCCGTGCTTGTGGCCGCCGCCGTACGCACCGGCTTCCGGCTGGAACGGTGCGCTCGCTTCGTCGACCTGCGTGCCGAGCCGGCGCAGCATGTCGGCAAGCACCGGATCGGCTTCGAGCTTCAGATAGCCGTCGCCGATCTCGACCGGCGTGTGACGATTGCCGAGGTGATACGCGGCGCGCATCAGCGTGAGCGGGTCGGCCGCGCGCACGAGCAGCACGGTCTCGGGCGCTGCGGCGATTCGCACGAGCGCGCCGTCGTCGGCGACGAGCACGTCGCCGTCGCGCAGCACGGTGCCGCGCGGCAGCAGGACCGCGACGTCCTCGCCCGTGTCGAGCGTCGCCGCGAGGCGGCTCTTGCAGCGGGCGTCATAGGCGAGCGTGAGCGTCGGCGCACGCGCGACGAGCGACGCGGCGAGCTTCACGTTCGGGGCAATGCGTTTGTCGAGGGTGCGCATGGAGCGAAAACCGGAAATCAGAACAGGAAATAGCGCTGCGCCATCGGCAGCACCGACGCCGGCTCGCAGGTGAGCAGCTGGCCGTCGGCGATCACGTCGTAGGTTTCGGGATCGACGCTGATCGACGGACGCCACGCGTTGTGGATCATGTCGGCCTTCGTCACGTTGCGGCAGTTGCGCACCGGCACGATGCGCTTCGCGAGTCCGTAGCGTTCGGCGATGCCGGCATCGGCGGCCATCTGCGACACGAAGGTCAGCGACGTGCGCGCGAGTGCGCCGCCACGCGTCGCGAACATCTCGCGATAATGGACGGGCTGCGGCGTCGGGATCGACGCGTTCGGGTCGCCCATCTGCGCGACCGCGATCATCCCGCCCTTCAGGATCATCGACGGCTTGATCCCGAAGAACGCCGGCTCCCACAGCACGAGGTCGGCCCACTTGCCGGGCTCGATCGAACCGACTTCATGCGCGATCCCGTGCGTGATCGCCGGGTTGATCGTGTATTTCGCGACGTAGCGCTTCGCGCGGAAGTTGTCGTTGCGCGCGTTGTCTTCCGGTAGCGCGCCGCGCTGCACCTTCATCTTGTGCGCGGTCTGCCAGGTGCGGATGATCACTTCGCCGACGCGGCCCATCGCCTGCGAATCGGACGACAGCATCGACAGCGCGCCGAGATCGTGCAGGATGTCCTCGGCCGCGATCGTCTCGCGGCGGATCCGCGATTCCGCGAACGCGAGATCCTCGGCAATCGACGGATCGAGGTGATGGCACACCATCAGCATATCGAGATGCTCGTCGAGCGTGTTGATCGTGTACGGGCGCGTCGGGTTGGTCGACGACGGCAGCACGTTCGCCTCGCCGCACACCTTCAGGATGTCGGGCGCATGGCCGCCGCCCGCGCCTTCGGTGTGATACGTGTGGATCGTGCGGCCCTTGAACGCGGCGACCGTCGATTCGACGAAGCCGGCTTCGTTCAGCGTGTCGGTGTGGATCGCGACCTGCGTGTCGGTGTCATCGGCGACGGAAAGGCAGTTGTCGATCGCGGCGGGTGTCGTGCCCCAGTCCTCGTGCAACTTCAGCCCGATCGCGCCGGCTGCGATCTGTTCGACGAGCGGCTGCGGCAGGCTCGCGTTGCCCTTGCCGAGAAAGCCGAGGTTGATCGGCCAGCCGTCGGCGGCCTGCAGCATCCGCTCCATGTGCCACGGGCCCGGCGTGCAGGTCGTCGCATTGGTGCCGGTGGCCGGCCCCGTGCCGCCGCCGAGCATCGTCGTGACACCCGACGCGAGCGCCTCGTCGATCTGCTGCGGGCTGATGAAGTGGATGTGCGTGTCGATGCCGCCCGCGGTCACGATCAGCCCTTCGCCGGCGATCACTTCGGTCGCGGCGCCAATGGCGATCGTCACGCCCGGCTGGATGTCCGGATTGCCGGCCTTGCCGATCGCCGCGATGCGGCCGTGCTTGATCGCGATGTCGGCCTTCACGATGCCCCAATGATCGAGGATCACCGCGTTCGTGATGACCGTGTCGGGCACGTCGGCGGCCACGCGCTGCGACTGGCCCATGCCGTCGCGGATCACCTTCCCGCCGCCGAATTTCACTTCCTCGCCGTAGGTCGTGAAGTCGCGTTCGATCTCGATCAGCAGTTCGGTATCGGCGAGCCGCACGCGGTCGCCCGTCGTCGGCCCGAACATTTCCGCGTATGCGCGGCGGCTCAAGCGTAATGTCATGTGCTGTTCCTGAAGAGCGGGGCGCGGCTTACAGCGGCCCCATCACCTTGCCCTGAAAACCGTAGACGGCGCGTTCGCCGGCCAGCTCGACCAGCTCGACGGTGCGCGTCTGGCCCGGCTCGAAGCGCACGGCCGTGCCGGCCGCGATGTTGAGCCGGAAGCCGCGCGCGGCCGCGCGGTCGAACGACAGCGCGTCGTTGACTTCGAAGAAGTGGTAATGCGAGCCGACCTGCACAGGGCGGTCGCCGGTGTTCGCGACGACGAGCGAGCGCGTCGCACGGCCTGCATTCAGTTCGTGCTCGCCGTCGTCGGTGAGGATTTCGCCGGGGATCATGCGTGCTACCTCGGTCACGGAATCGGGTGGTGGACGGTGACGAGCTTGGTGCCGTCGGGGAAGGTCGCCTCGACCTGGATGTCGGGGATCATCTCGGGCACGCCTTCCATCACGTCGTCGCGCGTGAGCAGCGTCGTGCCGTAGTGCATCACCTCGGCGACGGTCTTGCCGTCGCGCGCGGCTTCCATCAACGCGGCGGTGATGAACGCGACCGCTTCCGGGTAGTTGAGCTTCAGCCCGCGCGCGCGGCGGCGCTCGGCCAGCAGCGCCGCCGTGAAGATCAGCAGCTTGTCCTTTTCTCGGGGAGTCAGTTTCATGAAGGCAATCGTTCAGGAAAACGTAATTTTTATCGGTGCGCGGGGTTCCGGCCGGGGCGCGGGCCATCGTAGCACCGCGCCGTTTTTCGTGCGTCGTGTAGCCGTTATGTAAGCAGCAAGGCGCGTGCCATGCCGATGGAACGCGTCTCGATGCGCGATCGTGGTGCGCGATGCATGAATCGTGGGCAGGGTAGGCGGCGCGGCTGCGCCGAAACGGTGCGTGCCGGGCCGGGCGCTCAGGTCTGCCAGAGGCGCAGCGGCCGTGCGTCGACGCCGTGCACGAGCGGCCGCAGGTAAAGCCAGCAGTCGGCGAAGTGATGCTGCAGTGCTTCCATCGACGTCGATACCGCGCGCACCAGCACGACGCCCGGCGTCACGCAGGTCGCGCCCGCGCGCAGGGTGTCGTCGAACGGCATCCGCACGGCGAGCGCTTCGGCGAGCGCGGCATCGCACGCGGTGCCAACCGCCCACAGCGTGCCGTACACGGGAAAGCCGGCGAGACCCTGCAGTGCGCTGCGCAGCGGATCGTGCGCGTCGAGCAGCGCGCGCTCGGTCCATAGCGGCCGTCCATCGGCATCGACGAGTGCCGAACCCGACGCGATGCGGCCCGCCGACCACGTTTCGCCGGCCGCCTGCCGGCCGAGCTGCGTCGCGTCCCAGCCGATCGCGCTCGCGCCGGCGCCGAGCGTTACCGTGAAGTCGAGCGCGGCGTGGGCCGCGTCGAAGAACAGATTGTTTTGCGGCAGCCAGTCGAGCTTCGCGTGCTCGCCGACCGTGATGCCGATGCGCTGCGTCGCGTCGAGCCCGTTCGACTTGTACCACTTGGTCGCGCCGGGTGTCGTCAGCACCGCGTGCGTGCCGTCGCCGAGCGTGATGTCGATCTCGAGTCGGTCGCCGCCCGCGACGCCGCCCGGCGGGTGAACGATGACCGCGTGACAGATCGCGTCGCCCTCCGGATACAGCGGCCGCTGGACGCGCAACGGGCCGTCGTGCAGCCGGTGGACGAGCGTCGTGCGCGCGCCGTGCCGTTCGAAGCCGAGTTCGAGACGGCCGCGCCACGACTTGGCGACGGCGGGGCGGGACAGCGGGGCGTGGGAGTCGGGGGCGGACATCGGCGGCGAGCGGGAAACGACGGAAACGGGCGCGAAGAACGTGGATGCTACCGGAACAATAATGCAGATGCCGCGTTCGTTGGAAGCGCGGCGTGCGGCCGCACCGCGAACCGGCCGCCCGTGCGCGCTGCCGTGCCGCCGCTCACACCGCGATCAGTTCGCGCACACCGTTCGTTTCCATGTCGCGCGCATCGCCGCCCGCGATGACCTCGCCGCGGCTCATCACCCAGTAATGGTCCGCGATCGAGCGCGCGAAGTCGTAATACTGCTCGACGAGCAGCACGGTCATTTTCGATTCGTCGACGAGCTGGCGCAGCGTGCGGCCGATGTCCTGGATGATCGACGGCTGGATGCCCTCGGTCGGCTCGTCGAGGATCAGCAGCTGCGGCTCGCTCATCAGCGCGCGGCCGATCGCGAGCTGCTGCTGCTGGCCGCCCGACAGGTCGCCGCCGCGTCGCGCCCGCATGTCCTTCAGCACCGGGAACAGGTCGTAGATGCGATCGGGCACTTTCGACGGCGCCTTGCGGCTCGCCGCGCCGACGAGCAGGTTCTCCTCGACGGTCAGCCGCGGAAAGATGTCGCGACCCTGCGGCACGTACGCGAGGCCGGCCGCGACGCGCGCATACGGCGGCAGCGCGCCGAGCGCCGTGCCGCGCCACGACACGCTGCCGCTTTTCGCGGCGACGACCCCCATCAGGCAGCGCAGCAGCGTGCTCTTGCCGACGCCGTTGCGGCCGAGCAGCACGGTGAGCTTGCCGTCGTCGGCGGCAAGCGTCACGTTGCGCAGGATATGGCTGCCGCCGTAGTACTGGTTCAGTGCATCGATCTTCAGCATTGGATTACCGTCCGAGGTAGGACTCGATCACCGCGTCGTCACGCTTGACCTGGTCGAGCGTGCCTTGCGCGAGCACCGCGCCTTCGGCCATCACCGTCACGCGGCCCGTGTCGCCCGCGAGCGCCGCGACGAATTCCATGTCGTGTTCGACGACCATCATCGAGCAGGTGCCGCGCAGCGTGTTCAGCAGCTTCGCGAGTTCCATCGTCTCGTGGTCGGTCATTCCGGCGGCCGGCTCGTCGAGCAGCAACAGAGCCGGGCGCTGCATCAGCAGCATGCCGATCTCGAGCCGCTGCTTCTGCCCGTGCGACAGCTCGCCGGCCGCGCGATACGCGTCGCTTTCGAGGCCGATCAGCGCGAGCGTCTCCTCGATCTTCGCCTGTGCGGCGCGATCGAGCCGCGCGCGCAGCGACGCGAGCCAGCCCTTGTCGGTCTGCATCGCCAGTTCGAGGTTTTCCCACACCGGATGCTGTTCGAACACGGTCGGCTTCTGGAACTTGCGGCCGATCCCCGCACGTGCGATCTCGGGTTCATTCATCCTCGCGAGGTCGATGGTCTGGCCGAGAAAAACCTTGCCCGCATCGGGTCGCGTCTTGCCGGTGATCACGTCCATCATCGTCGTCTTGCCCGCGCCGTTCGGGCCGATCACGCAGCGCAGTTCGCCCGCGTCGATCGCGAGCGACAGCTTGTTCAGCGCGCGAAAGCCGTCGAAGCTCACCTCGATGTCCTCGAGATAGAGGATCGTGCCGTGCGACGTGTCGATGCCGGGCGGCACCACGCGGCCCATCGATGCGGTGCCGCTGACGGCCAGCAGCTCGTCCTCGGCCGGTGGCGTGAACTGGTAGAGGGCCGTGCCGTTCATGCGCGTTTCCCCTTTGCGAGCAGCGTGTCCACGAGGCCCATGATGCCGCGCGGCAGCAAGAGCGGCACGAGCACGAAGATCAGCCCGAGAAAGAACAGCCAGTATTCGGCGAAGTACGCGGTAAAGAGGCTCTTCGCGCCGTTCACCGCGAATGCGCCGACGATCGGACCGATCAGCGTCCCGCGCCCGCCCACCGCGACCCAGATCGCCATTTCGATCGAGTTGCCGGGCGACATCTCGCCGGGGTTGATGATGCCGACCTGCGGCACGTACAACGCGCCCGCGATACCGCACAGCACGGCCGACAGCGTCCATACGAACAGTTTGTACGCGAGCGGGCTGTAACCGAGGAACATCAGCCGTGTCTCGCCGTCGCGCACCGCGGTGACCACGCGCCCGAGCTTGCTGGTGACGATCGCGCGCGCGGCGATGAACGCGAGCACGAGCGTCGCGAAGGTCAGCAGCAACAGCACCGTGCGCGTGCCGGGCGACGTGACGGAGAAGCCTGCGATGCGCTTGAAGTCGGTGAAGCCGTTGTTGCCGCCGAAGCCCGTCTCGTTGCGAAAGAACAGCAGCATCGCGGCGAACGTCAGCGCTTGCGTGATGATCGACAGGTACACGCCCTTCACGCGCGAGCGGAACGTGAAGAAGCCGAACACCCATGCGAGCACGGCCGGCACGAGCACGACCAGCGCGAGCGCCCACGCGAGATGCTGCGTGCCGCTCCAGTACCAGGGCAGCTGATGCCAGTCGAGGAACACCATGAAGTCGGGCAGGTCGCTGCCGTATTTGCCGTCGCGGCCGATCTCGCGCATCAGGTACATGCCGATCGCATAACCGCCGAGCGCGAAGAACAGGCCATGGCCGAGGCTCAGGATTCCGCAGTAGCCCCACACGAGATCGAGCGCGAGCGCGGCGATCGCGTAGCACATCAGCTTGCCGGCGAGCGTCATCGCATACGCTGACAGGTGGAACGCGCTCGACTCGGGCGCGACCAGCGCGGCGAGCGGCACGCCGATGCCGATCGCGACGCACAGCGCGACGAGCGCAAGCCATGCGCGGCGCGACAGCAGCGCGGGGCGGGGCGGCAGGCCGAGCGCGAAACCGTCTTCGGCACGCGCGGTTGCGGCGGGCTTCGGCGCGCCGGCGACCGGATTCGACAACGAATCGGTGATTGAAGTCATGTCAGGCCTCCGCGCTGCGTCCCTTCGGGGCGAACATGCCCTGCGGACGTTTCTGGATGAACAGCACGATCATCACGAGCACCGCGATCTTCGCGAGCACTGCGCCCCAGAACGGCTCGATCGCCTTGCTGACGAGGCCGAGCCCGAAGCCGCCGAGCACGGTGCCGGCGATCTGGCCGACGCCGCCGAGCACGACCGCCATGAACGAATCGATGATGTAGTTTTGCCCGAGGTCGGGGCCCACGTTGCCGATCTGCGACAGCGCGCACCCGCCGAGGCCCGCGATGCCCGCGCCGAACGCGAACGCATACGCGTCGACGCGAGCGGTCTTCACGCCGACGCACGCGGCCATCCGGCGGTTCTGCGTGACCGCGCGCACGAACAGGCCGAGCCGGGTCTTCGTCAGCACGCCCCAGGCGACGCACACGACCGCGAGCGCGAACGCGAGGATCGCGAGCCGGTTGTACGGCAGGATCAGGTTCTGCATCACGGTCACGCCGCCGCTCATCCACGACGGGTTCACGACCTGCACGTTCTGCGCGCCGAACAGCATGCGCGTGGCCTGGATCAGGATCAGGCTCACGCCGAACGTCGCGAGCAGCGTCTCGAGCGGGCGGCCGTACAGGTGCCGCAGCACGAGCCGCTCGAGCACGATGCCCACCAGCGCCGCCGCCGCGAACGACACCGGCACCGCAACGAGCGGATACCAGTCGAACGCGGCCGGCGCATAGCGCTGGATCAGCGTCTGCACGACATAGGTTGCGTACGCACCGATCATCAGGAATTCGCCGTGCGCCATGTTGATCACGCCGATCAGCCCGTACGTGATCGCGAGGCCGAGCGCCGCGAGCAGCAGCACGCTGCCGAGCGACAGGCCCGCGAACACGGTGCCCGCGATCTCGCCGCGGCGCTGCAGCGTGTGCAATGCATCGAGTCCTTGCTGCGCGGCGTCGCGCACGCGCGCGTCGGGCTCCGCATGGCTGCCGTCAGCGTTCTGTGCGACGAGCGGGCGCAATTGCTCGATCATGTCGAGATCGTGGCGCGCGGCCACCACCTGCACGGCTTCGAGACGCTTCGCCGGATCGGCGTCGTGCAGCGCGGCGATCGCCCACAGTGCGTCGAGGCGGCGTTTCAATGCCGGATCGGTTTCCTTGGCGCGGGCGCGCTCGATCATCGGCTTGAGCGCCGGGTCGGGCGACTTCAGCAGCGCGTCGATCGCGTCGCGACGCGCGGCGACATCCGGCGACGCGAGAGCGAGACCCGACAGCGCGCCCGCGATCTTCGTGCGCAGCAGGTTGTTCAGCATCACGGGCTGCGCGTCGCCGGCCGGCGTCGCGGCCTGCGTGAGCGCGTCGTGCGCCGTGTCGCCGGTCTGGATCAGCAGGTGTCCGTCGCCGGTCGCGAGCGCGTCGCCGGTCGACAGCGCATTGAGCAACGCGACGGCGCGCGGATCGGCATCGGCGGCGAGATGTTCGATCGCGGCCGTTTTCGCGTCGAAGTCGTCGCCGGCAAGCGCGGCGGTATCGGCCGCCGTCAGGGCGAACGCGGCGTGCGGCAGCGCGCCCGTCAGCGCGGCACAGGCGACGACCGCGACGGCGGCGCGGCGAAAGCGTGTAGGCATCGAGAAATCCTGTCGGGCGTGGGAAAGCGAACGCGTGTGGCGGTGCGCGAGCGAGAGCGGCGCGTTACCGCAATCGCGGCGGCGTGCCTGCACCGGCCTGCGAACGGAGCGCCACGCCGGTGCGCGGCGCTCCGCATCGCATCAGGCGAGCGCCGCGCGCTGCCGGCGCAGGAACGCCGGGATCGAGCTGACGATGTCCGGCTTGCCCTGGTTGCCCGCGATGAACGGGCTCCACGGCTGCGCGCGCACGACCGTCTTCGTCTTCCACACGACGTTGAACTGCCCGTCGCCGCGGATCTCGCCGATCATCACCGGCTTGTGCAGGTGATGGTTGCCGTCCATCGAGAGCGTGAAGCCCGACGGCGCGGCAACCGTCTGTCCGATCATCGCGACGCGCACCTTGTCGACGTCGGTGCTCTTCGCCTTCTCGACCGCCTGCTTCCACATGTGGATGCCGACGTAGGTCGCTTCCATCGGATCGTTGGTCACGCGCTTCGCGCCGCCTGGCAGATTGTTCGCCTTCACCCACGCGGCGAACTGGTCCTTGAACTTCGTGTTCGTCGGGTTCTTCACCGACATGAAGTAGTTCCAGGCGGCGAGATGGCCGACGAGCGGCTTCGTGTCGATCCCGCGCAGCTCTTCCTCGCCGACCGAGAACGCGACCACCGGCACGTCGGTCGCCTTGATCCCCTGGTTGCCGAGCTCCTTGTAGAACGGCACGTTCGAATCGCCGTTGATCGTCGAGACCACGGTCGTCTTGCCGCCCTGCGCGAAGTTCTTGATGTTCGCGACGATCGTCTGGTAGTCGCTGTGTCCGAACGGCGTGTAGACCTCCTGAATGTCGGCGTCCTTGACGCCTTTCGATTTCAGGAACGCGCGCAGGATCTTGTTGGTCGTGCGCGGATACACATAGTCGGTGCCGAGCAGGAAGAATCGTTTGGCGCCGCCGCCTTCCGCGCTCATCAGGTACTCGACGGCGGGGATCGCCTGCTGATTCGGCGCGGCGCCCGTGTAGAACACGTTGCGCGACATTTCCTCGCCTTCATATTGCACCGGGTAGTAGAGCAGGCCGTTCAGTTCCTCGAACACCGGCAGCACCGACTTGCGCGACACCGACGTCCAGCAGCCGAACACGCATGCGACCTTGTCCTGCGTGAGCAGCTGGCGCGCCTTCTCCGCGAACAGCGGCCAGTTCGATGCGGGGTCGACGACCACGGGCTCGAGCTTGCGGCCCATCACGCCGCCGCTCTTGTTGATGTCGGCGATCGTCATCAGCGCCGTGTCCTTCAGCGACGTTTCGGAGATCGCCATCGTGCCCGACAGCGAATGCAGGATACCGACCTTGATCGGACCCGTGCCCGCATCGGCCGCGTGCGCAAACGGACTCTTGCCCGCCAGCGCGAGTGCACCGGCCATCGAACCGAACTTCAGCAGACTGCGACGTTTCATCGAGTTCCCCTTGACGTGTTTGGTAGGCGTGCGCCATGACGGCGCCGGCATCCGACTAACGCAAGGCATGTGCCAGTCGCACGGATGCACGCCGGGCGTGCCTGTGCGGGGTGGCGTGGGGCGTCGGCGTGGTGCGCGTGACGCGTCGTGCAGCATGCGCGATCCGTTGCGGTGCAGTCGCGCGGGCGCAAATGGTGCACGGCGTGCGCCCGTGTGCGAGCGCGCACGTCACGCGTTGAGGGACGTGCGGAACGTGATCGATGCGCATGCATTCAGCCGCGTCGTGTCGTGTCGGCGTCGCAGTGCACGGGGGGAAGTGGAGTACGACGGGAAGCGCGAAGCGATCCGTTCGACGGGTGCCATGCTCGGGTGCTCGCCGCCGTTCGACATCGAACGGACGCGGATAGCCGACGGGCTGAAGCGATCGGGGGAGGGGGAACACAGAAGCGGAAATGCAAACGGGCGCGCCATGCGCGCCCGTTCGGCGGATCGGGGCGATCGGCTGCAACGTGCCGGTCGCCGTGGCGGCGCGCGATGCGCCGCCGGGAAGGTCAGTCACTCAGTAACGCGGCACGGACGGATCGACGTCACGCGACCACGCGTCGATCCCGCCCTGCAGGTTGTACAGCTTCGTGAAGCCGCGCGATTCGAGGAACATCGCGACCTGGGCGCTGCGCATCCCGTGATGGCACACGCAGACGATTTCCGCTTCGTCGTCGAGCTCCTCGCTGCGCGCGGGGATCTGTTGCATCGGGATCGACACGCTGCCGGCGATCTGCGCGGTCGAGATTTCCCAGGGCTCGCGCACGTCGAGCACGAGCGGCGCGGGACGCGCCGGATCGCGAAGCCATTCCGCGAGCATCGCGGGTGTCAGGATCTGCATGGAAGCTCCGCCGCTCAGAACTTGAAGCGCGACGGCTCCATCGCGTTGACGAGGTGATTGACGTAGGTTTCGAACACGTCGGCGACACGGTACTGCTTGTCGTCGATGCGCGTGATGATCTGCGCCTTCATCACCGGACGGCCGCCGACGAACGCCGACAGGCGGCCGCCGATCTTCAGCTGTTCGAGCATCTGCTGCGGCACGACCGGCAGGCCGCCCGCGACGCAGATCACGTCATACGGCGCCTTGTCGGGCCAGCCGAGCGAGCCGTCGCCGAGCACGACTTCCGCGTTCGTCACGCCGTCGTTGCGCAGGTTGTCCGCCGCGAACTTTGCGATGGTCGGATCGATATCGACAGCCGTCACGTGCTGTGCGCGATGCGCGAACAGTGCGGCCAGGTAGCCCGAACCCGCGCCGATCACGAGCACGTTCTCGTGCTTCTTGACCGACAGTTCCTGCAGCACGCGCGCTTCGACGCGCGGGAACAGCATCTTGCTGGTGCCGCCGGGCAGCGGCAGCTCGAGGTCGGCGAACGCGAGATCGCGGTGTTCGGGCAACACGTAGTTTTCACGCTTGACGATCGACAGCAGGCCCAGGACGTCCAGATCCAGCACATCCCACGGCCGGATCTGTTGTTCGATCATGTTGAAACGCGCGTTTTCGATATTCATGGTGTGGTCACGCAGCCAAGTCGGCCATCAGCGGGGATAGAGAAACTTCGTGATTGTACCAAAGGGGGCGGCCGCGAAGCCTTCAGACGGCCTGCAACAGACCTTTATCCCTTGCTCTTCTTGATCTGCGCCTCGAATGCGAGGTCGAGCTTGCTCGCCTTGCGCGGCTTTTTGGGGCCGAAGTCGTCGACGAACCTGACGAATTCGTCGAGCGGCAGCGGCTCGCTGCGCTTCTCGGCGGTGCCGCCGGAGCGGTCGACCAGATAGAACAGGCCGCCCGCCATCGCGACGGCCGCGAACTGCGGATTGCCGGAACGCGTTTTCAGGCGTTCGACCGCGTTGGTTGCTTTGGTGGTGCGCATCGTGCGGATTCTTGCAGGGGCGTTGAGCCCCGTACTTTATCAAACCGGCCGCCCGCATGCGGCCGTGCAGCGTCAGACGGTGCGCGAGTAGCGTTGCCGCGGCGTCTGGCCGAGGTAGGCGTCGAACGCCATCGCGATGTTGCGCACGACCATCCGGCCGGCCGGGTGGATCGTCAGGCGGTCGCCGGCGATGGTCAGCAACCCGTCCTGCTCGAACGTGCGCAGCGCGTCGAGCTCGCGCGCGAAGTGATCGGCGAAGCGGATCCCGTGCGCGGCCTCGATATGCGAGAACGGCAGTTCGAGGTTGCACATCAGCTGGGTGATCACGTCCCGGCGCAGCCGGTCGTCGGGCGTGAGCCGCACGCCGCGCGTGATCGGCAGCCGGCCCGCGTCGAGCGCGGCGCCATAGGCCGGCAGGTCCTTCGCGTTCTGCGCGTAGACGTCGCCGACCTTCCCGATCGACGACACACCGAAGCCGACCAGATCGGTATCCGCACGCGTGCTGTAGCCCTGGAAATTGCGCTGCAGCGTGCCGTTGCGCTGCGCGCGCACGAGCTCGTCGGTCGGCCGCGCGAAGTGATCCATCCCGATGTACACGTAGCCGGCCTGAGTCAGCATGTCGATCGCGAGGCCGAGCAGCGCGACGCGCGTTGCGGGCGGCGGCAGCGTCGCGTCGTCGATCTGCCGCTGCATCTTGAACAGGTGCGGCATGTGCGCGTAGCCGAATACCGAGAGGCGGTCGGGCGCGAGTTCGATGATTGTCTCGAGCGTGCGCGCGAATACGGCGACCGTCTGGTGCGGCAGTCCGTAGATCAGGTCGACGCTGACCGAATGGAAGCCCGTCGTGCGTGCTGCCGACAGCAGGTCGGCCGTCATCGCGAGCGGCTGGATCCGGTTGATCGCCTGCTGCACGATCGGATCGAAATCCTGCACGCCCAGGCTCAGCCGGTTGAAGCCGATGTTGCGCAGGTGGACGAGCGTCGCGGGCGTGACCGTGCGCGGGTCGATCTCGATCGAGAACTCCGCGTCGGCGTCCGGCGCAAGCGCGAAGTGTTCGCGGGTGGCCACCATCAGCTCGGCCGTTTCGTCGTCGGACAGGAAGGTCGGCGTGCCGCCGCCCCAGTGCAGCTGCGTGACCGGGCGCGCGGGATCGAACAGCGCGGCCTGCAGCGCCAGCTCGCGCTTCAGTTGCTCGAGATACGGGCGCGCGCGGCGGCGGTTGTTGGTCGCGATCTTGTTGCAGCCGCAGTAGAAGCAGGCCGTGTTGCAGAACGGGATGTGGAAGTACAGCGACAGGTCGCTCGACGACGCGCCGGGATCGCCCGCGGCGCGCACGTAGTCGGCCGGGTCGAAATCGTCGCGGAATTGCAGCGCGGTGGGGTAGGACGTATAGCGCGGCCCGTTCGCGCCGTACTTCGCGAGCAAATCGGGACGGAACATTGTGTCGGCAGAACCGGAACTCATGATGGTCTCGCGCTTTTTAGATGCTTTCGAGTATATAAACGCGCGTTTCGGCTGCATTGTGTAATAACGTCGCAGCCGGCGGTGGCACAATGCGCAGTGGGCTGCCGCACGCTGCGTCCGGTTGCCGCACCGTTTTTTGTTGTTCGTGAGAGAGCCGAGTGTCCGTCGAAATGCCTGTCCGTCCGGCGCCCGCCGATGTCCCGCCGCCGCATGCGTGCCGCGAGGGGTGCGGCGCATGCTGCATCGCGCCGTCGATTTCCTCGCCGATTCCGGGGATGCCCGACGGCAAGCCGGCCGGCGTGCGTTGCGTGCAGCTCGGCGACGACCTGCGCTGCCGGATCTTCGGCCGGCCCGAGCGTCCCGCGTGCTGTTCCGGACTGCAGCCGTCCGCCGAGATGTGCGGTGCGTCGCGCGACGACGCGCTCGCGTGGCTGACGCGCCTCGAGGTCGCGACGCAGCCGGCGCCCGGCGCCGGCGCGGCCCGCTGACGCATTGCCCGCGCTGCCCGTCACCGGCACGCGCATGGAACCGGCGACATCCGCCGAAGCACTAACTTCGGTCCACGGCCCTGCTTGCGGCCGAGCCGGTAACCCGACGGACGCTTCGCCCGATACAGGAGATTGTTCAGCATGACCGCATCTTGCACGTCCGGCCGGCGCCGCTTCCTCGCCGCTTGCGCCGGCGCCATCGGCGTGTCGGTATCGCTCGCCGCCTGCGCGTCGACTTTCCCGTTCATCCCCGATCACTACACGTTCTCGCGCGGCGATGTGCAGAAAGCCGTCGCGCGCAAGTTTCCGTACCAGAAGACGGTCGCGCAGGTCGTCGACGTGTCGCTCGCCAATCCGGCCGTCAACCTGCTGCCCGACCAGAACCGCGTCGCCGTGCAGCTGGACGCGCATTTCGCGAGTCCGTTCCTGAGCGAACCGGTGAGCGGCAAGTTCATCGTGTCGGGCCAGCTGGCTTACGACGCGCCGAGCCGCTCGGTCGTGCTGAAGGCGCCGGCCGTCGACAGCCTCGTGCTCGACGGCAACGCGCAGATGTACGCGCAACAGGTCGGCGCGGCCGCCGGCCTGCTCGCGACGCAGGTGCTGACCAACTATCCGATCTACACGTTCAAGCCCGAACAACTGCAATTTGCCGGCGTGAACTACGAACCCGGTACAATTACGATTCTTACAAACGGCATACGCGTAGCGATCGTCGAAAAGTGACGGCGCACCGCGCGCGGCCGGGCGGGCCGCGACGGTGACGCGGCCCTTTCTTTCGACTACTTCGGAGTTGGGCCACGGATGGACTGGATCCTGATCTGCAAGGCATTGATCCTCGGCGTCGTCGAGGGGCTGACGGAATTCCTCCCGGTGTCGAGCACCGGCCACCTGATCGTCGCGGGCAGCTTCCTGAATTTCAACGACGCGCACGCGAAGACCTTCGACGTCGTGATCCAGTTCGGCGCGATCCTCGCGGTCTGCTGGGAATACCGGCAGCGGATCGTCTCCATCGTGTCCGGGCTGCCGAGCCGGCCCGACGCGCAGCGCTTCACACTGAACGTCGTGATCGCGACGATTCCCGCGATCGCGCTCGGCCTGCTGTTCGAGAAGAAGATCAAGGCCGTGCTGTTCTCGCCGGTGCCGGTCGCGTTCGCACTCGTCGTCGGCGGCGCGATCATCCTGTGGGCCGAGGCGCGGCAGCGCGAACGCCTCGAGCCGCCGCGCGTGCAGTCGGTCGATGCGCTCACGCCGCTCGACGCGCTGAAGGTCGGCATCGCGCAATGTTTCGCGCTGGTGCCGGGCATGTCGCGCTCGGGCTCGACGATCATCGGCGGGATGCTGTTCGGCCTCGACCGGCGCGTCGCGACCGAATTCTCGTTCTTCCTCGCGATTCCGATCATCTTCGGCGCGACGCTCTATGAAACCGTCAAGGACTGGCAGGCGTTCACGGTCGATTCGCTCGGCCTGTTCGCGCTCGGGCTCGTTGCCGCCTTCGTCAGCGCGTTCGTGTGCGTGCGCTGGCTGCTGCGTTTCGTCGCGACGCACGACTTCACCGTGTTCGCGTGGTACCGGATCGCGTTCGGCCTGTTCGTGCTGTTGGTGGGGTATAGCGGGTGGCTGAACTGGGCGTGATGCCCGTGCGGGGGCGAGGGCGCATCCAATAGAGAACGGCCCGACCGGTAGCAGATGCCGGTCGGGCCGTTTGTCATTGCGCGACGCGCAGCGTGCGTTGCGCGCGCCGCGCGTTGTGTTCAGCCGGCGCGTTTGCGGAACACCAGGTCCCACACGCCGTGGCCGAGCCGCAGCCCGCGCCGTTCGAACTTCGTGACGGGGCGGTAGTCGGGGCGCGGCGCGTAGTCGGCAGCCGTGTTTTCGAGCGTCGGTTCGGCGCCGAGCACTTCCAGCATCTGTTCCGCGTAGTTTTGCCAGTCGGTCGCGCAGTGCAGGTACGCGCCGGGCTTCAGGCGCGATGCGAGGTGCGCGACGAGCGGCGGCTGGATCAGTCGGCGCTTGTGATGGCGCGCCTTGTGCCACGGATCGGGGAAGAAGATGTGCACGCCGTCGAGGCTTTCCGGCGCGAGCATGTGCTCGAGCACCTCCACCGCGTCGTGCTGGATGATGCGGATGTTCGGCAGGTCCTGCTCGCCGATCAGTTTCAGCAGCGCGCCGACACCCGGTTCGTGCACTTCGACGCCGAGGAAGTCGTCGCCCGGGCGGTGCGCGGCGATTTCCGCGGTCGATGCGCCCATCCCGAAGCCGATCTCCAGGATGCGCGGCGCGCGGCGGCCGAACACGGCGTCCCAGTCCGGGATTTCCGCCGCGTACGGGACGACGAAGCGCGGGCCGAGATCGTCGAGCGCGCGGCGCTGGCCGGTCGACACGCGGCCGGCGCGCGTCACGAAGCTGCGGATGCGGCGGCGGTGCAGCGGGTTGACTTCGTCGGCGCCGTCGGCGGCTTCGTCGGGAAGGGCGGCGTCGTCCGGCGGCAGGCCGGCTTCGTTCGGATCGTCGTGCATCATCGGTGACAGAGAAAGGCTTGGTTCGGGCGCGGGCCCGTCATGCGCAGCGGTACTACCGGATGAACCGGCAGACGGTACAAAAAAGCCGCCTTCGACGAGGCGGCTCTTGCGCAGGCTGCCGAGCAGCCGAAGGTGGAGCGGGCGATGGGAATCGAACCCACGTCATCAGCTTGGGAAGCTGAGGTAATGGCCATTATACGACGCCCGCAGAACGCGTAATTCTACAGGGTTTGGCCCAGATGTTGCAAGCAAGGCGTTTTTGGCCGCCTGCCTCGAAGCTCGCATGGGCTCGGTGGTTGGGCGACGGATCGCCGGGAACGGGCGTCAAGGATCGGCCGGAAGCGGTCGGTCATCGCAAGCCCGACCGGAACACGCAGGCGGCGCGCCAGCACGCAAGCCCGTGTCGAAAATAGACGAGTCGGTGTCGGACGCATACAAGCCCCGGTGAAGCTTTCGAACTAACGTGACAGACCTTCTACCCGATCGTTAGTCTGGAGCCGACATGTCCGATTTCATCACCGTTCTGCGCAAAACCTGCCCGACCCCGGTCGTCGACGCGACCAAGTGGAAGCGCATCGGCGGCGATCCGCACACCGTGAACCTCAACGCCTACCTCTCGAAGGATGGCAGCAAGATCATGGGCACCTGGATCTGCACGCCGGGCAAGTTCGAAGTGAACTACGAGAAATGGGAGTACTGCCACTTCCTCGACGGCTACTGCATCATCACGCCGGAAGGCGAGGAGCCGGTGCACCTGAAGGCCGGCGACGTGTTCGTGATCGAACCCGGCATGAAAGGGACGTGGGAAGTGGTGGAGACGGTGCGCAAGTACTTCGTGTTTGCCTGAGCGGGCCTGTCGATTCGACTCGCGTACCAGCGCTGGTTGAATCGATGCGTTGAAACGCACCCGTACCCGTGCCGACGAGCAAGGGTTCAGTCGGGATCGCAAGCAGGGGATTCCGGCTCAACAAACTCGCTCCGGTTCGGAAACAACTCGCCGAGCGTGGCCGCACGCTCGGCCGATTCCGCTATTCCGTCGATCTCACCGATCGCATCGGGTGTCTGCAGCTCACGATAGGCGCTCGGCGCCATCCCGTACGCCCGCCGAAGCGCGCGCCCGAGGTGCGACGCATGGGCAAATCGGCAGGTCGACGCGATCTCCAAAATGCTCTTGTCCGGATACATCAGCATCCATGCTGCCGGGCGCTTCCTTGAACAGCCGTCGTTCCGCGAGCATGTCCCGCAAGTAGATCAATCGTTTCGTGATCCGCGGCAGAACGGTGGTGATCGGAGGGGTGTCGAACGACCTTGCGGGGGTTAGGCGATGGGCAAAGAAGCGCGGCCAGTCCGGAGTCAATCAGAGCGCTCGCGTGCGTCGCGATGTCCGCGCAGCGCCGCCCGGCACGACGCGATTCGACAACGTCGGGGCGACGTTCACTGCTCGATGCTCAGGGCTTTTTCGATCGCGGCAATCAATCTGAATGCATCGTCTCGGCCGATCAGGAGGCCGCGACTGGTGTACTCGCAGCCGAACGCGTAGAAGCTAGGCAGAAGCGTGATCGCATCCTTCTGTCGATCGAAATCGACCTCGCACTTCGTCAACGGGAAGAATGGAGGGTCCTCGACGGTCGGCTGATACACGGCGTTCTCCTAATAGAGCTTGCGAGGCGGCAGCATGCGTTTCGCGAGGAGGCACTGTCTCGCGACGGCGCTGGCTTTCTTGCGCTTGCGCTCGGTAGTTGGCTTTTCATAGCCGGTGCGACCACGCAACTCGCGGATCAGGCCCGTCTTCTCGATGTTTCACCGGAAGCGCCGAAGCGCGACATCGACAGGTTCGTCGGGCTTGCGGATGATCGTCGTCATGCAGGTGCTGTTTCAAGACACGCGTGGCGGAACACTAGCCGAGCCGGGTCATGACGGCACTCGCGATCTCGTCGGATTCGAATTCGGAATATCCGGCGCTGATCGTCAATGCGCGCACTGCAGCGAACATCTGCAACTCGGGTTGGTGACGCAACGCAGAACCGGCGAGGCCGTCGTGCGGGACTGCGTCGGTAGTGGAAATCTCTCGCCGTTCGATCAGGCGGAGGAGTTCATCGATAATCATTTCGTCATCCGAATCAGGGTGCGGCCGCGCTGCCGCGACAGGAAGCGTCAATGGGAATCTGCGAAGAGCGGCTGCTTGTCGCGATTGCCGTCGATGATCTGCTCCGCGTAGCGAACGGACGCGCGGCGCGCTTCGCCCGCCGATTCGAACGGTGCGTTGTCGATCAGCCGGAATGTTTCGCTGCGGGTCAGCGTGTCGGTGGTGCCGCGCAGGCAGATCTTCACGGCCGCGTCGAAGCCGGCGTCGTAGTTGTGCGTATTACCGTTCAGCGACGGAGTGTGCGGGTAGATCAGCGGATAGATTTCGAAGCCACGATAGAGATGCATGCTCATGATGAACTCCTGGGTTCGGGCGCGACAAATCGCGTGGACGAACGCATCCGACCGGTATCACCGCGGCGCGGTGTGACGGGTGGGGTGAAAAGGACAGCAATGCGCGCGGGTAACGGAGGGTAACGGCGCGACGCAGCGAGAGGGTAGACGGCGGGGCGAGCGGCGAGTGCAGTAACGCGGGCTCGGACAAAATTCATCATACGCGCTTCGCGTCGGATGTCTATCTAATTCGCGGCCGTGCCAGTGGGGTGCGATGACCGGCGTCGAGGCGTGCGACGCGCCTCGCGCCTCGCACGTGATGCGGCGGTCGTCCGCACGTCGACGCGGCACGGCGCGGTTCGGATGATGTCGAGCGAGTCGGATCCCTTCGCCGCATCGCGACGGTCGCGCGTCTGCACGACATCGCGCAGGCGCCTATGATGCAGCGATCCGCCATTCGCGCCGTCCGAAATGCGCGCATGGTCCGCAAACGCCGAACGTTTTCCCGGAACCCCGACCATGCGCATCATCGACATCCGCGAGCAAGCGATCCCCGTTTCCCGCCATGCAGATCCGACGCTTCCGTCGGGCGACCTGACGACGAGCGTCGTCGCGATCGTCACCGATGTCGTGCGCGATGGCCGGCCGATCACGGGTTATGGCTACGCTTCGGTCGGTCGTCATGCACAGGGCGGGTTGATTCGCGAACGGTTCGCGCCGCGTCTGCTGGCCGCCGCGGACGCCATCGCCGACGACGCCGGCACGAACCTCGATCCGTTTCGCGCATGGCGCGCGATGATGGCAGGCGAGAAGCCCGGCGGGCACGGCGAACGCTGTGTCGCGGTCGGCGTGCTCGACATGGCGATCTGGGATGCCGCCGCGAAGATCGCGGGGCTGCCCCTCCATCGCTTCGTCGCCGACGGGCTCGCGCGCAACGCGGCACCTCGCGTGCGTGTCTATGCGGGCGGCGGTTACCGCTATCCGCACGACGATCTCGCGCACCTGTCGGACGAGATGCGCCGCATCGCCGATCTCGGCTACACGCACGCGAAGATCAAGATCGGCGGCGCGGATGTCGATGACGACAAAAGGCGCATCGAGGCGGCCGCGGCGTGTCTGGCCGACAGTTCGCATCTCGCGGTCGATGCGATGAATAGGTATGACGCGACGAGCGGCCGCGCAGCCGTCGCGATGCTGGCACCGTTCGAACTCTGGTGGTTCGAGGACCTTTGCGATCCGCTTGACCTGCCGCTTCATGCGGACCTGACCGCGCAATACGCGCCGCCGGTCGCGGCCGGTGAGGCGTTGTTCTCGCTCGCGGAAGCGAAGCTGATCGAACGCTACGGCGGCCTGCGCCCGGACCGCGACGTCCTTGTGTTCGATCCGGTGCATTGCTATGGCCTGCCGGGCTATCTGCAGATCGTCGACCATTTCGTGTCGAACGGCTGGCGGCGCGATGCGTTCTGGCCGCACGGTGGTCATCTGTTCTCGTTGCACGTCGTGTCGGCGCTCGGGCTCGGCGGCGCCGAAGTGAGCCCGTTCGCGTTCCGCCCGTTCAACGGGCTGGCGGACGGCGAATCGGTCGACGCCGGCTACGCGGCCGTGCCACAGGCGCCGGGCATCGGCTTCGAGTGTCATGCCGATGCGTACCGCGCGTTTCGCGCGGTAGCCGGCTTGTGAACTGCGCGGCCGGTCTCGGCGCGCGTCGATCGCGAAGCGGACCGCGAACCCGAGCATCATCGCGGTGACGACGCGCCCGAGCACACACTGCGTGAGCGCGCGGTCGAACCATGCGCGGCACGCCCGTACGCCATAGGCGAGCCGCCGTCACCCGATCGCGTGCGCGCCGACCAGCAGCAACGCGCCGACGACGATCAGCAGCAGTGCGTGAATGCGCGTGACCATCACGCATATCGTCGACATGACCGCGATCGCCCGCGCGGGCCAGCCGCCGTCGAGCGCCTGCAGCAGCACCCAGACGGACGCGAGGATCATGCCGGCCGCGACCGGGCGCAGGCCTGCCTCCAGCGCGACCTGCCAGCGTGCGCCCTGGTGGCGCCGCCACAGATGCGCTGCGCCGTAGATCAGGAACGCGGTCGGCCCGAACAGCGCGAGCGTCGCGATGACCGCGCCCCAGAAGCCCGCCACCTGCCAGCCGATCAGCGTCGCGAGCAGCGAGCCGGGGCCCGGCGCCATTCGCGCGATCGCGAAGTCGTTCACGAACTGCGAGGCCGTCATCCAGTGATGCACGTCGACGACCTGCCGCTGGATGTCCGCGATGATCGCCTGACCACCGCCGATCGTCGCGATCGACAGCGGTGCGAATACGCCGAACAGGGCGGCGTAGCGTGACGAGGCAGTCATCGTTCGTCGCTCCCGACGATGGATGCGGCCGCGCGCCGGTATTCGAGCGCGACGCTCAGCGCGCCGGCGATAAGTACGGTCCATACGAGCGGCCAGTGCAGCACGGCCACCGACACGAACGTAAGCGCCGCCACCGCGAACGGCAGCGCGCGGCGCGGCAGTCGGCGCACCGCGGTGATCGCCATCGAGATCGACAGCCCGATCGCCGCGGCGGCCGCGCCCGCGAGCGCGACGTGCGTGAGCGTGAAGCGCGTCAGCGTCGAGAACGCGACGCCGAACAGCACGATCAGCACGGCCGGCGGCGCGATGATGCCGGTGAAGCCGGCCACCGCGCCGCGCCATCCGGCCAGCCGGTAGCCGATCCAGATCGCGAGGTTCTTCACGTTGACACCCGGCAGCGCCTGCGACAGCGCAAGGCCGTTGAGGAACGCTTCCTCGTCGAGCCAGCGCCGCTCGTGAACGAAGTCGCGCATCATGCGCCCGCTGAGCCCGCCGCCGAAGCTGGTCAGGCCGATCTGCGCGAACGCGATGAACAGTGCGAGGACGCCGGGCGGCGGGGCAGGGCCGTCGGGTGGCGCGGGTGTGATCGGGTTGCAGGGTGAAGACATCGGGCGGGGCGCGGCGGGTGGGCAGTCGCCCATCGTAGCAAGCGGCACCTGTCGGCACGCTGACATCGCGCCGACGACGATGTCGGTGCCGCCCCACCGGCGTGCAGACGTCGAAGCCGCGGCTCGGCTACGCGCGCACGACCGTCACGCCCGCGGCCTCGATCGGCTCGGTCAGCGCTGCATCGGTTTCCCGTTCGACCACGATCGCTTGTGCGAGCGTGAGTTCGCCGATCGCGAACTGCGACGCCGCTCGCAGTTTGGATTGCGAAGCCAGCACGATCGTCTCGCCGGCGCGCCCCGCGAGTGCGCGCTTGATCGCCGCTTCCTCGAAGTCGCCGGTGCTCAGCCCCGCGACTGGATGAACGCCGGTCACACCCATGAAATACAGGTCCGCGTGAATGCGCGAGATGCCTTCCATCGCCGCGGCGCCCACCGCGACGATCGAATGCTTGTACAGCCGTCCGCCGATCAGGATCACGTCGATCGACGGATGCGCGGCCAGTGCGACGGCGACGCTCGGGCTGTGCGTGACGATCGTCGCGCGCAGGTCGGGCGGCAGCTCGCTGACGAGCAGTGCCGAGGTCGTGCCGCCGTCGACGATCGCGACCTGTCCGGGCGCGATCATCTGCGCGGCCCGGCGCGCGATGCGCCGTTTTTCCGCGGTTTCGAGCAGCTCGCGCTGCGCGAACGGCGCGACCGCCGGCGACGCCGGCAGCGCGCCGCCGTGCACGCGCTGCAGCAGGCCCTCGGCCGCCAGTTCGCGCAGGTCGCGCCGGATCGTGTCCTCGGACACGCGGAATTGCGCGCTCAGTTCGACGGCCAGCACCTGGCCGTCGCGGGCGAGCGCGTCGAGGATCGCTTTCTTGCGTTGGGTCGTCAGCATCGGGTTTGCACGAAATTTCTTGAAATTGCACGAATATGCACGCTACCATGAGTGCCGTCACTTGTCGAATGGGAGACCACCATGGCCGCAACGCGGGACCGCGTCCGCATCGTCGATACGACGGTGCTGTCCGACGACTGGTATGTGCTGAAGAAGGTAACGTTCGATTTCCTGCGCCGCGACGGCACGTGGCAGCGCCTGAGCCGCGAAACGTACGACCGCGGCAACGGCGCGACCATCCTGCTGCGCAACGCGAGGACGGGCGACGTGCTGCTCACGCGGCAGTTCCGGATGCCGGCGTTCGTCAACGGACACGACGGGATGCTGCTCGAAGCCGCCGCCGGCCTGCTCGACGACGCGACGCCCGATGCACGCATTCGCGCGGAGGCCGAAGAGGAAACCGGCTATCGCGTGCGCGGCGTGCGCAAGGTGTTCGAGGCGTTCATGAGTCCCGGCTCGGTGACGGAAAAGCTGCATTTCTTCGTCGGCGAATACGATGCGTCGCTGCGCACGGGCGACGGCGGCGGCATCGCGGAGGAGGGCGAGGATCTCGAGGTCGTCGAGATGCCGCTGCACGCGGCGCTGGATGCCGTCGAGCGTGGCGAGATCGTCGACGCGAAGACGATCATGCTGCTGCAGTACGTCGCGCTGCGGGAACCCGCGGGCGTGCGCGCCGCGGCTGTGTGATGTCGCGGCGCGGCGCCCGAACCGGCGTATGATCGCGCGACGCCACTCGCGCACCGTTCGACGCTTCCGCTGCCCCATCATGCCGATTTCCGACTCGTCCGATTCCACTGATTCCACCGATTCCAGCGCCGCTGCCGAGCCACTGCCGGCTCATCTGGTCGCGTCCGCCGTCGAGGCGCTCGCGCGCGCCGATGCGCTGCTCGTGACGGCCGGCGCGGGCATCGGCGTCGATTCGGGGCTGCCCGATTTCCGCGGCACGGACGGCTTCTGGCGCGCGTACCCGGCGCTGCGCCACGAGCGTTTCGAATTCCACGAGATCGCCTCGCCGCAGGCGTTCCGCGCACATCCGCAGCTTGCGTGGGGCTTTTACGGACACCGTCTCGGACTCTACCGGCAGACGGTGCCGCACGCGGGCTTCGCGATCCTGCGGCGCTGGATGGACGCGATGCCGAACGGCGGCTTCGTGCTGACGAGCAACGTCGACGGCCAGTTTCAGAAGGCCGGTTTCGATCCGGCGCGTGTCGCCGAGATTCACGGTTCGATTCATTCGATGCAGTGCCTGCGACCCTGCTCGGACGACACGTGGGACGCCGCGCCGTTCACGCCCGATGTCGACGCGGCCGCGTGCCGGCTGGTCGGCGAGCTGCCGCGCTGCCCGCGTTGCGGCGGCCTCGCGCGACCGAACATCCTGATGTTCGGCGACAACGGCTGGCTCGGCGAACGCTACGACGCGCAGGAGCGGGCCCTGCAGGACTGGATCGCGCAGGCGGGATGGGTGACCGTCGTCGAGATCGGCGCGGGCACCGCGATTCCGACCGTGCGTCTCTCGAGCGAACGGCTCGGTGCCGACGTGATCCGCATCAATGCACGCGAGACCCATGCCCGCCGCGCGGACGTGATCGGGCTGAAGGGCAGCGCGCTCGCGACGCTCGTGGCGCTCGACCGTGCATGGCACGGCAGCTGAGCGGCGCGGGACGAATCGGCCGGCCGCGGCCGCGCGATCACGGCTGTGCGACGAGCGCCTGGACGAGCGCCGGCGCGATCGGCGAGCCGAGGCCCGTCACGTAGTCGTAGCCGCCCGCTGCATTGCAGATGCTGCCGCAAGTGCCGTTGGATCCGGTCGTGACGTCGTGATAGTCGCTGCCGTAGGCGTTTTTCCCGACCGTATAGAGCGTGTCGTAGGTGCCGCTCAGCGCGTGTTTGCCGGCCGCCGTGCGCAGCGAATTCGCGATGGCGACGAGCGCCGACCATTGCGGCGCGCCCGCGCTCGTGCCGCCGACCTGGAACCAGCCGGCCTGCCCCTGATAGGTGACGGAGTCGTACACCGCGAAGCCGCTTGACGGATTCGCGTCGTAGCTGACGTCGGGCACGCCGCGCTTGCCGGCCACCGGCACCGGCCAGCCGGTCTGCCCGGCCGGCTCGGCCTCGATCGAGCTGACGCCGCCGCCGCTGCCGCTCCACGCCGCCTCGCTGACGTAAGTGCCGGATGCGTCGGTGGACAACGTCGTGCCGCCCACCGCCACCACGTACGGCGACGCCGCCGGGTACTCGGTGCCGGTGCCGCTGTCGCCGGACGACGCGACGAACGTGACGCCCGATGCGTTGAAATGGCTGTCGAAGCCGGTCTCGCTGCCGAACTCGTTGCCGCCGAAGCTCATCGACACGACCGATGCGCCGCGCTTGACCGCTACGTCGACCGCGGCCATCAGGTCACTGAAGCTGGCCGACGCGGCCTCGACGAGCACGATCTTCGCCTTCGGTGCGATCGCATGCACCCATTCGACGTCGAGCGACATCTCGAGCGACCAGCCCGCGTCCGTCTTGGGTCGCGTGCCGCGCGCGTAGACCTTGGTGAAACAACCGTTCGACGAAGTGCAGGCCGGCAGCGAGAACGCGTTGCTGAACACGCCGAGATCGGCTTCGGATCGTCGTACGCGTCGACGATCGCGACGACCATCCCGTCGCCCTGGTTGGCGATCGAATCGAACCCGTACGCATGGCGTACGAGCACGGGTGTGAGGCCGGCCACCGTGGCCGTGCTGGCGCGCTGTTTCGTGTGGAAAGGCGGGCGCGCATAGCCTTTCGGCGCGCGGTTGCCTTCGACGTAGGACGGGGGGCCGTTGTCCTCGGCGAGCGCGACGCTCGACGCGAGCAGCGACGCGCACAGTGCCGGAATCAACATGGATGACAGGCGGTAATTGTTCATTTTTCGAGTTTCCATGTCGATGGAGTGGGGGAGCGAAATGATTTTACGAAATCAGCAGAGCGAATTGCATTGAATATCGACCCGATTCGGGAATGTCTGGATTAGGGAAAACACGCGAAATGCCCATGAAGAAAGGCTTGCATGGCTGGTGCGGGGCTGACTTTTCGAATTCGTGAAAATCTGATGAATAATCGATTCGTTTCCGGCGATTTGTAATGACCTGCGTAATGCATTGGAAAATATCGAGCTCGGCGGTGCGTGGAAATAATGAAATGCACGATTCCGGCGCGACACCATCCGGTGCGCGCTGGGGTGCCGGCCGGCATTGCCGTCGCGGCGCGATTCCGCATACAGTTCGGCGTAGGCCGCGCCCGCGATGCGGCCTCGTCAGCGAGGAGCTCCCTTGTTCTATTCGATCGTCGCGATCTTCGTCGGCGCCGGGCTCGGCGCATTGCTGCGCTGGTTCCTGAGCCTTGCGCTCAACGCGTTCTTTCCCGCCGTGCCGCTCGGTACGCTCGCCGCAAACCTGATCGGCGGCTACGTGATCGGCATCGCGGCCGTCGCGTTTACCACCCGCGTCGGGCTGCCGCCCGAGTGGCGGCTGTTCGTGATCACGGGCTTCCTCGGCGGCCTCACGACGTTCTCGACCTATTCGGTCGAAGTGATGACGCACGCGGTGCAGGGCGAATTGGGATGGGCGTTCGCGGTGGCTGCCCTACACTTGACTGGATCGTTCACGCTGACGGCGCTCGGCATGTGGACCGCGCGCGCGTGGTTCGCGGCAGCCTGAGCGCGCCGGCATCGGGAGGACGCGATGGACAGGGTTTTCTTGCGCTTCTACGTGCACGAGCAGCACCGGCTGCACTGGAAGCCGCTGTGGGAGTGGTTGCTGGAGGAAGGAAACCGGATGGGCGTCGCGGGCGGTTCCGCGTTTCGGGCGATGGCCGGCTTCGGCCGGCATCGGGTGCTGCACGAGGACCGCTTTTTCGAGCTGCAGGGCTCGCTCGCGATCGAGGTCGAGTTCATCGTCACCGAGGACGAGGCGCAGCAACTGCTCGAGCGGCTTGCGCGCGAGAAGGTGCGCGTGTGCTACGCGATGATTCCCGCGCGCTTCGGGGTGATCGACACGCTCGAGGTGTCGCCGGCGCAGGGGCCGGCAGCATAGCGCAACGCGTCAGATGCCGAACATCGTCAGCGACACGGCGGCGCGCGTGACGATCATCAGCAGCACCTGCACGATCACGAACAGCAGGATCGGCGACAGGTCGATGCCGCCCAGGTTCGGGATCACGCGGCGCAGCGGGTTCAGGAACGGCGCGGTGAGCTGGTAGAGGATCGGCATCGCCGGCGAGCGCGGATTGAGCCACGACAGCAGCGCCATCAGGATCGTCATCCAGATCACGAGATTGAGCGCCCACTTCACGACGGTGAGCAGCGCGACCACGACGAGCGTCGCGATCACCGAGGCCGGATCCAGGCCGGCCATCACGACCATCAGCACCACATAGACGAGCGCGGTGAGGAGGGCGGCGACGACGCTTGCCCAGTCGATGCCGCGCACGCCCGCGATCACGCGGCGCAACGGCAGCACGAGCCAGTTGGTCGCCTGCAGCACGGCCTGCGTGACGGGGTTGTACGGCGGCACGCGGACGGCCTGCATCCAGACGCGCAGAATCAGCGCCGCGCCGAACAGTGTGAAGACGGTATTGAGCAGAAAACGGGCGATCTCGCCGAACATCGTTGGCATCCTTTTTATACAGTCGGGTAGCGTGCGGCCGCCAACGCCGGATGGCGGCGCATCGGCCGACACCTTATCACGCCTCGTCTCGCGGCGGGGAGGGGTGCCCGGTCGTGCGCTCGAGCGACGTTTCGACGGCCTGCGCAAGCGCCGGCAGCGCGGCCGGCGGCGCCGCGCGCTTCGCCGCGAGCGCGACTGCGCGGCGGGTCATCAGCGCATACAGGGTCGCGTGGTCGCCGCCGCGCGCTTCGAGCAGCGCGAGCTGACGCTTGACGATGCCGGTGTCGCCGCGCGACACCGGGCCTGCCAGTGCGTTCGCGAGGCCCTTGTCGCGCGCGGTGGCGATCGTGCCGGCGAGCATCGGCAGCAGCGCGCGCAACGCCGCTTCCTCGTCGAAGCCGAGGCCGCGCCACAGCTCGACCGCTTCCGACAGCCCGCACAGCGCGAAGCTCGCCGCGTAATGCGCGGCCGCGTGATACAGCATTCGGCCGCCGGCCGGAATCGACAGCGGATGGCAACCGAGTGCGGCAGCAAGTCGCAGCAGCGTCGCGTGCAGCGCGCCGTCGGCTTCGAGCGTGACCGAGCAGCCGTCGATGCGGGAGAGATCGGCGTCCGTGCCGCCGAACAGGTAGAGCGGGTGGAAGCCGCCCGTGGCCGCGCCTTGGCGCTTTGCCGGATCGAGCAACTCGACCGCCGACGCGCCGCTGCAGTGGACGAGCGCCTGGCCTGCCGCGCGCGCCGCGTCGAACCGCAGCGCGGCGGCGGTCGATGCGAGATGGTCGTCGGGCACGGTCAGGAAGATCAGGTCGGCGGCGTCGACAACCTGCTGCGGCGTGTCGACCGCCCGGCAGCCGTCGATGCGCGCGGCAAGTGCCGCGGCCGATGCCGTCGTGCGACTCGCGATCGCGATGACCGGAAAGCCGGCCGCCGCGAAGCGCAGGGCGAGGCAGCGCGCCAGGCGGCCGGCGCCGATGAAGCCGAGGCGGGGGAGAGCGGGGAGGGGCATGGCGGGTCACGCAGCGAAAACGGAGCAGACGTCAGTATCGCAGGAATGACGGGGCGGTCGCGGATCGGCGGCGATGCCGAACGGGGACGGCCTGGACGGCAGCGTTCGGTGCGGACAAGGTAAATTCGCGCCGCGGTTTCGCCTCCGTCGAAGATGGCCTAATCCGGCCCCAAATCGCGCGGGGGCTGTGTCCCGCCTGGATTGTCGGCGTCCTGTTTCAAATTTGTAATCGTTCATTACGGAAGCGTGCCGGCCGCGCTTACCGGATCCGGTAAGACTGACCGGCCGGCGCGTCGCGGTTTGGCTGCTCGGACGGAATCGCGGGACTCGCGAGGGGGATTGCCGGGCCTCGGCGCCCTGCTGCACGGTCGCCGCCGCCGCGTGGAATTGCAATTTGCAACAAATGCGCCATACGCGAGCGGTGGGTTTTCGCTACATTGCATCCATGCGACGTGCATGCCCGCCGTTGCCGACAGGAGCGTACAAATTACCGCTCCAGCAGGAGAATCGAAGTGAAAAAGCTCATTCCGTTCATCGCCGCCGCCGCGCTGGCCCTGGGGGCCGCAAGCGCCGCTCAGGCTCACGTGTCGATCGGGGTCGGCATCGGGGTCCCGATCGCACCTGCGTATCCCGTGTATGCACCGCCTCCGCCCGTTTATTACGCACCGCCCCCGCCGGTGTATTACGCGCCGGCGCCGGCCTACTATGCACCGCCTGCCGTGGTCGTCGGCGGCTACGGCGGCTACTACGGCCGTCCGTACTGGCGTCACGGCTACGGCGGCTGGGGTCACCACGGCTGGCGTCGTTGACGAATTCCGCGCGGCGGCCTGACCGCGCGCGGCAAAACGGCGCAACGTCCCTCGCGGGGCGTTGCGCCGTTTTTCATTTGGGGCGCGGCTGTGCGTGCGGCGGTCACGCCGCGTGGGCAATCAGGTCGCGGTAGCCGCCGACGATCACGCTGTACGAGAAATACGCGAACAGCAGCGCCGACGCGACGTGGCACGCGCGCATCATCCCGGCGCCCGCGCGCTTGCGGCCCTGGCTCGCGAGCGTGCACATGAAGAGCGTCCACGCGAGGCCGCCGAGGAAGAAGCCGGACAGGAACACCGACGCCGTCGCCGGCGTGGTCGCGCCGGCTTTCGCGATCAGCGCGCCGCCGACCGCCGCGAACCACAGAATCGCACTCGGCGACGACATCGCCAGCAGCATTCCGCGCACGAAGCTGCGCCGCGCGCTGGCACGCGGCTGCGGCGTGTCGTCCGCCGTGCCGTCGTGGCCGCTGCCGGCCGGCGCGAGCGCTTCACGCGCCATCTTCCACGTGAGGAACAGCAGCACCGCACCGCCGCCGATCCAGACGATCCAGCGCACGGCCTCGAACTGCAGCAGCACGGCCATGCCCGCGAGCGCGAGCGCCGCGTAGACGAGATCGCCGACGCACGAGCCGACGCCGAGCCAGAAGCCCGGCCGGAAGCCGTGCGACAGCGTCAGCGACAGCATCGCGACGTTGACGAGGCCGATGTCGAGACACAGCGACAGCGACAGGAAGAACCCGTCGGACAGCATCGAGGTGGGGGGAAAGCTCATCGTTGTTCTTGCCGGGTGCGTTCAAGGCGCGGACTTACAGTCCGATTTCCTGCCAGAGACGGTCGACACGCGCCTTCACCGCCGCATCCATCTCGATCGGGCGACCCCATTCGCGGTTCGTCTCGCCCGGCCACTTGTTGGTCGCGTCGAGCCCCATCTTCGAGCCGAGGCCCGCGACGGGCGACGCGAAATCGAGATAGTCGATCGGCGTCCTGTCGACCATCACGGTGTCGCGCACGGGGTCGACGCGCGTCGTGATCGCCCAGATCACCTCGTTCCAGTCGCGGATGTTGACGTCCTCGTCGACGACCACGATGAACTTCGTATACATGAACTGCCGCAGGAAACTCCACACGCCGAACATCACGCGCTTCGCATGGCCGGCGTAGCTCTTCTTCATCTGGACGATGGCCATCCGGTAGCTGCAGCCTTCCGGCGGCAGGTAGAAGTCGGTGATCTCGGTGAACTGCTTCTGCAGCAGCGGCACGAACACCTCGTTGAGCGCGACGCCGAGCACGGCCGGCTCGTCGGGCGGTTTGCCCGTATAGGTCGAGTGATAGATCGCGTCGCGGCGCATCGTGATCCGCTCGACGGTGAACACCGGGAACCACTCCTGCTCGTTGTAGTAGCCGGTGTGGTCGCCGTACGGGCCTTCGAGCGCGTGTTCGTATGCGGCGGCCGCGTTGCCGGCCGGCCGCGGCGGTGCGCCGGCCGGGGCAGGGGCGGGTGCGCCTTCCTGCGGATGGATGAAGCCTTCGAGCACGATCTCCGCGCGGGCGGGCACCTGCAGCGTATCGACGCCGGGCGTCAGGCACTTCGCGAGCTCGGTGCGGCTGCCGCGCAGCAGGCCGGCGAACTGATACTCGGACAGTGAATCGGGCACGGGCGTCACCGCGCCGAGCGTCGTAGCCGGATCGGCGCCGAGCACGACCGCGACCGGATACGGCTTGCCGGGGTTCTTCAGCGCGAATTCGCGGAAGTCCAGCGCACCGCCGCGATGCGCGAGCCAGCGCATGATCAGCTTGTTGCGGCCGATCAGTTGCTGGCGGTAGATGCCGAGGTTCTGGCGTGGCTTGTTCGGCCCGCGCGTGACCGTGAGGCCCCACGTGACGAGCGGCCCTGCGTCGCCGGGCCAGCAGGTCTGGATCGGCAGCTTGTTCAGGTCGACGTCGGCACCTTCCCAGACGATCTCCTGGCACGGCGGCGACGACACCGATTTCGGCGCCATGTCCCATACGGCCTTCGCGAGCGACAGCAGCTTGCCGGCGTCCTTCAGGCTCTTCGGCGGATCCGGCTCCTTCAGCGCGGACAGCAGCCGCCCGAGGTCGCGCAGCGAGCCGAGCGCGGCGTCGTCGCCCGCATCGACACCCATCCCGAGCGCCACGCGGCGCGGCGTGCCGAACAGGTTGCCGAGCACCGGGAACGCATTGCCGGGCGGCGCTGCGAACAGCAGCGCCGGGCCGCCGGCGCGCAGGACGCGGTCGCACAGTTCGGTCATTTCGAGCACGGGCGACACGGGCTGCGTGACGCGCCGCAGCTCGCCGAGCGCCTCGAGGCGCTGGATGAAATCGCGTAAGTCTTTGTATTTCATGAAGAAGGTCCGAGCCACCCGCAAGGCGGGCAGCGATGGGCGGGCGCAGCGGCCGGCTGCGGCCCCGAATCGACCGACGATTTTACCCGGGCGGCCGCTCGCACGCCCGGCGGAGAAAAAAGTCGACGGCGCGCAGAGCCCCTACGGCAGCGGGCTTGCGATCTGAAGGGCGATTCAAAATTACTTTTTGTTATGATTTTGCGGTTTTATAGTGTTGACGATCTATAAAACCCTGCTAGAATCCGCTCACATTGGTTGCAGGGTAAAAGGCTTCGAGCCGCCAATCACCGATCTTTGACGCAGCGCGTCACCGTCCGCCGAAACCTGCACGGCGTATTCGACGGCCTTTGTCGTAGTCCCAGCCAGCGCCACGAGACGCTGGTTTTTTTGCGTGGGTGCCACCGCGTATGCCCGCCTCGCCCAATGTGCGAAGGTGCCGGCCCTCTTACACCGTGGCCTCGAACGGTACTTATACCGTTTCCCCGATGCTTGCGCGTCCCAACCAAGGCGTGCGGCGTCGTGATTCCGCGGCGCGTTTTCCGTCTCGCCATCGAGCTGAGCGAGCCGCACGAGTCATGTTCATGGGAGATGATCTGAATGAACGCTTGGTTATCGTGGCGTCCTAGTGAGCAGCATGCACAAATCGTGCGCAACATGCTGCGTCGCGGGACGCGTGTCAGTCACCATCTATTCAGCGTTGTCGGCTGTCTCGCTGTCGCGGTCGCACTTGCCCTGTGGTTGCTGCCGACCGTGCGCGGGAATCTCGCCGCGAAGCTGATGCCGGTCGTATCCGCGGCCGTGCAGGCCGGTCCGGCCCGTCTGCTGACCGGCCATCCGCTGCCGAACTTCGCGCCTGCTGGCGCGCAGCCGCAGCAGGAAGACGCCCCGGAAACGGATGCGCTCGCCGTCGGTCTCGACGTCACGCCGGAAACCGCCGCGCAGAACGATGCGTCCGATCCGGCCCGTAGCGGCCCGTCGCCCGTCGCGCTGGCGAAACTGATCCCGACCCAGCGGGTCCCGGCCGATGCGCGCGACGATCGTGCGCTCGCGTCGAACCGCGAACAGGCGCTCGTCGCCACCTACCTGTCGCGCCGTTACAGGGTCGCGCAGGAGCCGCTCGGCCAGCTCGTCAAGGCTGCGTTCCAGACCGGCCGCGACGTCGGCCTCGATCCGCTGCTGCTGCTGTCCGTGATGGCGATCGAATCGGGCTTCAACCCGTACGCGGAAAGCGGCGTCGGCGCGCAAGGCCTGATGCAGGTCATGTCGAAGGTTCATTCCGACAAGTTCGAATATTTCGGCGGCACGGACACCGCGCTGCAACCGCTCGCGAACCTGCAGGTCGGCGCGCTCGTGCTGAAGGACTGCATCGCCCGCGGCGGCTCGCTCGCGAACGGGCTGCGTCTGTACAACGGCTCGACCAACCCGGACGACACCGCCTACGGCTCCAAGGTCATGGCCGAGCGCGGCCGCCTGCGCGATGTCGCGCATGGCCGCAGCGTGCCGGTCAATGCGCCGCAGGCGCCGGCCCAGCCGTCGAAGCCGATCGTGACCGCGGCCGTGACGGCAGCAGCCGGCGGCGCCAAGCGCGTGCATGCGACGCTCGACGGCGCGCAGCCGATCACCGCGAAAGCGGCTGCCGCGCCGAAGGGCGCACCGCAGCAGGACGACGCAAGCGTCGACACCGCGAAGCAGTCGCACGGCGACCACTCGGAACTCGGCGCGTAACGTCCCGCGGCTCCGGCCAGACTCCAGCAAAAAGGCACCCGATTCGGGTGCCTTTTTCTTTTTTTGCGCGGGGCAACGGCCGGTGTGCCGGCCGGGAAAGCGGATCGGCGGATCGGCGGTCAGTGCTGGCCAAACAGTGCCGCGAGCCGCTCGACGGCCTCTTCGAGGCGCGAGTAGGCGGTCGCATAGGACAGCCGGATATAGTCGCGCGGCGCATGCACGCCGAAATCCATGCCCGGCACCAGCACGACGCCCGCATCGTGCAGCATCGCGTGCGTGAGCGCCGCGCTGTCGCCGGCCGCGGGATGGGCGACGCCGCCGCAGTGCGCATATACGTAGAACGCGCCGTCCGGCATCACGGGCACCGTGAAGCCGAGCTTCTCGAGCGCTGGCGCGATGAAATCGCGGCGACGCTTGAATTCGAGGCGGCGCGCCTCGTAGATGTCGAGTGCTGCCGGTTCGAAGCATGCGAGCGCCGCGTGCTGCGCGAGCGCGGACGGACAGATGAACAGGTTCTGCGACAGCTTTTCGAAGGTGCCGACGAGCGCGGGCGGCACGACGAGCCAGCCGAGCCGCCAGCCGGTCATGCTGAAGTACTTCGAGAAGCTGTTCACGGTGACGACATCGTCGCCGAACGACAGCGCCGACACGGGCGCCGCGTCGTAGCTGAGCCCCTGGTAGATTTCGTCGACGATCGTGAAGCCGCCGCGTGCGCGCACGGCTTCGACGATCCGCTTCAGTTCGTCCGGCTCGAGCGACGTGCCGGTCGGGTTCGACGGCGACGCGAGCAGCACGCCGCGCGTGTGGCTGCCCCAGCGCGTGCGGACGTCGTCCGCGGTGAGCTGGAAGCGCGCTTCCGGGCCGCTCGGCACGAGCACCGGCCGACCTTCGGCCGCCGCGACGAAATGCCGGTTGCACGGATACGACGGGTCGGGCATCAGCACCTCGTCGTCACGGCCGACCAGCGCGAGGCACGCGAGCAGCAGCGCGGCGGAGGCGCCGGCCGTCACGACGATCCGCTCGGGGCTGATCGTGAGGCCGTAGGCGCGCGCATAGTGCGCGGCGATCGCTTCACGCAGCGGCGCGATGCCGAGCGCGCTCGTGTACTGCGTGACGCCGCGGCGCAACGCGGCCGCGGCCGCCTCGACGACGGGCTCCGGCGCGGTGAAATCCGGTTCGCCGATGCCCATGTGGATAACATCGCGCCCGGAGGACTCGAGCCGCTGTGCCTCCTTCATCAGTTCCATCACGTAGAAGGGCTGGATCGCGTCGACGCGTGCGGCGAGCGTGACGAGCGAATCGGCGGTGGTATTCATCGGTCGGGCGGGGCGGGGGAGAGAATGAAAAACGGGCGCTTGCGCGCCCGTGGACAAACAAACGGTATCAGCCGTTGCGGCGCGCCTGCGTTTCGGCGGGGCGCAGCTTCGCGGCGAGCTTGTCGAGCACGCCGTTGACGTACTTGTAGCCGTCGGAGCCGCCGAACGTCTTCGCGAGTTCGACCGCTTCGTTGATGATCACACGGTACGGCGTTTCGACATGGTGAGTGAGCTCGAACGTCGCGATCAGCAGCACCGCACGTTCGACCGGAGACAACTGGTCGATCGGGCGGTCGAGCGACGGCGTCAGCGCTTCGACGAGCGTCGCGTGCTCGCGGATCACGCCGTGCAGGATGGCTTCGAGCAGTTCCTTGTCAGCCTTGTCGTAACCGAGCGCGCCGCGCAGCTGCGCGTCGATCTCGCCGGAGGCCGCGTTCGACAGCAGCCACTGATACAGGCCCTGCGTCGCCAGCTCGCGCGATTGTCGGCGGGCGCTCTTCTTCATGCGCGCTCCTCTTCGTCTTCTTCCTCTTCGTCCTCGTCGTCGTCGCCGAGCTGGTCGAGTGCCATCGTCAGGTTGGCCATCTCGACCGCGACGCGCGCGGCGTCACGACCCTTTTCGGTCATGCGCGCGACGGCCTGCTCGTCGTTTTCGGTCGTCAGGACCGCGTTGGCGATCGGCAGGTTGAAGTCGAGGCCGATGCGGGTGATGCCCGCGCCGCTTTCGTTCGACACGAGTTCGAAGTGGTACGTCTCGCCACGGATCACCGCGCCGAGCGCGATCAGCGCGTCGAACTGGCCGCTTTCCGCGAGTTTCTGCAGCGCGAGCGGGATTTCCAGCGCGCCGGGCACCGACACGAGCAGCACATCTTCACCGGAGACGCCGAGGCGCTCGAGTTCCTCGACGCACGCATCGGCGAGGCCGTTGCAGACGGGTTCGTTGAAGCGGGATTGCACGATGCCGATACGCAGGCCGTCGCCTTCGAGATTCGGTTGGTATTGTCCGATTTCCATGATCTGGTCCGTGGTGTGGATGAACGGTTATAGGGCGAAAGCGTCGTGGCGGGTTACGCGTGGGACGCCGGGCAGGACTTGGCTTCGCCGCCGGGCATCGGAATGAAGCCCGTGACTTCGAGGCCGTAGCCGGACATGCTGCCCAGCTTGCGCGGATTCGACAGCACCTGCATCTTGCTGACGCCGACATCGCGCAGGATCTGCGCGCCGATGCCGAACGTCTTGAAATCGACCGGCCGGCGCTTCAGCGCAGCGGCCTTTTCTTCCTCGTCGAACGCCTTGAAGACGTCGATCAGATGTTCCTTCGTGTCGCCGCAGTTGAGCAGCACGATCACGCCGAGGTCGCGTTCCGCGATCTCGCGCATCGCCGCGTCGAGCGTCCACGAGTGCGTCGAGATGCTCGTCTCGAGCAGATCGAGGACCGACAGCGGCTCGTGCACGCGCACGGGCGTATCGACGTCGGGCGACGGCGTGCCGCGCACAAGCGCGATGTGCGGCGAGCCGCTCGGCTGGTCGCGGTACAGCACCGCGCGGAACGTGCCGTGCGCGGTCTGCATCGTGCGCTCGGCGATCCGCTCGATGATCGATTCGGTGCGGCTGCGATAGTGGATGAGGTCGGCGATCGTGCCGATCTTCAGACCGTGTTCCTTCGCGAATTCGATCAGGTCGGGCAGGCGCGCCATCGTGCCGTCGTCCTTGATGATCTCGCAGATCACCGCGGCCGGCGTGAGGCCCGCGAGCGCGGTGAAGTCGCAGCCGGCCTCGGTGTGGCCGGCGCGCACGAGCACGCCGCCCGGCTGCGCCATGATCGGGAATACGTGCCCCGGCTGCACGATGTGCTCGGGGCGGACGTCGTGCGCGACCGCCGTGGCGATCGTGTGCGCGCGGTCGGCGGCCGAGATGCCGGTCGTCACGCCCTCGGCCGCTTCGATGCTGACCGTGAACGCGGTGCCGTACTGCGTGCCGTTGCGGTAGGTCATCAGCGGCAGGTGCAGCTGCTTGCAGCGTTCCTGCGTCAACGTCAGACAAACCAGGCCGCGGCCGTACTTGGCCATGAAGTTGATCGCTTCCGGCGTGACGAATTCGGCGGCGATCACGAGGTCGCCTTCGTTTTCGCGGTCTTCTTCGTCGACCAGGATCACCATCCGGCCGGCTTTCAACTCCGCGATGATGTCGAGCGTGGAGGCGAGCGTCATAAGGGGGCGAGAAAGAGGAAAGTGCGTATTTTACGCCAGCCGGGCGACGTTTCGGCTGGCACCGGCTGCGCGCGGCCGGCGAGCGCGCCGGAAAGCGGTGCGACCGGCCGTCGGGCCGGGCCTGCCCGGGCCGTCGCGGCCCGCCCGAAGACGGGCCACCGCAGGCCGGCCGAGCCCCGGCCGTGCGTCACGCTTGTTCGTTACGGCCGCCGAGGTAATCGAGCTTGCCAAGTTCGACGCCGCTGTGGCGCAGGATGTCGTATGCCGTCGTCACGTGGAAGAAGAAGTTGGGCAGCACGAAGTTCAGCAGATACGATTGGCCGGTGAACTCGATCGGGCCGACGCGCATCTTGAGCACGACCTGGCGCGCTTCGCTGCCATCGATCTGCGCGGCGTCGAAGCCTTTCAGATAGTCGATCGTCTTCTGGATGCGCGCGTGCAGTTCGTCGAACGTCTGCTCGACGTCGGGATAGCTCGGGATGTCGACGCCGGCGAGCCGCGCGGCGCAGCCCTTGGCCGTGTCGGTCGCGATATACACCTGGCGGACGAGCGGCAGCATGTCCGGATAGAGGCGTGCGCCGATGAACACCGACGGGTCGATCTGCTTCTCGGCCGCATGCGCCTGCGCCTTGCCGAGGATGTGCTGCAGGTTGGTGAGGCCGCGGATCAGGACGGGCAGCGAAGCCTGGTACATCGAGATGGACATGGGACGACTCCTGGAGGAAAAGGGGGCAGCCGGTACGCGGCGCACCGTGCGTCGCGGCGCCGAAACCGCTGCCGTTGCATCTTAGCGCGACGGGATGACCCGTGCGCGTCGTTGGCCATCAGGTCAGGTGCCGGGCCGCACCGCCGGCTGCCATTTACCATCCAGGGGGCGGAACAGTCTGGTCAGTCCTGATGCACGCCCTGCGATGCCGACATCATCCGCTCCACATACCGCGCGATCATGTCGATTTCGAGATTGACCTTGTCGCCGGCCTTCACGTGACGCAGTGTCGTGACCTCGACCGTATGCGGGATCAGGTTGATCGAGAACTCGCAGCCGTCGGCGCGATCGTCGACCGTGTTGACGGTCAGGCTCACGCCGTTGACCGTGATCGAGCCCTTGTACGCGAGATAGCGGCCGAGCTCGCGCGGCGCGACGATCCGCAACTCGTGCGATTCGCCGACCGGCGCGAAGCGCGTCACGGTGCCGAGGCCGTCGACGTGGCCCGACACGATGTGCCCGCCGAGGCGATCGTGCGCGCGCAGCGCCTTCTCGAGGTTCACTTCGCCCGGCTGCGCGAGACCGACCGTGCGGTTCAGGCTTTCGCGAGACACGTCGACGTCGAAACCGGTGTCGGTCTTTTCGATCACCGTCATGCACGCGCCCTGGATCGCGATGCTGTCGCCGAGCGCGACATCGGCCAGGTCGAGCCCGCCGGCCTGCACGGTCAGCCGCACGCCCGCCTCGGGCGACGCGCCGAGCGGGTTGATCGCCTCGATGCGGCCGACGGCCGCGACAATTCCGGTAAACATCCTGACGGCTCCGTTCAAAGAGTGGCGGGGGGCGGCGCGACACGCGCCAGGATTCGCAGATCGTCGCCGATCCGCTCGACGCTGTGGAACGCGAGCCGCACGCGGGCGTCGAGGCTCGCCGGCGCGGCGAGGTCGAACATGCCGGCCGCGTCGCTGCCGAGCAGGCTCGGCGCGAGATAGACCAGCAGCTCGTCGACGCACTGCTCGCGCAACAGCGAGCCGTTCAGCTTGTGGCCGGCCTCGACGTGCAACTCGTTGACGCCGCGCGCGCCGAGCGCCGCCAGCATCGCGGGCAGGTCGACCTTGCCGTACGCATTCGCGAGCGGCACGATTTCCGCGCCGCGCGACTTCAGCACGTTCGCGCGCACTTCGCCGGCGGCATCGAGCCGGCCGCAGAAGATCAGCAGCGGCGCGCCTTCGAGCAGGCGCGCATCGAGCGGCAGGTCGAGGCGGCTGTCGACCAGCACGCGCTGCGGCTGGCGCGGCGTGTCGATGCCGCGAACGGTCAGGAGCGGGTTGTCCTCGCGCACGGTGCCGATCCCGGTGAGGATCGCGCACGCGCGCGCGCGCCAGGCGTGGCCGTCGAGGCGCGCGGCCTCGCCGGTGATCCACTGGCTTTCGCCGGACGGCAGCGCGGTGCGCGCGTCGAGCGACGCGGCCGTCTTCATCCGCACCCATGGACGGCCGCGCGTCATCCGCGACACGAAGCCGATGTTCAGTTCACCCGCTTCGTTCGCGAGCAGCCCGCAGCGCACGTCGATGCCCGCGTCGCGCAGCATTCCGAGGCCGCGCCCCGACACTTGCGGATTCGGGTCTTCCATCGCCGCGACGACCTTCGCGACGCGCGCGTCGATCAGCGCGTTCGCGCACGGCGGCGTGCGGCCGAAGTGGCTGCACGGCTCGAGCGTCACGTACACGGTGGAGCCGGCGACGTCATGGCCGCGCGCACGCGCGTCCTTCAGCGCCTGCACTTCCGCGTGGTCCTGGCCGGCCGGCTGCGTGAAGCCTTCGCCGATCACGTCGCCGTCCTTGATGATCACGCAGCCGACGCGCGGGTTCGGCGCGGTCGTATACATGCCGCGCGCCGCGAGCGTCAGCGCGCGCTGCATGTGGGCGAAATCGGTATCCGAGAACATGCGTGCGGACCCGGGTCAGGCGGCGAGGGCTGCGAATGCGCGGCGTGCGGCCGCGAGCGTCGCGTCGATCACCGCGTCGTCGTGCGTGCTCGACACGAAGCCGGCCTCGTACGCGGACGGCGCGAAATACACGCCCTCGTCGAGCATCAGGTGGAAGAAGCGGTTGAAGCGCTCGGTGTCGCTCTTCGTGACTTCCGCGAAGCTGGTCGGCACACGCTCCGCGAAGTAGAGGCCGAACATCGCGCCGATCGAGTCGGCGGCGAACGGCACGCCGGCCGCGCGCGCTTCGGCCGCGAGGCCGTCGGCGAGACGCTTCGTCTGCGCGGTGAGCGCGTCGTAGAAGCCGGGCGCCTGGATCAGTTGCAGCGTCTTCAGGCCCGCGGCGACCGCGATCGGGTTGCCCGACAGCGTGCCGGCCTGATAGACGCCGCCGAGCGGCGCGAGGTGGGCCATGATGTCGCGGCGGCCGCCGAACGCGGCGGCCGGCATCCCGCCGCCAATCACCTTGCCGAGGCAGGTGAGGTCGGCCGTGATCCCGTAGTACGCCTGCGCGCCGCCGAGCGCGACGCGGAAGCCGCACATCACTTCGTCGAAGATCAGCACGGCGCCGTGCTTCGTGCACAGCGCGCGCAGCGCGTTCAGGAATTCGGGCGTGCCGCGCACGAGGTTCATGTTGCCTGCGACGGGCTCGACGATCACCGCGCCGATCTCGTCGCCGAACGCGCCGAACGCTTCTTCGAGCGCGGCGACGTTGTTGTATTCCAGGACGGTCGTGTGTTTCGCGATGTCGGCGGGCACGCCGGCCGACGTCGGGTTGCCGAACGTCAGCAGGCCGGAGCCGGCCTTGACCAGCAGGCTGTCCGCGTGGCCGTGATAGCAGCCCTCGAACTTGACGATGCGGCTGCGGCCCGTGAAGCCGCGCGCGAGACGCAGCGCGCTCATCGTGGCCTCGGTGCCGCTCGATACCATCCGCACCTGCTCGATCGACGGGACGAGCTTGCAGATTTCCTCGGCGATTTCGATCTCGGCTTCGGTCGGCGCGCCGAACGAGAAGCCGTCGGCGAGCACGTTCTGCACGGCCGACAGCACTTCCGGATGGACGTGGCCGACGATCATCGGGCCCCATGAGCCGATGTAGTCGATGTACTGCTTGCCGTCGGCATCCCAGAAGTACGGGCCCTGCGCGCGCGAGACGAAACGCGGCGTGCCGCCGACCGAACGGAAGGCGCGCACCGGCGAGTTGACGCCGCCCGGAATGGTCTTCTGGGCGCGTTCGAAGAGGATCTGATTGTTGGACATGGACGAAACCTGCGAGAGAAGGGCGCGGGGGCCTGTGCACGGGCCGCGGCGCTTGGGCGGAACGATCGTCTGATTGTACCGGAGACGCGCATGACGGGCCCGCCGCGCGGTCTGCGGCCTTTCGGCGCGTGAGGGATGGCGCGGGCCGGGCGAGACGAGGGTGTGATTCGGCCCCGTTATCGATCCGGCAACGGTGGCGGCTTGCGCTTGCCGGTCAGCTCGGCCCAGCGCTTCTCGAGCGGGCCTTCGACCATCGGCTTGATCACCGTGCCGGAGGACTGCGCGTCCCAGGTCTGCACCGAGTATGGATGGACGCGCAGCGCGTCGCGCGCGATCACGACGTCCTGGTGCGCGTCGACCAGCCAGTCGTAGACGAAATCGATGCACAGCCGGTAGCCGCGCTTCGTCGCCGGGTCGGGCACCTCGTAGGGCGCGCGCGTCACGTAGCCCGAGCCGAACATGCCCTTCGGCTCCTTCGCGACGCGGTGCAGGAACACACGATCGCCCGGCAGGATGCCGCGCGCGAAGCCGCAGCCCCACACGTCATGCACGGCCTCGCCGGCCTTCACGCGCGCGGCGACGTCGGGCAGTTCGGGCCACGGCCATTTCTTGGGGCTCCAGATCAGCAGGAAGGCGGTCATCGGTTCGATCGTGTGTCGTATTGGTCAGACGAGAGGGGCGAGGAGTTGCAAGCTTAATCGAATCCCGGCGCTCGATCCCGCGCGGTGGGCGTCGCGCCGGTGTTTTCCCGCCAGCCGCCCACTCGGCCGCCAGCACGTAAAAAAGTTGCGCGTACAATCATGGGCCTGAGCGCCGTTCGCGGCGCGGCCTCCCGTCTTCACCGCCACGCGCGCCCCGATGCGCGCGGGCCTCCATTCCGGATACCCATGTCTCACGTCATCCGACGCCGGCCCGATGCCCGGCTGATCCTGTTGCTCGGCGCGCTCGCGGCCTGCGGGCCGATCGCCACCGACATGTACCTGCCGAGCCTGCCGTCGATCGCCGACGGCTTTTCCGTGAGTCCCGGCGCCGCGCAGCGCACGCTGACGAGCTTCATGGCCGGCTTCTCGATCGGCATGCTGCTGTACGGTCCGATGTCCGACACGTGGGGCCGCCGGCCCGTGCTGCTCGGTGGCATCGCGCTGTTCACGCTCGCGAGCGTCGGCTGCTTCGTGTCGAACTCGATCGACATGCTGATCCTCGTGCGGTTCCTGCAGGCGCTCGGCGCCGGCGCGGCGTCGGTGCTGTCGCGTGCGATCGCGCGCGATGCGCACGAGCCGACCGATGCGGCGAAGGTGCTGTCGATGGTTGCGATCGTCACTGCGGTCGGGCCGCTGCTCGCGCCGCTGATCGGCGGGCAGATCCTGCGCTTCTCGGGCTGGCGCGGCGTGTTCGTCGTGCTCGCCGTGTTCGGCGCGGTGTGCGCGGCGACCGCGTACCTGCGCGTGCCGGAAACCTGGCCGAAGGAGCGGCGCAAGAGCGCGGCCGTGCTCGCGTCGTTCGCATCGTACGGGCGCATCCTGTCCGATCCGGTCGCGTGGGGGCACATGCTGTGCGGCGGGATGGCGTTCGCGTCGATGTTCTCGTACATCACCGCGACGCCGTTCGTGTACATCGAGTATTTCCACGTGTCGCCGCAGCACTACGGGCTGCTGTTCGGCCTGAACGTCGTCGGGATCATGATCGGCAACTTCGCGAACACGCGGCTCGTCGGCCGCATCGGCTCGCTGCGCATCATCTCGGCCGCGTCGCTCGTGAGCTGCATCGCGTCGCTGGCGGTCGCGCTCGTCGCGCTGACCGGGTGGGGCGGGTTGTGGTCGATCGTCATGTGCCTGTTCTTCGTGGTCGGCGTGGTCGGGATCCTGTCCGCGAACTGCACGACCGACCTGATGCATCGCTATCCGCACAACGCGGGCGCGTCGGCGGCCGTGTTCGGCGCGATGCAGCTCGCGCTTGGCGCGATCGCGAGCGTTGCGATCGGCGCACTCGCGGACGGCACGCCGTTCGCGATGGGCGTGACGATCGGCGTCACCGGCGTGCTGTGTTTCGTCGGCCGCTCCCTCGTGCTGCGCTGGCATGGCCGGCCGGTGAAAGCGGGCGCCTGAGCCGGCGCGGCAGCCGCCGCCCCGGCATGAAAAAACGCCACCGCGCGATGCGTCGGTGGCGTTTTTTTCGGGCGGGCGGAAAGCGGCCGCCGTGCCGTGTCGGGCGTCAGTCCCGCGCGACGTCCTTCGCCGCCGGCGAGGCGCCGTGGCTCAGCCAGTCGAGCACGTCGGCCGTCTCGTCGTCGCTCGCCCGTGCGCGCGCCTGCGCGACGGCCTCCGGCAGTTCGCCGTTGGTGGACGCGCGACGAATCGCGACGCCGACCGCGAGGACGTCGATCATCAGCAGATGCAGGACCCGCGAGATCATCGACAGCTGCGATTCGCGCATCTCGATGTGGTCGGTCTCGAGCGCGACGGTCGCGCGCTTCGCGAGCGGCGTGTTGCTCGACGTGATCGCGATTACCTTCGCGCCGGCCTGCATCGCGACCTCGAGCACGCGCAGCAATTCCGGCGCGCGTCCCGATTTCGACACCGCGACGATCACGTCGCCCTTGCCGAGCAGCGCGGCCGATGCGGCCTGCATGTACAGGTCGCCGTACGCGATCGTCGGAATCCCGAAGCGGAAGAACTTGTAATGCGCGTCCTGCGCGACGATGTTCGAGTTGCCGAGCCCGTAGAACTCGATGCGGCGCGCGCCGTTCAGGATCTCGATCGCGTTCTCGACGTGCTCGAAGTTCAGGTGTTCGCGCAACTGCAGGATCGCGGACACCGTGTTGTCGAGCACCTTCGCGCCGAAGTCGGTGGCGGTGTCGCCGAGATGCACCTGGCTGTGGCTCATCGGAATCGTGCCGGTGAGGCCGGTCGCGAGCTTCAGCTTGAAATCCGACAGCCCCTGGCAGCCGAGCGAGCGGCAGAAGCGGATCACCGTCGGCTGGCTCACGTCCGCCTTGCGTGCGATGTCGACGATCGGGTCGTTGATGATCGAGCGCGGATGGTTCAGCGCGAGATCGGCGACGCGGCGCTCGGCCGGCGTCAGCGCGTCGCGCATCTGGCGGATCCGCTCGAACACGGCCGACGATGCGCCGCCCGACCGGTTCGACAACTGCTCCGCGAGGATCGCCGACACGCCGAGGAAGGCCGGATATTCGGCGGTGATCAGGTAGGTCGGGATGTTCTGGAGATACTGCGTGAAGCGGCCCTTCGCCTCGAAGCGCGCGCGGAACGACGAGCGCGTGAACAGATCGCCGAGCTTCAGCGCGACGCCGCCGCCAATGTACACGCCGCCGAGCGCGCCGAGCGTCAGCGCGAGGCTGCCCGCGAACGAGCCGAGGATGCCGCAGAAGCATTCGACCGCCTCGAGGGCGAGATCGTCGCCCGCATGCGCGCGCTCGACGATCTCCGCGGTGTCGACGGTCGCGGCCACGCGCTTCTTGTCGCGCGCGGCGAGCGCGCGGTAGATGACCTCGATGCCCGGTCCCGCGCACACGCGTTCGAACGACACGTGCGGAAACTTCTTGCGCGCGTACTGCAGCACGAGATCCTCGCGCTCGTCCTGCGGCGCGAACGATGCGTGACCGCCTTCGCTGCCGAGCGCGATCCAGCGGTCGTCCGCGGGAATCAGGCCGGAGACCCCGAGCCCGGTGCCGGGCCCGAGCAGCCCGATCACGCTGTTCTGGCGGCGTGTGCCGCCACCGATCTGCACGCGCTGCGCATCGGTCAGGCCCGGCAGCGCCATCGCGAGCGCGGTGAAGTCGTTCACGACGAGCAGCGTGTCGAAGCCGAGCGCGCGGCGCGTGGCCTCGATGGAGAAGCTCCAGTCGTGATTGGTCATCGTGATCTGGTCGCCGTCGACCGGGTTCGCGATCGCGATCGCCGCGTGGTTCACGCGGCTGATCTTCACGTCCTTCAGATACTTGCGGATCGCGTCGGTGAGCGTCGGATAGTCGGCGCCGGGGTAGACGCGGATTTGCGTGATCTCGCCGGGGCCGGTTTCCAGCGCGAAACGCGCGTTGGTGCCGCCGACGTCCGCGAGCAGGCGCGGGCCGTCGGCATGCTGGGCCGCGACGACAGCCTTACTTTGCGCACCAGTAGACATCGAGCTTGGTCCCCTTGTCGTTGGCCAGTTGGGAAATCGCGTTCTTCTGCAGCGATGCGGCTGCCGCGTCGAGCACCGCGCGTTTGCGTTCGCCCGCGATCAGCAGGAACAGCCGCTCGACGCGCTTGAGCGCATCGAGCGAGAAGCTCAAACGCGCATGCGGCGCGGCGCCGGGATGCACGGCGACGAAGCGCTCGGGCGTCGTGATCGCGCGATCCCATTCGGGCGCATCGGCGAAGATCGACGCGGTGTGGCCGTCCTCGCCCATGCCGAGCACGGCGACGGTCGGCACGCGGTAGTCGGCGTTCGCGTTGAGTGCGGCGACGTGCGCGTCGAGCGCCGCGCGCGTGTCGACGAGCGGCAGGAAGCGGGCAGGGGCCGCCGCGTGTTGCAGCAGCGCGTCGCGCACGAGCTGCGCGTTGCTGGCCGCGTCGTCTTCCGGCACCCAGCGGTCGTCGACCAGCGTGACGTCGACGCCGGCCCAGTCGAGCGCCGCGTGCGACAGCGTTTGCAGGAACGGGCGCGGGCTCGTGCCGCCGGACACCGCGAGCGTCGGGCGCGCGGGGCCGCCGAGCGCGGCGCGCAGCGCATCGCCGACGGCGCGCGCGAGCGCTTCGCTTTGCGCTTCCTGGGTGTCGAAAGCGTGAATCTCGATCACATCTCCTCCGGACTGCTTTGTCTGTTCAATTCGTGCGAATCATGGGGCACGTTGTCGTGTGCACACGGCAACGGTTTGCATCAGTTTTCTTCTTCGAGCCAGCAGGTGCCGTGCTGCGCAAGCATCGCGCTCGCCGCGGCCGGCCCCCACGTGCCTGCCGCATACGGCTTCGGCGGCTTCAGCGAGCGGGCCCATTCGTTCAGGATCGGCTCGACCCAGCGCCACGCGGCTTCCTGTTCGTCGCGACGCACGAACAGGGCGAGGCGGCCGTTGATCACGTCGAGCAAGAGGCGCTGATACGCCTCCATCTGCCCTTCCTTGAAGAAACGGTCGAACGCGAGGTCGAGGTGCACGCTCGCGAGGTTCATCCCTTCGCCGGGCTGCTTCGCGAGGCAGTACAGGCGAATCGTCTCGTTCGGCTGCAGCCGGATCACGAGGCGGTTCGATCCGGCGCGCAGCGCGGTCGGCCCGAGGGCCGAGTGCGGCACCGGCCGGAAGTTGACGACGATCTCCGCGACGCGATCGGCAAGACGCTTGCCGGTGCGCAGGAAGAACGGCACGCCGGCCCAGCGCCAGTTCTCGATCTCGACCTTCAGCGCGACGAAGGTTTCGGTCGGGCTGTCCGGCTTCACGCCAGGCTCGGTCGCGTAGGCCGGCACCTGCGCGCCCTTGATCACGCCCGCATGATACTGGCCGCGCACCGCGACCTTGCCGATGTCGCGCGAATCGACGGGTTTCAGCGCGCGCAGCACGCGCAGCTTTTCGTCGCGCACCGAGTCGGAGTCCATCGAATGCGGCGGCTCCATGGCGACGATCGACAGCAGCTGCAGCAGGTGGTTTTGCACCATGTCGCGCAGCGCGCCCGTATTGTCGTAGAAATCGCCGCGCGCCTCGACGCCGAGCTCCTCGGCGATCGTGATCTGGATGCTCTCGACCCATTCGCGGCGCCACAGCGGCTCGAACAGCGCATTGCCGAAGCGCAGCGCGAGCAGGTTCTGCACCGGCTCCTTCCCGAGGTAGTGGTCGATCCGGTAGATCTGGTCTTCCGCGAAGATCTCGCCGACCGCGTCGTTGATCGCGTTCGACGAGCGCAGGTCGTAGCCGAGCGGCTTCTCGAGCACGATGCGCGCGCCTTCGTTCAGGCCGACCGACGCGAGCGCCTTGCAGATCGGCACGAACAGCGACGGCCCCGTCGCAAGATAGAACACGCGGATGCCGGGAAGCTGCGCGACCGCGTCGCGCAGCACGACGTAGTCCTCCGCGCGACCGAGGTCGAGCTTTACGTATTCGATGCGTTCGAGGAAGGATTTCCACGCGGTTTCGTCGAAGGCCTTGCCGGCGGCTTTCGCCGCGTGCGGCTTCACGTGCGTGTCGACCCACTCGAGATAGCCGGCCCGATCCGATTCGTGCCGCGCGACGGCAACGATCCGGCCGCTTTCCGCGAGCATGTTGCCGCGGTGCGCTTCGAACAGCGCGGGCAGGATCTTGCGCATCGACAGGTCGCCGGTGCCGCCGAAAAGTACGAAGGTAAAGCTGGAATCGGTATGCATGTGTCTCCGCCGGTTGGGGTGCTGGGAAGCGATCCGTAGTGCGATAAAAATATTTTTGACACTGAATTGTAGTTTAACTACAATCCGCCGCAAGGGGTAGCACCTGGGTGAAGAAAAAAAGAAGTGCGGTCGATGAACTGCGCGAGCTTCGCCTTCGGGAACGCCTTGTGCCGAATGTTATCGGACATTGACGGTGCGCATCGTCCGCGCGCCGTCGCCCCCGGGCTCGCGCCGCGGCATCGCGGCGGGCCAGAAACACAAAGAGGAGACACGCCGTTGAATCTCGATTCACGCTTTCTGTAAGAGCCCGGCCGGTCATCGGCCCCGTACGCTGCATGCGTCCCGCGGCTCGATTTCCCCGTCGTTTATCAAGAAGCCGGTTCCCCGTCGGGGAACCTCACGAGTTGATTCAGTCTGGAGGAGATAAGTAATGAAAGTTCGCTCGATCATGGGCGCGCTCTGCGCCGCGGGTCTGATGGCTGGCGCCGTGGCGGCGCAGGCGGCCGAGAATGTAACCGTGCTGCACTGGTGGACCTCGGGCGGCGAGTCGAAGGCCGTCGGCGTGCTGAAGGACGACTTGCAGAAGCAGGGCTACGTGTGGAAGGACTTCGCGGTCGCGGGCGGCGCCGGCGCCGCGGCGATGACCGCGCTGAAGACCAAGGTGATCAGCGGTGACGCACCGTCGGCCGCGCAGATCAAGGGCCCGCTGATCCAGGACTGGGCCGACCAGGGCGTGCTCGTCAACATCGATTCCGCCGCTGGCGACTGGAAGCAGAACCTGCCGCCGGAAATCGACAAGATCATCAAGTACAAGGGCCACACCGTCGCGGCGCCGTTCTCGGTGCATCGCGTGAACTGGCTCTATATCAACAAGGCCGCGCTCGACAAGGTCGGCGCGAAGGTGCCGACCACCTGGCCGGAATTCTTCGCGGTCGCCGACAAGCTGAAGGCCGCGGGCATCCAGCCGGTCGCGATGGGCGGCCAGCCGTGGCAGGACCTGACGCTGTGGGAAGACGTCGTGCTGTCGCAGGGCCCGGCGTTCTACAAGAAGGCGCTGGTGGATCTCGATCAGGCGACGCTGACCTCGCCGCAGATGCTGTCCGTGTTCGACACGGTGCGCAAGATCCAGGGCTACTTCGATACCGGCCGTAACGGCCGCGACTGGAACCTCGCGACCGCGATGGTCATCAACGGCAAGGCCGGCATGCAGTTCATGGGCGACTGGGCGAAGGGCGAGTTCGAGAACGCCGGCAAGAAGGCGGGCAAGGACTACATCTGCGCGGCGGTGCCGGGTACGGCGAATTCGTACACGTTCAACGTCGACTCGTTCGTGTTCTTCCAGCAGAAGGGCCAGAAGGAAGCGACGCCGGGCCAGCTCGCACTCGCGAAGACGATCATGACGCCGGCCTTCCAGGAGCAGTTCAGCCTGCTGAAGGGTTCGGTGCCGGTGCGTCTCGGCGTGAAGATGGACAAGTTCGACGACTGCGCGAAGAAGTCGTACGCCGACGAGCAGACCGCGATCAAGTCGGGCGGCTTCGTGCCGTCGCTCGCGCACGGGATGGCGCAGGGCGACGCAACGGCCGGCGCGATCACCGACGTCGTGACGAAGTTCATGAACTCGCAGCAGGATTCGAAGAGCGCGGTCGCCGCGCTCGCGAAAGCCGCGAAGGTGAAGTAAAACGCGATAGGCGCCCGGCCGGTAGCACTTCGTCGGCCGGGCGTTTTTGCAAGTGCAGCAAACGGGCTCGCCCGCGAAGCCCGTGCCGTACCCGGCGCCGGCCCGGCCTGCGTCACCCTCGTTCCAGGAGTCGAATCAAGTGGCTGCCCCTCTTAGCGGAAACGGATCCGGCGCTGCCGCCGCACGGCGCACGTCGCCGATGTCGGCCTTCGCCGATCGCTGGATTCCGAAGCTCGTGCTCGCGCCGAGCCTCGCGATCGCCGTGGTGTTCATCTACGGCTTCATTCTGATTACCGGCTATCTGTCGCTGACCAACTCGCGGCTGTTGCCGAACTACGAATTCGACGGCTTCGGCCGTTACACGGACCTGTTTCAGAACGACGTGTGGTGGACCTCCGCCGCGAACCTCGGCTGGTTCGGGATTCCGTTCATCGCGATCTGCGTCGCGCTCGGGCTGTTCCTCGCGATCCTGCTCGACCAGCGGATCCGCAACGAAGGCGCGCTGCGCGCGATCTTCCTGTATCCGATGGCGCTGTCGTTCATCGTCACGGGTACCGCATGGCAGTGGATCCTGAACCCGGGCCTCGGCCTGGAGAAAGTGATGCACGATTGGGGCTGGACGAGCTTCTCGTTCGGCTGGCTCGACGATCCGGACAAGGCGATCTTCTGTATCGTGATCGCCGCGGTGTGGCAGTCGACCGGCTTCGTGATGGCGCTGTTCCTCGCCGGGTTGCGCGGCGTCGACGCCGAGATCTTCAAGGCCGCGCAGGTCGACGGCGCGACGCTGCCGACCATCTACCGCAAGATCGTGATCCCGAGCATGCGCCCGGTGTTCTTCTCGGTGCTGCTGATTCTCTGCCACATCACGATCAAGACCTTCGACCTGGTGGTCGCGTTGACGGCGGGCGGCCCCGGCACGTCGTCGTCGCTGCCGGCCATGTTCATGTACACGTTTTCGTTCAACCGCGGCCAGCTTGGGCTCGGCGCGGCGTCGTCGGTGATGATGCTCGCGACCGTGGTCGCCGTGCTGGTGCCGCTGATGTATATGGAATCGAGGAGCACCCGCAATGCAGCCTAAGATGACGATCAGCCGGGCAGTGATCTATGCGGCGCTGATCCTGTTCGCGCTGTATTTCCTGTTCCCGATCTACGTGATGCTGTCGACGTCCTTCAAGGATCTCGACCAGCTGCGCACCGGCAACCTGCTGACGCCGCCGACGCACTGGACCATCGATCCGTGGGTGAAGGCGTGGAGCGGCGCGTGTACCGGCGTGCGCTGCGACGGCATGAAGCCGTTCTTCCTGAACTCGCTGCAGATGGTGATCCCGGCCGTGCTGATCTCGTCGCTGATCGGCGCGTTCAACGGCTACGTGCTCACGCACTGGCGCTTTCGCGGCGCGGATGCGCTGTTCACGATGATGCTGGTCGGCTGCTTCATTCCGTTCCAGGTGATCCTGCTGCCGATGGCGCGCCTGCAGGGGATGCTCGGCCTCGCCAACACGATTCCGGGCCTCGTGTTCGTGCACGTCGTGTACGGGATCGCGTTCACGACGATGTTCTTCCGCAACTTCTACGTGAGCGTGCCGGCCGAGCTCGTGAAGGCCGCGCGCATCGACGGCGCGGGCTTCTTCACGATCTTCACGAAGATCCTGATGCCCGTGTCGCTGCCGATCTTCATGGTGTGCCTGATCTGGCAATTCACGCAGATCTGGAACGACTTCCTGTTCGGGATCGTGTTCTCCGGCGTCGATTCGATGCCGATCACGGTCGCGCTGAACAACCTCGTCAACACGTCGACGGGCGTGAAGGAATACAACGTCGACATGGCCGGCGCGATCATCGCCGCGCTGCCGACGCTGCTCGTCTACGTGGTCGCCGGCCGCTACTTCGTGCGTGGGCTGACGGCGGGCGCGGTGAAGGGGTAAGCGCGGTTTCATCCGAAACGACGAACCGGCCGCGCACGACGCGCGGCGCATCGAAACGAACCCGACGCGGCGCCGCAGTGCGCCGCGCGAGACGAGACAGAGGATTCACAGCATGGCAAGCCTTTCCATCCGTGACGTGTACAAGACCTACCCGAACGGGGTGCCGGTCCTGAAGGGTGTCGACATCGAGATCGAGGACGGACAGTTCCTGATCCTGGTCGGCGGGTCGGGCTGCGGGAAGTCGACGCTGCTCAACATGATTGCCGGGCTCGAAACCGTGACGAGCGGCGAGATCTGCATCGACGGCAAGGTCGTCAACGACCTGTCGCCGAAGGATCGCGACATCGCGATGGTGTTCCAGTCGTACGCGCTGTATCCGTCGATGACGGTGCGCGAGAACATCTCGTTCGGCCTGAACATCCGCAAGGTGCCGAAGAGCGAGCAGCAGCAGATCGTCGAGCGCGTGTCGTCGATGCTGCAGATCCAGCATCTGCTTGACCGAAAGCCGGGCCAGCTGTCGGGCGGCCAGCGCCAGCGCGTCGCGATGGGCCGTGCGCTCGCACGCGATCCGTCGCTGTTCCTGTTCGACGAACCGCTGTCGAACCTCGACGCGAAGCTGCGCATCGAGATGCGCGCGGAAATCAAGCTGCTGCACCAGCGCCTCGGCACGACGATCGTCTACGTGACGCACGACCAGATCGAGGCAATGACGCTCGGCGACCGGATCGCGGTGATGAAGGACGGCGTGGTCCAGCAGTTCGGCGCGCCGCAGGAGATCTACGATTCGCCGTCGAACCTGTTCGTCGCGGGCTTCATCGGCGCGCCGCCGATGAACTTCATCAACGGCAAGCTGGTCGAGCAGGGCAGCGGGATCGCGCTCGAGATCGACACGGGCCTCGCGCGCAGCGCGCTGAACCTGCCGTTCGACGCGAAGCGAATGAACGGCCATGTCGGCCGCGAGGTGATCCTCGGCCTGCGCCCGGAGCGGATCACCGACGTGCGCAACGCGCACCACGGCGAGACGTCGCAGCTGCAGCCGATCGACGTGCGCGTCGACGTGACGGAGCCGACCGGGCCGGACACGCACGTGTTCGCGCAGGTCAACGGCAAGCGGATCGTGAGTCGCGTGCATCCGGCCGCGAATCCGCAGCCGGGGCAGACGCAGTCGCTGCTGTTCGACGTGTCGAAAGCGGTGCTGTTCGATCCGGTGTCGGAAGAGCGGATCGCGTGAGGACGCGAATGCGCTGAACGAAAGTGAAGGGGCCGTCTTGAGCGGCCCCTTTTGTTCTGGCGTCCCGGCCAGGCACGGCATTGCGGCGCGGGGCGGCACGGCGTCGGTCAGTGCGGCAACCGCACGTCGAACTTGAAAGTCGCGAGCCGTGCGACGAGGATGAAGCCGGTCGCGAGCAGCACGCTGTACACCGAATCGAACTGCAGCCACACGAGCAGCAGATAGAACCAGCAACCGACGAACGCGCAGGTCGCGTACGGCCGCGAATCGCGCAGGATCAGCGGGATGTCGTTGCACAGCACGTCGCGGACGATCCCGCCGACCACGCCCGTAATCACGCCCATCATCACCGCGATGAAGCGCGGCATCTCGGCGTCGAGCGCGATCGACGTGCCCGAGATGCTGAAGATGCCGAGCCCGATCGCATCGGCGACGAGCAGCAACCGCTCGGCCGACAGCCGCGACAGCATGCGCAGCACGAACGGCGCGAACAGCGCGAGCACGAAGATCGCGATCACGTAGTCGTCGTGCACGACCCAGTAGAACGGCCGGCGCTCGAGCAGGATGTCGCGCAGCGTGCCGCCGCCGAACGCAGTGGCGAGCGCCACCACGAATGTGCCGACCGAGTCGAGGCGGTTCTTGCGCGCCTCGATGAAGCCCGAGATCGCAAATGCCAGCGTGGCGATTGCTTCCAGTATCGCGATCGCGAGCGTCAGCCTAGGATGCGGCACGCGGCCCCCGGTCGCCCGGCGCCGCGAACGGCTGCAGCAGCACCAGCACCGCGCCCGCGCCGCCATCGTGGCCGCGCGCCTCGCAGAATGCGATCACTTCTTCCTTCTGGACGAGCCACGCACGGACCTTGCCTTTCAGCACGGGTTCCTTGCCGATCGAGCCGAGCCCCTTGCCGTGGATCACGCGCAGGCAGCGCAGCCCTTTCTTGCCGGCTTCGCGGATGAATTCGGCGAGCGCATCGCGCGCTTCGTCGCGCCGCATGCCGTGCAGGTCGATCTGCGCCTGCACGATCCACGCGCCGCTCCTCAGCTTGCGCACGACGTCGCGGCTGATGCCGGGGCGGTGGTAGTACAGCGAGTCGTCGCTGTCGAGCAGCGTCTCGGGATCGAATTCGTCGGACAGCGTCGCGTTCAGCACGGCTTCCTCGTCGCGCTGCGTCTGCTTCGGCACCGGATCGGGCGGCGTGCGGCCGGCCGCCGCGCGCGGCGGTGCGTTCAGCGGCCGGACGGCGCCGATCTCGTTGCGGAACAGGTTCGCGTCGGCTTCCGCCTTGCGCTCGGCCTTGGCCGTTTCGATGCGCTCGCGGTCGCGGCGATCGGCTTCGCCTTGCAGCGACTTGCGCAATGCGCCGAGGCCGGCGAGCCCCTGGCCGCGCAACGCGGCGGGATCGGGCGCGGGCGGCGGCGCGGCGGGCGCGGGGTTCGCGGGACGGGCGGCGATCTGCCGCTTCGCGGGATCGCTCGGATGGGGCTGGTTCTTTGCCATGATTCGGTAACAGGGCAGGCGCGTTCGGGCGCGCGGGCACAAAAAAGCCGCTGCGCGGCGGCAGCGGCTTTCCGGTCGAGCCCGCTTCGCGGCAGCGGACGCCATTGTAGCGCCCGCCGCGGCAAGGCTCCCGGCTTACTTCTTGTCGTGCAGGCTTTCGAGGTAGCGCTGCGCGTCGAGCGCGGCCATGCAGCCCGTGCCCGCGCTGGTGATCGCCTGGCGGTACACGTTGTCCTGCACGTCGCCCGCGGCGAACACGCCCGGCACGCTCGTCGACGTCGCGTTGCCGTGCAGGCCGCTCTTCGTCAGGATGTAGCCGTCCTTCATTTCCAGCTGGCCCTGGAACAGGTCGGTGTTCGGCTTGTGGCCGATCGCGACGAACACGCCCTGCACCTGCAGGTCTTCCGTCGCGCCGGTCTTCACGTTCTTGATGCGCAGGCCCGTGACGCCCGACTCCTCGCCCGTCACCTCGTCGAGCACATGATCCCACTTGATGTCGACGACGCCTTCCTTTTGCTTCTCCAGCAGGCGGTCGATCAGGATCGGCTCGGCGCGGAACTTGTCGCGGCGGTGGATCACCGTGACCTTCTTCGCGATGCCCGTCAGGTAGAGCGCTTCCTCGACGGCCGTGTTGCCGCCGCCGATCACCGCGACTTCCTGGTTGCGATAGAAGAAGCCGTCGCAGGTCGCGCAGGCCGACACGCCCTTGCCCATGAACGCTTCCTCGGAAGCCAGACCGAGATACTGCGCGGACGCGCCGGTCGCGATGATCAGCGAGTCGCACGTGTATTCGCCCGAGTCGCCGATCAGCCGGATCGGCTTTTCGTGCAGTTTCGCGGTGTGGATGTGGTCGAATACGATTTCGGTGTTGAAGCGCTCGGCGTGCTCCTGGAAGCGTGCCATCAGTTCCGGGCCTTGCACGCCCTTCGCGTCCGCCGGCCAGTTTTCGACGTCGGTCGTGGTCATCAGCTGGCCGCCCTGCGCGATGCCGGTGATCAGCACCGGGGACAGGTTGGCGCGTGCCGCGTAGACGGCAGCCGTGTAGCCGGCGGGGCCGGAACCGAGAATCAGGACTTTGGCGTGTTTGGGCGTGGACATGTGCGAATCCGTAAAAGGCGGCCGCGGCGGGAGGGGTAGGCCCGCCGTACGATCCGGGTTGACCGGGATGCCGTCATAGATGGGTATCAGACGCGCATTATAAAGGCCCCGTTGCTGCGCTGCCGAACGAGAGTTTCAATCGTGACGATAGCGTTTCGCGGCGCGCCTCCCGGGCCGGCGCGGCGGGCCGGGTGGGCGGCGGCGCGATGTCGCAGGCCCCGGCAAGGGCGCGTCCGTCCGGCTTGCGGTCGCTTGAGGCGCCCGGTTTGGCACCCCGTCCCTGTTATGTAACCGTCATTTACACTTGGCGGCCCGATGCAGCGTTTACAATAAGCGCGATCGAACGACAGGCGGGCGCGCGGCCCGTCCTCTTTATACGGATTCATGGCAAAAGCTCCTTATTCCGCCCAGGCACAGGCGTTGCCGCACCGGATGTCGAAGCTCCTCACGGAGATCCGCTGGATTCTCCAGGTCGCGCTCTGCGCTTTTCTGGTGATGGCCCTGTTGAGCTACAGCCGGCGCGATCCGAGCTGGACGCACGCCGCGCAGGTGGACCACATCTCGAACTGGGCCGGCCGCGTCGGTGCGTGGACGGCCGACATCATCCTGCTGCTGTTCGGGCTGTCGGCCTACTGGCTGATCGTGCCGCTCGGGCGGCGCATCGCGGTCAACTACCGGCGCATCACGCGTCACGAGGCCGTCGCCGACGAACCCGAGCGGCCGATCGGCTGGCTCACCGAGATCTTCGCTTTCGTGCTCGTCGTGCTCGCGTGCGACGGCATCGAGGCGCTGAGGATGTGGTCGCTGAAGGTGCAACTGCCGCGCGCGCCGGGCGGCGTGATCGGCGAGGCCGTGGCGGGCGCGATGTCGCACGCGTTCGGCTTCACCGGCGGCACGCTGCTGCTCCTGATCCTGCTCGCGATCGGCCTGTCGCTGTATTTCCGCTTCTCGTGGCTGTCAGTTGCCGAGCGCGTCGGCGGCGCGATCCTGTCCGCCGTCAACGTCGCGAAGCTGCGCCGCGAGGCCGAACGCGACCGCAAGCTCGGCGAGGCCGCGGCCGTGCGCCGTGAGGGGAAGGTCGAAGAGGAGCGCGTGCGCATCGAGGATCACGAGCCCGTGACGATCGTGCCGCCGGTCGTCACGCCGGCGAAGTCCGAGCGCGTCGAGCGTGAGCGCCAGGTGCCGCTGTTCACCGACCTGCCGGGCGATTCGACGCTGCCGCCGGTGTCGCTGCTCGATCCCGCGCCGCAGACACAGGAAGCGATTTCCGCCGATACGCTCGAATTCACGTCGCGCCTGATCGAGAAGAAGCTGAAGGACTTCGGCGTCGAGGCGAGCGTCGTCGCCGCGTATCCGGGCCCGGTCGTCACGCGCTACGAGATCGAGCCGGCCACCGGCGTGAAGGGCAGCCAGATCGTCAACCTCGCGAAGGATCTTGCTCGCTCGCTGTCGCTCGTGTCGATCCGCGTGGTCGAGACGATCCCCGGCAAGAACTACATGGCGCTCGAGCTGCCGAACCAGCGCCGCCAGACGGTCCACCTGTCCGAGATCATCGGCTCGGAAGTCTATGCGGCCGCTTCGTCGGCGCTGACGCTGAGCCTCGGCAAGGACATCGGCGGCAAGCCGGTGTGCGCGGATCTCGCGAAGATGCCGCACCTGCTGGTCGCCGGCACGACCGGGTCGGGCAAGTCGGTCGGGATCAACGCGATGATCCTGTCGCTGCTCTACAAGGCCACCGCCGAGCAGGTGCGCCTGATCCTGATCGATCCGAAGATGCTCGAAATGAGTGTCTACGAGGGCATTCCGCACCTGCTGTGTCCGGTCGTCACCGACATGCGCCAGGCCGGCCATGCGCTGAACTGGACCGTCGCCGAGATGGAGCGCCGCTACAAGCTGATGAGCAAGCTCGGTGTGCGCAACCTGGCGGGCTACAACAACAAGATCGACGAAGCGGCAAAGCGCGAGGAAAAGATCCCGAATCCGTTCAGCCTGACGCCGGACGATCCCGAACCGCTCGGCCGCCTGCCGAACATCGTCGTCGTGATCGACGAGCTGGCCGACCTGATGATGGTCGTCGGCAAGAAGGTCGAGGAGCTGATCGCGCGGATCGCGCAGAAAGCGCGCGCGGCCGGCATCCACCTGATCCTCGCGACGCAACGTCCGTCCGTCGACGTGATCACCGGCCTGATCAAGGCGAACGTGCCGACGCGGATCGCGTTCCAGGTGTCGTCGAAGATCGATTCGCGCACGATTCTCGACCAGATGGGCGCCGAATCGCTGCTCGGGATGGGCGACATGCTGTACCTGCCGCCGGGCAGCGGCCTGCCGGTGCGCGTGCACGGCGCGTTCGTCGCCGACGACGAAGTGCATCGCGTCGTCGAGAAGCTCAAGGAGCAGGGCGAGCCGAACTACGTCGAAGGGCTGCTCGAGGGCGGCACCGCCGACGGCGACGAGGGTTCGGCCGGCGCGGGAACCGGCGAAGGCGGCGGCGAGTCTGATCCGCTGTACGACCAGGCGGTCGAGATCGTCATCAAGAACCGCCGCGCGTCGATTTCGCTCGTGCAGCGCCATTTGCGGATCGGCTACAACCGCGCGGCGCGGCTGCTCGAACAGATGGAACAGTCGGGGCTCGTGTCGGCGATGTCGTCGAGCGGCAACCGCGAAATTCTTGTGCCGGCGCGCGACGCGGAATGAGTCCGCGGCGCACGCAGCGCCGGCCACCCAGGGAGAAAACCGCAACATGCAGCAACTTTCGTTCGTCCCTTCCCTTCGTTCGACGCGGCGCTGGCTCGGCGCGGCGCTCGCCGGCGCATCGCTGATGCTCGCGGCGACGCACGCGTTCGCGGGCGGCACCGAGCAACTGAAGGCTTTCGTGTCGCAGGTGCATTCGGCGAAAGGCGATTTCACGCAGCAGATCGTCAAGGCGCCGGCCAAGGGCGCGAGCGCCGCACAGGCCGCACCGAAGCCGAATGACAACTCGAGCGGCACGTTCGTGTTCTCGCGTCCGGGCAAGTTCATCTGGACGTACCAGAAGCCGTACCAGCAGGTGCTGCAGGCCGACGGCGACAAGCTCTACGTGTACGACCACGACCTGAACCAGGTCACCGAGCGCAAGCTGAACGGCGCGCTGGGCGCGAGCCCGGCCGCGATCCTGTTCGGCAGCAACGATCTCGACAAGAACTACACGCTGCGCGACGCCGGCGAGAAGGGCGGCATCGAGTGGCTGGAGATGCTGCCGAAGGCGCAGGACACGCAGTTCCAGCGGATCGGCATTGGTTTTCGCAATGGCACGCTCGCCGCGATGGAGCTGCATGACGTGTTCGGCAACGTCACGCTGCTCACCTTCACGAACATCCAGACGAACCCGCCGCTGAAGAGCGATGCATTCAAGTTCGTCGTGCCGAAGGGCGCGGACGTGATCGCGGGCTGAACGGCACCGCGCCCTTTTCCCGACACGGGCCTGCCGGCGACGGCAGGCCCGTTTTGTTTTCCGGCGCGGGCACCCGGCGCGTGCACCCCGTGCGGGCATCCGGCGCGGGCACCGGGCCCGGCGGTGCCGTCGTGCGGCTGTCATAATGTCGGGTCCGGCGGCCGGTTCGGCCGCCATCGTTTGATCTGGAGCGAGGGTTCATGTCCGACCTGTTTCAAGTCGAGCCGCGCCGGCCGCTCGCCGAGGCGCTGCGGCCGAAAACGCTCGCCGAGGTGATCGGCCAGACGCATCTGCTGGGCGAAGGCAAGCCGCTGCGGCTCGCGTTCGAATCCGGCAAGCCGCATTCGATGATCCTGTGGGGGCCGCCCGGCGTCGGCAAGACGACGCTCGCTCGCCTCACCGCGCTCGCGTTCGACTGCGAGTTCATCGCGCTGTCCGCGGTGCTCGGCGGCGTGAAGGACATCCGCGAGTCGATGGAGCAGGCGAGGGACACGCTGAACCGCACCGGCCGCCACACGATCCTGTTCGTCGACGAAATCCACCGCTTCAACAAGGGGCAGCAGGATGCGCTGCTGCCGTTCGTCGAGTCGGGGCTCGTGACCTTCATTGGCGCGACGACCGAGAACCCGAGTTTCGAAGTCAACTCGGCGCTGCTGTCGCGGGCGCAGGTGTACGTGCTGCAGTCGCTGAGCGACGACGAGATGCGTCAGCTGCTCAAGCGCGCGCAGGAAATCGCGCTCGACGGCCTCGCGTTCGACGACAAGGCGATCGATACGCTCATTGGTTATGCAGACGGCGACGCGCGGCGTTTCCTGAACCTGCTCGAGCAGGCGCAGACGGCCGCATCGTCCGCCAGAGTCACGACCATCGATGCCGATTTCGTCAGCAGCGCGATGACGCTGAACGCGCGGCGCTTCGACAAGGGCGGCGACAACTTCTATGACCAGATCTCGGCGCTGCACAAGTCGGTGCGCGGTTCGAGCCCGGACGGCGCGCTGTACTGGTTCTGCCGGATGATCGACGGCGGCGCTGATCCGAAATATCTCGCGCGCCGGATCGTGCGGATGGCGTGGGAAGACATCGGCCTCGCCGACCCGCGCGCGCTGCAGGTGGCGAACGACGCGGCCGAGACCTACGAGCGGCTCGGCTCGCCGGAAGGCGAGCTGGCGCTTGGGCAGGCGGTGATCTATCTCGCGTGCGCGGCGAAGAGCAACGCGGGCTACAACGCGTTCAACCAGGCGATGGCGTTCGTGAAGCAGGACAAGTCGCGCGAGGTCCCCGTGCATCTGCGCAATGCGCCGACCAAGCTGATGAAGGAACTCGGCTACGGTCACGCGTATCGCTACGCGCACGACGAGCCGAATGCCTATGCGGCCGGCGAGTCGTACCTGCCGGAAGGGATGCGCGAGCCGCGCTGGTACAAGCCGGTGCCGCGCGGGCTCGAATCGAAGATCGCCGACAAGCTCGCGTGGCTGCGCGAACTCGATCGCGAGGCCGGCAAGAAGGACTGACCGGCTGCGCGCGGCCCGGGGGCGCGTCAGCGCTTGCGGGGGCTACCGTTGCAAGCCGCGCAACGGCGCCGCGCAACGCGCTTCGCCGGCTGCACACGCGCAGCCGGCGAAGCGACATGCCCGCGCCCGTCGCGCGTTTGCGGCACTGTCCATCCGGCCAGTGCCGTGGCGGCCCCGCGGTGCGTTAGAATTCCGGTCTTACACAACGATTTTCCAAGTCCTCCCATGCTCGACATCCAGTTGCTGCGCAAAGACCTCGACGGCGTCGCGAAGCGCCTCGCCGATCGCGGCTACACCCTCGACGTCGCCGCGTTCTCCGCGCTCGAAGCGGAACGCCGTGCGATCCAGACCCGTACCGAAGAGCTCCAGGCGCGCCGTAACAGCCTGTCGAAGCAGATCGGCGCGATGAAGGGGAAGGGCGAGGACACGTCGGCCGTCATGGCCGAAGTCGGTGGGATCGGCGACGAGATGAAAGCGTCGGAGGCCAAGCTCGGCGAGATTCAGGCGCGCCTGTCCGACCTGATGCTGGGCATGCCGAACATCGCGCACGAAAGCGTGCCGGTCGGCAAGGACGAGGCCGACAACGTCGAGGTGCGCCGCTGGGGCACGCCGCGCGAGTTCGACTTCGAGGTGAAGGATCACGTCGACGTCGGCACGCCGCTCGGCCTCGATTTCGAAACCGGCGCGAAGCTCGCCGGTGCGCGTTTTACGATGCTGCGCGGCTCGATCGCACGGCTGCACCGCGCGCTCGCACAGTTCATGATCGACACGCACACGCTGCAGCACGGCTACAGCGAGACGTACACGCCGTACATCGTGAACCCCGAAATCCTTTACGGCACGGGCCAGCTGCCGAAGTTCGCCGACGACATGTTCCGCGTGGAGAAGGGCGGCGCCGAAAACACGATCACGCAGTACCTGATCTCCACGTCCGAGATTTCGCTGACGAACACCGTGCGCGAATCAATCGTCGAAGGCGCCGCGCTGCCGATCAAGCTGACCGCGCATTCGCCGTGCTTCCGTTCGGAAGCCGGTTCGTACGGCCGCGACACGCGCGGCATGATCCGTCAGCACCAGTTCGACAAGGTCGAGATGGTGCAGGTCGTTGCGCCGGACACTTCGTACGCGGCACTCGACGAGATGGTCGGCCACGCGGAAGCGATCCTGCAGAAGCTTGGCCTGCCATACCGCGTGATCACGCTTTGCACGGGCGACATGGGCTTCTCGGCCGCGAAGACGTTCGACCTCGAAGTGTGGCTGCCCGCGCAGAACACCTATCGCGAGATCTCGAGCTGCTCGAACACCGAGGCGTTCCAGGCGCGCCGCATGCAGGCACGTTTCCGCAACGCGCAGGGCAAGCCGGAACTCGTGCATACGCTGAACGGTTCAGGCCTCGCGGTCGGCCGCACGCTCGTCGCCGTGCTGGAGAACTACCAGAATGCCGACGGTTCGGTCACGGTGCCGGAGGCACTGCGTCCGTACATGGGCGGCATGGAGCGAATCGAAGCGCCTGCGCAGGCGTCGTGAGATCGCTCCGCGATCGGTCTTCGAAGGCCCCGAAAAAATTTGCAAAAAGGGCTTGTGAGTTTCAAAGAGATCGTTCTATAATCTTTTCTTTCCCGGACACGACCAGCCGGGAATGAAGCAGCAAGGAAGGAGAGGTGGCAGAGTGGTCGAATGTACCTGACTCGAAATCAGGCGTACGGTTTCCCCGTACCGTGGGTTCGAATCCCACCCTCTCCGCCAAAATACGAAGCCCCGTGATCCGAAAGGATCACGGGGTTTTTCGTTTGGGTCGCGCGTGAGTGAACGCTGCGTCGATGGCGGTGTACGATAGCGCGCAGGCGTACGGGCCGGCCACACGAACCACACAAAAGCCACGATGAGAGCGAGCACGCGAATCTGGGGGATGCTGACCGGCGCGGTATTGCTGACGGTGCTTGCCGCCGGCCTGTGCGTCATGCACGCGGATTGGGTCGTGAATCCTGGCAGCATCGTCGAGTTCGCGCAGCACGTCGCGCTCGGGTTCGCCGCAAGCGCGTTCCTTGCCGTGCTGTCTCGTGTGCGCCGCTATCGCGACATCACGCGAACGCTGCGCTGTCGCGAATTCGCATTCGCGCTACTGAGCGTGGCGCTGCTCGCAACGCTCAGCGCGGCCGTCGCCGTGCTCGACTATCTTTGCGTGGCGATCGCCCCGCCGTCGATCGAAAACCATCTCGTTCGCTTCGATGCGATGCTCGGTTTCCATTGGCCGGACCTGTACCGATGGGTGACGGCGCACGCCGGCCTGCATCGTATGCTCGACCTCGCCTATCGCAGCGGCATGCCGCAACTGTTTGCGGTGCCGTTCATCCTCGCGGCGGTCCGCCGCGTCGACGATCTTGCCGAGTTCGTCGCGCAGTTCATGTTCGCGGTGATCGTGGTCGTGCTCGTCTCCGTGCCGCTCCCCGCCGCCAGCGCATTCATCCATTTCGGCATCACCGACCCGGGCACCGCATCGACGGTGACGCACTACGACCTGTTGCGCAGCGGGCAGCTCCGTCAACTGAATCTGGCCGACGCGCAGGGGCTCGTGTCGTTGCCGTCGTTTCACGTGATGCTGGCGCTGCTGTTCGCGTATGCGGTGCGGCATGTCCGCTACGTGTTTCCGGCTGCGATCGTGCTGAATGCGGTGATGATCGCGTCGACGCCGACGCAGGGCGGTCACTATCTCGCCGACGTGATCGCCGGGATCGTGTGCGGCGCGCTGTCGATCGCCGCAGTGCGGCGCTGGATGGCCGGTCGACACGTGATCGAGGCGGCCGGACCGCACGCGGCAAGCCCGACCTGATCGCGCGACGCCAGAGTCGCAATGCTCCCTCGCTTGCAGGCGGCCCGGTTCTCACTGTCGCCGGATCGCCGTCTTCCTCGCGGCCGGTGCGCTGGATTCCCGCTGTCGATGTCCTGCTTCAGCCTTGGCTTCGCGTGCCGTTAACAGAGGGCGGCGGCAAGCGTCTTTTGCATCGTCGCCGTTTCCCGTCGATTCAAGGTCCAATGAAGCTGAGCTACAAGATTCCCTTCGCATTCGCCATTGCGCTGCTGCTGATGTTCTGCGGCGCGCTGTACGGCATCCGCATCCTCAATCGCTCGATCGATACGTTCGCGAACGACGTGCAGACCCGGGTCGCCGACGAGCGGCTCGTGTCGGCGACACTCGTGCAGTTCAAGCTGCAGGTCCAGGAATGGAAGGACACACTGCTGCGCGGCAAGCAGCCCGACAAGCTCGACAAGTACTGGCAGGCATTCCAGACGCGCGAGCGCACGGTCGATACGCTCGCCGCGCAGCTCGTGAACCAGTTGCCGCCCGGCGAGAGCCGCACGCTCGTCGAGCAGTTCATGCGCGCGCATGCGGCGATGGGTGACGGCTACCGGCGCGGGTTCGACGCATTCAAGGCCGCTGGCTTCGAGCCGACGGCCGGGGATGCGGCCGTCGCGGGCGTCGACCGTGCACCCGCCGCGCTGCTCGAGCGCGCGGCGAAGGCGATTGCCGACGAGAGCGCCGCCGTGTCAGCGCAAGCGAGCCGCGATGCGAGCCACGCCACCGCGGCGAGCGTCGTGCTGATGCTGATCGTGCTCGGCATCGCGATGATCGGTGCGTACCTGTTCAGCCGCGCGATCCTGCGGCCGCTCGATCGCGCCGTCGCCTGTGCGCAGGCGGTGGCCGACGGCGACCTGACGCGCCACGTCGATGCGGTCGGTCGCGACGAGATCGCCGATCTGCTGCGCGCGTTGCGGACGATGCAGGCAAGCCTGTCGGGCGTCGTGCTCGAGGTACGGACGCACGCCGAAGCGGTCGCGTCCGCGAGCGCGCAGATCGCGGCGGGCAATCACGACCTGTCGTCGCGAACCGAGGCGCAAGCTGCGTCGCTCGAGGAAACCGCCGCCAGCATGACCGAACTGACGGGCATCGTGCGCCAGTCGGCCGAACACGCGCAGCACGCGGCGCAGCTGGCGCGGGACGCATCGGACATTGCGTCCGCCGGCGGTGGCGTGATGTCCGACGCCGTCGACACGATGAGCGGGATTGCCGCCAGCGCGGCGAAGGTCGGCGAGATCATCGCGGTCATCGACGGCATTGCGTTCCAGACCAACATCCTCGCGCTGAACGCGGCCGTCGAGGCGGCGCGCGCGGGCGAGCAGGGGCGCGGCTTCGCGGTCGTCGCGTCGGAAGTACGCATGCTCGCGCAGCGCAGCGCGGCCGCCGCGAAGGAGATCAAAGTGCTGATCGAGCAATCGACGCGGCGGGTCGACGAGGGCGCGGTGTTGATCGGCCGCGCGGGCGAATCGATCCACGAGATCGTCGGCGCGGTTCAGCGAGTCACGTCGATCGTCGGCGAGATCTCGTCGGCATCGCAGGAGCAGAGCGGCGGCATCCAGCAGGTGAACGTCGCAGTCACGCAAATGGACGAGGCGACGCAGCGCAACGCGGCGCTGGTCGAGCAGGCGTCTGCCGCGACGCAGGCGCTGGCCGAGCAGGCGAGCGCGCTGCGACACGCGGTCGCCGTGTTCAGGCTGCCGCAGGCCGCGTGACGATATTGCCGATCGCGATCGCGATCGGACCGCACCGTCGCGTATCAGGCCGCGGTCGAATACTGCGCGAGCACGCGAGCGCGGATTGACGGCTTGATGTTCGACTGCGCCATGTTGCCGCCATAGTGCGCGACGACACGCGGATTCATCACGCGAAACCAGAGCGGCGGCACGTACGCGAACAGGATCATCGTCGCATAGCCGGCCGGCAGTTGCGGCGAGTCGTCGAAGTGGCGCAGCGCCTGGTACGAGCGCGTCGGGTTCGCGTGATGGTCGGCGTGCCGCTGCAACTGATACAGGAACAGGTTCGTGACGACGTGATTGCTGTTCCACGAGTGCTGCGGCGTGCAGCGTTCGTAGCGGCCGCTCGGCAGCTTGCGGCGGCCGAGCCCGTAGTGTTCGACGTAGTTGACGACTTCGAGCAGCGACGCGCCGTACACGGCCTGGATCACGAGGAACGGAATCACGACCTTGCCGGCCATCGCGATCGCGATGCCCCACACGACGACGGTCATCGCCCACGCGTGCAGCACCTCGTTGCGCCAGGTCCATGGCGAATGCCCGAGGCGCTCTAGGCGCGCCGTCTCGAGCCGCCACGCCGAGCGGATGCTGCCCGTCACGGTGCGCGGCAGGAATGCCCAGAACGATTCGCCGTAGCGCGCGCTCGCCGGATCCTCGGCCGTCGCGACGCGCACGTGATGGCCGCGATTGTGCTCGACGAAGAAGTGCCCGTAAGCGACCGGCGCGAGCGTGACTTTCGCGAGCCAGCGCTCGAAGCGGTTGGTCTTGTGCCCGAGTTCGTGCGCGGTGTTGATCGAGATGCCCGTCGCGGCGCCGAGCGACAGCGCGAAGCCGACGTAGTCGTACCACGCGAGCGCATGCGTACCGACGATCCATACGCACATGAAGAACGCGATGTATTCGACCAGTGTCGCGAGATAGACGATGTAGCGGTAGTAGCGCTCGCGTTCGAGGTGCGGGACGGCGGCTTCGGGCGGATTGTCGCGATCGTCGCCAATCAGGGTGTCGAGGACCGGGATCACGCCGAACGCGAACAGCGGGCCGAACCACCAGAACACGTGAAGGCCCGTCGACAGTGCGAGCTGGGCCGAGAGGATGGGCAGCGTGATCGTCACCGCGCCGAGCAGCCATAGATAACGTTTGCCATCCGACCAGCCCGAGGCCGATGTGTCGGTCATTGCCATTGTCTCCCTCCTTGTGGGGCCGGCTCCCGCGTGTGCGGGAGCAGCGGCCGAGTGACGCGTTTGTCGTCGTTCGAATCGTCGTGGGTCCGCGGCACCGGATCGGTCGTCCGGTTGTGCCAGTTATACGACCGTCACGCACGCTTTCCAAACCCTGGCGCTAGGCGCGTAACTCCAAACGGTGGGCCGTGCATGACGACGGTCGGGAAGGGCCGGCACGGGGCGATTGAAACACGCAGTCTTGGGCCGATCCGCTGGCGCGACCGGCGTTCTTGTCAGATGAATGCCTGGCGTGACGCACGCGTGCATCCATCGGCGAAGTCCGCAACGAATGTTGCGATGCAGCAGGTCTGGCGCGACGTCGCCCGGCTGCGCGGTTCTTTTGCATACACATGTAACGGATCATTACGGCATCGATGATGAAATGCCGGACCCTCGCTGCATGAGTGCCATGCATGACAAGGCGAGCGAGGCGACGCTTCCGGTCCCGCAGTTCGGGTTTCATGCGTTGCCGCACGTCGACGCATCGATGCTGCACCTGCACACCGGCGTGTGCGCGACATCTGTTGCCTTTCGATCGGCGCTGCCGTTTGAAAATTACGATTTGACTCATGCCCCGCTTTCGGTTGAAGCTAATAGCTTGCTGTCCGAAGGGGGCTGTGCCTGCATGAGTTCGACCTTGACCGTTCGTCGTATCGCTGCCGACCAAGGCCGCGTGTATCGCGAACTCCGCGCCGCATCGCTGCGCGAGCCCTACGCGCCCGGTGAAGCGCCGGAGGCCGAATTGCTGAACGTCGATTCCGACGCGGCGGCGGCCGTCGCCGCGCTGCGCGCCGCGTCCGACGAGTCGACGACTTTCCTGCTGTATACCGAAGGTCATCCGGCCGGCATGATTGGCGCGTATTTCGACAACACGCCCGAGCGGCGCGCGTTCGTCAGCGAGCTGTGGGTCGCGCACGCGGTCCGCCACCTGCGCGGCGGCGTGCTGTTGCTCGAAACGGCCACCGCGTGGCTGGCCGAACGCGGTGCGCAGGACGTCTACGCATGGATCGCCGATGCGAACCGCAACGCGATTCGTTTCTACGAACGCGCGGGTTTCGCCAACACGGGCGAGCATGCGCCGATCGCGCGGATGCCCGGCGCGATGAAGTCGTTGTTCGTGTCGCACTTCAACACGCCCTGACGCATGAATGCGCGGGCCGCACGGTGCGATGAAGGCCCGGCCGCCCGTCCGACTACCGGCTTGCCGGTTGCGCGCTCGCCGCGACCGTCGCCGCCCGGTTCCCCAAAAATAATGGCCGCACGCGTGGACGCCTGTAAAATACGCAAAAATTTTTTGCAGAGTGTCCATGTCGCTTAAAAAATCGCCATTCTTCGAGCTGCGCAGCGGATCGGTCGATACGTTGTTGTTCACCGTGAAGACGACCGATCTCGATGCGTTGCGTACCGAACTGGTCAAGCGCTTCGAAGCGACTCCCGAGTTTTTCGCCGATGATGTCGTCGTGATCGACGTTCGCCGCCTCGCGGACGGCGAACGCGTCGCGCTTGCCGACATCCGCCAGATGCTGAACGACGTGCGGATGCGCCCGGTGGGCGTCGTGGCGCTCGCCACGCAGGGCTGGGCGGGGGAAGCCGGCCTGCCGCTGCTCGAGGCGCGCGACCGCCGCGTGTCGACCGCGAAGCCGGCCGAGGAAGCGGAGCCGGCGCCTGTCGTTGCCGCGGCGGCTGCCGTGGCGGCCGAACCGGCGCCGGAGCCTGGCCCGACGCCGATTCAGGCGGGCGGCCAGACGCTGGTGATCGATCGGCCGCTGCGTTCGGGACAGCAGATTTACGCGAAAGGGGACCTCGTGGTGCTTGCGCCGGTCAGTCACGGCGCCGAGATCATCGCGGAAGGCAACATCCACATCTACGCGCCGTTGCGCGGCCGCGCACTGGCGGGCGTGCACGGTAATCACGACGCGCGCATTTTCTGCACGTGTCTGGAGCCGGAACTGATTTCGATCGCGGGTATCTATCGAACGACCGAGAACCCGTTGCCCGCCGACATACTGGGCAAATCGGTGCAGATCCGGCTCGAAGAGGAAAAACTGATGATCGAACCGCTGCGCCTGACGTGATTCACGCGGCGCACGCCGGATCGATCGGCTCTCATTGACGAACACAGGGTATTGGGTAAATGGCAAAAATCATCGTGGTGACCTCGGGCAAGGGCGGCGTGGGCAAGACGACGACGAGCGCGAGCTTTGCGTCCGGTATCGCACTGCGCGGCCACAAGACGGCCGTGATCGACTTCGACGTCGGCCTGCGCAACCTCGATCTCATCATGGGCTGCGAGCGTCGCGTGGTGTATGACCTCGTCAACGTGATCCAGGGCGAAGCGAACCTGAACCAGGCGCTGATCAAGGACAAGAAGTGCGAGAACCTGTTCATCCTGCCGGCGTCGCAGACGCGCGACAAGGATGCGCTCACGCGTGATGGCGTCGAGAAGGTGCTGAACGATCTGGTCGCGATGGACTTCGAATACATCGTCTGCGATTCGCCGGCCGGTATCGAGGCGGGCGCGCTGCACGCGATGTACTTCGCGGACGAAGCGCTGATCGTCACGAACCCGGAAGTGTCGTCGGTGCGCGACTCGGACCGCATTCTCGGCATCCTGTCGTCGAAGACGAAGCGCGCGACCGAGGGCAAGGATCCGATCAAGGAACATCTGCTGATCACGCGCTACAGCCCGAAGCGCGTGAGCGAAGGCGAAATGCTGTCGCTCGAGGACATCAGCGAGATCCTGCGCATCAAGCTGATCGGCGTGGTTCCGGAATCGGAAGCCGTGCTGCACGCATCGAACCAGGGTCTGCCGGCGGTGCATATCGACGGCACCGACGTTGCCGAAGCGTACAAGGACGTCGTCGCTCGCTTCCTCGGCGAGGACAAGCCGCTGCGCTTCACCGATTATCAGAAGCCGGGCCTGCTGCAGCGCCTCTTCGGCAGCAAGTAACGGAGGCCGCCCATGTCCATCCTTTCGTTTCTCCTCGGCGAGAAGAAGAAGTCCGCATCGGTCGCGAAGGAGCGCCTGCAGCTCATCATCGCGCACGAGCGGGTTGGCGGCCGGCCGCCGGCCGATTACCTGCCGGCGCTGCAGAAGGAGCTGGTCGCGGTCATCTCGAAGTATGTCCATATTTCGAACGATGACATCCGCGTGAGCCTCGAGCGCCAGGACGATCTCGAGGTCCTCGAAGTGAAGATCGAGATCCCGCAAGCCTGACGCTTGCATGTCCCCCCGCACGGCGGCGCATGCCGTCGTGCGCGTCTTACGCCCTGTTGCACTTTGGGGCTCGCCGTAACACGGCGTCTGTCGGCCGTTGATCGACCTCCCGCATTGAACGAATACGCTCGCGTCATTTGTTAATCAGGAGGTTGTCATGGCTGTCTCTGTCGTTCGACGTCGTATCGTTTCGCTCGCACTGTTCGCCGCGGGCCTGTCAGCCATTGCCGCGCCGCTCGCCGCACGCGCGGACGAAATCCTCGTCGGTGCCCCGGTAATGGTGCAGTCGGGCCGGATGGTCGTCGCCGAACCGGTGGCCGCGCCCGTGGAGGAAATCGTCGTCGTCGCGCCGAACGCGCCGCCGCCCGTGCGCCACGAGGTCGTGCCCGACGCGCGCGTCGGCTATGTGTGGGAGCGCGGGCACTGGCACTGGGACCATGGCCGCTACGTCTGGATCGGCGGCCACTGGGAAACCGAGCGCATCGGCATGCACTGGGTGCCGGGCCACTGGGATCAGCGCGGCCCGAACTGGTTCTGGACCCGCGGCCACTGGGCCTGACGGAGGCATGCGATGAAACGAACCGCCATTGCCATCGCGCTCGTCGCGATCACGCTCGCCGGCTGTATCGTCGTGCCGGCCCGGCCCGTCTACTATCGGCCGGCGCCGGTGGTGATCTACTGAGGGTCACGCGGGCCCGCCGGCGCCGGGCCGCTCGCACCGGATGCGGACGCGCCGGGCTCGTGCGACGTCGCCGGCGTGTGCTTGGCGACGTTGCCGGTCACAGGGGCCTCCGGCTCGCCGCCGTCCTGCTCGCGCAGCGTGTCGAGCGGATCGGCGGGCGCGGCGGCCGCATCCTGCGGCTCGACGACCGCGGCCGCAGCCGCCGGTGCCGCGGCGGGTTCCGCGGTGGCCGCGGGCGGCGCGAGATAGCGCTCGGCGAGCGTTTCGTAGAGGGGCGGTGCGAAGAAGCGCGCCATGCGGCTCGATACCAGCGCGGTCGCCATCAGCGAAATCACGAGCGCGTGACCGTTGATCATCTCCATCACGATCACGAACGACGTGATCGGCGACTGCGTGACCGCCGCGAGGTAGCCGACCATCGCGAGCGCGATCAGCATCGGCAGGCTCATGTTGCCGAACACGATGTGCAGCAGGTTGCCGAACCCGGCGCCGATCGACAGCGAAGGCGCGAAGATCCCGCCCGGGATGCCAGGCAGGTACGACGCGACCATCGACACCATCTTCAGGAACGGATAAAGCACCGACAGCCGTTCATGGCCGTCGAGCAGGCCGCGTGCCTCGGCATAGCCGCTGCCGAACGTCGTCCCGCCCGACACGAGGCCGACGAGCGCGATCACGAAGCCGCACAGAGCCGCGAACGCGATCGGGCGCTCGCGATACAGGCCGAGCAGGCGCGCGGGCAGCCAGCGGCCCGTATTGAGCAGCAGCCAGCTGAAGAGACCGCCCGCGATGCCCGTCACGATCGCGGTGACGAGCACGGCGACGGCAAGCATCTTCGGAAAATGCTGGCCGGCGTCGATCGTGCCGAAGTACGTGTAGTTGCCGTTCAGTCCCAATGCGACGACACCGGCGAGGATGATCGCGGTGATCAGCACGCCGCTTGCGCGGGCGGAGAAACTGCGGGTCAGCTCCTCGATCGCGAACACGATCCCGGCGAGCGGCGTATTGAATGCCGCCGACAGGCCGGCCGCCGCGCCGGCGAGCACCAGTTGCCGTTCGATCTGCGCGTTCGAGCGCGGGTAGAAGCGCCGCAGGTTGAACATCAGCGCCGCGCCGACCTGCACGGTCGGGCCTTCGCGGCCGATCGTGAAGCCGCCGAGGATTCCCAGGAACGAGATCAGGACCTTGCCGAACAGGATGCGCAGCGTCAGCAGCCGCGCACCGAATGCGCTCGGGCTCGCGTGCAGTGTCGCAATGACTTGCGGGATCCCGCTGCCCTCCGCGCCGCGGAAGAAGCGGCGCGTGAGCCATGCCGACGCGGCGGCGATCGACGGCGTCAGCAGCAGCGGCAGCCACGCGGCGTGGTCGCGCATCGTGCGGAAGGTGTCGTAGCCCCAGTCGATCAGCCGCGCGTACAGCACGGCCGCGAGGCCGACGGCGATCGCGCCGAGCCAGAACACGCCGTACTGGCGCCAGATCCGCAGCGAGCGGCGGGTGAGGGCAGGGAACAGGGCAGGAAGGGCGGGGCGTTGCATCGGCAGCGGGCCGGGAGGGCAAAGAACGCATTATAAAAAGAACCCGATGCGGCGGGGCTCGACAAATATTCACAAATGCGTCGCATTTTGTTGCAAATGTAATGTCGGTGTAATATCCGCGCACCGCAAGCGTCGATAGCATGGCGAAATGGCCAGCCATTCCTCATAACGAACGTGAAACGCATCCTCATCGTGAAAGTGACGTCGCTCGGCGACGTCGTCCAGACGCTGCCCGTCGTCGCAGACCTCCATCGCGCCTTCCCGGGCGTGAGGGTCGATTGGGCCGTGGATGAATCGTGCGCGGAGGTCGTGCGCTGGCACCCGGGCGTAAGCAACGTGCTCTGCGCGCCGCTGCGGCGGTTCAAGAAGCTCCGCAACGGCGGTGACCTGAAGGCGATCTCCGCGTCGATCGGCGCGCTGCGCGCGCACCGCTACGATGCCGTCATCGACCTGCACGGCGTCTACAAGAGCGCGATCATCTCGGCACTCGCGCGCGCCGCACGCCGTGTCGGCTACCAGACGCAGGATCTTGGCGAGACGGGCGCCCGTTTCGCGTACTCGCATCGCTTCGGCCCGCGGCCGGATTGCGACGCGTGGCACGGGATGCGCGTGAGCGCCGGCGAGGCGCTCGGCTATGTCCCCGAAGGCATCGCCGAGTACGGAATCGTCCCGCCGCAGGATGCGAGCCTGCCGCCCGCCGTGACCGACGGCGCGCCGTTCATGCTGCTGTTCCACGCGACGTCCAATCCGGACAAGAAATGGCCGGCCGACGACTGGGCCGCGCTAGCCACCCGGATGATGGCGCGTGGCGTGCGCGTGTTGTTGCCGTGGGGATCGGCCGCCGAGCACGACGATGCGCAGGACATTGCCGCGCGCGCGCCGGGCGCGGTCGTGCTGCCCGCGATGTCGGTGCGCGAACTGGGCGCGGCCATCGGCCGGGCTGCGCTCGTGGTGGGGGTCGATACCGGGTTCGTGCACATGGCGCATGCGCTGCAGCGGCCGACCGTGATGATTTTCGTCGCGACCTCGCGCCACCATTGCGGCATCGGCGGCGCACCGAATGCACTGTCGATCGGCGAGCCCGGCGCGCCGCCGTCGGTGGCGCAGGCACTCGATGCGATCGATGCGGTCGGGTCGGCCTACGGCGCCCAGCGCGAGCGGCTGACGGCCTAGGGCCTGCACAGGGCCGCTATCGTCGTGAATGGGCGCCGCGGAAACGGTGCCGGCCGGTTCAGGCGAGCAGTGCTTCGACCGTGAGCACCGCGGCGACGGCGGCCAGGTTGGCGAGCAGCGCCTCGAACAGGAGGCCGCGCCAGGTTTTCGGCCGGAAGCGTGCCGCGAGCAGCAGGGCGCCACCCAGCGCGAGCGCCAGGATCAGGACGAGGTCGGCGTTGTCGAGGCGGATGTTCATCGCGGCGGCTCCTTCGAGGATCCGGGGGCGCGCGACGGCGCCCCCGGATCGAGTATAGTCAGCGCCGCCCGCCACACAACCCGAGGCGCCCCTGAGGCTCAGACGAGCGATGCGTCGCGGGTTTCGCGCATCAGCAGCACGCCGATCAGGCTGATCGCTGCCGCGACCGACACGTAGCCGCCGACCCACGACAGGCCGCCGCGCGCGGCGAGCAGCTGCGCGATGTACGGCGCGATCGACGCGCCGAGGATCCCGCCGAGGTTGTACGCGACCCCGGCGCCCGTATAGCGGACGTTGGTCGGGAACAACTCGGGCAGCAGCGCGCCCATCGGCGCGAACGTCACGCCCATCAGGAACAGCTCGACCGTCAGGAACAACGCGACGAGCGGCATCGAGCCGCTGCCGAGCAGCGGCTCCATCGCGAAGCCGGACAGCAGTGCGGCGATCGCGCCGACGACCAGCACCGGCTTGCGGCCGAAGCGATCCGACGCCCACGCCGACAGCGGCGTGGCGAGCCCCATGAACACGACAGCGAAGCACAACAGGCCGAGGAAGCTCTGACGCGGAATGTGCAGCGTCGACACGCCATACGACAGCGAGAACACCGTCGAGATATAGAACAGCGTGTAGCAGACCACCATCGCGAGCGCGCCGAGCAATGTGGGGCGCCAATGTTGCGAGACGAGCGTCGCGACCGGCACGCGCACGCGTTCGTTGCGGTCGAGTGCGGCCTGGAACGCCGGCGTCTCGGTGATCTTCAGCCGCACGTACAGGCCGAGCGCGACGAGCACCGCACTGACGAGGAACGGGATGCGCCAGCCCCAGCTGCGGAATTGTTCGTCGGACAGCGACAGCGCGAGCGCGAAGAACAGCCCGTTCGACATCAGGAAGCCCACCGACGGGCCCAGCTGCGGGAACATCCCGAACCAGCCGCGCTTGCCTTGCGGCGCGTGCTCGGTCGCGAGCAGCGCCGCGCCGCCCCATTCGCCGCCGAGGCCGATCCCCTGGCCGAAGCGCAGCACGCACAGCAGCACCGGCGCGAGTGTGCCGATCGTGTCGTAGCCGGGCACGAATCCGATCGCGGTGGTGGACACGCCCATGACGAGCAGCGACGCGACGAGCGTCGACTTGCGACCGATGCGGTCACCGAAGTGGCCGAACAGGAACGAGCCGATCGGCCGCGCGATGAATGCGATACCGAACGTGACGAATGCGGACAGCGCCTGTGCGGTCGCGGAGCCGTGCGGAAAGAACACGGGGCCGATGACGAGTGCGGCGGCAGTCGCGTAGACGTAGAAGTCGTAGAACTCGATCGCGGTGCCGATGAAGCTCGCGAACACGATGCGCCGGTGGCTGACGGCGCCGGCCGAACCGGTTGCGTGTGCAACGGCCGGGGGAGATGCGGACATGGATGTCTCCGTTTTGTCGTTGGGGCATTCGCCTGAGCGTGCGCTCGGGCAGGCAGGTGGACGCCTGCCGGGAGATCGCAGCCGGGCGGATGATGCGGTAGCGGCGTGAACGCGCGCCGTGGCGCTGACGTCACCCGCCGGTCGACGATGGAGACGGATAGGTCGCCGCCGCCCTGTGCCGGCGTGGTCGGCTCGCATGCCGGGTGCGGCGCGCGAACGCGCGCGCGGGAGGGTGGCCGCGCGATTGCGGAAAATTATAGCCAGCGCCGCGACATAGCGGCAATCGCGGGCGGGCGCGGGCTCAGTCGAGCGATTGCGCCTGTGCGGATGCGGTGCTTTGCAACTGGAAACGTCCGTCGTCGTTGAACAGCCAGCCTTCCATCATCTCGAGCCGGCCATTGCCGTCCAGCAGTTTCGACGGCGGTGGCGGCAGCGGCGCCGAGCGACGCAGCGACGCGAGCGCGAGCCCTTCCGCTTCGCTGTCGCCGTTGCTGCGATAAACGGATGCGTTGACGAGGCGGCCGCTGCCATCGACGGTGAACGCGACGACGACGAGCGAGCGCAGCATCGCCTGCGGCGTCCCGCGCGCGACGCCGGACGGATTGTGCTCGGTGACGCACCGCGCGACTTCCACGCGGTACTGGTCGCGATTCGCGTTGCGGATGACGGACGGGATCGTCTGCACCGAGCGCAGCGATGGCGGCGGCGTGATCGTGCAGGCGGCAAGCAACGAGGCGGCGACCAGCCAGGGAACACGCAGCCGGCTGGCGCCCGGGTGGGGAAGATGAGACATGGCGGACTGCCGGAGGGTGACGATAAAAAAATGATAGGCGTCCGGCCGCGACCTGTTATCGGGAGAAACGCATAGTGCGCGAAGCGCGACGTAGCGATTCGCGGATGATGGCGATCGGCGGGCCGACCGGCATGTGTTCCGATGTGACGTGACATGTGACGGCGCGGGCGCGATATGCGCACGCGCGTCGCACGCAGTGGCGGTGGGCGTGGCCCGATCTGCCCGCTTAGTAGCCGTGTGTTACGAGCGACAGAACGGACAGGTCCGGATGCGTGCCGTCGATGATGCTCTTGCCGATGTGCACGGCTTCCCGAACCGCTTCGTCGACGCTCGCGAAGCTTTCCTCGCCGTCCGCGTGGAAGGGCACCGCATGATCGGGCAGCGCGGGATTCGCGCCAGGATGGCAGACATAGCCGGTGTAGGTGTAACGCGTGTCGCTGCCCGGGGCGATGCCCGGCACCACATGGATCTCGAAGCCTTCGTAATCGACGTGATCCGTCGCTGTCGACAATTCGGTCATGGCGGTCTCCCTGGGCCGCACGCACGGATGGCGCGGGCGGCATCGAGTCGCGGCGGCGGTCGTGTTGCCGTGCTGATCGAATTCTAGGCGATGGCGGCCCGGCCCGTGAGGCTCGCGCGCGTCGTCGTCGGCGGACGGCGGGCGTGCCGTGGCGCGCGTTACCGCGTGCAGCGCGCGTCCTTGCGCTGCACCACGAGGATCACGGGATACTTCTGGCCGTGCTCGAGTTCCACCGGCGCGACGACCGTCAGCGTCGCCGGGTCGGAATCGTCGTACACGCTGACCTGTTCGTTGCGGATATAGGTCACGCCGGTGCAGTTCGATGCGCGCCCGTCATCCGACACCTTGCACTGGATCTCGTTTTCCTTCAGGTAGTTGTACGGCGTCGGGCTCGCGAGATATTCGCGCAGGCTGCGCGGCGAGCCGCCGACACCCTTCACGTACGCAATCGCGCATGACGGCGTTTGCGCGTCGGTGCCGGAGGCGGAATCGGCGGCCGCGGCGTGCGTGCCGACGGCAGCCAGGGCGACGAGCGACGAGGCGATGAAGGACTTCATGACGTGGTTTCCCGTTTCGCGAATCGGAGCGCCGGATTGTAACGGCATCGGGCGAGATGCGTCGGCACGCGGGGCGGGCACCGTGCGCGGCGCGCGTCGAACAAACAAAAACCCCGTCATTCGATGAATGGACGGGGTTTGGCGAACTTCCTGGCGGAAGCGGTGAGATTCGAACTCACGGACAGTTTCCCGTCGCCGGTTTTCAAGACCGGTGCCTTAAACCGCTCGGCCACGCTTCCACACGAGGCGGCATTGTAACCGAAATGCCGCCTCGTTCCGCCTCAATCGTCGCGCAGGAACAATTCCTGCAGGTCGTTGAGGAACCGTTGACCAAGCGGCGTCGGCGCGATCTGCGCAAAATCGCGCGTGATGAGTCCGCGCTGCTCCGCATCCTTGAGTGCCTGCTCGATCGTGCCGATCGGCAAACCCGTGCGTTCGACGAAGCTGTGCACGGGGAAGCCCTCGACGAGCCGCAGCGTGTTCAGCATGAACTCGAACGGCAGGTCGCGCGCACCGACTTCACGTTCTTCCTGCACCGGCGTGCCGGCCATCGCCTGTTCGATGAAGGTAGCCGGATGCTTGTAGCGTGCCTGCCGCAGGATCCGGTTCGGGAACGACAGCTTCGTGTGCGCGCCCGCGCCGATCCCGAGATAGTCGCCGAAGCGCCAGTAGTTCAGGTTGTGCTTGCACTGATGATTCGGCTTCGCGTAAGCGGACACTTCGTAGCGGCCGTAACCGGCCTCGGCCGTGCGCGCGTGGATCCATTCCTGCATGTCGGCCGACGCGTCGTCGTCGGGCACCACGGGCGGAAACTTCGCGAACAGCGTGTTCGGTTCGAGCGTCAGGTGATACAGCGACAGATGCGGCGGCGCGAACGACAGCGCGGTTTCGATGTCGGCCCGGCATTCGTCGAGCGTCTGGTTCGGCAGCGCGAACATCAGGTCGAGGTTGAAGTTGTCGAACGTCTTCGCGGCGATCTCGACGGCCGCGCGCGCCTGCGCGGTGTCGTGAATGCGGCCGAGCGCTTTCAGATGGCCTTCGTTGAAGCTCTGGATGCCGACGGACAGGCGGTTCACGCCGCTCGCGCGAAACTGCGCGAACTTCGCGGCCTCGAACGTGCCCGGGTTCGCCTCGAGCGTGATCTCGGCGTCGGCATCGAGCGGCAGCAGCGCGCGCACGTCGGACAGCAGCCGGTCGAGGCCGGCCGCGGACAGCAGGCTCGGCGTGCCGCCGCCGATGAACACCGTATGCACCTGCCGGCCCCAGACGAGCGGCAGCGCCTGTTCGAGATCGGCGCGCAGCGCGTCGAGGTACTCGGTTTCCGGAAACCGCTCGCCCTTCCACTCGTGCGAGTTGAAATCGCAGTACGGGCACTTGCGCACGCACCACGGAAAATGCACGTACAGCGCGAGCGGCGGCAGCGACGTGAGCCGCACCTGCCCGGGCGACGTGAAGGCCGCGACGACGCGCGCGCCGGTTTCCGCCGCCTGGCTCATGCGGCCTCCGGTTGCGAATGCGTGACGAAGACGATCATGCCGGTTCCTCCGCGAGCCGCGCGAGCAGTGCCTTCAGCGCGAGCGCGCGATGGCTGTGCGTGTTCTTCACGGCCGGCTCGAGTTCGGCCGCCGTCGCGCCGAGCGACGGCAGGTGGAAATACGGGTCGTAGCCGAATCCGTGCTCGCCGCGCGGCGTGTCGACGATCTCGCCTTCCCAGCGACCTTCGGCGAACAGCGGCTCGGGATCGTCCGCGTGGCGCACCAGCGCGAGCACGCAGCAATAGTATGCGCGCCGGTCGGCGACGCCGCGCAGCTGCTCGACGAGGTACGCATTGTTCGCCGCGTCGCCCTTGTCGCCGCCCGCGCGCTGCGCGTAGCGTGCGGAATAGACGCCCGGTGCGCCGCGCAGCGCGCGCACGCACAGGCCCGAATCGTCGGCGATCGCCGGTAGGCCGGTGAGCCGCGACGCGTGCCGTGCTTTCGTCAGCGCGTTCTCGATGAACGTGCTGAACGGCTCGTCCGCCTCCGGCACGGCCAGGTCGCCCTGCGGCACGATCTCGATGCCGACCGTCGAAAACAGCGCGGTGAACTCGCGCAGCTTGCCGGCGTTGTTCGACGCGAGCACGATGCGCGACAGCGGCGCGAGGGTGCGATCGTCAGACATGGCCGGCGCCCAGCACGTCCTTCTGCAACTGCACGAGCTGGCCGATCCCGCTTTGCGCGAGGTCGAGCAGCGCGTTCATCTCGGCGCGCGAGAACGGCACGCCTTCGGCGGTGCCCTGGACTTCGACGAAGCCGCCGGCGCCCGTCATCACGACGTTCATGTCGGTGTCGCAGCGCGAATCTTCCGCGTAGTCGAGGTCGAGCACGGGTGCGCCTTCGTACACGCCGACCGAGATCGCGGCGACGTGGTCGGTGATCGGCGAGCGCGCGAGCTTGCCGGCCGCGATCAGCTTCGACACGGCGTCGTGCGCGGCGACGAAGGCGCCGGTGATGCTGGCCGTGCGCGTGCCGCCGTCGGCCTGGATCACGTCGCAGTCGATGTGGATCGTGCGCGGGCCGAGCGCTTCGAGATCGAACACCGCGCGCAGCGCGCGGCCGATCAGGCGCTGAATTTCCTGCGTGCGGCCCGTCTGCTTGCCGCGCGCGGCTTCACGGTCGCTGCGCGTGTGCGTCGCGCGCGGCAGCATCCCGTATTCCGCCGTCAGCCAGCCCTGGCCGCGATCGCGCAGGAATTCGGGCACGCGTTCGGCGACGCTCGCGGTGCAGATCACCTTGGTATCGCCGAATTCGACGAGTACCGAGCCTTCGGCGTGTTTCGTGTAATGGCGCGTGAGGGCGACCTTGCGCAGTTCGTCGGCGCGGCGGCCGCTCGGGCGGGACAGGGAAGACGTCATGGGGGAATCGTGGACGGAAGAGGAAACCCCGATTTTAGCGCCGAACGGCTGCCTTGCCCGGCGGGGTGGGGCGCAAAAATGGGATAATGCGCGCTTCCCGCCCCGCGCCTTGCAATGCGCCGGGCGCCTCGACATATTCCCGCCCGAGAAGGGCACCCAGACGGCGAGACGAACCATGATCTACAGCATGACGGGCTACGCGAGCGCGACGCGCGAACTCGCGACGGCCACCGGCAACGGCGGCACCAGCGTGTCGGTCGAACTGCGCACCGTGAACTCGCGCTTCCTCGACCTGAATTTCCGCATGCCGGACGACGTGCGCGCGTGCGAGCCCGCGCTGCGCGAAATGCTGATGAACAAGCTGTCGCGCGGCAAGGTCGACGTGCGCATCAACCTGCAGCGCGGCGAGCAGAGCATCGGTGCCGGTGCGCTGAACCAGACGGCGCTCGGCCAGCTTGCCGAGCTCGAGCGCTCGGTGCTCGATTCGTTCCCGGGTGTCGGTCGCCTGCGTGCGGGCGAGATCCTGCGCTGGCCAGGCGTGCTCGCCGAGAGCGGCGTGTCGGCGGAAGCGATCCGCGACGCGGTGCTCGCGTGCGGCAAGGAAGCGATCGGTGAACTCGTCGTCGTGCGTTCGCGCGAAGGCGCGCAGCTGGCGACGATGCTGCTGTCGAACGTCACCGAGATGGAGGCGATCGTCGCGCGCATCACGCCGCTCGTGCCGGAGCTGATCGCGAAGCATCAGCAGAAGATCGTCGAGAGGCTGCAGGAGGCGCTCGGCATCGCGGCGCCCGAAGGCAGCGCGCCGATCGTCACGCGCGAGGAAGCCGCGGAACGCATTCGTCAGGAAGTGACGATGTACGGGATCCGGATCGACATCGCGGAAGAGCTGTCGCGACTCACCGCGCACCTGAACGAAACGCGTCACGTGATCGAGAAGGGCGGCCGCGTCGGCAAGCGTCTCGACTTCATGATGCAAGAACTGAATCGAGAAGCAAACACGCTCGGCTCGAAGGCGGCGGCGAAGGAACTGGCCGACGCATCGATGGCGCTCAAGCTGTTGATCGAGCAGATGCGTGAGCAAGTGCAAAACCTGGAGTAACGCAACATGACCCATCCCACTCACGACGGCCACGCGTCGCATGCGCTGCACGGCGGCGTCTATCCCGGCAACCTGTTCATGGTCATCGCGCCGTCGGGCGCCGGCAAGTCGACGCTCGTGAATGCGCTGCTGTCGAAGGACAGCGACATCTGCCTGTCGATTTCGTACACGACGCGCAAGCCGCGCCCGGGCGAGCAGGACGGCCAGCACTACCACTTCACGACCGTCGAGGATTTCCGCGCGCGCCACGCCGCGCACGAATTCCTCGAAAGCGCGGAAGTGCACGGCAACTACTACGGTACGTCGCGCGTCTGGATCGAGGAGCAGATGATGAGCGGCCACGACGTGCTGCTCGAGATCGACTGGCAGGGCGCGCAGCAGGTGAAGAAGCAGTTCCGCAACGCGGTCGGCATCTTCATTCTGCCGCCGTCGCTCGACGCGCTCGAGGAACGTCTGAAGAAGCGCGGCCAGGACGAGCCGAACGTGATCACGCGACGCCTGCTCGCCGCGGGCAGCGAGATGGCGCACGCGTCGGAAGCGGAATACGTGGTGATCAACGAAAATTTCGATCGTGCACTGGCCGAGCTCGAATGCATCGTCGCGGCGACGCGCCTGCGCTTTGCTTCGCAGTACGCGCGACATACCGAGCTGTTCATCGAGCTCGGCATCCATTTGCCCCACGCGGAATGACGCGGGGGTAGAGGGACATAAGGTAGAATAGGGACTATATTCAGAAGGAATTACCAACATGGCTCGCATTACCGTCGAAGACTGCCTGAAGCAAATCCCCAACCGCTTCGAACTGGCGCTCGCCGCCACTTACCGCGCGCGGCAGCTCGCGCAAGGCCATACGCCGAAGATCGAGAGCCGCGACAAGCCGACCGTCGTCGCGCTGCGCGAGATCGCTGCCGGCCAGGTCGGCGTCGAGATGCTGAAGAAGGTGCCGGTGTAACGCGCATCCGGCCCGTTCCAGCCATGTAGTCCACGCGCGCAACGACTCGACCTGGAGGCGAATATGAGCACCACCCCATCGTCCGCCTCCGCGGATTCGACCACCGAAGCCACGGCCCAGTCGCCTGCGCGCCAGTACATCGACGCGGTCCTCGAACAGTCCTTCCGGCATCTGTTCGGGCCGACCGCCACGCCGGAGCAGCCGCGCAAGCACGGCGTCGTTTCGATCGCGAAACTGACGGCCGCGCTTGCCGAGTATCTCCCTCCGGAAGAAATCAAAGAGGTCAAGGCGGCGTTCCACTTCAGTGACGAAGCCCACCTCGGTCAATATCGCCAGAGCGGCGAACCCTACATCACCCATCCCGTCGCCGTCGCGGAAATCTGTGCCGGCTGGAAGCTCGACGCGCAAGCGGTGATGGCCGCGCTCCTGCACGACGTGATGGAAGACCAGGGCGTGACCAAGAGCGAACTGGCCGAACGGTTCGGCCCGAAGGTCGCCGAACTGGTCGACGGCCTGTCCAAGCTCGACAAGATGGAGTTCCGCAGCCGCGAGGAAGCGCAGGCGGAAAACTTCCGCAAGATGCTGCTCGCGATGGCGCGCGACGTGCGGGTCATCCTCGTCAAGCTCGCCGACCGTCTGCACAACATGCGCACGCTCGGCGCGGTGCCGATGGAAAAGCGCCGGCGCGTCGCACGCGAGACGCTCGACATCTACGCGCCGATCGCGCACCGCCTCGGGTTGAACAACACGTATCGCGAGCTGCAGGACATGAGCTTCGCGAACTTCAACCCGCATCGCTACGCGACGCTCGAGAAGGCCGTGAAGGCTGCGCGCGGCAACCGCCGCGAAGTAATCAGCAAGATCCTCGAGGCTGCTCAGCGCGCGATGAGCGACGCGAAGCTCGACGCGGAGATCACCGGCCGCGAGAAGACGATCTACAGCATCTATCGCAAGATGCGCGACAAGCAGCTATCGTTCTCGCAGGTGCTCGACGTGTACGGCTTTCGCGTCGTCGTCGAGAGTCCGCTCGACTGCTACACATGCATCGGTGCGTTGCACGCGTTGTACAAGCCCGTGCCCGGCAAGTTCAAGGACTACATCGCGATCCCGAAGATCAACGGCTATCAGTCGCTGCACACGACGCTCGTCGGCCCGTTCGGCGCGCCGATCGAGTTCCAGGTGCGCACGCGCAAGATGCACGAGATCGCCGAGGCCGGCGTGGCCGCGCACTGGCTGTACAAGAACGGCGGCGCGGATCTGAACGACGTGCAGAAGCGCGCGCATCAGTGGCTGAAGTCGCTGCTCGACATCCAGAGCGAAGCCGGCGATTCGAGCGAATTCCTCGAGCACGTGAAGATCGACCTGTTCCCGGATGCGGTCTACGTGTTCACGCCGAAGTCGAAGATCATGGCGTTGCCGCGCGGCGCGACGGCGCTCGATTTCGCGTATTCGATCCATAGCGATCTCGGCAACCAGTGCGTGGCCGTGAAGATCAACAACGAGTTGCTGCCGCTGCGCACCGAGCTGAAGAGCGGCGACATCGTCGAGGTCATCACCGCGCCGTATTCGAAGCCGAACCCCGCGTGGCTCGGTTTCGTGCGCACCGGCAAGGCGCGTTCGGCGATTCGTCACTACCTGAAGACGATGCGCCTGAACGAGTCGGTGCAGCTCGGCGAGCGGCTCGTCGATCAGAGCCTGAAGGGTTACGGGCTCGCGCTCGCCGATGTCGCGCCGGAGGTGTGGGAGAAGCTCGTTCAGTGGACGGGCAACAAGAGCCGCCAGGAAATCTTCGCGGACATCGGCCTCGGCCGCCGCGTCGCCGCGGTGATGGCCAAGCGCATCGAGGTGCTGATGACCGGCCGCGATGCGGACGACGATCTGCCGAAGTCCGAGCGGCATCCCGCGCACAATGCGCCGCCGGTCGTGATCACCGGCACCGAAGGGATGTCCGTGCAACTGTCGGCGTGCTGCCGGCCGATTCCGGGCGATGCGATCATGGGCTATATCGGCATCGGCCTCGGGATGGCGATTCATACGACCGATTGCCGGGTCGCGCAGCGCATCCATCGTCGCGATCCGGGCCGCTGGATCGACGTCGAGTGGGCGCCGCAGCCGGGTCGTCTGTTCGACGTCGCGGTGAAGGCGCTCGTGAAGAACACGAAGGGCATCTTCGCGCGCGTCGCGGCGGACATCACGTCGGCCGACGCGAACATCGTTCACATCGCGATGGACGAGGATCTGACGCACGAATCGACGGTGCTGCGGTTCGTGATCCAGGTCAGCGATCGCGTGCATCTCGCGAACGTGATGCGGCGCGTGCGGACCAATCCGGACGTGATGCGGATCATGCGCGAGCGCTCGACCGACGACAGCGTGCATGCGCGTCACGACGGCGGCATGCGCATCGAGCGCGAGCGGCAGGATTACTGACGTCGCGCGGTGGTTTGCGGCGGGATGCGACGGCGGCCACGGACCGCCGTTTTCATGTGTGCAGCGCGTCGGGCGCTGTCATGAAGTGGCAACCCGACTCGAGCGGGCGGTGGCCGAACAAAAGAGGGGGGCGGAAAAGAAAAAAGGGCCTTCCCGGAGGAAGGCCCTTCTGAGGTGGCGCGGCTGGCAGGATTCGAACCCACGACCCCTTGGTTCGTAGCCAAGTACTCTATCCAACTGAGCTACAGCCGCACGCAAAGCGGTACTACTTCAACTGTCGGAACCTTCTGCGATGGGAAGGCCCCCAAAAAGGTGGCGCGGCTGGCAGGATTCGAACCCACGACCCCTTGGTTCGTAGCCAAGTACTCTATCCAACTGAGCTACAGCCGCACGCAAAAACAAAACGCTACAACATCGAACTGAAAGGGCCTTCGGTTTGGAAGGCCCTCGAAAAAAAGTGGCGCGGCTGGCAGGATTCGAACCCACGACCCCTTGGTTCGTAGCCAAGTACTCTATCCAACTGAGCTACAGCCGCACGCAGAAGCGGAAGTATAGCAGGGTTGTATAAAAAGGGAAGCCTTATTCGCAAAAAATGTCACCCGATCCTGGGCGGCCGCGTTCGTGTACCCTTGATGCATCAGTCATCCAAGTGTTGAATCTGCATCATGAACAAGGCGTTTGTCAAAGAGTCGGACGGCGACGACGACGATCTCGACCCGAGTCAACCCGCGATTCCGGCGGGCACGAAGAACTACATCACCCCGGCCGGCCACAAGCGGCTCAGGGACGAACTCCTGAACCTGATCGACGTCGAGCGCCCCGAAGTCGTGCGGTTGGTGTCGTGGGCCGCGTCGAACGGCGATCGATCGGAGAACGGCGACTACATCTACGGCAAGCGGCGGTTGCGCGAGATCGACCGCCGGATCCGCTTTCTGACGAAGCGGCTCGATCTCGCCGAAGTCGTCGACGCGAGCCGGCAGGAGAATGTCGACCAGGTGTTCTTCGGCGCGACCGTCGATTACGCGACGCCGGACGGCGAGGATCACACCGTCACGATCGTCGGGATCGACGAGGTCGATCTCGATCGCGGCTGTGTCAGCTGGATTTCGCCGGTCGCACGAGCCCTCATCAAGGCGAAGATCGGCGACACCGTCACGCTGATGACGCCGGCTGGTCCCCAGCCGATCGACGTGCTCGACGTTCGCTATCCGGCACCGGGCAGCGCGTGAGCGGGGAGCGGTGCATTCGCACAGCGCAGCGCTGAAACGACGAGCGCCCCGGGTGGGGCGCTTCGTCATGACGGTCCTTGCCGGGCGGGGACCGATCGCATTGCTCAGAAGCGGTGGCGCATGCCGGCCGTGACCGCGATCTGCTTGTTCGTCGACGACGCGGTGTCGAGCCCGTTGATGTTCGCACCCACAGTCAGGCCGTCCGCATTGACCCGTTGGTACTCGCCCTGCAGATACAGGTCGGTGCGCTTCGACAGCGCATAGTCGGCCTGCAGGTTGAACTGGTGCCAGCTGGGCGTCTGGCCGTCGAGGCGGCCGTCGGTGTACGTGTATGAACCCGCGAGCGAGAATGCCGGTGTCAACGCGTAGCGGCCATTCACTTCGTAATTGTTGAAGCGCGTGCCGCCGGTGAGCGGGATGCCGCCCGACACGCCGGACTGCCCGGCGCTGATCCTGGCCGAATCGGTCAGGCGCGTCTGCGTGAACACGAAGCCGGCCGTCGCGGGCCCGAACGTATAGTTGAGGCCCGCGCCCCAGGTGCGCTGACGGCTGGCGGCGAACGTCCAGTCGCCGGCCACCGCGCCGGGGTCGCTGGCTGCGAGCGACAGCGCGTTGATGTTGTTGTTGAGTTGCATGTACGCGGCCGCGACGTTGAAGCCCAGATAGCTGTACGACGCGCCCACGCTGTATGCGCGGTTGTTCGAGAAATCGCTGGAATTCGAGAAGCCATACAGCGCGCCGAACTTCAGGCCGCCGTAATTGGCACTCTGATACTTGACCGAGTTGTTGATCCGGAACGAGTTGTTCAGATTGTCGTTGTCGAACGGGTGCGCGAACTGCGTGCCGCCGTATTGGGTGCCGGTCAGCGACAGCGGGCCGAGGAAATCGACGACGCTGTCGTACTGGCGGCCGAGCGTGAGCGAGCCGTAGCTTTGGTGCGCGAGGCCGACGAAAGCCTGGCGGCCGAATTCGCGGCCGTTCTGCTTGAGCGAACCGTTGTTGATGCCGAAGCCGTTTTCCAAGGTGAAGATCGCTTTCAGTCCGCCTCCGAGATCCTCGGTGCCGCGCAGGCCCCAGCGGCTGCCGTTGATCGAGCCGCTGGTCTCCTGCCACGCGCTGTGACCACCCTGGTTGTTCGTATAGGTGATGCCTGCATCGATCAGGCCGTACAGCGTGACGCTGCTTTGCGCATGGGCGGCAGTGGCACACACGCCGGTCAATGCGGCGACGATCAGGGGCTTTTTCATGATCTGTCTCCAAACAGGATGATGTCGATCGAACCTGCTGCGGGCATCGGCGGCGTCGCGTGTCGGCGACGCCGTGCGCGTTGAGCGCGGCGCCTTCGTCGGAAATCCATTTGCAGTGTAAGGATGGGTCCGGGTGCAAAAGGAAATTGCTTCTGGCAATACTGTATTTTGAATCCCGCAAGAATGAGTGTATGCGCCGGGAGCCCCGGCCATCAAGACTTTGCGGCAGCGCAGCAGGCGGAGAATGTGCTCAGGACTGCATAACGGGTGTCGAGGGCGTTGCGCGATCGCGACAGGCAATCGGTGGCGGGCGGGGCAGACCTAGCGCGATTATTGACACATCGGCAATAGAGGTTTGTGTGGAGCATGGATAATGAAAGGATGTTCTCTCGCTATACTGCGATCTCTGCTTTCCGAAGCAGACTTTTTCGTTGACGGAAAAGATCTCCAAACCTTTGTCGGCGCGACTTCCCAGTCGCGCTTTTTTTTTGCCCGTCTCCCGGATCCCTATTGCTTGTACGAGCGTCGCTTGCGCTTGCCTGTCGGTTGCGTGTCATCGGTTTCGGCTTGCGGCGGCGTGTACGTCCAGTCTTCCATCACGTAGTGACGGGCGTCCAGCGGTGAAGCCAGCAGGTTCTGCCAATGATCGCCGTGCCAGGTCGGGTCGAACTCGGTATCGCATGGCGTTTCACGAGACTCGGCCAGCGCGCGGGACTTGCGGCGTACGCGTGCGAGCCGGCTCGCAAGGCGTTTGATTCCGTCCAGCCACATGACCTTCTCCTCCAAATGCCATGCACCAGCATCGCAACGTCCTTCGTTCTTGGCAATCCGGAAAAAACCCGATGATTTTACCGGCCCGATTTGTCCCCGGTAGGTTTTTCATGTTTTTGATTATCGGTGATTCGATCCAGGTAATATTGACAGGTTTTTGATGCGGATCAATTAATAAAAGACGATGGTGTACCGATTCCAGTGGTATTGACGTTTTTTTGATAAAGAAGGCGCCAAAAATTCCCTTGACGCACCCGGATCGTCCAATTTATAAAGTCAGCACTCCGTCCCCGGGCGGAGCGCTGGGGGTGAGTGTCGGCGCGCCGTTGCGGGATTTCGGGAAGCGGCTATAAACAGTAGCTTTTTTGATCTAATCGAGTGGGGAACGAAGGTATGGATACCGGTATCGTAAAATGGTTTAACGATGCTAAAGGTTTCGGCTTTATTACGTCCGACAATGGTGGCGAAGATCTGTTTGCGCACTTTTCCGAAATCCGGATGGACGGCTTCAAAACGCTGAAGGAAAACCAGCGCGTTTCCTTCGATGTGAAAGTCGGGCCGAAAGGCAAGCAGGCAGCGAATATCCAGGCGGTCTGACGCGCCACGCATTGCCGATCACGTCCGGCCCCCGCATCGCGGGGGCTTTTTGCTTTTTGGGGCACGAAAACCCGTGACCGGCGAATCGAATCCGCTTCGGACTGGTCGCGAACACGCCTGCCGGTGCATACTCACGGAAGCATTGTCTCTCCCGCCTTTTCATGTCCGATTTCCGTCCGTCCGATCCCGCCTGCGAACAGCCGCTCGTCTTCGTCGATCTCGAAACCACCGGTGGTTCGTCCGCCGAGCACCGCATCACTGAAATCGGCGTGGTCGAAATCGGCCCGCTGGGCGTATCGACATGGACGACACTGGTCAATCCGGGGCAATCGATTCCGCCGTTCATCCAGCAACTGACGGGCATTTCCGATGAGATGGTGCGCGACGCGCCGTCGTTCGCGTCGCTCGCGCCCGTGCTGTTCGAGCGGCTCGACGGCAAGCTGTTCGTCGCGCACAACGCGAGCTTCGACCGGGGCTTCCTGCGTGCCGAATTCGAGCGCGCCGGCTTCGCATTCAATCCGGACGTGCTGTGCACGGTGCGGTTGTCGCGCGCGCTGTTTCCGCGGGAGGCGCGACACGGACTCGATGCGCTGATCGAGCGGCATGGCCTCGTTCCCGCCGCCCGCCACCGGGCGCTCGCGGATGCCGATCTCCTTTGGCAGTTCTGGCGGCAATTGCACGAGATCGTGCCGCTCGAGCGTCTGCGCGACCAGATTGCGCGCACGACGCGCCACTTCCGTCTCGCGGGCGGCATGACCGAAGCGTGGCTCGATACCGCGCCGGCCGGATGCGGCGCGTACGCGTTGTTCGGGGAGGGTGACGTAGCGCTGTACGTTGGCCGCAGCGTGCGCGTGCGGCAGCGCTTGCGCGCGCTGCTGACCGGCGAGCGGCGTTCGTCGAAGGAAATGCGGATTGCGCAGCAGGTGCGGCGCGTCGAATGGCGGGAGACCGGCAACGAACTCGGCGCAATGCTTGCGGAAGCGCAGTGGATCGCTCGTCTGCGTCCGTCATACAACCGGCGTCCCGCGGCCGAAAGCGCCCGTGCCGGCAATGTGCCCTGGCCGTTCGACGGCCCGGTCGCGTTCGAGGCGAGCGGCGAGCGCCGCCTGTTTCATGTGATCGACGGCTGGCGCTACCTCGGTGTGGCCGAATCGCTCGATGCGGCGGCGCGGCTCGTGGCCGATGGCGCGGACGGTGCAGTCGAGCCGCATACCCATCGCCTGCTGCAGACGCATCTCGCGCGCGGCCTGCAACTGATTCCGATAGCGGCGCTCACGCCTGCCGACTGAGCACCGCCGGCTGCAGCGCGTAATGGCCCCGCGCCATCAGCCGATCGCGCTGGCGCCGCCGGCCGAGCAGACGTGCGACAGCGCGATGCCGAGTGCCTGCGTCTGGGTGCGGTCGTAGCGCGTAAGCGTCTTCCAGTTTGCGATGCTGCGTGCGAGCCGCGCCTGGCAATCGGGCGCGTCGCGCAGCGGTGCGACTTGCGCGAGGCCGGCCAGCATCTTTTGCGTGAGCTGGTCGAGCGCCGGCCGCGTGCTGGTCGCGAGGTCGGGCGGCGAGCCTTCCGGCGGCCGCGTCGCGCGCCACGTTGCGAAGAGCGCGTTCTGCACGTCCTTGCTCGCGGCGATCTGATCCTCGAAGAACGTGCGCGCGAACGCGGGATCCACGCCGGACTGTGCGGCACGCTTCTCCACCGATGCGAGCAGGGCCGCTTCGCGCGGCCGGTCCTCGATCGCCTGGTGGTTTGCCCATTTCCATCGCGCGACGGGTTCGGCAAGTGCGAGCCGCTGCGATGCGAGCGCGACGAGATTGGTAAGCGCGGTGTCGTCGCCGTCCGCGCGTGCGACGTGCGGTGACGTAAAAAAGGCGACGCCGAGCGCGGCGACAGCGACGCTGGCACGAATGGCTTGTTTCATCGGAACGATCGGGAGGACCGGGCTGGCCGGAGGTGGAAAACCAGAAGAATAGACGAAGACAGTCGCGCGGCGGAACGACGCGACAGAAGAATCAGCGGACGCGCTGATCCGGCACCGTCAGGCCATTGCAGCCCGGGTGCGAAGCGATCTGCGCCGAAAACGCAGCGATGAACCGCACGATATCGATCGACACGTGGCGGTTACAGAACGGAACGTAGGTTCACTTCGGCGAGTACAGCTTGTGCTGCTCGTCGAAGAATGCCCGGACATGCTCGGGCAACTCGGCGAGGAATTCCACGCCGACGGGTTCCGGATCCGGGCTCATCACTTGCTCGGGCGGGGGCATGCGGGTTGGTCTTTCGTCCATGGTCATTTCTCCAGCAGGTTCAATAATTATCAACCTCGCGCTTGGATTTATGCCAGTGGCGAATCGTTAGATTTTGTCTCTGTTGTATTAACGGCACATGCGCAGCCGCGCACTGTGCGATGCCGACTATTGCACCTCGCACGTCGGCAACGATCGGGCCGCTTGTTATACTTGCGCGCTCTTTTTCCTGGACCGCGATGAAACGAACGACGCGATGGATCGGCCTCGTATGGTTGGCGCTCGTACTGAACGTACTGTCGCCCGTCATCGGCTACGCGCGTCTCGCATCGAGCGGTTCCGGCGAGCTCACGCTCGAATTGTGCAGTGCGGCAGGCGTGCGCCACATCGCCCTCGCGCAGTCGGGCGACGACCGCGGCACAACGCCGTTGGACCATGCCGGCGTGCCGCACTGCGTGTACTGTCCCGGCTTCGCGGCGAACGTGGCGCTCGGCACGAGCCTGCCTGCATTGCCGGGCTTCGTGCGCGCATTCGCGTACCGGGCGGCCGCCCCGGCCGTTCCCGTTTTTCCCCGCAAGGGCATCCGTCTCGCGCAGCCGCGCGGTCCGCCTGAAAACGTCCCGATCTGATTGATATCGTCCGCGCGCTCCGGTGGCGCGCGTGTCGCCTGCGGCCCGATCCGCGCGCCGCGCCATGTGCGCGCGGCGCGTCGGCTCGCGCACGGCGGCGTCCGGTCACGTTTTCAGGAATTCATCCATGTCGTTCACCTTCCCCGCGCGGCCGTCGCGCGGCCGGCTCGCGCTCGCCTGCGCCGCAGTTTTTGTCTGGCCTGCCGCGCAGGCGGCCACGATCGATGGCGCATCCGCGGACCCCGTGCCCGGCGGCCCGGGCAACCCGGCCGGCCGTGCCGCACCGGTTGCCGCGCCCGCGCCGACGGGCGGCACGCTGACCGCCGTCAGCGTTTCCGCCCGGCGGCAACCCGTCGATCCCGATACGCCGGCCGTCGTCGAGTCGATCACGCGCGAGCAGATCGACGCGCACACCAACGTCACCACCGAGGACGCGCTGAAGTACGCACCCAACCTGATGGTTCGCAAGCGCTACATCGGCGATCGCAACAGCGTGTTCGCCGGCCGCGACTTCAACGAGTTGCAGAGCGCGCGCGGGCTCGTCTACGCCGACGGGCTGCTGCTGTCGAACCTGCTCGGTTCGAGTTATGCGTATCCGCCGCGCTGGTCGCTGATCGCGCCCGACGATATCGCGCGCGTCGACGTGCTGTATGGTCCCTTTTCCGCGCTGTATCCCGGCAACGCGATCGGCTCGACCGTGCTGCTGACGACGCGGCGCCCCGATGCGCTCGAGGCGTCGCTGTCGACGCAGTTCTTCACGCAGCGCTATCACGACGGCTACGGGTTCGCGGACAGCTTCGGCGGCAATCACCAGACCGCGCGGATCGCGAACCGCGTCGGCAAGTTCTGGTTTTCGCTGTCGCTTGACCGGCTGGAGAACGACGGCCAGCCGATGCAGTATGCGGGCCCCAATTCAGCCTACAACCCGAAGCTCGGCGCTGCGGTGCCAGTTACGGGAGCGGCTACCGACATCGGGCCGAACGGCAAGCCGCGCACGATCGTCGGCGCGCAGACCATCGAGCGGACCGAGCAGCTCAACGAGACGGTCCGGATGGGCTATGCGTTGACGGACCACGTCGACGCGACGCTGACGCTCGGGCACTGGGAAAACCATTACCGGCAGCACGGCGAAACCTTCCTGCGCGATGCGGCCGGCAATCCCGTCTACGGTGGCAACGTGTCGATTGGCGGCCGGAACATGACCGTCGCGCCGAGCGCGTTCGCGCCGCAGCGCGGCGACCAGGAGAATTGGTTCTACGCGCTCGGCCTGAACGGTCGGCTGGATTCGGGCTGGCGGCTGTCGGGCGTCGTGTCGGCGTACGACGTATCGCGCGACGTGCTGCGCGCGGCGTCGACCGTGCAGGGCGGGGCGGGCACGCTGTTCCAGGGCGACGGCACGGGCTGGCGCACGTTCGACCTGAAGGCCGAAGCGCCGGAAGTGAAGGGCCACGCGTTCACGTTCGGCTATCACTACGACAACTATTTCCTGCGCAACGTCACGTACAACACGGCCGACTGGCTGACCGGGCCGACTACGTCGCTCGCGAGCGTCTACCGGGGCGACACGCGCACGCAGGCGCTGTTCGCGCAGGACGCGTGGCGTTTCGCGCCCGGCTGGCTCGCGACCCTCGGCCTGCGCTACGAGCGCTGGGATGCGTACGGCGGCGCGCTTGGCAACGCCAACGGCATGCGCGGCTACGCGGACCGCAACGCGAATGCGCTGTCGCCAAAAGTCGCGCTGCAATGGGACGCGACGGACGTCTGGCGCTTCCGGCTGTCGTTCGCGACCGGCACGCGCTTCCCGACGGTCGGCGAACTGTTCCAGGGCACGATCTCGAACAACGCGATCGTCAACAACAACCCGAACCTGCGGCCGGAAAAGGCGATCGACTGGGACTTCACGGCCGAGCGCGACGTGGGCGTCGGCGTCGTGCGCGCGAGCGTGTTCCAGAGCGACCTGCGCGATTCGATCTACAGCCAGACGACGGTGTCGGGCGCGTCGACCGTCACCAACATCTCGAACGTCGATCGCGTGCGCGTACGTGGCGTCGAACTCGCATTCAGCGGCCAGAGCGTCGGGCTGCGCGGGCTCGACATCGACGCGAACGTGTCGGCGAGCAACGCGCAGATTCTGGCCGACGCCGCGAATCCGGCTTACGTCGGTTCGCGCTTTCCGCGCATCCCGCGCATGCGCGCGAACCTGCTCGCGTCGTACCGCTTCGACGAACACTGGCTCGCGAGCGTCGGCGTCCGCTACTCGGGCCGCCAGTTCAATACGCTCGACAACAGCGACGTCAATCCGGACGTGTACGGCGGCACGAGCACCTTCACGGTCGTCGACCTGAAGGCACGCTACCGGCTCGACCGTCACTGGGTCGCGTCGGTCGGCATCGACAACCTGACTGACCGTCGCTACTACGTGTTCCACCCGTATCCGGGCCGCACTTTCTTTGGAGAACTGAAATGGTCGCTGTGAAATCGTTCTCGGCAGGCTGCGCGCTGTGGCTCGCGGCGCTGTCGCCCGCAGGTGCGCACGACGCGCCGAACACCGTCGATCCGCATGCGGCGCACATGAGCATGCAGGCCGCGCCGGCACAGCAGAAGCAGCCGCTCGCGACCGGCGCCGCATTCGACGTGCGGCACCGGCTGTGGGTCGCATGGGTCGAAGGCGCGCACGTCGTCGTCGCGCACTCGGATGACGCGGGCCGCACGCTGTCCGCACCCGCGACCGTCAACGCGATGCCCGAGCCGATCTACACGAGTGCGGAGAATCGCCCGAAGATCGCGACGAGCCCGGACGGTAGTGCGGTATACGTGTCGTGGTCGATGCCGCTCGATGCGCCGTACACCGGCATGGTGCGCTTTTCGCGTTCGCTCGACGGCGGCGCGACCTGGAGCGTGCCCGTCACCGTGCATCGCGACCGGCAGGCGATCACGCACCGCTTCGACATGATGGCAGTCGATCCGGCCGGCAACATCGCGATCGCGTGGATCGACAAGCGCGATCTCGTTGCGGCGAAGGCGGCGGGGCGGGCGTACGACGGTGCGGCCGTCTACTACGCCGTGTCGCGCGACGGCGGCGCGTCGTTCAAGCCCGAGCGCAAGGTGACCGATCACACATGCGAATGCTGCCGCATCGCGATGGCGATCGATCCGGCCGGACATATCGAAGCCGTGTGGCGCAACGTGTTCCCGGGGCAGATCCGCGACCATGCGCTCGCGGTGCTGCCCGTGTCGGCGTCGGAGCCCGTCGCGCCGGTGCGCGCGACGTTCTCGAACTGGCACGTCGAGGCGTGCCCCGAGCACGGGCCGGCGCTCGCGATCGCGCCGGACGGCACGCGCCACATCGCGTGGTTCGGCGTCGTCGACGGCCGCGCCGACGTGTTCTACTCGCGCATCGGCGCCGATGGGAGGCAGCTCGGCACACCCTGGGCGTTCGGCGCGAATCCGGCGGTACCAGCGGAGCAGGCATCGCATGCGGCGCTCGTCGCGCGCGGTGATGTCGTCTGGCTCGCATGGAAGGCGTTCGACGGCGACACGATGCAGATCAAGTTGCGCCGCTCGGACGATCGCGGCGAGCACTGGTCGGCGCCGCGCGTGATCGCGTCGACGTCGGGTGCGAGCGACAACCCGCAACTGCTCGACGATGCAGGACGCATCTACCTGTCGTGGCGTACGCGTAACGACGGCTATCGGCTGATTTCCGTGGAGGGGGCGCAATGAAACGGCTGCTGGTGTCGATCTGCGCCGTGCTTGCGAGTCTGCCCGCATGGGCCGGTGAACTGCAGCCGCTGCGCGCGTCCGAGGTCGCGAAGTTGTACGCGACGGCGCTCGAACGGCCGCTCGCGGTCGAGATCTGGTCGCTCGATTGCGGCTACTGCCGCGAGAACGCCGCGCATCTGGTCGCGTGGCAGCGCCGGCATCCGGACGTGCGCCTCGCGATGGTCTCGATGGACGCGTACGACGACAACGGTGCGGCGATCGCGCAGGCGCTCGCGCAAATGAACCTGCCGCCGCAGGTCGCGCAGTATGCGAACGCGGAGCCGATGCCCGAGCGTCTGCGGGCGGCACTCGATGCGGGATGGCGGGGAGAAATGCCGCGTACCGTGTGGATCGGACGCGATGGCGCGCGCGAGGCGCGCAGCGGATTGCTGACGACCGACGTGCTCGACGGCTGGTTTCGGCGCGGCAAGCGCCAGTGAAACCGGACGGCGGCGCGCGGGCAATGCCGCGCGCCGCTTCGATGCAACTACGAAACGAAAGCGCGCCCGAAGGTGCGCGAGAAGATCGTCAGGCCGCGCGCCTGAACAGACGGATCACGAACAGCAGGATCACGGCGCCGATGACCGCGACGATCACCGAGCCGATGAAGCCGCTGCCGAGGCTGATGCCGAGCACCCCGGCCAGCCAGCCGCCGATCACCGCGCCGACGATCCCGACGATGATATCGACGATCAGGCCGAACCCGCCGCCCTTGACGAGCAGGCCCGCCAGCCAGCCGGCGATCGCGCCGATGATGAGCCACATAATCAAGCCATGAGTCATGGTGATCCTCTCCTAGTGTTGAGTCGAAATGACCGGACGTCGGCTGTTTCGCCGCAAGCTGCATGAAGGCGGCATGCGACCCGCCGCGCCGCCCACGCAATGTAACGCGATAGACGGGTCGGAATCGTTAAGTAATGTTATGCACCCTTATCGGGATTTTCCAGGGGATTCGTCTGCCTACGAAATGAATCTGTAAGAAATTGATGGTGGCGCGCAAGGGATGCGTCATGTGTCACATCATCCATGCGTCGGCGCCGGTGCGCCCGTGTCGGGCAGGCCGTCGCCGGCGTCCGCGATCAGGCGGGTGATGGTTGCCGCGTCGCCGATCGCCTCGATCGCCAGCAGCGCGAAGCGGGCGAGAAAGAGCGACGCGTCGGTTTCGCCGATGCGGGTCATCGTGCGGCACAGGTTGGTGTAAAGGACGTCGCGTTCGGTGTCGGTCATCATGCGTTCTCCTGAGGATCGGCTGACGTGTGCGGGTGAAGTGCGCGCTCGAGTGCGGCGCTCAGGTCGGTGGTGCGCGCATCGTGCCAGCGGCCGAGCACGTGTCCGTCCGGACGCACGAGATAGACGGTGCCGTCGCGCGCGCCGTACAGGTCGAACAGCCGGCCGTCGACATCGTAGCCGCCGCCTCCGGGGTGTTGCGGTGCCGCATGCCGCGCGAGCGTGACGAGCGCGAACGGTATGCCGATGTCGTGCAGGCGTCGTTCGAGATCGGCGAACGACGGATCGGGCGCACCGTCGCGTGTAAAGCGGAACGCGGTGAAGCGCGAGCCGACGAGATCGGTCAGGTGGCCGCGACGCGCGCCGTTGTCGTTGCCGATGTCGCTCGACGTCTGCAGCATCAGCGGGCATTCGGCGAGTACCATGCCGGGCGCCGGCCCAGCCGAGAACGCATCGCGTTCGTCCGCATTGAGCGGCGACGCCGTGTAAGCGATGGCCGATGTCTGACGCGGATTGATCAGCGAACGCAACGCCGGATGCCGGACCGCGAGCGTCAGCACGGCCTTGCGCATCAGGTCGAACGCAAACGACGGCGGCGCCATGAACTCGGTGCTCTTGGTGCCGTAGCGCAGGTTCTCGTGCGTCGCGAACACGCGCTCGTCCGAATAGCTGTCGAGCAGTGCGTCCGACGCGAGCCCGCGAATCACGTACGCCAGTTTCCACGCGACATTGTCGGCGTCGTCGATGCCCGAGTTCGCGCCGCGCACGCCGAAGATCGGCACGAGGTGCGCGGCGTCGCCGCAGAACAGCACGCGGCCGTGCCGGTAGCGTTCGAGCGTCAGCGCGTTCGCCTTGTAGATCGTGATCCAGATCGGCGACCAGTCTCCGCGCTCACCCATCATGTCGAGCAGGCTCTGCACACGCGGGATCACGTTTTCGGGTTTGACAGCCGCTTCGGGATCCTCATCGTCGCGCAGCTGGTAGTCGATCCGCCACACGTTGTCGGGCTGTTTGTGGACGAGTACGGTCGAGCCTGGGTTCGACGCCGGGTCGAAGTAGGCGAGTCGCTCGGTCGGCCGATCGCTGTCGAGCGCGATGTCGACGATCACGTAACGGCCTTCGTAGCTGGTGCCCTGGAGCGACAGGCCGAGCGCATCGCGCATCGTGCTGCGCCCGCCGTCGCTCGCCACGGCCCAGTCGGCATCGAGTGCGTAGCCGCCGAGTGGCGTATCGACGTCGAGACGCACGCCGTCCGGGCGCCGCGTGACGCCGGCGACCTTCGTCTGCCAGCGGATTTCGATCAGCTCGGGGCGGCGCAGCGCGGCATCGAGGAGGAACTGCTCGATGTGATACTGCGCGAGGTTCACCATCGGCGGCAGCTTCTGGTTTTCGTCCTGCGGCATCGTGAAATGCAGCACTTCTTCGTGACGATGGAAGCTGCGTCCGCCGCTCCACGGCAGTCCGACGCTGAGGAAACCGTCGAGTGCGCCGAGCCGCTCGATGATCTCGAGGCTGCGTCGCGAGATGCAGATGGCGCGGCTGCCGTGACAGACCGAATCGTCGGCTTCGAGCAGCACGCTGCGGATGCCGTGATTGGCGAGGCCGAGCGCGACCGCGAGGCCGACCGGCCCGCCGCCGACGATCGCGACGCGGTGCCGCTGCATGTCGACGCCGTCGCTGCAGGTCGGCAGGTGCGCGGGATGGCGCGCGGCGACGAACGGATATGGCTTGAATTCGATGCCCATCGTTGGCTTCCAGGTTGCACTGTTTGAATGCGCACGCTCGACGACGCGATGCGTGCGGCAGGCTGGATGCAGTATGGAAGCCGTACCGAACACCGCTGTCCCCATTCCGGGTACAGCGCTCGGCCGGCGGCGGGTCGGGACTTACCCCGACGCGCTCAGGATCGGCAGTCGACGTTCAGGGCTGCAGGCACAGCGCGAACAGCTGGCGCTGGCTCGAGATGCCGAGGCGACGGTACGCGCGTTTCTGGTAGGTGACGACGCTGGAGGCCTTCACGCCGATCGTCTCACCGATCTCCTGCGCGGTCTGGCCTTCGAGCACGCCGCGCAGCACATCGAGTTCGCGCTTGGACAGTGCCGGGCATGCGCCGCGCAGCCGCGCGAGCATCAGTTGCGGGATGCCGATCTGCGCCGCGCCGGCGAGCGCATAGTGATGCCGCGCGGCCTGCGCGATCAGCGGTGCGAGCGTTTCGATGGCCGCGATCTCGCGTGGCTGGAACGCGCCGCTGCGACGCGCGCGATACAAGTTGATCGACAGCCAGGTCGAGTCGTTCGGCTGCATCAGCAACGCGACGCGATCGGACACGTCGGGGCCGCGGTAGCAGGCTGCGCGATATGCGTCGTGGCAGATCTCGTCGCCGGCCTGCTGATGCAGCACCACGTCGTGGCGGTGCGTGCCGCGACCGGCGGCCGAGACGATCTTCTGGTTGCCGTCCAGTGCATAGAAATGCCGCGCGTAGGTGTCGGCGACGTCACGCAGGTAGCGGCCGCCGCGATGATCGGCGACCGAGATGGTGCGTGGACGGTTGCCGAATTCGTACGCGAAGATCGTGCACTGCGTGACGGACAGCGCATCGTCGAACAGCTTCAGGATTTCCGCGGCGAACGCATTCGGCTCGCTGCCGCCGATCACGGTAACGAGACCGGTTGCGCGGGACACGTCCAGTTGCCCGCCGAGGTTCGGTCGCTCGAGGCGCCAGATGCGCATGATGCGGAGGGGGGGGAGGGCCAGGTGATCCGGCGATTGTAATCGGCGGCGCGCGGTGCGGGAGTCGGGGGATGCCCGCAAGCGGAAATGATGCGGCGGGTGGTGCAGGACTTCGTGTATCGGAAATCGTGGCCGTAAAAGAGAAAAGGCCTGATAAGCGATGCTTATCAGGCCTTTATATCTTGGTGCCGGAGATAGGAGTCGAACCTACGACCTTCGCATTACGAATGCGCTGCTCTACCAACTGAGCTACACCGGCAGCAGAGAAATGAAATTATATGGTCAAATCCGAGATCTTGGCAATAGGTTTTGCGAAATTTTTTCAGCTTGCTGCTGCTGTTTCGCGAAACCATCGATCCGGCGGACTTCCCGCTTTCACTTCACTGCGATGCAGCCTGTCAGGGCCACATCGCGAAGGCGCGATTGTACTGGCGTCTCGCACCTCCGTCTAGTGCTGCAGTGCAAATTTATTTGCCTTCGCCTTCGGTGTGATAGCGGGTCACGCGCTCGACTTCGTTCTTCGAACCGAGGAACACCGGGACGCGCTGGTGCAGTCCGGTCGGCTGCACTTCCATGATGCGCTGCGTGCCGGTCGTCGCGGCGCCGCCGGCCTGTTCGACGATGAACGACATCGGGTTCGCTTCGTACATCAGGCGCAGCTTGCCCGGACGATCGGGCGTGCGCTTGTCGGCCGGGTACATGAAGATGCCGCCGCGGTTCAGGATCCGGTGCACGTCGGCCACCATCGACGCGATCCAGCGCATGTTGAAGTTGTCGCCGCGCGGGCCTTCCTTGCCGGCGTTCAGCTCGCTGACGTAGCGCTGAACCGGTTCGTACCAGTGGCGTGCGTTCGATGCGTTGATCGCGTATTCGCGCGTATCGGCCGGGATCTGCATGTTGCTTTGCGTGAGCACCCACGAGCCGACTTCGCGGTCGAGCGTGAAGCAGTTCACGCCGTTGCCGGTCGTCAGCACGAACACCGATTGCGGGCCATACACCGCGTAGCCGGCCGCGACCTGCTCCGTGCCCGGCTGCAGGAACGATTCCTCGGTGGCCTGCTTGCCGTCCGGGCAACGCAGCACCGAGAAGATCGTGCCGATCGACACGTTCACGTCGATGTTCGACGAGCCGTCGAGCGGGTCGAACACGAGCAGGTATTCGCCGCGCGGGTAGTTCGCGGGGATCGGGAAGAACGTTTCCATTTCTTCCGACGCCATCGCGGCGAGGTTGCCGCCCCATTCGTTCGCGTCGAGCAGGATTTCGTTCGACAGGATGTCGAGCTTCTTCTGCACTTCGCCCTGGACGTTCTCGCTGCCGGCGGTACCGAGTGCATCGCCGAGCGCGCCCTTCGACACGTTGTAGCTGATCGCCTTGCACGCGCGGGCGACAACTTCGATCAGCAGGCGGAGGTCGGCGGGGAGGTTGTTGGTCTCACGCTGCTGCTCGATCAGGAACTTGGACAGCGTGGTGCGGCGGGCAATGGACATGACAGACTCCGAAAGGCCAAAGAATCCTTGAATTGCCGCAATTTTACCCGGCGCGCCTCCCGACCCGCCGCCTTTTTTCGTCCGGTTACATGGTCGGTCGGCTGACTCGGCCGGGTTTAGGCGTGCGTGACGCGGCGGATCGGCGTGGAAGCGGAGGGAAATCCGGGTGCCACGAACGCGTGGTCCGGCTCCGACCCCGTCAACCTTCAGACGACAAAAAAGCCGGCGCCGCAACGGGGCGGCGCCGGCTTCGTCGCACGCGAGCCGAATCGCGTGCGTGACGTTACGCAAGTGCCTTTTCGACGATCTCGCGCACGTCGCGCGATTTCGCGCCGGCGGCGACCTGCTCGAGCGCATCGCGCATCCGGTCGCGCAGCGCCGGCGTGAAGCGGCGCCACAGTTCCAGCGAGCGGGCGAGGCGCGCGGCGACCTGCGGGTTGATCGCGTCGAGCGCGAGCACCTGTTCGGCCCAGAACGCGTAGCCCGAGCCGTCCGCCGCGTGGAATTGCGCCGGATTCGCCGCGCAGAAGCTGAAGATCAGCGAGCGTGCGCGGTTCGGGTTCTTCAGGTTGAACGCCGGGTGGGCCATCAGCGTGCGGACCTTCGCGAGCGTCGGCTGCGCGGCCGTGCCGCGCTGCGCGGCCTGCATCGCGAACCACTTGTCGATCACGAGCGCTTCCTTCTCGAAGCGACGGTAGAAGTCGTCGAGCGCGCGCGCGGCCGCGTCGTTCGCGCCCGATGCCGCAGCGGACAGCAGCGCGCCGAGCGCGGCGGCACGATCGGTCATGTTGTTCGCCGCGTCGTACTGCGCGGTCGCGATGCGCACGGCGTCGGCCGGATCCTCGAGTTCGGCGAGATACGCGAGCGCGAGGTTCTTCAGCGCGCGGCGGCCGGATGCGTCGGGCGTCGGCTCGTACGCGCCCGGCGTCTCGTGCTGCGCGTACGCGGCGAGCCACTCGGCGCGCAGCGCGGTCGCGAGCTGGCGGCGCACGAACTGGCGCGCGCGGTGCACGGCGGCCGGATCGGCTTCCGCCATCTGGTCGGCCAGATAGGTTTCCGACGGCAGCGTCAGCGCGAGTTCGCGGAACGCGGGCGACAGGTTTTCATCGGTCAGCACGCGGCGGAACGCGGCGACGAAATTCTCGCCGAGCGTGAGCGGCTCTTTTGCGGCGGCACGCGCGGCGAGCGTCAGCAGCGCACGCGTCGCGAGGCGCTGGCCGGCCTCCCAGCGGTTGAACGGGTCGCTGTCGTGCGCGAGCAGGAATGCGAGGTCGTCGTCGCTGTAGTCGTACTCGACGATCACCGGTGCCGAGAAATTGCGCAGCAGCGACGGCAGCGGTTGTTCCGGCACGTCGACGAACGTGAAGGTCTGCTCGGTATCGGTGAAGTCGAGCACGCGCGTCGTGCCTGCCGCCGTGGCTTCGCCGTCGAGACGCAGCGGCAGGTCGCGGCCGTCGCGGCCGATCAGGCCGATCGCGAACGGGATCAGGAGCGGCCCTTGCTGCGTTTCGCGCGCGGCCGGCGACGCATCGCCGTAGCCCTGCGCGAGCGTGAGCGTGTAACGGCGCGTGGCCGGGTCGTAGGCGGCCTTCACCGACACGCGCGGCGTGCCGGCCTGGCTGTACCAGCGCTCGAACTGCGCGAGGTCGCGCCCGTTCGCGTCGGCCATCGCGTGACGGAAGTCGTCGCACGTCACGGCATGACCGTCGTGGCGCTTGAAGTACAGGTCCATCCCCTTGCGGAAGCCGTCGCGGCCGAACAGCGTCTGGTACATCCGCACGACTTCCGAGCCTTTCTCGTAGACGGTCATCGTGTAGAAGTTGTTGATCTCGACGTAGCTTTCCGGGCGCACCGGGTGCGCCATCGGGCCCGCGTCCTCGGCGAACTGCAGCTGACGCAGCACGCGCACGTCCTCGATGCGCTTGACCGCGCGGGCCGCGGATGCGACGTCGTCGCCCGCGGCCATGTCGGCCGAGAATTCCTGGTCGCGGAACACCGTCAGCCCTTCCTTCAGGCTCAGCTGGAACCAGTCTCGGCAGGTCACGCGGTTGCCGGTCCAGTTGTGGAAATACTCGTGGCCGACCACCGATTCGATGTTCGCGAAGTCGGTGTCGGTCGCGGTCTCGGGGTTCGCCAGCACGTACTTCGTGTTGAAGATGTTGAGCCCCTTGTTCTCCATTGCGCCCATGTTGAAGTCGCCGACCGCGACGATCATGAAGCGGTCGAGATCGAGCTCGAGGCCGAAGCGCTTTTCGTCCCAGCGGATCGAGTGGATCAGCGAATCCATCGCATGACGGGTCTTGTCGAGGTCAGCCGGCTCGACCCACACCTGCAGCAGTTTTTCCTTGCCCGAGCCGGTTGTGATCTTCTCCTCGATCGCGACGAGCTTGCCCGCGACCAGCGCGAACAGATAGCTCGGCTTGCGGAACGGGTCTTCCCATTTCGCGAAGTGGCGGCCGTCGGGCAGCTCGCCCGAGTCGACGAGATTGCCGTTCGACAGCAGCACCGGATACGCCGTCTTGTCGGCGCGCAGCGTGACCGTATACGAGGCCATCACGTCGGGGCGGTCGAGGAAGTAGGTGATGCGGCGAAAGCCTTCGGCCTCGCACTGCGTGAAGAAGTTGCCGCTCGACACGTACAGGCCGGACAGCGTCGTGTTCTGGTCCGGCGCGCACGCGCTGTCGAGCGTGAGCTCGAACGCATCAGGCACGTTTTCGACGGTCAGCCCGTGCTCGTGCGCGCGCACCGCGCCGTACGGCGCGCCATCGAGCTGCGCGCCGAGGAATTCGAGCGCTTCGCCCAGCAGCTCCAGATGCGGGGTGGGCGCCGCGTCCGGATTGCGGCGCACGCGCATCGTATTCCTGACGATCGTGCGGGCCGGCGCGAGATCGAATTCGAGCGCGACGGAATCGATGAGGAAGGCCGGCGGCGTGTAGTCGGCGCGGCGGATCACGGTGGAAGAGGCGTTGTCGGACATGGTCGTCGAGATCGGTGGAATGGGGATCGGGCCCGCGACGCGGGCCGGGCGAACCGGGTCATTGTACAAAGGCTGGCGGCTGCGTGCCGGGCGAACTTTTTACCGGTTCCGGGAGTCCGCGTATTATCGGCATCCCGTGCAGTTCGCGCGTTGCGACGCACGGGTGACGGATCGACGAGGATCGACATGAAACACGATTGGATTTTTCGCGGTGCGGGCTGGGCGGCGGTGCTGTGCGTGACGCTGCTGACGGGCTGCACCAGCTACGTGACGACGCAGGTCACGGCATTCTCCGACTGGAGCGGCAGCGACGCGACACGCACTTATGCCTTCACACGCACGGATGCGCAGAAGCACAGCATCGAGCAGTCGACCTACGAGCCGATCGTCGCGAACGAACTGTCCGCGTATGCATTCAGGCAGGTGCCGGCCGCGCAGGCCCGCTATCTGGTCGGGCTGGCCTACGGGGTCGGCAGCGATCTGGTGACGGTGCCGCAACCGGTTTACTACGACCCGTGGTTGATGGGGCCGGGGCCGTACTGGCGGGGCGGGCCGTGGGGCCCGTGGGGGCCCTGGGGGCCGATGCCGGCAGGCTACGTCGCGCAGACCTACCAGGTCTTCGACTACACGCTCGGCATCCGGATCACCGAGCGCGCGACCGGCAAGGAGGTCTATAACGTGACCGCGCGCACCACCGGCGACAACGGGGCGCTGCTGTATGCGATGCCGTTCCTCGCGCGCAGCGCGCTCACCGATTTCCCGTTGGCGAACGGTGCGATCCGCACGGTGCGGCTGCCGGTCGACAAGCGCGGCGGGCCGGCCGCACCGGCCGCCAACGAGCGTGCGGTGCCGGCCGTGCCGGCATCGGGCGCGGCGGTCGCGAAGTAGCGCGGTATCGACACCGGCGCGGCCGCCCGGTCGCGCCACTTGCTGCGTGCGTCAGGCCCCGACGCCCAGCAGCGCCAGCGCGCCGAGCACGACGAACAGCACGGCCGCGATGCCATGCACGAGCTTCGTCGGCAGGCGGTGCGCGAAACGGTCGCCCAGCAGGATCGCGGGCACGTTCGCCAGCATCATCCCGAAGGTCGTGCCGGCCACCACGCCGATGTAATCCTGGAAGCGCGCGGCGAGCGCGACGGTCGCGATCTGCGTCTTGTCACCCATTTCCGCGAGGAAGAACGCGACGAGCGTCGCGCCGAACACGCCGAGCCGCGAGCGGTTGGCATTGGCTTCGTCCGCATCGAGCTTGTCCGGCACGAGGATCCACAGCCCCATCGCGATGAACGAGAACGCGAGCGCCCAGCGCATGATCGATGGCGTGACGAGCGCGCCGAGCCATTCGCCGAGCGCACCGGCGAAACCGTGGTTCACGAGCGTCGCGACGAGCACGCCAAGAATGATCGGCACGGGCTTGCGGTAGCGCGCGGCCAGCACGAGAGACAGCAGTTGGGTCTTGTCGCCGATTTCAGCGAGGGCGACGGCGCCGGTGGAGATCAGGAAGGCTTGAGACACGTATGGGGTTCCACGGGCCGATGTTGTGCGTGCGAGCGACGATCCGCCGCGCGCCGGGCCCTGATGCGGCGCGCAGTGAACCATCGGTCTCGCCAGGCCTTGGTGGCTGCGTCCGCCATGGCCGAAAGGCCAAGTCTGTTGACGGACGCCTCCGTCACGATGCGCGCCGGTGGCGCGGGACATCGAGCGGAGCGGCTACTCCCCAATGAGCGGCGAATTCTAGCACGGCGTGCGGCGCGCGCGGTGCGAATCCGGTTGCTCCGGCCTGCCTCGCGACGCACGCCGGGGCAGGCATGGGCAAGCGCGCGTCAGTTACGCGGCGGCGGTGCGGCGCGCGGCACCGCGCTCGTGCACGAGTTGGCCGGCCGCATAGGTGCGGTACACCGCACGGTCGTCGCCGAGCAGCGCGAACGCGAACAGCAGTTCTTCCAGCGACTCCGCGCGTTTCGTGCGGCGTGCGAGCAGCGGCGTGGCCTGCGGGTCGAGCACGACGAAATCGGCCTCGGTGCACGGCGCGAGCGTGCCGACCGTATCGGCGAGATCGAGCGCCTGGGCGGCGCCGGCCGTCGCGAGCCAGAACATCCGCGTCGCCGTCAGGTGGTGGCCCGACAGCCGCGCGACCTTGTGCGCCTCGTTCATCGTCTGCAGCATCGAGAACGACGTGCCGCCGCCGACGTCGGTGGCGAGCGTGACGGGCACGTCGAATTCGCCGGCCTTGTCGAAGTCGAACAACCCGCTGCCGAGGAAGAAGTTCGACGTCGGGCAGTGCGCGACGACGGTGCGCGTCTCGGCCATCCGGCGGCGGTCCTCGTCGTCGAGGTGGATGCAGTGGCCGTACACCGCGCGCGGGCGCAGCAGCCCGTAACGGTCGTAGATGTCGAGATAACTGCGGTGGCCGGGGAACAGCTCGGCCACCCATTTCACTTCATCGACGTTTTCCGCGACGTGACTCTGCACGAACACGTCCGGATGGCGGCGCGCGAGTTCGCCGCATGCCTCGAGCTGCGCCTCGGTCGACGTCGGCGCGAAGCGCGGCGTGAGCGCATACATCTGGCGGCCCTTGCCGTGCCAGCGGCCGATCAGCTCGGCGCTGTCGTCATAGCCCGATTGCGCGGTGTCGCGCAGGAACTCGGGGCAGTTGCGGTCCATCAGCACCTTGCCCGCGATCATCCGCAGGTCGCGCGCGTCGCTCGCCGCGAACAGCGCGTCGGCCGATTGCTTGTGCACGGTGCAGTAGACGAGCGCGCTCGTCGTGCCGCAGGCGAGCAGTTCGTCGACGAAGAAGTCGGCGACTTCGCGCGCATGTTCCGGATCGCCGAACTGGCGCTCGGTCGGGAACGTGTACTTGTCGAGCCAAGGCAGCAGGCCGGGCGCCGGCGACGCGATCATGTCCGTCTGCGGATAGTGGATGTGCGTGTCGATGAAGCCGGGCACGATCAGCTTGTCGCGCAGGTCGTGGACGACCGCGTCGCGCGCGAGCGTCGCGGCGAGCTGCGCATACGGGCCGGCCGCGACGACCTTGCCGTCGTCGACGATCAGGAGACCGTCGGTCTCGTGGTTCGCGGCCTGGCTCGACTGCGCCGGGTCGCCGTTGAAGGTGAGCAGTTGGGAACGGAAAGCGGTTTGCGTCATGACGAATGGTCCTGCATCAAGGTAAGGCGAACAGAAGAAAACGGTCGGCGCCGCGCGGGCGACGGCATGGCGGGCGCTGCTCGGGCATGCGCGATGCGGCGAAGCGCGAAGGCCGGGGCGCGGCGGAAGGCGATCGCGGTGGCATTAGCGACCGGCGCGGCGGCGAGCTGCATGACGAGCCGCAACGACAGGCTTCGGCGCGCGACGCCGCACAACGCCGTCGCCACGCGGGCGACTGGCGCGACGCGCGCGTGCGTGCGCGGTGCACGCACGCGGCCGACGTGGCGCAGGGCCAAACCGGTCGCCACGAAGCGGATGCCGTCGATGTGTTTCATCTGTCTAGCGAACCTCGATGCCAGCCGTCACGCGGCCTGCCAGTACGAATCGAGACGCGCGATCAGCGCATCGCGCTGCGCGGCGTCGACGAACGACGCCTCGAAGCCGTTGCGGATCACGGTGTGCACTTCGGCGTCCGTCAGCTGCAGCCCGTCAACCGTCGCGAAGTAGTTGTCGTTCACGTAGCCGCCGAAATAGGCCGGATCGTCGGAGTTGATCGTCACCGCGACGCCGCGATCGAGCAGCGCCTTCAGCGTGTGCTTCGCCATGTCGTCGAACACGCACAGCTTCAGGTTCGACAGCGGGCACACGGTCAGCGCCGTGCGCGTGCGCGCGAGGCGTTCGACGAGCGCCGCGTCCTCGATGCTGCGCACGCCGTGGTCGATCCGGTCGACCTTCAGCACGTCGAGCGCTTCGTAGATGTAGGCGGGCGGGCCTTCCTCGCCCGCATGTGCGACGAGCTTCAGCCCGAGCGCACGCGCCTTCTCGAACACGCGCGCGAACTTCGTCGGCGGATGGCCGAGCTCGGACGAATCGAGACCGACGCCGATCAGCCGGTGGCGATAGCGTTCGAACAGCGGCAACGCGGATTCGAACGTCGCGAGCGCATCGTCTTCGGACAGGTGGCGCAGGAAGCACAGGATCAGCTTGCTCGACAGCCCGCGCTGCTCGGCATCGGCGAGCGCGCGGTCGATGCCGGCAACGACCGTCTCGATCGGCACGCCGCGTTCGGTGTGCGTCTGCGGGTCGAAGAACAGCTCGGTGTGGACGACGTTGTCGGCGAGTGCGCGTTCGCAGTATGCGGCCGTCATGTCGTAGAAATCCTGCTCGGTCAGCAGCACGCTCGCGCCGGCGTAATAGATGTCGAGGAACGATTGCAGGTCGGTGAACGCATACGCGGCGCGCAGCGCGTCGATCGACTCGTACGCGAGCTTCACGCCGTTGCGCTGCGCGAGCGCGAAAATCAGTTCGGGCTCGAGCGAGCCTTCGATATGGATGTGCAGCTCCGCTTTCGGGGCGCGGGCAATCTTGTCCTTGAAGGTCGGGGTCATGGCGTTGTTCTTGGTCGGTCAGAATGTAGGGGAAGCCAGTGCGGGCGCGTTCGCCTCGACGGCCTGCAGCAATTGCGCGGCCACCGAGATCGCGATCACTTCGGGCGCCTTGTCGATGATGCCTTCGACGCCGATCGGGCAGCGCATCCGCGCGACCTGGGCCGGGTCGATGCCGATCGCCGCCAGCCGATGATCGAACTGCACGCGCTTGGTGCGCGAGCCGGTCATCCCGAAGTATGCATAGTCGCCGCGCCGCAGGATGCGCTCGGCCAGCACGAAATCGAGTGCGTGGTCGTGCGTCATCACGACGAAGTACGCATGCGGCGGCGCCGTATCGACGGCATCGGCCGGGCTGGCCACCGCGTCGATCGCGAGATTGCCGATCCCGGCGAGTGCGTCGGCCGGCGGGAACACCGCGTCGGGCCCGTCGATCCAGTGCACGTGGCACGGCAGCGTCGCCAGCACCTTCACGAGCGCGGTGCCGATGTGTCCCGCGCCGAACAGCACGACGGGGAACGCATACGGCGCGATCGTTTCGGTCATCAGCGACACGCCACCGGTTTCCCACAGCAGGCAATCGGCGCGCGCCGCGGGCGATTCGGGCTCGCTCAGCAGCGGCGCGCCCGGCGAGGGGCCGAATGATACGCTACGCACGGTTGCGGCGCCCGCCGCGACGCGCTTGGCGAGCGACATGATCCAGCCGAGGTCGCCGACGTCGAGCCGCTCGAACGCGAGCACGACCGCGCCGCCGCAGCACTGGCCGAGGCTCGGGCCGAGCGCGAGCCGTTCGAGCCGGCGCGCGTGGGGCACGTGCGCGCCGTCCTTCAGCAGGTGCCGCGCGATCTCGATCGCCTTCCATTCCAGATGACCGCCGCCGATCGTATGGCGGGCCGTGTCGCGCGTGACGAGCATCTTGGTGCCGGCCTCGCGCGGCGCGGAGCCGTCGGTGTGCGCCACCGTCACCAGCACGGCCGCTTCGCCGTGCGCGAGCAACTGCTGCAGATCGCCGAGCCAGGCTTCCATCAGCACGCTCCGGTCGGGACGACGCGGCGCGACGCGCGGCGCGGGGTGGCGGGCGCCGCGGCAACGAGGGCGGACGAAAGCGACGCGGGCCGGCTGCCCGACTGCGAATTCGGTGCGGTGGCCGTGCGCCGAAGGCGCGCGCGAACGACGTCGCGGGACGTGCGGACGCCATGAGGGTGACGGATGCGGATGGTTTGCGTTGTCATGATGAATCCAGTCGACATTGCGGATCGGGCGCGCGTTACGCAGGAGGTGAGGCAACTGGCCTCGCGCACGTAGATCGCCATCCAGTCGCGAAGATAGCACCGCAAGGCGGCGGAAACATTGCCGGGCGGTGATCCGGGCTATCAGACGGCGATCATGTCGATCATAGGCCCGCCGTGCGGGATCGGGGCGCCGATGCACGGGCATCGGGCCGAAACGCATGCGCGGCGGGGCGTGCGCGCGGCTGTCGCGTGAGGTGCGTTCGCCCTGAAATCCGGGTTGCGGCGGGGTAGGTGTTTACGCGCGGCCGGCATGTGCGGCCGCGTGGGGCTGCGCCGGTGCAGCCGGGTGAGCAGCGCGAAGCGCCTGCGCGGCCTCGACCGGTCGGCCGGAACGTGGCGCGTCCGGTCAGCCTGCCAGCTTGCGGCGATGGCGCCAGAGGCTCGAGGCGACGGGAATCAGGATCGCGGCGAAGCCGATCAGCGCCCAGCCGGGCAGCAGGATGCCGAAGATCGGCGGGTAGACGGTCTCGCACAGGCCGGCGACCTTGAACATGCCGGGGAACCACTGGGCGGGCGGCAGGCTGTCGACGATCGGTTGCAACGTGTCGAAGCCGCAGCTGAAGCCCGGATTCATCTGGATCGAAAGGTGCCGCGCGGCGGTGCCGACGCCGCCGGCCGCGGCGATCGCGATCAGCAGCTCGAGCACCCAGATGCCGCGCCAGTTGCGCATCCCGGCCGCCAGGAACGCGAAGATCCCGATCGCCGCGAAGAAGTAGCGCTGGATGATGCACAGCGGGCACGGATCTTCGTTCTTCACGTACTGCAGATAAAGCGCGCCGGCCAGCAGGGCGATGCACACCCATCCGAGCAGCATCAGCAGGCGGCGTTCACGGCGGAGTGCGAGCGTGGAGTCGTTCATGTCGGCGGGATTCCTGTCGTTGGTCGGTCCGATAAACAATCGCGCGATTTTAGCGCGAACGATCTGGCACGAAACTGACAGCGCACATGCGGCACCCCGCCGCAGCCACTTCGTCCGGGGCACCTTCTGCCGTCATTGCGCCCGTGCGGTCACCGGATCGTGTTCAGCACGGCTTCGACCGCCTGGCCGATCGCGAGCAGCGCGTCGTCGCGATGCGGCGCGGCCGCGAGCATCAGGCCGACCGGTGCCGTGTCGCGCGGATGGCACGGCAGCGACAGCGCGCAGGCGTCGAGGAAGTTGAACGCGCTCGGGTTGCGAAGGATCAGCGCGTTGGTGCGCGTAAAAGCATCGTCGTCCGCTTCGAGTTCGGCGATGCGCGGCGGCACGACGGGCACCGTCGGCGCGACGAGCGCGTCGAAGCGCGACCAGACCGTGTGCGCCGCTTCCTCCAGCATCGCCTGGCGGGCGGCGAGCAGGTCGAGATAGTCGGCCGCGCTCGCCGGCTCGCCCTTCAGGATCCGCGAAAGCACGCGCGGGTCGTATTGGTCGCGGTGCTGCGCGAGCAGCGGGCGATGCCACGCGTATGCCTCGATCGGCGAGAAGCCGAAGCGGTTGATGTCCGGCAACCGGTCGAGCGCGGAAAAGCGCACTTCCGTGACGATCGCGCCGGCGGCTTCGAGGTGCTTCAGCGAGGCGTCGAGCGCGGCGGCGACATCGGCATCGACGCCGTCCGTCACATAGTTGGTCAGCACGCCGAGCCGCACGCCTTCGAGCGGCCGCGCGGCCGGTACGTGCGGCTCGAGGCCTGCGAGCATGCGGTCGACGAGCGCGCAACAGGCGACCGTCAGGCCGATCGGGCCGAACGAGTCGAGCGTGGTCGACAGCGGCACGCCGCCTTGCGTCGGGATCCGGCTCGCGGTCGGCTTGAAGCCCGTGAGCCCGCACAGTGCGGCCGGAATGCGGATCGAGCCGCCGGTGTCGGTGCCGAGCGCGACGGCCGCCATCCCGTCGGCGACGGACGCGGCGGCGCCGGACGACGAGCCGCCGGCAATCCGCGCGTCGCCCGGCACGTCGCGGCGGTATGGTGAGCGCGGCGTGCCGAAGTGCGGATTCAGGCCGAGCCCCGAGAACGCGAACTCGCTCATGTTGGTGCGGCCGACCAGCACCGCGCCCGCGCGCTTGAGCCGCGCGACGGCGACCGCGTCGGCCCTGGCGGGCGGTGCGCCGTCGAGCACGCGCGAGCCGGCGCGCGTCACCTGGCCCGCGACGTCGAACAGATCCTTGACCGACACGGGGATGCCCGCGAGCGGCGACAGCACGGTGCCCGCGGCACGCAGACGGTCGTGGGCATCGGCGGCCGCGCGCGCGTTGTCGGCGTCGACTTCCGTGAAGACGGCGGCACCCTGGCCGGACGGATCGGCGATCCGGTCGAGCGCGACGTCGACGAGCGCGCGGCTCGTGGTCCGGCCGGCGGCGAGGTCGGCGGCGAGCTGGGCGAGCGGAGGGAAGGGCGTGAAGGTGGTCATGGGCGGTTCAGGGGCGAAGACGTTGGACAAGAGTGGCGCGAAACGAATCGATATGGCGTTCGACGGCCGTGCGCGCGCCGGCGGCATCGCGCGCGGACAGCCGTTCGAACAATTCGAGGTGTTCGCGCTGGACGTCGGACAGGTGGTGCGGCTCGGACAGCGTGACGAACCAGAAGCGCAGCGAGCGTTCGTGCAGCGCGCGCAGGATCTCCGCGAGCACGGTGTTGCGTGCCGCCGCGGCGATCGCCTGATGAAACGCGCGGTCGAGCTCCATCATGCCCTCGACGTCGTGCGCGTCGACGCAGGCCTGCCCGTCGTCGAGCAGCGCGGCCATGCGCGCGAGATCGTCGGGCGTCGCATGGCGGGCGGCGAGTTCGACGCAATGCGCTTCGTTGATGCGGCGCACGTCGATCACCGCGACGATGTCGTCGAGCGACAGCGGCTGCACCATCAACCCCTTGCGCGGCATCACGGACAGCAGCCCTTCGAGCACCAGCCGGTGGACGGCCTGATGGACGGGCGTGCGGCCGATGCCGGTGCGGGCGACGAGGTCGGCTTCGTTGAGCGCGGCGCCGGGCTTCAGGCGCATCGTGATGATGTCGCGCTGGATCAGCGCGTACGCGCGGTCGGCGAGGCTGACGGCCGATGCGGCGGGCCGGTCGTGGAGGACGTCGGTCAGGGCGTTCATGCGGGCGGCGGCGCGGTGGCCGGGCAGGGCGCGATCATGGCGCAGGCGATCGGTAGCGTGGACGATTCGTGAATATTATTGTGATATATCACTGATGTCCAGTGTGCCCGGGCGACGATCGATATCGTCGAATGAGTTCGGTGACACGCCTGGCGGCGGATGCGACGAGTTGCAACAATATCGACAGGATGTTGCTCGTTTACCGCGCGATCGTGCACTGAAGCATAATGAATCCTCGTCAATCCACCACGCGCGAGCGACGTACCAGACCATCGTCATGAGCGAAATCACGCCTTCCCCGGCCGGTCTGCCCGGCACCTCTTCCGCTTCTACCGATTCCCCCCGTTCCAGGCCGGCGCACACGCCGGAGGCGTCTGCCACGCAGGCTGCCCCTGCGCAAGTCGTCGCGGCGGACGGTGCGTCGCCGGTCACCGCGGCGTCCGAGCCGGGCGCCGCAGGCACGACAGGTGCTGCAGCCGAAGGCGGTGCAGTGTCGCCGAAACCCGGTGCCGCGCCACCCGGTTTTGGCGCGCAGCCCGATTTCGACACGCCGCGTCCGCCGCCCGCCAGCGCGCAGAACGCGCCGCCGGCATACCTGAAGCAAAGCGACACGCCGTGGTCGGTGTTCGGGCGGATCATCGCGGCACGCGCACGCCGGATCTTCGATCGCGCCGGCCAGCGGATCACGCAGCGTACGCTGCGCATCGGCGTGTCGGCGCGGATCTTCCATCCGGAGCCGGGCGCGAAGGGACTGCGCGGCAAGACACTGCAGTATCTCGAGGAATCGATCGCGCACTGGGTGATGTCGCGCGACGTGCTCGTGTTCATGATCCCGACCGTCGGTCACCAGGGCATGCTGCATCCGAGCAACATCCGCCTGCGCGACTACGCGAAGCATCTCGACGGCCTGCTGCTGCAAGGCGGCGCCGACGTGTCGCCGCAAACCTACGCGGCGTCGGATGCGCGCCCCGAATGGCCAGGCGACCGCGTGCGCGACATGTACGAGCTCGAGCTGTTTCACGAGTTCGTCGAGTCCGGCAAGCCGGTGCTCGGCGTGTGCCGCGGCTGCCAGCTGATCAACGTCGCGTTCGGCGGGTCGCTGTACCAGGACATCGCGACGGACGTGCCGACCGCGAATGCGCACGTGAGCGAGCATTACGACCAGCATCGCCACGCCATCCGCTTCCCCGACTCGTCGACGCTCGCGAGCATGTTCCCCGGGCGCAGCGAAGCGATCGTGAACTCGATTCACCATCAGGCGATCCGCGATCTCGGCCGCGATCTGAACATCGAGGCCGTGTCGGCCGGTGACGGGATCATCGAAGGCATTCGCTACCGGCGTGCACCGTTCGTCGTCGGCGTGCAATGGCACCCGGAGTTTCATCGTGCTGGCGGCGCCGAGTTGCTCGACTGCACGCCGCTGCTCGATGCGTTCCTGCGAGCGGCTCGCGATACCCGCCTGTAAGCCGCTCTTGTATCGCCGCGCAGGAAGGCTGGCCGCATCCCGATAAATTCGAGATGCGGCCGTTTCGTTTTGAACGATAATCGCGACTCCCGATTCGTTCGCCGGAGTCTGACGTTGGTCTTCCGAGATTTTTCCCCTGCACGATGCGCAACGTGGATCGTTGCGCTGGCCGCCTGCGCGCACGCGGGCGCAGCGTGGTCCGACGCGACCGCGCCGGTCGCGGGCACGCGCCCCGCGGTGACGAGCCTGAGCGGCGATGTCGCGACTGCGGCACCGGCATCCGCGGCATCCGCCACGGATGCCACCGCGCAAGGCAACGTCGGCGAACTCACGCAGATGCTGCATGACGGACGAATCGTCGAGATGCGCACCACCTACAACGGCAGCTATGGCGCAAGCCTGATGTTCGATCCGCGCGAGATGACGTATTACGTCGCGCTGTTTCAGGACAAGCATCTGTGGCGCGTGATCAGGTCGCAGGAGAAAAGCCGTGCGGAGATGGTGTACGCGAACTTCGTCCAGCAGACGGTGCAGCTCGCGGACGTCGAAATTCGTCGCACCGAACTCGAGGCGCAGAAGACGTTCCTCGAACGCGTGATCGCGCTGCAGGCGAATCGCGCGCAGCAACTGCAGGCCGATCTGAACGTCGCGCGCGGCCAGCAGGCCGCAGTGGCGCAGCGGCAGAAGGCGGCGCAGGAGCAGACGCGGGCGCTGCAGATCGAGAAGCGGGCCGCGCAGGTGCAGTTGCGTGATCTGCAGGAGCAGGTGCGGCAACTCGAGCGGCAGTCGGAAACGGGGTTGCCCGCGCACAAGTGACGATTCGGTGCGATCGACCGACGGACGGACGAACGAAAACCCGGCGAAGCCTGCTTCGCCGGGTTTTTTGTTGGGCGCGTGTCAGCGGATGAGCGTATCCGGTCCGTCGGTCAGGCGGCGGTGGGACAGTTGTGCTGTCCAGTCGAAACCGGCGCCGGGCGCGTCGGCCGCCGGTGCCGCGCGATCGGGGTGCAGCGCGTTCACCATCGCGATAAGCGTGAGCGGGTCGTCGAGCGGGTCGAGCGGGGCTCCGGGATGCGCAGGCGAACCGACGCGATCGGGCGTCGGTGTGCGCGACGCGTGGCGCGTGGCCGATGGGCGCGCGGCGAGTCGCGGCGCGGAAGGTGCGTGCACGCGTGCCGTTGTCTTGCGCCTGTGGTCCGGCCGATGCGGCGTCGGCGGCGCTGCGATGGCGACGCGCTGAACGTTCGGTGTCATCTCGGAGCGTCGCGGCGCTGGATGGGTCGTCGCGCCGCGTGTGACGGGCGCGCCTCTGGAAGGCGTCGCAAACGGCCGCGCTGCGACGGGCTGCGCCGGTGCGACGGTCGGCATGGCGGGCGCCACCGCGGCCGTTTGCACGGCACCCATGGACTGCACGGCATGCTCCGGCACGACGCCAACGATCTGCGTCGCGGGTGCAGGCGCGAAACCCGGTAACGGCTCGTGCGCGGCGATCAGCCAGCCGATGATGCCGAGTGCGCCGATGCTCCAGCAGGCGGCGTGCCGCGCACGTCGGTCATGCGCGCGACCGGCGGCATGCTCGATGTGCTGGCCGGCGGCGCACGCCGCAACGTCCGGTACACCGGCAGACACCGGGCGCGTGGCGGGCGGCGATTGCCAGCGGCACGCGCGATGCGGTGCTCCGACGTCGATGCATGAGGTCTTCAGGATGGCTGCGCAGAGCGTGCCGAGTCGGGTGCCGGGCGCGCCGCTGAACGTCCATTCGCGGCCGAACGGCGGCACGCCGTCGAGCGGTGCGACACGAGGGCGGGCAAGCGGACCTTCGACGGAAACGAGGAGCATTGGGATCATGAGGGCGGTACGCGATGCGACACAGGCAACGATGCCGGCCGCGGCGCGAATAGCGTGGCAAGTTGTGAAATTGTGGTCAGTCGACGGCGACCGGTCGATCAGATCAATCTGATTTTTTGTACGCTTTTCGAGGCGATTCGTACCAGACGAACGCGGCGACGGTGATCGCGGGCCCGGCCCAAGGCAATTGTCGGCTTCGCGTGGCATCATTTGCCGTCCATGCCGGCGTGTGCATCATTGTGCTGCGTGCCTCCGGCTGGCAGCGATGTTCGTGCGTGCCAGTCCGGTGCCACACGCATCGTCGGCTGCACCTGTCGTCGCTCGACGCACTCGTCGTAACCGTCTGCGTCGGCCTGTCCAATCTCGTCTGGCTGCCGCTGTCCGGCGCGCTGTCGGATCGCATCGGCCGCCGCCCGGTGCTGATCGCGTTCACGGTGCTTACGCTGCTGTCGGCCTACCCGGCCGTGCTGTGGCTCGTGGCCGATCCGTCGTTCCTGCGGCTGCTGGCGGTCGAGCTGTGGCTGTCGTTCCTGTACGGCTCGTACAACGGTGCGATGGTCGTCGCGCTGACCGAAGTGATGCCGGCCGACGTGCGCACGGCTGGCTTTTCGCTCGCGTACAGCCTCGCGACGACGATCGGCGGTTTTACGCCGGCGATCTCGACGTTGCTGATCCACCAGACCGGCAACAAGGCGGCGCCGGGGCTGTGGCTGAGCGTCGCCGCGATTTGCGGGCTGATCGCGACGCTCGTGCTGTATCGCACGCCCGAGGCGCGCAACCAGTACAAGGCGGCTTGACACCACCTGCGTCGCATCACGTCGAACGAAAAAAGGAGCGCGCCGCGCTCCTTTTTTTCTGCGTTCGGCCACTCAGGCGTCGCGCAACGCGTCGGCGACTGCCGCCGCCACGTCGAGCCATTGCCCCGGTGCGGACTGGCGGGCGAGCTTCGCGTGCGGATACCAGGGGCAGTCGTCGCCGGTGAACCAGCGCCAGTCGGGTGCGAACGGCAGCATGATCCACAGCGGCTTGCCGAGTGCGCCCGCGAGGTGCGCGACCGCCGTGTCGATCGTGACGACGCCGTCGAGTCGTTCGATCAGCGCGGCCGTATCGGCGAAGTCGTTCAGCCGCCCATCGAGGCGATGCACGCGCGGATGCGCGTCGACGCGCGCCCGTTCGTCTTCGTCGAGCGCCGGCTGCAGCACGACCCAGTCGATGTCCGGCAGTGCGAGCAGCGGTGCGAGCGCGTCGAACGACATCGAGCGATTTTCCTGCGCTTGCCGGCGCCCTGACCACGCGAGACCGAACTTGCGCTTCGACTGGCCGCCGAGCGAGCCGCGAAAGCGCCGGCGCGCGCTGTCCGGCGCGTCGAGGTAACGCTTGCCCGCGACGATGTCGGCTGGCTGCAGGCCGAGCAGGAACGGCAGGCTCATCAGCGTGCACGCGACGTCCGCCGCCGGCGGCTTCGCGGCGCCCTGTGCGACGAGCGTCACGCGCCAGCGTGCCGCGGCCGGCGCGAGCAGCGCGACGAGTTCCGGCTGCACTTCGAGCACGACGCGCGCGCAGCGGGCGCGCGCGAGCGGCACGAAGCGGACGAACTGCAGCGTGTCGCCGAAGCCCTGTTCCGCGCGGATCAGCAGCGTGCGCGACGCAATCGGCTCGCCTTGCCAGCGCGGCAGCGTGCCGAGCGGCGTTGCGCCCGGCGTGTCGTGACGCGCTTCGTATGCGGGCAGGCCGCGGGTGAAGTCGCCCAGCGTAAGCAGCGTGACGGCGCGATGCAGGTGCGCGAGTTTGAGGTCGGGAGCGACGCGCAGCGCCTGGTCGAACGCGCGCAGCGCCATCTCGTGCGCGCCGAGTGCGTGATGTGCGTTGCCGAGGTTCAGCCACGCGAGACTGAACGACGGATCGAGGCCGACCGCCCGTTCGTAGTAGGGCAGCGCTTCGCGCTGGCGTGCCTGCGCGCACAGCGCGTTCGCGAGCCCGAAAAGGGCGAGTGGGAACGGCGGGTGCAGCGCGAGCGCGGCTTCGAATGCGGCGGCGGCTTCGCCGTGACGGCCGACCGCCTCGAGCGTGTTGCCGAGATTGAAATGCGCGGCGACGAAGCGCGGCTGCGCGGCGATCGCCGCCTGGAAGTGCGCGATCGCGTCGTCGGCCCGGCCCATCGCGTTCAGGGCCATCGCGAGATTGTTGTGCGCACCGGCATGCCCGGGCCGCAGCTCGAGGGCGCGATGGAATGCGGCGAGCGCGTCGTCGTGACGGCCGAGGGCATTCAGCGCGTTGCCGAGGTTGTTGTGGATCGATGCGTCGTCGGGCGTGAGCCGAAGTGCGCGGCCGAACGCATCGACGGCATCCTCGTGGCGCTGCAGCGCCGCATACGCGTTGCCGAGGTTGTAGTGCGCGAGCGGAAATTCGGGCGCGAGCGTCAGCGCGTTGCGAAAGCGGTCGATCGCTTCGTCGAGTCGGCCGAGCGCCTTCAGCGCGTTGCCGAGATTGAGCTGCAGCGCGGCATCGTTCGGGCGCAGCTCGACCGCACGCCCGACGAGATCGGCTGCCTCGGCATGCTGGCCCTGCTGATGCCGCAGCACGCCGAACAGATGCAGTGCGTCGGCGTCGGCGGGATTGGTGGCGAGTGCGGTGCGATAGCCGTGCTCGGCCTCGGCGAGGTGGCCCGCGCGGTGCGCGGCATACGCTCGGTCGAATGCGGAATCCATGACGCGAAAACTGACGGAAAGCGCGTATTTTCCCACACTGCGCGGTGGCACCCCAGATCGGCCGATTGGCATATGGCCCCGTCACGCGGAGCGGCGTAGACTTGCACAATCGCGTGTCATCGAGGTTCTCATGGCTGACACACCGCTCGATATCCCGCCCGTGCTGATCGTCGGCGCGGGCCCGACTGGCCTTGCCGCCGCGATGGCGCTCGCGCGTGCCCGCGTGCCGGTGCGCATCATCGACCGGCTCGCCGCGCCCGCACCGTATTCGCGCGCGATCGGCATCCAGGCGCGCACGCTCGAACTGCTGGAGCAGCATCGCGCGGTCGAACCATTTCTCGCGTTGGGCCATCGTGCGCATGCGGCCGTACTGCACGCGGACGGCCGCGTGATCGCGCGGCTCGATTTCGATCCACTGCAAACGCGCTATCCGTATTTGCTGTTTCTCGACCAGAGCATCACCGAGCGGCTGCTCGCCGAGCACCTGGCCGGGTTCGGTGTGATGGTCGAACGCGGCGTCACGTTAACCGCGTGCGACGCGGGCGGTATGTCGCTCGACGTGACGATTCGCGGCGCCGACGGTCGTGAACAGGCATTCGCACCGTCGTACCTGATTGCCGCCGACGGCGCGCACAGCACGGTGCGCCATCTGCTCGGCCTGGGCTTCGCCGGGCATGCGTTCGAGCAGACCTTCCTGCTCGCCGATTTCTCGGCGATACCCGATTGGCCGGACGAGGAGATCCACCTGTTCACGACGCCGGACGGCATCGCGGGGCTGTTTCCGATGGGCGGCGGCCGCTACCGGCTCGTCGCCGACCGGCCGCCCGGCGGCGACGCATCGCCCGATGCGCCGGCCACCCCGACGCTCGACGAATGCGAGGCGATCGTGCGCGCTCGCGTCGGCGCGTCGATCGCGCCGAGCGATCTCGCGTGGTCGGCGTATTTCCGCCTGCATAGCCGGATGGTCGACCGGCTGCGTCACGGGCGCGTGTTCTTCGCGGGCGACGCCGCGCACGTTCACAGCCCGGCGGGCGCGCAGGGGATGAACACGGGTATCCAGGAAGCGTTCAATCTCGGCTGGAAGCTCGCGCGCGTGCTCGGCGCAGGCACGCCGGAGCGGCTGCTCGACACGTATCACGCGGAGCGCCATCCGATCGAGCGTGACGTATTGCGGCAGACCGGCTTCATCACGCAGATCGTCGAAGCCGACCACGGCGCGATGAAGCTGCTGCGCGATCATGTCGTGCCGCTGCTGGCGTCGTTCGGGCCGGTGCGCGACGCGGTGCGTCGCACTGTCAGCGAGCTCGGCGTGCAATACCGGAAAAGCCCGCTCACGCTCGAACGCGTGCTCGATGGCGGGCCGCGCGCGGGCGAGCGTGCGCCCGACGCGCTCGTGCACGTCGTCGACGGGCCGCTCGGCCGGGCGCCCGGGACCGCGAGACTATATGACCTGCATGACCCGGCGAGCTTTACGCTGCTGCTGCTCGAGGAGCCGGCAAGTGCCGATACGGGCGACACGGGCGACGTGCCGCCGATGCCCGCGGACGCGCAGGCGCTTGCGCAGGGGCTGGAGCGGATCATGCCAGGTGCCGTGCGAACGTGGCGCGTCGCCGATGCCGAAAGCGACGGCGACGATGGGCTCGCGCAGGTATACGGCCGTTCGAGGCCGTCGTTCTACCTGCTGCGTCCCGATGGCTACATCGCGGTGCGCGGCCGTACCGCCACCGACGCGAACGCGCTGCTGCGCCATTGCGAAGGCTGGTTCGCGGGCATGCCGGTGCCCGCGTAGCGCGGCGCTCAGGCGCAGGCCGCGGCCGGCACGAGCGATGCGCGGTGCGCGGCGATCGCGTCGCGCACGATCGGTGCGGCGCGTTGCGCGGCTTCGCTCGACGGATCGTCGAGCGCGGCGAGTAGCGCGCGCCGCATCCGCGGTTCCCAGAAGCGCCGGATGTGATCTGCGATTCCGGCCAGCGCTTCTTCGCGATCGGGCATCGATTCGAAGAACGCGCCGATCTGGTTGGCCATGTCGATCAGGTGTCCGTTGTCCATCGCGTCCTCACTTGCCCGTCGTCGCGGCAGCCGGCGTGGCGGCGCGGCGCTCGAGCAGGTCGAGCTGCTCCGAGTTGAAACGTGCATACGCGCGCTGCCAGTCCGACGGCTGCGCAACCGGCATGACCTGCACGGCCGTGACCTTGTATTCCGGGCAGTTCGTGGCCCAGTCGGAGCTGTCCGTCGTGATCACGTTCGCGCCCGACTCGGGGAAGTGGAACGTCGTGTACACGACACCCGGCTGCATGCGGTCGGATACGAGCGCGCGCAGTACCGTCTGGCCGGCCCGCGATTCGATGCCGACCCAGTCGCCGGTCCGAATCCCGCGATCCTCCGCATCGTGCGGATGAATCTCGAGGCGATCCTCTTCGTGCCACCGGACGTTCTCGGTCCGGCGCGTCTGCGCGCCGACGTTGTATTGCGACAGGATGCGGCCCGTGGTCAGGATCAGCGGATAGCGCTGCGTGACCTTTTCCGGCGTCGGAATGAACTGCGTAATCACGAACCGGCCCTTGCCGCGCACAAACGCGTCGATATGCATCGTCGGCGTGCCGTCCGGTGCATCTTCGTTGCACGGCCACTGGATGCTGCCGAGCGCGTCGAGCTTCTTGTACGACACGCCCGAGAAGGTCGGCGTGAGCCGCGCGATCTCGTCCATGATTTCCGACGGATGCGTGTAGTGCATGTCGTAGCCGAGCGCCTGCGACAGCAGCAGCGTCACTTCCCAGTCGGCGTAACCCGCGAGCGGCGGCATCACCTTGCGTACGCGAGAGATGCGGCGCTCCGCGTTCGTAAACGTGCCGTCCTTCTCGAGGAACGTCGAACCCGGCAGCAGCACGTGCGCGTATTTCGCGGTTTCGTTCAGGAAGATGTCCTGCACGACGATGCATTCCATCGACGACAGCGCGGCCGCGACGTGCTGCGTGTTCGGGTCCGACTGGACGATGTCCTCGCCCTGGCAGTAAAGCCCCTTGAAGCTGCCGTCGAGCGCCGCGTCGAACATGTTCGGGATGCGCAGCCCCGGTTCCGGTTGCAGCGTGGCCGACCATGCTTCCTCGAACTGGCTGCGCACGATTGCGTCGCTGATGTGCCGGTAGCCGGGCAGCTCGTGCGGGAACGAACCCATGTCGCACGAGCCTTGCACGTTGTTCTGGCCGCGCAGCGGATTGACGCCGACGCCTTCGCGACCGATGTTGCCAGTCGCCATCGCGAGGTTCGCGATGCCCATCACCGTCGTCGAGCCTTGCGCGTGTTCGGTCACGCCGAGGCCGTAGTAGATCGCGGCGTTGCCGCCGGTTGCATAGAGGCGTGCGGCCTCGCGCACCAGTTCGGCCGGTACGCCCGTCACGTCCGCGGTGGCCTCGGGCGAGTTGTCGGCGCGCGACACGAAGTCGCGCCATTGCTCGAACGCGCGCGTGTCGCAGCGTTCGGCGACGAATGCCTCGGCGACGAGCCCTTCGGTGACGATCACGTGCGCGAGCGCGTTGACCATCGCGACGTTGGTGCCGGGGCGCAGCTGCAGGTGGTGCGTGGCCTTCACGTGCGGGCCGTCGACCACGTCGATGCGGCGCGGGTCGATCACGATCAGCTTCGCGCCTTCGCGGATGCGTCGCTTCATGCGCGAGCCGAACACAGGGTGGCCGTCAGTCGGGTTCGCGCCCATCACGACGATCACGTCAGCCTGGCCGATCGACGCGAAGGTCTGCGTACCGGCCGATTCGCCGAGCGTCGCCTTCAGGCCATAGCCGGTCGGCGAGTGGCACACGCGTGCGCAGGTATCGACGTTGTTGTTGCCGAACGCGGCGCGTACGAGCTTCTGCACGAGGTAGGTTTCCTCGTTCGTGCAGCGCGACGACGTGATGCCGCCGATCGAATCGCGGCCGTATTTCTGCTGCAGCTTGCGGAATTGCGTCGCCGCGTACGTGAGCGCTTCTTCCCAGCTGACTTCGCGCCACGGGTCCGTGATCTTCTCGCGGATCATCGGTTTCGTGATGCGGTCCTTGTGCGTTGCGTAGCCCCACGCGAAGCGGCCCTTCACGCACGCATGCCCTTCGTTCGCGAGGCCGTTCTTGTGCGGCGTCATGCGCACGACCTGCGTGCCCTTCATCTCGGCCTTGAGCGAGCAGCCGACGCCGCAGTACGCGCAGGTCGTGACGACCGAGTGCTCGGCCTGGCCGAACTGGATGACGGACTTCTCCTGCAGCGTGGCGGTCGGGCACGCGGCGACGCAGGCGCCGCACGATACGCATTCCGATTCCATGAACGATTCGCTTTCGCCGGCGGCGACGCGCGATTCGAAACCGCGCGCGGCGATCGTCAGCGCGAACGTGCCTTGCGTTTCCTCGCATGCGCGCACGCAGCGGTTGCAGACGATGCACTTCGACGGATCGTACGTGAAATACGGATTCGATTCGTCCTTCTGCTCGCGCAGGTGATTCGCGCCGTCGAAACCGTAGCGCACTTCGCGCAGCCCGACCACGCCGGCCATGTCCTGCAGCTCGCAGTTGCCGTTGGCGGGGCAGGTGAGGCAGTCGAGCGGGTGGTCGGAGATGTACAGCTCCATCACGTTGCGGCGCAGCGACTGCAGCCGGTCCGACTGCGTGCGCACCTTCATCCCGGCTTCGGCGGGCGTCGTGCACGATGCCGGATAGCCGCGCCGGCCCTCGATTTCGACCAGGCACAGGCGGCACGATCCGAACGGTTCGAGCGAATCGGTCGCGCAAAGCTTGGGCACGTTGACGCCGGCTTCGATCGCGGCGCGCATCACCGACGTGCCGGCCGGCACCGTCACCGGCTGGCCGTCGATTTCGAGCGTGACGTCGGTATCGGCATGCCGTTGCGGCGTGCCGTAGTCGGTTTCGTCGAACGGATCGCGCACGCGCGCCTGGGCGGCGCTCTTGCACGCGCATTGGCCCGAGCCGCAGCCGCCTTGGCGGACGTTGTTCGTGTCGAGGGACATTCAGGGCTCCTTCTGGGTCAGGCCGCAGCCTTGACCGGACCCGACGCGGCTTGCTTGCCGGCGGCGAGCCCGAAATCTTCGGGGAAATGGTCGAGCGCGGACAGCACCGGGTAAGGCGTCATCCCGCCCATCGCGCACAGCGAGCCGGCGAGCATCGTGTCGCACAGGTCGCGCAGCAGCGTGACCTGTCGCTCCGACTTATCGCCCTGGCGAATGCGTGCGATCGTCTCGACGCCGCGCGTCGATCCGATCCGGCACGGCGTGCACTTGCCGCACGATTCGATCGCGCAGAACTTCATCGCGTATTCGGCGAGCTCCGCGAGATTCGACGTGTCGTCGTGCAGCACGATGCCGCCGTGGCCAACGACCGCGCCGATTGCCGTGTACGCCTCGTAGTCGAGTGGCACGTCCCACTGGTGATCGGGCAGATAGGTGCCGAGCGGGCCGCCGACCTGGGCGGCGCGCGCGGGCCGGCCGCTTGCCGTGCCGCCGCCGTAGTCGAACAGCAGCTCGCGCAGCGTGACGCCGAACGCGAGCTCCACGAGCCCGCCGTAGCGGATGTTGCCCGCGAGCTGGAACGGCAGCGTGCCGCGCGAGCGACCCATCCCGTAGTCGCGATAGAACGCGGCGCCGCGCGCGAAGATCACCGGCGCGGTCGCGAGCGTGATCACGTTGTTGATCACGGTCGGCTGGCCGAACAGGCCGGCGAGCGCGGGCAGCGGCGGCTTCGCACGTACGACGCCGCGCTTGCCTTCGAGCGATTCGAGCAGCGCCGTTTCCTCGCCGCACACGTAGGAGCCCGCACCCTTCGCGACGTGCAGGTCGAACGCATGCGCGGAGCCGAGCACGCGTTCGCCGAGCCAGCCGGCTTCACGGGCGCGCTCGATCGCGGTTTCCAGTGCCGCGATCGCGTGCGGGTATTCACTGCGCACGTAGATGTAGCCGAGCGTCGCGCCCGTCGCGATGCCCGCGATGATCATCCCTTCGATCAGGCAGTACGGATCGCTTTCCATGATCAGGCGATCGGAGAACGTGCCCGAATCGCCTTCGTCCGCGTTGCAGACGATGTATTTTTGCGTCGCGCTGGCCTGCCGGACGGTGCGCCACTTGATGCCGGCCGGGAAGGCTGCGCCGCCGCGGCCGCGCAGCCCCGATTCGATCAGCAACTCGCACGCGGCGCCGCCGTCGAGCGCGAGCGCGTTCTTCAGGCCGGCGAGGCCGTCGTGCTTCAAGTAATCGTCGATCGACAGTGGATCGGTCAGGCCGATGCGCGCGAACGTGAGGCGCTGCTGGCGCGCGAGATAGGGCAGGGCGTCGACTACGCCGACGCCGCTCGGATGCGCGCCGCCGTCGAGCCAGTTCGCGTCGAACAGGGCGGGCACGTCTGCGGCTGACAGGTTCGCGTAGCCGACGCGACCGGCGGCCGTGCCGACCTCGACGAGCGGCTCGAGCCACAGCAGCCCACGCGAGCCGTTGCGGATCAATTCGATCGCGACGCCGCGCCGCTCGGCTTCCGCAACGATCGCGGCGGCGAGCGCGTCGGCGCCGAGCGCCAGCGCTGACGAGTCGCGCGGAACGTAGATGCGGGTCGTCATGCTGCCTCCGAAGTGTGCGCGGTCGCGTCGGCGAGCAGGGCGTCGAACTTTTCCGGCGTGACCTTTGCGTGCAACACGCCGTTGACCGTCATCGACGGCGATTGCGCGCACAGCCCGAGGCAGTAGACCGATTCGAGCGCGATGTCGTCCGGCGCGTGCGCGTCGGCGCCATCGCCGTGCGCCGCGTCGAATCGACAACCCGTGCGCGCTTCCGCGTGCGCGGCCAGCGCTTCGCAGCCCATGCTGCGGCACGCCTCGGCGCGGCACATCTGGATCGTCACGCGCGCGGGCGGCGCGGTGCGGAAGTGGTGATAGTAGGTGAGCACGCCGTGCACTTCGGCGCGCGACAGATTCAGCGCCTTCGCGAGCGGCGCGACGCAGCCTGCCGGCACGTAGCCTGCATCGTCCTGGATCGCATGCAGGATCGCGACGAGCGAGCGGCCGGCACGCGCGTGGCGCTCGACGAGCGCGTCGGGCGCAGGGGAATTCGGGGACATCGGTTATGCTCCTCCAAAGTCTCATATGTGCCGTCAATTCATATAGTGCACATCGGGACTTCGTCCTGATTGATTTTAAGCAACGATAAGCGGAAGATTTCGCAGTCGCAATAGGAAATCGGAGTACATAATTGATTCGAATCGAATGCGACGCGTATCTGACCGTACGCGACACGGAGGGCCGGACGGCGAGCCTGTCGGACGTCGCCCCGTTGCTGGAGCTCGTGGCCGATACGGGCAGCATCGCGCAGGCCGCGCAGGCGAAAGGTCTGTCGTATCGGCACGCGTGGGGCATGCTGCGGGCGCTTGAGGCATGCGTCGGCGGCGAGTTGATCGAGACGGCACGCGGCAAGGGATCGACGCTGTCGGAGCTGGGGCAGGCGGTCGTCGACGCGCAGCGGCTCGCGCGCAACCGTCTCGACGGGAACCTGCGCGCGCTGGCAGCCGAGGTGGCGAGCGACCTGAACAGGCGGCTCGCGCAGCGCGACGGCGCCGTGCGCATCCATGCATCGCACGGCTACGCGGTTGCGACGCTCGTCTCCGCGCTTGTCGATTCGCAGGCAGCCGTCGACATCAAGTATCGCGAGAGCGTCGAAGCCGTGCAGGCGCTCGCGCGCGGTGAATGCGAGCTGGCCGGTTTTCATCTGCCACGCGGCGCGTTCCGCGAACAGTGCGCGCAGATCTACCGGCCGTGGCTCGACGACACCCGTCACGTGCTGATTCATCTGACGCGTCGCCAGCAGGGGCTGTTCGTGCCGCGCGGCAACCCGAAGCAGGTCAGCGGGCTCGCCGATCTCGCCCGCAACGACATCCGCTTCGTCAACCGGCAGCCGGGGTCGGGCACGCGCATGCTGCTCGATCTTGCATTGCGCGCGATCGGCATCGATCCCGAGCGTATCGACGGCTATGCGTCGGCCGAACTCACGCACTCGGCGATCGCCGCGTTCGTCGCGAGCGGGATGGCCGATCTCGGCTTCGGCGTCGAGCCGGCCGCCCATCACTTCGGGCTCGATTTCATCCCGGTCGTCGACGAGGACTATTACTTTGCGTGCGAACGCGCGCAGCTCGACTCGCGACCGCTCGCCGGCGTGCTCGCCTTGCTGCGCGATGCGCGCTTCGTCGACCGCGTCGCGCATCTCGACGGCTACGATCCGGCCGCGTGCGGGACGCTGACCGGCATCGCGGACGGATTCGCCGGTATCGTCGGGGGCGGTATGCCGGACGGCAATGTACGGTAACGGGGACGCGCGCGAACCGCGCTGCAGCAGCGAGGGATTTGCGCTACGCTTGCCGCTTGATCAACGTTCCAACAAGCACGCCGTTCAGGCGTCATCCCGCCATGAAACTATCCGTTCCTTTCTCCGCGGCAGCGTTGACCGCAGGGCTTCTTGTTGCCGTTTCGCCATTGGCGCTCGCGCAGAATTCACCTGGCCTGCCCGGCGGGATCCTGAGCGACCAGTTCCGCCTGAACGAGCATCCGCAGATGCCGTTCGCGGCGTCGGCGCCGTCGCAGAAATACCAGAACGGCAAGAAGTCAGCATTGCGCCGCAAGGGCGATTTGGGGGACCCGAACGGCTGCAACCTGAAGTGTCCGATGGACACACAATGAGCAGGCGCTGACGCGCCGGGTTGTCGACGCCGCGATCGTTTGTCCGAACCGCGCCGTTGCCGCGCGGTTCCTTTGGAGCCCCGCAGGGTGTGCTGCCCGGCGGGGCTCATGCTTTGTGGTTCGCCCTCGCGTAGTGTGATCGTGCGGAGCTGGACCAGATTCGTACCATCCTAGGGTTAACCCTCGTTTCGGGAAGGATGTCTTCCTGAAACCTGCCTTATTCTTAAGCACGCGCCTACATAAACTTCGGTTTGTCAGCGATGAACGGGTGTTCACCGCGAAATCAGACAAATCTGGAGGTAGGTCATCATGAAGTCGCTCGTTCAAGCCGTTGTCGTTGCTGCTGCTCTCGTTGCCCCGGTCGTGTCGTTCGCGCAGTCCGGCTCGGCACTCACCCGCGCACAGGTTCGTGCCGAACTGGTTCAGCTCCAGCAGGCCGGTTACAACACCGCCCGCGGCGAAGATCCGCATTATCCGGAAGCGATCCAGGCCGCCACGGCGCGTGTCGCAGAGCAACAGCGCAGCGCGCTCGCCCAGGCGCAAGGCGCCGACGCCAGCGGTTATGGCGCGCAGGTGCAAGGCGCATCGGCAGCGGGTTCGCGTGCGATCGGCGTGCGTCCGGCCAGTGCGGAAGAAATGAAGTCGCTGTATCGCGGCAGTTAAGCTGCTCATCGCCCGGTGAGGCAGTGCTGCGCGTGCGATGACGCGTCGCGTGCCGGGCAGGGTGCCGTCCGCCGCGGTCGATCACCGTGCGGGCGACGCCGAATATCCGTCACCTCCTGCCGTCGGAATGCTGGCGGCATTCCGCCCGGCCCGTCCGGGGCTGGGCGCTTTTTCGGAAGGCACGGGACGTTCGGCTTCCCCGGCAACAAAAAACCCCGCAGACTCGCGTCGTGCGGGGTTCGTGCGTCAAGCGCGAAATTTGGTGGGGCGGCGTCACTCGAATTGTGGCGTGCAAGCCACGTCTGTAAAGGAAGATGGTATTTCGGATTTGAAATGTACCCCCAGAAATACCCCCGGACTGGCGATGCTACCCCTCGACCACCACGGTTGAGACGCACCCCGCCGCGCAGCTCGTCGCGTGGATTGAGCGGCACGCCGGTGCCGCTGTTACCGCCGGCGATACCGCGCCGGCCGACTACCGGCGCTTCCTCGACGACTGGCGGCCCGCATCATTCGTGCCGGGCGCGTTCGTCGAAACTGCCGACTGGCCGCTGCTGCCGAGCGGCAAGACCGACCGCAACGGTTTTCCGTCTGTCGATCCGGCGGGCGATCCCGTTGGCCGCGTCGCGCCGCTGCGCGCGCCCTCAACGCCGGTCGAGCGGACGCTCGCGGGCGCGGGTCTCGCGCAGGGCTATACGCGCGCGCCTGTATGCAACGGGTGACCTCGCGGTGCGCGGCGAGGACGGCACGCTGCTGCTCGGCCGCGCGGACGACCATGTGAAGATCAACGGCTACCGGATCGAGCTCGGCGACGTCGAAGCCCGTCTGTGCGCGCTCGACAACGTCGCCGACGCGGCCGCAACGGTGCGGCGCGGGCTCGACGGCCGCTCCCGGAGGCTCGAGGCGCATCTGGTGCTGCGCGACCCGGCGCGGCCGTTCGACGACGCGCCGCTGCGCGACGCGCTCGTCCGCCAGCTGCCCGCGTACATGGTTCAGCAGGCGTTCGCGCTGCACGACGCACTGCCGCGCACCGCGAATAGCAAGGTCGACCGCACGCGGCTGCCGGCGCCCGTGCGCGTCGCGACGTGCCGGTGCGCGCTGTTCGAGGCTTCCGTGCTCGCGCAGTACACGCGCTACAGGTGGCCGACGCGCAGCGCGCTGCTCATGCCGGCGCCATGACGCCAGGTGCGGCGCCAGCCAAAGTCGGCGAGCTCGGCGTCGCCGCGCCGTCGCGCGCGCATACCTGGCGCAACGACGACGGCGTGCTGTTCGTGCCGTACGGACAGGTCGACGCGGCGGCCGCCGCCTGCGATGCGCGGCTCGCGGCCGATCCGGCATGGCTGTCGCGCGCTCGACGAGATCGCGCTGTCGGCCGACGGCGTCGAGCTGGTCGAAACCGCGCGCAATTCGTCGCCTCAGATCGAGCCGGCGATTCGCCGCGCCGACATGACGCTCGTCGTCGGCCGCCCGAATCGGCCGCGCGGCGGGCCGGCGACGGCGAACGGCAGATCGTCGTGCACCGCCTGAATCCGGCCTGCGACATGCAGCGCGCCGCACGCGCGATGCTGCGCGCGGTTGCGGGGACGGCGTCGATGCTCGAACAGTGGCTCCAGCCGATGCAGTCGTGCCGGAAGCGTTCGCGCGCGGCGGCTGGATCTTCGACGCTGCGCGGTATTCGCAGGCGTTGCACGACCTGAACGCGACGCAGGCGGTGATCCGCGCGGAATACAGCGCCAAGACGGCGTACCGGATCGGCGCCGAACTACTTCAGAAAACTTCAGTATCAGCCTCGCTCGGTGAGCGCATGAAGGCTCGCGAGGAGCGTACGCAGATCGACGGGCTCGTGCGGCTGGTGTTCCACGCGCTGCCATCTGGCCATGCGTGCGCCGCGCGGCCGCCGGCCGGCAGGCGCGTCGGCGGCCTTCATTGCCTCGCGCACACGCGCGTAGGCGTAAGAAAATTCGCTGGCGCGGTTCGCGGCGCTACGTTGACTGCATCCCCCTGCGGAATGGCGCTTTGCCTTATGCGGCAGAGGACTGCGGCGCGGACCGCGGCGCGACGGTCCCCCGATTCTTCAACGTCCCACCAACGTAACGGCAATTGCCGGTCAGAATGGCCGAGATCACAACGCGACCTTCCATTTCGGCTCTGTGCGCCGCTGGATAGGTTGAACGGAACCGTTGATCTGCTCCCACGTGATCATGGGGTGGCCGTCGACCTTCCGGGGTGGTTTGAACCCTAATTGGCGCTCAATCCATCGAATCTGCGCGGCGCCTTGCCGGAGGCCGCCAGTCAGTTGAACCAGCTCGTCGTTCGTAAGGATGTGCACCTCGCCCCCAATCGCTTGTCACGCATGTCTCGTTTCAGCGCCGCCGGGCAGTAACGCCGTGAGCATGGCCGCCGCGGTGAAGTGTGAGCGCTACGCCTTCGGTGGCTCGATGAGCGTGGCAAGCTGCTTGATGCGTTCGGCCATCTCGAGGAAACGTACCGCCCATCCTGGAATCGGCGATTGCCCGGTCACCCATCGGCTCGGCGTGTTCTTGTCCACGTCGGCCATGCGGGCGAAATCGGCTTGCTTCCAGCCGAGCCGGCCGAGCGAGGCGGTAAATTCGTCAGGGGTCATGTGTGCGTCTCGCGCGTGTGTGAGGGTGGATGGCCGATGATAACCCGTCTCCCGGTATGCGTATAGAACAGCGGAAAACGTACTCAATTTAACATAACGCTGCTTATCAGTTTGTCGACGTGTGGATAGTTTTTGTCCGCTTCTCGGGAGAGGCGCGCCGGTAAACGAGATGCGCGTCGCGAGGGGTGTGCCTAAATTTTGTGCAACGTCGGCTGCGGCAGTTATCCACAAGGCAGAGCGGTGGTTTCGGGCCTCTCGATCGCCTCGCGCTAGGCCTGCGCGCCGCTTCACTGGGCGGACCCAGATTCCTCGATGCCGCGACTGGCTGGCGTCGTCGGTGCCCCTCAAGCTATCCTCAAGCATCACTGGAGATCGCAATGCCGACGCAGAATGACATGATTGAGGTGCTTCGCCTGGCAGAAGGGGCAGGCGTGAAACTTGTGGTCCAATTTCGAGCACCGGACGGGTGGATGGAGCGCCCCATCACACCTGAAACGCTCGCCAGATGCATTGCGACCGGCCATTCGGCGCCGGCTGCCGCGGTTGGTGTGACCGATGCAGAATATGCCGAATGGGTCGAAAACAACGGCTCCATCCAATGCATCGCGAAAACGCGCGCCGGGAAGCGCTGCCGATGCTTCGTGCCCGGCACACACTACCGCGACGCGCTCGCATGGAAGGCAGCGAATGATGCCGGCGGGTACTGTAGCATCCACGGCGACGCGTAAGGGGTACATCAGTACCGCAGCTCGAGCTCGTGCTCGATCGCATCCAGTTCCTCGTCGGACAGGAGGATCAACTCGAACCGTGCGGACCACCAATCACAGGTCGTCGTCCAAGCCGTCGTCCGCGCCGCCGTGTGTTCGGCCGACCTGGTCGGCACCGTCCGTAGTCTTGGGCATGGATTGGTGGCCCTGCATGGCGGCGCGCTTGCGCTTCACGTGGTATGCCGTCAACACCGCGTGCGCGACCATGTCGAGCGCCGGCCGCGTGTCGCCGTGCTTGTCGGTCCAAACCTTCGGCGTCAGCGTGCCAGCCAGCGACACCGAGTCGCCGTCGTCAAGCGCGAGCAGGGCATCGGCCGCAGTCGTGCTGAACGTGATGACGTTCACGAACAGCGATTCGCCCTCACCGGTGGCGGCGCGCACTTTCGCCGTCACGAACGTTTTGCCACTCTGGCCAGTGCGTTCGGTCGCCACGCCGTAGAGCTTTCCGCTAATCAATCCGTCGATCATCACGCCTCCATCAGTTCACGTTGCCGCTGTTGCCCGGACCCGGCTGAACGCCATTGTGGGTGTGCGTGTCGTCGATGCGCTTGCCGTTGGCGGTCAGCGTGCCGATGAAGTTGATCGTGCCTGTGATCGTCGCGGCGGCGCCGCTCACAGCGCTGCCGATCATCCCGCCGAGGAACGAGAACAGGCCCTGTACGATCACCGCGCCGCTGAATCCGGACTGCGGCGAGTTCACGGTCAGCGACGTCGATGCATTCACGACTACGTTCGGCGCCGTCAAGTCAATGAGCGTTGGCGCGACGAGCTTCAGCGTGCCGGCCGTAGGGTTCAGGTCGACGAAGGTCGAGCCATCGTCGCTGCGCAGCTGCGTCGACGACGTGCTGACGTTCGACAGAACACGCGGCTGTGATCGGAAACCGAGCAGCGCGAACCCGTCGGACAGGTCATGATTGCGGACAGAAACCTTCTCGCCGACACCGCCCGATTGCCACCACGCATCGATTGCGCTGTCGGCGAATACGACGAGACATTCGTCGCCGGGAGTCACCGGGAAGGTCAGCGTACAATTTCCGCCGGACGGGAACTGCACCGGGCAGTCGACGAGGAGCGGAAGGGCGACGGTCTTTGTCGAACCATCCTCGGCGCGAATCCTCGTTTTGATGCCGGGCTGGACTGCGACGGTCTGCGCGTTCGCATCGTAGGAATCGATGATTCCGGGAAGTGCTACATGGACTTCTCGCTTCGCGGCGCTCACGATTGTCCGTACCACTTCTAAGTTATCTGCGGTGATTTCGTCTCTGTTCACGGGGGCCTCAATGAAAAAAATTATTGGATTGCTTGCTTTCTTGGCGGCCTCATCGGCACTGGCCGCGCCACCGAAACATAGCGGTGACGATGTGCTGATATGGCCGACGAGACAGGCCAAAAGCGGCGATACGGTGGATCTGTCCACGATGGTCTATACGCTTCACGTCGGCGAAAAATGCACACTGCCTCTTGCCAACGCGAAGCATTTCCGACGGCTAGATGTTCATTCGGGCGCTACCAGCTACGTTGGTTGCTGGGGGATGACGCTCGACAATTCGGTGGTAATGATCGCGCCCGATGGCAAGACGACAGTAGACTCGCTTGTTATCTTCGGGCGCGCGAGCGCGAACGGTGACGGGACCGCGACCATTCAGTATCCGAGCTACAGCCAGCGTTAGCCATACGGGTTGACGGGATCATTTGTGCTCGAACCGAATGGGTTATTGGGATCGATCTTCGGTGGGGCGGGCGCGATAGCGTCGCGTGCCGCTTTGTTCGACAACTCGACCGAGGCGGATGCATCGACAGCTATGCAAGTTGCTTCGGTGTACCAGTCGTTCCCTCGCGTGTCGCCCATGTGCTCGGCAACCATGACTCGGTAATAGCCGTACTTACCGTTCGGATTATTGAGCTTGTTGAGTTGTGCGTCGAATCTGTTTTGGGGGTCATCGCGCACGGCTAAGCTGTATTCGTATCGCTGGATGCTCGCGTTCTCGAGCTGAATCACGTTGCCGATTTTGATATTCGGGTTCAGCAGCATCCGGACGAAGATATAGTTCCGAAGCTGCGTCGGCATACCGACCATTCCTGTTTCCTGCGTCACCTTGTATATATCGCTCGGAATAAACGCAGTCCTCGGAATCATCGTGAGCTGACCGTTTTGGATGCTCCAATCCATGTCGAGGTCCTGCGCGGCGTCACGCATGAAGTCGCGGGCCATACCGAATAACACGCGGCCCCGCGGATACGCATTGCCAGTCAGGTCCGGGATATAACCTCGAGTCACTCCCTTCTCGGCGAACGCCTTCATCACCGCATCGACAACGTCTCCGTGAGTTGCGCCAGCTGCCAACGTTGTGTTGATCGTCGCAAAGTTGTATGCGCGATCACCGTCGGCACACGTCAGGTCAAGGAACGTGTCGGTAGGGCTCTCGCGCCCCTGTCGCGCCTGCACCAACGTACCATCAAATATGACGCCGCAATCGTCGCCATATCCGGCTTGAAGCATGACGCGGGAAAACTCGAAACTCACCTTGTTTGCTGTATTGGGGCTCAAGTTGTAGACGCGAATATGTGCCGAGTTTGGCGTCTCGCGATCGCCGCGTCGGACATCGAACGTGAAACGAAGCGCTGACAAGTCGAGGCCGTTGTCGCCGAGATCGCCCGCCAGTAGCGTCGCTTTCCGTAACCATTGCTGTGTCATGTCTTCGTCCTCAATGCACAATGCCGGCCGGGTATACGAGAGTCATACACACCCATTCGAGTTCAGGGTTTTCCTTCCAGACGCGGTCCTGCACTTCGGCGGCTTGCGCGCGATAGTAGGTACCGTGATTGCGTCCAAGGCTGTCGTCGACGCGCCAGAACGAGTTCTTTCCGTTCGCCGCCATTTCGCAAGCCAAGTCATCGTCTTTCTCTATCGTCACATGTCCTCCTGCCTTCAGGTACGCCGAGGTGCTTTCGTGAGCAGCAGCCCCGATTCAACAATTTCTACGACGCCGCGCGCTGCCGTCGCGGCGCGAGCCTCGGCGACACGCTGGCGGAAGTGGTGCAGATCCGGCAACAGGTCGCCGAGCGAGCCGCACAACGCCGGGTAGAGCACGTGATCGCGCTGATCGTCGGTCCACCCCTCCAGTTGGGCGAGCTCGCCAATCACGTCGAGTAGCTCGCCTCGCATGTCGCGGACTTCGGCGGCCGACAGTCGCGGACCCCATGCGAGTGGCAGCTCGGCGCCGTATTCGCAGCCAATGGCGCGGCGCGGTCCGGTCGAGCGATCGTGGTCGTTCTCAGAAAGCATGGATGCCTCCTTGGTCGTGAGGTGCAACAGGTGCAACGTGTGCAACGTCCTTGTGCGGCGGCGCTTTGCGCCGTTGCACGCGTTGATTTCGACGTGCAACAGGTGCAACGCAGCGGGCAGGGCGGCGGCCCGCCGGACCGTCTGAATGGGTCGCGAGTCGCATCACTCACCCTCCGTCAGCCGTTCGGGATCGACGTGGTAGAGGCGCGGCGTCCGGCCGTCGGATGTTCGTGTGGTCTTCGATCTCTTTCCGCCGCCGTCGACGTCTGCCAGGGCTCCCGCCTTGTCGAGCGCCGCAGTGACGCGCGGCAGGTCGTAGCCCTTCGTCGCCTCGCGCAACCCGCCGGACGTGAAAAGGTAGAGGCGCCGCTCGCCGTCGTTCTTCCAGTAGCCTGCGCGATCACGGATCAGGTCGGCGCTGCCCTCGATGTTGGAGAACCGGCTGTCCGCGTGTCGGTCGATGAAGTCGGACACCGCGCGGAGGATGGCGGCGTGCTCGGCGCCGTGCCCGCTTCCCTGGCGGCGGCCCCGCCAGAGGTTGAAGGCGTGGACGGCGGCGCGTGTCGGCTCATCCGACTCCCACGGCACGATGTCCCATACGACCGCCATTTCTCCGGCAAGCGCGCATAGGGCGAACGTGCGCGCCGCCCGCCGTTCCTGGCCCTCCGCGGCGTCGAATCGCTCGATCAGCGGTTGCAGGGCGTCGGCCGGGCGGAACCCAGCGCGCAGCTCGCGCACCAGCGCTTCCAAGAAGCGCGGGCCGGCGTGGCCGTAGTGCTTCGATGCGAGATTGCGCACGTCGTCCGACAGCAGGCCGCCTGAGGTGCGCCCGTGCAGATCGTCGAACAGCCCGAAAGCGCCAGTCACGGGGACGTCGAGGATACGCAGCTCCTGGCCGGCCTTTGCCTCGATGCCGCCGGCACCCATCCGCGCAGCGATCGTGAGCTCGCCAGTCGACAACAGGAAGACGCGCCAGCGCGCCGCCTGCCGCGCCTCTCCGTGCCGGTTCGCTCGCGTCTTGCCCGTACCGTTGATGAGCGCATAGGCGGATTCGTAGAGCGCGCGCGGCTCGATCTCACCGAGCTCGTCGAGTGCCAGCAGCGTATCGGAGTGCAGCGAGCCCGCACCCTCCAGCCCGTTCGCCGTAGCGCGCCAGGTGCGTTTGAACGCGGCTCCTCCCCATACGCTCACGGCAGCGATCAGAGCCGTTGTCTTACCGCACGACGAATCGCCGTACAGGTGCGCGCCGCCGCCGTCGACGTTCAGCGGGCCGAGCAGCGGGCCGGCGAGCGCCGCCGACATGGCGAGCATCAGGAGGGGATTGCCAGATGCGAGAGCGGCCAGCTCGCACCAGCCGTCGAATGTGCCCGCCGACGCGTAGGGTGCGACGCGGCCGGACGCCTGAAACCAGATGTCGTCCGCGCCGATGACGACCTCGGGCAGCACGAACGCGTCGTCGTGCCAGCCGGTCACGCTCGCCGCACGCATCGTGCGCTTCGGGTGCTGGCCGGCGATATAGCGCGGCACGGCCTGTCGGTCGTTCATGTCGAACACCAGCCCTTCGGAAAGCAGGACCGAGCGGACCTCGTTACCGTCGCCGGCGAGCATCGCCATCGGCATTGCCCATTTCTTGCGCTTACCGGCGGGCGACAGCACCTCGAGCAGGCGTCCGTACTCGGCATCTTCGCGGTTGCGCGTCGTCGCGATGACCCATAGTGGCGAGCACACCCACTTGTCGATCAGTTCGGGTGGTGCGTCGCCCTTCGGAAGCTTCACGCCGTGCCAGTAGACGCCGGGCTTCATCCTGTTTCCGCTCACCAGCGTCCAGGAGTCGTAGACGCGCCAGCAAGGGCGCTCATCGAGCAACGGGAACGAGGTGCTGTCGTCGGGCCGGGCGCCCGCCGTGGCGCCTGTATCGGCCGTCGCGGGGGCCGCGGCCGCGTCGATGCACGCGCGCACGGCATCCGCGCTGCGCAGTACGAAAAGGTCGTTGATGTCGCTCGGCGCGGCATCGCCGATCAGTTCGTCCGGCTCGAACATCGGCACCGCCAGTACCCCAGCGGCGGCGCGCGCGGCGTCGAGTGCTTTGTCGGCGCCGTTACCGACCTCGCCGTGAATCAGGATGACTGCTTCCGGGTGCGCGTCGCGCATGGCGCGCGCGACCTGGTGCAGATTGCCGGCCGTCAGCGCCGCGACGGCGACGTCGGCAGGGCAGACAATCTGATGGGTCAGGGCAGAGGCGACGCCTTCGGCGATCGCGACACGCTGCTCGCCGCCGGCTGGCTCGGCGGCGAGCCAGTATCCCCCTGCTTTCGCGCCGCCAGCGAGGGCCGACTTGCGCCCGTCCGCGTCGATGAACTCGAGACTGGAGACGTTGCCAGCTCGCTGGATGGGCGCGACAAGGATGCGTCCGACGAGCAGCTCGCCGCGTGCCCGCGGCGTATAGCCAATCAGGCCGCGTAACGTTCCGGCATCGATCTCGCGAAGCATCGGTGTTGCCGGCAGCCCCTTGCGCGCGAGATACGGATGATCATCGCGGACCGGGGATGCCTTGGCCCACACTGCGACAGCGAGCGTGGCGGCCTTTCGCTGCTCGAGCACGCGGTCGGCCTCTGCCTGATCCGCCTTCGCTTGGCGCTCGGCACGTCGTCGTGCGATCTCTGCTGCGTCGATGACCGGCGCGGTGCGATCGGCAATAGTGAACCCGTGGTCCTTCGCGATCGCGAACAGCGTGCCGACCGTAACCCCGCCATCGGCGCGCAGTGAGCGCCACGTGTCGCGCGCGTCGGCCTTGGAGTAATTGGCAGCGCCGCGGCTCCAGCCGTCGAACAGAACGAATCCGGCGTCGCCGAGTTCGTGCTTGAGCGCGGCCGCGATGCGCCACCAGTGTTCACGCTCAACGTCAGGCGGGATGCACGCCAGCGCATTTTCGATGCGCTGGCGCTCGTCAAACTCGGGAATTGCGCTCATCGCGCGGCCTCCAGTGCGCGGCGAACCTCGCGCTTCAACGTGTGAATGATGTTGGGAGCGTCGTCGCGCACCCGCTCCCCGTTGAATCCGCGCGGGTCGAACTGCAGCGCGATAGGGTGCAGCGGCCGGAAGGCATCGAGGACAGTCATGCTTTCCTCTGGCACGCTCCAAGTCGTCCCTGCCAGGCGGCGCGCTTGCACTTCGCAGCCGCGCGCCATGATTTCGAGCAGCTCGCCAGCGTCGGCGTCGATCTTTTTGTCGGACAGTCGATCTGGCGCCACGGCGAACACGAAGCGATACGGCCAGTGCGACTCAGTCCAGATGAGGTAGGGGTAGAGCTCACGCATAGTGTTCCTCCCCGGTTGCAGCCGAATGTTCACCGGTAACGCCGCGGAGCGGCAGCAGCGACGAATCGAGGAAGGCCCAGTCATTCGTTATGATGGGGCGCCCATCGCAGGCCGTCACGCCGAATACCGGATCACCGAAAACGGTAACAGCCCATCGCTCAGCGTCATATGAGTGAGTGACGAGTACGATTCGACCCATGAGTGCCAGATTGACTGAATGAATGACGCGGGCTAGATCGCCCGGGCGGCAGCGGCGCTTAGGCATCACCCACCTCCCTCAAAATCACGTCAAGGGTCTCAGGGAGCGCTTCGGCAAGGTTGAGGATGTGCTTCAGCGCACCGCGCACAGGAAGCCCGTGCGGTGTATCTTCAGGCACCGCTTGGTGCAACACACGCAGCAGGTTGCAGACGACATGCGCATCGAGCTCTGCGTCGATGAGCATCTGTCCAGCGTTAGCCATGGCTCACCTCCGATGAGGACTGCTTAGTGGAAGATGCGCGCGAAGATTCCTTGGTGGGGCGAGCGGTCAGTTGCGCTACACGCGCGCGCAGCTCGTAATCAGCCTCGCTGCCGATATGTGCCATCTGGCCGATCACCTCGATTTCACGGGCGATTTTCCAGAGGAGGTGGGATTGACTATCTCCGCGGAAAGAACCGGCCTGGGGTACCGGTCGGCCGTCGGCGTCCGAAGCAATCAGACTGGCTATACCGCTCACCTGTTCGCTGAGACTGAGCGCTTCGCTGAAGGCGTTCTCGCCAGCCCTCGACAGAAATTCGAGATCCTCGCGGGTTGCGGACTTCAGGTCATATCGATCCGCCAAGAACGTCAGCAGACCGGCGGCATCTGCGTCTCGGTTATGCATGGCGCACCTCCGCACGTGCCAGCTCCGCGAGGCGGCGCAACGCGTCACCGGTTACGTCGAGCGCGTCCTGATACGTCGGCGCGAGCGCGGCGGCGCGCAGCGCTGTCGACACGATCGCGAGGACGAGGGTGCTTTCGGGAGAGTGATTGCGGTGGGCGAAAGTGCCCGGGGTATGGGCGTGACGAAGCTGGCGCATGAAGCGGCCTCCTATGGTCTGAATGGAGGCCCGCCGCTCATTTCCACGTGAGGGGTGGCGGGCCCGACGGCAAGGGGTGGAAAACCGGCCCATAGGAAACCGGCCCAGCCGAAGCTGGCCCTCGCCCGGCCCGCCATAGAAAACTGGCGTGCAGAAGCGTGCAGACGAAAAAATAGCCGCGTGTGCGGCGGCTCGTCCGCCTATGGTCCACGGGTTTCCACGCCCGGCGCCCGTTGTCTCGGACGCAGAGTCAGTATAGCGGATCGCCATAGGTTTACAAGTACCGACAACGTTCAGCACGTTCCGCCTCCGTCCGGCAACAGGAAGTAGACGCCGACCCGATGCATGGCACCGCTTTCCGTCTGTTCGGCGCGCATGGCGGTGTGGATCCGGTATCCGTAGATGTGGCGCAGTTCGTGGATACGCGGCCGTGGGTCGAACACGTCGAGGTGTCGCATCGCCTCGAAGGTGGTGATGCTGCCGAGTGCTCGCATTGCGGAAAGCATCCGCGTTCGCTGCGTTGCGGAGTCGTTGCCGGGCAGGGTGCGCAGGATGTCAGCGAGGTACTGTTGGCGCCCCTGGTCCGCCGATGCGCTGGGTGAGGGTTCGCCTTGTGCTGTGTTCGCCGCTGCCGCGCTATGATCGGCGTGGGTCGTCTGGGTCGCGCTCTTGCCGGAGTCGCGGCCCTTTTGCGTTTCGGGGGTCGTCGCCATCGATCAGCCCTCCGCGCGATAGCCCGAGGGGTTGGCGAGGAAGGCGTCGATGTCGCCCGCGCGCCAGCCTACGGAGCGCGGTCCGAGTTTGATCGGGGCCGGGAACGTGCGCTCCTTGATGCGGTAGTAGATCGTCGTGCGAGAAAGCCCGGTCGCGGCTTCGACCTGCCGGCGGCGCAGGATTGTGAGGGCGGTTTGAATCTGCTCGGTCATGTTTCACCTGTAATGAACGATCCCGGAACATCCGGGAATGGGGCTCATTACAGGCGACTTGAGAAGCTGGAAACAGGGGGGCAGGATACCGAAAACCCACCATCGACCGCCACGAATGGGGTGGGTGGGTTGCCTTGCGCGTTGACCGTGAGCGCCTTTAGGAATAAGGCTCTGTGGGGTGGGTGGGTTACTCGGCGGGCGTACTGATTGCGCCGCCGTTCTGCCTCCAATTTGCTACCTTCGCCGCTTCTTCGACGGCGGTGCGATTCATGTCGCCGGCCTTGACGTTGTTCTTCGGATTGTCCCGTTCATGCACAAGCCCGAGTTCTTTGTATCGCGTCTCGAGCCATCCCTCCATGGCGTCGATCGCGCCCTTCGCGCGGCGTAGGTTCTCATCCTCCATCGCGAGCCAGACCTTTACAGCTGCCGCCAGCTTTGGGGCGTAGCGCGGGTGCCGCGGGTCGAGATAATCCGGCGTGTCGCTCGTCTCGGGGAAAAAGAATCCGGACTTCACGCCGCGCGTCGCGAGCCAATTCCTGAGATCCGCCGCGTCTACGGTTGTGGAGCTGGGATCCAGCCGACCAACGATCTCGTGACCAGGTGGCAGGTCCAAAGCGAGGGCCATCGATTCTTCGTCAGCGGAATAGCATCGTGAAGCCGGTAGCGACCCGCGATTGACGGCGTGTGTCAGTGATCGCAGCGCTGCGTCGAACGCTTCGGGCTTGTTGTCGAGCGCATCGACGTCTGCATCCGGGTGTTCGAGGCGTGCCAGGTGGTAGCGGCTGAGCGTCCATTTACTCGGCGGCCGAACGCGGCTCGGCTTGGCCCCGACCAGCAGCGCGGCGGCGTCGGTCAACGTGTAGGTGTCTGCGATGCGGAACAGATCGAGCTCGTCCATTTTGTTTTTCGGGATGGCGCTGAAAGAGAGAGGTACCGGACCAGGCGTTTTGCCAAAGACGATGGGTCTTGGTTTGTTCACTAGCGTCCGGTATGTTCCATTGTAAGCCCCGCAACTGTTCATCTGTACAGTAGGGGCGTTGCACTTGTTGCACCCTATTTAGCCGACGTGCAACGGCGGTGGCCCTTTGCCGGTGGCCGTGTTGCACGCGTTGCACCTGTTGCACGTGGACAAACCGTGTATGTCCACTCGAACCCGCCAAGGATTGGAGATTGACGATGGATGAACGCCTGATGTCGCCGGCCGACCTCGAGCGTGTGACCGGCTACAAGCAGTACACGGCTCAAGTCAGATGGTTCAATCGGCACTTTGGGGTTGACGTCCCGCGCCGCGCCGACGGAAGCATTGTGTTTCTGTGGACAACTTTTGCGGCGCTGGATGCGCGGAGGGCGGGACTGATTCCTGCCGAACCCGCAGCGCGCGAGCGGCCAGAGTTGCAGCCGTTACGATCGAAGAAGCGCGCTTGACGCCGCCGTCCGCTTCCCGAGCAGCACCAGAGGTTTCACCCTTCGCCTCGGCACGCTGCTGTCGCCCTGCGTTGCGCACGTCGCAGCCGGTCTCCTGGGTGGGCGGTCAGCCGGCCGCCGCCCCGATCGGGATGATCTGCGCGCCGGCCTTGAGTTGCTCGAGGTAGTTGGCCCAGCGTTGCATCATTTCGCGGCGCTGCTGTAGATGAGCGGTACGATTGTATGCTCGGCCGAGCGGGTCTTTCACTGCGTGGGCGAGCTGTGCCTCGATGATCGCTGCTGGCACGCCGAGCCCCTCGTCAAGGATCGTGCGCGCCATCGCGCGGAATCCGTGTCCTGTCATCGTGTCGCCGTCGTATCCGAGTCGACGCAGTGCGCTGTTGACCGTGTTGTCGGACATCGGGCGGTCCTTCGTTCGGACACTCGGGAACAGGAACCGGCTGTTACCCGTGAGGGCGTGCAACTCACGGAGAACCGCGATCGCTTGAGATGGCAACGGCACGATATGGGCGCCGCCGGACGCCTTGCCTTGTTTCGTGCGCTTCATTCGCTCGCTGGGAATCTCCCAGATCCCGGCGTTGAGGTCGAACTCGGCCCACTCGGCGGCGCGCAGCTCTCCAGGGCGCTGGAACAGAAGCGGTGCGAGGCGCAGGGCGCATAGCACCGGGAACGTGCCCTGATAGCCGTCGATCGCGCGCAGCAACTCGGCAACCTGTTTCGGGTCGGTGATCGCGGCCATGTGCTCCTGCTGCACGGGCGGAAGCGCGCCACGGAGGTCGGCGGTCACATCGCGCGGGGCGCGGCCGGTCGCCACCGCATAGCGGCACACCTGGCCGATGTTCGCGTGCAGGCGGTGGGCCGTTTCGAGCGCGCCGCGCTTTTCTACCCGACGCAACACGTCGAGTACGTCCGGCGGCGCGAGGTCGGCAATGGGTTTGCCGCCAATCCACGGGAACGCGTCGACCTCGAGACGGCGGAGCAGGCGGGCGCCATGGCTGGCAGACCAGGTCGGACCATACTTGGCGTGCCACTCGCGCGCGACTGCTTCGAACGAGTTTTCGGCACTCAGGCGAGCTGAGCGCTTCTCGGCCTTCTTCGCTTCCGCTGGATCGATGCCCGCGGCCATCTTCTCCCTGGCTTCGTCCCGCTTCCGGCGGGCCGCCGCGAGCGTCACGTCGGGATACACGCCGAGCGCCAGCAGTTTTTCTTTCCCGGCGGCGCGGTATTTCAGCCGCCAGTACCGCTGCCCGGCCGGCGTCACGAGCAAAAACAAGCCGCCACCGTCGAACAGCTTGATGGGCTTCTCGGCTGGCTTCGTGTTGCGGATGGTCGTGTCGGTGAGTGGCATGGGGGTATCTGGGCGCGGGGGTATATCGGATACCCCCGAAAGTACCCCCAAGTACCCCCGGATGTCTACGGAGCTTTTCGGAACGCTCAGGAATGAAAAAACCCGCGAAGCCTTGAGCTATCGCGGGTTTCTGTACTTCCTCGGAACATCTCGGAAGGGAATTTGGTGGAGGCGGCGGGAATCGAACCCGCGTCCAGAAGCGCTCCACGACTAGTTCTACATGTTTAGTTCAGTCATTTGATTTAACCGCAGCGACGCGGACGAACACGCTGCACTACGGCGATTCGCTAGATTTTCGACCCTGGCGTCGCGACGCCGACAGGGCTTAACTGACGTAAATGACCTCTGGCGGTATTGCTACCGGTCTTGCGACACTAGCCCGTCAGTGAACTAGGCAGAGGACGGCGGCCGTTAGGCTGCCAGTGCGAACGTATCGTCGTTTGCAGTTACGATTTTCCCATTGATTAACGAGGTGACGGGTCCTCGACATGCCCTAGCCGCTTCACAACCCCTGTCGAAACCAGGTCGCCCCCGCGGATAAGATCCACCATTATAGCCCAACATGGCGCAGCAGTTCGCGCAGTTCCTGCGTCGTGCCGACGAGATGCTGCGCCTGCCAGTCAGCCGGCGCGACGCCGTCACCGCAGTAGCCGTACGCGGCCGCGACCGTCGCCATCCCCGCCGCGCTGCCAGCCTGGATGTCGCGAAGATCGTCGCCGACGTAGACGATGCGCTCCGGCGCGAGCGTCATTTGTTCCGCCGCATGCAACAGCGGGGCCGGATGTGGTTTCGAGTGCGGCGTTGTGTCGCCCCCGACGATGCAGGCCGCGCGCGGCGCGAGGCCGAGCAGGTCGGCGAGCGGCGCGGTGAGACGCATCGCCTTGTTCGTGACGATGCCCCAGCGCACGCCGCGTCCATCGAGTTCGTCGAGCACGTCGCCGATGCCGGGGAACAGCACTGTGTGCACGCAGATGTCGGTCGCGTAATTGGTCAGGAACTCGTCGCGCATCGCATCGTAGCCGGGCGAATGCGGGTCGATTCCGAATGCGCCGCCGAGCAGGCCCCGCGCACCGGCCGATGCCAGCGGCCGCAGCACGTCGAGCGACGTTTCGGGCAGGCCGCGCACGCGCTGCATCTTGTGGACTGCAGCGGCGAGATCGGGCGCCGTGTCGGCGAGCGTGCCGTCGAGGTCGAACAGCACGGCATCGCAGTGCAGCAGGTGCGGCGCGTCGAATGCGGGCCGCTCGGTCGAAAGGGGAATCGTCATGCCGGTCGGAGGGTCACGCGCCTCGGCGGCACGCGACGAGATAGTTGATGTCGGTGTCGTTCGACAGCGCGAAGCGCTTGCCGATCGGGTGATAGGTAATACCCTTGATCTCCACGATGTGCAGATCGGTCCCGCGCACGAAGCTCGCCAGTTCCGACGGGCGGATGAAGCGCGCGTAGTCGTGGGTGCCCTTCGGCAGCATCTGCGCGATGTACTCAGCGCCGATTACCGCGAACAGGTAGGACTTCAGGTTGCGGTTCAGCGTGGAGAAGAACACCCAGCCGCCCGGCTTCACGAGCGTCGCGCACGCGGCGACGACGCCGGCCGGCGAAGGCACGTGCTCGAGCATCTCCATGCAGGTGACGACGTCGTAAGTGCCCGGCTCGCGTTCGGCGATCGCTTCGGCGGCGATCGCCTCGTAGTCGACCGTGATGCCGCTTTCGAGGCTGTGCAGGTCGGCGACGCCGAGCGCTTCGGTCGACAGGTCGATGCCTTTCACCTGGGCGCCGAGCCCGGCCATTGATTCGGACAGGATGCCGCCGCCGCAGCCGATATCGAGTGCGCGCTTGCCGGCGAGGTGCGCATGCGAATCGATCCAGCCGAGCCGGACCGGATTCAGGTCGTGCAAGGGCTTGAATTCGGCATTCGGGTCCCACCACCGATGGGCGAGGTCGCTGAATTTCTGGAGTTCGTGCGGATCGGCGTTGGTCATGTCGGCAAACGGGCTACGGAAGGAGGGCGGTGCGTCGGTACGTCAGCCCCGAGTATATAAGGGGGCGCACAACGAGGCCAGCGAGCGCCTGGGCGGGCGTCAAAGAAAAAGCCCCGCCGGAGCGGGGCTTTGAAGCAGTCGAAAACCGCGGCTTACTGCGCCGGAACGGTCGTCTTCTGAACTTCTTGCGTACCGACCACTTCGACTTCCACGCGGCGGTCCGGTGCGAGGCAGGCGATCAGTTGCTTGCGGTTCTTCTGGTTGCAGCCGGTCGTGACCGGGTTGCGCTTGCCCTTGCCTTCCGTGTAGATCTTGTTGGCCGGGACACCCTTGCTGACCAGGTACGACTTGACAGCTTGTGCGCGGCGCAGCGACAGGCGGTCGTTGTACTTGTCCGAACCGATGCGGTCCGTGTAGCCCGTAGCGACGACCACTTCCGTGTTCATGCCCTGGATCTTCGAAGCCAGTTCGTCCAGCTTTTGCTTGCCCAGCGGCTTGAGCGTTGCCTTGTCGAAGTCGAACAGTGCGTCGGCTTGGTACGTGATCTTCTGGCTCGTGATGGCCGGAGCAACCGGAGCGACCGGCGGCTGCGGTGCCTGGGCGACCAGTGCGCCATCGCACTTCGCGTTGGCGGTGGCCGGCGTCCAGAACGCGTCACGCCAGCAGAGCTCGTTCGTGCCGTTCATCCACACCCATTCGCCCGTGCCGTTCACCCAGTTGTCGTTGACGGCTTGACGCGATGCCGGCACCGACTGTGCCGAAGCGGATGCAGCCATAACTGCGGTAGCTGCAATGAACGCGAGCTTTGAAAGTTTATTCATATTTCTCCTCTCGAAATTGAGATTACCGCAGGTTTACTGCGAGCCTGTTGACGGTGACAAGTCATACATTGCTCGAAGTATAACATTGGTGCGGCACAAAAAACGCGGCACCGCTCTGTGTAGACTTCGAGCAGCGTCTAACTTTCAGTGCGTTGGCATTTTGCCATATCGTTCCCTTCCTACGAAAAAAAATCCTCCCCACCCCAAGATCGCTTCAACTTTGTGGTGCATGCGCAACACCTGCCTGCCGTAACTTTCAGAGATTGTCAAGAGTGTGTCCGCGAAATTGCATGAAAGGCCGCAAGGGTTTACGCGCATGCGTGACAAGGGTCCGAACGCCGTGGGCTTCCTGAATGGGGCGCGATCATGGCCGGTCCGGGACGCCTTTGCCATGGGCCGTGATTTTTGCTGTTTACATATAGAGGGGGTGGCGAATTGGCGGCTGATGCGTGCATGTTAGAATCTCGCGTTGCGTTGCGCATGCAGCGCCCACGCGAAAGGCGTTCGCCGTCTTCGCTCCGAAACGATACGGATACATGGATCAATTCGCCAAAGAGACCCTGCCCACCTCCCTAGAGGAGGAAATGCGCCGTTCGTATCTCGATTACGCGATGAGCGTGATCGTCGGACGTGCCCTTCCGGATGTCCGCGATGGCCTGAAGCCCGTGCACCGGCGCGTACTGTTCGCGATGCACGAACTGAACAACGACTGGAACCGCGCGTACAAGAAATCGGCGCGTATCGTCGGTGACGTGATCGGTAAGTATCACCCTCACGGCGATACCGCGGTGTACGACACGATCGTGCGGATGGCGCAGGACTTCTCGCTGCGCTACATGCTGATCGACGGACAGGGCAACTTCGGCTCGATCGACGGTGACAATGCCGCGGCGATGCGTTACACCGAAATTCGCATGGCGAAGATCGGTCACGAGTTGCTCGCCGACATCGACAAGGAAACGGTCGACTTCGAGCCGAACTACGACGGCAACGAGATGCAGCCGTCGGTCCTGCCGTCGCGCATCCCGAACCTGCTGATCAACGGCTCGTCGGGTATCGCGGTCGGTATGGCGACCAATATCCCGCCGCACAACCTGAACGAAGTCGTCGACGCGTGCCAGCACCTGCTGAACAACCCGGAAGCGACGATCGACGAGCTGATCGAGATCATCCCGGCGCCGGACTTCCCGACGGCCGGCATCATCTACGGTGTCGCCGGCGTGCGCGACGGCTATCGCACCGGGCGCGGCCGCGTCGTGATGCGCGCGGCCACGCACTTCGAGGAGATCGACCGCGGTCAGCGGATGGCGATCATCGTCGACGAGCTGCCGTACCAGGTGAACAAGCGCTCGCTGCTCGAGCGTATCGCCGAGCTCGTCAACGAGAAGAAGCTCGAGGGCATCTCCGACATCCGCGACGAGTCCGACAAGAGCGGCATGCGCGTCGTGATCGAGCTGAAGCGCGGCGAAGTGCCCGAAGTGGTGCTGAACAACCTGTACAAGGCGACGCAGCTGCAGGACACGTTCGGCATGAACATGGTCGCGCTGGTCGACGGCCAGCCGAAGCTGCTGAACCTGAAGGAAATCCTGCAGTGCTTCCTGTCGCATCGACGCGAAGTGCTGACGCGCCGCACGATCTACGAACTGCGCAAGGCGCGCGAACGCGGCCACGTGCTCGAAGGTCTCGCGGTCGCGCTCGCGAACATCGACGAGTTCATCGCGATCATCAAGGCAGCGCCGACGCCGCCGATCGCGAAGCAGGAGTTGATGGCGAAGCCGTGGGATTCGTCGCTCGTGCGCGATATGCTGACGCGCGCCGAGGCCGAGAACGCGTCGGCGGGCGGTCGCTCCGCGTACCGTCCGGAAGGCCTGAACCCGGCGTTCGGGATGCAGGCCGACGGGCTGTACCGTCTGTCCGACACGCAGGCGCAGGAAATCCTGCAGATGCGTCTGCAGCGCCTGACCGGTCTCGAGCAGGACAAGATCATCGGCGAGTACCGCGAAGTGATGGCGCAGATCGCCGACCTGCTGGACATTCTCGCGCGCCCCGAGCGGATCACGACGATGATCGGCGAGGAGCTGACGGCGGTGAAGGCCGAATTCGGCGACGCACGCCGCTCGAAGATCGAGCTGAACGCGACCGAACTGAATACCGAAGACCTGATCACGCCGCAGGACATGGTCGTCACGATGTCGCACGCGGGCTACGTGAAGTCGCAGCCGCTGTCCGAGTATCGCGCGCAGAAGCGCGGCGGCCGCGGCAAGCAGGCGACGCAGATGAAGGAAGACGACTGGATCGAGACGCTGTTCATCGCGAACACCCACGACTACATCCTGTGCTTCTCGAACCGCGGCCGCGTGTACTGGGTCAAGGTCTATGAAGTGCCGCAGGGCTCGCGCAACTCGCGCGGCCGTCCGATCGTCAACATGTTCCCGCTGCAGGAAGGCGAGAAGATCAACGTCGTGCTGCCGATCAAGGAGTTCTCGGCCGACAAGTTCATCTTCATGGCGACGTCGCTCGGCACCGTGAAGAAGACGCCGCTCGAAGCATTCAGCCGCCCGATGAAGAAGGGCATCATCGCGGTCGGCCTCGACGACGGCGACTTCCTGATCGGTGCATCGATCACCGACGGTGCGCACGACGTGATGCTGTTCTCCGACGCCGGCAAGGCCGTTCGCTTCGACGAGAACGACGTGCGTCCGATGGGTCGCGAAGCGCGCGGTGTGCGCGGCATGCAGCTCGAGGACGGGCAGCAGGTCATCGCGATGCTGGTCGCGGGCAGCGAGGAGCAGACCGTGCTCACCGCGACCGAGAACGGCTACGGCAAGCGCACGCCGATCACCGAGTACACGCGCCACGGCCGCGGTACGAAGGGTATGATCGCGATCCAGACGTCCGAGCGCAACGGCAAGGTCGTGGCCGCGACGCTCGTCGACGCCGAGGATCAGATCATGCTGATTACGACGGCCGGCGTGTTGATTCGCACCCGCGTATCCGAGATTCGCGAGATGGGGCGTGCCACGCAAGGTGTTACACTCATCAGTCTCGATGAGGGTACCAAGCTTTCTGGCCTGCAGCAGATCGCGGAGGCCGAAGAGGGCGATGGCGAGGCCGACGAGGCGTCGGACGGCGAAGCCTGAAGAACGGATGAGACTCTGGCCGCCGCGGGCGTGAAGCGCCGCGGCCGGCGAGCAACCATTCATATTTCCAAAAGGGAGTGATGATGCAAAAGCAATTCAAGCAACTGGTTCTGCTGGCTGCACTGGTGCCGACGTTCGCGATGGCGCAAGCGCTGTCGAATTCCGCACCGGCTGCGACCGCGGCAGCTGCGCCGATCGACGCCGACAAGAAGGCGGCGATCAAGGATCTGCTCGACGCGATCGACGCGCCGAAGCTCGTGTCGGCAATCGGCAACAGCGCCGAGATGCAGGCAAAGCAACTCGTGCCGGCGATCCTGTCGGACGCGCTGTCGGAAAACAAGACGCTGAACGACAAGCAAAAGCAAGCCGCCGTGCCGACGCTGCAGAAGAACGCGGTGCCGAAGCTGGTTGACGGCGCGGGCAAGGTGTTCGGCACGCAGCAGTTCCAGAACGACGCGATGTCGGCTCAGTACGACGCTTACGCGAAGTACTACAGCACGTCGGAGATCAAGGATCTGACGACGTTCTACAAGAGCCCGACGGGCCGCAAGTTCATCCAGGTTCAGGATCAGGTCGGCCGCGACGTGGTCAACGGCCTGATGCAGAAGTACATGCCGCAAGCGATCCAGGCAACGCGTACGCAGGCTGACAAGGAAGTCGCTGCAGTCAAGCCGGGCAAGTAAGCCGTCCGGGCACGCCGCCCGGCCGTTCGGCCGGGTTTGGCGGGAGCCTGATGACAGTGCGATAATGGCCGTTTGCGCGCGAGCGCAAGCGGCCATTCCTTTTCTGGCGCGGTTCTTTCTGCCGGCGGCAAGCCGGTCGCGTCCCTCCCGAGGTTTTCACGATGCGCGTCTTTAATTTCTCCGCCGGTCCTGCGGCGCTCCCCGAGGAAGTGCTGCGGCAGGCCGCCGACGAAATGCTCGACTGGCACGGCAGCGGCATGAGCGTGATGGAGATGAGCCATCGCGGCAAGGAATTCATGTCGATCCACGAGGCAGCGCTGACCGACCTGCGCGAGCTGCTCGATGTGCCGGCCAGCCACCGGATCCTGTTCCTGCAGGGCGGCGGCATTGCCGAGAACGCGATCGTGCCGATGAACCTGCTTGGTTCGCGCAAGACCGCCGACTTCGTCGTGACGGGTTCGTGGTCGCAGAAGTCGTTCAACGAAGCGAAGAAATACGGCACGCCGCATCTGGCCGCATCCGGCAAGACGGCCGACGGTTTCACGCGCGCGCCCGCCCGCGCCGAATGGCAGCTGTCGGACGATCCGGCCTACGTGCATCTGTGCACGAACGAGACGATCGACGGCGTCGAGACGTTCGAGATTCCCGACCTCGGCGACGTGCCGCTCGTCGCGGACGTGTCGTCACACATTTTGTCGCGTCCGATGGACGTCGCGAAGTACGGCGTGTTGTTCGGCGGCGCGCAGAAGAACATTGGGATGGCCGGCGTGACCGTCGTGATCGTGCGAGAGGATCTGCTCGATCGCGCGCTGTCGATCTGTCCGTCCGCATTCGAATGGAAGACCGTCGCCGCGAACAACTCGCTGTACAACACGCCGCCTACTTATGCGATCTACATCGCGGGCCTCGTGTTCCAGTGGCTGAAGCGGCAGGGCGGCCTCGAGGCGATCGAGGCGCGCAATATCGAGAAGGCGAAGCTGCTCTACGACACGATCGATGCGAGCAGTTTCTATCTGAACAAGGTCGAGCCGGCGGTGCGGTCGCGTATGAACGTGCCCTTTTTCCTGGCCGACGAAACGCGCAACGAAGACTTCCTTGCCGGCGCAAAGGCGCGCGGGCTGCTGCAGCTGAAGGGCCACAAGTCCGTCGGCGGCATGCGGGCGTCGATCTACAACGCGGTGCCGCTCGAGGGCGTGAAAGCGCTCGTCGAGTACATGAAGGACTTCGAACAGCGCGGCGCCTGAGCGCGCGCTGTTCAAACAGCACGGCAACTACGCATGGACGACGAACTGAATTCCCGCCTGAAACCGCTGCGCGACCGCATCGATGCGATCGACGCGCAGCTGATCGCGCTCCTCAATCAGCGCGCCGCGGTGGCGCTCGAGGTGGGCGAGGTCAAGAAGCATTTCAATGCGCCGGTGTTCCGGCCGGAGCGCGAGCTGCAGGTGATCGCGCGCCTGCAGGACATGAGCGCGGGACCGCTCGCGAGCGAGCACATTAGCGCCATCTGGCGCGAGATCATGGCCGCGAGCCGCGCGCTCGAACAGACGATCCACGTCGCGTTCCTCGGGCCGGTCGGCACGTACAGCGAACAGGCGATGTTCGAGTACTTCGGCCAGTCGATCGAAGGGCTGCCGTGTCCGTCGATCGATGAGGTATTCCGCTCGGTCGAGGCAGGCGCGTCCGCATTCGGCATCGCGCCGGTCGAGAACTCGACCGAAGGTGCGGTGTCGCGCACGCTCGACCTGCTGCTGCAGACGCAGTTGCTGATCAGCGGTGAACTCGCGCTGCCGATCCATCACAACCTGCTCACGCAGAGCGGCACGCTCGACGGCGTGACGCGCGTCTGCGCGCATGCGCAGGCGCTCGCGCAATGCCAGCAGTGGCTTGCCGCGAACGCGCCGCAGCTCGAGCGGCAAGCGGTGTCGAGCAATGCGGAGGCCGCGCGTCTCGCGGCGGCGGATCCGAGCGTCGCGGCGATCGCAGGCGACCGCGCAGCCGCGCACTACGGCCTGCAGATCGCGTTCTCGCTGATTCAGGACGATCCGCACAATCGCACGCGCTTCGTGATCGTCGGCAAGCAGCCGGCCGGACAGAGCGGTCACGACCAGACGTCGCTGATCGTGTCGGTGAAGAACGAGCCGGGCGCGGTGTTCAAGCTGCTCGAACCGCTCGCGCGGCACGGTGTGTCGATGACGCGCTTCGAGTCGCGCCCCGCGCGGGTCGGCACGTGGGAGTATTACTTCTACATCGACATCGAAGGGCACCGGGACGAGCCAGCCGTGGCCGCCGCGCTCGCGGAGCTCGGCCAGAAGGCCGCGTTCCTGAAGATACTCGGTTCGTATCCGCGCGCGCGCTGACGCGCAGCGGCCCGTCGCCTGCACCAGCAGGCGGCGCGGCGAAGCGGGTGGGGCAGGCCGGGCGGCGCTGCCCAAGGCGGGTTCGGGCGGTATCCGGTGCAGGTCGCACCGGGTGCGGGCCCGTTGCCCGGAATCTGGACTTCCGTGCGCGGGGCGTCGTTCCGCGCGCGTCACTTGGCTCTTGTCGTGTCAGGCTTTGCATTCAACAAACTTGTCATCTTCGGCGTCGGCCTGATCGGCGGATCGCTGGCGCGCGCGCTGCGCGAGCGCACACCGGGTGGCGCGGGCGAAGTTGTCGGCGTCGGTCGTTCACGTGCAGCGGTCGAGCGCGCGCTCGCCCTCGGCGTGATCGATCGCGCGGTGGCGCTCGACGACGATGCGCAACTGCGCGACGCGCTTGCCGGCGCCGATCTCGTATTGCTGGCTGCGCCCGTCGCGCAAACGGGCCCGTTGCTCGCGCGCATCGCGCCGTGGCTTGACGCTGCGACGATCGTCACCGACGCTGGCAGTACCAAGTCCGACGTCGTTGCGGCGGCACGCGATGCGCTCGGTGCGCGGATCGCGCAATTCGTGCCGGGCCATCCGATCGCCGGGCGCGAATCGAGCGGCGTCGAGGCCGCGCTGCCGGATCTGTACGTCGGTCGCAACGTCGTGCTGTGTCCGTTGCCGGAGAACGCGCCCGAAGCGGTCGCGCGGATCGACGCGATGTGGCGGGCGACCGGCGCCGACGTGCGCACCATGAGCACGGCGCAGCACGATCGCGTGTTCGCGTCGATCAGTCATCTGCCGCACGTGCTGTCGTTCGCGCTCGTAGAGCAAATTCTCGGCGAGGCGGATGCCGAACTGAAATTCTCGTACGCGGCGGGTGGCTTCCGCGACTTCACGCGGATCGCGGCGTCGAGCCCGGAAATGTGGCGCGACGTGTGTGTCGCGAACCGCGCGGCGCTGCTCGATGAGCTCGACGGCTACACGCGCGTGCTCGCCCGGCTGCGTGCGGCGATCGACGCCGGCGATGGCGCGGCGCTCGAAGCCGTGTTCACTCGCTCGCGTGCTGCACGCAAGGCCTGGCAGGAACGTGGCGCGCAGCCCGCTGCCGAACCGGTCAAGAAATAACAGGAAACAGGACGATTCCCATGGACTATCTCGATCTCGGCCCATATTCCAGCGCGTCGGGCACCGTGCGCCTGCCCGGCTCGAAAAGCATCTCGAACCGCGTGCTGCTGCTCGCGGCGCTTGCTGAAGGCGATACGACGATCACCAACCTGCTGGATTCCGACGACACGCGCGTGATGCTCGACGCGCTCGGCAAGCTTGGTGTGAAGCTCGCGCGCGACGGCGACACCTGTGTCGTCACCGGCACGCGCGGCGCGTTCACCGCGAAGACCGCCGATCTGTTCCTCGGCAACGCGGGCACCGCGGTGCGACCGTTGACGGCGGCGCTCGCGGTCAACGGCGGCGACTATCGCGTGCACGGCGTGCCGCGCATGCACGAGCGGCCGATCGGCGACCTCGTCGACGGCCTGCGGCAGATCGGCGCGCAGATCGACTACGAGCAAAACGAAGGCTTTCCGCCGCTGCGGATCAAGCCTGCCGCGATCACGGTCGACGCGCCGATCCGCGTGCGCGGCGACGTGTCGAGCCAGTTCCTCACCGCGCTGCTGATGACGCTGCCGCTCGTGAAGGCGAAGGACGGCAGGATCGTCGTCGAAGTCGACGGCGAATTGATCTCGAAGCCGTACATCGACATCACGATCCGGCTGATGGCGCGCTTCGGCGTGGCCGTCGAGCGCGACGGCTGGCAGCGCTTCGTCGTGCCGGCCGGCGTCCGCTACCGTTCGCCGGGGCGCATCATGGTCGAGGGCGATGCATCGTCGGCCTCGTACTTCCTCGCGGCCGGCGCGCTCGGCGGCGGCCCGCTGCGCGTCGAGGGCGTGGGGCGCGCGAGCATCCAGGGCGACGTCGGCTTCGCGAACGCGCTGATGCAGATGGGCGCGAACGTATCGATGGGCGACGACTGGATCGAGGTGCGCGGCATCGGCCATGACCATGGCAAGCTCGAGCCGATCGACATGGACTTCAACCTGATTCCCGACGCGGCGATGACCATCGCGGTCGCGTCGCTGTTCGCGAGCGGCACGAGCACGCTGCGCAACATCGCGAGCTGGCGCGTGAAGGAAACCGACCGCATCGCCGCGATGGCGACCGAACTGCGCAAGGTCGGCGCGATCGTCGAGGAAGGCCCGGACTATCTGGTCGTTACGCCGCCGCAACGGCTCACGCCGAATGCAGCGATCGACACGTACGACGATCACCGGATGGCGATGTGCTTCTCGCTCGTCAGCCTGGGCGGCGTGCCCGTGCGGATCAACGATCCGAAGTGCGTCGGCAAGACGTTCCCCGACTATTTCGACCGCTTTGCCGCGCTCGCCAAAGCCTGACCCGACAGTTCCGATGAAATCGACCCGACCCTTTCACCCGACCCCCGTCATCACGATCGACGGTCCGACCGCTTCCGGCAAGGGGACCGTCGCGGCGCTCGTCGCCGCGCATCTCGGCTTTCACCTGCTCGACAGCGGCGCGCTGTACCGGCTCGCCGCGCTCGCGAGCGTGCGCTACGGCATCGCGGCGGAGGATGTCGACGCGCTCGTGAAGCTGATTGACGATCTTCACATCACGTTCCGCGAGGGCTGCGCGCAGCTCGACGGCGTCGACGTGTCGAACGACATCCGCGCCGAAGCGGTCGGCAACCGCGCGTCGGCCATTGCCGTGCACGGGCCGGTGCGTACCGCGCTCGTCGCGCGCCAGCGCGCGTTCCGCAAGACGCCGGGCCTCGTTGCCGACGGCCGCGACATGGGCACTGTGATCTTCCCGGACGCCGTGCTGAAGGTGTTCCTGACGGCCAGTGCCGAGGCTCGCGCGACCAGGCGGCATAAGCAATTGATGCAAAAAGGTTTTTCTGCTAATATTGATAACTTGCTCCGGGATCTTCGTGAACGTGACGCGCGCGACAGCAATCGCGCAGCCGCGCCGCTGAAGCCTGCGGCAGATGCCAAGCTGCTCGATACGTCGGCGCTTTCGGTTGATGAAGCAGTCGACCAGGTGCTGCAGTGGTACCGAACGCTCGGTCAGCCCGCCTGAGAAGGCGGGCAGCAGTAGGTGCTTTGCGCGAGAAGCGCGGAGCGTGTTTCGAACCCTTAACCCCGTGTGGCTTCGATCTGGCCCTTTCAGCCTGCCATTCCGGCCGGCGTGGCACAGCGATCCATGCACAATCAGATTTTTATGTCCGACCTGCAAACCTCCAACCCGAATACTGAATCTTTCGCGGCTCTGTTCGAAGAGTCGCTGACCCGCCAAGACATGCGCGCCGGCGAAGTGATTTCCGCCGAAGTCGTGCGCGTCGACCACAACTTCGTGGTCGTCAATGCAGGCCTGAAGTCCGAGGCTTACATTCCGATCGAGGAATTCCTGAACGATCAGGGCGAGGTTGAGGTGCAGTCGGGCGATTTCGTGTCCGTCGCGATCGATGCACTCGAAAACGGCTACGGCGACACGATCCTGTCGCGCGACAAGGCGAAGCGCCTTGCATCGTGGCTGTCGCTGGAAAAGGCTCTCGACAACAACGAACTCGTCACCGGCACGATCACCGGCAAGGTGAAGGGCGGCATGACCGTGATGGTCAACGGCATCCGCGCGTTCCTGCCGGGTTCGCTGGTCGACACGCGTCCGGTCAAGGACACGACCCCGTACGAAGGCAAGACGCTCGAGTTCCGCGTGATCAAGCTCGATCGCAAGCGTAACAACGTCGTGCTGTCGCGTCGTGCAGTGATCGAAGCAACGCAAGGCGAAGAGCGCGCAAAGCTGCTCGAGACGCTGAAGGAAGGCGCGATCGTCAACGGCGTGGTCAAGAACATCACCGATTACGGCGCGTTCGTCGACCTCGGCGGCATCGACGGCCTGCTGCACATCACCGACATCGCATGGCGTCGTGTGCGTCACCCGAGCGAAGTCCTGTCGGTTGGCCAGGAAGTCACCGCGAAGATCCTCAAGTTCGATCAAGAGAAGAACCGCGTCTCGCTGGGCATCAAGCAACTGGGCGACGATCCGTGGGAAGGCATCTCGCGCCGTTACCCGTCGGGCACGCGCCTGTTCGGCAAGGTCACGAACATCACCGACTACGGCGCATTCGTCGAAGTGGAATCGGGCATCGAAGGCCTGGTCCACGTGTCGGAAATGGACTGGACCAACAAGAACGTTGCTCCGTCGAAGGTTGTCCAGCTGGGCGACGAGGTCGAAGTCATGGTCCTCGAGATCGACGAAGACCGTCGTCGTATCAGCCTCGGCATGAAGCAGTGCAAGCCGAATCCGTGGGATGACTTCAGCCGTAACTTCAAGAAGGGCGACAAGATCACGGGCGCAATCAAGTCGATCACCGACTTCGGCGTGTTCATCGGTCTGCCGGGCGGCATCGACGGCCTGGTCCACCTGTCGGACCTGTCGTGGAGCGAAGCCGGCGAAGAAGCCGTTCGCAAGTACAAGAAGGGCGACGAAGTCGAAGCGATCGTGCTCGGTATCGACGTCGAGAAGGAGCGTATTTCGCTCGGCATCAAGCAGCTCGAAGGCGACCCGTTCAGCAACTACGTTGCAATGAACGACAAGGGTTCGATCGTCGACGGCGTGGTGAAGTCGGTCGATGCGAAGGGTGCGGTCGTCACGCTGACGGGCGACATCGAAGGCTACCTGCGCGCGTCGGAAATCTCGCAGGATCGCGTCGAAGACGCACGCAACGTGCTGAAGGAAGGCGACAAGGTCAACGCGATGGTGATCAACATCGATCGCAAGTCGCGTGGCATCAACCTGTCGATCAAGGCGAAGGATTCGGCTGAACAACAGGAAGCGATCCGCGGCCTGCAGTCGGACACCAGCGCTGCTGCGACCGGTACGACCAACCTCGGCGCGCTGCTGAAGGCGAAGCTCGACGGCCAGAACCAGTAAGCCTCACGAGGTCTGCTGAAGTATGACCAAATCCGAGTTGGTCGCGCAGCTGGCACTGCGATTTCCGCAACTTGTCCTCAAGGATGCGGATTTCGCGGTGAAAACGATGCTCGATGCAATGTCCGACGCTTTGTCGAAAGGGCATCGCATCGAAATTCGGGGTTTCGGCAGCTTCGGCCTCAACCGTCGCCCGGCGCGCGTTGGGCGCAACCCGAAGTCGGGGGAGAAAGTGCAGGTGCCCGAGAAGTTCGTGCCTCACTTCAAGCCCGGCAAGGAATTGCGTGAACGCGTCGACGGCCGCGCCGGCGAGCCGCTGAAAGCTGATGATCCGGACGACGAGCGTTGAGCGTCGTGCGGCTTGCCCGGAATCCGTCCGGCGAAGGCTGAAGAAAAAAGCGCCCCTTGCGGGCGCTTTTTTCATTTCCGGCGGCTGCGTGACAACGCGTACCCGCAGGATGTGCGGTGACGCGGAAACGCTTCCTTTACAATACGGGTCGATTCGGCGCCGCGAAGGGGAGTCGCGCGCCACGGCAAACCTCAACAAAGAGAGGGCTACATGAAGTTTATCGTCTGGCTGATCCGGGTATTGGTGTTCGTGCTGTTGCTGGTGCTCGCGCTGGCCAATACGCAAACCGCGACGCTGAATTTCGTTGCCGGCTACGCATGGCAAGCGCCGCTGATCCTGATCGGCCTCGCGTTCTTCGTCGTGGGGCTGCTGGCCGGCCTGCTGTCCGCGCTGCCGGCGATCTTCCGCATGCGCCTCGAGAACGGGCGCCTGAAGCGCGATCTGCGTACGGCGCGCGAAACCCCGGCCGTCGTCGACCAGCCGCCGATGCCGCCCGTCATTTAACACGGACGCCGCGCGACCCTGGCGCGGTTTTCGTCTCTGCTTCGATATTTCGCATGGATCTGGATTTTTGGTGGTTGCTCGCGATTCCGGTGGCGTTCGCGCTCGGCTGGGCGGCGTCACGCTATGACCTGAAGAACCTCCTGTCGGAGAGCGCCAACCTGCCGCGATCGTATTTCCGCGGCCTGAACTTTCTGTTGAACGAACAACCGGACAAGGCGATCGACGCGTTCATCGAGGTCGCGAAGCTCGACCCCGAGACGGTCGAGTTGCACTTCGCGCTCGGCAACCTGTTTCGCCGCCGTGGCGAAACGGACCGTGCGATCCGCGTGCATCAGAACCTGCTGAGCCGCACGGACCTGCCGGTGAACGAGCGCGACCACGCGCTGTACGAGCTCGGCCAGGATTTCCTGAAGGCCGGCCTGCTCGATCGTGCGGAGGAGACCTTCCACCGGCTCGCCGATGGCGATTACGCGCTGGGCGCGCAGCGGGCGCTGCTGACGATCTACGAGATCGAGAAGGACTGGAACAAGTCGATCGATACCGCGAAACGCATCGAATCGATGAGCGACAAGCCGCTCGGCACCGAAATCGCGCAGTTCCATTGCGAACTCGCGCAGGAGGCGCTGCAACGCAAGAACGCGGCGGCTGCGGCCGATCAATTGAAGCTCGCGCTTGCAGCGAACCCGCAGAACGTCCGCGCGACGATCCTGTCCGGCGACGCCGCGCAGGCGGCGAGCGATCACGCGGCCGCGATCGAGCACTGGAAGCGTGTCGAAGCGCAGAATTCGGCGTATCTGCCGCTCGTCGCCGACAAGCTGATGAAGGCCTACGTCGCGCTCGGCAAGCCGGTCGAGGGTGCCGAACTGCTGATGGGCTATGTCGATCGTTATACGTCGAACGACCTGCTCGATATTGCTTATCAGCACATCGCCGGGTTGCGCGGCCAGGAAGCGGCGCACACACTCGCGCGTACGCAGATGGAGAAGTCGCCGAACCTGTCGGGCATGCTGCACCTGCTCGATGCGCAGATCGCGGCCGCCGACGAGCCGCGCCGTAAGGAACTTGAAATGATGCGTGCGCTGATCAAGCAGCGCACCAAGAATCTGCCACGCTATACGTGCCAGAATTGCGGTTTCCGGGCACGGCTCTTCTACTGGCAGTGCCCCGGATGCAGCGGCTGGGAAACCTATGCGCCGCGCCGCGTCGAACCTGCGATGCCGGGCTGATCCCGGCGTTCGACGCGTTAGCGCTGCGGTTGTCGCCGGGCCCGCTCCGGCGGCCAAGTTAGTCATTTACCGGGACGTACCGGAACATCTATGAAAATCACCATCATCGGCACTGGCTATGTCGGTCTCGTCACGGGCTCCTGCCTCGCCGAGATCGGCCACGACGTCTTCTGTCTGGATGTCGATCCGCGCAAGATCGAGATCCTGAACAACGGCGGGATGCCGATTCACGAACCGGGCCTGCTGGACATCATCGCGCGCAACCGCGCGGCAGGACGTCTGCGCTTCTCGACCGACATCGAGGCGAGCGTTGCCCACGGTGAGATCCAGTTCATCGCGGTCGGCACACCGCCCGACGAGGACGGTTCGGCCGACCTGCAATACGTGCTCGAGGCGGCGCGCAACATCGGCCGGTACATGACCGGTTTCAAGGTGATCGTCGACAAGTCGACGGTGCCGGTCGGCACCGCGCAGCGCGTGCGCGCAGTGGTCGACGAGGCACTCGGCGCGCGCGGCCTTGCGGGCAGCGTCGCGCACCGTTTCTCGGTCGTGTCGAATCCGGAATTCCTGAAGGAAGGCGCGGCAGTCGAGGACTTCATGCGCCCGGACCGAATCATCATCGGTGTCGACGACGACGAGACGGGCACGGTGGCGCGCGAGAAGATGAAGAAGCTGTACGCGCCGTTCAACCGCAATCACGAGCGCACGATCTACATGGACGTGCGTTCGGCGGAATTCGCGAAATATGCGGCGAATGCGATGCTCGCGACGCGCATTTCGTTCATGAACGAGATGTCGAACCTCGCCGACAAGGTCGGTGCCGACATCGAAGCCGTGCGCCGCGGGATCGGTTCCGATCCGCGCATCGGCTATCACTTCCTGTACGCGGGCGTTGGTTACGGCGGCTCGTGTTTCCCGAAGGACGTGCAGGCGTTGATTCGCACCGCGAGCGAAAACGGTCAGCCGCTGCGCATCCTGGAGGCCGTCGAAGCGGCCAACTCCGCACAGAAGGACGTGCTGATCGGCAAGATCGAGCAGCGCTTCGGCGCAGACCTGACCGGTCGCGAATTCGCGGTCTGGGGCCTCGCGTTCAAGCCGAACACGGACGACATGCGCGAGGCGCCGAGCCGTCGGCTGATCGCCGCGCTGCTCGGGCGTGGCGCGACCGTGCGCGCGTACGATCCGGTCGCGATCGACGAGGCGCGCCGTGTGTTCGCGCTCGATCTCGGTGAGGCTCCCGACGCGCTTGCGCGCCTGCACTTCGTCGATACCCAGGACGCGGCCGTGACCGCCGCGGATGCGCTCGTGATCGTCACCGAATGGAAGGAATTCAGGAGCCCGGATTTCACGCGCCTGAAGGCCGAACTGAAGGCGCCGGTGATCTTCGACGGACGCAATCTGTACGAGCCGGACGCGATGGCCGAACTCGGCATCGACTACCACGCGATCGGGCGTCCGCATGTCGACCCCCAGTCCTCTCCCCGTGGATGAACGCACGATGACTACCCTTCGCGAAGTGGTGCCGGTACCGCGCGCGCAGCTCGCGCGTTCGCGCGTGCTCGTGGTCGGTGACGTGATGCTCGACCGCTACTGGTTCGGCAACGTCGAGCGCATTTCTCCGGAAGCACCGGTTCCTGTCGTGCACGTGCAGCGCCAGGAAGAGCGGCTTGGCGGTGCGGCCAACGTCGCGCGCAACGCGGTGACGCTCGGCGGTCAGGCCGGGCTCCTGTGCGTGGTTGGCTGCGACGAGCCGGGCGAGCGCATCGTCGAATTGCTCGACAGCAGCGGTGTGACGCCCCATCTCGAACGCGATGCGTCACTGCCGACGACGATCAAGCTGCGCGTGCTCGCGCGCCAGCAGCAGCTGCTGCGCGTCGACTTCGAGGCGATGCCGACGCACGAGGTGCTGCTCGCCGGGCTCGCGCGTTTCGATGCGCTGCTGCCGCAGCACGACGTCGTGCTGATGTCGGATTACGCGAAAGGCGGTCTGACGCACGTGACCACGATGATCGAGAAGGCGCGCGCGGCCGGCAAGCCGGTGCTCGTCGATCCAAAGGGCGGCGACTGGGCGCGCTATCGCGGCGCATCGCTGATCACGCCGAACCGTGCCGAGTTGCGCGAGGTCATCGGCCAGTGGCAATCGGAAGACGACCTGCGCGCGCGTGTCGCGAAGCTGCGTGCGGAGCTCGATCTCGACGCGTTGCTGCTCACACGTTCGGAAGAGGGGATGACGCTTTTTTCCGCAGCGGGCGAACTGCACGCACCGGCGCTCGCGCGCGAGGTGTATGACGTGTCCGGCGCAGGCGATACCGTGATCGCGACGGTCGCGACGATGCTCGGTGCCGGCGTGCCGCTCGTCGATGCCGTCGTGCTCGCGAACCGTGCGGCAGGCATCGTGGTCGGCAAGCTGGGTACGGCCACGGTAGCCTACGACGAGCTGTTTCACTGAGCGCATTCGGCGGCGCGCCGAGCGGGCCGCACGTATTTCTTGCAGTTTTTCAGGCAGAACGACCATGACCATCATCGTCACCGGCGCAGCCGGTTTTATCGGCGCGAACATCGTCAAGGCGCTCAACGAGCGCGGCGAGTCGCGCATCATCGCGGTCGACAATCTGACGCGCGCGGACAAGTTCCGCAATCTCGTCGATTGCGAGATCGACGACTATCTCGACAAGACGGAATTCGTCGAGCGCTTCGCGCGCGGCGATTTCGGCAAGGTACGCGCGGTATTCCATGAAGGCGCCTGTTCGGACACGATGGAAACCGACGGCCGCTACATGATGGACAACAACTTCCGCTACAGTCGCGCGGTGCTCGATGCGTGCCTCGCGCAGGGCGCGCAGTTCCTGTACGCGTCGTCGGCCGCGATCTACGGCGGCTCGACGCGTTTCGTCGAGGAGCGCGAAGTCGAGGCGCCGCTGAACGTCTACGGCTATTCGAAGTTCCTGTTCGACCAGGTGATCCGCCGCGTGCTGCCGAGCGCGAAGAGCCAGATCGCCGGGTTCCGCTACTTCAACGTGTACGGTCCGCGCGAGACACACAAGGGCCGCATGGCGTCGGTCGCGTTCCACAACTTCAACCAGTTCCGCGCGGAAGGCAAGGTCAAGCTGTTCGGCGAGTACAACGGTTATGCGCCGGGCGAGCAGACGCGCGACTTCGTGTCGGTCGAGGACGTCGCGAAGGTGAACCTGTTCTTCTTCGATCATCCGGAGAAATCGGGCATCTTCAACCTCGGCACCGGCCGGGCACAACCGTTCAACGACATCGCATCGACGGTCGTGAACACGCTGCGCGCGCTCGACAACCTGCCGCCGCTGACGCTCGCGCAGCAGGTCGAGCAAGGGCTGATCGAGTACGTGCCGTTCCCGGATGCGCTGCGCGGCAAGTACCAGTGCTTCACGCAGGCCGACCAGACGAAACTGCGTGCTGCCGGCTACGATGCGCCGTTCCTGACGGTGCAGGAGGGTGTCGATCGCTACGTGCGTTGGCTATCCGGCCAGGTTTAAGCCTGCGCGTCGCATCGCTAGACTGGGTCTCACGGTCGGCAGCCGCCGACCGTTTTCATCGGAGATCCAGTACATGATCAGGAAATGGTTTGCCGCCGCCGCCATGTTCGGCGCGATCGCGTCGGCCTGGGCGGCCGTCGACGTCAACACCGCGAACGAAGATGCACTCGTCGGCATCAAGGGCATCGGTCCCGCGCGAGCGAAGGCGATTCTCGACGAGCGCGGTGCACGGGGGGCTTTCAGGAATGCAGACGATCTCGCATCGCGCGTGAAAGGCATGGGCGGCCATACGGTCGAGCGCCTTCAGCGGGAAGGGTTGACGATCGGTACGGCCGGCCCAGGTGCTGCGGCACCGGCCGCGGGCAAGCCCGCGGCGGCGACGCCGGCTGCGGCACCTGCCCGCACCGCGCAGAAGTAACGCACGCAAGACAAAGGGCTCCTTCAGCCGCCGTCGTTGCGACGGCTTCCCGCGGCATGCCGCGGGTTTTTTGCGTGCATGCTGCAAATGCACAGTCGTCAATCGTGCGGCACATCTATTCCATCGTCACAATGGGGTTGCCGGCGCGAGCCCCGGTGCTGGTTTACAATCAATCGATTGATCGGCCTCGCACTCACGGTATCTCCATGGCTTACAAAACTATCGAAGACACGATCGGCAACACGCCGCTCGTGCAACTGGTCCGCCTGCCGGACGACGAGATTCGCGCACGCAACAACGTGGTGCTCGCGAAGCTGGAGGGCAACAATCCGGCCGGCTCCGTGAAGGATCGCCCGGCGCTATCGATGGTCAGCAAGGCCGAGGCGCGCGGTCGCATCAAGCCGGGCGATACGCTGATCGAGGCGACGAGCGGCAACACGGGCATCGCGCTCGCGATGGCAGCGGCGATCCGTGGCTACAAGATGGTGCTGATCATGCCGGAAGATCTGTCGATCGAGCGTCGCCAGAGCATGGCCGCTTACGGCGCCGAAATCATCCTGACGCCCGTAAAGGGCGGGATGGAACTGGCGCGCGACCTCGCGGAGCAGATGCAGCGCGAAGGCAAGGGGGTGATTCTCGATCAGTTCGGGAACCCCGACAATCCGATCGCGCACTACGAAGGAACAGGCCCGGAAATCTGGCGCGACACCGAGGGGCGCGTCACGCACTTCGTGTCGGCGATGGGCACGACGGGCACGATCATGGGCACGTCGCGCTTTCTGAAGGAACAGAATCCGGCGATCGAGATCGTCGGCGCGCAGCCGGAAGAAGGGTCGCGTATTCCGGGCATTCGCAAGTGGCCGGAAGCCTATATGCCGACGATCTTCGATCGCAGCCGCGTCGATCGCGTCGAGAGCGTGAGTCAGGCCGCGTCCGAAACGATGGCGCGTCGGCTCGCGGCCGTCGAAGGCATCTTTGCCGGCATCTCGTCGGGTGGCGCATGCGAAGTCGCGATGCGTATCGCGCGTCAGGTCGAGAACGCGACGATCGTGTTCATCGTCTGCGATCGCGGCGACCGCTACCTGTCGACCGGCGTATTTCCTGCCTGAGCCTGAACGGCATCAGCAGCGTCACGCGATAAAAAAGCGCCGCATGAGCGGCGCTTTTTCTTTGCGCGGACCGTGCTTACTGCGCCGGCGCTTCCGTGTCCGCCGCAGGCAGCTGCAGCGCGCCGTTCGCTTCCATCTGCGCCTTCACGGCTTCGCCGAGCTGGTACACGGCGAGTGCGTAGAAGAAGCTGCGGTTGTAGCGCGTCAGCACGTAGAAGTTCTTGAGGCCGAGCATGTATTCGGTCGCGCTTCCCGGCGACGGCAGATCGACCACGGTGACCGGCGTGCCAGCTTCGGTGGTGATGTTGACCATCGGCTCGTTGAGCGTCATGCCGGCGCGCAGAAGTTGCGACAGTGCCCAGTGCGGTTCGGGCTGACCGTCCGCGGCCGCCTGGGCAATGCCGAGGCTGCCCGTGTCGGGCGTGATTCGCCAGACTACCGGGCGATCGGTTTCCCAGCCGTGCTGCTTCAGGTAGTTCGCGACGCTGCCGATCGCATCGGCAGGACTGCTGCGCAGATCGACGTGGCCGCCGCCGTCGTAGTCGACCGCATACTCGCGGATGCTGCTCGGCAGGAACTGCGGGATGCCGATCGCGCCCGTGTACGAGCCGAGCACGGTGGTCGGGTCGAGCTGGTTGTCGCGGGTCCAGACGAGGAAGTCCTCGAGATTCTTGCGGAACGTTGCCTGGCGACTGTCGCGATTCGGCGTGTCTGGGTAGTCGAACGTGAGCGTCGTCAGCGCATCGAGCACCCGGAAGTTGCCCATGTAGCGGCCGTAGATCGTTTCGACGCCGATGATGCCGACGATCACTTCGGGCGGCACGCCGAATTCCTCGGACGCGCGCTGCAGCGTCGCCTGGTTCGCCTTCCAGAATTTCACGCCCGCGTTGATGCGGATCGGTTCGATGAAACGCGAACGATAGACGCGCCAGTTCTTTACCGAAGGCGTCGGAGCCGGCTTCACGAGCTTCACGGCGGTGGCCGAGTAGCTGATGCGCGAGAACAGCGCATGCAGGCTTGTGGAATCGAAGCCGTTGCGGCTCACCATCTCGTCGATGAACGCATCCACTTTCGCGTTGTTCGCGTAGCGCTGCGGAACGATTTCCTCTTCGAAGGTCTGGCCTTGCGGCGCCGGCTGCTGCGGTTGCGCCTGCGCGACGCGCGTGCCGGGAGACTTCGCGGGCTGCGTCTGCGCGACGGCGGGCGCGGCCGCCACGGTAGCGGCGACGGCAGCAGCAACGAGCGGAACGCGAACGCTGAACAGTGCGGAGAGAAGGGCGGCAGGCTTGCTGGAATTCATGTCGAAGCGGCGGACAGGGCGATGGGGTTCGGCGCAGTATACCCGACGCATCCTGCGTGCCGGGGCGAAGCAGCGTACCGTTGTGGTAAGTTAGCGGCGAATTCGCGGCAGACGATGGACATTATTGATGGAGACCTGCGGCGCACCCCGCGTCGCGGATGACAGATTATGGCAACCGCCTTCTATACGCACCCCGACTGCATGCTGCACGAGATGGGGGAATGGCATCCGGAATGCCCGGCCCGCCTGTCGTCGATCCAGGATCAACTGATCGCGAGCCGCATCGACGACCTGATCGTGCACGAAACCGCGCCGTTCGCGAGCGAGGTGGCGCTGGGCCGCGTGCATACGCAGGCCCACATCGACTACATCCGCAGCATGACGCCCGTCGACGGCTACGTCGAGATCGATCCCGACACGCTGATGAACCGCGACACGTGGCGCGCCGCGCTGCGTGCGGCCGGCGCGGCGATCGCGGCGACCGACGCCGTGATCGAAGGCCGCTACGCGAATGCGTTCTGCAGCGTGCGGCCGCCCGGCCATCACGCGGAGCCAGCGCGCGCGATGGGTTTCTGCTTTTTCAACAACGTCGCGATCGCCGCGCGGCATGCGCTCGACGTCCACGGCCTCGAGCGCGTCGCGATCGTCGATTTCGACGTGCACCACGGCAACGGCACCGAAGCCGCGTTCGCGAACGACGAGCGGGTGCTGATGTGCAGCTTCTTCCAGCATCCGCTATACCCGTTCTCGGGCGTGGATCACCAGGCGCCGAACATGGTCAACCTGCCGATGCCTGCGCGCAGCAACGGGATGGCGATCCGCGAAGCGGTCGACATGTTCTGGCTGCCGCGTCTCGACGCGTTCAAGCCGCAGATGCTGTTCGTGTCGGCCGGTTTCGACGCGCATCGAGAGGACGACATCGGCAGCCTCGGTCTCGTCGAGGCCGATTTCGAATGGCTGACCGCGCAGATCGTCGACGTCGCGCGCCGGCATGCGCAGGGCCGCATCGTGAGCTGTCTCGAGGGCGGCTACAACCTGTCCGCGCTCGGCCGCAGCGTCGTGGCGCACCTGCGCGTGCTGGCCGGCATCTGACCGGGAGCGGGGCGGGGCGCGCTCAGCGCGCCTGCACGTGCGCGTGAATCCACTCGATCAGCGCATCGATCACGCGGTCGCGCTCGAGATCGTTCATCGTTTCGTGGAATCCGCCTTCGTATAGCGTCAGCGTGCGATCGGGCGAGCCGACGCGTGCGCCGAACGCGCGGCTTCCGTCGGGCTCGGTCAGCTTGTCCTCGGTGCCGTGATAGACGAGCACCGGCACGCGCAGCGCGCCGCGACCGCGCTCGATGCGCGCCATCGCGTCGAGGACCTCGGCGCCGGTGCGCGCCGGCACCGCGCCGTGGTGCACGAGCGGGTCGGCACGATTGGCCGCGACGACGGCCGGATCGCGCGACAGCAGCGCCGCGTCGATCCTGATCGCGGGGAAGCTCGGCCACACGCGGCTGATGAAGCGGCTCATCGCGAGCATCCAGCGCGGCACGTCGCGTCCCGGCGCGAGCGCCGGGCTCGACAGCACGAGGCCCGCCAGCGCGTGGCCGCGAATCGGCGCGCGTTCGATCGCATACAGCGCCGCGACGGCGCCGCCCATGCTGTGCCCCATCAGGAAGAGCGGCGTATCGTCGCGGGCGGCTTCGGCGACGAGGGCATCCGCATCGTTCAGGTAATCGTCGAAACGCTCGACCCACGCGCGTTGACCGGGCGACTGGCCGTGCCCGCGCAGATCGATCGCCAGCACGTCGATGTCGGCCGCGTTCAATCTGGCCGCGAGCGCCGCGTAGCGGCCCGCATGCTCGGCGAGGCCATGCACGAGAGCAATCGTCGCGCGTGGCGGCTCCGTGCCGTCGCCAGCCGGCCAGCGATACGACGCCAGTTCGAGCCCGTCCGCGGTACGGAGCCGGCCCATCCGCGGGGCGGGCGGCGCTGCCGTGTCCCGTGCTGCGGTGGCGGCGGGTGCGGCGACCTGCGTGGTGGTGGCGGTCATCTGGCGGGTCCCCTGTTTGGTTGGCATCGGTGTTCCGGATCATAGTCGCGGCACTCACACGGCGGACCAGCAGTGCTCCTCTAATTTCGTCTGGTTATGAAAAGATCGAAATCGATTATTAAGTGGAATGAGGCGTTTGCGGTAAAATCGCCGGCTATTCCAGATGCATCGGCGGCCGACTGGCGGGCTTCGCCAGTCGGCCGCCGTTTTGTTTACATGATCGAATTACGCAATCTGTCGCAGCGTTTCCCCGGGCCGACCGGCTGGGTCGACGCATTGCACAACGTCAATCTGACGATCCCGCAGGGCGAGGTGTTCGGCATCATCGGCCGAAGCGGCGCCGGCAAGAGCACGCTCGTGCGCACCATCAACCTGCTCACGCGGCCGACCGAAGGCAACGTCGTCGTCGGCGGGCTCGATCTCACGCTGCTGTCGTCCGGCGCGCTGCGCGAAGCGCGCCGCGAAATCGGCATGATCTTCCAGCACTTCAACCTGCTGTCGTCCCGCACGGTCTTCGACAACGTCGCGTTGCCGCTCGAGCTTGCTGGCGCGAGCCGTGCCGACATCGAGGCCGCCGTGCTGCCGCTGCTCGACCTTGTCGGGCTGTCCGCGCAGAAGGACCGCTACCCTGCGCAGATCAGCGGCGGCCAGAAGCAGCGCGTCGGCATCGCCCGCGCGCTCGCGAGCAAGCCGAAGGTGCTGCTGTCGGACGAAGCGACATCGGCGCTCGACCCCGAGACCACGCGCGCGATCCTCGACCTGCTGAAGCGCATCAACCGCGAACTTGGCCTGACGATCGTGCTGATCACGCACCAGATGGAAGTGATCAAGCAAGTGTGCGATCGCGTGGCGGTGCTCGACGCGGGTCGCGTGGTCGAGGAAGGCCGCGTGATCGACGTGTTCCTGCAGCCGCATCACGAAGTGACGCGCGCGCTGATCGGCGACGTGATCGCGCAGGAACTGCCGCCCGCGCTGAAGGCACGCGTGGCCGAGCGGCTGAAGACGGGCAGTGGGCATTTGCTGCGGCTCGCGTTCACCGGCTCGGGTGTCGACCAGCCGATCCTGTCGGAGACGATTCGCCGGTACGAACTGGATTTCAACATCCTGCACGGCCAGATCGACGAGATCCAGGGGCAGGCGTTCGGGTCGCTCGCGGTGCTCGCGGGCGGCGAACCGGGCAAGGTCGGGCAGGCGCTCGCGTTCCTGCGCGAGCAAGGTGTGGTGGTAGAGGAGCTTTCGTATGTTGAGTGAGATGTTCGATATGTTCGTGCAGTCGTTCTGGGAGACGCTGATCATGGTCGGCATCTCGGGAGCGGTCGGCGCGCTCGTCGGGATGCCGCTCGGCGTGCTGCTCTACCTGACCGACCGCCAGGGCGTGCTGCAGAACCTCGGTGTGAATCGTGTGCTCGGCGGCGTCGTGAACGCGGTGCGCTCGACGCCGTTCATCATCCTGTTGGTCGCGGTCATTCCGTTCACGCGGCTCGTCACGGGATCGTCGATCGGCACGGCTGCGGCGGTCGTGCCGCTGACGCTCGCGGCCGCGCCGTTCGTCGCGCGACTGGTCGAGACCGCGCTGCGCGAAGTCGACCGCGGGCTGATCGAAGCCGCGCAGTCGATGGGCGCGACGACGTCGCAGATCGTGTTCAAGGTGCTGCTGCCCGAATCGCTGCCTGGCATCGTCGCGGGCCTGACGATCACGTTCGTGTCGCTCGTCGGTTATTCAGCGATGGCCGGTGCGATCGGCGGCGGCGGGCTCGGCGATCTCGGGATCCGCTACGGCTACCAGCGCTATCTGCCGGAAGTCATGTGGACGGTCGTCGCGATCCTGATCGTGTTCGTGCAGATCGTGCAATCGTTCGGCGACTGGCTCGTGCGCCGGCTGAGCCACAAGTAAAACGACATTCATTGGTAGGGGGAGACGATGCAACGACGCTTCATGCTGAAGTTCGCGGCCGCACTCGGCGCGGCCGCGCTGTTCGCGAGCGCGCACGCGCAGGCCGAAACCATCAAGGTGGGCGTGACGGGCGGTCCGCACGCGCAGATCATGGACGTGGTGAAGAAGGTCGCGGCCAAGAGCGGCCTCGACATCCGCATCGTCGAATTCTCGGATTACGTGCAGCCGAACGCGGCGCTCGCGTCGGGCGATCTCGACGCAAACAGCTACCAGCACGATCCTTATCTGCAGGCGCAGGTGAAGGATCGCGGCTACAAGCTGATCAAGGTCGCGGATACCGTCACATTCCCGATGGGCATCTATTCGAAGCGGGTGAAGTCGCTGGCCGAGCTGAAACCCGGCGCGCGCATCGCGGTGCCGAATGATCCGACCAATGGCGGCCGCGCGCTGCTGTTGCTGCAGAAGCAGGGGCTGCTGAAGCTGCGTGCGGACGCCGGGTTGAAGGCGACGCCGCTCGACATCGTCGACAATCCGCGCAAGCTGAAGATCGTCGAACTCGATGCGGCGCAGATTCCGCGTTCGCTCGGCGACGTCGACGCCGCGGCGATCAACACCAACTACGCGATGGAAGCCGGGTTGAAGCCGAAACAGGACGCGATCGCGATCGAGGGCCCGAACGGCCCTTACGCGAACGTTCTCGCGATTCGCGACGCCGACCGGAGCAAGCCATGGGTCGCGAAGCTGGTAGCGGCCTACCATTCCGCGGAAGTGAAGCAGTTCATCGAACAGAAGTTCGGCGGCGCGGTCATCGCCGCCTGGTAACACGTGGTGCTGGGCGCGCCCGGTGACGATTAGAGTTGATGATCGAAAACCCGGGCTTTGCGTCCGGGTTTTTTCTCTTTTAAAATAGAACGACCGTTCGCTATTGTCGGCGCGCCGAAGAGGAGCGTTATCCTCGATAGCCGCGATGGATTGGTCCGCTTGGCCGCGCAGTCATGAGGCCTCGCTATAGAATGGCCTCTGGTCGTATTCGTAACTTTGGAGCGTGTGCATGAAAATCCTGGTGCCAGTGAAAAGAGTGGTCGATTACAACGTGAAGGTCCGCGTGAAGTCGGACAACACGGGCGTCGACATTGCGAACGTGAAGATGTCGATGAACCCGTTCGACGAAATCGCGGTGGAAGAAGCGGTGCGCCTGAAGGAAGCGGGTGTGGCGACCGAAGTGATCGCGGTGTCGGTCGGTGTGACGCAAGCGCAGGAAACGCTGCGCACGGCGCTGGCGATCGGCGCGGATCGCGCGATCCTCGTCGAATCGAACGACAGCGTCGAGCCGCTGGCGGTGGCGAAGATCCTGAAGGCGCTGGTCGACAAGGAACAGCCGCAACTCGTGATCCTCGGCAAGCAGGCGATCGACGACGATTCGAACCAGACGGGCCAGATGCTGGCCGCGCTGGCGGGCCTGCCGCAAGCGACGTTCGCGTCGAAGGTGACGATCGCCGATGGCCGCGCCACGGTTGCACGTGAAGTCGACGGCGGCGCGGAAACGCTGTCGCTTCAACTGCCGGCAGTCGTCACGACCGACCTGCGCCTGAACGAGCCGCGCTACGTGACGCTGCCGAACATCATGAAGGCGAAGAAGAAGCCGCTGGAAACGGTGAAGCCGGAAGACCTGGGCGTGGACGTCACGCCGCGTCTGAAGACGCTGAAGGTGGCCGAGCCGCCGAAGCGCGCGGCCGGCGTGAAGGTGCCGGACGTGAAGACGCTGGTCGAGAAGCTGAAGACCGAAGCCAAGGTGCTGTAAGAGGGAGCGGAAAGAAATGACGATTCTGGTGATTGCAGAACATGACAACGCGTCGATCAAGGCCGCGACGCTGAACACGGTGGCGGCGGCCGCGAAGATCGGCGGTGACATTCACGTGCTGGTCGCGGGGCACAACGCGCAGGGCGCGGCCGATGCGGCAGCCAAGATCGCAGGCGTGTCGAAGGTGTTGCTGGCCGACGCGCCGCAGCTCGAAGCGGGCCTGGCGGAAAACGTCGAAGCGACCGCGCTGAACATCGCGAAGGACTACTCGCACATCCTCGCGCCGGCAACCGCCTACGGCAAGAACATCGCGCCGCGCATCGCCGCGAAGCTGGACGTCGCACAGATTTCGGACATCACGGCGGTCGATTCGGCCGACACGTTCGAGCGTCCGATCTACGCAGGCAACGCGATCGCGACGGTTCAGTCGAGCGATCCGATCAAGGTGATCACGGTGCGTGCAACGGGTTTCGATCCGGTGTCGGCGGAAGGCGGCAGCGCGTCGGTCGAGAAGATCGAAGCGGCGGCCGATGCAGGCAAATCGCAGTTCGTGAGCCGTGAGGTGACGAAGCTGGACCGTCCGGAGCTGACGTCGGCGAGCATCATCGTGTCGGGCGGCCGTGGTCTGGGCAGCGGTGAAAACTACACGAAGGTGCTGGAGCCGCTGGCCGACAAGCTGAACGCCGCACTCGGTGCATCGCGCGCGGCAGTCGACGCCGGCTACGTGCCGAACGACTATCAGGTCGGCCAGACCGGCAAGATCGTCGCGCCGCAGCTGTACATCGCGGTCGGCATCTCGGGTGCGATCCAGCACCTGGCCGGCATGAAGGATTCGAAGGTGATCGTCGCGATCAACAAGGATCCGGAAGCGCCGATCTTCAGCGTGGCCGATTACGGCCTCGTCGGCGACCTGTTCGCGCTCGTGCCGGAGCTCGTGAACGAACTGGGCTGACACGGCGTGACTTGACGCTTCGGCGGCAAGTACGCAGGACGAGGGGGCGCGATATGCGCCCCTTTTTTTGTGCGACGACAGAAGCGGGCGGGGGGGCTGTCGGGCAGCGAGCCGTGCTCGCTCAATGCCGCGCCGAACATGTCGTCGTGCGGACAGGTGGGCCAGAAGAGTTGATCGTCGGCGCGAATGGCAACGACCGTGCGCGAGTCGACGGAGGCCCTGTTCCGAGCCCGCAACGCATTCGCTGTAACGAAAAAGGCGCCCTCGGGGCGCCTTTTTCGTTGATGCGGACCGGCCTGCGTCGCGGCGGGCCGTTCCGACTTATGCGTATGCCGGGCGCGTCTGGCCGGCTACGTCCTTCAGGTAGCGATGCACCGACAGGTCGTCGGCCTGGATTGCCGGCTTCTTGCCCGAGATCAGGTCGGCGAGCAGCTGGCCCGACCCGCAAGACATCGTCCAGCCGAGCGTGCCGTGGCCGGTGTTCAGAAACAGGTTCGAGACCGGCGTGCGGCCGACGATCGGCGTGCCGTCCGGCGTCATCGGGCGCAGGCCTGTCCAGAACGTTGCCTTCGACGTGTCGCCGCCGCCCGGGAACAGGTCGTTCACGCACATTTCGAGCGTCTCGCGACGCGCGGCACGCAGGTTCTTGTCGAAGCCGACGATCTCCGCCATGCCGCCGACGCGGATGCGCTGGTCGAAACGCGTGATCGCGATCTTGTAGGTTTCGTCCAGCACCGTCGACACGGGCGCGGCCGTCTCGTCGACGATCGGCGCGGTGATCGAATAGCCCTTCAGCGGATAGACGGGGATCTTCATCAGGTTTGAGATGAAGTTGGTGGAGTACGACCCGAGCGCGACGACATATGCATCCGCGCGCACCGTCTCGCTGCCGCACTGCACGCCGGCGATCTTGCCGCCCGCGATCGCGAGCGCGTCGATCGGCGTGTTGTAGCGGAACTTCACGCCGAGCGATTCTGCGAGCGCCGCGAGGCGCGTCGTGAACAGCTGGCAGTCGCCGGTTTCATCGCCCGGCAGGCGCAGGCCGCCCGTCAGCTTGTGCGACACGGCGGCGAGCGCCGGTTCGGCATTCTTGAGCTCGGCCGGAGACAGCAGTTCGAACGGCACGTTGGCTTCCTGCAGCACCGCCATATCCTTCGCCGCGCCGTCGAGTTGCTGCTGCGTGCGGAACAGTTGCAGCGTGCCGCCCGTGCGGCCTTCGTACTGGATACCCGTGTCGGCGCGCAGCGCCTGCAGGCAATCGCGGCTGTATTCGGCGAGGCGGACCATGCGGCCCTTGTTGACTGCATAGCGCTCGGCCGTGCAGTTGCGCAGCATCTGCCACATCCACTGGAGCTGGAAGCGCGTGCCGTCGAGGCGGATCGCGAGCGGCGCGTGCTTCTCGAACATCCACTTGACGGCCTTCAGCGGCACACCGGGCGCGGCCCACGGCGCGGCATAGCCGGGCGAGATCTGACCTGCGTTCGCGAAGCTCGTCTCGAGCGCCGGACCGGCTTCCCGGTCGATCACCGTGACTTCATGACCGGCGCGCGCGAGGTAATACGCGCTTGCCACGCCCACCACACCGCTGCCCAGAATGACGACTCGCATAGCTGCTCCAGATGGAAGGATCAGGTCGAGGCCGGGCGCACCTGCGTCTCCGTGTAACCTCTAGCTGATCTAGTTTTTTGCGCTATGGTATTGTCGAATGTGTAGGTTTTGTTATCGTATTTTTCAGGTTTTCAGCATAAACAAATGAGAACGCAACGCCAGCCAGTACGCTCGCTCGACAAGCTCGACCGGCGCATCCTCAAACTGCTCCAGGACGACGGCCGGATGGCGATGAAGGACCTCGCGGAGCAGGTCGGGCTGACCGTCACGCCGTGCATCGAACGCGTGCGGCGCATGGAGCGCGACGGCGTCATCACCGGCTATCACGCACGCGTCGATCCGGGACAACTGGGTGCCGCGTTGCTGGTGTTCGTCGAGATCACGCTCGGCCACAAGGGCGGCAACATGTTCGAGCAGTTCCGGCGCGAAGTGATGAAGATCGACGAGGTGCTCGAATGTCATCTCGTGTCCGGCGACTTCGACTACCTGATCAAGGCGCGGATCGGTGAAATGGCCGACTATCGCAAGCTGCTGGGCGACATCTTGCTGCAGCTGCCTGGCGCGGTGCAGTCGAAGAGCTATGTCGTGATGGAAGAAATCAAGGAGACGCTGACGATCTCGGTCGGCGAATGACCCTGGCTGTGGCCGACAGTCCGTCCCTCTATCTCGCCCTTGGCATGCTGCACCCAATACTGTATAAATGTACAGTATTGGGTGCAGGCGAATGGGTGAGTGCATGGGCGGTCGGTCCGACAACGAATTTCCTATAGCGCCGCCGGCGCCCCGCAAGGGGCGTGGTGCGGTCGACAACCTCCAGGGGCGATACGAAACGGCGCTGCGTGAAGCGGTCGACGACGGCTGGACCCACGAATCGGCCGACACCGATCTGCCGGCTCCGCTGCGCACGCAGGTGTTCGAGGAGCGCGCGAAGAGCATCCTCACGCACAACCAGTCGCCAGACATACCGTTCAGCGTGTCGCTCAATCCGTATCGCGGCTGCGAGCATGGCTGCATTTACTGCTTTGCACGGCCGACCCATAGTTATCTCGGTCTGTCGCCGGGGCTCGATTTCGAGAGCCGCATCTATGCGAAGGTCAACGCTGCCGAATTGCTCGAGCGCGAGATTTCGCGCAAGCGCTACGTGCCGGAGCCTATCGCGCTTGGCGTCAACACCGATGCATACCAGCCCGTCGAGCGCGATCTGCGCATCACGCGCAGCGTGATCCAGGTGATGCACGATCACGGGCTGCCGTTCGCCGCGATCACGAAATCGTCACTGATCGAGCGCGATCTGGATCTGCTGGCCCCGATGGCCGAGCGCGGGCAGGTGATGGCCGCGGTCACGATCACGACGCTCGATGCCGATCTCGCGCGTACGCTCGAGCCGCGTGCGGCGACGCCGGCGCGCCGGCTGCGCACGATCCGCGCGCTGCGCGACGCGGGCGTGCCGGTGGGCGTCAGCATTGCACCGATGATCCCGTTCGTCACCGAGCCGGACATGGAGCGTGTGCTGGAAGCCTGTGCGGAAGCCGGCGCAACGCACGCGAGTTACATCATCCTGCGGCTGCCGTGGGAGGTCGCGCCGCTGTTCAAGAACTGGCTCTCCGCGCATTTCCCCGATCGCGCGGAGCGCGTGATGAACCGCGTGCGCGACATGCGCGGCGGGAAGGACTACGACTCGGATTTCGCGAAGCGGATGAAGGGCGAGGGAATCTGGGCAGACCTGTTGCGGCAGCGGTTCCGTCAGGCCGTGAAGCGGCTCGGGTTGAACGAGCGCGCGAACGGCATTCTGGATCTGTCGCAGTTTCGCGGTGCGCCGGCGACCGGGGCGGCAGCGCAGCGCCCGATGGCGGGCGCAACCGGCGCGACGTCGCGTGACGACGTGCAGCTGAGGCTGTTCTGAGCTGACCGACGCGCGTCGGTGCTTATTGCGAGATTTGCTTCGCCGCTTCGACTTGCGATTCGAAATATGTCTGGAAGGACAGCGCGAGCGCGGTCATCAGCAGGAACGCACCGATCAGCAGCGAGAAGATCACGATGAAGATCACAGTCCAGCCTGACTGGCTGTGCTTGCCGGTATCGGCATTGAATTGCGCGTCCCATTTCTCGTCGGGGCGCAGGCCGTAGACGAGCGCGGCGAGGAACGCAGCCAGAAGCGAGATCGCACCCGGCACGGCGAGCCACCAGCCGAGGTTGGCACTGCGCTGGGTCGCGGCGAGCAGCAGGAAACCCGGGATCCCGACGATCGTCGCGAGCAGGTGCGCCCAGCCGTACACGTCGCGAAAGCCGTACAGGTAGAAGCGGTGCGCACCGAGCGAGCCGAGGAGGAACGCGAGGGCGGCGGTGAGCGTCTTGGAGCGAAAGCGGCGGGACGACGATGCGGTGCTGCTGGACATGGATGGCGGCGGATTATCGTTGGCATGGGCGGCCGGCAGGCCGGCGCGGGGCGCGTGGCCCGGCAGGCATTCTACGATGCCCGGTCCGGCCGGGTCACCCCTTGCCTGCGTCAAGGTGCCGCATAGGTGACGCGATAGATGGTGCCTGCGTAGTCGTCGCTGACGAGCAGCGAGCCGTCGGGCAGCGGCAGTACGTCGGCCGGGCGCCCCCACACGGTGCCGTCCGCTCGCAGCCAGCCGGTGATGAACGGTGTCTGGCTTGCGTGGCTGCCGTCGGCCGACACGACCGCGCGCATCACGCGATAGCCGACCTTCGTGCTGCGATTCCACGAACCGTGCTCGGCAATGAAGATGTTGTTGCGATATGACGCCGGAAACATCGGCCCCGTATAGAAGCGCATGCCGAGCGCCGCGACGTGCGCGCCAAGTTTCAGCACGGGCGGCACGTAGCGGTGGCACACGTCGGCGCTCCCGAATTCAGGGTCAGGCGTGTCGCCGCCGTGGCAGTATGGAAAGCCGAAATCGAGGCCTGCGCGCGGCGCACGGTTCAGTTTGTCGTCGGGCACGTCGTCGCCCATCAAGTCGCGCCCGTTGTCGGTGAACCACAGCTCGCGCGAATCGGGGTGCCAGGCAAAGCCGACGGTATTGCGCACGCCGCGGGCAAACACTTCTCGGCCGCTGCCGTCCGCGTTCATGCGTGCGATGATCGCGTATCGGCCGCGATCGGCGAGGCACACGTTGCACGGTGCGCCGGTTGGCACGTAGAGCTTGCCGTCGGGGCCGAATGCGATGAATTTCCAGCCGTGATGATGATCGGTCGGCAGCGCGTCCGTCACGACCGCCGGCGCCGGAGGACTGGCGAGCCGGTCGTCGATGTGGTCGAGGCGCAGAATGCGCGACACGGCGGAGATATAGAGCGCGCCGTCGCGATACGCGACGCCGACGGGCATGTCGAGCCCCGATGCGATCACGTATCCGGCCGTGATCCGGCCCTCCTGCATCACGAATGCATGCACGCGACCTTCCCGCGACCCGACATACAGGATTCCGCGGGGCGACCATGCCATTTCGCGGGCGGTCGGCACGGCGTCGGTCAGCACGTCGACATGGAAGCCGGATGGCACGACGAGTTTGTCCACCGGCGTTGCGGCGCAAGCCGCGGCGGCTGCGAGACAGGTGACGAGGCCGGTCAGCAAGCCCGCGAGGCGGTGCTGCGCGCGGCGCGCCTGGGTGACGCAAAATAGCGGCATGGCGGCGGTGAGCGTCGTGGACACGACGATTGTATGCCTGGCGCGCAGGGAGTCCGTGGAATTTTTGCGCGTAAGTGTTTGTTGTGGCTTTGGTTTCCGGCTATAATCGCACGTTTCAGTAGTTTCGAACCCGGTTTCCCCGAAGGATTTCATATGGTTATCATCCGTCTGGCTCGCGGCGGCTCGAAGAAGCGCCCGTTCTACAACATCGTCGCTACCGATTCGCGCAACCGTCGTGACGGCCGCTTCATCGAGCGCGTCGGCTTCTACAACCCGGTCGCCACGAAGGGCGAATCGCTGCGTATCGCTCAGGACCGTCTGACGTACTGGCAAGGCGTTGGCGCACAACTGTCGCCGACCGTTCAGCGTCTCGTGAAGGAAGCGCAAAAGGCGCAACCGGCTGCCTAACATGGCGCGGTGTGCCGGTCGTGCCGGCTGCAAGGAGCATTGATGTCCGGTCACGATTCCGGTAACGCAAAGCGCGGGCGAGCGTCGTTTGGCGCATTCGTCCGCAAGCCGGTCGAGCGCGACACTGTCGCGAGCGCCGGTGAGGCTGCCGAGTCGGGCAGTCTCGAGGCGGTGCAAGCTTGGCCCGACGATGCTGTCGAGGTCGGGGCGGTAGTCGACGCCTACGGCCTGAAAGGCTGGGTCAAGGTGGCGACGCATGCCGACGCCAGTCGTGGCGGCAATGCGTTGCTCAACGCGCGCTGCTGGTGGCTGGAACGGGGTGGGGAGCGGTTGTCCGCTCGCATCCTGCAGTCGAAGACGCACGGCGACACTGTCGTCGCGCATACCGCGGGTGTCAGCGACCGCGATGCCGCGCTGGCTTTGCGCGGCTTTCGCGTGTTCGTGCGCCGGGAAGATTTCCCGGTATTGGCCGCGGACGAATTCTATTGGGTCGACCTGATCGGCCTCGAGGTCGTCAACGAGCAATCGGTGGCGCTCGGGACGGTGAGCGGGATGATCGACAACGGCGTGCATTCGATCATGCGCGTCGAGTATCCGGCAGTCGGCAAGGATGGTCGGCCGACCACCGGCGAACGGCTGATTCCGTTCGTCGGCGTCTACGTCAAAACGGTGGATCAGGCGGCACGTCGCATCGTCGTCGACTGGGAAGCCGATTACTAATGAACCAGGTTACGGAGAGCGCGGTGCAGTTTGACGTCGTCACGCTCTTTCCCGAAATGTTCCGCGCGCTGACCGACTGGGGTATCACCAGCCGTGCCGTGAAGCAGGGGCGCTTCGGGCTGCGCACCTGGAATCCGCGTGATTTCACGACGGACAACTACCGCACGGTCGACGATCGTCCGTACGGCGGCGGTCCGGGCATGGTGATGCTGGCCAGGCCGCTCGAGGCTGCGATCGGTGCGGCGAAAGCAGCGCAGGCGGAGCAGGGTGTCGCGAGCACGCGTGTGGTGATGATGTCACCGCAAGGTGCGCCGTTCACGCACGAACGTGCGGTGCGAATGGCGCAGGAGCCGGGTGTCATCGTGCTGTGTGGCCGCTACGAGGCGATCGATCAACGTCTGCTCGACCGTTGCGTTGACGAGGAAATCAGCCTCGGCGATTTCGTTCTGTCCGGCGGCGAACTGCCGGCGATGGCGGTGATGGATGCCGTTGTGCGCCTGCTGCCCGGCGTGCTGAACGATGCGCAGTCGGCCGTGCAGGACAGCTTCGTCGACGGGCTGCTTGATTGTCCGCATTACACGCGCCCCGAGGAGTACGAGGGGATGCGCGTGCCGGACGTGCTGCTCGGTGGCCATCATGCCGAGATCGAGCGGTGGCGGCGCCAGGAAGCATTGAGAAATACGTTGCGGAAGCGGCCGGACCTGATCGTCCGGGCGCGCCGCGAGAAGTTGTTGAGCCGTGCCGACGAGGCCTGGCTTGCGAACCTCGCACGCGAAGCGAAGAACGCCTCCTGAGGCGGCGTCGCGGGCGGGAAATGGCGGTGCCGTGCATGCGTGCGCGGCGCCTGATGTGAATCCATCCTCTATCGGGGCCAAGCCTGGAAGCAGGCGGGTGCAAACGCCGACAAGATGGCTTTAGGAGTCAGTGATGAATCTGATTGCAAAACTTGAGCAGGAAGAGATCGAGCGCGCGCTCGCCGGCAAGACGATCCCCGAATTCGCCCCGGGCGACACGGTGATCGTGAACGTGAACGTGGTTGAAGGTAACCGCAAGCGCGTTCAGGCGTACGAAGGCGTCGTGATCGCGATTCGCAACCGTGGTCTGAACTCGAACTTCATCGTCCGCAAGATCTCTTCGGGCGAAGGCGTCGAGCGTACGTTCCAGACCTACTCGCCGCTGCTGGCGAGCATCGTCGTGAAGCGTCGCGGTGATGTGCGTCGTGCGAAGCTGTACTACCTGCGCGAGCGTTCGGGCAAGTCGGCTCGAATCAAGGAAAAGCTGGTGTCGAAGGATCGCGCCGCAGCAGCTTCCCAAGAGTAAGAGCTGTAAGGAAAAAGCACCCACCCGGGTGCTTTTTTCATTCTGGCGCGACAATATGCTCGATACGTCACGAACTCGAGACCCCGATTGAATCGCCGCCCCATCATTGATCCCGAAGTGCTGCCGGTCGAAGGCACCGGCGCCGGCCTGCCGTCCATCGAATCCCGCTTGATGACGCCGCCCGGGCTGCGCGAGCGTTTCGCGCGCACGCTCGAATGGAGCGTCGAGCCCGGAGAGGTACGGCTGCAGGAGGACGTCGATCCGCGCAGCGCTGCCGTCCTCATCCCGCTCGTCGTTCGCGAGAGCGGTCTCACGGTGCTGCTGACCCAGCGCGCCGATCACCTGAACGACCATGCCGGGCAGATCAGCTTTCCCGGTGGTCGCCGCGAGCCGTTCGATCGCGATGCGACGGCGACCGCGTTGCGCGAGGCGAAGGAAGAAATCGGCCTGGCCGCCGAACCGGTGGAGATTCTCGGTGCGCTACCCGACTACCTGACGGGGACCGGCTTCTGCGTGACGCCCGTCGTGAGTCTCGTGCATCCCCCGTTCACCGTGCAGGCCGACACGTTCGAAGTTGCCGAGATTTTCGAGGTGCCGCTCGCGTTCCTGATGAGTCCGTCGAACCACCAGGTGCGCGTGTTCCGCTGGGAAGGCGGCGAGCGTCGTTTTTTTGCGATGCCCTATCCGAACGGCGAATCGGCCGGGTATTACTTCATCTGGGGCGCAACTGCCGGCATGTTGCGCAATCTGTACCGCTTCTTGGCAGCCGGATAGCATCCCACCCTAACCTGCGCACGCGGCCGGCTGCCGGCCCGTCGCGTCGGCAGCCATGCGCCCCTTACGCTGTGCTATCGTTATGCAAAAAATGACATAACTCCGAAGACGGCACCACGCATGACTTTCTTTTCGGTTCTTCTCGCCCTCATCATCGAACAGGTCCGCGCGTTGTCACCGAGCAATCCGGTGTTCGCGCTGTTCCAGTTTCATGCGGAAACCGTCGCCCATGGCCTCGACGCCGGCAAGCAAAAGCATGGCCTGCTCGCATGGATCGCAGTCGTGCTGCCGTGGATTCTGGTCGTCGCGCTGATCTACTTCCTGCTGTTCAAGGTGAGCTTCGTGCTCGCGTTCATCTGGAACGTCGTCGTCGTGTATTTCACGCTCGGCTTCCGCCAGTTCAGCCACTACTTCACCGATATCCATCTCGCGCTCAACAACGACGACGTGCCGCGCGCGCGTGAAATCCTGCACGAGTGGACCGGCCTCGATACGGTCGACATGCCGGTCGGTGAAATCGTCCGCCATACGCTGATTCATGCGGTCGTAGCGTCGCATCGCCACGTGTTCGGCGTGTTCTTCTGGTACGTGCTGCCGATCGGTCCGGCCGGAGCCGTGCTGTACCGCATCTCCGAATATCTCGCGCGCAGCTGGTCGACGCCGGGCGACGATCGCACGGCCGCGTTCTCGACGTTCGCGCAGCGCGCGTTCTTCGTGATCGACTGGATTCCGTCGCGACTGACCGCGCTCGGCTTCGCGATCGTCGGCAACTTCGAGGATGCGATCTACGCGTGGCGCAATCACACGCGCCAGTGGCCCGACCCGAACGATGGCGTGCTGCTCGCGGCCGGCAGCGGCGCGCTTGGCGCGCGCCTCGCGGGGCCGCTCGCGGAACCGTCGAGTCTCGACGCGTTGGCGGTTGGTGACAGCGGCCCGTTGACGGTCGGTGATGATTGCACGCCGCGCACGCTGCAGTCCGCGGTCGGCCTGGTTTGGCGCGCCGTGATCCTGTGGATGATCCTGCTGTTGATGCTGACGCTGGCCGTCTGGGTGTCTTGACGCGGCAGCGAACATGCGCGATGAAACGAAAAGGCCGGCTTCATGCCGGCCTTTTTGCTGTGCGTCCGGTCAGTCCGCTCAGTCGTCGAGCGGATCGCGTACGGCGCCGCATTGCCAGCAGGCGGTGAACTGGGCCTCCAGCGCCTCGCCGCATTGGCGGCAGCGCCACGAAACCGCGCCGGCCGACGGGCCGTGCGACGCCGCATCGAGGAGCCGCCGGGCGAGTGCATCGTCGCGCTCGTCGTCGAGCCACAGCTCGGGGGCGCAAGCGTCGGCGGGCAAGCCGCCGAGCGCGCCGGTCGCGTAACAGTTGTGCAGTTCGCAGCCGATGCCGGCCACCTGCAGCACATTCGCCCAGTGCTGCGCGGTGGCGAGATCGGGGGCCTTGAAACGCATCGCGGCTCCTGTCGGTGAAGGCCGGGCCGGCCCCGGCCGCCTTCTGTCCGCCGTGCGGTCAGCGGACGATCTGGCTTGCCTCGTGCACGAGCTGCGCGTAAAGCGCATGCCGCGACGGTGAAATGCGGCCGTCGGAGACTGCTTCGAGAATCGCGCAGCCCGGCTCGTGCAGATGATGACAATTATAGAAACGGCAGTCCGCGAGCAGCGGGCGGAATTCCGGGAACGCGCGCTCGAGGCGGCCTTCCGTCAGGTGGTAGAGGCCGAATTCCTGGAAGCCCGGCGAATCGATCAGTGCGCCGCCGCCTTCGAGCGGGTAGAGGCGTGTGAACGTCGTCGTATGGCGGCCGCTGTTGAGCGCGGCCGAGATTTCGCGGGTCGCGGCTTCGGCATCGGGCACGAGCAGGTTCACGAGCGTCGACTTGCCCATCCCGGACTGGCCGAGCAGGATCGTCGAATGCCCGGCCAGATGCGGCATCAGTTGCGCGCGCGCATCGTCGGGCGAGCCCTTCACCGACAGTTCGAGCACGTCGTAGCCGAGTGCGCGGTAGGGCGCGAGGCGCTCGCGGGCGACCGGCAGCGCGGCCTCGACGTCGATCTTGTTCAGCACGACGAGCGGCTTCAATTCGTTCGCTTCGGCCGCGATCAGCGCACGGCCGAGGAGGTCCTCGCTGAAATAGGGCTCGGTTGCGAGCACGATCAGCAGCTGGTCGAGGTTGGCCGCGAACAGCTTCGACTTGAACTGGTCGGAACGGTACAGCAGGTTGCGCCGCTCGCCGATCTCGACGATCACGCCCTGGTCCGCCGACGCCTGTTCGTACACGACGCGGTCGCCGACCGCGATCTCGCTTTTCTTGCCGCGGGGGAAGCACTGCAGCATCGGGCCGCCGTCGTCGGGCGCGACGATGTAGTGGCGGCCGTGCGCCGCGATCACGCGGCCTTCGACACGCGACGCGCCTGATGCGCGCGGAGCCGGCTTGCGGGAGGTCGGCCGGCTCATGCGTGCTGCATCAGGCGGTCGATCCGCTGCGACGCCGGCGGATGCGAGTAGTAGAAGGCCGTGTAGACCGGGTCAGGCGTGAGGGTCGACGCGTTGTCCTCGTAAAGCTTCACGAGCGCGCTGATGAGATCCTGCGCGTCGGTCTGGCTGGCCGCGAACGCGTCGGCCTCGAATTCATGCTTGCGCGACGTGAGGCTGCTGAACGGCGTCGCGAAAAACAGGAACACGGGGATCGCGAGGAAGAACAGCACGAGCGCGGCGCCCGCGTTGCTCGTGTCGAGCGAAGGCGTGACGCCGAGCCCCGTGTAGAACCACGTGCGCTGCGCGAGCCAGCCGAGTAGCGCGAGCAGCACGAGACTCAGCACGAACGACACGAGCATCCGCTTCATTACGTGGCGGCGCTTGAAGTGGCCGAGTTCGTGCGCGAGCACCGCCTCGATCTCCTGGCCGGACAGCCGCGCGAGCAGCGTGTCGAAGAACACGATCCGCTTCGATGCGCCGAAGCCCGTGAAATACGCGTTGCCGTGCGCGGAACGGCGGCTGCCGTCCATCACGAACAGGCCCTTCGCCGCGAAGCCGCACCGTTTCATCAGCGACTCTATGCGGGTGCGCAGCGCTTCGTCCTTCAGCGGTTCGAACTTGTTGAAGATCGGCGCGATGAAGGTCGGGTAGATCAGCAGCACGAGCATCTGGAATGCGACCCAGACGATCCAGGTCCACAGCCACCACAGGCTGCCGGCCTGGTTCATCAGCCACAGCACGACGAACAGGAGCGGCAGGCCGAGCACGGCGCCGAGCAGCGTGTTCTTCAGCATGTCGGTGAAGAACAGGCGCTTGGTCATGCGGTTGAAGCCGAACCGCTGTTCGATCCCGAACTGGCGGTAATACTCGAACGGCACGTCGATCACGCTCATGGTTGCGAGCACGGCGGCGACGAGCGCGACCTGCTGCCCGTAGCCGCGGCCAAACCAGCCCGTCAGCAGCGTGTCGAGGGCACCGACGCCGCCGAGCAGCGTGAGGCCGACCAGCACGGCCGCGCTGACAACAATTTCAAACATCGCCAGCCGGGTGCGCTCGACCGTGTAGTCGGCCGCGCGCTGGTGGGCGGTCAGCGGAATGGTGGCGCTGAACTGCGCGGGCACGCCGTTGCGGTGCGCGGCGACGAAGCGGATCTGCCGCGACGCGAGCCACAGCTTGGTAACGACCATCGCGAGCACGGCGAGCGCGAACAGCAGGGTGAACGAAAAGGGTGACATCGAAGGCGCCAAAGGGTTCTATGCGAGAATTATATGTTCTTGCGGACCGGGCCCGCTCACGCGATGCCGGCCGCCCGGGCGGCGCCGCGCGCCGTCCGCCATTTTCCAGGATGACTCATGACCGATACCGCCGCTTCCGCCAGCCAGCCCGCGCTCGTGCGCAACGAGTTGAACCTCGTCTGGCTCGACATGGAGATGACGGGCCTCGACCCGGATAACGACCGCATCATCGAAATCGCGGTCGTCGTGACCAATTCCACGCTCGACATCGCCGTCGAAGGCCCCGTGTTCGCGATCCACCAGAACGACGAAACGCTCGCGAAGATGGACGACTGGAACAAGTCGACGCACGGCCGCTCGGGCCTGATCGACCGCGTGCGCGCGTCGACCGTGACCGAGGCGGACGCCGCCGCGCAGCTGCAGGCGTTCCTCGCGCAGTACGTATCGCCCGGCAAGTCGCCGATGTGCGGCAATTCGATCTGCCAGGATCGCCGTTTCATGGCGCGCTGGATGCCGGAATTCGAGAAATTCTTCCACTACCGCAATCTCGACGTCAGCACGCTGAAAGAGCTGTGCCGCCGCTGGCAGCCCGCGATCTACAAGGGCTTCCAGAAGCGCGCGATGCACACGGCACTCGCGGACATCCACGAGTCGATCGACGAACTGAAGTACTACCGCGAGCATTTCCTGATTCCGGCCGCGTCGGCGCCGGCAGGCGAGTCCGCACCGGCCGCCTGAGCGGGCCGGCACGCGCTCAGCGCGGCGCGCGTTGAGCGCTCTTCGGCCGGAACGCCGCGACCACTGCGGCGTCGGTCTCGATGTACGGGCCGCCGATCAGGTCGATGCAGTAGGGCACGGCCGCGAAGATGCCGGGCACGGTCGACTTGCCGTCGGCGTCGCGCAGCCCTTCGAGCGTTTCCCGGATCGACTTCGGCTGGCCGGGCAGGTTGATGATCAGGGCCGCGTGGTCGGCCGTCTCGCGGATCACCGCGACCTGTCGCGACAGGATCGCGGTCGGCACGAAATTCAGGCTGATCTGCCGCATCTGTTCGCCGAATCCCGGCATTTCCTTCGTCGCAACGGCCAGCGTGGCTTCCGGCGTCACGTCGCGCCGCGCAGGGCCGGTGCCGCCGGTCGTCAGCACCAGATCGCAGCCTGCCACGTCGACGAGTTCCGCCAGCGTGGCGGAGATCGTCGGCGCGTCGTCCTGGATCAGCCGGGTTTCGGCGCGCCACGGCGAGCGCAATGCGCCGGCGAGCCATTCCTGCAGCGCCGGAATGCCCTTGTCCTCATAAACACCCGTGCTCGCGCGGTCGCTGATCGACACGAGGCCGACCACGAGCTCGTCCGGGTGGTTACGCTTCGTCGTCATGGTCGTCTCCGGCGTCGTCGGCCGCTTCGTCATCCCCGTCGGGCGTACCGCTCGCGGTTTTGATCCACTGGAACAGCTCGCGGAAATAGCGCGGCGGCTTGCCTTGCTGCGCTTCCTTGCGCGCGTTGCGGATCAGCGTGCGGCCTTCCTGGATGTCGGCTTCGGGGTGCTGGCGGAGGAATTCGGTCAGCGCGTCGTCGTTGGCGAGCAGCTGTTCGCGCGTGCGCTCGATCCAGTGCAGGCGAGCGGTCGCGGCCTTGTTCACGCCTCGCTGGGCGTCCAGCGCGGTGCGCAGCGCGGCCGTTTCATCCTCGGTCAGCGAGCGCATCACGCGGCCGACGTACTGGAGCTGGCGGCGCTTGCCTTCGTGGTCGGTGATCCGACGTGCCTCGCGCACGGCGTCGGCGAGGTCCTCGGGCATCGGCATGCGCTTGAGCGCGTCCTTCGGCAGGTCGACCAAGGCCTGGCCGAGCTCCTGCAGCGCGTGCATCTCGCGTTTCAACTGGGATTTGCTGGGGCGATCGTAGCCGTTGCCGACGTCGTCGTCGGCATGCTCGATCGGCTGGATTCGGGTTTTGCGTGTCATGGGCGGCATTGTATCGCGGCGCGAACACCCCAAGCTTGTCGGTATGCGGCCCCGGACCTTGCTATGATCGCGGGATACGCAACATTTTGAACATGCGGGCGGCTCGCCCGCCACCGGATATCACGACGATGGCAGCCAATCTCGACGTACAAGCGCGCTATTTCCCGCACACGCAGGACCAGCTCAAAGAAATTGCCTCGGACATCCTTCGCCATGCGAAGGCGCTCGGCGCGACGGACGCCGCGACCGAAATCTCCGAAGGCGACGGCCTGTCGGTGTCGGTGCGCCGCGGCGAGGTCGAGACGATCGAACACAACCGCGACAAGATGGTCGGCGTGACGGTGTTCATCGGCAAGAAGCGCGGCAACGCGAGCACGTCGGACTTCTCGCCGGCCGCGATCAAGGATACCGTCGCCGCCGCGTACAACATCGCGCGCTTCACGGCCGAGGACGACGCGGCCGGCCTCGCCGAGGCCGAGCTGCTCGAAACCGACCCGCGCGACCTCGATCTCTACCACCCGTGGGCGCTGACGGCCGATGAGGCCGTCGAGCTCGCCCGTCGCGCGGAGGACGCCGCGTTCGCGGTCAGTCCGCAGATCCGCAACTCGGAAGGCGCGAGCGTGTCGGCGCAGCATTCGCAGTTCGTGCTCGCGACGTCGCGCGGCTTCCTTGCCGGCTACCCGTACTCGCGCCACTACATCGCGTGTGCGCCGATCGCGGGCACCGGCCGCCACATGCAGCGGGACGACTGGTATTCGTCGAAGCGCAGCGCGGTCGACCTCGCTGCGCCGGAAGCCGTCGGGCGCTATGCGGCCGAGCGTGCGCTGGCGCGGATGGGCGCGCGCCGTCTCGACACCCGCAAGGTGCCCGTGCTGTTCGAGGCGCCGCTCGCGGCCGGCCTGCTCGGCGCATTCGTGCAGGCCGTCAGCGGCGGCGCGCTGTACCGCAAGACGTCGTTCCTCGTCGACAGCCTCGGCAAGCCGGTGTTCGCACCGCACGTGCAGGTCGTCGAGGATCCGCACGTGCCGCGTGCAATGGGCAGCGCGCCGTTCGACGAGGAAGGCGTGCGCACGCGTGCGCGCAGCGTCGTCAGCGACGGTGTCGTCGAAGGCTACTTCCTGTCGACCTATTCGGCGCGCAAGCTCGGCACGCAGACGACCGGCAACGCGGGCGGTTCGCACAACCTCGCGCTGCGCAGTTCGAACACGCAGCCGGGCGATGATTTCGACGCGATGCTGAAGAAGCTCGGCACGGGCCTGCTGTTGACGGAGCTGATGGGGCAGGGCGTGAACTACGTGACCGGCGACTATTCGCGCGGCGCGGCCGGCTTCTGGGTCGAGAACGGCGTGATCCAATATCCGGTCGAGGAAATCACCGTCGCGAGCACGTTGCAGGAGATGTTCCGGCATATTGTCGCGATCGGCGCGGATTCGATCGTGCGCGGTACGAAGGAAACGGGCTCGGTGCTGATCGAGCAGATGACGATCGCCGGCCAGTAAGCGGCGCGGCGTCGGCCGCCATGAAACGAAAAAGCCCGACTGGCGTGAGTGCGCCGGTCGGGCTTTTTGTCGTGTGCCGCGTGTCAGTCGCGCTTGCGCGCGTAGACGACGAACGCATAGCCGAACGTGTTCGGCGCGGCGGCCTGGTGCGGATCGCGCGACACTTCTTGCCAGTGCGCGGGATCGGGCGCCGGGAACGACGCATCGCCGTCGAAGTCCGCGTCGATCTCGGTGACGACCAGCTTGTCGGCGAGTTCCAGACCTTCCGCATAGAGCTGTGCGCCGCCGATCAGGAATGCTTCGGCCACCCCGTCGCGCGCGGCGAGCGCGAGCGCATCGGCGAGCGACGTGACGGTGTCGCAGCCGTCGAAGCGGCGCGCTGCGTCGCGCGTGACGACGATATTGCGGCGGCCCGGCAGCGGCCGGCCGATCGACTCGTGGGTCTTGCGGCCCATCACGATCGGCGCGCCCATCGTCGTGCGCTTGAAGAACGCGAGGTCCTCGGGAAGTTTCCAGGGCAACTGGTTGTCGCGGCCGATGATGCCGTTGCGGGCGCGCGCGACGATCAGGGTCAACGTCGTCATGAAGGTCGGAGAAGAGGAGAACCGGAATGGCGCCGATTCTACCGGAATGGCGGCGCGCGACCGCATCGATGCGGATGCGCGGGCGCCTTGGCAGATTCCGGTCCGCCGCACCTCGCCGACGGTGGCGACGAGGTGCGGCCTTTGCGCCGTAATGTCCTGAATAAAAAGAGTGCCCGCCGGGGGACGGACACAAAAACGGTTCGCGTCGAGATATCGGCGCTGTGTGAATTGACCTGACTCATCTCGCTCGTCTGTAATCCTCATCAATTGAGCGGCATGTGGCGTCGTGAGCAGATTATTGATGCACGCGGTTTCCGGCGTTTCCCTCCATCGCATGCTGTGCGTTGCCGGGAAGCGGAACAGGAATCGGTACCGGCAGCGGAGTAGGCGGGGCGAGCTCGTCCCACAGCGTCACCCATGTCTTGCTCGACGAACGCGGTTGGGGTGCGGCGACCGGCACGATACCGATGCGGTTGTCCTGTTGCGTGTGCGGCGCGTTATCGGCAAGCAGCATCGCGCGTTCGGGCCGCGCGCTTTCTTCCGCGCGGGCCGGCATGAACGGACACGCGAGCGCGAATGCAATCGTCATCTGCACACAAGACCGTGAAAAAAGTGTTCGCATGGCTGCCTTCTCCGATCCGTTGCACATTCAGCGAAATACATGCCATCGGGCGAAGAGCATTGTCGCGTCTGCGATTCGCGGGGGAGCATCGTGAATCGCAATCGAAAACGCCGGGAAATGTTTCAAGCGTGAAACGAAGGGGCTTGGGAGTACTGCGGATTCATTCGATACGCTTCAAGGATGAAAATCTGGGCGTGTGTCGATGCAGGTACGCGTCACTGCGCGTGTGCTTATGTGCAGATGATTGATAAACGTCGACCATTGAGCGATTCGGCCGCTCGCCCATTTGCGCTGCAATCGGTTTGTCGTATTCAGCGCCTATAACTAAGCCGTCGTGACCCAAAAATAACTGGACGCGAGACAAGCGCCATCATGCGAGGCTGGTCGTCGCCGCGCATCGGCATGGCGAATCGAGCCGCTTCGGCTGACCCGGTTCGATCCTTTAGCACGCGACTTGGCGTGTGCTGCAATCGTTAGACGGTTGATGAACGGGGTGGGCATATGGGAGCCGAGCAGCGGCATGTGATCTATTTCTCGCGCGAGCCGAACGACGCGTTGCGCGGGCGTTTCGACGAATGCGGGTGGCGCGTCGATCTTGCGGAAAGCGCACGCGACGTGCGGCGTGTCGTGCAGCACGGCGTGGCAACCGCCGGCCTGCTTGATTTCTCGCCGGGCTTTCGGCCCGCGGATCTGCGCGAACTCGAAACGTGTCTGAGCATCCAGCACATCGGCTGGATCGCGGCGACCCGGCGTGGGCAGTTGCAGGACGCGTCGCTGCGGCATCTCATTCGCGACTATTGCTTCGACTACGTGACGATGCCGTACGAGGCGTCGCGCATCGTCGAGACCATCGGCCATGCGCACGGCATGGTCGCACTGACCGACCCGGTGGCGGCGCCCGTCGGCGCCGGGCGCGCCGAAGGCGAGATGGTCGGCACCTGCGACGCGATGCTCGGACTCTTCAGGACGATCCGGCGCGTCGCCACGACCGATGCGCCGGTGTTCATCTCCGGCGAATCGGGTACCGGCAAGGAACTGACGGCCGTTGCGATCCACGAGCGCTCGGCGCGCGCGCAGGCGCCGTTCGTCGCGATCAATTGCGGTGCGATTCCGTCGACGCTGCTGCAAGCCGAGCTGTTCGGCTATGAGCGCGGCGCTTTTACGGGCGCGAACCAGCGCAAGATCGGCCGTGTCGAGGCCGCGAACGGCGGCACGCTGTTTCTCGACGAGATCGGCGACCTGCCGCTCGAGAGCCAGGCGAGCCTGCTGCGATTCCTGCAGGAAGGCAAGATCGAGCGGCTCGGCGCGCATGTGTCGGTGCCGGTCGACGTGCGCGTGATCTGCGCGACGCACGTGAACATGGAAGCGGCGCTGCGCGACGGGCTGTTCCGCGAGGACCTGTTCCATCGGCTGTGCGTGCTGAAGATCGAGGAGCCGCCGCTGCGCGCGCGCGGCAAGGATATCGAGTTGCTGGCGCGCCACATGCTCGAGCGTTTCAAGGGTGATGCGCATCGCCGCCTGCGTGGCTTCTCGCCGGATGCGATCGCCGCGCTGTACGGCTATTCGTGGCCCGGCAACGTGCGCGAGCTGATCAATCGCGTGCGCCGCGCGATCGTGATGTCGGAGGGCCGGATGATTACCGCAGCCGATCTCGAACTCAACGAATTCGCGATCCTGGCGCCCGTCTCGCTGACCGAGGCGCGGGAAGCGGCCGAACGGCAGGCGATCGAGCAGGCGCTGCTGCGCCACCGCGGCCGTTTCGCCGATGCGGCGCGCGAACTCGGCGTGTCGCGTGTCACGCTGTACCGGCTGATGTGCGCGCATGGCATGCGCGATCGCAGCGACCCGCTGGGAGGGTTTTCGGCGCCGTTGCCGGAGGTTCCGCGTCACGCTTGCTAAAATTGGCGGGTGACGGCCGCCCTCGCGGCCGAAGGAACCCGCATGAAACAGTACCTCGACCTCGTTCGCACCATCCTCGACACCGGCACCTGGCAGGAGAACCGCACGGGCATCCGCACCATCAGCATGCCCGGTGCGATGCTGCGGTTCGACCTGCAGCAAGGTTTCCCGGCCGTGACGACCAAGAAGCTCGCGTTCAAGTCCGCGATCGGCGAACTGGTCGGCTTCCTGCGGGCGTCGCGCAGCGCGGCCGATTTCCGCGCGCTCGGCTGCAAGGTGTGGGACGCGAACGCGAACGACAATGCGCAGTGGCTCGCGAACCCGTACCGCCAGGGCGTCGACGACCTGGGCGACGTGTACGGCGTGCAATGGCGCCAGTGGCCCGGCTACAAGGTGCTCGACGCGGGCGCCGACGCGCAGGTCGCCGACGCGACGCGCCGCGGTTTCCGGATCGTCACGCGCTTCGACGAGGACGGTGCGCCGAAGGTGCTCCTGTACAAGGCGATCGACCAGTTGCGCCAGTGTCTCGACACGATCATGGAGAACCCGGCCGATCGCCGCATTCTGTTTCACGCGTGGAATCCGGCCGTACTCGACCAGATCGCGCTGCCCGCGTGCCATCTGCTGTACCAGTTCCTGCCGAACGTCACGAAGCGCGAGATTTCGCTGTGTCTGTACATCCGCAGCAACGACGTCGGGCTCGGCACGCCGTTCAACCTGACGGAAGGGGCTGCGCTGCTGTCGCTCGTCGGTCGGCTGACGGGTTATACGCCGCGCTGGTTCACGTACTTCATCGGTGACGCGCATATCTACGAGAACCAGCTCGACATGCTGCAGCAGCAGCTCACGCGCGAACCGTACGACAGCCCGCGGCTCGAGATTGCCGAGCGCGTGCCGGACTACGCGAAGACGGGTGTTTATGCGCCCGAGTGGCTCGAGCAGATCGAGCCGTCCGACTTCTCGCTCGTCGGCTATCGGCATCATGAGCCGCTGACCGCGCCGATGGCGGTCTGAGCCCCGGCGGTTGACGGCGCGGCGGTGCGGGTTACGCGATCCGCGCCAGACGGAATGAAGAAGGCCCGACCGGCATTCGCCGGTCGGGCCTTTCCGTTTCATCGGGCGCGGTTACTGGCGGTGCCGCTCGTCGTGGCCGCCGGGCGGCGGGTTGCTCGGGTGCGGCGCCTCGACGTGTGGCGCCGGTTGCGGCCGTGGTTCCATGTGCGGCGCGGGCATCGACGGCCGGGGCTCCATGCGCGGAGCCTGCGGCTGCGGTCGCGGCATTTCGTGTACGGCCGGCGCGGGCGGGCGGTACTCGTTCACGCGCGGCGGCGCGACTTCGTGCCTTGGTGCCGGTTGCGCGAATTCGGGGCGCGGTTGCGGTGTCGGGGCGGCCCGCTCGGGCCGCGGCTGCGCATGCTGCGCCGGTGCCGCGAAGTCAGGACGCGGACGCGGCTGCGGAATCTGCGCGGTCGTATCGAGCCGTGGTTGCGGCAACGCGCGCGGCGTTTCCTGCCGCCCGCCGAGTTGCGTACTGGGCGCGGCTTCCGGATGCTGGGCCGGTGCCGCGCCGCGCACGGGCGGCAGTGCATTCTGTCCCGCTGCGTGGAGAGCCGTCGGCGGCGTCGGGCGCTGACGCTCCATCGGCGTATGCGGTTGCATCCACGCGGGCGCGGGCGCCGCGGCAGCATGCGTGTTGTCGTGCCCGGTCGGCGTGTTGGCGGACGTCGGCGGGTGCGGGACGCCATTTCCAGGGCCCAATGCCTGATGCGCAGCCGGATTGCCCGGTGCCTGCGGCGTGGTGCCGTTCGTGAAGCGCGGCGCATTGGGGCCTTCGCCGTTCGTCGGCCGCGCGCCATTCGGCACGACAGGCATCGGCGCACCCGGCCGTGCGGCCAGTGCCTGTGCCGGGGCTGGCTGCCCGTCGCGCGGCGCGTGCGCCGGTTGCACGACAGGACCGTGCGGGTTCACGAGCTGAACGTTGCGCATCGCCCATGCACCGGCCTTCGGGTTGCCCGGAACGCGGACCGGGCGAGCCGTATAGTCGGCCGGCACGTTCGTCTTCGCGACGGGCGCGCCCGCGCCCGGCACGCGCGCGCCTTGCCGGGCGAGATGCGCGGCCGCCTGGTCCCGATATGCGGCCGGTACCGCCGGATTGCGCGTCGCGACGAACGTGTGCTGTCCGATCGCTGCCGGCGGGCGGTAGCTGGCCGTGCGCAGTCCGCCGGTAAAGCTCTGGCGTACCGGCGCAATGCCGGGGGTGCCCGGCATCACGTGCGCGTTGCGCCATTGCTGCGGATCGACGCGCTGCGAGAAGTGCGCGACTGGCTGACCGTGCACGAACGCGGACGCCGGCACGGCCGTGATCGCGTGCGGCGCGCGGAAGTTCACGTACGTCTTGTTGATGTTCGTGATGTTGGTGATGTTCGTCACGTTCACGGTCTTGTTGACCGTCACGTTGTTGACCACGATGTTCCGGTTCACGCGATCGTAGTAATGCGGGCTCCAGCCACCCCAGCCGGGATGCCAGGCTTCGCCCGGGCCGAGTGCGAACCACGCGCAGCCGGCCGCGGCGACGCCGCCGACCGTCAGGGCGACGCTCCAGTCGGGACCGCCGCCTCCACCCACGAACGCGACGAGCGCTGGCGCGTAGACGGGCGGCTGGCTGACGACCATCGGGCCGGGCACCCATGCCCAGCTATCGTCGACATAGGCCCAGCGGCCGTAGTGATAGGGCGCGAAGCCCCACGGTGCATCGTCGACCCACGTCCAGCCCCACGGCGCTTGCCAGATCCAGTGACCGTCGTGATACGGCGCCCAGTCGGCCGGCGTGTCGTTCGGCACCCAGACCTCGCCGTAATTCGGGGTTTCGCGCCACGTACCGTTCGCGTCGAGGTCCTGATAGCCGGGAACGTCGCGCGATACGTAGCGGGCCGACACCGAGCGCTGCTCGGCCGCATCGCGGCTGGCGGCCCACTGGTCGAGCCCATCGGGGGCCGGTGCGGCCGATTGCTGTGCGACCTGCAGGTCGGTGCCGGCGAACACGACCTGCTGCCCGGGCGACAGCGGATACTGCCCGTTGCTGCCGTAGACGGTCGCGCTACCGCTGCGGACGGTGACCGTCGTGGTCGCACCGTTCGGCGCGACATCGACGCGATAGTCGCCGGGGCCCGTGATGCCGAGCGCGAGATTGGGCGTATCGATTTCGTAGGCTCCGCCGGGCGGCAGATCGCGTACGTGGGTCGACACGGTGCCGAGCCCGACTTTCAGCTGCGTCGTGTTGTCGTCGAGGTTCAGGACCGACAGGTTCGTCGATTCGCCGAGACGCACCGCGGTCGAGCCGATGTGCAGTTCCGAGCGCGCGCCGGCATCGTTCCACAGCTGGTCGCCGGTCGTCAGAGGCCGGTTCACGGCGGCGTACGACCAGGTATCGGTGCCGGCGGGTTCCGTCGTCACGGCACCCGACATGTAGTTGAGCCGGGCGACGCGGCTCGGCGGATCGCCACCCGGCTGTCGGGCGGCGGCCGCATACGCCGCGGCCTGTGTCGCTTGCGCGAATGCGGACGGCAGGGTCGCCAGCGTGGCGACAGCGAGCAGCGTGCAGTGGGCGGTTCGCTTGAGCGTGAACAGGGAGGCCATGATGAGCGTCTTCGTCGTTATCGCGGCGCGTCGATTCGTGCCGTCGAGTTCACAATATCCGCTCGGCCTGTTTCAGTGCTCAGTGTTTTGTAAGTCGTATGGCACGCGATGTAACAAAACCTGTCCATCGCGCGCCGTTGTCATCCGGTCGCAATGCGCACGTCAAGCGGACGTAAGCCAGTCGTCGAAAATCTGCTGTCCGGGCACGGTGACGCGCAGCACGCGCGGCCGCACGGTGCGCTCGATCCAGCCATGCGCGCAGAAGCTGTCGAGCAGTGCCGCGCCCAGCGCGCCGCCGAGATGCGGGCGGCGCTCGCTCCAGTCGAGGCAGCGGCATGCGAAACGGCGGCGGCGCGTGCGCTGCTGTGCGACGTCGATGCCCCAGCGCCCGAGCGCCTGCGTGCCGAGTTCGGTGGCTTCGATCGCATCGCCGTCCGCCTGCAGCCAGCCGCGTGCGGTGAGCCCGTCGAAGATGCGGACCGCGAGCTCGCCGGCCATGTGGTCGTAGCAGGTGCGCGCGTAGCGCAGTTCGGCCGGCACCGTGCGCGACGGCGGCGGCACCGGACGGTTCGGCGCGGCCGCGCGGGCCACGTTTGCGAGTGCCTCGAGCGACGCCGCGATGTCGACCGACGCGAGCCGGTAGTAGCGGTGCCGGCCACGCACGTCGAGCGCGAGCAGGCCACCTTCGGTCAGGCGCGCAAGGTGCGCGCTCGCCGCGGAAGGCGACAGCCCCGCGATCATCGTCAGTTCGCCGGCCGGCCGCGCGCTGCCGTCCATCAGCACCCACAGCATCGCGGCGCGGCCGGGATCGGCGATCAGTGCGCCGATCCGGCTCAGGCCTGGAAAGTGGTGGTCGTCTTGATCGGTCATCGTCGTGTCTCGTCAGGCGGAATGCCTGCAGTGTAGGCGCTGCGCGCATTCGATGTTTCGCGTTCGGATGAAATGTCAGATGCGGCGGGGCGGTGTGCGACGCGCGGTTGCCGGTCGCGCGCGTAGAATGACCCGACGCGGCGGCAGTGGGCCGCCGGATGCGACACGATGCAACGATGAAGACGATTTTCTGCCTGTTGGTGGCCGCGTTCCTCTGCGCGGCCTGTGCGCAGGGCGGTGCGGGTGCCGCCGGCGCGCGGGGCGGCAGCCTCGAGATGTACGGGACGATCGACCAGGGCATCACGATGCGCCGCTGACGGGCGCCAGCTTGCGGTGCCGATGCCGGCTCAGTGCTCGGGTGGGCGTGCCGTCGCTGCGGCGCGGCGGGCACCGCGACGTGTTGCCGCAGTGCAACGTATAATGCGCCGATTGCAGTGCCCCCGCCGCCTGGAGCTACCACGATGTCCCAACCGTCCCCCGTACCGGCCGCCCTCGACCGCACCGAAACCGTATTCCGCTTCCTCGCCGAGCCGTCGTCCGTGAACTTCGGCGGCAAGGTGCATGGCGGCGCGCTGATGAAGTGGATCGACGAGGTCGCGTATGCGTGTGCGGCGGTCTGGTCGAGCCGCTATTGCGTGACGGTCAGCGTCGGCAACATCCGCTTCCAGCGGCCGATCCTCGTTGGCAACCTGGTCGAACTGAAGGCGCGCGTCGTCGCGACGGGGCGCACCAGCATGCACATCCATGTGTCCGTGCACGCCGGCGATCCGAAGGGCGGCGTACTGCGCCAGACGACCGATTGCCTCGTCGTGTTCGTCGCGGTCGATGAGAACGGCAACCCGGTGCCGGTGCCGCCGTTCGTGCCCGAGACCGACGAACAGAAGGTGCTCGCAAAATATGCGGCCGACGTGCGCGCCGCGCTCGACAAGATCGTCGAGATGAAGCCCGAGGAAGTGGCGAAGGGCACCGTCTGACGACAACGGGCGCCGCGCATGCGTGCCGCGCCCGTCATCGCGTCGCCTCCCCGCGATTACCGCGATCCGATCATCTCTTCGGGCCGCACCCACGCGTCGAATTCCGCCTCGGTCAGGTAGCCGAGCGCGAGCGCGGCGGCTTTCAGCGTCGTGCCTTCCTTGTGCGCCTTCTTCGCGATCTGCGCGGCCTTGTCGTAGCCGATGTGCGGATTGAGCGCCGTCACGAGCATCAGCGATTCGTTCAGCAGCAGGTCGATGCGCGCGCGATTCGGCTCGATGCCCACCGCGCAGTGGTCGTTGAAGCTCTGCGCGCCGTCGGCGAGCAGCCGCACCGACTGCAGCACGTTGTGCGCGATCATCGGTCGGAACACGTTCAGCTCGAAATTGCCGCTGGCGCCGCCGACGTTGACCGCGACGTCGTTGCCGAACACCTGGCAGCACAGCATCGTCACGGCTTCCGACTGCGTCGGGTTCACCTTGCCCGGCATGATCGAGCTGCCCGGTTCGTTTTCCGGAATCGACAGTTCGCCGAGCCCGCAGCGCGGCCCGCTCGCAAGCCAGCGGACGTCGTTGGCGATCTTCATCAGGCCGGCCGCGACCGTCTTCAGCGCGCCGTGCGCGAACACCAGCGCGTCGGCGGCTGCCATCACCTCGAACTTGCTCGGGGCGGTCACGAACGGCAGCTTCGTCAGCCGGCCGATCTCGTCGGCCACGCGCACCGCGAACTCCGGATGCGCGTTCAGCCCGGTGCCGACGGCGGTGCCGCCGAGCGCGAGTTCGTACAGGTGCGGCAGCGCGGATTCGACGTGCCGGACGCCCTGGTCGAGCTGCGCGACGTAGCCGGAAAACTCCTGCCCGAGCGTGAGCGGCGTCGCGTCCTGCAGGTGCGTGCGGCCGATCTTCACGATGTCGGCGAAAGCCTTCGACTTCGCGTCGAGCGTCGCGCGCAGCGTGCGCAGCGCGGGCAGCAGGTGGTTGACAATCGCGTAGGCGGCCGCGATATGCATCGCGGTCGGGAACACGTCGTTCGACGACTGGCCGCGGTTCACGTCGTCGTTCGGGTGGACCTTGCGTGCTTCGCCGCGCTCGCCGCCGAGCAGCTCGCTCGCCCGGTTCGCGATCACCTCGTTGAGGTTCATGTTGGTCTGCGTGCCGGAGCCCGTCTGCCAGACCGCGAGCGGGAATTCGCGCGGATGCTTGCCCGCGATGATCTCGTCGGCCGCGTCGATGATCGCGCGCGCCTTTTCGTCGGCCAGCACGCCGAGCGACTGGTTCACGGCGGCCGCGGCACGCTTGACGATCGCGAGCGCGTGGATCAGCTCGGGCGACTGCTTCTCCGTCGAGATCCGGAAATTCTGCAGCGAGCGTTCCGTCTGCGCGCCCCAGAGCCGGTTGGCCGGCACGGCGATCTCGCCGAACGTGTCGCGTTCCATCCGAACTGCTTCGTTCATGATGCACTCCTCTTGGGGAAGGGAAAAGCCGCGGGTCGTGCGGCGTCTGGCGTATCGTGAGGCAATCGCGCCGTTGGCGCGGCGTCCTGGGGCTTCAACCGACAAGCATAGCGCCGGCTGCGATTTTGCGTCGTGCCGAGCTCAACGCGTCGGCGCGACGAGCGACGAGGTCTTCCGGTGAAAGCGCCAGGCCATCAGCACGGCGACGCTCGCGAGGCCGGCCGCGAGCCCCCACCACAGGCCGCGAGCGCCGAGGCCGGCATGGAATGCCAGCCAGTAACCGGTCGGGAAGCCGATGCCCCAGTAGCCGAAGGTTGCCGCGAGCATCGGGATGCGCGTGTCCCGCAGTCCGCGCAGTGCGCCAGACCCGACGGTCTGCATGCCGTCGACGATCTGGAACACCGCGGCGATGCCGAGGAGCGATGCGGCCAGCGACACGGTCGCCGCGTTGGCCGGGTCGTCGAGTTGCAGATACAGGCCGACGATCGCATGCGGCGCGACGATCAGCACGAGCCCCGACAGCGACATGAACGCGACGCCGAGGCCGAGCGCGACGAAACCCGCATGTCGCGCGGCGACCGGCTGGCCGGCGCCGACCCAGTAGCCGACCCGCACGTTGGCGGCCTGGCCGATCGCGAGCGGCACCATGAACGCGACCGACGCGACGTTCAGCGCGATCTGATGCGCGGCAAGCGACGTCGCGCCGAGCACGCCGATGGTGAGACCCGTGGCGAGAAAGAGCGTCGATTCGACCCCGTACGTGATCGCCACCGGCCAGCCGATGCCGATCAGCTCGCCCATCAAGGGCAGTTTCGGACGGGAGGCGGTCACGAAATGGCGGAACCGCTGGCGGCCGTGCAGCAGCCAGATCAGCGCGAGCGCGGTGAGCCAGATGGTGATGGTCGTCGCGACCGCCGAGCCGAGGAAGCCGAGCCGCGGCAAGCCGAATGCGCCGTGGATCAGCCCGTAGTTCAACACGCCGTTGATGCCGACGCCGCCGATCGAAACCCACAGCAGGCGTCGTGCGGCGCCGATCGCCGGCAGGAATGCGCGCATCAGTCCGACGCCGATCAGGCTGCCGAGCGCCGCGAACCGCAGGATGCCGGTGTACTCGCCGACGTGATGCGCGAGCGTCGGCGGCTCGTGGAACATCAGCAGGATCGGTTCGGACAGCGACAGCGCGACGATCGCCGGAATCGCGAGCAGCACGGACAGCACGAAGCCGGTCCAGTAGATGTGCGGCACGCGGTGTTCCGCCTGCGCGCCGCGCGCATGCGCGACGCTCACGCTGACCGACGAGAGCACGCCCTGCAGGACGGTCACGATGACGAAGAAGAAGTTCGCTCCGAGGCCGCCCGCCGCGAGCGAATCGGGGCCGAGCGAGCCGAGCAGTACCGTGTCGGTGACGCTCATCGCCATCTGCGAGAGCTGCGCGATCGCAAGCGGCGCGGCGAGGCGCGCGGTATCGGCGGCATGACTGGACAGGGACGGCGGCGCGGCGGCCGTCCGCGTAAGACCGGAATGCGACATGGAATGAGCGCTCGCGCGGGTGCGGGCCCGCGCTGTCTGTATTTATTTTGAGAGACGGCTAGCTTACGGCTTTATTCGAACGGTGTCGAACGCGCGGGCCGATGGCTATGTCACGGTCAGGGGGAACCGCTACGCGTCGTGAACCGCGATCCGCGTGTCGCCGAACAGCACGACCTGACCCGCGCGGATCTTGCAGGTCTTGCGCAGTTCGACCACGCCGTCGACTTTCACCGCGCCGGACGCGACGAACATCTTCGCCGTGCCGCCGCTGTCCGCGAGGCCGGTGATCTTGAGAAGGTTGTGCAGCTCGACGTATTCGCCGGTCAGCGTGAAATCCAGATTGGGCATGACGAAGGATGCGCGCGATGCGCGGGAGGAATCGCCCCGCATCATACGGCACCGAGGGCCGGCGCGCGAGTGCGGACGGTCGTGCAGGCCCGCGCGCAGCAGTTGTTAAGGACTGTGAGCGATTCGTCAGCAAATGAAACGGTGGGTAACAGTCTGAGAGATTGGAGAACCGGACGTGCGGCCTGCGGGTCTTTCGTCGTACCTGCTGCGTGTTGCGGCAGGGGACGCGACGGATCGCATCGAGGCGGTCCGCGCCCACAACTTCTTGAGGAGGATTCTCATGTCCAAGATTCGTACGATGCTGATCGGTGCCGCGCTGACGGCGTTTGCCACTTCGGCCGCATTCGCGCAGACGGGCGTCGCGGCACAGGGCACCGCAGGTGCCGGCGTGCAGGCGCAGGCGCCGGCAGCAGGGGCAGGCGCTGGTGCGGGCATGCAGGGCGGTGCCGGCGCGAACGCGTCGGGCAATGCGGTCGGCGGCGCGACCGACGCGGTCGGTGCGGCAGCCGACGGCGCGAAGGACACGGCGGCGTCGTCGGTCCACTCGGCCAAGAAGCACGCGAAGCACGCGGCGAAGTCGGCCAAGCATCATGCCGGCTCGGCGAAGTCGAAGGTGGGCGACGAGGCGGTCGAAGGCGGCGCGTCGGCCGGCGTGCAGGGCGGTGCATCGGCCACGGGCGCCGCGCAGTAAGCGGCCCCCGACGTCGCACGACGTTCGCCCCGGACGGCGCGTCGTGACGGCGATCGATCGACGGCCCGGTTCGCTTCGCGCGAACCGGGCCGTTCTTCATGCGTGGACGCGGGCCGTCATGGCCGGTGCTGTTCCGGCCCCGGTCCGTGCGCCGGCCGCGCGACGGACGGCGTGAATACGCTGCGCAGCCACGCGGCAAGCCGCGCGAATACGTCGTACGGCTCGTCGACGAAGATGTCGGGCTTCAGCAGCCGCAGGTATTCCATGATCTGCTGCGCTTCCTGTTTCTGGAACGAACCGTGCGCGAGCCCGAGCCGCAGCAGGCCGCGCAGTTCGCCGAGCTTGTCGCGCGCGGCGCTGCCGACGCTCATCTCGCACGCGAGCTTCGCCTCGTAGACGCGCTGGCGCAGCGATTCCGCAAGCCGCCATGCGGGCGTCTGCATCGTTTCCTCGAGCGTCTGGATGTCGTGCACCGCGCCCTTGATCTGCGCGGCGAGCGGATCGACGAGCGACGCGTCGCCCTGCGCTTCGGCGACGATCGCCTTGGCCCAGTCGCGGCATGCCTTCGCGAGCTCGTCGGGGGTCCATTCGGAGCGCGACGCGAAGCCGAAGCCGAATTCGCCGGCCTGCCGCATCAGGATCGCGACGACGTCGGGAAATTCCTTGTCGAGCGTGCGCTTCGCCCACGCGTACTGGCCGCCCTCGAGCATCCGCTGCACGGCATGCTCGGTCAGCGGCACCATGTTGTCGAGCAGCTTGGCGCGCAGGAAATCCTCGAACGACGGCGTCGCGAACTGCGGGTCGAGTTTCAGCGACACGCGCACGAATGCGTCGTAGTCCTTGCGCAGGGACGCAAGCGTGTCGTCTTTGAGGGAAAGGGTGATCTGGCCCATGAATCGTCTCGATGGCGGCCCGCGCGGGTCGGCGGCCGACACCGCGCACCGGTGCGGGCGCAGCGTCGACGGACCGGTTCGCGCCGAGGCCGATGGCGGGTCTTCATACCCGATATCGGCGCGCCGGGCGAAAACTTGAGCACGGCCGGCGACGTTCGCTCAGGCCGGCAGCCAGTGCGGCATCACGATCCCTTGCCAGATGAAGAACACCGCGAGCCCGACCGCGATCGTCACGAGCGGCCGGCGTGTCGTCGCCGATACGGCCACGGCGGCGAGCGCGCCGACGAGCTGCGGATTGCGCCAGGTCAATTCGGCCGTGCCGCCGTGCGGCGAGACGGTCATCGGCACGATGATCGCGGTCAGCACGGTGACGGGCACGAAGCCGAGCGCGGTCCGCACGAGCGGTGGGAAGGTCAGCCGCTCGCCGAACAGGAACAGTGTCGTCCGGATCGCATAGGTGATCACGGCCATCCCGAGGATCAGCAGCGCGTAGCTCACGATGCGGTCTCCGTGCGTGAAGCGGTGCGCGAACGCTCGTGCCGCAGCGTCAGCGCGACGCCGACCACGACGCCGGCGGCGACCGCGCCCAGCAGCCCGAGCTTGTACGGCCAGCCCTGCCAGAAGTACGCGAGCGTGCCGGCCGTCGCGGCGGCCGCGAAATAGCGCAGCGTGCCGAGTTGCGGAACGACGATCGCGATGAATGTCGCCGCCATCGCGAAATCGAGGCCGAGCGATTGGAGGCCCGGGAAGGCCGCGCCGAAGCCGATGCCCGCGAGCGTCCAGACCTGCCAGTTCAGGTACATCGCGAGGCCCGAGCCGAAGAAGTAGTGGGGGCCGATTGCACCGGGCGGGAAGTGCCGGTAGTGCGCGTAGGCGACTGCGAACACTTCGTCGGTCATCAGCGCACCGAGCGTCGCGCGCCAGCGCAGCGGCAGGTGCGCGACGTACGGCGCGAGCGTCGCGCTGTACAGCAGATGACGCAGGTTCACGATCAGCGTCGTCGCAAGCACGACGACGAAGCTTGCGCTGCCGGCGATCAGGCCGAGCGCGATGAATTGCGCGGAGCCCGCGAACACCGCGAGCGACATCAGCGTGCCGTGCCATGCGGCGAGCGGGCCGCCACCGACCAGCGTGCCGAAGATCACGCCGAACGGCGCCGCGCCGATCATCATCGGGATCGTGTCGCGTGCGCCGTCGAGCCATTCGTTGAGCGGGCGGCGGGGCGGGGGCGAGTTTGTGGGTGCGGGATTCAAGGGGTGCGTCTCCATGAAATGCAGGATAGCGGAGCGCTGCCCGTGGCGGCTTGTACGTTCTTGCGCCCGCGGTGCCGGCGGCGCAACCTGCGTGCCAGTTGCCGCGTATTGTCGAATGCAGGGTGGGGCGTGCGCGTCAGCGCGCTTGCCAGCGTCCGGGCGGTACGCCGAACATTCGTTTGAAATGTCGGGAGAAGTGACTCTGGTCGACGAAGCCGCTGGCCGCGGCGACGTCGGCGATCGACACGCCCGCGCGCAACGGCGCCAGTGCGCGCTGCAGCCGCAGCTGGTTGCGCCATGCATGCGGCGGCATCCCGATCGTCCGGGTGAACAGGCGCGCTGCGTGGAACGGCGACAGGCCGGCAGCCTGCGCGACGTCGTCGAGCGTGACAGTGCAGGAGAGATCGGCGGCGAGCCTCTCGCGCATCGCGTCGACGCGCGGCTCGTCGGCCGCAAGGACTGCCGGCTGCAGCCGCGCGTCGGCATGGCGCGCGATCAGTGTCGACAATGCATCGAGCATCGCCGTTTCGGCGGCGAGCGGATCGTAGACGCGCGCTGCCGCGGCGGCCGGAGCGTCGGCGGCCGGCTGCTCGTGCGGATAGAACGCCGGCATGCATTCGCTGCCGGCCTCCATCATCCGGTGGGCCAGCGCGAGCCGTGCCGCGAGATCGGCGTCGCGGATCACGTCGGACGGGAACCATGGCGCGTCCTGCGGGCGCCCCGCGATCGCGCTCGCGAGCGCGCGAATGTAGTCGACCGGCACGTAGCTCACGCGATAGCACCAGCCTTCGTCGGTCGCGCGCGAGCCCGTGTGCACTTCGCCGGGATTGATCACGGGCACGGTGCCCGTTTCGGCGACATGGCCGCTGCCGCGACAGGTGTAGCGCTCCGCGCCCTCGAGGATCACGGGGATCGTGTACGCGTCGTGCCAGTGCGGCGCGAACGTATGGTCGCGATAGGTAGCCGTGAGCAGATCCGCGCCTGGCAGCAGCGGCGTGCGCCAGTAACGTGCGGAGTCCGGAAGAAGGCGGGTGGCGGACATGGTCGGGCGCGGGGGGCGGTCGAATCGACAGTGTATCGCTCGAGCGCCCGGCCGGCGCGGGCTTACTTGACCGGAATCGTCGTGCCGGCCGGCATCGGCACCGCGGTCACGGCGTTCTTCGGGCTGCCGCTGACGATGCGGTCGCTGTAGGTCAGGTAGACGAGCGTGTTGCGCTTCTTGTCGACCACACGCACGACGTGCAGCGTCTTGAAGATGAACGACATCCGCTCGCTGAACACGTCGGTCTGCTGCTTGAGCGGCTCCTTGAAGCTGAGCGGGCCGACCTGCCGGCACGCGATCGACGCTTCGCTCGGATCCTCGGCGACGCCGAGCGTGCCCTTGATCCCGCCGGTGCGCGCCCGCGACACGTAGCAGGTGACGCCCGTCACGAGCGGATCGTCGTACGCTTCGACGACCACGCGGTCAGAGCCCGTCACGCGGAAATGGGTGTTGACGCTGCCGACTTCCTCCGCGTGCGCGAGCGGCGCGGCGGCAAAGGCGGAGAGGAGAAGGGCGAACGGCGCGGCGGAAAGGAGGCGATGCTTCATCGACGGAACCGGATGCGAATGCGGGACAGAGACTCTAGCATGCGCGGCGGTGACCGACGGGCGCGGGAAAAACAAAAGGCCCGTCGAATGACGGGCCTTTTGCTGTCTGGCTCCCCGACCTGGGCTCGAACCAGGGACCTACGGATTAACAGTCCGGCGCTCTACCGACTGAGCTATCGGGGAATAAATCGGTACATCTGCGTGCTTGTTTGATGGCCAACAAAAAACCCGTCCACTTTCAACGGGCTCTTGCGTTTTTGGCTCCCCGACCTGGGCTCGAACCAGGGACCTACGGATTAACAGTCCGGCGCTCTACCGACTGAGCTATCGGGGAACAAACAACAACAGCAGAGAAACGAGATTTTATGGAGCGTTCGCTAACCTGTCAACTCTTTTGAGCGGCGGAGTGCAAAAAAATTTGCGGCGCCGCTGCGCGATCAGCGTTCGAGCAGGTGCAGCTTGTCCTGCACGTCCTTCCACTCGTCCGCGTCGGCCGGTGCCGGCTTCGTTTTCGTGATGGACGGCCAGTTCTTCGCCAGTTCGGCGTTCAGCTCGGTGAACTGCTGCTGGTCGCCCGGAACGTCTTCTTCGGCATAGATCGCATTGGTCGGGCACTCGGCGACGCACACGGCGCAGTCGATGCACTCGTCCGGATCGATGGCGAGAAAGTTGGGACCTTCACGGAAGCAATCCACCGGGCACACATCCACGCAATCCGTGTATTTGCACTTGATGCAGCCTTCGGTCACAACGTGAGTCATTAAAACGCTCCTGCTTCGCGGTATATATGGGGTGGCGTTTGCGCCAAAAGCGGCATTGTAACTGAAGCGCAAAACCCGCATGGCGTGGTCGGCTTTCCGGCTTATATCGTTTCGTGATTAGTTTATGGGGCCGACCGTGGGCGCGGTGCGTGCGGCCGGCCGCACGACGCGGTGGGCAAGGGGGAGGCGGTTTCACGATGGTCGGGCCCGCATTCGGGTAACATGGCCGGCAGACCGGGCGGCGCGCGGTGCGCCGGGGCCGTGTCTCGATATTGGCGGTACCGCAATCATGATCATCACTTCGCTGCTCGACACGGATCTCTACAAGTTCACGATGATGCAGGTCGTCCTGCATCACTTTCCTGCCGCACACGTCGAGTACCGGTTCCGGTGTCGCACGCCCGGCGTCGATCTCGTCCCGTACATCGACGAGATCCGCGACGAGGTGCGCGGCCTGTGTTCGCTGCGCTTCACCGACGACGAACTCGACTACCTGCGGCGCATGCGCTTCATCAAGAGCGACTTCGTCGACTTCCTCGCGCTGTTCCATCTGAACGAGAAATACATCTCGATCACGCCTTCTCCGAAGGGCAACGGCGAGATCGACATCGTGATCGAGGGGCCGTGGCTGCACACGATCCTGTTCGAAATTCCGGCGCTCGCGATCGTCAACGAGGTCTATTTCCGCAATACGCAGCGCGAGCCCGATTATCGCGAAGGCCGCGAACGGCTGCGCGAGAAGATCAAGCTGCTCGGCGCGAAGCCCGAGTTCGCCGACTGCAAGATCGCCGACTATGGCACGCGCCGGCGCTTCTCGAAGGTGTGGCACGAGGAGGTCGCGCTGACGCTGCGCGACGGGCTCGGGCCGCAGTTCGCGGGCACCAGCAACGTGTTCTACGCGATGAAGCACGGCCTGACGCCGCTCGGCACGATGGCCCACGAATACCTGCAGGCCTGCCAGGCGCTCGGCCCGCGGCTGCGCGATTCACAGACCTATGGTTTCGAGATGTGGGCGAAGGAGTATCGCGGCGACCTCGGGATCGCGCTGTCGGACGTCTACGGGATGGATGCGTTCCTGAACGACTTCGACATGTACTTCTGCAAGCTGTTCGACGGCGCGCGCCACGATTCGGGCGATCCGTTCGAGTGGGGCGAGCGCATGCTGCGCCACTACGAGGCGAACCGCTGCGACCCGCGTACCAAGGTGCTCGTGTTCTCCGACGCGCTTGACATCCCGAAGGTCATGCAGCTGTACGAACGGTTCCGCAACCGCTGCAAGCTCGCGTTCGGCGTCGGCACCAACCTCACGAACGATCTCGGCTACGTGCCGCTGCAGATCGTGATCAAGATGGTCCGCTGCAACGGACAGCCGGTCGCGAAGCTGTCGGATTCGCCGGGCAAGAGCATGTGCGACGACAAGGCGTATCTTGCGTACCTGCGCCAGGTGTTCGGCATCGCGCAGCCGGTCGACGAGGACGCATCGCAGTAAGCGTCGGCCATGCGGCCAGGTGCGTCGCGGCGAGGGCGGCCGGTATAATCCGACGGTATCGCACGCCAACGTCACGAGGACCGTTCATGGACACTTCCGCTGCGCGTCGCCAGATCCTCGCACGCATTCGCGCGTCGCAACGACGCGCGCCCGAACCCGATGCAGCGGAGCGCGACGGCGTCGCCGACTACCTCGCCCGCCATCCCGAGGGGCCGCGCCCGCCGATGCCGGCCGACCTCGTCGCCGCATTCGGCGATGAAGCGGTTCGCCTCTCGACGACGGTCGACGAAGTCGCGACACTGGCTGACGCGCCGTCCGCCGCCGCCCGCTATCTTTCCGCTCACCGCCTGCCGATGCAGGCCGTCGCATGGCGCACGCTGGCCGAGCTCGACTGGGCCGGCGCCGGCCTGTCGGTCGAATGCCGCAAACCGAGCGACGGCGATCTCGTCGGCCTCACCGGCTGCTTCTGCGCAACCGCCGAAACGGGTTCGCTGGTGTTGCTGTCCGGCCCCGACACCTATGCATCGGCCGCGCTGCTGCCGGAGACGCACATCGCGATCGTGCCGGCGTCGCGGATCGTCGCGGGCCATGAAGACGCATTCGCGCTGATTCGCGCGGAGCGCGGCGAATTGCCGCGCGCGGTCAATTTCGTATCGGGCCCGTCGCGCACGGGCGATATCGAGCAGACCATCGTGCTGGGCGCGCACGGCCCGTACCGCGTTCACGTGATCGTCGTACGCGGCGCATGACGCACGCACCTGATCCCTCCTCACTCGACTCACTCGCACAAGGAAGTTCTGCATGAAACGACATGCCGCCTGGGCGGGCATGGCGTCGGGAGCCGCGCTTGGCGCCGTTCCCGCGCTTGCATCGGCCGCCACGCTCGACGGTGCCACGCTGTCCGCACTCTGGGGCATCCCGTTCGCCGGGATCCTGCTGTCCATCGCGGTGTTCCCGCTCGTCGCGCCGGTGTTCTGGCATCACCACTTCGGCAAGATCGCCGCAGCGTGGGCGATCGTGTTCCTGGTCCCGTTCGCCGTCGCGTTCGGTGCGAGCACGGCGTTCGGTACGCTCGTGCACGCGCTGCTCGAGGAGTACATCCCGTTCATCGTGCTGTTGACGGCGCTCTATACGGTCGCCGGCGGCATTTGCGTCAACGGCAACCTGCACGGCACGCCGAAGCTGAACACCGCGATCCTCGCGCTCGGCACGCTGCTCGCGAGCGTGATGGGCACGACGGGCGCAGCGATGTTGCTGATCCGGCCGCTGCTGCGCGCGAACGATAACCGCAAGCACGTCGTGCACGTCGTGATCTTCTTCATCTTCCTCGTCGCGAACGCGGGCGGCTCGCTGTCGCCGCTCGGCGATCCGCCGCTGTTCCTCGGCTTCCTGAATGGCGTGAGCTTCTTCTGGACGACCACGCATCTCGCGCTGCCGATGCTGTTCATCTGCGCGGTGCTGCTGACGCTTTTCTTCGTGCTCGATACGTACTTCTACCGGAAGGCCGGTGAGGAGCGGCCGGCCGCACTCGACCCGACGCCCGACGGCGGCGCGCTGTCGATCGACGGCAAGGTCAACTTCGTGCTGCTCGCGGCCGTGATCGGCCTCGTGCTGATGAGCGGCATCTGGAAGCCGGGCATCTCGTTCGACGTGTGGGGCACGCACGTCGCACTGCAGAATCTCGTGCGCGATGTCGCGCTGGTCGTCGTGGCGCTCGCGTCGCTCGCGCTGACGCCGCGCTCGGCGCGCGAAGGCAACGCATTCAACTGGGCGCCGATCGAGGAGGTCGCGAAGCTGTTCGCGGGCATCTTCGTGACGATCGCGCCGGTGATCGTGATCCTGCGCGCGGGTGCGGACGGCGCGTTCGCACAGATCGTTCATCTCGTCACGGGGCCCGACGGCAAGCCGATCGACGCGATGTATTTCTGGGCGACCGGCCTGCTGTCGTCGTTCCTCGACAACGCGCCGACCTATCTCGTGTTCTTCAACCTCGCGGGCGGCGATGCGCAAGCGCTGATGACGACCGGCGCGACGACGCTCGCCGCGATTTCCGCGGGGGCGGTGTTCATGGGAGCGAACAGCTACATCGGCAATGCGCCGAACTTCATGGTGAAGGCGATCGCGGAATCGCGCGGCGTGAGGATGCCGAGCTTCTTCGCCTATCTCGGCTGGGCGCTCGTGATCCTGGTGCCCGTATTCCTGCTGACGTCGTGGATCTTCTTCCCGGCGTAGGCTGACGATTTTCAACCAAGCGCGGACGGCTCCGGCGGCGTACGAAGTGCCGCGTGCCGGCCGCGGCATGCGGAGATGGCGATGCAGAAGATCCTGGTCGCACGTCCGATCTTTCCGGACGTGATCGAACGGCTCGAGCAGTATTTCGAAGTCGACTGGAACAATGGCGATGCGCTCGCCCCCGACGCGCTCGCCGCGCGCCTCGCGGACAAGGACGGCGCGCTGACGGCGGGCGACCCGGTCGGCGCGGCCGCGCTCGCGGCGGCGCCGCGCCTGCGCGTCGTGTCGAACATGGCGGTCGGCTACAACAATTTCGACATGGCCGCGTTCAACGCTGCGAACGTGCTCGGCACCAATACGCCCGACGTGCTGAACGAATCCACCGCGGATTTCGGCTGGGCGCTGATGATGGCCGCCGCGCGGCGGATCGCCGAATCCGAGCACTGGTTGCGCGCCGGACACTGGAAGAAGTGGGCGTACGACGGTTTCCTCGGCAGCGACATTTACGGCTCGACACTCGGCGTCATCGGGATGGGGCGCATCGGTCAGGCACTCGCACGGCGCGCGCGCGGCTTCGGGATGCAGGTGATCTATCACAACCGGTCGCGGGTTGCGCCCGAGATCGAGGCCGAGCTGAACGCCGAATACGTGTCGAAGGATGCGTTGCTGGCGCGCGCCGATCACGTCGTTCTCGTGCTGCCGTACACGAAGGAGAACCATCACACGATCGGCGCGGCCGAGCTCGCGAAGATGAAGCCCACCGCGACGCTGACCAACATCGCGCGCGGCGGCATCGTCGACGACGCAGCGCTGGCCGTCGCGCTGCGCGCCGGGACGATCGCCGCGGCCGGCCTCGACGTCTATGAAGGCGAACCGAGCGTCCATCCAGCGCTGCTCGAGGTACCGAACGTCGTGCTGACGCCGCACATCGCGAGCGCGACCGAGAAGACGCGCCGTGCGATGGCGAACCTCGCGGCCGACAACCTGATCGCCGCGCTGGGCGAAGGGCCGCGCGCGGGGCAGCCGCCGAACCCGATCAACCCTGACGTAATCGGGAAGCCGCGCGCATGACGACGATGTTGTTGCTGGCGGCGGTCGTCGTGCTGGCCGTCGCGCTCGCGGTGGCGATCGTCGCGATCGTGCGCGGCGGCGGCCGCCACGACGATGCGGCCGTGCTGGGCGACCAGATCGAGGACGCCGCGCACGCGCAGGCGCTCGCGGTCGAGCGGCTCGAGCGCGAGCTGCGTGGCGAGATCGTCGAGAACGCACGAGGCTCGCGCACCGAGCTTGCTGGCAGTTTCTCGCAGCTTCAGCAGACGCTCGCGACGCAGCTCACGAGCATCGCGACCGTGCAGAACAATCAGATCGAGGGCTTCGCGCAACAGCTGGGCAAGCTCGTCGCGGGCAACGCGCAGCAGTTCGACGCGATGCGCGAGAGCGTGCAGCGCCAGGCGCAGCAGGCGCGTGAAGAGCAGACGGTCGCGCTGCGGCTGTTCGGTGACACGCTGAACCGGCAGCTCACGCAACTGACCGAGGCCAACGATCGCCGGATCGGCGAAGTGCGTGCGACGCTCGAACAGCGGCTGAAGGAAATCGAGACGAACAATGCGGCGAAGCTCGAGGAGATGCGCCGCACCGTCGACGAGAAGCTGCATGCGACGCTCGAACAGCGGCTCGGCGAATCGTTCAAGCTCGTGTCGGACCGGCTCGAGCAGGTACACCGCGGGCTCGGCGAGATGCAGACCCTCGCGGCTGGCGTTGGGGATCTGAAGAAGGTGCTGACCAACGTGAAGACGCGCGGCACCTGGGGCGAGGTGCAGCTCGAGGCCTTGCTCGAGCAGATGCTCACGCCCGACCAGTACGCGAAGAACGTCGCGACGGTGCCGAAGAGCAGCGAACGCGTCGAGTTCGCGATCCGGCTGCCGGGGCGCGACGCCGGCACGCGCGACGCGCCGCCGGTGTGGCTGCCGATCGACGCGAAATTCCCGCGCGAGGACTACGAACGGCTGATCGACGCGCAGGAGCGTGCCGATTCGGCGGCGGTCGAGGACGCGGCCCGTGCGCTCGAGGCGCGCGTGCGGTTGGAAGCGCGCACGATCGCCGAGAAGTACGTCGCACCGCCGCATACGACCGATTTCGCGCTGCTGTTCCTGCCGACCGAGGGGCTCTATGCGGAGATCCTGCGCCGCCCGGGGCTGACCGACCTGCTGCAGCGCGACTATCGCGTGACGGTGGCCGGGCCGACGACGCTGACTGCGCTGCTGAACAGTCTGCAGATGGGCTTCCGCACGCTCGCGATCGAGCAGCGCTCGAGCGAAGTGTGGCAGGTGCTCGGTGCAGTGAAGACCGAATTCGGCAAGTTCGGCGATGTGCTCGCGCGCACGAAGGCGCAGCTTGAAACGGTCACGCGCTCGATCGAGTCCGCCGAGCAGCGCACCCGCGTGATGAACCGCAAGCTGAAGCAGGTCGAGGCGTTGCCAGGTGAGACGGCCGCCGGGCTGCTCGGCACGGAAGGCGCCGATGGAGCCGATGCGGACGATGCATGACGCATCACGCGTACAGCCGAAGCCGGCTGGAAAGAAAAACGGGCGCCGCGGCGCCCGTTTTCTTTTGCAGCACCGACCGGCGTGGCCGGCCCGCGTTCAACGTGCGGCGAGCGTGTTCAGTGCATCCCCGGCGACGCGCACGATGCGCCACTCGGGCAGCACGGTCGCGCCCATCTTCTGGTAGAAGTCGATCGCCGGCTGGTTCCAGTCGAGCACCGACCATTCGAAACGAGCACAGCGGCGCTCGACTGCGAGTGCTGCGAGGTGCTGCAGCATCGCGGTGCCGAGGCCCGTGCCGCGCTGCGACGGCTGCACGTACAGATCCTCGAGATAGAGGCCGCGACGGCCGAGGAACGTCGAATAGTTGTGAAAGAACAGCGCATACGCGACGATCGCGCCGTCGCCCTCGGCCACCAGCGCTTCGGCGGCGGGGCGCTCGCCGAACAGCGCGTCGGCCAGATCGGCGTCGCTCGCGACGAACAGGTGCGTGAGCTTCTCGAACTCGGCCAGCTCGCGCATCAGCGCGAGGATCGCGCCGACGTCGCGCGTTTCCGCCGTGCGGATCAGCGGCGTGCCGCTCACGCTTCCTCCGGCGGATCGGACAGCACGATCTCGATGCCGCCGAAGCGCGACGCGACCCAGTTGTACGCGTGGCAGGCGATCCACAGCAGCACGAAACCAAGGATCGCGTTCAGCAGCAGCGCGCTCAGGATCGTGCTCAGTTCGACCATCCCGTAGCGGATGTACGCGACCAGGATGCCGAGCAGCACGATCGGCACGCTGAACGTCAGGTAGACGAGGATCAGCGCCTTAGCGGTCTGCCCCGCGGCGATCGACGAGATTTGTTTCTTCATGTGCGGATTGCCCCGTAGAGATATACCGATTGGAATTCAGATCAAGCCGTCGAGCGGCAGGATGTCGACCGGGGCGCCCGCGTCGACTGCTGCGCAATCGTGGCCCAGGACGATGAAACAGTTGGCGGCCGCGAGGCCGCTCAGCGATGCGGAACTTTGCGAACCGGCCGGCTCGACAAGCCACTGGCCGTCGGCGTCGCGCGTCGCGATGGCGCGCAGATATTCGGTACGGCCCGGGCGCTTTTTCAGCGCCTGCGTGCTGCGTGCCGTATACAGCGCCGGCGGTGGCGCATGCGCGCCGGCCAGCGTCAGCAGCGCGGGGCGCACGATCGCATAGAACGTCACGGCGGAGGCGACGGGATTGCCGGGCAGCCCGAAGAACAACACGTGGCCGGCGCCGTCGCCCGCAGGTGCGAGCGTGCCGCACGCGAGCGGCCGGCCGGGCCGCAGCGCGAGGCTAGCGAAGGTCACGTCGCCAAGCCGCGCCATCACGTCGCGCGTGAAATCGGCTTCGCCGACCGACACGCCGCCTGACGTGATCACCGCGTCCGCCTGTGCGGCGGCGGCATCGCGCAGCGCGCGCTCGAGGGCCGCCGGATCGTCGCGGACGATCCCGAGGTCGAGCGCGTCGATGTGCAGCCTTTCGAGCATCGCGACCAGCATCCCGCGATTGCTGTCATACAGCGTGCCGCGGCCGAGCGGCTCGCCGGGTTCGCGCAGTTCGTCGCCGGTCGAGAACACGGCGACGCGCACGCGGCGGCGCACCGTGACTTCGCGCAACCCGAACGATGCGAGCAGGCCGAGATCGGACGGGCGCAGGATGCGGCCAGCGGCAAGCGCGCAGGCGCCGCGCGCGAGGTCCTCGCCGGCCCGGCGGCAGTTTGCTCCGCGCGTGACGTCGTGCGCGGCGAAGCGGATGACGTCGCCGTCGACGCGTACGCGTTCCTGCGGAATGACCGTGTCGCATCCGGCCGGCATCGGCGCGCCGGTCATGATGCGGATGCACGTACCGGGCGCCACGGCTCCATCGAACGGATGGCCGGCGAACGCCGTGCCGGCGACCGTCAATGCGATGTCGGGGGCCGATGCAGGCGTGTGTGCGCCGCAGTCGAATGCATAGCCGTCCATTGCCGAGTTGTCGTACGCGGGAACGTCGAACGGCGCATTGACGTCGGCCGCGAGCACGCGGTCGAGGGCGTCATGCAGCGGCACCGTGTCGCACGCGTCGACCGGCACCGCGAACCGGCACGCGAGCGCCTGCGCATCGGCGAGCGACAACGGGGCAGCGGAATCGGGTGCGGTTCGGGAGGCGGGCGAGGATTGCGTGATCATCAGTGTGACTGCGCCGCAAGGCGTATCGGGTTCGTGGCCGGTGGCGCGCGGAGGGCGCCGGAGCGCGAAGGCGCATGCGGCGGGCGGGAACGGATGCCGGTGCCGTCAGCGGCGGGCAAGCGCGGCAAGTTCCTGCCAGGAGTTGGCATTGTAAAACGCACGCTCGTCGCAAAACTCGACTTCGACCGTCTTGTGGCGTGCGTACCACGCACGCACCTTGCGCTCGCCGGCCGCGAGTCCGGCCGCGAGATCGTCGGCGAGCGACGTTCGCAGCAGCGCGAACGTCGGCTGCGGCGAACGTGCCTGTTGCGCGTCGACGGTCACCGCCATCGCGATGTCGGCTTGCTGCGCATCGAGCGCCGCGTGCAGTCGTGCGACGAGGTCGGTCGGCAGATAGGGTGTGTCGCACGGCGAGCACGCGACGAGCGGTGCGCGCGCCGCCCGCATGCCGGCCAGCAGACCCGCCAGCGGGCCGGGGAAATCGGGTGTTTCGTCCGGCACGATGCGCGCGTCGAACGGCGCACCGAGCTCGGCGTAGCGATCGGTGTTGCGATTTGCGCTGATCAGCGTCTCGTCGACCTGCGGCGAGAGCCGGCGCAGCACGTGCAGCGCAAGCGGCGTGCCGTCGAGCAGTTGCAGGCCCTTGTCGGCGCCGTCCATGCGCGTCGCGCGCCCGCCCGCGAGCAGCAGGCCGGTGACGGAAGGCGAGGTGGAAGCGGACATCGCGGGAAATCGGGGCGGCGGGCGCGCGTCAGCCGCCGATGTACGACATTTCTACGCGCTTGCCGGCACCGTGGGGTGCCGCGTCGGCGGCCGCGCTGCCGCGCAGCTGCGAATAGCGGTCGGTGCGGGCCTGCCAGATCCGGGCGATCGCGGTCGCGATCTCGGCGTCGCTGGCGCCACCGCGCACCAGGGCACGCAGGTCATGGCCAGTTGACGCGAACAGGCACAGGTACAGCTTGCCTTCGGTCGACAACCGCGCGCGCGTGCAGTCGCCGCAAAATGCCTGTGTGACGCTCGAGATCACGCCGATTTCACCGCTGCCGTCCGCATAGCCCCAGCGCTGCGCGGTTTCCGCCGCCGTGTGCGGCTCGAGCGGCACGAGCGGGAACTGTTCGGCGATCCGTGCGACGACGTCCGCGGACGGCAGCACTTCGGTCATGTTCCAGCCGTTCGACGTGCCGACGTCCATGTATTCGATGAAACGCAGGATCACGCCGGTGCCGCGGAAGCGCTCGGCCATCGGCAGGATCTCGCTGTCGTTGGTGCCGCGCTTCACGACCATGTTGACCTTGACCGGCGCGAGGCCCGCGGCCTGCGCGGCGAAGATGCCGTCGAGCACGTCGGCGCTCGCGAAGTCGGCGTCGTTCATGCGCTTGAACAACGTATCGTCGAGCGCGTCGAGGCTGACCGTCACGCGCGTGAGGCCGGCATCCTTCAGCGCGCGCGCCTTGCGCGCGAGCAGCGAGCCATTGGTGGTCAGCGTCAGGTCGAGCGGGCGGCCGTCATGGGTCGTCAGGTGCGCGAGGCGCTCGATCAGGAATTCGAGGTTCTTGCGCAGCAGTGGTTCGCCGCCGGTGATCCGGATCTTTTCGACGCCGTGTGCGACGAACAGCCGCGCCACGCGTTCGATCTCCTCGTGCGTGAGCAGCGCGCTGTGCGGCAGGAACGGGTAGTTCTTGTCGAACACGTCGCGCGGCATGCAGTACACGCAACGGAAGTTGCAACGGTCCGTCACCGAGATGCGCAGGTCGCGCAGCGGCCTGGCGAACGTGTCGGCCAAGGCGCCGTCAGGGGTATGCGCGACGCCGGAGATATCCGGCATCCCGCTGACGTCTGCGAGGGGAATGATGCGTCGGGACATGTCGAAAGAAGTGCGAGCCAAGCTTCTATTCTAGCCGCAAGCGCCTGGCCGGGCCGGTGGGCGGAAACCCTCGGCGCGGAAATGGAAAAGCCCGCCGGGGGCGGGCTTTTCCTGGTCGGGCGATGCGCCGCTTAATGTTGCGACGTTTCGACCTGCTGCATCGGGGTCGGGTCGACCGGCGGCAGCGCCTTGCGCTCGCGCGGAACGCGGACCGCGCGCGGCAGGCGCGACGCGGCTTCCTGAGCAGCGCGGAACTTGTCGGCGTCGGTGTTCACCCACACGAGACCGGCTTGTTCCAGCACGGCATCGAGGCTCGCCGAAGCTGGCGCAGCGGCCGGTTGCACGGGCGCCGGAGCTGGCGCAGCAACGGCTTCGACCGGTGCGGTTTCGACGCGGGCCGGTTCGACGCGAGCGGGTTCGAGGCGAGCCGGTTCGACGTGAGCCGGTTCGACAACGGCCGGAACCGCTTCGGCTGCGACGACCGGTGCCGGTGCGGCCTGCTCGACGGGCGCGGACTGCGGCGCTTCGACGGCAGCGGGCGCGGCCGGCACTTCGAACGCATCGGTCGGCGAAACCGCGACCGGAGCCGGGCCGGCTTCCGGAGCAGCGGCCGGCGCGACCGGTGCCGATTCGGCTGCCGGTGCGACGACGGCGGGCTCGAGCGGTGCGACCGGCGTTGCTTCGACGCGAACCGGTGCCGGTTGCGGCTCGACTACGACCGGTGCGACCGGTACGGCCGTATGAGCCGGCTCGTCCGCGCTCGAGGGTTCCGTCGTCACGGCCTGCATGGCGACTTCGCCGTCCGCGCCTTGCTCGGCGTGGTCGACGACTGCGCCTTCGTCCTCGCGCTCGCGACGACCGCCACGGCGACCGCGGCGGCGGCGGCGACGTTCCTCGCCGTCACGTGCGCTGGCTTCCGCGTCGGCTGCGACATCGGCGCCCGGCAGGGCGACGGCTGCGGCCTGGTCGGCATCCGCTTCCGGATGGTTTTCGCCACGGGTGACGGTTTCGAGCGTCGCCGCGTGTTGCATCGGCTTGCGGCGCTCTCCGCGCTCGCGACGTTCGCCGCGCTCCTGGCGCTCGCCGCGGCCGGCTGCCTCGACGGCTTCCGGCTGCTCGGTGCGCTCGCGCGGTTCGCGGTTCTCGCGCGGTTCACGCGGCTCGCGGCCTTCGCGCGGGCCACGGCCTTCGCGACTTTCTCGACCCTCACGGCTTTCGCGCGGCTCGCGACCTTCACGCGGCTCGCGGCTTTCGCGCGGTTCGCGGCCTTCACGCGGTTCGCGGCCTTCACGCGGTTCGCGACCCTCGCGCGGCTCGCGACCTTCCTTGCCTTCGCGTTCCAGGCGTTGCGACTGGCCACGGCCTGCCGCTGCCTGGTCGCGGCCACCCTGAGCCTGCTGGGCGCCGCCACGGCGGTTGCGGTTGCGATCGCCGCCGCGCTGCTCGGTCTTCTCGGTCCGCTCGCGGGCCGGACGGGTTGCCTGTTCCTTGGCCGGTGCCGGTGCGACCGGCGCGGGCGCCGGAGCCGGCGACATGCCGAACAGACCCTTCAGCCAGCCGATGAAACCGCCGCTCGCCGCGGCGACCGGTGCGGGCGCCGCAACCGCCGGCTCGACCGGGCGCTGCGGTGCCGGGCTCGGTGCCGGACGCTCGGGCGTGATGCCCTTGACCGCCGCTTCCTGCTTCGGCTTCACGTCGGCCGCACGCTTGCTGTAGCCGGTTTCCGACTCCAGTTCGCGGGCGGCTTCCTCTGCCATCTTCCAGGACGCACGCGGATCGTCGAGGCGCGCGTCGTCATGGCGCAGGCGCTCGAGCTTGTAGTGCGGCGTATCGAGGTGCTTGTTCGGGATCAGCACGATGCCGACCTTGAAGCGCGACTCGATCTTGTTGATTTCCTGACGCTTTTCGTTGAGCAGGAAGGCGGTCACCTCGACCGGCACCTGGCAGTGGATCGCCGCGGTGTTTTCCTTCATCGCTTCTTCCTGAATGATCCGCAGGACCTGCAGCGCGGACGATTCGGTATCGCGGATGTGGCCGGTGCCGTTGCAGCGCGGGCACGTCACGTGGCTGCCTTCCGACAGGGCCGGACGCAGGCGCTGACGCGACAGTTCCATCAGGCCGAAGCGGGAGATCTTGCCCATCTGCACGCGTGCACGGTCATGCTTGAGCGCGTCTTTCAGGCGCTGCTCGACTTCGCGTTGGCTCTTCGCCGACTCCATGTCGATGAAGTCGATCACGATCAGGCCGCCGAGGTCGCGCAGGCGGAGCTGGCGGGCCACTTCGTCGGCCGCTTCGAGGTTCGTGCGGGTCGCCGTTTCCTCGATGTCCGCACCCTTGGTCGCGCGCGCCGAGTTCACGTCGATCGCGACGAGCGCTTCGGTGTGGTCGATCACGATCGCGCCGCCCGACGGCAGCGGCACCGTGCGCGAGTAGGCCGTTTCGATCTGGTGCTCGATCTGGAAGCGGGAGAACAGCGGCACGTCGTCGTGGTAGCGCTTCACCTTCGACACGTTGTCCGGCATCACGATGTCCATGAACGCACGGGCCTGATCGTAGATCTCGGTCGTGTCGATCAGGATTTCGCCGATATCGGGCTGGAAATAGTCCCGGATCGCGCGGATCACGAGGCTCGATTCCAGGTAGATCAGCATCGGCTGGCCGGAGTTGCCGCTTTGCGACGCCGCTTCGATCGCGCGCCACAGTTGCAGCAGGTAGTTCAGGTCCCACTGCAGTTCCTCGGCGCTGCGGCCGATGCCCGCGGTACGGGCGATCATGCTCATGCCGTCCGGAATCTGCAGTTGCGACATCGTTTCGCGCAGTTCCTGGCGCTCGTCGCCCTCGATCCGGCGCGATACACCGCCGCCGCGCGGATTGTTCGGCATCAGCACCAGGTAGCGGCCGGCGAGCGAGATGAAGGTCGTGAGGGCGGCGCCCTTGTTGCCGCGCTCTTCCTTCTCGACCTGGACGATCAGCTCCTGGCCTTCGCGCAGGGCATCCTGGATGCGCGCGGAGCGCATGTCGATGCCTTCCTTGAAGTACTGGCGGGCGACTTCCTTGAACGGCAGGAAGCCGTGGCGATCTTCGCCGTAGTTGACGAAGCACGCTTCGAGCGACGGCTCGATGCGGGTGACGACACCTTTGTAGATATTGCCTTTGCGCTGTTCGCGCCCGGCTGTCTCGATGTCGATGTCGATGAGCTTTTGCCCATCAACGATGGCGACGCGCAGCTCCTCCTGCTGCGTCGCATTGAACAGCATGCGTTTCATGTACGACTCCAGGCGGCTCCGCAGCCGGCGCCTCGCGGTTGTCAGTCGCGAGGGCGGGAACGACGGCAGGCCGCACCTTGTTGTGTTGTCACAAGCACGCTGGAGCGGGAACGATGGCGGGGAGAATTGCCTGAAGAGGCGCTTGGGCCCGAAAGACGGGGCCGGCGGCCGTAGGGCACCTGCGAATACGGCTTCAAAGCACGGCGTTCACACACCGCACGCTGCAAAAAAGCGCGCTAAGCCTGAGTCCGCGCATTGCCACGGGCGCGCGCAATGCGTCGCGCGCGCCGACGGGCGGCAGATGCTGCGGCTTGGGCCGCAGCGGGGAGTATCGAATCCAGCCCGACTTTCCCGCTTGGGGTGTACTTCCCTGGTTTGACGTCGCCAAGCCCCGCACGCTTCGCGGGGCCAAATCGGGCGCAACGCCGTAATTTTCGCAACCGGCAGCCTGCGGACGCACTTCGCGCCGTCGGGCTGCCGATCAAATTCTTTTCAACCAACTTTCCGTTACCGCGGCGCCTTGCCGACCGAATCCGCCTGTGGGCGCGATCCTTGCCGACGGGCGGCGCCGTGCGTGCAACTTGCTGCATCTCTTTGATTAGGGGCGAGCAGCGGACCCCCGGCGCAAGTAAAATAATGGTTTCCGCTTGCACCTTGCCCGACTCGGTCGGGGCCGGCCGGTCAGGCCACCCTCAACGTCAGGCTGGGCAAAATTATATTCAGTATGAATGAGTTAGGCAAAATATCCCAGAATTCAGTCGCAAGCGGCCAGGTATCGATGATCGAGATCGACGAAAACTCGGCCGGTCAGCGGATCGACAACTTCCTGTTGCGCGTCTGTAAAGGCGTGCCGAAAAGCCATATTTACCGGATCCTGCGCAGCGGCGAGGTGCGCGTGAACAAGGGCCGGATCGATGCGCAGTACCGGCTCGCCCTCGGCGACATCGTGCGCGTACCGCCCGTGCGCGTGGCGGCGGCGGACCTCGCGCGCGCCGACACGCCGATCGTGCCGCCCGCGCAATTCGAGGTGCTGTACGAAGATGACGCCATGCTCGTCATCAACAAGCCGGCCGGCGTCGCCGTGCACGGCGGCAGCGGCGTTGCGTTCGGCGTGATCGAGCAGATGCGTCAGGCGCGTCCGCGCGCGAAGTTCCTCGAACTCGTGCATCGGCTCGACCGCGAGACGTCCGGGATCCTGATGCTCGCGAAGAAGCGCTCGGCGCTCGTCGGCCTGCACGAGCAGATTCGCGAGAACCGGATGGACAAGCGTTACTTCGCGTGCGGACATGGAGAATGGCAGGCCGACTGGGGCCGCCGCCGTGCGGTGAAGGCGCCGCTGTTCAAGTATTCGACCCCGGAAGGGGAGCGGAGGGTGCGCGTGCAGGACGACGGCCTGCCGTCGCACACGGTGTTCAACCTGATCGAGCGCTGGCCGGACTATGCGCTGGTCGAAGCGGAACTCAAAACGGGTCGGACCCATCAGATTCGTGTGCACCTCGCGCATCTCGGCCTGCCGATCGCCGGCGACGCCAAGTATGGCGACTTCGCACTGAACAAGGCGCTGGCGCGCGCGAATGCGCAGCCGTCGCTCAAGCGGATGTTCCTGCACGCGCACCGGCTGAAGCTCACCCATCCGTTGACCGGCGAGGCGCTGCAGTTCGACGCGCCGCTGCCGGACGAATGCCGGCGCTTCCTCGATCAACTCAGCGCTCTGCGCGATACCGCCTGACTCGCATGGCCCGACAGCAATTTGACCTGATCGTCTTCGACTGGGACGGCACACTGATGGATTCGACTGCGCACATCGCGCACAGCATCCAGGCCGCGTGCCGCGATCTCGGCCTGCCCACGCCGTCGGACGAGGCGTCCCGCTATGTGATCGGCCTCGGCCTGCGCGATGCGCTTCAGATTACTGCGCCGACCCTCGATCCGTCCGACTATCCGCGGCTGGCCGAACGTTATCGCCATCACTACTTGCTGGACGATCAGCGCATCGAGCTGTTCGCCGGCGTGCGCGAACTGCTCGCGGAATTGCGCGACATGGGTTACCTGCTCGCGGTCGCGACCGGCAAGGGCCGCGTCGGGCTGAACCGCGTGCTCGACCAGTCAAAGCTGACGAGCCTGTTCGATGCGACGCGCTGCGCGGACGAAACGTTCTCGAAGCCGCACCCGGCGATGCTTCACGAACTGTCGCGCGAATTGGGGCAGGATCTTGCGCGTACCGTGATGATCGGCGACACCACGCACGACCTGCAGATGGCCGCCAGTGCCGGGGCCGCCGGCATCGGTGTTTCGTATGGTGCGCACACGGCCGATGCGCTGGCCGCGCTGACGCCGCGCTTCGTCGCGCCGGACGTCGGCGCGCTGGCGGCGTGGCTGCGGGAGCACGCATGAGCACGGCGCCGGAAGTCGTGCGCGTGTGCGCATCGGACGCGCTGGCCGACGGCGGTGCCGGCGTGCGCGTCGACGCATCGCTGCGCGGCGAGCAGGCGGTCGTGTTCTTCGTGCGCTACGAAGGTCGTGCGTACGGCTACCTGAACCGCTGCGCGCACGTGCCGATGGAACTCGACTGGGCCGAAGGGCAGTTCTTCGAGTCGTCGGGCTTGTACCTGATGTGTGCGACGCACGGCGCGATCTACGCGCCGGATACCGGCAAGTGTGTCGGCGGCCCGTGCCGCGGCGGTCGCCTGCGACCGGTCGAAGTCGACGAGCGCGACACGCCGGACGGGCGTGCGGTATTCTGGGTGCCGGATGCCGACCTGGGCCCCGCCGCTCCGCCCCCTTCCGCCACGACCGACTGAAGACATTACTGCATGGCCGACCAACCGAACATCCCTGATTCCTCCTCCCGTCCCGACAGCCGCGAACCGAACTGGGAGCGTGCGGCGCTCGAGCGGATCGCGCTCGCGGCCGTCAAGGAACAGCGCGCGGCGCGGCGCTGGAAGATCTTCTTCCGCTTTGCGTTTCTCGGCGTATTCGTGCTGCTCGCGTTCGCGCTGATCGATTTCTCGAGCGACTCGAAGTTCTCGTCGAGCGGGCGCCACACGGCGCTCGTGACGATCGACGGCGAGATCGCGGCGGGCACCAACGCGAATGCCGACGACATCAATACGGCGCTGGATGCCGCTTTCGACGACAGCGGCACGGCCGGCGTCGTGCTGCGGATCAACAGCCCGGGCGGCAGCCCGGTGCAGGCAGGAATGGTCTATGACGAGATTCGCCGGCTCCGCACGAAGTATCCGGACAAGCCGTTGTACGTCGTCGTGACCGACATGTGCGCATCGGGTGGCTATTACATTGCGTCCGCCGCCGACAAGATCTTCGTCGACAAGGCGAGTATCGTCGGCTCGATCGGGGTGCTGATGGACGGGTTCGGTTTCACGGGCCTGATGGGCAAGCTGGGCGTCGATCGCCGCCTGCACACGGCGGGTGAAAACAAGGGCTTTTACGACCCGTTCTCGCCCGACACGCCGAAGATGGATGCCCATGCGCAGGCGCTGCTCGACCAGGTCCATGCGCAGTTCATCAAGGCCGTGAAGGATGGCCGCGGCAAGCGGCTGCACGAAACGCCTGACATGTTCTCGGGCCTGTTCTGGACCGGCGAGAAGAGCGTCGAGCTCGGGCTCGCCGACGGCTACGGCACGACCGACACGGTCGCCCGCGATGTGCTGAAGGCGCCGGATCTCGTCGACTACACGGTGAAGGAAAGCCTGACGAATCGTGTTGCGCGCAAGTTCGGCGCGGCGGTCGGCGGTGCCGCGATGAAGGCGCTGACCGCGGGCGGCACGTCGTTCAGCCTGCGCTGAGCGCCAGCCGGCCGGCGCCGCGCCGATTGGGGCGGGGCGCCCCGTGCCGCGAGGCTGTTGCCGGTGCCGATCTCAGTTCGCGAGCAGCAGGAAGATGGCAGGGCGCTTGTGCAGGTTCGGCGCCGGCGCCTTTTTCCAGTCGGCCACCGAACGGCTGGCGATCGTCTCGGTTTCGAGGGTCAAGTCGGCCGCGACGCAGATCTGCGTCGACGGCGCGCAGGTCGCGACGAGCGTATCGAGCATCGCATGGTTCCGGTACGGCGTCTCGATGAAGATCTGCGTCTGGCGCGCCTTGCGCGACAGCTGCTCGAGTTCACGCAGGCGTTTCGCGCGCGCGGCCGCATCGACCGGCAGATAGCCGTTGAACGCGAAACTCTGGCCGTTCAGGCCCGATGCCATCAGCGCTAGCAAGATCGAACTCGGCCCGACGAGCGGCACGACCTTCACGCCGCGCTCGTGCGCCCGGCGGACCAGCAGCGCGCCGGGATCGGCAACGGCGGGGCAGCCGGCCTCGGATACGAGCCCGGCGTCCGCGCCCGCCAGTACCGGTGCGAGCAGCCGGTCGATCTCGCCGGCCGGCGTATTGACGTTCAGTTCCCGAATCTCGATCTCCTGGATCGGCCGCGTCGTGCCGATCTTCTTCAGGAACGCGCGGGTCGTTTTCGCGTTTTCGCCGATGTAGTAGCCGAGCGTGCCGGCGCGCGCCTGCACGGCCGCGGGCAGCACGGCGGCGAGCATCGATGCGTCGCCTTCGCCGAGGGTGTTCGGGACGAGATAGAGCGTGCCGGCCGTCATGCGCGGTCTCCCTGGGTAGCGAACAATGGATAGCCCGCGGCGCGCAGCATCCGCGTGAGCGCGATCAGCGGCAGGCCGACGAGAGCCGTGGGGTCGTCGGAGTCGATGGCATCCAGCAGCGCGATGCCGAGCCCTTCTGACTTCGCGCTGCCGGCGACGTCGTACGGCGTTTCCGCGCGCAGGTAAGCGTCGAGTTCGGCTTCGGACAGCGAGCGGAAGCGCACGTGCGTGACGACGTCCTCGCTCCAGGTTTCACCCGTGCGGCTGTCGTACAGGCTGAGCGCACTGTGGAATTCGACGTCGCGGCCCTGCATCGACAGGAGCTGCGCGAGCGCGCGCTCGTGCGTGCCGGGCTTGCCGATCTGGCGGCCGTCGAACGTCGCGACCTGGTCCGACCCGATCACGAGCACGCCGTCCGGCGCGTCGATCGTCGCGGCGACCGCGCGCGCCTTCGCGCCGGCGAGGCGCAGTGCGGTCTCGGCCGGCGCTTCTCCTGCGAGCGGGGTTTCGTCGAGGTCGGGTGACATGACGTCGAACGGCATGCCGAGGCGCTCGAGGAGCGCGCGGCGGTAGCGGGAACTGGAGGCGAGAATCAGCCGCGGCGGGCGGCAAACGGTATCCGGCATGGTCGGTTGGGTCGATGAGTCGTCAGGTGTGGCGCGGTGTTGCGAGGGCGCAAGCATAAGTGATTGACCGAAAAAGGTAAAACAGGTATGCTTTCCCGCTTTTCATCGGCAGGCTTTCGCTGTGGTGGCGCCTGCCGGGTCGTCGGACGTAAAGTACGTAATCGTACGCGGCGTAGATCGCGCACGTGTGCGGCGCCAAATATGTGGCGCCAGCAAGTCGGGTCCCGCAAGTCAGCCTGTAGGCAGGAGCGCAACATGAACACTTCTTCTGGCAAACCTGCGGCGTCGCTTGATCCGCACGCGGTCGACCTGTTCGAATTGGCCCGCAGCGGGCGGCAAGCAGCGGGTGCCGTGCGTCTGTCGCAGCTGCCGCGCATGCTGAACGAAGTGCCGGCGGACGCGCCCGATCGCGACACGGTCTTCACGTGGCAGGCCGAAGGGTTCACCCAGAAAGAGTTGCAGGACGACGGCGCCGATGGGCAGCAGCCGTATCTGCGCCTCGCGGTGCATGGCCATGCGTGGCTCACGTGCCAGCGCTGCATGACCCCGTACGACCAGACGTTCGACGTCGACATGACGTACCGGGTCGTTGCGACCGAAGAAGAAGCTGAAGAATTTCCGCTCGACGACGATGAAGCCGATGTGATCGTGGGCTCACGCCAGTTCGATCTCGTCGACTTGATCGAAGAGGAGTTGCTGCTTTCGTTGCCGCTCGTGCCCAAGCACGAGGTTTGCCCGGCAGTTCACGAAAGCCTCGTGTCGGGTGCGAGCGGTCCTTCGGAAGACGCGGACGACGAGTCCGCCGAAGACGAGGACGAAGGCAAACGGCCGAATCCGTTCGCGGCGCTGGAAGCGCTGAAGAAGGACGGGGACGGCGGCAAGAAACACTAAGCAGTTGTGGCGCGGGAAGGCGTAAGGGCTTTGGGCCAGGGTAGTTAAGCGCCGGATCGGGCTGTGTTAGAATCCGGAAAATTATTTAGGAGTTAGTCATGGCAGTCCAGCAAAACAAGAAGTCGCCGTCGAAGCGCGGCATGCATCGTTCGCACGATTTCCTGACGGCAGCGCCGCTGGCAGTCGAGCCGAGCACGGGTGAAGTGCATCTGCGTCACCACGTCAGCCCGAACGGCTACTATCGCGGCAAGAAAGTCGTCAAGACGAAGAACGACTAAGCGTCAAGTCACGCGTTGCGCGCTACGTTCGCCGTTCGCGTGACAACTGGTTCGCTTGACACTTTCCTGGCTCAACAAAAAGGCGGCATTCAACTGCCGCTTTTTTGTGCCTGAAATTCGTCGCATTCCATGACCGTAAAGCTCACAATCGATTGCATGGGAGGCGACCACGGCCCGTCCGTGACCGTTCCCGCGGCAGTCAAGTTCGTCCGCGCGCATCCCGATGCGCACCTGATGCTCGTCGGCATCGAAAGCGCGATCCGCGCTCAGCTGAAAAAGCTGAAAGCCCTCGACGATCCCGCGCTGACCATCGTGCCCGCCACCGAAGTCGTGGCGATGGACGACCCTGTCGAAGTGGCGCTGCGCAAGAAGAAGGATTCTTCGATGCGTGTCGCGCTCAACCACGTCAAGGACGGCGCGGCCCAGGCCTGTATCTCCGCCGGCAATACCGGTGCGCTGATGGCCGTTTCCCGTTACGTGCTCAAGACGCTGCCCGGCATCGAGCGGCCCGCGATCGCGTTCGCGCTGCCGAACCCGACCGGCTACACGATGATGCTGGACCTCGGCGCGAACGTCGACTGCGAGCCGCAGCACCTGCTGCAGTTCGCGGAGATGGGGCACGCGCTCGTTGCCGCGCTCGAAGGCAAGGAGCGTCCGACGATCGGCCTGTTGAACATCGGCGAAGAGGTCATCAAGGGCAACGAGACGATCAAGCGCGCAGGGGAACTGCTGCGCGCCAGCACGCTGAATTTCCGCGGCAACGTCGAAGGCAACGACATCTATAAAGGCACGGTCGACGTGATCGTCTGCGACGGCTTCGTCGGCAACGTCGCGCTGAAGACGTCCGAAGGGCTCGCGCAGATGCTCTCCGACATCATCCGCGAGGAGTTCGGCCGTTCGCTGATGTCGAAGCTGATGGCGCTGCTTGCGCTGCCGGTGCTGATGCGTTTCAAGAAGCGCGTCGATCACCGCCAGTACAACGGCGCGGCGCTGCTGGGGCTGAAGAGCCTCGTGATCAAAAGCCACGGTTCGGCCGATGCCTATGCGTTTGAGTGGGCGATCAAACGCGGGTATGATGCCGTCAAAAACGGCGTGCTGGAGCGCCTCGCGCGCGCGATGGCGGACAATTCGGTGTCGCTCGGCGACGGCGAACACGACGCGGGCGGCGCGGGCCAGACGAGCCCGGCCGCAGGCCATCACGCCGAACCTTCCGCTGCGCAATCCTCTAAAGCATAAATGGCCCAATCGACTCTCTATTCCCGCGTGCTCGGCACGGGCAGCTATCTGCCGCCCGACCGCGTCACGAACCAGCAGCTCGCCGATCGACTCGCGAAGGAAGGCATCGAGACGAGCGATGAGTGGATCGTTGCGCGCACGGGCATCCATGCGCGTCACTTCGCCGCACCGGACGTCACGACGAGCGACCTCGCGCTCGAGGCGTCGCGTCGTGCGATCGAAATGGCCGGTATCGATCCGCAGTCGATCGACCTGATCATCGTCGCGACTTCGACCCCCGATTTCGTGTTTCCCAGCACGGCGTGCCTGCTGCAGAACAAGCTCGGCATCAAGAACGGCGGCGCGGCATTCGATGTGCAGGCCGTGTGCTCCGGCTTCGCCTATGCGATGGCGACGGCAGACAGCTTCATCCGCAGTGGCCAGCACCGCACGGCGCTCATCGTCGGCGCGGAGACGTTCTCGCGCATTCTCGATTTCAAGGACCGGACGACCTGCGTGCTGTTCGGCGACGGCGCGGGCGCGGTGATCCTGTCCGCATCGGAAGAGCCGGGCGTGCTCGGCAGCGCGCTGCACGCGGATGGCAGTTATTCGAACATCCTCTGCACACCGGGCAACGTCAATCGCGGCGTGATCGACGGCAGCGCGTTCCTGTACATGGACGGGCAGGCCGTGTTCAAGCTCGCGGTCAACGTGCTCGAAAAGGTCGCGATCGAGGCGCTCGCCAAGGCGAATCTCGCGCCGGAGCAGATCGACTGGCTGATTCCGCACCAGGCCAACATCCGCATCATGACCAGCACCTGCCGCAAGCTCGGCCTGCCGCAGGAGCGCATGGTCGTGACGGTCGACCAGCACGGCAACACGTCGGCTGCGTCGATCCCGCTGGCGCTCGACACCGCGGTGCGCGACGGCCGCATCCAGCGCGGTCAGCACGTGCTGATCGAAGGCGTCGGCGGTGGCTTCACGTGGGGCGCATCCGTCTTCCGCTACTGATCCGCGGCGCGCAATGGCTGCGCGCGGATCCCGAACCGGCGCGCCGTTCGCGCGCGCCGTCCGAATCGATTCAATTGGGGACGATATGAAATTTGCATTCGTTTTTCCGGGGCAGGGCTCGCAGTCGGTCGGCATGCTCAACGCATTCGCCGATCTGGCCGTCGTGCGCGAGACGCTTCAGGAAGCATCCGATGCACTCAATCAGGATCTCGGCAAGCTGATCGCCGAAGGTCCGGCCGAAGAACTGAATCTGACCACCAACACGCAGCCCGTGATGCTGACGGCCGCCTACGCGTGCTACCGCGCATGGCAGCAGGCCGGCGGCCCGGCCCCGTCGATCGTCGCGGGCCACAGCCTCGGCGAATACACGGCGCTCGTCGCCGCGGGCGCGATCGCGTTCAAGGACGCGGTGCCGCTCGTGCGCTTCCGGGCGCAGGCGATGCAGACGGCCGTGCCGGTCGGCGAGGGCGGCATGGCCGCGATCCTGGGTCTCGATGACGACACGGTGCGCGCGGTGTGTGTCGAAGCCGCGCAAGCGGGCGTCGTCGAAGCCGTGAACTTCAACGCTCCGGCGCAGGTCGTGATCGCGGGCGCGAAGGCGGCCGTCGAGAAGGCCTGCGAGATCGCGAAGGCGAAGGGCGCGAAGCGCGCGTTGCCGCTGCCCGTGTCGGCGCCGTTCCATTCGTCGCTGCTCAAGCCGGCGTCGGACCAGTTGCGCGACTATCTCGCGAACGTCGACGTGAAGGCGCCGCAGATTCCGGTCGTCAACAACATCGACGTCGCGGTGGCCAGCGATCCGGCCGCGATCAAGGACGCGCTGGTGCGCCAGGCCGCGGGCCCGGTGCGCTGGGTCGAATGCGTGCAGCACATCGCGGGCACGGGCGTCACGCACGTGATCGAATGCGGTCCGGGCAAGGTGCTGTCGGGCCTGACGAAGCGCATCGACGGCAACCTGGTCGGCGCATCGGTGTTCGATCCGGCTTCGCTCGACGAAGCACTGAAGCTGGCGACCGCCTGACGCGGCGCCTTTCCTCAAGAGACGGATATTCGATTCATGGAAAAGACTCTCGATAAACAGGTCGCGATCGTGACCGGCGCGTCTCGCGGCATCGGCCGGGCGATCGCGCTCGAACTCGCGCGCCTGGGCGCGACGGTGATCGGCACGGCGACGAGCGAATCGGGCGCCGCCGCGATTACCGCAGGGTTCGCGGAAGCGGGCGTGACGGGCCGCGGCGCGGTGCTGAACGTCAACGACGCGGCGGCGGCCGAAGCGCTGATCGACGCGACCGTGAAGGAATTCGGCGCGCTCCACGTGCTCGTCAACAACGCCGGGATCACGCAGGACCAGCTCGCGATGCGGATGAAGGACGAGGACTGGGACGCGGTGATCGACACCAACCTGAAGTCGGTGTTCCGCCTGTCGCGTGCAGTGCTGCGCCCGATGATGAAGGCTCGCGGCGGCCGTATCATCAACATCACGTCGGTGGTCGGTTCGGCCGGCAACCCGGGGCAGGTCAACTATGCTGCCGCGAAGGCCGGCGTCGCGGGCATGACCCGTGCGCTCGCGCGCGAGATCGGCAGCCGCGGCATCACGGTGAACTGCGTCGCGCCGGGCTTCATCGACACCGACATGACGAAGACGCTGCCGGAAGAACAGCAGACCGCGCTCAAGACCCAGATTCCGCTCGGCCGCCTCGGCAGCCCGGAAGACATCGCCCATGCCGTCGCGTTCCTCGCATCGCCGCAGGCCGGTTACATCACCGGCACGACGCTGCACGTGAACGGCGGCATGTACATGTCGTAACGGTTTTCGTTTACCATCCGCGCCGTATCCCGTTTTTCAGGCGGATAGGCGCTTGATCGACCATCAAGCCAACGCGCGTTTTGGCGTCAGCAAACCTGATAAAATGCGCGCACTTGTAAATCTGAACTTTCCCTCGGAGGGGTAATGGATAACATCGAACAACGTGTCAAGAAGATCGTCGCTGAGCAACTGGGCGTCGCAGAAGCCGAGATCAAGAACGAAGCATCGTTCGTGAACGACCTGGGCGCGGACTCGCTCGACACGGTCGAACTGGTGATGGCGCTCGAAGACGAGTTCGGCATGGAAATCCCGGACGAAGAAGCAGAGAAGATCACGACCGTTCAGCAAGCGATCGACTACGCTCGCGCAAACGTCAAGGCGTAAGCGCCTTTCGCGCTTGTCTGCCACGTCGCCGCGATCTTCGCGTTTGACGCGCCATCCTGCCGGCAACCGCGCCGGACGGACTAACAGCCACAGGGCTCGCAGGGCTGGTTCCTGTGGCCACTGTGGCTTTTGTTTTTGTCATCCAATGGAAAAGAGGTTACCGTGAGCCGCCGTCGTGTTGTCGTTACAGGCCTGGGGCTGATTTCGCCTGTTGGCAATAATGTTGCCGACGGCTGGGCCAATCTCGTCGCCGGCAGGTCCGGCATCGCCACCGTCACGAAGTTCGATCCGTCGAACCTTGCCGTGCATTTCGCGGGTGAGGTGAAGGGTTTCAGCGCCGAGGAGTACATTCCGGCGAAGGAAGCCCGCAACATGGATACGTTCATCCATTACGGCATCGCAGCCGGCGTCCAGGCAATCCGGGACAGCGGCCTCGAAGTGAACGAAGCCAATGCGGAACGCATCGGCGTGCTGGTCGGCTCCGGCATCGGCGGCCTGCCGATGATCGAAGACACGCACCAGACCTACGTCGATCGCGGCGCGCGCCGGATCTCGCCGTTCTTCGTGCCGGGTTCGATCATCAACATGATCTCGGGTCACCTGAGCATCATGTTCGGCCTGAAGGGCCCGAACCTCGCGGTCGTGACGGCCTGCACGACCGGTCTGCACAGCATCGGCCTCGCGGCGCGCCTGATCCAGGCCGGCGATGCCGACGTGATGGTCGCGGGCGGCGCCGAATCGACGGTGTCGCCGCTCGGCATCGGCGGCTTCGCGGCCGCGCGTGCGCTGTCGACCCGCAATGACGATCCGGCCACTGCGTCCCGTCCGTGGGACAAGGACCGCGACGGCTTCGTGCTGGGCGAGGGTGCAGGCGTCATGGTGCTCGAGGAATACGAGGCGGCGAAGGCGCGCGGCGCGAAGATCTATGCGGAAGTCTCGGGCTTCGGCATGACTGGCGATGCGTACCACATGACCGCGCCGAACATGGACGGTCCGCGCCGCTGCATGGTTGCGGCACTGCGCGACGCCGGCGTGAACGCGGACGAGGTTCAGTACCTGAACGCGCACGGCACGTCGACGCCGCTCGGCGACAAGAACGAGTCCGACGCGGTGAAGGCAGCCTTCGGCGAGCATGCGTACAAGCTCGTCGTGAACTCGACGAAGTCGATGACGGGCCACCTGCTTGGTGGCGCGGGCGGTCTCGAGTCGGTGTTCACGGTGCTGGCGCTGCACAACAACGTGTCGCCGCCGACCATCAACATCTTCAACCAGGACCCCGAGTGCGATCTCGATTACTGCGCGAATACCGCGCGTGACATGAAGATCGACGTTGCCGTGAAGAACAACTTCGGCTTCGGCGGTACCAACGGCACGCTGGTGTTCAAGCGCGTCTGACGCCGAATCGCTTGACGAGTCCATTCGATGCTCCGGCCGGGCGTCCGCAGCGCTTTGCGTTGCGGGCCTCGGCCGTGTCGTATGTCGTGCTGGCCGTGTTCGTCGCGGCGGCTGCCGCGTCCGCGTACCTGTTCTGGGCGCCGCGGGCCGGTGCTGCAGCCGGCGCGTGCGTGTCCGCGGCGACGGCTGCGCTGCTTGCCGTGTGTGCCGCGCGGGCCTGTGCCCGTCGGCTGCCGGCCGAGCTGCGGATCGATGCATTCGGGGAGATTGCGGCGTTTGGCCGCACCGGGCGCTTGCTGGCCCGGGGCCGCGTGACCGGCCATGCACACTGGAGCAGCCTGCTGCTCGTGCTGTCGGTCGGGCAGGGCGCCCGGCGCGCCCGGCCGCTGCTGATCCCGGCCGATGCGCTCGATGCCGCGTCGTTCAGCGCGCTGTCCGTGCTGGCGCGTACCGCGGGCACGGCGGGGCGGGCATGACGGTGGCGCAGTTACCGACCGTAACCAGCGCCCGGCGCCGGAACGCTACAATAACGCTCCGCGTTGCATCCCTAGTTAACGGATTTGTCAGGTGAGTGAAAAAGAAATCGATCAGGCTCTGGTCGAGCGCGTACAGAAAGGCGACAAGGCAGCGTTCGAACTCCTGGTCTCCAAATACCACCGCAAGATCATTCGGCTGATCTCGCGCCTCGTGCGGGATCCCGCCGAGGTCGAGGATGTGGCCCAGGACGCGTTCATCAAGGCGTATCGTGCGCTGCCGCAATTTCGCGGCGAGTCGGCGTTCTACACGTGGTTGTACCGGATTGCCGTCAATACGGCGAAGAACTACCTTGCGACGCAGGGCCGCCGGGCACCGACCTCCACCGAGGCCGATGCCGAGGAAGCGGAAACTTTCTCCGACGCAGACCAACTAAGGGATATCAACACGCCTGAGTCGATGTTGATGAGCAAGCAGATTGCCGAGACGGTCAACGCTGCAATGGCCGTCCTGCCCGAAGAACTGCGCCAGGCGATCACGCTGCGCGAGATCGAGGGCCTGAGCTACGAAGAGATCGCGGAAATGATGGATTGTCCGATCGGGACGGTCCGGTCGCGGATCTTCCGGGCGCGCGAGGCAATTGCTGCGAAATTGCGTCCGCTGCTCGATACGCCCGAAGGCAAGCGCTGGTAAGCGCGACGGGCGCAACGAAGCGGGTCGGGGTCTAGTTACGGATAGAGTCGTGAAGTCACGACGGGGTGTGTGCAAGATGGGGAGCATCATGGGGTCGGTCAATACGCAGTCGCAGGCGTGCTCGCGCGGCGAGCGCCTTTCCGCTCTGGTCGACGGTGAACTGTTCGACGGCCCGGATCACGGGCAGTTTCTGGCTGAGCTCGACCGCGCGGATCGCGCTGCGTGGGCCCATTACCACCTGATCGGCGATGCGCTGCGCTCGGACGAGCTCGCGCTGTCGCCCGCGCTGAGCGTTGCGTTCACCGCGCGCATGTCGGCCGCGCTCGAAAGCGAGCCGCACCTGCTCGCGCCGGCCGCCGCGCCGGTCGCGCGCAAACTGCTGTCGCTGCGCCGGCGAGTCGTGCCCGCGTTCGCGGTGGCCGCCGCGGCCGCCACGCTGACGTGGATCGTCGTCCCGCAGATGCAGACGGCCGGCGCGCCGGGCGCCGTCCAGGTCGCATCGACAGGCGCACCGCAGAACGGCAACCTGCAGCGCGTGACGGTTGCGCAGGCATCGGCGCAGCCGGGTCTGCAGGACGTCAACATCATCCGCGACGCAAGTCTCGACCAATACCTTGAAGCGCACCAGCAATTCGCGCAGCAGCCCGTCGTCACGGGCTCGATGCCGCTGATCCGCGCTGCCGTGACCACCACGCCAGGCCAATAAACCCGATGCGGACATTGCAGTTGAATCACGCCATCTCCGGATGGAAGCGGCTGCCGGCCCTCCTGCTTTGCGCAGCCGCCCTGTTGTCCGTCCAATCCCTCACAGCCAGCGCCCAGCAACCGGACGATCCCGTCGCGACCCGCAAGGGTGCGGCGGATTGGCTCGATCGCATCCAGCAGGCGGCGCAGCAGCAGAGCTACGAGGGTACGTTCGTCTACCAGCGCGGCGGCTATGTCCAGTCGTCGCGTATCGCGCATGTGGCGTCCCGCGACGGCGAGTTCGAGCGGATCGAATCGCTCGACGGCAAGCCGCGCAAGGTTTTGCGGCACAACGACGAGTTGTACACGTTCGTTCCCGAGCGCAAGTTGTGCGTGGTCGAGCGCCGCCAGACGCGCGATTCGTTCCCTGCATTGCTCGGCGCGGGCGGCGAGCACGTGATGTCCGTTTATGACGCGAAGCTGCTCGGCAAGGACCGTGTGGCCGGAGTCGACGCGCAAGTGGTCGAACTCGTACCGAAGGATGCGTACCGGTTCACGTACAAGCTGTGGGCCGACACCCGCACCGGGCTGCTGCTGCGTTCGCAGACGCTCGACGCGAGCGATCACGTGCTCGAGCAGGTCGCATTTTCGCAAGTGCAGACAGGCGGCACGGCCGGCGACAAATCCGCGATTGCGGCCGGCATGCGCAACCTGAGCGGCTGGACGGTCGTCCGCCCGCCGGTCGCGACGGTCGACATGGAAGCGCAGGGCTGGCAGATCGCACCGACCATCGCCGGATTCCGGAAGATTCGCGAGGTGCGCCGCCCGATGGCCGCGCGCGACGCCGGTGATCCGCCGATTCCGGTCGATCAGGCCGTCTTCACCGACGGCCTCGCGACGATCTCCGTCTTCATCGAACCGGCCGAAAAGAACACGCGCAAGGAAGGTGCGGGCAGCACCGGCGCGACCCACGTGCTCGTGAAGCGTCGCGGCGACTACTGGATCACCGTGCTCGGCGAAGTGCCGCCGGCCACGTTGCAGCAGTTCGCGTCTGCCATAGAATACAAGGCTTCCAAGTAACGCTACGGCTTTCGACATGACGAAACTCACGCTGCGCAAAGTGTTCGCGGCGGCGGTGCTGTTTGCCTGCCTGCCGCTTGCCTCGCATACCGCTGCCGCTGTCACGCCTCCTGCAGCCAGCCTTCCCGACTTCGCCGATCTGGTCGAGAAGGTCGGGCCGGCTGTCGTAAACATCCGGACCACCGCGAACGTGCCGACGCCCGGGCCGCGCGGCGTGCTCCCGCCGGGCTTCGACAACGGCGACATGTCGGAATTCTTCCGGCGCTTCTTCGGCATTCCGCTGCCGCAGGCGCCCGGTGGCGGCAACGGCAATGGCAACCCGAAAAACGCGCCGGCGCCAGACAATCCGCCCGACACCGAGCAGAACCGTGGCGTCGGTTCGGGCTTCATCGTGTCGGCGGACGGCTATGTGATGACCAACGCGCACGTCGTCGACGACGCTGACACCATCTACGTGACGTTGACCGACAAGCGCGAATTCAAGGCGAAACTGGTCGGCGTCGACGACCGCACGGACGTCGCGGTCGTCAAGATCCAGGCGTCGAATCTGCCGGTCGTCGCGATCGGCGATTCGAACAAGGTGCGCGTCGGCGAGTGGGTCGTCGCGATCGGCTCGCCGTTCGGCCTCGACAACACCGTGACGGCCGGCATCGTGAGTTCGAAGAGCCGCAACACGGGCGATTACCTGCCGTTCATCCAGACCGACGTCGCGGTGAACCCCGGCAACTCGGGCGGCCCGCTGATCAACATGCAGGGCGAGGTGATCGGCATCAACTCGCAGATCTACAGCCGCACCGGCGGTTTCATGGGCATTTCGTTCGCGATCCCGATCGACGAGGCGATGCGCGTGGCAGACCAGCTGAAGGCGACCGGCAAGGTCACGCGCGGTCGCATCGCGGTGGCGATCGGCGAAGTGACGAAGGACGTGGCCGACTCGATCGGGCTGCCGAAGGCGGAAGGCGCGCTCGTCAGCAGCGTCGAGCCGGGCGGTCCGGCCGACAAGGCGGGCATTCAGCCGGGTGACATCATCCTGAAGTTCAACGGCCGGCCGGTCGATGCGGCGTCGGATCTGCCGCGCATGGTCGGCGACACGAAGCCGGGCACCAAGGCGACCGTCAGCGTGTGGCGCAAGGGTCAGGCGCGTGATGTGCCGATCACGATCGCCGAGACGCCGGCGGAGACGACGGCGAAGGCCGAGCAGCGCAAGAATGTGCCGCAGAAGCCGCGCCAGGCCAATTCACTCGGCTTGACGGTCAGCGACCTTTCGGCTGACCAGCTGAAGTCGCTGAAGCTGAAGAATGGCGTGCAGATCGACGGCGTCGACGGTCCGGCGGCCCGTGCGGGCTTGCAGCGCGGCGACATCGTGCTGCGCGTCGGCGACACCGACATCACGAGCGCGAAGCAGTTCGCCGACGTGACCGCGCAGTTGGATCCGCAGAAGGCGGTCGCGGTGCTCGTGCGGCGCGGCGACAACACGCAGTTCGTGCCGGTGCGCCCGCGCCCGATCCAGAAGTAACGCGCCGATGTTCACGCTCTACGGCCGCGGCTGGTGCCATCTGTGCGACGACATGCGCGATGCGCTGGCGCCCGTGGCGGCCGAGTTCGGCGTTGCCGTCGACTACGTCGACATCGACGCCGATCCGGCGCTCGTCGCCCGTTACGACGAGGACGTGCCGGTGCTGTTGCTGGACGGCACGGAGGTGTGCCGCCACCGGTTCGACGAGGCGAGGGTGCGCGGCGCGCTAACGGCGCGGCGCTGAATCTGGCCCCGCCGCCGGCCGCGCCCTGCGCGGAGTTTCGGTGCGAGTCTACCCGCCAAGGCCTCCGGCAGGGTGCCCTGACCGGGCGTCCTCGACCAGACGTCCCAAATTACCGCCCGGCAAAGGCCTTTTCGGCTAAAATAAGCCGTTTTTTCACCGACTTACAAGGCGTGCTCCGCAGTCGTCGAGCGCGCCTTTTTCGCTTGATCGGCACTGAATGGATCATATTCGCAATTTCTCGATCATCGCGCACATCGACCATGGCAAGTCGACGCTCGCGGATCGCATCATCCAGGTATGCGGCGGCCTCGCCGACCGTGAAATGGAAGCGCAGGTGCTCGATTCGATGGATATCGAGCGCGAACGCGGCATCACGATCAAGGCGCAGACGGCGGCACTGTCCTATCGCGCCCGCGACGGCAAGGTCTACAACCTCAACCTGATCGATACGCCGGGGCACGTCGACTTCTCGTACGAGGTCAGCCGTTCGCTGTCCGCGTGCGAAGGTGCGCTGCTCGTGGTCGACGCGAGCCAGGGCGTCGAGGCGCAGACGGTCGCGAACTGCTACACGGCGATCGAGCTCGGCGTCGAGGTCGTGCCGGTGCTGAACAAGATCGACCTGCCGGCGGCGAACCCCGAGAACGCGATCGAGGAGATCGAGGACGTGATCGGCATCGACGCGACCGACGCGACGCGCTGCAGCGCGAAGACGGGGCTCGGCGTCGAGGACGTGCTCGAAGCGCTGATCGCGAAGGTGCCGCCGCCGAAGGGCGATCCGGCCGCGCCGCTGCAGGCGCTGATCATCGATTCGTGGTTCGACAACTACGTCGGCGTCGTGATGCTCGTGCGCATCGTCAACGGCACGCTGCGCCCGAAGGACAAGATCAAGATGATGGCGACCGGCGCGCAGTATCCGGTCGAGCACGTCGGTGTATTCACGCCGAAGTCGCGCAATCTCGAATCGCTGTCGGCCGGGCAGGTGGGCTTCATCATCGCCGGCATCAAGGAACTGACGGCCGCGAAGGTCGGTGATACCGTCACGCACGTGACCAAGGCCGCCACCGAGCCGCTGCCGGGTTTCAAGGAAGTGAAGCCGCAGGTGTTCGCGGGCCTCTATCCGGTCGAGGCGAACCAGTACGACGCGCTGCGCGAGTCGCTCGAGAAGCTGAAGCTCAACGACGCATCGCTGCAGTACGAGCCGGAAGTGTCGCAGGCGCTCGGCTTCGGTTTCCGCTGCGGCTTCCTCGGGCTGCTGCACATGGAAATCGTGCAGGAGCGGCTCGAGCGCGAATTCGACATGGATCTCATCACGACCGCGCCGACGGTCGTCTACGAGGTCGTGCAGAGCGACGGCTCGACGATCATGGTCGAGAACCCGGCAAAGATGCCGGAGCCCGGCCGCATCGCCGAAGTTCGCGAGCCGATCGTCACCGTGAACCTGTACATGCCGCAGGACTACGTCGGGTCCGTGATCACGTTGTGCGAGCAGAAGCGCGGCTCGCAGATCAACATGCAGTATCACGGCCGCCAGGTGCAGCTCACGTACGAAATCCCGATGGCCGAAATCGTGCTCGACTTCTTCGATCGGCTGAAGTCGGTGTCGCGCGGTTATGCGTCGATGGATTACGAGTTCAAGGAATACCGCACGTCGGACGTCGTGAAGGTCGACATGCTGATCAACGGCGACAAGGTCGATGCGCTGTCGATCATCGTGCACCGCTCGCAGTCGCAGTATCGCGGCCGTGAAGTGGCCGCGAAGATGCGCGAGATCATTCCGCGCCAGATGTACGACGTGGCGATCCAGGCCGCGATCGGTGCGCACATCGTCGCGCGCGAGAACATCAAGGCACTCCGCAAGAACGTGCTCGCGAAGTGCTACGGCGGCGACATCACGCGAAAGAAGAAACTGCTCGAGAAGCAGAAAGAAGGTAAGAAACGCATGAAGCAGGTGGGTTCGGTCGAGATCCCGCAGGAAGCGTTCCTCGCGATCTTGCGCGTCGAAGACAAATAACAGGACTGATCCTTTTATGAATTTTGCGCTGATTCTTTTTGTGCTCGTCGTCGTGACGGGCGTAGCGTGGGTGTTGGACAAACTGGTGTTCCTGCCGCGGCGACGCAAGGCGGCCGATGCGGCGATCGAGGAGTTCGATCGCCAGCAGTCGCGCATCGACAAGCGTTTCGCGGACGAAAACGCGGGGCAGACGCGTTCGAAGCTGCGCGACGAAAAGCTGCGTCAGCCGTGGTGGCTCGAGTACACCGCGAGCTTCTTCCCGGTGATCCTGGCCGTATTCGTCGTGCGTTCGTTCGTCGTCGAGCCGTTCAAGATCCCGTCGGGCTCGATGGTGCCGACGCTGCTGGTCGGCGACTTCATCCTCGTCAACAAGTTCGAATACGGCCTGCGCATGCCGATCACGAACACGAAGATCACGCAGGGCAGCCCGCTGTCGCGCGGCGACGTCGTCGTGTTCCGTTATCCGAAGGACGAGTCGGTCGACTACATCAAGCGCGTGATCGGCCTGCCGGGCGACACGGTCGCTTACCAGGACAAGCTACTGACGATCAACGGCCAGCCGGTGCCCGAAACGCCGTTGCCGGATTTCTTCGACGACGAGCGCCAGAACTACGCAAAGCAGTTCGAGGAAACGATCGGCAACAAGAAGAACGCGATCCTCAACAACCCGGCCGTGCCGCCGTTCGTGATGGGCGCCTACGATTATCCGTATCGCGACAACTGCACGTACAACAGCCGCGGCGTGATCTGCAAGGTGCCGCCGGGCCACTACTTCATGATGGGCGACAACCGCGACAACAGCGCCGACAGCCGCTACTGGGGTTTCGTGCCGGACAACAACATCGTCGGCCGCGCGTTCTTCATCTGGATGAACTTCGGCGACCTGAAGCGCATCGGTTCCTTCAACTGATCGCGTTCGACTCGCACGCAATACGCGACGCACGGGCCGCGTCGCGTATTGCCGATCTACTTTAAGAACCGGCGGTAACACCGCCTCGTCACGCCTTTTCGCGTCCGGCCGTGCCGTTTCGGCCCGACCGGCGCCCGCGTTATACTCCTGCACATGCCCCTATCCCAGTTGGAAAGCCGGCTGCGCTACGAATTTCGCAATGCGGAATTATTGCGCCAGGCTTTGACCCATCGCAGTCACAGTGCCACGCACAATGAACGGCTCGAGTTTCTCGGCGATTCCGTTCTGAATTGCGCGGTGGCCGCCCTTTTGTTCCAGCGTTTCAGCAAGCTGGACGAAGGCGACCTGTCGCGCGTGCGCGCCAACCTCGTCAAGCAGCAGTCGCTCTACGAAATTGCTCAGGCCCTGAATATTTCGGAAGGGCTGCGGCTGGGCGAGGGCGAATTGCGCAGCGGCGGCTTCCGTCGCCCGTCGATCCTCGCGGACGCGTTCGAAGCCATCATCGGGGCGGTATTCCTCGATGGCGGCTTCGAAGCCGCCCAAGGGGTCATCAAGCGCCTCTATATCCCGATTCTCGACCACATCGATCCGCGCACGCTCGGCAAGGATGCGAAGACGCTGCTGCAGGAGTACCTGCAGGGGCACAAGATCGCGCTACCGACCTATACGGTCGTCGCGACTCATGGTGCGGCGCACAATCAGCAGTTCGAGGTCGAGTGCACGGTGCCGAAGCTCGACGTGAAGGTGTCAGGCTCCGGCGCGAGCCGGCGGGCGGCCGAGCAGGCTGCCGCGAAGAAGGCGCTCGACGAGGTGCTGGCGGCCGCGCCGATGCTGGCCGCGAAGCCGAAGCGTTCGAAGAACGCACGCGGGTCGAAGCACGTCGAGCCTGAAATCGTGCCGGGCGTGAAGGGCGTGCAGGAAGCACTCGACCTGCGTTCGCCGGAACGAAAGGAGCGTGCGACGACGCGCGACGCGAAGGCGCCTGCTGCCGGGTCGGCAGCGACCGACGCCGGCGCACACACGACCGAGCGGCCGACGCAGGCGCCGATGGCCGCGATTCGCGCGGCGCATGTGGAAACGGCCACGGACAAGGCCGACCGGCCCCCGAAGCCGATGGCCGACAAGCCGGCCGACAAGGCGTCTGAGAAGCCGTCGGATCGCAACGAAGCCGGCTCGCGCGCGACGGACAAGCACGCGGAAGCCGCACCCCGTGCAGCCGACAAGCAGGCGGGCCAGGCGGCCGATCCGGCCGCGTCCACCGACAAGCCCGCTGCCGGTTCAGACGCCGCTTCGCGTGCAACGTCGCGTGCCCGCGACGCCGCGGCGCCCGGCACCGAGACGCCGCAGGGTGGCGCAAGCCTCGCTGCCGCGCAGGCGCGCGTGGCCGATGCCGACCACTGAATTGCCCCTCGATCGTGCCGCGCGCCGCGCGGCCGTTTCCGAACCTGTCTCCCAAACGATATGAACACTCCCGCTCCTACCGGTTTCCGTTGCGGCATGATCGCGATCGTGGGCCGCCCGAACGTCGGCAAGTCGACGTTGATGAACGCACTCGTCGGCCAGAAGATCAGCATCACGTCGCGCAAGGCGCAAACGACCCGCCATCGCATCACCGGCATCAACACGTTCGACGACGCGCAATTCGTGTTCGTCGACACGCCGGGCTTTCAGACCCGTCACAGCACCGCGCTGAACCGCTCGCTGAACCGCGCAGTCACGTCGACGCTCACGTCGGTCGACGTGATCCTGTTCGTGATCGAGGCCGGCCGCTTCGGGCCCGACGACCAGAAGGTGCTCGATCTGATCCCGCCCGGCATGCCGACGCTGCTGATCGCGAACAAGATCGATCGTGTGTCCGACAAGGCGACGTTGTTCCCGTTCATGCAGCAGATGAGCGGGCTGCGCGAATTCACCGAACTCGTGCCGCTGTCGGCACAGCGGCCGGAAGACATCAAGCGCCTGCTGGACACCATCAAGCCGTACCTGCCCGAAGGCGAGCCGATCTACGGCGAGGACGAACTGACCGACCGCAGTTCGCGCTTCCTTGCGGCCGAAATCCTGCGCGAGAAGGTGTTCCGCTGGACCGGCGACGAACTGCCCTACACGAGCACCGTGCTGATCGACAAGTTCGAGGAGGAAGGGCGCCTGAAGCGTATCTTCGCGACGATCCTCGTCGAGCGCGATTCGCACAAGGCGATGGTGATCGGCAAAAAGGGCGAGAAGCTCAAGCAGATCAGCACCGAGGCGCGGATGGACATGGAGAAGCTGTTCGACGGCCCCGTGTATCTCGAGACCTTCGTGAAGGTGAAGAGCGGGTGGGCCGACAACGAGGCGGGGCTGCGCGCCTATGGGTACGAATGACGCGCTGACGTCGACCGAAGACGCGGTGACCGCCGGCGCGAACGACGCGCCGTTGCCGGCACCGCCCGAACCGCCGCGTCGCAAGGCGCGGCGCGCGACGTCTCGCACGTCCGATTTCCGCGTCGCCGAGCAGCCGGCGTTCGTGCTGCACAGCTATCCGTATCGGGAAACGAGCCTGATCATCGACGTGCTCACGCGCGATCACGGCCGCCTCGCGCTCGTCGCGAAGGGCGCGAAGCGCCCGCACTCCGCGCTGCGCGGCGTGCTGCAGACGTTCCAGCCGCTGCTGCTGTGCTGGTCGGGCAAATCCGAAGTACGCACGCTGACGGGGGCCGAGTGGGTCGGCGGGATGCTCCCGCTCGGCGGCGACGGGCTGCTGTGCGGCTTCTACGCGAACGAGCTGCTCGTGAAATTCTGCGCGCGCGAGGATCCGCAGCCGCCGCTCTTCAATCACTACGTGCTGACCCTCACGCGCCTTGCGCACGGCGAGCCTGCGGTGCAGGTGCTGCGTTCGTTCGAGCGCGTGCTGCTGCGCGAGACCGGCTATGCGATGGCGCTGAACCGCACGGTCGCGCGCCGTGCGGTCGAGCCGGATCGCCGCTACGTGTTCGATCCCGAGCGCGGCGTGCGCAATGCGGACGACGACGTACCGTCGCACTGGCCGGTGATTACCGGACAGACGTTGCTCGACATGGAGCAGGACGATTACCATCGAGCCCAGACGGTCGCGCAAAGCAAGACGCTGATGCGCTTCCTGCTGAACACCTATCTCGGCGGTACGCCGCTTGCCACGCGTCAGATCCTGATCGACCTGCAAAACCTATGAGTTTCTTCCTGACAACGCCCACCGCCATCGACCTCGGCGTGAACATCGACCACGTCGCGACGCTGCGCAACGCGCGCGGCACGTCCTATCCCGATCCGATCCGCGCGGCGCTCGCCGCCGAAGAGGCCGGTGCGGACGCGATCACGCTGCATCTGCGCGAGGACCGCCGCCACATCGTCGACGCCGACGTGCGCACGCTGCGCCCTCTGCTGAAGACGCGGATGAACCTCGAATGCGCGGTGACGGCCGAGATGCTCGACATCGCATGCGAAGTGCGTCCGCACGACGCGTGCCTCGTGCCGGAGAAGCGCGAGGAACTGACGACCGAAGGCGGTCTCGACGTTGCCGGCCGCTTCGAGGCCGTGCGTGCGGCATGCAGGCAGCTCGCCGACGCCGGCGTGCGCGTGTCGCTGTTCATCGATCCGGACGAGACGCAGATCCGCGCCGCGCACGAAGCCGGCGCGCCGGTGGTCGAGCTGCATACCGGCCGCTACGCCGATGCGCACGACGAGGCCGAGCAGCAGCGCGAATACGAGCGCATCGTCGCCGGCGTGCAGGCCGGCGCGCAACTGGGTCTCAAGGTCAACGCCGGCCACGGGCTGCATTACACGAACGTGCAGCAGATCGCCGCGATCGACGGCATCGTCGAACTGAACATCGGCCACGCGATCGTCGCGCACGCGATCTTCGCAGGCTGGGACAACGCGGTGCGCGAGATGAAGGCGATCATGGTCGCCGCACGCGTCGCCGCGCTGCACGGCGGCGCGCGCTGACGATGCGTTGCGTGCGCGCGCGCTTCGCTCGCCGCCCGGCATCGTCCGCGCATCACGGCGGGCGTTGAGATGGCGATCTACGGCATCGGCACCGACATCGTCCAGGTGAGCCGCATCGCGGCCGTGCTCGAGCGCACGGGCGGCCGGTTCGCCGAGAAGGTGCTGGGCCCCGACGAGCTGCGCGTGTTCCAGGCTCGCCGTGCGCGCTCGGAGGCGCGCGGCATCGCGTTTCTCGCGACGCGCTTTTCCGCGAAGGAAGCGTTCTCGAAGGCGATCGGGCTCGGCATGCACTGGCCGATGACGTGGCGCGCGCTGCAGACGCTCAACCAGCGTAGCGGCGAGCCGTACGTAGTCGCTTCGGGCGAGCTGGCCGACTGGCTTGCCGCGCGTGGCATCACGGCGCGTGTGACGGTCAGCGACGAACGCGACTACGCGGTGTCGTTCGTGGTCGCCGAAACGGACGCCGCGCCTGGCACTGCACCTGCACCTGTTTCCCGAACCCCCTCCTGACGGAATTCCGATTCGATGAAAACGACTCCCGGCCCGGTCATGCTCGACGTCGTCGGCACGACCCTGTCGCGCGACGATGCGCGGCGCCTCGCGCATCCGAATACTGGCGGCGTGATCCTGTTCGCGCGGCACTTCCAGAATCGTGCGCAACTGACGGCGCTGACCGACTCGATCCGCGCGGTGCGCGAAGACATCCTGATCGCCGTCGATCACGAAGGCGGCCGCGTGCAGCGGTTCCGCACCGACGGCTTCACGGTGCTGCCCGCGATGCGCCGCCTCGGCGAACTGTGGGACCGCGACGTGCTGCTCGCGACGAAGGTCGCGACCGCCGTCGGCTACATCCTGGCCGCCGAACTGCGTGCCTGCGGGATCGACATGAGCTTTACGCCGGTGCTCGATCTCGACTACGGGCACTCGAAGGTGATCGGCGATCGCGCGTTCCATCGCGACCCGCGCGTCGTCACGCTGCTCGCGAAGAGCCTGAACCACGGTTTGTCGCTCGCGGGCATGGCGAACTGCGGCAAGCATTTCCCGGGGCACGGCTTCGCGGAAGCCGATTCGCACGTCGCACTGCCGACCGACGACCGGCCGCTCGACGCGATCCTCAAGCAGGACGTCGCCCCGTACGACTGGCTCGGCCTGTCACTCTCCGCGGTGATCCCCGCGCACGTGATCTACACGCAGGTCGACAAGCGGCCCGCGGGCTTCTCGCGCGTGTGGCTGCAGGACATCCTGCGCGGGCAGCTCGGCTTCACGGGCGCGATCTTCAGCGACGACCTGTCGATGGAGGCGGCACGCGAAGGCGGCACGCTCACGCAGGCCGCTGACGCAGCGCTCGCCGCCGGCTGCGACATGGTGCTCGTCTGCAACCAGCCGGACGCGGCCGAGGTCGTGCTGAACGGGCTGAAGGCCCAGGCGTCGGCCGAGTCGGTGCGGCGCATCAAGCGGATGCGGGCGCGCGGCAAGCCGCTCAAGTGGGACAAGCTGATCGCGCAACCCGAGTATCTGCAGGCGCAGGCGCTGCTGAGCAGCGCGCTGGTGTAAGCGGAGAAGGGCGGCGTGATGTCGTCTTTCCCGTTGTTGAAAGCAAAAAGCCGCGCAGAAGCGCGGCTTTTTGCTTTTCCATCGAGGCGGGGCGAGGCGCAAGGCGACATGGTCTTACGCAACTAACCGTCAACTCCCGACCGCGCCCCGAACAACTGCGGCGCGGTCAGTTGACCTTCATCCGCTGCAACTTGTTGTACAGCGTCTTGGGGCTGATGCCGAGCAGCGTCGCGGCCCGATGGCGCGTGCCGCCGACCGCGTCGAGCGTCGCGCGGATCAACAGGTCCTCGACGTCGGACAGCGGGGTGCCGACCTTGATCTGCACGCTGCTGCCGTTCAGCGCGGCGCCAGCCGCGAAGCTCGCTTCGCCCGCGCGCAGCGTTTCGATGAAATCGCCGGACGCGTCATAGGCGAAACGCACGCGCTCCTGCAATTCGCGCACGTTGCCGGGCCATTCGTAGGACAGGCATTCGCGCACGAAGCCCGGTGCCGCGCGCTTGTCGGTCGTGCTGCGACCGGTGGCGCTCGCTTCGCGGTTGAGTTCGTCGATAAGCGCGTCCGCGATGGCGAGCGCATCACCCTCGCGCTCGCGCAGCGGCGGCATCGTGATCGACGCCGCATCGAGACGCAGCCACAGATCCTCGCGCAGCGTGCCGTTCGCGACCGCCTCGCGGGCCGGGCGGCGCGTGGCCGCGATCAGCCGGAAGTCGCTCGCGATCGAGCTCGTGCCGCCGATCCGCATGAAGTTCTGCGAGTCGAGCGCATGCAGCAGCGCCTCCTGCAGCACGAGCGGCAGTGCGGTGATCTCGTCGAGGAACAGCGTGCCGCCGCCGGCCTGTTCGAACAGGCCCGATTCGCGCCGCTCGGCGCCGTCGAACGCGCCGCGTTCATGGCCGAACAGCACGCTGTCGAGCGACGCGCCGTGACGCCCGGCATGCGCGATCGTGCGGCAGTCGAACGACACGAACGGCCCCTTGCGGCGCCGGCTCAGTTCGTGCAGCGTGCGCGCGGTCAGCTTCTTGCCCGTGCCGGCTTCGCCGGTGAACAGCACGGCCGTTTCGGTGCCGGCGTTGTGCTCGATCATGTCGTACACGTGCTGCATCGCCTCGCTGCGGCCCACCAGCGCGCCGAAACGGCCCAGGTGGCGCAGCGACGCGCGCAGCGTTCGCACTTCGTCGATCAGTTCGTAGGGACGCGGAATCCGGGCCAGCAGGCTGCGCAGGCGCGGAATGTTGATCGGCTTCAGCAAGTAGTCCCAGATGCCGTGACGCAGGCCTTCGATCGCGCTCTCGACCGTCGCGTTGCCCGTCAGCACGATCACCGGCAGCGAACCGTTCGGCTGCTGCTGCGGCAGATGCTGGAGCAGGTCAAATCCGCTGCCGTCCGGCAGGTTCAGGTCGACCAGGACGACATCGGGAATCGAGCGGCCGAGCGCCGTGCGTGCCTCGGCGAGCGATGTGGCCGTGTCGACCGAGAAGCCGTCCGCGGCGAGCAGCGCGGTCAGGCCGGACAGACTGTTGGGATCGTCTTCGACAATCAGGGCGTGTGGCATGGTGGACGCGAGTCGAGTCAAGAGAGGCGGGCTGTCGGCTGTCGAGCCGGCCGCAGCCGCATGTCAGATTAAAAACTGATTTTATGCCCCGCTGAACGCCTGACGTACATTATTTCTTTGTCGCTATAAAACAGTTACCGATGATACAAATTGAATACCTTTAGTGCTGGATTTTGTATTATCGATGGTGCCGACGCACCGGTGCTGTTGGCGGCAGGCAAACAAAAAGCGCCCCGAAGGGCGCTTTGTTCGATCCGGAAATCGCGAGCGATTACGCGCGGCTGCGATATTCGTTCGTGCGCGTATCGATTTCGATCTTGTCGCCGGTACTGCAGAACAGCGGCACTTGCAGTTCGAAGCCCGTCGCGAGCTTGGCGTTCTTCAGCACCTTGCCCGACGACGTGTCGCCCTTGACGGCCGGTTCCGTGTAGGTGATCTCGCGAACCAGGATCGTCGGCAGTTCGACCGAGATCGCCTTCTCGTTGTAGAACACGACTTCGCAAGCCATGCCGTCTTCGAGGTAGTTCAGCGCTTCGCCCATCATTTCCGCTTCGACTTCGTACTGGTTGTAGTCGGCGTCCATGAACACGTACATCGGATCGGCGAAGTACGAGTACGTCACTTCCTTGCGGTCGAGCACGACGACGTCGAACTTGTCGTCAGCCTTGTAGACCGATTCCTGGCCTGCGTTCGTCAGCAGGTTCTTCATCTTCATCTTGACGACGGCGGCGTTACGGCCCGACTTGTTGTATTCCGTCTTTGCGATGACCCATGCGTCGCTGCCGATCTGCACGACGTTGCCTACGCGGAGTTCCTGTGCGGTCTTCATAAAAAACTGTCCTGATCCAATCAAATAAATAGGTGCCTGAGCGTTGCACAACGGCTGACGGCGCAAGCGGGGGCGTTCCGGTGGGTGCCAAGAGCCCCAAAACGCGAGCGCTTGCGTGGTCAGCCGTCGGATAACCGCTTATTTTAACTGAGATTTTGCGTATTCCGCCAGCTTTCCGGCGAGATCGCCGACGCCCGCCAGCGCGTCGGCCCAGCATGCCGCGTTGGCGTCCAGCGCGGCACGGTGTTGCAGCAAATCGGCCCAATCGGGCGTGCCGCCGCCGTTCCATGCGTGCCAGAAGCGCTCGAGCGCGGCGCGCGGCGCGTCGGCGAGGCCGGCCGACAGGTGCGCGAGCGCGGCGTCGAGCTTCGGCAGGTGCGCGTCGTCGGCCTGCGGGTAGATGTGCCACACGAACGGTTTGCGCGCCCATTGCGCGCGAACGAACGAGTCCTCGCCGCGCACGAAGTTGATGTCGGACACCCACAGCAGCGGGTCATAGTCCGCCTGCGGGACGAACGCAAGCCCGTAAGCGGTCAGGTTGCCGGCGGCCGCGCGCGCGCCGGCGCCGAACGATTCGACCCCGAAGAAACGCTCGACGGCCGGTGATACGCGGCCGGCAGGCACGAGCGCGACGACGTGCGACGGGCCGTCGCGCCACTGCGCGAGCAGCGCATCGACGGCCGGATTTTCATAGGCGAAGAGGCTGACGACGGTCGTACCCGGCGCCGGCGGCGCGTCGCCGGTCGCCTGCCGCCACCAGGCGGCGCGCGCTGCCGTGTCGGCTTCGAAGGCCGTGCGGCGCGCGTCGAGGTCGCGTTCCTTCAGCACGCCGCCCGTGCCGGCCGATAGTCCCGGGAAGAAGAACGTCTTCAGCAGCGGGTACCGCGGATGGGGCGACGGCCGCAGATGGAAATCGGCGACCCAGTCCTCGGCGCTCAGGTATTCGAGATTGATCCACACGGGGCGGCGAGCGCGGCGCGCCATCGCCGCGAGATACGCGCCGGGCAGCTCGCACGCGAACGCCTCGATCACGACGTCGGCGATCTCCAGCGCGTCGCCGGCTTCCGCATGCCAGTGTTCGATCACGATGGCGTCGAGCGTCTGTCGTCCGGCATCGGGATCGACCCCCGGCAGCAGACGCGCGAACGTGCGCAGATCGTCGACGAACAGGCGCACCTGCCAGCCGTGCTCGTGTGCGAGCTGGCGCGCGAGGCGCCAGCACACGCCGATGTCGCCGAAGTTGTCGATCACGGTGCAGAAGAGGTCGCACGCGATCGGTTCGTCGGGTGCGAGCGGCGCAGGGGAGGCGGGGGTGGTGCGGGGCATCGAAGCGGACCGGTGAATGCTCTAAACTGGCGATTCTAATGGACCCGTTCCGCGCCACAAGGCACCCGGATCACGAATGACATCCCCAGAAGCCGCCGACATCCCGTTCGAACCCAAGAAGATCCTCGCGCAGTTGCCGCACATGCCGGGCGTCTACCGCTACTACGACACGGCGGGCGCCGTACTTTACGTAGGCAAGGCGCGCGACCTGAAGAAGCGCGTATCCAGCTATTTCACGAAGACGCAGCTGTCGCCGCGCATCGCGATGATGGTCACGCGCATCGCACGCATCGAGACGACCGTCACGCGCTCGGAGGCGGAAGCGCTGCTGCTCGAGAACAATCTGATCAAGGCGCTCACGCCGCGCTACAACATCCTGTTTCGCGACGACAAGTCGTATCCGTACCTGAAGCTCACCGCGCACCGCTTTCCGCGCATGGCTTACTACCGCGGCTCGGTCGACAAGCAGAACCAGTACTTCGGGCCGTTCCCGAGCGCATGGGCCGTGCGCGAGAGCATCCAGATCCTGCAGCGTGTGTTCCAGCTGCGCACCTGCGAGGATTCGGTCTTCAACAACCGCACGCGGCCATGCCTGCTCCATCAGATCGGGCGCTGCACGGCGCCGTGCGTCGGCGCGATTTCCGAGGACGACTACGCGATCGACGTGTCGAATGCCGCGCGGTTTCTGCTCGGTCGGCAGTCGGAAGTGATGAAGGAGCTCGAGCAGAAGATGCATGCGTTCGCGGCCGAGCTGAAGTTCGAGCAGGCGGCCGCCGTGCGCAACCAGATGAGCTCGCTCGCGACGGTGCTGCACCAGCAGGCGATCGAGGTCGGCAGCGACAGCGACGTCGACATCCTGGCGGTCGTCGCGCAGGGCGGGCGCGTGTGCGTGAACCTGGCGATGGTGCGCGGCGGCCGGCATCTCGGCGACAAGGCGTATTTCCCGACGCACGTCGAAAGTGCGCTGACGCTTGCCGAAGGCGGGCTCGGCGACGAAGCCGAGGCGGCGGACGCAGCCGACGAAACTGCCGCGGCATTGCCCGAGGCGCCCGAGGAAGACGCTGCCGCCGCGCGTGACGCGGGGGCGTCGGTGGAGGCCGAGGTGCTCGATGCGTTCATCGCGCAGCACTATCTCGGCAATCGCGTGCCGCCCGTGCTGGTCGTGAGCCACGCGCCCGCGAGCCGCGACCTGCTCGACTTGCTGTCCGAGCAGGCCGGTCACAAGGTCTCGCTGGTGCGGCAGCCGCAGGGGCAGCGGCGCGCGTGGCTGTCGATGGCCGAGCAGAACGCGCAGATTGCGCTCGCACGGTTGCTGTCCGAGCAGGGCTCGCAGCAGGCCCGCACGCGCGCGCTCGCGGAGACGCTCAGCTTCGAAGGTGACGATCTCGCCACGCTGCGGATCGAATGTTTCGACATCAGCCACACGATGGGCGAGGCGACGCAGGCGTCGTGCGTCGTATATCACCATCACAAGATGCAATCGGGCGAGTACCGTCGCTACAACATCACCGGGATCACGCCGGGCGACGATTACGCGGCCATGCGGCAGGTGCTGACGCGCCGCTACGAGAAGATGGTCGAGCAGGCCGCGCAGGCGGCCGCCGCCGACGACGCGGCCGGCATCGACGGCGAATCGACGCGCAAGGCCGAGGCATCGAGCCTGCTGCCGAATATCGTGCTGATCGACGGCGGCAAGGGGCAGGTCGAGATTGCGCGACAGGTGTTCACCGAACTCGGGCTCGACACGTCAATGCTGGTCGGCGTCGCGAAGGGCGAAGGGCGCAAGGTCGGCCTCGAGACGCTCGTGTTCGCGGACGGCCGCGCGCCGCTCGAACTCGGCAAGGAGAGTGCCGCGCTGATGCTCGTCGCGCAGATCCGCGACGAGGCGCATCGTTTTGCGATCACCGGAATGCGCGCGAAGCGGGCGAAGGCGCGCCAGACCTCCCGGCTCGAGGAGCTCGAAGGGATCGGCGCGAAACGCCGGCAGCGGCTGCTCGCGCGGTTCGGCGGGCTGCGCGGCGTGGTCGCCGCGAGCGTCGAGGAACTGGCGAGCGTCGAAGGTATCTCGCACGCACTCGCCGAGCAGATCTACAAACAGCTTCACTGAAGCGGCCGTGCGGCCGGCGGCTCCTGCGCGCGATCTCGCGTTCTTGTGGCAGGCCGGTCGACACGGCACAATTGCAAATCCTTTACTGACCCGCCTGCCATGCCGTTCAATTTCCCGATTTTCCTGACGTGGGTACGGATCGTGCTGATCCCGCTCGTCGTCGGCGTGTTCTATCTGCCGGACACGGTGATGGGCGGCGCGCACCGCAACCTCGCGGCGGCGGCGATCTTCATTCTCGCCGCGCTGACCGACTGGTTCGACGGGTTTCTCGCCCGCAAGTGGAACCAGACGTCGTCGTTCGGCGCGTTCCTCGATCCGGTTGCTGACAAGCTGATGGTGACCGCCGCGCTGCTGATCCTCGTGCAGATTTCGCGGGTCGATGCGGCGATCGCGCTCGTGATCGTCGGCCGCGAGATCGCGATCTCGGCGCTACGCGAATGGATGGCACAGATCGGCGCGTCGAAGAGCGTCGCGGTCAACCAGCTCGGCAAGTTCAAGACCGCGTGCCAGATGGTCGCGATCCCGATGCTGCTGTACTACGGCCCGCTGCCGCTCGGCATCGCGACGATCGACACGCGCGTGTGGGGCGAGTGGCTGATGTATCTCGCCGCGGTGCTGACGATCTGGTCGATGCTGTACTACATGAAGCTTGCATGGCCGCAGATTCGCGAGCGAGGCGGCGCGTGATCGGCCCCGCATGGTCGGTTGCGCAGGTTTTTGGAAAAAGGGCTGGAAAAGCCCTTGACACACGAATGTGCCTTCGACATAATCTCGCTTCTCCGCTGCACGACGAAGTAAGTGTGTGACGGGGAAGCAGTAGCGTATCAATACGCGGGAGTAGCTCAGTTGGTAGAGCGCAACCTTGCCAAGGTTGAGGTCGCGAGTTCGAGACTCGTCTCCCGCTCCAGATTTTTTCTGGCAGCGTGTTGTACGGCAAAGCGCTGCAGATGCAGGATACATGCGGGAGTAGCTCAGTTGGTAGAGCGCAACCTTGCCAAGGTTGAGGTCGCGAGTTCGAGACTCGTCTCCCGCTCCAGATTTTTCTGGCAGCGTGTTGAATGGCAAAGCGCTGCAGGTGCAGGACAATGCGGGAGTAGCTCAGTTGGTAGAGCGCAACCTTGCCAAGGTTGAGGTCGCGAGTTCGAGACTCGTCTCCCGCTCCAAGTAATGGGGAAGCCACGCTTCCCTTTTTATTTGATGGACTGATGGTCATCGAATAAGAAATCTGTCGCTTGCCTCCACGGCATCCGGACAGTCCGCTTTTGGCGCGATAGCAAAGCGGTTATGCAGCGGCCTGCAAAGCCGTTTAGGCCGGTTCGACTCCGGCTCGCGCCTCCAGGTAAGAAGAGAAAAAGCCCCGCTTCGGCGGGGCTTTTCTTTTTTCCGCGCCTCATTCGCGCATCTATTCCGCCGGATACGTCAGCGTCACCAACTCGCACTTCGACGTGCTCTTGCCGTCGTAGTCGTAAATCGCGAGCAGATGCTGGCCCTTGCTGTTCAGTATCGGCAGCGTGATCGTCCGCCGATTCGGGTTGCCGCCGCCGGCGGGTTCGTCCGACACCTGTTTACGGATTTCCGATTCGAGGTCCGACGGCGTGTTGATGCCGTTCTCCGGCCCGCGGCTGCGCACCCGGCTGTAGAAATGAAAACCGTTGTCGGTCCAGCCGCGCGGCAGCATGTTGCGCCACTGGTTGTTGGTGACTTCCTTCCACAGCAGATCGGTGTTGCCGCTCAACGCGAACGGCGTCGGACACGCGCCGGCCGCGAAAGCTTGTCCGCAGAAAAGCGGGAGGGCGGCAAGCGACCACGCAACGCGTCGGGCAGCGCGGCGCGCGAGGCCGGCATCGCGCCGCGATCCGGCAAGGTGCGACAGGACAGGGGGCGTTTTCATACGGCATTCTCCGGGTGATGGATCGGTACGCGGCCGTGCTGCGACCGCTGGGGAATACCGTATCGCTACCGTTCTCGCAGAAGAATGCGGCGAACGTCACACGCGCGGTCACGGGGCAAAGGGGCGAGGCCTCGGCCCGGGAAGGCCCGGAGGAGGGGCGACAACGCGCTCCGGTGGGGAGGGGGCGATCGCGCGTTGTCGCGGGCGAAGCGATGGGCGTGCTGCGGGTCGTCTATACCGCCCGCGTCATCATGAGCATGCCGAACGTTCGGCGATGCCGGTCAGCCGTCGACCGGCCGTGCCGGCGTGTCGAGCCTCAGCTGATAGAACGCCGCATCGAGCCAGCGGCCGAACTTGAAGCCCGCTTCGGTGATCGTGCCCGAGTGTGCGAAGCCGAGCCGCGTATGCAGCGCGACGCTGCCGCTGTTGGTCGCGTCGATGCAGCCGACCAGCAAATGCACGTCAGCTTCGCGCGCACGCCGGATCAACTCGCGCAGCAGCAATTCGCCGAGCCCGCGGCCGCGATGGTCGCGGTGGACGTAGACGCTGTGCTCGACCGTGTACTTGAACGCCGGGAACGCGCGGAACGTGCCCCAGCTCGCGAAGCCGACCAGCGTGCCCGATTCGTCGACCGCGCCGACGACCGGAAACCCGCCGGCGCGCTTCGTCGCGAACCAGGTGACCATCGCTTCCGGTGGGCGAGGCTGGTAGTCGTACAGCGCGGTGGAGTTCAAGATCGCATCGTTCAGGATCTCGAGAATGGCCGCGGCATGCTCGGCCTCGTTGCAATCGATCAGGCGCACGTCGTCGCGCGGTGTCGGGGAATTCATACGGGCTCCTGCGCCTGTCGGCCTTGAACGGATGACACATTCCGCGCGCCGATGGCGGCGGGGGCATCGCAGATCGCGACGACATAGCGCGCGACGTGCGACGACGGGTTGCTGAAAACCAGCGGCTGATCGACGCACATGGCGAGACAGTCGCCTTCGTGTAGTTTGTGAAGCTGATCGCCGAATGTGACGTCGATGCACCCGCGGACGACCCACACCTGTTGATGCAGCGCGCTTTCGCGCCCGCCGGAGTCGTACGCGACGCGCGCGCCGGGCGGGAAATCGACCTCGACGAGCTGGATCGGCGACGGCCATCCGGGCGGCGACAGATTGCGCCGCACGTACCCGGATGCCGGATCGCGCCATTCCGCCTGCTGTGCGCGCCGCACCAGCGGCTGCGCGGGTGCGTCGTCGCGATCGCCGGCGAACAGCCCGGCCAGCGACACGCCCAGACCGGCCGCGAGCTTGTCGAGCACGACGGCCGTCGGGCTCGCCGACGCACGCTCGATGAGCGAGATCATCGAACGGCTGACGCCGGAACGCGCGGCGAGCGCATCCAGCGTGTAGCCTCGCAGCGTGCGCAGGTCGCGCACGCGCCGGGCAATGCGTTCGTTGATGCCGGTGTCGTCGGCGGGGGCAGCGGTTGATTCTTGCATGATGGATTTATTGTCCAGCAAGTTGGAATTTGATGTCAACGGGATTCCTGCTGTCGCGGGTCGACGATTCGCCGTCGGTCGCGTGCTTGCCCGACGACCCGGGCGAGCGTAATATACGAAACGGCTATATTTCGTTTAATTAGAGACATATGGGAATCATCAAGATATCCGAGCACATGCACGAACGGCTGCGCTCGACCAGCACCGCGCTGAGCCGTTCGATCAATGCACAGGCGGAGCACTGGCTGCGCGTCGGGATGCTGGCGGAGCTCAATCCGTCACTGTCCTACGGCGATATTTGCCGGATGCTGATCGAGACCGAAGCGCGCGGCGGCGATGCCCGACCGACAGAGTCGGTCGCCCACGGCATCGAGCAGGTGGCGTGATGGCGAGACGCGAAATCCCGATCCGCGGTGCCGCGGAAATCGCCAGGTCGCGCGAGGCCGCGAAGCTCGCGTCTCAGGTGCTGACGATGATCACCGAGCACGTGAAGCCGGGCGTCACCACCGACGAGCTGGATGCGCGCTGCCGCGAATACATCGTTGACGAACTCCGCGCGATCCCGGCGAACATTGGCTACCACGGGTATCCGAAAACCCTGTGCACGTCGGTCAATCACGTGGTCTGTCACGGCATTCCGTCGTCTCGGCCGATGCGCGACGGCGACATCGTGAATCTCGACATCGCGGTGATCAAGGACGGCTGGTTCGGCGACACGAGCCGCATGTACTTCGTCGGCGAGCCGGGCGAACTGGCGCGGCGCCTCGTCGCGACGACCTACGAGGCGATGCATGCGGGCATCCGCGCGGTTCGTCCGGGCGCGACGCTCGGCGACGTCGGCTACGCGATCCAGCAGGTCGCACATCGAGAAGGGTTCAGCGTGGTTCGCGAGTATTGCGGGCACGGGATCGGCGACGTATATCACGACGAGCCTCAGGTGCTGCACTACGGCCGCCCGGGCACCGGCGTGCCGCTGCGGCCGGGGATGATCTTCACGATCGAGCCGATGCTGAACGCGGGCAAGCGCGATACGCGCGTGCTGGCCGACGGCTGGACGGTCGTCACCAAGGACCATTCGCTATCCGCCCAATGGGAGCACATGGTCGTCGTGACGGAGCAGGGCTTCGAGATCCTGTCGGACGATGTGAGGCCGCCGGCGTTCGCGGCGCTGTCCGGCACGCACGCGGCCTGACGCGCGGCGTGCCGCACGCAGCGGCGCAATGAAAAAGGCCCCGTCATGGGGCCTTTTCATTTGGAGTCGCGCGGCGCGATCAGCAGAGGATCGTCTCCACCGCCGCGACCCGCAGCGCCACGCGGCTCAACCGGGGCTCAACCGCGCGCCTTCTGCCATGCGTGCTCGACGAATACGCGGCACAGCGCTTCCATTCCGTTGCGGTCCTCGTCATCGAAACGTGCGGCAACGGGGCTGTCGACGTCCCACACGCCGATCAGCGTGCCGTCGGCGGCCACCAGCGGCACGACGATTTCCGATTCCGACGCGGCATCGCAGGCGATATGGCCGGGGAATTCGTGCACGTCGCGCACGACCTGCGTCTCGCGGGTCTGCGCGGCCGTGCCGCACACGCCCTTGCCGAGCGCGATCCGCACGCACGCGGGCTTGCCCTGGAACGGGCCGACCACGAGTTCAGTCCCGTCGAAGAAATAGAAGCCGGCCCAGTTCAGGCGGTCGAGCGAGTGATAGACGAGCGCGGAGAAGTTCGCGGCGTTCGCGGTCAGGTCGCGTTCCGTTTCGACGAGCGCGCGTGCCTGCTCGACGAGCGTCGCATAGAGTTCGGCCTTGGAGGCGTGAGGGGCGGTGGACAGCGTGAACATGGCTGAAATGCGAAAAGGGTTGTGGGCAGCGGGGTTGTGAAAAGCGCGATGCGCGTCCCGCAGTCTACGGCACGCGCGGCTCGTTTGCAGCGTGTGGTTCGGGGGCGCCGTGGTGAACGCGCAGCGCCGTCGCTCAATCAGGTTCGAGCGCGGCGAACCGCTCGGCCAGGAAATCGAGCAGCGCGCGCACCGCGGGCAGCAGTCCGCGCCGCGACGCGAACACCGCGTGCACGATTTCGCGCCGCGGTGCCCAGTCCGGCAGCACGATCGCCAGTTCGCCGCGCGCGACTTCGTCACGCACCATCATCGTGGGTAACTGCACGATGCCGACGCCCGCGACGGCCGCCGCACGCAGTGCGAGCATGCCGCCCGTCACGAGCCGCGGCTGGTGATGGATTTCCGCCTGCGCGCCGTCGGGGCCGCGCAGCCGCCATACGTGCGCGGCCTGCGGCACGCCGTGATCGAGGCTCGGCAAGCGGGTCAGGTCTGCGGGGACGGCCGGCACGCCGCGCTCGCGCAGCAACGCGGGGCTCGCGACGAGACACTGCCCGCGCTCGGCCAGCACGCGCAATGCGAGATCGCTGTCCTCGAGCGGCGGCGGGCGCACGCGAATCGCGACGTCGATCCCTTCGCCGACGACGTCGACGCGCCGGTTGGTCGCTTCGAGATGAATCTCGACGCGCGGGCACGTGACCATGAACGCGGCGATCATCGCGCCGACCAGCGAATCGAGCAGCACGACCGGGCAACTGACCCGCACGATGCCGCGCGGCTCCTCGTGCAGCAGCGCGATCGCCTCGTCGGCGGCGTCCGCTTCGACGAGCATCGCGCGACAATGCGCGTAATAGGTCTGGCCGACGTCGGTGACAGTGAAGCGGCGTGTCGAGCGCTGGATCAGCCGCATTCCGAGCCGCGCTTCAAGCAGCGCGATGCGGCGGCTCAGCTTCGATTTCGGCATGTTCAGCGCGCGTCCTGCCGGCGCGAAGCCGCCGTGCTCGACCACCTGCACGAAGTAATAGAGATCGTTCAGATCCCGTTCGTTATCGTTCATGAAATAGAACGCTGAGTGCGATTTTGGCAGTCTACCGCATCGATCGTTCCACCTCTATATTCCTTCTCAGGATGCGAAACACGTGTTTCACCGCAATTCGGAGAAGGCAAATGAAGAAGATCCAGGGTGTGTACAGTGCGCCGCGCGGTCATTGGGTCGGCGACGGTTTCCCGGTGCGTTCGATGTTCAGCTATCAGTCTCACGGCGCACATCTGAGCCCGTTCCTGCTGCTCGACTACGCCGGTCCCGCGAACTTCGAGCCGGCTTCGGCGCCGCGCGGGGTGGGACAGCACCCGCACCGCGGATTCGAAACGGTGACGATCGTCTATGACGGCGAAGTCGCACACCGCGACTCGACCGGCGCGGGCGGCGTGATCGGCCCGGGCGACGTGCAGTGGATGACGGCCGCGAGCGGGATCCTGCACGAGGAATTTCACTCGGAAGCGTTCACGAAGCGTGGCGGCCCGCTCGAGATGGTGCAGCTGTGGGTGAACCTGCCCGCGGCCGACAAGATGGGTGCGCCCGGTTATCAGACGCTTCTGAACGCGGACATCCCGGTGGTCGAATTGCCGGACGGCGCAGGTCGCGCGCGGATCATCGCGGGCGAGTTCGACGGGCGGCGCGGCCCGGCCCGCACGCACACGCCGATCGATGTGTGGGACGTGCGGCTTGCAGCAGGCGGCCGTGCTCGGTTCCCGATCGCCGAAGGGCGGACGCTCGCGGTGGTCGTGCTGAGCGGGACATTGCTGGTGAACGGCGAGACGGTCGCCCGCGAAGCGCAGTTCGTGCAACTGAGCCGCGACGGCCGCGACGTCGAGATCGAAGCGAACGGCGATGCCAAGCTGCTGATTCTGAGCGGCGAGCCGATCGATGAGCCGGTCGTCGGTTACGGGCCGTTCGTGATGAACTCGCAAGAGGAAATCCGGACCGCGATCGACGATTTCAACAGCGGCCGCTTCGGCCAGATGCCGGTGTGACGGACAGGCCCCGCGCAATGCGGGGCTTTTTTTCATGCGCGGCGCGGCTGCACGCGTGCCGCGTGCGCTTCGAGGCATAATCATCGGTTGCTGCGCGCCGGCCGGCGCGCTTGATTCAGGACCGACCATGAACGCTTCCGCACCTGCCGCCTCCGTGCGCGCCGACGATCTCGACTGGCACTGGAAATCCTTCGACGCGCTGACGGCGCGTGAACTCTATTCGATCCTCGACGCGCGCAGCGCCGTGTTCGTTGTCGAGCAGAACTGCGTGTATCGCGACATCGACGGTGCGGATCAGGCCGCATGGCACCTGGCCGCGTACGACCCGGCGGGCCGCCTCGCCGGCTATCTGCGCGTGCTGCTGCCGGATGCGCAGCACACTGACGTGCGCATCGGCCGTGTGCTGACGACCGCGCCGTTTCGCGGCGCGGGCCTCGGCAACGCGTTGCTGTCGCGCGCGCTCGAGTTCATCCGCGCGCAGTGGCCGGATGCGCAGGTGAGCCTGCATGCGCAAGCCCATCTGCAGCGCTTCTATGGGGCATTCGGTTTCGCGCCGAGCTCGGACGTGCACGACGAGGACGGCATCCCGCACGTGTGGATGACCAGCGCGCGCGGCTGACGCGCCGCGCCGTCAGTGGGCGGCGCGAGTCACCTGCGAGTTTTGCGCGTGCCGGGTGGCCGCCCGTTCGTCGACCAAGCGGCCGCGCGCCGACAGTCGCAGCCAGTGCCGCAGCGCGATCAGCGCGCCGATCACGCTCATCATCGAACCCGGGATCCAAAGCAGCAGGCCGCCGATCTGCTGATCGCGCAGCGGGCTGAGCCATGTGAATGCGCGTCCGCAGATCGAGTAGATCGGATACAACTCGTGCGGCGTGAAGAAGATCAGCGCACCGAGCGCGATCTGCGGCGGGATCGCCGCGACGACGATCAGGATCCGGCGGCCCGGTGACAGCCGCGCGGGCGGCGCGGGACGCGGATCGACGACGAGCCACCAGAACAGCAGCCCGTCGATTACCATGCTCCAGTTCATCACGCGATACAGGCGCCAGTCGAGCATCGCGATGAAGTGGATCGGCGATAGCAGCCAGAAATAGATCAGCCCGACGAACAGCACGACCGCGACGACCGGATGGAACACCACGTCGAGCGTCGCGCGCATGGGCGCCCACGCGAGCGCGGGGCGCACGAAGCGCTGCCGCCAGCGAAACGGTATGCCCGCGCGGATCGCCGCGCCCGGGTAGGCCAGCGCGATGAAGAACGGCCCGAGGTGATGCAGCACGAGGTGCTGCGCACGGTGCATGAAGAATTCGTGCTCGAAGAAGTAGTCGAGCCGGGTATGGAGCGCGATGTAGAGCGCCGTCAGCCCGAGCCAGAACGAGAACTGTCGCAGGGGCGACACCTTCGCCTTCTTCACGCCGCGCGCGAACAGCACGGCGGCCGTCAGCACCGCGATGACCACGGTCGGCGACGGTTCCCACGGATCGAGCCAGTACAGGACGTTCATCGCGCGCGCATCACTTCGCCTGGGCCGGCGACTTCACGGCGAACGGCGTGTCGACCGTCTCGCCATCGGAGAACTTCAGGCGCAGGCGCACGGTGTCGCCCGGCTTGATCGTGTGCCTGGGTTCCTCGAGCATGAAGTGATAGCCGCCCGGCGTGATGTCGACCTTGCCGCGCGCGGGGATCGTCAGCTTGTCGACCATTTCCATCTTCTGCGTCGAGCCGTTCGACACGGTCTGGTGCAGCATCGCCATCCCGTAGTCGGGGCTGTCGACGTCGACGAGATCGACCGGCTTGTCGCCCGTGTTGACGAGCGTCACGTAGCCGCCCGCGGGCAGCTTGTTCGGCAGCCAGCGCACCCATGCGTTCTGCGCGATGATCGTGCCGGCGGCATACGCGTGCGCGCCGGTGCACAGCGCGGCGAGGAGGGCGAACGTCTTGAGGGGCGTCTTCATGTCGGAGTTCAGGTGGTGGAGGCGGTGTCGATGATCCGGCGCACATCGGCGGCGATGGCGTCGGGCGAATCGCGGTCGGTCGCGAGCAGGCGCGCGCGACCGTTCGCGTCGAAGATGTAGACGGCCGAGCTGTGCGTAACCTCGTAGCCGCCGGACGGATCGCGTTTTTCCATCTGGTACGCGACGCGATAGCGTTTCGCGAGCGATTCGATCTGGCTGTCGGTGCCGGTCAGGCCGCGCGCGTGCGCGGCGTCGAACGCGGCGACGTACGCCTGCATCGTCTGCGGCGTGTCGCGCGCGGGGTCGACCGAGACGAACAGGATGCGCACGTCGTTCGCCCGCGGGCCGAGCTTCGCGAGCACTTCCATCAGCCGTGCCATCGTTTCGGGGCAGACGTCCGGACAGTGCGTATAGCCGAAGTAGACGAGCGCGACGCGGCCGCGAAACGCGTTCGCGTCGACCGCGTGGCCGTCGCCGCCGGTGAGCGTGAACGACAGGTCGGGCAGGTGGCCTGTGACGTTGGTCAGGTGCCAGTTCGGCTCGTCGTGCGTGCATGCGGCGAGCGCGACGGCGGCGGTCAGCGTCGCGGCCGTGCGGACGAAGCGGGTCGGACTGAAGAGGCGCCGGTGCGGCGCGGGACGGGCAGACGACATCCTGGGGCTCGATCGGACGGAACGGTCGTCGGCCGGCGCGGCGCCATGCGTCGCGCGGCCGGCGGTTGCAGACTGTAGCGCAATTCCTGCGCCTGCGTCCTTTCGAAACCCGTACGGCATGGGCGAGCGGGGCAATATGTCGCAGTTGACGCGGATGGCTGCGCGAGGCTCGCCCGCCACCGGTTTCGCCCATCTCGCTACGCAGGCGCGGTAAGATGCGCACAATTCCATTCTCGCAGCGGCGGCCCGCGTTTGCAGGCCGCTCCTCAGACCATCGAATCGATGCAATCCGTTCCGGCTTCCCTGTCCCTGACCGATACCGCGTTCTTTTTCGACTTCGACGGCACGCTCGTCGAGCTGGCGCCGACGCCCGACAGCATTCACGTGCCACCGTCGCTGCTGACGCTGCTCGATGAACTGCGGCGTCGCACGCACGGCGCGGTCGCCGTCGTGTCGGGTCGCGGCATCGACAATCTCGACACGTTCCTGAACATGCCGGACCTGCCGATCGCAGGCCTGCACGGCGCCGAGCGTCGCGATGCGAACGGCGACACGCAGCGTATCGGCTTCAACGACGAACGGCTGCTGCGCATCGAGCGCGAGCTCGCGGCCGTCGTCGACCGTCATCCGGGCATGCTGCTCGAAATCAAGGGTGCGGCCGTCGCGCTGCATTACCGCAACGCACCCGAGCGCGAGCCGGCCGCGCGCGAGGCGGCCGAGCGCCTCGTCGCCGAATATGCGGATGCGTACGTGCTGCAACCCGGCAAGATGGTATTCGAGATCAAGCCGAAGGGCGTCGACAAGGGTCGCGCGCTGGCCGCGTTTCTCGACGAGCCGCCGTTCGCGGGCCGCATGCCGCTGTTCGCGGGCGACGACCTGACCGACGAGAAGGGCTTCGCGGTGGTCAACGCGCGCGGCGGCCTGTCGATCAAGGTCGGCGCGGGCGAGACGTCGGCCCGCACGCGGCTCGACTCGGTCGACGCGCTGCACGAGCAGATCGCCCGCTGGCTTGGCGCGGAGCAGCAGGGCGCATGAGTCGACTCATCATCGTTTCGAACCGCGTCGCCCCGATTTCGGAAGGCGAGCCGGCGGCGGGCGGCCTCGCGATCGGCGTGTACGACGCGCTGAAGGAGACGGGCGGCATGTGGTTCGGCTGGAGCGGCGAGGTGGTCGCGTCTGGTGCGCCGCAGATCCGGGTCGAGGAGCGCGGCCCCGTGACGTTCGCGACCGTCGGGCTGTCACGTCGCGATTACGACCAGTACTACCGAGGTTTCTCGAACGCGACGCTGTGGCCCGCGTTTCATTACCGCGCAGACTTGATCCAGTACGACCGCCACGAGTTCGAAGGCTACAGCCGAGTGAACGTCTGGCTCGCACAGCAGCTCGTGCCGCTGCTGCAGGACGACGACGTGATCTGGGTGCACGACTATCACCTGATCCCGTTCGCGCGTGCACTTCGGGCGGCCGGCGTGAAGAACCGCATCGGCTTTTTCCTGCACATTCCGTTTCCGGCCGCACAGGTGCTCGTCAACGTGCCGCCGCATCGCGAGCTCGTCGAGTCGCTGTGCGCGTTCGACCTGCTCGGCTTTCAGACCGAGCCGGACCTGCGCGCGTTCTGCGACTACATCGAGTTCGAGGCCGGCGGCGAAGTGGCGCGCGAGGGGCGCACGGTGCGCGTCAGCGCGTTCGGCAACACGCTGCGTGCGGCCGCCTATCCGATCGGCGTGTATCCGGACGAGATCGCGTCGCTCGCGCAGGCCGGCGAGAACGGCAAGGCGGCGCGCATGGCCATGTCGCTGCGCGGGCGCCAGCTGATCATGAGCGTCGACCGGCTGGATTATTCGAAGGGGCTCGTCGAGCGGTTCCGCGCGTTCGAGAAGCTGCTGGAGCACCAGGCGTCGATCCGCAACCGCGTGTCGTTCCTGCAGATCGCGCCGTCGACGCGCGCCGACCTGCGCGCGTACCAGGACATCCGCCTGCAGCTCGAAGCGGAGTCGGGGCGCATCAATGGCCGCTACGCGGAGCTCGACTGGGCGCCGATCCTCTACATTCACCGCCAGTACGACCGACAGGTGCTGGCCGCGCTGTATCGCCTCGCGCGCGTGGGCTTCGTGACGCCGCTGCGCGACGGCATGAACCTCGTCGCGAAGGAATACGTGTCCGCGCAGAATCCGGACGATCCGGGCGTGCTCGTGCTGTCGCGGTTCGCGGGCGCAGCGCGCGAGCTGACGGGCGCGCTGATCGTCAATCCGATCGACATCGACGGGATGGCCGATGCACTGTCGCAGGCGCTGACGATGCCGCTCGCCGAGCGGCGCGCGCGCTATGCGGACATGATCGCGCAGCTGCGCGAGAACAACGTGTCGGTGTGGCGCGACAACTTCCTCCGCGACCTGCAGCGCGTGTAACCCGCGCGCTGCACGGCAGAGGCCGCGCGATGCCATGAAAAAAGCCGCCGTGCTTCGCGCACGGCGGCTTTTTTTGTCGGCTGCGCTGAGCTGCGCTGCGCGGCGTCAGGCCACGCGTTCGCCGGTCGGTGCGGTGCCGTCGGGCGCGTGATGGCGGCCGTGCTGCTTCGCGAGCAGGTCGCGGTACAGGCCCGGACGGTTGCGCAGCACGTCGGGGCTGCCGTCGTCGATCACCTTGCCGTTGCTCATCACGATGATCCGGTCGAAGTTGCGCAGCGTCGACAGCCGGTGCGCGATCGCGATCACCGTGCGGCCGACCATCAGGCGGTCGAGCGCGCTCTGGATCGCTTCCTCGGATGCGCTGTCGAGTGCGGACGTCGCTTCGTCGAGCAGCAGGATCGGCGCATCCTTCAGGATCGCACGCGCGATCGCGATGCGCTGGCGCTGGCCGCCCGACAGCTTCACGCCGCGGTCGCCGACGATCGTGTCATAGCCTTCCGGCATCGCCTCGATGAACTCCGAGCAGCGGGCGTCGCGCGCGGCGGCGAGCACTTCCTCGCGGGTCGCCTCGGGGCGGCCGTATGCGATGTTGTCGTAGATGGTCCGGTGCAGCAGCGAGATGTCTTGCGGCACGAGCGCGATCGCGTGCCGCAGGCTGTCCTGCGTGATCGCCTTCACGTCCTGCCCGTCGACCTTCACGGCGCCGTCCTGCGTGTCGTAGAAGCGCTGCAGCAGCGCGAGCACGGTCGACTTGCCGGCGCCCGACTTGCCGATGAGGCCGACGCGCTGGCCCGGTTCGATATGGAGGTCGAAGTGGTCGAGGATCGCGCGGCGATGCGGATACGCGAACGTCACGCGTTCGAAATCGACGCGCCCACCCTTGGCCGACAGCGGTTGCGCGTCGGAGCGGTCCGGCATCCCGTGCGGCTCGAGCAGCGTCTTCACGGCTTCGGACAGGCGCGCCACATGCTGCGTGACGTCGACGAGCGCGACCGCCAGATCGCGCGTGCCGTGCAGGATCGTGAAGCCGAGCGAGCTGACGAGCACGATGTCGCCGGAGGTCGCGCGGCCTTGGTCCCACAGCCACAGCGCCCAGCCGAGCAGGCCGGCGGACAGCATCGCGGTGATCACCGCGTGCAGCAGGCGCAGCTTCTCGAGATAGAGCAGGCTTTGCTGGCGCGCGTCCATCTCGGCCTTCACCGTTGCGCCGAAGCGCTTCTGTTCGCGCAGCGTCATCCCGAACGCGCGCACGAGGCCCATGTTGCCGATCACGTCGACGAGCTCGCCGTCGACCGCCGCGGCCTTCGACGCGAACGCGTGATGGCGCGCGGAACCGCGCCCGGCAAGCTTGAACAACACGACCGAGAGCACGGCCGAACAGCCGAGCAGGCCGGCGGCCATCAGCGGGTTCACGACGATGATCATCAGGATCGCGCCCATCACCGCGATGCACGGCGGCAGCACGTTCCACGCCATCGTGTTCTCGGACGTATAGACGGCGTTCGACGTGGCGGTGATGCGGCTCGCGAGCGTGCCCGGCTGCTTTTCCGAGTAGTACGTCGGCGAATGGCCGATCAGGTACTGGAACAGGTCGCGCCGCAGGTCGCCGGTGACCGCGACGAACGTGTGCGCGGCGACCCAGCCGCCGACGCGCCACAGCAGGTTGTCGGCCGCGATCAGCCCGACGAGCAGCGCGAACGCACTCCACAGCGGGCCAGGATGATGACGCCCGGTCGCGAGCACGTCGATCAGGTGTTTGATCGCGTATTGCGAGCCGAGCGCGCAGCCGACGGCGGCCAGCACGCTGCAGAGCACGATCAGGTGCGCGACGGGATGCAGGCGGATGTAGCGGAACAGAAACGCGATCGGCCGATGCGCGTAGCTCGACAGCTTCGCGTTGTGGGCGTTGCGCTGGGCAGGGGTGAGAGATTCCAAAATATGCGTGCGGTGATTCGGTGATTGAGCGGATCGGTGGATCGCAGCCCACGGTCGCCCGGACTGAATAATCCGGCATTGTAAACAAGGCCGTGCATTGCGCTGCGCGAATCTTGCCTTGGTCAGGGGCGCGCGACCAATTTTGAGATAAAATTCGGCATCCGTCCTGCCGCATGCGCCGGAATCGCGATGCCGGCAGCGAGGGGACGACTCGGAACGCCAAAAGGGCCTTCCACTCTAGAACGGACGCCCAAGTCCGCGGGTTGCAAAGTGTTGCACCTTTGTAACAAAGTAAAGTGTTTGAAATGTTGTGCGCCGTATCGGGATTAACCCTAGATAATCGGCTCCGGGTTCGATTCCAGGTTTTTACGAACCCCTGTCAACGGGTCTTCGTTTCAAACGTTCTATGCCTGTCGCGTCGCCGACGCTCCTTGAGCAGCGCGGGTTCGACGCCCCCGGCAGGCTGATTCGTCCGATTTTCGGACGAAATGCATCCAGCCCGGACCGCCGGCAGGTTGCCGACCCATACCTGGTTTTTAGCCGATTTTTTAGGAGTTACGCATGCGAATCGCCCAAATCGCTCCGTTGCACGAAGCGGTGCCCCCGAAACTGTACGGTGGTACCGAGCGAGTGGTGTCCTACCTCACCGAAGCGCTTGTCGAGATGGGGCATGACGTCACGCTGTTCGCGAGCGGCGATTCGCAAACGTCGGCGAAGCTCGAAGCGTGCTGGCCGCAGGCGCTGCGCCTCGACCCGACGATCCGCGACGTGATGGCCCCGCACATGCTGCTCCTCGAGCAGGTGCGCCGCCGTGCGGAAGAGTTCGACGTCCTGCACTGCCACATCGACTACTACCCGTTCTCGCTGTTCTCGCGCCAGCCGGTCCCGCATCTGACGACGATGCACGGCCGTCTCGACCTGCCGGAACTGCAGCCGATCTTCAACGCGTTCAGCGACGTGCCGGTCGTGTCGATCTCCGACAACCAGCGCATCCCGCTGCCGCAGGCGAACTGGCTGTCGACCGTGTATCACGGCCTGCCGGAAAACCTGCTGACGCCGATCCCGAACGTGAAGCCGAGCTACCTCGCGTTCCTCGGCCGCATCTCGCCGGAGAAGCGCGTCGACACCGCGATTCGCATCGCCGAGCAGGCCGGCCTGCCGATCAAGATCGCCGCGAAGCTCGACAAGGCCGACCGCGCGTACTACGAAGAGAAGATCAAGCCGCTGTTCGCGCTGCCGCACGTCGAGTACATCGGTGAAATCAGCGAGTCGGAAAAGACCGAATTCCTTGGCAACGCGCACGCGCTGCTGTTCCCGATCGACTGGCCGGAGCCGTTCGGCCTGGTGATGATCGAGGCGATGGCCTGCGGCACGCCGGTGATCGCATTCAAGCGCGGTTCGGTGCCGGAAGTGATCGAAAACGGCGTGTCGGGCTTCGTCGTCGAAGACGAACTGTCGGCCGTCGCGGCGCTCAAGCGTCTCGATACGTTGCCGCGCGAGAAGGTGCGCGCCGCGTTCGAAGCACGTTTCTCGTCGAAGGTGATGGCGCAGAACTACGTGAAGGGCTACGAGGAACTGCTGCGCCAGAAGCACCGCACGGTGCTGCGCGAAGTCAACGCAGGCTGATGCCGGCGCGTCGGCCGCACTGCGGCTGAGGCCGTCATTGACGCCCCGTCCGGGTCCCCGGCGGGGCGTTGTCACATCTGCGGCGCCGATCTGTTGTATTCTCGCCGCGCCCGGCGCCGCGAACGGTCCCGGAAGCGCCCCGGCACGCCATCCGGTCGTCTGTCCAGACGGTAATGTCCCTATAATGGCCGTGCCGCGAAATCCGGCCCCGCACGCACATCGAGAGGAGAGCAGTCTTGGCGAGATCGAAAACCACGCGCGCAGCGCCGGCCCCCGGCGCCGGCGTGATCTTCGCGTTGCGCGCGATCGGTCTCGTGCTGCTCGCGCGCTGGCTGTTCTCGATGTCGCAGATGGGCTATCGCGCGTCGCTGTCGGCGATGGTGTCGTCGCCGTGGGCGTTCGTCTATCTCGTGCTGATTTTCCTGCTGCTCGCGCTGCCGGGCGCCGTCGCGCGCGCCGAGCGGCCGTTCCATCCGCTGCCGCAGTGGCTGCGCCAGGCGCTGCGGGTCTTCGCGCTGATCGGTTTCCTGTTTGCCGTGTGGTCGATCGGCGCGTTCGCGTGGGCGGCCGGCTGGCGCCGTGCGCTGCACGCGGTGACGGCGACCAACGGCTGGCTCATCGCCGCGCCGGCGCTGTATGCGGCGATCGTGTGGATGTGTCGCCCGCGGCCGCTGTGGCGCACCAACGTGGCCGCGCGACGCTTCGCGGTCGGCCGCTACGCGATCTCGCTCGATACGCTCACGCGTACCGCGATCGTCTGGATGGAGAGCCGTAAGGTAGGCCAGTACGACGCGCGCGAACTGTCGGTGCGCTGGCCCGGCCAGGGCGCGTCCGCCGCGGCCGAGCAGGGTGCGCAGGCGGCCGCCGTGCCGCCGCGTCGCGGCAGCCTGTTTCGGCGGCCGAAGGTGGAACTGCTGTGGGATTCTCCGGCGGCCGTCGGCCATAACCGGCAGATCGTGATGCGCGCGCCGCTCGCGACCGAGGGCGACCGCGTTGCGGTGCTCGCGCTCGACGCCGCGCTCAAGCAGATCGTCTGACAAGGCCTGCGCGGCGCGCGGGCGACAAGGAGGCGCAATGATTGTTCGCTGGTTGCTGGCAGCCGTTCACCTCATGGCGTTCGGCGTCGCGTTCGCCGCGATCGCGGGGCGCAACCGCGCGCTGCGCCGGGTCATCGCGTCGGCGCAGGCCGCCGACCTGCCCGGCGTGTTCAAGGCCGACGCGGCCTGGGGATTGTCCGCGCTGGTGCTGATCGCGACGGGGCTCGCACGCGCGTTCGGCGGCTTCGAGAAGGGCGCCGCGTATTACCTTCACGCGCCGCTCTTTCACCTCAAGATGACCGCGCTCGTGCTGATCCTGCTGCTCGAGATCGCGCCGATGCTCGGGCTGATCCGCTGGCGCATCGCCGCGCGGCAACAGCAGATGCCCGATCTGGGCCGCGCACGGACCTATGTGCGCATCGGCCATTGGCAGGCCGCGCTCGTGATGGTCATCGTGTTCGCCGCGTCGGGAATGGCGCGGGGGATCGGGGCGGCCGGTTAGGCCTTCCGGCCGGGCGGACCAGCCGCCCGGCTCGTCCTGCGCTCAGCGCACGAGGCAGGGGCGCTTGTTGTTGAACGTCCAGCCCGGAATCAGATACTGCATCGCGGCTGCATCGTCGCGCGCGCCGAGCCCGTGCTGCTTGTACAACTCGTGTGCGACCGCGACCGCATCCATGTCGATGTCGATGCCGAGACCCGGACGCTTCGGCACTTCCACGAGCCCGTTCTCGATCTTCAGCGGCTCGCGCGTCAGCCGTTCGCCGTCCTGCCAGATCCAGTGCGTATCGATCGCGGTGACTCGACCGGGTGCGGCGGCCGCGACGTGCGTGAACATCGCGAGCGACACGTCGAAGTGGTTGTTCGAATGCGAGCCCCACGTGAGGCCCCAGTCGCGGCACATCTGCGCGACGCGCACCGAGCCCTGCATCGTCCAGAAGTGCGGGTCGGCGAGCGGGATGTCGACCGCCTGCAACTGCACCGCATGGCCCATCTGCCGCCAGTCGGTCGCGATCATGTTGGTCGCCGTCGGCAGCCCGGTCGAGCGGCGGAATTCGGCCATCACCTCGCGGCCCGAGTAGCCGTTTTCCGCACCGCACGGATCTTCCGCATAGGCGAGCACGTGATGCAGGTCGCGGCACAGCCGCACGGCCTCGTCGAGCGACCACGCGCCGTTCGGATCGAGCGTCACGCGCGCGTCGGGGAAGCGCTCGGCGAGCGCCGTCACGGCTTCGATCTCGCGCGCGCCTTCGAACACGCCGCCCTTCAGCTTGAAGTCGTTGAACCCGTAGCGCGCATGCGCGGCTTCGGCGAGGCGCACGACCGCCTCGGGCGTCAGCGCGGCCTCGTCGCGCACGCGCGTCCAGTCGTCGGTCGCGCCACGGCCGTCGCGATAGGGCAGCGCGGTTTGCGTCCGGTCGCCGACGTAGAACAGGTAGCCGAGCATCTCGACGCGCTCGCGCTGCTGTCCCTCGCCGAGCAGGGCGGCCACGGGCACGCCGAGATGCTGGCCGAGCAGGTCGAGCAGCGCGGCTTCGAGCGCGGTGACCGCGTGGATCGTGGTGCGCAGGTCGAAGGTCTGCAGGCCGCGGCCGCTCGCGTCGCGGTCGGCAAAGGTGCGCCGCACGTCGTTGAGCACCGCATGGTAGTTGCCGACCGGCTGACCGACGACGAGCGCGCGCGCATCCTCGAGCGTGCGGCGGATGCTTTCGCCGCCCGGCACCTCGCCGACGCCGGTGCGGCCCGCGCTGTCCTTCAGGATCAGGAGGTTGCGGGTGAAGAACGGGCCGTGCGCACCGCTCAGGTTGAGCAGCATGCTGTCGTGGCCGGCGACCGGGATGGCTTGCAGGTCGACGATGCGCGGCGTGTCGTGGGAAGGCGAGGCAGTGACGGCGTTCATGGCGGCGATGGCGAAAGAGTGGGCAATGCCGTGCGGCAAAAGCTTTGCCGCGCGCGGCGGGAGGTGCGATCATTCGACAACCGACGTGCGCGGCGCGCAAGCCCCGCATGTCGACAGCAACCCGAAAGGGTGAGGGCGACCCGCTTGATGCCGGTGTCGCGGCGGACCGGAGCCAAGCGCGAATGCGCGCTTCGGTGTCGACCGTGAAACCGGGCGCCGGCAGCCGCGCACAAGCGCGCATGCTGGCCGATCGCGAACCACGGGACCCGGCAGGTGCTTGTACACCAGCCTTGGTCAACAGGAGATCCGTATCGCGATCATCAGTCGTCGGATGACTTGTGACGCAGTATAATGAATCATCGGCGTTCGCTCAAACCCCGCGTAAACCCTCGGCTCACATTACGATCATTCAAAAAGGAACCGGCCTCATGTCCGTGCCCACGCTTCCCGCAGCGCCGCGCCGTCGCGCACGCAGCCTCGCACAAGATGTCGTCGACGCGCTGACCGCGCAGATCGAAAACGGCACGCTGCGTCCCGGCGACAAGCTGCCGACCGAAACCGAAGTCATGGCGGCGCAGGGCGTCAGCCGCACGGTCGTGCGCGAAGCGATCTCGCGGATGCAGGCGAGCGGCCTCGTCGAGACGCGCCACGGCATCGGCAGCTTTGTGCTCGAACCGACGCGCCGCCAGGCACTCGGCATCGATCCCGCGACCATCACGACGCTGCGCGACGTACTAGCCGTGCTCGAGCTGCGCATCAGCCTCGAAAGCGAATGCGCGAGCCTCGCCGCGCAGCGCGCGAACGATACCGACCTCGCCGCGCTGCGGCGGGCGCTCGACGCAATCGCGTCGGGGGCGGGCGGCGGCCGTGACACGGCGCAGCTCGATTTCCAGTTCCACCTGCAGATCGCGCAGTCCACCGGCAACCGCTACTTCGTCGACATCATGACGCAACTCGGCGCGTCGATCATTCCGCGCACGCGCGTGAATTCGGCGCGCTTCGCCGGTGACGACCTCGAGCGCTATGTCGGCCGGCTCAATCACGAGCATGAAGACATTTACGAGGCGATCGCGCGTCACGACCCGGAGGCCGCGCGTGCCGCAATGCGCACGCACCTGACCAACAGCCGCGAGCGGCTGCGCCGTGCGCACGAGGCGGCCGAGGCGGAACGCGACACGCAGGCCAGCTGACGAGACGGCCCGCACAATGCCGCGGGTCACGTCGAATATCGCCGCAACATCAGTCATCGTATAAGATCGGTGCGATTGCGCCGATCGTTTTATTGCTGGCGACGCATCCGTCGGCACGCGCATCGTGCGAGAGAAGGCGGGGCGGCGTTTCCGCCGTGGCCCGCCCCCAGGCCGCCTGGCTATCCAGGCAGCCGATCCTGCTCGATCAGCCTCCCTTCGTCACGATGGTCTTCCACGTACCGCTCTTCACCTGATACAGCGTCGACATCCCGCTCTTCAGCGAGCCGTCGCTCGCGAACGAGATGCGGCCGGTGACACCTTCGAAATCGACTTTCTTCAACGCCGGGCGATAGACCTTCGGATCGGTCGAGTTGACCGCCTGCATCGCCTTGATCGCCGCCCACGCCGCGTCGTAGCCGAACTGCGCATACGACAGCACGTCGACACCGAAGCGCTTCTTGAACCGCTGCTCGAAATCCTTGCCCTGCGGCAGCTCGTCGAGCGGCCGTCCGTATTCCCACGCCATCGCGCCTTCCGCGGCCGGGCCGGCGATCTTGATGAACTCGTTGTCCTTCACGCCGCCGCCGCCGACGAACTGCGCGTTCAGCCCGAGCTGGCGCATCTGCTTGATGAAGTTCGCGGCGAGCGAGTCGAGACCGCCGAAGAAGATCAGGTCGGGATTCTTGCCCTTCAGGCTCGTGATCTGCGCGCGGAAGTCGACCGCCTGGTTGCTGGTGAACTCGCGGCCGATGATGTTGCCGCCGGCCGCCTTCACGGCCTTCTCGAACTCGTCGGCCTCGCCCTGGCCGAACGCGGTGCGGTCGTCGATGATCGCGATGCGCTTCGCCTTGGTCACGTCCACGGCGTACTTGCCCGCGTTGCCGGCGTTCTGGCCGTCGGTCGCGATCACCATGAACATGTTCGCGAGCCCGCGCGACGTGAGCGTCGGGTTGGTCGCGGCCGGGTCGATCACCGGGATGCCGGCCTTGTCGTAGACCACCGACGCCGGAATCGTCGTGCCCGAGTTGAAGTGGCCGACCACCACCGACACGTTCTGGTCGACGAGCGCCTGGGCGGCCTGCACGCCGATGCGCGGGTCGGCCTGGTCGTCCTGCACGACGAGGTTGAAGTGCGCGGGCTTGCCGGCGATCTGGATCTTCTGCGCGGCCGCATCGTCGAGCGCGAGCTGTACGCCGTTCTGGAGATCCTTCCCGTAACCGGCGTTCACGCCGGTGAGCGGCGCGGCGAAGCCGACCTTCACGTCGGTTGAGTCGGCCGCCTGAGCAGCCTGTTGCGAGAGGAGAGCTACCGCGGATACGACCGATACCGACAACAGGGAATGACGGAATTTCATGTTCGTTCCTCTTGTTCTTACACCAGCGGGTGGGTACCGCACGCAGCCGGCGGGCCGGGCGCGTGCGACGGGCGGGCGGTTCGACCGCTTCTCGGAATCGGGCGGGGAGGTTGGCATGCTGATGCTTCCCGGAAGAATCTCCCGTCAGGCTCTGCGAGGAGCCCCGATCGCTTCGATATATAGGTCGCCGATATGCGCGGGTCTTGGCAATTTGCTGCGCATTCGGTGCGGATTTGCGCATAGCTTCTACGCGAGCGTGGGCGGCCGGTATCGGGAGTTTCCCGTCGCGAGCGCAACGGGTCGGAAGGCGAGCGGCGGTGGGGGGCAGACACGGCGCGGCCCGCCGGGGCCGCGCCGCGTCATGCGAACCGTCAGTCGGACAGCGCGTCCGATGCGGCTTCGGCGTCGTCGTGCGCCGCGGTCGTGCGGATCAGCGGGTCGCTGGTGCTCGGGCGGCCGGTCTCGACGTGGCCCGCGAAGCGGCGCTGGAATCCGAGCGGCTTGCCGTCGCTGATGGTCAGGTCATACCAGCCGTTGCTGCCGCGCAGGTCCCAGTAGTCGTCGACGTGCGTACCCGGCTTGAGGTCGAACTCACGTGCATGGCCGTGGCCGTATGCGTTCGTCACCTTGAGCCGCACGGTTTTGTGGCCGCGGTTCATCAGGCGCAGCGTGATGTTGCCGTTCGCGACGTCGTAGCCGTAGATCACCTCGGGGTTGACGCTCGCGGGGCCGACCGCCGACGCGGCGGGGCTGCGGAAGTGGCAATAGAAGCCGTTCGGGCCGTACACGTCGAGGTCGTACAGGCCGAGCGACGGCGCCGGGCTCCACGTGTCGGAGAGCCGCTTGCCGGCGTCGACCGTGTAGGTCCACGGGCCGTCGACGCGGTTGCGTGCCTGAACCTGGAACGCCGCGCCCGCCGCGCCGGTGTTCGCGAAGGTCAGCCGGAACTGGCCGCTCGCGTTGTCGATCCGTCCGTGCACGAACAGTTCGTACGGCAGCGCGCGCGCCGGACGCAGGCCGGCCTCCTGCTTCGGCAGATGCTGGACGACCGGCGGCACCGGGATGTAGTCGGGGTGACGGTTGCGGTCGGGCGGCGCGTAGCCGCTCGTGTCCGGGAGCTGTGGCCAGCTTGCGTCGGGCGTTGCGAAGTCGAACGCGGACGTCAGGTTGCCGCACACCGTACGGCGCCACGGCGACACGTTCGCCGCGGTGACCGCGTACTGCGCGCCGAAGCGCGCTTCGATGAATTGCAGCAGCGACGTGTGATCGAAGGTCTGCGAACAGACCCAGCCGCCCTTGGTCCACGGCGACACCACCAGCATCGGCACGCGCGGTCCGAGCCCGTACGGGCCGGCCATGTGCGACGCATCGCCGGCGAACACCTCGTTGGTCGTCGCGACCGTTGACAGCCCGTTGTCGCGCGACTGCGGCGCGAACGGCGGCTGCACGTGATCGAAGAAGCCGTCGTTCTCGTCGTAGGTGATGAAGAGCGCGGTCTTGCTCCACACGTCCGGATTCGACACGAGCGCCTTCAGCACCTGCTCGATGTACCACGCGCCGTAGTTCGCCGGCCAGTTCGGGTGCTCCGAGTACGCTTCCGGCGCGCAAATCCACGACACCTGCGGCAGCGTGCCGTTCTTCACGTCCTGCTGCAGCACGTCGAACAGCGTGCCGCCGGCGCTGATGTTGGTGCCGGTGCGCGCCTTGTCGTACAGCGGCGTGCCGGGCAGCGCGCTGCGGTACTGGTTGAAGTAGAGCAGCGCGTTGTCGCCGTAGTTGCCGATGTACGGGTTCTGCGTCCAGCCCCACGAGCCGTTCGCGTCGAGCCCCGTGCCGATGTCCTGGTAGATCTTCCACGACACGCCGGCCTGCTCGAGCACTTCCGGATAGGTCGTCCAGCCGTAGCCCTTTTCCTCGTTGCCGAGCACCGGGCCACCGCCCGTGCCGTCATTGCCGACGTAGCCGGTCCACATGTAGTAGCGGTTCGGGTCGGTCGAGCTCGGGATCGCGCAGTGGTACGCGTCGCAGATCGTGAACGCGTCGGCGAGCTGGTAGTGGAACGGAATGTCGTCGCGCTTCAGGTACGCCATCGTCGTGGTGCCCTTGTTCGGCACCCACTGGTCGTAGCGGCCCTTGTTCCACGCGGCGTGCATGTCCTGCCAGCCGTGCGGCAGGTCCTGCAGGAACTGCAAACCGAGCTTGTCGGCGCCCGGGTGGAACGGCAGCAGCTCGGCCGGGCCGACCGGCTGGTGAAACACCGACTTGCCGTTCGCGAGGCGCAGCGGGCGCGGGTCGCCGAAGCCGCGGACGCCGCGCATCGTGCCGAAGTAATGGTCGAACGAGCGATTCTCCTGCATCAGAATCACGATGTGTTCGATGTCGCGGATCGTGCCGGTACGGCGGTTCGCGGGAATGGCGAGCGCATCGCGGATCACGGGCGGGAACAGGTTCAGCGCGGCGGCGCCGGCGGTGCCGGCGGCGACGCGCAGGAAGTCACGACGGTTCGATCGGGTCATGGTCGTTATCGTGCGTTAAAGGGGGAGCCGGTTGGCGGGACATGCGGGAAATAACGGGCGCGTCTGCGGCGCAGGATGCGGCTGCACCGGTCGTGCCGCCGCGAGCATAGCGAGTATTCGGTGTCATTCATGTGAAGTCCGGAAACGTTTGCAGGCGCGGCGTTGAACGGACAACGGCCGGCGGTCGTGGTGCAAGGGAAACGGGGACGCGGACAGCGGGAAGGCGGGACAGCAGGACAGCGGGACAGCAGAGGGCGCGCGCCGGCGACGCGGATGCGGCGGCGTCAGGCGTCCGTCACCCACGCACCGAACCATTCGCTCGGGCGGGCGATTTCATCCTGCGCGGCGACGAGTTCGAGCTCGTAGCGGCGCGCGTCGTAGGTCGCCTTCACGACCGCGTGCACGGCCGCGAGCGTGTGCTCGAACGCGGCGCGCACCGAGTCGCCGCGCAGCCGGCGTGCGACGAAGATGGCGCTGGTGAGGTCGCCGACGCCGACCGGATGGCGCGGAAACGCATACAGCGGGCGCTGGCCGATCCACGCCTCGGTCTCGGTGACGGCGAGCATGTTGAAGCGGTCGGCCGGGCTGTTGCGGTCGTGCAGGTGCTTGACGAGGATGATCTTCGGGCCGCGGCGGATCAGCGCGCGGCAGGCATCGACGGCTTCGGCGACGGTCTCGATGCGCCGCCCGGCGAGCTTCTGCAGCTCGGTGTGGTTCGGCGACATGCCGTCCGCGAGCGCTGGCATCTCCTGGACGATGAATTCCTCGACGCCGGGTTCGGGGCGGATGCCGCCCGTCTGGCCCAGCGCCGGATCGCAGAAGTACCACGCGTTCGGGTTCATCGCCTTCACCGTGCGCACGATTTCGACCGTCGCGCGCGCCTGCGCGGGCGAGCCGACGAAGCCGGACAGCACCGCGTCGCAGCGCTTGAGCGCGCCGATCGCGGCGACGCCGTCGACGAGCTGCTCCATCTTCGCGGCATCGATCGCGCTGCCGGCCCAGTGGCCGTACTGCATGTGATTCGACAGCTGGACGGTGTTGAGCGGCCAGACGTTGACGCCGAGGCGCTGCATCGGGAACACGGCCGCGCTGTTGCCGGCGTGTCCGTAGATGACGTGCGACTGAATGCTGAGGACGTTTTTCATGAGCGTTCGCCTGCAGGCGTTTCAGGGTCACGTCACACGATACCCGAGATCGTCGCGTGCGCGGAAGCCGCGCAGTCATCGAGTGTTGCGCGCCGTCGTCAGCCCGACCGCGTAGAATCGCGGTGCGCGGGGCCGCCTGGTTGCCCGCGTGCATTTCCCATTACCGTGATCGCCATGCCCTCGATTTGCAAGATGTTGTCCCTCGCGCGTGCCGCCGTGCTCGGCGCGGGTGTCGCTGCCGCATGCGCGACGCCAGCCGCGGCCGCCGTCCCGGCGCCTGCCGGTAACGACGGGCCCGCGTATGGCCCCCGCCTGGAAGGCTTCGCCTATCCGGAGCCGGTGCACCGCTACGCGTTCGTGTCCCAGCGCGAAACCCTCGAGATGATGTACATGGACGTGCGGCCGGCGCACCCGAACGGCCGCACCGTCGTGCTGCTGCACGGGAAGAACTTCTGCGCGGCGACGTGGGAGGACACGATCGGCGTGCTGAGCCGCGCCGGCTATCGCGTGATCGCGCCGGACCAGATCGGCTTCTGCAAATCGTCGAAGCCCGAGCGCTACCAGTTCAGCTTCCAGCAGCTCGCGCGCAACACGCATGCGCTGCTCGAGTCGATCGGCGTGAAGTCGGCGACGATCGTCGGACATTCGACGGGCGGGATGCTCGCGATGCGCTACGCGCTGACGTACCCGAAGGCGACCGAGCAGCTCGTGCTGGTGAACCCGATCGGCCTCGAGGACTGGAAGGCGCTCGGCGTGCCGCCGCTGTCGGTCGACTACTGGTATGCACGCGAGCAGAAGACGACGGCGGACGGCATCCGCCGCTACGAGCAGGCGACCTACTACGCGGGCAAGTGGGCACCGTCCTACGAGCGCTGGGTGCAGATGCTCGCCGGCATGTATCGCGGCCCGGGCCGCGACGCGGTCGCGTGGAACTCCGCGCTGATCTACGACATGATCCTCACGCAGCCGGTGGTCTACGAACTCGGCGCGATCCGCGTGCCGACGCTGCTGCTGATCGGCGACAAGGACACGACCGCGATCGGCAAGGACGTGGCGCCGCCCGACGTGCACGCGAAGCTCGGTCGTTACCCGGAACTCGCGAAACGCACGCAGGCGGCGATTCCCGGCGCGCAGCTCGTCGAATTCCCGGCGCTCGGGCACGCGCCGCAGATCCAGGACCCGGACGCCTTCCACAAGGCGCTGCTCGAAGGGATGGAGGCGGTGCACCCGCCGCAATGACGCGTGCGCGGGCGCACCCGCCCGGTCAGCAGGTTTCGTTCGCGAGTTCGTCGCGGATCTGTGCCGCCAGTTCGAACGAGCGCACCCGTGCGGCGTGATCGTAGATCTGCGCGGTGATGATGACCTCGTCCGCGCCCGTCTGCGCGATCCGGTCGCGCAGCTTGTCGCGCACCGTGTCGCGCGAGCCGACGGCCGCGAACGACAGCGCGTGCGCGACGTTCGCGAGTTCGAACTCGCTCGCCTCGAGCGCGTCGACGGGCGGCGGCAGCTTGCCCGGCGTGCCGCGGCGCAGGTTGATGAACTGCTGCTGCAGCGACGTGAAGAGGCGCCGGGCCTCGTCATCGGTATCGGCCGCGAACACGTTGACCCCGACCATCGCATGCGGCTTCGGCCATGCGGCCGACGGCCGGTACTGCCCGCGATACAGCTCGAGCGCACGCATCAGATAGTCCGGCGCGAAGTGCGACGCGAACGCGAACGGCAGCCCGAGCATCGCGGCGAGCTGCGCGCTGAAGAGGCTCGAACCCAGCAGCCACACGGGCACGTCCAGCCCCGCGCCGGGCACCGCGCGCACGCGCTGGCCGGGCACCGGCTCCGCGAAGTAGCGCTGCAGCTCGGCGACGTCGTCCGGAAACGAGTCGGCGCTGCCGATCAGGTCGCGGCGCAGCGCGCGCGACGTGGTCTGGTCGGTGCCGGGCGCGCGGCCGAGCCCGAGGTCGATGCGCCCCGGATACAGCGACGCGAGCGTGCCGAACTGCTCGGCGATCACGAGCGGCGCATGGTTCGGCAGCATGATCCCGCCCGAGCCGACACGGATCGTCTTCGTCGCGCCCGCCACGTGACCGATCACGACGGCGGTCGCCGCGCTCGCGATTCCGGGCATGTTGTGATGTTCGGCGAGCCAGTAGCGCCGATAACCGAGGCGCTCCGCGTGCTGTGCGAGATCGACGGTGTTGCGGAACGCCTGGGCAGCGTCTGCGCCGGCGGGAATGGGAGCGAGATCGAGTACGGAAAACGGAATCATCGGGTGGCCTTCGAAAGGGAGGGGCGCGGTGATGCGCATGCGCAACAGATGGCGACGATTTTGCCAAAGGGTTCCGGAACGCGCTGGCGACGCGCGGATACCCATGCGCCTTTCAGGGGTGCAAGGTAAGGTCTGGTGATTGTTGCAAAAATGGACCCAATCACCAAATAATTACCGATCTTTACCGCGATTGCGCGTGTCTTCGCATCGACGTACAAATTTCCACGAAACGTTTGATTTTCAAGACTGCAATATGCCTGCAAAGCGCTTACGCTAACGTGAACGGGGTGGCACCAGAATGGTTCCCCCGTCGCACAGCTTTGCCGAAATCGCACCAGTCCGTTACGCGAGGCGTCCGAGCGCACGTCGGCGCGGGCTGATAAAATCCGGCGCTTGCCCATGTTGTGCCGATGGTAGCCATTCGAATCTTCCCGCATCCCGTCCGGGCATCGCGCGAGGATGTGCCACGCGAAGCCGGGCATGGCCGCCTTCGGGGAATGGGCCGTGCCTCCCCATTACACAGACGCTGCTGGAACAAGGAGTCGGGTCGTGCCCGCGTTCGTTGCTGTCGGAATATCCAATCACGTTCAACCCGGTTCGATCGTTCGGCAGGGCGCGCGCGTTGCCGGAGGGCATCGCGCATGACGCCGGCCGTCACGCTGCTGGACTGGCTCCTGACCGTGTTCACGCTGGCCGCGGCTGGCTACGCGCTCGTCGCCGCGTTCGCGCCGCAGCCGCGCACGCCGCGCACCGCCGCGCGCGACGGCTTCGAGCCAGTCAGTGTGCTCAAACCGCTGTGCGGCGCGGAGCCGCACCTGTACGAGAACCTCGCGACGTTCTGCGAGCAGCGCCACCCGCGCCATGAAGTGCTGTTCGGGGTCGCTTCGGCGGCTGATCCGGCCATCGCCGTGGTGGAGCGGCTGCGCGCCGATTATCCGGAATGCGACATCACGCTCGTGATTGACGCGCGCGTGCACGGCAAGAACCTGAAGGTCAGCAATCTGATCAATCTGGCCGAGCGGGCGAAGTACGGCCGCATCGTGATCGCGGACAGCGACATCGCGGTGAAGCCGGATTATCTGGAGCGCGTGACGGCGCCGCTCGCCGACGCGTCGGTCGGGGTCGTCACGTGCCTGTATCATGCGCGCAGCGTCGGCGGGTTCTGGACGCGGATCGGCGCGCAGTTCGTCGATGCCTGGTTCGCGCCGTCGGTACGGATCACGCACCTCGGCCGCTCGAGCCGCTTCGGCTTCGGCGCGACGCTCGCGCTGACGCGCGACACGCTCGCCCGGATCGGCGGCTTCATCGCGTTGAAGGACGAACTGGCCGACGATTTCTGGCTTGCCGAGCTGCCGCGTCGCCTCGGGCGGCGCACCGTGCTGTCCGAGGTCGAGGTCGCGACCGACGTGATCGAGCCGTCGTTCGGGCCGCTCTGGCACCGCGAGACGCGCTGGCTGCGCACGATCCGTTCGCTGAATCCGGCCGGCTTCGCGTTCCTGTTCATCACGTTTACCGCGCCGTGGCTCGCGATCGGCGCGGCACTGGCACTGCGCCTCGACGGCACCGTCGCCGGGACGCTGGCGGGTGGCGCGGCCGTCGTCGGTGCGTTCGGGCGGCTCGTGCTGCACGCGCGCGGCGAGGACGGCTGGTGCGCCTTCTGGCGCGATCTCCCGCTCGTCGCGGTGCGCGACACGCTGCTCGCGCTCGAATGGCTCGCGGCCGCGTTCGGCACGCACGTCGTATGGCGTGGCGCGAGGATGACGGTCGTCGGCGGCGAACGCGCGACGGCGGCAGTGGAAGGTGGGGACGGCCGCTGAGGTGCGTTCCCCGAGGGAGCCGGCCATGCGTGCGGTCCCGATCGAATCCGGCCCGAAGGCCGAGACGCGCCGCGCGGCAACGCCCGCGCGACGCGACATGACAGAGAGGCGGGCGCCGGCAGGGCGGCCCGCGGTTGATTGACTGAATCGTTGAAAACGAATCGAACTATGCAGGCTACCGGAGCATTCATGAAAACGCTGTTCTTGCAGGCCCCTTCGTATGACGGCTTCGACGGCGGAGCCGGTTCGCGCTACCAGGCGAAGCGCGAAATCCGTTCCTTCTGGTACCCGACGTGGCTCGCGCAGCCGGCGGCGCTCGTGCCGGGCAGCCGCGTCGTCGACGCGCCGGCCGACGGCCTGTCGGTCGAAGAGACGCTGAAGATCGCCAACGACTACGATCTCGTGATCATCCACACGAGCACGCCGTCCTTCCCGACCGACGCGATGTTCGCGCAGGATCTGAAGAAGATGAAGCCGTCGATGCTGGTCGGCATGGTGGGCGCGAAGGTGATGGTCGATCCGCACAATTCGCTCACGGCGAGCGAGGCGATCGACTTCGTGTGCCGCGAGGAATTCGACTACACCTGCAAGGAAATCGCCGAAGGCAAGCCGTTCCCCGAGATCAAGGGCTTGAGCTGGCGCGCGAAGGACGGCTCGATCGAGCACAACGAAGCGCGTCCGATCCTCGAGAACATGGACGAACTGCCGTTCGTCGCGCCCGTCTACAAGCGCGACCTGAAGATCGACAACTACTTCATCGGCTACCTGAACTACCCGTACGTGTCGATCTATACGGGCCGCGGCTGCAAGTCGCGCTGCACGTTCTGCCTGTGGCCGCAGACGGTCAGCGGCCATCGCTACCGCACGCGCTCGGTCGAGAACGTGCTCGCCGAAGCGAAGTGGATCCGCGACAACATGCCGGAAGTGAAGGAACTGATGTTCGACGACGACACCTTCACCGACGACCTGCCGCGCGCCGAAGCCATCGCTATCGGTCTGGGCAAGCTCGGCATGACGTGGTCGTGCAACGCGAAGGCGAACGTGCCGTACAAGACGCTCAAGGTCATGAAGGAAAACGGCCTGCGCCTGCTGCTGGTCGGCTTCGAATCCGGCGACGACCAGATCCTCGTGAACATCAAGAAGGGCGTGCGCACCGATTTCGCGCGCCGCTTCAGCGCGGACTGCAAGAAGCTCGGCATCAAGATCCACGGCACCTTCATTCTCGGCCTGCCGGGCGAGACTCAGGAAACCATCAAGAAGACGATCGAGTACGCGAAGGAAATCAATCCGCATACGATCCAGGTATCGCTCGCCGCGCCGTATCCGGGCACGACGCTCTACAAGCAGGCCGTGGAGAACGGCTGGATGGAAGAGAACAAGACCATCAACCTGGTGAGCAAGGAGGGCGTGCAGCTGGCGGCGATCGGCTATGCGCACCTGTCGCGCGACGAGATCTATCACCACCTCGAGCAGTTCTATCGCCAGTTCTACTTCCGTCCGTCGAAGATCTGGGAGATCGTCCGCGAAATGCTGACGAGCTGGGACATGATGAAGCGCCGGCTGCGCGAAGGCGTCGAGTTCTTCCGCTTCCTGCGCGCGCACGAGGCCTGATTCGTGACGACGCAGCGGGCGGCGCGGGCGCTGATCTTCACCGCGGACGACTTCGGGCTGCACCCGCGCGTCAACGCGGCGGTCGAGCGCGCGCATCGCGACGGCGTGCTGAACGCCGCGAGCCTGATGGTCGGTGCGCCCGCGGCGCAGGATGCGATCGAACGCGCGCGGCGCCTGCCGTCGCTCGCGGTCGGCCTGCATCTGGTCCTCGCGGACGGGCCGGCCACGCTGCCCGCGCATGAGATCCCCGCGCTCGTCGGCCCCGACGGGCGGTTCGGCGACGCGATGGCGAAGGACGGCTGCCGCTTCTTCTTCCTGCCGCACGTGCGTGCGCAGCTGCGCCGCGAGATTCGCGCGCAGTTCGAAGTTTTTGCGGCGAGCGGCCTGCCGCTCGACCACGTGAACGCGCACAAGCATTTCCACCTGCATCCGACCGTGCTGTCGATGATCATCGAGATCGGCCGCGACTACGGGCTGCGCGCGGTGCGGCTGCCGTACGAAACGAGCGCGCCCGCGCTGCTCAAGCCGTGGATCGCGCTGGTGCGCGCGCGGCTCGACCGCGCGGGGCTCGCACATAACGACTATGTGGTCGGGATCGAGCATACGGGCGCGATGGACGAAGCCGTGCTGCTCGACGCGCTGGCCAAGCTGCCGCCCGGAGTCGGCGAGATCTACTGTCATCCGGCGGAAGCGGGCGACGGCCCGATCACGCCGACGATGGCCGATTACCGTCCGGTCGACGAACTGGACGCGCTGCTGTCTCCGCGCGTCGCGGCCGCGCTGAAGGCTGCGGGCGTCGCGACCGGCGGTTTTGCCGACGTATTCGGCCAGCCCGCGGTGCGGCGCGGCGCGCAATCGTCGCGCGCACCGGGAGCGCAGCCGTCATGACCAAGTGGATCAAATGGCTCGGCTGGCCGCTCGGCATCGGCATCCTCCTCGCGCTCGGGTTGCACGAAGGCATCGGCGACGTGACCCAGATGCTCGAGCGCGCCGGTTTCGCGCTGCTGTGGCTCGTGCCGTTCCACGCGCTGCCGCTGCTGCTCGACGCGTATGCGTGGCACCAGCTGCTCGACCGGCGCGCGCCGCTGTCGTTCCTCTGGTGGGTCGCGACCGTGCGCGAAGCCGTGAACCGGCTGCTGCCGGTGGTCGGGATCGGCGGCGAGCTGGTCGGGATCCGGATGGCGCGCTGGCAGGTGCCCGATGCGAGCCGCGTGACCGCGTCGGTGATCGTCGAGGTGCTGGTGACGATCGTCGTCCAGTATGCGTTCGCCGCGCTCGGCCTCGTGCTGCTGCTCGCGACGACGCACGACATGGGCGGCGGCACGATCGGCCTCGCGCTGCTGCTGACGCTGCCGCTGCCGGTGCTCGGCGTCGTGCTGATGCGGCGCGGCGGAATCTTCCACGCGATCGAGCGATTCGCGGGGCGTCTGCTCGGCGATTCGCACCGGTTGCTGCAGGGCGTCGACGGCAAGCGGCTCGATGCCGACATCGATGGCCTGATGTCGCGCACCGGCCTGCTGTTCAGCGCGTTTTTCTGGCAGCTGTCCGGCTATGTGCTTGGCGCGCTCGAAATTTACTGGGCGCTCGCGCTGCTCGGCCATCCGGTATCGATCGGCGGCGCGATCGCCATCGAGGCGATGACGCAGGCCGTGCGGCATGCGGCGTTCATGGTGCCGGGCGGTCTCGGCGTGCAGGAGGCGACTGTCGTGCTGCTCGCGCAGATGTTCGGCGTCGATCGCGAGACGGCGCTGTCGCTCGCGCTGGTCAAGCGCGGCCGCGAGGTGCTGTTCGGCTGCCTGGCGCTCGGTTCGTGGCAGCTGGCCGAACTGGTGCGCACGCGCCGCCGGATCAACGCCGCGCCGGCCGGGGCGCGCGCGGCGCAGGCGAGCCGCGAGGCCGAGGTGGAAACCGAAACGATGCATTGAACACGAGACGGGCCGCGCGCCCGTCTCGCGCTTTTGGCGTCGCGCGGGTATCCTTGCCGCGTGTTTTCTCGACGCGCATTTCTTCTGATGATTTTCCGTTTCCGGCTTCTTCCCGTGACGATGCTGGCCGCCGCGCTGGCGCTGACCGGCTGCGACGACAAGCAAGGCAATTTCGACGTGCAACGCATCAGGGACTTTTTCAACGCGATCAAGCCGGCACCGTTGCTGCTCAAGGGGCTGAAGGCCGGCGTATCGACCGAAGCCGACGTGCGCGCCACGATGGGCAAGCCCGAGACCGAGCGCGCCTTCACCGACGGCTCGAAGCGCCTCGAATATCCGCGCGGCCCGATGGGCAACCAGACCTGGTTCGTCGACCTCGACGCGAGCGGGCACTACACGGGCGCGACGCAGGTGCTGACCGCCGAGAATTTCGCGAAGGTGCGTCCCGGGATGACCGAGGACGAGGTGCGGCGCCTGCTCGGCAAGCCGGGCGACATCGCGCAATACCCGCTGAAGCCCGAGACGGTGTGGAGCTGGCGCTGGCTCGAGGACGGCGTGAACACCGACGCATTCTTTAACGTTCATTTCGGCCCGGACGGGCTTGTCTATACGACTTCGCGCTCCGACATCCTGAAGGGGCGGTGAAACCGGCTGCGGCGCTATATCGAAAAAGCGACCGGAAAATTGCAAAAAGTCCGCTTCCCTGCGTGTCATCCGACTGTCAGGAAGCGGCTTTTTTCCTTTTGAAACAGTAGCGTAGGCCGTGCCCGCAAATGGTGGGACGAATTGCTGCGGCGCAGCAATCGCGTGCACGGTGATTTGAGGCAATCAATTTCGCTTGCGACTATCCGCGTCAGCCCGGCGCGGAAAGGTATGCGCGCCGGTGTTCATATCAACACTGGAGACGCGCGTGTTCCTTTACGGCTTTGGTCCTGTTCTATGGGCCGGCACCGTGCAGACCATCGAACTGTCGGTGCTGTCGCTCGCCGCCGCGGTGGCGCTGGGGCTGATCGGCGCGGTGGCGAAGCTGTCGCACAACCGGGTGCTGCGAGCGATCGCGACCGGTTATACGACGCTCATCCGCTCGGTGCCCGATCTCGTCCTGATGCTGCTGCTGTTCTACAGCATCCAGATCTGGCTGAACCAGTTCACCGACCTCGTCGGCTGGGACCAGATCGACATCGACCCGTTCGTCGCCGGCGTGCTGACGCTCGGCTTCATCTACGGCGCGTACTTCACCGAGACGTTCCGCGGTGCGTTCCTGTCGGTGCCGCGCGGCCAGCTCGAGGCCGGCGCGGCGTACGGGATGAGCGGCATGCGCGTGTTCGTGCGGATCATGTTTCCGCAGATGATGCGTTTCGCGTTGCCGGGCATCGGCAACAACTGGCAGGTGCTTGTGAAGGCGACCGCGCTGGTGTCGATCATCGGTCTCGCGGACGTCGTGAAGGCCGCGCAGGACGCCGGCAAGAGCACGTTCAACATGTTCTTCTTCATCCTCGTCGCGGCGCTGATCTACCTCGCGATCACGACCGTTTCCAACCTCGTGCTGATCCAGCTCGAGAAGCGTTATTCCATGGGCGTGCGGCACGCAGAACTATGATCGAGATTCTCCAGGAATTCGGCCAGGCGTTCCTTTACTGGGACGGCCAGCGCCTCTCCGGCCTTGCGGTGACGTTGTGGCTGCTCGTCGCGTCGATTTCGCTCGGCTTCGTGTGCGCAGTGCCGCTCGCGGTCGCGCGCGTATCGAAGAAGAAGTGGCTTTCGATGCCGGTGCGGTTTTACACGTACGTGTTCCGCGGCACGCCGCTCTACGTGCAACTGCTGCTGATGTACACGGGCATGTACAGCCTCGAGTTCGTGCGGTCGCACTCGCTGCTCGACGCGTTTTTCCGCAGCGGCTTCAATTGCGCGATCCTCGCGTTCGCGCTGAACACCTGCGCGTACACGACCGAGATCTTCGCCGGCGCGATTCGCGCGATTCCGCACGGCGAGGTCGAGGCAGCGCGTGCTTACGGGATGTCCCCGTTCACGATGTACCGCCGGGTGATCCTGCCGTCGGCGCTGCGCCGCGCGCTGCCGCTGTACAGCAACGAGGTGATCCTGATGCTGCACGCGACCACCGTCGCGTTCACGGCGACCGTGCCCGACATCCTGAAGGTCGCGCGCGACGCCAATTCCGCGACCTACATGGCGTTCCAGTCGTTCGGAATCGCCGCGCTGATCTATCTTGCGGTATCGTTCGCACTCGTCGCGGCATTTCGCCGGGCGGAGCGCCACTGGCTCGCGTATCTCGCGGCCGGCCGTCATTGATTTCACTTCGAGGAGAGCCAGTTGGCCGAGATCACTCAAACGAGCGCGTCCGCTTCCGTCAAGCTTGCAGCGGTCGACATTCACAAGCGCTACGGCGACAACGAGGTGCTCAAGGGCGTGTCGTTGAACGCGAAGGCGGGCGACGTCATCAGCATCATCGGTGCGAGCGGTTCGGGCAAGAGCACGTTCCTGCGCTGCATCAATTTTCTCGAGCGGCCGAATGCGGGGCAGATCGTCGTCGACGGCGAGGCAGTGCGCACGAAGACCGACCGCGCCGGCGCGCTCGAGGTTGCCGATCACAAGCAATTGCAGCGCATCCGCACGAAGCTCGCGATGGTGTTCCAGCACTTCAATCTGTGGGCGCACATGAACGTGCTCGAGAACGTGATGGAAGCGCCGGTGCACGTGCTCGGCATTTCGAAGAAGGAAGCCGAGGAGCGTGCGCGCGAGTATCTGGAGAAAGTCGGCCTCGCGCCGCGCGTCGAGAAGCAGTATCCGTCGCATTTGTCGGGCGGCCAGCAGCAGCGTGTCGCGATCGCGCGTGCGCTGGCGATGCATCCCGACGTGATGCTGTTCGACGAGCCGACCTCGGCGCTCGACCCGGAACTGGTCGGCGAAGTGCTGAAGGTGATGCAGAAGCTGGCCGAGGAAGGCCGCACGATGATCGTCGTCACGCACGAGATGGGTTTCGCGCGCAACGTGTCGAACCACGTGATGTTCCTGCATCAGGGGCGGACCGAGGAAGAGGGTGATCCGAAGGAGGTGCTGGTGCGTCCGCAGAGCGAGCGTCTGAAGCAGTTCCTGTCGGGCAGTCTCAAGTAACGCGAAGGGCGGGTTTCATACGTGGTACCGGTGTCTCGTCCCGCAGGCGCCACCCGCACGACGCAGGTGGTGATCGTTGCATTGCCGCCCGTGTCGATGTCGGGCGTGGGTCCGATCGTCGATGCGTTGCATCTCGCGAACGAGATCGACGGGCGCTTGCTGTATCGCTGGCAGGTGTGTTCGTGGGACGGGCGGCCGGTGCCGCTCGTCGGCGGGGCGCAGTGGCATGCCGATGCGGCGTTCAACGATGCGATCGCGTGCGACTGGCTGATCGTCGTGTCGGAGCGGTTTCAGCAGTTTGCCGACTACCGGTTGTTTCTCGCGAGTCTCGCGCGGGTCGGGCAGCGGACGCCGGTCGTGACCGGCATTCATCACGGTGTGTGGTGGCTTGCGATGGCCGGACAGCTTTCCGGATATCGCGTGAGCGTGAACTGGGAGACGTATCAGCAGTTCGCCGAGCAGTTCGAGAGGTCGATCGTCACGCAGCAGATCTTCGAGATCGATCGGGACCGCGCGACGTGCGCGGGTGGGCAGGCTACCGTGGATTTCATGCTGGCCATGATCGGCCGGGAACATGGGCCCGATCTCGGTGAGCGGATTGCCGATGCACTCGGGGCCGGCACGCTGCGCAGCGGCGAGGAGCGGCAGCGGATTCCTTTCGTAACTGCGCCGGGCGAGCGGCATCCTCGGCTGAACGATGCGTTGCTTTTGATGGAAGCCAATGTCGAGGATCCCTTGACGACCGACGAGATCGCCGGGCTCGTGGGCGTGTCGCGGCGGCAGCTCGAAAGGCTCTTTCGGCAGTATCTCGGGGCGATGCCCTCCAAGTATTACCTCAATCTCCGGTTGCTCAAGGCAAGGACGCAGTTGCAGCGCACGAGCAAATCGGTCGTGCAGGTCAGTCTCGCTTGTGGGTTTTCTTCTGCCGCGCATTTTTCCAATGCCTATCGGGAGCGGTTCGGCGTGACGCCACGCGAGGACCGGCGAGCCTGGCTCGAAAAGCAAACCGGGAGCGAGCCTCGCGGGGGCGCGTTGGTCGAGCGTGGGGGGAAGGATTGATTCTCGTGGGTTGCTCGCCGTTCTTCGTGAAGCACCTGTGATCGTGTCGGTCTATTGGCGTCGCCCCTGCGCGGGGCGGCGGTTACTTTTCTTTGTCTTGCCAAAGAAAAGTAACCAAAAGAAAGGCGCTGTGAAAACGCATGACCTCCCGGTGCCGTGGTCAACAAAGTGGCCCTCGCCTAAGTGTCCGCGCCAGTCAGGAAACCGGAGTGGTTCGAGCAATGGTTCTGACTCGTCGCACCACCCGACGGAGCGGTATACCGCCCGCGAGCTCCATCCTCGCTTCGCTCGGCTGCAAGGTGCTTCAAGTCGCAAGATGAGGGTGCTTGCTGTGGCCTTGCCAGGAGGCGTGCGACAAATGGACGACGACGGCGCACATCTGATCCCCAAGAGCAGCGATAGGGGTTAGTCGGCAAGACCTAAGTAGGGTGCGACGTATGGCTTGCAATAGAACAGCGCGGCGAGCAACGTTACAACGAAAAATGCTCCTCCCCAACGACGTCCCGACCATCGTTTATATGCTACCGCGTTTAATATCGCGCATGTGACAGCGGGCCATAACAGCATGGCGAACATGCCCCACAGGAACTTCGCATGCGATGTGCAGTGTTCCATGTCGTTGCAACCCGCTGTATGTGACTTCACCGCAGGCCAACGGATGTGATTGAGGGCGTAGATGGTCACCCATGTGACGAGCAAGCCCCACGCGAACCCTAGTATAGCGAGCGCCATACGTTTCATTTCACTTCCCAGAATAGGATTTCTTTGGAATTGGCCAGGTCGGAGAACCAACTGTTGTTTGTCAGTGGGTTTCGGAATTGCGACATGCCAATGCGGAAGCGTAAGAAACTCACGACGGATGGGGTAAGTGTGTCCTTGTTCCACAGGTCGATATGACCGCCGCTGAGTGTGTCGGCGGAATCGCCATCCTGTCGCCAGTAGCCGAAAAAGTAGATGATACCGGTTCGGTTTCTTATCTTGGTTTGCCAATCTGGACCAGTGATGTTGTCAGGTTTGCCAAGCCCAAGGAACGGGCGAAGCTTTAACCATTCAGCCAGCTCGTACGCGCGTGTCGCTGTCGCTTTGCCACCAAGCATCAGACGGCCTAGCATCTTCTTTCCCGGCATCGGCTTCAACACATTTTGTGAAAACGACTTCATGTCGCTTCCGATGCTGTGAAACGTGACGCTCATGCGAATGGCGCATTGATTCTCATATTCGCCAGTGGGGTCGTCGTAGGGGTCTTTCTTCGGGTACGCGTTCCAAAGCTCTTGAAAGGACAGCACTCGAAGCTGTACAGATTTCTTCGATTTTGGCGTGTCGTTCGTGCGGACCTTCGTAGATGGATTAGGCATAGCTCACCCCGTTGTGTCTTTTTGCAATTGCTTCGTCTTCCCAGTAGACGGTGTAGTCTCGGGGTCCGTCGCCGGTGTGGACGCGCGGTGGCTCGCCGTTTGCATCGAGCACGCCGGAATGGATGCGGCCGTCTGCCGTCTCGATGTAATAGGGGTAACCCGTGGGCCCCTGGGCAGTACTGCCGCTACACTTCGCCTCGACCTGCTCATCAAATTCGCCTTGCTTGATCGACACGACGCGGCCCGTTGTCGTTCGGCCCGAAGCGACCTCCCCGAGACCCTTTAGCCGATCATCACGCCGTGCTTCACCGGCAAGCAAAGCAACGATGCTCGGCGGAGTCGAACAGCCGCACAGGACAATATCGCGGTCTAGTGCGACTTCTCCCTGAAACTTGAGTCGATATGGCCCGCCGGCCTTTGCGATGACGCCGGTGCTTTGACATGCAGTGCAGAACGCACTGCCGCCAATCAAGGCTGCTTGATGCCCGTGGACTAGGAATGGTGGCCCGCTGTATGGGCTAATTGTTCCTCCGCTTGAAAGGCTGTCACCCACAACCGCAATTCTTCTATTCATCGTTTGGCCGTCTCGGAAAGTCACAATGGTAGCCGCACGGCGTAAGGCTATATCTCGATATTGTTCGAAGTACTTGAGAAGGCGTGATCACGCTGGCTGCACTACTTGTCGAACGGTGCTCATTTACCCTTTGCGCTATCAAGCAATGTGCCGACTGCGTCATTCCGTGTTCGCCAGCGGCGTTATTCTCAAGGGCCGTGAGGATGACGAGGTGCTTGTGGGTGGGATTCGAGGCGTCATTTACATGCCGTGGCCCCCGGGACCATTCGACCAACTGTGCTGCTTGAGGGATGTGTCCCCGTCAGCCGAGCGAAGAGAGGATGGAACTGGCGGGCGGTATACCGCTCTGTTGGGTAGTGAGTGGTGTCAGAACCATTGCTCGAACCACTCCGGTTTCCTGACTGGCGCGGACACTCAGGCGGAGGCCACTTTGTTGACCACGGCACCGGGAGGTCATGCGTTTTCACAGCGCCTTTCTTTTGGTTACTTTTCTTTGGCAAGGCAAAGAAAAGTAACCGCCGCCCCGCGCAGGGGCGACGCTAATAGACCGCCACGATCACAGGTGCTTCGCGAAGAACGCGGGCGCACCACCCGAGAAGCCCCCCAAAAAAAACACCGCCACCCTCGAACCCCCCGCCGGGAAGGGCAAAATAGACCGAAGAAAAGCGCTTCCGATAGAACCCGTCGCAAATCCGCAAGACGCTTGCGTCACCCTTACCTAAACTTGATCCTGTTGAACCCTCTTACGAAACCGAAAGGAACGACCATGACGACCTCGACCGTGACCCGCCAGACATTCGATGAAGTGATGGTGCCGGTATTCTCCCCCGCGCCGTTCGTGCCGGACCGTGCAGAGGGCTCGCGCGTGTGGGACACGGCCGGCCGCGAGTATGTGGATTTCGCCTGCGGCATCGCAGTGACGTCGCTGGGCCACGGCCACCCGGAACTGCTGAAGGTCCTGGACGAACAAGGCCGCAAGCTCTGGCACATCGGCAACGGCTACACGAACGAGCCGGTGCTGCGCCTCGCCAAGCGCCTCGAATCGCTGACCTTCGCCGACCGCGCGTTCTTCGCGAACTCGGGCGCGGAAGCGAACGAAGCCGCGCTGAAACTCGCACGCCGCGTCGCATTCGACCGCCATGGCGCCGACAAATACGAAATCGTGTCGTTCGTCCAGTCGTTCCACGGCCGCACGTTCTTCACGGTCAGCGTCGGCGGCCAGCCGAAATACTCGGAAGGCTTCGGCCCGGTGCCGGCCGGCATCAAGCACCTGCCGTTCAACGACATCGAAGCCGCGAAGGCCGCGATCGGCCCGCAAACCTGCGCGGTGATCGTCGAGCCGGTGCAGGGCGAAGGCGGGGTGATCCCGGCCGATCCGGCCTTCCTGAAGGCACTGCGCGAAGCATGCGACGCGAACGACGCACTGCTGATCTTCGACGAAGTGCAAACGGGCGTCGGCCGCACGGGCCAGTTCTACGCGTACATGGACACGGGCGTCACGCCGGATATCCTCACGACCGCGAAAGCGCTCGGCAATGGCTTCCCGATCGGCGCGATGCTGACGACGAACGAACTGGCCGCACACTTCAAGGTCGGCGTGCACGGCACGACGTACGGCGGCAACCCGCTCGCGTCGGCGATCGCGGACAAGGTCGTCGAACTGATCGGCGACCCTGCATTGCTCGAAGGCGTGCGCGAACGCAGCGTCCGGCTGAAGGGCGCGCTGGAACGCATCAACGCACGCTTTGGCATCTTCAAGGACATCCGCGGCAAGGGCCTGCTGGTCGGCGCGGAACTCACCGCCGCATTCGACGGCCGCGCGAAGGACTTCGTCGCCGCCGCAGCCGAGAACGGCCTGATCATGCTGATCGCGGGCCCGAACGTGCTGCGCTTCGTCCCGTCGCTCGTGATCCCGTTCGACCTGCTCGACGAAGGCGTGAAGCGCTTCGAGAAGGCAGTCGAGCAGGTGCTCGCGGCCCAGGAAGCCACCGCGCGCTGATCGGCGCACCCATCGCAGACAGGAACGACGATGCTATTTGTTCGCCCCGGCAAACTCACGGATCTCGATGCGCTCGCGCACATGGCGCGCACCGCGCAGCCGGTCCTGCACTCGCTGCCGCACGACCGCGCGGCGCTCGAAGCGCGCGTGGCGCTCTCCGAGGATTCGTTTCGCGCGGACGTCGATTTCGCCGGCGAAGAGTTCTATCTCTTCGTGCTCGAGGATTCGTCGACGGGCAAGCTGCTCGGCACGGCGAGCATCGTGGCCGCGGCCGGCTACTCGGAACCGTTCTACGCGTTCCGCAACGACGCACTGATCCACGCGTCGCGCGAGCTGCACGTGAACCGCAAGATCCACGCGCTCACGATGTCGCATGAGCTGACCGGCAAGAGCCGGCTGGCGGGCTTCTACGTCGATCCGTCGCTGCGCGGCGACGCGGCCGCCCACCTGATTTCGCGTGCGCGGATGATGTACATCGCCGCCAACCGCCGCCGCTTCACGCCAGAAGTGTTCACGCTGCTGCTCGGCGTGAGCGACGACACGGGTGCATCGCCGTTCTGGGAAGCGGTGGGCCGCAAGTTCTTCGGCCGCAACTTCACCGACGTCGACATCGCGTCGGGCGGACGCAGCCGCACGTTCATCGCGGAAGTGATGCCGGCGTATCCGCTCTACGTGCCGCTGCTGCCGGAAGCGGCGCAGCGCGTGCTCGGCGAGCCGAACGAAACGGCACTGCTCGCCTACGACATCCATCTCGAGGAAGGTTTCGAGCCGGACCGCTTCGTCGACATCTTCGACGCGGGCCCGGTGCTGACCGCGCAGGTCGACCGCACCGCATGCGTGAAGCACGGCGCGGAGCGCACCGTGCGCGAAGCGGCGCGTCAGCAGGGCGATGTCGCGTACATGGTGTCGACGGGCAGCGGCGAATCGTTCCGCTGCGTGCTGGCCGACCTGCCGGGCGACACGGCCGACGCGCCGCTGGCCGGCGACGTGCGCGCGGCGCTCGATGTGAAGGATGGTGATGTCGTGCGCTGCGTGCCGCTGCATCGCCGCGACGATGAAGAGATGAAGGGAGACGCAGCATGATCGTCGTTCGGGTCGTACAAACGGGCGACGTCGACGCGCTCGTGTCGCTCGCGAAGGAAACCGGGCCGGGCCTGACCACGTTCAAGCCCGACCGCGACGCGCTCGCCGCGCGCATCGAACGTACGCGTCGCACGCTCGACGGCGAGGCCGCGCCGGGCGAAGCCGGCTACTTCTTCGTGATGGAAGATTCGAAGACGGGCGACATCGCGGGCGTGTGCGGGATCGAGTCGCAGGTCGGCCTCGAACAGCCGTTCTACAACTATCGCGTGAGCACGGTCGTGCATGCGAGCCAGGAGCTCGGCGTGTGGACGCGGATGCACGCGCTGAACATCTCGCACGACCTGACTGGCTACGCGGAAGTGTGCTCGCTGTTCCTGAGCCCGCGCTATCGCACGGGCGGTGTCGGCGGCCTGCTGTCGCGCTCGCGCTTCATGTTCATCGCGCAGTTCCGCGACCGCTTTCCGGAACGCATCTGCGCGGAGCTGCGCGGCCACTTCGACGAGGACGGCACGTCGCCGTTCTGGCGCGCGGTCGGTTCGCACTTCTACCAGATCGATTTCAACGCGGCCGACTACCTGAGCTCGCACGGCCGCAAGTCGTTCCTCGCGGAACTGATGCCGCGCTATCCGGTGTACGTCGACCTGCTGCCGCAGGACGCGCAGGACGCGGTCGGCCTCACGCACCGCGACACGCTGCCGGCCCGCAAGATGCTCGAAGCGGAAGGGCTGCGCTACCAGAATCATGTCGACATCTTCGACGCGGGCCCGGTGCTCGAATGCCACGTCAACGACCTGCGCACGGTGCGCGAAAGCGTCGTCGTGCCGGTCGCGATCGGCGAGCCGGACGTGCGCGAGGACGTGCAGGGCGGCCATCCGCCGAAGTCACTCGTGTCGAATACGTCGCTCGGCGATTTCCGCGTCGGCGTCGCGCCGGGCGTGGTCGCGAATGGCACGTTCGTGCTGTCGGCCGACGATGCCGCCGCGCTCGACGTGAAGGCCGGCGATCCGGTCCGCGTGCTGCCGCTCAAAGTCAAACAGGGATAAACGAATCATGACGGAACTCTTCATCGACGGCGCCTGGGTCGCAGGCTCGGGCCCCGTCTTCGCTTCGCGCAACCCGGGCACCGACGCGATCGCATGGCAGGGCGAGAGCGCATCGGCGGCCGACGTCGACCGTGCGGTCGCGAGCGCGCGTCGCGCATTCGCCGGCTGGTCGGCACTCGACTTCGAATCGCGCTGCGCGATCGCCAAGCGCTTCGCGGCGCTGCTCACCGAGCGCAAGGAAGCGATCGCCACCGCGATCGGCCGCGAGACGGGCAAGCCGCTGTGGGAAGCGCGCACCGAAGTCGTGGCGATGGCCGCGAAGGTCGGCATCTCGATCCAGGCGTACCAGGAACGCACCGGCGAGAAGCGCCAGGACATGGCCGACGGCGTCGCGGTGCTGCGCCATCGTCCGCACGGCGTCGTCGCGGTGTTCGGCCCGTACAACTTCCCCGGCCACTTGCCGAACGGCCATATCGTGCCGGCGCTGATCGCGGGCAACACGGTCGTGTTCAAGCCGTCGGAGCTCGCGCCGGGCGTCGCGCGCGCGACGGTCGAGGTGTGGCAGGAAGCCGGGCTGCCGGCCGGCGTGCTGAACCTCGTGCAGGGCGAGAAGGACACGGGCATCGCGCTCGCGAATCATCGGCAGATCGACGGGCTGTTCTTCACCGGCAGCTCGGACACCGGCACGCTGCTGCACAAGCAGTTCGGCGGCCGTCCGGAAATCGTGCTCGCGCTCGAGATGGGCGGCAACAACCCGCTCGTGATCGGCGAAGTCGAAGACATCGACGCGGCCGTGCATCACACGATCCAGTCGGCGTTCCTGTCGGCCGGCCAGCGCTGCACGTGCGCACGCCGCATCTTCGTGCCGCAAGGCGCGTTCGGCGACCGCTTCCTCGCACGTTTCGCCGACGTCACGTCGAAGATCACGGCCGACGTGTTCGACGCCGATCCGCAGCCGTTCATGGGCGCGGTGATCTCGGCACGCGCGGCCGCGAAGCTCGTCGACGCGCAGTCGCGTCTGATCGAGCAGGGCGCGAAGCCGATCATCGCGATGACGCAGCGCGATCCGCGCCTCGGTTTCGTGAACGCGTCGATCATCGACGTGACCGGCGTGGCGAACCTGCCCGACGAAGAGCATTTCGGCCCGCTCGCGCAGATCGTCCGCTACGCGACGTTCGACGAAGCGATCGAGCGCGCGAACGACACGGCGTTCGGCCTGTCCGCCGGCTTGCTGGCCGACGACGCGACGGCATGGGACCACTTTCGCCGCACGATCCGGGCGGGGATCGTCAACTGGAACCGCCCGACCAACGGCGCATCGTCCGCCGCACCGTTCGGCGGCACGGGCCGCTCGGGCAATCATCGGCCGAGCGCGTACTACGCGGCCGACTATTGCGCGTATCCGATGGCGTCGGTGGAAAGCACCGAACTGACCTTGCCCGCGAGCCTGTCGCCGGGCCTGCATTTCTGATCGAGGGAACGACGATGAACGCACAAGAAGCCAATTTCGACGGACTCGTCGGCCCGACCCACAACTACGCCGGGCTGTCGTTCGGTAACGTGGCGTCGCTCAACAACGAGAAGTCGGCCGCGAACCCGAAGGCCGCCGCGAAGCAGGGGCTGCGCAAGATGAAGCAGCTCGCGGATCTCGGCTTCGCGCAAGGCGTGCTGCCGCCGCAAGAGCGCCCGTCGCTGCGCCTGTTGCGCGAGCTCGGCTTCTCCGGCAAGGACGCGGACGTGATCGCGAAGGCCGCGAAGCAGGCGCCCGAATTGCTCGCCGCGGCGAGCTCGGCGTCGGCAATGTGGACCGCGAACGCGGCCACCGTCAGCCCGTCGGCCGACACGAGCGACGGTCGCGTGCACTTCACGCCGGCCAACCTGTGCAGCAAGCTGCATCGCGCGATCGAGCACGAAGCGACGCGCCGCACGCTGTCGACGCTGTTCGCCGATCCCGCGCACTTCGCGGTGCACGAGGCGCTGACGGGCACGCCGGCACTCGGCGACGAGGGGGCCGCGAACCATACGCGCTTTTGCGCGGAATACAGCCAGCCGGGCGTCGAGTTCTTCGTGTACGGCCGCGCGGAATATCGCCGCGGCCCGGAGCCGAAGCGCTTCCCGGCGCGCCAGACCTTCGAGGCGAGTCGCGCGGTCGCGCATCGCCACGGTCTCGCCGAGACGGCGACGGTCTATGCGCAGCAGGATCCGGACGTGATCGATGCAGGTGTGTTCCACAACGACGTGATCTCGGTCGGCAACCGCGACACGCTGTTCACGCACGAGCGCGCGTTCGTCAACAAGCAGGCGATCTACGACACGCTGACCGCCGCGCTCGACGCGCGCGGCGCACGGCTGAACGTGATCGAGGTGCCCGATGCGGCCGTGAGCGTGAACGACGCTGTCACGTCGTATCTGTTCAACAGCCAGCTGCTGTCGCGCGCGGACGGCTCGCAGGTGCTCGTCGTGCCGCAGGAGTGCCGCGAGAACGCGAACGTCGCCGCCTATCTGGACCAGCTCGCGGCCGGCAACGGGCCGATCCGGGACGTGCTGGTGTTCGACCTGCGCGAAAGCATGAAGAACGGCGGCGGCCCCGCGTGCCTGCGCCTGCGCGTCGTGCTGAACGAGGCCGAGCGCGCGGCCGTCACGTCGAACGTGTGGATCAACGACACGCTGTTCGCGTCGCTCGACGCGTGGATCGAAAAGCACTACCGCGACCGTCTCGCACCGGAAGACCTCGCCGATCCGACGCTGCTCGACGAATCGCGCACGGCGCTCGACGAACTCACGCAGATCCTGCGCGTCGGGTCGCTGTATGACTTCCAGCGCTGAGTCCCGCATGCCGGGCGCCGCGCTGCTCGACGATTTTCTCGCGTTCACGCTCGCGGGCGACGCGCCGCCCGTGAAGGACGGCACGTGCGCGGACGGTGCGGTGCGCTGGCAATGGCTCGGCGACGGGCTGCTCCAACTCGCGCCGGCTTCGGCCGAAGGGGCCGGCGACGCGGCGAGCGTGCTCGTGTCGGCCGGCGTGCATGGCGACGAGACTGCGCCGATCGAGCTGCTGTCGATGCTCGTGCGCGATCTCGCGGCAGGCACGCTGCGGCTCGCGTGCCGATTGCTCGTCGTGCTCGGCAACGTGCCGGCGATGCGCGCGGGCGAACGCTATCTCGACGACGACCTGAACCGCCTGTTCAGCGGCCGTCACGCGCAAGTGCCCGCGAGCCGCGAAGCGCCGCGCGCGGTGCAACTCGAAGCGGCGGCCGCCGCGTTCTTCGCGGCCGCGCCGGCGGGCGGTGCGCGCTGGCACATCGACATGCACACGGCGATCCGCGCATCGGTGTTCGAGCAGTTCGCGCTGCTGCCGCACACGGGCACGCCGCCGACCCGCGCGATGGTCGAATGGCTCGGCGATGCGCGCATCGCGGCCGTGCTGCTGCATAGCGCGAAGGGCAATACGTATTCGCATTACACGGCCGAGCATTGCGGCGCGCACGCGTGCACGCTCGAACTCGGCAAGGTGCGGCCGTTCGGCCAGAACGATCTGTCGCGCTTCGCGTCGGCCGATCATGCGGTGCGCAACCTCGTCTCGGGCGCGCCGCGCGACGTCGACCCTCCGCCGTTGCCGCGCGTGTTCACGGTGATCGACCAGATCACGAAGCAGAGCGACGCGCTCGAGCTGTTCGTCGCGGCCGACGTCGCGAACTTCACCGCGTTCGCGCGCGGCACCGTGCTCGCGCAGGACGGCGACTACCGCTACACGGTGCAGCACGACGAGGAGCGCATCGTGTTTCCGAATCCGACCGTGAAGCCGGGTTTGCGCGCGGGCCTGCTCGTCGTCGACACCACGCGCGAGACGCTCGCCGCACTCGTCTGACGGAAGACCGGTGGTGCGCGGCTACGGCGATCCGTCGCCCGCGCATCGTCCGGCAGCATCCCCGAAGTGCGTCGACGCCCGCATGCCATGCAGAAGGCCCGCGCGTCGCGCCTTGCGTATTTGCGACATCGTCTTGCAAGTTCGACGGCGCATCCGGTCGTCATCGCGCATGCAGTGCAGCATCGTGTGCCGGCGGCCGCTTTGCCGTATCGGGCCGCGCGGATTGGTACAATCGCGGCCTTGCGGCTGTTGCGCCGCATCAAGGCGCGGCATCGGCATTGTGGTTGTCATCCGACCCTGCAATGATGCATGCGCCCGTAGTTCCGGAACATTCGAGTATCGAGGAGAACACCTGATGAAGTTGGATTGGCGTAAAGTGGCCGCGCACGCGGTAGTGGCGGCATCGGCCGTGGCGGCAGGCAGCGCGATGGCTGCGGATCCGAAGGAGATCCGGTTCGGCGTCGAGGCCTCGTACGCGCCGTTCGAATACAAGACGCCCGACGGCAAGCTGACCGGCTTCGACATCGACATCGGCAACGCGGTGTGCGCGAAGCTGAAGACGAAGTGCGTGTGGGTCGAGAACGACTTCGACGGCCTGATCCCCGCGCTGCAGGCGCGCAAGTTCGACGCGATCAACTCGGACATGACGATCACCGACCAGCGCAAGCACGCGATCGCGTTCACCGATCCGATCTACACGATCCCGAACCAGCTGATCGCGAAGCAGGGCAGCGGCCTGCTGCCGACCCCGCAAGCGCTGAAGGGCAAGCGCGTCGGCGTGCTGCAGGGCACGATCCAGGAAGCGTACGCGAAGAAGAAGTGGGCGCCGGCCGGCGTCGACGTCGTGCCTTACCAGACGCAGGACCTGGCCTACGCCGACCTGAAGTCCGGCCGTCTCGACGCGACGTTCCAGGATTCGGAGGCGGGCTCGAAGGGCTTCCTGTCGAAGCCGCAAGGCCAGGGCTTCGGCTTCGCCGGCGGCACGGTCAGCGATGCGGAGATCCTCGGCTCGGGCGTCGGTTTCGGTCTGCGCAAGAACGACGCGGCGCTGAAGACGGCGCTCGATCAGGCGCTGAAGGAACTGAAGGCCGACGGCACGATCGACAACCTCGCGAAGAAGTACTTCAGCGTGCCGGTCACGCTCAAGTAAGCGTTTCGATCCGTCGCACGATGCAGCCGGCCGCTTTCGCGGCCGGTTTGCTTTTGGGGCGCCCCTTGCGTTACGCGGGGAAGAACCGCCCCAGTTCCCGCGCGAGCTCGTTCAGCACGCTCATCTCCTGCTGCGTGATCTTGCGCGCCGGCTGCGCACCGGCCCAGTCGCCGTACAGCAGGCCGACGGTCTTCGTGCCGACGCGTACCGGCAGCAGCACGAACGCGCGCGTGCCGGGAAGCGCATTGAGATACCACGCGGGCAGGCGCTTCACCATCTTCGGGTCCTGCGCCTGCTCGATGAAGATGCCGACCGAGTTCGTGATCGCGAGATGGAACACGTCCGGCTCGAACCGCTCGTCGAAGCACAGCCGGTCGAGCGCCGCGTCGACGTCCTGGCCGAAGCCGAGCCGCGCGGCGAACGCGCCGTCTTCACGGCGCACGAACATCACGGTGCGCGTGAACGCGAGGCCCGCGAGCAGGCTTTCCGACGCGAGTGCGAGCACCGGCGTCAGCACGTGTTCGGACGGCAGCGCGCGCAGGTCGGCGAGGCCGGCCTCGAGGCATGCCTCGGGATCGGGCTGCGCCCGCGCGATCGCGTCGGCGTTCGCGCGCAGCTCGACGATCTCGCGCATCACGGTGTCGCTCGCTTCCTCGCGTGCGAGCCGGTCGGCGATTTCCACCAGCGCGTCGGCGTCGATATCCACCTGCGCGTAGTGCTGCGCGAGCGCCGCGATATGCGCATCGCGCTGCGGGCCAGCAGGCATTGCGAGCGCACCGGCGACGTCGGTCGAGCAGCGGCTCACCGCGCGCAGCCAGCGCACGCGCTCGGGGCTGTCGTCGGCGCAGGCGTCGCGGGGCCGCTGGCGGTCTTCGTCGATGTCGTCCTCGTCGAGGCCGGCGGCGTGTGCGCTACCGCCGTCGCCGTCGGCCATGCCGGCGCGGATCACGTCGGGCAGTCGCCAGCTCGCGGCGGCCTCGAGACCGATCTCGTCGAAGCCGACGCCCAGGACGTCGACACACGCCGCCGCTTCGTCGCCGTTCAGCTCGGCGGCGCGGCGCCGGATCCGGTCCCACTCGCTGTCGAGATAGCACACCACCAGCAGCTTGCCGACCTGACGCATCAGCGTGCAGACGACGGCTTCCTCGCCGCCGCGCAACTCGGCATGCTCGGTCAGCTTGCGGGCGACGCAACCGGACAGCAGTGCGCGGTTCAGCTCGAGCTTCGCGTCGATGCGGCGCGGCGTGCTTTGGTGGAAATGGTCGACGAGCTTGAGCCCGACGACGAGATGGCCGACGGTGTCCATGCCGAGCACCATCAGCGCCCGCGTGACGGTCGTGATGTTGCCGCCGAACGCCATGTACATCGCGGAATTGGCGAGCCGCAGGACTTTCTGCGTGAGCGCGAAATCCGACAGCACGACGCTCACGAGCGCGGTGAAGTCGAGATCGTCGTTCTTCATCGCGGCCATCGTCGCGCGTAGCGACTCCGACAGCAGCGGGAAGTCGCCCCGTTCGTTCATCCGGGCCCACAGCTTGTCGAGCAGCGCCGTGCGGGGCAGGTGTGCGGTGATTGACATACGGATGTATCCGGTTCGCCGCGCGCGTCAGGCGGCGTGCAGGCGCAACTGCTGCGCCTCGAAGCGCCGCGCGAGCTCCTCGGACGGCAGCGCCTGACAGACGAGCCAGCCCTGGATGTGGTTGCAGCCCATCTCGGTCAGCAGCTCGCGCTGCGCCTCGGTCTCGACGCCTTCCGCGACGAGCTCGAGATCGAGCGTTTGCGCGAGGCCGACCACCGCCGACACGATCGCGCGGTCGTTGCGCGACGTCAGCAGGTTCTCGACGAAGCTGCGGTCGATCTTCAGCTTCGCGAGCGGGAAGCGCTGCAGGTACGCAAGGCTCGAATAGCCGGTACCGAAATCGTCGATCGCGAAGCGGATGCCGAGCGCGGTCAGCTCCTCGAGCAGCCCCTTCGCCTGGACGGGATCGTGCATCAGCAGGCTTTCGGTGATTTCCAGCACGATGCGGCGCGGGTCGATGCCCGTCAACGCGATCGCCTCGCGCACGCTTTGCGTGAAGCGCGGGTCGCGGAACTGCTGCGGCGACACGTTGACCGCCACGTACTGCAGCGCGAGCCCCTGGCGATCCCAGGCGACGAGCTGCATGCACGCGGCCTTGAGCACCCAGTTGCCGAGATAGTTGATGAGGCCGATCGATTCGGCGAGCGGAATGAAGGTTGCCGGCGGCACGAGGCCGTGCACGGGATGACGCCAGCGGATCAGCGCCTCGACGCCGTCCACCGCACCCGACTGGCTGCGCGTGATCGGCTGGAAGTGCAGCGAGAACTCGCCGTTGCGCACGCCGTCGTACAGGTCGGCCTCGAGCTTCAGTCGTTCCGCGTCGGCCGGATCGTCGACCGGCTCATGGAACGCGAGCGCATTGCCGCCGGCCGCCTTTGCCTGCGCGAGCGCATGGTCGGCGCGGCGCAGCAGCGGGCTGTGATGCTGCGCGCGATGGTGTGCGGCGCGTTCGTCCGGGTACAGCGCGATGCCGATGCTCGCGGACAGGTGGACGGTCTGCCCCTGGTAGGCGTAAGGCTCACGCACCGCGGCCTGCAGCCGGCGCGCGAGCGCGTCGGCGGCATCGCTTGCCCGCGCGCGGTCCGGCGCGGTGAACACGATCGCGAACTTGTCGCTCGCGACGCGCGCGAGCTGCTCGCCGGGCGCGACGAGCGCCTGCAGCCGCTGCGCGGTGTCGCGCAGCAGCGTGTCGCCGGCGTCGTAGCCGAGCGCGCGGTTGATGCGCTGGTAGTCGTCGAGGTCGAGCAGCAGCAGCGCCGCGCAGGTGCCGCTTTCGTCGGCGGCCTGCTGCGCGCGCATCAGCGCGGGCACGAGCGCGGACAGATTGTCGAGCCCCGTCATCGGGTCGTGGTGCATTTCGTACGTCAGGCGCGCCTCGAGCGCACGCCAGGCCGACACGTCGAACGCCGCGATCGCGAAGCCATCGACGCCGTGGTGGCGGCTCTTGAACGCGCGGATCTCGACGTCGAGCGGATAGGTGAGCGACTTGACGATGCACATCGTCGCCTTCTCGACCTGGCCGGAACGCGCGGCGCGCGCAAGCAGACCTTCGAGCGCCGCGGTATCCTGTTCCGCGATCAGGTCGCGCAGCGTCAGCGTGTGCAGGTAGTCGCGGTGATAACCGATGAAGCGCAGGCTTGCGTCGGACACGTACAGAAAGCGCAGCTCGCGGTCGACATGGGCGAGGAAATCCACCGTGCCGACCGTCTGTTCCAGCCAGTTGCGCACGGTGTCGTCGCGGCGCGGCGTGCCGGCGCGTGCAGGCATCAGCGCGCCGCCCGACCAGGCGAAGCGGCGCAGCGTATGCAAGGCGTTGCGCCAGGAGCCCTTGCGTGGCGTCTGTTTCCTGTTGGCTTCCATGTATCTCGCTGACGTGAAGGGCTGGAACCGGCTGTCCGGAAGGAATAACGGCAGACCAGGCGGAATCTTTAACCGGTCGGCCGCGGCTGGCGTTGCCGCCGGACCGGGTCATGCACACTGGCGTTCGACAGGCGAACGCCAGTATGGCCTACATCGAGGCTGACTTTATAAGAAATGAGGACGCAGATGAAGCGAAAACTGTTGGTGGGCGCCGCGGCGGCGCTGATGGTGGCCGGCCATGCGCTGGTTGCGCAGGCGCAACTGAAGCCGGGCGACACGGCGCCCGACTTCACGACGCAGGCGTCGCTGGGCGGCAAGACCTACGCGTACTCGCTGGCCGATGCGCTGAAGTACGGGCCGGTCGTGCTGTACTTCTACCCGGCGGCGTTCACGAAGGGTTGCACCATCGAGGCACATGCGTTCGCGGACGCGGTCGATCGTTACAAGGCTTACGGCGCGACGGTAATCGGCGTATCTGCGGACAACATCGACACGCTGACGAAGTTTTCGGTGAGCGAGTGCCGCAGCAAGTTCCCGGTCGCGGCCGATCCGGACGCGAAGATCATCCGCGAATACGACGCGAAGCTGCCCGCGCTCGATCGTGCGAACCGCGTGTCCTACGTGATTTCACCGGAGCGGAAGGTGCTGTACGAATACACGAGCCTGTCGCCCGACAAGCACGTCGAGAACACGCTCGGCGCGGTGAAGGCGTGGGCCGACGCGCATCCGAAGCAGTAAGCCGGAGGCGGCAAGCGCGCAGTCGAGCGGCCCGCATCGCGGGCTGCCGGCACGACGAAATGCGCCGCCCCGTGGCGGCCCGGGCGTGTGTTACGCGCGCAACGCCTGTTCGATCGGCACGCTGCCGCCGACGAAGCCGACCACCTTGCGTGAAATGCCGAGCTTGATCGCCTCGATCGCGGCCCATGCGACATCCTGGCGCGACACCGGCGGCGCCGAGTCGAGCGGTTCCTCGGTCAGCGCGATCTTGCCGACGCCTGGCCCGTCCGCGAGCGGGCCGGGGCGCAGGATCACGTAATCGATGCCCGACGCGATCACGCGCTCGTCGCCTTCGCGCTTCATCTGCGAGTAGTGGCGCAGCGCGTCGCCGCTGCGCTCCGGCCAGTAGGCGCTCAGCGAACTGATCACGACCAGCTTCTGCACGTTGTAGGCGAGCGCATGCTCGGCCGTGCGCGCGACCGCGTCGCGGTCGATCTGCTCCTCTTCGGCGGCGCCTTCCGATTCCGCCGAGCCGGCCGCGTAGATCACGTGCGAGATGCCCTGGAACGCGTGCGAGAAATCGCCCGTCAGATCGGCCTCGACGACCTTCGCGCCCGGCAGCGCATAGCCATGCCGGCGCACCAGCGCAGTCACCTCGAATTCCGGCTGCTCGAGCAGCAGATCCGCGCAGGCCCGACCCGTGCGGCCGGTCGCGCCAATCAGCAATACCTTCGTCGTCATGAAACCGCTCCTTGCGCGATGCGTCATCCTCCCAGATAGGGACGGACGACCGATACTCAAGTGTATGTCGATTTGGGGCGGCGGCGCGCGGGTAATTGGGGCTGTACCACTCCGTAACGGCCGGCGCCGCAACCCGTTATCCGCGCGGTCGCGCGCATGGATGGCGGAATCGACCCGCCGACCGGCTATCATGTGCGCGATGCATTCTTCGCCGCTACGCAATACAACGCGGCGACCAACCGGTTGGAGTACACATGGCATTACCCCTGGACAACGTCAGCATGGCCGTGTTCTGCGACTTCGAGAACGTCGCGCTCGGCGTGCGCGACGCGAAGTACGAGAAATTCGACATCAAGCCCGTGCTGGAGCGGCTGCTGCTGAAAGGCAGCATCGTCGTGAAGAAGGCGTATTGCGACTGGGAGCGCTACAAGGGCTTCAAGGCGTCGATGCACGAGGCGAGCTTCGAACTGATCGAGATTCCGCACGTGCGCCAGTCGGGCAAGAATTCGGCCGACATCCGGCTCGTCGTGGACGCGCTCGACCTCTGCTACACGAAGTCGCATGTCGATACGTTCGTGATCATCAGCGGCGACTCGGATTTCTCGCCGCTCGTGTCGAAGCTGCGCGAGAACGCGAAGAAGGTGATCGGGGTCGGCGTGAAGAAGTCGACGTCGGACCTGCTGGTCGCGAACTGCGACGAATTCATTTTCTACGACGACCTGGTGCGCGAGCAGCAGCGCGCGCTGGCGAAGCGCGAACAGCAGCGCACGGGCAACGGCGGCGCGAAGCGGCCCGACGAGCCGTCGCGCAAGCCGGAGCTGGAAGCGCGCCGCAGCGAGGCGATCGCGCTCGCGGTCGAGACCTTCGATGCGCTGGCATCGGAGCGCGACGACGTCGGCAAGATCTGGGCGTCGGTGCTCAAGAGCGCGATCAAGCGCCGCAAGCCGGACTTCAACGAGTCGTATTACGGCTTCCGCGCGTTTGGCAACCTGCTCGACGAAGCGCAGGCGCGCGGCCTGCTCGAAGTGGGCCGCGACGACAAGTCGGGCGCGTTCGTGTCGCGGCCGCGTCAGCCGGCCGTGGCCGAACCGGTGATGGCGCACCGCGATACGGGCGGCGCGCACCACGGTCACGGCGGACGCCACGCGGCGCCGGCACCGGCCGAGCGCGGGTCGCGACGTCGCGGGCAGCGCGCGGAAGCGGCCTCGCCTGAACGCGAGCAGGTCGACGTGGAGGAGGTGATCGTCGACGTGACGAGCGAGGCGGCGAGCGTGCCGGCCGAAGCAGCCGAAGTGACCGAAGCGGTCGAGACGCACGGCGACGCGAAGGACAGCCGCAAGCGCGCGCGCAAGAGCCCGGCGAAGAAGGCCGGTGCGAAGAAGGGCGCCGGCGCGAAGCACGGCGGCGACGCGCGCGCGGACGGCAAGCACGCCGAAGCGGCACATCGCGACGCGGAGCATGGCGACGATCGTCACGTTGCGGCGCAGCATGCGGCGCCGACGGCTGGCGACTACGTCGCGGGGGCACCCGCCGCGCAGCCGTCGCACGACGCAGCACCGGCCGTACCGGCGGCCGAGCCGGCTGGGGAAGCGGTTGGTGAAGGGGCTGGTGAAGCAGCCACCGGCACCAAGCCGAAGAAGCCGGCTCGCAAGACGGCGACCCGCGCGCGTCGTCCGCGCAAGACGGCGGCTGCCGCCGAGTAACGGCGGCAGGGCGGGGGCCGCTGTCCGACGCGACGGCGCTACCCCCACCCTCGGCCGGGCGCCGGGTGCCCGTCGCTCGTGCCGTCACGTCGGCCGGCGCAACGCCGGCCGATGCGTTCCGTTATCCGTTCAGCACATACGGCTGGGTCATCACTTCGAGGAAGTGACCGTCAGGATCGTCGAAATACACGCCGCGGCCGCCGTTATGGCGGTAGATGTCATCGGGCTGCCGCTTGGCCGGATCGGCCCAGTGCGGCAGCCCTCGCTCGCGAATGCGCGCATACACGCGATCGAAGCCGGCTTCGTCGGTCAGAAATGCATAGTGCTGCGCCGTGATGTCTCCCGCCTTCTCGTAGAAATCGAGCGACACACCGTTGTCGAGCTGGACGACCAGCATCGCGCCGAATGGCGTCGGCGCCGGCAGTTCGAGAAGCTCGGTGAGAAAGCCGCTCGACGCGTGCTTGTCGCGGCACCAGACGATCGTATGGTTCAGCTGGACGTTCATGACGGGTCCCCGGAACGGGGCGCGAGGATGGGCATGGACACACGATAGCCGATTGCGGCCGGTGTGCAAGCCCGTCGCTCGTGCCGTTACCCGCTTACTCGCCCGCCACCGCCGGTCCGCCCGAATTGCCGCGCCGGTTGCGGCGCTTCTCGCCCCACACGCGGAACCGATCCATGTACAGGTAGACCACCGGCGTCGTATAGAGCGTCAGCACCTGCGACATGATCAGGCCGCCGGCGATCGCGATCCCGAGCGGCGCGCGCAGCTCCGCGCCGTCGCCGTGGCCGAACGCGAGCGGCAGCGCGCCGAGGAGCGCCGCCATCGTCGTCATCATGATCGGCCGGAAGCGCAGCAGGCACGCCTCGTGGATCGCATCGAACGACGACTTGTTGCCGTTGCGCGTCTGGTCGATCGCGAAGTCGACCATCATGATCGCGTTCTTCTTCACGATACCGATCAGCAGGATCACGCCGATCAGCGCGATGATGCTGAACTCGGTCTTGAACAGCAGCAGCGCGAGCAGGGCGCCCACGCCGGCCGACGGCAGTGTCGACAGGATCGTGATCGGGTGGATGTAGCTCTCGTACAGGATCCCGAGCACGATGTAGACGGCCAGGAGTGCCGCGAGAATCAGGATCGGCTGGTTGTTCAGCGACTGCTGGAACGCCTGCGCGGTGCCCTGGAAGCTGCCGACGATCGTCGGCGGCACGCCGATCTGCGCCATCGTCTGGTAGATCACCTGGGTCGCTTGCGACAGCGACACGCCCGGCGGCAGGTTGAACGAGATCGTCGTCGCGACGAACAGCCCCTGGTGGTTGACCGACAGCGGCGTCGTGCTCGGGCCGAAGGTCGCGATCGCGGAAAGCGGAATCATCGTCGACTTCGACGTCGACACCGCCGCGCCCGACGACGCGCTCGACTTGCCGCTCGACGCGATCGAGTTCAGCGCCTGGTTGCGCGCCGAATCGGACGCGATCGCCGCGGCGCTGGTGGCGGCCGTCCCGGCGCTCGACGTGCCGGCCGAGGTCGCGACGAAGGTGCCGGCCGCGGCGTTGGTCGTCTGCGAGCCGTTCGCGCTGCCTCCCGACGTGCTGATCCACACCTGGTTCAGCATCTCCGGGCTCTGCCAGTATTTCGGCGCGACTTCCATCACGACGTGGTACTGGTTCAGCGGGTTGTAGATCGTCGAGACCTGGCGTTGGCCGAACGCGTCGTACAGCGTGTTGTCGATCTGTGCGGGCTTGATGCCGAGCCGCGCGGCAGTTGCGCGGTCGATCGTCACCATCGCTTCGAGACCGCCTTGCTGCTGGTCGGAGTTCACGTCGGTCAGCTCGGCGCGCTTCTGCAGCGCCTCGGTCAGCAGCGGCCCCCACTTGTACAGCTCGGCGCTCGAATCGCCGAGCAGCGTGAACTGGTACTGCGCATTGCTCTGCCGGCCGCCGACGCGGATGTCCTGCGCGGCCTGCAGGAACGTGCGCGCACCCGCGACGTCAGCGAGCGGCTTGCGCAGCTGCTGGATCACCTGGTCGGCCGACAGCTTGCGCTCGGTGCGGTCCTTCAGCGTGACGAACATGAAGCCCGAGTTGGTCTGCGTGCCGCCGGTGAAGCCCGCAACGCTCTTCACGTTCGGGTTCGCCTGCACGATCCGCATCATCTCGGAGAACTTCAGCTTCATCGCCTGGAACGACGTCGACTGGTCGGCCTGGATGCCGCCGATCATCAGCCCGGTGTCCTGCTGCGGAAAGAAGCCCTTCGGCACGACGATGTACAGGTAGATGTTCAGGCCGATCGTCGCGAACAGGATCAGCAGGACCAGCAGCGGACGGCGCAGCGCCCACGACAGCGTGCGCTCGTAGCCGCGCTGCATCCGCGTGAAGAAGCGCTCGAGGAACCGGCCGAGGCGGCCTTCCTCCTGCACCTCGTGCGACTCGCGCAGCAGCCGCGCGCACATCATCGGCGTGACGGTCAGCGAAACGGCGAGCGACACGCCGATCGCGAGCGACAGCGTCAACGCGAATTCGCGGAACAGGCGCCCGACGATGCCGCCCATCAGCAGGATCGGCAGGAACACCGCGACGAGCGAAATGCTCATTGACAGCACGGTGAAGCCGACCTCGCGCGCGCCGTCGAACGCAGCCTGCAGCCGCGGCTTGCCGTTCTCGATGTGACGCGTGATGTTCTCGAGCACGACGATCGCATCGTCGACGACGAAGCCGGTCGCGACGATCAGTGCCATCAGCGACAGGTTGTCGATCGAGAAGCCGAGCAGGTACATCGCGCCGAACGTGCCGATGATCGAGATCGGCACCGCGACGCTCGGAATCAGCGTCGCGCGCCAGTTGCGCAGGAACAGGAACACGACCATCACGACGAGGCTCACCGCGATCAGCAGCGTGTGTTCGGTGTCCTTCAGCGACGCGCGGATCGTCGTCGAACGGTCGAGCACCGGCGTCACCGTGATGTCGGCCGGCAGCGACGCGGTGAGCTGCGGCAGCGCCGCGCGCACGCGGTCGATCGTCTCGATGATATTCGCGCCGGGCGAGCGGTAGAGGATCACGAGCACCGCGCGCTTGCCGTTCGACAGGCCCAGGTTGCGGAGGTCCTCGACGCCGTCGACGACCTCGGACAGGTCGGACAGCCGCACGGCCGCGCCGTTGCGGTAGGCGACGACCAGGTCGCTGTACTGCGACGCCTGCGAGGCCTGGTCGTTCGTATAGAGCTGGTAGTGCTTCGGGCCGAATTCGATCGCGCCCTTCGGGCTGTTCGCGTTCGCGGATGCGAGCGCGGCCCGCACGTCCTCGAGGCCGATTCCATAGTGGAACAGCGCGTGAGGTTCGAGCTCGACACGCACGGCCGGGTTCGCGGAGCCGCTCACCGACACCTGGCCGACCCCGTCGATCTGCGACAGCGACTGCTGCAGCACCGTCGACGCGGCGTCGTACAGCTTCGCGGGCGACGACGTTTCCGATGTCAGCGACACGACCATGATCGGCGAATCGGCCGGGTTGACCTTGCGGTACGTCGGGTTGCTCTTCAGTGATGCGGGCAGGTCGGCGCGCGCCGCGTTGATTGCGGCCTGCACGTCGCGCGCGGCGCCGTCGATGTCGCGGTTCAGCCCGAACTGCAGGATGATCCGTGCGTTGCCGACGGTGCTGGTCGACGTCATTTCGCTGACGTCGGCGATCGAGCCGAGGTGCCGCTCGAGCGGGCTCGTCACGCTGGTCGCGACCGTCTCGGGACTCGCGCCGGGCAGCGACGCCTGCACCGAGATGGTCGGGAAGTCGACCTGCGGCAGCGGCGACACCGGCAGCTTGATGAATGCGAACAGGCCCGCGAGCGCGACGCCGAGCGCGAGCAGCGTCGTCGCGACCGGGCGGGTGATGAAGGGACGCGACAGGTTCATCGCTTATGCGCCCGTGTGCTTGCCGGTGTCGCGGCCGGGGCCGTGCCGTTCGAACCAGTCGCGCACGCGCCGTGCGAGGCTGTCGAAGCCGAGGTAGATCACCGGCGTCGTGAACAGCGTCAGCACCTGCGACACGATCAGGCCGCCCGCGATCGCGATCCCGAGCGGCTGGCGCAGCTCGGAGCCCGCGCCGGCGCCGACGATCAGCGGCACCGCGCCGAGCAGCGCGGCGAGCGTCGTCATCAGGATCGGCCGGAAGCGTAGCAGGCACGCCTGGTAGATCGCCTCACGCGGCGGTTTGCCTTCGACGCGCTCGGCCTCGAGCGCGAAGTCGATCATCATGATCGCGTTCTTCTTCACGATGCCGATCAGCAGCACGATCCCGATGATCCCGATGATGTCGAGGTCGTGCCCGGTGATCATCAGCGCGAGCAGCGCGCCGACGCCGGCCGACGGCAGCGTCGACAGGATCGTGATCGGGTGGATGTAGCTCTCGTATAGCACGCCGAGCACGATGTACATCGTGACGATCGCCGCGAGGATCAGGAACAGCTGGTTCGACAGCGACGCCTGGAACGCGAGCGCCGCGCCCTGGAAGCGCGTCTGGAACGAGCCGGGCAGGCCGATGTCCTTCTCGGCGGCGTCGATCGCCTTCACGGCCTCGCCGAGCGATGCGCCCGGTGCGAGGTTGAACGAGACCGTCGTCGACGGGAACTGCGACAGGTGTGCGACGAGCAGCGGCGACGGCCGTTCATGGAACGACGCGATCGACGACAGCGGCACCTGGCCGCCGCCCGCTGACGGCAGGTAGATGTCGTTAAGCGATTCGGCGTAATGCTGCTCCTTCGGCTCCGACTCGAGAATCACGCGGTACTGGTTCGACTGCGTGAAGATGGTCGACACGATGCGCTGGCCGAACGCGTCGTACAGCGCGTTGTCGACGGTCGCCGGCGTGATGCCGAAGCGCGCGGCGCTCGCGCGGTCGATCTCGATGTAGACCGACTGGCCGTTGCTCTGCAGATCGGTCGCGACGTCGGCGAGCGACGGCTCCTGCTGCAGCCGCGTGACGAGCTTCGGCACCCAGGTCGCGAACTCGTCCGGGTTCGGGCTCGTCAGCATGAACTGGTACTGCGTCGGGCTCACGGTCGAGTCGATCGTCAGGTCCTGCACCGACTGCATGAAGAGCGTGATGCCGGTCACGTTCGCGACACGCTGCTGCAGGTTGCGGATGATCTGCGCGGCCGACTCGGCGCGCTCGTCGCGCGCCTTCAGGTTGATCAGCATCCGGCCGCTGTTCAGCGTGATGTTGCTGCCGTCGACGCCGATGAACGACGTGAGGCTTTCGACGTTCGGATCCTTCAGGATCTCGGCCGCGAGCGCCTGCTGGCGTTCGGCCATCGCGCCGTACGAGATCGACTGTGGCGCCTGCGTGATCGCCTGGATCACGCCGGTATCCTGCGCGGGGAAGAAGCCTTTCGGCACGTACACGTAGAGCAGGGCGGTGAGCCCGAGCGTCAGCAGCGCGACGACGAGCGTCGAGCGCTGGCGGTTCAGCACCCATTCGAGCGCGACCGCGTAGCGCGCGATCACCCAGTCGATCGCGCGGTGCACGCGCGCCTCGAAGCGGTGGCTTTCGGGCGGCGGCGAGTGGCGCAGCAGCTTCGCGCACATCATCGGCACGAGCGTGAGCGACACGATCGCCGAGATCACGATCGTCACTGCGAGTGTGATCGCGAACTCGTGAAACAGCCGGCCGACCACGTCGCCCATGAACAGCAGCGGGATCAGCACCGCGATCAGCGACACCGTCAACGATATGATCGTGAAGCCGATCTGCCGCGAGCCCTTCAGCGCGGCCTCGAGCCCCGAATCGCCTTCCTCGACGTAGCGCGCGATGTTCTCGATCATCACGATCGCGTCGTCGACGACGAAGCCGGTCGCGATGGTGAGCGCCATCAGCGACAGGTTGTTCAGCGAGAAGCCGGCCATGTACATCACCGCGAGCGTGCCGATCAGCGACAGCGGCACCGACAGGCTCGGGATGATCGTCGCGTAGACGTTCGCGAGGAACAGGTACATCACCAGTACGACGAGCCCGACCGCGAGCAGCAGCTCGAACTGCACGTCGCGCACGGCGGCGCGGATCATCGTCGTGCGGTCGGTGACGATCTGCACGTCGAGCGCGGCGGGCAGCGTCTCCTGCAGCTTCGGCAGTTGCGCCTTGATCGCGTCGACGGTCGCGATCACGTTCGCGCCCGGCTGGCGCTGCACGTTCAGGATGATCGCGGGCTCCGAGTTCACCCACGCGCCGAGCTTGGTGTTCTCCGAGCCGGCGACGACCTTCGCGACGTCGGTCAGCATCACCGGACGGCCGCTCTTGTAGGCGACGACCGCGTCGTTGTATTGATCGGCGCTGGTGAGCTGGTCGTTCGCGTTGATCGTGTACGCGCGCGTCGGGCCGTCGAAGTTGCCTTTCGGCGTGTTCACGTTCAGGTTCGAGATCGTCGTGCGCAGGTCGTCGAGGTTCATCCCGTACTGCGCGAGCGCGGTCGGGTTCGCCTGGATCCGCACGGCCGGCCGGTTGCCGCCCGACAGGCTGACGAGGCCGACACCCGCGATCTGCGAGATCTTCATCGCGAGGCGCGTGTCGGTCAGGTCCTGCACCTGCGTGAGCGGCAAGGTCTTCGACGTGATGGCCAGCGTCAGCACCGGCGCGTCGGCCGGGTTGACCTTCGCGTAGATCGGCGGGGCGGGCAGATCGGACGGCAGCAGGTTGCCGGCCGCGTTGATCGCGGCCTGCACTTCCTGTTCGGCGATGTCGAGCGGCAGGTCGAGCGAGAACTGCAGCGTGATCACCGACGCGCCGGCCGAGCTTTGCGACGACATCTGGTTCAGCGACGGCATCTGGCCGAACTGCCGCTCCAGCGGCGCGGTGACCGACGACGTCATGACCTCCGGGCTCGCGCCGGGATAGAAGGTCTGGACCTGGATCGTCGGGTAGTCGACTTCGGGCAGCGCGGCGAGCGGCAGGAAGCGCAGCGCGACGAGGCCGGCCAGCATGATCGCCGCCATCAGGAGGGCGGTGCCGACAGGCCGGAGAATGAAGAGGCGGGACGGATTCATCGAGCGGCCCGCGCGTTACTGGGCCGCGGGGGCCGCAGCCTGCGACGCGTCGTGCTTGTGTCCGCCTCGGTGGGCGGCCGCACCCGATGCGCCGGACGCCGCGCCGGCGCCATGCGCGCCCGATGCGCCTTTCGGCTTGTCGGCCGGGATCGTGATCTTCGCGCCTTCGCGCAGGCGGTCGGAGCCGTCGGTGACCACGCGCTCGCCGATCGCGACGCCGCTGACGATGCTGGTGCGCTCGCCGTCGACCGGGCCGACCTTGACCTTGCGCACCGTCACCGTGTTGTCGGGTTTCACGATGTACACGAACTGGCCGATCGAGCCCGTCAGCACGGCGGCCGTCGGCACGATCGTCGCATTGCGTATCACGTCGACCAGCAGCCGCGTGTTCACGAACTGATTCGGAAACAGCAGGCCTTCCTTGTTGTCGAAGGTCGCGCGCAGCTTGACCGTGCCGGTGCTCGTGTCGATCTGGTTGTCGAGCGTTTCGAGCGAACCCGTCTCGAGCGGCACGGTGTTGTTGCGATTGTAAGCGGTGACCGACAGTTTCTGGCCCGCGTTCACCTGCTTGACGATCTGCGGCAGGTTGTCCTCCGAGGTCGTGAAGATCACGCTCATCGGCTGCAGTTGCGTGATCACGACGATCCCGTTCGTGTCGCCCGCAGTCACGTAGTTGCCGGGGTCGACCTGGCGCAGGCCGACGCGGCCCGACACGGGCGCCGTGATGCGCGCGTACGTGAGGTTCAGTTTCGCGGAGTCGATCGCTGCCTGGTCGGTCTTCACCGTTCCTTCGTATTGCTTGACGAGTGACGCCTGGGTGTCGACCGTCTGCGACGCGATCGAGTCCTGCGACAGCAGCGTCTGGTAGCGCTTCAGGTCGATGCGGGCCGTCGCGAGCAGCGCCGAGTCGCGCGCGTGCGTGCCTTCGGCATTTTCGAGCGCGACTTGGTAGGGGCGCGGGTCGATCTGCGCGAGCAGGTCGCCTTTCTTGACGATCTGGCCTTCCCGGAACGCGACCGACTGCAGATAACCCGACAGCTGCGTCTTGACAGTCACGCTCGCGAGCGGTGTCACGGTGCCGAGCGCGGACAGCACGATCGGCATCTCGCCCTGCGTCGCGGTCGCGACAGATACGGGCTGCGGAACGTTCGCCATGGCGGCGGGGCCGCCGCGGCCGCGATGGCCGCCACTGCCGCCGGCGCTCGCGCCGGAGGCCGCGTTGCCTGCCGCCGATGCGTCCGCCTGCGTACGGCTCCACGGGTGCCACCACAGCAAGCCGCCGATGACGACGACCGCGAGCGTCCCGATCACCAGCGTGCGGCGCGGGCGGCGCGCGGCGGGGGAGGCGGGATCCTTCGAAGGGGGCGTGGGCTTTTGTTGGTTGTCCATCGTGTTCTGTCAGGAAGACGGCGCGGCGGGCCGGGAGACGGGCCTGGGGGGGCGCGTGGGCATGCGGTGCCGGAGGGCCGGCTCGGTCCGGGCCCTTCCGGTCCGCGCGGGAAAAAGAAAAGAGCGGTGCGCGCCGCGGATGCGGCGCGACGATGGGCATGATGCTACGTCCCGTCCCCGTTACAGTCCAGTCGTCTATCTTTCAACGGGTTACGGTCGTTACATAAGGCGACAGGACGATGACGGACCGGTTACACGGCGCTGCGCCGGGCTGGCGCGCCGCCGATCTCGCGGGTGATTTTCGCGATGCATTCGTGCAACGCGGGCACCACGTGTTCCTGCAGCCATTCGGGCGGGCACTGACTGGATGCGCCGCCGCAGTTCACCGAATAGTGCTGGCCCGACGGGCCGACGAAACCGGCCGCGACCGCGTTCAGCCCTTCACGCCATTCGCCGATCGCGATCGCATGGCCCGCGCGCATTGCGTCCTCGAGACCGGGGGTCAGGCGCGCCGATACGTGCGGCCAGTCATCGCCTGCCGTCGCGCGCAGCGCGTCGAGCAGTACGCGGCGCTCGTCGTCCTCCAGTGCCGCGAGATACGCGCGGCCGACCGCGGTGCGTGCGATGTCCATCCGCGAGCCGATCTCGAGGCGCGTGACGAGCACGGCCGAGCGCGGCCGGATCACGTCGATCGCGACCATGTCGAGCCGGTCGCGCACCGCGAGGTGCACCGACAGCGACGTGCGCTCGGCGAGTTCGATCATGAACGGTCGCGAGCGCGCGCGGATGTCGAAGTTGCGCAGGAAGCCGTGGCTCAGCTCCAGGACCGACGCGGTCAGCACGAAGCGCTCGCTGTCGGGCAACTGGAACAGGAAGCCGGCGCTGACGAGCGTCGCCGTGATGCGTGACACGGTCGGCTTCGGGATGCCCGTCAATTCGGTGAGCTCGCGGTTGCTGACCGGGGCGTCGGCTGCCGCGATGCGCCGCAGCACGGCGAGGCCGCGCGCGAGCGCGGTGATCTCGTCCGGCGACGATTCGCGGTCTCGGGGCGCGGGAGGCGTTACAGGTGTCGACACGAGGGATTCTCTCTATTTCCGAAACTCGATTTCAATTTTGTTGGTATTGTAGGATGATTGTCAAAAGATGCATGTTCCATGGGTGAATCGTTCATCGGATGAGATTTTACGGGTTCACCCTTGGTTTATTAGGAAAGCGCTCAAATGAGCATTGCCGGAAAGCGAGCAGACCGGTGCAAATACCGCTTGACTTGTCGGGCGGAAACGGAAAGAATGTCTCACGTTTTCGAAACATCGTTTCAGGAGTTTAACCGGCAACGGTGTTTCGCGCAGTCTCTCAGGTTCTAGCACGGCCCTCGGAATGGCTAGAACTTTTTTAGCGCCACGGTCTCCGTGGCGCTTTTTTTTGCCCGTCCGCCGGACGCGTCAGGTCCGTATTATCCCCCGATCGCTGAAATCGCCCGTTCGACCGGGCTCGTGCGCACTCGCGTGCGCGTGGCGTGCGCAAAAAAAAGCGCGATGCCCGCAATGGGCATCGCGCGTAAACCGGCGTGGAGCGCCGACGAATGAACGGTGATGAAGAAAGGGACGCCCGGTCAGGGACGCCCAGTCAGGGACGCCCGGTCAGGGACGCCCGGTCAGGGGCGGCCTGCCAGGGGCGCTGCCCCCCCTCGTGCGAAGCGGTCAGGCCTTCGCGAGCTTGATGCTGGTCGGCTCGGCCGTCAGGTAGCCGACGCTGGCGCCGAAGCGGTCCTTGAAGTTCGCGCGCACGAGCGGATCGAGCGTCGGCTTGACCTTGTCGTGCAGCGGTGACTCCCAGTCGCCCGCGTGCTGGAAGTTGCTCATGATGTAGGTCCAGCCGTTGATCTCGTCGACCGCGTGCAGGCCCGTCGATTCGGCGCCGGCCGGGCACGACAGCACGCGCGCGAGCGACTTCGTGTCGACGTTGTACGCCCACAGGAAGTTGTTGACGTGCATGCCCGAGTCTTCGCCGATGAAGAGCGTGCGCAGCTTCTCGGAGAACTTCAGGTTGTCGGGGTTCGCGATCTTGTCCGGGTTCGCCAGGTTGCCGAGCGCATCGGCCGCGGCGAGGTCCTCGCCGACGAGCGCGGCCGGCGCGCCCATGTCGACCGGCACCCACTCGCTGTCGATCGCGCCGCCCGTCGTGTCGCGCTGGCCGGCCTTCAGGTTCAGCGCGTAGACCGCGCCCGAGGCGATCTTCTTGTCGACCGCGACGTCGCGCGACGCCGCGTTGCCCTGGACCATCGACGTCTCGATCCGCGACATCGCCGTGTAGACGATCTTGTCCTTCGCGTTCACGGTCGTGCCTTCGAGCTTCGTGAACGCCATGCTGCCGCCGAGCAGCGCCGCGTAGCGGTGCGTCTCGAGGAACGCGGCTGCTTTTTCCATGCCCGGCTTCACGCGAATCCAGTTGAACTTGCCGCCGAAATGGATCTTCGTGTAGCTCGCATCGTTCGGGTCGGTGGTCACCAGGTCCATGATGTCCGACGCCTTCAGCGTGTTCGCGAGCGTTTCGATCTCGCCGCTGGTCGCATGGCCGATCCTGATCCACGTGAGCGTCGCGGTGCCGGCGCCGGCCGACGACGTCTGCGTCCACTTCGCGACGTACAGCGTGCCGGCCGACAGGTCGGCCGCCTTGTCGGCGACGAACATGAACAGGCCGCCGTTGGTGGCGTCGTCGCCCATCATCACGGTGCGCTGGTCCGGCATCACCTGGATCAGCTCGTGCGAGATGCGGCCGAGGCAGTAGTGCTTCTTCACGGTGCCGGTGCCGTCCGGATTCACGGTGATCTCGGGCAGGTGGCCGTAGTGGTAGGGGTTCGCCTTCGTCTCGTCGCCGAACGTGTTCTTGCTGAACGCCTTGAACTGCGCGTCGGTCGCGGCCTTCGTCGCGTCCGGCTCGTATTCCTCGCTCGACAGGTGCGTGCCCCACGGCGACAGGCTCGCGCCGCAGGTGATCCACAGGCCGTGCGCCTTCGACGTGTCGACGTTGTGGTACTTCACGACCTTCAGCGCGCCGGTGGACGGATCCTGGTCGAGCGTGAGCACGGCGATCGGCGACGGCAGCTGGCCGTACTGCGACGCGCTCGCCTGGTCGCGCGTCGTGTATTCGAACTGCACGACCGCGAACACCGTGTTGCCCTTCACGCCGGGCACGTTCGCATTTTTCAGCGTCAGCAGCGAGCTGCCGTCCGGGCAGTCGGAATAGAACTGGCGCTCCTTGCCGGCCACCGAGCGATCGATGATCGGCTGGTTGTTGATGTCGTAGTAGCCGCCCGCGAGCGTCGTGCCGCCCTTGCCGTCCGGCACCATGTCGCCCGTCACGAAGAACGGCCGGTACGCGAGCTTGAAGTTGCGCGACGAGCCGTCCGAGAAGGACACCGACAGCGTCGAACCGACCGTCGTCGTGGCCATCGCGGCCGCGTTGTCGAGCGTGGGCGCGGCCATCGCCGAGAACGCCGCCGACGTGTACGCGGCGGCGGCCGGCGTCGCCGCCGGATTGTCGTCGCCGCCGCAACCTGTCAGCAGGGCCGGCAGCGCGAGGCCGGAGAGGGGCAGCATGGGTGCGCCGGCGAGGATCTTCAGGGCCTGACGACGGGAAGCATTGGGCAACGCGGGCATGTGGAGTCCAGTTTCGAATGTTGGAAGAATCGCCTTTCGCGCAGCAGGCGATCAGCAAGCATTGCGAAGGCAAGTTGAAAACTGGACCGAAGTTTAGGGGCGCTCGATGAAAGTTTTTTGAATTGAAAACGTAATGATGCGTTTGGGCGTCCGTCAGGCGGGCTGCCGGACGCCGATCGGACGCGTATTCGCGCTCAGTCGCGCTCGGGCGTCGCCGAGATGCGATGGATCGACAGGTCGGCGCCGTCGAATTCGGCTTCGCGCTCGAGGCGCAGCCCGACGGTCGCCTTCAGCGCGCCGTACACGAGCGTGCCGCCCGCGGTGGCGATCGCGATGCCGCCGAGCGTGCCGATGAGTTGCGACATGAACGACACGCCGCCGAGGCCGCCGAACGCGGGTTGCCCGAACACGCCGGCCGCAATGCCGCCGAGCGCGCCGCACATTCCGTGCAGCGGCCACACGCCGAGCACGTCGTCGATGCGCCACTTGTTCTGCACGCAGGTGAACATTGCGACGAACAGAGCGCCGGCTGCGGCGCCGGTGACGAGCGCACCGATCGGGTGCATCACGTCGGAACCCGCGCAGACCGCGACGAGGCCCGCGAGCGGGCCGTTGTACGTGAAGCCCGGATCGTTGCGGCCGGCCATCCACGCGGCGAGCGTGCCGCCGACCATCGCCATCAGCGAGTTCACGGCGACCAGGCCGCTGATCTTGTCGAGCGTCTGCGCACTCATCACGTTGAAGCCGAACCAGCCGACCGCGAGCACCCACGCGCCGAGTGCGAGAAACGGAATGTTCGACGGCGGGTGCGCGGCGATCCGGCCGTCCTTCGCATAGCGGCCGTGGCGTGCGCCGAGCAGCAGCACGGCCGGCAGCGCGACCCAGCCGCCGAACGCATGCACGACGACCGAGCCCGCGAAATCGTGGAACGGCGCGCCGAAGGCATGCGTGAGCCAGCCCTGCACGCCGAAGCGTTCATTCCATGCGATCCCTTCGAAGAACGGATAGATGAAGCCGACGATGATCAGCGTCGCGACGAGCTGAGGATTGAATTTCGCGCGTTCGGCGATGCCGCCGGACACGATCGCGGGTATGGCCGCCGCGAACGTCAGCAGGAAGAAGAAGCGCACGAGCGCGTAGCCGCTGTGCTGCGACAGCGTGCCGATATCGTCGAAGAACTCGACGCCGTACGCGATCGTATAGCCGATGAAGAAATACGCGAGCGTCGACACCGAGAAGTCGACCAGGATCTTCACGAGCGCGTTGACCTGGTTCTTCTTGCGGACCGTGCCGAGCTCGAGAAATGCGAAGCCCGCGTGCATCGCGAGCACCATGACGGCACCGATCAAGAGGAACAGTGTATCGACGCCGGATTTCAGACCATCCATGCCGTGGCTTCCTTGCGCAAAAAACGGGCAAGGAATGCAAATATCGAGCCAACTTGGTGAACGCGTGCGTCCAAGTGGTGCGGAAGGCCGTGCGATGCGGCACGCCGGCGATGCGTGCACGGTAGCGGGGCAGGCTGCGTGTGGGCCCGGAGCCGCAGTGGGTGCACGCGCGTGGTGCGATGAGGGCTCAAATGGTGCGCGCGATGCGTGGCGTGGTGCGCCGCGATGCACCGGTCTGGCGCGTCAGCGGCGGGCGAACAGCACGCGTGAGCGCCGCAGCCGCAATGCGCAGGCACACCAGTAGGCGGCGACGGTGGTGAGCCCGAGTGCGGCAAATGCGAGCGCCGCGAAGCCGGCGTGCGACTGGCCGTCGCCGTCGGGGCCAAGGATGCCCTGCGCGACGATCAGCGCGGCCGTCCAGAAACCGATCACAGCCTGAACGAGCAGGCGAGCGCACGCCACGCGGCGCGGGCGCCCGGCTGCACGCAGGCGCGGCGCGGACGGTGAACGAAGGCACAGGAACAAGGTGGTGGCGAGCGCGGCGGCCAGCGCGATGAACCAGTCGATGAGGAAAGCCATGAAGAAACGGGAAGCAGACGGAGCGGATTGAAGCCTGCCCACTTTAGTCTCGGCACGCCTGCAATTGAATCAGACAAATCCGAAATTGAAAGGCATTTTTAATCACGAGTCGTCATTGGCCCTGTTCCACAGGCGGTATCATCGACGCTGGTCCAACCATTCAGGCCGTGCGGCGCACGGCCGGAGATCGCTGATGAAGATGAAGACTTGGCCGGCGCGTCGCGTGCCCGGGTCCGTGCTGGCGGCCGCGGCCGTCGGTGCGGTGCTGTTGCTCGCAGGCTGCGAGAAGTCCGGCACGCCGGCCACGCAATCCGATACGGCCGCCAGCGCGGCCGCCGATGCCGCGAACAACGCGGCCAAGGCGCTCGACCAGGTGGCGAGCACCGTCAACCAGCAGATCAATGCCGCGAAGGCCGGCATTGCGAGCGCGGCCTCGGCCGTGCCGCCGCTGTCGGCGAGCGGCCTTGCGTCCGCCGCGCAGGCGCAGATCGATGCGGCCGCTTCCGCCGTCGTCGCTCACGCGGCATCGGAAGCGGGCGCGAAGATGGCGGAGGCCGGCAAGAAGCTCCAGCAGTGGAGCCAGCAGAACGCCTCGGGTGCGAAGCCGGCCAGCGGCGAGTGAAGGGCCCTTGCGGAATCTTCAATATGTAATTATCATGGTTACACATCGTCGCCGGCTGCCGTTCGAGCCGGCGTCACCGAGAGAGTGAGGAATGAATACCAGCAGCCGGTTCGCGTTTGCCGTTCATGTGCTTGCGTTGCTGTCGATGCAGGAAGGTGCGCCGCTGTCGTCCGACATCATCGCGGGTAGCGTGAACACGAATCCGGCGCTGATTCGCCGTCTGCTGTCGATGCTGGCGGCCGCGGGGCTGACCACGTCGCAGCTCGGCGCGGGCGGCGGCGCGCTGCTGGCGCGCGAGCCCGGCGAGATTACGTTGCTCGACGTGTACCGCGCGGTCGACGATGCGCAGCTGTTCGCGCTGCATCGTGAGGCGCCGAATCCCGCGTGTCTCGTCGGGCGGCACATCCAGGGCGTGCTGCTCGACTATATCGGCGACGCGCAGCGCGCGATGGAAGCATCGCTTGCCACACGCACGCTCGCGGACGTCACGGCCGACGTGCTCGAATCGGAGCAGCGCAGCCGGCCGGCGGGAAGCGCCGGCGGGTGATCGCGGGCAATGGATGATGCCGGGCAGGAGGCCGGGTGACGCGCATGCGCGGCGACCGGCACGACGGAGTGTTGCTCCGTTTTTTTTCGGTCTTATATGTAATCATTGTAGTTACTTTTATTTCTGGAGAATCGACATGACGCAACGTACCTTGAACATCGCACTGTTCGGCGCCACCGGGATGATCGGCTCGCGCATCGCCGCGGAAGCCGTGCGCCGCGGCCATCGCGTGACCGCGCTGTCGCGCCACCCGGGCGCGGCCGGCGACGGCATCACCGCGAAGGCCGCCGACCTGTTCGATGCGGCCAGCATCGCGGCCGCGCTGCCGGGCCACGACGTCGTCGCGAGCGCGTACAGCCCGAAGCAGGACGATCCCGCGAAGATCGTCGCCGCGGCGAAGGCGCTGGTGGAAAGCACGCGCCAGGCGGGCCTGAAGCGGCTCGTGGTGGTGGGGGGCGCCGGTTCGCTCGAAGTTGCGCCGGGCAAGCAGCTGGTCGACACCGAAGGTTTCCCGGACGCGTACAAGGCGGTCGCGCTCGCGCACCGCGATGCGCTCGATTATCTTGAAACGGTCGGCGATCTCGACTGGACGTTCTTCGCGCCGGCGGCCCTGATCGCGCCGGGCGAGCGCACCGGCACGTTCCGCACGGGCGTGGGCAAGCTGCTCGTGGACGCAGAGGGCAACAGCAGGATCTCGGCCGAAGACTATGCAGTCGCGTTCGTCGATGCGCTCGAGCAACACGGCTTCGTGCGCGAGATCGCGACGGTCGCGTATTGAGCGATCTCACGGCGAGGCGGCGCGCAGGTGCCGTATTCGCCGTGAGCGGCTGGCCAGGCAGCGCAGCCGCAGTGACTTCAGGCGATTCCACCTCGATGGGTGGAATCGCCTGTTTCGTCTGGTGTGCCGATGATCGATGGACCGCTGCGCACGGGATCGTGCGTGATGCGGATTCTTCCCGGCCTGATTGGTATTTATCCCGGTCGACGCCGCGCAGCGGTTTCCATATTGTTCCCCGTCATGCAGGATGCATAGAAAAAATTTCTATCTACGAGGGACTGGGTAAATGGATGCCATCGATCGCAAACTGCTTGAGCTGTTGCAGGCAGATGCCACCTTGCCGATCGCGGAGCTCGCGCAGCGCGTGAACCTGTCGCAGACGCCGTGCTGGAAGCGCGTGCAGCGGCTCAAGGAAACCGGCGCGATCCGTGCGCAGGTCGCGCTGTGCGATCCGCGCAAGCTCGGTGTCGGCACGACCGTGTTCGTCGCGATCCGCACGAACCAGCACACCGAGGAGTGGGCGCAGCGCTTCACGCAGGCCGTGCGCGACATGCCGGAAGTCGTCGAGGTCTATCGGATGAGCGGCGAGACCGACTATCTGCTGCGGGTCGTGGTGGCCGGCATCGACGATTACGATCGCGTGTACAAGCAACTGATCCGCGCGGTGCCGCTGTTCGACGTGAGCTCGTCGTTCGCGATGGAGCAGATCAAGTATTCGACCGCGCTGCCGGTGCGCGATCTGTCCGAGCCGGCATAGCGCGCGGGACGGCAACGGATCGCGTCGGTGCGCATGGATGTTACGTGTGTGCGCCGCCAATACGCGCCATTGTCGCCCGGTCAGCGGCCGCGCGACAGCGCGCGTGCGCGTTCGTCCGCCAGCGCGTCGCGGCGCACGAACTCCGCGACGAACGGACTGGCCGGATGGTGGTGCAGCGCGTACGGCGTGTCCCATTGCGCGAGCTGGCCATCCTTCATCACGCCGATCCGGTCGGCGATCGCGAATGCTTCCGCCTGATTGTGCGTGACGAGGATCGCGGTGTGACCCGTGCGCTTCAGGATGTCGCGCAACTCGAACGCGAGCCGCTCGCGTGTATCGACGTCGAGATTCGAGAATGGCTCGTCGAGCAGCAGCAGCTCCGGTGACGGCGCGAGCGCACGGGCGAGGGCGACGCGCTGCTGCTGGCCGCCCGACAGTTCGTGTGGATACGCGTCGCCGGAAGCGGCGAGCCCGACCAGTTCGAGCATGTCCGCGACGCGCGCGCGCCGCTCGGCCTTCGGCATGCGCCGCAGGCCGAACGCGACGTTGTCGGCCGCACTCAGGTGCGGGAACAGCGCGTAGTCCTGGAACATCATCCCGATGCGCCGCCGCTCGGGCGGCACGTCGAGCGACGGCGCCGCGACGGGCGTGCCGTCCAGCACGATGCGTCCCATGCGTACGGGCTCGAAGCCCGCGATCGCGCGCAGCACGGTGGTCTTGCCGCAGCCCGATGCGCCGAGCAGGCAGCCGATATCGCCGCGCGGCAGCGCGAGGCTCAGCCCGTCGACCACCGCGCGGCGGCCGTGCGGCGTGTCATAGGCGACGCAGAGGTCGTCGAGTTCGAGCAGATTCACGGTGTCAGGCTCCGATCTTGTGACGGGTGCGCGCGAGCAGGATCACGGGCACGAGCCCGGCCAGCACGATTGCGAGCGCGGCGACCGCGCCTTCCTCATAGGTGCCGCGCGCGGCCTCCGCGTACAGCCAGGTCGCGAGCGTGTCGAAATTCAGCGGGCGCAGCAGCAGTGTCGCGGGCAGCTCTTTCATCGCGTCGACGAAGACGAGCAGTGCGCTCGTCGTGAGCGCGGGCCGCAGCAGCGGCAGGTGCACGCGGCGCAGCGTGCCGCCGGCCGTCTCGCCGAGCGAGCGCGCGGCGTGTTCGAGCGACGGCGGAATGCGCGCGAGGCCGGCTTCGATGCTGCCGGCCGAGATCGCGAGAAAGCGGACGGTGTAGGCGATCACGAGGGCGGCCGCCGACCCCATCAGCAGTAGCCCGTCACGGCCGAGCGCCGCGCCGAGCAGCCGGTCGGCCGCCGCGAACGGGATCAGCAGGCCGATCGCGAGCACGGTGCCCGGCACCGCGTAGCCGAGGCTCGCGATGCGCGCACACACGCGGGCCGGGCCCGCACGCGCGCTGTCGCGCTGCGCGCGCGCCGCCCACGAGACGACGAGCCCGCATGCGAGTGTCGCGACGGTTGCGGCGGCGGCGATCGTCAGCGTGTTCGCGAGCCCGGTCATCAATTGAGCGGATACGCCGCCGACGAGATGCAGCCGCTTGCCGGTCTCGACCGCGAGGTATGCGGCCGGCGCGCCGAAGCCGAGCAGCACCGGCAGCCAGCCGAGCGCGGCGGCGCTCCACGCGGCCGCGCCCGTCAGCTTGCGCGGTGCGACCGGACGCATGCGTCGGCCGTGCGCGTAGCGCTGGCGACGGCGCCCGTAACGTTCGAGCACGATCATGCCGACGACGATCGCGAGCATCGCGAGCGCGATCTGCGCGGCGCCGGCGAGATCGGAGCGCGTGATCCACGTCGTGTAGACCGACACGGTGAGCGTCTGCACACCGAGGAATTCCGACGCGCCGATGTCGTTCAGCGTTTCGAGCAGCGCAAGGCTCACGCCGACGGCGATGGCGGGCCGGGCGAGCGGCACGACGACGCGCCAGAACGTCGCGATGCGTCCCGCGCCGAGCGTGCGCGCGGCTTCGAGAAGACTCGCGGACTGCGTGACGAACATTGCGCGCGTGCTCAGGTACACGTACGGATACAGCACGAAGCCGAGCACGAAGATCGCACCGGGCAGCGAGCGCAGGTCGGGCAGACGGAACTGGCGGGGGCTGTCGAAGCCGAGCAGCCAGCGGATCGCGCCCTGCACGGGGCCGATCGGGTGGAGCAGGTCGAGATAGGCGAATGCGACGATATAGGTGGGCACCGCGAGCGGCAGCAGCAGCGCCCAGGTCAGCATCCGGCGGCCGGGAAAATCGTACGCGGTGACGAGCCACGCGCAGCCGGTGCCGACCACCGTGACGATCGCGCCGACGCCCGCGAGCAACAGCAGCGTGTTGACCAGCGCCTGCGGCAGCACGAACTCGGCGAGATGCTTCCAGTGCGCGAGATCGGCGCCGAACGCGGCGGCGACCAGCACCGCGAGCGGCGCCGCGACCGCCGCTGCGATCGCGACGGCCGCGCCCAGCCAGAGGCCGCCCGCGCGCGAACGGAGCGGCCGGCGGCGCGTGCGGGCGAACGTTGCGTCAGTTGTCAAAGCCGACCTTGTCGACGAGCTGGCTGGCCGCCTTGCGGTGCTTCGCGATGTCGGTCAGCGCAAGCGGGTCGACCTTCAGCGTGCCGAAGCTCGCGATCACCGGATCGAGCTTCACGTTCGCGCGCACCGGATATTCGTAGTTCGCCTGCGCATACAGCGCCTGCGCTTCCGGCGACACGAGGTACTCGAGCAGCTTCACTGCATTGGCCTTGTGCGGCGCGTGCTTCGCAACCGTCGCGCCGCTGATGTTCACGTGCGTGCCACCGCTCTTCGCGTTCGCGAACGTCGGCCGCACGACCTTGATCGCGTCGCCCCACTTGCGCGCATCGGTGCCCGGCTCCGCGTTCTTCATGTGACCGACGTAGTACGCGTTGGCCAGGCCGACGTCGCAGATGCCGCCGAGAATGTCGCGCGCGACGTCGCGGTCGCCGCCCGTCGCCTTGCGGGCAAGGTTCGCCTTCACGCCTCGCAGCCACTTTTCGGTCGCGGCTTCGCCGTCGTGCGCGATCATTGCCGCGACGAGTGCCGTGTTGTACGGATGCTGCCCCGAGCGGATGCAGACCTTGCCCTTCCATTTCGGATCGGCGAGATCCTCGTAGCGGAACGCGTCGACCTTCAGGTCCTTCTCCACGTACAGCACGCGATCGCGCAGCGACAGCGCGTACCAGTCACCCTGCGCGCCGCGCAGGTTCGCGGGAATCGCATCGTCGAGCACCTTCGAGCGCACCGGCTGCGCGAGCCCGCCGTCGACAAGGTCGAGCAGGTTGCCGATGTCGACCGTCATCAGCACGTCGGCCGGCGACTGCGCACCTTCCGCCTTCACGCGCTCGAGCAGGCCGTCCTTCACGAACACCGTGTTGACCTTGATGCCGCTCTGTTTCGTGAACGCGTCGATGAGCGGCTGGATCAGCTTCGGTTCGCGGGTGGTGTACAGGCTCACTTCCTCGGCCGCGTGGGCGAGGGGCGCGAATGCGGCGGCGGCAAGGGCGAGGGCGCCGACGAGCGGCAGCAGGCGGGTGCGCGGATTCGACATGAAGACTCCGATGAGGCAGGCGGACGAAGAAGCGTTCCGGGGCGTGCCTGCCGTCCGAGCAACCCGAAACATTACAAAACGAAAGATTTCGGATTCTAGATCGGAATGGGAATGATTATCAAAGGAAAGGTTGCTGAAAGCAGGGAGGAAGGCGGGAGGAGGGGACGCTACCGGGGCGTCGCAGCGCGGGCGCAAGCGCGTAGAATGCCCGCTTCAACGAAATCGACGGAGCCGTACCGATCATGAACGATCAGCGCAAGAAGAACCCTGTCCGCAACGTGAGCATCCTGATCGTCGTGGCCGTGCTGCTCGTGATCGGGACGATCCTGTATAACGCGATCTCACAGAAGCACGCGTACGACGAGGCCCATCCGGCCGAGGCCGCGAGCGCCGCGTCGCACTGACGCCGGCGCGGATGCGCGGAAACGGCAGGAAGCGTGGACGCGGTGCGCGGCGCGAGGCATCGCGCCGGGACGAGCGCGGGCGCCGAAGCCGGCGCGCCGCGTGGAAGGGTCAGCCGTGCGTCAACGTGACGCAGGCGCAAATTTCGGGCGGATTCGTGCGTAGAACACGGCCGCGAGCAGCACGAGCCATGCCGCGCCGACGTAGAGCGCGACGCGCGTATCTTCGAACCAGCCGAGCATCACGATCACGAAAGCCATGAACGCGATCGTCAGCGCGGGTGCGACGGGCCACAGCGGCACCTTGAACTTCAGCGCCGCGACTTCCGCGCTCGACAGGCGACGGCGCATCGCGACCTGCGACAGCAGGATCATCAGCCACACCCACACGGTCGCGAACGTCGCGATCGCCGCCACCACCAGGAACACGTCCTTCGGCATCAGGTAGTTGAGCAGCACGCCGATCAGCAGCGCGCCGGCCATCACGAGCACCGTGACCCATGGCACGCCGTGCCGCGACGTCGCCATCAGCACGCGCGGCGCCTGGCCCTGCCGCGCCATCCCGAACATCATCCGGCCCGCGCCGAAGATGTCGCTGTTGATCGCCGAGATCGCCGCGCTGATCACCACGAGGTTGAGAATGGTCGCGGCCGACTTCACGCCGAGCGCCGAGAAGATCTGCACGAACGGGCTGCCGTCGCTGCCGACGCCGGTCCACGGGCTGATCGACATCAGCACGACCATCGTCAGCACGTAGAACAACAGGATGCGCGCGGGCACCGCGTTGATGGCGCGCGGAATCACGCGCTCCGGATCCTTGGCTTCGCCGGCGCTCATCCCGATCACCTCGATGCCGCCGTACGCGAAGATCACGACCGACAGCGACGCGATCAACCCGCCGATCCCGTTCGGGAGGAAGCCGCCGTGGTTCCACAGGTTCGCGAACGTCGGCACGTCGGCCGAATGGCCGAAATGCATGCCGGTCAGCAGGATCGCAACGCCGCCGCCGATCATCGCGACGATCGCGCCGACCTTGATGAGCGACAGCCAGAATTCGAGCTCGCCGAACACCTTCACATGGCACAGGTTCAGCCCGCAGATGACCGCGACGACGCCGAGCACCCAGATCCATTGAGGGACATCCGGAAACCAGAAGCCCATGTAGATGCCGAACGCGGTGATGTCGGCGATGGCGACGATCACCATTTCAAGCGTGTAGGTCCAGCCGGTGACGAAGCCCGCGAATGGGCCGAGGTTTTCGGTCGCATAGTGGCCGAACGAGCCGGCGACGGGCTCGCGCACGGCCATCTCGCCGAGCGCGCGCATCACCATGTAGACAGCCGCGCCGCCCAGGATGTAGGCCAGGATCACCGCCGGGCCCGCGAGCTGGATCGCGGACGCCGAGCCGTAGAACAGGCCGGTGCCGATCGCCGAGCCCAGCGCGAGAAAGCGGATGTGCCGCGCGCTCAGATGGCGCTGCAAGTTCTTCATTGAGTCTCCGATATCGTTATGCGACAGACCGGGCGAACGGGGCCGGCCCGGTTGGTTCAAGTTGTATATACAACTTAGGCGTGCCCGAATGATAGCAAGCCTGACCATGCGACCGGAATCGGGTATTCCCTGACTGGCGCAACCGGCGCAATCGAAGGTGGGGCCATCGCGCAGCGGGCGCGTGGGCCGTAAGGGGCGTGCGGGTCATGCTTCGGGAAGGGTGTTGCGGGCGCGGGGAGCGCTGCCGGCCGGCCCGCTCGTGTGTGCGGGCGGCCGGTGGCGGAACGACGTCATGGCGTCATGCGGGCAGGCGGATGACGCTCGCGTCCTTGCGGATCAGCAGCGACGACGCGAGCATCTGCTTGCACTGGTGCGCGAGCACCTTCAGGTCGTGCGTGAGCTCGGCGCCGACCGCGTCGGATTTTTCCGCGGACACGACCATCGCGTCGAGGTCGCGGGTGATCTGCTTCGTCGCGTCGAGCTGGTCGGCCGGCGGCGGTTCGCCGGCTTCTGCCTTCTCGAGGTTCTCGAGCACGGCGGACAGGCCGCGGCGCAACGCATCGTCGTGGACGATGTTCTCGTCGGCCGCACACGCGCTCCGGATCAGTGGCGCGGCGGCGGTGATCTGCGCACCGAGCACGTGGGTCTGCACGAGCAGGTCGTTCAGCTCCGGCACGAAGCGCTGGTGCGCCTTCGGCTCGATCATCATCCGCTGGAACGCCTGGCCGAGGTTCGCGAACGCGATGTGCACGTCCTTGCGCGCGAGGCGATAGCGGTAGTCGTCGTCGAGGGCGGCGGCCGGCGTCTCGATTGCCGCCGCGACGACCGGCACGACCGCCGCGCCGTCGGCGGCCGGCACGGGCGGCGGCGACACGCCGCGCCCGGCGCGCCACACTGCTTCGAAATACCTGCGTGTCGAGGTCAGCATGTCGGTGACGAGCTTGCCCATCAGCCGGTATTCCCAGTACGGGAACAGGCGGCTCGCCGCGATCGCGATCATGCAGCCGACCACCGTGTCGATCGCGCGCTCGCCGATGATCCGCATGCTGCCCGGCGCGAGCAGGTGGAACATCAGCAGCACGTAAGACGACGTGAACACGACGCTCGCCGCGTAGTTGAACAGCAGCAGGCTGTAGCTCATCACCATCGACCCGAACATGATTGCGATCAGCAGGTGCGGTTCCTTGACCGTGTAGATCAGCGCGATGCTCGCCGCGCAGCCGATCAGCGTGCCGACGATACGCTGCGCGTTGCGCTGCTTGGTGAGCGAGTAGCCGGGCTTCAGGATGATGATGGTCGTCATCACGATCCAGTAGGCATTCGTGAGCGGTAGCAGCCGGCCGAGCCAGAAGCCGACCGCGACCGCGATCGTCACGCGCAGCGCGTGGCGAAAGCTCGGCGAGCGCATGTTCAGGTTCGAGAAGATCAGGAGCGGCGACATCCGGCGCCGCTGCAGGAAGCGCGTGAGCGCCTTGTCGATCTTCAGTTCGGTCTGCTGCGGATCGGCATGGCCCGACAGGTTGCGGCGCATCCGGTCGATCAGGCGCGTCGCGCTCCAGATGCGGCGGAAGGTCGCGAGCACGGCTGCGTAGGCTTCCGCGTTGGTGGCCGGGAAGTTCTTCTTGCGCATCAGCTCGATCTCGTACTCGATCGCGCGCAGTTCGGCCTTCACGTTGATCCGAGAATGCGGCGCGCGATTCTCGAGCACCGCGAGGCCGATTTCCTCGAGGTCGCGGGCCGCCTTGTGGATCAGGTCGCGATAGAAAATGATCAGGTCGGAGCCGCCGAACGTGTTGCGCACGAGCGGGTAGTCGGTGTGCGCGCCGACGAACAGCTCGTGCAGGTCGACGCTGTTGATGAACAGGTTGTACATCATCGTGCGGCCGGGGTCGAGCTTGCCGCGGCGCAGCTTCGGCAGGTTGCGCAGCACGATGTCGCGCGCGGTTTCCTGGGTTTCGACCGCGGTGATCTGCTTCGCGACGAGATTGCGATAGCACTCGTCGAGATCGGCATCGAGATCGTAGAATTGCGCACGGGCGAGCAGGTAGTCGGCGCATGCGAACAGGCTTTCGGCGAGCGCCTGCTGTTCGATCCGGCGCGCCTGCCATTGCGACACGAGCGTCGCCCAGTACGTGTACCAGAGGCCGCCGGCGAGAATCCAGCCGGCATTGACGAACGCTTGCAGCGGCGTGAAATTCTCCTCGAGCGTCATCACCATCATGAACAGCGTCGCGAAGCTGATCTGCGGCCAGCGGTTGCCGTAGACGACGATCAGCGACAGCACGAACGTGAGCGGCACGATCGTCAGCCACAGCGCGAAGATGTTCGGCGTGGCGAGGCCGGTCGCGAGCGCGGCCAGGAAGCCGATCACGCTGCACGCGAGCATTTCGTTGTGCTTGTACTTCAGCGGGCCCGGCATGTCGACGACGCACGCGCCGAGCGCACCGGTCGAGATCGTGAAGCCGAGTTCCCGGTTGTGAAACACGATCAGGCACAGCACGGCCGGCAGCGATACGCCGACCGCGATCCGCAGGCCGCCGAAAAAGTACTGGCTGTAGAAAAACTTTCTGATTTCGACCGAATAGCGCATCGATGGGCTGAATGACAGACGAAGACGCCCGGGGCGTCGTAATGACTGGCGACGAGTCTATCGTATTTCGCGGTCCGCAAAACCTGGCCTTTCGGACGAGGTTCGCCGCGACGGCCCTTTTGCTATCCTTGGTGCTCCCGTTCGCACGGCCTGGCCGGCGCGAGGCTCCGACACCCGCTTCATGCTCCATCTCTTCTATTCGAACCGTCACGAAACGCTGGCCGACGCGCTGCTCGACGACCTGGCCGCGTTCCCGGCCCGCAACGGCCCGTGGGCGCCGCAACAGGTCATCGTACCGAGCGCGGCGCTTCGCCGCCGTCTGGAACTCGACATCGCCGCGCGCCACGGCGTGTGCGCGAACGTCGAGTTCACGTATCTCGCGCAGTGGCTGTGGGCGCAGATCGGCCGCGTGCTGACGGTGCCCGCGCGCTCGCCGTTCGCACCCGATCGCCTCGTGTGGCGCTGCTACCGGCTGTTCGCACAGGGCGCGGGCAGCGCGCCGTGGCTCGCGTCGCCGCGGCTGGCTGCGTATCTGTCGGCGTCCGACGACGCGATGCGCTACGAGCTCGCACAGCGCGTCGCGGCCGTGCTCGATCATTACCTGACCTATCGGCCCGAATGGCTGGCCGCATGGCAGGCCGGCGAGTCGGTGCTCGCGGGCGACGCCGCGCCGCGCGGAATCAGCGATGCCGCACGGGACGACGAGCACTGGCAGGCGGCGCTGTGGCGTGCGCTGCTCGCGGAGCTGAGCGACAGCGGCACGCCACCCGCGCATCGCTTCCTCGTGGAGGCGCGCAACCTCGATCTCGAGACCGTCGCGCGTGCCGACTGGCCGGAATCGGTCAGCGTGTTTGCGCTGCCGACGATGCCGCCGCTGCACGTCGCGTTGCTGCGCGAGCTGTCGCGCTGGATCGACGTGCGCGTCTATGCGCTCAATCCGTGCCGCGAATTCTGGTTCGACATCGTCACCGCCGCGCATGCCGAAGCGCTCGATGCGGCCGGCCGGCTCGACTATCAGGAAGTCGGCCATCCGCTGCTCGCGGAGTGGGGCCGGCAGACGCAGGCGCAGCTGCACATGCTGCACGAACTGACTGAAAGCGCCGCGTCAGGCGATGCGTCGCGTTTCGTCGGGAATCCCGCGCCGACCTGGCTCGCGCGCGTGCAGAACGCCATCCTCGACCTGCAACCGGAGGCCGAGCTGGGCGAAGCGCCGGCCGAGCGCGGGATCGAGGTGCACGTATGCCACAGCCTCGCGCGCCAGCTCGAGGTGCTGCATGACCGCCTGCTCGCGTGGTTCGATGCGGACGCGACACTGCAGCCGTCCGATGTGCTCGTGGCGGTCGCCGATCTCGCGGCGGCCGGGCCATTGATCGATGCCGTGTTCGGTACGGCGGGCGCCGGCGGCGCGCGCGTGCCTTACCGGATCACCGGCCTGCCGCCGTCGCAGGCGAACCCGGTCGCGCGCGTGCTGCTGGAATGGCTCGCGTTGCCGGAACGGCAGGTCGGCGCGCCTGAGTTGGTCGAATGGCTGCGCGTCGACGCGGTGGCAGCCCGTTACGGCATCGACGCAACCGCGCTCGAGACGGTTCAGACCTGGCTCGCGGCCGCAGGCGCGCGGCGCGGGCTTTCGCCGACGGTGAGCGACGATGCGGCGGTGCCTGCGCCCCGCCATACGTTTTCCGATGCGCTCGCGCGGCTCTTCCTCGGCTATGCGATGCCCGAAGGCGCGGCACCGGTCGGCGCGTGGCTGCCTATCGAGGCGGCGACCGGCAGCGAGGCCGAACTGCTCGGCCGGCTCGCGCGCTTCACGGACGATCTCGACGGCTTCTCGCGACGGCTCGCCGACGCGCACACGCCGCGCGCCTGGAGCGAACTGTTCGCCGACACGCTCGCGCGGTTCTTCGACTCCGGTGCCGCATATGCCGATGCGCTGTCGGGCGTGCGCGACGCGCTCGACGCGATGCTCGCCGCGATGACGGAAGGCGCGCCCGACGAAGCCTTGCCCGCGGCCGTCGTACGCGCGGGGCTGGCAGCCGCGCTCGACGATCCGGCGCGCGGCGGGGTGCCGTGGGGCGGCGTCACGTTCTCGTCGCTGACGAGCCTGCGCGGGCTGCCATACCGCGTCGTGTGCCTGCTCGGCATGGACGACGGCGTGCTGCCGAGCCTCGCTCGCGCGGACGAGTTCGACCTGATGGCCGTGTTGCCGAAGCTCGGCGACCGGCAGCGCCGCGACGACGAACGCAACCTGTTCCTCGACCTGCTGCTCGCCGCGCGCGACCGGCTGCTGATTGCCTATACGGGGCGCAGCATCCGCGATAACGCGCCGTTGCCGCCCGCGGCGCTCGTCGACGAATTGCTCGACCATCTCGCGCTCGTCACGGCCGGCGCGGACGCCCCACCGGACGCCGTCGATGCCGCGCGGCGCGCGTTCGTCGTCGAACATCCGCTGCAACCGTTCGCGGCCGAGTATTTCCGGCCCGGCAGCGAACTGGCTTCGTACGACGCCGAGCGCGCGACGCTCGCGGCACTGCTGGCAGCCGAAGCCGCACGCGATGCCACGCAAGAGCAGCCGTTCTTCGCGCAACCGCTGCCGGCCGAGCCGGTCGAGCCCGTCGCGTTCAGCGAATTCGAGCGGTTCTGGCGGCATCCGGCCCGCGCGCTGCTGCGCGCGCGGCTCGGCATCGTGCTGGCCGACGCGCAGGCCGAACTGCTCGATACAGAGCCGTTCGCACTCGACTTCGCGGGCAGCGACGCGCTCGCCGAGCGCGTGCTGCCGCTTTTGATCGAATCGGATGAAGGCGGCGTGCACGATCACGCGCTGCGTATCGCGGACGCCAGCCCGGAGCTGCCGGGCGGCGCGACAGGCGCCGTCTGGCGCGACCAGGCGCTCGGCTCGATGACGCAGCTTGCGTCGAACGTGCGGCGTGCGCTGGCCGACGGCATGGAACGGCGGCCATTCACGCTCGTGATCGCGCCAGCATGGCCCGACACCGAACAGGCGCTGTTCGGTGCCGATGACGCGATGCTGTCGGACGATGCGGTGAGCGTGCCGCTCGAGTTGCACGGCACGCTGAACCGGCTGACGCCGGCGGGCCAGATCATCTATCGCTATGCACGGCCGAGCGCGCGCGACTACCTGTCCGCGTGGCTCGCGCACCTCGTCTACTGCGCGGTGGAGCCCGACGGCCCGCGCCGCACGCTGTGGTTCGGCAGCGGCGGCGCGTTCGAACTCACGCCGGTCGCGGCACCGCTCGAGCGCCTCGCGCCGCTCGCCGCGCTGTTTCGCGCGGGGCGGCGCATGCCGCTGCGGTTCTTCCCGCGCAGTGCGTGGGCGCGCATTTCCGACGGCGAGGCGAAGGCCGCGAGCGTCTGGATCAACGAGCGCGTGGTGAGCGAAGCCGACGATCCGGCGATCGCGATCGCGTGGCGCGGCGCACATCCGTCGCTCGACGAGCCGTTCGGCACGCTCGCCCGGCTCGTGTTCGAGCCGATGCTGGAACATCTGAAGGAGGTCGCATGAGCGCCGCATCCCAGCCGCAGGCGGCGCTCGAACTCGACGTGTTCGCGTGTCCGCTCGACGGCGTCAACCAGATCGAGGCGTCGGCCGGTACCGGCAAGACGTGGAACATTTGCGCGCTTTACGTGCGCCTGCTGCTGGAGAAGGATCTCGGCGCGGACGAAATCCTCGTCGTGACCTTCACGAAGGCGGCGACGGCCGAACTGCACGAGCGGATCCGCGGGCGGCTGGCGCAACTCGCGCATGCGCTCGATACCGGTGACGACGGCGGCGATCCGTTCGTCGCGCGCCTGCTCGAGACGACGCTCGGCGAAGCCGGCGCGCTCGACCCCGAGACCGCCGCGAAGCGGATCCGGCGAGCGCTGCGCTCATTCGACCAAGCGGCAATCCACACGATCCACGCGTTCTGCCAGCGCGCGCTGCAGGAGGCGCCGTTCGCGGCCGCGATGCCGTTCGCGTTCGAGATGCAGGCCGACGATGCGGCGCTGCGCTTCGAGCTCGCGGCGGACTTCTGGCGCACGCGCGTCGAGCCGATGGCCGCGCGCTGGCCCGGCTTCGCGACGTGGCTCGTCGATTCGGGCGCGGGCCCGGCCGCGCTCGACGCCCAGCTCGCGCGGCGGCTGAAGAAGCCGCTCGCCGCGCTGCGCTGGGACGGCGTCGTCGAACCGGACGAATCGGCGGAGGCCGCTGCCGTCGAATGCTTCGCGGAGGCCGCGCGGATGTGGGCCGACGAGCGGGATGCGATCGACGCATTGCTGCGCACCGCGCAGCCCGTGCTCAATCAGCGTTCGCACAAGCCCGACGCGGTTGCCGATGCGCTCGGCGCGTGGTCCGCGCATTTCGCGCAAGGCAACGCGGCTACCGCGATACCGAAGGCGGCGCTCAAGCTCACCCGCACCGCGCTCGCGAAGGCGACGAAAAAGGGCGGCGCGACCCCCGAACACCCGTTCTTCGACGTGGCCGACGCGCTCGAAGCGGCGGTGGCCGCCGCCGAGGCCGCGCAACGCGCGCGCTGGCTCGCGCTGGTCGCCGACTGGCTCGACACAGCGCCGGGCGAGCTGGCCGAACGCAAGCGTACGCGCCGCGTCGTGTCGTTCGACGATCTGCTGACGAACCTGTATCACGCGTTGCACGCGCATCCGTGGCTCGCCGAGACGCTGCGTGCGCGCTATCCGGCCGCGCTGATCGACGAATTCCAGGATACGGACCCGCTGCAGTTCGCGATCTTCAACAGGATCTTCGCACCGGGCGGGCCGCTCTTTCTCGTCGGCGATCCGAAGCAGGCCATTTACAGCTTCCGCGCGGCGGATCTGCATACGTATCTCGCCGCGCGGGCAAGCGCGAGCGCGTGCTACACGCTCGCGGTCAACCAGCGCTCGACACCGGCGATCGTCGATGCGTGCAACCGCTTCTTCATGTCGAACCCGCGTGCGTTCGTGCTCGACGGGCTCGACTATTACGCGGTGCGCGCCGGCACGCGCGTGCGCGCACCGTTCGTCGACGGAACCGATCCTGGCCCATCCGGCGATTTCCGGATCTGGGCGCTGCCGGGCGGCGACGCCACGCTGCTCAAGCGCGACGCGCAGGCACAGGCCGCCCAGGCGTGCGCGGCCGAGATCGCCCGGCTGATGCGCGGCGCGCGCGAAGGACATGTGCGGCTCGGCGATACGCCGTTGTCGCCGGGCGACATCGCGGTGCTGGTGCAGACGCACCGGCAGGGCAGCCTCGTGAAGCGCGTGCTCGCCACGTGGGGCATCGGCAGCGTCGAGCTCGCGCAGGCGTCCGTGTTTTCGACCGGCGATGCGGAGCAGCTCGAGCGCGTGCTTGCGGCGATCGATGCGCCGGGCGACCTGCGGCGCTTGCGTGCGGCGCTTGCCGCCGACTGGTTCGGCCTCGATGCGGGGGCGCTGTGGCGGATGGAGCAGGGCGACGGCGATGTGTCGCGCGCAGCGGCCGACGGTGCGGACGCGATGAGCTGGGTCGAGCGCTTCTCGCGCTATCGGCTGTTGTGGCGCGAACGCGGCTTCGCGGTGATGTGGCGCACGTTCACGCGCGAGCTGCGGATCGCCGAGCGGCTGATGGCCGGCGCCGACGGCGAACGCCGCGTGACCGACATCAACCACCTGGCCGAATTGACGCAGGCGCGCGCGTCCGCGCAGCCGGGCATCGCACCGACGCTGCGCTGGCTCGCCGCGCAACGGCTGGACGGCGGCGGCGAGGAAGCGCAACTGCGTCTCGAATCCGATCGCAACCTCGTGCAGATCGTGACCGTGCATAAGTCGAAGGGCCTCGAATATGCGGTCGTGTTCTGTCCGTTCCTGAACGACGGGGGGCTGCGCGAGCCGCCCGCGTCGGCGCTACCCGACGCGCGCGAGTATCACGACGATGCGGGCGACGCCGTGCTGCATTACGGGTGCGACGACGAAGCAGCCGAACATGCCGCGCGCCAGGCGTTGCGCGAACAGGCGGCGGAACGCGCGCGGCTCGTCTACGTGGCGCTCACGCGCGCGGTCTATCGGTGCTATCTCGTCGCCGGGCCTTATCTGTCGTCGCGCTCGACCCGCGAGGCGCGGCGCAGCGTGCTGAACTGGCTCGTGGCCGGGGCCGGCCAGTCGTTCGACGCGTGGCTCGACGAGCCGCCCGACGAAGCGGCGCTCGACGCCGCGTGGCAAGCGCTCGCGGGCGGGCCCGTGAGCGTTGCACCGTTGCCGGTGCCGGCGCGCCGTGAGCGGCTGGCTGCCGGCCACGATGCATCGCAGACGCTCGCCGCACGCCATGCGACGCGCGTGCTGCGCGACGCGTGGCGGCTGGCGAGCTTCAGTTCGCTGACCGCGTCGATGGCGCGCGAGGAGGCGGGCGTCGCGGTCGTGCCGGACGACGATCTGCGGCCCGATCACGATGCGCTTGCCGCCGTCGCGCCGGACGGCGCGCTTGCCGTGGCCGATACCGTCGCGGTCGAGGTCGAGCCGCCGGACGACGATATCCTCATGTTTCCGCGCGGCGCGGCAGCGGGCGAGTGTCTGCACCGCCTGTTCGAACTCAGCCGGTTCGCCGAGCCCGATTCGTGGCACCAGGCGGCGCTCGGCGCGCTGCACGACCGGCCAGTCGAGGCCGAGCCCGAACTCGCGACGCGCCTGCCCGCGATGATGGCGCGGCTCGTCGACGATGTCGTGCGCACGGAGCTCGTGCCGGGCATGCGGCTCGCGGATCTCGATCCCGCCAAGCGGCTCGACGAAATGGGTTTCCTGTTCCCGGCGCCATCGCTCGAGCTGGGCGCGCTGCGTCGGCTGCTGGTCGCGCACGGCTATCCGGACGTTGCGCTGGACGCGGGCGTGCTCGCCGGTTTCATCAAGGGTTTCATCGACATGATCGTCGAACACGACGGCCGCTTCTGGATCGTCGACTGGAAGTCGAACCATCTCGGCAATACGCCGGACGCTTACGGCCCGCGTGCGCTCGACGTCGCGATGGCCAATCACGCCTATCACCTGCAGGCGCTGCTCTATACGGTTGCGCTGCATCGCTATTTGCGCGGGCGGCTGCCCGACTATGACTACGACACGCATATCGCGGGCTATCTGTACCTGTTCGTGCGTGGCGTGCGGCCGGACTGGCGCAGTGCCGGCGAACCGGCCGGCGTGCATGCGCGGCGGCCCGCGCGCGAACTCGTCGACGCGCTCGACCGGATGATGGAAGGGGGCCGCGCATGAACGTGTCCGACGATACGCTCGAATTCACCGGCGGCCTCGTTGCGCGCCTGCCCGAGCCGGCTGATTTCGGCATCGCGCTCGCGGAAGGATTCGCGCGGCGCATCGGCGACCTGTCGCGCCGCGCGGGTGCACCGGCCGCGGCTGCGCGCTGGGCGGCGCGTGCCGCGTTTGCGACGAGCCGGGCGACCGCGGGCGGCCACGTATGCGTGTCGCTCGGCGCGCTCGCGCAGCGCTACGAGGAACCGCTCGACGACGTGCGCGCAGCGCTTGCCGCGAGCGGCGTGGTGGCCTTCGGCATGCTCGCGCGCGGCGACGAGCGGCCGCTGATCGTCGACCGGCACGACCATCTGTATCTGTCGCGTTATTTCGACTACGAACGTCGGCTCGCCGATGCGCTCGTCGCGCAGGCCGGCGTCGCCGCACCGGGCGACGTGCTGTCGCCCGACCGGTTGCGCGACAGTCTCGTGCGTTACTTCGGGCCCGCGACGGGCGAAGTGGACTGGCAGCGCGTCGCGGCGATCGTTGCGCTGACAGGACGCGTGACGATCGTCAGCGGCGGCCCCGGCACCGGCAAGACGACGACCGTCGTCGGCGTGCTGGCTTGTCTGCTCGACGCGCAGCCGGGATTGCGCATCGCGCTGGCGGCACCCACCGGCAAGGCTGCGCAGCGGATGCAGGAAGCGCTGCACGCGCGGGCGGGCGACCTGCCGCCGGAACTTGCCGCGCGCCTGCCCGACACGTCGTACACGCTGCATCGCCTGCTCGGCGGCGGCGGGGCGGCGGGCTTCCGCCATCATCGCGACAATCCGTTGCCGTACGACCTGATCGTGGTCGACGAGGCGTCGATGATCGACGTCGCGCTCGCCGCGCATCTGCTCGATGCGCTCGCGCCGGGCGCCCGGCTCGTGCTGCTCGGCGACAAGGATCAGCTTGCCGCGGTCGAGGCCGGCGCCGTGTTCGCCGAACTCAGCGCACGGCCGACGTTCACCGCCGCTGCGCGCACGCGCATCGCGGATGCGCTCGGGATCGACGAAGCGGCTTTCGTCGCGGCCTTGCCGGTGCCGGACGGCGAGGCGGCGGGGGTGGTTGCTGTTGCGGCCCAACCCCCGGCGTCCGCGCCATTGTCGGCGAACGGGGCGCGCAAGCCATCGGCGCGGCGCAACGTGGATACGCGCCAGGCGTCGTTGTTCGACGACGACCCGCAGGACGAGGTGCTTTCTCCGGCGGCTTCGTCGTCACCTGCACCCGCTGACCTCGAAGGCACCTCCGTAGCCACCGATCCTGCATGGATCGAAGCCGACGAACTCGCGTGGCTCGACGCGGTCGAGCTCGCGCCGCTCGATCCGGCCCATGCGGGAGGGGCGGCAACACGGGTGTCGACCACTGCAGCGCGAGCCGATGACATCGCCGCCCCGTCGCCCGCACCGCTCGCAGACTGCGTCGTGTGGCTCGAACGCAATTACCGCTTCGGTCTCGATTCGCCAATCGGCCGCCTGTCGCTCGCGATCCGCCGCGGCGACGTGCAGGGCGCGCTCGACGCGTTGCCGGCTGACGATGCCGCTGCCGCGTCGTTTCACGACGACGCGGGCGAGACGCTTGCGGCGTCGACGGTCGAGCGGCTCGCGCGCCGGTTCGGTGCGTACATCGATGCGTTGCGCACCGCGTTGTCCGGGCCGCAGCCCGATCCGTTGCCGTTGTTCGATGCGCTCAACCGCTTCCGGATCCTGTGCGCGACGCGCACCGGCTCACGCGGCGCCGAGCACGTCAATGCACTGGTGGCCACGCACGTGCGGCATGCCGTGCGCGTGCCGCTCGCGGTCGGCGCACACTGGTTCACCGGGCGGCCGATCATGGTGACGCGCAATGACTATGCGCTCGGGCTGTTCAACGGCGACATAGGCATCGCGTTGCCGGACGCGCACGGCGTGCTGCGCGTATGGTTCCGCCGCGCGGACGGCACCGCGCGCGCCGTGTCGCCCGCGGCGCTGCCGCCGCATGAGACGGCGTTTGCGCTGACCGTCCACAAGTCGCAGGGCTCCGAATTCGACGAGGCCGCGCTCGTGCTGCCGGCGTCGTTCAGCCGTGTGCTCACGCGCGAACTCGTCTACACCGCCGTCACGCGTGCGCGCACGCGCGTGCAGGTGATCGGCCCGCGGCGCGTGCTGGCGCAGGCAGTCGCGACACGTACGCAACGCGATTCGGGCCTTGCGGCCCGCGTCGACGAGGCGCTCGCGCGGCGCCGCAAGGAGACGTCGCGATGATGATCCGCTATACGCTCGATCCGGCCGAAGTCGAATGGACTGCCGTGCGCGCGCAGGGTGCCGGCGGCCAGAACGTCAACAAGGTGTCGAGCGCGATTCACCTGCGTTTCGACATCCGCGCGTCGTCGCTGCCGCCCGTCATCAAGGAACGGCTTCTCGCGCTGTCCGACCAGCGCATCACGCGCGACGGCATCGTCGTGATCAAGTCACAGGAATACCGCACTCAGGAGAAAAACCGCGACGCAGCACTCGCGCGGCTCGATGCGTTGATCGGCAGCGTCGCGTACACGCCGCGTGCGCGGGTCGCGACACGGCCGACACGCGCATCGAAGGAGCGGCGGCTCGAACACAAGTCGCGCCGCAGCGTGGTGAAGTCCGGAAGAGGGAAGGTGATCGACTGACGAAAGAAAAGGCCGACCGGCCTGCATGGCGGGCGGCGTCGTGCGGCAATATGCGCTACCGCATCACGGTGCCCGCACTGTCGAGCACGAAGTCGACGCAGAACACGACGAGACGGTTTTGCGCGCGAATCGCGACGGCTGCGGTGTAGCAATCGCGGCCTTCGGTCAGCGAGAAGTGCGGACCCATTAGCGCGACGCGCCCTGGCGCCGCGATCGCGCGCTGGAAGTACGGTCGCCGCGACCAGTTGCTGTGCGTCTCCGGGAACAGCGGCGAGAGCCGCGTGCCGCTCGTCTGGCCGTCCTCGGGACGCGCGCCGATCGACGGCAGGAACTGTTCGCCGATCTCGTCCGTGACGAACACCCGGCGCGCGGCCGGCACCACGAATACGCGCTGCGCGGCGTCCTGCAGGCTGCCGCTCGCGGAAAATGCGGCCGCGCCGGCGAGCACGAGCCGCTCGATCGCGTCGAAGCCCGGCTGCTCGGCGATCGCTGGCGTATGCCGACGGGCGATAAAGCGTTGCCACGCGGCGTCGAGCATCGCGGGCGCCGCGGCGCTCGCGTGCGCGATCGACGCATCGGGCTGGCCGAACTGGAAGCCCTGGACGAAATCGATATCGGCCTCCATCAGTGTCTGCAGCGCGTCGTCGCTTTCGACACCCTCGGCGAGCACCATCGCGCCGGCCTGATGGAGCATCGATACCAGGTGATGCATGATGCGGCGATCGTCGGCCGACGCGTTCGCGCGTTCGACGAGCGATCGATCGAGCTTGACGATATCGGGCCGTGCGCGCCACACGCGGTCGAAATTCGAGAACCCGGTGCCGAAATCGTCGATCGCGATCAGGAAGTCCCGATGCTGGATCATGTCGATCGTGCGGGCGAGCGCGGCTTCATCGCGCGCCGGTTGCTCGACGACTTCCAGCACGATGCGGTTCGGCGGCAGCGCGAAATGACGGCACAGCGCCTCGACGAATTCGCGCTGCACGAGGCCCGAATCGAGCACGCGCGGCGTCACGTTCAGGAACAGCCAGCCGTCGCCGATGCCTTGCGCAACGAAGTTCGCCGTATGCAGGCAGCGAGCGAGCCGGTCGAGCAGCAACGCGTCGGCAGCGGCACGGGTCCTGTCGAACAGCGCGACCGGCGAAACCAGCGTGCCGTTCTCGTCGACGACGCGCAGCAGCGCTTCATAGCCGACCACGCGCTTGTGCGTGATCGACAGCACGGGTTGAAACACACTGCGCAGCGTCGTCTCGCGATACGTGGCGATCCAGCCGCTGGGCGTCGGCGTGAGGCGTTCGAGCAGGGAATCGAGCGAGAGGTCGCGGGAGGGCTTCATGTCAACGATGCCCTGGGGCGATCGGGGGGCGGTATCGTGCGCGCCACGCAGAAACCGTCGCACGCGCAGGTGGACGCGAGAGAACGTGGTGCATCGTAACCGCCTTCTGCGGATGAGTGATCCGAGTGTAACGGGAATGGCGCGGCGCGCGTATCAGGGTAACTCCAGACGCAAACGCTACACCGACGGCTGGACGGGGCATTCCGCCCGGGAGCGCGACACGCAAGGGCCACCGGTCGCGTATGCGGCGACAGCGTCGCATGTGCCGCGTGCACCGCGTGCGAAGAATCCGGGAGAGCGGGAGAGCGGCAAAGCCGGGCGGCTGCATCGGCATCAGGCGAAACTCGACATGCGCCGTCGCGCACCGGTCGACGCGCGGCGCTCGAGCATCGGCGGCCGGCGCGTCGCGGGGAGCCCGCACCGGCGGGGTGCCGGCCCTGCCGGCCGCTCAGGCTGCTTCCCCGCCGCGCGGGCGGAGCCCGGGAATCCGCTTGATCACGCCGGTGGCAAGCGCGGTGCCGACGAGCACGATCGCGCAGCCTTCGATCATCACGACCGATACGTGTTCGCCGAGGAACAGCGCGCCCCATAGCAGGCCGAACACCGGGATCACGAACGTCACCGTAATCGCGCGGGCCGGGCCGACATGCGCGATCAGGTAGAAGAAGATGAAATACGCGATCCCCGTGCAGGCGATGCCGAGCGCGAGCACGGCGCCCCATGCATGCGCGCCGACGGCTGCCGCGGGCCAGGTCGCGATCGCGAACGGCAGCAGCAGCACGGTCGAGCCGATCATGCTGCCGGTCGCGTTGACGAGCGGATCGACGCCGCTGAGCGTGCGTTTCGTGTAGTTGGCCGCGATGCCGTACAGCAGCGTCGCGCCGAGCGCGGCGGCGGCGGCGAGCGCGGTCGCGTTGGCGCCGGTGCTGCCGTGCGCGTTCGCGATCTGATCCCACACGAGCGTGAGGACGCCGGCAAAGCCGATCACGAGGCCGAGCGCGCGCGGCAGCGACAGCTTGTCCTTCAGCCAAACATAGGCGACGAGCGCGCCCCACAGCGGTGTCGTCGCGTTGATCACCGACGTCACGCCGGCCGACAGCGTCAGTTCGGCGAACGCGAACAGGCAGAACGGGATGCCCGAGTTCAGCGCGCCAACGACGAACAACGGCCACGCGCGACGGCGTAGCTGCGCGCCGAGCTCGGCGGGCTTGAAGCGCGTCAGCGCGAAGCCTGCGAGAAACAGCGCGCCGATTCCAACGCGCAGCGCCATCAGCGGCGCGACACCGAAGTCGGCGACGCCGATCCGGATGAACAGGAACGACGCGCCCCACAGGGCAGCGAGGACGGTCAGCAGAAAGGCGTTCTTGGGTGACATCGAGCGTGGCGGGCGAGGGGACGGGATGCGGAGAATCTTACACCGCGCTCCCGTGCCATCGTTTCACGATCGGATGAAACGGCAAGAACCGGGAAATCCGCTCACCCCCGACGCGAACCGGCCGGACGGCCGGGGCGGCCGTTCAATGATGGCGCCAGCCGCCGCGTCCACCGAAGCCGAAATTGAGCGACACCGCGGGGCCCCAGTAGCCACCCCAGGCCGGGGCATAGGCGGGGGCCGGATAGTAGTACGCGGGGCCCGGATCGACATAGACGGGCGCGGGCTGCACCGGCGCCGCCGTGTAATAGCCGGACGGATAGTAGCCGTAAGGGTAGTAACAGCCGGCGAGCATCGTGCACGCGAGCGCCGCGGCGACGAGGGTCCTGTTCATGATGTCTCTCCGGCGGAGCCGGCAATCGGCAGATGCTTAAGCTTAGGCCGCCCGGCGATGACAAGGTGCGCTAAACGGTAACGGATCATTTCCGGGCCGCTGCGGCGTGTTGCGGCGCCGCATGTGAAAAACGGCGTTTCCGCCGTGCGAAAACGCCGTCAAGCCGGAGCTTGCCGCGCGTCGCGCGGCAGCCGGATAAGCCGGCCGGCTTATTTGCCGACCTGGTTGCCGATGATGCCGCCGGCTGCCGCGCCGCCCAGCGTCGACAGCGCGTTGCCGCCGATCGCCGCGCCGGCGACGCCGCCGACACCCGCACCAATCGCGGTATCGCGCTGGCGTCGTGTCATCGAATCACAGGCCGAGAGGCTGGCCACCGTCGCGACGAGCAGCGCGCATACCCCAAAACGCCGAATCGAATGGTTCATGATCGTTGTCCTTGTGGTAGTGAACGGAGGTCGCGCGACCGCCTGACGGCCGCGCATGCAATCAATCTACGCGTCGTTCCGCGCGGCGGTTGTAAGGACTTGTTAAGGCTCGAGCGGTTTCGTAATCAATTGTTTCCCGTGCGCCGGCGGGTACACGGGATGCGTGCGCGCGGGATGTGTGCGCGCAAAAAAGCCCGCTCGAAAGCGGGCTTTCTGCCGTGCTTCACGAAGCGAAGCGGTCCGTGCGGACCGCCGCGTTCGCTTGCCGACTTACTGACGGTGATAGATCTCGGCGCCGGTCTTCACGAACTCGACCGCCTTGACTTCCATCCCCTTCTTCAGCGCCTCGGTTTCCGACACGCCCTGCTGCGCCGCGAACTCGCGCACGTCCTGCGTGATTTTCATCGAGCAGAAGTGCGGGCCGCACATCGAGCAGAAGTGCGCGACCTTCGCCGAATCCTTCGGCAGCGTCTCGTCGTGGAATTCGCGCGCCTTGTCCGGGTCGAGGCCGATGTTGAACTGGTCTTCCCAGCGGAACTCGAAACGCGCCTTCGACAGCGCGTTGTCGCGCACCTGCGCGCCGGGGTGACCCTTGGCCAGGTCGGCCGCGTGCGCGGCGAGCTTGTACGTGATGATCCCTTCCTTCACGTCGTCCTTGTTCGGCAGCCCGAGGTGCTCCTTCGGCGTCACGTAGCACAGCATCGCGGTGCCGAACCAGCCGATCATCGCGGCGCCGATGCCCGACGTGATGTGGTCGTAGCCCGGTGCGATGTCGGTGGTCAGCGGCCCGAGCGTATAGAACGGTGCTTCCTTGCACCAGTCGAGCTGGAGATCCATGTTCTCCTTGATCAACTGCATCGGCACGTGGCCGGGGCCTTCGATCATCACCTGCACGTCGTGCTTCCACGCGATTTGCGTGAGCTCGCCGAGCGTCTTCAGTTCGCCGAGCTGCGCTTCGTCGTTCGCGTCGTAGATCGAGCCGGGACGCAGGCCGTCACCGAGGGAGAAGCTCACGTCGTACGCCTTCATGATCTCGCAGATCTCTTCGAAGTGTTCGTACAGGAAGCTTTCCTTGTGATGCGCGAGGCACCACTTCGCCATGATCGAGCCGCCGCGCGACACGATGCCCGTCATCCGGTTCGCGGTGAGCGGCACGTACTGCAGGCGCACGCCCGCGTGGATCGTGAAGTAGTCGACGCCTTGCTCGGCCTGCTCGATCAGCGTGTCGCGGAAGATTTCCCAGGTCAGGTCCTCCGCCTTGCCGTTGACCTTTTCGAGCGCCTGGTAGATCGGCACCGTGCCGATCGGCACCGGGCTGTTGCGGATGATCCACTCGCGCGTTTCGTGGATGTGCTTGCCGGTCGACAGGTCCATCACCGTGTCGCCGCCCCAGCGGATCGCCCACGTCATCTTGTCGACTTCCTCGCCGATCGACGACGTGACGGCCGAGTTGCCGATGTTCGCGTTGATCTTCACGAGGAAGTTGCGGCCGATGATCATCGGCTCGGATTCCGGGTGGTTGATGTTCGCGGGGATGATCGCGCGGCCGCGCGCGACTTCGTCGCGCACGAACTCGGGGGTGATCTCGGCCAGCGCGTTCGCGCCGAAGGCCGCGGCGCCGAACGCCTGGCCCGGGTGCTGGCGGCCCATCATCGCGGCGAGCTTCGCGCCGTTCGGGCCGCTCGACTTCAGGCTCTCGATGTACTCGGCGCGGCGCTGGTTCTCGCGGATCGCGATGTATTCCATTTCCGGCGTGATGATGCCCTGGCGCGCGTAGTGCATCTGCGTGACGTTCTTGCCGCCTTGCGCGCGGCGCGGGTTGCGATGCAGGCCCGGGAAACGCAGGTCGGCGGTGGCCGGGTCGGCCGCGCGCTCGAGGCCGTACCGGCTCGACAGGCCGTCGAGCACCTCGGTGTCGCCGCGCGCTTCGATCCAGCGCTGGCGCAGTGCCGGCAGGCCGGCGCGGATGTCGATCTTCGCGTCCGGATCGGTGTAGGGGCCCGACGTGTCGTACACGTAGATCGGCGGGTTCTTTTCGCCGCCGAAGCCGGTCGGGGTGTCGGCCTGCGTGATTTCACGCATCGGCACGCGGATGTCGGGCTGCGAGCCGGTTACATAAACCTTTCGCGAATTGGGCAGCGGGGCGACGGCAGCGGCGTCGACATGGGCGTCCGCGGACAGAAACTTCGGATTGGCGTTCATGCAATCTCCTGTGTGAGCGCCGGACAGGCGCCACGGCGCTTGCCCGGAGCCCTTGACGAATGTGGGGCTCGAGCTAAGCAGGAGACGAGGCTTGGTGAGGCGGCGGATTTCGTCAGAAGGATGGCGGCGAAATCCGTACGCTTCCCTGCGCTGGCATTATCCAGATCAGGTTCAAAGGGTATTTCTCACCCGCAATGCCGGTTGTTTGACCGAACGCATTGCAGGACCCCCGCGTTAGCAGCGCACACGATACACTGGCTTCGCGGCGGTTTCAACCGGTGGCAGATCGGTTGCCGCGGTGCAGTTGCAGCATTACGGGCGGCGCGCCAGCCGCGCAAGCCGCGATGCATGACACCGCCGCACGGCCCTGCAGCCCGGCTGACAACGACGGCGCGGCGCAGCATGGCGGCACTTCTGGCAGCCCCAAAAAAATATTTTCGAAACGGCTGTCATATCCCGCGACGTCCTCCGTCTATTCGTCTCCTCAAACCCATGTTTCGGAGAGATGTCATGAAAAAAGTACTGATCGCAGCGTGTGTCGCCGGTTTCGCCATGGCCGCAACGGGTGCGTATGCGCAGAACGACGCGATGTCGAAGGAAGGCTCGTCGATGTCGAAGGATGCGATGGGCCACGACGCGATGGCGAAGGATGGGGCGATGAAGAAAGGCGCCATGAAGAAGCACGCGATGAAGAAGGACGCGATGTCGCACGACGCGATGGGCAAGTCGATGTCGGGCGACAAGATGGCACCGTCGAACTGACCGACGCGGGCGGGGCGCGGCCCGCGCATGCGGTACACGAGGCCGCCCGCGCATCGCGCACCGCCGCAACGTTTCGGGAGTCTTCATCATGCAAACCGTTCCCGCTGCCGGGCGCACGGCAGCCACGCCGCCCGCCCGCAAGATTCATCCGCTGTGGGTGCGCGTGAGCCACTGGCTCAACGCGCTCGCGGCGATCCTGATGGCACTGTCCGGGTGGCGCATCTACGATGCGTCGCCGATCTATCCGCCGTTCACGTTCGCGCACGGCATCACGCTCGGCGGCTGGCTGGGCGGCGCGCTCCAATGGCATTTCGCGGCGATGTGGCTGCTGGTCTGCAACGGGCTGTTCTACCTCGCGATGTCGATCGCGACGGGCCGCCTCGCGCGCAAGATGCTGCCCGTCACGCCGGCGTCGATATGGCGCGACGTGCGCGCGGCGCTGGGCGGCCGGTTGTCGCACGACGACCTGAGCGTCTACAACGCGGTGCAGCGTGCCGCATACCTGACCGCGATCGTCGATCTGATCGTGCTGGTGCTGTCGGGGCTCACGATCTGGAAGTCCGTGCAGTTTCCGCTGCTGCGCGAGTTGTTCGGCGGTTACGACAACGCGCGCGTCGTGCACTTCTGGGCGATGTCGCTGCTCGTCGCATTTTTCGTCGTACACGTCGCGATGGCGCTGCTGGTGCCGCGCTCGCTGCTCGCGATGCTGCGCGGTCGCTGACCCGCACGCCGCGGGCGAAGGAACCCATCATGTCGGAATCCGGAAACAACCGCGGTCAGCCGAGCTGGACGCTCGACCGCAAGTCGCTCGAGCTCGACGTGCGCCGCGAACTCGAGATGCCGTCGCGGCGCCTCTTCAACCGGCGCGTGCTGACGCTCGGCGGCCTGACGATGCTGACCGGCTGCACGCTGCACGACGACGCATCGGTCAACGCGTTCCTCGAGAAGGTGTCGCGCATGAACGATCGCGTGCAGGCCTGGCTGTTCAGCGGCGAGCGGCTCGCGCCGACCTATACCGAGGCCGACATCACGCGGCCGTTCCCGTTCAACGCGTATTACGGCATCGACGACGTGCCGCACGTCGACGCATCGACGTACCAGCTCGTGCTGTCGGGCCGGGTGACGGGCAAGCGCGTGTGGACGCTCGACGAGCTGTATGCGCTGCCGCACGCGGAGCAGATCACGCGACACATCTGCGTGGAAGGGTGGAGCGCGATCGGCCGCTGGGGCGGCACGCCGTTCGGCGCGTTTCTGGCACGCGTCGGCGCCGATACGCACGCGAAATACGTCGGCTTCAAATGCGCGGACGATTACTACGAAAGCATCGACATGCCGACCGCGCTGCATCCGCAGACGCTGCTCGCATTCGACTACGACGGCCGTCGCCTGCCGCCCGAATTCGGCTTTCCGATGAAGCTGCGGATGCCGACCAAGCTCGGCTACAAGAATCCGAAGCACATCATGGAAATCTTCGTGACCGACACCTACCCGGGCGGCTACTGGGTCGATCAGGGGTACAACTGGTTCGGCGGATCGTGAGCGGCGGGGCGCGGCCCCGCACCGCCGTGCTTCACGGCTGCGTCAGGCGGATTCGCGTACCTGCAGATCGACGCGCAGGCCGACCGCCGCCGCCATGCTCACGGGCGCGTCGAACCCGAACAGGTTCATCTTGCCGCGCAACAGATCGGACCCGCGCGGCTGAGTGACACCCAGCTGCTTCGCGGCTTCGGCCGGCTGGCCCTCGCTGGCGTCACGGACATGCGTATCGCATCCGTCGGTCATCGTTTCTTCCCGATCGTCAACGCACGATAGCGCCGTGCGGCCCGCGCGACGTCCGCGCAGCGCATATCCGGCCCCGGATTCCCGTTCGTCCGGATGCCGAAAAATGTCGCGCCGAAACGTCAGTCGATATCCTTTCAGACGGGTCCGATGATGCTTTCGAATCCTTGATGCCATAATGCCGAGCGTGCGCGGCCAAAGCCGTCTGCGCGCGTATTTTTGACCCTCTGCCGCCGCTTGCCGGTCCTTATTCGTCGCCGTTCGCACTGCCATGTCGTTCCGCACGTTCGTCTCCGCCTTCCTGGTCCCGTCAGGGCCGTTTGCCGGCATTGCCGGCGTCTTTCAGCGGAGCACGCGACACGTCGTGCGGGCGAGCTGAACGATGACGCCGCTCGACCGCCTCCTCGATTTCCTCGCTCGCCTGCCGATCCGGATCCGCCTGCCGCAAAGCCGCGGCGGCCGTGTCGCTCTGGCCCTGGTATTCATCTATTTCGTCTGGGGCTCGACCTACAGCGGCCTGCATTTCGCGCTGCAGTCGTTCCCGCCGCTGCTGCTGTCGGGGTTGCGCAACCTGCTCGGCGGGATCGGTCTGTTCATCTTCGCGCTGCGTCGCAAGCCCGAATGGCCGACGCTGCTGGAGATCCGCAACTCGGCGATCGTCGGCACGATGCTGGTCGCGCTGTCGTCCGGCACCATCGCGCTCGGGATGCGCACGGTCAGCAGCGGCTCGGCCGCGGTGATGGTCGCGACCGTGCCGCTTTTCGCGACCGTGATCGCGGCGGTCGCCGGGCGTCCGGTGACGAAGGGCGAGTGGGCGGCCGTCGCGCTCGGGATGGTCGGCATCGTCGTGCTGAATTCCGGCGGCGCGGCCGCCGCGAACTCGGCGCTCGGCACGATCTGCGTGCTCGCCGGCGCGCTGTTCTGGGCGGGCGGCGCGCATCTCGCGACACGGCTCAAGCTGCCGTCGGACCTGTTCCTGTCGACATCGCTGCAGATCGGCCTGGGCGGGTTGATGTCCACGATCGCTGCGTGGCTGATGGGCGAGCGCATCGAGCAGGTCGCGGTCGGTCCGGTGTTCGCGTTCGTCTACCTGATGGTGTTCTGCACGATGGCCGCGTACGTCGCGTACGGCTACCTGATTCGCCATACGAGCCCGATCATCGCGAGCAGCTGCATGTACGTGAACCCGATCGTCGCGGTCGCGCTCGGCGCGCTGATGCTCGGCGAGCCCGTGACGACGGCGACCGTGGTCGCGACCGTGGCGATTCTCGGCAGCGTCGGGCTGTCGTTCGTGTTCGATCCCGCGCGCCGGCCAGCCGCGCGCGCGGCGGCCGACGCTTCATCGGCCGCGGCAACCGTGGCCGTCGAATCAGCGGCGGGTGCGGCGTCCGCACCGGATCAGGCCGCGATGCCGGACCCGGCACCGATCCTCGCGCCTTCCGCGGTATCGCTTGCGGTGCCGGTACCGGCTGCCGTCGTGGACCCGGCCGCGGTCATGGATCCCGCCCCGGCATTCACGCTTCCACCGGCCGACGAACCGGCCGCGTCTCGCGCCGACGCGTGACGCCGGCGCGCGGGGCGGCGTTCAGCCGTGCCGTGCGCCGCGATGGTGGGACCAGCCGGCGAGCGCGGCAAACAGCAGGCCGGCCGCGCACATGCCGGTCCAGCCGAACGCGTGCCACGCGGCGACGCCGGCCGACGAGCCGAGCGCGCCGCCAATGAAGTAGCACACCATGTACACGGTGTTCACGCGGCTGCGCGCCTCGGGCTTCAGCGCATAGATGCGCGACTGGTTCGAGATCTGCGCGGCCTGCACGCCGACATCCAGCACGATCACGCCGATCACGAGCCCGACGAGGCTCGTCCCCGACAGCGCGAAAATCACGAACGACGCCGCGAGCAGTGCGATCGCGAGCGAGATGATCGCGCGCGGGCCGCGCTTGTCCGCGAAACGTCCCGCGTATGGCGCGGCCAGCGCACCCGCCGCGCCGACGATCCCGAAGAGACCTGCGGCCTGCGGGCCGAGGTGGAACGGCGCGCCGGCGAGCAGCAGCGTGAGCACCGGCCAGAACGCGCTGAACGCGGCGAACAGCGCGGCGCCGGTCAGCGATGCCTCGCGCAGCCCGCGCAGTTCGACCACGAGGTGCCACATCGAACCGAGCAGCTTGCCGTACGGCAGCGTCGACGTCGGCGAACTGCGCGGCAGTCGCAGCACGATCACCGCGGCCAGCGCGACGAGCGCTGCGACCGATGCACCGAACACCGCCCGCCAGCCGAAATATTCGGCGACGAAGCCGGCCGCCGTGCGCGCCAGCAGGATGCCGAGCAGCAGGCCGCTCATCACGGTGCCGACCGCATGCCCGCGCTCGGCCGGCGGCGCGATTTCGGCCGCGAACGGCACGGCCTGCTGCGCGATCGTCGCGAGCACGCCGATCGCGAGGCTCGCGCCGGCGAGCACCGCCAGCGATGGCGCGGTCGCGGCCACGATCAGCGCGATCGACAGGCCCGCGATCTGCATCAGGATCAGCCCGCGGCGATCGAAACGGTCGCCGAGCGGCGCGAGCAGGAACATGCCGGCCGCATAGCCGAGCTGCGTCGCGGTCGGCACCGCGCCGATCCATGACGCGCCGTCGGGAAAGGCCGAGCGGAAGCTGTCGAGTAGCGGCTGGTTGTAATAGATGTTCGCGACCGATACGCCCGCGATCGTCGCGAGCAGCAACAGCAGGCTGCGCGAATAGTGGGGCGAGGCGGCGTCGGTCGGACGGTCGGTGGAGGCGGCGGACATGGCGGCAACGGAACGAAGTTGGGCGGCGTGGGCGCGCGGCACGGCGTCGGCCGCGCGCCGATCGAGGGTGCCGATCATACCGGAGCACGGTGAATCCTGCCGGCCGTGCCGCCAGGCGATCGGGCGGCACGGCCAGGGCGTGACGGGCCGCTTTCAGTCGCTATCGGTCGCTATCGGTCGCGATCCGCCGAACGGGCCGCGACCGCCCGCAGCCGCCCGTCATCGCGAGCGACGCGCGCCTTCAGTCGACCAGTTCGCCGCTCGGTTCATAGAACGGATAAGGCCCGTCGCCTTCGTCCACGTACACGTGATGGGACATCATTCCCCCTTCCGGCGTATGCACGTGGACCGCGAACGCGGGCGGCTCGAGCCGGAACGCGGACGGCGCGTCCGCGCGCAGGTCGAACGCGACCTGGTGCGCGGGCGCCGGCACGGCCGACGCAAGCGTGCCGCCGAAGCGCGTGAACATCGTCCGGTGCACGTGGCCGCACAGCACGCGTTCCACGTTCGGATGGCCGCGCAGCAGCGCATCGAGTTTCGCGGCGGCGGCGGGCGCGAGGCGCAGCGCGTCCATGTGCCCGATCCCGGATGCGAACGGCGGATGGTGCAGCGCGACGATCACCGGCCGGTCGCGCGCGGCGTCGAGCTGCGCGGCGAGCCACGCGAGCCGCGCGTCGCACAGGTCGCCGTGGCTGGCGCCTGGCACCTGCGAATCGAGCGCGAGCACGCGCACGGCGCCGACGTCGAGTGCGTACTGCACGAATTCGCCGTCCTGCAATTCGGGGCGATCGGCGAACGCGCGGCGCAGCCCCGCGCGATCGTCGTGATTGCCGACCATCAGGTAATACGGAATCTCGAGCGGCGCGAGCAGGTCGCGCAGATGGCGGTATTCGTCGTCGTGGCCGAAGTCGGTCAGGTCGCCCGTGACGAGCACCGCGTCGGGACGCGGCACCAGCGCGTTCAGCTTCGCGATGCAGCGTGAGAGCGCGGCGGCGGTGTCGACGCGCCGGTACGCGAGCTGGCCCGGACGCTTGATGTGGAGATCGCTGATTTGAGCAAGCAGCATCGTCGTTCCTCGGAATGTCTGGTTATCGTTGGGCGGTATTACTTACGCGGCGAGTGCGATCAGGCCCTCCGCCGCGATCGTGAGGCCGACCGCCGTGCCGCGTGCGAGCTCGATGCGGCCCGGCACGTCGATGACGAGCGCGTCGGGCGCCGCATGCTCGATCGTGAGCCGCGTGCGCTCGCCGAGGAACGCGCACGCGCCGATCGCGCCGCGCAGCGGCGCATGCGCGGGATCGGCGAGCTGCGCATCCTCCGGGCGGAAGAACCACTCGTCGGCGGCGTGCGGCGTGACGATCGAGCCACCGGTCGTCACGAGCGCGCCGTCCCGCCATTGTCCCGCAAGCCGGTTCAGCGTGCCGATGAACTGCGCGACCGTGCGGTTCGCCGGCCGGTAATAGATGTCGCGCGGCGTGCCGATCTGCTCGATGCGGCCCGCGCCCATCACGACGATCCGGTCGCCGAGCTCCATCGCCTCGGCCTGGTCGTGCGTGACGTACACGGTCGTCACACCGAGGTCGCGCAGCAGCGTATTCATCTCGCGGCGCAGCACGTCGCGCAGCTTCGCGTCGAGCGCGGTCAGCGGCTCGTCGAGCAGCAGCACGCGCGGGCGCACCGCGAGCGCGCGCGCCAGCGCGACACGCTGGCGCTGGCCGCCCGACAACTGATCGACCGGTTTGTCCGCATGCGCGTCGAGCCGCATCATCGCGAGCAATTCGTCGACGCGTTCGCGCAGCGCGCGCGGCTCGGTCTTGCGGATCTTCAGTCCGTAGCCGACGTTGCCGCGCACCGTCAGGTTCGGGAACAGCGCGTAGTTCTGGAACACCATGCCGACCTGGCGGCGCTCGATCGGAAGCGCGGTCACGTCGTCGCCGCCGAACAGGATCGTGCCGCCGGCGTCCGGCGTGTCGAGGCCGGCGATCAGGCGCAACGTCGTCGTCTTGCCGCAGCCCGACGGGCCGAGCAGCACGAGCGTCTCGCCCGCGCCGATCGACAGGTCGAGCGGTTCGAGCACGCGCGTGCCGCGGAACGTCTTCGCGCAGCGGGTCAGGGTGATGGGAGTGGAATCGAGTTTCATGGGAGCGGGAAAGTCAACGCAGGGTCAGCGCGGGCGACGCTTCAGCGCGCGCGTGCCGGACGGATCGACGCCGAGCCACTGCATCGCGACGAGAAGCGGCAGCGTCATCAGCAGGAACACGATCGTGTAGGCGCTGCCGACCTCGAGGCGCAGCGATGCGTAGGTGTCGGCGAGCCCGACGGGCAACGTCTTCGTGTCGGGCGTATGCAGCATCCACGTCAGGTTGAATTCGCCGATCGACAGCGTGAGCACCGCGAGCGCGCCCGCGACGATGCCGGGGCGCAGGTTCGGCAGCACGATCGTGACGAAGCGCGTGACGAACGACGCGCCGAGGCTCGCCGCGCCTTCCTCGAGCGTGCGCAGGTCGGCACCGGCGGCAACCGCCGCGACCGCGCGCACCATGAACGGCAGCGTGAACACGACGTGGCCGACGACGATGAACCACAGGCTCATCCGGAACGCGGTGAAGCCGCCGTACACGACCAGCAGCGCGAGCGCCGAGGCGAGGCCCGGCAGCGCGACCGGCAGCACGAGCGCTTCCTCGATCACGCGGGCGACGCGGTTCTTGCTGCGTGCCAGCGCATAGCCGGCCGGCACGCCGACGACGAGCACGATCGCGAGCGTCGCGAACGCGACGCCGAGCGACAGCGCGACCGACCCCTGGTATTGCTGCCACACCTGTTCGAGCCAGCGCAGCGTGAGGCCGCTCGACAGCCCGCGGAAATAGTTGACGGTGAGGCCCGCGAGCACCGACATCACGACGGGCACGATCAGGAACGCGCACAGCAGCAGCGTGACGCCCCATTGCAGCGCGGCGACCGCACGCGCGCCCGACACGCGCGGCGCGCGCCGTGCCGCGCCGTTCGCATGCGACGGGGCGGGTGCCGGCGACGGCGCCGACGAACCGGAAAGCGATTGCATGACGAAATCCTCAGGCCGCGGCGGCGGCGGTGTGGCCGGTGAACCGGCGCGCGAGCACGAGCACGGCCCAGGTGACGATGCCGAGCACGATCGACAGGCCGGCCGCCGTCGCGATGTTCGCGTTCAGCGTGAACTCGGTGTAGATCGTCATCGGCAGCACGTTCAGGTCGGTGGCGAGCGTGAAGGCGGTGCCGAACGCGCCCATCGCGGTCGCGAAGCAGATCGCACCGGCCGCGATCAGGCCCGGCGCGAGCGCCGGCAGCACGATGTCGACGAAGATGCGCCACGGCGACGCGCCGAGCGAGCGCGCGGCTTCCTCGAGCGACGCGTCGAGCTTCGACGCGGCCGCGATCACCGTGACGATCACGCGCGGAATCGAGAAGTACAGGTAGCCGACGAACAGCCCCGCAACCGAATACGCGAACACCCACTTGTCGCCGGTCAGCTTCGCGGACAGCATCCCGATCAGCCCTTGCCGGCCGGCGAGCATGATCACCATGAAGCCGACCACGACGCCCGGGAACGCGAGCGGAAAGGTGAGCAGCGCGAGCAGCACGCGCTTGCCGGCGAATTCGCGGCGCGCCAGCAGCAGGCCCGAGATCGTCGACAGCGCGAGCGTCGCGAGCGTGACGCCGGCCGACAACGCAACCGTTTCACCGAGGCTCTTCATGTAACGCGCGTTGCCGAGCAGCGTCGCGTACTGCGTGAAGAACGCGCCGTCGGCGGACACCTGCACGAGTGCCGCCATCGGCAGCAGCCAGAACGCGGCGAACACCGCGAGCGCTGGCGCGACGAGCGCGACGCGCCAGCGCAGCGGGAAAGTCAGGTCGAGCATGGTTTGAGTCCGGCGCTTACTGCATCACCTGCAGATATTGTTGGCCGAACGCCTGCTGACCGGCGGCCATCTTGCCGAAGTCGACCGATTTCGCCCGCGCATATTCGCTCGCCGGCAGGAACTTCGCGGCGACGTCGGCGCCGAGCGTCTGCGCGCGCACCGGACGCAGGTATGCGTTGGCCCACAGCTTCTGGCCTTCGTCGGACAGCACGAAGTCGAGCACCTTCCTGCCGTTCGCATCGTGCGGCGCGCCCTTGACGAGGCTCATCACATACGGCACCGCGATCGTGCCTTCCTTCGGAATCACGAACTCGACGTTCGCGTGATCCTTGTACTTCGCGCGATACGCGTCGAAGTCGTAGTCGAGCAGGATCGGAATCTCGCCGGACAGCACGCGCGCATAAGCGGTCTGCTTTGGCACGATAGGCGCGTTGGCCTTCAGCTTGCGGAACCAGTCGAGCGCCGGCTTGAAGTTGTCGAGGCTGCCGCCGAGCGCCTGGTTGACGGCGACTGCGCCCGCATAGCCGACGAACGCGCTCGACGGATCGAGGTAGCCGACCATCCCCTTGTATTCGGGCTTCAGCAGGTCGGCCCACGAGCGCGGAACCGGCTTACCCTCGAGCGCGTCCTTGTTCACGAAGAAGCCGAGCGTGCCCGAGTGGATCGCGAACCAGTAGCCCTGCGGGTCTTTCAGGTTCGCGGGGATGTCGTTCCAGTGCGCGGGCTTGTACGGCGCGATCACGTCCTTGTCCTTCGCCTGGAACGCCGACGACACGCCGAGATAGACGACGTCGGCGACCGGGCTCTTCTGCTCGGCGATCAGCTGCGCGATCGCCTGGCCCGAGTTCTTGTTGTCGAACGGCACGCGGATGCCGGTCTTCTGCTTGATCGCCGCGATCTGCGCGGCCCAGTCTGCCCATTCGGGCGGGCAGTTGTAGCAGATCGCGGTTTCGTCGGCGTGGGCGGCGGGTGCGAACGCGACGAGCGCGGCGCAGGCGAGGGGTGCCGCGAGCACGCGCAGCAGCGAGGTCAGGCGAAAGGACACGGTGGGTCTCCGGGCAGGGTAAGGGTATGTCGCCGCGCCGTGCGCGATGGCGCGGCGCGTGCGTTCAGGCCTGGTGCAACTGAAGGTCGGCGGCCGGCGGCGCGACCGTCGCGCCGTCGCGCACGGCATGCGGCAGGATCAGCGACGTGCGCTCGATCGTCGTGCCGCCGATGCATTCGACGAGACGCCGCCACGCATGGCGGCCGATGTCCTGGTTCGGCGTCGCGACGCTCGCGAGCGGCGGCGCGAGCAACTCGCCGATCGCGATGCCGTCGAAGCCGAGCACCGACAGGTCGTCGGGAATCGAGAAGCCCGCGCGGCGCAGGCCGCGCATGACGACCATCGCGAGCAGGTCGTTGCTGCAGAAGAGGGCGGTCGGGCGCGTGGCCTGCGCGGTGAGGTGCGCGAGCACCGCGTCGGGCAACTCGGCCGCGTTGAAGTCGACTTCGACCGGCGGCAGCGTCGCGACGCCGGCTTCCTCGAGTGCCTGCGCGTAGCCGAGATGGCGCTGGCGTGCGCGATCCGACGCGGCGAGCGAGCCGGCCAGCATCAGCACGCGGCGATGACCGCGCGCGGTCAGCAGACGGACGCCGTCATAGGCGGCGCGGCGGTTGTCGACCGACACCGACGGGCGGCGTTGCGTGTCGTTGTGCATCAGCACGTAATGCGGGCCGTCGCGGTCGAGCATGTCGAGCAGCGGATGCGTGTCCGCATCGGCGACGGTCAGGATCAGCCCCTCGACGCGCTGCTCGCGCAGCGTCTCGATCGCATGGCGCTCGCGCGCCGCATCGTATTCGGTCGTCATCAGGATCAGCTTGAAGCCGGCCGCGGTCGCGAGTTCGTCGATGCCCTGCAGGCAGTCGGCGAAGACCGGGTTCGACAGCGTCGGCACGACGACGCCGACGAGCCGCGTGCGCTCGCCGCGCAACTGCCGGCCGAGCGGGCTCGGGCGGAACTGCAGCGTGTCGATGGCGGTGCGGATCGTCGCCAGCGTGGCGGGGCTGACGGTGTGCGGCGCGTTGATCGCGCGCGAGACGGTGGCGATCGAGAAGCCGGCGAGCGCGGCGACGTCCTTGATGGTCGGGGTCATGAAGTTACGCGATGTAAACGTTTTCGGCAGGGAGATTATCGAAAACGTTTGTGACCTCGCGATGACGCGCGAGACGTCTGTTTCGCGAGCAGCACGATACAAACATCTGACGTTTGGCGCCCGGCGAGCGGGGCGGATTCGATTGTATCGGCGGATGCTGCGGCGCGGGACGAAATCGATGAAGGTGTCGCATCGATGTCGATGACGGCGGATAGATCGGGGCGCGGACGGTGTGGGCCGACATGCTGCATCGCGATGCAATGCGCGTGAATCCGCTAACGCATGTGCAAGCAATGGTAGAATCGCGTCCGCCCTTTTGCCGGGGTGATGAAATTGGTAAACATAGCGGACTTAAACGATTGAGTGCCCGGCCGGAAACGGTCGGTGCAGAACCCTTCAAATTCGGCGAAACCCCTGATGTGCGCATCGAGGCAACGCCGAGCCAAGCCTCGCGGTACAGCTCAAGCGAGGAAGGTGTAGAGACTAGACGGGGGGCGCCTAAGGCGCACGGGCGGCGATCACGCCCGCGCGCGACGGCGAAGGCATAGTCCAGCGCACGAACGGCTTCGTTTCGACGCCGCCGGCTTTGAAAGAAGCAGTGTGACGAAAATCCGCCGCCTTGATTGGCTTGCCGGTTCAAGTCCGGTCCCCGGCACCAGAAACTGTTCCAACGAATTCTGATGAAATCCTGAAACCCGCGATAGCACAAGGCTTCGCGGGTTTTTTGATTCCTGAGTATTCCAGGTTCGTTCATAGACAGCCGGGGGAAAGTTGGGGCAACATTGGGGGCCATTGCGCCACTATCTTAGACTCTCCCCTAAAGTTGCCCCCATGCCACTGACCGACACGGCCATTCGAAACGCCAAACCCTCTGACAAGCCCGCGCGTCTGTTTGACGGTGGCGGTCTCTATCTTGAAATTGCCCCTAGCGGGGGCAAGTGGTGGCGGCTCAAGTACCGCTTCGCGGGAAAGGAAAAACGTATCTCGCTAGGCGTCTATCCTGACGTGTCGCTCGCGATTGCTCGGAAGCGGCGCGACGACGCCCGGGAAAAATTGGCGGCTGGCATCGATCCGAGCGAGGCGAAGAGGGCTGACAAGCGCGCGGTCCGTCTTGCCGCCACCAACTCATTCGAGGCGGTCGCACTTGGCTGGATGAACGAGCGTAAGACGGTTGTGGAGATTAGCCAGTACGAAAAGACGTTGGCCCGCTTCAAAAATGACGTGTTCCCCTGGCTGGCCAAACGCCCGATCGCCGAAATCGACGCCCCGGAAATTCTGGCTGTTCTGAAGCGCATTGATGGTCGCGGCGCGCGCTTTACGGCGCACCGTGTGCGCAGCGAAATCAGTCGGGTTTTCCGGTACGGAATCAAGGAGGGGTACTGCAAGTCCGACCCGGCCAAGGATTTGATCGGCGCTATCCCGGCTCCTGTCGAGAAGCATTTCGCAGCCATCACAGAGCCCATTAAGGTGGGGGAAATGCTGCGGGCGTTTGACGGGTTCTCCGGCACGTTCCCGGTGCTCTGCGCTCTGAAGTTGGCGCCGATGCTATTCGTTCGTCCGGGCGAGTTGCGGCAGGCCGAGTGGTCAGAGTTCGATCTGGATAAGGGCGAATGGCGCTACCACGTCAGCAAGACGAAGACGGAGCACCTGGTGCCGCTCGCCACCCAAGCGGTTGCGATCCTGCGCGAACTGCACGCACTGACCGGGCAGGGGCGATACGTATTCCCCGGCGCGCGCGACCGTAACCGCCCGATGAGCGAGGCAGCGATCAACGCAGCGCTGCGCCGGCTAGGCTATGACACACGAACGGAGATTACTGGCCACGGATTCCGGGCGATGGCGCGCACGATCCTGCACGAAGAACTCGAGCAGAAACCGGAGGTGATCGAGCACCAACTCGCGCACGCCGTACCGGACAATCTCGGCGCTGCCTACAACCGAACAAAGTTCATCAAGGAGCGGCGCGCGATGATGCAGCAGTGGGCCGACTATCTCGGCCAGCTCAAAGCTGGGGCCAACGTGATCCAGCTCGCGGCGGTGCGTCAGTGAGAAGGGCAGTTTTCACGGCAAGCCAGCCGGGCCAGGTTTTTCAGATTGGAGAGGGGCGCGTGAATGTCGCATAGCATGAATGAATTCATGGCTCGGTCGGCGGACTGGTGTAACCCGGCAGATTACCCGGATGAGAGCTTCAGTCCCGACCGGTGGGCGTGGGAATTCTTGAGGCGCAACGATGACTATCGCCGCGAACTCGATAGCCTGCGCAATGCGGACGAAGCGGCATATCAGGCGCATTTGGCACGGTGGCACGTTGCTTGTTACTGGACCGATGAATTCATGGCTCGAGAGGGACTAGATGCGCCGTGTTCGTTTCGGCCAGCGGTTGACGGCGCGCGCCGGCTTCGCGGCCCTCTCGCGGTTAGGCTGGCCGGTGATTTGGGCGCACGGGCTGAATCCGTATTTGTTCATCCTGCGCGCGATGACAGCATGGCGTTTGTGATCGACCTTAGCGCGCCACTAGAGCAGCAAATTGAGTCGATTCATCTGGCGGCGGCGGCCCGGCAGGCATCCCTTGGGATCGAGCCCGTTTCGCCGAGAGCGCAAATGGAAAAATATGCGCGGTATCTGCGAGCCTTCGATGCGAGCAATGCTGGCGCCAGCGCCAAGAAAATTGCTGATTTATTGTCGGGCGAGCTAAAGGATCCAGATGATTCGATTTCTGGAAAAACCGTCGGGAACTGGATCAAGTCTGCGCGTGAGTTGATAGCCGGCGGATACGTCGATGTGCCCCGGCTTACAAAGAATGCCGCAGAAAAGCGAGGCTACCTGAAGGAAAAATAAGGTGCCGCCTTATTTGGGTGTGCCCCTTGCGCCGCTATCCCTATGCTCCGTTCTGTGCCAGCGACGTCCGCTGGCGAACAAACGGAGAGTGCATATGACCGGAGTGCAGGGGTTGGCCGTTATCAAGCGGCAGCAGGTGGAGGAACTGACGGGGCTTCGTCGCTCGTCGATCTATGCTCGAATGCAAGCGGGTACGTTTCCGCGTGCGGTGAAGCTGGGCCAGCGAGCTGTCGCGTGGCGCGTCGCGGACGTCGAAGCGTGGCTTCGTGATCCGGCCGGATGGAGCGCGCCCGGTGCGTTGGCAGCGTCGGCATTGGGGGCGGCATGGTAATGCGTGCCGTGAAACCCAATGCGTCCCGCGCGGCGCCGGCGGGATTCGTCGTCAACGCGCGTGGCGTGTGGCGCGACTCGAAAGACGGACCGGCGGCCTACGTATGCGGCCCGCTTCACGTCCGGGCGCGAGCTCGAGACCAGGACGGCGAGTGGGGCAAGCTGTTGGAATGGCATGACCACGACGGAGTGCTGCAGCGTTGGGTTGCCCCCGATTCCGTCATCGTCAGCGGTGGTCCGGATCTGCGTCAAGGACTTGTCAGTCGCGGGTTGCCCGCGGCACCGGGCGACGCGTCCAAGCGCAATCTCGCCGAGTATGTAGCGGGTGCCGAGCCGGCCGAGCGAGCGCGCCTTGTGAGCCGCACGGGCTGGCACGGCGGCGCGTATGTGACGGCGGACGAAGTCATCGGCGAATCAGAAAACACGCTGATCTATCAGGGGACCGGCGCCGGGCACCGCGGCCAGGCAGGCACGATCGCTGGCTGGAGGGGCTGCGTCGCGCGCTACTGCGTCGGCAATCCGATCATGACGCTTGCGGTGTCGAGCCCGTTCGCTGCGATCGTGCAAAGGGCGTCGGGCCTGGAATCGGGTGGTTTCAACCTTGTCGGCAATTCGAGCTGCGGCAAGACAACCGCGCTACGCGCCGCCGTCAGCGTGATGGGCGCCCCCGATGGATTGCGGCGGTGGCGGTCGACGGCGAACGGTCAGGAGGGCTCGGCGGAAGCGCACAACGATTCGCTGCTGGTGCTTGATGAGCTGGGCCAGGTCTCGCCGCATGAAGCCGGGGATATTGCCTATATGCTGGCAAACGGCACCGGCAAGCAACGCGCCGCCCGCGATGGGTCGGCGCGCGAGCCGCGGACGTGGCGACTGCTGTTCTTGTCATCGGGCGAGATTGGTCTGGCGCAGCACATGATGGCCGCCGGCAAGCGGGCGCGGGCGGGGCAGGAGATCCGCCTTGTCGACGTTCAAGCGGCTCGCGAGCATGGGATTTTCGACGAGCTCCACGGCTACGCGGGCGGTGCGGAATTGTCGACGGCGATTGTCGACGGGGCGGCTCGGAATTACGGCGTTGCCGGGCGGCAATTCATCGAGTGGGCGTCGCGCAACCTGGACACCATTTCCGAGCGGTTGAAGCGTGAAATCGACGCATTCGTGTTGGCGCATGTCCCGTCCGGTGCTGACGGTCAGGTGGTGCGCGTGTGTAGGCGGTTCGCGCTGGTCGGTGTGGCGGGGGAGTTGGCCGGCGAGGCGGGAATCACCGGGTGGGCGCCCGGCGAATCCTTGGGTGCTGCTGCAGAGTGCTTCCGTATCTGGGTTGCCGATCGTGGTGGCGTCGGAAGCGGTGAGACGGCCGCGATTCTACGGCAAGTGCGCGCGTTTTTCGAGGCACACGGCGAAAGCCGTTTTTCGGACCTGGATGCGGTGGACACTCGGCCGACGATCAACCGAGCCGGCTACAGGAAGCGTGTGCCGACGCGCGAGGGGGAGGCCGCGTCGTGGACTCAATACCTGGTGCTGCCGAGCGCGTTCGAGCAAGATCTGTGCGACGGCTACTCGCCGAAGTCGGTCAAGGCCGCGCTGTTGGCCGCTGGCTGGATCGAGCCAGGCGAGGGTGGTAGAGCGAAGCGGCAGCGCATTCCGGGTGTGGGTCAGTGCCGCGTGTACGTGTTCACTGATGCGATGTGGGGTGGCGAATGACGGCGTACGAAATCGGGCAGCGCGAGATGCGCGCCACCTTGCACGGGCTACACCATTGGTATCGCCCGTCCAGCGAGGCGCGGACCATGCACGACGCGGAATTCGGCGTTCTGGCATTCGCGATGGTCTACGGGGTCGAACTGAGCGAGGAACGAATCGTGCGATTTGCGTCGGCGTTACACCGATGGATAACGGACGAGCAAGAGGGAGCGCTCCGCGACGCTGTCGAGGAGGAACTGGATCGAGCAACGGTTCAAGAGGATAGGCGGCAATGCGTGCAGCGGCGGTTGGATAGGCGGCGAGCGCGCCGAGCATGAACGGACCCGGTCAGAGATGGCCGGGTTTTTTGCTGCTGAGACCACGAGACCATGAAGCTGCGGGCTGAGACCCGGTTGCGGTCTCAGTGAAAGCCTTGTCCAGCAGGAGTTTGCGGGCGGTGAGGCCGTGAGACCCGCCATTTGAGTGTGTGGGAAATCAGAGTCGCCAAGACGGCGTTTGTTCATAATGTAGCTTTACTAATCTTCACTCCCAGCTATAACCCAAAGCATCTCTAGAGATGCGGTAAGGTATCGCAATCGTGGGTGATGAGTCGGGGTTGTCGATGATCGCGCAACTTTACCCTCAGAATCGGGTCTCACGGTCTCAATCTGCCGCTAAGCTATGTCTGGCAAGAGTTTGCGCTGGGACCCGCGTGCGGTCTCGGCGGCGTGTCAAAGGAAGCGAGCGCAACGAAAAGCGCTGGTTGCCGGGCCAAATCATCGTTCGCCTACCATGTTCGGTCCGACAAATCGGACTGTCCTAAACCGAACAGCATACATAGGTGTCTGCAATGAAAGACAGCACAGTGCTTTCGGTCTACGAGGGTGAGGATGGGGATTATCGCTTCGCCAGATTGCACGAAGTCTTCGGAGCCATTCTCGCGTGGGCGGTCCTTCGATACAGGTGGCGCGACGCACGAGCGAAATTCGGAGAATGCGTCGACGAACTGCATGACTACAAGGGTACGCTGGTCGTTTACATACGAGACTTGCGCGCGTTGCCCCTGTACAGCGATATCATCACTGGGGCTTGGGCGAAGATCGGGTGTGAATCTCATGTCGAATGCGTCGGCCGTGGTTTTCGGCTTCACTGGTCGGACGGAGATGTGCGCTGGATCGAGATTGAGCATGGCTCAAACATCTGGGTTCCCGCACGACTACGGCGCTAATGTGGCGCTTTGTATATCGTAAAGCTGCCGTGGCGGGGAGGCTGCTTTTGGCCCGGCAGGGAAGGGCATACAGTGCTAGCGTTGGGATTGTGCATTTCGGCTGACGCAGCCAAACCAGTCCGGTGGGCAGCAATAACCTAACGGGGCAAAAATGATCGATACGCATCGAACAGTCCGGTGTCTTACGAATGCCGGTATGGAAGCACGTCAGGCGGAAGCACTGGCGAGCGTCCTACATGACGCGTTCGACCAGCCGGAGCGAGCCAGCCTGCCGGCGGCAACGGCCGATTTAACGACGGTGCTGATTTCCTTTAAGGTCCAGTACATCGCCTGGCAGATTGCCATCGCCGTAGCGCTGGCCGTCGCGCTTAAAGTGACGCACGTCGTTTAGCTTGGTCGCCTGCTGGCGGGCAAGCGCTGGAGCCGTTTGGATAGCTCGCGATGGCGGTCAAAGTCGCCGTGCCGGTGCGCGTCGATCCGGCGGGCGATGGACGTGCCGGTGATGTGCGCCGCGTCCGCCTGATTTTTGGGTCCTACCCAGTGGGGCCCTCATGCGGGTAACGCACAACCCCCGGTATTTCCCCACTGACATAGTCAAAAGTTGGTTGGCAATGTGATGCTTGGTTGGCAATCCTAGTCGCCGCACTATCTTGTGTTCGAAGCGCCATCCGGATGGTCCCGTCTGTCGAGCGCGTCTTGATGCTAGCGTCGAACTGCCACTCGGACGGGTTGCCCCCTGTTTCTGGCGTGCCACTGAAGGTGGATGCACCAATTTGGGGCGACTGTTGAAAATTAACGTGCCGCCTACTTCAAATCTTCAAATTTGTGCCGTTATGATGGGATGGGCGGTGCAGCACGATTGGAGAGAACATGTAGAAATCGCACCTGATTTCCTGCGACTTTGGGAAAGGTACTACAATGTGCTGTTCTCCACCGCACCGACCGAGCAGCGGAAGCACTTGCAGCTTCTCAGCGTCGGCATCGCGAACTACTGATCTGAGCACATGGCGAAAGTTTCGCAAGAGTTGGCCCGTATGCATGCCCCGCGAAAGGGGGACGGTACCGTGATCGACGTTATTCACGAAAAACGCACCGGTTCTTCGGAAGGATCGGCGATTCAGGTAGGTCTAAACCTGAACGATGCGCCTGTGCCGGCGCGTCGTTACGTCGCCGACGTTGGTTGCGTGCTTCGGTCACGTAGCGAAGTGAAGCTGATTTTCGGGCAGGAAAAAATCGGCACGGATGATTTGCGTTCGATGTTGATTGTCCAGATGTCTACGCCTGCAGCGCGGCAGTTTGTGGAATCGTTCTTACATATGGCGCCGTCGCTGAAGGAAATCGCACAGACGGTCGGGGTCGAGGGCGAACAGCTTGCCTCTGGGTTGATAGAGCCGGATCAGGCGGTGTCATTCGCTGCAAATTTTTGTGCGGCAGCGATTGTCGGGGAAGAGGCATGCCTGGACTTTTACCATGCGTCGCCGTTTTCGTTACGCAGTGTCCACATTGTCAAGAAGTTAAGTGTGGAGCCGGTCGTTCGTGTTGATCTTCGATTGTCGCTGCTCGTTGCGGTAATCGACGAGATGCAACGCATCGAAACCGAAATCACAGCTATCGGGTAAGGGGACTGTTATGTTTGGCTTCGAAAAATGGAGCGTGAGTGCCTGGGTGGAAGATGGCCTCACGAAGCAACTAAAAGTAGCAAAGGACGATACCGCTAAGCGCCGCTCTGGTTCGTGGAAAATCATCGCCTCCGTTCTAGTCGCTGCTGCTGCTTCGACTTCAACCGTGTCGATGGCTCAGATTGTCGGGGGAGCAGGAGTAACCGATGAGACGGTGCAACTCAGTGGTCCATCGTTCAACCCGCAACGCGTCGACATTAGTAGTCCGTATCAGCTAACTGCCGGGTGGCATGCCGACTCTAGCGAACTGTTGCGCGCTGGCATTGCTCCGACAATGTCGGATGAAGTGCGGGCATTGGCGCTAAAGGCTATCGAGGACCAGAAGAAAGACGCCGATGATGATATCGATGCCTGGGCTCGATCCCTCGTAGAGAGCATGTATAGCTAAAAATGCATGCTTTGCACGTTGGCGAATGCCCTTGTAATGATTGGAACTACGAGACCTTCGATCCGAAAGATTCGATCGTTAAAGCTAGGTGCCTAGATCTTCTGGTTAGTCTGAGGCGGGGCACTCTTGCCCCCTCCGCGGCGGTCGATACCCGCCCAACGCATGGGAAGATGTTCAAGGGGTTGACGCATCCAGACTGTCCTTACTTCGCTGGCAACTATCGAGGTTCGCGGGATTGCCTAAAACCGTACGAAGTCACGGTTGGGTCGGCACGTACTGAGTCTTCTGAGAGCGTCGAGCAGGCGATGGTTGCGTTTGCACAGAAGGTGCAGTCGGACCTAGCGCTCGTACAAGCGGCCACGGCGCTTTCGGCAGCAGATGCGTTGGTTGGTAGGCTTGATGTAGTGCTTGATCGCATGGTTGAGTTCTTGGCGATTCATCCCTATGCAAATGGGAACGGCCACATGCAGCGGTTCATCGTGTGGTGCTTTTTTGCTGCGATGAATTTTTGGCCCAAGAAATGGCCTATGGACGTTCGTCCCCCTCGTCCGTACGATGACTACATAGCCGCTTATCGTATCGGCGAAAAGGATCCACTGCGACACTACATGCTGTCGCTAGTAACGCGCACCTAACCCGGTCGTACCTTAAGGGCTCCGTTCCAGCGGGGCCTTTTCATTTTGCAATGCCATTGTAGCGACTGACCTGTAAGGGGCTGTGACGGACGCTCTCGCCAATCAAATATTTGGCTGGCAACCTTGGGCGATAACTCTAAGTCAGGTGACCAAGCGGGCTTGGGGGCAACTCTGGGGGCAGCTTTCCGATCTTGAGAAGTTGAATCCATGCCTAGTAAGGGCTGGGCGGAATTATTTCAGTCCGGTCCCCGCACCAGATTCGCTTCAATGCGATGCCATGAAGTTCAGAAGACCCGCGAGAAACATGCTTCTCGCGGGTCTTTTGTTTTCAGGCCCTGCTCGGGTGCCATTCACGTCCGAGGGCATGCGGGTGTATGCCGGCGTATGGGTACGGGCTCTTACGCGTCGCACGTCGTCGCCCCCGATGAAGTGGTCTTTACCGCCTTGCTATCCGGTTTCCGTGCCGAAAAATAGTCTCCGTTCCGGAGAGCACCTTTCCGCTGCCGGTTACTAACAGTAGAAAAACGGCTCATTACACTGCGCCCGTCGCATCGCGGGATACATCGACGCGGCACGCATTCGCAGCGCGCAAGCCTTGCGACCAGCAAACGAGAGACCTTGGGGGGTAAATCATCATGAACAAGCGTTGGGGGATCATCGTGCCCGCCGCGTTGCTTGCCACCGCGGCGCATGCGCAAAGCAGCGTGACGCTCTACGGCAAGATCGAGGACGGTATCAACTACACGAGCAACGCACGCGGCCACGGTACCGTGCAACTGCAAAGCGGATACGATTACGGCAGCCGCTGGGGCATCAGGGGTACAGAGGACCTCGGCGGAGGCTACCAGGCCATCTTCACGCTCGAGAGCGGTTTCGACGTCAACAACGGGAAAATGAGCCAGGGCGGCCGGGAATTCGGCCGTCAGGCTTTCGTCGGCATCGCGTCGGAGCGTTACGGCACCGTGACGTTCGGCCGCCAGTACGATCCGAGCGTCGACATTTTCTCGCCGCTCACCGCGAACGGAAACTGGACGGGCTATCTGTTTGCGCATCCCTACGACAACGACAACACCGATTACTCGTTCCGGGTGAACAACTCGGTGAAATACGTGTCGCCCGTGTGGCACGGGATTACCGCGGAAGCCATGTACGGATTCAGCAATCAGGCGGGCGGCTTTGCGAACAATCGTCTGTATGGCGCCGCGCTGCAGTACCAGCAGGGCGGGCTGACGGTCGGCGCGTCGTATTTGAAGATCAACAACGCACACAATGGCGATACGACCGGCGCGATCACCGGCGACAACACGTTCGATGCGTCGTCGCAGCAGAACATCGGCATCGGCGTGAACTACGCGTTTGCGAATGCGCTCGTCGGGTTCACATACTCGCACGTGGATGTGTACGATCCGACGTCCAATGCGTATTTCACCGGGACGACGCAGCCGGCCGGCGGCACATGGAACGCGTGGAAATTCGATAACTTCGAGGTCAACGGGCTCTATCATTTCACGCCCGCGTTGTACCTCGGCGCGGCTTACACCTATACACAGGCCCGTGTCGCCTCGACGGTCGGCTCGTTCAATCCGAAGTGGCATCAGCTGAGCACGAAGTTGAATTACGACATGTCGAAGCGCACGTCGGTATTCGTGGAAGGGGTCTATCAGCATGCAATGAACGCACACACCGGGACCGACTTCGACTACGCGTACGTTCCGGGCGCGGCCGACATCTCGTCGAGCCCGAACCAGTACGTCGTGCGTGTCGCGCTACTGCATCATTTCTGACACGGCTGCTGTTCGCGGGCACCGTTCGCCAGCCACCGCATCGGCCCGCACGCGATAGCGTGAAGGATCGCGGGCCGTTCTCCTCTTGCAGTGGTGCCGGACGGATGGATCGCGTGGAGTCCGGCCTCGATAAGACCCGCGAGACGCCATGCACTCGCGGGTTTTTCATTGTGCGCGCCGCCCGCATCGGCGTTGCAACGCTGCCCGCGGTGCAGCTTCACTGCGACGAACGTGAGGCCATGTGATACTTGGAACACACGTCGCGCCGCACGCATGTGCTTCACCAGCACACGCACCTGCGCCGAGCGCTTTCAACACCATTTGCCTGTCGCAACACGATCCGCCATGACCGATTCGAACTACCACTATTACGAACCGTCGCAAGGCCACGGGCTGCCGCACGACCCGCTGAACGCGATCGTGGGTCCGCGCCCGATCGGCTGGATTTCATCCCGAGGCGCCGACGGCACGCTCAACCTCGCGCCGTACAGCTTCTTCAACGCGTTCAACTATCGTCCGCCGATCATCGGCTTTTCGAGCACCGCCGCGAAGGACAGCCTGCGCAACGTGCAGGAAACCGGCGAGTTCGTCTGGAACCTCGCGACGCGCGACCTTGCCGAGCGGATGAACCAGACCTGTGCCGCGGTGCCGTATGGCGTCAACGAATTCGAACTCGGCGGCCTGACCGCGATTGCGTCGCGCCTCGTCGACGTGCCGCGCGTGGCGGAAAGTGGCGTGAACTTCGAATGCAAGGTGACCGACGTGATCCGGCTGCGCGATCACCGCGGCGTCGAGACACCGGCGACGCTGGTGCTCGGCGAGGTCATCGCCGTGCATATCCGTCATGACCTGCTGAAGGACGGCATCTTCGACACGTTCGGCGCGGGCATCATCCTGCGCGCCGGCGGCCCATCGGCCTACGTGCACGTGACGCCCGGCAGCCGCTTCGACATCGCGCGCCCCGACGCGTGATTCATCGCCCGCCGGGGCCAGCCGGCCAGCCGGCCAAGCTGGCGCGCAAGCGCCCCGACGCACCGAGACCCCGCCGGGATCCAGGATTTCGCGGGGTCTTTTGCTTCGTATCGTCCGATATGACCGCGGTGTGCCGATCGGTCCGGCCTCGACACGCACGCTTCACCGGCCGTTGACGCAGCGCAGCACGGGCGGCGCGCGTTCACGCCGCCGCCAGCATCGATCGTCCATCGACCCCGCCATGGCAAATCTGCTCACCCGCAACGAGCGGGTTGGCCATCGACGTTTCGCGCCATAAGGCATAAATTTCCAAGGTTGGCGCGCTTATCCGTGCGCCAGCTCGCGCGTGAGCCGGCAACCGGCCGCGCGCTTCCATCAGCGTGAGACACAATCGAGCGTGGAGACGACACGATGAGCCTGTCAGAGCCATTGCGTCTGCATGTGCCGGAGCCCACCGGGCGTCCGGGCTGCAAGACGGATTTTTCCTATCTGCATCTATCGCCGGCCGGCGCGGTTCGCCGCCCGCCGATCGACGTTGCGCCGGCGGATACCGCCCATCTCGCCCGCAGCCTGGTGCGCGTGCTCGACGACCACGGCGAAGCCCTCGGACCATGGGCGCCGGACCTCGACGATGCGCGCCTGATCGCGGGTATGCGAGCGATGCTCAAGACCCGCATCTTCGACGCGCGCATGATGATCGCGCAGCGTCAGAAGAAGATCTCCTTCTACATGGTGAGCCTCGGCGAAGAGGCGATCGGCGCCGCGCATGCGATGGCGCTGCGTCATGGCGACATGTGCTTCCCGACTTACCGCCAGCAAAGCATCCTGATTGCGCGCGACGTGTCGCTCGAACGGATGATCTGCCAGTTGATGTCGAACGAAGGCGACCCGCTGAAGGGGCGCCAGCTTCCGGTCATGTATTCGGACCGCGAAGCCGGCTTCTTCTCGATCTCGGGCAATCTGGCGACGCAGTTCATCCAGGCGGTCGGCTGGGCGATGGCGTCGGCGATCAAGGGCGACACGAAGATCTCGTCCGCATGGATCGGCGACGGCGCGACCGCGGAATCCGACTTTCACACCGCGCTGACGTTCGCGCACGTGTATCGCGCGCCGGTCGTGCTGAACGTCGTCAACAACCAGTGGGCGATCTCGACGTTCCAGGCGATCGCGGGCGGCGAGGGCACGACGTTCGCCGGGCGCGGCGTCGGCTGCGGTATCGCTTCGCTGCGCGTCGACGGCAACGACTTCCTCGCGATCTACGCGGCATCGACCTGGGCGGCCGAACGCGCGCGCCGCAATCTCGGCCCGACGCTGATCGAGTGGGTGACCTATCGCGCCGGCGCGCACTCGACGTCGGACGATCCGACCAAATACCGGCCGAGCGACGACTGGGCACATTTTCCGCTCGGCGATCCGATCGCCCGCTTCAAGCAGCACCTGATCGCGAAGGGCATCTGGTCGGACAGCGCGCACGACGCGCTCACGGCCGAGCTGGAGGCCGAGGTGATGGCCGCGCAGAAGGAAGCGGAGAAGTTCGGGACGCTGGCCGACGACCGGATTCCGTCGCCGGCCTCGATGTTCGACGACGTGTACAAGGAGCTGCCCGCGCATCTGCGCCGTCAGCGCCAGGAACTGGGAGCCTGATCATGGCGCAACATGAAACGACGACGGCATCGGCGCAGCCGATGACGATGATCCAGGCGCTGCGCTCCGCGATGGACGTGATGCTCGGCCGCGACGACGACGTGGTCGTGTTCGGGCAGGACGTCGGCTACTTCGGCGGCGTGTTCCGCTGCACCGAGGGGCTGCAGGCCAAGTACGGCAAGTCGCGCGTGTTCGATACGCCGATCTCGGAAGGCGGGATCGTCGGCGCCGCGGTCGGGATGGGCGCGTATGGATTGCGGCCGGTCTGCGAGATCCAGTTCGCGGACTACTTCTATCCGGCGTCCGACCAGATCGTGTCGGAAGGCGCGCGGCTGCGCTATCGCTCCGCGGGCCAGTTCACGGCGCCGATGACGATCCGGATGCCGTGCGGCGGCGGCATCTACGGCGGCCAGACGCACAGCCAGAGCCCGGAGGCGATGTTCACGCAGGTCTGCGGATTGCGTACGGTGATGCCGTCGAATCCGTACGACGCGAAAGGACTCCTGATCGCCTCGATCGAGAACGACGATCCGGTGATCTTCCTCGAACCGAAACGCTTGTACAACGGGCCGTTCGACGGCCATCACGAGCGTCCCGTCACGTCGTGGCTCAAGCATCCGGGCAGCGCGGTGCCGGAAGGCTATTACACGGTGCCGCTCGATACGGCTGCCGTCGTGCGGCCCGGCAACGACTTGACGGTGCTGACGTACGGCACGACCGTGCACGTGTCGCTGGCCGCCGCCGAGGAGACCGGCATCGATGCGGAAGTGATCGACCTGCGCACGCTGTGGCCGGTCGATCTCGACACGATCGTCGCGTCGGTGCGCAAGACCGGCCGCTGCGTGGTGGTGCACGAAGCGACGCGCACCTGCGGCTACGGCGCGGAACTGGTGTCGCTCGTCCAGGAGCACTGCTTCTACCATCTGGAAGCGCCGATCGAGCGGACGACCGGCTGGGACACGCCGTATCCGCACGCGCAGGAATGGGCGTATTTCCCCGGCCCGGCGCGGGTCGGCGAAGCGTTGCGACGCGTGATGGAGGCCTGAGATGGGGATTCATGTCATCAAGATGCCGGATATCGGCGAAGGGATTGCCGAGGTCGAGCTGGTGGCCTGGCACGTGCAACCGGGGCAGACGATCGCCGAAGACCAGCCGCTCGCCGATGTGATGACCGACAAGGCGGCGGTGGAGATTCCGTCGCCGGTGGCCGGCAAGGTGCTGGAGCTTGGCGGGCGAATCGGCGAGATGATGGCGGTCGGCAGCGAGTTGATCCGTCTCGAAGTCGAAGGCGACGGCAACCTGAAGCCGGGCGCGAAGGCGCGCGATGCCGGCGCGGAGGTGACGCAGCCTCCGGCGGCGGTCGATGTGCGTGCGGAGCCGTCGTCCATCGCTGAGGGATCCGAAACACATGCGTCACCGACGGCGACGCCGCCTGCCGCGTCCCGCGTGCCGGCCGAGACGCGCCGCGCGGAACACGCGGTGCCGCCGCGCGCGGCGCTCGCGCCCGGCGAACGGCCGCTCGCGTCGCCGGCGGTGCGCCAGCGCGCATGGGACATGGGCATCGAGCTGCGCTACGTGCGCGGCACCGGCGAAGCCGGGCGGATCCTGCATGCGGACCTCGATGCGTACGCACGCACGGGCGGCGGCGCGCCGCGCGGATCCCAGGCGCGCGGCTACGACGAGCGCAACGACGAAACCGACGTGCCGGTGATCGGCCTGCGGCGCGCGATCGCGCGCAAGATGCAGGAAGCGAAGCGCCGCATTCCGCACTTCAGCTACGTCGAGGAGCTCGACGTCACCGAGCTCGAATCGCTGCGCGCCGAGCTGAACCGGCGCCACGGCGACACGCGCGGCCGGCTCACGCCGCTGCCGCTGCTGATTCGCGCGATGGTGATCGCGCTGCGCGACTTCCCGCAGATCAACGCGCGCTTCGACGACGAAGCCGGTGTCGTCACGCGCTACGGCGCGGTGCACGTGGGCGTCGCGACGCAGACGGACGGCGGTCTCACGGTGCCGGTCCTGCGTCACGCGGAAGCGCGCGACGTGTGGTCGATCTCGGCGGAAATCGCGCGGCTCGCCGACGCGGTGCGCGCGAACCGCGCGCAGCGCGACGAACTGACCGGCTCGACGATCACGATCTCGAGCCTCGGCGCACTCGGCGGCATCGTGTCGACGCCGGTCATCAATCATCCCGAGGTCGCAATCGTCGGCGTGAACCGGATCGTCGAGCGACCGATGATCCGCGACGGCGCGATCGTCGCGCGCAAGATGATGAACCTGTCGTCGTCGTTCGACCATCGCGTCGTCGACGGCGCGGATGCGGCCGAATTCATCCAGGCCGTGCGCGGGTTGCTCGAGCGTCCGGCGCTGCTGTTCGTGGAGTGAGCGCGATGAAGAACGAACACACCACGTTGCTCGTGATCGGCGGCGGGCCGGGCGGTTACGTCGCTGCGATTCGCGCGGGGCAGCTCGGCATTCCGACGGTGCTGGTCGAGCGCGAACGGCTCGGCGGCACGTGCCTGAACATCGGCTGCATTCCGTCGAAGGCGCTGATCCATGTCGCCGATGCGTTCGAGCAGGCGTGCGGGCAGGCCGGCGACGGGATGCTCGGGATTCGCGTGCGCACGCCGGAGATCGACATCGCGAAAAGCGTTGCGTGGAAGGACGGCATCGTCGAGCGACTCACGCGCGGCGTCGGCGCGCTGCTGAAGAAGCACGGCGTGCGCGTGTTGCACGGCGATGCGCGCGTCGTCGACGGCAAGACCGTCGACGTCGTCGCCGGCGACCACACGACGCGGCTCGCATGCGAGCACCTGTTGCTCGCGTCGGGTTCGGAACCGGTCGCGCTGCCGTCGATGCCGTTCGGCGGCCACGTCGTGTCGTCGACCCAGGCGCTGTCGCCCGCGTCGTTGCCGAAACGGCTGATCGTCGTCGGCGCCGGGTACATCGGGCTCGAACTCGGATTCGTCTATCGCAAGCTCGGCGTCGACGTCGGCATCGTCGAGGTGGCCGAACGCGTGCTGCCCGCATACGACGCGGAACTCGCGAAGCCGGTCGCCGATTCGCTCGCGCGGCTCGGCGTCGGGCTCTGGCTGGGCCACAAGGTGCTGGGCCTCGCGAGCGACGGCGCGGTGCGCGTGCAGGCGCCCGACGGCGCGGAGAAGACGCTGCCGGCCGATCGCGTGCTGGTCGCGGTCGGCCGCCGGCCGCGCGTCGACGGCTTCGGGCTCGAATCGCTGCCGCTCGATCGCAATGGCCGCGCGCTGCGCATCGATGACGAATGCAGGACGTCGATGCGCAACGTATGGGCGATCGGCGACGTCGCCGGCGAGCCGATGCTCGCGCATCGCGCGATGGCGCAGGGCGAGATGGTGGCCGAGCTGATCGCCGGACGCCGCCGCAAGTTCACGCCGGCATCGATCCCGGCCGTGTGCTTCACCGATCCCGAGGTCGTCACGTCCGGCTGGTCGCCCGACGACGCGAAGGCGGCCGGCGTCGACTGCATCAGCGCGTCGTTCCCGTTCGCGGCGAACGGCCGCGCGATGACGCTCCAGGCGACCGATGGCTTCGTGCGCGTCGTCGCGCGGCGCGACACGCATCTGATCGTCGGCTGGCAGGCGGTCGGGCGCGGTGTGTCGGAACTGGCCGCGGCGTTTTCGCAGTCCCTCGAGATGGGCGCGCGGCTCGAAGACATCGGAGGCACGATCCACGCGCATCCGACGCTCGGCGAAGCGATGCAGGAGGCGGCGTTGCGCGCGTTGGGGCATGCGTTGCATGTGTGATCTCCGCGTCGTTGCCCATGTCGATCGAAGCCCCGCCACGGCGGGGCTTTTTTGTGTGCGCGGGTTACGGGCGCGGCCGTTCGACCGTCCACCGCAGCTGAAGAGCATCGCGACGCTGCTGAACACGAGCGAGCACAGGCTCACGCGCCGGCTGCAGGAAGAGGGCGCATGCTTCGGCGACATCTCGAATGCGGTGCGCAAGACGCGCGCGCAGGCGCTGGTCGCCGAAGGGCGGTTGTCGATCAAGGAAAATCGCGGCGGAACCGGGGTTCAGCGACATGTCGCCGTTCTCGCAGGCGCACAAGCGCTGGACCAGCGTCGCGCCGAGCGTGTCGTGGCTGGCGGGAACGCGCTCGTGGCGGGCGGGATGCGGGTTGCGGTTGACCCTCCCGCGCGGACCGTTCATCGTGTCGGTTCCACGCCGATTCACCGGCCTCACACGGAATGACTTGCCATGAAACTGTTGCTCGTCGGCGCGACCGGACTCGTCGGGCGTCACATCCTTGAAGCCGCGCTGGCCGATGCGCGGGTGGACCAGGTCGTCGTGCTCGCGCGCCGGCCGTTGTCGCCGCATCCGAAGATGCGCGCGCTGGAGGTCGACTTCGATCATCTGCCCGAGGCGGCCGACTGGTGGCAGGCCGACGCGGTGATCTGCACGCTCGGCACCACGATGCGCGTCGCGGGCTCGCAGGCCGCATTTCGACGCGTCGATCACGACTATCCGCTCGCTGTCGCGCATCTCGCGCACCGGTCCGGCACGCCGACCTACGTGCTGAATTCCGCACTCGGCGCCGATCCGGGCTCGCGCATCTTCTACAACCGCGTGAAGGGCGAGGTCGAGCGCGCGCTCGCGGGCATCGGGTTCGCGTCGCTGACCTGCGTGCGACCGGGCCTGATCGGCGGCAGCCGCGACGAATTCCGGTTCGGCGAACGGATGCTGGTGCTTGCGTTGAGCGCGGCCGGGCCGCTGCTGCCGCGGAAGTGGCGCGTGAATCCCGCGCCGCGCATTGCCCGCGCGCTGCTCGACGCCGCGCTCGAGGCGCGCCCGGGCGTGCATGTGATCGGATCGGAGCGGTTGGCCTGAACCGGAGCGGGCGACGACGCGCTGCCGACGGCACGGATGAACGAACGGACGGCCTGCGCCGGCTGTTCGCGCACGACGCCGTCGAGCGGGCTGAACTGCTGTAAGACTGTTTCGTCACACCACGCAATGGCGGACAAGTGGCTGCACGCTGACCTACGATGAAGACATCGCGTCCATCGTCTGCCCAACCGTGTGCACCCACTACCGCGCCCCTGATGAAGACCCGGGTATCAGCGAGCTGAGGATCGGCATCGGCGACCTGTTTCGTCGTGCTCCGTGGGAGCCCGACGTCTATCCGGATTACGCGGCACCCATCGCGCGTGCCGACGGCGACGGCCTCGCGGTCGTTCGCGCGGTGTTCGGCTTCTGGCCGAAGTTCATGCAGCCCGAGCGTCTCGACGAGAACGGCCGTAAGCGAAAGAAGCTCGATACGGTGAACGCGCGCGCGGAAACGATCGGTTCGTCGCGACTCTACGGCAACGCCTGGCGCAACGGCCAGCGCTGCCTGATTCCAGTGCGCTGGATCTTCGAGCCGTGCTACGAAACGGGCCGCAACGTATGGCACCGGATCGGTGTCGACGGCTGGCAACCGTGCTGCGTCGCCGGCCTCTGGCGGCGTTACGAAACCGCCGATGGCCATGAGTGCATCGGCATGACGATGCTCACGGTCAATGCCGACGATCATCCGGTGTTCGCGCGCATGCATCGGCCCGGCGACGAGAAGCGGGGCGTCGTGATCCTGCGTCGCGACGACTACGACGAATGGCTGCATGCGCGCGATGTCGAGGCTGCGCGGCGCATGCTGACGCTCCTTCCCGCCGGCGACATGGTCGCCGCATCCGATCAGGTGTCGCCCGCCGGCACCTGAGGTTTCGTTTTCCCTGCATTTTTCATACGTTCAACTGACGCTTCCGGCCGCCGGATGTGCTCGGCTTTCCCGGGCGATCCGCAAAACTGCCAGACACCGGGTAATCACCGATATCAGCCATGTTGTATATACAAGATGATCCGCTGGCACTCTCGGCGCGGGTCGTGCCGGCTGCGCGCCCGCGTGCGGACCTTGCGTGGCGCGTGCCGCGGCGATCCACGGCGCGCCGCACCCGACGAGTCGAAGGGGCGGCTCGGCACGTTCCCCGTCTCGTCCAAACCATTTGCGATCCTCAGTATCCTGGAGATTTTCCCGTGTCGACGAATCCCAATGGAAAAGCCGGTGGTCTGATCGAGGTACGCTCGATCGATTTCATTCCCGACGCCGAACGCCACGGCGGCCTGCTGAGCCAGTTCACGCTGTGGCTGTCGGCGAACATGCAGATCACGGCCATCGTCACGGGGGCGCTGGCGGTCGTGCTCGGCGGCGACGTGTTCTGGTCGCTGGTCGCGCTGCTGCTCGGCCAGTTCGTCGGCGGCGCGGTGATGGCGTTGCACGGCGCGCAGGGGCCGCAACTCGGCTTGCCGCAGATGATCTCGAGTCGCGTGCAGTTCGGCGTCTACGGCGCGATGATCCCGATCGTGCTCGTGTGCCTGATGTACATCGGTTTTTCCGCCAGCGGCTCGGTGCTGGCCGGGCAGGCCGTCGCGCAACTGCTGCACGTCGACGACGCGGCCGGCATCCTGCTGTTCGCGGCCGTGATCGTCGTGCTGACGGTGTTCGGCTATCGTGCGATCCACTTCGTCGGCCGGATCGCGAGCGTGGTTGGCATCGTCGCTTTCGTCTACATGTTCGCGCAGCTGTTCGCGAACCACGACGTCGGCGCGCTGCTCGCGAACCGGCACTTCTCGCTCGCGAGCTTCCTGCTGTCGATGTCGCTGTCCGCGTCGTGGCAGATTGCGTTCGGCCCGTACGTCGCCGATTATTCGCGCTACCTGCCGCGCTCGACGTCGTCGGTCGCCACGTTCCTCGCGGTTGGCCTCGGCTCGGTGATCGGCGCGCAGGCGGCAATGGTGTTCGGCGTGTTCGCGGCCGCGCTGGCCGGCAGCCAGTTCGCGCACCATGAGGTGTCCTACATCGTTGGCCTCGGCTCGACGGGCGCCGTGGCTGCGTTGCTGTATTTCACCATCGCGTTCGGCAAGGTGACGGTGACGGCACTCAACGCGTACGGCAGCTTCATGTCGATGGCGACGATCGTCAGCGGTTTCCGCGGCAAGGGCGCGGTGTCGTCACGCAGCCGTCTCGCGTACATCTTCGGGATGATCTGCGTGTCGACGCTGATCGCGCTCGCCGGCCGCCATTCGTTCCTGAAGGAATTCACCGCGTTCATCCTGTTCCTGCTCGCGTTCTTCACGCCTTGGAGCGCGATCAACCTGGTCGACTATTACTGCTTCACGCGCTCGCGCTACGATGTGCCGGCGCTGTCCGATCCGGACGGCCGCTATGGCCGCTGGAACGTGATGGCGATCACGATCTACGTGGTCGGCATCCTCGTGCAGCTGCCGTTCATGTCGACGCATATCTACACGGGCCCGCTCGTCGACGCGCTCGGCGGCACCGACATCTCGTGGATCCTCGGCCTCGTCGTGCCGGCCGTGCTGTACTACTTCGGTGCGCGTGCATCGCGACGCAGCATCCCCGAGCGCCTGATCCTGCCGCTCGAACGCGGCGAGGTTCAGCACTGAACTGACTGGCGCATCGCGTCGCCCGCGTGCCGGCAGGCAGCCGAGCTGTTCGTGCCGGTGCGGGCGTTTCCCAATTGCGGTGCCGCTTACCGCCGCCGTGCGGATCGCCGTGTGCTTACGAACGCGCGGCGACCGGCGCGCGGCGGCGCTGGATCATCTGCAATGCGACCAGCGCGAGTCCCGCCGCGGCGATCAGCCCGCCGACGAGCGGCACTGCCCCATAGCCGAAGCCGGCCGAAATCGCCGCACCGCCGGCTGCCGCGCCGAGCGCGTTGCCGAGATTGAACGCGCCGATGTTGACGGCCGAGGCGAGGCCCGGCGCTTCGTGTGCGGCACGCATCACGCGCATCTGCAGCGGCGGGACCACCGCGAACGTCGCGACACCCCAGACGAGCAGCGTGACCGCGGCACCGACATGCGTACGGGCGAGCAGCGAGAACGCGGCCATCGTCATGATCAGCAGCACGAGGAAGCCGATGAGCGTGCCGTCGAGCGAGCGGTCGGCGAGGCGGCCGCCGGCGATGTTGCCGATCGAGAAGCCGACGCCGATCAGCACGAGCATCGCGGTGACGAAGCCGGGTGTCGCGCCTGTCAGGTGTTCGAGCGTCGGGGCGACATACGTGTACAGCGTGAACATCGCGCCGGCGCCGAGCACCGTGGTCCCGAGCGCGCCGAGCACGACGGGGCGCGTGAGCACGGACAGTTCGGCGCGCAGGTTCGGCATCTTGCCGGCTGCGCCCTTCGGCAGCGCGGCCAACAGGCCGGCGATCGCGATCAGGCCGAGCGCCGCGGTTGCCGCGAACGACATGCGCCAGCCGATCATCTGGCCGAGCCAGGTCGCGGCCGGCACGCCGCCGACGTTCGCGATCGTGAGGCCCATGAACATCGTCGCGACCGCGCTGGCCTGCTTTTCACGCGGCACGAGGCTCGCCGCGACCACCGAGCCGAGCCCGAAGAACGCGCCGTGGTTGAGGCTCGTGACGAGCCGTGCGAGCAGCAGCGTCGTGTAGTCCGGCGCGACGGCCGACAACAGATTGCCGATCGTGAAGATCGACATCAGCGCGATCAGCGCCGAGCGATGCGACCAGCGCGCGAGCAGCAGCGTCATCAGCGGCGCGCCGACCATCACGCCGATCGCATACGCGCTGATCAGCATGCCTGCCTGCGGAATCGACACGTGCACGCCGTCGGCGATCACGGGCAAGAGGCCCATCGGCGAGAACTCGGTCGTGCCGATGCCGAAGGCCCCGGCGGCGAGCGCCAGCAGCGGCAGCGCGGCGCTGCCGCCCGGGCGGGAAGGGGAAGAAGTCGTGCTGTTCACGCGATGAGCTCCTGCAAGCATTGGGCAACGGCACCGGGCCATTGCGGACAGGGTGAAGTGTGCCTGCATTACTTTTGCGGAAAAAGCCGCGCTCCGGCGAAATTATCTTGATTCGATATCAATAATCCGGAGTCGAGGCGGCATGCGCGTGCGGCCCGTGGGGCGCAGGTTTCAGCGATTCGTCGGCGCGGCTCGCCGTCGAAAAAAGCCCCGGTCACAGGGGGGCCGTGACCGGGGCGAAAAGCATCCGCTCTTTGGCACGAGGGTTGGATGCGGGCGCAGTATATTTCGGGGCATAGGCTTTCGAACTGACGTTTAACGGCCTCTTTTGGTGCCAATTTAACAATTCCGACGTGACGGCGTCATTCGCCTTCGATCTGAAAGATTTTTCGTCGGTCCGAGCGGATGTTTAGTGCGCGATAACGGCGAAGCCGGCTGAATCCACGGCCATGCGACGAGGCGGAATCCACCGCCCGCGCACGGATGGCGCATGTCGGCGATCGATCATTCCGCCTGGCCGGCCGCGTCGCGCACTGCTTCGAGAAACCGCGCGACGACGGGAGACGCCGGCACCGCCGCACCGTCGAATACGAACTCGATGTCGAAGCGGCTCGCGAGTTCGTCGAGCGCGACGAGCCGGACCGTGCGCGGGCACGTCGGCGACGCGCTTTCCGGCACGAATGCGCAGCCCATGCCGGCCGCCACGAGACCGATCAGCGTCGGGATGTCGCTACCCACCTGCGCGATGCGCGGCGTGAAGCCGGCCTGTTCGCACTGCACCATCAGGAAGCGGTGGTGCGCGGCGGAGCGCTGCGCGTCGAACCAGACGAACGGTTCGTGTGCGACGTCGGCGAGCGTGCGCGGCGCGCGGAAGCGGCCGCCGGGCGGCGCGGGCATCGCGAGCACGAAGCGGTCGCTCAGCAGCCGCACGCCCGACAGATGCGGCGCTTCGTCTCGGCGCCACGCCATGATGCCGCCGTCGAGCTGGCCGCGCGTCAGCGCTGCCGCCTGTTCGGCAGACAGCATCGGCGCGATCGATAGCTTCACGTCCGGACACGCGTCGCGAAACGCCTTCAGCACGTTCGCGACGACCGGCAGCGGCAGGCAGTTCGGCAGCGCGCCGAGGCGCAGCTCGCCGAGCTGGCCGGACGCGCTGCGCAACGCGCGTTCGCGGCTGTCCTGCAACGTCGCGAGCAGGCCCGTCGCATCCTGCAGGAAACTCGCGCCGGCCGCCGTCAGCGTGACGCCCGTCGCGCGGCGGATCAGCAGCGGCGTGCCGATCGCATCCTCGAGCTCGCGAATCTGCCGCGACAGCGCAGGCTGGACGATGCCCGCCGCGCGGGCGCCGGCCATCACGCTGCCGGCCTGCGCGACGGCCACGAAGTAACGCAGGTGACGCAGTTCGATCTGGCGCATGCGGTGTCGACTCCGGTTGTCGGCCTTGATTCGGTGGATATGCCTGTCAAGCATAGCAAGTGCCATTCGATGGTATTGGAAAAGCATGGCGGACGTGCCGTACGATGATCGACGTTGCCGGGCCCGTTCACGGGCCGCGTGCGTTCCCTTTGTCCCGACCGTGTCCCGCACCATGCCGCTTCATATCCAGACCCCCTATATCCGCTCGCAAATCGCGTCGCGCCGTCTCGGCAAGCACATCCGATTGAAGCTCGACGCGCTGCAGCCGTCCGGTTCGTTCAAATTGCGCGGCATCGGCGCGGTGTGCGAAGCGCGGCATGCGGCCGGCGCGCGCCGGTTCGTGTCGTCGTCGGGCGGCAATGCGGGCATCGCGGTTGCGTATTGCGGTCGCGAGCTCGGCGTGCCGGTGCTCGTCGCCGTGCCGGAAACCGCGTCGGCCCGCGCGCGGGCGCTGATCCGCGCGGAGGGCGCGGAGGTGGTCGTACACGGCGCGAGCTGGGTCGAGGCGAACGCTTACGCGCTGTCGGCCGTCGGTGCGCATGACGCGTTCGTGCATCCGTTCGACGACCCCGTGCTGTGGCAGGGGCACGCGACGATGATCGACGAGATGGCGGCGGCCGGCCCGAAACCCGACGCGGTCGTGCTCGCGGTCGGTGGGGGCGGGCTGCTGTGCGGCGTCCTCGAGGGGCTCGCACGCAACGGCTGGCACGACGTGCCGGTCGTCGCGGTCGAGACGGAGGGCGCGGACAGCTATGCGCGCTCGGTCGCGCAGGGGCATCCGGTCGAATTGCCGGCGATCACGAGCATCGCGACGTCGCTCGGCGCGAAGCGGCCGTGCGACGCGGCGGTCGAGTGGGCGAAGCGGCACGCGATCCATCCGGTCGTCGTGTCGGATGCGCAGGCGGTGGCTGCGTCGCTGCGGTTCGTCGACGAGCACCGGATCGTCGTCGAGCCGGCGTGCGGCGCCGCGCTGGCCGCGCTCGAACAGCCGGTGCCGGTGCTTGCTCGTGCGTCGGATATCGCGGTGATCGTGTGCGGCGGCGTGACGGCGACGGCCGAGCAGTTGCAGACGCTGAACGCGACGTTGCAGTAACGCGGTGGCGCGCGTGCCGCGGCGCAGCCGGGCGGCGATGCGGGCGAAGACGTAACGACGGCGTGATCGCGCGGCGGGAATGATCGGGGGCGTCCGAGGACCCGGGATTCATGTGGTCCGCGCGACGGGTTGCACTCGATCGCCGGTCACGTTACGGCGCGCATGCGCAACCGGCCTTCGGGTGTACGACGATCACGTGGCGCGGCGGGGAAGGGCGCACATGGCGCGCCGCGCGCGACGGGCGCACGACGCGGAGAGACGGTCGCGCGATCAGTTCGCGGACGGCGCGCTGGCACCGGTCGGTGCGGACGAGGCGACTGGATCGGCGGCAGCGGGCGCGGGGGCCTTGTCAGCCGATACCGGAGCAGCGTTCGCGGGGGCCGGTGCCGAGGCTGCCGGGGCAGGCGCGGCCGATGCCGACGTTGGTGCAGTTCGCGTGGCAGCGGCAGGCGTCGATGCGGGCGGTGCCGAGGCAGACGCGGGCGTCCGAACGGAGGCAGGTGCCGAAGCCGACATCGAAGCAGGCACAGCCGACGCGGGTGCCGGAGCCGATGCCGAGGGCGAAGCCGGCACGCCACCCCGCATCGCCGCCGGCGCGACCACGGCCGATGCCGCAGGCGAGGCAGGCGCGGCCGACATGCCCGAAGCCGGCGCGACGCCCGGCCCCGACAGCGGCACCGGCGCGGCGGGCGGCGTCGGCACGACCGGCGTCGTCATCTTCATCGGCTCGCCCTGCGGCGTCGGCGCGGGTTCGGGCAGCGGCGTGACGGGTTCCTTCTCGGCCGCCTTCACGGTTGCGCGGTCGCGGCGGGCCGGATCGATCTTCAGAAAATGCTCGACGAGGTTGAAGAAGCGCTCGTAGAACACGCCGGCGGGAATCGTCTCGCTGGCGGTCTTGACGAGCGCGTCGTCGCTCGACCCGATCGGCAGCGACAGCGAGCCGAACACGCTGAGCCCGACGCTCGCCGACGTATTCGACTTCTTCAGCGTGTAGCGGTCCTGCACCGCGTTCACGTACGCGATGCTCGACGAGCCGTCGGCATTCGCGTCGGCGCACACGACGTGAAACTCGATCACGACGTGCATGTCGTTGCTCGGCTGGAAATTCTTGCTGCCGTCGACCGCATCGTTGCGCGACGACGACACCACGTAGCCCTGGCTCAGCAGCGCGCGCCGCGCGGCCTCGCAGGACGCGTCGGATTTCGAGCGGAACGTGTGCGCGTACGGGCTGCTCGTTGCGTCGAACTGCTCCTGCTGGTAGATCGGCTTGGGCGGCGACGAGCACGCCGCCAGCACGGTCGCGGCCGCGAGCGCGCACGAAACGGAAAACAGGCGAAATCGGTTGTGCATGGCGTCTTTCAGAAGGCTCGGCGAGATGCGCGGGGCTGCGGGCGCAGCGGCGGGGCCGGTGCGATGCGCGTGGCAATCTCGTATGGCCGGGGCGTCATTATAGTTTCGTTTGATGTCGCGCTCGCTTCAGGCGGTCGGCGCCGGCCGCGCGGCGGCGAGCAGGCGCGACGCCAGCGGGTGGTGTTCGCCGCGCCGCGAGCGGATCGCATGGATCTCCTCGGTCACGTCGCCCGCCCGGCCGAGCCGGCGCAGCCCGCGCAGCAGCGACGCGTCGTTCGCGCCGAGTTCGCTGAGCGGAAACACGCCGAGGCCGCGCGCCGCGAACACGGCCATCAGCGCGCTGTCCTCGAATTCCCCGGCCACGCGCGGCACGATCCGTTCCCGTTCCAGCCACAGGTCGAGGCGGGCGCGCAGCGCCGAGTGGGCGGTCGGCAGCAGCACCGGCAGCTCGGCGAGGCACTGCGGAAAGCGCTGCCGCGCAGCCGGCGTGACGAGTGCCGCGGGTCCGTACCAGTCGACCGGCGACGCGACGAGCCGCTCGCTCGTCACGCGCAGGTTCGACCCCGACGGCGCGCCCTGGCCCGCCAGCACGAGGTCGAGGTGATGCAGCGCCAGTTCCGCGAGCAGCGCGTCGTGCTCGCCCTCGTGGCACAGCAGCCGCAGCGTGGGCGTATCCAGCACGGGCGCGAGGATCGCGTGCGCGGCGAGCTTGGAGATGCCGTCGGCGAGCCCGACCGCGAGCCGCACAGTCGGCTGGCTGGCCGCCGCGCGCACTTCGTCGGGAATCAGCCGGCCCATCTCGAAGATGACCTCCGCGCGCGCATACGCGGCCTGGCCGGCGTCGGTCATCGCGACGCCGCGCCCGGCGGGGCGCAGCAACTGGTGCCCGAGCGCCTTCTCGAGTTCGCGCACCTGCGCGCTGATCGTCTGCACGGCCATGTCGAGCCGCGCGGCCGCGCGCGCGAAGCCGCCTTCCTTCACGACGACCCAGAAATAGTACAGATGTCGGAAATTGAGCATCGGATCGTAATTTCGGAAAAACCGAATTAAAAATCAGATTCTCTCTGATTTTTACGAAGTTCGTGGCGGCATATCATCTGGCTTTCCACTTTCGTATCGGCCCATTCATGGACTACCTGCTGACGCTTGCCGCCGACCCCGCCGTCTGGGCCGCGCTCCTCACGCTCGTCGTGATGGAAGTCGTGCTCGGCATCGACAATCTGATCTTCATCTCGATCCTCAGCAACAAGCTGCCCGAAGCGCAGCGCGCCCGCACGCAGCGCCTCGGTATCGCGCTCGCGCTGGTGATGCGCCTCGCGCTGCTCGGCAGCGTCGCGTGGATCGCGAGCCTCACCGAACCCGTATTCACCCTGTTCGATCACGCGTTCTCGTGGCGCGACATGATCCTGCTGTCGGGCGGCCTGTTCCTCGTGTGGAAGGCGACCACCGAGATCCATCACCACGTGTCGCACGACGGTGAAGGCGCGGGCGGTGCCGGCGGCGCGGCCGGCCTGACGATGTGGGCCGCGATCGGCCAGATCGTGATGCTCGACATCGTGTTCTCGATCGACAGCATCGTGACCGCGATCGGCATGACCGAACACGTGCCGATCATGTTCGTCGCGGTGATCGTCGCGGTGAGCGTGATGCTGTTCGCCGCGCAGCCGCTCGCACGCTTCATCGACCGCAACCCGACCATCGTGATGCTCGCGCTGTCGTTCCTGGTCGTGATCGGCATGACGCTGATCGCCGAAGGGTTCGGTTCGCACGTGCCGAAGGGTTACATCTACGCGGCGATGGCGTTCTCGGCCTTCGTCGAAGGCATGAACATGCTGGCGCGGCGTGCGAAGGCGAAGCGCGCGGCACGCACGCAAGGTCACTGAGCCACCGCGCGTGACGCCGGCTGTGGCCGGCTCGCGCGCGTCACACGGAACCCGGACGACATTCGCCCGGAAAGGAGAGACGCGATGAAATGCCCTGTCTGCAAGACGCCCGACCTGCTGATGGCCGAGCGCCAGTCGATCGAGATCGACTACTGTCCCACCTGCCGCGGCGTGTGGCTCGATCGCGGCGAACTCGACAAGCTGATCGCCCGCGAAACCGATGACGCGCCGGCACGCCGCGACGCCGCGCCGGCGCCGTCCGATGCGCCCGCGCAGCGCGGTCGCGACGACGGCTGGGGGCGCGACGGACGCTCGCACGACGAGCGTTACCGGCACGACGGCCGGCGTCGCAAGAAGTCGGTGTTCGACCTGTTCGATTTCGATTGAAGCCGCCGGCAGCCGCCGCATGCCGCGCGTCGTGAAACAAGCCCCGCACAGGCGTTGCCTGGCGGGGCTTGTTCATCGTTGGTACGGCCTCGGGCAGTACCGGAGCGCGACGCTCATGCGTCGCCGGCTTTCACGTCGATACGGCGCGGGCGGGCTTCTTCGCGACGCGGAATCGTCAGCGTGAGCACGCCGTCGCGCAGGTTCGCGTCGATCCTCGACGTGTCGAGGTCCGCACTCAGCGCGAACGTGCGCACGAAGCGCGGCGCGCGAACTTCCGCATGCCGCACGCGCAACTCGGCCGGCGTGTCGATGCGCGCTTCGGCTTCGATCGTCAGCGTACTGTCGTGCACCTTCACGTCGAGGTTTTCCCGCGGCACGCCGGGCAGATCGGCGCGCAGCGTGACGCACTGCGAATCTTCGACGATGTCGACGGCCGGCACGATCGCGGGCCGACGCGATGCGTCCTCGGCGGCGGCGGTAGCGCCAGCGGACGGGGTGCCGGGCTGGCGTTCGGTCAGGGTCTGGCTCGTATTCATGTCGTTCTCCTGAGGGTGATGCCGAGGTTACTGGACGGTGATGGCGCGCGGCTTCGATTCTTCGCGACGCCCGACGCGAATCAGCAGGCAGCCGTTTTGGTAGCGGGCGCTGACGTTGTCGGGATCGGCGTTCTGCGGCAGCTCGACCACGCGGCGGAACTTGCCGTGAAAGCGCTCCTGCGCATACGTGCGCACGTCGTCGCCGGCTTGCTGCGGCACGGGCTTGCGCTCGCCGCTGATCGTCAGCAGATCCTTGTCGATCGATACGTCGAAGTCCGCCGCGGCCATGCCGGGCGCGAACGCGACGATTTCGATCGTGTCGTCGGTGGCGCCGATGTTCAGCGCGGGGAACGCGCTCGGCCGGCCCTCGCGGATGCCGGTCGGAAGCCCGCCGAACAGGCCCGCCATCTGGCGCTGGACGCGGGCGAATTCGTCGAACAGGTCGTTGCCGAAATAGAGATCGCTCATGATGGTCCTCCTGCACGTGAAGCGCGGAATACGCGACGGGCGTTGACGACAAGGTGCCGCGTGGTTTTCCGCGGGATTGAAACGGGGCGGTGCGCGATACCGGCACTGCCCGGCACCGCGTAATTAGAGGCCGTCGAAACGTATTTCAAGAGGGAAATCGCACGTTGCATCGCCGCAGCGCGACGCCGCGAATCGATGCGACAATCCCCGCGCATCAACTGACCACGGAAACGGGACGCACATGGACATTCAACGTATCGCGATCGTCGGCACCGGCGTGATCGGCGCGAGCTGGACGGCTTTCTATCTGACGCAGGGTTTCGACGTCGTCGCGACCGACCCGGCGCCGCAGGCCGACGTGCGGCTGCGCGACGCGCTGGCTGCGTTTCTCGGCGAGCGCGCCGCCGAACTTGCCGCGCGGCTGTCGTTCGATGCCGATCTCGTGCGTGCGCTGGACGGTGTCGACTTCGTGCAGGAGAACGGCCCCGAGCGGCTCGACCTGAAGCGTGCGCTGTACCGGCAGATGGACGACGTGCTGCCCGCGCACGTGCCGATCGCGTCGAGCTCGTCGGGCCTGAAGATGTCCGATATCCAGACCGCGTGCGCGAAGCATCCGGAACGCTGCCTGATCGCGCACCCGTTCAATCCGCCACACCTGATCCCGCTCGTCGAGCTGGTCGGCGGCGATGCGACCGACTCGAGCATGATCGCGCGCGTGAAGGATTTCTACGACGCGCTCGGCAAGCAGACGATCGTGCTCAACAAGGAGATGACCGGCCACGTCGCGAACCGCCTCGCGGCCGCGCTGTTCCGCGAGGTGTATCACCTCGTCGGCGAAGGCGTCGTGAGCGTCGCCGATGCGGACAAGGCCGTCGCGTGGGGCCCCGGCTTGCGCTGGGGGCTGATGGGGCAGTGCCTGACCTATCACCTCGGCGGCGGGGCGGGCGGGATCGCGCACTTTCTCGAACACCTGTCGGGGCCGATCACGAGCTGGTGGGACGACCTCGGCACGCCGTCGTTCGATCCGGCCGTCGATCGCAAGTTGAACGATGAACTGCGCGCGATCCAGGGTGAGCATTCGATGCAGGAACTGGCGGCCGAGCGCGACCGGTTGCTCGTCGAGCTGATCGACGCACGGCGCCGCAGCTTCCTGCCCTGATCCGGGCGCGCCGGCGCGGCTGCGCCAGCTATTGCTGCGACATCGCCTGGCGGGCGGGCGGCGTCTGGGCCAGCCAGGCGGGGCTCGCGGCCTGCACGAGTTCGCGGTTGCGCGCGCGCGTCGCCGCGTTCGGCGGGTAGTTGCCGTCGTTCGTCGGCAGTTCGCCGTCGAGATAGGCCTGCTTGAGTTGGTCGATGACTTCCGCGCGGGTCAGCCCCGGTGTGGGGGCCGACGCATCGGTCTGGGCAAAGGCGGGGGACAGCAGGGCGGCTGCAGCGGTCGCGACGGCGAATCGCAGGACGTTCTTCATGGTGGGCTCCGATCAATGGGACGGGGTACCGGAGGCGCGCGGCGAGGTGCGATGCGTTCCGATGGGAGCCCATTGTCGCGAGCGGGTGCTGCGCGGACGATGACGCGTTCCGGGCAACGGTGTCAGGTGCGACGGACGCGCCCGGGTGCGTCCGGGCGCGCGGTGCCGCTACAGCTCGGCCGCCGCCGTGATCAGCGTGGCTTCGAGCGCGAGCGTCGAGCGCGACGCGGCCGCCGGGCGGTCGATCACGTATTCGAGTTCGCCGAGTTCGGGCAGCCCTGCGTCGAGCCGCGCGAGCCCGGCCGGAATCACGTAGCCGGCGAACGCGCTGACGCCGAGCCCCGCGCTCGCGGCCGCGCGGAGCACCGCGATGCTGCTGCTCACGACGGCGATCCGGTACGGGCGGCCGACCGCCTCGAGCGACTCGAGCACGCGGCGGCGCGATACGCTCGGCTCCGGATGCATCGCGAGCGGCAGCACGGCCTCGTGGCCGGTGATCCGCGAATCGGGGCCGGTGCACCAGTACAGCGGCTCGCTGCGGATCACGCGGCCGCGCCGGCTGCCGGCGATGCGTTTCGCGAACACCAGATCGTGCCGGCCTTCGTCGAGCGCGTCGAACAGGTCGCCCGACAGCCCCGTCGAGATCGCAAGCTCGACGTCCGGATTGCGCTGCACGAAGCTCGCGAGCGCGGCCGTCAGGTGCGCGGACGCGAAATCCTCCGACATCGCGAGCCGCACCTTGCCCGACAGCGGTGGGCCGCACACCGACGTGACGGCCTCGTCCATCAGCTCGAGGATGCGCACCGCGTAGCGGAACAGCGCGTCGCCGTGCTGCGACAGGTGCACGTTGCGCGTGTCGCGCTCGAACAGCGGCCGGTCGAGCAGCTCCTCGAGGCGGCGGATGTGCTGGCTGACGGTCGACTGCGACAGGCTCACGCGCTCGGATGCGGCGGTGAAACTGCCGGACTGGGCGACGGCAACGAAGCTGCGCAGCAGCTCAGGCGGTAACGGGCGCATTGCTAAATCCACTGAATCGGTTTCGACAACTTCATAAATGGCCGGATCATGCGGGGCTAGTATCGGATCACGCGCCGGTGCGACCTCTGCGACCGGGGGCCACCAGACGCGTAGCCCGTGTCGCGCCGCCGGCTGCATCGGTCAGTCTAAGCCATCCGGCGTCCGGCCCGAAACCGCATCATCCCATCGACCCCGAGAACGTGCTCGCACGACGAGCCGCCGGGCCGCGGCGCACCGCCGCAGGAGACAGACAGTCCGCCCGGGATCGGCGTGCGGGCCTGACTCCCGCACGCGTTCGGCGCCCGTCACGAAGAGACTGGAGACGACTCATGATCATCTACGGAACCGCGCTGCTGGCGTTCTGCCACCTGGCCGGACTGTTCCTTGGCGACCTGCTTGGCACCGCGATCGGCGTGAAAACCAACGTCGGCGGCGTCGGCATAGCGATGCTGCTGCTGATCTGCCTGCGCCTGTGGCTGCATCGCCGTGGCTGGCTGCCGAAGGAGACCGAGGCCGGCGTCGGTTTCTGGGGCGCGATGTACATCCCGGTGGTCGTCGCGATGGCCGCGAACCAGAACGTCGTCGCCGCGCTCAAGGGCGGCCCCGTCGCGCTGCTGGCCGCCATTGGCGCGGTCGCGATCTGCGCATGCTGCATCGCGGTACTCGTGCGCACCGGGCGCGACGACACGGCCTTCGCGGGCGTGCCGCAATTCGAAGAACAGTGACGGAGGCCACCATGTTGCAGATGCTCGAAAAAACCGTCGCCCACAACGGGCTCGTCGCATCGTTCGCGCTGGTCGGCCTGATCATGTGGATCTCGTCGATCGCGTCGCGCAAGCTCACGTTCGGCCGCGTGCACGGCTCCGCGATCGCGATCGTGATCGGCCTCGTGCTCGCCTATGTCGGCGGCGCATTCACCGGTGGCGAGAAGGGGCTGGCCGACGTCAAGCTGTTCGCCGGTATCGGCCTGATGGGCGGCGCGATGCTGCGCGATTTCGCGATCGTCGCGACCGCGTTCGAAGTGCAGCCGGCCGAGGCGCGCAAGGCCGGCCTCGTCGGCGTCGTGTCGCTGCTGCTCGGCACCGTGCTGCCGTTCATCGTCGGCGCGTGCATCGCGCGCGCGTTCGGCTATACCGACGCGGTCAGCATGACGACGATCGGCGCGGGCGCCGTCACCTACATCGTCGGGCCCGTCACGGGCGCGGCGATCGGTGCGAGCTCCGACGTGATCGCGCTCAGCATCGCGACCGGGCTCGTGAAAGCGATCATCGTGATGGTCGGCACGCCGGTCGCGGCCAGCTTCATGGGCCTGAAGACGCCGCGCTCCGCGATGATCTTCGGCGGCCTGGCCGGCACCGTGAGCGGCGTGAGTGCGGGGCTTGCCGCGACCGACCGCCGGCTCGTGCCGTATGGCGCGCTGGTCGCGACGTTCCATACCGGCGTCGGCTGCCTGCTCGGGCCGTCGGTGCTGTTCTTCACGACGCGCGCGCTGGTCGGCGCGTGACCGCGCATGGCCCGTCGCGCGCGGGCCGCATCCATCGCGGCGTCCTCTGAGTCGCATTCGTCAACATCATCAATCGGCGGCGGCGCCAGGCTTAGAATGCCGCTGAACCATCGAAGCGGGAGAACTGTTCATGACGGGATGGAATCACGCGCGGCAGGCGCGCGATGCACGCCTCGCGGCCGGCGCAGCCTTCGCGCAGGGCAAGCGGGTCGATGCGCGCGACACCGTCGCGTTGCTGGAAGCAGTGCTGCGGCCCGGCGACCGCGTGTGCCTCGAAGGCGACAACCAGAAGCAGGCCGACCTGCTCGCGACGGCGCTCGCCGACGTCGACAGCGCGAAGATCCACGACCTGCACATGGTGCAGTCGGGCGTCGTGCTGCCCGAGCATCTCGACGTGTTCGAGCGCGGCATCGCGAAGCGGCTCGACTTCGCGTATTCGGGCCCGCAGTCGCAGCGGATCGCGAAGCTGCTGTTCGGCGGCAAGATCGCGCTCGGCGCGGTGCACACGTATCTTGAACTGTTCGCGCGCTACTTCATCGACCTCACGCCGCATGTCGCGCTGATCGCGGCGGTCAGCGCCGACGCCGACGGCAATCTCTATACCGGCCCGAACACGGAAGACACGCCGACCGTCGTCGAGGCCACCGCGTTCAAGGACGGCATCGTGATCGCGCAGGTCGACCGGATCGTCGACAAGGTGCCGCGCGTCGACATTCCGGGCGACCGCGTGCATTTCGTCGTCGAGGCCGGCCGGCCGTTCTACGTCGAGCCGCTGTTCACGCGCGACCCGGCCGCGATCACCGAGACACAGATCCTGACCGCGATGCTCGCGATCAAGGGCATCTACGAACCGTACGGGATCAAGCGCCTGAATCACGGGATCGGCTTCAACACGGCCGCGATCGAGCTGCTGCTGCCGACCTACGGCGCGAAGCTCGGGCTGAAAGGCAAGGTCTGCACGCACTGGGCGCTCAATCCGCACCCGACGCTGATTCCCGCGATCGAATCGGGCTGGGTCGAGCAGATCCACTGCTTCGGCTCCGAAGTCGGGATGGACGACTACATCCGCGCGCGCTCCGACGTGTGGTTCACGGGCCCGGACGGCTCGCTGCGCTCGAACCGTGCGTTCTGCCAGACCGCCGGCCTTTACGCGTGCGACATGTTCATCGGCTCGACGCTGCAGATCGACCTGTCCGGCCATTCGTCGACGGTCACCGCCGAGCGGATCGCCGGTTTCGGCGGCGCGCCGAACATGGGCAGCGACGCGCGCGGCCGGCGCCACCCGAGCGAGCCGTGGCTGAAGGCCGGCGCGGAAGCCGACCCGGACACGCCGGCGGCGCTCAGGCGCGGCCGCAAGCTGGTCGTGCAGATCGGCGAGACCTTCGGCGACAAGAACGTGCCGATGTTCGTCGAGAAGCTCGATGCGCTGAAGCTCGCCGACAAGCTGCAGCTCGACCTCGCACCGATCATGGTCTACGGCGACGACGTCACGCACATCGTCACCGAGGAAGGGATCGCGAACCTGCTGATGTGCCGCGACAAGGACGAACGCGAGCATGCGATCCGCGGCGTGGCCGGCTATACGGAAGTCGGCCGCGGCCGCGACCGCAGGATGGTCGAGCGCCTGCGCGAGCGCGGCGTGATCCGCCGCCCGGAAGATCTCGGCATCGATCCGCTCGACGCCGACCGCCGCTGGCTCGCCGCGCGCTCGATCAAGGATCTCGTGCACTGGTCGGGCGGCCTGTATGCGCCGCCGGCCCGGTTCCGCAACTGGTGAGGAAGAGGGCATGGAACAGTTGAACTATCGCTTCACCGCGCGCGGGCGTGCGCGGGGCGAACTGGCCACCACGCTCGTTGGCGTGGTCGCGTCCGGCAATCTCGAGGTGCTCGTCGAGCGCGTGCTGCCGGGCAACGAATGCGAGATCGACATCCGCACCGCGGCGGTCGGTTTCGGCGCGGTGTGGCAGGCGGTGGTGTCGGACTTCGTCGAACGGCGCGCGCCGGGCGGCCTGAAGCTGTCGATCAACGACGGCGGCGCGCGGCCGGACATGGTGTCGCTGCGGCTCGCGCAAGCCGTGCGCGCGATCGAGGGGGACGCATGATGACCGACGCGATCCACGACGCGCCCGCGTTCGTCGCGAACGCCGCGAGTTGGTACGAAGCGTCGGCGCGCCAGCGCGTCGACGGGCTGCTCGACGCGGGCAGCTTCACGGAATTTCTTGGGCCGGGCGAGCGTGTGATGAGTCCGCACTTGCCGCTGTTCGACCTGCCGCAGCAGTTCGACGACGGGATGGTGGTCGGCCACGGCCGGCTCGGCGGCCAGCCGGTGTTCGTCGCCGCGCAGGAGGGCCGCTTCATGGGCGGTGCGTTCGGCGAAGTGCACGGCGCGAAGCTCACCGGGTTGCTGCGCGCCGCGCGCGACGTCGGCAAGCCGGTGCTGATCCTGTTCGACACCGGCGGCGTGCGGCTGCAGGAAGCGAATGCGGGCGAGCTCGCGATCGCCGAGATCATGCGTGCGCTCGTCGAGGCGCGCGCGGCGGGCGTGCCGGTGATCGGGCTGATCGGCGGGCGCGCGGGCTGTTACGGCGGCGGCGGGCTGCTCGCCGCGTGCTGCTCGGCGCGCGCGGTGTCCGAGCAGGGGCGCATCAGCGTGTCGGGGCCCGAGGTGATCGAGACCAACCGCGGTGTCGAGGAATTCGACGCGAAGGACCGCGCGCTGATCTGGCGCACGATGGGCGGCAAGCACCGTCGGCTGATCGGCAGCGCGGATCGCTATGTGGCCGATACGCCCGATGCGTTTCGCGCGGCCGCGCTCGACCTGATCGGCCGTGCGCCGACATTCGATGCGGCGATGCTGCGCGCGGAGCAGGCGCGGCTCGAAGCGCGCGTCGAGCGGTTCGGCACGTGCAGGGATGCGCTCGACGTGTGGCGCGCGCTCGGCGCGAGCGAGCCGGAAGCGATTCCCGGCATGTCCGACGATGAATTCGCGAAGCTCGCCGATCAACTGCAGGAGCAGAAATGACACGACCCCCACGCTTACTTGGTTCGCTGCCCCCCGAGGGGGCGTCTGCCTCCCTTGGGGCGGCCCGGCGGGAGGCAGCATGACGCTCGATGAAGTTCTGAATTCGCTGTTTCCCGAAGGCCATTCGATCAAGCGAAACGGCGGCCTGCTGACGGGCCACGCTGAACTGACCAGCACGCGCGTCGACGTGATCGGCGTCGCCGATCGCTTGCCGTTCGGCATCGACGAAGCCATCACGCTCGCATCGCACGTGCTCGACACGATCGAGCGTGGCGGCGGCACGCCGATTCTCGTGCTCGTCGACAGCGACAGCCAGCGGATGAGCAAGCGCGACGAACTGCTCGGCCTGAACGAAGGGCTGTCGCATCTCGCGAAATGCCTGATGCATGCGGAGCTTGCCGGGCACCGGACGATCGGCCTGCTGTACGGTCATACGGCTGCGGGCGCGTTCATCGCGACCGCGCTCGCGACACGCACGCTGCTCGCGGTGCCGAGTGCCGAGCCCGAGGTGATGGACCTGCCGTCGATGTCGCGCGTGACGAAGCTGCCGATCGACGTGCTGAAGGCAATGGCACGCTCGACGCCGGTGTTTGCGCCGGGGCTCGACAATCTCGTGAAGATGGGCGCCGTCGACGCCGTGCTCGATCCAGCCCGCGCGCTCGACGGGCAGGTCGGCGAATGGCTCGGCAAGCCGGCCGATCGCACCGATGGTCGTGCGGCGCGCGGCCGGCCGGTCGCGGCCGATGTCGCGCGGCGCGTCGAGGCACTCGCGCGTGCCGCACGCTGACACGCCGCCGCGACGCCACACGCTCGTCACGCTGACGGCGGCCGGGTGGCGCGCGGCATGCGCGCGCGATCCCGCGCTGGCGGCCGATCCGCTCGTGCACGCGTGGGCCGCGCGCGGCTGGCCGATGATCGTGCGCCGCGCGTCGCCCGACGAGGCCGATGCGCGGCGCGTGCCGCTCGGCTTGCCGCTGCCGCCTTCCGCGGGCAAACGGCGCATCGCACTGAACGTCGCCGCCGACGCGGTGGAGTCGGTCGGCCCGCTGCCCACGCTGGCCGACGTGCTGGCCGCTGCGCCCGACGCATGGCACGCGACGCTGCGCGAGCTGGATGCGCTCGGCGCGCGCTGCGGCGTGCAGGGTCGCGTGTTCGGCAGCCTCGCGTGGCAGGCGCTGACGGGCGAGCGCTATCTGAGCGCGTCCTCCGATCTCGACATCGTGTTCCCGCTGCCGGACGCCGCATCGCTCGCCGCGCTTCTCGACGGCCTGGCTGCACTCGACGCGCGCGCGCCGATGCGCATCGACGGCGAACTGCTGCGCGACGACGGCGCGGGCGCGAACTGGCGCGAATTGCATGCGCGGCTGCCTGAAGTCGCGGTCAAGACGGCGATCACCGTCGAACTGATGTCCGCCGACGCATTCACGGGAGGCACGCGATGAGTGCATGGGCCGCCCGCCGGGCGGCGGCGCCGTCCGAGGCCGAGCGCATCGCCGAACTCGCCGAGCGCAGCCTCGTGCTCGAAATCGAGACATATCCGAAACCGGGCCTCGTCAGTCACGTCGACACCGGCAGCCATGCGGACATGGACGCCGCGACGTTCGCGCGCAGCGCGGCCGTGCTGCGGCCGTACTTCGCGGAACTCGCCGGCGCCGGCGCGCGTGACGCGGACATGGCCGTGCTGCGCAAGATCGGGCTGCGCGCGGAACACGCGATGCTCGCGGCGACCGGCGGCGTCAACACGCATCGCGGCGCGATTTTCGGGCTCGGGTTGCTGTGCGCGGCCGCCGGCCGCCGCACGGTGCCCGGCACGGCGGCCCGCACGATGACGCTCGGCGCGTTCGTCGCGCAGCGGTGGGGCACCGAGATCCTCGGCGGCCCGCGGCTGCCCGACAGTCACGGCGAGCGCGCGAGCCGCCGCTACGGCGTCGGCGGCGCGCGTCGCGAGGCGGCCGACGGGTTCGCGACCGTGTACGGCGTCGGATTGCCGGCACTGCGCCGCGCGCAGCGCCGCGTGCCGGACGATCCGGAGGCCGCGCGCGTCGACGCATGCTTCGCGCTGATCGCCGCGCTCGACGATACGAATCTGCTGCACCGGGGTGGGCAGGCCGGCCTCGATTTCGCGCGGGCCACGGCACGCGCATTCGTCGCCCGCGGGGGCATACGCGCTCGCGACTGGCGATTGCGCGCAGCGGCCGCACACCGCGCGTTCGTCGCACGCCGGCTGAGCCCAGGCGGCGCGGCCGACCTGCTGGCGATGAGCGTGTTCGTCGACGCACTCGAAGCGGCCGAGGAGGGGGGATGACGCTGGCAATCCTGTGTTCGGGGCAAGGCGCGCAGCGGGCGGACATGTTCGAGTTGACCGGCGCCGCGCCACAGGCTGATACGCTGTTCGAGCATGCGGGCCGGCTCCTTGGCGACGATCCGCGCGACTGGGTGCGGCATGCCCGACCGGACGCGCTGCGCGGGAACCGCGCCGCGCAGATCCTTTGCACGGTGCAGGCGCTCGCGGCGGCCGCGTTGCTCGACGCGGTGTGGCCGCGCAGGCGCTGTGTCGCGGGTTACAGCGTCGGCGAAGTCGCGTCGTGGAGCGTCGCGGGGATGATCGATCCGCACGATGCGCTGGATCTGGCCGACGCGCGCGCGCGCGCAATGGACGCCGCGAGCGGCGGCGACGAACGGATGGCGTTCGTGCGCGGGCTGACGCGCGCGCAGCTCACGCAACTGTGCGACGGTCGCGATGCGGCGATCGCGATCGCCAATCCGGGCGACGCATTCGTGGTGGCCGGGCGGCAGGCCGACGTTGCCGCGGTGGGCGACGACGCGGCACGCGACGGTGCGCTGCGCGTCGCGCCCGTGTGCGTACGGATCGCGTCGCACACGCGCCGGCTCGCGTCGGCGGTGCCCGCGTTTCGCGCGTCGCTGGCTGGCGTGAACGTGCGCCGGCCGTTGCCCGGTAGGCGGCTGTTTTCGGGGATCGACGGCGCGTCGGTGCTCGATGTCGGCACGGGGCTGGACAAGCTCGCGCGGCAGATCGCGGAGCCGGTCGAGTGGGCGGCCTGCCTGGCCGCGTGCGTCGAGGCCGGCGCGACCGCGTTTCTCGAGCTCGGCCCGGGCCGAGCCTTGGCCGAGATGGCGGGCGGCGCTTATCCGGCACTGCCGGCACGCAGCGTCGCGGATTTCCGTTCGGTCGACGGTATCGCGAACTGGCTCGCGCGCGTCGCGCCCGGCTGACGGGCGGCGCGCGAGCGGCCCGGAAACGCCTGGAAATCCCGGCGAGATCGATTCCGGAACCGGCCCGCCAGGTGGTGGTTGCGCACCGGGTGTTGCGCCGGCGCAGCAGCGTCGCAGCAGGCGCTTGCCACGCGAATTGGCGTCGCTACAATGGCGCCCGCCATGAGACCAGCCGCCTTCCTCCTCGCCGTGCTTTGCTGCGCGGCGACCGCCCACGCCAGCCCGATTCCGTCCGATGCCGCATCGGTCGGCACGTACTTTTCGTATGACAATGCGGCGGCCGACGCGACCGTCGACCTGATCGGACAGGCGCAGCGCCGCGTGTTGCTGGCCGGCTACGCGTACGTGCCGCCCGCGGTCGCGGCGGCGCTGCGCGACGCGCGTTCGCGCGGGATCGAAGTGCGGGTCGTGCTGGTGCGTTCGCCGCGTGCGGGCAAATACAGCGGCGCGGGTTATCTGAAATCGGCCGGCATCGACGTCGCGATCGATTCGCGGCATGGCGATCCCGCGCCGCGCTTCGTGATCGTCGACGACAGCGTCGCGCTGACGACGCTGTCCGACGGCGCGCCCGCGCACGCGGAAACGGTGAACGTGTTCCAGCGCGCACCGGAGCTCGCGCAGTCGTACGCGCAGTCGTTCTGGCGGCTGTACCGGCAGGCCGGCGGGCTCTGAGCGCCTGACGGCGGACCCGCCCGGGCAAACCGCCACCCATCCTTTTCCCGCCGTAATCCGCATGCCGCGCGCGCCGGTATGACCCCGCTTGCATCGGCGCGTCCGATGAACCATGCTCGTTGAACAGGGTGCCGGTGCGTGCGTCGCGCATCCGGCGCAACGGGCAGGGAGCCATCGTGATCGAATGTTTTGCCGATCGCGCCGACGCGGGGCGCCGGCTTGCGCATGCGCTGCAGGACTATGCGGGGCGTCGCGACGTCGTCGTGCTCGCGCTGCCGCGTGGCGGCGTGCCGGTCGCATTCCCGGTCACGCAGGCGCTGCGCGCGCCGCTCGACGTGCTGGTGGTGCGCAAGCTGGGCATGCCGTCCGATCCGGAATTCGCGATCGGCGCGATCGCGACCGGCGGAGCGATCTACCTGCAGCATTCGGCGATCCGCGCGATGGGCGTGACCGATGCGCAACTGGCGGACGTGATCGCGCGCGAGACAGCCGAACTGCAGCGCCGCGAAGCGCTGTATCGCGGCGCTCGGCCGCCGCTGCCGGTCGACGGCCGGATCGCGATCGTCGTCGACGATGGCGTTGCGACCGGCGCGTCGATGCGCGTTGCGCTGCAGGCGCTGCGCGAACGCCACCCCGCGCGCATCGTGGCCGCCGCACCCGTCGCGCCGGGCGGTGCCCGGCATGCGTTCGACGATCTGGCCGACGCGTTCGTGACGGTGTTGCAGCCGCTGTCGTTCCTCGGAATCAGCCAGTTCTACGCGCGTTTCGACCAGACCGGGGACGACGAGGTGCGTGCGCTCCTCGACGCGGCCCGCGCGCCTGACGGCGACATCACGTCCGCCTGATACGGCGCCGGCGCGATCCCGGGCGAGCGGCTTCGGCCTGCACGAATACGCGCTGCAGCGCCGGATGGACTTCGCCGTGCCAGCGCGCGCCCGTGAACAACCCGTAATGATCGCAATCGTCGACATCGAGGCGCTGGCGCTCACCGGCCTTGAGGCCGCGACACATGGCCAGAGCTGCATGCGTCTGGCCGACGCCCGTGACGGCGTCGCATCCGCCTTCGACCGTCAGCAGCGCGACGCCGCGCAGCGCGGCCGGCTCGACGCGCTGCCCGCCGACTTCCCACGTGCCGTTCGCGAGGCACATTCGCTGAAACACGATATCGACGGTATCGAGGAAGTATTCGGCCGGCATGTCGAGCAGCGCCGTGTATTCGCGCAGCGCACGCCGCGCGTCCGCCAGCGCCGTCAGGTCGAAATGCGACGCCGCGCGCGCGTAGTCCTCGATCAGCGTCAGAAAGCGCTGCGGATACAGCAACGCGATCTCGCCTTGCTGAAGATAGGTCGGGAACACGTGCCGGCCGCGGCCGGGGAAGCGGGGCGGCACAATGTCGATCAGGTGGCGGCGGCACCACGCGAGCGACCGGGACGCGGCGGTCGTGCCGAGCGTGGTCGGGTTGACGCGCGCGTCGAGCGGCCCGCCGATCAGCGTGATGCTCGCGGGCGGTGCAAGGCCGCGAGCGGCGCGCAGCGCAAGTGCGCCGAGCGCGGGAACGGTGGCCTGGCACACGGCGACGACGTGCAGCGGTCGCTCGTCGCGGGCGAGCGCGTCGACGAAGCCGTCGAGCGTCGCCACGTATTCGTCGAGCCCGAAGCGACCGGCCGCGAGCGGGACGTCGCGCGCATTGACCCAGTCGGTCACGCAGACGTCGCCGTCCGCGAGCAGCGCCTCGACGGTCTCCCGCATCATCACGGCCGCATGTCCGGCGAGCGGTGCGCACAGCAGCACCGTGCGCCGCGCGGCGTCGCGCGCGAAGCGTCGCAACTGGCAGAACGGCGTGCGCGCGACGATCCGCTCGTCGATCGCCGGGCGCCGGATCTCGAATCGCGGCGGCCCGGCGGCGGGCCCGAGGAGCGGCTCGAACAGGTCGTCGTAGCACGACGACGCGGCGTGCGCCAGCGTCGCGGCGGGCCATGCGTCGAACGCGTGGCGCGTCGCCGCGCGCCAGGCGCGCATCCATTCCCGCTGCTGCTCGACGACGGTGTACCACATGGCGAACCTTGGGGCGGAGGGGGCGTGAATCTGCATTATGGTCACTCTGGCCGCGCAGCGGGTGTCGGAAACGCGAACAGGCCCTAGGCGGCGACGCACGGCGCTGCTACAGTCGTCGGTCCCATTCCCTCAAGCGGAGCGTTCGCGATGAAGCTGATCGGCATGCTGGATTCCCCGTTCGTGCGCCGTGCCGCCATTTCGGCGAAGCTGCTCGACCTGCCGTTCGAACACGAGTCGATCTCGGTGTTCCGTCAGTTCGACCGGTTCCAGACATTCAACCCGGTCGTGAAGGCGCCGACCCTCGTGACCGACGACGGTGCGACGCTGATCGATTCGTCGCTGATCGTCGACTATCTCGACCATCGCGTCGCGCCCGAGCGGCGCCTGCTGCCCGACGCCGCCGACGTGCGGCTACGCACGCTCGTGCCGGTCGGATTCGCGCTGGCAGCGGCGGAGAAGACCGTGCAGGTGGTGTACGAGCACGCGCTGCGGCCAGCCGAGAAGCAGCACGCGCCATGGCTCGAGCGCGTGCTGGGCCAGATCGAGGCCGCGTATGGCGAGCTCGAGCCGCTCGTCGCGGCCGCGAACGGCTGGCTCGGCGGCGCGCGCCTGCTGCAGTCCGACGTGACCGTCGCCGTCGCGTGGCGCTTCACGCAATTCATGACCGCCGATTACCCGGCGCTCGCACGGATCGATCCGGCCCGTTATCCGGCACTCGCCGCGCATTCGGCGCGGGCGGAAGCGCTGCCGGCGTTTGTCGAGACGCCGCTCGACTGAAGCCGGCGGCTGTCGCGTCGGCACGGGAGCGGGGGCGACGGGCGACGCGACCGGCGTGCGGTCCCGCCGGGACTCGTGCCGGCTTCCGGCACCGATCGACCCGGCCGCTATCGGCTGCCCGGTCGCCCGTTTTCGCCCGGCGCGGCGTCCGCAAGACGCCGCCGCGCGCCGTCCGTCTGGCGCTCCCGAACCATCCGCCGCCGCCCGCTCGGCCCCGTGCGCCAAAGGCCCGGCCGATTGTTCTCCGTCACTGACAAGTGACTTCGCATTCGCGCTGTTTATCCGGTTGCGGCCGATCCCTAGAATCCACTCCATCGAATAAGCATTGCCTGATGGAGCCGATGATGAGAGCGCTGATCGAATCGAGTCTGTACCACCCGTCCGTCGTGTTGCCGCTTGCCGCGCTGACGCAGCTGATGGTCGAGCGCGATTTCAATCTCGGCCAGGTCGGCCTGATCGTCGCGGCGCGCGGTGCGCAGGCTGCGGTGTCGCGTTCGCGGGCGCTGATCTTCTGCCGCCACTGCGAAGCGCACGCATGATCGCGCAGCCACCCAACAGATGAAAAAAAGCCCGGCCGGCGCAAGCCGGTCGGGCGGATCGGATTCGATCTGGCCCCGGCTTTTGCCGGGGCTTTTTCTTGGGCGTTGCTCAGGCGCGTACAGTCGACACGACGCCGTAAATCTCCGCATCGTCGTCCTCGCGCATCTGGCGTACCAACTGGTGCGCCTCGCGGCGCGTCGCGACGGCCGGCGGCGAGCCCTTGAGCGGCTGGCGCGCGGTTTCGGCAAGCGCGACGACCGACACGATGCCGATCACGGCGGCGCCCATCATGTAGTACGCGGGCATCATCAGGTTATGGGTCACGTCGACGAGCCACGCGGTGACGAGCGGCGTCGTGCCGCCGAACAGCGACACCGACACGTTGAAGCCGATCGCAAGCGCGCCGTAGCGGATCTCGGTCGGGAACAGCGCCGGCAGTGCCGACGGCATCACACCGGTGAAGCACGACAGCAGCACGCCGAGGATCAGCAGGCCGCCGAACACCGACGCGGTGGTGGCCGTATGGATCAGCATCATCGATGGGATCGACAGCACGAGCAGGCCGACGCAGCCGGCCAGCATCACGGGCTTGCGGCCGATCCTGTCCGACAGGCGGCCGGCGGCGAGCGTCAGCGGCATCATCAGCACCATCACGATCAGCACCAGCACGAGGCTGTGCGATTCGTCGAAGTGCAGCGTCGACGACATGAAGCTCGGCAGGTACGACAGCACCATGTAGTCGGTCACGTTGAAGATCAGCACGAGGCCGACGCAGAGTAGCAGCGCACGCCAGTTGCGCATCAGCGTTTCGCGGAAGCGCGCCTTCGGCACGGCCTTGTCCTGCGCTTCGCGCTCTTCGGCCTGGCGCTTGAACGCCGGCGTTTCCTCGAGCTTCATCCGGATGTAGAGGCCGATCAGGCCGAGCGGGCCGGCGATCAGGAACGGCACGCGCCAGCCCCACGACAGCAGCGCCTCCTGCGACAGCGATGCGGTCAGCAGCGCGACGACACCCGCACCCATCACATAGCCGATCAGCGTGCCGAACTCGAGGAAGCTGCCCATGAAGCCGCGGCGCTTGTCGGTCGAGAATTCGGCGATGAAGGTGGCGGCGCCGCCGTATTCGCCGCCGGTCGAGAAGCCCTGCACGAGGCGGGCGACGAGCAGCAGTATCGGCGCCAAGATGCCGATCGACGCGTAGCTGGGGATCAGGCCGATCGCGAAGGTGCCGACGGCCATCATGATCATGGTGGCGGCGAGCACGCGCTGGCGGCCGATGCGGTCGCCGAGCGGGCCGAACACCATGCCGCCGAGCGGGCGCACGAGGAATGCGGCCGCGAACGTGCCGAAGGTCGCGAGCAACTGCGCGGACGGGCTGCTGGAGGGGAAGAACACCTTGCCGAGCGTGACGGCGATATAGCTGTAGACACCGAAGTCGAACCATTCCATCGCATTGCCGATGGCCATCGCGCTGACGGCGCGCTTGAGCAGGCTCTGGTCGACGACGGTAATGTCGTCCGCGGCGAGTGGGGCCTCGCCGGACGACGTGGAGGAAGAAGCAGCGGTCGGGCTGACGTGTGTTGCGGTCAAGGTCATGCACTCCTTTGACTGCGCCGGAACGGGCGGGCCGTCCGACACGGTTTGCCGGCGAGCGCGATGTCGCGTGCTGCGCGTCGGGGCAGGCCATTTAAGCGCTTACTGCACATGAGGCGGTAAAGGGCCGGAAGGGACTGCTTCGACGCGGGCCCGATGGGCCGTCGCGACTGTGCGCTCATGAAGAATGGGCCGCGTGATGCGAGCGGCAGATGCCGGTGCGGACGGTGTCCGGCGTTCCGGCAAGCGCCCCGGAGGGGCAACGAAACGAGAAAAGCGGGCCTGTCGGGCGGGCTTTCCTGTGGATGCAATTTCGGTCGAAGCACCGGCCTGCAACGCGCGGACGGACTCCTTTCGAAATCGAATAGACAGATATTGAATGTTGAAACAGGCGACATGATAGCACGATGGCAGACGATCGTGCAAATTGCCCGGAATCTCCCGTCTGGCGGCGGTTCCGCCCGGGTCGCCTCCGGTATGATCGGCGGCGCGCGGCCCACCGGGCGGGTGGGGCGAATCTGCGAGGAACCGGATGACCGAACTGATCAGGATTGCGGCGCTGTTCGCCGTCACTGCACTGGCCGAAATCGTCGGCTGCTACCTGCCTTGGCTCGTGCTGAAGGGCGGCCGGCCCGTGTGGCTGCTGGTACCGGCAGCGCTGTCGCTCGCGTTGTTCGCGTGGCTGCTGACGCTGCATCCGAGCGCGGCGGGGCGCACCTATGCGGCATACGGCGGCGTGTATATCGCGGTGGCGTTGATCTGGCTGCGGGTGGTCGACGGCATCGCGCTGTCCCGCTGGGATGTGGCTGGCGCGGTGCTTGCGCTCGGCGGGATGGCCATCATCGCGCTGCAGCCGCGCGCGTGAGCGCGGCTGCAGGCGCCGGTCGGGAGATGCTGCGTCAGGCGGCTTTGGCGGCTTCGCCAGCATCCGCATCGGCGGACTTGCGCCACACGCAGGTGCCCTTGACCGACTTGTCGAGTTCGTCGAGTTGGGTCTGGTGGGCGGCGAGTTCGTCGTCGCTCGCCGCGAGAATCGGCAGGTCGAGCGACGCGAGCGACACGCGCTGGCCGTTCGCGGCGCCACCGGCGGCGCCTGCATCGTCGAGCATGTCGATCACGAGGCTGTCCTGGCCGCGCGTCATCGCGAGATAGACTTCGGCGAGCAGTTCCGAGTCGAGCAGTGCGCCGTGCAGCGTACGGTGCGCGTTGCTGATGCCGAACCGGTCGCACAGCGCGTCGAGCGAATTGCGCTTGCCGGGAAACATCTGCTTGGCCTGCACGAGCGTGTCGATCACGCCGCTGCAATGCTCGCTGAACGGCGGCAGGTCGAGCCGGGCGAATTCGGCGTCGAGGAACCCGAGGTCGAACGGCGCGTTGTGGATGATCAGCTCGGCGTCCTTCACGAAGTCGCGGATCTGGTCGACGACTTCCGCGAACTTCGGCTTGTCGCTCAGGAATTCGGTCGTGAGGCCGTGCACGGCCAGTGCGCCCGGATCGCTGTCGCGCTCGGGGTTCACGTAGATGTGCAGGTTGTTGCCGGTGAGCCGCCGGTTCAGCAGCTCGACGCAGCCGATTTCGATCAGGCGGTCGCCCGTGCGGGGATTCAGGCCGGTGGTTTCGGTATCGAGAATGATCTGGCGCATGTCGGATAAATCGGGAAAGACAGTAGGGTTGGGTGGCCTGCGTTCAGGCCACGAGCGATTCGACACCGCGATTCGCGAGCGCGTCCGCGCGTTCGTTTTCGGGGTGGCCCGCGTGGCCCTTCACCCAGCGCCACTCGACCTCGTGCTGCGCGACGAGCGCGTCGAGGCGCTTCCACAGGTCGGCGTTCTTCACCGGGGTTTTCGCCGCGGTGACCCAGCCCTTCTTCTTCCAGCCGTGGATCCACTCGCTGATGCCTTTCTGCACGTATTGCGAGTCGGTATGCACGATCACGCGGCACGGCCGTTTCAGCGCCTCGAGCGCGGCAATCACGCCCATCAGTTCCATGCGGTTGTTGGTCGTGTCGGGCTCGCCGCCGAACAGCTCCTTTTCGCGGTCGCCGTAGCGCAGCAGTGCGCCCCAGCCGCCGGGGCCGGGGTTGCCCTTGCAGGCGCCGTCGGTATAGATGTCGATGGTGTCGGTGGTCATGAGTGTTCTTGATGGGTGGTCGGGGTGGCCGCCGGCGTGAGGCCCGGCGCGAGCACGGGCTTCTTCATCTTGATCGGGCCGACGAGGCGCATGCCGCGCACGCGCTTGACGGCCGTGACCATGTAGACGGCGCCGAAGATTGGCCACCAGCGGTCGCCGGCGGCTTCCATGAAGCCGTAGCGGGCAAGCCATTTGTCGGTGACGAGCGGCGGCCGGTAGCAGCCGAAGCGGCCGCGCTCGAGATCGAAGCCGAGCAGCTTGATCCAGTCCTTGAGCCGGATGAACGCGATCTGGTCGCGCGCGGACGGCACGAACGGACGGTTCGCCATGCGTCCGAACGATTGCCGCATGCCCCACAGGCTCAACGAATTGAAGCCGGTGATCACGAGCTGGCCTTCCGGCATCAGCACGCGTTCGGCTTCGCGCAGCAGGCGGTGAGGGTCGGACGTGAATTCAAGCGTGTGCGGCATCACGATCAGGTCGACGCTCTGCGACTCGAACGGCAGGTCGAGCAGGTCGCACCACGTGGTGCTGCGACCGGCCGGCGCGTGTTCGGGCGCGTGCGCCTCGCGCGCCCACGGATACTGGTAGGGCGCGCTCGCGCCGCTTGCCGGGTCGAGCACGAGGCCGCGATACGGCATGCGGTTCTCGCGCAGCGCATCGAGCTGCGGCAGGCCGAGCTGCAGCGCGTGAAACCCGAAGACGTCGGACACGATCCGGTCGAGCTGCGCTTGCTCCCAGTCCAGCACATAGCGGCCGGGCGGCGAGTCGGTCCAGGCGGGCCAGTCTATAATTTGACGATCGGACATAACGATGATTGCGCGCCCATGAACGAGCTGGAATACGTGCCGGTTCCGGCATTCGAAGACAACTATATCTGGCTCGTCTCGGACGGCCGCGATGCGATCGCCGTCGATCCGGGTGAAGCCGCGCCCGTACGCCGTGTTCTTGCCGAACGCGGCTGGCGGTTGACCGCTATTTTACTCACGCACCATCACGCCGACCATGTCGGCGGTGTCGCCGCGCTGCGCGATGGCCAACCGGACGATGTGCCACTGGTCGTCTTCGGCCCGGCGGCCGAGGCGATCGGCGTGGTCATGCGGCCGCTCGAGGGCGGCGATCGCGTGACGCTCGACGCACCGGCGCTCACGTTCGACGTGCTCGACGTGCCGGGGCATACGCGCGGTCACATCGCCTATTTCCAGGCGGCCGGGCAGGGCGCCGCCACCCCTCATGTGTTCTGCGGCGACACGCTGTTCTCGTGCGGCTGCGGTCGCCTGTTCGAAGGCACGCCCGCGCAGATGCTGGCGTCGCTCGACGCGCTCGCGGCGCTGCCCGGCGACACCCGCGTGCATTGCGCACACGAATATACGCTGTCGAACATCCGCTTCGCGCTCGCGTGCGAACCGGGCAATGCGGCGCTCGCCGCCTGGCGCGACGAAGCGCAGGCGCTGCGCGCGCGCGGCGTGCCGACGCTGCCCACTACGATCGCGCACGAACGCGCCGTCAACCCGTTCATGCGGTCGGACAGCGCGGCCATCCATGCGACGCTCGAGGCCGAGCTGCACGAAACCGTGCCGGATCGCCTGGCGGCATTCACGCTGATGCGCGAGTGGAAAAACCGGTTCCGATGACGATTTCCGGAGGACTCCAAAAAGCTCAGGCAGAGCCTGTAAAAATTGCTCCAACTGTAGGATTTGGCTGAGTTTTCGGTGTTTTTATTGACGTGAAGCACGCACTTCCGTAGTATCGCCAGCAATTTCCAGCCGTCGGAAGCCGAGATTTTCATGCGACTTATATTGAGTGCGATGGTGGTCCTGCTGCTCGCCGCTTGTGCGAGCCAGGCTCCTGTCGCCAACAACGCCGCCGATTCGCAGGCAGCGTCCAACTACCTCCGTAAATCAGCCACCGCCAAAGAAACTGTCGACGTCGACAAGCAATCCGTCGGCGACCTGACCAGTGCAGATTCCGATCTCTGGGGCCGTATCCGTCGCGGCTTCCAGATGCCCGACCTGCAGAGCGACCTCGTCGACATGCAGACGACCTGGTACACGCAGCGTCCCGATTACGTGCAGCGCATGACCGAGCGCTCGCAGAAATATCTGTACCACATCGTCGAGGAGCTCGAAGCGCGCCACATGCCGACCGAGCTCGCGCTGCTGCCGTTCATCGAATCCGCCTACAACCCGCAGGCGCTGTCGGTCGCGAAGGCGGCCGGCATGTGGCAGTTCATGCCGGGCACCGGCCGCACGTACAACCTGAAGCGCAACATGTGGCAGGATGAACGACGCGACGTGCTCGCGTCGACGAGCGCCGCGCTCGACTACCTGTCGCGCCTGCATGACATGTTCGGCGACTGGTATCTGGCGCTGGCCGCGTACAACTGGGGCGAGGGCAACGTGCAGCGTGCGATCGCACGCAACCAGGCGGCCGGCCTGCCGACCGACTACCAGAGCCTGCGGATGCCGAACGAGACGCGCAACTACGTGCCGAAGCTGCAGGCGGTGAAGAACATCATCGCGAATCCGCAGCAGTTCGGCCTGACGCTGCCGGAGATCCCGAACCACCCGTATTTCGTGACGGTCACGACGTCGCGCGACATCGACGTGGCGGTGGCCGCGAAGCTCGCGAACCTGTCGCTCGACGAGTTCCGTTCGCTGAACCCGTCGTTCTCGAAGCCGGTGATCCTCGGCGCGACCGAGCCGCAGATCCTGCTGCCGTTCGACAACGCGTCAGCGTTCGAGAAGAACCTGAAGGCTTACAACGGCCAGTTGTCGACGTGGACCACCTATACGGTCAGCGAGCGCGCGCGCCCGGCCGCGATCGCCGAGAAGATCGGTGTCGACGCCGATACGCTGATGTCGGTCAACAAGATTCCCGCCGGCATGCGCCTGAAGCCGGGCTCGACGATCGTCGTGCCGCGCGGCGATGACGACGACGAGGACATCAGCGCGGACGTTGCGGAAAACGGCGTACTCGCGATGGAGCCCGACGTACCCGACACGCGCAAGATGCTGATCCGCGTGCGCCGCAAGCAGTCGATGGCGGCGATCGCCGGCCGCTACGGCGTGTCGGTCGGCCAGCTGAAGGCATGGAACCGCACGCATCGCGATCTCGCGATGCCGGGCCAGGCGCTCGTGCTGCACGTGCCGGTCGGCCGCGCGGTGCCGGCCGAGCCGGGTCCGGAGCGGATCGCGACGTCGACCTCCGGCGCGCATATCGAGCGTGCGAGCCTGTCCGTTGGCGGCAAGTCGCGCGGCGCGAAGCGCGGTGCCGCGAAGCCGGCGGCTCGCGCGACGAAGGCTGCTCCCGCGAAGGCTGCTCCCGCGAAGGCGGCGCCGGCCAAGGCAGCGCCGAAGGCCGCTGCAAGCAAGGGCAAGAAGAAGTAGCGCGACCGCGGCGCGGCGGTCCGGCCGGACCGTGCGTTTGCGTTATCATCCGATGAAACACGAAGCAACGCCGTCACCAAGGTGACGGCGTTTTCGTTTGTGCGCGGCAGCGGGGTCGCTGCTTCGCGGGGCCGGGATCGGATCACGAGGAGGAGCGATGTCGTCGGTGCAGGTGAGGGTGCTCGCGCTGTTTGCGGTCGGATATTTCGTGTCCTATGTGTTCCGCGGCGTCAATCTCGGCTTCGCGCCGTTCGTCACGCACGAGCTCGGGCTATCGGCCGCCGATCTCGGACTGCTCACCAGTCTCTATTTCCTCGGTTTTGCCGGCGCGCAGATTCCGGCCGGCGTGCTGCTCGACCATTTCGGCCCGCGCCGCGTGACGGCCGGGATGCTGCTGTTCGCGGCCGCCGGTGCCGCCGTGTTTGGCGTCGCGCACGACCTCGGCACGATGATGGTCGGCCGGCTGCTGATCGGCGTCGGCGTATCGGTGTGTCTCGGTGCGGCATTCAAGGCGCTCGCGCAGCATTTTCCGGTCGGCCGGCTGCCGCTCGTCAACGGTCTCGTGATGGCCGTCGGCGGCCTGGGCGGCGTCGCGGTCGGCTCGCCGTTGACCTGGCTCCTCGGCGTCACGAGCTGGCGTGTGATCTGCGGCGGCCTCGCGGTGCTGACGGTCGTCGTCGCGGCCGCGATCGGCTTCGGTGCGCCGGAAGCCGAGCGGCCGCGCCATCAGGGCGGGCTCGTCAGCCAGTTCAAGGGCACGTGGCACATCCTGGGCAGCCGCGCATTCTGGAAGATCTCGTCATTCTCGATCGTCACGCAGGGCGTGTTCTACGCGATGCAGTCACTGTGGGTCGGTCCGTACCTGCGCGACGTCGCGGGGTTCGATGCGCAGCGCGCCGCACGGCTCGTGTCGGTGCTTGGCTTCGCGATGATGGCCGGCTGTGTCGGTTTCGGCGCGGCGGCGCGTGTGCTCGAGCGCCGCGGGGTGTCCGTCCAGGCATTTTGCGGCGTCGGCATGGTGCTGTTCGTCGCCACGCAAATCGCGATCGTCGCGCGCGTGCCGCTGCCGTCGGCCGTGCTGTGGGCGGCCTACGGAATGTTCGGCGGCGTCGGGATCCTGACCTATGCTGTGCTTGCCGGTCACTTCCCGGCCCATCTGATCGGCCGCGCGAATACGACACTGACGCTCGTGATCTTCGTGCTGATCTTTGCGTTCCAGATCGGTATCGGCGCGGTGCTGTCGCACTGGCCGGCCGTCGACGGCCATTACCCGGCTGCCGCCCACGTCACTGCGTGGAGCGTGCTGCTCGCGCTGCAGCTTGCCAGCGCGGTCTGGTACGTGTGGCCCGCGCGCAGTGCTGGCAAGCACGTTGATCCGGCGGTACGCTGACGGGTAGGGCGGCTGCGGAAACGGGGCCGCAGCAAGGAATGTCGCGCCTGATGCCACGGCATTGCGCGCGCCGCATGCGTGATCGGACGGCCATATCAATTGAAGATAAGGTCATTTTCGGGCTATAATTTGAAAGTTTGTGCTGATCAACCTCGCACCCTAGCGCCTACCTCACTTATCCCGTTCATCCGCCGCACGCCGCCTGTCGGGCGATGCCGCGAAGCCTCGTGCGCCACGCGCCGGGTTCGCGTGCCGACACAGCAGGTCGCGTCCAGCTAGCGACTCCGCGCGCCTATGCAGCGCGGCGCTCGCGCGGCAGGGTAAACAGGTCGGCAGCAGGGTGTTCCCCAAGGAGCCTCCCGTGTTGCCGTCTTTTTCTCCCGCCTTGCTTGCACTCGCCGACGGCACGGTCTTTCGTGGTTATTCGATCGGGGCCGAAGGCCACACGATCGGTGAAGTCGTGTTCAACACCGCGATTACCGGCTATCAGGAAATCCTGACTGATCCGAGCTACGCGCGTCAGATCGTCACGCTCACCTACCCGCATATCGGCAACGTCGGCGTCAACGCCGAAGATGTCGAAGCCACGAAAGTCCATGCCGCCGGCCTGATCATCCGTGATCTGCCGACGCTCGCATCGAATTTCCGCATGGACCGCACGCTCGGCGACTACCTGCGCGACGAAGGCGTCGTCGCGATCGCCGGCATCGATACCCGCAAGCTGACCCGTATCCTGCGCGACAAGGGCGCGCAGAACGGTTGCATCCTGGCCGGCTCGAACGACGAGGCGAAGGCGATCGAACTCGCTCGCTCGTTCCCCGGCCTCGCGGGCATGGATCTCGCGAAGGTCGTGTCGACCACGAAGCCGTTCGAGTGGAAGCAGACCGAATGGCGCCTCGGCAGCGGCTACGGCATGCAGGAAGCGCCGAAGTACCGCGTCGTCGCGTACGACTTCGGCGTCAAGTACAACATCCTGCGCATGCTCGCGGAGCGCGGCTGCCACGTGACGGTGCTGCCGGCCGAGGCGAGCGCGGCCGACGCGCTCGCGCTGAATCCGGACGGCATCTTCCTGTCGAACGGCCCGGGCGACCCGGAGCCGTGCGACTACGCGATCGCGGCGGCCAAGGAGTTCATCGAGCGCGGCGTGCCGACCTTCGGCATCTGCCTCGGCCACCAGATCATGGGCCTCGCGGTCGGCGCGAAGACGCTGAAGATGAAGACGGGCCACCACGGCGCGAACCACCCGGTGAAGGATCTCGGCGACGGTCGCGTGGTGATCACGTCGCAGAACCACGGTTTCGCGGTCGACGCGGATTCGCTGCCGGCCAACGCGCGCGTGACGCACGTGTCGCTGTTCGACGGCACGCTGCAGGGCTTCGAGCTGACCGACAAGCCGGCATTCTGCTTCCAGGGTCACCCGGAAGCGTCGCCCGGCCCGCACGACATCGCGTATCTGTTCGACCGTTTCACCGCACTGATGGACGCGGCGAAGCAGCGCAACGCCTGACGCGACTGAAGCAACCGAAGAACGGGAGATTCGCATCATGTTCGGCCACGCACTCGGCATCACGGATATCTGGACCTACGTGTTCGGCGTGATCTTCATCATCCTGCTGCCGGGGCCGAACTCGATGTACGTGCTGTCGCTTGCGGCCCAGCGCGGCGTGAAGGCCGGCTATCGCGCGGCCTGCGGCGTGTTCCTGGGCGACACGGTGCTGATGGTGCTGTCCGCCGCGGGCGTCGCGTCGCTGCTGAAGGCGAACCCGCTGCTGTTCTCCGTCGTCAAGTACGGCGGTGCCGCGTACCTGCTGTACATCGGCACGGGGATGCTGCGCAGCGCGTGGCAGAAGCTGCGCGCGCGCACCGATGCGCCAGCCGATGCACCGCGTGCGGTCGACGGCGAGCGGCCATTCCGCAAGGCGCTGATCGTGAGCCTCCTGAATCCGAAGGCGATCCTGTTCTTCATCTCGTTCTTCATCCAGTTCGTCGACCCGGCGTTCCCGCATCCCGCGCTGTCGTTCGTCGTGCTCGGGGCGATCGCGCAATGCGCGAGCTTCCTCTACCTGAGCACGCTGATCTTCGCGGGCGCGCGGCTCGCCGAGCATTTCCGCCGCCGCCGCAGGCTCGCGGCGGGCGCGGCGAGCAGCGTGGGCGGCCTGTTCATCGGTTTCTCGGTGAAGCTCGCGCTCGCCACCATGAGCTGAGCGCAACCGCCGATCCGCGACAACGCCACGACAAAGATTACTTACTGAATTCACAAGCCATGCCAAAACGCACAGACATCAAAAGCATCCTCATCATCGGCGCCGGCCCGATCATCATCGGCCAGGCGTGCGAGTTCGACTATTCGGGCGCGCAGGCTTGCAAGGCGTTGCGTGAGGAGGGCTACAAGGTCATTCTCGTCAACAGCAACCCGGCGACGATCATGACCGACCCGAACACGGCCGACGTGACCTACATCGAGCCGATCACGTGGGAAGTCGTCGCACGCATCATCGAGAAGGAGCGCCCGGACGCGATCCTGCCGACGATGGGCGGCCAGACCGCGCTGAACTGCGCGCTCGACCTGCACCACCACGGCGTGCTCGAGAAGTTCGGCGTCGAACTGATCGGCGCGTCGCCGGAAGCGATCGACAAGGCGGAAGACCGCCAGAAATTCAAGGAAGCGATGACCAAGATCGGTCTCGGCTCCGCGAAGTCGGGCATCGCGCACTCGATGGAAGAGGCGACCAAGGTGCACGCCGAGATCATGGCGGAGACGGGCGGCAGCGGCTACCCGGTCGTGATCCGTCCGTCGTTCACGCTCGGCGGCTCGGGCGGCGGCATTGCGTACAACCGCGAAGAGTTCGAAGAGATCTGCAAGCGCGGTCTCGACCTGTCGCCCACGCGCGAGCTGCTGATCGAAGAGTCGCTGCTCGGCTGGAAGGAATACGAGATGGAAGTCGTGCGCGACCGCGCCGACAACTGCATCATCGTGTGCTCGATCGAAAACCTCGACCCGATGGGCGTGCACACCGGCGACTCGATCACGGTCGCGCCGGCGCAGACGCTCACCGACAAGGAATACCAGATCCTGCGTAACGCATCGCTCGCGGTGCTGCGCGAGATCGGCGTCGACACCGGCGGCTCGAACGTGCAGTTCTCGATCAATCCGAAGGACGGCCGCATGGTCGTCATCGAGATGAACCCGCGCGTGTCGCGTTCGTCGGCGCTCGCATCGAAGGCGACCGGCTTCCCGATCGCGAAGGTCGCGGCCAAGCTGGCGGTCGGCTACACGCTCGACGAGCTGAAGAACGAAATCACCGGCGGCCAGACACCGGCGTCGTTCGAGCCGACGATCGACTACGTCGTCACGAAGATCCCGCGTTTCGCATTCGAGAAGTTCCGTGAAGCCGATTCGCGCCTGACCACGCAGATGAAGTCGGTCGGCGAAGTGATGGCGATCGGCCGCACGTTCCAGGAGTCGTTCCAGAAGGCGCTGCGCGGCCTCGAAGTCGGCGTCGACGGTCTCGACGAGAAGTCGACCAACCGCGACGAGATCGCGATCGAGATCCACGAGCCGGGCCCGGACCGCATCTGGTATGTCGGCGACGCGTTCCGCATCGGCATGACGGCCGAGGAAATCTTCGCGGAAACCGCGATCGATCCGTGGTTCCTCCATCAGATCGAGCAGATCATCCTGAAGGAAAAGGCGCTCGCGGGCCGCACGCTCGCGTCGCTGACGTTCGACGAGCTGCGCTACCTGAAGCAGAGCGGCTTCTCCGACCGCCGCCTCGCGAAGCTGCTCGGCGCGACGCCGGAAGACGTGCGCCGCCGCCGCATCGAACTCAACGTGCGTCCGGTGTACAAGCGCGTCGACACCTGCGCGGCCGAGTTCGCGACCAAGACGGCCTACATGTACTCGACCTACGAGGAAGAGTGCGAGGCGCAGCCGACCACCAACAAGAAGATCATGGTGCTGGGCGGCGGCCCGAACCGGATCGGCCAGGGCATCGAGTTCGACTACTGCTGCGTGCACGCAGCGCTCGCGATGCGCGAGGACGGCTACGAAACGATCATGGTCAACTGCAACCCGGAAACGGTGTCGACCGACTATGACACGTCCGACCGCCTGTACTTCGAGCCGCTGACGCTGGAAGACGTGCTCGAGATCGTCGACAAGGAAAAGCCGGTCGGCGTGATCGTCCAGTACGGCGGCCAGACGCCACTGAAGCTCGCGCTCGACCTCGAGGCGCACGGCGTGCCGATCGTCGGCACGTCGCCGGACATGATCGATGCGGCCGAAGACCGCGAACGCTTCCAGAAGCTGCTGCAGGACCTCGGCCTGCGCCAGCCGCCGAACCGCACCGCACGCGCCGAAGACGAAGCGCTCAAGCTCGCCGAGGAAATCGGCTATCCGCTGGTCGTGCGCCCGTCGTACGTGCTGGGCGGCCGCGCGATGGAAATCGTCCACGAGCCGCGCGACCTCGAGCGCTACATGCGCGAGGCCGTGAAGGTGTCGAACGATTCGCCGGTGCTGCTCGACCGCTTCCTGAACGACGCGATCGAGTGCGACGTCGACTGCATCTGCGACGGCGAAGCCGTGTTCATCGGCGGCGTGATGGAGCACATCGAGCAGGCGGGCGTTCACTCGGGCGACTCGGCATGCTCGCTGCCGCCGTACTCGCTGTCGAAGGAAACGGTCGCCGAACTGAAGCGCCAGACGGGTGCGATGGCGAAGGCGCTGAACGTGGTCGGCCTGATGAACGTGCAGTTTGCGATCCAGCAGGTGCCGCAGGCGGACGGGTCGAAGCAGGACATCATCTACGTGCTCGAAGTGAACCCGCGCGCATCGCGCACGGTGCCGTACGTGTCGAAGGCGACCAGCCTCCCGCTCGCAAAGATCGCGGCGCGCGCGATGGTCGGCCAGAAGCTCGCGCAGCAGGGCGTGACGAAGGAAGTCGAGCCGCCGTATTTCAGCGTGAAGGAAGCGGTGTTCCCGTTCGTGAAGTTCCCGACCGTCGATCCGGTCCTCGGGCCTGAAATGCGTTCGACCGGCGAAGTGATGGGCGTCGGCCAGACGTTCGGCGAGGCGCTGTTCAAGTCGCAGCTCGCGGCCGGTTCGCGCCTGCCGGAGTCGGGCACGGTGCTGCTGACCGTGATGGACGCCGACAAGCCGAAGGCGGTCGAAGTCGCGCGCATGCTGCACGACCTCGGCTACCCGATCGTCGCGACCAAGGGCACGGCTGCCGCGATCGAAGCGGCCGGCGTGCCGGTGAAGGTCGTCAACAAGGTGAAGGACGGCCGTCCGCACATCGTCGACATGATCAAGAACGGCGAGATCGCACTCGTGTTCACGACGGTCGACGAGACGCGCCAGGCGATCGCCGATTCGCGTTCGATCCGCATGAGTGCGCAGGCGCACAAGGTCACGTACTACACGACGATGTCGGGCGCGCGCGCGGCCGTCGAAGGCTTGCGCTACCTGAAGGATCTGGAAGTCTATGATTTACAAGGTCTTCACGCTCGCCTAAACTAAGCGGTCAGTTACCTGTCGAAGCAACACGTGCCGCGATTAAGCGGTGTTTCCGGTTCGCCGGAAATGCGCTTAATCGCGGTGATTTTTTTTAAAGCCGTTTTTAGCGATTGAGCCGTTTATGAGCACCATTCCGTTGACAAAGCGTGGCGCAGAACTCCTGCGCGATGAATTGCAGCGCCTCAAGTCCGTCGAGCGGCCGGCCGTGATCAACGCGATCGCGGAGGCCCGCGCACAGGGCGACCTGTCCGAAAACGCCGAATACGATGCCGCGAAGGAAAAGCAGGGCTTCATCGAGGGTCGTATCGCGGAACTCGAATCGAAGCTGTCGGCCGCGCAGGTCATCGATCCCACCGTGCTCGACGCCGAAGGCCGAGTGGTTTTCGCATCGACGGTCGAACTCGAGGATCTCGAGTCCGGCGACACCGTCAAGTACCAGATCGTCGGTGACGACGAAGCCGACATCGATCACGGCCTGATCTCGGTCAGCTCGCCGATCGCACGCGCACTGATCGGCAAGTCCGAAGGCGACGTCGCGGCCGTGCAGGCGCCGAGCGGCGTGCGCGAATACGAAATCATCTCGGTCAGCTACATCTGAAGCGGGGCGACGTGATGCCGCATCGCGTGTTCCGTCTGCTGTCGGCCGTGTGGGTCGGCAGCCTGCTGACGATCGGGTATGCGGTCGCGCCCGTGCTGTTCAAGACGCTGGAGCGGATGACGGCCGGCACGGTCGCCGCCCAGTTGTTTCGCATCGAGGCGATCCTCGGTGTCGTATGCGGTGTGTTGCTGCTCGCGCTGTCGAACCAGCAGGTGCGGCGCGGCAGCGGTGATTACCGTCGCGTGCGCTGGATCGTCGCGGCGATGGTCGCGTGCGTGCTGGTCGGGTATTTCGCGCTGCAGCCGTTCATGAACGCGCTGCGGGTGGCCGCGATGGAGGCGGGCACCGATATCGCGAACTCGCCGTATGCGAGCCGCTTCGGGATGCTGCACGGCGTCTCGAGCCTGTTCTATCTCGTCGAGAGCGTGCTGGGGCTGATGCTGATCTGGCGTTTGCCGGCGCAAGACGCCTGAACGGCCTGAGCGCCGCACCGGCAGGGCAGCACGGGCTGCCCCGTGCCGCGCGGCAGGATTACTTGTCCTGGTGCGGCCGCTTCGTGCTGGCCTGGCGCTTTTTCGCGCGCTTCACGTTGCCGCCCGCCGTCACGCGCTCGTTGCCGCGCACGACGACCTTGGTCGGCTTCGGACGACGCACGGGGCTCGCGTTCGGCGACACCTTGACGACCTTGACGGTGCGCGGCGCACGGCCTTTCTTGTCGTCGACGGCTTCGGCTGCGCTCGGCAGCGCGCCGGCACGACGACCGCGGGTCGGGGCCGCCACGGCAGCCTCGGGCTTCCAGATCACCAGCAGCTTGCCGATGTGCTGGATCGGCGCCGCGTTCAGGCGGTCGCAGATCTCGTCGTAAATGGCGACGCGCTCGTCGCGCTCGTCACCGAACACACGGATCTTGATCAACTGGTGCGCGGCGAGGTGTACCTTGATTTCCTTCAGCACGGCGTCGGTCAGCCCTTCGGCGCCGATCAGCACGACGGGCTTGAGCGCATGGGCCTGGGAGCGCAGCGCGGAGCGCTCGGCGGGGGAAAGCGAAAGGGCGGGCATGGAAATGTCGAAATCTAAATAGGGGCGCGCTGCATCAGAAGCGAATCGCGGGAAGTTACCGCATCAGCCGCGCGCCGAAACCACGTAAAATCGCGGCTTGGGCCCTGGAAGGGGCCGTAGCCGCGCGAAGAAGACGCGTATTATCCGCCAAAAGCACGGCTTCACGAAGCAAATAGCAGCAATCTCTCTCTCGAATGGCAAAAAACCGCTTTAACCAGCACTGGCTGCACGATCACATCAACGACCCGTACGTCAAAATGGCGCAGCGGGAGGGCTATCGCGCGCGTGCCGCGTACAAGCTGAAGGAAATCGACGAGCAGGACAAGCTGATCCGTCCGGGCCAGGTGATCGTCGATCTCGGCGCGACGCCGGGCAGTTGGAGCCAGTATGCCCGCAACAAGCTCGCGCAGGGCAAGAAGCGTGACGCGGAGCGCGAAGGCGGCATCGACGGCACGATCGTGGCGCTCGACATCCTGCCGATGGAACCGATCGCCGACGTCCACTTCCTCCAGGGCGATTTCCGCGAGGACGAGGTTCTTCACCGGCTGGAGGAAGTGCTCGAAGGCCGCTCGGTGGACCTTGTTATTTCGGACATGGCCCCCAACCTCTCGGGCGTGGCCTCGGCGGACGCGGCGCGCATCGAGCATCTGTGCGATCTGGCGCTCGAATTTGCGCAGAATCATCTGAAGCCGGAAGGTGCGCTGCTCGTGAAGTGTTTCCACGGCAGTGGCTACAGCCAGATCGTCGAAAAGTTCAAACAGCAGTTTAAGATCGTCGCGCCGCGCAAGCCGAAGGCGTCGCGCGACAAATCGTCCGAAACGTTCATTTTGGGCCGGCAACTGAAGCATCCGCGGTGACGCGGCGCGCTGTGCCGCAAACGGGCTCCGGCCCTTGCCAGACAAGCGAAGCGCTATTGCGACGGTTGTCAATGCTTATGGCAGGGGTGGTCGGACTGGATTAGAATGACCGAGGAGCGCCGCAAGGAAAATGTAGGCGCTCGTCTACGAGTGAAGGAGTGGTGCTTTGAACAACAATATGTTTTCGAAGGCAGCGGTGTGGCTGGTGATCGCACTGGTGCTGTTTACGGTGTTCAAGCAGTTCGATAAGCCCCGCGTCCAGGAAGGTGTGTCCTATTCGCAGTTCATGGACGACGCCAAGAACGGCAAGGTCAAGAACGTCATCGTGCAGGGGCGCAACCTCACCGTCACTCCGGCTGATGGCCAAAAATACCAGATCGTGTCGCCCGGCGACATCTGGATGGTCGGCGATCTGATGAAGTACGGCGTGCAGGTCAGCGGCAAGGCCGATGACGAACCGAACGCGCTGATGTCCGCGTTGTACTACCTCGGGCCGACGATCCTGATCATCGTGTTCTGGTTCTACATGATGAGACAGATGCAGGGAGGCGGCAAAGGCGGCGCATTTTCGTTCGGGAAATCGCGGGCGCGGCTGATCGACGAGAACAACAACGCGGTGAACTTCTCCGACGTCGCGGGCTGCGACGAAGCGAAGGAAGAAGTGTCCGAACTCGTCGACTTCCTGCGCGACCCGCAGAAATTCCAGAAGCTGGGCGGTCGCATTCCGCGCGGCGTGCTGCTCGTCGGCCCCCCGGGTACCGGCAAGACGCTGCTCGCCCGCGCGATCGCCGGTGAAGCGAAGGTGCCGTTCTTCAGCATCTCGGGTTCCGACTTCGTCGAAATGTTCGTCGGCGTCGGCGCGGCCCGTGTGCGCGACATGTTCGAGCAGGCGAAGAAGCACGCACCGTGTATCGTGTTCATCGACGAAATCGACGCGGTCGGTCGTCATCGCGGCGCCGGCATGGGCGGCGGCAACGACGAGCGCGAGCAGACGCTGAACCAGATGCTGGTCGAGATGGATGGCTTCGAAGCGAACTCGGGCGTGATCGTGATCGCCGCGACCAACCGTTCCGACGTGCTCGACAAGGCGCTGCTGCGTCCGGGCCGTTTCGACCGCCAGGTCTATGTCGGCCTGCCGGACATCCGCGGTCGCGAGCAGATCATGCGCGTGCACCTGCGCAAGGTGCCGATCGCGAACGACGTCGACGCAGCGGTCATCGCGCGCGGCACGCCGGGCTTCTCGGGCGCCGATCTCGCGAACCTCGTGAACGAAGCGGCGCTGTTTGCCGCACGTCGCGGCAAGCGCATCGTCGAGATGCAGGATTTCGAGGACGCGAAGGACAAGATCTTCATGGGTCCGGAGCGCAAGTCGGCGGTGATTCGCGAAGAAGCGAAGCGTGCGACGGCTTACCACGAGTCGGGCCACGCGGTGATCGCGAAGCTGCTGCCGAAGGCCGACCCGGTGCACAAGGTCACGATCATCCCGCGCGGTCGCGCGCTGGGTGTCACGTGGCAGCTGCCGGAGCATGACAACGAGACCTACTCGAAGGACTACCTGCTCGACCGCCTGGCGATCCTGTTCGGCGGCCGCGTGGCTGAGGAGCTGTTCCTGAACCTGATCAGCACCGGCGCGTCGGACGACTTCAACAAGGCGACGCAGACGGCGCGTGCGATGGTGGCGCGTTTCGGCATGACCGACGCGCTCGGACCGATGGTCTACGTCGACGACGAGAACGACAGCAGCCCGTTTGGCCGCGGCTTCACCCGCACGATCTCGGAAGCGACGCAGCAGAAGGTCGACAGCGAAATCCGTCGAGTGCTCGACGAACAGTACGGCCTTGCGCGTCGCCTGCTCGAAGAGAACCGCGACAAGGTCGAGGCAATGACGGCCGCGCTGATGGAGTGGGAGACGATCGACGCCGATCAGATCAACGACATCATGGAAGGGCGTCCGCCGCGCTCGCCGAAGAGCTCGCCGGCCGTCGGCGGCGATTCCTCGGGTGGCGGCACGGCCGCCGAAGTGAAGCCCGGCAACGCGCCGGCGCCTGCTTCGCCCGCCTGACCTTCGCCGTAGCACCGTTCACGGGCTGGTGTGGCTTCACACCGGCCCGTTTTGCATTCATCAACGTCTCCCGCCCGTGCCCGAATCCGCAGTTCCAGCCTCCATCCCCGCGCCGCTCCAGTGCGGCCGTTTCTCGCTGACGTTCGAACGCCCGCTCGTGATGGGCATTCTCAACGCCACCCCCGATTCGTTTTCCGACGGCGGCCGCTTCCTCGCGCGCGACGATGCGCTGCGCCAGGCCGAGCGGATGATCGCCGAAGGCGTCGACCTGATCGACATCGGCGGCGAGTCGACGCGTCCCGGTGCGCCGCCCGTGCCGCTCGACGAGGAACTCGCGCGCGTGATCCCGCTCGTCGAAGCGCTGCGGCCACTGAACGTACCGCTTTCGATCGACACCTACAAGCCGGACGTGATGCGTGCGGCGCTCGCTGCCGGCGCGGATATGATCAACGACATATGGGGGTTCCGCCAGCCGGGTGCGATCGACGCCGTGCGCGAAGGCAACGGCGGGCTGTGCGCGATGCACATGCTCGGCGAGCCGCAGACGATGCAGGTCGGCGAGCCCGACTACGGTGACGTCGTGACCGACGTGCGCGACTTTCTCGCCGCACGCGTGCAGGCGCTGCGCGACGCGGGCGTCGCGCCGGAACGGATCTGCGTCGACCCCGGGTTCGGATTCGGCAAGGCCGTGGTCGACGACAACTACGCGCTGTTGGCCGCGTTGCCGGACACGGCCCCCGCGCGGCCTGACGGGCGCGCGTATCCGATTCTCGCAGGCATGTCGCGCAAGTCGATGCTCGGCGCGGTGATCGGCGGCAAGCCGCCGATCGAACGCGTCGCGGCGAGCGTGGCGGCCGCGTTGTGCGCGGTCGGGCGCGGTGCGGCGATCGTGCGTGTGCACGACGTCGCGGCGACGGTCGATGCACTGAAGGTCTGGAACGCCGTGCGCGAAGCCGCGCGGCAACGATAAGTCAGAAGTCAGAAAGACGAAGGAGGAAGGTTCGCCATGGGACGTCGATATTTCGGCACGGACGGCATTCGCGGCACGGTGGGCGATGCGCCCATCACGCCTGATTTCGTGTTGCGTCTCGGCTATGCAGCCGGCAAGGTACTGGCCGGCGCGGCCGACGTCGCGGCGGGGGTACGTCCGACGGTGCTGATCGGCAAGGACACGCGCGTGTCGGGCTACATGCTCGAGGCCGCGCTCGAGGCCGGTTTTTCGGCGGCAGGCGTCGACGTGATGCTGGCCGGCCCGATGCCGACGCCGGGCGTCGCATACCTGACGCGCGCGCTGCGCCTGTCGGCCGGTGTCGTGATCAGCGCATCGCACAACCCGTATCAGGACAACGGGATCAAGTTCTTCTCGGCCGATGGCAACAAGCTGCCCGACGATACCGAGGCCGAGATCGAAGCATGGCTCGACAAGCCGCTCGAATGCGCGTCGTCGGACCGGCTCGGCAAGGCGCGCCGCCTCGACGACGCGGCCGGCCGCTACATCGAGTTCTGCAAGAGCACGTTCCCGGCTGCATACGACCTGCGCGGGCTGAAGCTCGTGATCGACTGCGCCCACGGCGCCGCGTACCAGATCGCACCGCACGTATTCCACGAACTCGGCGCGGACGTGATCCCGATCGGCGTCGCGCCGAACGGCTTCAACATCAACGACGGTGTCGGCGCGACGGCGCCCGACGCACTGGTGCGTGCCGTGCGGGCGAACCATGCGGACCTCGGCATCGCGCTCGACGGCGATGCGGACCGCCTGCAGGTCGTCGATTCGACGGGCCGGCTGTACAACGGCGACGAGTTGCTCTACGTGCTCGTGAAGGACCGGATTGCGACCGCCGGCAAGGTCGACGGCGCGGTCGGCACGCTGATGACGAACCTCGCGGTCGAGGTCGCGCTGCAGCGTGAGGGCGTGCAGTTCGTGCGTGCGGCCGTTGGCGACCGCTACGTGCTCGAACAGCTGCGCGAGCGCGGCTGGCAGCTTGGCGCGGAAGGCTCAGGCCACATCCTGTCGCTCGACCGCCATTCGACCGGCGACGGCATCGTGTCGGCGCTGCTCGTGCTGGCCGCGCTCAAGCGCAGCGGCCGCACGCTTGCGCAGATGCTGGACGGCGTCACGCTGTTCCCGCAGAAGCTGATCAACGTGCGGATGAAGGCGGGTGCCGACTGGAAGGGCAGCGTATCGATTCGCGCGGCGATCGACGCAGCCGAAAGCGCGCTCGCCGGCCGCGGCCGTGTGCTGATCCGCGCGTCGGGCACCGAGCCCGTGCTGCGCGTGATGGTCGAGGCACAGCATGCGGCCGACGCGACCCTTCACGCGGAAGCGATTGCCGACGCGGTGCGCGCGGCGACAAGCTGAGCCGAACCGGTGACGGCGCGCGACGGTCAGGCCGTGTGCGCGCCGCCTCTTTGGTGATTCGACGGGCGGCGCTCTCAGGCGCCGCAATTCGTCAGACGCAAAGGTTTGCGCTATTAAATAGAGGGCGACTTCGGCGCGGATTTCGTCTGACGGAGGAAAACATCCGACCCTGAATTGCATTGGCTGTGGCGATGGGTTTTCCTGCCCCCACGTGCGGTGCATATGTTTCGCTCCGGGCCTCGCATCAGCGGGTACCGAACAGCCCTTCCTGACCGGTAATTCTTGCCGTCATTCCCGCCGCGCTGCCCTTGCGCGGCCGCCCTCACAGGGCCCGATACTCCCTTTCAACCAGTCATGCTACTGTCACACCAGTTTCATCGATTGTCACATTATCGTCATGAGGAGCCCCTAACCTTCGCGGTGCCGTAGTCATCCGCTCACACACTGGAGGTCTCATGAAATTGATGCAAACCGCGATTGCCGGCCTGGCTGGCGCGCTTTTCGCAGTCGCCGCGCAAGCTGCCGACATCACGGGCGCAGGCAGCACGTTCGCGATGCCGATCTATACGAAATGGGCTGCCGACTACCAGCAGTCCGGCGGCGCGAAGGTGAACTACCAGGGTATCGGTTCGTCGGGCGGCCTCAAGCAGATCAACGCGAAGACGGTCGATTTTGCCGGTTCGGACGCGCCGCTGAAGGATGAAGAGCTCGCGAAGGAAGGCCTGTTCCAGTTCCCGACGGTGGTCGGCGGCGTGGTGCCGGTCGTCAACGTGCCGGGCGTGAAGGCCGGCGAACTGACGCTGTCGGGCCCGGTGCTCGGCGACATCTACCTCGGCAAGATCAAGAAGTGGAACGACCCGGCGATCGCCGCGCTGAACCCGAAGGTCAAGCTGCCGGATACGGACATCGCGGTCGTTCGCCGCGCTGACGGTTCGGGCACGAGCTTCATCTGGACGAACTACCTGTCGAAGGTCAACGACGAGTGGAAGTCGAAGATCGGCGAAGGCACGACGGTCAACTGGCCGACGGGCACGGGCGGCAAGGGCAACGACGGCGTCGCGGCCTTCGTGCAGCGTCTGCCGGGCGCGATCGGCTACGTCGAGTGGGCGTACGCGAAGAAGAACAACATGACCTACACGGCCCTGAAGAACTCGACGGGCACGGTGGTCGAGCCGAAGACCGAAACGTTCAAGGCTGCTGCTGCTGGCGCGAACTGGTCGAAGTCGTTCTACCAGATCCTGACGAACCAGCCGGGCAAGGAAGCATGGCCGGTCGTCGGCGCGACGTTCGTGCTGCTGCACGCGAAGCAGGACAAGCCGGAGCAGGGTGCCGAAACGCTGAAGTTCTTCAGCTGGGCGTTCAAGAACGGCGAGAAGGCAGCCGACAGCCTCGACTACATCTCGCTGCCGTCGTCGGTCGAGACGGAAATCCGCAAGCAGTGGAAGACGAAGGTGACGGACGCATCGGGCAAGCCGGTCGCCGCAGAGTAAGCAATCCAGCGGTTCGCTGCCCGGCCGTGCCGGCCGGGCAGTGTGTGCGGTAAGGCCGGGCGTCACGGCGCCCGGCGATCCAGAACAGGCGCCCATGTCTGATATTTCCTACACGTCTTCTCGGCCCGATGTCGCGCAGCAACGCGCGCCGAGCCGTCTCGGAGACGTTCTGTTCGGCGGCCTCGCACGGCTCGCCGCGATCGTGACCCTGCTGCTGCTGGGCGGGATCATCGTTTCCCTGATCATTGCGTCGATGCCGACCATCCAGAAGTTCGGCCTCGGCTTCTTGTTGCAAACCGAGTGGGATCCGAACTCGGATATCTACGGTGCAGTGGTGCCGATCTACGGCACAATCGTGACGTCGCTCATCGCGCTTGTCATCGCGGTGCCGGTCAGCTTCGGCATCGCATTGTTCCTCACCGAATTGTCGCCCGTGTGGCTGCGTCGCCCGCTCGGCATCGCGATCGAGCTGCTCGCCGCGATTCCGTCGATCGTGTACGGCATGTGGGGCCTGCTCGTGTTCGCGCCGATCTTCGCTGAATACTTTCAGAAGCCGATCGGCCGTCTGTTCAAGGACGTGTGGGTGCTCGGTCCGCTGACGGCGGGCCCGCCGATCGGCATCGGCATTCTCGCCGCCGGCGTGATCCTTGCGATCATGATCATCCCGTACATCGCATCGGTGATGCGCGACGTGTTCGAAGTCACGCCCGTGCTGCTGAAGGAATCGGCCTACGGGATCGGCTGCACGACGTGGGAAGTGATGTGGAAGGTCGTGCTGCCCTACACGAAGACCGGCGTAATCGGCGGGGTGATGCTCGGCCTCGGCCGCGCGCTCGGCGAAACGATGGCCGTGACCTTCGTGATCGGCAACACCAACCTGCTCGACAGCGTGTCGCTGTTCGCGCCGGGCAACAGCATCACGTCGGCGCTCGCGAACGAATTCGCGGAAGCGGAACCGGGCCTGCATACGTCCGCGCTGATGGAGCTGGGCCTGATCCTGTTCGTGATCACGTTCATCGTGCTGTCCATCTCCAAACTGCTGCTGCTTCGTCTCGAGAAAGGAGAGGGCAAGAAATGAGCGAGCCCGTCATGAATTTCCCGGGGCCGAACGGCGCCGCGCTCGACGCGATGCGCAACCGCCTGCAGCGCAAGCGCAAGGTGACCAACGCGATCGCGCTGACCGCGTCGCTCGCCGCAATGGCGTTCGGCCTGCTGTGGCTTGTATGGATTCTCTACACCACGGTGCATCTCGGCGTCGGCGGTCTGTCGCTGCAGCTGTTCACCGAATCGACGCCGGCACCGAACACGGAAGGCGGCGGTCTGGCGAACGCGATCGTCGGCAGCCTGCTGCTGTGCGGTTTCGGCACGCTGGTCGGCACGCCGATCGGCATCCTCGCGGGCGTCTATCTCGCCGAATACGGCCAGAAGAACCTGCTGGCGGGCACGATCCGCTTCATCAACGACATCCTGCTGTCGGCGCCGTCGATCGTCATCGGCCTGTTCGTGTACGCGATCGTCGTCGCGAAGTCGGGGCGCTTCTCGGGCTGGGCCGGCGTGATCGCACTCGCGCTGCTGCAGATCCCGATCGTGATCCGCACGACCGAGAACATGCTGAAGCTCGTGCCGAACGCGCTGCGCGAAGCAGCCTTCGCGCTCGGCACGCCGAAGTGGCGAATGGTGCTGAAGATCACGCTGCGCGCATCGGTGGGCGGCATCATCACGGGCGTGCTGCTCGCGATCGCGCGGATCGCCGGCGAAACGGCGCCGCTGCTGTTCACCGCGCTGTCGAACCAGTTCTTCTCGTGGGACATGAGCCAGCCGATGGCGAACCTGCCCGTGACGATCTACAAGTTCGCGATGAGCCCGTTCGCGGAATGGCAGTCGCTCGCATGGGCGGGCGTGTTCCTGATTACGCTCGGGGTGCTCGGACTCAACATCCTGGCGCGCTCGGTCTTCTCGAAAAAGTAACGGCGGAGCAATCCGATGAATATGGCAGAGAGCCACCTGAATCCCGTCGAGCGCACCGCAGCGCCCGTCGGCACGCACGACGCGGCGAACGATCGTCCGCTGGCGCCGCTGAACGCGAAGATCGAGGTCAACGACCTCAACTTCTTCTACAACAAGTTCCACGCGCTGAAGAACATCAACCTGCGCATTCCCGAAGGGAAGGTGACGGCGTTCATCGGTCCGTCGGGTTGCGGCAAGTCGACGCTCCTGCGCACGTTCAACAAGATGTACGCGCTCTATCCGGAGCAGCGCGCCGAAGGCGAAATCCTGATGGACGGCGAGAACCTGCTGACCACCAAGCGCGACATTTCGCTGCTGCGCGCGCGGATCGGCATGGTGTTCCAGAAGCCGACCCCGTTCCCGATGTCGATCTACGACAACATCGCGTTCGGCGTGAAGATGTTCGAGAAGCTCACGCGCTCGGAGATGGACGATCGCGTCGAGTGGGCGCTGACGAAGGCCGCGCTGTGGAACGAAGTGAAGCACAAGCTGAACCAGAGCGGCTACGGGCTGTCCGGCGGCCAGCAGCAGCGTCTGTGCATCGCGCGCGGTATCGCGATCCGTCCGGAAGTGCTGCTGCTCGACGAGCCGTGCTCGGCGCTCGACCCGATCTCGACGGGCCGCATCGAGGAGCTGATCGCGGAGCTGAAGAGCGACTACACGGTCGTGATCGTCACGCACAACATGCAGCAGGCTGCGCGCTGCTCGGACTACACGGCCTACATGTACCTGGGCGAACTGATCGAATTCGGCGAAACCGAAAAGATCTTCATCAAGCCGGTGCGCAAGGAAACGGAAGACTACATCACCGGCCGCTTCGGCTGATGACGGAGAATCACAACCATGTCGGATAAACATCTGTCGAGCCAGTTCGACGCGGACCTGAATGCCGTGTCGTCGAAAGTGCTGGAAATGGGCGGACTCGTCGAGTCGCAGATCGTCGGTGCGATGCATGCGCTGAACGAATTCGACCGCGAGACGGCCGAGAAGGTGATCGCGGCCGAGGAAACGCTGAACGCGATGGAAGTCGACATCGACCAGGAGTGCGGCAACATCATCGCGCGGAGGCAGCCAGCCGCGCGCGATCTGCGTCTTCTGATGTCGATTTCGAAAACGATTACGAACCTCGAGCGCGCCGGCGACGAGGCCGAGAAGATCGCGAAACGCGTGCGCCGCCTGATCGACGAGCCGGCCGCGCGCGCGGTGAACATCGCCGAGATCAAGGTGTCGGGCGAGATGGCCGTGACGATCCTGCGCCGCGCACTCGACGCATTCGCGCGCCTCGATACGGTAGCGGCCGCGCAGATCGTCAAGGACGACAAGGAAATCGACCTCGAATTCCGCGCGTTCGTGCGCAAGCTCGTGTCGTACATGCAGGAAGACCCGCGCACGATCTCGGTCGGCCTCGAGTACCTGTTCATCGCGAAGGCGATCGAACGGATCGGCGACCACGCGAAGAACATCGCCGAATTCATCATCTACATCGTGAAGGGCACCGACGTGCGGCACCAGCCGCGCGACACGCTCGATCGCGAAGCCAACAGTTAATCGACTCCGTAAGGAAGAACAGAGGTGCCGATGCCCAGCAACATTCTCGTCGTCGAAGATGAGCCCGCGATTTCCGAACTGATCTCGGTGAATCTCCAGCATGCCGGTCACTGCCCGATTCGCGCGTACAACGCCGAGCAGGCGCAGAACCTGATCAGCGACGTGCTGCCCGACCTCGTGCTGCTCGACTGGATGCTGCCGGGCAAGTCCGGCATTGCGTTTGCGCGCGACCTGCGCAACAACGAACGGACCAAGCACATCCCGATCATCATGCTGACCGCGCGGGGCGACGAGCAGGACAAGGTGCTCGGCCTCGAGATCGGCGCGGACGACTACGTGACGAAGCCGTTCTCGCCGAAGGAACTGATGGCGCGGATCAAGGCCGTGCTGCGCCGTCGCGCGCCGCAGCTGACCGAGGACGTCGTGTCGATCAACGGGCTGCGCCTCGATCCGGCCACGCATCGGGTCGCCGCGCACGGCGACGGCAGCGAGATCAAGCTCGATCTCGGCCCGACCGAATTCCGCCTGCTGCATTTCTTCATGACGCATCCGGAGCGCGTGCACAGCCGCACGCAACTGCTCGATCAGGTCTGGGGCGATCACGTGTTCGTCGAAGAACGTACCGTCGACGTCCATATCAAACGATTGCGCGCGGCCTTGAAACCGGCCGGTTGCGATGCGATGATCGAGACCGTGCGCGGCAGCGGCTACCGGCTCGCCAAGCACGCGTAACGTATCCGGACATGCCGTGTGCCACGGCATGCCGTTCATTCTTTCGGGCGCTGAAACATGAACATCATCTGGGCGCGCTTTCTCGTGTCGCTCGTGCTGCTCGTGCTGATCAGCGTATTGGTCGGCGTGTTCGCCGGCCCGATCGCGGGCCTCGGGTTCGCGGTCGTGATGCTGGTCGCGCAGGGCTTCTTCAGTACCTTCCATACGCAACGCCTGTGGCGCCTGCTCGATGCGCCCGTCTACGGCGAGGTGCCGAGCGCGCCGGGCATCTGGGGTGAAATCTACTACCGGCTGCACAAGCTCGCGAAGCAGTGGCATGCGCAGGTGCGGCAGGTCGAGCAGCAGCATTCGCGCTTCATCCAGGCGATCCAGGCGTCGCCGAACGGCGTCGCGATGCTCGACGACCATGACCAGATCGAGTGGTGTAACGCGATCGCCGAGGTGCATTTCGGCCTCGATGCGAAGCGCGACCTGCGCCAGCACATCACGAACCTGGTTCGTCATCCGGAATTCGTCCGCTACCTGAACGCGCAGCATTACGACGAGACGCTCGTGATGCGCGGGATGGGCGACTCGCGGCAGAACGTGCTGGAAGTGCAGGTGTTTCCGTACGGCGAGAACCGCAAGCTGCTGCTCACGCAGGACATCACGGAGCTCGAGCGGACCGACGCGATGCGGCGCGACTTCGTCGCGAACGTATCGCACGAACTGAAGACGCCGCTCACCGTGCTGTCGGGCTTCCTCGAGACGATGCGCGAACTGCCGCTGAACGAGGAAGATCGCGCGCGCTATCTCGAGATGATGGAGCAGCAGGCGTCGCGGATGCGGCACATCGTCACCGATCTGCTGGTGCTCGCGAAGCTCGAGGGCGAAAGCAAGCCGCCGATGGATCACGCGATCGACATGCGTGCCGTGTTCGACCATCTGAAGGAGGATGCGCAGACGCTGTCGAACGGGCATCACGAGATTACGTTCACGATCGACGAGACGCTCGGCGTCACGGGCGCGCAGACCGAAGTGTTCAGTGCGTTCGCGAATCTCGTGACCAATGCGATCCGCTATACGCCGGACGGTGGCAAGATCTTCGTGTCGTGGCGGCGCGAGGGCGCGCAAGGCGTGTTCTCGGTCACCGACAGCGGCTTCGGCATCCCGGCCGCCGACCTGCCGCGGCTGACCGAGCGCTTCTACCGCGTCGACCGCAGCCGCTCGCGCGATACGGGCGGCACGGGGCTCGGCCTCGCGATCGTCAAGCACGTGCTGCAGCGGCACGACTCGCACCTGTACGTGCAGAGCGAGGAGGGGCGCGGCAGCACGTTCACCGCGCGCTTCCCGGCCTCGCGAATCATCGCGATCCGGCCGGCCGCGTTCGAAGCATGAGCGCGTGACGCGAGTCGGGTGCCTGACGTCGGCATCCCAACGCAAATACGCCGCAAACAAAAAAGCACAGCCCGTGGGCTGTGCTTTTTTGTTTGGTGGCGCGGCACGCGAAACCGCGCGCCGCCACGTGTCTACGAACAGAACTTCGCGAGCAGCCCGAGCTGCGCGTTGCGGAGCGTCTTGCCTGCACGGCGCCGGCGGTAGTGGCCGTCGCTGAGCATCTGCCAGGCCGACTGGTTGTCGCCGAGGCAGACCGACAGCCCTTCGGCGATCACGCGGCGCTTCAGCTTGCGCTCGCGGATCGGGAATGCGACTTCGACGCGGCGGAACAGGTTGCGGTCCATCCAGTCGGCGCTCGACAGATAGACCTCCTCGGCGCCGCCCGCGTGGAAATAGTAGATGCGGTGGTGTTCGAGGAAGCGCCCGACGATCGAGCGCACCGTGATGTTTTCCGACAGCCCCGGTACGCCGGGCTTCAGCGCGCACACGCCGCGCACGATCAGGTCGACCTTGACGCCGGCCTGCGACGCTTCGTACAGCGCAGCGATCACCGACGGCTCCAGCAGCGCGTTCATCTTCGCGACCACGCGCGCGCGCTTGCCGGCGCGCGCATTGTCGATCTCCGCGCGGATCGATTCGATGATGCGCGGATGCAGCGAGAACGGCGACTGCCACAGCTCGTGCAGCGTGAGCTCGCCGCCGATCCCGGTCAGTTGCTGGAAGACGTGGTGGACGTCCTCGCAGATTTTCTGGTCGGCCGTCATCAGGCCGAAGTCGGTGTAGAGGCGGGCGGTGCGCGGGTGATAGTTGCCGGTGCCGAGGTGCACGTAGCGGCGCAGCGACGCCTTGCCGTTCTGCACGACGCGCCGCACGATCAGCATCATCTTCGCGTGGCACTTGTGGCCGACCACGCCGTACACGACGTGCGCGCCGACGGCTTCGAGCTGCGACGCCCAGTTGATGTTGGTTTCCTCGTCGAAGCGCGCGAGCAGCTCGACGACGACGGTCACTTCCTTGCCGTTGCGCGCGGCTTCCATCAGCGCGTCCATCAACGGCGAATCGGTGCCGGTGCGGTAGATCGTCTGCTTGATCGCGACGACGCTCGGGTCCTTCGCGGCCTGCTGCAGCAGTTCGAGCACCGGCTGGAAACTTTCGTACGGATGGTGCAGCAGGATGTCGCCGTCGTCGATCGCGTCGAACATCGTCGGCGCGTTGACGATCGCGGGCGGGATCGACGCGGCGAACGGCGCGAACTTCAGGTCGGGGCGATCGACGAGATCGGGGATCTGCATCAGCCGCACGAGGTTCACGGAGCCGGCCACGCGATAGCAGTCCTTCTCGCTGAGCAGGCTTTCCTCGAGCAGGCGCCGAACGATATGCGCCGGCGTATCGGCCGACACTTCGAGCCGTACCGCGTTGCCGAGGTGGCGCGCGGGCAGCTCGCCCTGCAGCGCGACGCGCAGGTTGGTGATTTCGTCCTCGTCGACGAAGAGCTCGCTGTTGCGCGTGATGCGAAACTGGTTGCAGCTCTTCACGACCAGTTGCGGGAACAGTTCGCCGACGAAGCGCTGCATGAACGAGCTGAGCAGCACGAAGCCGTGCTCGAAGCCCGACAGCGCCTGCGGCATGCGCACGACGCGCGGCAGCGCGCGCGGCGCCTGCACGATGCCCATCACCGCCTGGCGGCCGAACGCGTCTCGGCCCTCGAGCTCGACGACGAAGTTCAGGCTCTTGTTCAGCACGCGCGGGAACGGGTGCGCGGGATCGAGGCCGATCGGCGTCAGCACCGGCAGCAGTTCATCGAGGAAGTAGCGGCGCGCCCATTCGAGCTGCTCTTCGTTCCACGTGTCGCTCGCGTGGAAGTAGATGCCTTCCTGTTCGAGCGCGGGCAGCACGGTATCGTGCAGCATCGTGTACTGGCGGTGCACGAGCCGTTGCGCGCGCTCGACGACGAGGTCGTAAGCGTGCTGCAGCGACATGCCGTCGGGGGTCAGTGCGCCCGGGTTGTCGCGGATCTGTTCCTGAAGGCCGGCCATCCGGACTTCGAAAAATTCGTCGAGGTTGCTGCTCGTGATGCAGATGAAGCGGAGTCGCTCGAGCAACGGAATCTGCGGGTCAGCCGCCTGGGCCAGCACGCGCTCGTTGAAACCGAGGATGCCGAGTTCACGATTGAGAAGCGGATAGCGGACGGACATCGGCAGAGTAGGGGGTGATTCAGGCGATGATTCGAAAGGACGCTCGGAAACTCTCACGGTACGATGACGTGCTGATGACGATAATGTATTTATATCGGGAAATTCTACGCCTGAACCATTTTGTCTCATAAATGTTTCGGCCATATACAATCTACCCGTGTACATGCCCGTGAAGCGTGGCAACGGCAAGCGTTCCACGCTTAAAATGTCGCCTTTGATTGATCGCCCAGCGTGGCCGGCCGGCTGCCGCGGGCGAACGCGCACGGAGCACCCTTCTGATGGTTACATCCCCCCACTTGCTGGCTGCCGTCGATCTCGGCTCGAACAGCTTTCGGCTGATCGTCGGGCGCGTCGAGGAAACGCCGGCGGGCAGCCAGATCTATCCCGTCGATGCGCTGCGCGAGCCCGTTCGACTGGCCGCGGGCCTGTCGAGCGACAAGATGCTCGATCGCGCGTCGCAGGAGCGTGGCTGGGAGGCGCTCAAGCGGTTCGGCGAGCGCCTGCGCGATTTCCATCCCGATCATGTGCGCGCGGTGGCGACCAACACGCTGCGCGTCGCGAAGAACGCGGGCGAATTTCTCGGCGAGGCCGAAGCGGCGCTCGGTTTTCCGATCGAAGTGATCGCGGGCCGCGAAGAGGCACGTCTGATCTATGCGGGCGCCGCACATTCGGTGCCGGCGAGCGCCGGCAAGCGGCTCGTCGTCGACATCGGCGGTGGCTCGACCGAATTCATCATCGGCTCGCACTACACGCCGATCGTGATGGAGAGCCTCTACATCGGCTGCGTGAGCCATAGCCGCGCGTTCTTCCCGGCCGGCAACGTCGACGAATACACGATGCGGCAGGCCGAACTCGCGGCCAAGCGCGAGATCCAGATCATTTCCAGCGAGTACAAGAAGGCCGGATGGGACCAGGCGATCGGTTCGTCCGGCACGGCGCGTGCGCTCGCCGAGCTCGTCGAGGCGAACGGCTTCAACGACGCGGGCATCACGCACGGCATTTCGCGCGGCGGGCTCGAACGCCTGAAGCGCGCGCTGATCAAGTCCGAGAACGTGAACCGGCTGAAGCTGATCGCGCTGAAGCCCGATCGCGTGCCGGTGCTCGCCGGCGGCCTCGCGATCATGCTCGCGGTATTCGAGGAACTGGGGGTCGACTACGTCGATACCACCGACGGCGCGCTGCGTCTCGGCGTGCTGTATGACCTGCTCGGCCGGACCCAGCACGAGGACATGCGCGCGGTGACCGTCGAGGGCTTCACGCGCCGCTACGGCGTCGATCGCGCGCAGGCCGGGCGCATCGGTGCGCTCGCGGTGCGGTTCTACGACGAGCTCGACGAATCCGACGACGAAGAACGCGAGGAAGGCAGGATGTTCCTCGGTTGGGCCGCCGCGTTGCACGAGATCGGCCTGTCGATCTCGCACAGCTCGTATCACAAGCATTCAGCCTATATCGCGAGCAACGCCGACATGCCGGGTTTCTCGCGCACCGACCAGGCGCGCCTTGCCGCGCTCGTGCTCGGGCATGCGGGCAAGCTCGGCAAGCTGTCGCAGGCGCGCGACGTCGAATGGCCGCTGCTGTTCTGCCTGAGGCTCGCGGCGCTGCTGTGCCGGCGCCGGACGGATGCCGGGCTGCCGGACATTTCCGTGTCGCAGATGAAGAAGGGCGGGTATGAAGTGCGCCTGCCGGGCGCATGGGTCGAGCAGAACCCGCTGACCGACTACAGCCTCAGCCAGGAAGCGGCCGAGTGGGAGAAGGTCGGTATTCCGTACCGCGTGGTTTATACGGGCGCGTGACGCGCCGGCACGACGGCGGCGCGCCCGCGCCGCCAGCGCTGCCTTACGATGCGCTCAGTCGGAGCACACGATCGCGGTCAGGAACGGGAATGCCTGCTTGACGGTCGCGTCGCTGCCGGCCTTGCGCACGGCCTGCTCGACCGCGTTCTTCGTGCCGCGCACCACGACGCCGTATGCCCAGTTGCCGATCGGCGTGCCGTCGCCGGGCTGGAAAATCGGATCGTTCGCCTGGTAGCCGAGCACGACATAGACGCCGAAGCCGTAGGCGGTCAGCGGATGGTTCGTGCGGAATGCGTTCACCGAATTCGATTCGACGTGCATCGGCTCCGACTGGATGTCACCTGCCGCGAGCAGCGGCGCGACGAACTTGTGGCCGTTCGAATGGCAGTCGAGCGCGTCATCGAGCGACTTGGCCGATGCGACGCCGGACGCACCGAGGGTGCCGATTGCGAGCAGCACGCCGAGCAGGGCAGTCTTGAAAACGTGGTTTTTCATGCGTGATTGCGGGTTGGTCGCGGACATTATCGCGTGTTCCGCAATTTTCGTGCGCGGGCTGCGGGCGGTACGGCACCGGTGGCGCAAGCGGGCGGCGGACCAAACGAAAAAGGGCTGCAAGCGCGATGGCTTGCAACCCTTATCGTATATCTCGTGGTCGGAGCGATAGGATTCGAACCTACGACCCTCTGATTCCAAATCGGGTGTCCCCACTATTTTCAACGTCGCTGGCGATCGATGGAAGTTATAAATCATTGATTTGATGTGGAACTTAAGCTCATTGCGATTTGCTGTTCCGACCCACAACGCTAGATCGAAGCGTTGCCGATGCCAGAGAAGGGCTGGAAGTATTACAACGACACGAAGGTGAGTGGTCTCGCGATCGGCATCGGCCCGAGCGGCGTCAAGACGTTCATTCTCTATCGGAAAGTCAATCGTAAGTCAGACCGAATCAAGATTGGGCGCTATCCCGATCTGACGGTTGATAAGGCGAGGACGCACGCTCTGACCCTGATCGCAGACATCGCCGGTGGGACGAATCCAGCCGAGCTGAAGCGTGCCCGTCGCGCGGAGATGACTTTTGGCGAGCTGTTTGACCAGCACTACGAGAATCGCAGCGTTCCGCACAAAAAGACGGCAGCGGAAGACAAGCAGAAATTCGAGGAATACCTTTCGAGTAATGGGGACGGTATCAACCTCGCGTCGCGGCAGCTATCGGAAATCACGACGGCGACAGTTGCTCAACTGTTCATCAAGATCAGCAAGGATCACAAGGTGATGGCGAGCCGGGTGCTTGCGCTTGTCAGCAGTATCTTTGGCAAGGCGATCGAATGGGGAATGTGGAACCAGATCAATCCATGCCACGGTATCCGCAAACATAGCGAAGTCAGCCGGGATCGCTTCCTGCAGCCGGACGAACTGCCGAAGTTCTTCGAGCAGGTGCTGGCATATCCGAATGCCACGGTGCTGGACTACATCTTGGTCAGCCTGCAGACTGGCGCGCGCAGAGGAATGTTCTTGCGATGCGTTGGGAACAGGTGAATCCCGACCGAGCGGAGTGGCGTATCCCGGATACAAAAAATGGAACGCCGCAAAGCGTTCCGCTGGTTCCTGATGTGGTGGCTATTCTCCGGGCGCGGGATAAAGAGCGAGGGGACTCGCCGTTCGTGTTTCCGGGTTCTGGCGAGGCGGGACATCTCGTGTCACCGAAGAAGGCATGGAGGATCATCCTCGATATGGCTGGCATCGCCAATCTCCGGTTGCATGACCTGCGCCGCACGATGGGCTCGTGGCAAGCATGGCGGCAAGGCGATTATCCTGACGCACTCGATGGGCGGGTTGGTGGCTCGGATGGCGATTGCCATGCACGCGGCAGGGAGTATTCCACAACGTGCTGCCGGCGACCGGGGCGCCGATCGCGGCGAAGCGGTTCCGTACCGGCGGTGGAAGCGAGGGTTCGATAGACGGTTTCATCAATGGTGCCCTGCTCGGGAGTAATGCGAACGAATTTGTGGCGGTGGCCGCGAATGCACCGGGGGCGCTCGAGTTGCTGCCGATGCCGGATTATCACAACGGTGAGGCATGGTGGATTTTTGCACGGCTCGATGGCACACCGGTGATGGAGTTTCCGAAAGATGGGAGCGCATATGCGCAGATTTATACCAATTCGAAATGGTACGGCTTGGTGCCGGAGTAGTCGACATCGTTGCTCGACCCGGCAGGAATCATCCAGGCACGACTCGACGCTAACCCAATAAAGTCCACCGTAGATGAGAATTTCAGCAAGGTAATGAAAAAGGTGGTTGAGAATCAAACCAATATAAAGTACGCCTACCACGATAATACGTACGTGGCTTACGGGGATGGGGAGTTGAAACCCAAGGGAGCAACCGAATCGGGCGACAATCACGGCAAACCCACAATCGAGAAAGGCAAGAAGCTGACCGATTTGTTGGCATGGGGCACGGTGATCTGGAAGGGAAACGTGCCCGCAGGGGTAACGGCGGAGCAACTGAGCGCCGCGCGGTTCATGCACGATACGCACAGCGGCACGCTACGCGTGCACTTGGATTCGCGCAACGTCACCATCGAATTCGAGGTTCAGAAACACCCTAAGCTACCGCCTGACAGCAAAGTCCCCGATCCTAAGAAGAACGGGATCATCCCAGGTGATGGTACCGTGGCGGTCTGGTCGGCCGAAGCCCCTGCGTACGGCGTAAATGGTGTAGCGGCCCACGGTGTACAAGTGGTATTTGACCAAGGGGGCTACGTGCATCAGGAAAGCTACAACCATCCGTGGACTCGCTGGGCGTTGCTCTACAGTATCGTGCAAATCGCACAAGATGCAAAGGAGCCGCAATGCTGACACGTATTGGACGATTGCTGTTTTTTGTAGTGGGCATCTGCGCCTGTTCGATCAGTTTTTCTGTGGAACCGACGATGACGAATCCTCTGCTGTCCAAACCGCGCCCGTGGTGTGTCGGACGCTTCGTGTTCAATCGACCTGCGACGAGCGAACTCACGAATCAACGATATGGGTTTTGGGGGGATAAGCTGGAGACACAACACAATGTTGCTATTGCTACATATCAGACAAAAGTCGGAGGTTTGGAGAAAAAATTAAAGACGGAAAAAAGAATCGACCCCGGAAATAATAATAACAAATTGAATCACGTATGGCTGGAAAGAGAAATCTCTCCAAGAGCAAATGCAAAGGTATTTGCTTACGTGGATGCGTATACGGAAGGCGTAAAATTACCTTTCGATACGGAGGGTTATATCTACGAAAACAACACGTTATTTCATACAACCGGGTCATTTGGTTCGACCGGTTTGGACAAGTTTGAACCTGTTTACACGGACCTCTATCGGCGCATCAAGGCACGTGACAATTGGTCGGTGCCGACCGAGTCGGGGTTCTGCTTTGACGGCGGCATAGCCACGGGTTCGTCGACCTTCTCCGAGGAGGTCAGCCAGTCGTTCGCGTTGATGCCGGGGCGGCCAGCGCTGCTCGTGATCCAGATGCGCGAATCGATAACCGGCGACCAGAAATCGCCACTGACCAAGACGTTGCCTGATCTGCGCGCGAAGATGGACCAGATATCGAGCGGGAGCTATCGCATTCTGCGGCAGGGCAAGCGCACGGTGGCCGGGATGGATGCCGAGGAAGTGCTGTTCGCGTTGAAGGAAGGCGAGATTACGTCGTACCGTTTCTATCTGCTCGCGCCGGGTGATCCGAGTACGTTGGCGAAGCCACATACGGCGATTCAATTGCTCTTAGGCGCACCCAGTCCCGACCTGTCGCCCGACCAGGCAAGTTCGCCGGTGGACGAGGCTGGTGCGCTGCAAACGTGGGACACACTGCTGAACAGCCTGCGACTGCGGCCTGGCGCAGTCTGAGCGGAGGCGACATGCGACGCTACGACATCGTGAAGGGTGACGCGACGACAGTCGGAGGCATCGTGCAGGGTGGTGACGGACAAGACATGCTGCACGACCGCGAACAAGCGTATGAACACGATCCGGTATGGTGCCCGGTGTGCAAGACACTCGGCGTGATCGAGTGCGACGGCCCACGTCATTCGAGCACCGGACCGGATGGCCGACAGTCGGCGCTGAGTGACGACCTCTGTCGGTGCACATGTCCGATTCCGCCGAAACTGGTGGCGTCACAGTCGGCATCGTATACGGAGGTTTGACCGACGGAGAAGGAGAACGACATGCCCCGAACGATCGCAGGTCGGGTTGTACTGCTGGTGCTGGCAGTGAGTGTTACGGGGTGCGCTTCGACCGGAATATTGAGCAGCGTCATGTAGTTCTCCGTACTCGACACTAGGCCGATGCCCTTGACGAAAACCCTCTGTTTACGCGTTATGCTGAGGAAGACCTCTTTAATAGAGTGGCGCAGCAAATTGATTCGAGTGGATTGAAGAGTGCTGATTTGGCCGGAAAGACCCTTGATGTGCAGATTTCAAATATGAGCGGCGTTTGCAATAAATGCACTACCGGATTGACAGGGTCTTCGGATTTGAGTGGTGTGGTTCAACAATTTAGTAATCGGTATCCAAATTTGACGGTAAGGATTTCTGCAGTTGGCGGAAATGCAATGCCCGGACGTACAACCATTGTGGTTCGCGGAGGAAAGATTGCTAACTGATATCGTAAATAAGCTGATGGCTATGCCGTGGGAGAAACGAATTATTTCACTGCTTGCGATGGCAAACCGCGCAAACGAGACGATCAAGGCATCGCATCCGGAGAGTTTTAAATTGTGCGAGCGCGCCTTGGTTGCTTGTAAAGATTGGTTGGATGGCAAGCCTATCACCCCGGAAAGCTTGGCGTTCTACCTTGATGCAGATGAAACTGAGAATCCGTGGATGCAGGAGTCCCTATTTAGAGGCAACCCTGCTGGTCTGAATGCACTTGTATTTATGACCATGGTAATTGGTCATGTCGCACATCTTGCATACGTAAACTCGGGAAAATCGAAATATATGTCGGAGATAATTTCCGAGGCTGGCTCGAATATTTTGGAATCGATTGTCGAATACGGTGCGCCGTATGGATTATCTGAATTTTCGCTTTCTGGGACAGAAAATTGACGATGTCGGACTCCAGGAGGGCGTGGTACCCGTGGTAAGGGATGATCCTTTCTGGTCCGTCTACTTCAACGGCCTGGGTGTTGCAATAGCGAATGCGCTTGAAGACCAACGTGACCCTCACGCGCGTTCATACCGCTTCCGGCGCGACGGCACCGAGGAGTTGTTTGACAGAAGCTTCTCGTGGCGATCGTTCCGAGAGGCTACCGTTGCTGAGGCTCGCAGCCTGCCTGACGATGCGATAGTTGTTCAGACCGACGTTTCCAGCTTCTATGAGCATGTTTCGCATCATTAAGTTCAAAACTCAATCAACGACCTTTTTCCTGACGGCCGGGTTGGCAACCAGATCACCGCGCTACTAGGGAAATTTTCGGCGGGCCGCTCGTTCGGGCTTCCTGTCGGCGGCCAAGCGTCGCGCGCACTGGCTGAACTATTCCTGAATCCGTTCGATCAGCGGATGACCGTCAGCGAAATCCGGTGGTTCCGGTACGTTGACGACTATGTGCTCATCGCACCGTCGAACGCCGATGCGTACCGCGCGTTGTCGGTACTTTCCTACGCTCTGGCAGACTACGGCCTCACTCTAAACCGGGCAAGACCGTCATGCTGACGGCGAAGCACTATGTCGATTACGTTACGGCACAACTGGGCGACGACGAAGATGGTGCATCCCGACTTCGGGCAGTCGACCTGCATTTTGATCCGTATTCGGACACCGCCATCGACGACGATGAATCACTGAAGGAGACGGTGGCGACGTTGGAGGTTCAATCGATTCTGACCCAAGAGCTTGAAAAAGCTCTGCCGGATAACTTTCTCGTCACCCAAATAAGTAGAACGTTAAAACTTCAGCAACCTGCAATTGCTCTTCAACTTGTAGCAACGCTTCTCGCGCCGGAGAACCTTCACGCGTTTCGGGGGTCGTGGTCGACGATCATGCGAGGGATAACTGGTCTGCGGGCTGACCCAGCGTTCGATAGCATCGCGCCGCAAGTTGATTCCATGCTTGACGCAATCGCAGACCATTCCTCTCACTTACTTCGAGCAGAGGCCAGCATACTGCACTATCTGCGAACTCTTCAGGCGCGGCGCACGACTGAGCGTGCGACATTCGTCCAGCGCACCTATGAACACGCTCGGTCTGAAACGGTGAAGCGAGCGTGCATCGAGTGCTGGCGGCGCTGGAAGGACCGAGCTGGGTTCACTGCTCTCCGCGGTAGTAGTTGGTCGAGCATGAGCCCCGAATGCCAGCGGTTAGTTTGGCTGGCAGCGGATTCGTTTGGCGATCAGGGCGATGGATTCAGGCGCCAGGTCGAGCTCAATTTTAAACACGCCCTCAAATTGGGAATTGAACGGCAGGACAAGGCGACGTTTGCGTCGGTTTATGAAGGATGGTGCTCCGATGCCCAAGCTGCTGCATGACCCGCGGACCGTGGCGCGAGATGTGCCCGGCCTGTTTGACGCCGTGTTTCCTCGGTTGACCACCGGGGTTGTTGCGTACCTGAACAAAAGAAAAAGCTCTGCCTCGGGGATGCAGCCGATCTCCGCCGAGTTGGTCGAGCAAAGCAGCCTCGACCGCGCAATGTTGTTCGAGCTTGGTGTTGCTGGGCGCGAAATGCTTTTAACGTCCGGAAATGCAAACTGGGAAGAGTGCAAGCGGGTGGCGCTGGCGAGACAACGCCGATACTTCGACGCTGAGCTGCCCGACAAGATCACGGACGTAGACCAAGTTATCGCAGAGTTGGTCGGGCGGAACATTGCCACGAGCATCGGTCAGTTTGCGGTTGAGCGAGCGCAACCTGTCATCGTCGCCCCCCTTATACCTGGTCTTCGTTGGGTACCTATGCCGTCGTTTTCTTCGGGCGAAGTTGCAAACACATATCTCCATTCCCTGTAATTTTATCTGACAGAGTCGCCATGATTATTAGTCCGCCTTTTGTGAATTCGGCTCAGCCTGATAACGATCCGAACGTCGATCCTGCGCGGGATTCGTTCCCTATGCTGGAGTGTGGTCCTGGAAACGGGGCATTTCCCGTCAGTTTTAATCTCGGATGGCACGGCGGAGCGCATCTGGAAGCTCCGGTCGACAATCAGGGGCATCTACTTCCGGTTAGAGCGATTGCAGACGGTACGATTGTGTTCGTTCGTGCCACGGATACGAAGAACAAACCTGAATTGAACTATGCCGGCGTACGAACTGACGACGGTTGTGTAGTCATTCGGCATGACACGGAGATCGGGGACGGCGAGCAATCAAAGGTCACCTTCTTTTCTGTGTATATGCATCTGCAAAGTGTGGAACCACTGACGGCAGGAAAAAAAGTCCACCGCAAGGACAAGCTAGGTTTGCCCGGGATTGTGTATAGTCGGCCGGGGCGCATCCACTTCGAAATTGTTTGCGACAGTCAAAACATGACGAAGTTACTCGGACGTGCTCCGGGGCCAATGGGGAGTGCAGGCCGTATCGACGCGATCTATGGAGATATTTGGTTTTTTGTTCCAGTCGGAGCGAATTTATATTCGAACGAGCCGCACCCTGCTAAGAGCGATGGTAGCGTTTCAGTAGACGGAGCACCACCCCAGGTCGCAATTTCGCAGACGACGAGTCCGCTTGCCGTGCGGATGCATTATGACAGGGGATGTACCCTGACGACATATCAATGCACCGCCGATGGCAGTTGGGAAGTTTGCGCTGATATGCCGCCAGAACAGGATGCTGAATATGATCTTTATAATCGATCGCAGCAGTTGAATGGGAAATACTCTCAAGGAACACCTCCGTCAACCAGCGTAATCTTCGAAGTTTTACGTTTCGGGCGATGTATCAATGAACAAGCTAATGCGAATTTTAACCATTGGCGAAAGGTGAATACTCCTGTCGGTCAGGGATGGATCAACCTGTCTGGTCAGGGCGTTCAGGCATATAGTGACGCCGATTTTCCAGAATGGGCGGGTTGGAATTTTATTCAAGACGATTCGACGAAAAGCAATCTCTGTGACTCGCCAACGTTAAAGAAATGGCTGCTGGATGCTTCTGGTGAGACACAAATTGATCATGCCGGAATGGTAGGCGCACTGCAGAACGCAGCTCTCAGAAAACGTCTTGCACAGGTGGTGTGCCGATTTTCTACGGAATGGTCTGCTAGCAATTTGGACGAGCTCTATGGTTGGTTAAAGACTGAACATGAGGCGTTAAGCGCACCGCTCTCCGATGATGATTTCAAGTTGTTTGAAGGGCATGTGCAGGCTTTGGCATTTTGGGAGAAAATTCAAGGCGAGAAGCCAGCGGCTGATGATTGCTGGCATTGGCCGCCTACAGCATTTATTCGACACTTCATGAAGTGTAAGTGGTTTAGTGAGGATGAGTTTAAGCAAATTTATCCATCTGCTTCTGCGAGTTCAGCCCAGAAATATCGAACAAGTATCAACAAGACGGTGAATAAATATTGCTTGACCACAACGCTCAGACTGTCGCACTTTTTTGGTCAAGCCTCCGTCGAGTCGGGTCAACTTCGCTGGATGGCCGAGCTCTACAATGGTGATCCATACGAATATTTTAGAAAGTACGAGAAGGCGAAGAATTATGCCGGATGGCTGGGGAACGTGGAGTGGAATGACGGCGGAAAATTCCGGGGTAGAGGTTTCAAGCAGCTAACTGGAAGGGCAAATTACTCCAAATATTTTGTCTATCGAGGGTGGTTGCAAAAATCTTCCTTCGCGGAGGTGTGGTGGAACGATGCGCGCTGGTGGGGTTTTACTCCTCCCTATCATTCGGCGCAGCATAAGGATTTGACGCCGATTCAAAATTCAACAACTGTTGCTCAGCTCATTTCGACCTTGAGACGGCCAATTATTTCGAATCCTGATATTGTGTCAGATGATGCCTATGTGTCTATTGATACGGCAGGATTTTTCTGGGCGAAGAATTTGCTGCTTGGTATTGCTGATAGAGACGATGCAATAAGTTTGACAAATAAGATCAGAGGGGATCATGCTTCTTCGGCGGCGGATTTTCCCGCCGATGCTCATTTCCCTCAGAGATTGTCGGAGGCGGGAAGAATTAAGGGGATTTTATCTTGAGATCGAAATTTTGGATTTTCGCTATTCTTTTTTTGCGGGATTGCGTGGGGTTTGGGCTGCAAGTCCATCTGATGTTACTATTTTGGCTAAGTCGGGTGGTGAGTCTTTCACATTTGTTTGCGAAGTCGGTCAGCCTGAAATTAAGGTGTTTGCGGGTGATAAGATCGACGGGGAGGCAGGCGTATTGATTGATCAGAAGTTGGATGACTCAGACAATTGTGTCGGGGCAGAATGGATCGTAAATCAGCTGGCTGAATCTGATGTCACGCTGGTTATGATAAATCCTGGAAGGTCGGGAGCCAATGTCCAGATGAATGTTTACGCGCTGCAGGGCGGTAAGGCGACATTTGCCGGATATTTGCCCGTCGGAGCAGATTATGTTGGGAAGGCAGCGTACTTCTATGATTTCGATCAGGCCGACGGATCGTGGAGAAGGGTTTATGAGGTGGTTGGTGGGAAAATAATTTTGTATAGAGAAATTCAGCTTATGCAATCTGGGAGCGTGTGTGTTGATAAGGGTGGGATCGTAGGTGCTGATTCTGCGTGTGGCGGCAGGAGATTAAAGGCCGGTGCAAAGAAGCCACTGTGTATAGTATATGAGCGGCACGTTGGGAAGATTTCGCCGACCAAGAATTGTTCTGGATTGACTGGCCGTCCTGGATAATTGCATTGAGATGAGGCTGTGTGGTGAATATTTTTTGATTGCCTCAATTGTGATGTTTTTTAGGTCGAGGTGTGATGGTATGCTGAACGCTATTCGAATGGGTGATTCGACTGATCACGGTGGTGAGGTTGTTGAGGCGTCACGGATTATGAAGATAAATGGGCGAGGGGTCGCGAGAAAAGGGGATAAAATAAAGTGTCCAATTCACCCAGATGTTAATCCGAATGTGATCGAAGAGGGTGATCCAAATATCAAGGATCACGGTGTTCCGATTGCACGGCAAGGCCATCTTGGAACATGTGGTTGCCCCCTCGAAACAGGTCGTGCGCACCCGTTACCAATAACAAACCACGTGCTACTCCACAATCCGGCCCGGCAAAGGTGTCAGGCGCGGGGCGCTAAACATCTGCGAGCGCTGATTTCGATACACAACCAACGACATTTGTCGACACGTTGGCACCTTGTTTGATCTCAGGATCAAACGAGACTCGAGATCAGGTGGCAGCCGCACGTGGCGCGGTGGCCGTGCCGTGCGATCGGAATGCCGTCGTCCGTCATTGACGGATCGCCTTCGACGATGATGTTGGACGACACTTCGGGATGCTGCGGGCACGACACGCGATCGCCCTTGCGAGCGACGTAGCGGCCGTCAAAGCGCATCGTCGTGGAACCCGTTTCGACCTTACCGCCGTGATCGGTGTCGTCACCAACGCGGATTAAATTCATCATAGGAAGTCCCCTTTAAGGGTACATATATTCGGTATGATGTCCGACGAATTTATCGCCAACAAATTCGAAACAGAAATTTCCTTCTTCAAATGATCTGTAGACCAGTATCGCACCACTAATGCATACTTTGTTGCTCTTTATGGAATAGCTGATCTTTCCTTCATCTTTGGCAGCCGGTCGGCCGTGCATGAAGCCAGAAAACGCATCGATCGGAAGTGGATACACTATCCCAGTTTGAGTGTCGATTGCGACAACTGACCTTTGATGATAATTTTTGAATTCAGGGTAGGCCAAAAGAATATAGTGGTCGTTAAAGTTCGGCGCTTGCGTTTTGAGCGTGTCGTTGTATGTGGCGACGTGCTTGTCGTCGCAAAAATCAACAGGACTGTACTGGAAGGAACATTTTGTTAAATCTGATGTTGCGTAAGAAATTTTCACCTCTGTGTATGGATGATTTTTTACGCTATCTGTCTTCGGTTGCTTGGCAAAAATTCCAAACGACAAAATTGCGAGGGCGGCCAAAAAAGTCGAAATAAATATTTTTTTCATGTCGATTGCCTATCTTGAATTCTGGATTTCTTCAAGAATTTCTCGTAGCTTACCAGTAGAAGTCATGCTGGCCTTATTGGCTGCACCTTCATTTTGAAAGTATGTCAGCGTTCCATCTGACAGGAGTTTCTCTTTTGTCCCATCTGGGTGTTTAATTACCTTGTTCGTCGGATATCCTTTGGGGACAGCGATTGACGCCCACTCTTGGGATGCAGAAAACACGGCATCGTCGATAGTTCCTTTCCCATGTTTTACAAATGCAGACAGTCGACCGCCGCCAGCCTTGTTAAACAGATAATCGCGAAACATCCGCTCCTGCATATCGGCATCGTACTTTTCATTTCCGCTCAAAGATAGGCTCGCTTTTCCGGCGCTCAGTGTAGGGAAGATGGTTTGGTATTTCCCGGTGGCAAACAATCGATTTGGGTTGGTCCCTGGTAGAGGTTCGGTCGCAAGAATCTCGTTGATGGTCTTACCTGTAACGGGGCCGCCGGGCCCCCCGTGTATATAGGAATGACCGACGTGACCGCCCGGAACATCTTTTGTACCCGTGTTATAGGCGTCATATCCGCCTTCGCCACTCGCAATAATATCGCCGATCTTCTTTATCAGTTCATCCAATGCGGTGCTGCTACTTACTTTGAAATTTCCGACAATTCCAACCGGATGGAAATGCCATGGATTCGGTTCCTTAGGGAAACCTTCTACGCTGGTGACTTGCTCCCACCACTGCAATTTTCCGATCCGCTCGATCTCAGTTTTCCACAGCCACAGTAGCTTCTTCATCAACGGCGACAACGCTTCCCACTTACCCAGGCCACCGCCCCATTCGCTTTCACACCGCACGACGAGGTGGGAGAGGGCTTCTGCTATCCACGGCGTTTCCTGCGCGTGCTTCAACTCCTGCGCTGTCACCTTTCCGTCGTGATTCGTGTCAATCGCCTTCTCGAGCTTTGTGATGAGCGGGCTCGCATTGACCGTTGCGGCGCTCGCCTCGAATTCGGTTTTGCTTTCATCGGCCAGAAATTGTTCGGCGACGTGGATGTACCGCTTGAGCATGTCGACCGGCATGATGCTGCTGTTGTCGACCAGTTCGAAGCCCGGCCAGTCCCACGGCCCGCACATTCGCACGAGCGGATGGTCCTGCTCGCACACCCATCCGTTGCGAGTACTACCGTCCTTGGTGCCGATCTCCACGTAATACCAGCGACGCCCCTTGTCATCTTTCGCGATGCTCCCCGGACCGTTCTTCTCCAAGTCGACGCTCCGGAACACGTCACGGAAATCCGCGCCTGGTCCCTTGGCGTTGGAGAAGCTCAGCGGGAAATCCTTCCAGCCCGGCACGATCGCGGTGGTGGTCGTGTTGGCGAGGCTGCTGTCCACCCAAACGGGCGCACCGGCGTCGTTGAATACCGGCTTCGTGTGTCGGCCACCATGTACTGGTGCGGCTGTTTTCGGTTGCACCTTGACCCATTTGCCCTTTGCGTCGGCGGCGAAAGGTACAAGTTTGGTACCGGGCTGCAGTTTCTGGTCCGGTTCTGGTAGGTCGGTTACGAGCCGCGCACCCGGCGAGATTTCTAGAAATGCTTTGAATGCGGGTAACTGCTTTGCCCGCTCGCGGCTCTTCTGGATGAATGCTTCGAGTTCGGGGCCTGCGAACACTTCCAGGTGCAGCAGTGGCCGGGTTGGCTTCGCTGGCAATAACTTCGCGTCCGGGTACCGCAGATAGTGGCCGAACTGGCCGATGACGTCTCCAGCCTTCACAGCATAAGGCTGCTTTAGCACGACGACTGTGTCCAGCGGTTTCGGATCGACGATCGGATCAAGTTCCCCGAGGAAGACGTACCCGTATGGCGCATGCGGCGATACGGACTGGCCGACAACCGCCGCAGCCGGAGTCCCGGACTTGATTGCCTTGATTTTCGCCCAGCCCGGGTTCGCTTTTGTTTGGTCGTCAGTGTCTGAGACGGTCAACTCTGTACCTTGCGGCAAGATGCCGAGGATTTTGCTCTTGCTGTTCGGCAGCTCACGGATGCGCAGGCCCGTGACCGGGGCCGGGAGCGGTGTTGTGTCTTTCGTGTCTTCTTCCGGTTCGGGCACCTTCTTGAAATCGCTCTGGATGAACTCTCCGAGTACATCGCGATTGATCGTGTCACGCAATGATGGCACGGGCACCTTTGGCAGCGAGACCTCTTGCTTGTCTTTCGCCTTGTCGCCGACCCGATAGTAACGATCGCCTTCCCAATACGGCATTGGCCCCATGTTCAGCTTGAAGCGGTCGACCTGAGCGACTTTCGCCTGTTCTGCCGCGGACTGGTAGCTATTGTGGTCCATCGTGTGCATGTACAGGCTGAAGAACGTGAGCGTTTCGTTCTTGCCGGGTGGTGTAGTGCTCGACGTTGGAGCTGGCGTCGCCGTTGCTGGCGCTGTGGATGACGTTGCCGGTTGGGTTGCAGCATTCTTGGCTGGCTCCGGCTTTGCGGGCGGAGGTGGGGGCGGAGGCAGTTTCAGCCGATGACGGATGAGCACGAAGCCCGTCGAATACAACGCGTGGCGGCCGTCTTGGTAGTCCTGTTCCGGATACTTGCTGTCGAGCCGGTACGCGACGACTTCCCCGTCGGCGATTGCGCGGATGCCGTCGCCTTGTTTCAACTGCGCAGCCGTGTTCTGGTCGAAGTGGATGCCGCCATGCCACATGCCATTCGCACCCAGCGGATAGAACCCGTCTTCGGCGGCTGCCAGCGCCTTCATATAGGTCATCGGGTTGGCCGGGTCATCTTTGCCGACCGGTGAGAACGGAAAGGCCCAGTTTAGCGGCGTGTACGGTGCTGTCGCAGGTGCACTCGGGGCGGTCGCCGGCTTGGCCGGCGCGGCTTGCTTCGCGGTAGGGTGGCTATTGCTCATGTTTCTCGGAATCTCTCGTTTCTCGTTTTTCTTGCTGCTCGGATGCTGTCCGGCTTGGCATCAGCCGGAGAAAAGCGAGCCGCGGCCGCCGTCGGTCGATACCGGCGTCGCCTTCAATGGATCGCGAATCGTCCCGCTCGCACCACTTGGCTTGTCCCAACTACCGCATTTTTCCAGAATCTGTCCGGTCGTCACGTTTTCGATCAGACCGCCCTTGATGCTGATGTATGAGCCGCCCGCGCCGATCCACACTTCCTTCGCGGCCGTCAGAATCAGCCGTCCGTCCGCGCTTTCGATCTTCACGTCCTGCAGCCCCACCAGCGAGGCCGAGCCGCTTTGCGCCTGAATGTCTACCGGCCCCTTTGCCGCGAAAATCTTGATGCCGAGGTTTTGCGCGAACAGGCTGATCTTGTCGAGCACACTGACCAGTAACGCTTTACCGGCGGCCAAGTTGACGTTCTTGCCTGCAACGACGTTCGCGTGCTGGTTCGCCGTGACATGCACCGACTGCTGCGTCGACGCGGCGATGCCGTCAGGACTCGACAGCAACATCACTGGCTTCGCAAAACCGTTCGCATTACCCGTGCCACCGCCGGCTGTACGGCCGCCGCTGGCAGAACCGGCAACCGTGCGCTGCGTTGCGTCGGTGAACGACTTCAGTGCAGCCTGACCGTCCTGAAGGCTTTCGGCGCGGTTCGTTTCACTGGCCTTCGACACGGTCTCAAGCACGGCTTCCGCGCCGGCAAGCGGATCGGTGGCGGCCGTTACGTTCAGCGGCTGGGCGGTGGCTGGCTGCGTCGATACATAGAGACCCTGCTCAGCGCGTACCGCGCCGTACGCGCCGGACTTCAGGTCGAATCCGTTGCCGAGGAACGAGCCGCGCGTGTTATCGGATTGTTCGATCAGGTAACCCAAATGCAGGTGAGAACTGTAGCTCGACGAGTAAAGATGGACCCGGTTCTGCCCGGTAGCGTCGTCCATGACGAGCTGGTTGAAGCCGTCGCCGCCGTATTCGCGAGAACGGAAGCCGGACAGCAGGCCGTGCGTGTGCCACACCGGCATCGTTGCGCCTCCGTGCAGTCGCGAGATGATCACCGGCCGGTCGCAGTCGCCATTGACGAATCCGAGGAGCACCTGATCGTCTTTGCGCAACGGAAAGTAACCGCCGCGCTTCGAGCCTGCGTCCGGCATCGCTGCGCGAATCCACGACGTGGACTTCGTATTGCGATCCTTTCGACTGTTCGACGTCCGGACCCGCACACGATTGCCGTCGTCTGTGACGATTTCCTCATCACTATCGGTTACGACAATCGCCGTCTGCAAATGCATTTCCGGCTTCTCATGCTCGAACGGGCTGCGGAACGGCGTCTTGCGGCGTTGCGCTTCGATCTCGACGTGAAAAAATCCGATACCGCCGTCGCGGTGGCTCACGGTCGTACCGGCTCCGGTCGCATGGACCTGTTCGATCTCGCTGCGCAGGCTGCGCGGGAATCGCGTGAGCGCATCTATGCCGGGCAAGTTATTTTGGATCAACCAGTCGCTCGCGATGATCGACAGCTCGCGCTCCTCCTCCGGCAATGCATCGAAGAGGGGGTGTCCCGACACCTTGAACCAGTAGCCGGGTAATGCATAGCGGGGGCTTCCGATCGCGAAATAGCGTTTTGCTCGCGAAGCCCATTCCTCGGTGCGGATGCGGGCCTGTTGCTGTCCAGCATCGGATTCGGCCCAGCTCTGCGAGCCCGTATAGAGATAGTCTTCGCCTTGACCGGGTAACTCATCCAGGTCAGCCGCTGGCGTGCTCGCCTGTTTATCGAGGTCAGGCCGCTTGTAGTCAACGGTGCCCAGCGTCAGCGTCGCACTTTGAGCGTCCTGCTGTTCACTCAACTGGGTAAGTCCGTCGAAATCCTCGTCGGTACCCGCGTGGCTGAACTTCATCTCCGAGTTGGGTAGCGACGGCCCAAAATAGAGGTCGTCCATCATGACGACCTTGTGCGACTTGCCGTCCTTCGCGAAATCGAAGCGCGGAAACACGCCGACTTCCTCCAGACTCCGGTGGACAAAATTCCAGTCGGTTTCCCACTGCACGCGGTGCGAATACGAGCGCATCGCCGTGCGTAGTTCCTGACCATAGTTGCCGGAAGCCTGCGGATGTTTGTCGAAGACGTCGGTGAGAATTTGCCAGCCGCTGGCTTCCTGCCAGTCGCGCCGATCGCTGCTGAGCTTGAGGAAGCTTAACCACGAAGAGAACTGAAGCTGAAAATACGAGACGGTTCCATCGTTTCCAAGGCGGCGAGCCCGCTGCACATAGCCATGGATTGGCAGATAGCCGCCGTCAGTCTGACGAATCCAGAGCGTGACGGGTTGCAGCATCAGGGCGTTGAGCTTGATCTTGTCGCCCATGACGGACGAAGCGTCGACAGTCACCTCGAAATTGCGCCCAAGCCGCGCGTTGATCTTGACGTACAGTGGCGTGAGCCAGTCGTCGCCGAGCGGCGTGTCAAGTTTCACGATGCGATCGAACTGCGCGTAGCCACCGCGCAAAACCTTCAGCAAAACTTCCCCGCTCATGCAGTCACCCCGTTTTCGTGCAGGACGCGTCCGATCGTTAGCTAGACATCTAAACGCCGGGACTGCGTATGTGGCACGACACAAAATTACAAATAAATAACAAATATATTAAATTAAGCCTTCGATCAGATGCCGCAGCCGATTAAAGAGGCAGGTCGCGGAATGTAGTTCGATAGCGCAAAGATCATACCAAAGTAAGTTTGGCACAATAACGGATCGGTGACGATTTTTGACCTTCTTCTCGATGCTATCGGTTGGACCGCTCTTTCTCAGATTTTTGTGTGTTTCCAATATCATGTGGCCCCAAATGGAGAGTGATTAACTCGCTCAATAAAGGTGGAGCACATCATTGATGTGGATGTTTTCGCTCAGGCACGATCGGCGACAGCGAGTCATTGGCCACAAATTCACTGAGCCGCGCTTGGGCGTCGGCAATGACGTAGGCGGGGAGGTTCAGCAATTGTTCATCGCGGAAGATGAGCACCTTGTGGATCGCGGCCATGCCATCGGCCGTAGTCGTGAATTTGCCTTCAGCCTTGCCGCGGACGACGCAATCATGAAGTGCCGCTTCAGCAAGCCGAAAAACATCCAGGTCGGTTCGCCCCACGGTCGCTTCGTGAACGTAGTACGCACCATAGACAGCGCCGAACAACTGGGCCACGGCCGAACTGTTGCCCTCGCCGGTCACGAGGGTATGGAATGCCATGTGATGTTCGATGGATTTCCGGCGAGCGACTGATGCCGCGAGAGGTAACAACATCTCTTTCGCCATCGGTCGCCGGGAGCGCGGTGGTCGCCGTTTAATCATACAGAGCAGATGAAACGTTATGGGGACAACGGTCGCGCAGGCACTCCTACCGCACCGAAGGCGAGCGTGACTCCGACAGCCGACCCGGCGACCCATTGTCGGATTCTTCGTCGTCACACCGCAAATTTGTACCAGCATCCCTTGTGGGTAGACTCTCCAAGCAGAACCATGGGACTCGGTCAGGGTATAAAAATGAAGCCAAGATCGTAGCTGCGGCTATAGTGTCTGTTGACGGTGTTAGAGCAGATCGTGGCCAGAATCGGCTCAAATCGGCCACACGGAAAATGTCGTAGCCTATCGACCACACCAAGTTTTGCCCGCTGCTCATCATATCTTGACCATACTCGGAAAATATAGGGTTGATATACGCAGTGAGAGGCACGCCATCCAGTTTCCATAAATCGTGGTCGAAAACGTCATTGAGGCAAAGCGTTGGAGCGATCCTCATCAATACCGTCAACGTTTTATTGGGGCGCTCGATAAGATCGGAGAATTGGGAATACTCGTTTTCGCGTCGTGCAAGCAAGTAATCGAGCGTCGACTCTGGTGGAATATCGCAGCGCGCTAGACGGCCTCGGCAGTTGACAATTGAATTGAACAACAGGCCCGCCAGTTTGTCGGCTTGCTCGTCCAAGCGAAGATGCGCGGCACGGGATAGCGCAACGGCCCAATAAGGCGCTTGAGCGTCGCTCATCGTGACTATCGAACCTGTGTAATGTTCAAGTAGAAACTGCAAGAGTTCCGAGAAGAGTGCATCGGCAGTCGTTCGTCGAGGGTCATCGATCTTGTATAGTCCCGGTGACGCCGCCGTCCAACCCAGCACCTTTGCCACTCGCAATGGCAGATAGAAAAGTTCAGAAAGACCTCCTCCTCGTTTAGCGAGAAGCGCATAGCGATCACTGGTCAAATCATCCAACAATTTCGAACCGGCAGCAATCAGCTTGTCTCCAGTCGTCTCCAAGAAACGTGTTATCGCCCGCTCTGGTAGTTCAGACTGGAGATGCGGCAGCAGACAGACTGCAAGCGTTGCGCTCACTTGCGCCTTCCTGAACACGTCGTCGGAATATTCAGCGCGCTCAAGTACAGCGTCACCAAAACGCTCCAGAAACCCAGCAAGCAAGTCCGGAGTTGAGGTGAGCGGCGATAAGGCTCGCGTCACCACATCGGCGAATGACCTCGGGTGCCACTCGTCACTCACCGACGCATATGCACGCCAAAGATCGTCGTAGCGCTCCCTAGCCGCGCCCATGTCGTTGCCCGGCCATGATTGTACGATCTCACGCAGTGGTTTTGCGGGGTCTTTCCCATAGCGTGGATTACGGCAAAATCTCGGAGGGCCGTAAAGATTCAATCCCCATACGACTGGGGATTGGTCCGTTTCCCTGAGTCGATTCGAAACGCATCTTCCTATTTCAACAAGGTCTAGGACGCTTGCCGTGTCTTGCACGAAATCCCGACCCTCTATGCAGTCTAAAATCGCGTTTGTACCGAAGCCGCCCAAATCAGTTTCCCCCGAAAACTGATTCTGTGCAGACGTTGCCACCAGCGTAATGCCGGGTGTACCAGCGTCGCCAAGCATGTCGGCCTTGAGTAGGACCCCAAGATCGGCAATCAATCCACCACTCTCACATGCATCGATGATGATATTGCTTTGCGTCGGCGCAGCCTCATTAATGCTTCGAAATACGTCAGAAAGAGAAAGGGCGGTTATGGATTGTGCGTCCGACTGAGTATCCCGAATCCACATGTAGAAGCTTCCGGCTCGCACCCCACCATGCCCGGCGAAGAAAAACGTGAATGTATCAACTTTACCGTTCGAGAAGAGAATTTCACGTAGAGCCTGACGGACAGCATCCACCGATGGCGAAAGTAACAGCTTGGAACGCGTTTCGTCGTAATCGCCGACATCAGGGCGAACGAGTACGTCGTACATCCTCCGGGCGTCTGCCTCGGCACCGCTGAGGTGAGTAGCGTGATCGTATTCGTTACATCCAATCGAAAGCAAAATTCTCACGTATCGTCCCCATAGCGGACAAATTTGGCCTTACGTTCTATTTCCCGGGCGACTGCCTCTTCTCTCTTTCGAAGCAAAATATCGTCGACGCGCTGCTTGAATTCGGGCGAGGCGGCGCTCAAAGCGTTCGTCATACGAGAAACAGCTTCCGGCCCCGCGTGAATTTGAGGGAGCGCCACCTCTCCGTTTCGATTCGCAATCAACTCAATTTTTTCTATCATTTCAAGGAATGCGTTTTCTATCGAACCCGCAGCTTGCGCATCGATTGTGTTGCCTGTCTGTTCACAAGCAGACGATACTGTCGAATAGAGCATGGTGGCAAACTGACGATGCATTGAGTCAAGAAGGCTTTGGATATTGCGATGAATAGCATCAAGGTCGTTATCCACCAAATCTTGAAACTGCGTCTCGACCATCGAAGAGTGTTGCCGAGGTTGCCCGACAACCGCTTCCGGAGCGCCGGGGTGTACCCAGCCACCGCGGTGGAGAAAACGGAGCGAATTCTCAGCGGACATGTATTGACCAACGATTCTCTTATGCTGCTCAGATACTAATCGCAGAAAGGCTTCGTCGAAGGCTTCAGCCCCCGCTTCATCAACAAAATAGTCGTGATCGCTTGCTGGCTTATCTTCCATATATGGGTGCCTCCGTGCATTCCATTGCGGAAATCGGTATGTCGCAAACTATACAATTCCAACTAGCCGCGCTGGGCCACTTTCAGTATGGTTGGGTGCGACACCGCATATTCCTTCGCAAGTCCTCGGGCGGTGGCACCTGTCGACAGTTTCTGCAGAATCTCGGTCTTTTGCTCCGTCGTTAGAGCGTCTCTGCGGCCCAGTTTCTTGCCCTCGGCTTTCGCGCGCGCCAGTCCGGCATGTGTGCGCTCAATGAGCAGGTCCCGCTCGAACTGGGAAACGGCCGCAAGGACCGTCATGTGCAGTTTTCCAGATGCGCTTATCAGATCGACGCCCTTAAGCGCAAGGCAATGGACGTGGACCCCCATCTCGGCCAGCCGCTCGACCGTCGCGAGCACATCGGTTGTGTTACGGCCCAGCCGGTCTAGCTTAGTGACGACGAGCGTATCGCCATCGTCCAACCGTTCCAGCAGCTTCGAGAAGCCGGGGCGCTCGGCGGCTGGCACGCTGCCGGAAATGGTCTCCATGACCGTGTGGCGCGGCTGAATGGCGAAACCCGCGCTGCTGGCTTCCAGCAGTTGGTTGTCGGCGGTCTGCTCGGCCGTGGACACGCGAGCGTAGAGGAACGTGCGGGACATGATTTTCACCGGTAAACAAACGTGGAAATCATATTATACGGTAATCAATCCTCCGGACTTGAATTGCTTACCACCACCGGCGCGCTTCCCGCAGCGGTCAGAAACCGGACGATTGATTTCCACGTTGCTTCGCGCGGTCGGGCCCCCCCAAAAAAACGGAAGTGAGCATGGACGAAATGAACCGCCCGAAAGCTGCCGGTCGACGCCGCCGCAGTTGCATTATTTCCCGGCTGAACATTGTCAGGCTGCAGCTGGCGCCGCCGCTCTCACGTCTTCAATGAGCCCTGGTCGGCGAGCCACGAGCCACTCGCGCAGTTCTGCAACGTAGAGATCCCAGACCGGCGACAGGGCCGCGACGTTGACAATGGCGCTCAAGCCTACAGGTCGGTGCACATTGAGCGTCTGCACGATGAGCTCGATGAACGAGTGAGTGTCGTCGACGGCCTCGATTCCCCCTGCGAGATCGATGATTTCGTTCGCCCCCTCATCTTGCTGCTGGGGCAAGTTGCGGATCATCCTGTGAAGTTGGGCCTCTGGCGCAAGGGGGGCATCTGCTTGAGCGCAGAGTTTTCTGATGCCTTGGAGGCAGCGTTGTCGGCGTGCCGCCGCATGTGCTTCCGTGCCGCTCAGTACGGCGTTGGCGCGTTCGAGCTGAAGCTCCTGGGTCAAGTACAGGTCACCATCGAGCAGGAACAACTGACTGTTCACATCGTGTCCGCCGGAAAGGATAAGACCAGCGGCCAAGGTGAAGCAGTTCGTTGCTGCCCCGTAGCGGGTGATGTTGGCAACCCGCTTCATTCCCTGCCTGAACAGTTCGTGTTCGACGATGGCGAGAGCCATCTCGTCTTCGACGAAAATCTCGAGGGGACGATCCTGTTGCCCGGTCAGGCGCCGAAGCGCGTCAGGCTTGGTGTTGGAGAAGCAGTAGGTCTTGGTCTGCGCGGGCGTGGGCGGCACTGTCGGCGGCGGCACGGTCTTTACCGTGTGAATATGCTTAATGCTCACCATGTCCGTCAGCTCAAGGATCGCTTCCCGGTGGGTGGTGAAGACGATCTGCAGCGATTTCTCCTGTGCTCGCTGGAATAAGATGCCGATCAACTGCGTCAGTGCGGCGGTATGCAGCAGCAGGTCGATTTCATCGATCAAGATGAGCCCGTATCTAGGCGCGTTGAATACAGCCGACAGAATTTCCAACACGCGCTGCTCACCGGCGCCCATTGCGAGTGCGGAGTATCGGGTGCCGTCCAGAGCAAGACCTGGATATCGACGCCCCATATGAGCCCGATGAATATTCAACTCGTTGTAGGCGCGATTGAAGACCGTCCCCATCTTGGCCATGATCAGGCCAGCATCAGCGTGAGCTTCTGTCTGGTAGTTGATCGCAGACGTATAGCTCTCTTCTTCGATGCGCGGCACGCAAGACTTAATGCCGATGAAGCGCAAGTGACGCTCCGGACGATTCGCATAACGCGGAGACCAACGGTCGGTGCTCTTGCGATACTCAGTTCTGACGTTGAGAAATTGATTGGCACCCTCCCGGTGAGAGTGGACCATTTCAAGGGAGCTTCCTGCCCACGTCGCGTCCGTTGTGGGCGTGAAGAAGTCCCGGAATTGCCAGTTCTCTTGATCCGCTCCCTCTGGTGGCTTGTAGCAGCAGGCCAAGGCGTGCAAGATTGTTCACTTGCCGCAGCCGTTCGGACCCAAGATGGCCGTAAGGGGTTTTTCGTCAAATCGAATCTCGTCAAGCGATGAAATTCCCTTGAGCTTCTTGATACTCAGGCTGTGCGTCACCTGCTGACTGACTGGCATGCTGCGTTTTGTCCTTATGTAAGCCGCGCCATCCGGCCAAGCCTTCCCCGAATCCGGTCTGGTCGTCGCCTTTGCGGATTACATCGTACCATCGCAAAGCGCCCTAGCGAGCGGAGTTGGACGAGAGCCCGTGTGTTCCCACTAAGGTTGATCGCCACACAGAGGAAGAGGATGGGAAGTGCGCGCACGCGTTGGCGTATCAGCCACAGAGCGACCCTTAGCGCCAAAACGCCCCAATGCATAGATAGAGATTAGCGATGGCGATGAACACCGGGCCGCCGTTGACCGGGGCGTAAAACGTGCGAAGTCCGATAAGGTACGACGCAAGTCCGTAGCGCTTTGGATCGTGCGATCCATTTTCCGGTAACGGAACGGTAGCGAGGAGCAAAAAAGAAAAGGGGTTACAAGCAAACAGCTTGTAACCCCTTGATTCCTTTGGTCGGAGCGATAGGATTCGAACCTACGACCCTCTGATCCCAAATCAGATGCGCTACCAGGCTGCGCTACGCTCCGACGAGCCAAAGATTCTATCGTCTAATGGGTAACTGGGTCAATCACGTTTTGCATAAGGCGCACGTCATCACGAAACGCTCACGATTGGCGACAATTCGAAGCGTGATCGTCCGGCCTGCGAGCGTGCGGCCGGATCATTCGTCGAAGCCTGGAGAGACATCATGATGAACCTGATCCTGTGGCGCCACGCCGAAGCCGAGGACTACGCGGCAAGCGACCTCGCACGCCAGTTGACGGCCCGCGGGCGCAAGGAAGCGCAGGCCATGGCCAAATGGCTGCGTGGCCGGCTCGAGTCGAGCAGCGTGATCCTCGCCAGCCCGGCGGCGCGCACCGTGCAGACCGTCGAGGCGCTGACCGACCAGTACCGGACCGTCGATGCGCTCGCGCCGGGCGGCAGCGTCGACGACGTGCTGGCGGCCGCCGGGTGGCCCGACGGCATCGCGCCGACGGTCGTGATCGTCGGGCACCAGCCGACGCTCGGCAGCGTCGCGGCGCAGCTGATCGCCGGCAACGACGACAGTTGGAGCGTCAAGAAGGGCGGTATCGTGTGGCTCGCGAGCCGCACGCGCGACGGCAGCCGTCAGGCCGTGCTGCGCGCGGTATTGACGCCAGACCTTGTCTGAAGGGGTTCGAAGGCATTGATCATACGGTTTCGCAGGCTTTCTGCTAAAGTCAATTCGGCGACACGTCATTGAAAGGACACGGTCGTGCCACAGAACGGTAACGACCGGTTACTACATTGGCTGGCATGTCGTCCTATTCCTTACGATCAGGAAAGCCTAATGCGAGAACTGCCGACGCCTACGCTCCCCTTTGCCTCGCTTCCCCTCGACACGTCACGGCGTCACCTGCCGCGCGCTGCTGAAACCGTCACATCCGAGTTCCGTCTGCGGGCCGCCTGGGCCCGCACGGAAGACGAACTGCGCGAGGCCCAGCGCCTGCGTTACACCGTGTTCGCCGAAGAGATGGGCGCGCAGGTCAGCGGTCCATCCGGTCTCGACGTCGATCCGTTCGACGCCTATTGCGATCATCTGCTGGTGCGCGATCTCGACACGCTGAAGGTGGTCGGCACGTACCGTGTGCTGCCGCCGCACCAGGCCGCGCGTGTCGGCCGTCTCTACGCCGAAGGCGAATTCGACCTGTCGCGCCTGACGCACCTGCGCGGCAAGATGGTCGAGGTCGGCCGCTCGTGCGTGCACAGCGACTACCGCAGCGGCGCCGTCATCATGGCGCTCTGGGGCGGTCTCGGCGCGTACATGATGCAGAACGGCTACGAGACGATGCTCGGCTGCGCGAGCGTGTCGATGGCCGACGGCGGGCACTATGCGGCGAACCTGTATCAGTCGCTGCCGGCCAACTCGCTGACGGCGCCGGAATACCGCGCGTTCCCTCATACGGCGCTGCCGGTCGACGAACTGCAGACGGGCACCGTCGTCGCACCGCCGCCGCTGATCAAGGGCTACCTGCGTCTCGGTGCGAAGATTTGCGGTGCGCCGGCGTGGGATCCCGACTTCAACTGCGCGGACTTCCTGACGCTGTTCCGGCTGTCGGACATCAATGCCCGCTACGCCCGGCACTTTCTGGGCTGAGCCATGTGATCGCGGCGCGCTGCTCAGGCGCGCACGCAAGCGAACGCCGTCGCACGGCAGATTGCCGCGCGACGGCGTTTGACCGTTCCGAGGAAGTTGTTCTATCCGGCCCTGTTAATTTGGGCGGTACGCGCTGCCCACCGTGCACGCAGGCGCACGTTCGGAGCAGGCCGCGCAAGCGGCGGCCCGGACGACAGGGCGGGCTTGCCTAGTGCTTGCGCCGCCAGTCGAGCAGGTGGTGTTCGGCCATCCAGTGATGGATCATTCCTTCGCCGCCGTGGCTGCGCTTGTATTCGCGCGACTCGAAATAGGACAGGGCGACGAGCACCATCAGACCGATGAACAGACCGATCAGGCCGGCGATTTCTTCAGACGACATGGCAGCCTCCTTTCAACGGCACAGCGCCATGGGTACATGGTAGAACATGCGCGGGACAACCCCTAACCCGGAATTCCGCTAGACTCGGCGCGGTCCTGGCGCGCGATGGGCGCGCCGTTTTCCGGAGCCTCATCGATGACCCGTTTCATGCTGGCCGTGCTGGCCGCGTCCGTTCTCGCCGGCTGTTCCGGCGATCCCCGCCAGGCCCGCCGCGGCCACCCGCCGCAAGATCCGGCCGATTACCACGGCGTGCCGACCGACATGACGCCACCGTCGATGCTCGGTGCGCCTGGGCCGTCAGCACCCGCACCCGCATCCGCGCAATGACGAAACCGGCCGGCCTGAGTGGCCGTCAGGTGCCGGCTGCGGGTGCGTCGGCGCCGATTCGCCGCGTCAGCGCCGGCAGGTAGCGCGCGAGCGTCGCGCCGCGCGCCACCATGAACAGCAGCAGCGCGAACCACAGCCCGTGATTGCCGAACGGGCCGACAGCCGCCAGCGTCGCGGCAATGAAGATCGCGAACGACACGACCATCGCGCGCATCAGCGATTGCGTCTGCGTCGCGCCGATGAACACGCCGTCGAGCAGGAACCCCCATACGGACACGATCGGCGAGATCGCCGCCCACGGCAGGTATTGCAGCGCGACCGCGCGGATCCCGGCCTGGTCGGTCAGCCGTGCGACGATCCAGCCGCCGGCCGCCCAGTAGACGAGCGCGAACAGCAGCGCGCCGAGCGCGGACCACAGCAGCGTGACCCGCACGGCCCGCCGGAATGCGGCGCGGTCGCGCGCGCCGGCTGCGGCGCCGACGAGCGCCTCTGCCGCATGCGCGAAGCCGTCGAGCCCGTACGCCATGAAGGTCTGGAAATTCAGCAGCAATGCGTTGGCCGCGAGCGTCGCGTCACCCTGTTTGGCGCCCAGGTGCGCGAACCAGCCGAACGCGCCGAGCAGGCACAGCGTGCGAAGGAAGATGTCGCGATTGAGCGCGATCAGCCGCTTGAGCGCCGCGCGATCCGCCAATGCACCCGCGGCCAGCGGCGCAAGGCCGCGCGGGCGCAGTTGCCATAGCATCCATGCGCCGAGCGCGAAGCCGCACGCGTCCGCGGTCGCGGTCGCCGCACCGATCCCGGCGATACCCCAGCCGAAGCCGTACACGTACAGCAGCACGGCGCCGATGTTCACCGCGTTGATGAAGACCTGCGCGACGAGCGCGAGCCGCACGCGCTGCACGCCGAGCAGATAGCCGAGCACGACGTAGTTCGCGAGCGCGAACGGCGCGCTCCAGATTCGTGCGTGGCCATAGGCCAGCGCCGTCGCGCGGACGGCGTCGCTGCCGCCCAGCGCGGTCAGCGCGAACGACAGCAGCGGCACCTGCAGCGCGAGCACGGCGGCGCCGAGCGCGAACGCGACGATCAGCGCGCGCAGCACGTTGAGCCGGATGCTGGCGGCGTCGCCGGCGCCGTGCGCCTGCGCGACGAGGCCGGTCGTGCCCATGCGCAGGAAGCCGAAGCCCCAGAACACGAAGTTGAAGAACAGCCCGCCGAGCGCGACGCCGCCGAGATACTGCGCGCCGTCGAGGTGGCCGGCGACGGCCGTGTCGACCGCGCCGAGGATCGGCTGGGTCAGGTTCGCCAGGACGATCGGGAAGGCGAGCGCGAGGACGCGCCGGTGCGAGACGGTGGCCGACCCGGTGCCGGCGCCGTGCGGTAATGCGGATTCGGACATGGCGAACGCGTCAGGCGCGTTCCTGCACGCAGACCCACGGCGACACCACTACCGCCCACAGCTCCGGATTGCGCGCCGCGAAGTCGGCGGCGGTTTCCGCGGGCATGCGCGCGACGAGACCGGACGACAGCCAGCGCGTGACCTGTTCGGCGTCGTCGCCGGCGATCGCTTCCGCGACGCTGACGAGATCGAGATCGTGTGCGACCGACAGCAGCTTGCCCTGCGCGAAGAAGCGCTCGAGGTCGCACCAGTCGATCTTGGCGGTTTCGCCGAGGAGTTTGGCGTAGAGCGGGCTGTGCGACGCGCCCGCGGCGGATTCGTGTTGGTCGGAGGACATCGGTCGTGTACTGAAAAGACTGCGTGGGCGCCACTATAAACCATCCGGGCGCGCGGCCAGCCACGCGGCGCGGCGGCACGCGCCCGGTTCATGCGTCGCGCAGCGCGCGGCGCACGATCTTGCCGGTTGCCGTCATCGGCAGGCTGTCGACGAACGCGATCGCGCGCGGGTACTCGTGCGCGGCCAGGCGCGTTCGCACGTGGGCCTGCAGTGCCTGCACGAGCGCGTCGTCGCCGACATGGCCGGGGTTCAGCACGACGAACGCCTTGACGATCTCGGTGCGCGTCGGATCGGGCACGCCGACGACGGCCGCCATCCGCACCGCCGGGTGCGTGAGCAGGCAGTCTTCAATCGGCCCCGGCCCGATCCGGTAGCCGGCGCTCGTGATCACGTCGTCGTCGCGGCCGACGAATCGCACGAAGCCGTTGTCATCGATGGTGCCGGTGTCGCCGGTGAGGAGGTAGTCGCCCGCGAACTTGTCGCGCGTCGCGGCGGGATTGCGCCAGTATTCGAGGAACATCACCGGGTCGGGGCGACGCACCGCGATGCGCCCCTCGACGCCGGGCGGGAGCGGCGTGCCGTGCTCGTCGACGATCGCGACCGCATGGCCGGGCACGGCCTTGCCGATCGCACCGGGCTGCGCGTCGAACAGCGCCGCGCATGACGACAGCACCATGTTGCATTCGGTCTGTCCGTAGAACTCGTTGATCGTCACGCCGAGCGCGTCGCGTCCCCAGGCGGTCAGTTCGGTGCCGAGCGATTCTCCGCCGCTCGCGACCGATTTCAGCGCCAGCGCATGGCGCTCGCGCGGCGCGGGCACCGCGCGCATCAGCTTCAACGCGGTCGGCGGCAGGAACGCATGGGTCACGCCGTGCCGCGCCATCAGCGCGAACGCGGCTTCGCCGTCGAACTTCTCGAAGCGGCGCGCGAGTACGGGCACGCCGTGGTGCCATGACGGCAGCAGCACGTCGAGGAGCCCGCCGATCCACGCCCAGTCGGCGGGTGTCCAGAACAGGCGCGCGTCCCGCGGAAAGCATTGCTGCGACATCTCGACGCCCGGCAGGTGGCCCAGCAGCACGCGATGCGCATGGAGTGCGCCTTTCGGCTTCCCGGTCGTCCCGGACGTGTAGATGATTACCGCCGGGTCGTCGGCGGCGGTGTCCGCCGGCACGAAATCCGGCGATTCGGCGGCGAGTGCGGCGTCGAATCGCAGCACGCCGGGCGCATCGGGCGCATCGTCGCCGATGCAGTAGCACGTGCGCAGCGCCGGCAGTTGCGCGCGCAGCGGCGCGATCTTCGCGTAACCGGCCGCGTCGGTGACGAGCGCGGCGGCTTCGCTGTTCGAGAGCCGGTATTCGAGCGCGTCGGCGCCGAACAGCGTGAACAGCGGCACCGCGATCGCGCCGAGTTTGTACGCGGCGAGATGGGTGATCGCGGTTTCGGGGCCCTGCGCGAGGAAGATGGCGATCCGGTCGCCGCGTTGCAATCCCGCACGCGCAAAGCTGTTCGCGAGCCGGTTAGAAGCATTCCTCAGGTCGTCGAACGTGAGGTGGGACACGTCGCCTTGCGTCGTTTCGTGAATCAGCGCGAGCCGTCCGCTGCCGTCGGCCCACTTGTCGCAGACGTCCACGCCAATGTTGTAACGGGCCGGAACGTCCCACGCGAAGCGGGAGAGCAGGTCGTCGTAGCGGTCGGCGGCGGGTAGCATCGTGTGTCTCCTTGGCGTCGATCGTCGGCATTGGTCGATAGATTACATCGGCATTTCACGCGACCGAAATCACAATGGCGCCTGATGGATAGGGAATGTGCGGACTCGTCCAACGGGGGCGGCTCAGTGCACGATTCCGCCATGACGCATAAGATCATGACAAAACAGTGATGAGACCATGGATTTGCTTCTGATAGCTGCGGGGTTCAGCCTGTTCGGAATCGGTGCGCTGGTGGCGTTTGCCAGCCGCGTCGATCCGTTGTCGGGCCGGTTCACCGGCCGTCTGCGCAAGCGCTGACACAACCTTACCGATCTCCCTCGCGACGACATGCGATGCATGCCGGCATCGCGTGTCGTCCTCCTTCGGCGGCGGTGTGCTCAGCGCGCGGGCAGGTAGCGCGCCGGATCGATCGAGCGGCCGCCGTAGCGCAGCTCGAAGTGCAGCGCGACGCGATCGCTGTCGCTGTTGCCCATCTCCGCGATCGTTTGCCCCTGCGTGACCGACTGACCTTCCTTCACGAGCAGCGCACGGTTGTGCGCGTAGGCCGTCAGGTAGTCGGCATTGTGCTTGAGGATGATCAAGTTGCCGTAGCCGCGCAATCCGTTGCCCGCGTAGACGACGGTGCCCGGTGCGGCGGCCAGCACCGGCGTGCCCGTGGCGTTGGCGATATCGATGCCCTTGGATTTCGAGCCGTCGAAGCTGCGCACCACGTTGCCGGCGGCCGGCCAGATCAGCGCGATGCTGGTGGCCGGCTTGACGGCCGATTCGACCGGCGCCGAAGGCGCGGGGCGGCTGCGGCCCGCACTGCCGGTGCCGGTGGTCGATGCGGCCGTCGTGCCGGGCGGCGGCGCGACGCGCAGCACCTGGCCGACCTCGATCGCGTCGGGATTCGTGATCTGGTTCCAGCGCACGATGTTCGCCATCGACGTGCGATTCTCGCGCGCGATCTTGTAGAGCGTGTCGCCGCGCTCGACGCGGTAGTAACCCGGGCCGACGGGTGCGGAGCCACACGCGACGAGCAGTGCGGCGCAGGCGGCCGCGAAGAGCCGCTTCGTTGTTGTTCCGAACATTGAACCTCGCAAAACCCCGCCGCGCGCGATGCGGCAGGCGATACAAAACGTCCGATTTTAACGGGTTCGACCCGAGCACCGCAGTTTCGGGCCGCGGGCGCGGCCGGCGCGCACCGGTTCGCCCGTGCGGCCGACGTCAGCCGGCGAGCGGCAGCACGCGAATCCGCAGCGATGCCGTTTCGGTCGCGCCGGGTGCGAGCGTGCGCAGCCCAAGGCCGTTGTGGATCGCGTCCGGCAGGCCGAGCCACGGCTCGACGCAGTAGAAGTCCGATTCCGGCTTTTCCGTCCAGGTCGTGACCGCGTACCACGGGATCGAGCCCGGGACGTCGAGCGCGATCTCGATCGTGCGGCGGCGGCCCGGCATCACGATGCGCACCGGCTCGGACGGCGCGCCGTCGAGGCAGTGGAAGCGGTCGAGAATGTCCGGATCGCCGAGGCTGTACGATGCCTCGCCGGGCTCGAGCGGGCTGATCGAGCCGTCGGCGCGCTGCATGCAGCGGCGCGTCGGCGGCAGCTCGAGCGTGGTTTGCGCGCGCTCGCCGTGCGGCAGCGCGAAGTAAAAATGGTGGCCCGCGTAGTAGGGCAGCGGCGTGTCGCCGCGATTGGTCGTGGTGAGCGCGACGTCGAGCGTGTGGGCATCGGCGAGCCGGTAGGTCGTCTCGAACCGGAAATCGAACGGGTAGCTGTCGCGCAGCGCGTCGTTCGCATCGAGCGTCATCGACAGCGCGGCGCCGTCGGCCGACGGTTGTGCCGCGAACGGGAGGTCGCGCGCGAAACCATGCATCGGCAGGTCGCGGACCACGCCGGCGGCATCGCGCCAGCGGCCCAGTTCGCCGTCGACGCGATGGCGGCCGAGGAACGGGAACAGCAGGGGATTGCCGCCGCGCACGCGCGCGAGGTTGCTCCAGTCGGCGGCTTCCGGCCAGAAGATGACTGGCTCGTTGTCGACGTGCCACGACAGCAGGCGGCCGCCGAATTGCGGGGCGACCCGGACGAGCGACGGGCCGGCGTGAAGTTCATGAATGTCGTGCTGCTGGAAGATCGGCATGGCGAATCGGTATGAACGGGTGGACGGGTGCGCGATGGTGCGCTCCATTATCGGGCCGCGAGGCGGTCGGGGAAAACCCTTCTCGGGGAAATCGCGAGTTTTTCAGACTGCCGACGGTCTGGATAATGGCGTTAAACCGGTGATGTTGCCGGGTCATGACACTTCGTGGAGGGGGCCATGGATCTGGCAATGGCAATGGGTATCGCACTGTTCGGCATGTTTACCGGCAGCACGGTATTGTTTTTCTATCAGCTCGGCCGCTGACGGCAATTTCTGCCGGAATCGAAAGGCCCGCCATGCAAATGGCGGGCTTTTTGCTTTCTGAGTGCTTACAAGTTGCAAGCGTTTGTGTGCATTGCCGCAATAACCGGCCAAATGCCTTGGCGCAGTAATCCTGGCTGGGCATAATCGGGGCGCGTTTTTTCGGACGCGCGATGCGTCGTCCGCTTTTCTACCCGATTGATCATCACTAAAAGGACCGACGCGTGAGTCTCTGGTTTCTGATATTCCTGAGCGTCCTGCAGGGCGTCACCGAACTCTTCCCCGTCAGCAGTCTCGGCCACACGCTGCTCGTGCCCGCACTGTTCGGCATGCACATCGACAAGCACGCACCGCAGTTGCTGCCGTTCCTCGTCGCGCTGCACCTCGGCACCGCGCTCGCACTGCTGTGGTACTTCCGCGCACGCTGGATCGCGCTGATCAGCGGCTTCTTCGCGCAGCTCGGCGGCCGCAAGAACGACGACGGGCACCTGATGTGGGCGCTGATCATCGGCACGATCCCGACCGGGATCGTCGGCCTGCTGCTCGAGAAGCGCATCGAGCGCGTGTTCCATGACCTGCGGATCGTCGCGATCGCCCTGATCATCAACGGCGTGCTGCTGTGGGTCGGCGATCGGATCCAGCGCAGCCGTGCACACCAGCCGCCCGAGAAGATGACGTTCAAGCAGGCGTTCTTCGTGGGCCTCGCGCAGATCGGCGCGCTGATCCCGGGTTTTTCGCGCAGCGGGCTGACGATGATCGCCGGTAACGCGGCGGGGCTGACGGCGGAAAAGGCGGCGGAGTTTTCGTTCCTGCTCGGCACGCCGATCATTTTTGCGGCGGGCGTGCTGGAACTGCCGAAGCTGTTCCATGCACGCGACCAGCTCGCGGACGCGCTGCTCGGTGGCGTGCTGACGGCGATCGCCGCTTATCTGAGCGTGCGGTTCTTGATGCGCTATTTCGAAGGGCGCGGGCGGCTGGCGTCGTTCGGCGTGTATTGCGTGATTGCCGGAGTGTTTTGCCTCGGGTGGTTCATGCTGCATCCGCAGCCGGTTTGACGGTTGCGGTGCCGGTTGCGCGTCGCGCATGATATGACGCGATGATCGGGTATAATTTCGGGCTCGGCTCCATGCCGGGCCCGTTTCGTTTCGGGGCTTAGAGTCCGGTTTGTGCCGTGTTGTGCTCGAAGCCTTTCGCGTCAAATGCGGCCCGGGTTGTGTGGCCGTGTCTTTTCCCCTCGACCGCCCTTAGCTCAGTTGGATAGAGCAACGGCCTTCTAAGCCGTAGGTCACACGTTCGAATCGTGTAGGGCGGGCCAGTGAAATCAGCGTGTTAGCTGATATTTTCAAATTCCCCATCCTCTGTCGGCATGCTCGTATAGGCAGCACGTAGGTGTTTGTAGTCAACTCGGATCGTGACCAATCCATGTGACTGGCTGGCCGCACGCGAGACAGTGGTGAGTGTCCAGCATGTTGTCATCGATTGCGCCACCGACAGCGGAACCGGCGGCGCAGCCTGCGACGCTGCCGACTAGCCCGGCGATTACTGCGCCGGCGAGGCCACCGAACACGGTGTCGATCTGGCCGGCGATCGAGCCGACGACCTCGTCGGTCTTTGTACCCGCGAACGCGGCGGCTGTACCGCCCGTGGCTCCCGCAACGCTGTTGCTGCGCGCCGGCGGGGGAACGACGGGCGGATGAGGGCATGTCGGCCGGCGAGCCAGTAGAAGCCCGTCGCGAACATCGCGACGAGCGCGAGGCCCAGCCCGATCAGCACAAAGGTAAGGGGATCAGAGATCACGGAAACGCCTGAGCGATGTGCGCCGATGAGGAAATGCTCGACGGAGCGGCCGTAGCTGGCCGGGCTCAGGACGGTGATATGTGATTTAAAAATTCTGCCTTCCGGAGGCGAGCATGGCGCCTGGCGAAAGTCCTGTTGCAAATTGGAGACATGCGCCATCGCACGGGCGTCTACCGCTACTAGTCGATGATCAGTGGATTAACGGCGGCGAGAAATGTCAATTGGCTAGATTTTGATTTTTCCTATCTCAATAGCCGGCGTGGCTTTGTTGTAGATCTTCGGAAGAACGATGAAATCTCGCAGGGCTCTTCCACGGAGATGTGTCTGGCGCTCCTTGCTGACGTGCGAGCTGTCGAAATAAATCGATATTTATTGAGTTGATATGGGAGTGGTAGCACCCCCTTTTGCCTGATGGTCTCTTGGAGAATTGCTCTATTTTTGATGCGCGATTTTCTATTGGATAACCTTTTCGAAGTGTCAAATTTTTGTTTTTAGAGGGATTGGATTGCGCGTATTTGATTTGAATATGCCGTGATCGCGGATCGTGCAGCAACGGCGGGCGAGCGCTCACGGCTGGGCATATCGGTGCGGCATTGCAATTTCTGACAATCTGCTTTCGAGTGTTTTGATAAATTGCGGCGCGAGAGACCAATCATTACGCCGCTAACAAGTGAAGAAACGAGAAACTTCGGCAGCGTTGATTTCGGCGTTGGCGAGTGTTTCTGCATTCGCGCAAGGCGTTCCGCCGTCCGAGATCACGTCTGGCCCGCAAATCCAGCGTTTGCAACAACAGCAGTTGGACGCGACGAAGGAATTGAATCCTCGTCCGACAGTCCTGACACCGACGGGCGAGAAGGCATCGACGACTGGCGTCGAAAGCTTGCCGCTCGATAACCCGTGCTTTCCGATCAACGCAATCGCATTGGAAGACAATGCGTTCGCGTGGCTTGCGCGTTTTCTGCAACCGGTCGTCGGCCAGTGCGTCGGCAAGACCGCACTCAAGCAGATTCAGGACGCCGCTAATAACGCATTGATCGACCGTGGCTACGTGACGTCACGCGTGCTCGTGCCGACGCAATCGCTGCAATCCGGAACGTTGACGCTTCGCGTGGTTCCGGGGCGTATCAGCGACATCCGCGCCGACAAACCGATGATTGGCTGGACGCGTGCGGCATTGCCGACATCAGCCGGTGCCTTGTTGAATCAGCGCGACATCGACCAGGGGCTCGAGAACGTGCGCCGGCTTCAGTCGCAGTCCGATGCAACATTCGACATCGCGCCCGGCGTGAATCCGGGGGACTCGGAGCTGGTATTTCATCCCGGCACCGGCAAGCGCTGGCATGCCGTCATCGGCGCGGACAACGCGGGTCTCGATTCGACCGGCAAGTACGAGCTGTCCGGCTCGTTCACGTTCGATTCCCCGTTTCACTTGTACGACCAACTGCAGATCGCGGGCACGACGAACGCAAACATTGGCGCATCCGAGAAGGGTAACCAGTCTGTCTCCGCGAACTACAGCGTGCCGATCGGTTACGCGATGCTGACGCTGAACGCGAGCCGCTCGCGGTACAAGCAGACGGTCGCGGGTTTTGGCGAGCCGATCGAATACAGCGGTGTCCAGTCTCAACTCCAGGCCGGGCTGTCCGGCGTGATCTATCGGAACGCGCATGCGCGTACCGAAATTCACGGCAACCTGTTCCACAAGATCAGCCGTAACTCGATCGACGGTGTCGATATTCCGGTGCAGCACCGCGACATCATCGGTTACGAACTGGGTGTCGCGCATCGCCAGTACATCGGCGATGTGGTGCTCGACGGCTCATTCGCCTGGCGCGCATCGCTGCCGGGCCTGTCCAGCAATTCGGGCACGGTGGTCGGGGCCCCCGACTTCGACGGCAAGACGCAGATCGAACTGGCAAGCCTCAGCGCTCAAGTCCCTTTCAAGATCGGCAGTCAGACGTTCTCGTACCAGTTCGGCTGGAACATGCAGAACGCACGTACACCACTGACCCCTTCCGACTATTTCACGATCGGCACGCGTTACGCCGTACGCGGCTTCGATCAGCAACTGACGCTGGCTTCCGAGAGCGGCTGGGTTGTCTCCAACGAACTCGACTGGTACGTGCCGACGCCTGTCGGTACGCAGGCGCTCTATGCCGGCGTCGATGCCGGGCGCGTGCGAGGGCCCGCTGCACAGTACCTGCTCGGCGAAACACTGGTCGGCGCCGTCGTCGGTGTGCGCGGCAATCTCGCCCCGAAGAACGTGCTCGGTGCCGCACTGAATTACGACGTGTCGCTTGGGTTCCCGTTGTCGAAGCCGCAGGGCTTCAAGACGAGTTCGCCGACGTTGCTGTTCCAGGTCAGCACGTTGTTCTAAGCGTTGCTGGGGTGGACCGAGCGGGGTGTCGATCTCGACTCGGTGTCTTGTTGATCGTCAATCAGAAGAAGGAAGAACCATGCAGCACCTGTACGAGAAGCGTCGGCTTTTGCAAGCTGCGACGGCAACGTTTGCGGTGGTGGCAGCGCTTGGCCTGAGCGCATGTGGCGGTGGTGACGACGGTGGTAGCGGTGGCAGCGCGGCATCGAGTGGCGCGTCGTCGAACGGAGCGCCGTCGGGTAGTGCGTCGTCTTCGACGGGGATTCGCGTGGAAGGGCAATCCCAATCGATCTCGAGCCAGGTTTCGACAGTCCGCATTCTGATGCCGCCTGCATCGTGGAACGGTGGACAGATGCCGAACGGGAATTACACGCTCAGAGCCCTGTCCCAGCCGACCGCGTCGCTCAAGGAGCAGGCGCCGGGTGCCTATGTCGCGATTCCGTACGACTCCTCGGGCACGATCAAGACCCTGACCAAAGGCATCGTGACGGACATCGCCGGCAATGGCGACATCGCCATCGGTCGCTGGGCGGATGGCGCCGATTCGGCAGGCGCGACGTACAACACCAACCAGGGGCAAGTATGGGCAATCGGTGTGCCGGTTGCGATCGACACGACGTCGCCCGTGCAAATGCAATGCTCGCTGGCCTTCGCAACGCGTCCGACGTCGACGGACGGCAATACGGCGCCGGGTTCGCTGAATGGCGCCACGGCGACGCTGACGAGCGGTACCGATACCTTCGGTAATCCGACCATCAACTACACGCTGAATCTGCAGTACTCGATCGGTAGCGACCAGAACCAGTCGTTCGTCGGAAGCTCTGCGATTGGTCTGACGGAGCTGAGCTCGAAAACCAAATCGACGCTGATGAGCACGGTCATGGGCCCGGACGCGAAGCAACCGTATCTGGTGGTGTCGTACGGCATCCCGGCCGCGACGACGGGCAACATCAACGGCCTGGTGGCACTGAGCTGCAAGTAACGTGAGTAGGGGCCGGTCATTCGCGCGATGCGTGGAAGGCCGGCCTGACATGCATTCAAGAATAAAACGATCATGAATTCCGGAATCTTTCGTTTGGTCTTCAGTGCCGTTCGCGGCATGCTGGTAGCGGTTGACGAATACGCATCGGCGCACGGGGGCGGTGAACGCGCTCGCGTGCGGCCAGCCACTCGACCTATGTCGGTGGATTCCGGAATCTCGATCTGGTTTGCGGCACGCGCAACCGCGTTTGCCGCACTCTGTACGTTCGGCATGCAGCCGCTCGTTGCCGAAGCGCAGGCAACGCTGCCGATCACGCCCGATCGAAGCGGTCCGACTCATCCGGTCGTCGGGGTGTCGGCATCGGGCGTACCGCTCGTCAACATTACTGCACCGAAGAACGGCGTCTCGCTGAACAACTTTACGCAGTACAACGTCGGGACGAAGGGGGCGGTGCTGGTCAACAGCGGCCAGAATTCGCAGACGCAGCTCGCTGGCTGGGTTCAAGGCAATCCATTCCTCGGCAACAACGCTGCGCGTGTGATCGTCAACCAGGTCACGTCGGGTAACCCCAGTCAACTGCTCGGGCCGACCGAGATCGCGGGCAATCGCGCGAATCTCGTGATCGCCAACCCGGCCGGCATCACCTGTGCCGGTTGCGGCTTTCTGAATGTTCCGCGTGTCACGCTGACGACCGGCGTGCCGACTTTCAATCCGGACGGCACGTTGGCAGGTTTCAACGTGACGCAGGGGCAGATCGGCATTGCCGGTGCCGGGCTCGATGCGCATGGCAGTGCGATCGACTTGATCGCTCGCGCGATGACGATCAACGGCCAGGTGTGGGCGGATTCGATCAATGCAGTGGCGGGGGCGAACCGGGTCGACTATGCGAGCAACACCGCGCAGGCACAGACCGGTACCGGTGCCGCGCCGGGCGTCGCGATCGACGTGCAAGCGTTGGGAAGCATGTTTGCCAATAGCGTCCGGATGATCGGGACGGAGGCCGGCGTGGGTGTGCGAGACGCCGGTTCCGTCACTTCACTGACTGGCGATATTCAAGTGTCGAACAACGGCGATGTGACGATCGCGCCGACGGCGCGTATTCAGTCGGCCGCGAACACTCGGATCGATGGCGCCAACGTCGCCCAGCAAGGCACGATTGTCAGTACGCAGGCCACCGATCTGAACGCGTCCCAGGCACTGTCGAACGCCGGAACGATTTCGTCGGGCGGCAACACGAACCTCACAGCCGCCACATCGTTCAACAACAGCGGGCAGGCATACGCGGGTGTGGATTCCGCAGGCAATCTCGTTGGCGGTGGCTCCGTCACGGCACGCGCCGCGAATGTGACGAGCAGCGGCACGCTGGCAGCGGGCGATAACGTCAATCTGTTCGCAAACGACGTTACGCTCGATCAGGGAACCGTGAACGCGGCCAGCGCGGTCAACGTCACGACGAATGGCACGTTGTCGAATGTCGCCGGCACGATGAGCGGACAGAACGTGACGCTGAGTGCGGGACAACTGATCAACAATTCCGGCACCATCAGTTCGCACAGCGTCGCGAACGTGGCCGCGCAATCGGTTTCGAACCGGTCCGGGACGTTGGCGGCGGACGCGCTGTCCCTGAACTCGGCTGGCGCACTCGACAATACGCAGGGGCAAATGACTGCGCGCACGGCGCAGATCGCTGCAACCGACCTCACGAACGTGGCGGGCGAGATCGGCACGTCGACGGGCGCGTTGACATTGACGGCGACGGGGAACGTGTCGAACGCCAACGGGAAGATCGCGGGTGGAAATGGTCTCACGCTGACGGCGAATGCGGTTTCCAACGCACAGGGCCAGATCGGCTCCGTGGCGGGCAATACCTCGCTCGACGTCACGCAATCGCTGAACAACGCAAACGGCAAGGTTGCGTCCGGTAACGATCTGTCGATTCACACGACTCATCTCGACAACTCGGCTGGATCGGTTAGCGCACACGCCGCACAGATCACGGCGACCGATGTCGTCAATACGGGCGGCAAGATCGGCACCACCGATATGCTGACCGTGACGGCGACGGGCGCCGTCTCGAATCAGTCCGGCGCGATAGTCGGTGGCAATGGTCTGTCGGTGACGGCAAACAGCGTTGGCAATGCGGCAGGCGCGATCGGATCGGCCGCCGGCGACACGACGCTGCGTGTGACGAAGTCTCTGACGAACACCGGCGGTACGGTGAGTTCGGCCAATGCGCTCATCGTTGCAAGTGACACGACCGACAACTCGAACGGCAGTATGACGGCCGTGCGCGGTGCACAAATCCAGACGGGGGATCTCGTCAATGCGGGCGGTCAGATTGGGTCATCGTCGGATGCGTTGTCGTTGACCGCAACGCGCACGGTGTCGAACGATGGCGGCAAGCTGGTTGGAGCGACCGGGCTGTCGGTGACAGCCGCCACGCTCAGTAACCGAGCAGGCCAGATCGGCACATCCAGCGGCGACATGGCGCTGACCGTCTCGCAGGCACTCGACAATACCCAGGGCAAGATTGCCGCGGCTGGCACGCTGAACACGCAGGCCGGTGCGTTCGACAATTCGCAAGGCGCGGTCTCAGCGGATGCAGCGAAGCTCAATGTTGCAGGCGCATTGACGAATGCAGGCGGCACGATCGCGACGACACACGACACGACCGTGGCCGCGCAGACCGTTACGAACCACGGTGGCACCATCGGCTCCGTCTCCGGTGCGTTGTCGGTGGCGACATCCGGTACGACGGACAATGCAGGGGGCAAGCTGCTGGCGTCGGGTGACACGACCCTGACCAATTCGGGCCTGCTGAACTCGGGCGGTACGATCACGGGGGCGAACGTCACGCTCGCGTCCGGACAGGGGGCGATCGACAACACGCTCGGCAACGTGGCGGCAAGCCAATCGCTGTCGAGTCGATCGGGGGCGTTCGATAACCGGTCGGGGTTGGTGCAGGCAACGGGAGCGGTTGACATCGATACGCACGGCCAGACGTTCGACAATGGCGTACTGGCAGGGCAATCCACGGGTGGTCAGGTTCTCGGTAAAGGCGTCGCGCTGACGACGGGGGCGCTGAGCAACGCAGGTGGTGCGATTTCGTCGAGCGGTGCGGCAACCGTCAACGCCGCATCCGTGACGAACGATGCAGGTTCGCTCGTGGCGAACGGCGCACTGACCATACGAAGCGCCGGGACGGTGTCGAACGTGGCCGGCCAGATAGGCGGCAACAGCGATGTAACGGTGTCCGGTACGACGGTCGACAACACGCGTGGGGCCATGCACGCGAGCGGCACGCTGTCGGTGACGGGCGATACGATCCGCAACGCGCAGACTGCCAATTCAACGCTGCCGACGACCGCAGGCGTGCCGGGACTGACTGCAGGAATGGAAGGCGCAAGCGTCACCCTTGACGCCAACCAGGCGATCGACAATACGTCCGGATCGATTCGAGCAGACAAGGGTGCGAAGCTCACCGCACCGATCATCGACAACACGTCGGGCAGCATCCAGTCGAAAGGCTCGGCAACGTTGACGGCATCGAATACGCTGGTCAACAGCCGGGGCGACATCAATGGCGGTCAGCAACTGACGGTCTCGACCGGTACGCTGAACAACGACGGCAAGCTCCAATCGGCGGGCGACGTCAACGTAACGACGCAAGGCGATCTGACCAACACCGGCCAGATCGTAGCGGGTCATGATCTGACGACCATGGCCGGCGGCACGCTCGACAACAGCGGCACACTGTCGGCCGGCAATGTTGCCAATGTGAGCGCGAATTCGATCCAGAACCGTGCGACGGGCGAGATTTTCGGTGGCAACGCGACCAACGTTCACGCGAACCAGTCGATGACGAACGAAGGCCTGATCGATGGTGGCACAACGACGGTGACGGCAGGTGACACGATCACGAATGCCGGTGGCCGGATTTACGGCGACACGGTCGCGGTGGGCGCGAACACGGTTGTCAATGACCAGAATACCCAGGGTGTCGGTGGCGTGATCGCTTCTCGCGGGGATCTCGACATTGGTGCCCAGACGTTCAAGAACCAGAACAACGCGCTGATTTACGCGAGCAACGACATTCGTGTTGGCGGCGCGCTGGACGCGAACCATCAGGCAACCGGTGCTGCGCAGACCGTGACGAACAACGGCGCGCAGATCGACGCCGGTCGCGACATCACGATCAGCGCAAACCGGTTCGAGAATCTGAATTCGAACTTCCAGACCTCGACGGTCACGACCGACAGCGGCAACCAGTTGTGGTACCAGGTGCCGGGTTCGACCGAAAAGATCGACCCGTCGACCGTTTACCTGTACCAGAAGAACAGCCAGGAAATCCATCCGGGCACGGATTACCAGTGGGCGCTGGACGACGACCAGAAATTCATTCTGCTGCCGTCGACCAAATATCCGTTTGCCGAGTACGCGAAGTACACGATGAACGGGGTGGCGGGCAAGATCGATAACACGGCGTATCCCGCAAGCAATTTCGGTACGGGAGCTTGGGCGTCTCAGACTGGCGCGTATCGAACTGTGCCGGCTGACATCTGGACGACGTTCGGTGTGACGCCGCCGCCCGACGCAAATCCGGCATGGACCACATCCGGACCGTTCTGGATGTCGGCGATTGCAGGTTCGTTTGCCGGTAGAAACAACGTCGGTAGTGACTGGTTTGCCATCAAGCCCCCCACTGAAGCTGACGTAACGGGGGCAAAACCGGATCCCTTCGGTCGGCCGAGCCCTTCGTGCCTGACGTCAACGAATGCAGCATGCGCCCCGTTCCAGCAGTGGTACAACGCCACGGTCGCCGCTTACCAGAAGCTGGATCAGGTGCTCGTCGGCTATAACGCGGACGTCCGGAGCCGGCTTGTACAGACCTACACCGTCTATACGGTCGACGTGAAATCGACCAAGGACGTGGTAACGGCGTCGCAACCCGGCACGATCACCGCTGGCCGTCATATCACGATCAACACGCCCTCCGGCGTCAACGACAAGAGCCAGATTGTGGCCGGTGACGGCAACAATCCGATGAACGTGCAGAACATCGGTGCGACCGGTACTGAAACGTTCACGGGCTCGGGCAAGGCGATCTATACGTGGGTCCAGTCCGGCGGCGCCTTCAGCGGTGACGAACGCGCGACCTCGACGACCAACTACTCGCCGGCTATTCCGTCACAAACGATCGATCTGCCGGTCGTGCTGACCGATCCGGGCAAACCGTCCAATCCGATCAAGAGCGTGGCGGCGGCGACGTCCGCTGCGCAAGGTGCGAGCGGTACCGGCGTGACGCCAGTAGCGGGCAAGGACGTTGGCGGGCAAGTACTGGTCGGCTCGGATGTGTCGGGCGTCGGCGTCGGGACCGTATCGGCCGTGAAGGCCAATGTCGGCGATGTGGTCGTGCGCACGGTCACGCCGAACACGCGTTTGCCCAACAACGCGCTGTATCAGGTGGCGAGCGACCCGGGCAGCCACTTCCTGATCGAGACAGACCCGCGCTTTACCGATTACAAGAAGTGGTTGTCCAGCGACACGATGCTGGATGCGCTCAAGGTTGACCCCAATACGGTCCTCAAGCGCATCGGCGATGGCTTCTACGAGCAGCAACTGATTCAGCAACAGATCATTCAGACGACCGGCCAGCGTTTCATTGGCGACTATACGGACAATCAGAGCGAATACGAAGCGCTGATGGCCAATGGCGTGAAGGCGTCGCAGCAGTTCGGGCTGAATGTCGGCACGGCGCTGACCGACGCGCAAATGGCCGCACTGACGAGCGACATCGTGTGGCTCGTGAATCAGACGGTGACATTGCCGAACGGTAGTCAGCAGACGGTGTTGGTGCCGCAGGTGTATCTGCACGCGAACGCGGCGGACGTGACAGGCGAAGGCACGATCATCTCCGGCAAGAACGTCACGGTCGATGCCGACGGCGCGTACAAGAACTCGGGCACGATCGCTAGCCGCAACGTCACGATCATTCATGCCGATTCGATCGACAACAGCGGCACTGTGTCGGGTGGCACTGTGCTCGCGAGTGCGAACCAGGACCTCAATAATCTCGGCGGGTTGATTCAAGGCAATACCGTAGCGCTGTCCGCTGGCCGCGACCTCAACCTGACGAGCACGACCAGTTCGGCGAAGGCGGCGAATGGCAGCGCGACCGGCATCGATCGTGTATCGACGGTCAATGCGGGTACGCTTCAGGCAACTGCCGGTCGGGACCTGAACGCCAACGCGGCTGTAATTGCGACGACCGGCGATGCAGTGCTGGCCGCGAACAACGACGTCAATCTGAACGCGATTCGCCAGAGCAGTCAGGACGCGGTGAAGTGGGACGCCCGCAATCACGCCGAACACTCGGCGTCGAGCGACACGGGCACGCAGATCGCAACGGGCGGCAACTTGGCGATTGCGGCTGGCCATGACGTGAATGCGACGGCAGCTTACGTGAATGCGCAGGGTGCGATTGGCATCAGCGCCGGGCACGATGTGAATCTGAATGCCGGTGAACAGAGCGCGAGCGCGAACGACGAGCACTATCGCAAGGAAAACGGCTTCCTGTCGTCGAAATCGACGCACATGATCGATTCGAGCAGTTACACCAATGCGGTGGGCACGACGTTGTCGGGTAACAGTGTCTCGGTGCAAGCAGGCAATGACCTGACGGCAAAGGCGGCAACGATTGCGGCGACTAACGACGTCAGCCTGACGGCCGGTCACGATCTGACGGTGACGACGGCGGACACGGCCTCGAGCGAATATCACTACAAGGACGTGAAGAAGTCGGGCCTCGGCAGCGCGGGCGCCGGGATTTCGTACGGTACGAATCAGACCATCGATACCAGCCGCGACACGGTGAAGGGTTCGCAGGGCAGCCTGATCGGAAGCACCGACGGCAGCGTGTCGATGGTAGCGGGAAACAAACTCCACGTGACGGGCTCCGACATTGTCGCGAGCAAGGACGTGACGGGCATCGCGAAGGAAGTGACGATCGATGCGTCGCAGACGGATCGCCATCACGAAGAAACCCACGAGGTGAAGAGTTCGGGTTTCACGCTGGCAGTGAAGTCGCCTGTCATCGATGCGATCCAGAACGTGAATCAGCAGGCGCAGGGCGCGGGCGGTAGTCAGGACGGACGGGCGGCAGCGCTGCATGCGATTGCCGCGGCCGGCGGCATGGCTGATCTGGTCGGCGCGACCGGCAATATGACCAAGGCGCTGAACGATCCGAAGGGCAAGGTCGAGGCGAAGGTGGAGTTGAGTTTCGGTTCTTCGCACAGCAAGACGACGTTCACCGAGGACGGCAGGCAGAACAACGGCAGCAGCGTGAAGTCGGGCGGCACGGCGGCATTCGTCGCGATGGGTGACAAGAACGCGGGCCAAGGGAACGTGACGATCCAGGGATCGGACGTGAACGCGAAGGACGTGCTGCTGCAGGCGACGAACAAGATCAATCTGGTCAACAGCACGGATACCGACAGCACGCGCAGCACGAACGAGTCGAAGAGCGCGAGCGTGGGCGTGTCGTATGGCACCGGCGGATTCGGCGTCTCGGCGTCGATGTCGCGCGCGCACGGCGATGCGAATTCGGATGCGGCGACGCAGAACAATACACACATCAATGCGAGCAACACCGCGACGATCATCAGCGGCGGTGACACCAATATCGTCGGTGCGAATGTCAATGCGAACAAAGTGATCGCGGACGTGGGCGGCAATTTGAATCTCGCGTCGGTGCAGGATACGAGCCGTAGCGAGGCCCACCAGAGCAGTTCGGGCGGCGGGTTCAGCATCAGCCAGGGCGGTGCGAGCGCCAGCGTCAGCATGCAGAACGGCCATGCGAGCGGTAACTATGCCGGCGTGAACGAGCAGGCGGGCATTCAGGCCGGGGAGGGTGGATTCGACATCAACGTGAAGGGCAATACGGACCTGAAGGGGGCGTATATCGCGAGCACGGCGACGCCGGACAAGAATCAGCTGACGACGGGGACGTTGTCGTTCTCGGATATTCAGAATAGCTCGAGCTACAACGCGAGCAGTTTCGGGATCAGTGCTGGTGGTGGTGTGGGTGATGGGGGCAGCAACTACGCGACGCACGGCCAGACTAGCGGGAAGAATACGGGTGGTGCGTTACCGCTGTATGTGAGCGAAAGCGGCAGCAGTAACGCGACGACAAAGAGCGCGATCAGCAATGGCGGCATCACGATCACGGATCAGGCGAACCAGAAACAGGATGTGGCGACGCTCAATCGTGATACGTCGAACCTAAACGGCACGGTCAGCAAGACGCCCGATCTGCAAAACGTGCTGAACAAGCAGTCGGATTTGATGAACGCCGCGACGGCGGCATCCGAGACGATCGCCAAGCAGATCGGCAATTATGCGGACAAGAAGGAACAAGCCGCACGCGACGCGGCCGCCGCGACCGATGATCCGGCGCTCAAGGCGCAATACATGCAGGATGCGAAGAACTGGGCCGAAGGTGGTGACAACCGCGTTGCCTTGCATATCGCCGGCGGTGCGCTGACGGGTGGCTTGACTGCGGGCGGTTGGGGTGCGGCGGGCGGCGCGGCAGGCGCAGGCGTGTCGGCGAAGGTCGCGCCGGAGTTGACCGAGATTGCGCAGTCGATCAAGGATGCGGGGCTGACCGGCAACAAGGACGTCGACGAACTGCTGGGTAACGTAACCTCGAATCTGCTGGCGGGCGGCGCCGGTGCGCTCGCCGGTGGCGGCACGGGTGTGTTGACGTCGGCGGCCGTGGATCGGTTCAATCGGCAGTTGCATCAGGAAGAAAAGACGTTGGCGAAACAGCTGGCCGACAGGAGCGGCGGAAAATATACGCAGGCGCAGATTGAAGACCAGATGCGCGTCATGGGCATTAGCGTCAATGGGGCGAGCGAATCGGGCGCACCGGCAACGCTGGTCGGTCAGATGCCGACCGACTCCGGGGCACGCTGGATTTCGGGAGGGACCACGGCGGACGGGAAGCCGATCCTGACGCAGATCACCGCGCAGGCGAACCCCGAATTGCAGTCGTATATTCTGGCGAACTACAACATAGCTTCCCCGGGGGGAGTGCCGAGCCAATTCACCTATGCACTCACGGGCGGTGGCGGGTCATACAACATGACGGGACCGTTTACGAAGTTTGACCAGTCAGATGTAAATTCGATTCAATCAACGTCTTCTAGCTTGGCCTCGGCCACGTCGTTGACGGCGGGATGGATTGCATCCTCCGCGAGTACATTTGCCGCAGCACCTTCACCATACGCGCCGGCATTTGGAACTGTTGCGCTTGTGGCAACGGCGACTGGAGTTGCGGCAGATGGGGTGTCGCAACTGGTTAGCCCCAACATTGGGGGGTATCTGACGTACAACGTGGCGAATGTGGTTGGGAATAAAGTGTTGACCGATAAATATCCTCTGTTGGCTCCGGCGTTTAACGCAACGGTTAATTATTTTTCGAATAGCGGTGCTTATACTGCTATTCAGGATTTTGTGAACTCATCGTGGGGTCGTTTGATTGGCGGAGATAAATCAAAATGAAGATTATTGTAGATGGGAATTTTTCGCGCCCCGTGAGTGTGGCGATGGTGTTAATTGGTGTTGCGATCATGTTCGGTTTCTTGAAGTACGGCCCTCCATCAATTGTTAGCGTTCTGATGGTGTGTTTTGGTTTTGGGCTGGCGATAGTTGGTGGAATGACTAGCCAGGCAAGACTGCTTAAAATCAAACCGTTCGATAACAGCTACAAAAAGGCGCGCAAGAGCTACGAAGTGAAGGACGACACGCAGGACAAGTCCTAACAGCAATGAAGCACTGGGAGAGTGAATCGGTTCAATCGCCAGTTGCATCCGCAAGAAAAAGCGCTCGCAAAGCAGTTGGCCGAGAAAAGCAAGGGAAAATATACGCAGGCGCAGATCGAAGATCAGATGCGTATCATGGGTGTATCGGTAAACGGCAGCCATGAGTCGGAAGCGCCAGTTACCCTCGTAGGAGAGACGCCAACTGACTTGGGCGCACAGTGGATTGGAGGAAAGCCGACGGCAGATGGCCAAATGGTTCTGACGCATAAAACGGCTCCCAATAATCCTGAATTGCAATCGTATATCTTGGCAAACACAGACTCAGCGACGCCCGGCCAAGTGCCTAGCCAGTTCAGGTACGATCGGTCAGCGAACTCTGATTACAATTTCACGTTGACTGGTCCTTTCACTCGACTACCGAACCAATCAGATTGGAACTACATAAGGTCGACGACAGGCGACTTGGCCTCGGCTACGTCGATAACCGCTGGATGGCTCGGAGCTACCACTGGTGCTTTAGTCTCGGCACCTACACCACTCGCCCCGACATTTGCAGGGATATCGTATGCGACCACTGTGGTTGGGGTGGGTGCGGACGCTGTAGGGCAGGCACTGAGTCCAAATATCGGGCAGTATCGGGTCGGTGGTGGGGTTAATATCCTGTCTAATTACGTTTCAGGGAAATATCCTATTATTGGGCCTGTCGTTAATGCGAATGGAAACACGTTAAATAATGATCATGGCGTGGCAAAAGTCCAAAGTTGGATAAACTCATATTGGCAAGCCGTGTCAAATAGCATCTCGACCAATGGAGGCAAGGGTGCGAAAAATTAAAATCATCGAAGATGGGAATTTTCCTGATTGGGTGAGATTGGCATTCATCGTCGTGGGGTTTGCGTTGATGTTCTGTGCGTTCAAATTTATTCCCCCTACGATCTTAGGCGGAGCGGTTGCCATCATGGGATTTGGTCTAGCGCTTATCGGAGGGTTTGCAAGTCGTGCACATATGCTAAAAATCAAACCATTTGGCGGCTCGGCTTGGCGTAAGGCAAAGAAAACATACGAAAAGGATGACCACTCCTGATCTTGAGTATTAGTTGAAAGCGATGTGCGCAATATGCCGAACCGTCCGCTCCCGCCAGTTTCCGCGTTGTCGCCGGCAGCGTTATTTTTCGACGTCGACGGCATTCCCGTTTCGCTTGGCGAGCCACTGGCCGGCAAATTCTCGGCGGCGTGGGCCCAAGACCCGCCGCGTCGATTTGCCCCCGAACTCGGCGTGGCGAAGCGGCCGGCCGGTTTCGCGCGATGAACTCTTGGAAGTTGTTCGCGCTGCCCGCACCGAATGGTTGCGATGCGTCGCTACTGAGCCGCTATCGATCACGCATCTTCGGCATACGCTGGTTCCCGCGTACAACAACGTTAAGCTGCTTCCACTCGCAAAAATGCCCTGTCCGGGAGTAAATTTGTCATTGATGCTGTCCGGGGTTGGGGCAAGTGGAGTTGCGGTTTACAGTGATGTACCTAAAGAGATCGAGTCTAGTCGTCAATGAATGAAAGCGTTTTCGGAAAAATTTGCCACTGGCTCGCGACTGTATTGATTGCCTTTGGGACTGGTGTATTTTGGACATTTTTGATCTCGGAGTTGATTCGGCATTTATTTGAGTTGAATGAAGACATGGTGCTGATTTACTTTGGCGGTCCATTATTTGTAATTTATTTCGTATGGTGCTGTCGCGTGTTGTCTCGTATTTTTTCGAGAAGGGGCGAAATATAGAAGATGGCGAAGATGGCAACGATTGCGGCGACCAACAACGTCAGCCTGATCGACGGTCACGATCTGACGGTCACCACGGCGGATATGCGGACGATCTCTTCGCCGGTACGCCTGTCTACAAGCCGTCGGGCTTTCCGATCGCGCGAGTGACGCTTGGTTTTCAGGTGACTGCCCAGTTCTGAAGACAATGAGTCAAGGTACTTCTCCGACACGTACACGTCGCAAGCCCGATGTTGCGTATGCCCGTCTGGTCGAGATTGCCACCGAACGGGGGCTTACGCTTCTGACTCGCATCAATTGCCGGGACAGCCCCGCATCGACCGACCTTCCCATGCCGCCATCGCCTCGATTCACCGTCGGGGTGACTCGCCATTGTTGTTTTAGAACGACCGTGCTAAATTCCCGCCAGCATTTGCAGTCACCGACCTAATCATCCGGTTCCGGCAACCGGCGCCAACGGGCGCGCCGGCGCGTCGCCCGACAGGAGACAGACGTGATGGAGCATGCATCGATCGAGCACCCGAGGACCAAGCGGGGCGTGCCGGCCGCATGGAGGGCGTCGCGATGAGCCTGCTGATGTCGCGACGCGATCTCGCGTTTCTGCTGTACGACTGGCTCGATGCGGAGGCGCTCGCCGCGCTGCCGCGCTATGCGGAGCACAGCCGCGAGACGTTCGATGCGGTGCTCGACACCAGCGAGCGGATCGCGGCAGACCTGTTCGCGCCGCACGCGGCGCGCGGCGACCGCGAGGAGCCGCGGTTCGACGGCGAGCGCGTGACGCTGATTCCCGAGGTCGAGCCGGCGGTGCGGGCCTTCGCCGCCGCCGGCCTGATCGCCGCGGGCCAGGACGAAGCATTCGGCGGGATGCGGCTGCCGAAACTCATCGAAGCCGCATCGTTCCTGTTCTTCCAGGCCGCGAACATCGCGACCGCCGCGTATCCGTTCCTCACCGTCGCGAACGCGAACCTGCTGCTCGCGCACGGCAGCCCCGCGCAGATCGACGCGTTCGCGCGTCCCGAGCTGGAAGGGCGCTTCTTCGGCACGATGTGCCTGTCCGAGCCGCAGGCCGGTTCGTCGCTGTCGGACATCGTCACGCGTGCCGACTTCGAGCGCGCGTCGCCGCTCGGCCCGCGCTACCGGATCACCGGCAACAAGATGTGGATTTCGGGTGGCGAGCACGAACTGGCGGAGAACATCGTTCACCTCGTGCTCGCGAAGATTCCCGACGAACAGGGGCGGCTGCTGCCCGGCACGCGCGGCATCTCGCTGTTCATCGTCCCCAGGTATCTGCCGGCCGAGGACGGCGCCGCTCACGGCGAGCACAACGACGTGGTGCTTGCGGGCCTGAATCACAAGATGGGCTATCGCGGCACGACCAACTGCCTGCTGAACTTCGGCGAAGGCACGCGCCATCGTCCGCAGGGGCGCGCCGGTGCGATCGGCTATCTAGTCGGCGAGCCCAATCACGGCCTCGCTTACATGTTCCACATGATGAACGAGGCGCGCATCGGTGTCGGCGCGGGTGCGGTGGCGCTCGGTTACACCGGTTACCTGCATGCGCTCGACTATGCGCGCAACCGGCCGCAGGGGCGTCCGCTGGGACCGGCCGGCAAGGACGCGGCGGCGCCACAGACGCCGATCGTCGCGCACCCGGACGTGCGACGCATGATGCTCGCGCAGAAGGCGTACGTCGAAGGCGGGCTCGCGCTGATCCTGTATTGCGCGCGGCTCGTCGACGAAGCGCGCGCGCACGGCGATGCGGCGGTGCGCGCCGAGGCCGCGCGCCTGCTCGACATCCTGACGCCGATCGCGAAAAGCTGGCCGTCGCAGTGGTGTCTCGCGGCCAACGATCTCGCGATCCAGGTGCACGGCGGATATGGCTATACGCGCGACTATCCGGTCGAGCGGCTCTATCGCGACAACCGCCTGAACCCGATCCACGAAGGCACGCACGGCATCCAGGCGCTCGACCTGCTGGGCCGCAAGGTCGGTCAGGACGACGGCGCGCTGCTGCGCACGCTCGATGCACGTATCGAAACGACGCTCGAACGCGCGCGGGCGGCGGATGGCGATACGCGCGCGCATGCCGATGCGCTGGCGCCGCGCTGGGCACGGCTCGTCGACGTCACGCGCGCATTGGCCGCGCTCGGCGATCCGCAGGTGCGGCTCGCGAATGCGAGCGTCTATCTGGAGGCGTTCGGCCATCTGGTCGTCGCGTGGCTGTGGCTCGACGTGACGCTCGCCGCGCGCGGACGCGATGACGATTTTCACGACGGCAAGCGAGCCGCCGCGCGATACTTCTTTCGCTGGGAACTGCCGAAGGTGGATGCGCAGCTCGACCTGCTGGCGAGCGTCGATACGACGACGCTCGACATGCGCGACGCGTGGTTCTGAGCGTCGCGCCGCACGGATGAAGGTGTCGCGGTGCGGGCCGCCTGGCCTGCGCCGCGCGCCGGTCGCGCGGGCGCGTCCCGCTGCCGTATCGATGCGCGGCGACGTCGCGCAAGGAGAATGGAGAGCATGAAAGCGCTGTTGTGTACCGCATTCGGCCCGATCGACCGCTTGCGTATCGAGGACGTCGCGATTCCCGAACCGGCCGCCGGTCAGGTGCGGATTCGCGTGAAGGCGGCGTCGCTCAATTTCCCCGATGCGCTGATCGTCCAGGGGCTGTATCAGGTGAAGCCGGCATTGCCGTTCTCGCCCGGCGCCGAATTCGCCGGCGTGATCGACGCGGTCGGCGACGGCGTGAGCGCCTGGCGGCCGGGCGACGAGGTGGTCGCGTTCACCGGCCACGGCGGCTTCGCCGCGCAGTGCGTGGCCGACGTGCACCAGATCGCGGCGCTGCCGCCGGGGATGACGTTCGAGCAGGGCGCGGCGCTGGTGCTGGCGTATGGCACGTCGCTGCATGCGCTGCAGCAGCGCGCGCGCCTGCAGCAGGGCGAGACGCTGCTGGTGCTGGGCGCGGGCGGCGGTGTCGGGCTCGCCGCGATCGAGATCGCGAAGGCGCTGGGCGCGCGCGTGATCGCGGCCGCGTCGAGCGCGGACAAACTGGCGCTATGCCGCGAAGCCGGCGCCGACGACACGATCGACTATGCGACCGAGGACCTGCGGCGCCGCGTCGACGAACTGACCGGCGGACGCGGCGCGGACGTCGTCTACGATCCGGTCGGCGGTGCGTACAGCGAGGCCGCGCTGCGCGCGACCGCGTGGCGCGGCCGGTTCCTCGTGGTCGGGTTCGCAGCCGGCGAAATTCCGAAGATCGCGCTGAACCTTGCACTGCTCAAGGAACGCGACATCCTGGGCGTGTTCTGGGGCGATGCGGTGCGGCGCGACCCGGCGCAGCATGCGGCGAACATGCGCCAGCTCGCGCAATGGTTCGCGGCCGGCAAGGTGCGGCCCGCGATCACCGAGCGCGTGCCGCTCGCGGGTGCGGCCGACGCCATTGCGCGCATGGCGAACCGGCAGGTCAAGGGCAAGGTCGTGATCCTGCCGGACGCGTGATCAAGCCGGTGCCGGTTCACGCGGCGGCGGCCCGCCCGGGCATCGCCTTCGATCGAGGACCTTTCCTGTAACGTTACCGGAGTCGCTGACCATGCAATCCCTGTCGAATCTGCAGCCCGCCGTCGCGGCATCGCTTGCTGCGTGGCACGCGATGCTCGCGCGCAAGGATTTCAGCGCGCTCGACACGATCGTCCATCCGGATGCCGTGTTCCGTTCGCCGATGGCGTTCAAGCCGTACGGGCCGGCGCCCGCACTGTTGCTCGCGCTGCGCACGGTGCTCACGATCCTCGAGAACTTCGAATATCACCGCGCGTTCGCCGACGACGACGGCACGAGCGTCGTGCTGGAATTCAGTGCGACGGTCGGCGACAAGCGGCTGAAGGGGATCGACATGATCCGCTTCGACGCCGACGGACGGATCGTCGAATTCGAGGTGATGATCCGTCCGTTCAACGCGCTGCAGGCGCTCGGCGCGGAAATGGGCGCGCGGCTCGGGCAGCAGCTGCCGGCGTTCAGGAGCGGCGGGTGAGGGGGGCGGCGACGCCCCGCTTGCATTCATTCGCGCAGTGAAATCGACGATGCGCGGCCAGCCCGGCCACGTGCCGTATTCTCCGGTGCGTCGCCGAGGAAGTCCGGCAACGCCCGGGGCGGCAGAGTAATCACGAAGCGTGCGCCGCCGAGCGGCGAATCCTCGAGCCGCACGTCGCCGCCGTGCACGAGCGCGACGCGTCGCACGATCGCGAGCCCGAGCCCGAATCCGCCGGTCTGCCGGTCGCGGCTCGAGTCGAGCCGCTGGAACGGTTCGAACACGCGCGCGCGTTCGGCGACCGGAATGCCGGGACCGTCGTCGTCGACGCTCAGCACCAGCGCGCCGGACGCATCGTGCGTCGCGGACAGCAGGACGGTGCGCGACGCATAACGCGCGCCGTTGCGGATCAGGTTCAGCAGCGCGCGTGCGACGAGCTTCGGATCGCACACATGCGAGGCAGGGGCGCCGCTCGTCGACACGCCGAGCGTGAGGCCGCGGTCGGCGACGTCGTTCGCGACGTTGCCGGCCACACTGTCGATCAGCGCATCGACGACGACGTCCATCGGCGCGAGCTCGCTTGCGCCTTGTTCGAGCCGCCCGATCGTCAGCAGCTCGGTCACGAGACCGTCGAGTTCGCGCACGTCGCGTCGAAGTTCGTCGCGGCGTTCACGCATCCGCCCGCTCTCGTCGGATTCGGCGAGCAGCGCGAGCCCGAATTCGAGGCGCGCGAGCGGCGTCTTCAGCTCATGCGAGATGCCATGCATCATTTCGCGCTGCTGCTTGATCGACGCCTCGATCCGCTCGGCCATGTCGTTGAACTGCTGCGACAGCTCGTAGATGTTCGATCGCCCGGACAGCTTCACGCGCGTCGACAGCTTGCCCGCGCCGAACGCGTGCGCGGCGGCCTGCAGCTTGCGCAGGTCGCGCCAGTGATACGAGATCCACAGCACCACGGCGAACAGCGCGGCGAGCGCGAGCAGCAGGTACGCGTAGATCTTGATGTCGAGATCGGCCGCCTCGGTCGGGCGCGCATGCAGCACGGACCCGTCCGCGAGCGGTATGTAGTAATCCTTGGCGTCGTAGCTGATCGCGATCCGGCCCGCGTCGAGATCGCGCAGCGGTGTGCCGCTCAACTGCGCGCGGGCGTCGGCCATCGTCATGAAGCCGAATCCTTCGTTGCCGTGCTTCGCGAGTTCGCGCAGCGCGAGCATGCGCTGCGCGCCCGGATGACGCTCCAGATAATCGTTCAGCACGAACGCGTAGGTCGTCAGCGAATCGCGCTGCGCCTGCGCGACGCGATCATAGAAGATCCGGTCGAACGAGAACTGGATGAACGCGATCGATCCGGCGACGCACAGGATCACGATGAGGTACAGCCTGATCAACGGGCGCAGCATTTATTCGTCCCACGCGGAAGGGCTGAACAGGTAGCCGCGGCCCCAGATCGTCTTGATCTTGTGCGGCTCCGACGACGCATCCTCGAAGCGGCGGCGCAGCTTCGAGATGCCGGAATCGACCGAGCGGTCGAGCCCGTCGAACTCGATCCCGCGCAACTGCTTCAGGATGTCGTCGCGGCTCAGCACGGTGCCGGCCGCGCGCGCGAGGATCAGCAGCAGGTTGAACTCGGCCGTCTTCAGGTCGACAGGATCGCCGCGCCATGTGACGGTGCGGTTCGGCGGCGAGATCGTCAGTTCTCCGAATACCAGCGCTTCGGGCGCGGCAGCGGGCCTGTCCGTCGCGGCCGGCTGCGCGCGGCGCAGCAGCGCGCGGGCGCGCGCCACCAGCACCCGCGGCTCGATCGGCTTCGTCACGTAGTCGTCGGCACCGGTTTCGAGGCCCGCGACCTGATCGTAGACGTCCGCGCGCGCGGTGAGAATCAGCACCGGGACGTTGGTGAACGCGCGAATGCGCCGGCACACTTCCATCCCGTCGAGGTTCGGCAGCATCAGGTCGAGGATCACGAGCGCGGGCTGGTGTTCGCGCACCGCCGCGACCGCCAGATCGCCGCGTCGCACGACCGTCACCGCGAATTCGTAGTTGTCGAGGTATTCGCGCACGAGCTGCGCGAGGCGGTCGTCGTCCTCGATCAGCAGTACACGGTATTTGAGCGGATTGTCGTACATGGTCTCCTCGATGCGCGCGCGTCGTCCCGCATCCCGGCAGGCGGGCGCGCGGCGCGGCACGCGAATTCTATCCGGCGTTCCGGCGGCCTGGGCAGCAAGGCGACAATCGCGAACAATCGAACACAATTGAGCACAGATTCCCCGCAGATTCCGGACAGTCCCGGCGCACGGCGGCACCTAGACTTCGGGCTCCGTCACTCTTATTTCAATATTGTGCGCCCAACCCTTCGCCGCTCCCGTTATTGCGTGCCGCTTGCCGGCCTGACCCTTGCCGCCGCCGCCCATGCGGAAAACCAGTATTCGCTTTCGCTCGGCGGCGGGTTCGCGCCACGCTACCAGGGGAGCAACCAGTATCGCGGCGTCGTCGCGCCGGGGTTTTCCGCGAAGTTCGGCAACGGCTTCTTCATCGACAGCACCGCGGGCGCCGGCTATCGGCTGGACCTCCCGCACGGCGCGTTCGTGTCGGCGGCGGTGAGCTACGACGCGGGCCGCGCGGACGAGAACCGCTTCGACCTGCCCGGTTCGGACTACCTGAAGGGGATGGGCCGGATTCCCGGCTCGGTGCTCGTCGGTGTGCGGGCAGGGCTGACGCTGTTCGATGCGGCGGAGCTGAGCGTGTCGGTCGACACCCCGGTGACGCATACGTTGCGCGGCGTGTCGGGGCATGTCGACCTCGCGGTGCCGGTGTTCAAGACCGCGCGGCACGAGATCGTCGTGACGGGCAGCGTGCATGCCGGGACCGGACGCTACACGCAGACGTTCTACGGCGTGACCGACGCGCAGTCGATGGCGAGCCGCTTCCGGCCATATTCGACGAGCGGCGGGATCGACAGCGCGACGATGTCGGTCGCGTGGCACTGGAACCTGTCGCGGCACTGGTCGGTCGTCGCGACGGGCGGCGTGACGCGCCTGCTCGGGCGCTATGGCGACAGCCCGATCGTCCAGTCGCGCAGCAACTACTACGGGATGGCCGGCGCGACCTACAGGTTTTGAACGGGGGGCCGGCGCGCGCGTGCCGGACATGACGCGCCGGTGCCGGGCCGTCGCCGCGAACCGCGTGCGGTAACATGCGGGCGGGTCCGGCGTCGCGCCGGGCCTGCGACGCCGGTGCGCCTGAACGGCTTGACCGCGTCGTCCATCGCCGCCATTCGCCGGCTGCTATCCGTCAGGATAGGGCCGGCGGCGCGCGGCGCCGATCACGCAAGCGATACCCGGCCTTGCACGCATGCCGCACGTGAATCGCCGGGCCGCGACAGGGAGATACCGATGAAGAGAACGATCGCGATGCTCGTGGCACTCGTTGCGAGCGCAACCTTCGCAGGATGTGCGGATATGAACACGAAACACCGCAACGCCACCGCCGGAGGCGCAGTGACGAACCCGGCTCCGTCGGGCGCCGTGAACGCATGCAAGGCGGACGCCGCGCCGGACGATGCGCTGATCGGCAAGACGGAGGGCGAGGCGGCCGCGCTGCTCGACGGCTGCCTGTGGCGCGTGCTCGAGCGCGACGGCCAGTCGTTGCCGGGCACGATGGACTATCGCCCGGAGCGCCGCGACCTTGGCATTCGCGACGGCAAGGTGATCTGGGTGCGGCGCGGGTGATGCGGCTGGGCGGTGCGTGCGTTACTTCGAGATATACCAGAGCGCGTCGGTGCTGACGCGTGCAGCCGGCTTCGTCGCGGCCGGCGCTTGAGGTGTCGCGACGGGGGGCGGCGTGTTCGACGTCACGGCGGTGGGCCACGTCGCGGGCGTCTGCGACGTGGTCGATGCCGTCGAGGTATTTGCCGTACTCGAGGTCGCCGCCGATCCTGACGTCGACGCCGTATCGATATACCAGAGCGCATTGGCAGTGTGCTTCACGGTCGGTGCCGCGGCAGCCGTTGCCGCCGTCGCGCCTGAACGCGGCGTTCCCGCTGCCGCTCCCGCCCCAGCCCCTGCCTGCGCAGTCGCCCCTGCCGCACCGCGCTGCGCGCGCGCCTCGAACGGCCCGAGCTGGAAGATTAACGTTTGCGCGGGACGCGTCAGAACGGCATACGGGAACTGCAGCTCCCACGACATCAGCACGCGGCCCGACGACGTCTCGGTGAAGATCGCCGGCACGTGTTTCATGTCGCTGAATTGCACGTAGATTCGCGCGCCGTCGTCGAACACCTGGGTCGGCTTGGCCTGGTCGGCACCCGTGACCGTCCAGCCGAAGTTGTACGTGCCGGCCGGGCCGGCGGGCCCGCCTTGCGGCTGCGGCGGCGGGGCGGCCGGCGCGAGCGTGCGGGCACGCGCGACCGGCGGTGCCGACACGCTCAGGCTCGCGAACGGGTTGTACGCCTGCACCTGCTGCGGCGGCGTGAAAGAGGGTGGCAGGATGGGCATGGGAGTATCCGGCGAATCCGGCATGGTCCGGATTGCATCATAGACCTTGCGGGCATACGCGAGGCGCTTGTCGGGCGACGCGGAGTTGTACGCGCCGATCGCGTTCCAGTTGGCGCCGAGCTGTCGTATGTTCTGCGACAGGATCCACGCGCCGACGTACGCGTTGGTGCACGCATCGAACAGGCTTTCCCGCGAGATGCCTTCGCGCGCGAGCGTCGGCAGCCACGTGCTGTTGATCTGCATCAGCCCGATGTCGACGGTGCCGTTCGTGTTGGTGTTGACGGCATTCGGGTTCATTCCCGATTCGACCTGCGCGATGCCGCGCAGCAGGCTCACACTCACCTTCTGGAACGTGGCCGCGTCGTCGAGGCAGTCGGCACGCGCGAATCCGTGCAGCGCGCACGACAGCGCGATCGTCGCGGCGATCTTCGGCGTGGCGTGGCTGATCGAACGGGCAGTCTGACGCGGCATGGCAGGATGGGGCGGAATCCGGCCGCCCGGTGCAAGGAAATTACGCAGACGCGAAGTGTGCCATAGCGCGCAGTCAAATGGCTCGCGTCAAACTTTCCTTTGCATTTGCCGGCGCATGTGTCGCGCATTTTCGTTGGCGCCGGTATCGACGCGCGGCAGGACGGAATCGGTAAAAAAGACTGCAATCGTGCGCATGCCGGCAGGCGCGCGCAGTCGCAATACTGACGCCACGCGTCAGATGCGCCGCGGAGGCGGCAGTGAATGGCGCAGCGAAGCGGATGACGAGAGGCGCATCCGGCGGTGCGCGGGCCGTAGAAGCGACGACGGCGGCCGCAGCCGCCGTGTCGGTGATTTCTCGATCCCCGATTCGGCACCGATCGACCGGCCACGCGATGCCGCGCAACCGGCCATCGTCGATCAGAAGCGGTGACGCAGGCCCAGGTTGACCATCGTCTGCGAGCTGGTGCCCGCATAGCCGTACGAACCGATCGACGCCTGCGCGGCCATCGCCCCGCCGTTGCCGTCGCCCGTCTGGCCGCTCGCGTGCTGGTACGCGGCGGTCAGGTACACGTCGGTGCGCTTCGACAGGTTGTAGTCCGCGCCGGCGGACACCTGGTGATAGGTCGCCGACGTATCGCCGCCCGAGCGCGTATAGCTGTAGCCGACGCCGACGAGCAGCGCATTGGTCGCCTGGTAGTTCACGAAGCCCTGGCCGGTGTTGTAGTGCTCGTTCGAGTTGAACACCGAGCTCGCGTCGCGGCGGTACTGCGCGTTGCTGTAGCCGAGGCCGAACGTGAACGGGCCGGCGACGTACTGGCCCGCGATGCGGGCGATGCCGATCGAGTGCGCGCTCGCATAGCCGGTATTGATCGGGCCGTCGAAGGTGCCGTCCGACGAGCTGGTCCAGCCGTTGCGCAGCCCGTTCGACGCGGGGCTGTTGGTCGCGTGGAAGTAGCCGCCCGCGACGCTGAACGGGCCATTGTTGTACGACACGGCAGCCGAATACGACTGCGCGGCGCCGGTGCTGCCGGCGATGCCTCCGAACGAGTACATCGCCGAGAACTGCAGGCCCGAATACACGGCCGACGTGTACTTCACCGCGTTGTCGACGCGGAAGCTGTTGTCGTAGTTGTCGACGTCGCCCGGCGTCGCGAACACGCTGCCGAGATAGTTGTCGGCGGTGATGCCCTGCACGAGGTCGACGAGCGGATCGTACTGGCGGCCGAACGTGAGTGTGCCGTAGCGGTCGCTCGACAGCCCGACGAACGCCTGCCGGCCGAACAGGCGGCCGCCCTGGCCCTGCCGGCCGCTGCTCGGGTCGAAGCCGCTCTCGAGCTGGAATAGCGCCTTCAGCCCGCCGCCGAGATCCTCGGTGCCCTTCACGCCCCAGCGGCTGCCGGCAAGATTGCCCGCGCTGCTGTTGCCGAGCATCCATGCATTGTCCTTACCCTGCGCGTGATTCACGTACGTGATCGACGTGTCGATCACGCCATACAGCGTGACGCTCGACTGCGCATGCGCGGCGGGCATCGCCGCGAACGATGCGAGCGAAATCAGCGAGAGGGTCGTGCGTTTCATTTCATCTCCTTGCGATTGGCTTGCTTGAACCGGATGGGCAGGAGACTACCGAGCCGCCGACGAACGGCAAAAATGAAATTCTTCGATGTGACGTAAAGCAGACATGCACGTGCTGCGGCAAGGTCCATTGAGAGATTCACATTATTGAGAACTGTGCATCAATCGATCTGAATTTCAGGGTGGGGCGATTGGTGCATTGCCGGATTCGTGATAATTCCGCGTGATTTTCGGTCGAATTTCGATGGCGACGCATTCGTCGTCGATTCATCAATTGATTATTTAATGAATTGAATCGCGTGATGCAGACCGGGGTGTGTTATGGCGCGCATCGCGCGAGCGTGATGCGGCGCGCTCACCGTCAGCGGCAATTGGCATCGGGTGCGAGAATGCGGCCTTCGGCCGGCACGCGTCGTGCCGCTCACCAGGGAACCCGCATGGACACTCACATCGCTCCGGTGGAGCTGAAGAAAGCCTACCGTCTTCTCAACCATGGCCCGACCGTGCTCGTATCGGCCCGTCATGACGGCGTCGACAACGTGATGGCCGCCGCATGGGCCTGCGCGCTCGACTTCCTGCCGCCGAAGCTGACGGTCGTGCTCGACAAGTCTGCGAAGACGCGCGAGCTCGTCGAGCGTAGCGGGACGTTCGTCATCCAGGTGCCGACGGCCGCGCAGCTGCAGCTCACGCATGCGGTCGGCAGGCACAGTCTCGCGGAGCGGCCGGACAAGCTGCGCGAGGCGGGCGTCACGCTGTTCGACGTCGAAGGCCACGACCTGCCGTTCGTCGCCGGCTGCTCGGGCTGGCTCGCGTGCAGGCTGGTTCCCGAGCCGCACAACCAGCAGACCTACGACCTGTTCATCGGGGAGGTGGTCGCGGCGTGGTCCGACACGCGGGTGTTTCGCGACGGCCACTGGTATTTCGAATCGGCCGATCCGGCGCTGCGCAGCCTGCACTACATCGCGGGCGGCAACTTCTATGCGATCGGGGAATCGCTGCACGTCGATCCGGCCGCAGAGTAGGCGTCGGGCGGGCAGCCGGCCGCGTCCAGCGCGGCGTCGACGACGTCGTGCGCGAGATCGAGCGTGCAGCAATCGGAACCGGGCGGCGTGGCGCCGCCCGCGCATCACACGTACGCGTAGCGCACGAGGTGGAAGAACACCGGCGCGGCGAAGCAGATCGAATCGACGCGATCGAGCATCCCGCCATGGCCCGCGATCATCGAGCCCCAGTCCTTGGTGCCGAGCGAGCGTTTCACGGCCGACAGCACCAGCCCGCCGACGAAGCCCGCGATCACGATCGCGAGCGAGATCCCGAACGCCGCGCCGAAGCTGAACGGCGTCACGCGATACAGCGATGCACCGCACAGCGTGGCCAGCAGCCCGCCGCCGATGAAGCCCTCGATCGTCTTCGACGGCGACAGCTGCGGCGCGATCTTGCGGCGTCCGAACAACTTGCCGACGACGTATTGCAGCACGTCGCTGATCTGCACGACGAACAGGAAGAAGAACAGCAGCAGCGCGTTCTGCCCGGCGTAGCGCGGGATGTCGAGGATCAGCACGGCCGGCGCATGGCTCAACCCGTACACGCACACCATCAGCGCCCAGTTGATCTTCGCGTTGCGGCTCAGGAATTCCCGCGTGTCCTGCGTGAGTGCCGACACCAGCGACATCGCGAAGAACAGGTGCACCGGCACGAAGATCGAATACATCCCGTACCAGTTGATCCCGAGCAGCAGGTACTGCACCGGAATCGCGATGAAGAACGCGATGAAGAGCGTCGTGTGGTCGCTTGCGGTCGTCGGCGTGAGCGTGATGAATTCGCGCAGCGTCAGGTACGACAGCAGCGCGAACACCAGATACGTGACGTTGTTGCCGAGGCTGATCGCGATGACCATGATCGCGATCATCGCCCACCACGCGCGGATGCGCTGGTTCAGGTTGACGATGGTCGCGCTGGTGCCGCCGCTGCGCGCGCCGAGGATCGCGCCGATCACGGTCGCGAGCACCAGCACGCCGGTGACGCCTGCGACCAGTTCCCAGAAGAGAGTTCGCATGGAGAGGTCCGGAAAAGGGAGAGAGAGGGGCGCCGCGTTCAGCCGGCCGGCCGCTGCGGCGGCGCGAGCGCGACGATCGCGTCGCGCATGCGGGCGAGGAAGGTCGGCTTGTCTTCGCCGGCGCCGAGCGCCTCGTTCGCACCGAAGTGCACCTTGCAGATCAGCGGCACGGGCCAGATCGCGCCCTTCGGCATGATGCGTTGCAGGTTCTCGAGATAGACCGGCGCGAGCGCGACCTCCGCAAACTCGGTCGCGAGATGGAACAGGCCGCTCTTGAACGGCTGCGGCAAGACTTCGGCGCCGCGCGTGCCTTCCGGAAAGATGATGATCGAGTGGCCTTGCCGTAGTGCATCGCGCACCGGGTCCAGCGGGTCGCCGCCGCTTTCGCGGTGACGGTCGATCAGCACGACATTCAGCAGCTTCTGCGCGATGTGACGCTTCACGTTGCTGCTGTCCCAGTAGTCGCGCGCGGCGACGGGCCGCACGACCGCGCGCACGTCGCGCGGCAGCGCGGCGAGGATCGCGAGCGTGTCGATGTGGCTCGTATGGTTCGAGAAGTAGATCTTCTGCGTCGGGGAAGGCGGCGCCTGATGCCAGACCGGATACGCGCCGGCGACGAGCCGCACGATCGACAGCAGGAAATCGCGCTGCCAGACGTTCAGGATGTTCATCGGCGCCGCGCCTCCTGCATGCATGCCCGCGCGGCCGCGCATGCGCGGCGGGCGGAATCCCGGAATGCCGGTGCGGCAGGATGCGCGCCGGTCGGCCCTTGTTTAAGTTTTTTCAAATTCGTGGCTGCCTGTTGCAGGGCCGCGATAATCGGACGATGCACCGGCGGGTATTGCGTCGCGGCGAATTCGCCGTTCGACGGCGTGATAATCGGCTGTTGCACGCGCGCCCGGCCACAGTTCGAATGAATTGCTGCGCTCGCGGGCCAGCGGATTATCGCGAGTTTCCGTCGAAAACGCCAGATTGCCCGGCGTGGCACGGAGCGGGGTGCGGCTTGACGCGTGGGGACCGCTCGGCGACGATTACGCCCACCTGTCGAAAGCCGCCGCCGACGGGTGCGCTGCCCGGGGCCGGGCCGCAAACGTGTCCGAACGCAAAGAACCAATAAAACGATGAGCCTCTACGCACTCAAACCGAAATTCCAGAATCGTCTGCGTCCGTTCGCGGATTCGCTTGCCGAACGCGGCGTCACGGCCAACCAGGTCACGCTGTTCGCGGCCGGCGGCTCGATCGTCGTCGGCGCGCTCGCGGGGCTTGGCGTGTTCGCTCGCGTGCTGTTCCTGCTGATCCCGATCTGGCTGTTCGTGCGGATGGCGCTCAACGCGATCGACGGCATGCTTGCCCGCGAGCACGGGCAGAAGAGCACGCTCGGTGCGTACCTGAACGAGCTCGGCGACGTCGTGTCCGACGTCGCGCTCGTGCTGCCGTTTCTCGCGATTCCCGCGTTCGCTGCGGCGGACGTCTGGCTGTTCGCGCTGACGGCGGTCATCGTCGAATGCGCGGGGCTGATCGGCCCGCTTGCCGGCGCGACCCGCCGCTACGACGGCCCGTTCGGCAAGAGCGACCGCGCGCTCGCGCTCGGCGCGTTCGCGCTGTGGATCGGTTTCGGTCTGCCGGTCGGCAGCCTCGCCGCGTGGCTGTGGCGCGTGCTGATCGTGCTGTCGATCGTGACGGTGGTGCGGCGCGTGCAGGCCGGGATCGCCGAAGCGGGCGGCTGACGGCGGTAGTGGGACCGGCGCCGGAGGGCGCCGCCGCATGATTCGAATAACGAAACGAGCGAGACCGCATGAACGCAAGCGCGGCCCGCGAGGCCGACTTCATCACGCGCGATGGCGAAACGCCGCTCTATCGTCACGGGCCCGCGACGGGTCCGCGCTGCCGTGGTGCGATCGTGCTGCTGCATCGCGGCCACGAACATTCTGCGCGCGTCGCGCACGTCGTCGACGAGCTCGACCTGCCGGACTTCGCGTTCTTCGCGTGAGAGGCGCGCGGCCGCGGCCGCTCGCCCGGCGCGCGCAGTGCGCTTGACGCCCGCGCGGGTTGGTCAGCCATCCGTGACCGGCCCGGACGGCCGCGGCTCGCGGTGGCCAAGCGGGTCATGCGTGCGCCGCCCGCTGCGTCCGCGTGCGCTTCACCGCGTACATCGCCTGGTCCGCGTGCTCGATCAGCGCGTTCATGTCGGTGCCGTCGTCAGGCAGTATCGCGACGCCGACACTGACGCCGAGCCGCAGCGGATGCCCCTCGAATTCGAACGGCTCGCCGACCTGCCGGGCGAGCCGTGCGCGTTGCGCATCGACGTCGTCGCGGCTGCCGATGTCCGGCAGGATCACCGCGAACTCGTCGCCGCCCACGCGCGCGACCGTGTCCGAGCGCCGCACGGCGCGCTGCATCCGCGTGGCGATCGCACGCAGCGCGGCGTCGCCCGCGCGGTGGCCGTAGTCGTCGTTGATCGGCTTGAGCCCGTCCATGTCGATGTTGAGGATGCCGAGCCGGCCGTTCGCGCGCAGCGCCGTATGCATCGACTGGCGCAGGCGGTCGTAGAACAGCGCGCGGTTCGGCAGGCCGGTGAGCGCGTCGTGCGTCGCGCGCAGGTACAACTCGTTGGCCTCGTTGCGCGCCGCATGGAACATCGCGGCGGCGATCAGGTCGGCCGTGAGCCGCAGCGTCCCGGCATCGGCGGCCGAAAAACCGTCGAGGTCCGGCGACATCACCTTCAGCACGCCGACCGTCGTGTCCGCATGGGTGAGCGGCATCACCAGCATCGAGCGCAGCCCCACGCGGCGGCACGCATCGCGGTCGACGCGCGGGTCGGATTCCGAATCCTTGCAGTGCAGCAGTTCGCCGCGCGTCACGCACAGGCCGGACAGGCTGCCCGAGCGGCGCAGCCGCAGCCCGAGCATCCCGGCGGCGGAGCCTGACGCGGCGCGGTACACCATGTCGTCGCCTTCGGCGAATTCGACCGCCGCGCCGCTCGCGCCCGTGAGCTGCGGCACCTGCTCGGTCACGTAAGCCATCACACTGCCGAGGTCGAGGCCGAGTTTCGCGATCTCGGTTTGCGCGGCGATGATGCGCAGCAGCGTGTCGGGGGACGGAGTGGCGGTGTCGACGATTTGATCCAAGTCAGTTTTCCAGGAAGAAAGCACAGCGCGCGGCCCGAGCTTGCGGTAGCATACGCGCCGCTCACGCGGCAGCGCGTTCCGGGCGGCCCGCAACGGGCCGCCGCCGGCATCCGGCCGGTTTCCCGGGGCGCCGGGCCGTCGGTTCGGCAGCGCCGGGAGTATGCCGGTCGGTCCGGCCGGCAGCAACGGTGTAACTCTTGCCATTCCATCGCGACGCGCAGCATTTCCGACCGGATTGAGTTGTTTTTCGCTTCGTCAGCACGAATCAGGGCGAGTTTTGTCTTGATTTTGAGATAGTGTGACGAATGTGCGAGCGCCGGTGCCAGGTGCGCGCTGTCCTACGAGTCGGCAGCGAAATGATTCGCCGCGTTGTTTCGATAAATGCATTCAGGCCAGACTTTGAGGGGAAGCAGTGGGGATGTGCACTCACGGGCATAGCTGCTTTGCGCGCGTCGGTTGCGGCGCGCTTGATGACCGGACGATCGTGACGATGCGGGGCCGCGCATGAAGCCGGCCGCGTCGCTGTTCGTCCTGTCGGTCGCCACGTTCGGCGCGTTCCATGCGGCCGCGCTGGCGGCCGCGCCCATGCCGGCTGCGGCCGCTTCGGCGTCAGCCGGCAGTCAGGCCGTGCCGGTGCCCGCCAGCGGCGCGGCCGTGCCGCCGCTCGCGGCCATGCCGAGCGCCGCCAGCGCGGCGTCCGCCGGCCTGCCCGCGACGACCGTACACCTGCCGTTCGCGTCGCTCGGCGCGTTCGATCCGGTCCACCTGCGCGGCGCCGACGACGCGCGCACGATCAATGCGGGCGTGCGGCTCGACCGCGTGGTCACCGGCGCGCGGCTGCGCCTGACCTACGCGTATTCGCCGTCGCTGGTCTTCCCAATGTCGCACCTGAAGGTGTCGATGAACGGCGAGGTGGTCGCGACCGTCCCGTTCGACGCGACGCGCGCGGGCCGCACGGTCACGCAGGACATCCCGATCGATCCGCGCTACTTCTCCGATTTCAACCAGATCGGCCTGCGCCTGATCGCGCATTACACACTCGACCACTGCGAGGATCCGTCGAGCTCGGCGCTGTGGGCCGACGTGAGCCCGACGAGCGAACTGATCCTCGACGAGTCGCCGGTGCGCTTGCCGAACGATCTCGCGCTCTTGCCCGCGCCGTTCTTCGACCGGCGTGACAACGGGCTCCTGCGGCTGCCGTTCGTGCTGCCAGCGTCGCCCGACTCGGCGACGCTGCGCAGCGCCGGCGTGCTCGCGTCGTGGTTCGGTGCGCAGGCCGACTACCGGCAGGCGCGCTTCCCGGTTGCAGCGACGCTCCCGGCCGACGACCAGGCGGTGGTGGTCGGCACGGCCGCGACGTTGCCGGCCGGCCTCGCGCTGCCGTCGGTCAACGGGCCGTTGCTCGCCGTCGCCGACAACCCGGCCGCGCCGGGCCGCAAGCTGCTGGTCGTGACGGGCCGCACGGCCGCCGAGGTCGACGACGCGGTCGCGGCGCTCGTGCTCGGCCGCGCGGCGCTGTCCGGCCCGGCAGCGACGGTCGCGCACGTGGATCTCGGCGCGCCGCGCAAGCCGTACGACGCACCGCGCTGGCTGCCGGTGAACCGGCCGATCGCGTTCCGCGAATTGGTGTCGGATCCGCGCGAACTCGAAGTGCGCGGCACGTCGCCCGACGCGATCCGGCTGAACCTGCGCGTGCCGGCCGATCTGCATTCGTGGAACGGCTCGGGCGTGCCGATCACGCTGCGCTACCGCTACACGGCGCCGACCGTGCAGGACAACTCGACGCTCGCCGTCGAGATCAACGAACAACTCGTGAAGTCGTACCGGCTCGGGCCGGCCCACGCGGAAGACGCGCGCGGGCGCATGCAACTGCCGCTGCTGTCGGTGCCGGAAGGGCGCGTGACGAGCGATGTCGACATCCCGGCGTTCCGCGTCGGCAGCGGCAACCAGCTGCAGTTCCGCTTCACGCTCGATTCGCAGAAGACGGGGCTCTGCTCGAGCACCGCGACCGAGCCGCAGCGCGCGGCGATCGATCCGGATTCGACGATCGACTTCTCGCACTTCGTCCATTACGCGCAATTGCCGAACCTGGCGTTCTTCGCGAACAGCGGTTTCCCGTTCACGCGCTTCGCCGACCTGTCGCAGACGGCGGTCGTGATGCCGGACCGGCCGTCGCCGCAGGAACTGGAAGCCTACCTGACGATGCTCGGCCACATGGGGCAGTGGACCGGCTTCCCGGCGCTGCGCGTGCAGGTCGCGCGACCCGGCGACGTCGCCGCGCTCGCGGGCCGCAAGGACCTGCTCGTGATCGACGGCTCGCCCGCGTCGCCGCTGCTGTCGCACTGGCGCGCGGCGTTGCCGCTGTCGATCGACCAGCAGGCCGGCACGGGCGCGACGCGTGTCGCGTTTTCGGTGAAGGAGCGCTGGCGCAACGGCATCGGCATGGCCGACGGCGGCGCGCATATCGAACAGACGGGCTCGCTCGCGGCGCTGGCCGGGTTCGAGCTGCCGGGCAGCCATGGCCGCAGCGTCGTGGCGCTGACGGCCACCGACCAGACGCGTCTTGCCGACCTGCTCGACGTGTTCGAGAAGCCGGGCCTCGTGTCACAGCTGCAGGGCGACCTCGCGCTGGTGCGGCCGGGGCAGGTCGACAGCCTGCGCGTCGGCGAGCCTTACGTGGTCGGCTTCGTGCCGTGGTACGCGCGCGTCTGGACGCACGCGGCGCAGCACCCGGTGGTGCTCGGCGTGGTCGGCGTCGTCGCGGGGCTGCTGCTCGCGCTCGGCGTGTTCAGCGTGCTGCAGAGAATCGCCGCGCGCCGACGGGGGATGTAACGGATGGCGTGGGCATTCGCAAGGCGACGGGCAACGCAGCCGGCGCGGCGGGTCGGCACGACGCTCGTGATGGCCGTCGCGGCAGCGTGCGCGGCGACCGGCGGCGCCGGGCGCGCGCAGGCCGCGCAAAGCGGCGCGGCCGACGTGCGGTGCGGCGCGGTGTGGCCGCGCTGGGACGCGTTCAAGCGCGATTTCGTGTCGGCCGACGGCCGGGTGATCGACGTCGGCTCGGCGGATTCGCGCACGGTATCGGAGGGGCAGGCGTATGGACTGTTCTTCGCGCTCGTCGCGAACGACCGGCACACGTTCGACACGATCCTCGCATGGACCGAGAACAACCTTGCACAGGGCGACCTGAGCGCCCGTCTGCCGGCGTGGCTGTGGGGCCGCGCGCCGGACGGCGCGTGGCGCGTGCTCGACGCGAACGCGGCGTCGGATGCCGACCTGTGGATCGCGTACACGCTCGTCGAAGCCGGACGGCTGTGGCACGAGCGCAGCTACACCGCGCGCGGCGCGCTGCTCGCGAAGCGCGTGCTCGACGACGAGACGGCCAGCGTGCCGGGCCTCGGCCTCACGCTGTTGCCCGGGCCGACCGGCTTCAGGCTGGCCGACGGTCGATGGCGCGTGAACCCGAGCTATTCGCCGCCGCAGGTGATCCGCGGGCTCGCCGCGCGCCTGCCGGACGATCGCCGCTGGTCCGCGCTCGCGGCCAGCACCGGCCGCGTGCTGCTCGACACCGCGCCGAAGGGCTTTGCGCCGGACTGGGCGTTGTATCGCGCCGGTGCCGGCTTCGCGCCCGATCCGCAGACCCACGCGGAAAGCGCCTACAACGCGATTCGCGTGTATTTGTGGGCCGGCATGCTCGATCGCGCCGATCCGCTCGCGGCACCGCTGCTCGCGCGCTTCGCGCCGTTCGCCGATCACATCGCCGCGCATGGCGCGCCGCCGGAGAAGGTCGACACGACAACCGGCGTCGCGGGGCCGAACGACGGCAATGGCGGCTTCTCGGCGGCGGCCGTGCCGTTCCTCGACGCGCGCGGCCAGCATGCGCTCGCCGATGCACAGGTGGCCCGTGTCGACGCGCTTGCGCGCCAGTCGGCGCCCGGCTACTACACGAGCGTGCTGACGCTGTTCGGCCTCGGATGGCGCGATGGCCGCTACCGGTTCGGCGCGGACGGGTCGCTCGATGCGCGCTGGGAGGGCCCGTCATGCGCAGGCCGATGAAGTCCACCGCGCGGCGTGTCGCGGGGCTTGCGTGGCTCGCGTCGTCGGTCTCTGCGGGGGTGCCGGCCGCCGTTGCCGTCGCGGCGACGAAACCCGTCGCGCCGAAAGCCGCGTCGGCGCCGGCTTCGACCGCTGCGTCCGATGCGCGGCTTCAGCTCGCGACCGCCCGCATGTGGGGCGCCAAGCATCGCGACGACCTCGCGCGGGACGCACTGCGCAAGGGGCTCCTGATCGCGCCGGACAATCCCGAACTGCTCGCGGAACAGGTGCGCGTGCTGCTGCGGCTCGGCGACGCGCAAGGTGCGCAGGCCACGCTGGCGCGCCTGCAGGCGCGCGCGCCCGCGGCGCCCGACACGCGCCGCGCGGCCGACGAATACCGCGTCGCGACGAGCGGCCGCGGCGAGATGGCGCAGATCCGCCTGCTCGCGCGCAGCGGCCGCGCCGACGAGGCGGCCCGGCGGATCGTCGCGCTGTTTCCGAACGGTGCGCCGTCTGGTGCGCTGGGCGCCGAGTACTACCAGATCGTCGCGAACGCGCCGGGCGGCCGCGAACCGGCGATCGCCGCGCTGCGCCGCGCGGTCGCGGCCGACCCACAGGATTCGAGCGCGGCGCTGGCGCTCGCGCGGCTCCTGAACCAGCGCGACGACACGCGTGCGGAGGCCAACCGCATCGCGTGGTCGCTCGCGAAGCGGGGCGACGCCGATCATACGGAAGCGATGGCCGTGTGGCGGCGCGTGCTGCAGTCCGCCGGCACCGATCCCGCCTATCTCGACGCATTGCATGCATATCTCGCGCTCGTGCCGGACGACACCGAATTCCGCGATCGCGTCGCCGCACTCGACCGGCAGCGCGACGCGCAGCGGCTGCTTGAGCGCGATCCGGGCTACATCGCGCAACAGCGTGGCTTGCAGGCGCTCGCGCGCGGCGACCTGGCCGGCGCCGATCCGCTGCTCGCGCGCGCCGCGCAGGCGCGCGCGGGCGACGCCGATGCGGTCGGCGGGCTCGGCCTGCTGCGTCTGCGCGAAGGCCGGCACGACGAAGCGCGCGCGCTGTTTACGCGTGCCGCGGCGCTGTCGACCGACCAGCGCGGCAAGTGGCAGAGCCTCGCACGCACCGCGCAGTTCTGGGGGCTGATCGCGCAGGGGCGCGCGGCGGCGTCGGCCGGACGGCCGCAGGATGCCGAGCGCGCGGCGCGCGCCGCGCTCGCGATGCAGCCCGACAGCCCGGACGCGAAGCTGCAGCTTGCCGATGCGCTGCTCGCGCAGCGCGACTGGGCGCGCGCGGAGCCGTTGCTGCGCGAGTTGCTCGCCGCACGTTCGCCGAATCTGTCGGCGGTGCGCGGCACGGCGACGCTGTACGAGAACACCGGCCGCGCCGATCGCATCGGCCCGCTGCTCGACGCGCTGCAGAGCCGCGTGACGGGCCGCGACGACCGCCGCGCGCTCGACGGCTTGCGCGCCGACCTGCTCGCGAGCGAGGCCCGCGCGCTTGCGGACAAGGGCGAACGCGGGCCAGCCGCGCAACGCTACGAAGCGGCGGTGCGCGCGGCGCCCGATGCGCCGTGGACGCGTTTCGCGCTCGCCCGGTTGTATCGCGACATGGGGCTGCCGCAGCTCGGCCGCACGGTGATGGACGACGGGCTCGCGCAAAGCGGCACGCCCGAGATGCGCTATGCGACCGCGCTGTATCGCAACTCGCTCGACGACATCGCGGGCGCCCAGGCCGCGCTTGCGGGCGTCGATGACGCGCAACGCTCGGACGGCATGCGTGCGCTCGCGCGCAAGCTCGACGCGGAAAGTTCGCTGGCCGGCGCGCGCGGCGCGCTCGGTCGTGGCGATCGTGCGGCCTTCGCCGCGTCGCTCGCACATGCGCAGGCGAGCGCGCCGGACGATCCCGACATGCTGGCCGCGATCGGCGCGCAGTGGATCGACGCGGGCGAACCCGAGCGCGGCCTCGCGCCGCTGCGCGACTGGATCGCCGCGCATCCGCACGAGGCCGATCCCGACGTGCGGCTACGCTACGGCGACCTGCTCGGCAGCGCGGGGCGCGACGACGCGCTCGCCGCGTGGCTCGACGCGCTGCGCCGCGAGCCGGCGCTGACGCCGGCACAGACCGCGCGGATCGAGGACCAGTCGCTGCGGCTCGTTCTGCGGCGGACGGACAACGCGATCGCGCAACGCGACTACGCGCGCGCCCGCACGCTGCTCGATCAGGCGAGTCCGGCGGGACGCGCGGACAAGCGCTACGCACTTGAACTGGCCGACCTCGAACGCGCGCAGGGCCATTACGACGCGGCACGCGACGCGCTTGCGCCGGTCGTCGCGCGCACGCCGGACGATGCCGATACGCAGCTCGCGCTCGCGCGCATCGACGAGGACGGCGGCCACCGCGCGGCCGCGCTCGCACGCGTGCAGGCCGTGCTCGCGCGCACGCCGGACGACGACGTCGACACGCGGCTGTCGGTCGTGCGCCGCCTGAACGCGCTGCGCCGCGCGGACGAAGCCGCGCAGGTGATCGACCCGCTGCAGGCCGCGTACCCGGCGCGTGCCGACGTGACGGTCGCGGCGGGGCGCGTGGCCGAGGCGCAGGGTCGCTACGACGATGCCGCATCGCTGTACCGGCTGTCGCTGTCGCAGGAGCGCACGAGCGGCGTGAGCCCGGGCCGCGACGGCCGCACGCCCGCGCAGGCCGCATTCGCGGATCTCGCACAGCGGCGCGATCCCGAGATCGAGATGGGCTGGCTGCCCGCGTACAAGTCGGGCGACGAGGGGATTTCCGCGTACCGCGCGCAGCAGGTGCCGATCTACATGCAGCTGCCGGTGCGCTACGACGGGCATGCGTTCCTGCAACTCGACACCGTGCATCTGGACGCCGGCACGCTCGATACGAGCGACCCGAACGCGTATTCGCTGAAGACCTTCGGGACTTACGCGGCGCTCAAGGCGCTGAACGGGCTGCCGCCGCCGTTCCATCTGACCCGGCCGGCCGATGTGTTGATCGCGAACCCGCCGGGTGCGTTGCATCAGTCGATGACGGGCGTCGCGCTCGGCGCCGGCTATCGCACGGATGCATGGCGCGTCGATCTCGGCACGTCGCCGCTCGGCTTCCCGGTGCATTACCTGGTCGGCGGCGTGCGCTATCGCTTCGACGCGGGGCCGGCGAGCTTCAGCGTGAACGCGTCGCGCCGGCCGGAAACGAGCAGCGTGCTGTCGTACGCGGGGATGCGCGACCCGTGGTCGGGCGCGGTATGGGGCGGCGTGCGTCGCGATGGCGTGAACCTGCGCGGGTCGGTCGACGTCGGCCGCGTGAACCTGTTCGCCGAACTCGGCGCGGGCGTGCTGTCCGGCCGCAACGTCGAGCGCAACGCGGAAGTGACGCTGCGCTCGGGCTTCACGGTGCCCGTATACGAGCGCGCGACGATGAAGGTGAGCACGGGGCTCGTCGGCAATGCGTGGCACTACGCGCAGAACCTGCGTTACTACACCTACGGACAGGGCGGCTATTACAGCCCGCAGCGTTACCTGTCGCTCGGCGTGCCGATCGAATGGGCAGGGCGGCGCGACGCGCTGTCGTGGGACCTGACCGTCACGGGCGGGATCTCGAACAGCTACGAAAAGGATTCGCTGTTCTACCCGACCTTCGCGAACCAGCGCGCCGCGCAGGAGGCGGCGGGGTTCGTCTACGCGGGCAGTTCGACACGCGGCGTGTCGTTCTCGTACGGCGTGAACGGCATCGTCGAATATCGCGTGAATCCGCACCTGAGCGTCGGCGCGCAACTGCACGTCGACCGGTCGCACGACTATGCGCCAAGTTCGGCGCTCGTGTACCTGCGCTATGCATTCGACGCACGCGCGGAGCGCAGCTGGCTCGTCACGCCGACGCCGGTGCGGCTTTATTCGGATTACTAGGGGAAGCGCGTGAATACGGAAATGGATGCAACCCGTCCCGCGCTCGGCGCCGCCGGCCTGCTGGGCCGCCTGCGCGCGCTGCTGCGCACCGGGCGGCCCGGCGGCCGCACCGGCCCGCTGAGCCGGCTCGCGATCGACGGGCTGCCCGATGCGTGGACGCAGCTGGAAGCGGGCGGCCTGTACACGATCTATGCCGCTGCCGGCACGCCGGCGTGCGACGCGCTGGTGTGGGAAAGCGCGCGGCAGTCGCGCACGCGCGACGTGACGGTCGTGCTGTCGCGCGACGCGGCGCGCGTTGCCGCGCAGATGGCGTCGCGCGGTTTCGCGGGCGGCGCGCAGCCGGCCGGCTGGCCGCGTAACCTGAACGTGCTGGCGATGCCGCCCGCGCATGAGCCGGCCGGCGGCGATGCCGCGCGCGAACCGGGTGCGCCGCGCCGTGCGGCGCCCGCTCCGTTCGCACGGCTCACCGGCGGCTTGCGCGCGATGAAGCGCTACGGCTTTCGTGCGCGCTCGCTGTATTTCATCGAAGGCGCGCAGCGCTGGTTCAGCTGGGACGATCCGGCGGCGCTCGCGGAAGAGGCACATGCGCTCGCCGACTGGTGCCGCACGCACCGGATCGCGCTGGTGCTGCTGGTCGATCCCGAGATCGTGCGCACCGGCGCGGACCCGGATACCGACGATCCGCCGCTCGTGCGCGATGCGAATCGCGCGCCGCGCAGCGGCTTTCACGCGGTGTGCTCGGGCGTCTCGCAACTGCAGCGCACGCATGGCGAGCTGCTGTGGGTCGTCGATTTCTGGCGTGCCGGCGACACGCTCGCGGCCGGTGAAGTGCGGCCGCTGCGTTTCGCGCCGAGCGGTCGGCTCGCGGCGATCGTCGACGGCGCCGCCGCCGAGCCGTCGCGCCGGATGAAGCTCGCGATCGACGAGGATCGCGTCGTCGTCAGCCGCGCGGCGCTCGACGAAGCGAGTCGCGTACCCGCCGGCTGGGAAATCGTCGACGACAACGCGGCGGTCGTCGCCGCCTGTGCGCATGCGCAGGCCGCGACCGCGGTTCTGGCGTTCCGCACGCACGCGCAGCTCGAGGCGCTGTGCGCGGCCGTTCACACGCTGCGCCGGCAATCCGGCGGCGCATTGAAGATCGCCGTCGTCGAACGCGGCGAGGTGCTGCGCCAGCAGTTCGAGATGCTCGTGCTGAGCGTCGGCGCGAACCGCGTCGTCGCGCGCGACCTGCCGGTGTCGCGGATGCACGCGGCCGTGAGCGCGCTGCGCGGGCAGCTCTATGCGCGGCCCGTCGCGGCCGACTATCGTGCGGCGCTCGCGGCCGCGCTCGGCGATTCGGTGCTGGGCTACCTGCCGGTCGGCGCCTTCTGCCTGCGAATTCGCGCCGTGCTCGATCGCGGCGCCGTGCTCGCGTTGCCGCATACGCTCGCGAAGATCGCGCTGCTGCCCGGCGTGTCGCACGTCGATGCGCTGCGGCACTGCCGGCCGCGCCGCGCGGGCGATGTCGTGACCGCCGATGCCGGACACCTGTACGTGTTCCTGTTCGCGTGCGAGCCGGCCGATGCCGATGACGCGCTCGCACGGATCTTCGACGTACCGGTCGATACGCTGTCCGATCGCGTCGTGTGTCTCGGGCAGGGCAGCATCGACACCGAGCTCGATGCGCTGAAGACCGAGAACCGGCGCGCGCCGATCGCCGACTACAGCGACCTGTTCGCGACGGTGAAGCCGGCCGGTGCGGCGCGCGCGCCGATCGAACGCGCGGGGGGTGTCGCGACGCCCGCTGAACCGGACGCCGAAGTCGCAGCGGCCGGGACGGTCGACGAGCATGCCGATGCGCCGCCGCACGCCGACGACGCAACGCCGGCCGCCGATGCGCGGGCACCGTCCGCCGAATTTCCCGTCGCGCGCACGCGCGGCGCCACCCGCAGTGCGATGCCGCTGCGCAAGCCGGAGGGCGCATGATCGCCGAACTCGTCATCGGATTCGTTGTCGGCATCGCGATCGCGGTGCCGGTGTGGATCATCGCGCAGCACCTGGGCCTCGGCCGCGGCTTTCATGCGCCGCGCGGGCTGCACCGGCGCGACGCGGTGCCGTGCGAACTCGTGCCGGTCGCGCTGCGCGGGCGTCTGTTGCCCGAAGCCGGCCGTACCGACGAGGCCGCGCCATGAAGACGATCGCCGTCACGTCGACGACCGGCGGCGCGGGCCGCACGACGCTCGCGGGTGCGCTCGCGGTGCTGCTCGCGCGCCGCGGCCGGCCCGTCGTCGCGGTCGAGTTCGACGCGCAGAACCTGATGGGCGCGACGCTCGGTCTCGATACGCTGGCCGAGCACGGGCTCGCGCACAGCCTGCTCGGTGACGCGGGCGACGCCGCGCCGTGGCACGCGCATACGTGGCGCAATGCCGATGGCGTGCTGTTCGTGCCGTACGGGCAGGTCGACGCGGCGGGCGCCGCCGCCTGCGATGCGCGGCTCGCGGCCGATCCGGCCTGGCTGTCGCGCGCGCTCGACGAGATCGCGCTGCCGGCCGACGGTGTCGTGCTGGTCGACACCGCGCGCTACCCGTCGCCGCAGGCCGAGCAGGCGATTCGCCGTGCCGACCTGACGCTCGTCGTCGTGCCGCCCGAACCGGCCGCGTGCGCGACGGTCGCCGCGCGCCTCGATGCGTTGCGGGCCGGCGGCGGCGACCTGCAGATCGTCGTGAACCGGCTGAACCCGGCGCGCGACATGCAGCGCGATGCACTCGCGATGCTGCGCGCGGTCGCGGGGACCGCGTCGATGCTCGAACAGCGGATTCACGTCGATGCGGCCGTGCCCGAGACGCTTGCGCGCGGCACCTGGATCTTCGACGACGCGCCGTATTCGCAGGCGTCGCACGACCTGAACGGCGTCGCGAACTGGGTCGACACGTGGCTCGTGGCAGCCGCGGCCGGCCGCACGGGAGCGCGGCGATGAAGGCCGCGTTCGTGTCGCGCTGGCGCGCCGCGACTCGGCGTGCGACCAACTGGTGCGCGCGCGGGATCGGGCTGCCGGCCCAGCGCACACTGCTCGACTGGCTCGTGCGGCTGTTCTTCCATGCGCCGCCGCCCGGCCGGGCCGATCCCGTGGGCCGCCGGGCGCGCGTCGTCTTCCTGCGGCTCGCGCAGGAGTGGGGCGTGCTGCAGCCGCTGAGCCCGCGCGAATGGCTGTGGCGCGCGATCGTGCGCGCGCCGCGCGCGGCCGACGAGCGGCCCGCGCGCGATCCGCTCGCATGGTTCGACACGTTCGTCGTGCCGGTCTACGTCGCGGCGCGCGCGCTCGGCGCCCGCCTCGACGCGCTCCTCGGGCGCCTGCCGTGGGCGCGCTGGGGCGGCTGGCTCGACGCGCGCGCGCACGGCGTCGGCCAGCACCGCTGGCTTGCGCCGCTGCTGCTGATTGCCGGTGCGCTGATGTGGGCCGCGGCCGGGATGTCGCCGCTGATGCCCGGCGCGCAGTTCGCGTTTTTCGCGATCGTCGCGGTGCTGGCGCTGGCGCTGCGCCGCCTGCCGGGCCATCTGCCGACCCTCGCGCTCGCGTCGCTCGCGCTGCTCGCCACGGTCCGCTATGTGTGGTGGCGCACGACCCAGACACTCGATTTCCGCAGCCCCGTCGAGGCGTTCGCCGGCTACCTGTTGTACGGTGCCGAAGCCTACACGTGGATGATCCTGCTGCTCGGCTTCATACAGACCGCATGGCCGCTCGATCGGCCGATCGTGCCGTTGCCCGACGATCCCGACAGCTGGCCGAGCGTCGACATCTATATCCCGACCTACAATGAGCCGCTGTCGGTCGTGAAGCCGACCGTGTTCGCGTCGCAGAGCATCGACTGGCCGACGGCCAAGCTGCGTGTCTACCTGCTCGACGACGGCCGCCGCCCCGAGTTCGAGGCGTTCGCGCGGGAAGCGGGAATCGGCTACCTGACGCGCGACGACAATCGCCACGCGAAGGCCGGCAACATCAACCGCGCGCTGCCGAAGACGCACGGCGAATACATCGCGATCTTCGACTGCGATCACGTGCCGACGCGCTCGTTCCTGCAGACCACGATGGGCGTGTTCCTGCGCGATCCGAAGTGCGCGCTGGTGCAGACGCCGCACCATTTCTTCTCGCCCGATCCGTTCGAGCGCAACCTCGGCACGTTCCGCGAGATCCCGAACGAGGGCAACCTGTTCTACGGGCTCGTGCAGTCGGGCAACGACCTGTGGAACGCGACGTTCTTCTGCGGATCGTGCGCAGTGCTCAAGCGCAGCGCGCTGGAGGAGGTGGGTGGCGTCGCCGTCGAGACCGTGACCGAGGACGCGCACACCGCGCTCAAGCTGCATCGCCGCGGCTACACGTCGGCATACTTGCCGACCGTGCAGGCGGCCGGCCTCGCGACCGAGAGCCTCGCGGGCCACGTGAAGCAGCGTACGCGCTGGGCGCGCGGGATGGCGCAGATCTTCCGCATCGACAATCCGTTCCTCGGGCGCGGGCTCGGCCTCATCCAGCGGATCTGCTACGGCAATGCGATGCTGCATTTCTTCTACGGGATCCCGCGGCTCGTGTTCCTGACGATCCCGCTCGCATACCTGTTCTTCCACCTGTACTTCATCAATGCGTCGTCGATCGCGCTCGCGAGCTACGTGATCCCGTACCTGGTGCTCGCGAACGTCGCCAACTCGCGGATGCAGGGGCGCTATCGCCACTCGTTCTGGGCCGAAGTCTACGAATCCGTGCTCGCGTGGTACATCGCGCTGCCGACCACCGTCGCGTTCTTCAGCCCGAAGCACGGCAAGTTCAACGTGACCGACAAGGGCGGCAAGATCGACGAAGGCTACGTCGACTGGTCGACGTCGAAGCCGTACCTCGTGCTGTTCGCGCTGAACGTGCTCGCGATCGTGGCCGGCGTGTGGCGGCTCGTGGCCGACCAGGGCGACGAGGCGTCGACGATCCTGATCACGCTCGGCTGGACCGTCTACAACCTCGCGATGCTCGGCGCCGCGCTGGCCGTCGCGCGCGAGACCAAGCAGGTGCGCGTCACGCACCGGATCGCGATGCGTGTGCCGGCGACGTTGCTGCTCGCCGACGGGTCGACGGCCGCCTGTTTCACCAGCGACTACTCGACCGGCGGGCTCGGCCTCGAAGCGGTGCCGGGGCTGCCGCTCGCGGTCGGCGACACGCTGACGGTGTGCGTGTCGCGTGGCGACCGGCCGTTCCCGTTCCCGGTGCGCGTGAGCCGCGTGACGCCGACGCATGTCGGCGTGAGCTTCGAGGCGCTGACGCTCGAGCAGGAGCGCCAGCTCGTGCAGTGCACGTTCGGCCGCGCGGACGCGTGGCTCGACTGGCACGCGGGCGCGCGTACGGACACGCCGCTGCGCGGGCTGAAGGAAGTGCTGCGCGTGGGCCTGGACGGTTACGTACGAATGTGGAAGGGCGCGGCGCGCGGCGTGCAGTCGATGCTGGCGCCGAAGCTCGATCGGGCGCGCGACTGACGCGGCGCCCATCACGGAGTGGTTTAGATGACGTTCTGGAATCTGTATTTCATCCTGAAGTTCGCGCTGTTCGCGACCGGCCACCTGCAGCCGCTGTGGCTCGCGAACCTCGCGTTCGCGCTGGCGCTCGCGGTGAGCGCGCCGATCCGGCGGCGCGCGTGGCGCATCGTGCGACAGCTCGTCGCGATCGCGATCGCGGTGCCGCTTCTCGCGCGCGAAATGCATGCGCCGCCGCTCGCACGCCTCGCCGAAGCCGCGCGCGAGGTCGCCACGTTCCGCCTCGACTACTGGATGGAGCTGCTGCCGCGCCTGTTGCCGCCGGTGCTGGTGCTGACGGTCGCGGGCGTGCTGATCGTCTATTTCGTCGTCAACCGCTGGGTGCGTGTCGCGACCTTCGTGCTGGCCGCGCTGATCGTGATGCCGCTCTGGCAGGCCGGCAACGGGCTGATGGCGCGCGTCGTCGCGCCGCTTCCGCAGCAGGCCGATGCGACGGGCGCGCGCGCCGGCCAGCCCGAGGATCACAACGCGGCGCTCGCGACGTTCCGCGCGCAGGAATCTCAGCGCCAGGTCGCGTTCGGTCATCTCGGCAACGACTCGGCCGCGCAGTTCGACGTGATCGTGCTGCATATCTGCTCGCTGTCGTGGGATGACCTCGACGCCGCGAAGGTGCGCAACCACCCGATGCTGAGTCACTTCGACTACCTGTTCAACAACTTCAGCACGGCCGCGAGCTACAGCGGCCCGGCCGCGATCCGCGTGCTGCGCGCAAGCTGCGGGCAGGAAGCGCATGCGGACCTCTACAAGGCCGCCCCCCAGCAGTGCTATCTGTTCTCGCAGCTCGCGTCCGCCGGCTACACGGTGCAGTCGCTGCTGAACCACGACGGCCACTTCGACAACTTCCTGCAGGTCATTCACGACAATATCGGCGTGCCCGACGCGCCGATGATCTCGAACGCCGCCGCCCCGGTCGCGATGCATGCGTTCGACGGTTCGCCTATCAAGGACGATTACGGCACGCTCGCGAACTGGTACGCGCAGCGCGCGTCGGTGCCGGGCCCGGTCGCGCTGTACTACAACACGATCAGCCTGCACGACGGCAACCGCGTGGCGGGTAGCGCGCTGACCAGCATCGATTCGTATCCGCAGCGCGCGACCAAGCTGATGAACGACTTCGACCGGCTCGCCGACCTGATCGCGCAATCGGGCCGGCGCGCGGTGATCGTGTTCGTGCCCGAGCACGGCGCCGCGCTGCGCGGCGACAAGAACCAGGTTGCGGGCCTGCGCGAGATTCCGACGCCGCGCATCGTTCACGGGCCGGTCGGCGTGCGGCTCGTCGGTTTCGCCGGCAATCACGGCACGACGACCGTGATCGATCAGCCGACGAGCTTTCTCGCGCTCGCGCAGCTGCTGTCGAACCTCGTGTCGAACAGCCCGTTCAAGCCGGGCGCGACGCTCGCGCAATACGCTGCCGACCTGCCGCGCACGCGGATGGTCGGCGAGAACGAAGGCACGGTGACGATACAGACGAGCGCCGGCTATGCGGTCAAGACCCCGGACGGCGTATGGATCGACGAACAGTAAATATCGGCGAAGGCGACGACGATCGCCTGTCGCAACCGAACGACGTGCTCGGCCTCGCGCGGCACTTGCCCGCGCTGGACCCGGCACGCTACGTCGACGAGCAGGCGCGGCGCGCGTTCGTCGAATCGCTCGACCGCTGGCCGGTGCTGGCGAAGCTGATGGGATTGAAGCGGTAAACGCGACGCGGCCGACGTGAATGCCGGCCGCGTCGCATCGATGAGCCGACTGCTGCCGGCCTACTGCGCGCGGCGCGCCGGCTGGCGCGTCCACTCGTTTTCCTCACCGGGCACCTTGCCGAAGGTCTGCTCGGCCCACGCGTTGCGGGCCGCCTCGATTTTCGCGCGCTCGCTCGACACGAAATTCCATTCGATGAACCGCTCGCCCGGCAGGTGCGCACCGCCGAGCAGCATGACGCGCGCGCCGTTCCCGCTGGCGAGCGCGACGTTCGCGCCGGGTTCGAGCACGGCCATCGTCGCGGCTGCGAGCGGCGTGCCGTCGATCGTGAGGTCGCCGTCGACGAGATACACGCCGCGCTCGTCGTGTTCGGCATCGAGCGCGAGTTGCCCGCCCGCGGCGAATTCCGCATACGCATACAGCGTCGGCGAGAACACGGCGACGGGCGACGTGAGCCCGAATGCAGTGCCCGCGATCACGCGCACGCTCGCGCCGTCGCGCGTGAACGACGGCAGCGTGTCGGCCGCGTGATGCACGAACGCGGGCGCCGTGTCCTCGTGCTCGACCGGCAGCGCGACCCAGGTCTGGATCCCGTGCACGGGCTGTTCATGCGGGCGGTCCTCGTCGGGCGAGCGCTCCGAGTGGACGATGCCGCGCCCGGCCGTCATCCAGTTCACGTCGCCGGGCACGATCTTTTGCCGGAAGCCGAGGCTGTCGTGATGCATCAGCGTGCCGTCGAACAGGTAGGTGACGGTCGCGAGGCCGATGTGCGGATGCGGCAACACGTCGATCCCGCTGCCGGCCGGCAGCACGGCCGGCCCCATTTCGTCGAAGAAGATGAACGGACCGACGAGGCGCGCGGCGCGCGCGGGCAGCACGCGCCGCACGACGAGGTTGCCGATGTCGCTCTCGCGCGGCGTGAGCAGGGTCTTGATCGATGCGGACATGGTGGGTCTCCCGGTTTCGGTGAGTCAGGCGATGGCCGTATCGATCGTGATCGGGTGCGTGAGGATCTTGTGCACCGGGCACGCGTTCGCGATCTGCAGCAGGCGCTCGCGCTGCTCGTCGGTCAGGTCGCCGTCGAGCGTGATGCGGCGCATGATCGTGCTGCCCGCGCTGCCCGCTTCGTGGGCGAGCTTCACGTGGACTTCGGCGAGCGGCCAGCCCTTGCGTTGCGCGTACATCTTCAGGGTGATCGCGGTGCAGGCGCCGAGGCTCGACAGCAGCAGCGCGACGGGTGTCGGTGCGGTGTCGCCGCCGCCGAGCGACACGGGTTCGTCGGCGCGCCACTGATGCACGCCGTCGGTGAAATGGACCAGGTAATCGACGGAGCCGATGCTCGCTTCGACGGACAGTTCGCTCATTGCAATTCCATGTGGGGAAAGGGGAGACGGGCCGGCCAGGCATGGCCGGGCGTCACGGTTCGAGCAGGCGCTGCAGTCGCAGTTCCTCGAAATCCAGCTCGGATTCTATGCGGTGCAGCACCGCGTCGTCGACCCGGCCGTCGCGATGCAGGTCGAGCAGCGCGTCGCGCGACACGCCGACCAGCTCGAGCTCGACGCGCAGCATTCGCGCGCGTACGTCCGCCGGTTGCGCGCCGTCGCGGTGCGCGTGCTCGTTGAACGCGACGCGGCTGCGGTATTCGGTCAGCAGCCGGTCGAGCGATGCACGTTCGAGGCCCGGGCCGCGCTGTTCGCGAGCATCGAGTTCGGCGAGCGCCGCCCCGAACGTATACGCGCGCGCCGCATGCTCGGACATCGTGTGCCGCGCGGCCGGGCGCAGCTTCAGCACGCGGATCAGCGGCGCGAGCGTGCCGCCTTGCACCACCAGCGTCGCGATGATCAGCAGGAACGTGCTGAACAGGATCAGGTCGCGCCCGGGGAAGTCGTTCGGCAGCGCGATCGCGGCCGCGAGGCTCACGACCCCGCGCATGCCGGACCAGCCAAGCACGACGGCTTCACGCCACGACCACGGCGCGTGGCCCGCGCGCGGCGTGCGCAGGCGGCCCGGCAGCCACATCGCGACGAACACCCACACGACGCGCGCGGCGATCGCGGCGGCCGTCGCCGGCAGCGCGACGCGCAGGCCGGCCATCAGCACCGCGCCTTCGTGGTTCACGCGCGCGAGGATCGCGTGCAGCGCGAGGCCGATCAGGATGAACACGAGCGCGTCGAGCACGAAGACGATCGCTTCCCAGGTCGCCTTCGCCTTGATCCGCATGTCGGCGTCGAACACGCGATGTTGGCGCACGCCGAGCACGAGGCCGCAGGTCACGACCGACAGCACCCCCGAGCCGTGCACGGCCTCCGCGATCCCGTAGCTGCCCCACGCCATCGCGAAGGTCACGACGATGCCGAGCATCGGCTCGCGCAGGCGCTGCAACACCCAGCACATCGCATGACCGCATGCGAGACCGACCGCGATGCCGATCAGCGTGAGCGAGAAGAACAGGCCAGTGGCGCTCGCGGTCGTGATGGTGACGGCGAGCGCGGCCGACACGGCCATCTGATACAGCAGCAGGCCCGACGCATCGTTGACGAGGCTTTCGCCTTCGAGCACCGCGACGAGCCGGGCGGGTAGCGGATGGCGCTGCAGGATCGCCTTCGCGGCGACGGCGTCGGGCGGCGACACGATCGCGCCGAGCGTGAAACACGCGGCCCACGGCAGCGCCGGATTGGCCGCATGCACGGCGAGCGCGACCGCAACCGTCGTGAACGCCACCGCACCGAGCGCGAGCGACGCGATCGATCCGAGCTCGTGCCGGAATTCCTTCCATGCCGTATAGAAGCCGCTCGACATCAGCAGCGGCGGCAACACGGCCGCAAGCAGCAGCGCCGGGTCCATGTCGGGCACGCGCTTGCCGGCGACGGCCACCACGCAGCCGCCGAGCAGCAGCACGACGGCCGGTGGAATCGAGATCCGCTCCGCGAGCCACGTTAGCGCGCCGGCGCCGCAGATCAACAGCAGCAGGTAATGAAACAGTTCGACGTTGGTCATGAGCCTTGCATCACGACGGTTTGCGGTCGTTCGCGGCGCCGCCCGGCAGCGCGCCGAACATGTGCTGGCTGCATTGCGCATCGCGCCACGCGGTATTCAGCCGGTAGCCGGACAGCATCCGGCGCGCGAGCGGCAGGATCTGCTCGCCGGCCAGCATGCCGAGCAGGCCGAGGAGCGCGATGATCGGCGGCGCCGGAGAATTCACGCCGAGCGCGCCGTAGATGACACCGGCGAGGATGCCTGCGAACAGCGACAGAAAATACGGCTTCATGATGAAAATCGCTCGTGATAGGCTGATCGGGGGGCGAAGGGCGCGCCTTCAACGTGCTGGAAGCGTATCGGGTTTACGTGTGGAACAAAAGGGCGGATAGCCCTTGATGAGCCCCTTCTTTCGGAATTCGATCGATTCCATTTCTTGGATGTTCGAGCCGCGGCTTTTCCGATTAAATGCCTGCAACCGGAAGACGCAGATCCGGGGTAACGCACAGCCGGCTCCTCTCGGTTTCCGATCGAGGCAAGCCTCCCACGATTCCTGTTCAAAGGATGATTCGCGCCATGCGCAACCCGAAGCTTGAAGTCCTCACCCCCCAGAACAGCCAGTTGATCTTCATCGACCAGCAGCCGCAGATGGCATTCGGCGTGCAGTCGATCGATCGCCAGACGTTGAAGAACAACGTCGTCGGGCTCGCCAAGGCCGCGAAGGCATTCAACATCCCGACCACGATCACGACCGTCGAAAGCGACAGCTTCTCGGGTTACACCTATCCCGAACTGCTCGACGTGTTCCCGAACCAGAAGACGCTCGAACGCACGTCGATGAACTCGTGGGACGATCAGAAGGTGCGCGATGCGCTGGCCGCGAATGGTCGCAAGAAGGTGGTCGTCTCGGGCCTGTGGACGGAAGTCTGCAATACGACGTTCGCGCTCTGCGCGATGCTCGAAGGCGACTACGAGATCTACATGGTGGCCGATGCATCGGGCGGCACGTCGAAGGACGCGCACGACTTCGCGATGCAGCGGATGATCCAGGCCGGCGTCGTGCCCGTCACCTGGCAGCAGGTCGCGCTCGAGTGGCAGCGCGACTGGGCACGCCGCGAGACGTATGACGCCGTGATGGCGATCGCGAAGGAGCATTCGGGTGCGTACGGCATGGGCGTCGACTACGCGTACACGATGGTCCACAAGGCCGCGCAGCGCACCGCGACGCCGCACGAGTCGATCCCTGCCGTGCCGGCGAAGTAACGGGTGCGGGCCGCCCGTTCAGACGGGCGGCAGAGCCCACGGCGCGTGCGACAGATGTTCGACGAGGAAGTCGAGCAATGCCGTCACGCGCGCGGCACGCAGCATGCCGGGTGGCGTGACGAGATTGACGTTGATGTCGGCGATTTTCCAGTCGTGCATGACTTCCTCGAGCTCGCCGCTTTGCAGCGCATCCCACACCAGGAACGTCGGCTGCAGCGCGAGACCGTGGCCTGCAAGCAGCGCGGGGCCAATGACGTCGGCGTTGTTGGTGCGGATGCGGCCGCGCACGGGTATGCCGATTTCGTCGTTCGACGCGGCGTGGCGAAAGCGCCAGTAGTCGGGCGTCGGGATGTTCGTGTAGGTCAGGCACACGTGCTGGTCGAGTTCGCTCGGATGGGTCGGCCGGCCATGCCGGTCGAGATACGCAGGCGATGCGACGAGCGGCCGGCGCACCGCGCAGAGACGACGCGCCCGCAGCGAGGAATCGTTCAGCTCGGCGATCCGGATCGCGACGTCGAAACCGCCCGACACGATGTCGACGAAGTGGTCGGTCAGCACGAGGTCGATGTCGACGCGCGGGTAGCGTTCGAGAAACGCGGGCAGTACCGGCGCCAGGTGGCGCAGCCCGAACGACATCGGCGCGTTCACGCGCACGAGGCCGTGCGGTTCGAGCGCGTGCGCGGATGCCTCGCCCTCGATCAGCTCGGCGTCGGCGAGCAGCCGGATCGCGCGATCGCGCAGCAGCTCGCCGGTCGGCGTGAGCGACAGCTTGCGCGACGTGCGGTACAGCAGCATCGCGCCGAGGCGCTTTTCGAGGCGTGCGATCGCTTTCGACACGGTCGGTTGCGAGATGCCGAGCAGGTCGGCGGCCTTGGCGAACGAACCGGTCTCGGCGACGCGCGCGAAGATGGCCCAGGCTTCGAGATCGGGAAGATGTTGCATGGGTGGAGAGCGTGGCGGCGAAGTGAAGCGGACGGGGCGGCAACGGTTCGTGCAGCCGGCGCACCGCGCCCGGGCGGCAATGCGGCACATTCTAATTCAGTCGGGAAGCGCGTATGGAATCGTATCTGGCTTCATTGGGCGCGGGCGTGCTGGTCGGCGTCGTGTACAGCGTGATCAAGGTGCGCTCGCCCGCACCACCGTTGATCGCGCTGGTCGGGCTGGCCGGCATGCTGATCGGCGTGGCGGCCGTCGCACCGGTCCGTCACTGGCTCGGTTTCTGATTGCATCGAGGACATATTGACGAGCGCAACCGAGTCCCAACGGGATCTGATCCTTCACGACGGAAGGTTCACGACGCTCGACCGCGCAAACCCGTCTGCGACCGCAGTGGCGATCACCGCGGGCCGCTTCGTCGCGATGTTCGTGGCGAACGATTTCTGGAACCGCTCGGGCGCCGAACATTTCATGGCGCTCAACAGCTTTTTCGAGCATCTTGGGCTGATCGCGGCACTCGTGCTCGCGACCGTGCATCGCCGATGCTCGGCAACCGGCCGGCGACGGCCTCGGGTGACCGGGATCGCCCGAGCCGCTGCACCATTTGATGAAACAACAAGGACACCCGTCATGAAAATCCTTCGTTCCGCGTTGCTGGCGCTTGCGCTTGCCGGCGGCCTCGTCGCCGCGCCTGCCGCGTTCGCGAAACCGCCCGTGCCGCCCGCCGTCGCGCCCACGGTTGCCGTCGGTCCGCAGTACGATACGACGCACGTGTGCGTGGCACCGGAAGACTTCGACCGCTTCACCGACAGCTTGGTCGCGACGTTCGGCGGCAAGAAGTCGAAGCAGGGCGTGTTCCATGTCACGCCGACGCCAAGCCAGACGATGTCGCAGCTCGTGTTGACGCCCGTCGGCACGATCTCGGTGTTCGGCTTCAAGACGCCAATCCCGTATCCGTTCTGCGCGGAGCGCGCCGGCTATCTCGTCACGGACATGGATGTCGCGGTGAAGTCGGCGCGCGAGCATGGCGCCGACGTGATCGTCGACACGTTCCCGGATCCCATCGGCCGCGATGCGGTCATTGCGTGGGCGGGCGGCGTGAAGATGCAGCTCTACTGGCATACGCAGGCGCCGAACTACGACGCGTTGCAGACGATCCCCGAGAACCGCGTCTACGTGTCGCCGCAAAGCGTACGCAAGTTCGTGCACGACTTCGTCAGGTTCTCGAAGGGCAAGGTGGTGTCGGACAACCTGCAGGCGCCGGGCATCGAGATCGGCCGGCCGAACGACACGTACCGCCGCATCCGCATCGAGTCGGGCTTCGGCAAGATGACCGTGCTCGTGACCGACGGCCATCTGCCTTACCCGTTCGGGCGCGAGATGACCGGCTACGACGTGCCCGATCTCGCCGCGACGCTGAAGAAGGCCGAAGCCGCGGGCGCGACCGTGCTCGTGCCGCCGTTCACGGCGGATGGGCGCGACGCTGCACTCGTGCAGTTCCCGGGCGGCTATGTCGCCGAGATCCATGCGAGCGCCGCGCGATGAAGCACGAAGACACGCTCCTTGCCGCGGTGGCCGGCTTCGTCGATACGCTGAGCTTCGTCGCGCTATTCGGGCTGTTCACCGCACACGTGACCGGCAACTTCGTGCTGATCGGCGCGGGCATCGCGGGCTTCGGCCAGGGCGTCGTGCTGAAGCTCAGCGTGTTTCCCGCGTTCGTGTGCGGCGTGATCGCGAGCAGCCTGATCGCGCGGTCGATGTCCGGGCGGCCCGCCTGGCAGGGTGTGCGCGCGCTGCACGCGGTGCAGGCCGTGCTGCTGCTCGGCTTCTGCGCGGCCGGCGTGTGGGCGACGCCCGTCACGCAGCCCGACGCGTTGCCGGCACTCGTGGCCGGCATTGTCGGTACGTTCGCGATGGGGGTGCAGAACGCGCATCCGCGCGTGATTCCGCGTGCGGGCGGCGTGCCGAATACGGTGATGACGGGCAACGTGACGCAGGCGATCCTCGATGTCGTCGACCTGCTGTCGGCCGGCACCGCAGACACCGCGCGCGCGGCGGCGCGGGCGCGCTTCGGCAAGATGCTGCCGGCGATCGTTGCGTTCGCGCTCGGCGCGGCGGCCGGTGCGCTCGGGTTCCGCCATGTCGGATTCCTGGCGCTGCTCGTACCCGTCGGCGTGCTTGCGATGCTCGCACTGTATGCGGCGCAAGCGGCCGGACCGGCCACGCAGGAGCGCGCATGATCGCGCGGGAGCGGGGGAGTCAAGGGAGGCGCCACGGCCGCCGCTTCGAGCAGGCCGCGCGCTTGTCCATCGTCGCGGGCCTGCTGTTCGCGGCCGCCGACGCGGCGTTCGCGGAAACGGCGGCGACATCCACGTCGACTTCCACGTCGACATCGACACCCGGTGACGCAACCGCTTCGACATGCACGGCGAAGCGGCCGACGGTGCTGTTCAACCGCTGGCAGGAAGACTGGTCGGTGCTGGCGAATCCGTGCGTGCCGCGCGCGCCGCTCGACGGGCTCAAATACATTCCGCTCGGCAATGATCCGGCCTCCTATCTGTCGCTCGGCGTGAACCTGCGCGAGCGGCTGGAGACCAACGACGCGCCGCTGTTCGGGATCGGCTCCGCGCAATCGGATACGTACCTGATCCAGCGCGTCGAAGTGCATGCCGATGCGCATCTGGGCCAGCACTGGCAGTTCTTCGTGCAGTTGCAGGACGACCGCGCATTCGGCAAGAACACGATCTCGCCGGTCGACAGGAACCCGCTCGATCTCGAACAGGCATTCGCGACCTACACGGGCGCGCTCGGCGGTGGCACGTTCAAGTTCCGCGTCGGCCGGCAGGAAATGGCGTTCGACCTGCAGCGCTTCATTGCCACGCGCGACGGCCCGAACGTGAGGCAGGCGTTCGATGCAGTGTGGGCCGACTACGAATATCAGAAGTGGCGCTTCATCGGGTATGCGACGCAGCCCGTGCAGAACCGCACGGTGTCCGCGTTCGATGACGTGTCGAACCGCGACCTCACGTTCAGCGGCGTGCGCTTCGAGCGGCAGTCGGTCGGGCCGGGGGATCTGTCCGGCTACTGGTCGCGCTACAACCGCAGCAACGCACGTTTCCTCGATGCGAGCGGCCCCGAGCATCGTGACGTATGGGACTTGCGCTACACCGGCACGCAGGGCCGCTTCGACTGGGATCTCGAGACGATGCTGCAGACGGGGACGGTCGGTAACAACACGATCGGTGCGTGGGCCGTCGGCTCGATCGCCGGCTACAAGCTCGATGCGCCGTGGTCGCCGCGCATCGCGCTGCAGGTCGATGCGGCATCGGGTGACCGGCATCCGCACGATGGCCGCGTCGGCACCTTCAACCCGCTCTTTCCGAACGGTTATTACTTCACGCTGGCCGGCTACACGGGCTACTCGAACCTGATCCACGTGAAGCCGTCGGTGACGCTGAAGCCGTCGCCGAACCTGTCGCTGCTCGGTGCGCTCGGCTTCCAGTGGCGCGAGACCACCGGCGACGCCGTCTATCAGCAGCCGAACGTCGCGGTGCCCGGCACGGCAGGCAAGGGCGGCCTGTGGACGGGGATGTACGTGCAGCTGCGTGCGGACTGGACGATCGCCGCGAACCTGATCGGCGCGGTCGAGGCCGTGCACTTCCAGGTCGGCGACGCGATCCGGCAGGCGGGCGGGCACAACGCGGACTACGCTGGGATCGAGCTGAAGTACGGCTGGTGACGCGGCCGCGCGGCACCGCGCGCGCATGAAAAAAGGGCGGCCCCGCGGGGCCGCCCTTCGTGCGTCCGGGCCGGCACCGCGGCCGGCCCGTTCGCCGCGATGCCGTTACAGGTTCGGCGACAGCGCGAGCGCGTTCGTCAGGTCGCCCATCGGCTGCGCGCCGTTCGCCTTCAGCGCGTCGTCGCGCTGCTGCAGGCCCGCGAGGCGCGGCAGCGAGAAGCGACGCGTGATGAAGCGCAGGATCGAACCCGTGTCGTACTGCGTATGGTCCACGAAACCCTTCTTCGCGAACGGCGACACGATCAGCGCCGGAATGCGGGTGCCGGGGCCCCAGCGATCGCCGCTCGGCGGCGCGGCGTGATCCCAGAAGCCACCGTTTTCGTCGTACGTGACGACCACGACCATGTTCTTCCACTGCGGGCTGGCCTGCAGGTGCGCGATCACGTCCGCGATGTGCTGATCGCCTGAGGTGACGTCCGTGTACCCCGGGTGCTCGTTCAGGTTGCCCTGCGGCTTGTAGAACGTGACTTGCGGCAGCGTGCCCGCGTCGATCGCCTTGATGAAGTCCGCGCCGTTCGCGCCGCCGTCGAGCAGGTGCTGCGTGCGGCTCGCGGTGCCCGGTGCCTGGTTCGCGTAGTAGTTGAACGGCTGATGGTGCGGCTGGAAGTTCGGCGTCGAGAGGTCGGCGCCGTAGATCACGTTCGACGTGCCGTTCTGGCTCGCCTGCAGCGCCTGGCCCCATGCGCCGCTATACCATGCCCACGACACGTTTGCGTTGGTCATCAGGTCGCCGATGTTGGTCGCCGTCTGCGGCGGCATCGTCGAAGGATTGGCCGGGTCGGCGAGCAGCGGGTCGCCGCCCGTGGCGGCCTTGTTACCGCTCGGCTGGTACGCCGGCTGCATCGTGTTGACACCGTAGAAGTCCGGCGTCAGTGCGCCGTCGTTGACGAACTTCGGCGGGCCGCTCAGCGCCGAGGCCGGCGAGTTCGAGGCGACTGCGAGCGACTTGCCGTCGGCGTTCAGGACTGCGATCTTGCCGGCCGCCGGACTCTTGTCGGCGTTCGCATAGAACGGCGCGCACGCGCAGATCAGGTACTGGTGGTTCAGGAACGAGCCGCCGAACGCGCCCATGAAGAAGTTGTCGGCCAGCACGTATTGCTGCGCGATCTTCCACAGCGGCAGCTTCGACGGATCCGGCGTGTAGTGGCCCATCGTCAGGCCGCCCGCATCGGTCCATGCGGCATACATGTCGTTCTTGCCGCCGTCGATCTGCATCTGGTCCTGGTAGAAGCGGTGCACGATGTCGCGCGTCGCGATGCTCATCGACTGGTTGAAGCCGTTGGGATCGTCGATCGCGAACGGTGCGTTCGGCAGGTTCGCCGTCATCGCTTCGGTGACCGCGGGCGTGATGCCGGTTGCGGTCAGGCCACCCCAGACCTTCGGCAGCGTCGCCATCGTCGAGCCGTCGCGATCCTTCTGAACAGAGTTCGCAGTCGTTGCGTTCTGCAGACCGTTCGCGCCCGGGAAGTTGCCGTAGAGGTTGTCGAAGCTGCGGTTTTCCGCGTAGATCACGACGACGTTCTTGACGGCCGACAGGCCTTGCTGCGTGACATCGTCGCCGCCGCAGGCGGTCAGGCTGAGCGCGGCCGCGAGGGCGATCGGCGTGTAGCGAATCCAGGCGTGCTTCTTCATGCGATGTTCTCTCTCTTTCGTCGTTTGTCGCGTGTGGGAACCGGGTTGGCGTCGGGCCGGCGCAGGAACCACGGGGCACCAACCGGCTGCGCGCATTATCTGAAACCCGTTTGACAGCCGGGTGTAGGGGCGCTTTCAATTGACTGTCGGTCGAACGTCATGCACCGGTCACGGAACTGACATAAGCTCCGGCCGATTGCCCACCGCTACAAGAAGAACGACGATGCACAGCCTTCTGAAATCCTTCGCGTTCGCGCGATCGTTGATCCCCGCCGCGGCGACGCTCGCGCTGATGGGCGGGCTCGCGCCGCTCGCCGGCTGCGATGCGCGGCCCGGTGCGAACGCGCAGGCGGTCTCCGTCGTGTCGGCGGCACAAGCCGCCCCGGCCGCCCCGGCCACCCCGGCGGTCGCGCCGGCCAGCCAGCCGCAGACACGCGCGCAGGTATTCGAGGGCGTGAAGCAGATGACGGCGCTCGGCAAGCAGTTGTTCTTCGATCCCTCGCTGTCCGGCTCCGGCAAGCTCGCATGCGCGTCGTGTCATAGCGCCGAGCATGCGTTCGGCCCGCCGAACGCGCTGTCGGTGCAGCTCGGCGGCGACGACATGCATCGCATGGGCTTTCGCGCGGTGCCGTCGCTGAAGTACGTGCGCGGCATTCCGCCATTCACCGAGCACTTCCACGATTCGCCCGACGAAGGCGACGAAAGCATCGATGCAGGCCCGACCGGTGGATTGACCTGGGACGGTCGCGTCGACACGCGCGATGCGCAGGCGCGTATTCCCCTCACGTCGCCATTCGAGATGAGCAGCTCGCCGGCGCGGGTCGCGAAGGCGGTGCGTGCCGCGCCCTATGCCGAGGCGTTCCGCAAGGCATTCGGCGATCGTGTCCTCGGCGACGACCAGGCGACGTTCGGAGCGGTGCTGCGTGCGCTCGACGCATTCCAGCAGCAACCGGCATTGTTCGATCCGTACACGAGCAAGTACGACGCGTATCTGGCCGGCCACGCGCAACTCACGCCCGCCGAGTTGCACGGGCTGCAGCTGTTCAACGACGAGAAGAAGGGCAACTGCGCGAGCTGTCACGTGAGCCAGCGCACGCTCGAAGGGGGGCCGCCGCAGTTCAGCGATTTCGGCCTGATCGCGATCGCGGTGCCGCGCAACCGCGCGCTGCCGGTCAATCGCGATCCGCGCTTCCACGATCTCGGCGCGTGCGGCCCCGAGCGCACTGACCTGAAGGGCCGCGACGAATTCTGCGGGCTGTTCCGCACACCGTCGCTGCGCAACGTCGCGTTGCGCAAGACGTTCTTCCACAACGGCGTGTACCACTCGCTCGAGGACGTGATGCGCTTCTATGTCGAGCGCGACATCCATCCCGAGAAGTTCTATCCGGTCGTGCACGGCAAGGTGCAGGTGTATGACGACCTGCCGAAGCGCTACTGGCCGAACATCAACCGCGAGCCGCCGTTCGACCGCAAGCGCGGCGACGCCCCCGCGCTGAACGCGGCCGAGATCAAGGACGTGATCGCGTTCCTGAACACGCTGACCGACGGATATCAACCGGCGGCCACGTCGGCCGCGCGCTAGAACACGGGCCTTGCGGCACGCATGCTATGCTCGCTGGCTGACGGGCGTGGCGCGTGCCGGGTCGCCGGCCGTGCGCCACGCCGTTCGATCGAACATCCAAGGAGAACAACACATGTCGATGCGTGCATCCCTTTCCGTCGTCACGCGCGTGCTGGCCGGCGCCGCGTGCGCAGCCGCGATGCTGCCCGCCCACGCGCAAAGCAACCTGGGCTTCCTGAACGACACGCCGCTGACCTACTTCAGCAAGACCGACCGCGCGTCGCTGGCCAAGGCCGTCGTGCAGGTGCGCGACGAAGGCAAGGACGGCGAGACCACGACGTGGCAGAGCAGCGGCCGCGGCACGCAGATCGACGCGAAGCTCACGCCGTCGACGTCCGAGAACGACGGCAAGACCTGCCGCGAAATCGCCACCGACATTACCGCGAAGGGCCAGACGATGACGCTCAAGCCCGTCTACTGCAAGACCGCCGCGGGCAAGTGGCAGCTGCAGAAGCGCTGAGCGCGCGAGCAATGAAGCGCAGCGGTGCGCGGCGCACGGTATCGTGCGGCGTCGTGATTCTCGACGGGGCCGGCCGCGTGTTCCTCGCGCACGCGACGGATACCACGCACTGGGACATCCCGAAGGGGCAGGGCGAGCCCGGCGAGTCACCGGCCGACGCGGCGCTGCGGGAGTTGCGCGAGGAAACCGGCATCGAACTCGCGGCGGCGCGGCTGCTCGATCTCGGCCGCTTCGCATATCGTCACGACAAGGACCTGCACCTGTTCGCGGTGCGGGTCACGGACGACGAGATCGATCCCGCGCACTGCACGTGCACGTCGATGTTCCCGAGCCGTCGCGACGGCTCGCCGATTCCCGAGATGGACGCGTATCGCTGGACCGCGCCCGGCGACGTCGACGCATATGCGAGCCGCAGCCTCGCGCGGTTGTTTCGCACGACGCTGTCGCTCGCGGATCTGCACCGGCGACTGGCGGGCGCGTGAGCGCTGCCGCGTCGATTCCGACGATCCCGCGCGCGCAATAAAAAACCGGCCCGAAGGCCGGTTTTTTTATCGCTACGCGACGCCGGCCCGGAGCCGCGCGCCGTGCATGGAGCAGGCCGTCAGGCCGGCTTGCCCCAGCTGTCACGCAGCCCGACGATCCGGTTGAACACGGGCTTGCCCGGTTTCGAATCGACGCGGTCGGCGACGAAATAGCCGTGACGCTCGAACTGGAGGCGCGTTTCCGGCGCAACGTCGCCGGCGCCTGGTTCGACGTAGGCCTGCGTGACCTTCTTCGAATCCGGATTCAGCGCCTCGAGGAAGTTCGCACCGCCCGCGTCCGGATGCGGCTCCTTGAACAGCCGGTCGTAGATCCGGACTTCGGCCGCCTGCGCATGCTTCACGCTGACCCAGTGGATGTTGCCCTTGACCTTGTAGGTGTTCGCGCCTTCGGTGCCCGACTTGCTGTCCGGGAAATAGTTGCAGTGCACGGCCGTCACGTTGCCGTCGGCGTCCTTGTCGAAGCCCGTGCACTCGATCACGTAGCCGTAGCGCAGGCGCACCTTGTTGCCCGGGAACAGGCGGAAATAACCCTTCGGCGGGTTCTCGACGAAGTCCTCGCGTTCGATCCACAGCTCGCGCGAGATCGGGAACGTGCGCACGCCGCGCTCCGGGTGATGCGGATGCACGGGCGCCGTGCACGCTTCTTCCTGGCCTTCCGGATAGTTGTCGATCACGAGCTTCAGCGGATCGAGCACCGCGACCGTACGCGCCGCCTTGTCGTCGAGGTCGTCGCGCAGCGCGCCTTCGAAGATGCTCATGTCGATCCACGAATCGATCTTCGTCACGCCGATCCGCTCGCAGAACAAGTGGATGCTCTCCGGCGTGAAGCCGCGGCGTCGCACGCCGACGATCGTCGGCATGCGCGGGTCGTCCCAGCCGTCGACGTGGCCTTCGGTGACGAGCTGCAGCAGCTTGCGCTTGCTGGTGATCGCGTACGTGAGGTTCAGCCGCGAGAATTCGATTTGCTGCGGCAGCGGGCGCGTGAACACGCCGGCTTCCGCGAGTTCGTTCAGCACCCAGTCGTACAGCGGGCGGTGATCCTCGAACTCGAGTGTGCACAGCGAATGCGTGATGCCTTCGAGCGCATCCGAGATGCAGTGCGTGTAGTCGTACATCGGATACACGCACCACGCGTCGCCGGTGCGGTAGTGGTGCGCGTAGCGGATCCGGTAGATCACCGGGTCGCGCATGTTCATGTTCGGCGAAGCCATGTCGATCTTCGCGCGCAGCACGTGCTCGCCTTCCTTGAACTCGCCGGCCTTCATGCGGCGGAACAGGTCGAGGTTTTCCTCGGGCGAACGGTCGCGGAACGGCGACGGCTTGCCGCCTTCGGTCAGCGAGCCGCGGTTCGCGCGCATTTCCTCGGCGCTCTGGCTGTCGACGTATGCCTTGCCGCGCTGGATCAGCAACTCGGCGAATTCGTACAGCTTGTCGTAGTAGTCGCTCGCGAAATACTGGTGATCGACCGCATCCTTGCGCCAGTCGAAGCCGAGCCAGCGGACCGCGTCGACGATCGAGTCGACGTACTCGACGCTTTCCTTTTCCGGGTTCGTGTCGTCGAAGCGCAGGTGGCACACGCCGCCGTAGTCGCGCGCGACGCTGAAGTTCAGGCAGATGCTCTTGGCATGGCCGATGTGCAGATAGCCGTTCGGCTCGGGCGGAAAGCGCGTCTCGACGCGGCCGCCCCATTTGCCGGTGCGGTTGTCGTCGTCGATGATGTTGCGGATGAAGTTGGAAGCCGCGGGGGCGTCGTTGCGTTCGGTGCTCATGCGGTTGGCGTCAGGTTGTGTCGGCGCGTCGCGCCGGGGTAATCCCGCAATTCTACCTGACCGGGGTCCGTCCCGCGCGGGTTGCGCCACCGGGCGGGCGGTTCGCGGCGCGGAACCGCAATATCTCGATTGTGTGTCGGCTGTAACACGACGTAAATCGGATTGCCCGGCGCATTCGGCTTTTCCTATGATGGCTTTTACCGATTCAATGCCGCCATTCGTATTTTTTGCTGGCGGGAGGACACCAACAATCATGATGAAGAAGACCACTTTTCTCGTTCGTACCGCGGTAATCGTCGCGGCCCTGTCGCAGCTCGGCGCATGCGCGATGACGCATACGCAGCGTAATGCCGGTATCGGCGCGGCCGCGGGCGGCGCGCTGGGCTACCTGATCACGGGCGGCCCGGTCGGCACGGTTGCCGGCGCCGCGGCGGGTGGCCTGGTCGGCGCCGGCGTGCGCTGAGCCGGCGCGCGTGAGCGCCGGCTGGGCGTGACGGTGTTGCCGCAGCGTCACGGCCCGTTTCTGCTTCGCACATCCATTCCGCGATTCGACAGGCAGCATCAGGGAGGAGCGGGTGTGCGACACTTCGTCGACGTTACATAACGACTTCATTCGTCGACGAACCATCCATGAGCGATTCTCTCGTTTTCGTGCTGCCGGGCTACGGCAACTCCGGTCCGCTCCACTGGCAAAGCCGTTGGGAGCGCGCCGACGCGCGTTTCGTGCGCGTCGCGATGCCCGACTGGAACAGTGCGTTCCGCAACGGCTGGTGTCTCGCGCTCGACCGCGCGGTCGAGGCCGCACCGGGCCCCGTGACGATCGCGGCGCACAGCCTCGGCACGTTGACCACCGCGTGGTGGGCGACCCGCTACGCGCGGCCGGCCGCGCTCGCGAAGGTGCGCGGTGCGTTGCTCGTCGCGTTGCCCGATCCGGCCGGGCCGGCGTTTCCGGCCGATGCGCACGGTTTCGGGCCGGTGCCGCATGAGCGGCTGTCGTTTCCGACCTGCGTGGTTGCAAGCAGCGACGATCCGTACGGCTCGATCGCGTTCGCGCGCGGCTGTGCGGATGCGTGGGGCAGCGCCTTCCATGACCTCGGCCCGCGCGGCCACATCAACGCGGACAGCGGACTCGGCGACTGGCCCGACGCGCGAGGCTGGCTCGATGCGCTCGCGCGCTAGTGGCTAGCCGCTAAGCGCCGGTCCATCGATCCGTCAGCGTCCGCTGGCGCCCGGGCACGCCGCCGCGTATCTCCGGAGGCGCAGCGGCGCACTCGTCCCGGGTCGGTTCAGATCGCCTGTTTCGCCTTCAGCGCCGCAATGCGCGCCGCGTCGTAGCCGAGCATGTCGCGCAGTACGTCTTCCGTCTGCGCGCCGAGCAGCGGCGGGGCGGTGCGCGCATCGGGCGGCGTCGCGCTCATCCGGATCGGATTGCGCACGAGCTTCACGTCCGCGCCGCACGGGTGCGGCAGCGACACCTGCATCCCGCGCGCGACCACCTGCTCGTTGTCGAACACCTCGTCGAGTTCGTTGATCGGCCCGCATGGCACGCCGGCCGCTTCGAGCGCGCCGATCCAGTCGGCCTTGCCGCGCGTCTTCACCATCTCGGCGAGGATCGGCACCAGCGTATCGCGATGGCGCACGCGCGACGGGTTGGTCGCGAACCGTTCGTCGTCGGCCAGCTCGGGCCGGCCGCCGGCCTCGACGAACTTGCGGAACTGCCCGTCGTTGCCGACCGCGACGATGATCCAGCCGTCGCTCGTCTGGAACGTCTGGTACGGCACGATGTTCGGGTGCGCGTTGCCCCAGCGCACCGGCGGCTTGCCGCTCGCGAGGAAGTTGGTGTTCATGTTCGCGAGCAGCGCGACCTGCACGTCGAGCAGCGCCATGTCGATGTACTGGCCTTCGCCCGTCCGGTCGCGGTGCGCGAGCGCGGCGAGTACCGCGATCGTCGAGTAGAGGCCCGTCGCGAGATCGGCGATCGCGACGCCGGCCTTCTGCGGGCCGCCGCCCGGCTCGCTGTCGCGCTCGCCGGTGATGCTCATGAATCCGCCGATTCCCTGGACGATGAAGTCGTAGCCCGCGCGGTGCGCGTACGGGCCCGTCTGGCCAAAGCCCGTGACCGAGCAGTAGACGAGATCGGGTTTCACCGCGCGCAGCGATTCGTAATCGAGCCCGTACTTCTTCAACTGCCCGACCTTGTAGTTCTCGAGCACGACGTCGCTCTGCGCGGCGAGCTCGCGCACGATCTGCTGGCCTTCCGGCGTCGCGATGTCGACCGTCACCGAGCGCTTGTTGCGGTTCGCCGCGAGATAGTACGCGGCCTCCGCCGTATCGTCGCCGTTCGCGTCCTTCAGGTACGGCGGCCCCCAGTGGCGCGTGTCGTCGCCGGCGCCGGGGCGCTCGACCTTGATTACGTCCGCGCCGAAGTCGGCGAGCGTCTGCGCGCACCACGGGCCCGCGAGCACGCGGGTCAGGTCAAGCACGCGGATATGGCTCAAGGCACCCATCGTCGAATCGTCTCCTTTCATGGCTCGCCTGGCCGGGGCAAGGCGGATTGGCATGCCGAGCATCTTAAGGCGAATCGGCCGCACGGGTGGCCCAGGCCGGTCGTCCGCCGCGCCGGGCCGCTGCCGTCTGGGGCGCCGGTCTGTATCGTATAATCGATCGTTTACGATATTTGCCCGCCGTGCGTCCGCGAGGACGGCCGGCGTTTGAAGCCGTCTCAGCCAGACATTCCCCGCACGCCATGAAAGCTGCCGAAATCCGCGAGAAATTCCTCAAATTCTTCGAATCGAAGGGCCACACGATCGTCCGCTCGTCGAGCCTCGTGCCCGGTAACGACCCCACGCTGATGTTCACGAACTCGGGCATGGTCCAGTTCAAGGACGTGTTCCTCGGCACGGACCCGCGTCCGTACTCGCGCGCCACCACGGCGCAGCGCAGCGTGCGCGCGGGCGGCAAGCACAACGACCTCGAGAACGTCGGCTACACGGCGCGCCACCACACGTTCTTCGAGATGCTCGGCAATTTCTCGTTCGGCGACTACTTCAAGCATGACGCGATCAAGTTCGCGTGGGAACTGCTGACCACGGTCTACCAGCTGCCGAAGGAAAAGCTGTGGGTCACCGTCTACCAGGAAGACGACGAAGCCTACGACATCTGGGCGAAGGAAGTCGGCGTGCCGACCGAGCGGATCATCCGCATCGGCGACAACAAGGGCGCGCGCTACGCGTCGGACAACTTCTGGACGATGGGCGACACGGGCCCGTGCGGCCCGTGCACGGAAATCTTCTACGACCACGGCCCGGACGTCTGGGGTGGTCCGCCGGGATCGCCCGAAGAAGACGGCGACCGCTACATCGAGATCTGGAACCTCGTGTTCATGCAGTTCAACCGCGACGCGCAGGGCAACATGACGCGCCTGCCGAAGCAGTCGGTCGACACCGGCATGGGCCTCGAGCGTCTCGCCGCGGTGCTGCAGCACGTGCATAGCAACTACGAGATCGACCTGTTCCAGAACCTGATCAAGGCCGCCGCGCGCGTGACCGAGATCAGCGACCTGAACAACAACTCGCTGAAGGTGATCGCCGATCACATCCGCGCGTGCTCGTTCCTGATCGTCGACGGCGTGATTCCCGGCAACGAAGGCCGCGGCTACGTGCTGCGCCGCATCGTGCGCCGCGCGATCCGCCACGGCTACAAGCTCGGCCGCAAGGGCTCGTTCTTCCACAAGCTGGTGGCCGACCTCGTCGCCGAGATGGGCGCCGCGTATCCGGAACTGAAGGAAGCCGAACAGCGCGTGACGGACGTGCTGCGTCAGGAAGAAGAGCGCTTCTTCGAGACGATCGAACACGGGATGTCGATCCTCGAGGCCGCGCTGGCGGACGTCGAGGCGAAGGGCGGCAAGGTGCTCGACGGCGAACTCGCGTTCAAGCTGCACGACACCTACGGCTTCCCGCTCGACCTCACGGCCGACGTGTGCCGCGAGCGCGGGATGACGGTCGACGAGCCGGCGTTCGACGACGCGATGGCGCGCCAGCGCGAGCAGGCGCGCGCGGCCGGCAAGTTCAAGGCCACGCAGGGCCTCGAATACTCGGGCGCGAAGACCACCTTCCACGGCTATGAGGAAATCGCGTTCGACGACGCGAAGGTCGTCGCGCTGTACGTCGACGGTTCTGCCGTCAACGAAGTGAAGCACGGCCAGGATGCGGTCGTCGTGCTCGACCACACGCCGTTCTACGCGGAATCGGGCGGCCAGGTCGGCGACCAGGGCGTGCTCGCGAACGCCGCGACGCGCTTCGCGGTGGCCGACACGCTGAAGGTGCAGGCCGACGTGATCGGCCACCACGGCACGCTCGAACAGGGCACGCTGAAGATCGGCGACGTGCTGCGCGCGGAAATCGACGCGCACCGCCGCGCGCGCACCCAGCGCAACCACTCGGCCACCCACCTGATGCACAAGGCGCTGCGTGAAGTGCTCGGCGCGCACGTGCAGCAGAAGGGTTCGCTCGTCGACGCGGAGAAAACCCGCTTCGACTTCGCGCACAACGCGCCGATGACCGACGACGAAATCCGTCGCGTCGAGCAGATCGTCAACAACGAAATCCTCGCGAACGCGCCGGGCATCGTGCGCGTGATGCCGTATGACGAAGCGGTGAAGGGCGGCGCGATGGCGCTGTTCGGCGAGAAGTACGGCGACGAAGTGCGCGTGCTCGACCTCGGCTTCTCGCGCGAACTGTGCGGCGGCACGCACGTGCACCGCACCGGCGATATCGGCTTCTTCAAGATCGTCGTCGAAGGCGGCGTCGCGGCCGGCATTCGCCGCGTCGAGGCGATCACCGGCGACAACGCGGTGCGCTATGTGCAGGAGCTCGACGCCCGCGTGAACCAAGCGGCGGCCGCGCTGAAGGCACAGCCGTCGGAGCTCACGCAGCGCATCGCGCAGGTGCAGGACCAGGTGAAGTCGCTCGAGAAGGAACTGGGCGCGCTGAAGTCGAAGCTCGCATCGAGCCAGGGTGATGAACTCGCGCAGCAGGCCGTCGAAATTGGCGGTGTGTACGTGCTCGCGGCGACGCTCGACGGTGCCGACGCGAAGACGCTGCGCGAAACGGTCGACAAGCTGAAGGACAAGCTGAAGAGCGCGGCGATCGTGCTCGCGGCCGTCGAAGGCGGCAAGGTCAGCCTGATCGCGGGCGTCACGCCGGACGCGAGCAAGAAGGTCAAGGCCGGTGAGCTCGTGAACTTCGTCGCGCAGCAGGTGGGCGGCAAGGGCGGTGGCCGTCCGGACATGGCGCAGGCAGGCGGCACGGAACCGGCGAACCTGCCGGGCGCGCTGGCAGGCGTCAAGGGCTGGGTTGAAGAGCGTCTTTGATCGGCATGGCTGATGCGATGCGGTCTTGCTGACCCCGTCGCAGCGCACGAGAAAACGACCCGATCGGCGGTGGCCGGTCGGGTCGTTTTGTTTTGGCCGGTGCGCAGGATGAGCGCATGGCGGCGCGTCGGCGCGGCGGAATCAGGCCGGTAGTGCCGTTGCCGGCAACGTGGGCGAATCTCCCGACTGCCTTGCGGCATCGCCGAGCGCATCGCGCAACGCGGCGAGCGCCGCCGACGCGTAACCGTGCCGCCACGCGAGCAGCGTGTCGATCGCTTCGAGTTCCGCGATCCTGTGGGCGGCGACGTTGCCGGTCTCGGGCTGAAGCTCGAGCACCGAGCGCGGCGCGACCGCGACGCCCGCACCGGCCGCGACGCACGCGACGATCGCGTGATACGAACCCAGTTCGAGCACGCGCGCGGGTTTCATCCCGTGCGCCGCATACCATCGCTCGACATACTTCCGGTACGTGCAGCCGCGCTCGAACGCGATCAGCGTCGGCAGGATCACGTCGCGCGGCGTGCGCACCGGCGGATGGCCGCGCGGCGTCAGCAGCACCAGGTCCTCGCGGAAGATGGGCACCGTCTCGAACGTGTCGGGCAGCGTGTCCGGCTCGGGCGGCCGCGCGAACAGCGCCGCGTCGACCTCGTAGTCGCGCACCTTGTCGATCAGCCAGCCGGTCGTGCCGGTCACGAGTTCCAGCGACACGTCGGGCCACGCATGGTGATAGCGCGCGAGCACGGTCGGCAGCCGGCTCGCGGCCGTGCTTTCCATCGTGCCGAGCCGCAGCCGCCCGCGCGGCGTGTCCTCGCGCACGGCGTCGCGCGCCTCGTCGGCAAGCTCGAGCAGCCGCTCCGCGTACGGCAGCAGCGTATGCCCCGCCGGCGTCAGCACGAGTCGGCGGCCGTCGCGCACGAACAGCGCCGCGCCGAGTTCCTCCTCGAGCTGCTTGATGCGCGTCGTGACGTTCGACTGCACGCGATTGAGCTTCGCCGCCGCGCGCGTGATGCCGTTCTCGCGCACGACGGCCCGGAAAATCGCCAGCGCCGCCAGGTCCATGATTCTCTCCGTGAGATTGCTGGATTCTCAATTATTCGCTTTTAGAGAACGTTCGGTCAAGCTACGATACAAGCAATCCGATTCTCGTTCCGGCCGTTGCGCAACCCGCGCGGCCCATGCCGCCATGTCCCGTTCCGATGCCCCGAGCGCCGCCGGCGTACCCCTTTCCGATGACGCCGACCGTCGCGCCCGCGCGGTCGCGCTTGCCTGCATGATCGGGCTTGCCGTCGCGCTCGGCATCGGCCGCTTCGCGTTCACGCCGCTGCTGCCGCTGATGCTCGCCGACGGTTCGATCGGCCTGAAAGCCGGCAGCTGGCTCGCGTCGGCGAACTACGCGGGCTATTTCGTCGGCGCGGTCAGTTGCGCGGCGATGCGCGTCGCGCCCGCGCGAATGGTGCGCTTCGGGCTTGCCGCCACCGTGCTGCTGACCGCCGCGATGGGCATCGGCCATGTGCTGCCGGTGTGGCTCGTGGTGCGCTTCGTCGCGGGCGTCGTCAGCGCATGGACGTTCGTGTTCGTGTCGCAATGGGGGCTGCGGCGGCTCGCCGAACTGCACGCGCCCGAGTGGAGCGGGGTGATCTACGCGGGGCCCGGCGTCGGTATCGTGCTGACGGGCCTGATCGGCAGCGCACTGGCCGGCCATCGCGCGGCGCCCGGCTGGCTCGGCTTCGCGGCGTTGTCGGCGGTGTTGTCGATCGCGATCTGGCGCACGTTCGGCAGCGCGCCGGTGCCGGCGGCGGCAGGCGCCACGTCGGCCGCGCCCGTCCTGCATGCGGCGACGGACGCGGCACCGCACGACGCGCGGCGCCATCGGGCCGACGCCGCATGGCTCGTCGTCCTGTACGGGATGCCGGGTTTCGGCTACATCATCACCGCGACGTTCCTGCCAGTGATCGCGCGCGCCGCGCTGCCAGCCGGCTCGCCGTGGCCGGACCTGTTCTGGCCGATGTTCGGCGCGGCGCTGATCGTTGGCGCGATCGCGGCCGCGCGGCTGCCCGGCCGCTGGGACAACCGGCTGCTGCTCGCCGCCGGTTGCGCGACGCAGGCGCTCGGGATCGCGGCGGGGATCGTGTGGCCGAATGCGGTGGGCTTCTCGATCGGGAGCGCGCTGCTCGGCCTGCCGTTCACCGCCATCACGCTGTTCGCGATGCGCGAGGCCCGGCGGCTGCACGGCGAACGCGCGGCCGGGCTGATGGGCTATGCGACCGCGTCGTACGGGGTCGGGCAGATTCTCGGCCCGCTCGTCGCGGCGCCGCTGACCGCGCGTTTCGGGTCGTTCTCGCCGGCGCTGTGGGTCGCGGCGGGTGCCTTGCTCGTCGGTGCCGCCGGCTTCGCGGCGACGGCCGCACGCGGGCGTGCGCAACCGAGCATGCAACCCTGACATCATCGGGGCCGGATCGTCAGCGACGCGGGCAAACTCGCTAGAATGAAGCCTTTCCTGCGCCGAGCGGGCGTGCGAGGCGGCTTGCCGGCCGCCGTCGGCGCCTGCCAGATCCCCATCGATGACCATTGCCGACTACCGTTTTTGCCCGCGCTGCGCGCGTCCGCTGACCGAGCGCGCCGATCCCGAACACGAGGGCGGGCGCGTCCGCCAGGCCTGCCCGGATGACGAGTGTGGCTACGTGCACTGGAACAACCCGCTGCCGGTGGTGGCCGCGATCGTCGAGCTCGACGGCAAGATCCTGCTCGCGCGCAATGCGGCCTGGCCGGAGGGGATGTTCGCGCTGATCACCGGTTTCCTCGAGAACGGCGAGACGCCCGAGGACGGCATCGCGCGCGAGGTGTTCGAGGAAACCGCGCTGAAGGCCGAGCAGGTCACGCTGGTCGGCGTCTATGAATTCATGCGCAAGAACGAGCTGATCATCGCGTACCACGTGCGCGCGTCGGGCACCGTCGCGCTGTCGCCGGAGCTGCTCGAATACCGGCTCGTCGAGCCGCCGTTGCTGCGCCCGTGGCGCGCCGGCACCGGCTACGCGCTGGCCGACTGGATGCGCGCGCGCGGCCTCGATTTCGAATTCGTCGATCGAGCGGGGCAGTGACGGGCCGCGCCGCTCCCGGAATGTCATCCGCCGCGCCGCGCGCGATCGCGACGCGGCATCCCGCCGTTGGCCGGCGCGCCGTCGCGAACGGCCACCGCGCGCCGTCCGCTGCGCCTTCTTCATCCTGACCGCCATCGCCATGTCCGACAAGCCGCAGCCGCGTTCCCGCGACGCCTATCGCCACTTCCTGCCGATCACGACCCGCTGGATGGACAACGACGTCTACGGGCACGTGAACAACGTCGTCTACTACAGCTACTTCGACACCGTCGTGAACGAATACCTGATCCGCGCGGGTGTGCTCGACGTCGAGCACGGGCAGACGATCGGGCTCGTGGTCGAGACGCAGTGCAACTACTTCGCGCCGCTCGTGTTTCCGCAGTCGGTCGATGCGGGGCTGCGCGTCGCGAAGCTCGGCACGTCGAGTGTGCGCTACGAGATCGGACTGTTCGCGGCTGGGGAGGCCGCGCCGGCCGCGCAAGGGCATTTCGTGCACGTGTACGTCGATCGCGGCACGCGCCGCCCGGTGCCGCTGCCCGACGCGCTGCGCGCGGCGCTCGAACCGCTCGCCGGCTGACGGGCGCGCGGCGTGCACGCGTTCGCGCTCCAGGCGTTCAATGGCCTCAGCTACGGGTTGCTGCTGTTCATGCTGTCGGCTGGCCTCACGCTGATCTTCAGCGTGCAGGGCCTGCTCAACTTCGCGCACGCGAGCTTCTACATGCTCGGCGCATACATTGGATACAGCATCGCCGCCCGCGCGGGTTTCTGGGCCGCGCTCGCGCTCGCGCCGCTCGCGGTCGGGTTGCTCGGTGCCGGCTGCGAGCGCTGGCTGCTGCGCCGCGTACAGCCGCATGGACACACGAGCGAACTGCTGCTGACCGTCGGGCTCGCGTACCTGATCGGCGAGGGCGCGAAACTCCTGTGGGGCCTCGCGCCGCTGCCGGCGCCGGTGCCGCCGCTGTTCGACGGTGCGCCCGTGGCCGTGTTCGGCGTCGCGCTGCCGCGCTACCGGCTCTTCATGATGGCGATTGCCACGGCGATGCTGGTCGCGCTCGGCGCGCTGCTGCGCGCGTCGCGCATCGGGCTCGTCGTGCGTGCCGCGCTCACGCACCGCGCAGCCGTCGAGGCGCTCGGCTACGACGTGCCGGGCGTGATGACGGGCCTGTTCGGCGCCGGCACCGCGCTCGCGGCGCTGGCCGGCGTGATCGGCGCGCCGCTTGCGGTGATCGAACCGGCGCTGGCCGAGACCGTCGGGTCGGTGGTGTTCGCGGTCGTCGTGATCGGCGGGCTCGGCTCGCTCGGCGGCGCGTTCGTCGCGTCGCTTGCGGTCGGCTTCGCGCAGACCTTCGCGGCGGCCAGCGACACGTCGCTGCGCGACCTCGCGCAATGGTCGGGTGTCGCGCTGCCCGACAGCGTCGCTGCCGTGTCGATCGCGCAGCTCGCACCGCTGGTCCCGTACCTGCTGCTCGTCGCGGTGCTGGTCGCCCGCCCGCGCGGACTGTTCGGCGAGCGTGTCGATGGCTAGCCGCGCACGGGCCGGCGCACTGCGCTGGGTGCTGTTCGCCGCGTGCGTCGCGCTGCCCGCGTGGCTGTGGCCGCACGGCGCGGTGCTTGGCTATCTCGCACAGACGGCCGCGCTCGTCGTGCTCGCGCTGTCGTACAACCTGCAGCTCGGTACGACCGGGCTGCTGTCGTTCGGTCATGCAGCCTTCGCGGGCCTTGGCGCATTCGCCGCCGCGCATTGGTTCAATCATGTCGGCGGCCCGCTGCCGCTGTTGCCGCTCGTCGGCGGCGTGGCCGGCGCGGGCTTCGGGTTCATCGCCGGACTGCTCGCGACACGCCGCGCGGGCACCGTGTTCGCGATGATCACGCTCGGCCTCGGCGAGTGCGTCGCGGCTGCGGCGTGGAGCGTGCCGGCGTGGTTCGGCGGCCTCGGCGGCGTACCGATCGACCGCGCGAGCGGCACGCCTTTGGGCGGCTGGCATTTCGGCGCGCAAATGCAGGCCTACGCCGTGATTGCCGCATGGTGCATCGTCTCCGCGGTGGCGATGCACGCGCTGACGCGCACGCCGCTCGCGCGGCTCGCGAACGCGGTGCGCGACAACCCCGCGCGCGTTGCCGCGCTCGGCACCGAGCCGCGTCGCGTGCGGCTTGCGATGGTGACCTCCGCGTCGTTCTTCGCGGGCATTGCCGGCACGTTGACGCTGATCGACGTCGAGATCGCGACACCCGACAGCGTGTCGATGGCGCGTTCGGCGACCGTGCTGATTGCAGCAGTGATCGGCGGCACGGGCACATTCTTCGGGCCGGCGGCCGGCGCGGTGGTGCTGACCGCGCTGAGCGTCGTCGTCGCGGGCGTGTCGCGCGCATGGGCGCTGTATCTCGGCCTCCTGTTCGTCGCGGTCGTCGTCGCGGCGCCGCGCGGGATCGCGGGCATCGCGCAGACGCTGGCGCATGCGTTGCGCGGCGACGCACCTCCCGCCGAGCGCTGGCGCGTGCTGTGTGGCGTCGGCGCATGTGCGTTCTGGGCCGTCGCGATCGTCTGCGCGGCCGAGCTCGGCTATGCATGGCGCTTCGCGCAGGACGACGGCACGGGCATCGCGTTCGGCGCGTGGGGCATCGACGCCGATGCGCCGGCGGGCTGGGCCGTCGCATGCTCGGCGGCCGGCATCGGCACGTTGCTGTGGGGCTGGCGTGCACGGTTCCAGAGCCACGGGCAAGGCAAGCGGGGGGACGGGCGATGAGCGGCAGCGCGATCGAGTTGCACGGGATCGTACAGCGCTTCGGTGTGCAGACCGTGCTCGACGGCGTCGAGCTGAACGTCCCGGCCGGCGAGCGTCACGCGCTGATCGGGCCGAACGGCGCGGGCAAGTCGACGCTGTTCGGCGTGATCGCCGGCGCAACGCGGCCGACGCGCGGGCGCGTCCTGCTGCACGGCGTCGAGCTGCGCGGGCGCGGGCCGATCGTGGCGAGCCGGCTCGGCGTCGGCCGCAGTTTTCAGCAGACGAGCGTGTTCGCACGATTGAGCGTGTTCGACAACCTGCGCTGCGCGGCGCTGCATGCGCCGGCCGAGCGGCCGCGCTGGTGGAACCGGCTGCGCGAATCCGCGTCGGTCGATCGCGTGGCCGCGCGCGTGCTGGGCGACATCGGTCTCGATGGGCGGCGCGACACGCCGGCCGGCGAACTCGGCTATGCGGAACAGCGCGCGCTCGATCTCGGCATCGCGCTCGCGAGCGGCGCGCGCACGCTGCTGCTCGACGAACCGACGGCCGGCATGAACCGCGACCAGGCGGCGCGGATGATCGCGCTGATCCGTGCGACGACGCAGGGCCGCACGGTGTTGATGATCGAGCACGACATGGATGCGGTGTTCGGCTTCGCCGAGCGCATCACGGTGCTCGTGCGCGGCGCGGTGGTCGCAACCGGCGCGCCCGACGCGATCCGCGCGGACCGGGCCGTGCGCGCCGCCTATCTTGGCGAGGGCGCATGAGCGTGCTGCTCGACATTCGCGGCCTGCGCGCGTGGTACGGGATGCAACCCGTGCTCGACGGTGTCGATCTCGCGCTCGCGCCTGGCGAGACGCTCGCGCTGCTCGGCCGCAACGGCTCGGGCCGCTCGACGCTCGCGAAGGCCGTGATGGGACTCGTGCGCACGGCGGGTTCGGTGCGCGTCGCCGGCGCCGAATGCGCGGGCGCGCGCACCTTCGAGATCGCGCGGCGCGGTGTCGCTTACGTTGCCGAAAGCCGCGACGTGTTTCCGCTACTGAGCGTGCGCGACAACCTGCGGCTCGGGCTGCGCGGCGTGCACGGCACGGCCGAACGCGCGGCGCTCGACCGGTTGCTCGCGCGCTTTCCGCTGCTGGCCGCGCGGGCGGACGTGAAGGCCGGACGGCTGTCGGGCGGCGAACAGCAGGTGCTCGCGCTGGTGCGCGCGCTCGCGGGCCGCCCGAGCGTGCTGATCGTCGACGAACCGGCCGAAGGGCTCGCGCCGCTCGCGGTCGACGAGGTGGGCGCCTGTCTCGCCGCGCTGCAGGCCGACGGCGTCGCGATCCTGCTGATCGAGCAGCGGCTGCAACTCGCGCCGCGGCTCGCGCGGCGCGTCGCGGTGATGGGGCGGGGACGGATCGTCTACGACGGCGCGCTCGACGGGCTCGGCGCCGACGTCGTCAGTACGTGGCTGAGTGCCGGTTGAGCGCAAGCGCGCCGATTGTTCGGCAAACCCCGCCAGTCAATTCGTGTCGAGCCGCTTTATCGCCGTCGCGCGAACCGCGAATATTGCCAGCAAGGCCGGCGCGCCGCGCACGCGGCAACCGGCCCTCATCCATCGAATGTCTTCCGACTGAGGAATGAAATCATGAGCAAGCTGACAGGCAAGGTAGCGATTGTCACGGGCGGGTCCAAGGGAATCGGCGCCGCGATCGCGAAGGCGCTGGCCGCCGAAGGCGCGTCGGTCGTCGTGAACTACGCGAGCAGCAAGGCCGGTGCCGACGCCATCGTGAGCGCGATCGTCGAAACGGGCGGCCGTGCGGTCGCGGTGGGCGGCGACGTGTCGAAGGCAACGGACGCGCAGCGCATCGTCGATGCCGCTATCGAAAACTATGGCCGTCTCGACGTGCTGGTCAACAACTCCGGCGTCTACGAGTTCGCGCCGATCGAGGCGATCACCGAAGAGCACTACCGCCGGCAGTTCGACACGAACGTGTTCGGCGTGCTGCTGACGACGCAGGCCGCCGTCAAGCATCTCGGCGAAGGCGCGAGCATCATTAACATCAGCTCGGTCGTGACGAGCATCACGCCGCCCGCGAGCGCCGTGTACAGCGGCACCAAGGGCGCCGTCGACGCCATCACCGGCGTGCTCGCGCTCGAGCTCGGCCCGCGCAAGATCCGCGTGAACGCGATCAACCCGGGCATGATCGTGACCGAAGGCACGCACAGCGCGGGCATCATCGGCTCGGATCTCGACAAGCAGGTGCGCAGCCAGACGCCGCTCGGCCGCCTCGGCGAGCCGGACGACATCGCGTCGGTCGCCGTGTTCCTCGCATCGGACGACTCCCGCTGGCTGACCGGCGAGCGCCTCGTCGCGAGCGGCGGGCTGCACTGATCGCGCGAGTCGGCGCGCGCGGCTACGCGATCATCGCGAGCGCGTTCGCGCCGACATGCCAGCGCAGGCTCTCGATGACGAGTGCGTGATCGCGTGCGTCGTCGAGCCCTGCGATGGTCATCGCGCCGACGATGCCGCCGCCGGCAAGCCGCAACGGCACGCCGCCGCCATCGAGCGCATAGTCGGCGTCCGACAATCCCTGCGACTGCAACGACCAGCCGGCGCGGCGAAAGCGCGCGCCGACCTCGAAGGAACTGACGCCGAAACGGAACACCGTGTTCTGTCGTCGGCGGATCGCGTCGCTGTCGTTGGCGCGGCTGCCGTCCAGCGCGCAATAGAACAGCGGCGCGGCTTCACCGACGATGCCGACCGCGATCGGCAGCCCGCGGCGCGCCGCGAGATTGACGGCGATGTCGCCGAGCCGGCGCGCGACGTCGGCATCGAAGTGCGACAGCATCGGCGTCGACGCGATGTCGCAGATGGGCGCGGGTGCGAAACGGGGGAAGGTGGTCGCCATGGCAACTCCGTGTCGTCGCAAATGCGGCTCACGCACGCGTTTTCATCCCGCGTCTCGCGCGCCGGCCGTCGATCGTTCAGCGCATCGCTGCGTCAGCGCCCGGGTGCCGCGTCGAGCATCCATTCGTGCGCGGGGTCGTTCTTGAATGCCCACGCGCGGCTCGGCCCGGCCATCACGTTCAGGTAGTACAGGTTGTAGCCATGCGGCGCGACCACCGGGTGATAGCCGCGCGGCACCAGCACCACGTCGTGGTTCTCGACCGCGCACGCCTCGTCGAGACTGCGGTCGTCCGTGTAGACCCGCTGAAACGCGAAACCCTGCGGCGGATCGATCCGGTGGTAATAGGTTTCCTCGAGCGACGTCTCGTCCGGCGCCGCGTCGCGATCGTGCTTGTGCGGCGGATAGCTGCTCGAGTGGCTCGCGGGCGTGATCACTTCGACGACGAGCAGCCGGTCGGCGGCCGGATTGTCGCCCATCAGGATGTCGCACACGTAGCGCGTGTTGGTGCCGTGCCCGCGCACCGCGCGTCGCATCCGTTCGCCGTCGAGGCGCTGCACGCGCTTGTCGCCGCTCGCGTAAGGCGCGGTGCACAGCGCGACTTCCGCATCGCGCGTCGCGACCAGCGTGACGGTCTTGCCGCCCGGCACGTACAGCGCGTCCGGCGACACTTCCTCGAACACGCTGTCGCGCTTGCCGAGCGCATCGTACGTCTCGCCGTCGACTTGCGCGCGCAGCGTACCGGTGAGCACGACGACGCACAGTTCGCGCGCGCCGGTATCGAGCGTTTCGGTGTCGCCGGCCTTCAGGCGCAGCGCGCGAAAGCCGACATGTTTCCAGCCGGCCGACTCGGGCGTCACGTTGCAGATTTCGCGGTCGGCGGATGCTTTGACCAGCAGGGGAGAAATCGTCATGGAACGGGGCTCCGCAATGGGGTGACAGCGGGGTGACAGGGCTTACGCGCTCAACCGGTCGACGATCGCGCGCAGCGATTCGTAGCCCTTCTTCGCATACTGATAGCTCGGCGCGACGGCCGGGTCCTGCTCGGCCTCGACCACGAGCCAGCCTTCGTAGCCGGCGTCCTTCAGCGTGCGCAGCGTCGCTTCGTAATCGAGCGCGCCGTCGCTCGGCACCGTGAAGGTGCCGTTGATCACGCCGTTCAGGAAGCTCCAGCCGCCGTTGCGCGCCTGCGTGACGACCTGCGGCCGCACGTCCTTGCAGTGCACGTGCACGACGCGCGACACGTGTTTCTTCAGCAGTGCGACGGGATCGGCCGCGCCGCCGAAATACGCGTGACCGGTGTCGAACAGCAGGAATACCTTCGCCGGATCGGTCAGCGCCATCAGCCGGTCGACGTCGGCGGGCGATTCGACGTAAGCGCCCATGTGGTGATGGTAGGCGAGCTTGATCCCGTAGGTCTCGAGCAGGTGCGCGCCGAATGCGTCGAGGCGTGCCGCATAGCGTCGCCAGGCTTCATCGTCGACGAAACGCGGACGCTTCGCGACCGGCGTGTCGATACGGCCCTGGATCGTGCCCGCACATTCGCCGTACACCGCGACCTTCACGTCGTTGAACTGCAGCTTCGTCATGTGCGCGCGGCAGCGCTCGATTTCGGCGGCGACCGCATCGACGTCGCTCATGCCCGGTTCGACTTCCGCGAGGAAGCCCGAATACCAGCCCGACACGCATACGAGCCCGAATTCGGCGAGCTTCGCCTTCAGCTCGGGGCCCGTCTTCGGAAACTTGTTGCCGAGCTCGAAGCCCGCATAGCCGATTTCGGCGCCTTCCTTCAGCGCCGTCTCGAGCGGCGTCTCGCCGCCGAGCGACGGCAGGTCGTCGTTCATCCACGACAGGGGATTGATACCGATGCGAACGTTCCAGCTCATGACTTGCTTCCTTGGTTCGAATGTTGTTGTCGCGGAGCGGCGGATTGAAACGGAAAGCGTGTCAGCGCCGCTGCCGGGTCTTCGCGTCGAGATACGCGCGATGCGCATCGTCGACGCCGGCGCGCGCGGACACTTGCGGCACCGCGACTTCCCACCACGCGCCGCCGTCCGCGGTCGTGCGCTCGTGCGTCGTGTCGATCACGATGACCTGGCTCGTCTTCGCCGCGCGCGCACGCTTCATTTCGCCGCGCAGCTCGCCGACGTCGCGCACGTGCACGGCTTCGGCGCCCATCGCGCGCGCATGCATCGCGAAGTCGATCGTCGAGCGTTCGCCGCCCTCGGGCACGCAGTCGTCGAGCATGTTGTTGAAGCTCGCGCCGCCGCAGTTCAGTTGCAGCCGCTCGATGCAGCCGTAGCCGCGGTTGTCGAGGATCACGACGATGATCTTGCGGCCGAGCATCACGGACGTCGCGAGCTCCGCGTTGAGCATCATGTACGAGCCGTCGCCGACGATCACGATCACTTCGCGCTCGGGCCGCGCGAGCTTCGCGCCGAGGCCGCCCGCGACCTCGTAGCCCATGCACGAGTACGCGTAGTCCATGTGATAGTTGCCCGGCACGCCGCTGCGCCACAGCTTGTGCAGCTCGGCTGGCAGCGTGCCGGCCGCGCACACGACGAGATCGTCGCGCGCGCTGTCGTGCCCCGCGTCGGCCGCGGAGTCGCGCACCGCGCCGATCACTTCCGCGTCGTACGGCAGCGTGTCCTTCGGCACGCGCGTGGTCAGCTCGGTCACGCGCGCGTTCCACGCGGCGGCCTGGTCGCGGTTCGCGGCGGTCCACGCCGCATCCGCCTGCCAGCCCGCGAGCGCGGCCGACAGCTGGCCGAGGCCGGTGCGCGCGTCGGCGATCAATTGCCGGCCGCGTTTCTTGCCCGCGTCGAACGGCTGCACGTTCAGGCTCAGCAGCGTCGCGTTGCCGAATAGCGCGTGCGAGCCGGTCGTGAAGTCCTGCAGGCGCGTGCCGATCGCGAACACCACGTCGGCCTGTGCGGCCGCGCGGTTCGCGGCAGGCGAGCCCGTCACGCCGATCGAGCCGAGGTTCAGCGGGTGGTCCCACGCGAGGCTGCCCTTGCCGGCCTGCGATTCGGCGACCGGCACGCCATGCGTGTCGGCGAACGTGCGCAGCGCGTCCCATGCCTGGCTGTACAGCACGCCGCCGCCGGCGACGATCAGCGGCTTCTTCGCGGCCTTCAGCACGTCCAGCGCATCCGCGAGTTCGAGCGAGTCCGCGGGCGGCCGGCGCATCCGGATCACCGGCGGCGCGAAGAAATCCTCCGGCCAGTCGTACGCGAAGGTCTGCACGTCCTGCGGCAGCGCGAGACACACGGGTCCGCACTGTGCGGGATCGGTCATCACCTGGATCGCGCGCGGCAGCGCCACGAGCAACTGTTCCGGCGACGTGATCCGGTCGAAGTAGCGCGTCACCGGCCGGAAGCAGTCGTTCGCGCTGACGTCGCCCTGTTCGAAATCCTCGACCTGCTGCAGCACCGGGTCGGGCAAGCGCGACACGAACACGTCGCCGGGCAGCAGCAACAGCGGCAGCCGGCCGACGTGCGCGAGCGCGGCGGAGGTCAGCATGTTGGTCGCGCCGGGGCCGATGCTCGACGTCGCCGCCATCATCCGCTGGCGGAAATTCGCTTTCGCGAACGCGACGGCCGCATTCGCCATGCCTTGCTCGTTGTGCGCGCGGAACGTCGGCAGCCGGTCCTTTTCGGCGTGCAGCGCTTCGCCGAGCCCGGCCACGTTGCCGTGCCCGAAGATCGCGAAGACGCCGCCGCAGTACGGCAGGATCTCGGTGCGGCCGTCCGGCTGGACGACTTCGGCGCGCAGGGCGGCCAGGTAGCGCACGAGCGCCTGGCTGACGGTCAGTCTCACGGTGGTGGTCATCGTCTGTCGATCAAGAGGAGTCGGGTGGTCGTCACGGACATCTGCATCAGGCTGCTGCCGCGGTGCGCGCGGCGGCACGGCGGCCGAGCCAGGCGTCGACCAGCTGCGCGAAATTGCCGGCCACTTCGTCGATCAGCGCCTGGTCGTCGATCCGGCCGGCGAGCCAGTGCAGCGACGCGTCGGCCCACAGCGTACGGCCGACCATGAAGCCCTTGACGATCGGATTGGTCGCCGAGCGGAAGCTGTCGACGAGATACTGCAGCGGCTGGTTCAGCCCGAGGATCACCGCGCCGCGGCAGTACGGGTCGCGCTCGGCAACCAGCGTCTCGAGCCGCGCCCAGCCGTCGGCGCTCATCGGCGCGAGCTTCCACCACTCGGGCATCACGCCGAGGTTGTAGAAGCGCGCGACCGTGCGCAGCACCGCGTCGTCCTCGGTGCCGGCCGGCGTGACCGCGCGCGGCGGAATGATTTCCAGCAGCAACTCGTTGCCGCTCGCGCGCGTGGCTTCCCACAGCTCCAGCACGCGCTGCTCCTGCGCGACGCGCAGGTCGACGTCGTCATCGGGGTGGTAGTGGACGAGGCACTTCACGACCTGCTCGGTCGGCCAGTGCGTGAGCGACGAGCCGACCGAGCGCGTGTCGTCGAAACACAGCGGCCGCGAGCCGGGCAGTTCGACCGGGCGGCCGACCCACCAGCCGCGGCCGGTGGCCGACGCGAGCGCGTCGCTGCCGTACGCGCCGCCGTCGATCAGCACGCCGACATGGCCTTCGATATGGCGATCGCGCTCGACCTGTTCGGCCGCGCGCACGAGCAGGCGCTTCAGCGTCTTGATGCGCGCCTCGTCCGCGCCGGCCTGCACCGCGAGTTCGTAGAACTGGCTGCGATGGTCGAACGCCATCACGCACAGGTCGTCCCATTCGCGGCGCGGCACCGTCACGCGATGCAGGTGCGCGAGCGTGCGATCGGCGTCCACCCGCGGATTGCGGCTGCCGCCGAACCAGTGTGCGAGCTCGGCAGGCGTCGGCATCGCGGCCGAACACGCGTGGCGCGACACGACGATCGCGCCGCACGCATTCGCGATGCGCGTCGATTCGGCCCAGTCGCGCCCGCGCAGCAGCCCGGACAGCAGGCCCGACAGGAACGCGTCGCCCGCGCCGAGGACGTTCAGCACTTCGACGCGTTCGCCATGGAAGGTCGGCGCATCCTCGATGCGTGCGGGGATGTCGCCCTCGATCACGCAGCAGCCGAGCGCACCGCGCTTGACCACCAGCGCCGCGCCGCTCGCGCGGCGCACGGCCTGCAGCGACGCGATCAGGTCGTGCGGCACGCCGCCCGCGATCAGGAATTCTTCCTCGGTGCCGACCAGCAGATCGAATTCGCCGAGCACCTGCTGCAACTGCCGTGTGACCTGCGCGTCCGGCACGTAACGGTTTTCGCCCGCGCCGCGCGCGGTCAGCCCCCACAGCACCGGCCGGTAATCGATGTCGAGGATCCGCACGACGCCGTGGCGGCGCGCGTAGCCGAGCGCGGTCAGCGATGCCTCGCGGGTGCCCGGCGTCGACAGATGGGTGCCCGTGATCGCGAGCGCGCGGCAACCGGCGATGAAGTCCTCGCGGATCTCGTCGGCGCGCACGGCCATGTCCGCGCAATTCTCGCGTACGAACAGCAGCGGGAACGTGTCGCGATCCTTCAGACCGAGCAGCACCAGCGCGGTCAGCCGTTCCGGATCCGTCTGCAGCTGGCTCGTGTCGCAGCCTTCGCGCTCGAGCGTCTCGCGCACGAAGCGGCCCATCTGCTCGTCGCCGACGCGCGAGATCATCGCGGTCTTCAGCCCGAGCCGGGCGACGCCGAACGCGACGTTGCCCGACGAGCCGCCGAGATACATCTGGAAGCTGCGCGCGTCTTCCAGGCGGCTGCCGTACTGTTGCGCGTAAAGGTCCACGGCGACGCGGCCGAGGCAGGCGAGATCGACGGGGCGGTCAGTCGGAAAGTTCAACGGGCTCATATCACGTATCACGCTCGCGGCCGGCGTTCGACCATGCCGGCGGATTGGGGACCGATCCAGCGACGGATCTTCGTCGCATGTCACGACGCGACGCGAATGCGCCTGCCGCAACGACTCGGGCTACGGAACGGAGTCTAGACTTTTTGGAAATCCAGTTCCCTAGGTGAAATCACGTAGAAATAAATTTCCAAATGTTCGAGGAAGTGATCTACAGTTTCATCCGGATGCTTCAGTCCGTTATCGGACTCGGCCCGGCGGCGCGCAACGCGCCGTTTTCCGCCCCCCGGAGATGAGGAGACAGAGTGATCATGAAGACCAAGCTGATGGCCGCCGCGGCCGCCGCGATCCTGGCCATGCCGCTCGCGCATGCCGAGAAGATCGGCGTGACGATGGCATCGTTCGACGACACGTTCCTGACGATCCTGCGCAACAGCATCGCCGATTCGGCGAAGAAGGACGGCGCGACCGTACAGATCGAGGACGGCGGCAACGACGTCGGCAAGCAGTTGAGCCAGGTCCAGAACATGATCGCGCAGAAGGTCGACGCGATCATCGTGAATGCGGTCGACACCGACGCGACGCCGAAGATCACGAAGATGGTGACCGCCGCGAAGATTCCGCTCGTCTACGTGAACCGCAAGCCGGTCGATTTCGACAAGTTGCCGGCCGGCGTCGCGGTGGTCGCGTCCGACGAGAAACAGTCCGGCACGCTGCAGGCGCGCCAGGTGTGCAAGCTGCTCGGCGGCAAGGGCGACATCCTCGTGCTGATGGGCGAGCTGTCCAACGAGTCGGCCCGCGCCCGCACCAAGGACATCGAGGACGTGATCGCGACCAAGGACTGTTCCGGCATGAAGATCGTCGACAAGCGCGAAGGCAAGTGGAGCCGCACGCAGGGCCAGGACATCACGATGAACTGGCTGAGCTCCGGGACGAAGTTCGACGCGATCGTGTCGAACAACGACGAAATGGCGATCGGCGCGATCAACGCGCTGAAGGCCGCGCGCAAGCTGACGCCGAAAACGGTCGTCGCGGGCATCGACGCGACGCCGGACGGGCTCGCGGCGATGAAGAGCGGCGACCTGAAGGTGTCCGTGTACCAGAACGCGGCCGGGCAGGGTGCGCAGGCTGTCGCGACCGCGCTGAAGCTCGCGAAGAAGCAGCCGGTCGACCGCTACGTGAACGTGCCGTTCGAGCTCGTCACGCCCGAGAACATGAACCAGTACGCGAAGCACTGACCGGTTTTTCCGCTGAACTGCGCGGGCCCGGCGCGTCCGGGTTCGCGTGTGAATTTCGAGGAACGTCCATGTTTACAGCCAGGATGGCGCGCTCGATGGCCAGCGAAAGCGCGCCGGCCGCCTCGTTCGCCGCATCGGGTTCGTCCGCTGCGCCCGTCGACGATTGCCTGCTGGAGGCGCGCGGCGTCGGCAAGTCGTTTCCCGGCGTCGTCGCGCTCGACGGCGTGCAGTTCCGCGTGCGCCGCGGCACCGTGCATGCGCTGATGGGCGAGAACGGCGCCGGCAAGTCGACGCTGATGAAGATCATCGCCGGCGTCTACACGCCCGACCAGGGCGAGATCCTGATCAACGGCGAGCCGGTCGTGCTGAGCGGCCCGCTCGACGCGCTCGATCGCGGGATCGCGATGATCCACCAGGAACTCAACCTGATGCCGTACATGACGGTCGCGGAGAACATCTGGATCCGCCGCGAACCGAAGAACCGCTTCGGCCTGATCGATCACGCCGAGCTGCGCCGCCGCACCGCCGCGCTGTTCGAGCGGCTGTCGATCGACATCGACCCTGAAGCCGACGTGCGCACGCTGACGGTCGCGAGCCGCCAGATGGTCGAGATCGCGAAGGCCGTGTCATTCGACTCGGACGTGCTGATCATGGACGAGCCGACTTCCGCGCTGACCGACAAGGAGGTCACACACCTGTTCCGGATCATTCGCCAGCTGCGCGAGCAGGGCAAGGGCATCGTCTACATCACGCACAAGATGAACGAGCTGTTCGAGATCGCCGACGAATTCTCGGTGTTCCGCGACGGCAAGTACATCGGCACGCATGCGTCGACCGACGTCACGCGCGACGACATCATCCGGATGATGGTCGGCCGCGAGATCACGCAGATGTTCCCGAAGGAGGAGGTGCCGATCGGCGACGTCGTGCTGGCCGTGAAGAACCTCGGCGTCGACGGCGTGTTCCGCGACGTCAGCTTCGAGCTGCGCGCGGGCGAGATCCTCGGTGTGGCGGGCCTCGTCGGCTCGGGGCGCTCGAACGTCGCGGAGGCGCTGTTCGGCGTCGTGCCGGCGACCACGGGCGAGATCCGGATCGACGGCAAGCCGGTGCGAGTTTCCACGCCCGCGCAGGCGATGAAGCACGGGATGGCGTTCCTCACCGAGGACCGCAAGGACACCGGCTGCTTCCTGAATCTCGACCTGCTCGCGAACATGGAAGCGGCGGTGCTCAGCCATCGCTACGTGAAGTTCAATTTCGTGCGGCAGGCGCAGTTGAAGCGCGACTGCGAGGAAATGAGCCGGATGTTGCGCGTGAAGACGCCGGGGCTGCACGAGGAAATCCAGAACCTGTCGGGCGGCAACCAGCAGAAGGTGCTGATCGGCCGGTGGTTGCTGACGCAACCGCGCATCCTGATCCTCGACGAGCCGACGCGCGGGATCGACGTCGGCGCGAAGGCCGAGATCCACCGGCTCGTCAGCGCGCTCGCCGGCAAGGGCGTCGCGGTTCTGATGATCTCGTCGGAAATGCCGGAAGTGCTCGGCATGAGCGACCGCGTGATGGTGATGCACGAAGGCCGGATGACCGGCATCGTCGAGCGCAAGGACGCCGACCAGGTCCGCATCATGGACCTGGCCTCGCGCTGAGCCGCAACAAGCATGGAGACAACTGAAATGGGCAACCTGAATCCGGTCGCGGACGCGCAGTCCATGACGATCAAGACGCGGCACGCGAAGTGGCCGCCCGAGCTGAGCATCTTCCTGGTGCTGGTGGGCATCAGCCTGTTCTTCGAGGTGATCGGCTGGCTCGTCGTCGGCCAGAGCTTCCTGTTCAACGCCGAGCGGCTCGAGATCATCGTGTTGCAGATGGCCGTGATCGGCATCATCGCGGTCGGCGTGAACCTCGTGATCATCACCAGCGGGATCGACCTGTCGTCGGGGTCGGTCGTCGCCGCGGCGGCCGTCGTGTCGGCCAGTCTCGCACAGGTATCCGATTTTCCGCGCGCGGTGTTCCCGCACCTGACCGACCTGCCGATCATCTGGCCGGTGCTGGCCGGCGTGTGCGTCGGCCTGCTGGTCGGCCTCCTGAACGGCTCGCTGATCGCGCTGACGGGAATCCCGCCGTTCATCGCGACGCTCGGCACGATGGTTGCCGCGCGCGGCTTCGCGAAGTGGTTCACCAACGGGATGCCGGTGTCGATGCTGACCGACCAGTTCGCGGCGATCGGCGCGGGGGCGAACCCGGTCATCATCTTCGTCGTGGTGGCCGCGATCTTCCACGTCGTGCTGCGCTACACGCGCTTCGGCAAGTACACGTACGCGATCGGCGCGAACCGTCACGCGGCCGTCGTGTCGGGCATCAACGTCACGCGTCACCTGGTGTTCGTCTATGCGATCGCGGGCCTCTTGAGCGGCATTGCCGGCACCGTGACGGCCGCGCGTGCGATCTCCGGCCAGTCGGGCATGGGCGTGATGTACGAGCTCGACGCGATCGCGGCCGTCGTGATCGGCGGCACGTCGCTGTCGGGCGGTCTCGGGCGCGTGACGGGCACCGTGATCGGCGTGCTGATCCTCGGCGTGATGACGTCGGGCTTCACGTTCATCCGGATCGACGCGTATTACCAGGAGATGGTCAAGGGCGCGATCATCGTCGCGGCCGTGATCGCCGACCAGTATCGCAACAAGAAGAAGCGCCGCTGAGCGCACGCCTGCGCTCGCGTCAGCCACCCCCATTCGCGAAGGAAGCCCGATGAAGATTGCGCTGGATCCCTACATGATTCGCCACCTGCCGCTCGACCGGCTGCCGCACGCGGTGGCCGAGCTCGGCTACGACCAGATCGAGTTGTCGCCGCGCAGCGACTTTCTCGACTGGTGGGTGATGCCGCGTGCGACCCGCGAGCGCATGGCCGCGTTCCGCCAGGCGATGCGCGCAAGCGGCGTCGGCCTCGCGTCGCTGCAGCCGATGTACCGCTGGGCGAGCCCGTTCGACGACGAGCGGCAATGGGCCGTGCGGTGCTGGAAGAAGGCGATCGAGGTGGCGGTCGAGATGGAGTGCGCGCTGATGGTGTCGGAGTTCGGGCGCGGCGCGTCGCCCGAGCGCTCGGTCGGCGAGCGGCCGGGGGCGAACCCGAAGGAGCTGTGCGAGGCCGCATGGTTCCGGTCGATGGACGAACTGCTGCCGATTCTGGAGCGCGAACGCATCGTGCTGTCTGTCGAGCCGCATCCGGAGGACTGGATCGAGCAGCTGCAGCCGGCAATCGACATCGTCACGAACCTCGGCTCGCCGTCGCTGAAGCTGTCGTACATCGCGCCGCACACGTTCTACTACGGCGACGACATGGCCGCGATGATCGCGCAGGCCGCGCCGATCCTCGCGCACGCGCGCGTGGCCGATACGTTCGACCACCGCAAGAGCAGCCAGCTGCGCTACATCGTGAACCCGCCCGGTTCGAACCAGATCCGTGTGCACCAGCATCTCGACATCGGGCAGGGCGAGATCGACTGGGACGTGTTTTTCCGCGCGCTCGGCACCGCCGGCTTCGACGGCGTGATGTCGTCGTGCGTGTTCGCGTGGGAGGACCGCGCGGAAGCATCGTCGCGCTACATGCGCGACACCATCCAGCGCTACGTCGATCGCCATTTCGACCGCACCGCGCGCTGACCGATTGTTGACCGGCGCGGCACGGGCCGCGCCGCTGATGAACGACTGGAGACTCGTAGATGACCTTGCAAATCGGCGTGATCGGCTGCGGCGCGATCGGCCAGGACCATATCCGCAGACTGACCCGCACGCTGTCCGGCGCGCGCGTCGTGGCCGTCAACGACATCGATCCGCAGCAGGCGCGCGACGCGGTGACGAAGTACGGGCTCGATGCGGAGATCTACGGCGACGGCCACGAGGTCGTCGCGGCCGCCGACGTGCAGGCCGTGCTCGTCACGTCGTGGGGGCCGACGCACGAAGCGTTCGTGCTCGACGCAATCGCGCACGGCAAGCCGGTGTTCTGCGAGAAGCCGCTGGCCGTCACGGCCGACGGCTGCATGCGGATCGTCGAAGCCGAAGTCGCGCACGGCAAGCGGCTCGTGCAGGTCGGCTTCATGCGGCCGTACGACGAAGGCTATCGCGCGCTGAAGCGCGTGATCGACAGCGGCGAAATCGGCGCACCGTTGATGCTGCATTGCGCGCACCGCAACCAGTCGGTCGGCGAGCGCTACACGACCGACATGGCGATCACCGACACGCTGATCCACGAACTCGACGTGTTGCGCTGGCTGCTCGGCGAGGATTACACGAGCGCGCAGGTCGTCTATCCGAAGAAGACGCGCCATGCGTTAGCGCATCTCGCCGATCCGCAGATCGTGCTGCTCGAAACCGCGAGCGGCGTGCGCATCGACGTCGAGGTCTTCGTGAACTGCCAGTACGGCTACGACATCCAGTGCGAGGTGGTCGGCGAGCAGGGCATCGCAAAGCTGCCCGATCCGCCGGCCGTCGGGCTCAAGCATGCGGCACGGCAGTCGGTCGAGATCATGACCGACTGGAAGGAGCGCTTCATCGCGTCGTACGACGTCGAGCTGCAGGCGTTCATCGACGGCGTGCGGCAGGGCGCGCTGACCGGGCCGTCCGCGTGGGACGGCTACGCAGCGGCGGTCGCGGCCGATGCGTGCGTGCGCGCACAGAAGAGCGGCGCGGTCGAACCGATCGCGATGGCCGACCGTCCCGCGTTCTATCGCGGCTGATCCGCGGCCACCCGCCGCTTGTCTAACGGACCGACCGACATGACGATGAAGATTGGCTGCGCACCGTGCTGCTGGGGTGTCGACGACGTGAAGAACCCGCACCTGCCGCCGTGGCGGCAGGTGCTCGCCGAGGCCGCGCAGGCCGGTTACTCGGGCATCGAGCTGGGGCCCTACGGCTACATTCCGCTCGAACTGGACGTGGTGAGCGCCGAGCTCGAGCAGCAACGCCTGAGCATCACCGCCGGCACGATCTTCGACGATCTCGTGTCGCCGGAGAACCTGCCGAACCTGCTGCGCCAGACCCGCGACATCTGCGCGCTGATCACGCGGCTGCCCAGGCTGCCGACGCAGGACGGCCAGCGCCATGCGGCGCCGTACCTGGTCGTGATGGACTGGGGCCACGAGGAACGCGACTACGCGGCCGGCCACGGCGATCGTGCGCCGCGGCTGTCGGACGAGCGCTGGTCGACGATGGTCGACCATATCCGGCAGATCGCGACGATCGCGCGCGACGAGTTCGGCGTGCGCGCGGTGATTCATCCGCACGCGGGCGGCTACATCGAGTTCGCGGACGAGATCGACCGGATCGTCGCGGACATTCCGGCCGACACGGCCGGCCTCTGTCTCGACACGGGCCACCTGTACTACTCGGGCATGGAGCCGGAAGCCTGGCTGCGCCGTCACGCGGCGCGCGTCGACTACGTGCATTTCAAGGATATCGACGCGGCGGTGTACGACGCGGTGATGGGCGAGCACATCGCGTTCTTCGCCGCGTGCGCGCGCGGCGTGATGTGCCCGATCGGCACCGGCGTGCTCGACTACCGCGCGATCCGCCAGGCGCTCGACGAGATCGGCTACGCCGGTTACATCACGATCGAGCAGGAGCGCGACCCGCGCAACGCCGGCACGAGCCTGCGCGACGTCGCCGCGAGCCGCGCGTTTCTCGCGTCGGCCGGTTTTGCATGATCTTATGAACACGTACCAGGAACACCACCATCATGATTGACGGACAGATTCTGCTTGGACATTCGATTCGCTGGGGCATGGTCGGCGGCGGCCTCGGCAGCCAGATCGGCTACAGCCACCGATCGGCCGCGTTGCGCGACGGCAGTTTCCAGCTGGTCGCCGGCGCGTTCGACATCGATGCCGAGCGCGGCCGGCAATTCGGCGTGAAGCTCGGTGTCGCGGCCGAACGCTGCTATCCCGATTACGCGACGATGTTCGAAGCCGAGGCGAAGCGCGCCGACGGCATCCGCGCGGTGTCGATCGCGACGCCGAACAACACGCACTTCGAGATCTGCCGCGCGGCGCTGAGCGCTGGGCTGCACGTTGTCTGCGAGAAGCCGCTGTGCTTCACGACCGAGGAGGCCGAGGCGCTGCAGCGGCTGTCGGTCGAGAAGAATCGCATCGTCGGCGTCGCGTACGGTTATTCCGGACACCAGATGATCGAGCAGGCGCGCGAGATGATCGCGCGCGGCGATCTCGGCGAGATCCGCATCGTGCAGATGCAGTTCGCGCACGGCTTCCACAGCGAGGGCGTCGAGGCCGCGAGCGCGGCTGCACGCTGGCGCGTCGACCCGAAGTTCGCGGGCCCGAGCTACGTGCTCGGCGACATCGGCACGCATCCGCTGTACATCTCGGAAGTGATGGCGCCGGAACTGAAGATCAAGCGGCTGATGTGTTCGAGGCAGAGCTTCGTGAAGAGCCGCGCGCCGCTCGAGGACAACGCGTTCACGATCATGGAATACGACACCGGCGCGATCGGCTACGTCTGGTCGAGCGCGGTGAACGCGGGGTCGATGCACGGACAGAAGGTGCGCGTGATCGGGTCGAAGGCGAGCGTCGAATGGTGGGACGAGCATCCGAACCAGTTGCGCTACGAAATCCAGGGGCAGCCCGCGCAGGTGCTCGATCGCGGGATGGGGTATCTGCATCCGCAGGCATTGCGCGAGGATCGCATCGGCGCCGGGCATCCGGAAGGGCTGTTCGAAGCGTGGTCGAACCTGTATGCGCGCTTCGCGCTCGCGATGGACGCCGCCGATCGCGGCGACGGGCAGGCGTTGGAGGGCATCCATTTTCCGGACGTCCGCGCGGGTGTCGAGGGCGTGCGATGGGTCGAGAACTGCGTGCGCTCCGCCGATGCGGGCGGCGTGTGGGTCGACTATCGTTGAGCGATGGAGGGGCGATGCCGGCATCGGCGTCGGTGAACGCCCTAGTCTTTACGCCGGGGCAAGCACGTTGGAAAATCGTTTCCAGCCAAGCCGTGGAGCGTGTGCAGGTGATGATCGAGCGCGTGGGAGCGAGCGTGCGGCGCGGTCCGTGCCGCAAACGTGATTAAATTCGCCCTTCATGCATGTGTACAGGTGAGTCCCGGGCGGCGTGCGTCGGTATCGCGCGCGCATCGGGGCCGTCAATTTCGCGCTATCCGATGAGTTCATCCGAGAAACCTCCCGCCACCGTCGAGCAGTTCCTGCAGCATCTGACGCAGGAGTACGACGGCCTCAGCAATCGCCTGAAGGTGATCGCGCGTCACGTGGAAACGAATCGGGATCAGCTTGGCCTGGAAGGCATCCAGTCGCTCGCGGAGGCGTGCGGGGTCCAGCCGTCGGCCGTCGTGCGGTTCGCGAAGCATTTCGGCTTTTCCGGCTTCTCCGAGATGCAGCGATTGTTCCGCGAGGGCCTGGCCCAGCAGATCGCGCCGGGCCGCGCGTACAACCTGCGATTGCGCGACGTCATCGAATCGGGCTCGTCGAGCCTGCAGCCCGAGCAGATCGCCGACGAATTCATCAAGGGCAGCATTGCCGGGATGCAGCAGCTGCGGCAGACGCTCGACCCGCAGGCGCTCGCGCAGGCCGTCGACCTGCTCGCCGACACGCAGGCAATCTGGATCGCCGGCTCGCGCCGCGCGTTTCCGATCGCCGTCTATCTCGACTACGCGCTGCAGCACACCGACAAGCGCATCGGCCTGTTCAGCGCGCTCGGCAGCATGCATCTCGGGCAGATCCGGTCGGTGCGCGAAGGCGACGTGATGATCGTGATCTCGTTCATGCCGTACGCGGAAGAGACGGTGCAGGTCGCGCAGCAGGCCGTGCAGCGCGGCGCGCGCCTGATCGCGATCACCGACAGCCGGATGAGCCCGCTGGCGCGGGATGCCGAGGTGACACTGATGGTGCAGGACAGCGCGACGTTCGGGTTCCGTGCGCTGACCGCGACGATGGGCCTCGCGCAGAGCCTGTTCGTGGCGCTCGCATACCGGCTCGAGCTGTCGTACCTGCCGACCGCCGACGGAGCGCACGGCACGAAGGCCGGCTGACACCGGCCTTCCGCATGCCTGCCGCCCGAGGGCACATCCGGCGGGCGGCATACCCATCGCGCTTACTTCGCGGTCGGCATCGCGAACTCGGCACCCTTGCCGATGCTCGATGACCAGCGCTGCATCACCGACTTCTGGCGCGTGTAGAAGCGCACGCCTTCCTCGCCGTATGCATGCATGTCGCCGAACAGGCTCTTCTTCCAGCCGCCGAAGCCGTGCCATGCCATCGGCACCGGAATCGGCACGTTGATGCCGACCATGCCGACCTGGATGCGCCGCGCGAATTCGCGCGCGATGCCGCCGTCGCTCGTGAAGCACGACACGCCATTGCCGAACTCGTGCGCGTTGATCAGGTCGACCGCTTCGCCGAAGTCCTTCACGCGCACGCAGCCGAGAACGGGCCCGAAGATTTCTTCCTTGTAGATGCGCATGTCGGGCGTCACATGATCGAACAGCGTGCCGCCGGTGAAGAAGCCTGCCTCGCGGCCCGGCACGCGCAGCCCGCGCCCGTCGACCACCAGTTGCGCGCCTTCGCTCACGCCTTGCTCGATATAGCCTTCGATGCGCTTCAGCGCTTCGCCGGTGACGATCGGGCCCATCTCGACTTCCGGCGACATCCCGTCGCCGATCACCAGCGCGCGCGCGCGCTCGGCGACCGCCGGCACGATCTTGTCGGCCACGTCGCCGACCAGCACCGCGATGCTGATCGCCATGCAGCGTTCGCCCGCCGAGCCGTACGCGGCGCCGATCAGCGCGTCGACCGCCTGCTCGATGTTCGCGTCGGGCATCACGACGAGGTGGTTCTTCGCGCCGCCGAGCGCCTGCACGCGCTTGCCCGACTGAACCGCACGCTGCTGCACGTAGGCCGCGATCGGTGTCGAGCCGACGAAGCTGACGGCTTGCACATCCGGATGGTCGAGCAGCGCGTCGACCGCGCCCTTGTCGCCCTGCACGACGTTGAACACGCCGGCGGGCAGGCCGGCCTGCGTCAGCAGGTCGGCCATGAACAGCGCCGCCGACGGGTCGCGTTCGCTCGGCTTCAGCACGAACGTGTTGCCCGTCGCGAGCGCGACCGGGAACATCCAGCACGGCACCATGCAGGGGAAGTTGAACGGCGTGATCCCGGCGACAACGCCGAGCGGCTGGCGCATCGTCCAGTTGTCGATGCCGGTGCTGACCTGATCGGTGAAGTCGCCCTTCAGAAGCTGCGGCACGCCGCATGCGAATTCGATGATGTCGATGCCGCGCGCGACTTCGCCCTGCGCGTCGGAGAACACCTTGCCGTGCTCGGCCGTGATGATCGCGGCGAGCGCGTCGCGGTGTTCATTCATCAACTGCAGGAAGCGGTGCAGCACGCGTGCGCGGCGGATCGGCGGCGTCTCGGCCCAGGCCGGGAACGCGGCGTGGGCGGACGCGACGGCTTTCTGCACCTCGTCGTCGCCGGCGAGCGCGACGCGGCGCACCGCGCGGCCGAGCGCCGGATTGAGGACGTCCTGGAAGCGGCCGCTGCGGCCGGCAACGGGCGCGCCGTCGACATAGTGGCCGACGTCGGCGTCGGACGTGTAGGCGGGAACCGGGTTCATCGTGTCTCCAGAGGATGGGGGTGGACGGAACCTAGTCTAGGCAAAGCGGCGGGGCGGGAGAAGGCCGCGCAGCTTGATTCACTGTTCAGAATTCTGAATAATCGGCGAATGAATCAGCAAAATGTCCAGGCGCTCTGGCCGCATATCCATTCGCTGACCGTGCTGGCGGCGGCAGGCAGTTTCACGGCTGCCGCGCAGCGGCTCGGCATCAGCAAGGCCGCGATGAGCCAGCGCATCGCCGATCTCGAGAAGGCGGCCGGCGTGCCGCTGGTGCGGCGCACGACGCGCAGCGTTCGGCTCACCGACGCGGGGCAGACGCTGGTCGACAGCACGCGCGACGCGTTCGAATCGATCGGCCAGCACTTCGCGCGCGTGAAGGACCTGGCCGGCGAACCGCGCGGGCTGCTGCGCGTGACGGTGCCCGTCGCGCTGGGGCGCCAGCAGGTCGTGCCGCACTTGCCCGATTTCCTGCGGCAGCATCCGGGCGTGCATATCGAACTCGACCTGTCCGACCGGCTGCATTCGCTGACGCAGGAGGGTTTCGACCTCGCGATCCGCCATACGACGATCGCGCCGCAAACCCACGTCGCGTGGAAGCTGTGCGACACGCGTTCGTTGCTCGTCGCGAGCCGAGACTACCTCGACGCGCGCGGCACGCCGCGCCACCCGAGCGAACTCGTCGACCACAGCTGCCTGTGCTACCTGCGCGACAACGAACCGGCGGCCTGGAGCTTCGAGCCGGACGGCCGCCGGCGCCAGCGCGTGAGCGTGCCCGTGCGCGGCAGCTTTGCGGCGAATAACAGCGAGGCGATGCGCGAGGCCGCGCTCGGCGGGCTCGGCATCGCGCTGCTGCCGGATTTCAGCGCGCGGCGCGATCTCGACGCCGGCCGGCTCGTCGCGCTGCTCGATGGCTGGCGTCCGTCGGGCGCGTTCGGCGACCACATCTTCGCGATCCGGCCGTACAGCCCGGTCGTGCCGAGTGCCGTGCGCGCGCTCGTGCGGCACCTGCGCGAGCGGCTCGCGGGCGGTTTCACGGGCGCCTGACGGGCGAGGGCTCGCGAGGGCGGGCGCGCCGCGCCGCATGACCGGGCCCCGGCCGCGCGGGCAGGGGGGCGCTGCGGTAAAATCGCTGTTTCCTCCCGCGCCCGTGTGGCGCGTCATTCGAAGGTCGACAACCGATGCAGATTCACAAGGAAGTGGATGCGCGCGGGCTCAATTGCCCGTTGCCGATCCTGCGCGCCAAGAAAGCGCTCGCCGATATGGAGAGTGGGCAGATCCTCAAGGTGCTCGCGACCGATCCGGGCTCGCAGCGCGATTTCGCCGCGTTCGCGAAGCAGACGGGCAACGAGATCGTCGAAGTGACGACCCAGGACAAGACGTTCGTGTTCCTGATGCGGCGCCGCTGACGGTCCGCATCACGCGCCGCTTGCGGCACCCGCACGGGCAGCGCTCGTTGCGGCCTGGCCGCGCCTCTGACACCTCTGACAATTCTTAAACCTCGTCACACGGCCGGCTGCGTATACTGACCCGGCCGGTCGTCCGTCTCGGATGGATGCGCCGGCCACGGTACGTCACATGAGGCTGGCACGGGGGCCATGCCTGACGCTACCGTCGTACAAACGGGGAGAGGACATGTCCTTCAGACCAGGGACCATTCGAAGTCCGTCCGCAGCGGAATGCATCGCGCCCGCACGCGCGGCGGGGTTGAGCCGGATCGAGCTCGACCCGGAACGGGATCGCCACGCGCGTGCCGCGCTGGAAGCGTATGCCGATTCGGCGGCGGCCGAGATGCCGTGGCTGGCCGAATCGCTCGATGAAAGGCTGCGCGGCGCCGCGCAGGACGACGGCGCAGGCTTCACGTATTGCGGCGCAACGGTCGAGCGCGTGTTCGATATCGCGCAGACGTGGGCGGCGAGCCAGCCCGACTACGCGGCGCCGGCGTGGGAGCGCGTGCGCGGCCAGCTGGAGCGGCTGCTGCGGCAGCCGGAAGATCTCCCGGCCGCGCGGCTGCGGCGCCTGTCGACCGACGATCTGGCCGAGCCGGTGGCCGGCAAGGCGGGCCCCGACTAGGCGCGTGATCGCGCGACGGGAAGGATTATTCGAATAAAGGACCGTAGTTCGCGCAATTTCTTGGCGAATTTCATACTACTATGGTGAAATCGCCGGTTCGTCCGTGCCCCGTTTTCGAGATATTTTGCCGGGGTGCCGTGTCGCGCAGGTTGCGCGCTCGGCAAACGACGGCTCGCCGGCCGGCGTCGGCGGTTGCGCGGGGTGAGCGCGGGGAGCTGAACTGGACGAATCGATTTCGATTTGCGGGGTGCTATGAGAATTGCTGTACTGGATGACGATCCGGCCCAGACGGATTTCGTCAGTCAAACGCTGACGGCCGCCGGCCACACATGCTATGCGTTCAAGGAAGGCAAGGCCCTGAAGAAGCGTCTGCAGCGCGAGACGTTCGATCTGCTCGTGCTCGACTGGAATGTGCCGGACATGTCCGGCGAGGAAGTGCTCAAGTGGGTGCGTGCGAACCAGACCGAGCACAGCCTGCCGATCATCTTCATGACGAGCCGCGACGACGAGGCGGGGATCACGCAGATCCTCAATGCCGGCGCCGACGATTACGTGGTCAAGCCCGTGTCGGGCCCGATCCTGCGCGCGCGCATCGGCTCGCTGCTGCGGCGCGCGTATCCGGTCAACGCGGAGGCGACCGTTCGCGAGTTCGACCAGTTCCGCTTCGACGTGAACCTGAAGCAGGCGTACGTCGGCGACAAGGCCGTGAGCCTCACGCAGAAGGAATTCGAGCTCGCGCTGCTGCTGTTCCAGCACCTCGACCGACCGCTGTCGCGCGCGCACATTCTCGATCTCGTGTGGAAGCAGGCGACCGACATTCCGTCGCGCACGATGGACACGCACATCTCGATGCTGCGCACGAAGCTCGGCCTGCGGCCGGAAAACGGCTATCGCCTCGCGCCGATCTACGGCTACGGCTACCGGCTCGAGCGGGTCGGCCAGGGAGAACCGGAGTGACCCAGCGAATCACGCAGCGCACGGCGCGCTTGCGCACGGCGGCACTGCACGCGGCGTGCGCGGTCGCGGTTGCGTTCGCGTTCGCGGCACAGCAGGCCGTTGCGCAGCCGCCCGCTGCCGTGGGCAAGACGGTCGTCTACCGCACGCATGCCGGCGACACGCTGTACGACGTCGCCGCGCGCTACCTGCAGGGGCCGGACGACTGGCAACTCCTGCAGCAGATCAACGGCGTGCCCGCGCCGAAGCGCCTGCAGCCGGGCGTTGTGCTGAAGCTGCCCGTCGCGCGCTTGCGCAAGGAAAAGCTGACCGCGCGCGTCGTCGCAGTGCAGGGCACGGCCGAGCGCGCGTCCGGCGCCGCTTACGCGCCGCTCGTGAGCGATGCGACGCTCACCGAGGGCGACCGCGTGCGCACGGGCGCGAACGGCTTCCTGACGCTTGAACTGGCCGACGGCACGCACATGAGCCTGCCGCCCGACAGTCAGCTCGACCTGAAGACCTTGCGCCGCACCGTGCTGACCGGCACGCTCGATCGCGAATTCGAACTCACGCGCGGCTCGGTCGACAGCGAGGTCACGCATCTGAAGAAGCGCGACGACCGCTTCCAGATCCGCTCGCCGTCGGTCGTGGCCGGTGTGCGCGGCACGCGGTTCCGCGTGAACTACGACGCCGCCGGCAACGCGGCGACGCGCGTCGAGGTGCTCGACGGCACCGTCGGCGTCGCGGGCAAGCAGCAGTCGGCCGATCCGACGCTCGTGCATGCGAACTTCGGCAGCGTCTCGACGTCGTCCGGCGCGGTCGGCGCACCCGTGCCACTGCTGCCGGCGCCCGCGCTCATGCATCCCGACAAGGTGCAGGACGAGTCCGACCTCACGTTCGACATCGTGCCGCTCGAGCGTGCGCATGCCTATCACCTGCAGCTCGCGCGCGACGCGGGCATGCTCGAGCTGTTCAGCGAAACGCGCACGGTCTCGTCGCGCGCGGTGTTCCGCGAGGTGCCGAACGGTACGTACTTCGTCCGGATTGCCGCGATTGACGACAACGGCCTCGAAGGCATGCCGCACATTTACGCGTTCGAGCGGCGCCTGATGGGGCTCGACGCGACGGCGTCGCCCGGCCCGAACGGCTATGAGTTCCGCTGGTCGCCGAACGGCGCGAGCAAGGATGCGCGTTATCGGTTCGTGCTGTCGCGCTCGAAGGACCTGAGCGCGCCGGTCGTCGACCAGATGGGCCTGCAGGCGCGCAGGATCACGGTTTCGCACCTGCCGCCCGGCGACTACTACTGGGCGGTGACGGTCGAGGAGTTCGACGGCGGCAAGTTCTATCAGAAGACGAGTCCGGTCAGCGCGTTCACGTTGTCGCGCTGACCCGCGGCGCATGAAAACCGACTCCGTTTCCCCGCGGCGGCGCCTCGGCCGCCGCTTCCTGATCGAGTGGATCGCGATCGGCTGCCTCGGGATCGCGGTAATCCTCGCGTGCGCGTTCGGCCGGTTCTCGTCCAGCGTCGACGGGCTCATCTACGACCGGCTGCTGATGCTGCGCAGCCTGCCGTTGTCGCCCGATGTCGTCGTCGTCGACATCGACAACCAGAGCGTGTCCGCACTCGGTCGCTGGCCGTGGCCGCGCAGCGTGCACGCGCGGCTGCTCGACACGCTGGCGCGTGCGCAGCCGGCTGCCGTCGTCTACGACGTGCTGTTTACCGAGCCGTCGCCGGAAGATCGCGCGTTCGCGGACGCAATGACCCGTGTGCCGACCTTCCTGCCTGTCTTGCTGAGTCCCGAGCAGGCGGACGGCACGCGCACCATCGATCCGCCGGTGGCCGAGCTGTCGGCACGCACGATGGGGCTTGGCCACATCAATCTCGAAGTCGACCCCGACGGTATCGTGCGCAGCGTCGCGCTGTTCGAAAGCGACGGACGCGTGCGCTGGCCGCAACTGATGGTGCCCGTCTATCGTGCGATCCAGGCCGGCCGGCTGCATCCGGTCGGCGGTGTGCCCGGCGCGAATGCGCACGACCTGTCGCGCGACGCGACCGGCGAGGGCCGCTACCTGATCCCGTTCAGCCGCAACACGCCCGCCTATCCGACGCTGTCGTTCGACGACGTGCTCGAAGGGCGTGTGAAACCCGACGCGCTGCGCGGCAAGATCGTCGTCGTCGGCGTGACCGCATCGGGCCTCTACGACCGCTTCGCGACCCCGGTGTCGGGTGACTTCGGCCCGCTCGCCGGCGTGTACATTCATGCGAACGTGCTCGACATGCTGGCCACCGGCAGCGCGATCCTGCCCGCGTCTCGTATCTGGCTCTTCGCCGCATCGCTGCTGCCGCTCGCCGTGCTGCTGGGCGGATTCCTGATGCTGTCGCCGTGGCGCGCGCTGCTGCTGACGCTGAGCCTGGCCGCGCTGTCCGTCGTCGCGAGCCTGGCGCTGCTGTTCGAGGCGCGCGTGTGGCTGTCGCCCGCGCCGGCGATCTTCGGGCTGATCGCCGTCTACCCGATCTGGAACTGGCGGCGCCTGGAAATGACGATGTCGTACCTGCGCCGCGAACTGCAGCGGCTGGCCGACGAGCCGCATCTGCTGCCCGAGGCGCCGCGCACGCGCAGCGTCGGCGGCGACGTGCTCGAACGGCAGATGGCGCTGATGGCGCAGGCCGCGCAGCGCGTCCAGGACATGAAGCGCTTCGTGTGGGACAGCCTCGACAGCATGCCGGAGCCGATCTTCGTCACCGACCTGGCCGGGACCGTGCTGATCGCGAACCACGCGGCGAAGCGCTACGGGGAACGCCTCGCGCTGCCGCTGCCGGAAGGGCGGCCGCTGCGCGCCGCGCTCGGCGAGCTGACCTTCGTGAAGACCGTCGACGGCAACGCCGAACACGACGTCACGATCCGCGAACACTGGCCGGCCGCGCTCGACCCGACGCTCGGGGCCGAAGACGAAGCGATGGCGCGCGGCATCGAGGTGCGCGATCGCGACGGGCTCGACCATCTGTTACGCTACGCCCCGTGTACGAATGCGCAGGGCCACGTGACGGGCTGGATCGCCGGCCTCGTCGACGTGACCGAACTGCACGCGGCCGAGCGGCAGCGCGAGGAGGCGCTGCACCTGCTGTCGCACGACATGCGCTCGCCGCAGTCGTCGATCCTCGCGCTCGTCGAGATCGAGCGCGATCGCGTCGAAACCGACGCGATGCGCGGGCTGCTCGCGCGGATCGAGCGGTATGCGCACCGCGCGCTGTCACTCGCCGACGAGTTCGTGCAGCTGGCGCGCGCGGAGTCGCAGGCATATCAGCTCGAACCGACCAGTCTCGTCGACGTGCTGATCGACGCGAGCGACGAAGTCTGGCCGCAGGCGCAGGCGAAGCGCATCCGCATCGAGACCGACGTCGGCACCGACATGTGCTGGGCGCGTGCCGACCGCTCGCTGATCACGCGCGCGTTCGTCAACTTGTTGAACAATGCGGTCAAATACAGTCCGTCCGACACGGTGATCACGTGTACGCTGACGGTCGAGCATGCGTCGAAGCGGATGTTCTGTACGATTCGCGATCAGGGGTACGGCATTGCGCCGGAAGATCAGCGGCATCTGTTCGAGCGTTTCAAGCGATTCCATGCGGGCGAGCGGCCTGAAATCTCGGGCTCGGGGCTCGGCATGGCATTCGTGAAGACGGTCGTCACGCGCCACGGCGGCAGCGTGACGGTCGACAGCGAAGTGGGTGTCGGCACCGCGGTGACGGTGTCGCTGCCCGCGATCGACGAGCCGTCCGCCTGACAGGGCCGGGCACGACGGCAGGCATTTGGGGGAAGTCATGAGAAAGGAATGGGCAGCGACCGCGGTGGCGGTGGCGCTGTTGACGGGTTGCGCCGGCGTCACGACCGGCGTGAGCGCGCTCGGGCAGCCGACCGCGTTCGAATCCGGGGCGCACGTCTACGATTTCGTTCGCACGGCCGCGCAGGCGGACGACGCCGAATACCGGCGGATCGAGACGCTCGTGCGCGACGAACTCGCGCACCGCGGCTTCGACGCGCAGCCCGGCCAGGCCGCGCGCTACCGGCTGTCGATCGCATACGCGACGCAGCCGGCGTCGGTTGCGGCGACGGCCGACCAGTGCGGTGCGGCAAGCAGCGCGTGCGTGACCGTCGACGGGCCGGCACCGTTGGCGCTGCCGTTCGCCGGCAAGGTGTACCGCCACGTGCTGACGCTGCGTTTCGTCGACGCGAAGTCGGGCGCCGACGTCTATCGCGTGTCGGCGTCGATGCGCGATCGCGATGCGGGCACGCAGCGGGCCGCGCCGACGCTCGTGAAGAGCGCGCTCGCGAAGCTGCCGTTCGAGCAGGGCGACGGCTGGCTCGTGAAGACGAAAAAAGACGACGCGGGCGCAATGCCAAGCGTCGTCTCGGTGAAGTCGGCCGCCATGCGCTGACGCGCCGGCCGTGAGGTGAGGGCGGGCCCGCCGCGCAGGCGAGGCCGGCCCGTGCCGCGTTCAGGCAGCCGGGTGCCCGTTGCCGCGCGCGCGCAGGTACGCGTCGAACTCTGCGCCGACTTCCGGGTGGCGCAGCGCGAATTCGACCGTCGCCTTCAGGTAGCCGAGCTTGCTGCCGCAGTCGTAGCGCGTGCCCTGGTACTTGTACGCCAGCACCTGTTCATCGGCGAGCAGCGCCTGGATCGCGTCGGTGAGCTGCAACTCGCCGCCCGCACCCGGCTTCAGCGCGCGCAGGTGTTGGAAGATCCGCGGCTTCAGGATGTAGCGGCCGACCACGCCGAGGTTCGACGGCGCGACTTCCGGCGCCGGCTTCTCGACGATCGCCGACATCTTCACGATCGACTCTTCCCATTCCTTGCCGTCGACGATGCCGTACGACTTCGTCTCCGACGGCGGGATCTCTTCCACGCCGATCACCGAGCTGTGATAGTGGTCGAACACATCGACCATCTGCTTCATCACGGGCGGGTTGCCGTCGAGCAGGTCGTCGGCGAGGATCACCGCGAACGGATTGTCGGCGACGAGCTTCTCCGCGCACAGCACCGCATGGCCGAGGCCGAGTGCTTCCGGCTGGCGCACGTAGAAGCAGTCGACGTGGCTCGGCTTGATGCTGCGCACGAGTTCGAGCAGTTTCTCCTTGCCGCGCGCCTCGAGTTCGGCCTCGACTTCGTACGACTTGTCGAAGTGATCCTCGATCGCGCGCTTGCTGCGCCCGGTCACGAAGATCATCTCGGTGATGCCTGCGGCGATCGCTTCCTCGACGGCGTACTGGATCAGCGGCTTGTCGACGACGGGCAGCATTTCCTTCGGGCTCGCCTTCGTTGCCGGGAGGAACCGCGTGCCGAGACCGGCAACGGGGAATACCGCCTTGGTGACTTTCAACATGATCGAACCTTTATTCCTGTAATCGACTTGTCAGACAGTCTATGTTCACGTTCCGATTATAGTGAACGCAAACGACCTTACTGTTTGTTACGCAGGCAACCGATCGAGCTGAGCGCGCAGTTTTTCCAGCGTGCTCTGGAATTCCGCGACGCGCTTCTGCTCCTGTTCGACCACGGCCGGCGGCGCTTTCGCGACGAACGCCTCGTTGCCGAGCTTCGCGTTGCACTTCGCGATTTCGCCCGTCAGACGCGCGATTTCCTTCGACAGGCGCTCGCGTTCGGCCGCGACGTCGATTTCCACCTTCAGCACCAGCTTGTTCGGGCCCACGATCGCGATCGGCGCGCCGTGCGCCGCCTGGTCGAGCGTGGCTTCGTCGGCCAGGATCTGCACTTCCGACAGGCGGGCGAGGGCCTGGACGTACGGCGCGAACGAGCGCAGGCGCTCGGCATCGCCGGCCGCGAGCAGCGGCACCTTGGTCGCCGGCGACAGGTTCATCTCGCCGCGCAGGTTGCGGCACGCGTCGACGATCGCCTTCAGGTCGGCCGTCCATTGCTCCGATGCCTCGTCGATCTTCTGCAGGTTCGCAATCGGATACGCCTGCGTCATCAGCGACGCTTCGCCCTCGGCCTTGCCTTGCGGATAACGGCCGGCGAGCGGCGCGACCTTCTGCCAGAGCGCTTCGGTGATGAACGGAATGATCGGGTGCGCGAGGCGCAGCACCGTTTCCAGCACGCGCAGCAGTGTGCGGCGCGTCGCGCGCTGCTGTTCCGGCGTGCCGTTCTGGATCTGCACCTTCGCGAGTTCGAGGTACCAGTCGCAGTACTCGTCCCACACGAACTTGTAGATGCTGGTGGCGATGTTGTCGAAGCGGTAGTCGGCGAAGCCCTTCGCGATGTCGGCCTCGGTGCGCTGCAGGAGCGACACGATCCAGCGGTCGGCCGCCGAGAAGTCGAGGTAGCCGCCGGGGCCGCAGTCGCCCGCGCCGCACACTTCCGGCTTGTCGGCGCCGCAGTCGTGGCCTTCGCAGTTCATCAGCACGAAGCGCGTGGCGTTCCACAGCTTGTTGCAGAAGTTGCGATAGCCTTCGCAGCGCGCGAGGTCGAAATTCACGTTGCGGCCGAGCGTCGCCATCGACGCCATCGTGAAGCGCAGCGCGTCGGTGCCGAACGCGGCGATGCCGTCCGGGAATTCCTTGCGCGTCTTCTTCTCGATGGTGGCGGCCTGTTTCGGGTTCATCAGGCCCGTCGTGCGCTTCGCGACCAGCGTCTCGAGGTCGATGCCGTCGACGATGTCGATCGGGTCGAGCGTGTTGCCCTTGCTCTTCGACATCTTCTGGCCTTCCGCGTCGCGCACGAGGCCGTGCACGTAGACGGTGTGGAACGGCACCTTGCCGGTGAAGTGCGTCGTCATCATCACCATCCGGGCGACCCAGAAGAAGATGATGTCGAAGCCCGTGACGAGTACCGACGACGGCAGGAAGTGCTTCAGTTCAGGCGTTTCGTTCGGCCAGCCGAGCGACGAGAACGGCACGAGCGCCGACGAGAACCACGTGTCGAGCACGTCTTCATCGCGCTTCAGCGCGCCCGTGTAGCCCTGCGCGGCGGCCTTCGCGCGCGCGTCTTCCTCGTTGCGTGCGACGAACACCTCGCCGTTCTCGCCGTACCATGCGGGAATCTGGTGGCCCCACCACAGCTGGCGCGAGATGCACCAGTCCTGGATGTTCTCGAGCCACTGGTAGTAGGTGGTCGTCCAGTTTTCCGGCACGAACTTGATCTGGCCGTTGCGCACGACGTCGAGCGACGTTTCGGTGATCGACTTGCCCGGGTTGAACGTGCCTTCCGGCGCCGGCTTCGTCATCGCGACGAACCACTGGTCGGTCAGCATCGGCTCGATCACGACGCCCGTGCGGTCGCCGCGCGGCACCATCAGCTTGTGCGGCTTCACGGAGTCGAGGAAGCCTTCCGCATCGAGGTCGGCGACGATCGCCTTGCGCGCGTCGAAGCGGTCGAGGCCGCGATACTGCTCGGGGCCGTTGTCGTTGATCTTGGCGTCGAGCGTCAGGATCTCGATCGGCGTGAGGTTGTGGCGCAGGCCGACCTGGTAGTCGTTGAAGTCGTGCGCGGGCGTGACCTTCACGACACCCGTGCCGAACTCGCGGTCGACGTAGTCGTCGGCGATCACCGGGATCTCGCGGCCCGTCAGCGGCAGCGTGACGAGCTTGCCGATCAGGTGCGCGTAGCGTTCGTCCTCCGGATGGACCATCAGAGCGACGTCGCCGAGCATCGTCTCGGGACGCGTCGTCGCGACGGTCAGCGAGCCCGAACCGTCGACGAGCGGGTAGCGGATGTGCCACAGGTGGCCGTTTTCCTCTTCGCTCGCGACCTCGAGATCCGACACCGCGGTGAGCAGCACCGGATCCCAGTTGACGAGGCGCTTGCCGCGGTAGATCAGGCCCTGTTCGTAGAGCGTGACGAACACGTCGCGCACGGCGGCCGACATCTTGTCGTCCATCGTGAAGTATTCGCGCGACCAGTCGGGCGACGCGCCGAGGCGGCGCACCTGGCCGGTGATCGTCGAACCGGATTTTTCCTTCCATTCCCACACGCGCTCGACGAACTTCTCACGGCCGAGGTCGTGGCGCGACACGCCCTGTGCGTCGAGCTGGCGCTCGACGACGATCTGGGTCGCGATCCCCGCGTGGTCGGTGCCGGGCAGCCACAGTGTGTTCTCGCCGAGCATCCGGTGGTAGCGGGTGAGGCCGTCCATGATCGTCTGGTTGAACGCGTGGCCCATGTGCAGCGTGCCCGTCACGTTCGGCGGCGGCAACTGGATCGAGAAATCGGGGCGGGCCGGATCGAAGGCCGGGGCCGCATAGCCGCGCTTTTCCCACTCCGGCCCCCATTGGGACTCGATGGTGCGGGGCTCGAAACTCTTCGCAAGCGTGTTGTCGCTCATGGTGGAAATCTGCCGAAAAATGCGTGAATTGGATGCCGAATCTGACAATTATAAATGGATGCACATCGGCCAGCCATTGCTTGCCCGCGCGGGCAGGTCGCAGGGGCGCCGCAACGCGGGCGACGGCATGCGGCGGAACGGATCGAAAACGGCATCGCGCGGCCGACTTATAATGGCGGGTCCGCACTTTTCTCGCACGTCCGCTGCCGCTCCATGCCCGATCTGCTCGCCAATCTGAACCCTGAACAATACGCCGCCGTCACGCTGCCGAACGAACCGGCGCTGATCCTCGCGGGGGCGGGCAGCGGCAAGACCCGCGTGCTGATCACGCGCATCGCGTGGCTGATTCAGCAGGGCTACGCGTCGCCGGCCACCGTGCTTGCCGTCACCTTCACGAACAAGGCCGCGCGCGAAATGATGGCGCGGCTGTCGGCGATGATGCCGATCGACACGCGCGGCATGTGGATCGGCACGTTCCACGGGCTGTGCAACCGGATGCTGCGCACGCACTGGCGCGACGCCGGCCTGCCGCAGACCTTCCAGATCCTCGATACGGCCGACCAGTTGTCCGCGATCAAGCGGCTGATGAAGGCGGCGAATGTCGACGACGAAAAATATCCGCCGAAGAACGTCCAGTACTTCATCAACAACGCGAAGGAGCAGGGGCTGCGTCCCGACAAGGTCGACGCGTCCGACAACTTCAACCGCAAGTTCGTCGAGCTCTACCAGGCGTACGACCAGCAGTGCCAGCGCGAGGGTGTCGTCGACTTCCCCGAGCTGCTGCTGCGCTGCTACGAGCTGCTCGCGTACAACGCGCCGCTGCGCGCGCACTACCAGGCGCGCTTCAAGCATATCCTCGTCGACGAGTTCCAGGACACCAACAAGCTGCAGTATGCGTGGCTCAAGATGCTCGCGGGCGGCGAGAACGCGATCTTCGCCGTCGGCGACGACGACCAGTCGATCTACGCGTTCCGCGGTGCGAACGTCGGCAACATGCGCGACTTCGAAGACGAATTCCGCGTGCGCAACCTGATCAAGCTCGAGCAGAACTACCGGTCGCACGGCAACATCCTCGACGCGGCGAACCAGCTGATCTCGAACAACTCGCATCGCCTCGGCAAGAATCTGCGCACCGACGCCGGCCATGGCGAGCCCGTGCGCGTGTACGAGGCGAGCACCGATGCGCAGGAAGCCGGCTGGATCGTCGAGGAGATCCGCTCGCTGATCAACACCGGGATGTCGCGCAGCGAGGTGGCCGTCCTGTATCGCAGCAATGCGCAGTCGCGTGCGATCGAGCACACGCTGATGACGTCGGGCATCCCGTATCGCGTGTACGGCGGCCTGCGCTTCTTCGAGCGCCAGGAAGTGAAGCACGCGCTCGCGTACCTGCGCCTGATCGACAACCCGAACGACGACACCGCGTTCGTGCGCGTCGTGAATTTCCCGACGCGCGGGATCGGCGCGCGCTCGATCGAGCAGCTCGCGGACGCCGCGCGCCTGTACGACTGCTCGATGGCCGCGGCGATCCCGTACGTCACCGGCAAGGCCGGCACGAGCCTCGGCGCGTTCGCGAACCTCGTCGCGAAGATGCGCGCCGAGACGCAGCAGATGAGCCTGCCGGAAACGGTCGAATACGTCGTGCGCGCGAGTGGCCTCGCCGATTTCTACCAGGGCGAGCGCGAAGGCCAGGACCGCCTCGAGAACTTGCAGGAACTCGTGAACGCGGCCACCGCGTTCGTCAGCGAGGAAGGTTACGGGCTCGATGCGCCGGCCCGCTCGATTCCGCTGCGCGCGGGCGCGATCGCGGCGCCGGAGCTTGGCGTGGCCGTGGACGATCCGACAGTCGACGTGCTCGATCCGGCGCCGCTCGGCGACCCCGCGCAGAACCCCGACACGATGACGCCGCTCGCGGGCTTCCTGTCGCACGCGTCGCTGGAAGCCGGCGACAACCAGGCGCAGGCCGGCCAGGACGCGGTGCAGCTGATGACGGTGCACGCGGCGAAGGGTCTCGAATTCTCGGCCGTGTTCATCACCGGCCTCGAGGAAGGGCTGTTCCCGCACGAGAACAGCGTGCTCGAATCGGATGGTCTCGAGGAAGAGCGGCGGCTGATGTACGTCGCGATCACGCGCGCGAAGGAGCGGCTCTACCTGTCGTTCGCGCAGAGCCGGATGCTGCACGGCCAGACGCGATACAACGTGCGCTCGCGCTTTTTCGACGAATTGCCGGAGCACGTGCTGAAGTGGCTCACGCCGAAGGTCGAGGCGGGCTCGCGCTGGGGCGGCCGCTCGGACAACGCCGGCTGGGGGCGCGACTGGTTCGCGCGGCCGGGCGGCGGCAGTCGCGAGCAGGTCGTCGACGCGGCGGTCTCCGCGCCGCTGCCGGCGTTCGCGAACAAGCAGCGCGCGGCCGACACCGGCTTCCGCATCGGCCAGCAGGTATTCCATACCAAGTTCGGCGAGGGGACGGTCACTGCGCTCGAAGGCAACGGCGCCGATGCGAAGGCGCAGGTGAAGTTCAAACGGCACGGCGAGAAGTGGCTCGCGCTGGCGGTCGCGAAACTGCAGGCGGTGGAATGATGACCATCGCCATGACTGAAACGGTTTCGACGCGCCCGCTCGGCATTCTGGCAGCGCTGCCCGAGGAACTCGGCGACCTGATCGCCGCGATGCGTGCCGAAGGCGTGATGAAGACGATCACGCTCGGTCGCCGCGATTATCACGTCGGCACCGTGCACGGCGCGGCCTGCGTCGTCACGCTCGCGCGGGTCGGCAAGGTTGCGGCCGCCGCGACGGTCAGCGCACTGATTCATGTGTTCGGCGTGTCCGGCATCGTATTCACCGGCGTCGCCGGCGGCGTGTCGCGCACGGTACGCGTCGGCGACGTCGTCGTCGCCGATCTGCTGCTGCAGCACGATCTCGACGCGTCGCCGCTGTTTCCGCGCTACGAGGTGCCGCTGCTCGGCATCACGCGGTTCGCGACCGATGCGGCGCTGACGGCTCGTCTGAAGGCCGCGTGCACGCTGTTCGTCGCAGAGGAGGGCGCGCGGTTCGCCGAGCGTTTCGGGCTGGCGGGTGCGACGTTGCACGGCGGGCTGATCATCAGCGGCGACCGCTTCGTGTCGAGCGAGCGGGAAGTCGTCGCGCTGCGCGACGCGCTGCCGGACGCACTCGCGGTCGAGATGGAAGGTGCGGCGATCGCGCAGGTGTGCGCCGAGCACGACGTGCCGTTCGCCATCGTGCGCACGATCTCCGATACGGCCGACGATCACGCGACGCAGTCGTTCTCGCATTTCCTGTCGGCGATCGCGAGCAGCTATTCGTCCGGCATCCTCAAGCGTTTCCTTTCGCTGCATGCGACGACGGCGGCCTGAAGCCGCCGTCGCATTTTCCCTTCGAATCGGTCGGCCGGCCGCGGCACACATGCCGCGGCCGGTTCGTCACGTCTTCTTGCGCCGGCTGCTTTCGAGGTTCGGCAGGAACACCGTCAGCACGCCGATCAGCGGCAGGAACGAGCACACCTTGTAGACGAACGTGATGCTCGTCGCATCCGCGAGCTGGCCGAGCACGGCGGCACCCACGCCGCCCAGGCCGAACGCGAAGCCGAAGAACAGGCCAGCGACCATCCCGACCTTGCCGGGCATCAGCTCCGTCGCATAGACGAGGATCGCGGCGAACGCCGACGCCAGCACGACGCCGATGATCACGCTCAGCACGCTTGTCCAGAACAGGTTCGCGTACGGCAGCAGCAGCGTGAACGGCGCGACACCGAGGATCGACACCCAGATCACGTACTTGCGGCCGATCCGGTCGCCAACCGGGCCGCCGATCAGCGTGCCGGCCGCGACCGCCGCGAGGAACACGAACAGGTGGATCTGCGCGGCCTGCACGGACAGGTGGAACTTGTCGATCAGGTAGAACGTGAAATAGCTGTTGATGCTTGCGAGGTAGAAGTACTTCGAGAAGACCAGCAGCACCAGCACGCCGATCGCGGCGAGCACGCGGCCCTGCGACAGCGTCGGATGGCCGGCCGCCGCGGCCTTCTTCTTCATCGACGGATGCTTCTTGTACCAGTGGCCGATCTGCGTGAGGACGACCATCGCGACGAGCGCGGCCGCCGAGAACCACGCAATGCTGTGCTGGCCGTGCGGAATGATCACCAGCGCGGCGAGCAGCGGCCCGAGTGCCGAACCTGCGTTGCCGCCGACCTGGAACAGCGACTGCGCGAGCCCGTGCTGGCCGCCCGATGCCATCCGCGCGACGCGCGACGATTCCGGATGGAACACCGACGAGCCGCAGCCGACCAGCGCCGCCGCCGCCAGCAGCGTCGGGAAGTTCTGCGCGGCCGACATCAGCAGCAGCCCCGCGAGGGTGAAGCCCATCCCGACCGGCAGCGAATACGGTTTCGGCCGCTTGTCCGTGTACAGGCCGACAAGCGGCTGCAGCAGCGACGCGGTGATCTGGTAGGTCAGCGTGATCAGGCCGATCTGCGCGAACGACAGCGCGAACTGGCTCTTGAGCATGGGATAGATCGCGAGGATCAACGACTGGATCATGTCGTTGAGCATGTGCGAGAAGCTGATCGCGCCGAGCACGGGGTAAACGGTACGCGGAGCGGGTGGGGCAGACGGCTGGGCTGCGGCTGTTGCGCCGGCGCCCGTATCGAGGCTGGTTTCCATGTGAGCTGAGCGAGTTGAGGTGGCGGGACGCGCTCTGATGGGGATCGGCGCGTTCGAATCGTTGTTGCGTCAAAGAAGTCTAATGTGGCGCATCGAGAATGTCAGGACAAGTTTTGTCGCGATTCGGACATTGCTGTGACGATTCGGCCATGACGCGTTTTTTGGCCATGTATAACGCTGCGACGCTGCGGCGGGTCCGCCTTTCATCGGGCCGCGCGGGACCGGATCGGTGTTTGCCCGGACTCAAGGCGCGCCGATGGCGGCCGTAGAACGACGCAGCGACATCACAAGTGCGCCACGTGCGGCACCGGCCACGAGCCGGGCGAGCGCAGGGCGCGCGGCATGGCGGGCCATCGCGGCAATGCCGGCCGCCGGAACCGACCTTTCCAGCGGCATGATCAATACGGGGAAATATCGATGAAAGCAGCTTCATTGCATCCGAGGCCGGTTGCGGCCGCCGCCGCATCCGACGCAGCCGTCAGGCCCGCCGCATGGCGCGCGCGCTCAGCCGGGCGCGAACGCCGGTCGTGGACGGTCAAGGCGACGTTGCGCGCGGCCTTCGCGATCCTGCTGGCCGGCACGCTCGCGATCGGCGTGTTTTCGTTGTGGCAGATCAGCCGGCTGAACGCGTCGATTGCGTCGGTCTATGAGCAGGGGCACGTCGCGAGCCGGGCGGCGGAGGAGGTGCGCGCCGAGGTGCTACGCGCGAGCCGCGCGCAGAAGATGCTGCTGACCGCGACCACCGCGAAGGAGCGCGACGACCTGGGCGCCGAGGTTGGCGCGGGGCTCGCGTCGATCGGCCAGGCGCTCGCGACGCTGCAGCGATACGCGGATCCGTCCGATGCGGACGATTCCGCGCGACTGCGCGCGTTCTCGATGGCGGTCGGCACGTGGAGCGGCCATCTGCGCGATTTCGTCGCGCTCGTGCAGGCGCAGCCGCTCGACCTGTCGCAGATGAACTGGCAAGTCGGCACGCAGGACGTGTCGCTGCTGGTCGAGACCGGCAAGCTCGAAAAGCTCGTCGCGATGCTGGTGAAGACGCGCGGCGCGAAGTCGAAGGCGACGCTCGATGCGTCCGCAACGATCTTCTCGTCGTCGTTCGCGATGATCGCGGCGATGACGGCCGCGCTGATCGTGCTGGCGATCGCGATTGCCGAAGGGGTCGTGCGCCGCCTCGCGTCGCAGCTCGGCGGCGAGCCCGCGGAGGCGAAGGCGATCGCCGCCGACATCGCGCGCGGCGACCTCACACGGCATATACCGCTCGGCCGGCACGACCGCGACAGCATGGTGCGTGCGCTGTCCGACATGCAGACCGGGCTCGCGGCGACCGTCGGCGAGATCGCCGTCAGCGCCGAGGCGATCGCGGCCGCGTCCGGCGAGATCTCGACCGGCAACCTCGACCTGTCGCGGCGCACCGAGCAGCAGGCCGTCGCGCTGGAGCGCACCGCGGCCAGCATGGAGGAGCTCACGTCGACGGTGCGGCAGAATGCCGAGAACGCGCGGCAAGCGAGCACGCTCGCGGCCAATGCGTCGGCCGTCGCGGAGGTGGGCGGCGAAGTCGTCGGGCGTGTGGTCGCGACGATGAGCGAGATCGACGACAGCGCGAAGAACATTCGCGACATCATCGGCACGATCGAGGGGATCGCGTTCCAGACCAACATTCTCGCGTTGAACGCCGCGGTCGAGGCGGCGCGCGCGGGTGAGCAGGGACGCGGTTTTTCGGTGGTCGCGGGCGAGGTGCGGCTGCTCGCGCAGCGCGCGGCGACCGCGGCGAAGGAGATCCGTGCGCTGATCGGCGCGTCGGTCGAGCGCGTCGCGAACGGCGCGGCGCTCGCGCACGATGCGGGACGCACGATGAACGACGTGGTGCGGGCGGTCAAGCGCGTGACCGACATCATCGGCGAGATCTCCGCGGCGTCGGACGAGCAGAGCGCGGGAATCGACGAGATCGGCCGCGCCGTCACGCAGATGGATGCGGGCACGCAGCAGAACGCGGCGCTCGTCGAACAGGCGGCCGCAGCAGCGAATGCGCTCGACGAGCAGGCGCAGGCCCTCAAGTCGCTGGTCGGACGCTTTCGCATCGCGGCCTGAGCGTCGCTTCGTCCCACACCGTCGCGAGCCGTCCGTGGGCGACGCGCAGGCTGGCGGGCTGCTGTCGATCGGTGACAGTCCGTGCAGTCGGCCCGCACGCAATCCCTTACAATGCGCCTCCACATAGCTGGGGGCCAGATCCGCGCGGCGCGGTCGCACCGACTCCGGGGCGACAGCACGCCGAGCGGGTCGTAACAACGACGATGACGATTTACCTGACGGGATACGTGTGGATGCTCGCGTCCGCCGCGATCGGAATGCGCACGCGCACGGCCGCGTGGCGATGGCTCGCGGCGGGCATCGCGCCGGCCGCCGCGTTCGCCGTGCTGCGGGGCCGGACGGGCACCGACACGGCGATCTACCACGACATCATTTCCGGCATCTGGAGCGGTAACCTGAAGGTCGTGCCGCGCACGCTCGAACCGGGCTTCGTCTGGCTCGTGCGCGCGCTTGGGTGGCTCGGGCACGATCCGCACATCGCGATGGCGATCCTGTCGCTGCTGGTCGTCGTCGCCTGCGTGGCCGCGTTCGGCCGGAGCGCCGAGGACGCATGTGTGTTCGCCACGCTGATCTTTCCGCTGTTCTTCTACGACATGGCGATGAGCGGCGTGCGCTACGGCGTCGCGTTCTGTGTCGCGAAGCTTGCTTCGGACGCGTGGGCGCGCAGGCGGCACGGCGCGTCGCTCGCGTTCGCTGCCGCGGCGACCAGCATGCACGTGTCGGCGGCGCTGCTTGTCGTGCTGCTGCAGATCCGACGGTTGCGCCTGCTGCGCTATGCGGGGCTGGCAGTCGCGATCGGCGGCGTGCTGTTCGCGATGCATCACGACGCGCTGCTCGCGAAGGTCGGCCTGTATGCGGCGTTCACGCCGCCCGCGCAGACATCGGGCGGCGCACCGCTCGGCCTTGCGATGCTGACGCTCGCTGCCGGCTGGGTGCTGCTGGCGCGCATGCCGCGCACGCTCGTGTTCCTGTTCGTCTGCGAGATCGCGAGCTTCGCGCTCGCGCGGGTCAGCTATGCGGGGCTGCGCTTCCAGTGGCTCGTACTGTTCGCGATGGGCTGTCAGTTCGTGCCGATACAGCACGTGCCGGGGATCCGGCGCCGGCACGTCATCGTTGCGCTGGCCCTGATCGGCGCCGTCGGCTTCGCGATGCGAATGCGCAACATGCTCGGCGAATACGGGCTCGGCCCGTCGCCGTTCCTGCCTTACCGGTTCTTCTGGGAATGACGCGGCCGGGTGCGGTGGCGCCCGGCCGGAGTGCCGTCACGACTTCTTCTGCTTGTCCGGATCGATGATGACCGTGCAGGTTGTGCCCGCCGACAGCACCACGTCGGCCGGCACTTCGTCGATGCGGATGCGCACCGGCACGCGCTGCGCGAGGCGCACCCAGTTGAAGGTCGGGTTCACGTCCGCGACGAGGTCGCGGCTTTGCGGGTTGTCGCGATCGTAGATGCCGCGCGAGATGCTCTCGACATGGCCCTTCATCACGCCGCCGCTCATCAGCCGCATCTCGGCCGGTGCGCCGACCTTCACGCGCGGCAGCTTGGTCTCCTCGAAGTAGCCGTAGACCCAGAACGAATGGCTGTCGACGATCGCGAGCTTCGCCTGGCCGGCCACCGCGTAGTTGCCCTTGAACGTCTGCAGGTTCGTGATGTAGCCGTCGACCGGCGCGACCACGCGCGTGCGTTCGAGATTGAGCTTCGCGGCGTCGAGCGCGGCGATTGCCTGCTGGTACTGCGCGTCGGCGCTCGATGCGCTGTGCGCCGCGTTCTCGCGGTTTTCCTTCGACACGACGAGCGCGTCGAGGTCGGCACGACGGGCCGCGTCGTCGCGGCGCATCTGCAGTTCCGCGCGGCGGGCGGCGACGGCCGCCTGCGCCTGCTCGACCGCGATCTGATAGTGCGACGGGTCGATCTGCATGATCAAATCGCCCTTTTTCACGAGCTGGTTGTCATGCACCGGCAGCTCGACGATCGCGCCCGACACGTCCGGCGCGACGTTGACGATCTCGGCACGGACGCGCCCGTCGCGCGTCCACGGATCGTCCATGTAGTGCACCCACAGCGAGCGCCCGATCAGGATCGCGACGAGAAGGATGACGGCGGTCGCGACGAAGCCGAAGAGTTTTCTGAGAATCATGATGGTTCGGAATCAACGGTAAACGGCAAGACTCAGTCCGCCGCAAATGCAGACGAGAAGGCACGCGCGGAACAGCGACGGGTGCCAGACGAGACGGTAGAGGCCCGTATAGGCAAGCAGGCGGTCGACGGCCCAGGTCGCCAGCGCGCCCAGGACGAACATCAGGACCACCGTGGGCATGTAGGCATCGAGAATGGCGATTTCACGCGGCATCATGACGAGGCTCCTTGTTGGGGACGCACGGGGCGATTGCGGTTGAGCGGCTCGAGGGGCGATTCCGGATCGAGCAGCGCCGTGCGTACGAAATGCAGATGACTCAGGATGCGCTGCAGCCGATGACGCTCCTCGCGCGACGGCGTGAACGCATCGAGCGTCTGCCGGGTCGCGTCGATCGCGGCGTTGACCGCGTCGAGCGTCGCGTCGAAGCGCGCTGCGTTCGGCTTGCGGAACAGCGCGGACAGCGCGGTGCGCATCGTCTCGATCGCGCGTCGCCACGACGTCGTCGGCGCATAGCGCGGGTCGGACGGCAGCATCGCCAGTTCGGTGCGCAGGTCGAGCGCCGCATTGCCCGTCTCCAGCACCGCGAACATCCAGCGCAGCGCGTCGCGCTGCACGTCGGGCTGGTCGGCCGATAGCGTGTGCGCCTGGAACATCAGGTCGCGCGCGCCGCTCTCGAAGCGCGTGCGCAGTCCGGCCAGACGTGCGTGGCATGCGGCGACCACCTGGTGGCGCAGGTCGGCGAACAGCCGCTTCTTGAGCCACGGCGCGGTCGGCGGAAACAGCACCGCGAACGCGATCGCCGAGACCAGCATCGACAGCACCAGCGCGAGCGCGTCGTTCATGAAGCTCATCGGGTCGTAGTGCGTGATGTTGTCGGGGCCGGCGAGGAAGCTGAAGAAGATCAGGTAGCCCATCCCGTAGCCCGCGAGCTTCGGCTTCAACGTCATGAAGATGCCGATCGCGAGCAGCGGCGCGAGGGCCGCGCACAGCAGCGGGAAGCCGTCGATGTGCGGGTAGATGCCGAATGTCAGCAGGAAGCCCGTGCATACCGCCAGCGCGGTACCCATGCCCATCTGGGCGGACATCGCGGTCGGGCGCGGCGTCGACGACGCGAGCGCGCAGGTGGCCGCGGCCGTCAGCGTCATCGTCACGCCGCTCGGCCACGCGGTTTCGATCCAGAACCAGCCGAGCACCAGGATCACGGTCGCGGTCCGAATCGCCGCGATCACCATCGCCGTCACGTTGGTGCGCGGTTCGTAGCGCTCGATCCAGCGTTCGCGCTCGTGCGTCGGGGTCGACAGCGACGCATAGGTCGCCGCGTATTCGTGCAGGTCCGTGATGAAGCGGTACAGCAGCTCGGTGGCCGTGTCGAAGTCGAGCAGTGGAAAATCCGGTTGCGTCTCGAGCGCGGCGCGCGTCACGCGGATGCGGCGCGGCAGCGCGTCGCGCCACGCGAGCAGCTGTTCAGCCGCGAGCGCGGCGTCGGTCGACGAGCGTACCGGTTCGCCATTGCGCGTCAGAAGGGGCGCGATTTCGCGGAAGTACGGCTCGATCGCATCGATCGCGGCCTGCGCGCCGGCCGCGCGCAGCCGGTTCATCAACTGGTGCAGTGCGTGGAAGCGGCTCGATACGCTCATGAACTCGCTGTTCAGCCGCGCGAGGCGGCCGCTGCGCATCCGCGTGTCCGGATCCTCGAACACGGCCATGCTGCGCGCCGCTTCGAAGCCGACCACGTCCGCGACGAAGCGCGCATGGATGGTTTCGATGTGCGCGCGGTCGAGCTGGCCCGACAGCGCCGCCGCGACGTAGTCGACGAAGCTGCTGAAGCGCTTGCGCACGGTCGTGCGCATCTGCTGGCCGGTGTACTGCGGAAACACCAGCGCGCTGACGACGCCTGCGGACACGATCCCGACCATGATCTCGGCGACCCGCGTCATCGCGCTCATGAACGCGCCGTCCGGATGTTGCGATGCCGGCAGCCCGATCAGCGCGGTCGTGTAACCGGCGAGCAGGAAGCCGTAGCTGCGGAAGTTGCGGTTGCGCGCGGCGCCGGCCGTGCACAGGGCGACCCACAGCGCGACGGCCAGCAGGAACAGCTGCGGCTGCTGCGGGAACAACCCGACGAACGTGAGCGTCGCGATCAGCCCGAAGATCGTGCCGGCGACCCGGTAGAAGCTCTTCGCAAGCACCGCGCCGCTTTGCGGCTGCATCACGATGAACACCGTGGTCATCGCCGTCTTCGGCGCCGGCAGGTCGAGCCGCATCGACACGCCGGTCGCGATGAACGCGGCGAGCAGTGCCTTGAACAGATAGAGCCACGCGGCGCCGTCGCTGCGGGCCCAGTCGCCGAACGCGGCGGACCAGGCCGCGAGCGGGCCGGCGGCGTGCGTGGAAGCGGGGGAGGAGGCGGACATGACGGTTGCTCCGCGTTACCGTGCGGCCGACGCGGCACTCGCGGCGGATTCGTCATGCGGCGGATGGCCGCCCTGAACGTCTGTTTCCGTCTCGACGCCACCGCCGAGCGCGGCCATCAGCTGCGCGTGCGCGGCGAGGCGCTCGGCGTCAATGCGGGCCGCCGTCTCCTGCGCGCGCAGCAGCTGCTGTTGCGAGACCAGCACGTTCACGTAATCGGTTAGCCCGCGGCGGAAGCCTTCGCGCGACAGCTGGTAGCTGCGGTCGTTGGCGGCGACCGAGCGCGCGGCGTCCTTCTTCTGCGTATCGAGCGAGCGGATCCGCACGACCTGGTCGGCGATGTCCTTGAGCGCGCCGACGACCGTCTGGTTGTAGCGCTCGACCGCCTGGTCGTAGCCGGCGTCGGCCGCACCGAGTTGCGCGCGCAGGCGGCCGCCTTCGAAGATCGGCAGGGACAGCGCGGGGCCGGCGGTCCAGCCGCCGTTCATCGCCCGCAGGAAGTCGGCGAACGGCGCGGTCACGCCGAAGCCGCCGACCGTCGCGAGCAGATCGATGTTCGGGTAGAACGCGGCTTTCGCGACATCGATGCCCCGTGCCTGCGCGTCGACCATCCAGCGGGCCGCGACGACGTCCGGGCGGCGGCCGAGCAGGTCGGCCGGCATGGCGGACGGCAAGCCGGCCGGCGCGTCGAGCGTCAGGCTCGGCCGCTTGATCGCATCGCCGGCGCCCGGGCCCTTGCCCGCGAGCGCGGCGAGCTGGTGGCGCGCGAGCTGGATCGCTTCTTCATAGCTGTCGATCTGGCGCTCGTAGTCGGGCAGCGTCGATTCGGCCTGGCTGACTTCGAGCTGCGTGCCGAGGCCCGCCTGCAGGCGCTTGCGCGCGAGATCGGCCAGCGAGCGCTGGCGTTCGAACGTTTCGTGCGCGAGGTCGAGCAGCGCGTAGTTCATCGACATGCCGACATACGCGCGTACGACGTTGACCTCGAGCTCGAGCTTCGCCGCCCGTGCGTCGGCTGCGGTCGCATGCGCGGTGTCGAGCGCGCGCTCGGTCGCGTTCTTGTCCTTGCCCCACAGGTCGAGGTGGTACGACAGGCCGAGCGTGCCGGTGTTGTTCCACGTGTCGGTGTTGGCGAGCGGCCCCGGGCCGTAGTAGACGTTATCGGGCCAGTGCTGGCGCATCAGCGACAGGTTGCCGTTGATCTGCGGCAATTCCGCGGAACGGGCCACGCGTGCCATCGCCTGCGCTTCGCGAACGCGGGCCTCGGCGGCCGCGAGGGTCGGGTTGCCGGCCTGCGCGGCGGCGATCCACGCGTCGAGCTGCGGGTCGCGGTAAGCGCGCCACCAGTCGGACGCGGGCCAGCCCGCGTCGCGGTTCGCCGCGCGGATGGCGGCACCGGCATCGAGCGTGTTCGCTTCGATGCGGGCGGACTGCGGCTTGTTGTCGCCCATGCTCGCGCACCCGGCCATTATTAATGAGACTGCAAGAACCGCCAGTGCCAGCGTCCCTTTTGTTGCCGGAGACTGCACGATTTTCTCCCTTTCGGATATAGATGAGTCGGATGCGATTATATTTTTCAGTGATTCCTGAATAAATGGACAAGGATGCAAGTCATTTTTACGAATCCTGAGATAATATTTGTTCGACCCTGTGCAACAATCCATCCGGATTCAAACGGGTAATGCGATGGATACGCTACAAAACATGCGGGTATTCGTCCGCGTGGTCGACGCGGGAAGCTTTACCGCGGCCGCCCAGCAGATGAATTCGACTACTGCCTACGCGTCGCGCGCCGTGTCGGATCTCGAGGCGCATCTGCGCACGCGCCTCCTGAACCGGACGACACGCCGGATCGCGCTGACCGAGGCAGGCGAGCGCTACCTGCAGCGCTGCGAGCAGATCCTCGCGTACGTCGACCAGGCCGAGGCCGAAGCGGGCGACGCGCACGCGCGCCCGTCGGGCAAGCTGAAGGTCCATTGCTTCACGAGCCTCGGGCAGCACTACCTGGTGCCGGCCATCGCGCGCTATCGGCAGCGCTATCCGGACGTGCACGTCGAACTGACGCTCGCGCAGCGGATGCCCGACCTGCTCGACGAGGGGTACGACGTCGCGATCGTCGTCGGCCGCGACCTGCCCGATTCGGGGCTCGTGTCGCAGCGGCTCGGCGAGAGCTACAGCGTCGTGTGCGCGTCGCCCGGCTATGTCGACGCGCACGGCGTGCCGCGGACTCCCGCGGATCTCGAGCACCACGTCTGTCTCGGGATGGTCGCGCCGGGATTTCACTTCGACGAGTGGTCGCTGTCGGGGCCGCGAGGCGACGAGGTGATTCCGATCACGGCGCCGCCGTTCCGCGTGAACGTCGCAGAGGCGCTCGCGGTGGCCGTGCGGGAAGGAATGGGGATCGGCGGGTTGCCGCTCTATTCGGCGATCGGCGGGCTGCGCAGCGGGCACATCGTGCGCGTGATGCCCGAATACCGGTCGCACGTGATGAACATTTACGCGCTGTATCCGTCGCGCCAGTACCTCGACGCGAAAATCCGCACCTGGGTCGATTTTTTGCGCGACGAGTTGCCGGCCACGCTCGAAGCCGACGAAGCCGCGCTCGCGCAGTTCACGGCTGCGACATGAGCGCGCGGTCGACCCCGATCTGACGAGATTTGTCCTTCGCGCAACATTTTTTTACCCTCGGACGGCGGACAGTTTGATACTGTTCAAATCAGAGAGATTTGGATCTGCCCATACCCGGAGTCGCAATGGATACGCAACTGATGATCGGCCTTGGAGTTCTGCTTGGTGCGGCTGCTGCCGCCGCGGCGACGCGCGATCTGCTGCGCGCGATGAAGGCACGGATGAAGCCGGTGCCGGTGCGGGTGCGCCCGTCGTCGAACGGATCGCGCCGCGCCGATCGCTGATCGGGCGGCCTTTCGGATCGGGAAGGGCCGCATCACGCGCCCCGACGGCCGGGCGCTCAGCCGAGTTCGACCACTCTGTCCCACGCAAACGCGGGATTTTCCAGTTCGCCGGTGCGCCGGTGGATATAGCCGCGCGGGTTGCACACCACGCGCGTGCCGCTGTCGGTCACGTAATCGAATGATGTATGCGTGTGGCCGTGGATCCACAGGTCCACGGGCGGCCGCACGAGTTCAGCCATGTCCGTGACGAATCCCGCAGATGCGAGGTCTTCCGCGTAACGCTCGGCCAGCGAGCGCAGGTGCGGCGCATGATGGGTGACGACGATCGTGCGGCCGTCGAACGGCGTCGCGAGCCGTGCTTCCAGCCACGCACGGCCTTGCCGGTGCAGCGCGATCGCGTCGGCCGGCGTGAAATCCCGCTCCGGCGCCACCGCCGCATGCAGTGCCGCATCGTGCGGCCACGTCACCTGGATCAAGCCCTTGAAATCGAGCATCACACGCATGCCGGCATCGATCGCGCGTGCGATGCTCGTCTCGTCGGCGCCGAACAGCGAGAAATCGGACCACAGCGTCGTACCCAGCACGCGGAAGCGCTGCGCCGGATCGACGTACACGCCGTTGTTCAGGTAATGCACGTTGTCGATCGCCTGCGCGGCGTCGCGCATCGCGGTTTCGAGCGCGCCGAATTCCCCGTCGTAGTACTCGTGGTTGCCCGGCACGTAGATCACCGGCACGTCCGTGTCGAACGTTTCGGCGGCCCAGCGCAGGCCTTCCGCGTGATTGTGGATGTCGCCGGCCAGCACGACGAGATCCGCATCGGCATGCGCGATCGTGTCGGGCTGGTTGCTTTCGAGATGCAGGTCGGAAAGGACGCGAACTCTCATGGACATCGCTCCGGGTTGGGGGCTTCAGCGCAGGACCTTGCCGGGATTCATCAGCCCGCGTGGGTCGAGCGCGTTCTTCAGCGTGCGCATGAGTGCCGTTTCGACCGGCGACTTGTAGCGCTGTGCGTCGTCGATCTTCAACTGGCCGATCCCGTGCTCCGCGCTGATCGTGCCGTGGTGGCGGTGCACGTTGTCGTAGACGATGCGATTGATCGGCTTCTGGAATTCCGCGAGGAACGCCTTCGGGTCGCCGCCTTCGGGCGTCTGCACGTTGTAGTGCAGGTTGCCGTCGCCGAGGTGGCCGAACGTGACCATCCGTGCGCCGGGCGCGGCCTGCTGGATTGCCGCGTCGGTTTCGTCGATGAAGCGCGCGATCGACGAGATCGGCACCGCGATGTCGTGCTTGATGTTCAGTCCCTCGTCGGCCTGCGCGAGCGGGATGTGTTCGCGCAGATCCCAGAACGCGCGCGACTGCGCGAGATTTTCCGCGACCACCGCGTCGACCACGAGCCCGGCCTCGAACGCCTCTTCCATCAGCTTTTCGAACAGCGCGCGTGCGTGCGTTTCGCTTTCGTTGTCCGACAGTTCGAGCAGCACCGTCTGCGCATGCGTGCGGTCGAACGGATAGCGCAGTTGCGGATAATGCTTGCCGACGAGCTGCATGCAGAAGTCGGACATCAGCTCGAAGCCGGTCAACAGCGGGCCGGCCGCGCGCTGCGCGAGCGCGAGGAAGTCGAGCGCCGCGTGCGGCGACTCGAGCGCGGCCAGCGCGGTGACCTGCGCGGCCGGCAGCGGATGCAGCTTCATCACGGCGGCCGTGATGATCCCGAGCGTGCCCTCCGCACCGATGAACAAATCGCGCAGGTCGTAGCCCGTGTTGTCCTTGCGCAAGCCGCGCAGGCCGTCCCAGGTCTCACCCTGCGGCGTCACGATCTCGAGCCCGAGGCACAGCTCGCGCGCGTTGCCATAGCGCAGCACCGCGGTGCCGCCCGCGTTGGTCGACAGGTTGCCGCCGATCGTGCAGCTGCCTTCGGCGGCGAGGCTCAGCGCGAACAGGCGGCCGCCTTCGCGGGCGCGCGCCTGCACGTCGGCGAGGATCACGCCGGCTTCGACCGTGATCGTGTTGTTGTGCGGATCGAGCGCACGCACGCGGTTCAGGCGCGCGAGGCTCAGCACGGCCTGGCCGCCGCTCGCGTCAGGCGTCGCGCCGCCGGCGAGGCCCGTGTTGCCGCCCTGCGGCACGAGCGCGACGCCATGCGTGTTCGCGAGCCGGACGAGCGCGGCGACTTCGGCCGTATCGGCCGGTTTCAGCACCGCGCACGCGCGGCCTTGGTAGCGGCGGCGCCAGTCGATCAGGAACGGCTCGGTGTCGTGCGGATCGGTCAGAACGTAGGTGGCGCCGATCGCGTCGCGGCAGGCGGAAACGAAGGCTTCGGAAGAATTCATCACGTTCGGTCGCGTAAGGGTCAGGACGCGGCGCGCTGCCGCTTCGCCGCGCGCTTGAACGGCGCGACGTATGCAAGCGCTGCCACGAAGAAGCCGACGGCGAGCGCGGTCTCGCACCAGCCGAGCGTCGCGGACAACCCGCGGTCGGACATGCCGCGCACGATGCCTTCGGCGAAATAGACGAGGATCAGCATGCTCGCCCACTGCATCGTATAGATGTTACGCCGCCAGACGCCGGGCAGCGCGAGCGCGAGCGGCACGGCCTTGAGCATCAGCGCCGAGCCGCCCGGCCGCAGCGGCGCGAGCCACAGTTCCCACGCGAGCGACAGCGCGATCAGTGCGACGAGGCACGCGGCCGCGGCCAGCGCGTAGCGCGGCCGGGCGGCGACGGCGGGGCGGGCGGGCGCATTCATGCGGCTTCGGCCGCCTGGGCGGCGGACAGGGCCGACGCCGCGCGGGCGAGCCGCGCGCCGAGCGCGGCCGCGAGCGCTTTTTCGTCGGCCGACAGTCCTTCGGGCGCGCTGCGATCGTGCTGCGACACGTGCGATGCGCCGTATGGCGTGCCGCCGGTGCGCGTCGTGCTGAGCGCGGCTTCCGTGTACGGGATCCCGACGATCATCATCCCGTGATGCAGCAGCGGCAGCATCATCGACAGCAGCGTCGATTCCTGGCCGCCGTGCAGGCTGCCGGTCGACGTGAACACGCAGGCCGGCTTGCCGGTCAGCGCGCCTGACAGCCATTGCGGGGTCGTGCCGTCGAGGAAATACTTGAGCGAGGCGGCCATGTTGCCGAAGCGGGTCGGCGAGCCGAGCGCGAGGCCCGCGCATTCCTCGAGATCGCGGAGTTCCGCGTAGGGCGGGCCGTCGTCGGGGATGTCGGGGGCGGTGGTTTCGCAGACAGTCGAGACGGGCGGCACGGTGCGGATGCGGGCCTGCATGCCGGGCACGCTGTCGATGCCGTTCGCGATAGCTAGCGCGAGATCGCGCGTGGCGCCGTGGCGGCTGTAATAGAGGACGAGAATGTCTTTCATGGGCGACGGGGCCGCGTGCGGCCGCGCGCATGCCCGGTGCAGTCGGCCCCTGCTGGATCGAGCGGCTATTATAGGGGCTGAAGTCGTCGCGCAGCGCGGCGGCGGCGCGCCGTCGCGCACGCGCCATCGAGAAGGAGAAGCCGTTTGCCGAAGTTGAGCGTCGATCTCGACACCCTCAAGCGCCTCGCGCAGTTCGCGGCCCGGCGTAGCGCCGAGGATCGCATCCCGCAAGTGGCGGGCAGCCTCACGTTCACGACGATGCTGGCACTCGTGCCGCTCGTGACGGTCGCGTTCGCGCTGTTCACCGCGTTCCCGATGTTCGCATCGTTTCAGATCTCGCTGCAGGGGTTCCTCGCGGATCACCTGATGCCCGCGCAGTTCAACGTCCAGATCTTCAAGTACCTGAACCAGTTCGCGTCGAAGGCCAAGGGGCTGACGACGGCCGGCCTGATCGTGCTCGTCGTCACGTCGGTGATGACGATGATGACGATCGAGTCCGCGTTCAACCTGATCTGGCGGGTGCGCAAGCCGCGGCCGTTCGCGCAGCGCGTGCTCGCGTACTGGGCGCTGATCACGCTTGGCCCCTTGCTGTTCGGCGTGAGCCTGTCGATCTCGTCGTACCTATTCACGCAGTCGCTGGCGTTCACCGGCGCCGGGCCGTCGACGTCGATCGTCGAATGGCTGCTCGCGTTCGTGTCGCTGCCGCTGACCGTGCTCGCGTTCACGCTGCTGTACGTGTACCTGCCGAACTGCACGGTCGCATGGCGCGACGCGGTGATCGGCGGGCTGTTCGCGGCTATCGCGTTCGAGCTCGCGAAGCGCGGCTTCGGCTATTACGTGCGGCGTATTCCGACCTATACGGCCGTCTACGGTGCGTTCGCGGCGCTGCCGGTGTTCCTGCTGTGGGTGTACCTGAGCTGGTTCATCGCGCTGCTCGGCGCGATGGTGGCGTCCGCGCTGCCGGCGATTCGCGTCGGCCAGTTCCATCGCATCCACTATCCGGGCAGCGATCTGCTCGACGCGCTCGAATTGCTCGCGCGACTGGCCGAGGCGCGCGCGGTCGGCAAGGCGGGCTATACCGCGATGCGGCTCGCGACCATGTTGCGCTGCGACATGGAAACCGCGCAGCGGCTGCTGCTGACGATGGAGGAGCGGGAATGGATCGCGCGGCTGGAAAGCGGCGAACCCGCGCCGCGCTACATCCTGCTGGCGAATCCGGAGCAACTGACGCTGGCGCAGCTGTTCGACGTGTTGGTGATCGACCGCACGGAACTGACCTACCAGCTGCAGCGACGCCGCAGCCACGTCGAAGGTGCGGCATTGCTGGAGGTGCTGTCGAACGACCGGTTCGACGTATCGCTTGCGTCGCTGATCGCCGAGCACCGGCTCGCCGGCGTGCAGCCGGCGGAGACCGTGCCGGGGTCCGTGCCCGGCGCGGCGCCCGACCCGCACGCGCGGCCGCCGAAAACGGCGTGACGCGCCGCCGGGCGGGCGTTACAGCGGGATCTTCCCGGTGCAGATGTCCTTGAACATCACCCAGTCGCCCATCAGGCTGTAGATCGGGTGCCGGAACGTGGCGGGGCGGTTCTTCTCGAAGAAGAAGTGTCCGACCCACGCGAATCCGTAGCCGCACACGACCGCCGCCGGCAGCCACGGCCAGTGGCCCGTCGCGATCGCCATCGCGACGCAGCCGATCACGCCGAGCGAGCCGATGAAGTGCAGCCGCCGCGACGTGAGGTTCTGGTGCTCGTTCAGATAGTACGGGTAGAAATCAGCGAAGCTGGCGAATTGCTCCGTATGCGTATGCGCCATGGCCGTCTCCTCGGGCCGCTGTCGATGGAGTCATTGTGCGGCGGGCGGCCCGCGTCCGCAAGCGGGGGCGGCCGCGCCGCGCGGGCCCGCGCTTTCCTTTTGACAGGCTTTCCGATAGGATCGAAAGCGGATTTGCATTCAAGCATGAGGGGACTACGATGCGCGTCAGCGATATTCTGAAAGTGAAGGGCAACACGCTGTTTACGGTGACGCCCGATAAGCCGCTGCGCGAAGCGGTCGATACGATGGCCGAACACGATATCGGTTCGCTCGTCGTGATGGAGTACGGCGATCTCGTCGGGATGCTGACGTTCCGCGAGATCATCCTGCGTCTCCACGTGAACGGCGGCGCGATCGGCGACGTGCAGGTGCGCAAGGTGATGGACGAGCCGCTCACGTGCACGCCGGAAACCGATGTCAACGAAGTGCGCCGGATGATGCTCGAGCGCCACGCGCGCTACATGCCGGTGCTCGACAAGAAGGTGCTGATGGGCGTCATCTCGTTCTACGACGTCGCGAAGACGGTCGTCGAGGCGCAAAGCTTCGAGAACCGGATGCTGAAGGCGTACATCCGCGACTGGCCGGAATCGGAAGCCGAAGCGCAGAAGCCGTGAAGCACGTCGCGCCCTGTGCCATGACGCGCGGGCGCTGCCACTCGGCGCACGGCGGCGCAGGTTCAGCCTGCGCCGCCGTTTTTTCGACAACCATACAAGGCCCGCGCAGCTTCGCCTAGACGATGCGCGCGTATTCCGCATGAGCGATCACACGCAAGTCTCTTCCGCGTCGCGCGGCGAACGGCGCGCCCACGCGTCGCAATTCGACCTGTTGCGCCAGCGCCGTTTCGCGCCGTTCTTCACGACCCAGTTCCTCGGGGCGCTGAACGACAACGTGTTCAAGATCGGATTCACATCGCTCGTCACCTATCACACCACGCGGTTCTCGGGCGTCGACGCGAAGACGGCCGCATTCCTGATTTCCGCGATCTTCATTCTGCCGTTCGTGCTGTTTTCGGCCACCTCCGGCCAGATCGCCGACAAATACGACAAGGCGACGCTCACGCGCTTCGTGAAGACTTTCGAGATCGTGCTGATGTTGGTCGGCGCGGCCGGCTTCGTCACGCACAGCGCGACGCTGCTGTACCTGTGCACGTTCATGATGGGGATGCACTCGACGCTGTTCGGCCCCGTCAAGTATTCGTACCTGCCGCAGCATCTCGGCGACCACGAACTGGTCGGCGGCAATGGCCTCGTCGAGATGGGCACGTTCATCGCGATCCTGATCGGGACGATCATCGGCGGTGCGGCCGCGGGCATCGAAGGCAGCGGTGAGCGCGTGCTCGCCGTCAGCGTCGTCGTCATCGCGCTCGCGGGGCGGCTCGTCGCGCAGCGCGTGCCGCCGACGCCGGCGCCGCAGCCCGATCTCGTGATCAACTGGAACCCGTTCAGCGAGACGTGGCGCAACCTCGGGCTCGCGCGACAGAATCGCACCGTGTTTCTGAGCCTGCTCGGCATCTCATGGCTGTGGTTCGTCGGCGCGACGTTCCTGACGTCATTCTTCAATTTTGCGAAGGATGTGCTGTCCGCGAGCCCCGATGTCGTCACGGTCCTGCTCGCGACGTTCTCCGTCGGGATCGGCCTCGGCTCGCTGCTGTGCGAGCGGCTGTCGCAGCGGCGCGTCGAGATCGGCCTCGTGCCGCTCGGTTCGATCGGCATCAGCGTGTTCGCGATCGAGCTGTATTTCGCGAGCCACTCGCTGCCGTCGCCCGGGCATTTGCTGTCGGTCGGGGAATTCCTGGCCGGTGCGCGCCACTGGCGCATCCTGGCCGACCTGTTCCTGCTCGCGATGTTCGGCGGCTTCTACAGCGTGCCGCTGTATGCGTTGATCCAGAGTCGCAGCGCGCCGACCCATCGTGCGCGGATCATCGCCGCGAACAACATCCTGAACGCGCTGTTCATGATCCTGTCGGCCCTGATGGCGATGGGGCTGACCAAGGCCGGCGTCGACATCCCGGGCCTGTTCCTCGTCACCGCGCTGCTGAACGTCGTGGTCGCGACGTACATCTACCTGCTCGTTCCGGAGTTCCTGCTGCGCTTCGTCGCGTGGGTGCTGGTGCACACGTTCTACCGGATTCGCCTCGTGCATGCGGAGCGAATCCCGGAAGAGGGCGCGGCCGTGCTCGTATGCAACCACGTGAGCTACGTCGACGCGCTCGTGCTGGCGGCGGCGAGCCCGCGGCCGATCCGGTTCGTGATGGATCACCGGATATTCAAGACACGCTTCGCGAGCTGGGTGTTCCGGCATGCGAAGGCGATTCCGATCGCGCCGCGCCATGAGGATCCCGACATGCTCGCACGCGCGTACGACGCGTGCGAGGCCGCGCTGAAGGATGGCGAACTCGTGTGCATCTTCCCGGAAGGCAAGCTGACCAAGACGGGGGACATCAACATGTTCCACCACGGCATCACCGAAATCCTGGGCCGTACGCCGGCGCCCGTGATTCCGATGGCGTTGCGCGGGCTGTGGGGCAGCTATTTCTCCCGTCATGCCGATGCGCGCATGCCGCGACCCATCAAGCGCGGCGTGATGAGCCGGCTGACGCTCGCGGTCGGCGAGCCGATCCCGGCCCCGGTCGCGACGCCCGAGGCGCTGCAGGCCGCGGTGACCGAGTTGCGCGGCGCGCGAAAGTGAGCAGGGGCGGGCCCGGCGCGAAGCCGCCGGGCCGTGCCGACGGCGGCGAACCGGCCCGTTTGACCGGAACGGTGCGGGTCGACGGCCCTTGCGCCCGGCCGTCTGCGTGACAGGTCCGTGTGGTCTGAACGGTTCACGCGGCCCGCGGGCACGGGACGGCTGGCATAATAGCGGTTTACTTCTTTTTCTCGACCGGCAAACGATCGGCCTGCCAGCGGTCCCGGCAGCGCATCGGTTTGTCCAATTCTCTTTGGGCGGTTCCATCATGTCCGGCAATACCCTCGGCACGCTTTTCACTGTCACGACCTTCGGCGAATCGCACGGTCCCGCGATCGGCTGCGTGATCGACGGCTGCCCGCCGGGAATGGGGCTGACCGAAGCCGACATCCAGGTCGAACTCGATCGCCGCAAGCCCGGCACGTCGCGGCACGTGACGCAGCGCCAGGAGGCGGACGAGGTCGAGATCCTGTCCGGCGTGTTCGAAGGCGTGACGACCGGCACGCCGATCGCGCTGCTGATCCGCAACACCGACCAGCGCAGCAAGGACTACGGCAACATCGTCGAGACGTTCCGCCCCGGCCATGCCGACTACACCTACTGGCAGAAATATGGCATCCGCGACTACCGCGGCGGCGGCCGCTCGTCCGCGCGCCTGACCGCGCCGATCGTCGGCGCGGGCGCGGTTGCGAAGAAATGGTTGCGCGAGCGTTTCGGCGTCGAGGTGCGCGGCTACATGAGCGGTCTCGGCGAGATCGACGTGCCATTCGTCGACTGGTCGCACGTTCGCGAGAATCCGTTCTTCTCGCCGAACGCGGCGGTCGTTCCGGAGCTGGAAGCCTACATGGACGCGTTGCGCAAGGACGGTGACTCGATCGGCGCGCGCATCGACGTCGTTGCGTCGGGCGTGCCGGTCGGCTGGGGCGAGCCGGTATTCGACCGGCTCGACGCGGACATCGCGAAGGCGATGATGAGCATCAACGCGGTGAAGGGCGTCGAGATCGGCGCGGGCTTCGACAGCGTCGCGCAGCGCGGCTCGGTGCACGGCGACGAACTGACGCCGGCCGGCTTCGTCGGGAACCATGCGGGCGGCGTGCTCGGCGGGATCTCGACGGGGCAGGACATCACCGTGTCGATCGCGATCAAGCCGACATCGAGCATCCGCACGCCGCGCCGTTCGATCACGAAGTCCGGCGAAGAGGCGACGGTCGAAACCTTCGGCCGCCACGATCCGTGCGTCGGCATTCGCGCGACCCCGATCGCCGAGTCGATGCTCGCGCTGGTGCTGATCGACCATGCGCTGCGCCATCGTGCGCAGTGCGGCGACGTCGAGACGCCGACGCCGAAGATCGCGGGCAGCGCGACCTGATGCAGCGGGGCCGGCACGCGCCGGCTCGACCGATTCGATGCGAAACGGGGCGCCTGGGGCGCCCCGTTTTCATTGGGCCGCCGAATTCGGCGGCGCGGCCGATTCGCGCACCCGCAACTCCGGCAGGATCGCGCAACCGGGCCCGGCTTCTCCGTGCTCGAGTGCGTCGAGCAACGCGCGGGCGGCCTTGCGGCCGATCGCATCGGTGTCGACCCACATCGTCGTCAGCGCAGGCCGGATTTCGCGAGCCAGCGCGACATCGTCGAAGCCGGTGATCGACAATTGCGACGGCACCTCGAGGCCGATTGCCTGCGCTTCCAGTAGGGCGCCGAGCGCGAGCGCGTCGTTGCCGCAGATCACGGCCGTTGGGCGCGTCGCCCCGCTGTCGGCGATCGCGCGCAGGCTCGCACGCCCGAACGCGATCGTGGCCGGGCCTTCATGCTGGTGGATCGGCCGGACCGCGAGCCCACGCGCGGCGAGCGTGTCGTGGATGCCGCGCAGGCGGGCCTGCACACGATCGTTGTCCGCCGAAGGCTGCATGATGATCGCGAAATCGCGATGCCCAAGGTCGAGCAGGTGCGTGGTCAGTCGCGCGAATGCCGCGCGGTTGTCGAAACCGATGCAGCAGTGCGGGCTGTCGTCGCGGTAGGCATAGGTGACGACGTACGGCACCCGATGCAGGTCGAGCAGTTCGAATACTTCCGCCGGATAGGCTTCGCCGACCAGCGACACGGCTTCGACGCCGCGCGACAGCATCGCGCGCACCTGCGCGAGCGCCTGTGCCGGGTCGTAATTCGAGCAGCCGAGGAACAGGGTAATGCCGTGCTCGGCCATGACCGCCTGCATGCCCGCTACCTGCGACGCAAACACCTGGTCGTCGAGCGTCGGGATGATCGCACCCGTGATGTGGGTTCGCGTGGATGCGAGTGCTCGGCCGGCCGCGTTGGGAATCCAGTTCAGTGCGCGTGCCGCGTCGCGCACGCGCTGCTGCACGTCGGCCGAGACCTTGCCGGGGTCGTTGTAGACACGCGAAACGGTCGCGGTCGACACGCCGGCGAGTTTCGCGACATCCCCGAGCACCGATCGACCGCTGCCGCGGCGTGCGCGAGCCGCGCCGCCGCTGGATGGGGGCGTACTCATTGGTCATCCCCGGGCGCGGCTGCCCCGCAGGCGCCGCGCGTGGTCAAAAACGCCATCGTTTACCCTCGATTCATCGTGGTCCTGCTTGCATTCCCGGTCGTGCCTGTGCGAATGTAAGCGCTATCTTGATGCTACTCCGTATTATGTCAGACACAGATTGCAGCCGCATTGTGAAATTTTCGTCGACGACGGCCGTTCCGGCTATTTTGTTGGCCGCAAATGTAAGCGGTTACATTGAATGAAGATCCGCGCAAAGCCCCCTCGAATCGCGGTCGTCGGCAGTATCAACGTCGACCTCGTCACGCATGCGCCACGGCTGCCCGTGCCGGGCGAAACGCTGCTCGGCACGACCTTCCAGACCGTTCACGGCGGCAAGGGTGCGAACCAGGCGGTGGCGGCGGCCCGTCTGGGGGCGTCGGTCGCGATGATCGGCTGCGTTGGCGACGACGCGTTCGGGGCGCGCGTGCACGACGCGCTGGCGGCCGAACGTATCGACGTGACGCACCTGCACCGGATCGACGGCGAGGCAACCGGCGTGGCGACGATCACGGTCGATGCGCACGGGGCGAACAGCATCGTGGTCGTGCCCGGTGCAAACGCACGCCTCGATGCCGAATTGATCGACGAGGCGCGCGAGGCGATCGCCGGCGCGGCGCTGATGGTGTGCCAGCTCGAGGTGCCGATCGAGAGCGTCGCGCGCGCAATCGGCAGTGCGATCGCACATCGCACGCCGGTGCTGCTCAATCCGGCGCCTGCACGGCCGCTGTTCGACGCGTTGCTGGCCCAGATCGACTACCTCGTCGTCAACGAAACGGAAGCGGAGTCGCTGACCGGCATCGCCGTCGGCGACGACGCCTCGGCGGTGCGCGCCGCCAAGGCGCTGCGCGCGAAAGGCGTCGGCAACGTGCTGGTCACGCTGGGTGCGCGCGGCGTCTGCTGGCGCGGCAGCGCAGGGAACGGCCGCCATCGGGCAATGGCTGTGGCCGCCGTCGATACCACGGCGGCCGGCGACACCTTCGTCGGCGGATTCGCGGCCGCCCGGACGAGTGGTGCGTCGATGGACGACGCGATCGCGTTCGGCCAGCGTGCGGCCGCAATCAGCGTCACGCGCCACGGCGCGCAGACGTCGATTCCGACACGCGAAGAAGTGGAGAGCATGGCGGTATAGATTCCGCGACGACGGAAAGCGCGGGCAGGCACCCGCCTATGACATGGAGACAATCGAAATGAACGAAGACCAGGCTGTTCCGACTGCGCCGCCACGTATCCGGCGCGGACAACGTATCGCGCTTGCGCTGCTGATGGCGAGCGGAATCGTCAACTATCTCGATCGCGGCACGCTGGCCGTCGCGAGTTCGGCAATCCGGAGCGATCTCGGGCTGTCGCTCTCGCAGATGGGGTTGCTGCTGTCGGCATTCTCGTGGAGCTATGCGCTGTGCCAGTTTCCGGTCGGCGGACTCGTCGATCGCATCGGGCCGCGACGGCTGCTCGGCATCGGGCTGATCGCCTGGTCGTTCGCGCAGGCAGCGGGCGGCCTCGTCTCCACCTTCGGCTGGTTCATCGTCGCGCGCATCGTGCTCGGCATCGGCGAGGCGCCGCAGTTCCCGTCGGCGGCGCGAGTGGTGAGCAACTGGTTTCCGTTGCGTGCACGCGGTACGCCGACCGGGATCTTCAACGCGGCGTCGCCGCTCGGTACCGCGCTCGCGCCGTTGCTGCTGTCGGTGCTCGTCGCCTCGTTCGACTGGCGCTGGGCATTCGTCGTCACAGGGGCACTCGGTCTCGTTGTCGCCGTCGTCTGGTTTGCGTCGTATCGCGATCCGGCGCGTGCGCAATTGACCGCGGCGGAACGAGCGTATCTCGATGCCGATGCGCAGACGGCCGTCGCGGCACCCAAGCTGACCTTCGCCGACTGGCGCAGTCTGTTTTCGCACGGCACGACCTGGGGCATGCTGATCGGATTCTTCGGTTCGGTGTATCTGAACTGGGTCTATCTGACCTGGCTGCCGGGATATCTGACGATGGAGCGTCACATGAGCCTCATTCGCACCGGGTTTGCGGCATCCGTGCCGTTCCTGTGCGGGTTCGTCGGTTCGCTCGTTGCCGGCTGGCTGTCGGATCTGGTGACGCGCCGTAGCCGCTCGCCAGTCGTGAGCCGGCGCAATGCGGTGGTCGTCGCGATGCTCGGGATGGTCGCGTTCACGATTCCGGCCGCGCTCGTGCAGAGCAACACGGTGGCGCTCGCATGCATTTCGGTCGTGATCTTTCTCGCCAATGCGGCATCGGCATGTTCGTGGGCGCTCGCGACGGCGGCCGCACCGCCGAGCCGTGTCGCATCGCTCGGCGCGATCCAGAATTTCGGCGGTTTCATCGGCGGTGCGCTCGCGCCGATCCTGACGGGTGTGATCGCGCAGAAGTGGTCGTTCGTGCCGGCGCTGCTGACGGCGGCGGCAATCGCATTCGCCGGCGCAATGGCTTACCTGCTGCTGGTGCGCAAGCCGATTCCCGAGCAGTCCGCGAGTGCGGCGCCTGGCGCGCTTCCGGCCTGAGGCCGCCGGCTACCCCCTGTATTCATTGAAGGAAGGAGAAACAGATGCAATCACATCAGCAGGCGAGCACGACCATCGAAGGGATCGTGCCGGTGATGCTGACGCCGTTCGACGATACCGGCTCGATCGACTACGCGGGTCTCGAGCGACTCATCGAATGGTATCTGGCGCACGGCTCGGATGCGCTGTTCGCGGTCGCGCAATCGAGCGAGATGCAATTCCTGAGTCTTGCAGAACGGGCGGAGCTTGCGCGTTTCGTGGTCGAGCGGGTGGCCGGGCGCGTGCCTGTCGTCGCGTCCGGGCACGTCAGCGAAGATCTGGACGCGCAGGTCGCCGAGCTGTGTGCCGCGGCGGAATCGGGTGCGCAGGGCGTCGTGCTCGTGACCAACCGCCTCGATCCACAGCGCAAGGGCAGCGCCGCGTTTCTCGATCATCTTCACAAGCTGCTCGCCCGATTGCCGGCGGATCTGCCGCTTGGCTTGTATGAATGTCCGGCGCCTTATCGGCGATTGCTGTCCGATGACGAACTGCGCGCGTGCATCGACACCGGCCGCTTCGTGATGTTGAAGGACGTGAGCTGCGACCTGGAGACGGTGAAGCGACGCGTTGCGCTGGCCGCGGGCTCGCCGATGAAGATCCTGAATGCGAACGCCGCGATCGCATGGGATGCGATGAAGGCGGGCTCCGCCGGTTTCAACGGCGTGTTCACCAACTTCCATCCCGATCTGTATCGGTGGCTGCGCACGCAGGGCGACTCGGATCCGGCGCTTGCCGAAGAATTGTCGGCGTTCCTGGTGCTCTCGGCGGTATCGGAAGCGCTTGGCTACCCGGCGCTCGCGAAGATCTATCATCAACGGATCGGCACGTTCGGATCGATTCGCTGCCGCTCGATCGACTACGACGTGCGGGAGCGGTTCTGGGCGCTCGATGCGGTGCTCGACAAGATCGTGTCCGGTACTGAGCATTTCCGTCGACGGATAGCGGCGCGCTAGCGCAGCCGGTGCGGGGCGCGGTGGATGAATCGCGCGACCGATGGCGGGCAGGGCAGCGTCGAATGCCGATCGGACGAAAAAAACGCCGCGCAATGCGGCGTTTTCCGGCAGGTTACATGTTCGGGTAATTCGGCCCGCCACCGCCTTCCGGCGTGACCCACACGATGTTCTGCGTCGGGTCCTTGATGTCGCACGTCTTGCAGTGCACGCAGTTCTGCGCGTTGATCACCAGCCGGTCGCTGCCGTCGTCGTTCTTCACGAACTCGTACACCGCCGCCGGGCAGAAGCGCCCCTCCGGCCCCGCGTAGGTCCGCAGGTTCACGTTCACCGGCACGTTCGCATCCTTCAGCGTCAGGTGCGCCGGCTGGTTTTCCTCGTGGTTCGTGTTCGAGATGAACACCGACGACAGCCGGTCGAACGTCAGCTTGCCATCCGGCTTCGGATATTCGATCGGCGTGCATTGCGAGGCCGGCTTCAGCATCTCGTGATCCGCATGCTTGTGGTGCAGCGTCCACGGCACGTTGCCGCCCATCACCTTCTGCTCGAGCCCGACCATCAGCGTGCCCAGGTACAGGCCCTTCGCCATCCACTGCTTGAAGTTGCGTGCGCGGTACAGCTCCGTATGCAGCCACGACTGCTTGAAGGCGTCCGGGTACGCGTTGAGCTCGTCGCTCTGACGGCCGGCCTGCAGCGCGTCGAACGCGGCGTCCGCCGCCAGCATGCCCGTCTTGATCGCCGCGTGGCTGCCCTTGATCCGCGATGCGTTCAGGAAGCCCGCGTCGTCGCCGATCAGCGCGCCGCCCGGGAACACCGTCTTCGGCAGCGACAGCAGGCCGCCGGCCGTGATCGCCCGCGCGCCGTACGACACGCGCTTGCCGCCTTCGAGGAACGCGCGGATCGACGGGTGCGTCTTGTAGCGCTGGAATTCCTCGAACGGCGACAGATACGGGTTCGTGTAGCCCAGGCCCACCACGAAGCCGACCACGACCTGGTTGTTGTCCATGTGATACAGGAACGAGCCGCCGTACGTATCCGACTTCAGCGGCCAGCCGGCCGTGTGGATCACGAGGCCCGGCTTGTGCTTCGCGGGATCGATTTCCCACAGTTCCTTGATGCCGATCCCGTACGCTTGCGGATCAGCGTTCGCGTCGAGCTTGAACTTCGAGATCAGCTGGCGGCCGAGGTGGCCGCGGCAGCCTTCGGCGAACAGCGTGTACTTCGCGTGCAGCTCCATGCCGAGCTGGAAGTTCTCGGTCGGCTCGCCGTCCTTGCCCACGCCCATGTTGCCGGTGGCGACGCCCTTCACCGAGCCGTCGTCGTTATAGAGAATCTCGGCAGCCGGGAAGCCCGGGAAGATCTCGACGCCCAGCGCTTCCGCCTGTTGGCCGAGCCAGCGCGTGACGTTGCCCAGCGAGATCACGTAGTTGCCGTGGTTCTGGAAGTTGGCCGGCAGCGCCCAGTTCGGCGTCGTGATCGCGCTCTTTTCCGACAGGAACAGGAAGCGGTCTTCCGTCACCTCGACGGTGAGCGGCGCGCCCTGTTCCTTCCAGTCGGGGAACAGCTCGGTGATCGCGCGCGGGTCCATCACCGCGCCCGACAGGATGTGCGCGCCGATCTCGGAACCCTTCTCGAGCACGCACACGCCGATCTCGGTGCCTTTCTCGGCGGCCAGCTGCTTGAGCCGGATCGCCGCCGACAGCCCGGCGGGGCCGCCGCCGACGATCACGACGTCGTATTCCATCGATTCGCGCGGGCCGTATTGCTCGATGAGGCTTGCGGGGGTCATTGGCGTTCCTCTAACCGTTAGAATGCTTTTATTCGGGAGCGTATTGTCTGCGAAACGAAACGCTTGCCGCAACAGCATGCGCGTAGATTAGCACGATCGTTCTATTTTTTGTGCTAGGGTTATGCTGCGTGGGACAGGGCGCCCGCGGCGGCGAAACGACATCGAAAGGGGATGTGCAATGGGTCGATCGATCAATCTGGAAGGCAAGGTCGCACTGGTCACGGGCGCATCGAGCGGCCTCGGGCAACGCTTTGCACAGGTGCTGTCGCAGGCCGGTGCGAAGGTCGTGCTCGCGAGCCGCCGCGTCGAGCGCCTGAAGGAGCTGCGCGCGGAAATCGAGGCGGCGGGCGGTGCCGCGCACGTCGTGTCGCTCGACGTCACCGACGTGCAGAGCATCAAGGCGGCCATCGCGCACGCGGAAACGGAAGCCGGCACGATCGACATCCTCGTGAACAATTCGGGCGTCTCGACGATGCAGAAGCTCGTCGACGTGACGCCCGCCGATTTCGAGTTCGTGTTCGACACCAACACGCGCGGCGCGTTTTTCGTCGCGCAGGAAGTCGCGAAGCGGATGATCATGCGTGCGAACGGTAACGGCAAGCCGCCTTACCGGATCATCAACATCGCTTCGGTGGCCGGGCTGCGCGTGTTTCCGCAGATCGGGCTGTATGCGATGAGCAAGGCGGCGGTCGTGCAGATGACGCGTGCGATGGCGCTCGAATGGGGTCGCCACGGAATCAACGTCAACGCGATCTGTCCGGGTTACATCGATACCGAAATCAATCATTACCTGTGGGAAACCGAGCAGGGCCAGAAGCTGCAGTCGATGCTGCCGCGCCGGCGCGTCGGCAAGCCGCAGGATCTCGACGGGCTGTTGTTGCTGCTCGCGGCCGACGAGTCGCAGTTCATCAACGGCTCGATTATCTCCGCCGATGATGGCTTCGGCCTCGCCTGAGTGGATGACATTCAGCAACAAAGAAGACTGCAATGAGCGAATATTCCCCCGTATTTGAAATGTCGATGCCGATCCGCTGGGGCGACATGGATGCATTCGGCCATGTGAACAACACGGTCTATTTCCGCTACATGGAGCAGGCCCGGATCTCGTGGTTCGAGGAACTCGGCATCGCGGGCGGCAACGGCGAGGGGCAGGGGCCCGTGATCGTCACGGCGTCGATGGAGTTCCTGAAGCAACTGCACTATCCGGGTGACGTGATCGCGAGGATGTCGGCCGCGAAGCCCGGCCGCAGCAGCTTCGACACCGGTTTCGAGCTGACGCGCGCGGACGATCCGGAGCATGTCTATGCGCGCGGCAACGCGCGATGCGTGTGGGTCGACTACGCGCTCGGCAAGTCGGTGCCGCTGCCGCAACTGTTGCGCGATACGATCGAGCGCGCGCTCGCGGCGAAGGTCGGCTGAGCGCGGCGGCACCGAAGCCGGCGCTCGGGCGCCGGTGTGTCGCCATTTCCCGTTGATTTCCCGAATCGGCCGCTTCACGCGGCCGATTGCCATTCCCGGGTGCGTTTTACTGGCCGAGCAGGCGCTGCAGCAGTTCCGGCGTATTGTTCGTGCCGTACTTGCGCATCAACCGCGCCCGATAGATGTCGACCGTGCGCGAACTGATGCCGAGCACGCGCCCGATCTGCTTGCTGGTCTTGCCGGTCGCGAGCTGCGCGGCGATCTCGCGCTCGCGCGGTGTCAGCTCGACAGCGACGCGGCGCGTCGCGCTCAGGTCCTCGAACGTCCAGACGCCGGCCGCGAGCGGTGCGGTGCGGTCGAGTGCGCGCCCCGTCACGTGGCACCAGAACAGCTCGCCGTCGGCTCGTTTCATGATTCTGTCATCGGCGTAGGTGCCGTTCGCGATCATCACGCGCGAGATGCGCTCGCCGATGCGCTGGAATTCGTCCGGCGACGGATAGAGCACCTCGTACGACTTCCCGATCAGATCGGCCCGCGCACAGCGGAAGATCGACGCGAGCGCGTCGTTGCAGTCCTCGATCACGCGGTCGCGCGACATCACGAGGCCGAGCGGCGCGAGGTGAAAGGCAGTCTGGTAATCGAGAGCGGGCATGGCGCAGGCAAGCGGAGGCAAACGCTTATGTATTTTTGCGTATTGTGCCGCATCCGCGCCGCATCGTACCCTTTCAGGCATCTCGCGGCGCCTTGTCGCGATATAAAAACAGCGCGCTTCGACGCAGGTATCGCCGTGCATGCATAGAATGATGCGGCGGGCTTGCGGCCCAGTGGGCGCGTGAACCGGTTTTGCTGGTTTCCATAGAGGAAGGGACATACAGATGAACAAAGTCTATCCAAGCGCGGCGGCCGCGCTGGAAGGGATCGTCCGCGACGGACAGACCTTCGCGGTGGGCGGCTTCGGCCTGTGCGGGATTCCGGAGGCGTTGATCGCGGCGCTTCGCGATTCCGCCGTCAAGGGCATCACCTGCATCAGCAACAACGCGGGTGTCGACGGCTTCGGTCTCGGCCTGCTGCTGGAAACGCGCCAGATCAAGAAGATGATCTCGTCGTACGTCGGCGAGAACAAGGAGTTCGAGCGGCAGTACCTGGCCGGCGAACTCGAGCTCGAATTCACGCCGCAGGGCACGCTCGCCGAGAAGCTGCGCGCGGGCGGTGCCGGCATCCCGGCGTTTTTCACGAACACCGGCTACGGCACCGTGATCGCGGAAGGCAAGGAAACACGCCAGTTCGGCGATCGCCACTACGTGCTCGAGCCGTCGCTGACGGCCGACGTCGCGCTTGTGAAGGCGTGGAAGGCCGACAAGTCCGGCAACCTGATCTATCGCCGCACCGCGCGCAACTTCAACCCGATGTGCGCGATGGCGGGCAAGATCACCGTGGCGGAAGTCGAGGAGATCGTCGAGAACGGCACGCTGGATCCGGACCAGGTCCATACGCCGGGGATCTTCGTGCAGCGCATCGTGCTGAACGCGACGCCCGAAAAACGCATCGAACAACGCGTCGTACGCGCAAAAGGAGACTGACATGGCCTGGAATCGTGACCAGATGGCCGCGCGCGCGGCGAAGGAACTGCAGGACGGCTTCTATGTGAACCTCGGCATCGGGCTGCCGACGCTCGTCGCGAACCACGTGCCGGCGGGCGTCGAGGTGTGGCTGCAGTCGGAAAACGGCCTGCTCGGCATCGGCCCGTCGCCGACCGAGGACGAAGTCGACGCCGACCTGATCAACGCCGGCAAGCAGACCGTCACGACGCTGCCGGGTTCGTCCATCTTCTCGTCGGCCGATTCGTTCGCGATGATCCGCGGCGGCCACATCAACCTCGCGATCCTCGGCGCGATGCAGGTCAGCAAGACGGGCGACCTCGCGAACTGGATGATCCCGGGCAAGATGATCAAGGGGATGGGCGGCGCGATGGACCTCGTCGCGGGTGTGAAGCGCGTCGTCGTGCTGATGGAGCACGTCGCGAAGGGCGATCAGCACAAGATCCTCGACGAATGCAACCTGCCGCTGACGGGTGTTGGCGTGGTCGACCTGATCATCACCGATCTCGGCGTGATCGAAGTGACGCCGAATGGCCTGAAAGTGCTCGAGCTCGCCGACGGCGTGAGCGCGGAAGAGATCCAGGCGAAGACGGGCGCGCCGCTCGATGTGAGCGCGGTCGTGTAAGCGCCGGCTTTCCGGCACGACGCTCGACGCCCCGCGTTCCCCTATGGAACGCGGGGCGTTTTGTCATGGCCGCATACGTTACGCGATCGCACCGCCGCCGTCGATCAGCACTGTCGAGCCGGTCGCATAAGGCGTTGCCGCCAGATATACGATCGCATTCGCGACATCCTCCGGCTGGCCCACGCGGCGTGCCGGAAGGCGCTGCGCGGCGCCCGCGTACATCGCATCGCGCGCATCGGGTGCGAGCTTGTCCCATAGCGGCGTCGCGATCAGGCCGGGTGACACGGCATTCACTCTCACGGGTGCCAGCTCGAGTGCAAGTCCGCGGGCGAGCGCCTCGAGCGCCGCGTTGATCGCGCCCTGCAGTACCGACGATGCGTTCGGCCGTACGCTGAGGTACCCCGACACGAACGTCAGCGAACCGCCGGGCGCGATATCGATCGAGCGTGCGACGCGGTATGCGCCCCAGAATTTGCTGTCCATCGCGGCTTGCGCGTCGGCAAGCGGCAGCGTGCGGACCGGGCCCGTCGCCGTCTTCGCGGCCGAAATCACGACGTGGTCGAACTGCCCGATGCGCGCGCAGAACGCATCGACGGCCGTTGTATCGGTGATGTCGAGTGCTTCGGTGCGCACGGGCGCGCCCAGCGTGGCATCTGCATTGACCCTGGCCGGATCGCGCGATGCAATCGTGACGACAGCGCCACGTTGTGCGAATGCTTTCGCGGCGGCGGCACCGATGCCGGAGCTGCCGCCGACGACGAGTACCTTCTTTCCGTGGAGTGAATCGTTCATGGTGGTCCTTCCGAGGTGAAGAGGTGGGCGCAATCCGGTCAGATCGTTTCGGCTTCGCGCACCGTCGACGGGCTGTGCAGGGCAAAGCGGGCAATGTCATCCTTGCGCATGAAGGCTACGCCCGGATGCGATCGAGCGTAGTGCAGGAATGCGTCCCATGCGCGGACCATCTGCGGCGTGCCGCTAATCCGGTCGTGCGCGCTGATCGACATCAATCGCCGCCGCTGTCCGGCTTCCGCGTACAACTGGTCGAAATCGAGTTTGATCTGCTCGAGGAACATCGTCGGGGAATAGTTGCGGCCTTCGATCAGCAGGATGTCGTTGTTGCGCAACGTGTACGGAACGACCGCGAAATCGCGGCCGTCGACGGTTTCGATGAACGGCTCGTCACGGCTGACGTCGTCGATGTGATACACGTAGCCGAGTTCTTGCAGCAGCGGCAGCGTGTTCGGTCCGCGCCGCAGCCAGTTGCAGTTGTAGCCGATCGGTCGCTGTCCCGTCACTGCTTCAACCATGTCGCGAGCTTCGGTGAGGAAGCGGCGCTCGTCGTCGCGGCTCATCGCGAATTGCGATCGCCACGTCGGGCCGTGCGCGGCCGCTTCGTGGCCGCGCGTCACGATCTCGCGTGCCAGTTCGGGATGCCGGCGTGCGGCCTCTCCGATCATGTGCGACGTGACTTTCACGCCATGCCGGTCCCACAGGTCGAGAAGGCGCGGAATTCCTTCACGGTAGCCATATGCGAACCACGTGGCCGAGGCCAGATCGATCGGCACCGACGACGGAAATTCGACGGACGGGAACGGGCTGTCCGCGCCCTTGGGCGGTTGTCCGCCGGCCTCGAACTGCATCGAGATCGAGATGACGAGGCGCGTGTCGCCTTGCCAGAACCTGCCGGTACCTGTCGATGCGGGGCCCGGTGTCGGGGCGGCCGTTGCCGACCCGGAGGCGCCCGCGGCCATCGCGATGCCGGCTGCCAGCCCGGCACCCGCTTGCGCAAGAAACGTGCGGCGAGCCGGATGCGTCGTCGAACCGTGATTGCTGTCAGTCATCGTTTCCTCCGTCAGCCGACGAGCCCGAGCTGACGCATCAGCGTCAGGTTGTCCTCGATGTGCCAGTTTTCTGCTATCCGGCCATGGTCGATCCGGTAGATGTCGGTCGCGATGAAGTCGATCGACTGTCCGCTTCCGGTCGTGCCATTGAACGTGCCGGTGAAATGTCCGCGAAAGTGCAGGTGCACGACGACACGGTCGCCCGCCACGATCATCTGTTCGATGTCGCAACGCAGGTCGGGGATGGCTGTGCGCATCGTGCTGGACGCCGCGAGCGGTCCCGCTACACCTTGCTCACGGCCGGCCGGCAATGTCCGGTCGACGAAATCGGCCGCGAGCGCGGTGCGGGCGAGGGTCGCATCACCGGTATTCCAGAACGTGCCGTAGCGACGCGCGGCGAGGATTTGCGCACGTGCCTGCGTAGCCGGCACGTCGGTCGCGACGGTCAGGCTGTGCGGATCGAGAAGGTCGGCGGCGCGGGACGCTGCAGGCAACAGTGCAACGACACAGGCCGCTGCAGCGATGACGCGGGTAATCGGGCGTGCGATCGGAGGAAAGTGAATCGACATGGTTTCGGGTGTCCTGTGGATGGCGTCGTGGGGCGACGCGCTACAGGTATGGTAGGTTTCCATTTCGAGCTTAAATACGGGGAAAAGGCGAATGGATTATTCGACAAAAGGAAATGTCGAGGCTGGACAGGTGCCGCGATGCTGATCGACGATCTCCCGGCGCTCGATACCTTCGCGAGAATCGTGTCGGCCGGCAGCCTGTCCGCGGCGGCGCGCGAGCTTGACTTGTCGCTGTCCGTCGTCAGCAAGCGGCTCGCGCATCTCGAGTCGCAGCTCGGCGTGCGTCTGCTGCACCGGACGACGCGGCAGCAGACGCTGACCGACGACGGTGCGCAGTTCCATGCGCAGGTGCTGCGCATCCTGGCCGAGGTCGATCGCGCCGAAACGCTGATGAGCGATCGTCGCGGCACGGTCAGCGGCGTGCTGCGCCTGACGGCGCCCGGCGAACTCGGCCGGCTGCGGATTGCGCCGCTCGTCGCGGCGTTTCAACGGCAACATCCGGAGTTGACCGTGCAACTGATGCTGACCGACACGATCGTCGATCTGCTCGCGCAGGACATCGACGTTGCCGTGCGGATCGGCAGCCTTGCCGATTCGACGATGATCGCGCGCGAACTGGCGCCGAATCATCGCGTGCTATGCGCGTCGTCGAGCTATCTCGCCGTGCACGGGATGCCGGCTCATCCGGCCGAACTTCGTGCACATCGATGCATCGTGATGGGCGACCAGCCTCGTACGGAGTGGCGGTTCGACGGTGCAAACGGTGCAGTGGCGGTCGAAGTGACGGCCGCACTGCTGACGAACGACGGCGGTGCGGCTCGCACGTTGGCATTGGAGGGCGCCGGAATTGCGCTGAAGTCGATCTGGGACGTCGGTGCCGATCTGGAGGCCGGCCGGCTCGTCCGTGTGCTGCCGACGTTCGCGGCGCCTGCCGCACCGCTCCATGCCGTATACCCCGGCGGCCGTCACGTGCCGCTGCGCGTGCGGACCTTCGTCGATTTCCTGCGCGACCAGTTGCGCGAGACGTGGCGCCGCAGTGCGTGAGCGGTTGCGAACGATGCGTCGGATGACTGCGGCCGCGTGACGGCCCGTCGTTGCGAAGCGGTTTACAATCGTTCGCATCGGGCGGCGCGAGTGTTGCCCGCCGCACCGCCCCCGTTCGACAGGATGCCAACGATGCCATCAACTTCAGCGAATCCTCCGGTTCCCCGTCAGCGACGTGTGCAGTGTGCGAGCGCCGCCGGCCTTCACCACGTCGCCTATACCGAATGGGGCGACCCCGCCAATCCGCGTGTGCTGGTCTGCGTGCACGGGCTGACCCGCTCGGGGCGCGACTTCGACCGGCTTGCCGCCGCGTTGTCCGATACGTATCGCGTCGTCTGCCCCGACGTCGTCGGGCGCGGGCGTTCCGACTGGCTCGCCGATCCGCGGCTTTACGCGATCCCGCAATATGTGGCCGACATGGTCACGTTGATCGCGCGGCTCGACGTCGAGTCGGTCGACTGGTTCGGCACGTCGATGGGCGGGCTGATCGGCATGGCGCTCGCGGGGCTGCCCGGTTCGCCGCTGCGCCGGATGATCGTCAACGACGTCGGCCCGCGCATCGAGCCTGATTCGCTGACGCGTATCGGCGAATACCTCGGCGTGCAGCCGTGTTTCGCGACCGAACAGGAGGGCATCGACTATCTGACGTCGCTGTCGCTGCCGTTCGGTGCGTTGACCGACGACGAATGGCGCGAGATCAATGGGCCGTTGCTGCGCGAGCTGCCCGACGGGGGCTGGACGATGCGCTACGATCCGCGCATCGCCGAACCGTTCAAGGCGACGACGCCCGAGCTGGCCGCGCTCGGCGAGGCCGCGCTGTGGCGCGCGATCGAGACCACCGATGCGTCGCTGCTCGTCGTGCGCGGCGAGCGTTCCGACCTGCTGTCGCGCGACACGGTGGCGGAGATGGTGCGTCGCGGCCGGCATGTGACGCAGGCCGAGATCCGGGGCGCGGGCCATGCACCGGCGTTCATCGGCGTCGACCAGATTGCGCTCGCCCGCCGGTTTTTCGTCGAAGGCGGCGCATAAACGCGTCATAATATGCGGTTCGGCGGCACGCGGGCCGCGTCGTCGCCGATTCTCACCCACTCACACGACCGGAACATTCCATGGCAGTCATTCGTCACCACGTCGGAGCGCGTCTCTCCGAAACCGCGATCCACAACGGTACCGTGTATCTGGCCGGCCAGATCGCCGAAGACACCACCCAGGACATCAAGGGCCAGACGCGCGAAGTGCTCGGCCACATCGACCGGCTGCTCGCCGAAGCGAACAGCGACAAGGCTCATCTGCTGTCGGTGCAGATCTACATTTCGGATCTGGCGAACTTCGAAGGCATGAACGCCGAGTGGGACGCGTGGGTCGCGCAGGGCAATACGCCGCCGCGCGCGACCGTCGAGGCGAAGCTTGCGGATCCGGCGCTGCTCGTCGAGATCGTCGTCGTCGCCGCGCAACGGAGCTGAGCGAAGCGAAGCATTCCGATGACCGCGATACGCCTGGCCGTGCGATGACCGAGTCCGTTTCCGCTTCTTCCGTCACAGCGCCGTCGTTCGACGACGTGCTCGCGTTCGTGCGCGAGCGTGCCGGTGACGCGCGCCTGTCTTCGGGCGAACTGCTCGCCGATCACTCGGCGGGCACGGCGTCGATCATGCGCACGCTGAACGTCGACCCGCACGCAATGCAGGCGGCCGCGCTGTTCGTGCTCACACCGCACCTGAATGATCCCGAGCGGGAGCTGACCGAACGGTTCGGCGAAGAGGTCGCCCGGCTCGTATCCGACGTGCGCAAGCTGCTGCGGCTCGGCACCGTCAGCCTGCGCGCCGCGCAGAGCGTGATGCCCGATGCCGGGCGCGACGCCGCGCAAGAGCGGCGCACGCAGATCGAGGCGTTGCGCAAGATGCTGCTCGCGTTTGCGCAGGACATCCGCGTGGTGCTGATCCGGCTGGCGTCGCGGTTGCAGTCGCTGCGTTACTACGCGGCGGCGAAGATCGATCCGCCTCCCGACGTCGCGCGCGAGACGCTCGAGATCTATGCGCCGCTCGCGAACCGTCTCGGTATCTGGCAACTGAAGTGGGAGCTCGAGGACCTCGCGTTCCGCTTCGAGGATCCGGTCACCTACAAGCGCATCGCCAAGCTGCTCGACGAAAAGCGCATCGAACGCGAGGCGTACGTCGCGCAGGCGATCGAGCGGCTGCAGCACGAACTGGCGGAAGCGCACATCCCGGCCGATGTGAGCGGGCGGCCGAAGCACATCTACAGCATCTGGCGCAAGATGCGCGGCAAGGAGCTCGACTTCTCCGAGCTGTACGACGTGCGCGCGTTCCGCGTGATCGTGCCGGACATCAAGGATTGCTACGCGGTGCTCGGCATCGTGCATCACCTGTGGCAGCCGGTGCCGAAGGAATTCGACGATTACATCTCACGTCCGAAGCCGAACGGCTACAAGTCGCTGCATACGGTCGTGATCGGCGACGACGGCCGCGCGTTCGAAGTGCAGATCCGCACGCAGGAAATGCACCGTTTCGCCGAGTACGGCGTCGCCGCGCACTGGCGCTACAAGGAAGCGGGAGCCCGCGGCTACGGCGGCCAGTTTTCGGCGAGCGACAAGTACGACGAGAAGATCGCGTGGCTGCGCCAGCTGCTCGCGTGGAAGGACGACGTCGAGGATGGTACCGAAGTGTCGGGCGACCAGGCGTGGGCGCAGTTGCGCGAGACGTCGCTCGACGACGACCACATCTACGTGCTGACGCCGCAGGCGCGCGTGATCGCGCTGCCGCAGGGCGCGACGCCGGTCGACTTCGCGTACCACCTGCACAGCGAACTCGGCCACCGTTGCCGCGGCGCGCGCGTCGACGGTGCGATGGTGCCGCTGAACACGCCGCTCGCGAACGGTCAGACGGTCGAGATCGTCGCGGTGAAGGAGGGCGGGCCTTCACGCGACTGGCTGAACCTGCAGCTCGGCTACCTGAAGAGTCCGCGTGCGCGGCAGAAGGTGCGCGCGTGGTTCAACTCGATCGAGCAGGAAGAGAACATCGCGCATGGTCGCGCGCTCGTCGAAAAGACGCTGCAGCGCGAGGGCAAGACGTCGGTCAATCTCGACAACCTCGCCGCGAAGCTCGGCTTCAAGTCGCCCGAGGAACTGTTCTCGGTCGTCGGCAAGGAAGAATTCAGCCTGCGCAACGTCGAGCATGCGCTGTCTGATGCGCCGCCGCCCGAGCATGCACCCGAGGCGCCCGCCGATTTCGAGAAGCGCAGCAGCGGGGCGAGTGTCGCGCACGGCGCGTCGACCGGCGTGCTGGTGGTTGGCGTCGATGCGCTGCTGACCCAGCTTGCGCGCTGCTGCCGTCCGGCGCCGCCCGACCCGATCAGCGGTTTCGTGACGCGCGGCAAGGGGATGTCGATTCACCGCAGTGACTGCCCGACGTTCCGGCGGATGGCCGAACGGGCGCCGGAGCGCGTGCTGCAGACAACCTGGTCGGCCGACGTGCTGGGCGGCCGTGGCGTGTCCGTCTATCCGGTCGACCTGATGATCGAGGCGAGCGACCGGCAAGGCTTGCTGCGCGATATCTCCGAAGTATTCGCGCGCGAGAAGATGAACGTGGTGGGCGTGAAGACGCAGAGCCGCCGGAATGCGGCATTCATGCAGTTCACGGTCGAGGTGTCGAATTCCGCGCAGGTGCAGCGTGCGTGCACGCTGCTCGGTGAAGTGCCGGGCGTGGTGCGGGCGGGGCGCAAGACGTGACGCCCTCGTAAATGGGGTTGAAGCGCGATCATTTTGCTGCGACCGCATAAAAGCGCTTGCCAAGTGAACGATAGCCCCATATAATCTCAGCTTCTTTAGGCTCGTAGCTCAGCTGGTTAGAGCACCACCTTGACATGGTGGGGGTCGTTGGTTCGAGTCCAATCGAGCCTACCAACGAATTGAGAATGCCCGGTTTTCGGGTGTTCGATGCAGTAAATAACTCAACGCGAACAAGGCGAATACGGTTATGACACCGCGAACGTTGACCGAAACCTTTTCGGAGCGACGCTAGTCGAGGAACGTTTTCGCCCTTTCAGTTTGAGTGAAGTATCGAATGCGGCCCCTCGAAAGCGGGGCCGCATTTTTTTTGTCGCGAAATTTTCGCGCGTGACTTTGATATCGCGTGCTTGGTTTGCCGCCCACTGTCGGCATCACGGAGATTGCTATGGTTTCGATACGCTTGCCTGACGGCTCAGTTCGACAATACGAGCATCCGGTGACAGTTGCCGAGGTTGCGGCCTCGATCGGTCCCGGCCTTGCGAAGGCTGCGCTTGGTGGCAAGCTCGACGGCGAGCTGGTCGATACTTCCACGGTCATCGATCGCGATGCATCGCTCGCAATCGTCACGGACAAGGATGCCGACGGTCTCGACATCATCCGTCACTCGACCGCGCATTTGCTTGCCTACGCGGTGAAGGACCTGTATCCGGATGCGCAGGTGACGATCGGCCCGGTGATCGACAACGGCTTCTACTACGACTTCTCGTATAACCGCCCGTTTACGCCCGAAGATCTGGAAAAGATCGAAAAGCGCATGCAGGAGCTCGCGAAGAAGGATGAGCCGGTGACGCGCCGCGTCGTGTCGCGCGACGAGGCGGCCGGTTATTTCCGCAGCCTCGGCGAGAAGTACAAGGCCGAGATCATCGAATCGATTCCGCAAAGCGACGAAATCAAGCTGTACTCGCACGGCGGCTTCACGGACCTCTGCCGTGGTCCGCACGTGCCGTCGACCGGCAAGCTGAAGGTCTTCAAGCTGATGAAGGTCGCGGGCGCGTACTGGCGCGGCGACTCGAAGAACGAACAGCTGCAGCGCATCTACGGCACGGCCTGGACGAAGAAGGAAGACCAGGATCAATACCTGCACATGCTCGAGGAAGCGGAAAAGCGCGACCACCGCAAGCTCGGCAAGCAGCTCGACCTGTTCCACATGCAGGAAGAGTCGCCGGGCATGGTGTTCTGGCATCCGAAGGGCTGGGCGCTGTGGCAGCAGGTCGAGCAGTACATGCGCCGCCGGGTGAACGAAGCCGGCTACCTCGAGATCAAGACGCCGATGATCATGGACCGCTCGCTGTGGGAAGCGTCGGGCCACTGGCAGAACTACCGCGAGAACATGTTCACGACGGAGTCGGAGAAGCGCGACTACGCGATCAAGCCGATGAACTGCCCGGGTCACGTCCAGGTGTTCAAGCACGGCCTGCGCTCGTACCGCGATCTGCCGCTGCGTTACGCGGAATTCGGTTCGTGCCATCGCAACGAGGCATCGGGCGCGCTGCATGGCCTGATGCGCGTGCGCGGCTTCGTGCAGGACGATGCGCACATCTTCTGTACGGAAGACCAGTTCATCTCGGAATCGATCGCGTTCAACACGCTGGCAATGAGCGTGTACAAGGACTTCGGTTTCGATCACATCGACATCAAGCTGTCGCTGCGCCCGGACCAGCGTGCGGGCACGGACGAGACGTGGGATCGCGCCGAGCAGGGCCTGCGCGACGCGCTGACGGCCTGCGGCCTCACGTGGGAAGAACTGCCGGGTGAAGGTGCGTTCTACGGCCCGAAGATCGAGTACCACATCAAGGATGCGCTCGGCCGCTCGTGGCAGTGCGGCACGCTGCAGCTCGACATGGTGCTGCCGGAGCGCCTCGGCGCCGAGTATGTCGCGGATGACAGCAGCCGCCGCCGTCCGGTAATGTTGCACCGTGCGATCGTCGGTTCGATGGAGCGTTTCCTCGGCATTTTGATCGAGCACCACGCTGGTGCGATGCCGGCCTGGCTCGCGCCGTTCCAGGCAGTTGTGCTCAATATTGCCGAAAGTCAGGCAGAATATGCGCAGTCTCTGGCCCAATCGTTGCAAAAACAAGGGGTTAGAGTGACGGCCGATTTGCGCAATGAGAAGATTAGCTATAAAATACGCGAGCACACGCTGGAAAAGGTGCCTTATCTCCTCGTCGTGGGGGATAAGGAGCGTGATGCGCAAACGGTAGCCGTGCGTGCCCGTGGCGGCGTCGATCTTGGCGTAATGCCGGTCGAAGCCTTCGTTGAGCGTCTGCAGGAAGACCTGCGCTCGTTCAAGTAACCGCCCTGGCAGCGCGGCTCGTTTTTTTAATTTTTAGAGGAAACGTAACATCGCTACTGATAAGTCGTCGCATCGCATCAACGGTGAAATCACTGCGCCGGAAGTGCGTCTGGTCGGGATCGAGAACGAACCGCTCGGTATCGTAAAACTCGCTGATGCTTTCCGTAAATCGGAAGAACTGGATGTTGACCTGGTGGAAATCGCGCCGCAAGCGGTTCCCCCGGTTTGCCGTCTGATGGATTACGGCAAGTTCAAGTACCAGGAATCGAAGAAGCAGCACGAAGCGAAGCTGAAGCAGAAGGTCATCCAGGTCAAGGAAGTCAAGTTCCGCCCGGGTACCGATGACGGGGATTACAACGTCAAGCTCCGCAATCTCGTGCGCTTCCTCGAAGAAGGCGACAAGACGAAGATCACGTTGCGTTTCCGCGGCCGCGAAATGGCTCACCAGGAAATCGGTATGCGGATGCTTGAGCGTCTGCGCACGGATCTCGAGGAAGTCGGCCAGGTCGAGCAGATGCCGAAGATGGAAGGGCGCCAGATGATCATGGTGCTTTCGCCGAAGAAAAAGAAGTAACGGGCCCGCGCGCATGCCGCGCAGGTTCGAAAGTGGTTCGGTGCGTCGCCCGGTCAGGGCGGCGCGCCAACAATGACGGCAACTGTGCAAGCGGTTTGCCGTACACAAGTGGACTGGGTTTCGAAGGGCGGGTCAAGGGCGCAAGCCAACCGCACACCCATCGCCATCAAATAAACTGGAGTTGTTCGTCATGCCTAAGATGAAGACCAAGAAGAGTGCTGCAAAGCGCTTCGTGGTGCGTCCGGGCGGTACCGTCAAGCGCGGTCAAGCCTTCAAGCGTCACATCCTGACCAAGAAAACCACGAAGAACAAGCGTCACCTGCGCGGCGCAACGGCAGTTCATGATTCCGATCTGAACTCCGTCCGCGCAATGCTGCCGTTCGCGTAACCCCTCAACTGATACTCCAAGGAGAGAAACATGCCTCGAGTCAAACGTGGGGTAACCGCACGGGCCCGCCACAAGAAGATCATCAACCTGGCCAAGGGTTATCGCGGCCGTCGCAATAACGTCTACCGCATCGCCAAGCAGGCGGTGATGCGCGCTGGTCAGTACGCGTACCGCGATCGCCGCAACAAGAAGCGTGTGTTCCGCGCACTGTGGATCACGCGTATCAACGCGGCAGTTCGCCAGCACGACATGACCTACAGCGTGTTCATCAACGGCCTGAAGAAGGCGTCGATCGAACTCGACCGTAAGGTCCTGGCCGACATGGCGGTGTTCGACAAGGCTGCTTTTGCTGCGATCGTCAAGCAGGTGAAAGCCGCCGTTGCAGCCTAATTGCGAAATTAGCACTGCGTGGTTAGTTGCAGCGATGTTCCGGTAGTCTCGGCCGCTGCAGCGAAAACGGGGCTCTTCCGAGCCCCTTTTTTGTTTGGATGGGCGATTTCGCTCGCCAAGACCGAATGACGTTGGAAATGATGGGATCTATGGATCTGGACCAGATTGTCGCCGACGCGCAGCAGTCCTTCGAACAGGCTGCCGACATCACCACGCTCGAAAACGAGAAAGCACGATTTCTCGGCAAGTCGGGTGCGCTGACCGAGTTGCTCAAGGGCCTCGGCAAGCTCGATCCCGAATCACGCAAGACCGAAGGCGCACGCATCAACGTCGCGAAGCAGCAGGTGGAAGCCGCGCTGACCGCACGTCGTCAGGCGCTCGCCGAGGCGCTGCTGAACCAGCGCCTCGCCGCCGAGGCGATCGACGTCACGCTGCCGGGCCGCGGCGCCGGTGCAGGCAGTCTGCACCCCGTGATGCGCACGTGGGAGCGCGTCGAACAGATTTTCCGCTCGATCGGCTTCGACGTGGCCGACGGTCCCGAAATCGAGACCGACTGGTACAACTTCACGTCGTTGAACAGCCCGGAGAACCATCCGGCGCGTTCGATGCAGGACACCTTCTACGTCGAAGGCAAGGATGCCGACGGCCGCCAGCTGCTGCTGCGCACGCACACGAGCCCGATGCAGGTGCGTTACGCGCGCATGAACCGCCCGCCGATCAAGGTGATCGCACCGGGCCGCACGTATCGCGTCGACAGCGATGCGACCCACTCGCCTATGTTCAATCAGGTCGAGGGGCTGTGGATCGACGAAAACATCAGCTTCGCCGACCTCAAGGGCGTCTATACCGACTTCCTGAAGAAATTCTTCGAGCGCGACGACATCCTCGTGCGCTTCCGTCCGTCGTATTTCCCGTTCACGGAACCGTCGGCCGAGATCGACATGATGTTCGAGCACGGCAAGAACGCCGGCAAATGGCTCGAGATCTCGGGCTCGGGGCAGGTGCATCCGACCGTGATCCGCAACATGGGCCTCGATCCCGAGCGCTACATCGGCTTTGCGTTCGGCAGCGGCCTCGAGCGCCTGACGATGCTGCGCTACGGCGTGCAGGATCTCCGGCTGTTCTTCGAGAACGACCTGCGTTTCCTGCGCCAGTTCGCATAACGCACGCGCCGCGCCGACATGTGCCCGCGCATGCCCCGCCGGACGTTTCCGACGGGGGCCGGGCGCCGATCTAACCTGTTTCGAACGTAGACATCCATGCAATTCCCTGAATCCTGGTTGAGAACCTTTGTCGACCCGCAGCTGACGACCGACGAACTGTCGCACGCGCTGACGATGGCGGGGCTCGAAGTCGAATCGCTGAGCAAGGCTGCGCCGCCGACGTCGAAGATCGTCGTCGGCCGCGTGCTCGAAGTCGTCAAGCATCCGGATGCGGACAAGCTCAATGTCTGCCAGGTCGACGCCGGCACCGGCGCGACGCTGAATATCGTGTGCGGCGCACCGAACGTGGCGCCCGGCATCAAGGTGCCGGTCGCGCTGGTCGGCGCGGAACTGCCGCCGGCGGAAGAGGGCGGCAAGCCGTTCGCGATCAAGCTGTCGAAGCTGCGCGGCGTGGAGAGCCAGGGGATGCTGTGCTCGGCGCGTGAGCTGAAGTTGTCCGAGGACCACAGCGGCCTGCTGATCCTGCCGGAAGACACGCCGGTCGGTCAGGACATCCGCGACACGCTCAATCTCGACGACACGATCTTCGAAATCAAGCTGACGCCGAACAAGGCCGACTGCCTGTCGGTGTTCGGCATCGCGCGCGAGACGGCCGCGATCACCGGCGCGCCGCTGACGCCGGTCGACATCCGTCCGGTGCGCGTCGAGCTCGATGAGACGCTGCCCGTGCGCATCACCGCCCCCGATCTGTGCGGCCGTTTCTCGGGTCGCGTGATCCGCGGCGTGAACGCGCATGCGAAGACGCCGCAATGGATGATCGAGCGCCTCGAGCGTTCGGGCCAGCGCAGCGTGTCGGCGCTTGTCGACATCTCGAACTATGTGATGTTCGAGCTCGGCCGTCCGTCGCACGTGTTCGACCTGGACAAGATCCACGGCGGCATCGAGGTTCGCTGGGGCAAGCGCGGCGAGTCGCTGAAGCTGCTGAACGGCAACACGGTCGAACTCGACGAAACGGTCGGTGTGATTGCGGACGACCGTCAGGTCGAAAGCCTCGCGGGCATCATGGGCGGCGACAGCACGGCCGTCACGCTCGACACGACCAACATCTACCTGGAGGCCGCGTTCTGGTGGCCGGACAGCATCCGTGGCCGCGCGCGCAAGTACAACTTCTCGACCGATGCGGCCCATCGCTTCGAGCGCGGCGTCGACTACGCGACGACCGTCGAGCACGTCGAGCGCATCACGCAGCTGATTCTCGAGATCTGCGGCGGCAAGGCCGGCCCGGTCGACGACCAGGCAGTGAACCTGCCGCAGCGCGCGCCGGTGAAGATGCGTGTGTCGCGCGCGAACCGCATCATCGGCGTGAAGATCGACGCCGACGAGATCGCGAACATCTTTACGCGCCTGCGCCTGCCGTTCGAGCGTGACGACGACGCATTCCTGGTCACGCCGCCGTCGCACCGCTTCGACATCGAGATCGAGGAAGACCTGATCGAGGAAGTGGCGCGCATCTACGGCTTCGAGAAGATCCCGGCCCGTCCGCCGGTCGCGACGAGCGAGATGCGCGCGACCAACGAGACGCGACGTTCGATCCACGATATCCGTCACGCGCTCGCGGCGCGCGACTATGCCGAAACGGTCAACTTCAGCTTCGTCGATGCGGAGTGGGAGCACGACTTCGCCGGCAACGACACCCCGATCCGCCTGCTGAATCCGATCGCGAGCCAGCTGTCGGTGATGCGTACGACGCTGTTCGGCAGCCTGATCTCGGTGCTGCGCCACAACCTGAACCGTCGCGCGGATCGCGTTCGCGTGTTCGAGACGGGCCGCGTGTTTCTCGCCGATCCGTCGGTGAAGGCCAGCGAACTGACCGTCGAAGGCTACTCGCAGCCGAAGCGTGTCGGCGCGCTCGCGTACGGTCCGGCGGTCGACGAACAGTGGGGTGTCGCGACCCGCGCAGTCGATTTCTTCGACGTGAAGGGCGATCTCGAGGCGCTGCTCGCGCCGGCCACCGCGCGCTTCGTGAAGGCCGAGCATCCGGCCCTCCATCCGGGCCGCAGCGCGCGCATCGAGGTCGATGGCCGCGCGGTCGGCTGGATCGGCGAGCTCCATCCGCGCCTGATGCAGAAGTACGAGCTGTCGCACGCGCCGGTGATGTTCGAAATCGACGCGGATGCGCTGATCGCACGTGCGCTGCCGGCACCGACCGACGTGTCGAAATTCCCGCCGGTGCGGCGCGATATCGCGGTCGTGGTCGATCAGGCGGTCGAGGTTCAGGCGCTTTTCGACGAAATGAAGAAGGCGTTGGCCGAAGACGCCTGCCGATTCGTTCAGAAGGTTGTACTCTTCGACGAATTTCGTGCAAAATCAAATACTTCCGGTGGTCTCGCCGCGCACGAGAAGAGCCTTGCCTTCCGCGTGACGCTGCAGGACGCGGCTGGCACGCTACAGGACGAGGTCGTCGATCAGGCGATCCAGACGCTGGTCGAGCGGATGGCTCGTGCTGGTGCCCGCCTGCGCGGCTAGGGAGACGGGCCGCCCCCTCGCGGGCGGCTCTTCCCCATCGTAAGTTTTGGTTTAACGCGCTGTATGGCAGATATGAACGACATGACCTCGAGTGAATTCGAAGCCCTCCTGACGGCGCAACGCAGTGCCATGAACCGCGACGCTTCGGCGCCGGCGTCCACCGAGACGCCGACGCTGACGAAAGCGGAACTGGCAGAGCTGCTGTTCGACAGCGTCGGGCTGAACAAGCGTGAAGCGAAGGACATGGTCGAGGCGTTTTTCGAAGTGATCCGCGACGCGCTCGAAAACGGCGAAAGCGTCAAGCTGTCGGGGTTCGGCAACTTCCAGCTGCGCGACAAGCCGCAGCGTCCGGGCCGCAATCCGAAGACGGGCGAGGCGATTCCGATCGCGGCCCGCCGGGTGGTAACCTTCCACGCGAGCCAGAAGCTGAAGGCGCTGGTCGAAAACGGCGCGGAGTAACGCCCGCGCGCTGACGTCTCCGCGCGGCCGCCGCGCATCCTTAACGACGGTTAACCGACGATGACCACTACGGTTGAGAAAGTCGTCTTGCCTCCGATTCCCGCGAAGCGCTACTTCACGATCGGTGAAGTCAGCGAATTGTGCGGGGTCAAGCCGCATGTGCTGCGTTACTGGGAACAGGAATTCACTCAGCTTAGGCCGGTGAAGCGGCGCGGCAATCGTCGGTATTACCAGCATCATGAAGTGCTGCTGATCCGGCGGATTCGCGAGTTGCTGTACGAACAGGGGTTCACGATCAACGGGGCACGCAACCGGCTCGATTCACCGAGCGGCGAGCGCGCTGCCGGCGCACCGGTCGAGCCTGACGTGCTGGCCGCCGATGCGCGTGCATCGGGCAAGCCGGGGGCAACGGTCGACGTGATCGCGCTGAGGCAGGCGCTCCTCGACGTGATCGACGGACTGAAGCACCACTGAGCACAACGCTCGGATCAAAATGAAGCCCGGTGTGCGAAGCGCCACCGGGCTTTTTTCATGCACGCGGGCCCGCCCGGATCAGCGCGACGCGAGCGGATTTGGCTTGCCCATGTCGACGACCAGCGTGCCGTCCGGCAGCATCCGCACCGAGCCTTGCGCGACCTGGCTGCGGTAGCCGTACAGGTCGAAGCGCATCGGGCCTGCCTCGGCCGAGTTCCGGATCAGCGCGCGCACGTTCAGTTCCAGCACGTTGAACATCTTCATGTCTCCGCCTTCCATCCACATGTAGCTCGGTGCGTCGATCTGCGGCCGCTTCGGCGCGGGTGCGTCGGCAACCCGCCGGAACGTCAGGCGCAATCCGTCGCGTTCGACGGTGGCCTGGCCGAGCTTGCCGTTCAGCACGGGCGGCGGAAAGACGGTGTACTGGTCGAGCACGAGCGTGTCGCCGCGCAGTTCCGCGCCGCGGCGCTGCAGCGGCGTCAGGGACGCGAGCTCGATGCCGAGCGAGCGCAGCAGCTTCGCCTGCGGGATGCCGAGCACCGACACCTGCGACGGCCGGAACGCGAGGTGCCGGTCGTCGAGCACCGAAAGCGAGCCCTTCATGTCGGTCGGAAGCCACACGCCGGGCACGTGATTCCAGAGCTTGATGCCGCCCTGGACGCGCAGGTCCTGGCCATCCGCGCTCAACTGCAGGTCGTTCAGCGAGCGCGGCGAGTAGTCGAGCAGGTAGTTGTTGAAGAGCGCCGACATCGCCTTCCACGATTCGACGACCGTCCCGCCGAGAATGCGGATGTCGTACTGGTTCGGATCGTCGAGGTCGACCGGTTCGCCTGGCCGTTTCGCGATGAGCTGGACGTCGAGATCCTCGACGTGGAAGCCGATGTCGCCGGACAGGTTGAAGTCGACATTGTGCAGATGGATCGTCGGATTGCGGTTCGACACGTGCCGTTCGTTGAACGGAATGGCCGACGAGCGCCGCATCGCAACTTTCTGCATGCCGGGCTGCGTCGTGCCGGCCGCGAGTGCAAACGCTTCCCAGTGCTGGCGCGAGTCGTGTAGCGTAGTCTGCTGCGCGGCGAGGAAGCTGTCGTTCAGGCGGGCGGCCGTGCTGCCGAGCGCAGCGCCGCTCGCGGGGCCCGCGTACGACGGCATCCGGATCGCCATCGCGCCGCTTTCGTCGAAATTGAAATAGCCGGCCGATACCTGATCGCGATAGTGATACAGGTCGAACACGAAATTCTGGTCACGCTTCGTCGGATCGACAGGGCTGATCAGGATATCCGCGTTCATCGGCATCGAGCGCATGAACTTCACGTCGCCGCCGCGGATGTACATCGCCTGTTGCGGCGCGTTCGCGGGCAGCGCGAAGCCGGCGTGCGAGCCGTCGTCGAGCTTCAGGTCGAGGCCGGCCGGCGTCACGCGCAGCGCGGTGATCCTGATCTTCAGCCGCGGCGGCGGCATCAACTTGTCGACCGACATCACGAGGTCGTCGCCGGCGAGCCGTGCGATCGGGGTCTCGATCTTCAACAGATCGGCCATCTTCACGTTGGCCGCACGCATCACCGGCTGCGCGTTGATGCCCGACACGCGCACGCCGGTCGGGTGGAATACGAGCTGGCTGCCGTCGCGAATCGTGAGCGTGCCGGTCAGCGAGAACGGCACCCAGCCATCGCGCTGCATCTCGCCCTGCAGATGGATCACGCCATCGCCTGCCGATACGGCGAGGTTGCGCAGCGGCGCGTTGCGGTAACCGAAGATGTACGTGTTGAAGAGGGCGGTTAGCTTCGCGTTGTCGAGCGTGACCGTGCCTTCATGCACGTCGATCTCGAAACTCGTCGGATCGTCGAACACGATCGGTGCGCCGGCCTGCGTCGGCACGAGTGTCGCGGACAGTTGATGGATGAAGAAGCCAAGGTTGTTGACGATACGGAAATCGACATCGCGCAGGAATGTCATCGCACCGCTCTGGCCCGAGTCGCGCAGCGTGAACGGGCGCGGCTGCGTGAGGCTGAGCGACGCGAGCGACGGCACCGTGCGGGCGATCTGCTGTTCGCGGGCGAGGCGTTCGGCCTTGGTGCGCTCGATCTTCGTCGACGAGACCGACGCGGTCCCGTCGCGCTGTGCGCCGGGTTCCGCGCAGCCGGCGCAGAACAGCGCGAGCGCAAGCGCGCCGCAGCCGAGCGCACGAGAGGTGCCAAGTGAAACCGACGCGGCCGCGCGTCGCGGGCCGCTCATCCAGTCGAAAAATGCCAAAGGCGTGCGATGGCCGCGCCGGACCGCATTCCGCATCGTCTGTCTCCATGTCTTGTTGTGCTCGGCGAGGGCGTGCGGCGGATGCGCGGCGCGGACGTCGATGCCGTGCAGTGTGGCATAGCGTGCTAGAGCGGCGTAACCAAACAGCGGGCGTCCGGGCAGGACCGGCCGGCGCGCGACGGGACAATGGATTCGCGGCGGCGGGGCGGAAAAATCAAACGGTTGTTTGGTTTTGCGGTCGAAGCGGGCGGCGCGCGTTGCGCCGGATCGGCAAACCCGGCGTCGGCGTTGGCTGACGCGGGGTTAGATGCCGGATGAAGGCGGTGTCCGATCCGGGGCGCAGACGGCGGGCGGGGGCGACGGACGCACCAGCGCTATCGCCGCCTGCGGACCGATCAGACCAGCATGCTCTGCCGGATTGCATTCTGCGTCGTCTGGTCCAGTTGCAGACCGTTATCGATATACGACGCCATCGAGCCGTATGACGCGACGACCTGATCGAATGCCGCCTGCATATAGGCGGCTTGCGCGCCCTGCAGCGCGGCCATCATGTCGGCCGCATCCTGCCCGCCGCTCTTGCGCGCCTGTGCGACATAGGCGGCGATTTCCGACGCGCTGTAGATGTTGGTCAGCAGATAGTCGGCGAGGATCGTCTGCCGTGGGACACCGAGAATCGTGTGCAGAATGGCCGTCGCCCAGCCGGTGCGATCCTTGCCGGCCGTGCAGTGGAAGACCAGGTTGCCGCCGGACGCGGCAAAGCCGGCGAATAGCGTGTGGAAACTCGTCCGTGCCGTTTCCGACGTCACGAACGCCCGATACATGCTTTGCATGAAGGCCGTGGCAGTCGCGCCATCGGTCGGAAGCGGACCAATACTGGCGGCGCCGAGCACGTTGAGGTTCTGCCAGGTGGCGCCGGCCAATGGCACATCCGGCTGCGCGTGGATCTCCGCGGTCGTGCGCAGGTCGCACACGTGCCTGATGCCGAGCGTATCGACCGTTGCGAGGTCGGCCGCGGACAGCGCGAGCGCGGACGACCGGTAGATCACGCCTTTCTTCATCGCTGACCCACTCGCGGAGGCATAGCCCGTTCCGTCCGGTCCTCCGGTGTCGCGAAAGTTCGCTGCCGAAGCGAGCCTGGGCGTCGTGACGGGGGCGAGCGCGATCGAGTCGCCGCCGCACGCGGACAGAAGATACGCGTCTCCCAGCATGATGCCGATCGTGCCGGCACTCAGCCGGAGAAAGTGTCGACGGGAAATGTCGTTTTTCTGAGTCATTCACTGGCCTTTGTCTGAGACGGTGACGGGACGTCGCGACCGCCGTTGCGATCGAAACTGCCGCCGGCGTGCCGCGCAGCGCGGCAAAGCGGAGATGTGCCATATCGATCGGCATGCAGTCGGACGATGTGCCGTGCGCGTTGATCTCGCGCCGGGCATGCGCACGGTAGCGATCCGCGACGAATCGGCCATCGTCCTTTTCGATTAAGGCGCGACACAGGTTGCCCGTGCGAATCGCGCAACTTGCCGCACGTGCGACGGCGGCGGCGCGGTAAGATCGGCATCAGTGGCTGGATGGATCACAAAGCATGGTGGCCGACACGGGGGAGGCGTCATGGATCTGAAGGAGCTCGACGTACTGGGAGCGGATGTAGGCGATCACTGGTACTACGCGTCGAAGGCGAGCGCGATCCGTCGGTTTCTGGGCACGTCGGACGCGAACCGCATACTCGACGTTGGTGCCGGCTCGGGCTTCTTTTCGAAGCATTTGCTCGAGCGCACGCAGGCGACGGAAGCATGGTGTGTCGATACGAGCTATGCCGACGATACCGACGGGGAGGCGGCCGGCAAGCCCGTCCATTTTCGCCGTGCCGTCGATCGATTCGATGCCGATCTCGTGCTGCTGATGGATGTCCTTGAGCACGTCGACGACGATGTCGGGTTGCTTGCCCGCTACGTGGCGGGGGCGCCGAAGGGCAGCCGGTTCCTGATCACGGTTCCCGCGTTTCAGTTCCTCTGGAGCGCGCATGACGATTTTCTCGAGCACAAGCGCAGGTATACGCTCGCCGGTCTCGAAGACGTCGCGCGTCGTGCGGGGCTGGAGGTCGAGCGCGGCGCGTATTATTTCGGCCTCACGTTCCCGCTCGCGGCGGCATTGCGACTGAGCGAGCGGGCGCGTCGGCAACCGCGCGAACCGGCGTCGCAGTTGCGCCGGCACCATCCGGTCGTCAACGGTTTGCTCAAGCTGATCTGCCGAGCCGAGCTACCGATGTTCCGGTTCAACCGGGTGGCGGGCCTCACGGTCATCTGTGTCGCGCGTCGACGGTAAGCATGCGGCGGATCGCATGGCCGGAGCGTGACGAGCGGGATGCACTTTGCCGCCCGTATCGAAGCCGTCTTGTCCCGTTTGATCATGTCGCAAAAATTTCACGGGAACATGCACAAAATGCATGCGACCCGTTCTAAACCGGCCAACTGTCTGTTATAATTTTTTTCTTTCGGGGCGTAGCGCAGCCTGGTAGCGTACCTGCATGGGGTGCAGGTGGTCGGAGGTTCAAATCCTCTCGCCCCGACCAGACAAAGAACCCGCGTCAGTTCAGGCTGACGCGGGTTTTTTCTTGCCGGTCGCTTTTTTGCACATCCCGGCGCGGCCCCGGTAAAATGCAAGGTTGATCCACGGAAAGCGCCGTGATTTAGCGGAAGAGGATTCCCCGAACATGACTGATCTTCGTCTTACCATGCGGTTTGCTGCAGTGCTCGCCACCGGCGCGCTCGTTGCCGGTTGCGGTACGTCGTCGCCCACGAAAGTGGACTACAAGAGCGATTCGAAATCGAAGGAAGCGTCGCTCGCAGTGCCGCCCAACATGCTCGACGAGACGGCCGATCAGCGTTCGCTGCCGCCACAGGGCGGCGCGACTTCCCTGTCCGCGCTTCAGCGGGTGCAGCACGCGGCGCCCGCGACGGACACCGTCGCGCCCGCCGTGACCGGCATGCATATTCAGCGCGATGGCACCGAGAGCTGGCTCGTGATCGACAGCAAGAAGCCCGCCGACATCTGGCCGCAAGTTCGCCGTTTCTGGCAGGAGCAGGGCTTCCTGCTCGTCGTCGACCAGCGCGACAAGGGCGTGATGGAAACCGACTGGAACGAAACCCATCCGCAGATCAACGACGGCCTGATCCGCAGCGTGATCTCCAAGGCGATGGGCAATTCGTACGTGACCGCCGAGCGCAACAAGTACCGCACGCGCCTCGATTCGGCGCCGAACGGCGGCACCTACGTGTTCATCAGCCAGAAGGGCATGCGTGAGGCGATCACCGGCGCGAACAACGATTCGAGCAAGTGGGAAGCGAAACCGAACGATCCGGCGCTCGAGACCGAATACCTGAAGCGGTTGATGGCGGTGCTCGCACAGAACGATCAGCGCGCGAAGAATGGCGAGCCGCCGATCGCGAACATCAACGACAACACGGTGCAGAAGGACAAGAAGGCGGATACCGACGCATCGAAGGCCGCCGCCGCTGCGATCGCTGCGCAGAACGTCGCGCGTACGTCGTCGCAAGCGAACGACGTCGATTCGGCCGCGGTGCCGTCCGAAGTCACGCTCGGCGAGCCGTACGACCGGTCGTGGCTGCATGTCGGCCTCGCACTCGATCGCGCGAACTTCACGGTTGACGATCGCGATCGCACGAAGGGTCTGTTTTTCGTGCGTTATGTCGATCCGAAGGATCTCAGCTCGGCCGAGCAGGGCTTCTGGAGCCAGCTGTTCCACGGCAAGAAGGAAAAGCAGGCGAAGCAGTATCGCGTCAACGTAAAGGCGCTGACGCCCGACCAGACGCGTGTGGCAGTCGTCGATGACTCGGGCGCGATCGATACGTCGGGTCCGGCCCGGCAGATCATGGGGCTGCTCGTGAATCAGCTGCGCTGATCGCGGTACGCTCCCGCTCTTCGAAAAAGCCCGCCTTCCGGCGGGTTTTTTTATGGTCGCGCGCGCCTGCCGATTTTGGCGTGTGCGGGACGTTCGTGTCCCTCTATCGTGACGTTACGTAACATTCGCGCGTTACGGCGGCAGAACGGGTGTTACATCGTCGTGACCGAGAAAAATATCCTTATGGATCAATGGCATGCTTTCGAAAGTGCGCCTGGCACGCAAACTGCTTTATAAGTGGGAATCGTTAGAACAGGGAGGATGGCGTCAGAGACCGGGCGGGCGTCGCGAGCGCCCGGACAACGGTTTCGACGTCTTCAGATGCCAGCGCTGCGAGCGCTGGCGTAACCGATGACGACCCGCGCCGCGCGCGGGTCTCGATGGCCCCGTCGCCTATCCTCGTAGGGCGACGGTTTCGCCCGCGCTTCTTCTGAAGCGCGGGCAATTTTTTTTGGTGCGGCCGAAATGCGAGGCATGGCGATCCGGCGGGTGCTGGATTCGCTGATTCGCAATCGTTTCTGAATTGTGGGGGGCGTTGGCGCGTGTTCGTCGAGCGCCGCGACGGCCAGGTCGCTTTGGCCGTGCATGCGCGTTCCGCGCACATTCCGGCTTGTCGCGAAGCAGCCTGGGACTGGATTGATCGGCCCGGGATCCGTGTGCTGTCGAAGCTCGCGTGAGCAGGGTGGTGCGGCCGGACGTGTTGCCGGCCGCCGCGACGCGTCAGTGCGACGTGTCGGGTACGTCGAGAATCAGGATGATCGTCCAGTCGGCGTCGCCGTCGTGGTGATACTGGCGTTCGGCGACGATGAACGGTTGCTGCTTGCCTTGCGGGCCGAGGAACAGCACGTCGCCCTCCATCGGCAGGCACTCGATCGGCGGCAGCGCGAGGAAGGCGTCTTCCGAGCCGCGCGGCATCAGTTGCTTGATCTTGCGAGTGGCTGCTTCGGTCCACTCGATGTCGAGTTGAATGTTGCTCATGCTGTCCTCCGCACCGGGGTGCGCACGGGTGGAAAATTTCGGTGCGCGACTTTAGCACAGCGCGCAGGCGCCGCAACCAAAAAAGCCGAACCCGGTCGCCCGGATTCGGCCTTTCGCTTGTGCGGTGCCGCCGAACTTACTGGCTGGCAGCGTCTGCCGGAGCGGCCTTGGCGGCCTTCTTGCCAGCCTTCTTCGCTGCCTTGTGGTGAGCGGCCTTCTTGCCGTGGTGCTCTTCCTGCGCCGCCGGCTGTGCAGCCTCGGCTGCTTGCTGCTGTTGCAGTGCCTGTGCGCGCTGCTCGATCTCGGCGATCTTGGCCGGGTCGGTGATGGTCTGGATTTGCGTGCTCTCTTGCGCATACGCTGCGCCAGTCAGCGCCGACATCGCGACCAGAATAGCCAGGGACGTCTTCTTCATTGCTTTACCTCCGCTAAGTGGTGATGAACCCGAATGTTGCCGTTTTGTCTGGCGACTGCAATCGAGTGCGTGTCGAGTGTAACAAAAGTGACGGATCAATGTGCACCGGATCGCCGTGCAGCGCAAGGCCCCGTTGAAGTCGCACAACACTTCGTGCATTCCGTCATGCGCATGCCATCCAGGGGGAGGCGCCGTCGTTTTTGCACGCGTCGCCATCAAAACCAGCCGAGCCACCGGTAGACGTGGAACTGCGCGATGCCGATCAACTCGTGCAATGCCTGATTCGCGTCTTCCAGGTTGTGCCAGCGGGGCAGCCAGCCCGTTTGCGCGCGCCGGCGGTTGGAATAAACGGGCTGCGGATCGATGCCGAAGCGGCGGAAATCGAGCAATGCGCGGCGCATCTGGTAGGACGACGCGACGAGAATGCGCGAGTCGTCATGTTGTGAGCGTAGTATAGAAGCGGTGAATTTCGCATTTTCATAGGTGGTGCGGCTGTTCGGCTCGAGAACGAGGTCGTCTGGAGCGACGCCTTCCGCGATCAGCCGGCGTCCGTAGACGGCCGCCTCGGTTTCGCCGTGATGTTGCGGGTCGCCGCCCGACATCACCACGGTGCAACGGGTGGCCTGCTCGCGGCACGTGCGGTAGAGCGCCGCGGTCGTGCGGATGCGTGCTTCCCCGTCGGGCGGCGGCCGCAAGCCGGTGTCACTGCGCCGTGTGCCGATGCCGATGATGATCAGTGTGGTGCGGCCGTGCATGTCGGGGTGCTCGACCGGCGTCACGCCCGCCTCGGTCCATGCGATGAGCGGCGCGGTGAGCCAGCCTGTCGCAAGCAGCCAGAGCAGCGCGACGCTCGCGATCGCGATGAGTCTTAGCCGCTTGCGGAAGAGCATGAAACCGATGAAGAGAAGTACAAATGAATCGAACAGAATCAATTTGATTGGGGTATGGTGTCTTTTTATGGACGGCTGACGATCCGGCCCTGACGCGATGCCGAACGTCGGCCCCCAGAATCGGTGGCGGTATCGGCGGGTGGAGCTCCCGCCCGGCGCGCCGCTTCGCATTGTCGCTGCACTTTAAGAAAGAATCGAGATGGCCACGTATTCCAACGAAGCGGTGCTCGACGCATTGAGACGAGTGCAGTACCGCCAGGTACCGTGGGCGCGCCGCCCGGGCGTGTTCGAGTATCTCCGGTCACTGGGGCTGATGGACACGGTCAGGCAGAAGACGGTTGCCCCCGCGCCGGGTTTCCATGCACCGGTCGACATCGCGGTGCTGACCGATAGTGGTCGGGCCGAATGCGCGCGACTCGAGCGCGACGAAAAATTACTTTCCTGGACCGATCGCCGTATGGACGACTACGCGTTAAGCGAAGCGAGCGCCGTGGCGATTCTCGAAAGCCGCCTGTAGCGGCGCACTCCTGACCTCGCGCCGTCGCCGGCGACACTCAAAAAAAAGCCCGTATCGCGAGGATACGGGCGTACCGGATACTTTTGCTGTTGCCACGCTGTGCTCATGGCAACGGATGTGACTTGTCGTATGTCGAGCAGTTCCCGAATTCGGGAATTTTCTTTGACGAAATCCTGTGGACTACGGATGACGCGGCGTGTCCGTCGGTTGCGAGCCGATGCGCGCACGTGCGTTGCTGGCGATGTCGCCGCGCAAATCGCCGCGCGGCACGGTCGGTCGATTGAGCGGCGTGGCGGGCGGTTGCTGGCGAAGGGTGTTTCGGTGATCCTGCTGGCGGTGAGGTGGCTTCGCGCGATCGTCGGCGTGAGCGGGGGCGGTCGACGCCAACGAAATGACAATGCCGCATGCGACGAGCAGTGACATTGGTTTCATGGCGGGGCTCCCTTCAAGCCATCGGCGCGGCTTGTTGATATGTCGCTAAGGTAAGCGAGGGAGTGCAGGCTAGCTGTAAATAATAGTAAATAGATGTATCGCGGCACGACAGCGGTAATCGACGACGCGGGCGCCGCGAAAAGCGCGTGGCGCCGAAAGAAGCCGGGCGGCCGAAGCCGCCCGATCGAGCATGCGTTACGCCATCTTCACGGGGGCGCGCCAGGATTCCGGATTGGTCCAGAAGGCGCCGCGCAATCGGTCGCGGCTCGGCGGTGCAGGCGGCTTCGCCGCGCTTGCCCCGATGCGCCCGCGCAGCGAGATCTGACGGCCGCTCGTGCCGAGGCGCTTGACGATTTCGGCGAGCGTACCGTCTGCCTGCCATTCGTCGAAGCGACGGCGGCAGGTCGGCGGCGACGGATAGCGACCCGGCAGCTTCGACCAGCCTTCACCCGTCGACAGTACCCACAGCACGGCGTTTACCACCGAGCGGGCCTCCACGCGGGGGCGGCCGCGCCGTTCACTGCGTGCGGGTTCCGAGCAAAACAGACCTTCGACCAGCGCCCACTCGTTATCTCTCAAATCGTCGAACAGCATCATGTCCTCACCTCAGCGAAGCTAACTCCGGTGCGCTGCCCTGCGCCGCGCACTCTTCAAGCACTCGAGCGTCGAGTGCCGGGTGGGGGCGTCCGGTTGACCGGCAGCGGCGTTTCTGCCTTCCGTCCGACTAAACCTGCGCCCTGTGCGTCAGGTAAAGCACGATGTGTGCCATGTCGGAGGCGATTCCCTCGAGAGCCGCTTGGCAGCGGGCTAACGGCTAAGTCAGCTAGGGGCGTATAAGACGCCAAAATAACCCGCCAGCAAATCAGGACAATCACCAATCTTGTGCAACTCGCCCGTGCCACGTGCGTTTCCGTGGATATTGCACCGCAGCGAAACATGTGTGGCCGGTGCCGGATTCGCACATCGGAGCCGATTTCGCGCATTAAAATCGTGCATCGGTATCGACGATTGATGAGGTGAGGAGATGAACGTTACGCTGCGCCAGCTTCGCGTATTCATCGAGGTTGCGCGGCTGCGGAGCTTCAGTCGCGCGGGTGACGAGATCGGACTCACGCAGTCTGCGGTCAGTCGTTGCGTGCGCGAACTCGAGGCCGAGCTCGGGCTGAAGCTGATCGACCGGACGACCCGCGACGTGCAGTTGACCGACGTCGGGGTGAACCTGATCGCGAGCGTGTCCCGCCTGATCGACGATCTGGACGACACGCTGCGCGAGATTCGCGAGATCGGCGAGCAGCGGCGGGGGCGCGTGATCGTCGCCGCGAGTCCGACGATTGCGTGCCGGCTGATGCCGCGCGTCGTCGCGGCCTGCGAGCGCCAGTTTCCGTTCGTCACGCTCGGCCTGCGCGACGACGTGCAGAGCGACGTGCTGCGAAAGGTGAAGTCGAGCGAGGTCGATTTCGGCGTCGTCATCGGGCCGCTCGCCGTCGCGGACCTCGTCTGCGAACCGCTGATGACCGACTCGTTCTGCCTGGTCGCGCGCGCCAATCATCCGCTCGCGGCGCGGGCCGAGGTGCCCTGGACGGCGCTCGACGGCGAGCGCCTCGTCCTGCTTGATCATGCGTCCGGAAGCCGGCCGTTGATCGACGCCGCGCTGGCTGCCCATCGGGTGAACGCGACGGTCATGCAGGAACTCGGGCATTCGGCGACGGTATTCGCGCTCGTCGAGGCTGGTGTCGGCGTGAGCGTGCAGCCGTGGCTGTCGCTGCCGCTGCCGGCGGGATCGTCGCTGGTTGCGCGGCCGCTGACGCCGCGTACCGAGCGCACCGTCGAGCTGGTGCGCCGCCGCGACCGGTCGCTGTCGCCGGCCGCGCAGGCGATCTGGGAACTCGCGCGCCAGATGCCGGCGCGGGCGGAAGACCTCGACTGAGGGTGCTGATCCGGCGCGCACACCGGTACACTGCGTGGATCGTGTTCCTCGGTGGCGGTTCTCGATGACGCATTCCGCAGATGTCGGCCCGGCGACGGGTGAGCCGACGGCTCGCAGCGCGGTCCAGGCGCTGCGTCCGTCGCTGATCAGGGAAGTCGCGAACGCCGGCTTCGGCGTGCCCGACGTGCTGCCGTTCTGGTTCGGCGAATCCGATCGCGTGACGCCGGCATTCATTCGCGACGCGGCTGCCGCGGCACTGCGCGACGGCGCAACCTTCTACACGCACAATCTCGGCACGGTACCGTTGCGCAACGCGATTGCGGCCTATGTGAGCGCGCGTCACGGCGCGACCGAGGCCGATGCGATCGCCGTGACGAGTTCGGGCGTGAGCGCGCTGATGCTGGTCGCGCAGCTGCTGGTCGGCCCGGGCGATCGCGTGGTCGCGGTCACGCCGCTCTGGCCGAACCTCGTTGAAATCCCGAAGATACTCGGTGCACAAGTCGAGTGCATACCGCTCCTCCATGGTGATGCGGGCTGGGGGCTCGACATCGACCGGCTGCTCGCGGCGCTGACGCCCGGCACACGAATGCTGTTCGTGAACTCGCCGAACAATCCGACCGGCTGGGCGATGTCCCGCGACGACCAGCAGGCCGTGCTTGCGCATTGCCGGCGTCACGGCATCTGGGTCGTCTCCGACGAAGTGTACGAACGGCTCGCGTTCGGCGCAGACGGCGCGCCGTCGTTTCTCGACATCGCGTCGCGCGACGAGCGGGTCATCGTCGTGAATTCGTTCTCCAAGGCCTGGGCGATGACGGGCTGGCGGCTCGGATGGCTGGTCGCGCCGGCGTCGATCATGGGCGATCTGTCGAAGCTGGTCGAATACAACACGTCGTGCGCGCCGGGTTTCATCCAGGCCGCGGGGGAAGTCGCGCTGCGCGACGGCGAGCCGTTCGTGCAGTCGTTCGTTGCGGCGCTGCGTGGCGCACGTGACCACCTGGTTGCCGCGCTGCGCGCGTTGCCGGGCGTCGATGTGCCGCCTCCGCCGGGCGCGATGTACCTGTTCCTGCGTTTGCCGGGCGCGGACGACAGTCTCGCGTTTTGCAAGTCGCTGGTGCGCGAGGTCGGGCTTGGGCTGGCGCCGGGGCGCGCGTTCGGCCCGGAGGGGGAAGGGTTCGTGCGTTGGTGCTACGCGTGCGATCCGGTGCGGCTCGACGCGGGCGTCGAGCGCCTGCGGGCGTTCGTCGCGCGCGGCGCGGGCCTGCGTTGAGGCGGGACCGAGCTGCGGCGGCGGGCCGTTCGGCTCATCTTTACGCACCGGGCAATTTTGCGTAAGATGGCGCTCAGTCACGCGGTTCCGTCGTTGAGCCGTGCTGTTCCGTCCGGTTTGGGCCTGGCTTGAAGTTGGTTCGCCGCCCCCGGTTCGTGCTCCCATCAATATGACCGATCAGAATCGGGCGAGCGCGTCTTCCGTTCCTTTCGTCTGTTTGTTGATCCGGTTCGTTTGACCACAGGGTCTGGCCTAGCTGCATGAATACCCAAGAGGCGAAGATCGTCCTCGAGACTGCCTTGATCTGCGCGCAAGAACCGCTGAAACTCGGCGATTTGCGCAAGCTCTTTGCCGACGTCGTGTCGGCTGACACGGTCCGCACGTTGCTCGAAGATCTGAAACAGGATTGGTCCGGCCGCGGTGTCGAATTGGTGGCGCTGGCAACCGGATGGCGCTTTCAGAGTAAGCCGGTGATGCGCCAGTATCTGGACCGGCTGCATCCCGAGAAGCCGCCGAAATATTCGCGCGCGGTGCTCGAAACGCTCGCGATCATCGCGTATCGGCAACCCGTCACGCGCGGCGACATCGAAGAGATTCGCGGCGTCACGGTCAATACGCAGGTGGTCAAGCAGCTCGAGGATCGCGGCTGGATCGAGGTGATCGGGCATCGCGACGTGCCGGGACGTCCGGCGCTATACGCGACGACCAAGCAGTTCCTCGACGATCTCGGACTGAAGGCGCTCGACGACCTGCCGGCGCTCGAGGAGCCGGCCGCGAACATCGAGGCCGCGTTGCTCGCGCAGCAGGCGATGGACTTCGACGGCGATGCGCCGGTAGCGGACGGGGTGCCGGAAGCCGGCGAAGCGGCGGCCGACGTGTCGCACATGCGGCCGGATGAATTGCCGGACGACGCCGCGGCGGAAGGTACATCGACGCAGGAAATGCCGAACCGCGATACGCTGGGAACTGATCGCGTTCAGATGGAACAGGGCGGCGCCGACGCAGCGCCGGCCGGCGGGCAGCCCGAGCCGCTGCGCGCGGAAGGGAACGAGGAAGATCGCAAGGCGACCGCCGACGCGGTTGCCGGAGACGGAGCGGAAGCGGCCGGCGACATGCCGGGCGAGGCTGGCCAGGCCGATGCCTCACGCGCCCGTCCCGCTGACGGCGAGCTGCTGGACGATACTTCCGACAGCCTCGCCGACGCCGTACGCAGTGCGAGCGCGCCCATCGGCGCCGACGCACTGCCGGACGACGAAGCAGAACCCGAACAGCGCCGCGCCTGATTGCGGCCGACTTCTTGCCGCGCCCGAGCCGGGCGCGAGACCTGACATTTTGAGGTTGTTTTGACTGATATCCACGATATTGAATCGTCCGCGCCTGCCGTGCAGGCCGCGCGTGCCGACGATGCGCCGGAGCAGGATGCTCCGGCTACGGGTGGTGACGAGCGTCCCCGCCGCGGGCTGCGGCGCGGCCCGCGCAGCCTGATCGCGCGCCGCCGCGCGGCGGCCAAGTCGAAGGGCGATGGCGAGTCGCAGGGCGGCGAGGGCGCGGACGCGCAACCGGCCGCGGCCGCGGAAGCTCAGCCCGCACGCGCGCCGCGCAAGGAAGGCGCGGCCAAGGGCGGCCGCAAGCCGGCCGGTAAGCGTGAAGGTGCGGCCAAGGGTGCCCAGGGCGGGCAAGGCGGCCAGGGGCGGCGCGGCAGTTCGGCGAAGGCCGAGGGTGGCGCAGCGAAGGCCGAGGGCGGCGCAGCGAAGGCCGACGGCGACGCAGCGTCGCAGGACGACCTGTTCGCCTATGTGACGTCGCCGGCGTTCGATGCCGACAATTCGGCGGGCGGCAGCGGCGTACGTGCGCCGATGCTGCGTCGCGGCCGCAACCAGCCGACGAACAAGCGCGTGCTGTCGCCGGACGACGACGCGCCGAAGCTCCACAAGGTGCTCGCAGAAGCCGGCATGGGCTCGCGCCGCGAAATGGAAGAGCTGATCGTCGCCGGCCGCGTGTCGGTGAACGGTGAGCCCGCGCACATCGGCCAGCGCATCATGCCGACCGACCAGGTCCGTATCAACGGCAAGCCGGTCAAGCGCAAGCTGCCGAACAAGCCGCCGCGCGTGCTGCTGTACCACAAGCCGACGGGCGAGATCGTCAGCCACGCGGACCCGGAAGGTCGTCCGTCGGTGTTCGATCGCCTGCCCCCGATGAAGACGGCGAAATGGCTCGCGGTGGGTCGTCTCGACTTCAACACCGAAGGTCTGCTGATGCTGACGACGTCGGGCGATCTCGCAAACCGTTTCATGCATCCGCGCTACAGCGTCGAGCGCGAGTATGCGGTGCGCGTCGTCGGCGAACTGTCCGAAGGGATGCGGCAGAAGCTGCTGCACGGCGTCGAACTCGATGACGGCCCGGCGAACTTCCTGCGCATCCGCGACGGCGGCGGCGAAGGCACGAACCATTGGTATCACGTCGCGCTGGCAGAAGGCCGCAACCGCGAAGTGCGCCGGATGTTCGAGGCGGCCGGCCTGATGGTGAGTCGCCTGATCCGTACCCGTCACGGTCCGATTCCGCTTCCGCGCGGCCTGAAGCGCGGTCGTTGGGAAGAGCTCGACGAAGCGCAGGTGCGCAAGCTGATGGCGACCGTCGGCCTGAAGGCGCCGTCCGAGGAAAAGGGCAAGCGTGGTGGTGGCGGGCAGGCCGAGCGCCGCCAGCCGGATCCGATGCAGACATCGATGGGCTTCATCAGCCGCGAGCCGGTGCTGACCACGCACGGTCAGCTCGATCAGCCGCGTCGCGGTGGCGGTCGACGTGGCGCCCCGGGCTTGCCCGGCCTGAGCGGCTACGGCAGCCTGCCGGTTTCGCCGTCGGGCTATGGCAACCGCTCGGGTGGCGGTCGCGATGTCGATGGCAATCGCGCGTCGTATGGCGCCGGCCCCAAGCGTGAAGGCGCGGCCGGCAAGCGCAGCGGCGGCAAGGGCGGCAATCGCAATCCCAACGGCAATCGCGCCGAAGGCGCCGGCAACGGCGGTGGTGGCGCGCGCGGCGGCCAGCGTCCGCAGCGCAGTCGCTCGCGCAGTCGCTGAGCGTTTCCGGGCGGTCGGCGGCGTGAAGCCGCCGGTGTGCCGGCAATATCGGTGCGAGTCCGGTCGGGTCGGCACTTCGCCTTGCGTGGTTTGCTTTTGACTGTATATATATCGCGCTGCCGGATTGTGCCGCCTGGTCGGACAGTCCGGTTTCGCATTTTTGGTCGGTAAAGGCGGTCTGGACGCTGCTTTTACCGGCTGGCTTGGCGTTTGCGCCAAAAATCGCTATAATCGCGGAGTCGCTGGGCGTACGGATTCAATGTGCGGCTCAGGTGCGACCACCAGTAAGAAGATGGGCGTTCCGCCCATTTTTTTTTGCTGAAACGGTTAGGCATCTCGGGTAGCGCTTCCTGCGCCGGCTAAGGCGCGCGCCCGCGGGTGAATCGCGAGCGGCGGGCGCGAACACCTGAGAGGACACTGTGCAACTGACGGAACTGATAGAAACCACGGTCACCGGGCTCGGCTACGAGCTGGTGGATCTCGAGCGCACCGGGCGCGGCATGCTTTGCATCTATATCGATCAGCCTGCCGGCATCTCGCTCGAAGATTGCGAAAAGGTCACACGTCAGCTCCAGCACGTCTTGACGGTCGAAAACATCGATTACGAACGGCTCGAAGTCTCGTCCCCGGGGCTCGACCGCCCGTTGAAGAAGCTGGCCGACTTCGAGCGCTTCGCTGGCAGCGAAGTTTCCGTGACCTTGAAAAAGCCGCTGGACGGGCGCAAGACGTACCGGGGCATTCTGCACGCGCCGAATGGCGAAACGATCGGTTTGGAATTTGAGAGGAAGAAGGGCGAGGCAGCCATGCTGGATTTCACGCTGGCCGATATCGACAAAGCCCGCCTGATTCCGCAAGTTGACTTTAGGAGCCGCAAATAATGAGTCGCGAAGTTTTGATGCTGGTGGATGCGCTGGCGCGCGAGAAAAACGTCGACAAGGATGTGGTGCTGGGCGCCCTCGAGGCTGCGCTCGCGTCCGCGTCCAAGAAGCTGTTCGACGAAGGCGCCGAAATCCGCGTCCATATCGATCGCGAAAGCGGCGAGCACGAAACCTTCCGTCGCTGGCTCGTCGTGCCCGACGAGGCAGGCTTGCAGGAGCCGGATCGCGAGATCCTGCTGTTCGAAGCGCGTGAGCAGAAGCCCGACGTCGAAGTCGGCGAATTCATCGAGGAGCCGGTGCCGTCGATCGAGTTCGGCCGTATCGGCGCGCAGGCCGCCAAGCAGGTGATCCTGCAGAAGGTGCGCGACGCCGAGCGCGAGCAGATCCTGAACGACTACCTCGAGCGCGGCGAAAAGATCATGACGGGCACGGTGAAGCGCCTCGACAAGGGCAACTTCATCGTCGAATCGGGCCGTGTCGAAGCGCTGCTGCGCCGCGACCAGCTGATCCCGAAGGAAAACCTGCGCGTGGGTGACCGCGTGCGTGCATACATCGCGAAGGTCGACCGCACCGCGCGCGGCCCGCAGATCGAACTCTCGCGCACGGCGCCCGAGTTCCTGATGAAGCTGTTCGAGATGGAAGTGCCGGAAATCGAGCAGGGCCTGCTCGAGATCAAGGCAGCCGCTCGCGATCCGGGCGTGCGCGCGAAGATCGGCGTGATCGCCTACGACAAGCGGATCGATCCGATCGGCACCTGCGTCGGCATCCGCGGTTCGCGCGTGCAGGCCGTGCGCAACGAGCTCGGTGGCGAAAACATCGACATCGTGCTATGGTCCGAGGATCCCGCCCAGTTCGTGATCGGCGCGCTCGCGCCGGCAGCCGTCCAGTCGATCGTCGTCGATGAAGAAAAGCACTCGATGGACGTCGTCGTCGACGAGAACGAGCTGGCTGTCGCGATCGGCCGCAGCGGTCAGAACGTTCGCCTTGCCGGCGAGCTGACCGGCTGGCAGATCAATATCATGACGCCGGACGAATCCGCCCTGAAGCAGGGTGAAGAGCGCGATCGACTGCGTTCGCTGTTCATGGCGCGTCTCGACGTTGACGAAGAAGTTGCCGACATCCTGATCGACGAAGGCTTCACGAGCCTCGAAGAGATCGCTTACGTGCCGCTCAACGAAATGCTCGAAATCGAGGCGTTCGACGAGGACACCGTGCACGAGTTGCGCAACCGCGCGCGCGACGCACTGTTGACGATGGCGATCGCGAACGAAGAAAAGGTCGAAAACGCAGCGCTGGATTTGAAGGGCCTCGACGGCGTGACGCCGGAGTTGCTCGCGAAGCTGGCCGAACACGGCATGCAGACGCGGGACGATCTCGCCGAGCTGGCTGTGGATGAACTGGTCGACATGACCGGGATGGAAGAGGATGCCGCTAAGGCGTTGATCATGAAAGCACGTGAACACTGGTTCCAGTGAGAAATGACCATGGCGCACTGATTTGATGGCGGCCGTATGGCCTGACCCGATGCTAACCGCAAGGAATCGGTCCTTGCACTAAGAGGAATGAATGGCGAGTAACAACGTAGCCCAATTTGCCGCGGAACTGAAAATGCCTGCTGGTGTGCTGCTCGAACAGCTGCAGGCAGCGGGCGTCCAGAAAGCGAGTGAAGACGATGCGCTGTCCGAGGCGGACAAGGCGCGTCTGCTCGATCATTTGCGCAAGTCGCACGGCGCAACCGACGGCGACAAGCGCAAGATCACGCTGACCCGCAAGCATACGTCGGAGATCAAGCAGTCTGACGCGACGGGCAAGGCTCGCACCATTCAGGTCGAGGTCCGCAAGAAGCGTACGTTCGTCAAGCGCGACGACGTGGCCGAGGGTGCGGAGCAGGGTCAGGCGCAAGTCGCCGAAGCGGATGACGATGCGGATCTGAAGCGTCGCGAGGAAGAAGCGCGCCGCGAGGCCGAGCTGCTCGAAAAGCAGGCGCAGGAACTGCGCGAGCGCCAGGAACGCCTCGAGCGCGAGGAAGCCGAGCGCCGTGCCCGCGAGGAAGCGGCCGAAGCCGAGCGCCGCCGTGCCGAGGAAGAAGCAGCGGCGAAGCGCGCCGCGGCCGAAGCCGCAGCGGTACAGCAGGCTGCGGCCCAGCAGGCCGCTGAAGCCAAGCAGGAAGCAACCGGTGCGCAGTCCGCGCAGGACGAAGCACGCGCGGCCGCCGAACGTGCGGCCCAGCGTGAAGCGGCGAAGAAGGCCGAGGACGCTGCCCGCGAGGCGGCCGACAAGGCCCGGGCCGAGCAGGAAGAGATTCGCAAGCGTCGCGAGGCGGCCGAGGCCGAAGCGCGCGCGATCCGCGAAATGATGAACACGCCGCGCAAGGCCGTGGTCAAGGCAGTCGAGCCGCCGAAGCCGGTGGAACCGCCGAAGCCGGCCGAAGCGAAGGGCACGCTGCACAAGCCGGCCAAGCCGGCAGGCGCAGGCGCGCAGGCACGTCCGGCCGTGAAGAAGCCGGCCGGCGCAGCGCCGGCGACGACGCAGGCACCGGCAGGCGCGGGCGACCGCAACAAGAAGCCGGGCGGCGGCAAGGGCGGCTGGCAGGACGACGCGGCCAAGCGCCGCGGCATCAAGACGCGCGGCGATTCGAGCGGTGGCGTCGACCGCGGTTGGCGCGGCGGCCCGAAGGGTCGCGGCCGTCACCAGGACAGCGCATCGACGTTCCAGGCACCGACCGAGCCGATCGTGCGTGAAGTGCACGTGCCGGAAACCATCTCGGTTGCCGATCTTGCACACAAGATGTCGATCAAGGCCTCCGAAGTCATCAAGGTGATGATGAAGATGGGCCAGATGGTCACGATCAACCAGGTGCTGGACCAGGAAACGGCGATGATCGTCGTCGAGGAACTGGGTCACCGCGCGGTCGCCGCGAAGCTGGACGATCCGGAAGCACTGCTGGTCGAAGGCGAGACCGGTACCGATGCGGAGCAACTGCCGCGTCCGCCGGTCGTCACCGTGATGGGTCACGTCGACCACGGCAAGACCTCGCTGCTCGACCACATCCGCCGCGCGAAGGTTGCAGCGGGCGAAGCGGGCGGCATTACGCAGCACATCGGCGCATATCACGTCGAAACGCCGCGCGGTGTCATCACGTTCCTCGATACGCCGGGTCACGAGGCGTTCACGGCAATGCGTGCACGCGGCGCGAAGGCGACCGACATCGTCGTGCTGGTGGTGGCTGCCGACGACGGCGTGATGCCGCAGACGAAGGAAGCCATCGCTCACGCGAAGGCGGGTGGCGTGCCGATCGTCGTGGCGATCAACAAGATCGACAAGCCGGAAGCGAACCCGGACCGCGTCAAGCAGGAACTGGTCGCGGAAGGCGTCGTGCCGGAAGAATACGGTGGTGATTCGCCGTTCGTGCCGGTGTCGGCGAAGACGGGTGCCGGTATCGACGACCTGCTCGAGAACGTGCTGCTGCAGGCCGAAGTGCTGGAACTGAAGGCACCGATCGAGGCGCCGGCCAAGGGCATCGTGATCGAAGCGAAGCTGGACAAGGGCAAGGGCCCGGTCGCGACGATCCTGGTGCAGTCCGGTACGCTGAACCGTGGCGACATCGTGCTGGCAGGCACGGCTTATGGCCGCGTGCGTGCGATGCTCGACGAGAACGGCAAGCCGACGAAGGAAGCCGGCCCGTCGATCCCGGTCGAAATCCAGGGTCTGTCGGAAGTGCCGGGTGCGGGCGAGGAAGTGATCGTGCTGCCGGACGAGCGCAAGGCGCGCGAAATCGCGCTGTTCCGCCAGGGCAAGTTCCGCGACGTCAAGCTGGCGAAGCAGCAGGCCGCGAAGCTGGAAAGCATGCTCGAGCAGATGGGCGAAGGCGAAGTGCAGAACCTGCCGCTCATCATCAAGGCGGACGTGCAGGGCTCGCAGGAAGCACTCGTGCAGTCGCTGCTCAAGCTGTCGACCGACGAAGTGCGCGTGCAGATCGTGCACAGCGCGGTGGGCGGCATCAGCGAAAACGACGTCAACCTCGCGACGGCATCGAAGGCGGTCATCATCGGCTTCAACACGCGTGCGGATGCACAGGCGCGCAAGCTGGCCGAAGCGAACGGTATCGACATTCGCTACTACAACATCATCTACGACGCAGTGGATGAGGTGAAGGCCGCGATGTCGGGCATGCTGGCGCCGGAGAAGCGCGAAGTCGTGACGGGCATGGTCGAGGTGCGCCAGGTGTTCAAGGTGCCGAAGGTCGGTACGGTTGCCGGCTGTATGGTCACCGACGGTATCGTCAAGCGTTCGTCGTCGGTTCGCGTGCTGCGCAACAACGTCGTGATCTTCACGGGCGAACTCGAATCGCTGAAGCGCTTCAAGGACGACGTGAAGGAAGTCAAGCAAGGCTTCGAGTGCGGTATGTCGGTGAAGAACTTCAACGACGTCATCGAAGGCGACCAGTTCGAAGTCTTCGAAGTAACTGAAGTCGCACGTACGCTGTAATCATCGCGTATCGGCTCTTGGGCGGGGCAGGCTTGAGCCTGTCCCGCCCATTTTCATGGTGGCGTGCCAACAGCGCGCCGCTTTATCCTGATAAACGGATCACGGATCGATCATGTCCAGGAAACGTACTTCCCCCAATCGCAACGTTCAGATTGCAGACCAGATTCAACGCGATCTGTCCGAACTCATCATGCGCGAGGTCAAGGACCCGCGCATCGGCATCGTGACCATCCAGAGTGTGGAGCTCACGCCGGACTACGCGCACGCGAAGGTCTATTTCACGGCGCTCACCGGCGATCCGGAGAAGACGCAGGAAGCGCTGAACCACGCATCGGGTCACCTGCACAACCTGCTGTTCAAGCGCCTGCACATCCATACGGTGCCGACGCTGCATTTCCATTACGACCAGACGATCGAAAAGGCGGTGGAAATGTCGCGCCTGATCAAGGAAGCCAACTCGACGCGCGCGAAGGACGACGACGAAGCCGACGCGCCTGCGAAGGGCGAGTGAGCGCGCGTGCCCCAATGACGACTGCAGCTCCTCAGCGTCCACGCGTGCCGCGGCGCGCGCTGGACGGCGTCCTTCTGCTCGACAAGCCGGTCGGCCTGTCGAGTAACGACGCCCTGATTCGCGCGAAGCGCCTGCTTCTCGCGAAGAAAGCCGGCCATACCGGCACGCTCGATCCGCTGGCCTCGGGTCTGTTGCCGCTGTGCTTCGGCGAGGCGACGAAGTTCTCGCAGGACTTGCTGGAAGCGGACAAGACCTACGAAGCGACGATGCGCCTCGGCGTGCGCACGACCACCGGCGATGCTGAAGGCGACGTGCTCGACACGCGCGCCGTCGAATGCGACCGGACTGCGGTGGAGGCGGCGCTCGCTCGCTTTACCGGCGAGATCGTGCAGGTGCCGCCGATGTATTCGGCGCTCAAGCGCGACGGCAAGCCGCTGTACGAATATGCGCGCGCGGGCCAGACCGTCGAACGGGAAGGCCGCAACGTGACGATCCATGCGCTCGACCTGCTGGCCTGCGAACTACCGGACGTGACGTTTCGCGTGACTTGTAGCAAGGGTACGTATGTGCGCACGCTGGCGGAGGATATCGGCGAGGCGCTCGGTTGCGGCGCGCATCTGACGATGCTGCGTCGCACGGGCGTCGGCGCTCTGACGCTCGAGCACGCGGTGACGCTGGACGCGCTGTCCGACGCCACCGAAGCAGCGCGCGACGCGTGGCTTCAGCCGGTCGACGCGCTGCTGTCGACGTTTCCGCTGGTGCGTCTCGACGAAGCCTGCGCGAAGCGGTTCCTGCATGGCCAGCGTCTGCCGTTGTCGGCGCTCGATCCGATCGACGCGGCAGAGGGCGAGCGGGTGCGCGTGTACGACGCGGTGCGGCTGCTCGGCGTCGCCCGCAAGGCAAACGGCGTGCTTGCGCCTGAACGTCTCGTCGTGACGGCTCAATGATGCACGGCGCGCTGGCGCCCATCGTGTCAAGTCCTGGAATAGGTTGACAGTATCCAGGCGCTAGAACGCCCGATGCACCGCATCGGGCGTTTTGTATTTCAGCGCGGCATGTGGCCGTTCATGGTTGTAGATGTGTACCGACTGTTCGACCATCTTGGCGGCCTGTTCAAGGTCCGCAGGACGTTGCAACAGGAACTCCCCCTTGAGAATGCCGTTGACCCGCTCAGCCAGCGCATTCTGATAGCAGTCGTAGCCGTCCGTCATTGAACAGCGCAGGCCGTGATGCCGATGGATGTCCTGATAGTAGGTCGAACAGTACTGGACCCCGCGATCGGAGTGATGGATCAACGGCTGCCGGCTCCGGCGCTTGCGCAACGCCTTCTTGAGCGCCTGACTGACCTGCTCGGTTTGCAGGCTGTCGTGAACGTGATGACCGACGATCTTGCGCGAGAACGCATCCGTGACGAGACTCAAATACACAAACGGGCCAGCCGTCGGCAGATACGTGATGTCGGCCACCCACACTTGTTCGGGGCCGGTCGGCACGATTTGATCCGGCCCGGGTTTCAGTAGATTCGGATGACGCCGGAAGCGGTGATGGCTATGGGTGGTCTTGTGATACGCCCGGTGCGGTACGACCAGTAGGCGCGCGGCACGCAGCACGTCGAACAGCCGATCTCGCCCCAGCTTGATGCCGCGCTCGACCAACGCTGGCCCGAGCAGATGATGGAGCTTGCGTGTGCCCAGCCTCGGCTGGCGAAGCCGCACGTCTCGCACCAGCGCAGTGACGGTCTCGCTCTGCGAGCAACGGTGTTCCTCGCTGCGGCATCGCTTGTAATACGCTTGGCGGCTGATACCCATGTATCGGCAGGCCCGCTCGACGCTCAGCTTTTCGATCCGCTTTTGCGCGACGACCTGCCTGAAGGCTTTTTTACGGTGATCCCGTAATCCTTGCGCATCACGTCGACCACGGCTTCGAATAGCGCGGCTTTCTCCTGCGCCTGTCGCAACTGCGTCTCCAACTCCTTGATGCGCTGCTCCGGTGTGAGCGGCTTTGAGTCTTGCTTTGACATGGTGGAACCCGATCGCGCACGGCCGGATGGATCGGCCCAATCCTGCAAGCCGTGCTTACGTAACCATACCAGCACGGTCGAGCGCCCCTGGATGCCGTAGCGTCGCTGTGCCTCTTTGTACGTCAGTTCGCCTTTTTCGACCTGCGCCACCACCGACAGTTTAAAAGCCAGGCTGTAGTCCCGCTGCGTTCGCTTGATCCCTTGCTCCATTTGGCACCTCTTCGTTTCGGCGAAAAAGTGTCAACCTATTTCAGGACGGGTCATCGAAATGAAAAAAGCCCGGTCTCGACCGGGCTTTTTGCTGCGTGAGCGTGTGGGGGCGCGGGCCGGCTCAGTGTGCAGCCGACGCGGCCGCACCCGCATCGCCGCCGCCCGCGCGTTCGGGCTTCGTGATCCAGATCAGTCCGATCAGCAGCACGAAGATCGCCGCCGAGATGTAGAAGAGATCGTTCACGCCGAGCTGCGCGGCCTGCTGCGTGGCCATGTTGTTGATGAGGCCATGCGCCTGGTCCTGCGTCAGCCCGAGGTTGCCCATCTGCGTGACGGCCTGGTTGAACGTCGGGTTGTACGGATTGGTCTGCTCGACCAGTTGCGCGTGATGGAAGTTGTTGCGGTGATCCCACGCGGTCTGGAAGATCGACGTGCCGATACCGCCGCACATGATCCGCACGAAGTTCGACAGGCCCGATGCCGCGGGAATGCGGTGGCCGGGCAGGCCGGACAGCGTGATCGACACGAGCGGAATGAAGAAGCCCGCCATCGCGATGCCTTGCACGAGCGTCGGCAACGTCAGCGACCACTCGTCGACGCCGGTCGTGTAACGCGAGCGCATCCAGAAACACAGTGCGAACGTGAGAAACGCGGCGGTCGCGATGTAGCGTGGATCCGTGCGCGGCAGGAACTTGCCGGTCAGCGGCGACAGCAGGATCGCGAACAGTCCGACCGGTGCCATGACCAGGCCTGCGTCGGTTGCCGTGTAGCCGATCTGGGTTTGCAGCCAGAGCGGCAGCAGCACGAGGTTGCCGAAGTAGAGGCCGTAACCGACCGCGAGCGCGATCGTGCCGCCCGTGAAGTTGCGCATCCGGAACAGCGACAGGTCCACGACCGGGTGTTCGGCAGTCAGCTCCCAGATCACGAAGAACGCGAACGAGATGAGTGCGATCAGCGCGAGCGCGATGATCGTCGTCGACGCGAACCAGTCGAGATCCTTGCCCTTGTCGAGCATGATCTGCAGCGAGCCGACCCACAGCACGAGCAGCGCGAGACCGACCCCGTCGATCGGTGCGCGGCGCACCGTCGATTCGCGTGTCCGATAGATCGACCACGTGGCGAGTGCGGCGGCGATGCCGACCGGGATGTTCACGTAAAAGATCCACGGCCACGAATAATTGTCCGAGATCCAGCCGCCGAGAATCGGCCCGGCGACCGGCGCGATCAGCGTCGTCATCGACCATAGCGCGAGCGCCATTGGCGCTTTCGCGCGTGGGTAGCTCGACAGCAGCAGCGATTGCGACAGCGGAATCATCGGCCCGGCGACCGCGCCCTGCAGCACGCGCGACGCGAGCAGGAACGGCAGGCTGGGTGCGAGGCCGCACATCCACGACGAGATGACGAACAGGATGATCGACGCGAGGAACAGGCGAACCTGTCCGAACCGGTCGGTCAGCCAGCCCGTGAGCGGCACGGAGATCGCGTTCGCGACCGCGAACGACGTGATGACCCACGTGCCCTGGTCGGACGACACGCCGAGGTCGCCCGAGATGGTCGGGATCGCGACGTTCGCGATGGACGTGTCGAGCACGTTCATGAACACCGCGAGCGATACCGCGATCGTCCCGAGCACGAGTTGCCCGCCTTGCAGCGGCGGGTGGGAGACAGGAGCCTGTGCCATGTCGGTAGTTTTCCGGAGTCGGAACCGTTACATCATTTTGGCTGCGTTGGTCGATTTCGCCGCGGCCGGGGCCGGCGCGTTGCCGCCGGCGTTCTCGGCGATGATGCGCGCGATCTCGGCGTCGGCTTCGTCGCCATACTTCGCGAACACGTTCGTCTCGTAGACGGTGTTCTGCGCGTTCGCAAGCTGGTCGCCGCGCTCGTCCTTGATGTCGACGTCGACCTGCATCGACAGGCCGATGCGCAGCGGGTGCTTCTCGAGGTCCTTCGGATCGATCTCGATGCGCACCGGCAGGCGCTGCACGACCTTGATCCAGTTGCCCGTCGCGTTCTGCGCCGGCAGCAGCGAGAACGCCGAGCCCGTGCCGGCCGAGAAGCCGACGACCTTGCCGTGGTAGACCGCCGACGAGCCGTAGATATCGGCCGTCAGTTCGACCGGCTGGCCGACGCGCATGTGCTTGAGCTGGACTTCCTTGAAGTTGGCGTCGACCCACACCGCGTTCAGCGGTACGACCGACATCAGCGGGTTGCCGGGCGACACGCGCTGGCCGACCTGCACCGAGCGCTTCGCGACATAGCCGGTGACCGGCGCGGGCAGCACGTTACGCGCGTTCGCGAGGTACGCGTCGCGAACCTTCGCCGCCGCGGCCAACACGTTCGGGTGCGATGCGATCGTCGTGTTCGCTGTCAGTGCGCGGTTCGACGCGAGCTGCTGTTGCGCCGCGTCGACCGACGCCTGCGCGGCGCGCACCGCGTCACGTGCATGGGAGATTTCTTCCTGCGATACGGCGCCCGTCTGCGCGACGGCCATCCGGCGGCGCAGGTCGTCCTGCGCCTTCGACAGGTCGGACTGGCGCAGCGCGACTTGCGCGCGGTACTGGTCGTCGTTGACGAACAGGCCGCGCACCTGGCGCACCGTCTGCGCGAGGTTGGCCTCGGCCTGCTGCAGCGCGACCTGCGAATCGGCCGGATCGAGGACGACGAGCGGATCGCCGGCCTTGACCGTCTGCGTATCGTCCGCCTTCACGGCGATCACGGTGCCGGTGACCTGCGGCGTGATCTGTACGACGTTGCCGTTCACGTATGCGTCGTCGGTCTCTTCATGGAAGCGCGCGACGAGGAAGTAGTACAGGCCATACGCGATGGCCGCGATCACGATGACCGCGATCAGCAGCGTCATCATCCGCTTGCGCTTCCCGTTGTTCTGCGGCTGGGCGCTGGCGGCATTTTGTTGAGGGTCGCTCATGGCGATTTTCTCCGTCCGTTATTTCGAGTGTCTGCGTAGTGGTGGCGCCGGATCAGTTGGCAGCCTGTTTCGTGTGCTGGTCGGCGTCGGGCGCGGCGAGCCGCGTGCCGGTCGCGTCGAACCCGCCGCCGAGCGCCTTGATCAGCGCGAGCTGCATGTCGCGCCGGCGCATCTTCAGGTTGGTCACGGTCTGTTCCGACACGAGGCGGTTGCTGTCGGCGGTCAGCACCTGCAGCTGCGGCGACAGGCCGGCCTTGTAGCGGATCACGGCGAGGTCGTACGCGCGCGTCGAGGCGTCGAGCGCACGCTGCGCGTCGTCCATCTGGCGATCGACCGCGCGGATCGACGCGACCTGGGTGGCGACGTCGTTCAGCGCGTTGATCAGCGTCTGGTTGTAGTTGGCGACCGACAGGTCGAAGTCCGCATAGCGGCCCTTGAGCTGTGCGCGCAATGCGCCGGCATCGAAGATCGGCAGATGGATGGCCGGGCCGAACTGCGCCTGGCGGCTCGCGAAGTTCAGGAATTTGCCCCAGCCGAACGCATCGAAGCCGAAGCCTGCCGCGAGGTTCACGTCCGGGAAGAACTCGGCCTTCGCCTCCTTCACGTCGTGCATCGCGGCCTCGACCTGCCAGCGCGCGGCGACGATGTCGGGACGGCGCGATATGAGGTCGGCCGGCAGGTTGCCGGGCAGTGCGATTTCGCCTGTCGGGTTCATCACCGGCGCGGCGATCTGCAGCCCGCGGTCCGGCCCCTTGCCGAGCAGTGCGGCGAGTTGGTAGCGCACGGTCGTGATCTGGCCGTCGAGGTCGGACAGCGACGCCTGGGTCGTCGCGATGTTGCCGCGCGCGGTTTGGCGCTCCACGTTGGTGTCGAGGCCGGCCGACACGCGGCCGTCGGTGATCTTGCCGACCGTCTGGCGGTTGGTGATCTCGCGCTGCGCGATGTCGCGCAGCGCGTACAGTTGCGCAAGCGAGTTGTAGGTGCGGGCGACCGACGATGCGAGCGTGATGCGCGCCTGCTGCATGTCCGCTTCGGCGGCTTTTTCCTGCGACACGGCCGTATGCAGGCGCTCGCGGTTCTTGCCCCACAGGTCGAGATCCCACGACGCGCTCGCGAGCGCGTTGTTCTCGCTGTACCACTGGCCGCCGTACGGGGGCGGAAACAGCGCGTTCGACGAATACAGTTCGCGCGTCCACGAGTAGCTGGCTTCGGCCTTCGGCATCAGGTTCGAGCGCGACGATTCGATGTACGACGACGCCTTCGCGATGCGCGCCTGTGCCTGCGCGATCGACGGGCTGCCCTGAAGCGCCTCGTCGATCAGCTTCGGCAGCTGCGGATCGCCGAACTGGTTTGCCCAGTCGAGCGCCGGCCACTGGCCGCCCTGGGCGGGCAGGCTCTGGGCGGTTTCGAATTGCGACGCGGGAGCGATCTGCTTGTCGCTCTTGATGCCGATGTAGTTTGCGCAGCCCGCCAGCGCCAGCGCGGCGACTGCAGCGGCGACGGCGGCGCGGCACGACCCGGCGCGCAGGGACAACGGGGAGGATTTCATCGCGCTGTTTTCTGACTCGGAATGAATGATGGACACTGCAAGGATTTCCTTACATTAATCTGTCAAAAGTAATTGTTATGGCAACTATTACGTGATGGTGCCGCCGGCCGTCTCGCAATAGTTGCTGAGAATGCGGCGCAGCATGCTCTTCGGGAAACCGACTTCTTCCGGCGTAAAGCCGTCGAGCAGCTCGTCGAGCACGCTGCGAAACACCGGCGGCAGCCGCTCGGCCAGCGCGCGGCCTTCGTCGGTCAGCTCGAGGCGCACGACCCGCCGATCCTCGATGCTGCGCACACGGGACAGCAGGCCGCGCTTCTCGACCCGATCGAGCAGGCGCGTGACCGCGCTCGCGTCGATCCCGTATTCCCGAGCGAGCTCGGCGGCCGTCGAGCATTTGCCGACCGCGATCATGAACAGCATGCTCGCCTGCGTGCCCGTGATGCCGAGCTCTTCCTGCGTGCGCTGCGTGACGAGGTTGGTCATCACCGATTTCACGCGAGACATCAGATAACCGACGCTGTCGTTCATCTGATACGAAGACAGCGGCGAAACAGGCGATTGGGAAGGAGAATCCGACATAAAACCCTGAAGCTGCAATAGTTGACTAGGCAGCAGTATAGGCACAATTGCTTGCCGCGGCAAATGTTAATCGAACGGGCGAGGGCGCGCTCCGTGGCCCCAAAATCCCCTTATCGGCGTCAGGGTTTTCGGCGTGCCGTCGGGCCCGTTGGTCGCGAGCTGGGCAGCGGAAGGGCGGGGTCGTTTGTTGCGCTGCAACGAACAGCCCGGCTCTCGCCACTCTCACGTGCTATAATTTGTGGTTTCCAAGCTGCAACGCGCGCGCACGTGTCCCGGTGACTGACGAGCGTGCGCGTTTGCGCGTTCAACGATTTCCAGGTTTCTATGACCCGCGCCCTTCGCAACATCGCCATCATCGCTCACGTCGACCACGGCAAGACCACGCTCGTCGACCAACTGCTCCGCCAGTCCGGCACCTTCCGCGAGAACCAGCAGATTGCCGAGCGAGTGATGGACTCGAACGACATCGAAAAAGAGCGCGGGATCACGATTCTCGCGAAGAACTGCGCGGTCGAATATGAAGGCACGCACATCAACATCGTCGATACGCCGGGGCACGCGGACTTCGGTGGCGAGGTGGAGCGCGTGCTGTCGATGGTCGACTCGGTGCTGCTGCTCGTCGACGCCGTCGAGGGCCCGATGCCGCAAACGCGCTTCGTCACGAAGAAGGCGCTCGCGCTCGGCCTTAAGCCGATCGTCGTCATCAACAAGATCGACCGTCCGGGCGCGCGGATCGACTGGGTCATCAACCAGACCTTCGACCTGTTCGACAAGCTCGGCGCGACCGAAGAGCAGCTCGACTTCCCGATCGTCTACGCATCGGGCCTCAACGGCTACGCGTCGCTCGATCCGGCGACCCGCGAAGGCGACATGCGCCCGCTGTTCGAGGCGATTCTCGCGCACGTGCCGGTTCGCCCGGCCGATCCGGAAGCGCCGCTGCAGCTCCAGATCACGTCGCTCGACTATTCGACGTACGTCGGCCGGATCGGCGTCGGCCGCATCACGCGCGGCCGCATCAAGCCGGGTCAACCGGTCGTGATGCGCTTCGGTCCGGAAGGCGACGTGCTGAACCGCAAGATCAACCAGGTGCTGTCGTTCAAGGGCCTCGAGCGCGTGCAGGTCGAGTCGGCGGAAGCCGGCGACATCGTGCTGATCAACGGTATCGAAGACGTCGGCATCGGCGCGACGATTTGCGCGGTCGATACGCCGGAAGCGCTGCCGATGATCACCGTTGACGAGCCGACGCTGACGATGAACTTCCTCGTCAACTCGTCGCCGCTGGCTGGCCGCGAAGGCAAGTTCGTGACGAGCCGCCAGATCCGCGATCGTCTGATGAAGGAACTGAATCACAACGTCGCGCTGCGCGTGAAGGACACGGGCGACGAAACGGTGTTCGAAGTGTCGGGCCGCGGCGAACTGCACCTGACGATTCTCGTCGAGAACATGCGCCGTGAAGGCTATGAGCTGGCCGTGTCGCGTCCGCGCGTCGTGATGCAGGAAATCGACGGCGTGCGGCACGAGCCGTACGAGCTGCTGACCGTCGACGTCGAGGACGAGCATCAGGGCGGCGTGATGGAAGAGCTGGGTCGCCGCAAGGGCGAAATGCTCGACATGGCATCGGACGGCCGCGGCCGCACGCGCCTGGAGTACAAGATCTCGGCGCGTGGCCTGATCGGCTTCCAGAGCGAATTCCTGACGCTCACGCGCGGCACGGGCCTGATGAGCCACATCTTCGACTCGTACGCACCGGTGAAGGACGGCTCGGTCTTCGAGCGCCGCAATGGCGTGCTGATCTCGCAGGACGACGGCGCTGCCGTGGCGTACGCACTGTGGAAGCTGCAGGATCGCGGCCGCATGTTCGTGAAGCCGGGCGATGCGCTGTATGAGGGCATGATCATCGGCATCCACAGCCGCGACAACGACCTCGTCGTCAACCCGATCAAGGGCAAGCAGCTGACCAACGTGCGTGCGTCGGGTACCGACGAAGCCGTGCGTCTCGTGCCGCCGGTCCAGATGTCGCTCGAATACGCGGTCGAATTCATCGACGACGACGAGCTCGTGGAAGTGACGCCGCAGTCGATCCGTCTGCGCAAGCGCTTCCTGAAGGAGCACGAGCGTCGCCGCGCGAGCCGCGAAGGCGCGGTCGACTAAGCATCGGCTGTTCCCGTGCATGACGAAAAAGGCTGCCCTTGGGCGGCCTTTTTTGCATCTGCGCAGTGTGCAATCGGGCGGGTTGCAAAACACTGTTCCCGCGCGTCGTGGCAATCCGGCGAAACGCCGCCACGCGGTGCTTTCAGGCACATTTCGTCGTGAACTCCGGTATCGGTTCTGTGATATGCTGCGCGCACGCAAGTTTTAGGTCCTTCCAAGCAAGACTTGATTCGCAATCCGCTAAACGGTCAGGCCGTGTCGCGGAAGGTTGAGTAACCCGCTATTTCTCGAGAAGCTCGAAGAAAGGTGAGCGTAAAATGTCAGATGTAATGAAGCAGTTTCAGCTGAACTCCTATCTGTTCGGCGGCAATGCTTCGTACGTTGAAGAACTGTACGATGCATACCTCAACAATCCGGCATCGGTGCCGGAGAATTGGCGAGAGTATTTCGACGCGCTGCAGAACGTGCCTGCAACCGACGGCTCGAATGCCAATGACGTTGCTCATTTCCCGATCGTCGAATCGTTTGCCGAGCGTGCGAAGGCCAATGCCTTCATCCCGCGCGAAAGCACGAGCAATCTGGCGACCGCACGCAAGCAGGTCCACGTCCAGTCCCTCATCAGCGCATATCGCTTCCTCGGCTCGCAATGGGCCAATCTGGATCCGCTGAAGCGTCGCGAACGTCCCGCCATCCCCGAACTCGAACCCGCGTTCTACGACTTCTCCGAAGGCGACCTCGACCAGACGTACAGCGCAAGCAACCTGTATTTCGGTTTCGACCAGGCTTCGCTGCGCGACATCGTCAAGGGCCTGCGTGACACGTACTGCGGCACGATCGGCGCCGAATACATGTACATCAGCGATCCGGAGCAGAAGCGCTGGTGGCAGGAGCGTCTGGAATCGACCCGCGCGACGCCGTCCTTCTCGATCGACAAGAAGAAGCACATCCTGAATCGCCTGACGGCAGCGGAAGGCCTCGAGCGCTATCTGCACACCAAGTACGTCGGCCAGAAGCGCTTCTCGCTCGAAGGCGGCGAAAGCTTCATCGCGGCGATGGACGAAGTCGTCCAGCACGCAGGCAAGACCGGCGTGCAGGAAATCATCATCGGCATGGCGCACCGCGGCCGTCTGAACGTGCTGGTCAACACGCTGGGCAAGATGCCGGCCGACCTGTTCGCCGAATTCGAAGGCAAGCACGTCGACGACCTGCCGGCAGGTGACGTGAAGTACCACAAGGGCTTCTCGTCGGACGTGTCGACCGAAGGCGGCCCGGTCCACCTGTCGCTCGCGTTCAACCCGTCGCACCTCGAAATCGTGAACCCGGTGGTCGAAGGTTCGGCGAAGGCACGGATGGATCGTCGCGGCGACGAAGACGGCCTGCAGGTGCTGCCGGTTCAGATCCACGGTGACGCGGCCTTCGCTGGCCAGGGTGTCGTGATGGAAACGCTGAACCTCGCGCAGACGCGCGGTTACGGCACGCACGGCACGCTGCACATCGTCATCAACAACCAGATCGGCTTCACGACGTCCGACCCGCGCGACGCGCGTTCGACGCTGTACTGTACCGACGTGGTCAAGATGATCGAAGCGCCGGTGCTGCACGTGAACGGCGACGATCCGGAAGCCGTCGTGCTCGCGATCCAGATCGCGATCGACTACCGGATGCAGTTCCACAAGGATGTCGTGATCGACATCGTCTGCTTCCGCAAGCTGGGTCACAACGAGCAGGACACGCCGGCGGTCACGCAGCCGCTGATGTACAAGAAGATCGCGCAGCACCCGGGCACCCGTGCGCTGTACGCCGAGAAGCTCGTGCAGCAGGGCGTGATCACCGCGGAAGACGCCGACAACTACGTGAAGGCGTACCGCAAGGCGATGGACGACGGCCACCACACCGTCGATCCGGTTCTGTCGAACTACAAGAGCAAGTACGCGGTCGACTGGGTTCCGTTCCTGAACCGCAAGTGGACGGATGCAGCCGATACGGCCGTGCCGCTCGCCGAACTGAAGCGCCTCGGCGAACGCATCACGACGGTCCCGGAAAACTTCAAGGTCCACCCGCTCGTCGAGCGCGTGATCAACGACCGCCGCAACATGGCGCGCGGCGACCAGCCGCTCGACTGGGGCATGGGCGAACACCTCGCATTCGCTTCGCTCGTCGCATCGGGCTACTCGGTGCGCCTGACGGGCCAGGACTCGGGCCGCGGCACGTTCACGCACCGTCACGCGGTGCTGCACGACCAGAACCGCGAGCGCTGGAACGACGGCACGTACGTGCCGCTGCAGAACATCGCTGAAGGCCAGGCGAAGTTCACGGTGATCGACTCGGTGCTGTCGGAAGAAGCGGTGCTGGGCTTCGAATACGGTTACTCGACCGCCGAGCCGAACACGCTCGTGCTGTGGGAAGCCCAGTTCGGCGACTTCGTCAACGGCGCGCAGGTCGTGATCGACCAGTTCATCTCGTCGGGCGAAGTGAAGTGGGGCCGCGTGTCGGGTCTCACGATGCTGCTGCCGCACGGCTACGAAGGCCAGGGTCCGGAACACTCGTCGACGCGTATCGAGCGTTTCCTGCAGCTGTGTGCCGATCACAACATGCAGGTCGTTCAACCGACGACGCCGGCGCAGATTTTCCACCTGCTGCGTCGCCAGATGATCCGTCTGTTCCGCAAGCCGCTGATCGTCGCAACGCCGAAGTCGCTGCTGCGTCACAAGGAAGCGGTGTCGGACCTGTCGGAACTCGCGAAGGGTTCGTTCCAGCCGGTGATCGGCGAAACCGACGGCGGCATCGACGCGAAGAAGGTCAAGCGCGTGCTGGCATGCTCGGGCCGCGTGTATTACGACCTCGTCGCACACCGCCGCGAAGCGAAGGCGAACGACGTCGCGATCATCCGTATCGAGCAGCTGTATCCGTTCGCGCACAAGCAGTTCGAAGCCGAAATGAAGAAGTACGAGAACGCGACTGAAGTGGTCTGGGTGCAGGACGAGCCGCAGAACCAGGGCCCCTGGTTCTACGTCGAGCACCACCTGAAGGAGGGCATGAAGGAAGGGCAGAAGCTGGCATACAGCGGCCGTCCGGCTTCGGCCTCGCCGGCGGTTGGCTACTACGCGAAGCACTACGAGCAGCAGAAGGCCCTCATCGAAGGTGCGTTCGGCCGCCTGAAGAGCGCATCGATCGCGAAATAACCGACGTCAAGCGAAACGGGAAGGCGCGCTGCGCTTTCCCGTGTCTTTTGGCCCGCCGGGCGCGTCGCGCGCCGCAACGGCCGAAGGAATCGCACGAACCTCGTCATTACCCAGATTAAGCATCCAGGAAAATCACATGGCTATCGTAGAAGTCAAAGTCCCCCAGCTTTCGGAGTCGGTTTCGGAAGCCACCATGCTGCAGTGGAAGAAGAAGCCGGGCGAAGCAGTCGCGCAGGACGAAATCCTGATCGAACTCGAGACCGACAAGGTCGTGCTTGAAGTGCCGGCACCGGCCGCGGGCGTGCTCGCGCAAGTGCTGCAGAACGACGGTGACACGGTCGTCGCCGACCAGATCATCGCGACGATCGACACCGAAGCGAAGGCAGGTGCTGCCGAGGCAGCGGCGGGTGCCGCCGAAGTGAAGCCGGCAGCAGCACCCGCTGCAGCCGCACCGGCAGCGCAGCCGGCTGCCGCAGTTGCATCGAGCTCGGCCGCTGCATCGCCGGCCGCAGCAAAGCTGCTGGCCGAGAAGGGCCTGTCGACGGGCGACGTCGCGGGTTCGGGCCGCGACGGCCGCGTCACGAAGGGCGACGCGCTGGCCGTAGGCAGCGCGCCGAAGGCCGCTCCGGCCGCCGCACCGGCGAAGACCGCCGCAGCAAAGCCGTCGCTGCCGGAAGTGAAGGTGCCGGCGTCGGCCGCGACGTGGCTGAACGACCGTCCGGAACAGCGCGTGCCGATGTCGCGCCTGCGTGCGCGTATCGCCGAGCGTCTGCTCGAGTCGCAGCAGACCAACGCAATCCTGACGACGTTCAACGAAGTCAACATGGCTCCGGTCATGGAGCTGCGCAACAAGTACAAGGACAAGTTCGAGAAGGAACATGGCGTGAAGCTCGGCTTCATGTCGTTCTTCGTGAAGGCGGCCGTGCATGCGCTGAAGAAGTTCCCGCTCGTGAACGCGTCGATCGACGGTAACGATATCGTCTACCACGGCTACTTCGACATCGGTATCGCCGTCGGCTCGCCGCGCGGCCTCGTGGTGCCGATCCTGCGCAATGCCGATCAACTGAGCCTCGCGGACATCGAGAAGAAGATTGCCGAATTCGGCCAGAAGGCGAAGGACGGCAAGCTGTCGATCGAGGAAATGACGGGCGGTACGTTCTCGATCTCGAACGGCGGTGTGTTCGGCTCGATGCTGTCGACGCCGATCATCAACCCGCCGCAGTCGGCCATCCTCGGCGTGCACGCGACGAAGGAGCGCCCGGTCGTCGAAAACGGCCAGATCGTGATCCGTCCGATCAACTACCTGGCACTGTCGTACGACCACCGCATCATCGACGGCCGCGAAGCCGTCCTGTCGCTCGTCGCGATGAAGGATGCGCTGGAAGATCCGGCACGCCTGCTGCTCGACCTGTAAGCCGAGTCTCACTGCATTGACCCGCTCCGCACGCTCGCGTACACGCGCGACCGTGCGGGCGTACAAGTAGAAAGGATTGTCATGTCCAAGGAATTTGACGTCGTCGTGATCGGCGCTGGCCCCGGCGGCTACATCGCCGCGATTCGCGCCGCGCAGCTCGGCAAGACCGTTGCCTGTATCGAGAAGTGGAAGAACCCGGCCGGCGCGCTGAAGCTCGGCGGTACCTGCCTGAACGTCGGCTGCATTCCGTCGAAGGCGCTGCTCGCTTCGTCGGAAGAGTTCGAGAACACGTCGCATCACCTGGCCGACCACGGCATCACGGTCGACGGCGTGAAGATCGACGTCGCGAAGATGCTCGGCCGCAAGGATGCGATCGTCGAGAAGATGACGAGCGGGATCGAGTTCCTGTTCAAGAAGAACAAGATCACCTGGCTGAAGGGCCATGGCAAGTTCACCGGCAAGACCGACGCCGGCGTGCAGATCGAAGTGAGCGGCGAGGGTGAAGCCGAAGTCGTCACCGCGAAGAACGTGATCATCGCGACGGGCTCGAAGGCGCGTCACCTGCCGAACATTCCGGTCGACAACAAGATCGTGTCGGACAACGAAGGTGCGCTGACGTTCGACTCGGTGCCGAAGAAGCTCGCCGTGATCGGCGCAGGTGTGATCGGCCTCGAACTCGGCTCGGTGTGGCGTCGCCTGGGCGCCGAAGTGACGGTGCTCGAAGCGCTGCCGGCGTTCCTCGGCGCAGCCGACGAAGCGCTCGCGAAGGAGGCGGCCAAGCTGTTCAAGAAGCAAGGCCTCGACATCCATCTCGGCGTGAAGATCGGTGACGTGAAGACGACGGCGAACGGCGTGTCGATCGCCTACACCGACAAGGACGGCAACGCGCAGACGCTCGACGCCGACCGCCTGATCGTGTCGGTCGGCCGCGTGCCGAACACCGACAACCTCGGCCTCGAGGCGATCGGCCTGAAGGCGAACGAGCGCGGTTTCATCGACGTGGACGACCACTGCCGTACCGCGGTGCCGAACGTCTATGCGATCGGCGACGTGGTGCGTGGCCCGATGCTCGCGCACAAGGCGGAAGACGAAGGCGTGCTGGTCGCGGAAGTGATCGACGGCCAGAAGCCGCACATCGACTACAACTGCATTCCGTGGGTGATCTACACGTACCCGGAAATCGCATGGGTCGGCAAGACGGAACAGCAACTGAAGGCGGAAGGCCGCGAGATCAAGTCGGGCAAGTTCCCGTTCTCGATCAACGGTCGCGCGCTCGGCATGAACGCGCCGGACGGTTTCGTGAAGATGATCGCGGATGCGAAGACCGACGAACTGCTCGGCGTGCACGTGATCGCCGCGAACGCGTCGGACCTGATCGCGGAAGCCGTGGTGGCGATGGAGTTCAAGGCGGCGTCGGAAGACATCGCCCGCATCTGCCATCCGCACCCGTCGATGTCGGAAGTGATGCGCGAAGCGGCGCTCGCCGTCGACAAGCGCTCGCTGAACAGCTGAGCACGGTGTAGCGCCTGCCGGCCATCGGCCGGCGCAGCCGTCTCATGACGAAGGCGGGCGGGGTTTCCCGCTCGCCTTCGTTCTTTCCGGTTTGCCCGATGAACGTCACCGAATACTACACGCGCGAATTGACCACGCGCGGCTATCAGTCCGATCCCGCCCAGCGCGCGGCCGTCGATCGCCTGCAGCGCTGTTTCGACGAGTGGGTCGAATACAAGTCACGCCGCTCGAACGCGTTCAAGAAGCTCATCATTCATCCGGACCTGCCGCGCGGCGTCTACATGTGGGGCGGCGTCGGCCGCGGCAAGAGCTTCCTGATGGACAGCTTCTACGCGGTGGTGCCCGTGCAGCGCAAGACGCGCCTGCACTTCCACGAATTCATGCGTGAGGTACACCGCGAACTCGAGGAACTGAAAGGACAGGCCGATCCGCTCGACGAGCTCGCGCGACGCATCGCCAAGCGCTACCGACTGATCTGCTTCGACGAATTCCATGTGTCGGACATCGCGGACGCGATGATCCTGTACCGGCTGCTCGATCGCCTGTTCAACAACGGCGTGCAGTTCGTGATGACGTCCAACTACGATCCCGACGATCTGTATCCCGACGGCCTGCATCGCGACCGCATGCTGCCGGCGATCGCGCTGATCAAGCAAAAGCTCGACGTGCTGAACGTCGACGCGGGCGTCGACTATCGCCAGCGCACGCTCGCGCAGGTGCAGATGTACCACACGCCGCTCGGCGCGGACGCCGATCGCGAACTGCGTCATGCATTCGGGAAGCTCGCCGCGGTGCCGGACGAAAGCCCGATCCTGCATATCGAGAAGCGCGAGCTGAAGGCGCTGCGCAAGGCCGACGGGGTCGTCTGGTTCGATTTCGCGACGCTGTGCGGCGGCCCGCGTTCGCAGAACGATTATCTCGAGCTTGCCAGCCGCTTCCATGCGATCGTGCTGTCGGAAGTGCCGCAGATGTCGCCGCGGATGGCGTCCGAGGCGCGGCGCTTCACCTGGCTCATCGACGTGCTGTACGACCACAAGGTCAAGCTGCTGATGTCCGCCGCGGTGCCGGCGGAGCAGTTGTACGTCGAAGGACCGATGGCGAACGAATTCGCGCGCACGGTATCGCGGATCGTCGAGATGCAGTCGAAGGAGTACCTCGAAACGCCGCGCCGTATCGTCGATACTTCGCTGACCTGATCGCGGTTTTCGACAAGCGACGGAGTTCAAACGTCAATTCCGGTCAAATTCCCGCAATCTCGGGGTATTTTCGGACTTGTCTTATGTTCAGGGTTGAGGGCAGTCGATATCGTGTGTCATGGTTCCTAAGGCTGGAGATGTCCATGACACCGTATCGCGATCTGACCGACCATGAGTGGCGCTGCGTCGTACCGCTTCTGCCCGAAATGCAGCCGCGCACCGAGTTGCGCGGCCGTCCGTTGGCCAACACGCGCGCCGTCCTGAACGGCGTACTCTGGGTGATTTACAGCGGCGCGACCTGGTCCGCGATGCCGCGTCGCTACCCTTCGTACCAGACATGCCATCGCCGCTTCAAGGTCTGGCACGAGACCGGCACGTTGATGCAGGTGATGCGCGAGCTGTACGGCGACGCCGGCGTGAATCTGTGCAAGGAACTGTCCACGCGCATGCGCAAGCACGCGCAGTCGAAGGCGGCGGAGGTGCGCAGTGCTGCGGCGCCTGCGTATCGTGCCCCCGGTAGCTATGCACCGGACGCGCTGAAGCATGCAGCGTGATGTCGATCGATTTCATTCACGCTCATATCAAAACAAAATCGGCCTGCGACGTCGTCGTCAGGCCGATTTTTCATTGCGTTGCGCGTATCGATGCGCTTCGCGTTATTGCGCGCGGACCCAGGTCTGCGATCGGCCGAGCAGCGACACGCCGATGTAGCCGCGCACGACGAGCTTCTGGCCGCCGTCTTCCAGCGACATCTTGCACTTGTAGACCTTGCCGTTTTCCGGGTCGAGGATATTGCCGCCGTCCCAGTGGTCGCCGTCCTTCTTCATCGCCTTGATGATCGTCATGCCCTTGATGAGCTGATCCTTGCGCTCGTCCGTGCATGCGGTGCAGCGGCGATCGGGCGTGTCGTTGGCGCCGAGGCCCTTGACGACCTTGCCCGACAGCGAGCCTTCGCCGTCATCGGCGATCTGCACGAGCGCCTTCGGCTGATGCGTGTTGTCGTCGATCGTCTGCCACATGCCGACGGGGTTGTCGGCTTGGGCGAACGCAGGTGCGGCGCAAGCGAGCAGCGCGCTTGCGATTGCCAGAGTGCGCAACGGGCGGGTCAGTTGAATCATCGTCTTCCTCCTTGTGTCATTTCGTATTCGATGCGCCCGCACGACCGTCTGCATGGGGCGGTGGCATGTTGCGAGCTTCGCCAGAATACGTGAAACCGCGCGCTGCGTTTGATAGAGGGGGTTCTAATCCAAACAGCCTGTGAGACGCAGGCTGTTTGGTGACCGATCAGTTGAGCTGATACGAGAACGCGGCATTCACGCGCGGGCTGCGCGACGCGCTTTCAACCGGCGCATCGCCCACCGGCTTCGCGATATTCAGGTCGAGACTGTAGTAACGGCTGTCCGTAAACCGCACGCCGATACCAACCGACGACAGGCGGCTCGGTGACGGCGTGCCGGTATGCAGATACACGCGCGCCATGTCGTACGCGATGTATGGCGTGACGGATTTCATATACGTCCAGCCCGGCGTGAAGCCGCGGTTGACCTCCAGCGACATTCCCCAGCCCGAGTCGCCCGACGTTTCGCCGGGCTGGTAGCCGAGCGCATAGCGCGTCGAACCGAACGAGATCTGTTCCGACGTCGGCAGCGAGTCGGGGCTGTACTGGCCGGTCAGCGAGACCGACGTGCCGATCTTGAACGGCCATTCGTTGGTCTGCGTGAAGGTTGCGCCGGTGCGGACGAACGTCAGCGAGATCGGGCTATCCACCGATGTCGTGTTCGAGCCGATCGTGATGTCCTGCGATTTCGACGCGCCGAGAATGTTGAAACCCTTCGCGACGTTGACGCTCAGCTTCTGTACCTGCTTGGCCGACACGCTCGTGTAGTCGAGCTGCATTTGCAGCACGCGGACCTGCGAGCGCGTGTCGATGCTGTTGCCGGAAATCTTGTTCTGGTAACGGTCCTCGTTGTGCGACGCATAGCCCGACACGGTGCCGAGCAGGCTGCGCTGGTTGTTCAGCAGCAACGGATAGGATGCCGAAAGACCGAGCTTCTCGTTCTTGACGGTGCGCTCGACGGTCGACGGCAGCCCCGGATTGTCGGTCGGCTTGCCGCGATACGTGCTGGCGTCGAGGCGTGTGACCAGGCCGCTGCTGCCGACCGGCACCGCGCCGCTGAACGCGACGTAGGTTTGCTTGTCGCGTCCGGGCGGCACCAGCGCGGAAATGCTCAATTGCTCGCCAAACGACGTGAGGCCGTTCTCCGTCGCGGTGATGAGGCCCTGAACGCCCGGGTGATTGAAATCGATGCCGGTGCTGATGTTGAATGCCTTGCGGTCGACGGCCAGTTCGAGCGTCGTTGCGCCGTCGGTCGTCTGCGGCGGCGGAACATTGGCCTTCACCGTCACGCCGGGCAGCAGGCCGAACGTGTTCACGTAGCGTTCGAACGTCGCGCGGCGCAGCGGGCGATCGGCCGTGATGTGCGCGGCGATCGCGCGGATCTTCGATTCCATCGCGCCGGGCTTGCCGGTGACCTTGACGTCCGACACATAGCCTTCGACCACTGTGACGCGCACGACACCGTTCTCGAACGTCTGCGCGGGAATGAACGCGAACGACAGCGCATAGCCGCGATCCTGGTACAGCTTGGTCACGCCGTTCGCGGTTTCGATCAGCTCGCCGATCGTGATGTCCTTGCCGACGAGGGGCGTGAAGCGACGCGAGATTTCGTCGAACGGCACCGACTTGACGCCTTCGACCTGGAACGTCGTCGGCGTCAGGTGCCGCGACAGCAGCTCCTGCAGTTGCGGTGCCTGCGGCGCGACCTGCACGGTGACGCTCGGGCCTTTCTGCGGTGCGTTGATCTGGGGGAGCGAATCGAGCGGGTTACCTGCCGCGCGCGTTTGTGCATGTGCCGTGCCTGCCGCCGCGATGGCGAGCAGCATCATCCATCTGTCGAGTCTGGATTTCATTTTTCTTCCTCGTAGGCCTTGCTTTTCGTCTTCTTTCTAATGCAGGCGCGCGACACCAGGGTGTCGCGCGCCGCGTGCCGCATTGCCGGTTGTGTTTGTACGGTCGCGCCTTTTGTTCCGGCTGCAAAGGCGCGAACGTCCTCCTTATTTGCCAACGCTACCCAGCGTGCCCAGCAACCCCGTTACCGGCGCGAGGAGCCCCGTCGAGCTGCCCGACGATGCCGACCCCGTCACGCCGCCGACGAGCGACGTGACCGGTGCGAGCGGATTCGACGAAGCCCCGGATCCCGCTGCACCGCCGACTGCTCCGGTGACAGTATTCAGCAAACCGGTGACAGGCGCGAGAGGGTTTGCACCGCCTGCGCCACCCGTTGCGCCGCCGAGCGTGCCCGTCACCGTCGACACGAGACCGGTGATCGGCGCGAGCGGGCCGCCGCTGGCGCCGCCCGCTGCACCGCCAAGTGCACCGGTGACGGTGGAGACGAGACCAGTAACCGGCGCGAGCGGGTTGCTGCCCGAGCCACCCGTTGCGCCACCGAGTGCGCCGGTGAGCGAACCGAGCGGCGTCGAACCGAGTCCGGACAGCAGGCCGCCGAGCGGGTTCGTCGAGCTGGAGCCCGACGACGAGCCGTTTTGTACGGTAGCCGTCGAGCCGCCGACGAGGCTCGTGATCAGGCCGGGGATCGGCGCCGCGCCGTTCGGCCCGTTCGGATTCACGAGCCCGCCTGCGTTGGTTACGGTGTTGCCGACCGCGGTGACGAGCTGGCCGACGTCGCCGACGAGCGGCTGATTCGACGTGCTGCCGACCTGCTTGCCCGCCGAGCTGATTGCGCCGCCGATCTGGCCCAGCAGGCCCGACACCGGTTGTCCGAGACCCGTGGTCGTGCCGACCTGCTGCGTGACCTGACCTGCGGTGATCACCAGCGGCGTGATTGCCGAACTGAGCGGCTGCGTCACTTGCTGCACGGCGCCCGACGACAACGTCGAGCCGATCGTCGTGCCCGCGGCCGACAGCCCGTTGGCGACCGTGTCGAGCACGGTGCCGACCGGCGTCGTGACAGGGGCGAGCGGCGCGAGCTGACCCGTGCCGAGTGCCTTGACCGTCGAGCTCAGCCCGGACACGGTGTTGCTCGTCGCACCGACGACGTTCCCGAGGCCGGCGACCGTCGTGCCGACGGGATCCTTGATCGAGCCGGTCTGTCCGAGCCCGTTGCTCAACGCATCGGCAGCCGCGTTGATGATCGTGCCGGTGCTCGAGACGGTGCTGCCGACGCCCTTCGTCACGCCGTCGCCGAGGCCCGGCACGCTGATGTTGCCGATCGTGCTGCCGAGATCGGTTGCGGTCTGGCCGATCGTGCTGACAGCGCCCTTGGTGCCGGTGGACGAGCCACTGGTGCCGCTCGTGCCGCTGGTACCGCTCGTGCCGCTGGAACTGCCGCCGTTGTTGCTGGACGGTGGCGTGCTGACGCTGTTGCCGCCGCAGGCAGCCAGCAGGCACGCTGCAGCGAAGGCGGTGAGGGGCGCGCGCCACTGGCGCAGGACGGCCGTCGTGATTGAACGTTGCTGGGACATGATGGACTCCTCGCTGTCTTGTCGATGAATGGATGTTCGATTACTTGCCGTGCGTGCCGCCGAGCAGGCCGCCGATCAGCGACGTGACAGGCGCGAGCAGATTCGAGCCCGAGCCCGAATTCGTGACGCCGCCCGTGGTGCCGCTCAGTGCCGGTACGCCGACCGTGCTGGTGACGGAGGACACCGCGCCCGTCACGGGGGCGAGCGGGTTGCCGCCGCCTGCGCCGCCCGTTGCGCTGCCGAGCGCGCCGGTGACCGTGGAGACCAGACCCGTGACCGGGGCGAGCGGACCGCTGCTGCCGCCGGCTACGCCGCCGAGTGCGCCCGTGACCGTGGAGAGAAGGCCGGTGACCGGAGCGAGCGGTCCGCCGCTGGTGCCGCCCGTCGCGCCGCCGAGTGCGCCCGTGACCGTGGAGAGCAGGCCGGTGACCGGAGCGAGCGGGCCGCCGCTGGTGCCACCCGTCGCGCCGCCGAGTGCGCCGGTGACGGTCGAGACGAGGCCGGTAACCGGGGCGAGCGGACCGCCGCTGGTGCCGCCCGTTGCGCCGCCGAGTGCGCCGGTGACGGTCGAGACGAGGCCGGTAACCGGGGCGAGCGGACCGCCGCTGGTGCCGCCCGTTGCGCCGCCGAGCGTACCGGTGACCGTCGTGAGGAGACCCGTGAGCGGCGCGAGCGGGTTGGTTGCGCCGCCGGTGCCGCCCGTGAGCAGGCCGCCGACGGTCTTCACGGTATTGCCGGCCGACGAGACGGTATTGCCGAGGCCGGTCGTGACGGGGTTGCCGCCCGTCGATGCGATCAGCGCGCCGCCCTGGTTCAGACCGTTGCCGATCGTGCCGAGCAGCATGTTGAGCGGGGCGCCGAGGCCGGTGGCCGTCCCGATCGTCTGCGTCGTCTGACCGACCATCGTCGTGATCGGCGTGATCGCCGAGCTGACCGTCTGCGTGACCTGCTGGATCGGACCGGTCGACAACACGTTGGACAGCGTGGTGCCGCCGTTCGATACGGCGTTGCCGACCTGCGTCACGAGGCCGCCGACTGCGCCGGTGACGGGAGCGAGCGGCGACAGCGGGCCGCTGCCGAGGCTCGTGACCAGGTTGCCGGTCTGCGTGACCGCGCCACCGAGCTGGCTCACCACGCCGCCGGTGCTGGCGACCGTGACGCCGACCGGGTCCTTCGTCGCGCCGAGCTGGCCGAGGCCGTTGCCGAGGCCATTTCCGAGCGCAGTCACCGCACCGCCGACGTTCTGCACGATGCCGCCTGCAGCCTGCGTCGTGGCCGGGTTGACGCCGGGCAGCGACTGGCTGCCGATCACGGAGCCGAGGCCGGATACGGTGCCGCCGAGATTCGTGACGAGATTGCCGCTGCTTGCGAGGACGGTTCCCACCGCGTTTGACGACACACCGGAGGTGCCGCTCGTGCCGCTGCTTGTTCCACTCGTGGTGCCGCTGGTGCTGCCGCTCGTCGAGCCGCTCGTGCTACCGCTGGTCGAGCCGCTGGTGCTCCCCGACGTGCTGCCGCTCGTTGAACCGGACGTGCCGCCCGAGGTACCGCCCGAGGTGCCGCCGCCCGATGTGGAGATCGAATCACCACCGCCGGAGCTGGAGCCACCGCTGAGCCCCTTGCTGATGGAACCGGAACCGCCGCACGCGGAGAGGGAAAGCATGGCTGCCACGGTGGCCGCGATCATAGTCGTCCGGAGCGTGCCATGAGGGATAACCTGAATGTCCATTTCGTCCTCGCATTGAAGCTGATGTTGTGTTGAGTGATGCGAGGATTACTCTGCAACTGTCGTGCCATTTCGACGGTCGGCGAGTCGACGATTGGTTTCAAACGAGCCAATTCCTTGTTGGAAAAAGGATTTAGGCAAAATGAAAGATTGTTGAATCTGTTTAAGAACGGTCGAATGGGAACGGTTTCGTCCGTTTCGTAACGTAACGTCACAACATTGGCGTTACGCGTGCGGCGTAACGTGAGGGGCGTGGAGGGCTGGCGGGCGGTCTGATTGTTTTACTGGTGGACTAGGTGTGCACATCTAACCTATCGTAAATCCTATGTGTAAATCGTACCGAAACGCCGTACAAATACGTTGTGCTCCCGGAAAGTTTTTTCGACCCGGTCTTAAAAGAGGTTGGAAGTTAAATAGGAACGGATATAGAATCCGGAGCAGATGTAAGCAAATGTACAGTTCGGTACACGACGTTCGAGGAGGGTCGCTATCGCGAATGTTAACTTGCATCAAATGTTGATACATACCCTTCGGGGTGACATATAAAGAAGGCGCACCCGGTTGTCGTTACACCTGATGTGACGAACGGCGCGGGGCAAGGGCCGGATATGCGGGGATGTAGAACGTATAAAAGGCCAAAAAACGTACATACAGGCACGAGGAATTAAAAAATGAAAGCACTCATCAAGCGCTTCCTGAAGGAAGAAGACGGGGTTACCGCGATCGAGTATGGGCTGATTGCGGGGCTGATCGCGGTGGCGATCATCGCAAGCGTTTCGACGATCGGTACCAATCTCGGAACCATGTTCTCGACTATCTCAAACTGCGTAACCACACCCGCTTCCTGCAAGGCCGGCTGATCTCACTCTCTGTTGGGTAGGTAGCGAACGCATTAGGTTCGCTGCCTACCCGCTAGCAGTCGGTTGTTGCTATGGCGAACCTATTGTTTACCGGGACTTTCCTGGCATGGGCTACGCTGGTCGGCGTCACTGATATTCGGTATCGACGTATTCCGAATTCGCTCGTTATTGCGGGTTTGGCAAGTGCATTGATCGGTACGGCCATCAGTGGAAATCCGTTCGGGGTTGCCATGGGTCAGTCAGTGATCGGCGCGTTTGCGGGCCTGGTCTGCTTCTCCCTTTTCTTCGCATTACGTGTAATGGGCGCGGCCGACGTCAAGGTATTCGCCGTGCTCGGCGCTTGGTGCGGTGTGCAAGCGTTGCCGTGGTTGTGGCTCATCGCAAGCATAGCCGCGGCTTTCCATGCGCTCTGGGTAATGGTGTTGTCACGGACTTCAATTTCTGCGCTATGCAAGCGCGATACGCCGGCGATGACGCTTGGTGGCCGCCGAGCGACGCCTTACGCAGCGTTTCTGGTGATGCCTGCTGCTGTTTGGCTTCTGCATCTTATGCATGTGAGGGGAGTGTGATGGCTCGGTGGATGCAAGCACGCCAGTCGCCCGCATGGCGGCGGCAACGGGGAGTGGCGGCTGTCGAGTTCGCGTTTGTATTTCCCTTATTCTTCCTCATCTTTTACGCGATCGTCACCTTCGGGATGGTTTTCATCATCCAGCAAAGCCTGACGTTCGCGGCAACCGAAGGTGCACGTGCCGCGTTGAGCTACACGTCAACGCCGTGCGACCGGCTGCAGGTCAATGCCCGGAATGCCGTGGCGCGAGCGTTGGCCGGCGCGCCGTGGTCGCAGAACGTCAGTTTTGCCGCACAGGTTTCCACGTCGGTGCCGGCGCCCACCACGACGCCCGGCATCACCTGTAGTGGAACGTTCACTTCGACGTCCACGTCGACATTCAACGTGATGGTGACGACGAGTTATTCGTACGCGGCGAATCCGCTGATTCCATGGATATTCATATTCAGTGCGCCGCAGTTGCAGAGTAGCGCGACCGTGCAGGTTCAGCCGAGCATGCTTTGAATTGAATCCCGGTTGAACCGAGTCATCCCACCGTAGCCACGCTCCAGAACCGATTCCGGCATTTTCATATCAACATGGCCAACAATCTGACAAAAATCGTCGCGGGGTTGCTGATTGCGATCGCTATTCTGCTCGGAATATACGCGTGGATGCTTGGGCGCAGTACGTCGCGCCCCGTCCCCGCACAACAGGCCATCGCCGCGAGTTCGGTGCCGGTGGTCTTCGCGACGCGCACACTCCCGGTCGGCCAGCCGATTGCCGCTGATGCATTGAAGGTTCAACCGACCGCCTCGGCGCCCGCGGGTGCGTTTGCCGATCCTGCCGTCCTGGTCGGCCGTGTTCCTGCGAAGGATATTCCAGCGTCAGCGCCGGTCGTGTCGGAAGCCCTGGTGTCCGGGCTTGCCGAGGACATTCAACCCGGCGAACGTGCGATTGCGGTTCGCGTTGACGAGACCAACGCCGTCGGCAACCGCCTGCGGCCCGGCAACTTCGTCGACGTATTCGTCAATCTGAAGCGCGAACCGAGCAGCGCGATGCTCGACGGTGAGGTTTCGCAGACACAAGCGCGGCTGCTGATGTCGAAGGTGCGCGTGCTGTCGTTCGGCGACGCGACGCCGGAACGTGACAGCGGCAGCAACACTAACGGCAACAACGGACAACCGAGCAACGCGCGCATTGCGGTACTTGCGGTACCGACCGCGCAGGTCAACGCGCTGACGCTCGGCGAATCGAGCGGCCGGCTGACGCTCGCGCTGCGTAACCCGCGGGACGATGAACTCGCGACGCAGACGGTGGCTGTGCGTACGGACAACAAACTGTCGCCGTCGGCGCTTGCTGCGGCCGGTGTGTCGCTGCAACAGTTGTCCGGCACGCCGAGGACCGCGGTGGCCAATGTGAACGTGCCTCCTCTCCCGTCGCGCCTGCCGCCGTCGGTGCGTTCGGGCGGGAGCGGAAGCGGGGGCAGCATCGAGGTGATTCGTGGCGGCCGGTCAGAGACGGTTTCATATTGAACAGCATCGATGGCCATCGACATCAGCGACGACAAGTAACGGCCGTGCGACGGTCCAACAAACAATGAAAAACATACTGATTGCATTCGCGATTGCACTCTGGGCCCTGACATTCGCTTCCATTGCAAGCGCGGGCGGCACGATCGAACTCGCAGTCGGCGCGCAGCGGCAGCTTTCCGCCGGCCGCGCGCTGCAACGGGTCGCCGTTGGCGATCCGGTGATAGCCGACGTGCTGATCATGAAGGGCAGTCGTTCCGGCTCCGTACTGCTGACCGCGAAGGCGCCCGGTGCAACGAACGTGATGTTATGGGAGCGCGGTCGCGACGAGCCGACGGTCTGGAGCGTCGAAGTCGTCGATGCGGCTGCGCATGCCGTACTCGACGGTTCGACGCCGCAGGTGAAGGCGTACGGCGGGACGTCGGTGCTGCAGGGAACGGCGACTTCGCTCGATGCGCACGAACGGGCTGCGGCCGTCGCCAAAAACATGAGCCCGAAAGGCACAGTGATCGATCGCTCGACGCTGGCCGGCAAGAATGTCGTGCAGGTCGACGTGCGCGTCGTCGAGTTCAGCCGCTCAGTGCTCAAGCAGGTCGGGTTCAACTTCTTCAAGCAGAGCAACGGTTTCTCGTTCGGCTCGTTCTCGCCGGGCGGCGTACAGTCATATAACGGTGGATCGGGGCCAGGTACGGCAGGATACATCCCGACGCTTGGCGCACCGGTTGCATCTGCATTCAACCTGGTTGTTAACGCAGCGGGGCGTGGCATCTTTGCCGACTTGTCGCTACTCGAGGCGAGTAACCTGGCGCGCGTGCTCGCGGAGCCGACGCTTGTCGCGCTGTCCGGTCAAAGCGCCAGCTTTCTCGCCGGCGGCGAGATTCCGGTGCCGTCGCCTCAGGGGCTCGGCTCGACCGCGATCCAGTGGAAGCAATATGGCGTCGGATTGTCGCTGACCCCGACGGTGCTGAGTCCGAACCGGATCGCGCTGAAGGTCGCGCCGGAGTCGAGCCAGCTCGACTTCGTCAACAGCGTGACGATCAGCGGCGTTGCGGTACCGGGCATCACGACGCGCCGCGCAGATACGACGGTCGAACTCGGCGATGGCGAGAGCTTCGTGATCGGCGGCCTGATCGACCGCCAGACCATGTCGAATGTGAGCAAGGTGCCGCTGCTCGGCGACCTGCCGATCATAGGGACGTTCTTCAAGAACTTGAATTACCAGCAGAGCGACAAGGAATTGCTGATTATTGTGACGCCGCACCTGGTTGCGCCGATCGCGAAGGGCGCGGTACTGCCGGCGACACCCGGCGAGTTGTCCGAGCAGCGCGACGGGCCAGTGTGGCGATCCTATCTGGGCGGTGCGGCGTCGCCGGACGCAGCGCCGGGATTTTCCAAATGAATGTGAAGCATGGCGCGTTGCGGCACGTCGCGACGCCTTGCGTAATCGGGGGTGTTCGACATGAACGCACGAATCCAATCATTGTGTGAACCCGCCGTGATCGACTATTTCGTTTGTGCATCGACAAAGGAAGCGCATGTGCGCTGGCTGGCCGATACATTGGTGTCCGCCGGCGCTGTCGAGGCTGCGTCGCTGGAACCGGGCATGCTTGCGCAGCGCATCACGGGGCTGAATCCGGCGCTGGTCTTTATCGATTTCTCCGAGCGCAGCGAAGTGGCGAGCGCCGCGGTTGCCGGGGTGCGCGCAGCACATCCGGGGTTGCCGATCGTCGCGCTCGGCTCGCTCGCGCAGCCGGAGAGCACGCTGGCCGCGCTGCGTGCGGGCGTGCGCGACTTCATCGACGTGTCGGGTACCGCCGAGGATGCGCTGCGGACCACACGCGGATTGCTGTCACACGTCAGCGAGCCGGCGAGTCGGCACGGCAAGGTCGTCGCGTTGCTCGGCGCGCGTGCCGGCATGGGAGTCAGCACGCTCGCCGCGAATCTCGCGGTCTGGCTGCAGAAGCGCGCGCTCGGGCCCGGCGCGACGGGCAACGCGAACGGCGGCGCGCCAGCCGGCCGGCAGACCGCTCTGATCGACCTCGGGCTCCCTGCCGGAGATGGCGCTTTGTTCCTGAATACGCGCTGCGAATTCCACTTTATCGATGCCGTGCAGAATCTGCGTCGCATCGATCGCACGTTCGTGAACACTGCGCTGACCCGCCATCACAGCGGCGTTGCGTTGACGACGTTGCCACCTGACCTCAGTGGGTTGCGCGACGTGTCATACGCGTCGTGCGTCGGTTTATTGAACCGCTTTCGCGCGTTCTTCGACCAGCAGGTCGTCGATCTCGGCGGGTTCTCGAATCGCGAGTTCGTCACGCAGATCGCCGCATCGGCCGACGAGGCGTGGCTTGTCTGCGATCAGGGCGTCGCGTCGATCGTTTCGGCCGCCGACCTGCTCACCGGGCTGCGCGATGCGGGTGTCGATACCGATCGCGTCAAGCTCGTGGTCAACCAGTACGATTCCGCGCTGGACCTGATGCCCGGGCAGATCGCCGAGCGTCTCGGGTTGTCGCTGGTCGGCACCTTGCCCGCACGTCGCGTCGCGATCGGCCATGCGGCGAACCAGGGACGACTCATCGTCGACGCGGCGGAGCGCGACCCGTATGTGCGCGCACTCGAATCCCTCGCCACGCGGCTGCCGGGTATCTCGGGCATGGCGGGCGCGTCGCGCGCGGCGCCCGGCCTGTCGGCGCTCAAACGTTTCATTCAACCCTCGTCCAAGCGGTCATAACCGATGGCACACGACATTCAATTCGCCGACGGCGCAGCGCCGTTCTCCCAGACGCAGCAATTCCACGACATCAAGAATGCCGCGCATGAACACCTGCTGACGCGGATCGAGGAACTGGGCGCCGAGTTCGGCCGATGGTCGCGCCAGGCGATCAATCAGTTCGTCGATCTCGAGATCGACAGCTTCGTCCGCCTGCGCCGCATTCCGCTCAACGAGAACGAGGTGCGCGCGATCGCCGAGGCGCTGACGAAGGAACTCGCGGGCTTCGGGCCGATCGAGGATCTGCTCGCGGATCCTGCGGTCGAGGACATCCTGATCAACGGCTACAACGACGTGTACGTGTCGCGGCACGGGATCCTCGCGAAACTGCCGGTGCGCTTTACCGACAATGCGCACTTGCTGCGAATCGTGCGCCGGATCCTCGCGCCGATCGGGCGCCGTCTCGACGAATCGAATCCCATGGTCGACGCGCGACTGCCCGATGGCGGACGCGTGAACGTCGTGATCGAGCCGTTGTCGATCGACGGCCCGATCGTGTCGATCCGGAAATTCCGCAAGGATCCGCTCAAGCCATCGGACCTGCTCGGCAACGGCACGTACAACGAAGAGATCGGCGCGCTGCTCGAGGCGGCGGTCGAGGCACGCTGCAACGTGCTCGTGTCGGGCGGCACGAGTTCGGGCAAGACGTCGCTGCTCAATGCGCTCGCATTCCACATTCCGGAGGCCGAGCGTGTCGTGACGATCGAGGATACGGCGGAGCTGTCGCTGAATCACCCGCACGTCGTGCGGCTCGAAAGCCGCCCGGGCGGATTCGACGGTAGCGGTGTCGTGACGATTCGCGACCTGTTGCGCAACACGCTGCGGATGCGTCCGGACCGGATCATCGTCGGCGAAGTGCGCGGCGGCGAGGTGCTCGAAATGCTGCAGGCCATGAACACGGGCCATGACGGCTCGATGGGCACCGTGCACGCGAGTTCGCCGCGCGAATGTCTGTACCGTCTCGAGATGCTCGCGGGCTTCGCCGGCTTCCAGGGGACCGAATCGAGCCTTCGTCGCCAGATCGCGAACGCAATCGACTTCATCGTGCAGATCGGGCGCCTGTCGAACGGGCGACGCCGGATTCTTTCGATCACCGAAGTGACCGGTCTGTCCGACAACATCATCGCGACGCAGGAACTGTATCGCTACGAAGCGCGCGTGACGCCGGAAGGCGAGGAAATCGATCACTGGGAATCGCTCGGCATCCATCCGCATTCGCCGAAGCTCGCGCGCTTCCGCCAGACGCTGACGAACAGCGGATCGGGTGGCAGCGGGTTCGGCGGCGGCTTCGGCGGCGGCGGATTCGGCCGCGGCGGGGGCTTCAATGTATAGCGCAATGATCGGGGTGCTCGCGGTCGCGATGCTGTGCGCGGCGTCGGCGCTGATGCTGTGGCGACATGCGGAAACCCGGCGCGTGCGTACCGATGCGAAGCGCTTCATCGACAGTCGGCTCGAACCGGGCGCACGCGGAGCGGCGCCGGCCGCCAGGCCGGCGGCGTCGACTGCGCCTCGCGCCTCGTCGTCGACCAGCGTGCGCAACGCGGCATCGAGTGCGTTCTGGATACACTGGTACGGGGCGGTAAAAGAGCATCTGACCAATCTCGTGAGCCGTGCCGGGATCGAGGGTGCGCGTGGCAAGGCTATCGGCGCGCTTGCCGTGCTCGTCGCAATCGCGGCGATGGCGGGTAGCCGCGGTGGCGCGCTCGCATCGTTCGCCGCGCTTCTCTGCGGGAGCACGATTTTCGGCATCTGGCTCACTTCGCGAATCCAGCGGCGGCGATTAAAGATCGTCCGGCAGATCCCTTCGTTTCTCGACGGAATCGTGCGGCTGGTGACGCTGGGCAACAGCGTGCCCGCGGCATTTCAGGCAGCGTTGCTGACGACGGAGGAGCCTTTGCGAGGGTGTCTCGATCATGTTTCCCGGATGTTGCGGACGGGTGTCGAGATCGATCGCGCGATGCTTCACATCGCGAAAATTTATCGGACCCAGGAATTCGAACTTCTCGGTTCGGTGCTGCGTTTGTCGGTCAAGTACGGCGGTCGGGCGGACGTGATGCTCGATCGCATGGCCGTGTTCATGCGCGACCTCGAGCAGGCGGAGCGTGAACTGGCAGCGATGTCGGCGGAGACGCGATTGTCGGCTTTCGTCCTCGTGATGCTACCTATCGCGATTGGCAGTTTTGTCGTGATGACCAACCCGAAGTATCTGGAAGGCATGTGGAACGATCCGAGCGGTCGAATGCTCCTCATGTTTGCGTTTCTCGCGCAAGTGGCCGGCAGCGTATGGTTGTATCGAATGGCTCGACTCAGGTGATGCGATGACGGCAACTCAGATCGGATCGGTTGCCCTGGCGCTCGGCGCGCTGGGCGTGCTGTTGTTCGGAATGGTCGCGTTGCTGCGTGCGAGCGCAGCCTCGCGTGCCGAACGTGCGCTTGTCGATGCGCTCGACCGGCGCATGGCGGCACTCGATGCGGCCAAGGTGTGGCCGGCGACCGACGGCAGTACTGACACGCAACCGGCTACGCGTAATCGCCAGCGCCTTGAACGTGTGCTTGCACGTGTGTCGGAGGCGGGGATGCGCTGGCTCGATACCGGTTTCGGCAAGCACATCGTCGCGGAAGAAGATCGCCGCCTTCTTGAGCAATGCGGCTACGTCGACACCCGCACGCGCGGACTGTTCCTGAGTGCGCGGATCGCATGCGGGGTCGGGCTGCCGCTTCTCTTCGCGATTTTCGCCAGTGGGCGAATGACGGGCGGATACTGGACGACCGGTATGTTCGCTGCGTTCGCGCTTGGCTTCATGCTGCCGAAGATATTCTTGCAGCGCCGTGCCGCGGCGCGTCGCCAAAGCGTGGTCGATGAACTGCCGTTGTTCGTCGACATGCTGCGGCTGTTGCAGGGCGTCGGACTGTCGCTGGATCAAAGCTTGCAGGTCGTGACGAACGATTTTCGAGGAATGATGCCGGTGCTGTCGTCGGAAGTTGGGATCGCGCAGCGCCAGTTTGCGGCCGGTCGCACGAGAGACCAGTCGATGCAACGGTTGTCAGGCGGATTCGACAACGAGGACTTGCGCGCGATTGTCCGTTTGATGGTGCAGGTCGACAAGCACGGTGGCGCAGTGCAGGAGCCGCTCAAGCAGTTCGGCGACAGGCTACGCGAGACGCGCCGTGCGATGCTTCGCGAACGCATCGGTCGACTGACGGTGAAGATGACGGGGGTCATGATCCTGACGCTGCTGCCCGCACTGCTGATCGTGACTGCTGGCCCCGGATTTCTGGCAGTGATGCATGCGCTGTCGGCGCATCATTGATAGGTGGAAGGAATGACGATGAATCGGATCAGCAGGGCAGCAAGGCGCGCAGGTATGGCGACAGCGGTGCTGCTGCTTGGCGCTTGTGCGACCAAGGAGAGCGGATACGGCGTCGGCGTGCAAACTGAACGCGCGGCACTGATTCAGGCGGCTGAGCAGAAACAGGCGGTGCCGGACACGCCCGCGATGTATCTCGGCTTGATCCAGCGAATGCAGGCCCAAGGTCTCTATTACGCGTCGCTTGCACACATCGACGCTTATGACAAGGCATACGGCATCTCGCCGGATACGATCTTGCTTCGCGCGGACGCGCTTCGCATGACGGATCAGCCCGCCGCGAGCGCTGCCGCCTACACGCAGTTGCTGAAGACGCCACTCGCCGCTCGCGGGTACCGCGGACTCGGATTGATCGCAGGCGCGGCTGGGGATTTCGATCAGGCGGTACGGGCTCTCACACAGGCGTCGGAGCTTGCGCCGACGGACGCGTCGTTGTTGTCCGATCTCGCCTATGCGAAATTGCGTAACGGCGACGTGGTCGGCGCGCGGGTGCCCTTGATGAAGGCCGCGGAACTGGACCAGCGCAATCCGAAGATCGTCAGCAACCTCGCTTTGTATCTGATCGCTGCCGGGCGTACACAGGACGCACAGCGGCTTATGAGCCAGCAGCGACTACCCGCAGATATCCGCAAGGACATCGCGAGCGATGCCGCGAAGATTGCGGCCGTAGGACGTGCGCGGCAGCGTGCAGTTGCGATGCCACCGGTGGTGTCGCGGCACGCGCCGAACGCGCCCATCACACCGATGGCAAACAATTTCGGCTATGACCAGACCGTGCCGCTGCTGCAACGGTTTGCACAATGAACAAGGATGCGGGGATCGACATGAACAACAAACATTATCGAAACGCGCGTGCGAGTCGCATCATGATGCTCGCCGCGATCATGACGATGACGATGGGCACCGCAGTCGCGCAGGTACGACAGGAAATAACGCCGGCAGCTTCCGATGTTGACCGTTCGACAAAGGAATGGCTCTCGATCCAGCGAGACAACCGTGCTGCGGCACCAGCGCAACCGATGCTTGGTGACGTCGCGTCGCTGGTCTATCAGCGCTATCTCGATTCATTCAAGAACAAGATTCCGGTATCGATGAGCACGCAGCTGGGCAGTTCGTCGGGCGGCATGTCGGGTAGCGGGCAGAGTGCGCAGTAGGCGAGATGACGATGCGCGTAGATCAGACACATGAGTTCCCGCAGCGCGGCGCTCGCTGGTTGGGCAAGCGGCGTCAACGTGGCTCCATTGCGGTCATGGCAGCGATCTGGGTCATGGTAGCGATCGTGGTGCTCGGCGTGATCGACGTCGCGAATCTGTATTTGCAGAAGCGCGATCTGCAAAGGGTTGCGGACCTGGCTGCGTTGGCGGCAGTGCAGCCGATGACGAGTGATCCGACCAATTGCCTGAGCGATGCAAAGAACAATGTGACGACGAGCGCGAATATCAATGACAAGGGTTATGCTTTCACGCTGATAAGCGCCACGGCGACCGCAAGTCCGACCGTGGGAAACGACCAGATCGCCGTTAGCTGCGGGAAGTGGGACTCCTCGACCGCTTACGTGACGCCGGCGCCGACTGCTGCGAATGCGGCTCAGGTTACGGCGTACCGGCAGGTGAACTACTTCTTCCTGGGGCTGCTGAACCAGTTGAGCGGACGGCGGGCGGTGATCTCCGCGACGGCGACCGCACGTGCGGCCGCAATCGATACGTTTAGCGTGGGTTCGACGCTTGCGAACCTGAATACCTCTTCGTCCGCAATACTTGATCCCCTGTTGACCGGATTGCTGGGCGCTTCGACCAATGTCAATGTGGGCTTGGCCAATTACCAGGCGTTGGCCGGGGCCAACGTCACGCTGGGACAATTGGCGAGCGTCGCGACTCAACTCGGCACGGCAGGCATGTCGGGTCCAGCCAGCGTCGGGAAGTTGCTTGGTCTTAACCTGACTGTATCGGATATCCTGAACCTCGCCGCTACGGCGGTGGGCAGCAATACCACGGTCGGCACGGTCCTCACCGTACTGAAGAACAGCGTTGGCGCCAACGTCAATGTGAACAAGATCGCTTTGGGCAGCCTCCTGCAATACTCGGGCAGTAATCCGGAGGCGGCGGCGAATGCGAGCATCAACGTGCTTCAGTTGCTGCTGACGACGGCGCAGATCGGCGCATACAACAGCGCGCTGACTGTATCGATTGGGCAGGCCAACTGCCCCGGCAGTGCATTCTGTCCGCTTATTTCAGCGGTGTCGTCGCTGGTTCGAGTCAATAGCCTGCAATTGCAGGTGCTCGCGCCGCCGTCGATCGGAATTGGCGAAGCCGGACAGGTGAACGGCATCTGGCGCACGCAGGCGTCGCAAGCGGAGATCGGGCTCTACGTTGATGTGCAAGCGCTGTCGGATCCGCCGCCGCTGGGTATTCCCGGTCTGTTGACGCTTCAACTGACGGGACCGCATTTGCCCCTCTATATCATCCTTGGTGGCCCCGGTCGGGCATGGCTGGCCAACACGAGTTGCCAATCGACTCCGGCGGCGAGCACTGCGACGTTCGGTGCGTTGCCGGGTGTGGCTATGATTTGCGCCGGACAGAATACCGGCGGCACGGTGAATCTCAATTCCCCGAGCTGTGCGTCTAGTTCTGCCACGATTCCTGTTGCGAAATTGTCGGCGTCCGGAATACTCGGAAACTTTACCGCCCTGCAAGTTGCCTTGTCGCTGTCGAACCCCGTCGCGTACGTAGGGAGCAGTACCAGCACGCCTATCTATAGCGGGCCGCCATTGCCTTCGACTCCGGGGGCACTGAACGCCAGCCTGCCATTGACCGGGACGGGGATCGTTTATCCGAACAATTCGCAATACTCGTTCTGCAATACCAAGCCGAGCAATGGTGCGTGCGCGTCATCCGCATGGTCTCCGGGGCCTAACTGGACCACGTCGTCGACAGCAACCAACTCGCTCAACGTACAACTGACCAATCTGTTGAACGGAACGTTGCTCCAGCTCAATGTTTTAGGGATGGATCTATCAATTTTGACCCAGATTCTTCAGCCGCTCACGGGGCAGCTCATTCCTTTGCTGCTCGGGCTCGTCAATCCGTTGATCAACGTGTTAGTGACGCCATTGCTGACGGCACTAGGATTGCAAATCGGGCAACTGACCGTCATACAACACAGCCTGACTTGCAACGCCCCGCAAATCGTTCATTGAAAGCATCAACAATGAGAACCACTTCCGCAATCGCAGAACTCGACCTGTACGTCTGGGAAGGCAAGGCGGACATCGTCGACCGCGTTGCCCGCTGCATGGCGAGCTTCGACGTCGAAGTGATCCGCGCCGACAATGCGGAAATCTCGCCGGAGCGCGCCGCATTGCGGCCGTCGCTCGCGATCATCAGCGTGACGATGATCGAAACCGGCGCGGCATTCCTGCGCGACTGGCAGGCCAACATCGGCATGCCGGTCGTCTGGGTCGGCGCGGCGCGCGACCACGACGCGTCGCAGTATCCGCCCGACTATTCGCACATCCTGCCGCTCGACTTCACCTGTGCGGAACTGCGCGGGATGATCGGCAAGCTCGTCACGCAGCTGCGCGCGCATGCGGCCGATACGCTGCAACCTTCCGAACTCGTCGCGCACTCGGAGTCGATGCAGGCGCTGCTGCGCGAGGTCGATACGTTCGCCGACTGCGACACCAACGTGCTGCTGCACGGCGAAACCGGCGTCGGTAAGGAACGTATCGCGCAATTGCTTCACGAAAAGCATTCGCGCTACCGGAACGGCGAATTCGTTCCGGTCAACTGCGGCGCGATTCCGGATGGCCTGTTCGAATCGCTGTTCTTCGGGCACGCGAAAGGTTCGTTCACCGGCGCGGTTGTTGCGCATAAAGGCTATTTCGAACAGGCGGCGGGCGGCACGTTGTTCCTCGACGAAGTCGGCGACCTGCCGTTGTACCAGCAGGTCAAGCTGCTGCGCGTGCTCGAGGACGGCACCGTGCTGCGGGTCGGCGCGACGACGCCGATCAAGGTCGATTTCCGTCTCGTCGCGGCCAGCAACAAGAAGCTGCCGCAACTCGTGAAGGACGGCCTGTTCCGCGCGGATCTCTACTATCGGCTCGCGGTGATCGAGCTGAGCATTCCGTCGCTGGAAGAACGGGGCGCGGTCGACAAGATCGCGCTGTTCAAGTCGTTCGTCGCGGAGGTGGTAGGCGACGAGCGGCTCGCGCAGTTGTCTGACCTGCCTTACTGGCTCGCGGACGCGGTAGCGGACAGCTATTTCCCCGGCAACGTGCGCGAACTGCGCAACCTTGCGGAGCGGGTCGGGGTGACGGTGCGGCAAACGGGCGGCTGGGATGCCGCTCGACTGCAGCGGCTGATCGCCCATGCGCGCAATTCGGCGCAGCCCGTGCCGGTGGAGAGTGCGGCAGAGGTCTTCGTCGACCGCAGCAAGTGGGACATGAACGAGCGCAGCCGCGTGATCGCTGCCCTCGACGCAAACGGTTGGCGGCGCCAGGATACGGCTCAGCAGCTCGGCATCAGCCGGAAGGTCCTGTGGGAAAAGATGCGCAAATATCAGATATTCGACGAAGAGCCCGAGACCCGCGAAAGCGAGTAATTAATGAGATAAAATCGCGCTGAATTACAACGACACGGGCGGGGAATTGATATTCATGAGCCATATGACGGGGTTGGGGCGGGCGTGTGTGTTGCTCGCCATGATGGGAGGCATGCAGGGCGCGTTCGCGCAGGGGTTGGCCGGCAATGCATCGCCGGCGGTACAGCAGGCGTCGGCACCGGTGGCGGCGATTCCGGTGATCGACCAGCAGGTTCAGACGTCGGTGCAGCCGCAGGCGGGCGAGACGACCGGGCAGAGCACGGTCGACGAACTTCAGCGCCAGATCCAGGCGCATTCGCTGACGGAAATGCGCACCAGCTATAACGGCAGCTACGGCGCGAGCCTGCTGTTCAGCGTGAAGGACGGTTCCTATTTCGTCGCGCTGTTCCAGCAGAAGGCGTTCTGGCGTGTGATCAAGACTTACGACGAGACGCGGGCGGAAACGATCTATCGCGATTTCTCGCGTCAGGCGGAACGGCTGGCCGTCAACGAGCTGCGTGCGGCGAAGCTGGAATCGCAGAAGGCGCAGATGGACCGGCAGATCGAAGTCACGCAGGAGCGGGCGCGGCGTCTGCAGGCAGACATCTCGATCGCACGCGAGCAGCAGGCAACGGTTGCGGATCGCCAGAAGAGCGTCCGCGCCGAAACGGCGGCGTTGCAGGCGCAACAAGCGCAGCTTCAGTCGCAATTGCGCGCATTGCAGCAGCAGGTGCGTTCGCTGCAGCGCGAGGCCGACGCAGGCTTGCCGACGACGGCACACTGAGCGATCACGGCACGGCCGGTGCGGCGACATGCCGCGCCGACCCACCAGAAAAAAGGGCAAGCCATTTGGCTTGCCCTTTCGTTTTACTGGCCGTCCGGCACGATTCGCCGGCGGCGCGTAACGATCACCGGCCCATTGCCGCCGCGTGTGTCGGACGGCGACGTGTTGCCCGATGCGTCGCCGGCGTCGCGCGGTGTGCTGTAGCTTTCGCGCGGGGCGCCATAGCCTTCGCGGGGCTCGCGCGGCGCGCCATAACCGTCACGCGGTTCGCGCGGGGCGTAGCCTTCGCGCGGTTCACGGGAACCATAACCTTCACGCGGTTCGCGCGAGCCGTAGCCGCCGCCGTCGCCGCGCGATTCGCGGGCGCCGCCGTGCGAGCCGTACGGGCTGTGGCCGCCGCCTTCGCGGCCGCCCGGCCGACCACCGGTACGCGGGCCGCGGGGGCCGCCGCCGCCCGGGCGCGAGCCGCCGGTGTCGAGCTGGATCGTGGAAATCGCACGCTTGTAGATGCCTTGCAGACCCACGGGGGTGCGCAGCATCACCAGGTACTGGTCGAACGACTCGATACACCCCGTCAGACGAATGCCGTTGACGAGATAGATTTCAACACGCTTACGTTCCTTGCGCGCCGAATTGATGAAGTCGTTTTGCGGATGGGATTCTGCGGGATTGGCCATTGAGGTGCGGCAGGAGCCTGCGTCAGAGAATATGTTGTGCGTGTGTGGCGTGGTCGCCCACCAAGTGTTTGGCGGGATTTTACCCTGTTCGTTCCACCAGTGCGCAGTCGCGATTGTGTCGAACCGTAACCCACTATAGACGTTCCCGTGCATTTGCGCGATTCGGTCGAATGGCTAGTGCCGTTTCGTTACGTCGCGTTACGACTCTCGCAACGGCGTAGCACCTGGCGGTGCGCGGCGCGATTACATTCGACGCGCATGCCGGGCTGGCCGGCGGATCCGGGAAGGGGAACATGAACAAGCAGGGATTGGCGGTGTGGATCGGGAGTGTGGCGTTGCTCGCTTCCGGCAGTGCAATGGCGGGACACGTCGACCTGTCGGTGGGCATCGGCGTGCCGGTCGCACCGGTCTATGCCGAACCGGCGCCGGTCTATGTGGCGCCGCAGCCGGCGGTGGTCGCCTATCCGGGTTACGGATACGGCTACTACGGCGACGAGGACGACGACGGTTACCGGAGATGGCGCAGGCACGATCACAGGCATTGGCACAAGCATCACGACGATGACGACGATTGAGCGCGACCCGCGCGGCGCCGGTGACGATCAGAACGCGTAATCCGGATTCTTCGGGTCGAACGCGGATTCGTCGAGCGTCGCCGGCGCGATCTTCTCGATGATGATCCGTTCGAAGATCTTGCCGTCGTTGTCATAGGATTCGACAGTCCTGAAGTACGGCGCGTGCAGGTCGAGCCCGAGGGTTTCCTTCTTCGCATAGAACTGCGGGCGGCCGGTCGGCGTCTCATAGGTGAGCGCGACGACGCGCACCCCGCCGATCGTCTTCGCTTCCACCTGCGTCGGCCGCTGCACGCCGGCTTCCTGGTATTTCTTCCCTTCGGTCAGGTACAGGTTCGTGATGAACTCGGTGCCGAGATCCTTCACCTGGTGATTCGACTGCGCGCGTGCGAGTGCGCCGTCGAGCGCCGTCCACAGCGGAATCTTGCCCAGCAGGCCGCCGAGATGGCCGTACATCTCGTCCTTGCGCCGGGTCGTGTCGTAGATCGTCTCCTGTCCCGCATGCGCGCCGTCCGGCAGCCATTTCGCATACACCCGCAACGGTTCGCGGGTCGTCTTCACGAGCATGCGGTCGGGTGTGTCGGACCATTTCCCGCTGATGCGCTCCTGGCGCACCATCGTGAACTGGTACGACGGATAGCCGTTGGGACCATTGCGGATATAGAGCGGAACGGTGAGCGGATCGAGTGTCTTGAACAGCGCCGTGAGCGTCGCGTCGTCAAGTTGTGCGAGCGTGCCGCGCTGGGCGGCCGTGCGCAGCCAGCGCGCCGGCTGCGCGACCGGCTCGCGCGTGACCTTCGCCAGGTCCGCCGGCAGTGCGTCCTCCTGGACCGCGCTCGCGGCAGCGGCGGTTTCCTGCGCATGCAGGCCGGCTTGCGCGAGCGACAGCATGCACACAATGGCCGCGGCGGCGTGCCGCGTGCGGCGCTTCGTTCCTTCGTTCATCGACAGCGTCTCCCGGGGCGATGGATCGTTCAGCCTCGCTTCGCGGCGTTGAGCTTGGCGAGTTCCTCGTCGCGCAGCGCTCGGCGCAGGATCTTGCCGACATTCGTCTGCGGCAGCGCGTCGCGGAACTCGACGAACTTCGGCATCTTGTAGCCGGTCAGGTTCTTGCGGCAGTGCGCGAGCACGTCGTCGACCGTCAGCGTCGGGTCGCGGCGCACGACGAAGACCTTGATCCGTTCGCCCTGGACTTCGTCCGGGATGCCGATCGCGGCGGCTTCGCTGATGCCCGGATGCATGACCAGCACTTCCTCGATCTCGTTCGGATACACGTTGAAGCCCGAGACGAGGATCATGTCCTTCTTGCGGTCGATGAGGCGGATGAAGCCGTGTTCGTCCATCACGCCAATGTCGCCGGTGCCGAGCCAGCCGTCGGCGTCGATCACCTTCGCGGTCTCGTCGGGCCGCTGCCAGTAGCCGCGCATCACCTGCGGGCCGTGCACGCACAGCTCGCCGGGCTCGCCGATGCCGGCCCAGGTGCCGTCCTCGCGCCGGAAGCGCACGAGCGTCGACGGCGCGGGCAGGCCGATCGAGCCGCTGAATGCGGCCATGTCGTTCAGGTTCACTGGATTCATCGTGACGATCGGCGAGCATTCGGTGAGCCCGTAGCCTTCGACGACCGGCCGCCCCGTGACCTCGTGAAAGCGCTCCGCGACCGCGCGCTGCATCGCCATGCCGCCCGCCATCGCGAGCTTGAGCTTCGAGAAGTCGCGCTTGCGGAATTCCTCGTTGTCGAGGAACGCGTTGTACAGCGTGTTGATCCCGGTGATTCCGGTGAACGTTTCGTTGCGGATGATCTTCATCACCATCTTCATGTCGCGCGGGTTCGCGATCAGGATGTTGCGACCGCCGAGCCCCATGAAGATGAACGCGTTTACCGTCAGCGAATAGATGTGATAGAGCGGCAGCGGCGTCAGCACGGTCTCGACGTCGCCCGAGACCTGGTCGGCGATCCACGCCTTGGCCTGCAGCAGGTTCGCGATCAGGTTGCCGTGCGTGAGCATCGCGCCTTTCGCGACGCCTGTCGTGCCGCCCGTATATTGCAGGAACGCGAGATCGTCGCGCGTCGTCTTCACCGGTTGCGGTTTGCCGCGTGCGCCGAGCGCGAGGGCGGCGCGCAGCCGGATCGCCTGCGGCAGGGTGTAGGGCGGCACGAGCTTTTTCACGTGCTTCAGCACGAAATTGATCAGGCGCCCCTTTGCATTGAAGCCGTCTGCGAGCAGGTCGCCGAGCGCGGTGACGACGATGTTCTTCACCTGGGTTTCCGGCAACGCGTCCTGCAGCGTGCGTGCGAAGTTCTCGAACACGACGATCGTCTGCGCGCCGCTGTCCTTCAACTGGTGCGCGAGTTCGCGCGCGGTATAGAGCGGGTTGACGTTGACGACGATCGCGCCGGTTTTCAGCGTCCCGAACAGCGCGACCGGGTACTGGAACGTATTCGGCAGCATGATCGCGACGCGGTCGCCCGGTTTCACGCCGGTGCTTTGCAGATACGACGCGAACGCCTCGACTTTCTGCGCGAGCGTGCGGTAGGTCATCGATGCGCCTGCGCTCACGTAGGCGACCCGCTCGGCGAAGCGTGTCGTGCATTCGTCGAAGAATTGCACGAGCGATGCGTATTGCGTGACGTCGATCTCGTGCGGCACGCCGGGCGGATACGACGCGTACCAGATGCCATCGGTGTTCGGCGGGAGCTGGGCCGCTGCGGTTGCTGCGGATGATGACATGATGTGTCTCCGTTGTCGGTGAGAGTTGGCGCTTCAGCGCCTACTCTCACCCCATGCTTTGCGGTCGGTGAGAGTTGGCGCTTCGGCGCTTACGCTCACCCCATGCTTTACGTTCGGCGAGAGTTGACGCTTCTGCGCGATGTTCTCGCCATGCCTTCTTGTCGACGAGCGCAAGCCAGCGTCGGCTCCCGCCGCATGACATTCGTTCGGCCCGGGCCAGCGCATCAACGCCGGTCCGGGCCGCCAAAATCGTGAATCGCCGCCTGAGCGGCTCGGCGCGATCAGCTCGCCGAATGCACCGTCGCTGGATCGGCAGCCGACGCGCTCGAGGACAGCCCGAACGCCTCGCTCGCACCCGCATCGTCGAGCACGGCCGCGAAGATCGACAACTGCGCGCAGTCGGGCATCGGCGCCTTCAGTGCGGCGACGATCAGCGACGACAGCCGCGCGATCATCTGCACGTCGTTCATCGTGCGGCCTTGCGAGAATTCGTCGATCAGGCTTTCGGTTTCGGCGCCTGCCAGCGCGCCGGACAGCGCACCGATCGCGAAATGCAGCCGCCAGCCGAGCTCCGTGCGCGGCAGATGCGGCAGCGCGCGCTGGAACGCGTCGAAGAAGCGGCCGGCGACGCTCGCGTAGTGCGCGGTCAGGAAGTTGCGCACGAACGGCGACGGGTCGGTGTACGCGCGGCCGATCAGCCGCAGGAATGCGGGGCCGCCGCGGTCGGGGTCGCGCGACGCCTTCAGCGCGGGAATGAACATCGCGCCGAGCACGTGTTCGCAGGTGATATGCGCACCGAGCTGCGCATCGAAGCGGTCGAGGATGCCGAGGCGCTCCTGGTTGAGCTGGTCGAGCCGACGCGACAGCATCGCGTGGATCAGCGCTTCCTTGCTGCCGAAGTGGTAGTTGACCGCGGCGAGGTTCACCGCCGCGCGCGACGTGATCTGCCGCATCGACATCGCTTCGAAGCCGTGCTCGATGAACAGGTCCTCGGCCGCATCGAGAATGCGCGCCTTCGTCCCGCCGGTCTGCCGATTGCCGGATGACCGCGTCCCGGACGGCCGTCCCGCCGACGGTCGCCCCTCCTGACTGACTGCCATGTCCCGCCTCCCAATGCCGGTCGCCCGGCCGCGAACAGGTGATTTGATTATCTGATTCAAACAGCCGTTTTTATTAAGATAAAAAAACGCGGGCGGCACGGGCAAGCGAGGAATCTGGACAAATTCCTCTAGTTCGATGTGCAGATGCGGAAAGTATGTCGCGTGGCCCCGGCGGGACGGGGCACGCGTGATGGTGCGATGCGGCAATATGCAGGCTCACCCGACGGTGGTACGCGTATTGACCGATTGCGTCATGTCGATACCGCGCCGTTCGCGGCTGAACAGGATCAGCACGGCGATCACGACGGCTACGATGCCGGCCACGAGCGCCAGGGCGAAACCGTAGTTGTTGCCCTGGGAAACCGCGAGCGACGCCTGCATCGTCGCGTTGCCGGACGCGAGCAGGTTGCCGAGCTGGTAGACGACACCGGGGAAGGTCGCGCGAATCTCGTCGGGCGAGATCTCGTTCAGGTGAACCGGTATCACGCCCCACGCGCCCTGTACCGAGATCTGCATCAGGAACGCGCCGGCGGCGAGCGCGACCGGGCCGCTCGAGAACGCCCACAGCGGCAGAATCGGCAGCGCGATCAGCACGGCGATGAAGATCGCGCGACGGCGGCCGATCTTCTCCGAGATCGCGCCGAACGACAGGCCGCCGACGATCGCGCCGATGTTCAGCACGATCGTGATCCACGACACGGTATGCGGATCGAAGTGATGCTGTTCGCGCAGGAAGGTGGGGTAGAGGTCCTGCGTGCCGTGCGAGAAGAAGTTGAACGCGGTCATCAGCACGATCGCGTAGATCGTGAGTTTCCAGTTCTGCTGGATCGTGGTTACGAGACTCGGCCGCGCACGTTTTTCCATCTGCTTCCAGGCCGGCGATTCGGGCACGTGCGTGCGCACATACAGCACGAGCAGCGCGGGCAGCACGCCGACCATGAACATGCCGCGCCAGCCGATGTACTGGTAGAAGAGGCCGAACACGACAGACGCGAGCAGGTAGCCGCTCGGATAGCCAGCCTGCAGCAAGCCCGACACGAAGCCGCGCGCGTGGGTCGGCACGGTTTCCATCGTCAGCGCGGAGCCGACGCCCCATTCACCGCCCATCGCGATGCCGAACAGCGCGCGCAGCGCCAGCAGCGCGGCGAGGCTCGGCGCGAAGCCCGACGCGAGTTCGAGCAGCGAATAGCACGCGATGTTGACCATCAGCGTCGGACGGCGGCCGAAGCGGTCGGCGAGCCGGCCGAAGATCAGCGCGCCGATCGGGCGCATCGCGAGCGTGAGCGTCAGCGCAAATGCGACGGCGGGGATCGTCGACGCGAATTCGGTGGCGATGTCCTTCAGCACGAAGACCATCAGGAAAAAATCGAACGCGTCGAGTGTCCAGCCCAGGTAGGCGGCGATCGTGACGTTGCGTTGTTCGCGGGTCCAGCTCATGTCCGTGGTCTCCTCGTTGGCTTGCGCGCTCGCGATCCGCAGGCGGATGCCGGCCCGGCTTGCGCGCGGTGCGGGGGCATCTATCGAGTGTAGGCCGCGGCACCGTACGATGTGGGGTGCGATAACCGCGAATCGGGAATAATCCCTATGAAATGGGCTGTTGAGAAAACCGAAATGAACGTGCACGAGACAGGCGACAGGCGCCTGTATCATGCCGGAAGGCTTTTTGTATCACTTATGTAATGTGCGCGATGCGCATCGCCACCGAATCAGGAGTCCCGATGACCCACCCCTCCGTTGCCGCATTGCCCGTCCTGGAGACCGGGCGGCTGTGGCTGCGCCCGCGCGTGCTGGCAGATCTCGACGCGAGCATCGAGATGGATCGCGATCCGGAGGTCACGCGCTACATCTCGGGCCCGTGGCACGACCCGGACGAACATCGCCGCTTCGTCACGCACCGGATCACACGCGCGTATCCGCCCGGCCTCGGCTACTGGTCGATCTTCGAGAAAGCCGCGCCCGACGCCTTCATCGGATGGATCCTGTTGATTCCCGACTATGCGGGCGGCGCGCGCGACGTCGAGATCGGCTGGCGGCTCGTGCGCGCGGCGTGGGGGCGCGGCATCGCATGCGAGGCCGCCACGGCCGTCGCGCGTCATGCGTTCGACACCGTGCGGCTGCCGCGCGTGATCGCCGACATTGCCGAGGCGAACATGGGTTCGCTGAACGTCGCACGCAAGCTCGGGATGCGGCGCGTGAGCGTCGTTCATGACGGAATTCCCTACGTTCGTCATCGTCTCGAGCGCGACGACCTGCGTGCATAGTGTTGCGTTCCGTTGTCAGAGATAGTCAAGCGCATGCGTATCGAGGCCGCGACGTATTAACGGCTCGCAAGATCCGGAGTATCGTTGCCGGAAATTCGTAACATGGGGTACGGCCATGGCACTCGGCAACGACGTTCATCTCATTCCCGTCCGGCTCGACGCACTGCGTCCGACGCAAATGACGGTCGGCTATCGCGAAGTGAAAGCGAAGCGCAAGCACTGGAAGACGCTCGACAAGCGCGCACGCAAGGCCGCGATCGAGTCGCACTGGTTTCCGGCCGTCCTCGGCCCGGACGGGCTGCACTACATCACCGACCATCACCATCTCGGCCTCGCGCTGATCGAGGAAGGGGAGACGCGTGTGAACGCGATGCTGCTGAAGGATCTGTCCTGGCTCGACAACACGATCTTCTGGCGGATGATGGAACACAACCAGTGGGTGCATCCGTTCGGCGCGGATGGTTCGCGTCGCGAATACGCACATCTGCCGAAGGCGCTGACGGGGCTCGAGGACGATCCGTACCGGAGCCTTGCGGGCGAACTGCGCACGGCCGGCGGCTACGCGAAGGATGCGACGCCGTTCAGCGAATTCCTGTGGGCCGACTACCTGCGCCAGCACGTGACGCTCGACCAGATCCGCAAGAACTTCTCGAAGGCGCTCGACCTCTCGCTGCGCCGTGCGCATGAGCAAGACGCCCGCTATCTGCCCGGCTGGTCGGGTGTCATCGCCGTCAAACCCTGATACGCGCCCGGCGCCTGCCACTACATGACGACCGTCCCCCCCCATCCGGATGCCGGCCCGCAGCATCCCGGGCATTTCGCTGCACTCGATGCGGCAACGCCGTCGGCCACGCAGCGCATCGGTCTCGATGCGCTGGCCGGCCTGTCGATCGCCGGGCTGCTGATTCCCGAGGCGGTCGCGTACGCGGGTCTCGCCAACCTGCCGCCGCAAGCCGGCCTCATCGCACTGCTGTCGGGTCTCGTCGTCTATGCGCTGACCGGCAGCAGTCGCTTTGCGATCGTGTCGTCGACGTCGTCGTCGGCGGCCGTGCTCGCCGCGACCGTGCTGGCCGAGTCCGGGATGGCGCTTGCCGCGCAGCTCGCGCTGGCGGCCGCGCTCGTCACGATGACGGGCGTGCTGTTCATCCTGGCGGGCGCCGCGCGACTGGGCGGCATGTCGGATTTCGTCGCGCGTCCGGTCCTGCGCGGTTTCACGTTCGGCCTGGCGCTGACGATCGTCATCAAGCAACTGCCGAAGATTCTCGCGATCTCCGCGCAGCACGGTGACGCGCCGCATGTCGCGCTCGACCTCGTCACCGGCGCATCGCACGCGAACCTCGCGAGCGTCGCGCTCGGCACGACCGCGCTCGCGTTGCTGTTCGTGCTCGGCCGGCGCTCGCGCGTGCCCGCGACACTGGTCGTGATCGTGCTGTCGATCGCGGCCGGGTATATGGTCGACTGGCAGCAATACGGGATCGCCATCGTCGGACACATCGATTTCCGCCACATCGAATTCGGGCTGCCGCATCTCGACCGCAATGCATGGATGCAGACGGTCGAACTTGCTTTCGCGCTGATGCTGATCCTGTATGCGGAATCGTACGGATCGATTCGCAACTTCGCGCTGAAGCACGGTGACAGCGTGTCGGCGAACCGGGACCTCGTCGCGCTCGGCTGCGCGAACCTCGTGTCGGGGCTGCTGCACGGGATGCCGGTCGGCGCCGGCTATTCGGCGACGGCCGCGAACGAGGCGGCCGGTGCGCGGTCGCGTTTCGCGGGCTTGTGGGCGGCCGGCGTGGTCGCGCTGATCGTGTGGCTGCTGCTGCCGCAGCTTGCGCGCACGCCGGAGCCCGTGCTCGCGGCGATCGTGATCTTCGCGGTCAGCCACTCGCTGCATCCGTCGGTGTTCCGGCCGTACTGGGTCTGGCATCGCGACCGGCTCGTCGTGATCGCCGCGCTGCTCGCGGTGCTCGTGCTCGGCGTGCTGCACGGACTGCTCGCGGCCATCGGCGTGAACCTGCTGCTGACGCTGCGCAAGTTGTCGGAGCCGAACGTGAGCGTGCTCGGCCGGCTGCGCGACGGGCACGACTTCGTCGACGTCGCGAATCACGCCGATGCGAAGCCGGTACCCGGAGTGCTGATCGTGCGGCCCGAGGCGCAGCTATTCTTCGCGAACGCGGACCGGATGCTCAATCGCGTGCGTGTGCTGATGAAGGCCGCGCCCGATGCGCGTACCGTGCTGCTGAGTCTCGAGGAAACGCCGGACGTGGACGGCACGACGATCGAGTCGTTGCGCACGTTCGCGGCCGAATGCGCGGCCCGCGGGCTGCAGTTCGCGATCGTGCGGCTCAAGGAGCACGCGCTGCATGCGCTGCGCCGTGCGGCCGACGAGACGCTGCGCGACGACGCGATGTCCGAACTGAGTGTCGACGAGAGCCTGCAATTGCTGCAGGCGCGCGGCAATGGTGGCAATGGTGGGAAGGGCGCTCAGGGCGATGCGTGACGATGCGAGGCGAACGCGCCGTCCAGCGCGTTCCGGTGCTGCCTAGTGCGATAGCGCGGCGTCGGCCGATTCGGCGGTCGCCGGATTCGCGATGACCTCTGCCATCTCGGCAGCCGTGGGCGCATACGCGCCCGCATGCGCACAGGCGACTGCCGCGCAGGCTGCCGCGTAGCGCAGATGATCGGCGGCCGATGCGCCGGGGTGCACGAGCTGGCTGGCGAGCCAGCCACCGATGCTGGCGTCGCCGCAGCCGACGGTATCGACGATCTCGGTCGTGAACGCCGGCTGGAACAGTGCGGTATCGCGATGCAGAAGCTGCATGCCGGCCGCGCCGCGCGTGACGAGCAGGCTCGCATCGGGCGCCCACGCGCGCAATTGCGCGAGCGCGGCGGCTTCGTCGAGTTCGGGGAACAGGCCGCGCAGATCTTCGTCGGAGACCTTGATCCAGTCGGCGAGACTTGCCAGCCAGCGCAGTGTGTCGCGATACGACGGCGCGGCCATCGGTGCGCGATAGTTCGGATCGAACGAGATTCGCCTGCCGGCGGCGCGTGCCGCCTGCACGACTTCGATCAGGCGCGACGCAAGCGGCTCGCGCACGACGCCGAGCGAGCCGACGTGCACGATCTCGGCCGCGTCGAGCGCGCCGTCGGGCAAGTCGGCCGGATCGAACGCGAGATCGGCGCTGTTGTCGCCGATGAAGAAATAGTCGGGCGGCTGTTTCGACACGACCAGGTTGAGGCGAGGGGACGGGCAGGGCCGGGCGCCGCGCGCGGCGAGGCGGCCCGGCACCGCCGGGGATCGCGGTTGGTGTCGCGCGATCAGCGCGGGCTGCTCCAGCCCTTGTAGCCCTTCACGTTGTCGCGCGTGACGAGCATCGGCTCGATCAGGATCATCGGGTTGGCCGGCTTCTGGCCGTTCATGATCCCGTAGCCGACGTTGACGGCCTGCTGCGCCATCGCCCATGGGTCCTGGCTCGACGACGCCTGCACGAGCGTGTTGGACTTCAGCGCCACCTCGATGTCCGGCGCGCCGTCGACCGACGTGATCACGATGTTCGGGCGATTCAGCTGCTTCGCCGCGAGATCGCTGCCGATCGCCTGCGGGTCGTTGATCGTGAACACGCCGTCGAGCTTCGGAAAGCGCGTCAGGTAGCCCTGCATCGCGTTCATCCCGCCTTCGCGCGAGCCTTTGCCGTCCTGGTCGCTCGACAGCAGCTTGATGCCCGGGTTTTTCGCGAGCACGGCCTTGCAGCCGTTCACGCGATCGATCACGGCCGATACCTGCGGGCCGTTCTCGATGATCACGTTCCCCTTGCCGCCGAGTTTCTTCGCAAGGTAGTCGCACGCCAGCTCTCCGGCTTTCACGTTGTTGGTCTGCACGGTCGCGTTCGCGCCGGCAGCCGCGACGTCGACCGCGACGACCGTGATGCCGGCCGCCTGCGCCTTCTTCACCGCCGGCTCGATCGCCTTCGGATCAGTCGCGTTGAGCAGGATGATGTCGACGTGCGCGGAGATGAAGTTGTCGATCTGCGTGAATTGCTTGTTCAGGTCGTAGTCGGCAGAAACCGCGGTGACCTTCGCGTTCGGGTTGAGCTGTTTGGCGCGTGCTTCGGCACCTTTCACGATCGTGACGAAATAAGGGTTGCCGAGCGACCCGACCGTGACGCCGATCGATTTCAGCGGCTTGTCGGCTGCGTGGGCGGTGGCGGCGCCGAAGGCGAGCGCGCAGGCGACGGCGGTCAGGGCGGCTTTGTGCTTGAACATGTCGTTGTGTCTCCGGAAGGTCCGTTGGCGGACGGGCGCAGGAGGACCTGCCTGCGCCCTGATGGTTGAATGGTGAGAAATGCGCGGTGAGGAATGCGTGTCAGGTGCGGGCCGAATCGCGCTGGCGATAGCGGTCGAGCGCGACGGCGCCGATGATCACGAGCCCCTTGATGATGTATTGCCAGATGTCGGACACGCCGAGCAGCACGAGACCGTTGGTCAGCACCGCGATGATCAGCGCACCGATCAGCGTGCCGACGATCGAGCCGACGCCGCCGACGAAGCTCGTGCCGCCGAGGATCACCGCGGCAATCGCATCGAGTTCGTACGACTGGCCGAGCTGCAGGCCGTTGGCCGCATAAAGCCGCGCGGCCGACATCACCGCGCCGAGGCCCGCGAGCAGACCCGACGCGGCATACACGAACAGCTGGATCGCCCGCACGTTGATGCCCGACAGGCGTGCGGCTTCCGGGTTGCCGCCGACCGAATAGATCCGCATCCCGAGCACCGTGCGGCGCAGGATGAACCAGGACAGCGCGATCACCGCGCATGCGATCACGACGAGCCACGGCACGCCGAGGATCGTGCCGTTGCCGATGAACGCGAACGGCAGTTGCGGGTTGAAGACGGTCGTATCGTTGCCGATCAGGCGGGCGACGCCGCGCACGGCCGTCATCGCGCCGAGCGTGACGATGAACGGCGGCAGACGCAGGAACGAGATCAGGCCGCCGTTGATCGCGCCGAACACGAGGCCGACGGCGAGCGCGCTCGGCACGCCGAGCCAGCCCCAGCCGGGAATGGTCGACGCGAGCAGCGCGGCGACGGCCGATGCGGCGAGCACCGAGCCGACCGACAGGTCGATGCCGCCCGTCAGGATCACGAAGGTCATGCCGGCGGCGAGCACGATGTTGATTGAGGCCTGCTGCGTGACGATCGACAGGTTCTGCAGCGTGAAGAAGCCGTCGGTCAGGAATCCGAAGCCGATGCACAGAACCAGCAGCACCGGCAGCATGCCGGCGGTGCGCATCAGCGATTGCACGCGCGCGCGATGATCGGCGCCGCGCATCACGGGCGTACGGTTGGCCACCGGATGGGCCGTCGCGGAAGCGAGGTTCCGCTGCTTGGTCGGGTTGATCATGTCGGTACCTGGACGTAAGAGGGAGATGAAGGGGCCGTGGTCAGTGCGCGTCGGCGAGTTCGGCCTGCGAGCCGGTGGCGAGCGCGATGATCGCTTCCTGCGTAATGGGTGTGTGCATGTGGCCGCCGAGTTGGCCGGCGATCTCGCCTTCGCGCATCACGAGCACGCGATCGGCGACGCCGATGATTTCCGGCAGCTCGCTCGAGATCACGATCACGCCGACGCCCGCACGGGCCAGTTCGTTGATGATCCGGTAGATCTCGGATTTCGCGCCGATGTCGACGCCGCGGGTCGGTTCGTCGAGAATCAGCACGCGCGGCTTCGTCTCGAGCAGGCGCGACAGCAGCACTTTCTGCTGGTTGCCGCCCGACAGCGCGCCGACGTTTACGTTCGCGTTCGGCACGCGGATCGACAGCGAGGCGATCGCGTCGCGCGCGCGTTCGGTGCCGCGTGCGAGATCGAGCGCACCGAGCCGCGCGTCGCGGTTGCAGACGGAGATGTTGATGTTGTCGCGCACGCTCATGTCCAGGAACAGGCCCTGGCGCTTGCGGTCCTCCGTCAGGTAGACGAGGCCCGCGTCGATCGCGTCGCGTGGCGAATGTGCGCCGAACGTACGATCGCCCAGCTTCACGTCGCCGCGCGTGCGGGGTTCCGCGCCGAAGATCAGCCGCGCGAGCTCGGTGCGGCCCGCGCCGACGAGCCCGGCGATGCCGAGCACCTCGCCCGCATGCAGGTCGAGGCTGCAGCCGCGCACGCGGTTGTCGTCGGCAATGTCGCGTACCGACAGCAGCAGATGGCCGGGGTCGTACGGCGCATGTTCCTTCTTGTAGAAGCCGGAGATGTCGCGCCCCACCATCATCGCGACGAGCCGTTCGGCCGACAGCGATTCGCGCTCGAGCGTGCCGACGTACGATCCGTCGCGCAGCACCGACACGCGGTCGGACAGCTCGTAGATCTCGGCCATCCGGTGGCTGATGTAGATGATTGCGAGACCTTCCTCGCGCAGTTGGCGGATCAGGCCGAACAGGTGCTCGGTCTCGCGCGATGACAGCGGTGTCGTCGGTTCGTCCATCACGAGGATGCGGGCGCGGGTGTGCACGGCGCGCGCGATCTCGACGAGTTGCTGCTCGGCGATCGACAGCGTGCCGACGAGCGTGTCGGGCCCGAACGGGGCGCCGAGACGCGTGAGCACGTCCTGGCAGCCGCGCGCCATCGCCGCGCGGTCGATGGTGCCCCAGCGCCGGTTGCCGCGCCGCAGTTCGCGGCCGACGTAGATGTTTTCCGCCACGGTCAGGTTCGGCGCGAGGCACAGCTCCTGGTAGATCACCGCGACGCCCGCATCGCGCGCGGCGAGCGGGCCGTCGACGTCGATGCGCTCGCCGTCGATCAGGATTTCGCCGCCGGCGTCGGCGCGGTACGCACCCGACAGGATCTTCATCAGCGTCGATTTGCCCGCACCGTTCTCGCCCATCAGGGCGTGGATCTCGCCCGGATAGACGGTCAGGCTGACGTTGTCGAGCGCGCGTACGGCCGGGAACGTCTTGCTGATCCGGCGCATCTCGAGCAGCGGCCGGGGCGACTCAGAATGCGACATGATTGACCTCCTGCGATTCGGTGCGGGCGCCCTTGAGGATGCCGGCCCGCGGGGAGAAGTTGAAGAACATCGGCAGCGTCGCGGCGCCGATCGCACCGGCGTCGGCGCCGAACGTGCCGCGCACGAGCGTCGGCGTGCCGCGCGCTTCCGGCGCGGTGGCGACGAGCGCCGCGCGCAGGCGGGTCATCAGCGCATCGAGCAGGCCCGCGTCGGTATCGGCATCGAGCACGACCACCGGCGCATCGACGACGCACAGCACCGCGCGCAATGCCGGGGCGAGTGCATCGACGCAGTCGTCGATCCATTCGTCCACCGCCGGCAGGCCGCGCGCGATGCAGGCCTCGAGGTCGGCGCGGTTCTCGACCGTCTCGCCGTGATGGCGCAGGTGGCGTACGAGCGCGTGCAGCGATGCGCGGGCGAGGAGGATGTCCCACGGGCCGCGAGGCGGCGGCGCGGAGGCCAGCCGGCTCGGCGGCACAGGAATCACGGCGATGTCGCCGGCATTGCCGGTCACGCCGCGCAGGCAGTCGCCGTCGATCGCGATGCCGCCGCCGATCGCGGGACCGATGAACAGGTACACGAAGTCGTCGCACTGCCGGCCGTACCCGTAGAACAGTTCGGCGATCGCGGCCGCGTTGCCGTCGTTTTCGCCGAACACGGGCAGCGACAGCGTGCGCCCGAGGTCGCTCGCGAAGTCGACGTCTTCCCATGCGCGGAACGTGTCGGGCGCGAGGCCGAGCTCGCGCATCCATGCGCCGAGGTTATACGGCTGCGCGACGCCGACGCCCGTCAGGCGCGCGCGCTCATGCGCGGGGAGCAGATCCTGCATCGCATCGATGTCGTGCCGTACGATTTCAAGCACGTCGGCCGGCGGGGGGAGCAACGTGTCATGGGAGCGGCGGCCGAGCACGTCGCCCGCGAAATTGACGAGCGCCGTCTCGATGCGCATCCGGTCGAGATGGACGCCGATGCCGAACGCGCCACGCGGATCGAGGCGGATCAGTGAGGCCGGCTGGCCGCGCTGGCCTTCGGTGCGGCCGGCGAATGCGATCAGCTTTGCATCGGCGAGCGACGCGATGATGCTGCCGACCGCCGTGCCCGTCATGTTCGCGAGACGGGCGAGGTCGGCCTTCGACGCGCTACCCGCACGGCGCAGCGTCTTCAACAGCAGGCGCTCGTTGTAACGGCGCACGTTGGCCGAGTTGCTTCCCTGGCCGATGTGCGGGCTTCTCATGGCGTCTCCTTCCATGGGCGCGTCGGTTGCGACGCATTAAATAAATCACGTTGATTTATTTAACCGCGTGAGCGGCGGCGTGTCAGCCTAGGGAAATCCCGGTTTCGTTCTGGGGCGACGATGGAGGCGGCGGGGAGGCGGCAAGAGCGGAGCGAATCACCGAAGTGAGGCGATCCGCGTGCAGGAGGGCCGGCGTGGAACCCGCCCGGCACTCGGTTCGGATTGGCGGGCTGGTGCGAGTCGCGCTGCGGCTGCGGTGTATCCGCAAGGGCACCCGCAGTGATTCCGGAGCCGGAAATGAAAAAAGGCCGGCATAAAGCCGACCTTTTCAAAAACATATGGTGCCCAGGAGAGGACTCGAACCTCCACGATGTTGCCACCGCTAGGACCTGAACCTAGTGCGTCTACCAATTCCGCCACCTGGGCACGTTTCGCTTTGCTGCATCGCGAAAGAACGCAATTATAGCGTGCCCGAAGGGCGTGTCAACAGATTTTTGTACGATCGTTTGGATGGGTGTAAAAAAGGGCGCGCCTGGGTTGTCGCGTCTGAATGCCGTGGTCGGTCGATGCGGGTGTGAGGGAATCATTGCCGGAAAGGATCGAGCGAATTTCCCGAATGCACACTTACGTGTGTCGCCAGGGAAATTGTTGTCGATGGCATCCTGTCGTGCGCGCTGTCCTGCGGTTATGGGATGCGATCGCAGCGATTGTCCGCTCGCCTGGCGGGCCGTGTGCATGTAGATGTCGGCATGCAATGGCGCGTGCGACGCATGTGGGCGAAGTCGGTTGTATTTCGATCTTTTCTGTTACTATCGCGGTAACGCTTATTGCGGAACGATCCGCGCCGAGGAGTTCGTCATGTCAGAAATCGCAGTGGTTTTTCATAGCGGCTACGGCCACGCAGCCGTTATTGCCGACGCAGTTGCGCGCGGCGTCGAGAAAGTCGACGGCGCGTCGGTCAAGTTGATCCCCGTCGACGCGATCGACGAACACTGGGAGTACCTGGAGCGCGATGCGAAGGCGATCATCTTTGGCTCGCCGACCTACATGGGCAGTGCGTCCGCTCAGTTCAAGGGCTTCATGGACGCATCGTCGAAACATTGGGGCAAGTGGCGTGACAAGCTGGCGGCCGGTTTCACGGTGTCGGCTTCGCAAAGCGGCGACAAACTGTCGACGTTGCAACAACTGGCGGTCTTCGCCGCCCAGCATCAGATGCTGTGGGTCAGCCTCGGTCTGATGCCCGGCAACAACAGTAGTGCGGGTTCAGTCAACGATCTGAATCGGCTCGGGTCCTTCCTCGGTGCGATGGCGCAGGCAAATGCAGACGAGGGCGGCGATGCGATCCTGGAGAGCGATCGCAAGACGGCGGAAGTGCTGGGCGAGCGTGTCGCGATTGCCGCGAAACGCTGGAACGGCGCCTGAGGTCGGCGGCAGGGCGCTCTTGATGGCCGTTCGGCTGCCGGATCGATGAAGAGGCGAAGTGTTTGTCGCGTGTCCACCGAATTCGCTGGGCATCTCGAAATTCGCACCCTCCGATTCCGCTTCGTTGCTTGAGTCGGAAATGACGAAAGGCCGGGATAAGCCGCTCGCTTTTGGAAAGCGGATGGAGCACGGGAGGGGGGGGGCTTGGTAACGCGGGCGCGCCCCCGAGTTGCGCTTGAAAATGCAGCTTTTCGAGCCCTCACGCAAAGTGCGCAGCGCTTTGCCTCCTGAGGCTGATGTCAAGTCCTGGAATAAGTTGACAGTATCCAGGCGCTAGAACGCCCGATGCACCGCATCGGGCGTTTTGTATTTCAGCGCGGCATGTGGCCGTTCATAGTTGTAGATGTGTACCGACTGTTCGACCATCTTGGCGGCCTGTTCAAGGTCCGCAGGACGTTGCAACAGGAACTCCCCCTTGAGAATGCCGTTGACCCGCTCAGCCAGCGCATTCTGATAGCAGTCGTAGCCGTCCGTCATTGAACAGCGCAGGCCGTGATGCCGATGGATGTCCTGATAGTAGGTCGAACAGTACTGGACCCCGCGATCGGAGTGATGGATCAACGGCTGCCGGCTCCGGCGCTTGCGCAACGCCTTCTTGAGCGCCTGACTGACCTGCTCGGTTTGCAGGCTGTCGTGAACGTGATGACCGACGATCTTGCGCGAGAACGCATCCGTGACGAGACTCAAATACACAAACGGGCCAGCCGTCGGCAGATACGTGATGTCGGCCACCCACACTTGTTCGGGGCCGGTCGGCACGATTTGATCCGGCCCGGGTTTCAGTAGATTCGGATGACGCCGGAAGCGGTGATGGCTATGGGTGGTCTTGTGATACGCCCGGTGCGGTACGACCAGTAGGCGCGCGGCACGCAGCACGTCGAACAGCCGATCTCGCCCCAGCTTGATGCCGCGCTCGACCAATGCTGGCCCGAGCAGATGATGTAGCTTGCGTGTGCCCAGCCTCGGCTGGCGAAGCCGCACGTCTCGCACCAGCGCAGTGACGGTCTCGCTCTGCGAGCAACGGTGTTCCTCGCTGCGGCATCGCTTGTAATACGCTTGGCGGCTGATACCCATGTATCGGCAGGCCCGCTCGACGCTCAGCTTTTCGATCCGCTTTTGCGCGACGACCTGCCTGAAGGCTTTTTTACGGTGATCCCGTAATCCTTGCGCATCACGTCGATCACGGCTTCGAATAGCGCGGCTTTCTCCTGCGCCTGTCGCAACTGCGTCTCCAACTCCTTGATGCGCTGCTCCGGTGTGAGCGGCTTTGAGTCTTGCTTTGACATGGTGGAACCCGATCGCGCACGGCCGGATGGATCGGCCCAATCCTGCAAGCCGTGCTTACGTAACCATACCAGCACGGTCGAGCGCCCCTGGATGCCGTAGCGTCGCTGTGCCTCTTTGTACGTCAGTTCGCCTTTTTCGACCTGCACCACCACCGACAGTTTAAAAGCCAGGCTGTAGTCCCGCTGCGTCCGCTTGATCCCTTGCTCCATTTGGCACCTCTTCGTTTCGGCGAAAAAGTGTCAACCTATTTCAGGACGGGTCACTGAAAAAGAAAAAGGCCGGCTAAAAGCCGGCCTTTCTTAAATAAGTGGTGCCCAGGAGAGGACTCGAACCTCCACGGTGTTGCCACCGCTAGGACCTGAACCTAGTGCGTCTACCAATTCCGCCACCTGGGCACGTTTCGCTTGCTGCGATGCGAAGACCGCTATTTTAGCGTGTCTCGAGAGCCTGTCAATACAATTCGAGCGACGGCGATAAAAATTTCTTCGCCCGTCGCATGGTCGGAGCATCACGCGCCGATCGGAACCGCACGCTTTGCCGCGAAATTCCAGCGCCGCGATTCAGCCGTGTTGACGCGGGCAGGCAACGAAGCTACTGCGCGGAACGTATCGGCGATGTTCTGATGCCCACCGAAGTTCTGAGAGGCTGCGGAATCGGCACATCGGGATTCGCGTCGACCGATGCGACGTACGGATCCCGCGTGATCCATGCATCGACGCTTCCGCGTTCGAACGTCGCGCGGCCGTCCGCCGGCGTCAGGTAGTGGAATGCCGCGTCGTTGGGGGGGGCGAGCTTTATGTGTGCGAGGGCGGCAAGCACCCGGTAGCGGCTGCCGACAGCCTTCGTGATGGCGATGCGCTTGCTCTTGAGATCGGCCAAGCGTGGGCAGCGCGCTGTCGCGTTTGGCGATGATGGCCTGCGCTTTCGGTGACGGCGCTTGCTGCGCGACGTACACGAAGACGAAGCGCGCATGCGCGGCTTGCGCGAAGACGGGAGCCGTGTCGGGCACGTCGGCGCTGAAATCGACCGCGCCGACGTTGAGCGGTTCGGTCAGTGGCAAGCCGCTTGTGAATTCATGGCGCGACACGCGCAGGCCGAGCGGCGCGAGCGACTGCTCGAGCGTGCCGCGCGTCTTGAGCGTCGACGATTTTTGATGTCCGATGCGCAGCGTGGATGGGGTGTTCTCGGCGTGCACCGGGATGCGGGCCCGGCATCGCGCGTGCGAACGCGCGGCGGGTCATCGACGTCATGGGCCGTGTTCCTCGCTGGATTCGTTGAAAGCAAGGCGGCTGACGTACCAGCGGGGAGGGCAATCGATAACCGATCAATGCTGCTATCGATCGGTGCGATGGGCATATGGCGCGGCCAGAGCGCGTAATGCAACGCTTGAAATGAAAAAAGGCCGGCATGAAGCCGACCTTTTCAAAAACAGATGGTGCCCAGGAGAGGACTCGAACCTCCACGGTGTTGCCACCGCTAGGACCTGAACCTAGTGCGTCTACCAATTCCGCCACCTGGGCACGTTTTGCAGTAGCTGCTTGCTGCAAAGAAGTGGAATTATAGCGCCCCAATTAATTGTGTCAACATTTTTTTGCAATGCACTGCAAACCCGCCGCTGCGGCGCCTGCACGCGGCATTCGCGTCTTTTGGCAACACAGGCGGGTGATAGAATGATCCGCCGCCGTCACTATAGAACTGTCTGACGGACACTTCTATGTTGATGCCGTGCACCATCAGTCAACGCAACGAGAACAATCATCGACAAACCCTTGAGCAAATATCCGTACCCCATTCCGAGCCGTGAAGAAATTCTCGGCGTGCTGCGTACGAGCGACGCGCCGCTGGCAGCCAACGACATCGCCGAAGCGTTGTCGATCAAACGCCAGGAACGCGAAGGGTTCTTCCGGCGTGTCGCCGCGATGGAACGCGACGGCCAGATCCGCCTCGACAAGCGCGGCCACTATCAGCTCACCCATCCGTCGAATTTCGTCGCCGGCCGCGTGCAGGGGCATCGCGACGGCTACGGGTTCGTGATCCGCGACGACGGCCAGGACGACCTGTTCTTGCCGAACGGCGAAATGCAAAAGGTCATGCACAACGACCGCGTGCTCGCGCGGATCGTCGGCTACGATCGCCGCGGCCGTCCGGAAGGCCATGTCGTCGAAGTGACCGAGCGCGCCAACAAGCGCGTGATCGGCCGCCTGCTCAACGAGAACGGCGCGCTGATCGTCGCACCCGAAGACAAGCGCATCGGCCACGACATCCTGATCACGCAGAACGTGAAGAAGGCGAAGGTCGGGCAGGTCGTCGTCGTCGAACTGACCGACTTCCCGAGCCGCCATTCGCAACCGCTCGGCCGCGTCGTCGAGGTGCTCGGCGACATCGACGATCCAGGCATGGAAATCGAGATCGCCGTGCGCAAATACGGCGTGCCGCACGAATTCGGCCAGCGGGCGCTCGACGATGCCGCCGCGCTGCCCGACGCGGTCCGTCCGGCCGACCTGCGCTTCCGCGTCGATTTGCGCGACGTGCCGCTCGTGACGATCGACGGCGAGGACGCCCGCGACTTCGACGATGCCGTCTACTGCGAGCCGACCAAGGTCGGGCGCGGCGACGGCTACCGCCTGATCGTCGCGATCGCCGACGTGTCGCACTACGTGCAGCCGGGCAGCGGCCTCGACGCCGACGCGCTGGAGCGCAGCACGTCGGTCTATTTCCCGCGCCGCGTGATCCCGATGCTGCCGGAGAAGCTGTCGAACGGGCTGTGCTCGCTGAATCCGCAGGTCGACCGCTGCGTGCTCGTGTGCGACATGGTGATTACTGCGCGCGGCGAGATCAAGGCGTACCAGTTCTATCCGGCGGTCATCCATTCGGCCGCGCGCCTGACGTACACCGAAGTCGCGGCCGTGCTGTCGAACACGAAGGGGCCGGAGGCCGCGCGCCGCGCGGACCTGCTGCCGCACCTGCAGGATCTGTACGGCGTCTACAAGTCGCTGTTCGCCGCACGCCAGAAGCGCGGCGCGATCGACTTCGACACGACCGAGACGTACATCGTCTGCAACTCGCAGGGCAAGATCGAACAGATCGTGCCGCGTCAGCGCAACGATGCGCACAAGCTGATCGAGGAATGCATGCTGGCCGCGAACGTCTGCGCGGCCGATTTCCTTAAGCGCAACAAGCATGCGGGCCTGTACCGCGTGCACGCGGGGCCGACGCCGGAAAAGCTCGAGAACCTGCGCGCGTTCCTGCGCGGCATGGGCCTGTCGCTCGGCGGCGGCGAGAAGCCGCATGCGAGCGACTATGCGGCGCTGATGGCGCAGATTCGCGACCGGCCCGACGCGCAGATGCTGCAGCCGATGCTGCTGCGCTCGATGCAGCAGGCCGTCTACAGCCCGGACAACATCGGCCACTTCGGTCTCGCGTATGAGGCGTACGCGCACTTCACGAGCCCGATCCGCCGCTATCCCGACCTGCTCACGCACCGCGCGATCTACGCGATCCTGTCGGGCAAGAAGTACACGCCGAAGGCACCGGACGGCTTCGAGCTGAACACCGCGCTGTCGCCACGCGCCCGCGCGATGCAGCAGGCCGACGACGAAGCGCGCGGCCGTTCGCGCGTGAACACCGCGATCTGGGAAGAGCTCGGCCTGCATTGCTCGGCGAACGAGCGGCGTGCCGACGAAGCGTCGCGCGACGTCGAGGCCTGGCTCAAGTGCTACTTCATGCGCGACAAGCTCGGCGAGGAATACGGCGGGATGGTGAACGGCGTCACGTCGTTCGGCATCTTCGTGCAGCTCGACACGCTGTTCATCGAAGGGCTCGTGCACGTCACGGAACTCGGCTCGGACTACTTCCAGTACGACGAGATCAAGAACGAGCTGCGCGGCGAGCGCACGGGCATCCGTTATCGCCTGTCGGATCGCGTGCGCGTGCAGGTGAGCCGCGTCGATCTCGATGCGCGCAAGATCGACTTCCGCCTCGTGCGCGACACGCCGGTGAAGGCGCCGCGTCCCGCATCGGCGCCGGTTGCTGTCGGCAACGGCAACGATCGCGGCGGCCCGCGCGTGCGCTCGTTGCCGCCGGTGGAGGAAGCCGCGCCGCGTCGCAAGCGGACGGCCAGCGCACCGGCCGCCGCGGTAAACGACACGCGTGCGGCGAAGAAGAAGGGCGGCGCGCCGGCGAAGACGGCCGCGAAGAAGGTACACGCCCACAAAAAGTATTGAGCGTTTGGGGCAGCGCACGCGCGTGCCCCTGCAGTATCGAGAGACGCCGCGTTCTACCGGTCACCGGCCGGCAACGCGGCGCTTTCCTTTTCCATGGATCGCGGCTGCGCCCATCGCGCGGCCGCACGTTTGATCGAAGGTTGTTCCAGTCATGTCACGTCTGAAGGTTCTTTACGGTTTTCATGCGGTGACCGCACGTTTGCGGCACGATGCGTCGACGGTTGCGGAGGTGCTGTACGACCAGACGCGCCGCGACCGCCGCATGCAGGACTTCCTGCACGCCGCGAAGGAAGCGGGCGTGCGGCTGATCGCAGCCGATGAAACCCGCCTGTGGGGTCTCGCGCATACCGAGCGCCACCAGGGCGTCGTCGCGCGCGTCGAGGACGTTCCGCTCGCACAGAACCTGTCCGAACTGCTCGACGGCATCCAGGGTCCGGCGCTGCTGCTGGTGCTCGACGGCGTCACCGATCCGCACAACCTCGGCGCATGCCTGCGTGTCGCCGATTCGGCCGGTGCGCATGCGGTGATCGCTCCGCGTGACCGCGCGGTCGGCCTGAACGCGACCGCGGCGAAGGTCGCGAGCGGCGCGGCCGACACGGTGCCGTACATCACGGTCACGAACCTCGCCCGCGCGCTGCGCGAGCTGAAGGAGGCCGGCGTGTGGATCATCGGCACGTCGGACGAGGCGCCGGGGACGCTGTACGACACGAAGCTCGATGGTCCTGTCGCCATCGTCATGGGTGCGGAGGGCGAAGGCATGCGTCGGCTCACGCGCGACACCTGCGACGAAGTGATGAGTATCCCGATGGCCGGCAGCGTCGAAAGTCTGAACGTGTCGGTCGCGAGCGGCGTGTGCCTTTACGAAGCGGTGCGGCAGCGGCGCGTGAAGGGCTGATACACGGGCTGATATACGGGCTGACCCACGCGGCCTCGCGCGATGCGCGGGCCGTTACGCCCCGAACGACGCGTGCCGCCACTGCGCGCGGCACGCGGCTCCCGGAACTCGCGGACCATGACCCTGTTTCGCCTCGGCGCATTGTGCGCCATCCTCGGCCTGCTGGCCGCCTGTACATCGCCGTCGCTGGTCGAGCGCGGTGCCTACTACGCCGATACGCGCCTGCATGCGCGCGGCGCCGATTCGCGGATCCGCTTTCTCGTGATGCATTACACCGAAAGCGACGAAGCGAGATCGCTGAGCACGCTGACGGGCGATTCAGTCAGCGCGCACTACGTCGTGCCGCCGCAACCACGCGTCGAATACGGGATGCCAGTCGTCTACCAGCTCGTTCCCGAATCGAAACGCGCATGGCATGCGGGTATCAGCGAATGGCAGGGCACGACCGAGCTCAACGCGGCGTCGATCGGCATCGAGAACGTGAACCGCGGCCCGCTCGATCCGCAAGACCGCACGTGGCAGCCGTATCCGCCCGAACAGGTCGATGCGCTGATCCGCCTGTCGAAGGACATCGTCGCGCGCTACGGAATTTTGCCGACGCGCGTGGTCGGGCACAGCGACATCGCGCCACAACGCAAGATCGATCCGGGGCCGCTGTTCCCGTGGCACGCGCTTGCGCAAGCCGGCGTCGGCGCGTGGCCGGACGACGCGACCGTAGCCGCGCGACTAGGCGGTCGTGATCCGCACGCGCTCGTCGACGTGCGGGAATTGCAGCTGAAGCTTGCACGCTACGGCTATGACGTGCCAACCGACGGCGTGCTCGACGCGCGCACGCAACGCGTATTCTCGGCGTTTCAGATGCATTTCCGGCCATCCGACTATGCGGGCAACCCGGACGCCGGGACCGATGCGATCGCGCAAGCGCTGCTCGACAAGTATTTCCCCGCCACGCCACCTGCGGAGGACGGTGCCGCAACGGGCGCGCCCTGACGATCGATCAGGGCGCGCGGTGCCGCAACACGCACCGAAAAAGCCCGGGTCGTCATCCGAGTCCGGTAAACTGCCGGTTTTCCGCAATCCCGCTGTATTCCCACCCCATGACTCAAGACGAACTCAAACGCCTGGTCGGCCAGGCAGCCGCCGATTATGTGATCCAGAACGTGCCGGAAGGCGCCGTGATCGGCGTCGGCACCGGCTCGACCGCCAACTGCTTCATCGACGCGCTCGCGGCCGTCAAATCGCGCTACCGCGGCGCCGTGTCGAGTTCCATCGCGACGACCGAACGCCTCAAATCGCACGGCATCAAGGTGTTCGACCTGAACGAGGTCGAATCGCTGCAGGTGTACGTCGACGGTGCCGACGAGATCGACGCAAGCGGCGCAATGATCAAGGGCGGCGGCGGTGCGCTGACGCGCGAGAAGATCGTCGCGTCGGTGGCCGATACGTTCGTCTGCATCGCGGATGGCAGCAAGCGCGTGCCGGTGCTCGGCGCATTCCCGCTGCCGATCGAGGTCGTACCGATGGCGCGCACGGCGATCGGCCGGCGCTTGGCCGCGCTGGGCGGCGTGCCGGTGTTGCGCGTGACGAAGGACGGCGAGCCGTACATCACTGACAACGGCAACGAAATCATCGATGTGAAGGGGCTGCAGATCACCGACCCGCGCGGTTTCGAAGCGCAGGTGAACGCATGGCCGGGCGTCGTGACGGTCGGCCTGTTCGCCGAGCGCGGCGCGAATCTGTGCCTGCTCGGCACGGCAAACGGCGTTGAAACGATCGTTTATCCCGATTAATCGAAACTGAATGAGAAGCAGTCCGTAATGGCGTCAGGATGCCGTAATGGATTGCATGTTTAAATTCGACGGAAAGCCCGGCCCGGCAAGCGCAGCGCGCTTTCCGGGCTTTTTTTGAAGCCTTATAAATCACCACATCAGAAAGAGGGATAACCCTGTCAGGTGTTTACCAGATAGCGAAATATCCCCGAACTCATCAACTTATAGATCATAAGAACAGTAGTAACCAGGGCCGGCGGAACTGCGGAGCAGGTGTTCGCAAATCGACGCACGGGGAGGTGTCATGGAGCAGGGCAAAGACCGGTCACTGGTCGCCAAAGTGATGGATGGGCTTGTCTCGGGTATCGTCGAGGACAAGTACGGCGGCATCTTGCCGCCGCAGGACGTGCTGTCGAAAGAGTTCGACGTGAGCCGTACGGTGATGCGCGAAGCATTGTCGATGTTGCTTGCGCGCGACATGCTCGACGTGCGTCCGAAAGTCGGTACGCGCGTTCGACCGATGCGCGACTGGCGCATGATCGATGAAGACGTGGTGAGCTGGCGGTTCCGTGCAAAGCCGGATCCGCAGTTCATGCGCGACGTCATCGAATTCCGGATGCTGATCGAACCGCGCGCGACCGCGCAGGCGGCCGTTCGTGCGACGGCGGTCGACATCGCGGGCATTCGTGAGGCATTCGAAGCGTTCAAGGTGTTGCAGCCGGGCGACCCTGGATACGACACGGCGGACGAACTGCTGCACACGCGGATCGTTCAGGCGAGCGGCAACCAGTTTTTCCAGCAGATGGCGGCCATCGTGCGCGGCGCGGTTCGCCTGGTGAATCCGCGCGTTGCGCAGAAGGAGGGGGCGCACGACGTCGCGGTGAAGGCGCATGCGCGCGTCGTCGATGCGATCGAACGCCGCGACCCGCGCGAAGCCGAAGCGGCTTCGCTCGCGTTGATCGATTTCAGCGCCGACGAGATTTCGCGCGATTTCTCCGTCGACGTGCCCGTGCGCGCCTGAATCGACACGCGTCGCTTATCCGTGCGCCGGCGAGCCGTTTATCATGACGGCCGACCGGCAGCGTGCCGGCCACCGTCATACGACCGACACGGAAGATCCGGATGAACGACCTCGACAACCGCCCGGTGCGCTTCGGCATCGTCGGCGCAGGCAGCATCGCACGCCGATTCGCGCAAAGCCTCGCTCACGTGCCGGTTGCCACGCTCGCCGGCGTATGGGCACGCCGCGCCGACGCGGCAACCGCCTTTTGCGACAGCTGCGGCGGCGCGCCTGCCGCCAGCCTCGACGCGCTCCTCGCGAGCGACATCGACGCGATCTACATCGCGACACTCCACGACAGTCACGCGCACTACGCGCAAGCGGCGCTGGCCGCCGGCAAGGCCGTTCTGTGCGAAAAACCCGCGACGCTGAACGCGACGCAACTCGACGCCGTGCTGGATGCGGCACGCGTTGCCGGACGGCTCTTCATGGAAGCGATGAAGCCGCCGTTCTTTCCGCTGTATCGTCAGTTGCGCGCGCACCTGCACGACGACCCGATCGGCGAAATCCGGCTCGTGCGCGCGGGCTGCGCGTCGTCGTCGGTGCCGGGCGACCATTCCGTCTATCGACTCGACCGCGCCGGCGGCGCGCTGCTCGACATCGGGATCTACGAAGCGTTTCTCGCGGTCGACTGGCTTGGCGAGGCAGTCGACGTGCAGACGCTCGGCCGCATCGGCGCCACGGGCGTCGACGTGTTCGCGAGCCTGAACAGCCGTCACGCGAACGGCGGCATCGCACAGCTCTTTTGCGGGCTCGACGTGATGGGACGCGGTGACGCGCTGATCGCCGCGGCAGGCGGGCACGTGACGATTCACGAGAAGTGGTGGAACCCCGCGCGGGCGACGATTCGCTATGCGGATGGGCGCACGGTCGAACTCGATGCGCCGATCGATGGCGGTGGCCTGAACTACGAGACCGCGCATTTCTGCGACCTGCTGCGCGCCGGCGAACTCGAGAGCCCGATCATGACGCACGACCATTCGCGGCGAATGATTGCGATGACCGACGCGGCACGCGCGGCGCTCGGCGTGCGCTATTCGGGCGAGTAGGCGGGAAGGAAGGGAAGGCGGGAGCCGGGCGCGCAATCGCGGCCCGGCGGGAGGTGTTTCGTGATCAGTGCCGCGCGGGCAGCGACAGGCGCTTTTCGTACCAGCGCTGGACCCATTCGAGAATCTGGCACAGCACCCAGTAGACAGCGGCGGCGGCCAGGTACAGCGGCAGCGGCTGGTAGGTCGCCGCGATCACTTCCTGTGCGCTGCGCAGCAGTTCGGTCACGGTGATCACCGATACGAGCGACGTGTCCTTGATCAGGCTGATCAGGCTGTTCGACAGGCTCGGCACCGCGATGCGCAGTGCCTGCGGGCCGATCACGTAGCGCACCGTCTGCCCCCACGACAGCCCGAGGCTGTAGGACGCGAGCCACTGGCCGCGGTGAATGCCGTTGATCGCGCCGCGCATGCTTTCGGACATGTAGGCGGCGACGTTCGCAGACAGTGCGATCACGCCGGCCGGCGTCGGGTCGAGCGAGATGCCGAGGCTTGGCAGCCCGTAATAGATGACGAAGATCTGCACGAGCAGCGGCGTGCCGCGCATCAGGCTCACGTACGCGCGCGCGAGCCCCGCGAGCGCGTTGACCCAGATGCGTTCGAAGCCGTCGAGCGGCTCGCTTTGCCGGATGCCCATCATCGCGAGCACGACGGCGCCGAGCATGCCGAACACCATCGACAGCACGGCGAACTTGACGGTCAGCACGGCACCCTGGGCGAGCACCGGCAGCGATTGGACGAGCAGGGACGTTGTCGACATGGAATACGAAGCGAATGCGTGCGCGAAAGCGCAATCATAAACCGGACCGATAAAACAAAGGGCGGCATCGTTTCGGATGCCGCCCTTTCCGGCCCGCCGTCAGGCGGGAAACAGAGGCGTGCTTACTTGATCGGCTTCGTCACGTCGATGCCGAACCACTTGTCCGAGATCTTCGTGAACGTGCCGTCGGCTTCGAGTTGCGCCATCGCGTCGCCGATCGCCTTCTGGAACTTCGGGTTGCCCTTCTTGAACGGGATGCCCGACGGGTTCGCCGAGCCGACGTTCGCGCCCGGGCGCAGCGGCAGTTGCGAGTTCTTCGTCAGGTACGCGAGCATCAGGCGGTCGTTGAGCGCCGCATCGAGACGGCCGGCGGCGAGGTCGCGCAGGTACTCCGGCGCGCCCGGGTACGTCTTCACGTCGACGCCGGGCACCGACTTCGCCATGTCCATGTAGTTCGTGCCGAGCGCGACGCCGAGCTTCTTGCCCTTCAGGTCGTCGAGCGACTTGAACTGGCGCGTGTCGTCCTTGCGCTGGATCAGCTGAGCGGACGAGTACGTGTACGCGGGCGAGAAGTCGAGCGTTTCCTTGCGCTTGTCGGTGATGCCGACCTGATTGGCGATCACGTCGAACTTGCCGGCCTGCAGGCCCGCGATGATGCCGCTCCATTCGGTCGTGACGAACTCGGTCTTCACGCCGAGCTTCGCGGCGACGGCCTTCGCGATGTCGACGTCGAAGCCGACGAGTTCGCCTTGCGGATTCTTCGAGTTGAACGGCGGGAACGTACCTTCGAGGCCGACGCGCAGCGTGCCGCGTTGCTTCACCTCGTCGAGGAGGTCGGCCGCATGCGCGGTGGCGGCAGCGAACGACGTACCGATCAGGCCGGCGACCAGCAGCTTCTTCAGCAGCGAAATTTTCATCGTGTGGGCTTCCTTGCCCCAGCGGGGCGCTTGATTCTGAATGTGAGGCCGATCATAGCAAAAATGCAATCGGACTCTAAATATCGTTTGATTATGGCTATATTACGCGGCGCGTTCGTGCGCGATCGCCTTCACGCATTCGGCGACGAGCGCAGGGCCGCGATAGATGAAGCCCGTGTACAGCTGGACGAGCGACGCGCCGGCCGCGAGCTTCGCGCGTGCGTCCTCGCCCGAGAAGATGCCGCCGACGCCGATGATCGGCACCGCGCTGCCGACTTCGGCATGCAGCTTGCGGATCACTTCGTTCGATGCGTCGAACACCGGGCGGCCCGACAGGCCGCCGGCCTCGTCCGCGTGCGGCAGGCCCTGCACGGCTGCGCGCGACAGCGTCGTGTTGGTGGCGATGACCGCTTCGATCTTGTGGCGCAGCAGCGTATCGGCGATTTCCTTGACCTGCTCGTCGTCGAGATCGGGTGCAATCTTCAGCGCGAGCGGCACGAGCTTGCCGTGCAGGTCGGCGAGGCGCTGCTGCTTGTCCTTCAGCGCGGCGAGCAGCGCGTCGAGCTCGCCCGCGCCCTGCAGCTGGCGCAGGTTCTTCGTGTTCGGCGACGAAATGTTGATCGTCACGTAGCTCGCGAACGGATACACGCGCTCGAGGCAGTACAGGTAATCCTCTGCGGCGCGTTCGATCGGCGTATCGGCATTCTTGCCGATGTTCAGGCCGAGGATGCCGCGATAGCGGGCGGCCTGGACGTTCTTCACGAACTGGTCGACGCCGTGGTTGTTGAAGCCCATCCGGTTGATCAGCGCTTCGGCCTGCGGCAGGCGGAACATCCGCGGGCGCGGGTTGCCCGGCTGCGGGCGCGGCGTGACCGTGCCGACCTCGATGAAGCCGAAGCCGAGCGCCGCGAGGCCGTCGATGGCCGCGCCGTCCTTGTCGAGGCCGGCGGCGAGGCCGACCGGGTTGCGGAACGTGAGCCCCATCACCGTGCGCGGCGCATCGGGCACGCGGGCCGACAGCGCGCAGGCGAGGCCGGTGCGGCCGGCCGCGCCGAGCGCGCGCAGCGTGAGGTGGTGAGCGTCTTCCGCATCCATCTTGAACAGGGATGCGCGGGCCAGCGGATAGAGGGAACTGAACACGGGAATTGGGCGGACGGCCGGAATGAATGACAACCCGCTATTTTACCGGGAGTTGTGCGGCAAGGGCGGGCTTCGCTTCGTGGCGGCCCGCGGCGACGGTCGCCGTGCCGCGCGTCAGCCGCTTCATGACCGGGACGGACGCGCGCCGCTCTCGTGCAACCACGCCGGTGTCGCTCACGTCAGCCCGACCCGGAATGTCCACCGGGCAGCGGCGCGCGGGCGAGTGCCGCGTCGACCGGCGGCAGGTCGACCCGATCCGGATCGAGCACTTTCCAGCGGCCGTCGAGCAACCCTTCGAGCGGATGGAAGTTTGCCTTGTAGGCCATCTTCGGGCTCTCGCGGATCCAGTATCCGAGATACACGTACGGCAGGCCGAGGCTTTTCGCCTGTTCGATCTGCCACAGGATGTTGTACGTGCCGTAGCTCGTGTGCTGGTCGTCCGGCTCGAAGAATGTATAGACCGACGACAGTCCGTCGCCGAGGATGTCGATCATGCTGACCATGCGCAGCTTGCCGGGCTCGCCGCCCGGCGCGTCGAGGTCGCGGAATTCGACGAGGCGCGAATTGATCCGGCTCTGCAGCAGGAATTGCTCGTACTGGTCGCGGCTGTCGCGATCCATGCCGCCGCCCGCGTGGCGCGCCGACTGGTAGCGCATGTAGAGCGCGTAGTGCTCCTCGTCGTAGTGCAGCGGCGAGACCGTCGCGACGAGCGCGCGGTGCCGCTTCCACATCCGGCGTTGCGTGCGCGACGGCTTGAACGCGCTGACCGGCACGCGCACCGGCACGCAGGCGCGGCAGCCGTCGCAGTATGGACGATAGGTGAACACGCCCGAGCGCCGGAAACCGGCCTTCACGAGCTCGGTATAAATGTCGGAATTGATCAGGTGGCTCGGCGTCGCGACTTGCGAGCGCGCGACGCGGCCGTCCAGATAGCTGCACGGATAGGGCGCCGTTGCATAGAATTGCAGCGCCGAAAGCGGTGAAAGCGGCAGCTCAGTCGGGTGAGTCATGGGCAGCTCTCGATGCAGGGAGGGAGTGCCGCGCTAGCGCTCGATCCCGGAGGGGGCGGCCGGTTCTGCGGGGCCCGTCAGTGCGGCGAGCGCGCGCTTGTCGAACTGCCACGGAATCGGCGGTTCGGCTACCGCGCGGCGCACGTGAGCGACAAAGGCTTTGCGTGCGATCTCGCGGCCGCCGAGCGACGCTAGATGCGACGTATTCTGCTGGCAGTCTATCATCTCCAGCCCCTGCTCGCGAAGATGGGCGACGAGCGTTGCCAGTGCGATCTTCGACGCATCGGTGGCATCCGCGTACATCGATTCGCCGAAAAACATCCGTCCGAACGCGACGCCGTAGAGGCCGCCGACGCGGCGCCCGTCATGCCACGTCTCGATGCTGTGCGCGTTGCCGGAACGATAGAGCGATGTATACGCGTCGATGATTTCGGCCGTGATCCAGGTGCCGCGCTGCCCGCGACGCGGCGCCTGCGCGCACGCGCGCATCACGCCCGGAAAGTCGTGGTCGACGCGCACTTCCCACGCGGGGTCGCGCAGCACGCGCCTGAGCGTCTTGCGCAGCGACGGGGACACCTTGAATTCGGCTGGCACGAGGACCATCCGCGGGTCGGGGCTCCACCACAGCACGGGTTGACCGTCCGAATACCACGGGAAGATGCCGCGCAGGTAGGCCTCGATCAGGCGCGACGGTAGCAGGTCGGCGCTCGCGGCGAGCAGCCCCGGCGCGCCGGTCGCCGGACCGAGCGCGCGTTCGATGGGCGGAAACGGATCGTCCGGGCCGAGCCAGGGGACCATGGGGCGCGGGCTCAGCCGTTGCGCAGCGAGCGGAAGATATCGCCGGTATGCACGCCGTAGTCGCCGGCGGCGCGATCGGCGAAGAAGAAGCGCAGCGTCTGGCTGACGGTCGGGAACGCGATTTCGTCCCACGGAATGTCGGCTTCGTCGAACAGCTTGACTTCGAGGCTTTCCTCGCCGGCCTCGTAAGCCGGATCGGTGAGCCGCGCCAGATAGAACAGGTGGACCTGGTGCACATGCGGCACGTTGAGGAGCGTGAACAGGTTCTGCACCTCGACGCGTGCGCCGGCTTCCTCGAGCGTTTCGCGCGCGGCGGCCTCGGCCGTCGTCTCGCCCATCTCCATGAAGCCCGCCGGCAGCGTCCAGAAACCGTAGCGCGGTTCGATCGCGCGGCGGCACAGCAGCACCTGTTCGCCCCAGACCGGCACCGTGCCGACCACGTTACGCGGATTCTGGTAATGGATCGTGCCGCAGTGATCGCAGACGAAGCGCTCACGGTTGTCGCCCTGAGGAATGCGCGCGATGACTTCGTGACCGCAGACGGAGCAGAATTTCATGTCGAGTGGGAGGGACGAGGTGATGCGAGTGTATCACCGGGGCGGGGCATTCTTGAACGCGAGCGCATGCGCGCGGCGTGCGGTGCGAAGCACAACGTGTGATGCGCGGAATCGGGCGCCGAAAAACAAAAAGCCCGGCATTGAGCCGGGCTTTTTGCATGAATCGGGACGTTGGTTGCGGGGGTAGGATTTGAACCTACGACCTTCGGGTTATGAGCCCGACGAGCTGCCAGACTGCTCCACCCCGCGTCCGTCGAAGAAATGAATTATATGGTCTATCCGGAACGCTTGCAAGCACTTTCTGACAATCGCGTTGCAATCGCCGGCGGGGCGCTTGCAGGGCCGGTACGGCAGGCGCGTGAGCTAGAATCGAGCGGTTTGCTTGTGTCGTTCATTCCTGCAGCGGGGTCGCGCGCGAATTGCGTCGGTGCCGTTGCAACACTTGACTACTGCATCGACGGATTCATGGACATCGCTCACGATCTGCAATCGATCGGCGCGCAGGAACAGGCGCTTGTGTTTCCCCATTTCGACCCGGCTCGCGCCTGGGCGCTCGGCAACCGGATGCATGCGCTCGCGACGTCGCGCGGTCATGCAATCGCGATCGACATCGTCACGTTCGGCCAGCCGCTGTTTTATGCGGCGCTCGCCGGTGCGACCCCCGACAACGCCGACTGGGTGCGCCGCAAGCGCAACGTCGTCGCGCATTTCCGCCGCAGCTCGTATGCGATCGGCCTGCGCATGCAGCAGGCCGGCGTCACGCTCGCCGAGAAGCACGGACTGCCGATCTCGGAATATTCGCCGCACGGCGGCGCGTTTCCGCTGACTGTCGCGGGGGCCGGCGTGATCGGCTCGATCACCGCATCGGGGCTGCCGCAGCGCGCGGATCACGAGTTCGTCGTCGAAGCGCTGTGCGCCGAGCTTGGGCAGGACTACGCCGTGCTGGCACTTGCAAGGAGCTGAGCGATGCAGCTTCCGGGTTACGCATGGCTCGCGATCGCGATCGTCGCGGAAGTGGTCGGCACGTCCGCGCTGCGCGCGGCGGACGGTTTCACGCGCTTCTGGCCGTCGGCGCTCGTCGTGGCCGGTTACGGCATCGCGTTCTACTGTCTGTCCCTCACGTTGCGCACGATGCCCGTCGGCATCATCTATGCCGTGTGGTCGGGTGCCGGCATTGTGCTGATCACGCTCGTCGCGATGCTGCTCTATCGCCAGGTGCCGGACCTGCCGGCCGTGATCGGCCTCGGGCTGATCATCTCGGGCGTCGTGGTGCTGAACCTGTTCTCGAAGATGCAGGCGCACTGAGCGTGCGCCCGCGATACGCCGGATGACACACATGACCGATTCCACTTCCGCTTCCGCGGAATCCGCCCAGCCCGATGTCCGCGCGTATGTCGCGAACCGCATCGGCTATCTCGAACTGAACCGGCCGAAGGCGCTGAATGCGCTGTCGGTCGGGATGATCCGGCTGATGCAGCAGGCACTCGACGCGTGGCGCGACGACGCCGACGTGGTCGCCGTCGTCGTGCACAGCCCGCATCCTCGCGCGTTCTGCGCGGGCGGCGACGTGCGTTTCTTCCACGACGCCTGGCAGCGTGGCGACCGCGATGCGGTCGATACGTTCTTCATCGAGGAATACACGCTCAACCATACGATCTTCACCTATCCGAAACCGTACATCGCGTTGATGCACGGCGTCGTGATGGGCGGCGGCATGGGCATTTCGCAGGCGGCACGGCATACGGGCGGCCTGCGTGTGGTCACCGACTCGACGAAGATGGCGATGCCCGAAACGCGCATCGGCCTGTTCCCCGATGTCGGGATGAGCTGGTTCCTCGCGCGCACGCCGGGCGCGATCGGCGCCTATCTCGCGGTGACCGGCGCGACGCTCGACGCGGCCGGCGCACTGTATGCGCAGCTTGCCGACGCATACCTGCCCGACGCCGCGCTGCCGGCGCTGTTCGATACGCTGCGCAGCGCGCGCATCGACAGCGGCGCGCAGGCGGTCGCGTGCGTGGCCGACGCGGCCGCATCGCACAAGGTCGTGCCGACGCCCGACACGTCGGCGCTGGCCGACGCGCACGCCAGGATCGACCGGCATTTCGCGCAAGCCGATATCGGTGCGATCCTCGCATCGCTCGACGCCGAGCAGGATTGCGCTGCGGTCGACGGATGGGTCGGAAAGGCGACCGATGCGATGCGCAGCCAGCTGTCGCCGCTGTCGATGGCCGTATCGCTCGAAGTCGTCGAACGGGCGCGCGGGGCGACGATGGCCGATTGCCTGCGGCGCGACCTCGACCTCACGCGTTCGACGTTCGCGCACGGCGACGTGATCGAAGGCGTGCGCGCGCTGATCGTCGACAAGGACCATCAGCCGGCCTGGCGTTTCAAGTCGATCGCCGATATCGACCGCACCGACGTCCTCGCGATGTTCGACAGCCCGTGGACGCCCGACACGCATCCGCTGCGCAACCTGAAGGACTGACGCACCGCGGTATCGACGCGGAAAGCAAAAAGGCCGCCTGCATCGTGTGCAGGCGGCCTTTTCATTTGGGGATGCCGACCCGGCCTGGCGGCAGTGGGCCGGGGGCCTTGCCGCAAGACGTGCGTTATTCGTCGCCGGCGTCGTCCGACATGAACGCGCGCATGAACACGAGCGCGCCGAAGCCCCAGACCGCGTTCGCTGCGAAACCGGCGGCGAGCACCGGCATCATGTTGCCCGACGGCCAGATCCCGCGCAGCGGATCGATCGCGAATACGCGGGCGGCCGTCAGCACGATGCCGCCGAACACCAGCGCGCCGATCCACGGCGCCTCACGATCCGGCGTCACGCGCAGCAGCCACGCCATCGGAATCGCGCAGCACGCGCTGATCAATGCGTTCGCAACAAATTCAGGAATGCCGAGCGGCGCGAAAGGTTGCGTGGAGAACCCGGTGGCGGCGATCAGGTCGGCCGTATGCAGGAGCGCGAGCGTCGCTTCGCGAAAGAAGAGGGCGGCCAGGAAGCCGGACAGGAACGGCAGGATGACTTTCTGCATCGGTGAGTGCATTGCACGCGCGGCCGGCCGGGGCCGTCCGGGCGAAGTTATTCGGATAGGTGCGTCATTATAGGGCCCGGCCGACGCGATATTCGCTGGAGCGTCGTGCTAATCACGAAAGCGGAAAACCTAAGCTCAAAAAAATCGTTCCAAAGCCCTGCAGCGATCCATAGACTGATTTCCCAGAAACAGCCGTGCAATAGCGTACTCGCCCGCGGCACGGCCTGACCGGCGAGCCATCCCGATTCGAACGCACACCATGCATGCGTCGCTCATCCGCGACGCGAGCAGGGGCTCGTTTTATCCAGATTCCGGCAAGAACAGTCAAGCAGGAGCAGCAGATGAATGTTTTTTGGTTTATTCCCACACACGGCGACAGCCGTTATCTCGGCACCGCTGAAGGCGCGCGCGCCGCGGATTACGATTATTTCAAGCAGATCGCCGTCGCGGCCGACACGCTCGGCTATGAAGGCGTGCTGCTGCCGACTGGCCGTTCCTGCGAGGATGCGTGGGTCGTCGCGTCGAGCCTGATTCCGGCGACGCAGCGCCTGAAGTTCCTGGTCGCCGTGCGTCCCGGCATCGCATCGCCCGGCCTGGCGGCGCGGATGGCCGCGACGTTCGACCGTCTGTCGGGCGGCCGCCTGCTGATCAACGTCGTAACGGGTGGCGATGCCGCCGAGCTCGAAGGCGACGGACTGTTCGCCGACCACGACACGCGCTACGAAATCACCGACGACTTCCTGAACATCTGGCGCGGGCTGCTGTCCGCATCGCACGACAACGGCGGGTTCGACTACATCGGCAAGCACCTTCAATCGAAGGGCGGCAAGGCGCTTTATCCGCCCGTGCAGCGCCCGCATCCGCCGTTGTGGTTCGGCGGATCGTCGCCGGCCGCGCACGCGATCGCCGCCGATCACATCGACACCTATCTGACCTGGGGCGAGCCGCCCGAGGCCGTCGCGAAGAAGATCGCCGATATTCGCGCCCGCGCCGAGGCGCGCGGCCGCAAGATCAGGTTCGGCATCCGCCTGCACGTGATCGTGCGCGAGACCGAGGACGAAGCCTGGCGCGATGCCGAGCGCCTGATCAGCCGTCTCGACGACGAGACGATCGCTCGCGCGCAGAAGGCATTCGCGAACATGGATTCGGAAGGCCAGCGCCGGATGGCCGCGCTGCACGGCGGCAAGCGCGGCGGCCGCGAGGCGCTCGAGGTGTATCCCAACCTGTGGGCCGGTGTCGGTCTCGTGCGCGGCGGCGCGGGTACCGCGCTCGTCGGCAACCCCGAGCAGGTCGCGCAACGCATGCGCGAATATGCGGATCTCGGCATCGAGACGTTCATCCTGTCCGGCTATCCGCACCTCGAGGAGTCGTACCGTTTCGCCGAGCTCGTGTTCCCGCTGATCAAGGGTAAGGATGCGGCGCGGCCGTCCGGTCCGCTGTCGGGTCCGTTCGGCGAGATCGTCGGCAACAACTACCTGCCGAAGGCGAGCCAGAGCTGAACGAAGGAGGCCTGAGATGACAACGAAGACGTCGACGACGCGCGCGGCCGTGGCCGCCCGCGCCTGGCGCGGCATCGCACCGTGGCTCGTGCCGCTCGTGCTGCTGGTCGCATGGGAGGTCGGCGCGCGCGTCGGCTGGCTGTCGACCCGCGTGCTGCCCGAGCCGGTGGCGGTCGTGCGTGCCGCGTGGTCGCTCGTGACATCGGGCGAGCTGTGGGCGAACGTGAAGGTCAGTACCTGGCGCGCGCTGTTCGGTTTCGCGATCGGCGGTGGCGTCGGCCTGGCGCTCGGGCTCGCGACCGGCCTGTCGAAAGCAGCGGAGGTCGCGCTCGATTCGACCATCCAGATGATCCGCAACATCCCCGCGCTCGCGATGATTCCGCTCGTGATCCTGTGGTTCGGCATCGACGAGAAGGCGAAGCTGTTTCTCGTCGCGCTCGGCGTGTTCTTTCCCGTCTACATCAACACATATCACGGGATCCGCTCGGTCGACGCGAACCTGATCGAGATGGCGAAGAGTTACGGCGTGCGCGGCTTCGCGCTGTATCGCGACGTGATCCTGCCCGGTGCATTGCCGTCGATTCTCGTCGGCGTGCGCTTCGCGCTCGGGCTGATGTGGGTGATGCTGATCGTCGCGGAAACGATCTCCGCGCAGTCGGGCATCGGCTACATGACGATGAACGCGCGGGAATTCCTGCAAACCGATGTGGTGGTGGTCGGCATCCTGCTGTATGCGGTGCTTGGCAAGTTGGCCGACGTGCTCGCGAAATCGATCGAGCGCGTGACGCTGCGCTGGCACCCCGCTTATCAATCTGGAGCAAAGGCATGAATGCGACGACTTCGGCGGTCTCCTACGGCCCGCTCGCCGGTGCAGACCTTGAGGCCGAGCTGGCGCACGCACGCGTGACGGACGACGACGCACGCAATGCGGCGATCGTCGACCGGAACGGCGGTGCATCCGTCGTTCCGCTTGCGCGGCGGCGGACGGGCGGCCCGGCACAGGACGACGCGGTGACGCTGTCGGGCGTCAGCAAGCGCTTCGGCGCGCGCACCGTGCTCGACAACGTCGAACTCGGTATCGCGCGCGGCAGCTTCGTCGCTATCGTCGGCCGCAGCGGCTGCGGGAAATCCACGCTGCTGCGTCTCGTCGCGGGGCTCGAGGAACCCAGCAGCGGCGCGCTCATGACGCGCGGCGACGGCGGTGGCGCGCTCGACACGCGGATCATGTACCAGGATGCACGGCTGCTGCCGTGGAAGACCGTGCTGCAGAACGTGATGCTGGGCCTCGGCCGCGGCGCACGCGATCAGGCGCGTGCGGTACTCGACGAAGTCGGTCTGATCGAGCGTGCGAACGACTGGCCTGCGCAGCTGTCCGGCGGCCAGCGGCAGCGCGTCGCGCTCGCCCGTGCACTCGTGCACCGGCCGCAATTGCTGTTGCTCGACGAGCCGCTCGGTGCGCTCGACGCGCTGACCCGCATCGAGATGCACGCGCTCATCGAACGGTTGTGGCGCGAGCATCGGTTCACCGCGCTGCTCGTCACGCACGACGTGCAGGAAGCCGTGGCGCTCGGCGACCGGATCCTGCTGATCGAGCAGGGACGTGTCGCGCTCGACCAGCCGGTGCCGCTCGACCGGCCGCGTGCGCGCGCGTCGGCCGCGTTCGCGGCGCTCGAGGACCGCGTGCTGCAGCGTGTGCTCGCGGGCGGGCCCGGCGGTGCCGGGCAGCACGTCGCGGCTGAAGCCGATCACGTACGGCCGGCCGGGCAGATTCGCTGGGCCGTTTAAATCCGGGCGGCACCGGCCGCCCGTTCTCAGACTTTTTATGTTCGGAGCGATCAACTCGATGAGCATCACTGCAATCAACGTGCGCAACCAGTTCAAAGGCAAGGTGAAGGAGATCATTCGCGGGCCCGTGGTCTCCGAGGTCGACGTCGAGACGCCGTTCGGCATCGTCACGTCGGTGATCACGACGCGCTCGGTCGACGAACTCGAACTGAAGGTGGGTGCGGAAGTCGTCGCGCTCGTGAAATCCACCGAAGTGTCGATCGCGCGACTCTGAGCGTGTTTCCGATGCCGGGCGCCGCGGACGGGCCATCTGGCCATCCGTCGCGCCTGGTATTTTGGTTGTGCGTTTGCCTCGGTATTCGCCGTCCGGACGAAGTGCTAGGATGGAACGACACCGACGCCGGAGGGCAACGCATGACCCCCATCCTTTCCCCCGAAGCCATCGAGGCGCTGAAGTGGGTCGACCAGTTCGGCGACACCCGTCCGGTCCCCGCCGCGTTCGACGATGTCGTCTATGCGTTGCTGAACGAAGGGCTGATCTATCAGGCGGCGGCCGACCGTGTCGACCTGACCGCCGACGGCAAGTCCGTTTTGTCTAACGAATACGATTGAGCGCACGGCGCCGGCCGCCGAGGCGGCCCGGCGTTGCGTCGCCACGGAGCGAGCGATGGAACCGAGAGGCAGCGATCTCGGCGATTTCAGCGAGCCGTACCGCGGCTACGAGATCGAAGTGAAGACCGAGCAGGTGTGGGACGGCGAGCATGCGCACTACCGCGTGCTGCAAGGCGCGGCCGTGCGGATCGACTGGCGGCTCGTGAAAGTCGACGGGATGCTGCTGACCGAACGGCGCGTGATCGAGCGCGTACTCGAAGAGGCGCGGCGGGCCGTCGACGCCGAACTGGGCGAGGGCGGGCCGGTCTAGTCAGGCTGCCGGGCCGGCCTGGTCGCGTTGCGGTAAAATATCGGGTTGTTTCCCGCGCCGCTTGCTGCCCCGAATTCCATGTCCGCATCGTCCTCGCTTCCCCCCCGCCGCGTTTCCGTCGCGCCCATGCTCGACTGGACCGACCGTCATTGCCGGTCGTTCCATCGCACGTTGACGCGCGACACGTGGCTGTATACGGAAATGATCACGACGGGCGCGCTGCTGTTCGGCGACGCCCAGCGGCATCTCGCGTTCACGCCGAACGAATCGCCGGTCGCGCTGCAGCTGGGCGGCAGCGAACGGGACGATCTCGCGCGCGCCGCGAAACTCGGCGAGCAGTGGGGCTATGACGAGATCAACCTGAATTGCGGTTGTCCGTCCGAGCGCGTGCAGCGCGGTGCGTTCGGCGCGTGTCTGATGAACGAGCCGCAACTCGTTGCCGATTGCGTGAAGGCGATGCGCGATGCGGTGTCGGTGCCGGTCACGGTCAAGCATCGGATCGGGGTCGACGCGGTCGAGGACTATGCGTTCGTGCGGGACTTCGTCGGCACGGTGGCTGAGGCGGGCTGCGAGACGTTCGTGGTGCACGCGCGCAATGCGATCCTGAAGGGGCTGTCGCCGAAGGAGAACCGCGAGATCCCGCCGCTCAAGTACGACTACGCCTATCAGCTGAAGCGCGATTTCCCGTCTCTGGAGATCGTGATCAATGGCGGGATCAAGACGCTCGACGAAGTCGCGCAGCATCTCGAACATGTGGACGGCGTGATGCTCGGCCGCGAGGCGTATCACAACCCGTATGTGCTCGCGGGCGTCGATGCGCGCTTCTATGGGTCGACTGCGGCGATGCCCACGCGCGAGGAGGCCGAGGCGAAACTGATCGAATACTGTGCGGCGGAACTGAAGCGCGGCACGTATCTCGGTGCGATCGTCCGGCACGCACTCGGGCTGTATCGCGGCGTCGCGGGCGCGCGCGGCTGGCGTCGCGTGCTGTCGGACAACAAGAAGCTCGCACGTGGCGATCTGGCCGTGTTCGACGAGGCACGCACGCATCTGAACGACGCTCTCGAAAATTTTGAAAAAAATGCTTTGCAAGACGGAAAAGTCTTCGTATAATCTTGTTCTTCGCTGCTGAACACGAAGCGAAACAGCGAAGAAACAAAGCAGTATCAGTGGTGGCTGTAGCTCAGTTGGTAGAGTCCAGGATTGTGATTCCTGTTGTCGTGGGTTCGAGTCCCATCAGCCACCCCAAAGAATTCCAAGCGGTATCCAGTAGTTAGAAACGGCACTGTCCAAAAAGACAGTGCCGTTTTTGTTTTGGAATTCCCTAATTGGGAATTCCATACCTCCCCGCTTCACCATCTTCGTTCGATCGTAGACGCGCGCCGTCGTTGCCGGATCCGCATGCGAATCCGGCAACTTGCAACGTTCCGCCTTGTGCCGAGTCACGTAATACGCGCGCAGGTCGTGGAACGTGAAGCGCCTCCCGATCTTCTTCAGTTCCAACGCATTGTTCATCAGCTTCGACCACTCGGTCTTGGAGCCGGCCGGCGAGTAGTGGGTCGCGTAGCGATTGGAGAACACGTACAGACAGTCGTCCTGCCGAGCGGCGCGCAGGCGCGCAACGAGTTCCGACAGGGTGGGCGTGATCTCGATGTGCTCGATGACTTCGCCGCGGTTCTTTCCGCGCTGCTTCGCCCGCTTCACTCGAATCACGCCTGCCGCCTCGTCAATATGCGGCCACGAAAGGTCGAGGAATTCCACTTTCCGATTGCCCGCGAGCGCCGCGTACTCTGCTGCCATGCCGATCACCGCCTTCTGGCTGCCGAGCGACGCGACCAAGGCGGCGAACGCCTGTAAGTCTTCCGGCTCGGGGGCCTCGGTGCGCGGCTGCTCTTCGTTGCGCCGAACCTCGCGGCAGGGGTTGTGCTTCGCCTCGCCGCGGTCGATCGCCAGGCCGATCAGGTTCGAAAGCAGCGCGACTTCGCGGTTGGCGCGCACCGGCGCAGCCGCGCGCTCGATGCGCAGGCAGCGCGAGACGTGAGTCGCATCGATGTCGGTGGTGGTCATGGTGTGGTCCTCAGGACGTCGGAAGGTTGTATTGCATTCGTGCTAGGCTCCCAGTCATATTGTGGAGGTTGTCATGCAGCGAACAATCCAGTACCGCGGCTTTGAAATTGATGTCCAACTGACCTCATCCGCTCCGGACATGTACGACGTCACCTTCCAGATAAAGGGTCACGATAATCTCGGTATCCTCGGTGCGCGTGGACATCGGATACAGATTCGAAACGGCCCATTTACCCGACGCTGGGCATACCTCGTGGCCGAGATCGCGGGTCAGGCGGCGATTGATGTATTGCTTGGTCCCTCCGAGTGATCTGCGTCCTCGGCCGTCAATTCGAGAGCTAGGCCCTTTCCTTGCCTAAGGTTCTAGGCCGGCGTGCCGTTATCTCCTGAGGACAGTCCTCGTGCCTCGATTGCTGTTCTGTTTTCTTGCCCGCTCGCGTTCAGCGTGAGCGGGCTATTTTCGTTTGGGGTGGTCATAGTGTGGTCCTCGGTGGTCAGGCCGCGACGTCGGGACACACACTGTTGCCGATCATGCGCACCTGCGCCGATTTCGACAGCGGCTCGCCCGCCGTTGACGACCGGGTCGAGCATGTAGCTGTCGGGGAGCCCCTGCGCGCGGGCCAACTCGCGCGGTGTGAGCATGCGCATGCCGATGTCGACGATCGCGTCGTCTTTGCCGTGGATCGTGATCAAGCCGATGCGATCGCGCGTCGGGAACGTGTGCAGCGGCGCGCGCGTCTTGCCACTGGCCGCCCTCGCTGTAGTACTTGATCAGGCGCGCGCGCACCTCGGCAGGATGCGTGCCGCCGGCGCTGACCGTGTGCAGCGGGTCGTCGACCGGCGCGCCTTCGCGGCTCGTGCCGCGCGACTTCACAAGGTTCGATGTCACCTGGTGATGATGGTCCTGCGTCGTGATCGTGTCGATCGACGCGTCGAGCGTCGAGCGTCGAGCCGGGCGATTCGTGTCCACCGTAGGAGTTGCATGAGCGCGACAAGGACGAGTACAAAAAGATGAAGGCCGGTCAGAGCAAAGGCCATCGATGGACCTATTCAGGTATTTGTTATGCCGATCACATTCTCCGAAACTAAGTGGTGGTTGTGTGCAGCGGCACTTTCGATTGCCGCAAGCGCGTTCGCAGAGACTGCAGCACCCAATTCGATCCGGCTATCGAATGGCCGTGAGATGCAACTAGACGGTAAGCACTTGGTTGAGGTCGATGCTGGACACCATCGCTCAGCGACGGTGCAATTGCCGCTCGCACTTCGTCGGGCCGTAGCTTCTGCGTCGAGTATCGGATTCCCATCGGCGAGCTCGAAGGTCGTCGACGGGAAGGAATTCGTATTGGTTGTTGTGAATCAGTCGTCCAGCAACAATCCGTTGGGCTTCTGCGGCTCAGGAGAGGAGGGTACCCTCTACGTCCTCCAAATGAAGGGAAATGTCGCCGCCTCGAAGTATGCGGTGCCCGTGCAAAGCTGTTTGAATAGCGTGTCGCTCGACACCGACGTGAACAATCGCTCACCGTACCTCGCGATCGAATGGCTAGACGGCTCCCCGGGTTTCAAGATTGCATGGACCAATATCGACGATGCTGGTCCCGCAACCCGTGAGTATCGCTACAACGGCAGTACATTCGTCGAAAGCAAGAAGTAGTTTTTGTCGAGACCGGCTTGCAAAAATTCTGCGACTTCGTCGGCAGTGGGCCGAGTAGCTCGGTCTGGTCGACGAGCGTACTTGCGATCAGGTGTCGTACCTCTGAAATTGAAGTTGTGCGATTTCCTGCGGGTAACCGAGGTTTCCATTGGAATCCGCACTTGCAGGATATCGATGTGCTCCTTCGCTTAAGCCAAAGCGTCTATCATATGCATAACACAACAATTGGAGGAATGCATGGCGACCTACAAGGAACTGAAAGCCCAAGCGGAGGCATTGGCCGAGAAAGCCGAGGCTGCGCGCCGGGCTGAGATGCAATCCACTATTGATGACATTCGTGCCAAGGTCGCGGAGTACGGCATCACCGAAAAGGACATCTTCGGAGTGCGTCGTGGCAAGTCGGCAAAGCAACCGAAGGCTCCGGCGGAGGCGAAATATCGCGATCCGAAGACTGGCGCGACCTGGTCGGGCCGCGGTCGTGCGCCGGCTTGGATTAAGGATGTCAAGAATCGGAATCGATTCCTGATCCAGGAGTAAATCGACTTTGGGGCTGTAAACTCGCTCGCGTTTCGTTGTATTGACGACGTCGGGCGCGATGTGCGTCCAAGCGAAGCCCGCAAGCGAAAGCAAGCGGGCTTTTTTGATTGCACTGATGCGCCAGTTCGCCTACAATCTCGGCCGCGGGGTGGAGCAGTCTGGCAGCTCGTCGGGCTCATAACCCGAAGGTCATAGGTTCAAATCCTATCCCCGCAACCAATACCGAAGCCCGCTCTGCGACAGCAAGCGGGCTTTTTGCTTTGTGCCATCATGTGATCGAGTAGCATTTGAGGCTGGGTGTAAGTTAGAGGCCGAAGACGACTCGAGAGGCTTGCCTGATTGGCTGGGCACTGGCTCGGATTGGAGCGGCCGCCTGGCCCTGTCGGCTGGAGTGGGTAGTTCGAATCTCATCACCCGACCATTTGTTGAAGCCCGCAAGGTGAAAGCCTCGCGGGTTTTTTTCGTTTACGCGTCCAATCCGCATGAGGTACGTCTATGCCCGCCCGACAGACGAAGCCCTGCAAGCACCGGGGATGCGGTGCGCTTGTTGCGGATGGTAAGACGCACTGCGATCAGCACGCGCACAAGGCCGTCAAGTGGAAGCCAGATACCGTTCGCGGCAATTGGAGCAGCCCCCTGAAACACCGGACATAGCCTCTCACCTAAACTAGCGGGCAGGCATAAGACTGTGCTTTTGACTAACACCAGGTAGGAAGTGATGGAAGTGTTGACGGGCCCGGAGCGTCGGCCGCGCTGGACGGCGGAGCAGAAGCTGGCGATGGTTCGCGAGCGTTTCGAGCCGGGGAAGTCGGTTTCGCTGGTTGCGCGCCAGCACGGCGCGAACCAAACCAGTTGTTCCACTGGCGCAAGCTGTACCAGGGCGGGAGCCTGTCAGCGTTCAAAGCTGGTGAGGAAATGTTCCCGGCATCGGAGCTGGCCGATGCACTCAAGCAGATTCGCGAGCTGCAGCGGATGCTCGGCAAGAAGACAATGGAGATCCCCATAGCGCACTGAAGTATCGCTCGCCTCGCGAGTTCCGGCGCTCAATGGATTCGGCAACCTTAGTGTGATGCTTTGTCCGGGATTACAGGGGCAACTCCAGAGGCGGTGCTTCCGCATTGTGCGGTGCATGCTGATGACGTAGTAGTCGCGCGGGGTGTCGCTGGGCCACGGCGCGGGCGCCATGATCGGCAGGATAAATGCGGCGTCGCGCACGGCGGCCCCGGCCTCGCGCTCATAGCCCCATACGTTATCTCCCGCGTCGTCGCCCATCTACGGCGTAGCAATTACGTCGCGCGGCAGTTGCCAGCCGGTGGTGACGTAGTCGCGCATGCGATCAACCAGACCACGCAGCGTGCCGCCGTGCGTGAAGCTGCGCTAGCGGCCACGGGTGTCGTGCGTACAGACGCGCTTATCGGTGTAATCGTCGACGAACCGCACGCGTCCTCGGCTGTCGAGCTCGATGCGTGCGTAACGGTCGTGCTGCGGGTTATAGAAGAAGTGCCGCCCGTCCGACCCGATGGCCTTGATTAACTGGTTGGCGTGCTCGGTGCGTTCGGCCTTGGCGGTTAAGGGGCTCGGTACCGACGGAGGTCAGCCAGCAACAGACGTTGGCCCACACTTTCACGGGGCGTTCGAACGTCGGCTTCGCCCAAAAACGGACCTTTGTCCTTGGATCATGTGGTTCTCGTTACCGACGTCCCCGCGCAGCCGATGGTCGGTGGCTACATTGCGCCCGAGCTATTCGGGAAGATGGGAGTGCGCGGCGTGGTCGGAACGCTGGGCCGCGAACCACGCATGAACAGCGGCAATCACGTCCGGGTCGTTGCTTGCATAAGTCAGGCTCGCTCCGGAGGGCAGACTCCTGTATTCAATATGAAGTTTCTCACCCGCCCTTGTCAGGATGGCGAGCCCTGCCATATCGTGGCCGTGAATCGCCGCAGGATCGGCGAAGTCGCCGCGGCGGAAACGTTGAGCTTCGATTGCCAGATGAGAACGAATAAGCGCGACCTGTCTGGTGTCGTGTTTGTCGTTCGCCGTGATTGTCTCAATCCCACCGCTTCCGGTATCGTCGAAAAAATGGGTGGTCCGCGCCAGATCAAACGGCATCACAGTCGCACCCTTGCGGGCCACCTCCGCCCGGTGCGACGTCATGTCGTGGTTCGACATCATGTCCTCGTGCGACGTGGTCTGCTCCGGCTCCCCTGCAACCGCGATCGATACACCGATCAGCGCGCCTGCCGCCGCTGTCATGATTTTTTTCATTGCTTCGCTCCTCCCTGGAAACCGTAAAAGCTGATGCAAGTTTCCCATACGTCAGTGCGTGGATCACCCTGGTCAATTTGTGTGGCCAGCGGTTCCCGGATCGAAACCCATAGTCTGCGATCGTTGCTCATGCGCAGACAGACATTTGCGTGCTGGAATCACGAGTCGGACAACCTCCAAGTGGTCCGACCGCACGAGGGTGATCGATTTCGAATCCAGCAATGCATCACTGAGCGGTCGAACGTCGATCAATTCCCCCGGTGTCGCACGGGGTATTGCCATAAAAGTCTCGCAGCGTCAGGTTGCGTCACTCAGATCGTCCGGCGCGCGAGCATGGTGCGGATCTTCCCGATCGCCTTGGCCGGATTCAGGCCTTTGGGACAGACGTCCGTGCAGTTCAGTATCGTCCGACACCGGAAGAGGCGATACGGATCGTCAAGATTGTCCAGCCGCTCACTCGTACCCTCGTCACGGGAATCGACCAGAAAGCGATAGGCCTGCAGGAGCCCGGCAGGACCGACATATTTATCGGGATTCCACCAGTACGAGGGACATGCGCTGGAACAGCACGCGCACAAGATGCACTCGTACAGACCGTCCAGTTGATCGCGTTCCTCAGGCGTCTGGCGCCTTTCCCGCTCCGGCGGGGGCGTGTCGTTGATCAGGTAGGGCTTGATCGAGTGGTATTGCTTGAAGAATGCGGTCATGTCCACGATCAGGTCGCGAATGACCGGCAACCCAGGCAGCGGACGCAGGACCGTGTGGCGGGGAAGGTCGTTGAGGTTGGTGATGCAGGCGAGCCCGTTCTTGCGGTTAATGTTCATTGCATCCGAGCCGCACACGCCTTCACGGCACGAACGCCGAAAGCTGAGCGTCTCGTCCCGTGCCTTGAGCCGGACAAGGACATCCAGCAACATCCTGTCAGTCGAGGGCACCTCGATCTCGTACGTTTGCATGTACGGCCTGGCATCCCGGTCTGGATCGTAGCGGAAGATTTCAAACGTCCTTGTTCTACTCACGATGTTCCTCCTTTGTGGAACGGATCGCGTATCCGGCGCGCGTTATCTCCCCGTCACTTCGTTCCTGTCGATTGCAGACCGACGGTATCCCAGACGGAGCATCCGGTCGCCCGCGCCCTAAATTCCTTGTTCGCCTTGATCGGACGCCCCAACCACTCGCAGCCACGGCCGTTCTGCGAAAAATTGGGAGCAATGTAGAAAACGGGTCGGGTCTATTTCGCCCGAGGTGCTACGACAGTCACATCGCGTCATAGATCACTCGCTCTCGCTTTATCGAGAGGAAGCCGCAGGGATTTGCTCCACGTCGATGTATCCATGTATATCACGCCATGATACAAAGAGATACTTACGATGATGGCTTGGAGCCGGCTGGGCCGCGTGCCTTGAACGTTGGAGTAGTCGACGGGTGCGGTAATGGCGTCGTTGCGAGTTTGTACCGGCTCGATATGGGAAAAATGCAGGCGTAGTGCTGCGCCCCGCATGACATTCACGAGGAGGACACGTGACATCACCGGAAAATTCCTCGCTTGCGAGTCCTTTAAGAACCGACGTGCTGATTGTCGGTGCAGGTCCCGTGGGCCTTTTCGCCGCGTTCGAGGCAGGCGTGATCGGCCTGTCGTGCCGGATCGTTGACGGGATCGAGCGCCCGGGTGGCCAGTGCATCGCACTGTATCCGGACAAGCCGATCTACGATATCCCTGGCATACCATCGTGCACTGCACGCGATCTTGTCGATCGCCTCGTCGAGCAATGCCGGCCCTTCGATCCTCCGATGCATCTCGGTCAGCGTATCGAGACGCTTGACCGGCTCGAGGGCGGTCGATGGCTCGCTCGCACCGACAAAGGGTATGCGTTTGACGCCGCGGCGATCTTGCTTGCTGCTGGCAACGGAGCGTTTGTGCCGCAACGGCTGGCACTCGACGAGGCGTCGTTCCTTGAAGGCCGATGCATCCATTACAGCGTTTCCGACGTGAACGGCTTCGCAGGAAAAAACGTCGTGGTCGCGGGCGGTGGCGACTCCGCGCTCGACTGGGCGCTGGCGCTGCGCTCGGTCGCGGGGCGCGTCACGCTCGTTCATCGGCGGAACGGCTTCAGCGCGACGGACTCGAGCATCGCCCGGTTGCAGCAGGCGGTCGCGGCGGGCGAGATGGATTTCGTGGTTGGCACGATTGCTGGGCTGAATGCGCCCGGGGGGACACTCGAATCGATCGAGGTTCGCCAGATCGGTGGCTCGGTGTGCCTCGACACAGATCAATTGCTCGTGCTCTACGGACTTGTCGCGGACCTTGGTCCGATCGCCAACTGGGGGATCGCCGTGCAGGCCGGACGGATCGTCGTCGATACGTCGTACTACGAAAGCTCACGGCCAGGTATCTTCGCGGCAGGCGACATCGCCGGTTATCCGAACAAGCAGAAGCTGATCCTGTCCGGGTTTCATGAGGCATCGCTCGCGCTGCGCAAAGCATACGTCTATGCGTTTCCCGACAAGAAACGCGTGCATGTGCACTCGAGCTACGATGCAAAGCTCGCCGAGCGCGTGGCCGCCGTTCATCCCTCGCGGGGCGCCCGGGATTTCTCCGCGCTTTAGAGACATGGACCGACCTGGGCGCGACGGGGAAGGCGAGGAATCAAGCATCGTGTCGACGTTGCTAAACGCGTCGTCATTCGTCCAAAGCAGGACGCAATAGGCCTCGAATGACAACAACGGTGTCAAACCGCCGCGGCTGCTTTGCTTGGTTGAGCGAAAGGCTGGAGTACCTCGGACGCTGCCGTTGAGGTTTCGCCGGGTCAAGGAACAGATGATGCATCTGATAAAGACCAGACAAATGCCAAGGAATCATTTGCCCTATAGTCGGTTGAAAGGGGCGCAGGCCGCCATCGGAACACATCCCGGTGATGATGCCCGCACAGATCGTTGATCTCCATCAACGCGGTGGTGTTGGTGCACTTTGATGTCGGGCGGCGGATGAGCAACATTGAAGTATCGAAACAGGCTTTCTCGCTCGCTGTCGGGGTGAGTCAGTAAGCTGATTCGCAAACAAACTTCACCTTCCGGTGCGGAGGTTGAGATGCCGTTGCTTAGGCCGCGTAGCGCTATAACCGTCATCCTCCAGGAGCACGACCAGTTGCTTACCGTGATCGGGGGCATGCAGCGCTTTGTCCATCTGCTTGTTGCAGGGGCACCCGTTCCGGGCCTCATGGTGTTTCGGGCGATGCTTTACTACATTCGGGAATACCCGCAACAGGTACACCATCCCAAAGAGGATCGCTACCTGTTCAGGCCATTGCGGGATCGAACCGACGAGTTCGACAGCGTCCTTGATGAACTGGAGTCACAGCACGATCGAGGCGAATTGAAGTTGAGAAATCTGGAGCACGCGCTGACCCGGTACGAGTTGAAGGGCGCGCCAGCGCTTCGTACGCTGGGCGCGCTGATGGACGATTATGCGGAGTTCTATGCGGACCACCGGTGTCTGGAAGAGACACTGATTCTGCCGGCCGCCAAACGTCTGTTGACAATGGATGATTGGGCAGAGATCGACGCCGCCTTTGGCGCCAATCGCGATCCATTCGACGGAGAAAAGCTTGAAGAAGATCTGGGCAAATTGTTCTCGATGATCGTCCAAACCATCCCGGATCAGGACGCTGGCTGTTCAGTCGCGTCGTTCGATGGACGGCCGGTCATGTGATGCACATGCGGATCAGCAGGATCTGCCACCACGAAATGCAGGAAGGCTTTTGAGTACCGGAAGCCGACGCAGGAGGAGATATGCAAGCCATTCACCACTTTCATCTGGAACTGCGGCACGCAAGTGTTCCCACCTACGTCGCCAGTTACGTCTTTCCGATCCTGTTGTTGGCATATGAAGTGCTCAGGGTGGGCAGGTCGGTCGCCGAATACGGCGTGAACTTCTCGAACTTCCGGTTCATGGGCTACGAGTTCCTGTTAATGCTCGTGTTTGTTGCGCTTCAGGTCGTCTTCGAAGGCGTTTTCCTGATTGGAGCCTGGATCAGCCGCCATCACGATTTCGAACATCGTGTCGGAAACGTCCTGGCCGGCCTCGGCTGCTCGCTGGTCGTAATCGGTTTCGACCTGGCATTGCAGTACGCGCTATAGCGCAAGCGGCGCGGGGCGAACTGTCGTTTGGCCGAAATCGCGAGCATCTCATTACGGATGTCGCGAGCGGCCATCCGACTACCGCCCGTCAACGAGGGGCGGCGAGGACTAATGGGACTCCAGCCACTCTGCGACGGCTTTCGCTTGATCGGCGTCCAGCGTATGCGCGACAGCGGTCATGACGGGCGCATTTGCGCGTGTTCCGTTCCTGAAGACTTCGATCTGACGAAGCAGATACTCCTTGTGCTGGCCGGCAAGGCGCGGAAACTGGCCGATTCCCTGGCCCTGTGCGCCGTGGCACGACGAGCACGCGGGAGTTCCGCGATCAGGCACGCCATGTTCGAAGATTTCCTGTCCCTTCGACATCGTTGCCGCGTCGCCCGATGCACCGCGCACCGGCTCCTGGTGCGAGTAATAGTCGGCCAGCGATGCGATCGTCGCATCGTCGAGTTGCGACGCGATTGCCCACATGTACGAACGGGCATCCGTTTCGCCGCGCGCATGTTCACGGAATCCTTTGAGCTGCGCAGTCAGATACTCCGGCGTCTGAGCGCTCAGCCGGGGAAAAATCGGCGATTCGCTATGTCCGTGTACGCCGTGGCAAGCAGCGCAAAGCTGGGTGGCGAGGCGCGCGCCATCTTCGGCGTGCGTGGTTGATGGCATCCCGATCAGGATCGCGAGGATGCCAAGAGCCGGCACCAGCGACATCGGCAAGTGAAGCAAGTTCGTCGGGACGGCTCCAGAGCGGCAGAAAATCGTGCGCATGAGTTACCTCGCGGGTCAGAAGACAAGCCAGGCGAGCAGATACAGCGTGTTGTTATCGCTGGCGTTCCGTCCGCTTCCGTCATAGTTGAATCGTGCGCCATTGAACTTGAGGAACCAGGTGTACTGCACGGACAGCTTCACTTGCGGCATCGGCAGGTAGTCGAGTTCGAGGATGATGCCTCGCGTATCGGGCAAGCCATTTGCACTCCCTGTCACTGGAACGGCGCCGTATAGCCCCGCATCCGCATTTCCTGTCGTCGAGAAGTACCCCAGCGTGGCACCGTACTTGCGCTGGTAGTAATACGACGCCTTGAGCTTGAGGGTATTCAGGTGGTCCGTCGGATTGGTGGGGGTCGGTCCTGCACCGATCCCTCCGCTTGGGAAACTTGCGCTCCAGTCCTGCTTTTCGTGAATGAACGCGATCTGGGCCGTGAATGCATTTGACAGCGTAATGTACTGGTACTGGGCGTCCAGGCCAAAATCGGTGAAACGGTCGGTTGGGGTCGTCGGGATCGTGTTATCCGGATAGACATCGGCGATCATGCCGAAGGTGCCCACCTCGAGAGAATGTGGCCCGAACTCGCGGTTGTAAGCGAGCCGCCAGTACGGATTGGCGCCTTTCAGGCGCTTGACACCGCCGGGTGTCGCGGAGTCCTGACCGGTCCGAAACACCGAAAACATCTGATCGGCCGTACGGTAAAAGCCGAACTCTGCATATATGGTCCGGTTCCAGAAGGCGTAGGCGGATACACCCGCAACCTGTTGAGCGAGACCGCCATCGATAAGCGTACTTGCGGTCGGCGTCAAAGAAATGCTGCTCGACGCATACGGAAAACCAAAGGCAGGGGTGGTATTCCAGACATCGGAAACGGTCGGATTGTTGTTGACCGTAACGCCGTAGATGAAATCGATATCGTCCCGCGTGAAATGCCCTGCGGCACGGATATCCGTATTGTCGATCCCGCTGTGGTGAGCGATCCCGTCGTACGTCCACTGCGCAAACGCACCGACCGGACCAGCAATGCGGCCGCCGTAGAATAAGCTCGCCTGCTGCAGCACAACGTCTTGATTGCGGGCGAAGTCGTAGTTGGCGTTGTTGATGCTGCGAGTGTTGGTCTGGGACATCTGGACCATCCCTGCGAGCGGAATAGTCCATTTGTTGGAAAGCGTGTAGGCGGTCAACTTGAAGAAGCGGCCAAAGGGCGTCAACTCAGGGAAGCTGACATGACACGCGACGCAGGCCAGCCCGGTTTGCCGCGCGAACGCAGGTACCGCCATGACCTTGGATGAAAATGACAGCACAGCCGCAGCCAGTACAAACACGGCAAGGGAATACTTTCTCGTCCGGTTGACCATGTCGTCCCCTTCGTCGTTCTTCTCGATGGACTTCACGCCCGATCTCGTTGGCGCTGAAACGGGCTGTCGCTGGCGGCGTCTTTTTAACAGTATTTAACAGAATACGACGGAATGCCGTTTCGTCAACTCTAACGTGCATCAGATACGTAGGTCCGCCGGCGGCCTGCGTCGAATCAGGCATATGTCTACAGGTGAAACCCCATGTTCGTGATGCGGGTTACGCCGAACTCAAGGTCAATATAGAGGCAGCCGGCTGAGGAAATATGATCGAAGTCAAAAACTCTAACTCCTGCATTGATCACGGCGCGTGGCATATGGAACACCCCTCGATGAGAGGGCGTGCTGGCCGATGATGTGGACGGTGCCGTGGCGGAACAGCAGCAGGCGCTCCTGCGGAATCGAATGGCCGGTAGAGACGGCGGATTCAGGCCAGCCTCGGGTTCCTACAAGATGCCGATGATTTGTTCTTCGGTGAATCGCTTTTTCATTGCCGTTCACTCTGGAACGGACTCTACACCGTCACCGTACTAAACGCGGGGAGCAGGTCACGAGTTGAGCCGCAACGAATATTTCACGGCCAACCGTGGAGCGTTGCATCTCGCTGGCCCGGCGTCGCTTGCATCGGCTGATCGGTCTCTGCTGCACGCGACAATACAGCGAAAACGCGGCTCGCTGAAGCACAACACCCGAAGGCGATACCAAGAAAAGTAAGATAGCCCCCATTTTTCTGTCAAACGAATCACTTTTCAGACATATCTAATATGAGTCGCGATTGTCGGCTGGTATACAGACTTATACCTATCGCCGCCAGCACCATAAAATGAAACATCGCGACCACAGCTACTACCTTCACGGTCAAACGGAATACATGAAGCAGGTGCTCCAGTATTTCGCAGCCCGATGCCACGGGAAGACCAGAATCCTCGATATACCGTCAGGTTCCGGCGTGTTCGCCGCATCATTGAATGCGCTCGGCCATGATGTAGTGCAGGCAGACATCCATGGCTACGACGATTCCGTCGTAGCCGACATGGAAGCTCCCCTCCCGTTCCAGAATGACGAGTTCGGTGCAGTCACCTGCCTTGAAGGGGGCGAACACGTACCGAATCCGGCGAATTTCATTTCGGAGTTGGTTCGCGTAACGCGGCAGAATGGCATCATCATCGATTCAACGCCGAATGTATCGAATCTGCATTCGCGCTTGCAGTTTCTCTTTACCGGTACTTTCTTCCAGTTCGATGCGCGTGGTGTGCGCCAGACTCACGGGGCGTCGCCTGGTCGTGGCCACGTGAGTCCGTTCACGCCGCTTCAACTGATCTATGTGTTTGGTGCGATGGGCTGCACGCTCAAGGATATCCGCATCGATCGCTGCGAGCGCATGGCGCTGCTCCCGTTCTACCTGCTCCTGAGGCACCTCTCGATCCTGTGGACCCGGAAAATCACGGGCGGAACTGCCGTCGGAACATACCCGGCGTTGCGCGTCTTAGCCGCCTCCTGACGGGATTCACGCTGATGTTCGGTCGATCGAAAATTTTGATCTTCGAAACAATGCAGTGACCGAGATGCGCCGATACAAAGGCCATGAAAAAAACCGTCGCGAACCATCTCCGGGAATCGTGGCTCTTCCAGTCCGACACATTCAGTTGAAATATGATTCAGAACTTCTGGCTCGAGTTACTCATAATTGCATGCGCAGCACCATTGGTAGCACATCATTTCCGGACGGAACAAATGGCAAAAATCTGCCGGAAAATCGGCCTGCCGTGCAACCTTACTTTCTGGACGATGGTGTTTCATCCGCGCTATTGGCACCTCTGGAGCTTGAGGCAGTGGGAGGTTCATCTTGCGCGTCAAGAGGAAGCAGAGGGCAAATTGAGACGCGAATAAACCGTCGCCGACTCATTGTGTGTTGACTCTTCGAACGTCGGCCGGTGATTCAGGCATCACATGATGCTGAGCTGAAACCTGCAGATTGGCGGAATAAGCCAGTGACTTGGCATAAACCACCAAAGATTCACAGTCTTACATTGGTGTAATATTTCGATTCCTCGTGCCCTCAGCTTTGCAGGGCCGTTCGGTCCCGACAACCCGGAAGGCGTCGGGACATTTTTTTGCCAGTGGTGCCCTCGTGCAGCATCTTGTGCGACTCGCGATTCAACCCACCGTCAAAAATATCGGTGCGGACAGGGTTAATCTTTCGGGGCTTGAGGGCAATGTCAGCGCGATTGGCTTCGACGAGCACAATGGATGCGATTGGCAGGCGCTGAAACGAGCTTCATTGGCTCGACGGAAGTCGCTGACCGGATCTACGTGATCGAAGCCTGCCGGCACCGGGTCCAGCGTTCGCACGTTGCACGACCGATTCCGCAAGAGACGGAAAAGATGGCGCATCGCGCCAGTCACTCGCCGCAATACCGCATGAGCAAATCCGCCTCCGTTTCATGTACCTCGACCGGCAGGCTCGTTGCCCCGGCATACGCCAGATATCGCGCGCGATGCTGACCGTTTCGGAACGACGCGACGCCGACTTTCGACAGCCCCGGAATGCCGAACAGCATCCGCGTTCTCGTCTCGCGAAAGGTGATGAAGGGCATCTCGGGAATCCGGGCTTGGGCCGGGTCGAGGAAGTCGCGGATGCCGGCGGCCTTGCCGGGCGCCCAGTACTGAACCGATGGCAACACATAGTCCGTCGTGTCGCGATCGGCGCAGGCGAGCAGTTTCGTCAGGTCGACCGTCACGACGCGATGTCGCGAGTCGTCGGATGCGAATACACGCTTGAGATGCGTGGAGGCATAGGCGGCATGCCCCGAAAGCTGGATGATCCAGACATTGACACCATCATGTTGTGCCCGAGCGAGTGACATTGTTTCCTTGGGGGCAAGCGATTTTTGTGGCGGGAGTGTAGCAGCACGGCCGCAGCCGCGGAGCAGTCGGATATCCGGAATCGACAGGGCGAAATCATGCGCGAACGACCGAGGCGCGGAATCGATCACGCAACGGATACCGGACGCGACGGCCATGTATTTTCAGTCGAGGTCGATAGCTCGCGAGAATATCGCGATACTGCCTGCACGGAATGACGTATAGCCCCGGATTCACACAAGATTCACGCAGCGCGTGAAGCCGGACCGGCGCAGCGCGTCATAGGAACCGAGCGGGCGGATCGGCCGGAGAAAGTCACGTCCCCGAAACTTGAGATCGAATATCTCGATTACCGCTTCACGTCGACACTCGAAACGCGGGAAACGGGGCGAGTCGCCGTGGTCGACTGGCAGCTGGATTCCATTTCGCGAGGCAAGACGTTCGCGTCGGTCATGTTCGAACGTTTTCTGAAACGGAATGACTTCGCCGACGAGGACGACGCGCGCGCCAATCTCGTCGACTGGCTGGCACAGCTGGTCAGCCCGCAGGGCGCGCCACTGATCGAAATCCCTGCGGCGCAGGCTGCTGCCGCCGATGCAGTCGACAATACGGTCGACGGCGATGCTTCAGCCGCGAAAATCGTCAGTGAGGTCGTCGTTGAAATCGTCAGCGATCTCGACCGGAACGAACTGAGCATGGACGGCGCGCTGAACGGTACGCGCTATCGGGCCGGCGGTTTTGAGCGGGGCAAGACGTGGTCGTTTTCCCATACCTGCAAGATTGAGGTCGACGATCGCCTCACGAAGGGCGGCAAGGCCCTGCGCGTGCTCGCGCCCCCGTCACGCTGGCGGCCGACGGCGTAATGATGATCGGGGCCATCGTGTCGCTTCCCGTGATCGCACCGGCCGCAGGCGTCCCGCTTGGACCGTGACGTGCTGCATGCTGCGCCAGGCACACGGACTCTCCGTATGAAAGGGTGAGTTGCCGCACAGACGGCTGCACGGGGCACGATCACAATCTGGCCGGTTGACCGTTCTACCCCGGCCCGGTCAACCATTTCCCCGCTCGCTCGCGCAGGAGCGGGGGCTTTTTCCCCGCACGACGCATGCAAGCCGCGTAGGCGGAAACGGACAGGCGTTCGGCAGGCGGCGTCTCGCGCCACGGCATCCGTTCGCCCGAGCCGCATGAATCGCTTTCCTCGTGCCTGAGCGGTTGCTTGGGCCCATTGCCGGTTACGGCCGGCGATGCCTTGGTCCCGGCGGCGCACAGTCGCGCTGCCGGAATGTTTTTTGTACCGAACCCGTCAAGGTCCGACACGCGCGCAACGCGCGTGTCGGCGGGATCAGCCCGCCTGCTCGACGCTGGTTTCCCAGCCGTCGTATTCGCCGCCGAGCGAGCGTACCTCGCGATTGATCTCGAGCGTATGGTGCGTGATGTCGGCCAGCACCATCGTGCCTTCGTGCGCAAACCTCACGGCCGATTTACCGTCCTCGGTCGGCGCGACCGATTCGACCAGATAGCCTTTCGACTCGGCCCAGTCGGCGAACTGGTGCGCGTCGCTCGGTTCAGGGAAGTAAGCCCAGTGCATCACGCGCCGGCTCGCGTCGCTCACGTCGCCTTTCTGCCGTAGCGCATCGAGCACGCGCATGTCGCGCATCAGTTGCCAGTCGTCGTCGGTCGGGTAGAGCGTGCGCCAGTACGTTTCCTTGTCCGGATCGTCCTGGTATGCGTACTGAAGCGCGTAGGTCGTGTGCTCGGCCAGCGAGTCGACGATCCCGGCCGCGGCTTCCTCGTCGAACGGCACGTAGAACAGGAAATCCTGGTTGCCTTCGACCGTGATGCGGCCGACTTGCACGCCGTTTTTCGCGGTCACTGCGGCGTCCAGCAGATCTTCGACTTTCGTGAGACCGGCGAACTCGTCGCTGCTCGGCAGGCCGTCGGGCGTCGGATGCGCGAACGTGACGCGCACGCTGAACAGCGACGTGCGCGGATCGCTTTCGGCGATTTCCGCAAAGCCGTGATTGAAGCTGATGAAGGCCTGATGGTCGCCCATTCTGGCAGGGAAGGTTCCCCAGGCGTCGGTCATGTGTTTCTCCCGTGCACGATTGTCTGTTGACGGTTGCAAAGCGTCCCAATGTATCATCGAAAATCGCGTTGGCCGAAGCCGCGTGCGGGGATGATCGTGCGTCAGGCTGGTCCGGCGGCGGTCAAATTCGCGTGCTGTCGCGCCATCGCCGGTTTCCATCGTCCGGCGTTCGTCCGGCCGCAATCGTTTCGAAGGAGATTCCGATGTCGATGTTCGCGGTGAATGGTGTCCGAATCGACGTGCTCAGCGCGCGTGTGACGCACGTGCGCTGGGCGGCCGTCAATCCGGCGGACCGGTCGTGGGCGGCGACGCCGAGCGAGGCGTTGGTGGCGGAAGTTGCGCGCGCGCTTGCAGCCGGCAACGACGTTCGCGCGGTGTTTGACGAAGCGGACGGGACGGCGGTGGGGCCGAGACTGAAGCGTGTGCTCTATCGCGACGCGTCGGAAGGGATCGAACTCGACATCGATGCGACTAACGAGTCGCGTACGCTGCGTGACCTACCGCAGATCTGAAAAAAAATGTCTGCAGGCGTGTCGATTTCCGTCGAGTCCGCCCGTCGTAGCATCGGAGGCGTGCGCATCGTGCGTCCGTCCCGATTTCCGCCACGATAACCGACTGAAGGAGCGACACCCATGGCCACGTCCGTCAAACCGATCCCGGAAGGGATGCGCACGCTGACACCGCATCTGATCTGCGCAGGCGCCGCCGCCGCCATCGACTTCTACAAGCGTGCGTTCAACGCGACCGAACGGTTTCGCCTGCCGACCCCGGACGGCCGGCTCGCGCACGCGTGCCTCGCAATCGGCGATTCGACACTGATGCTCGTCGATGAAATGCCGGAGCACGGCGCACTCGGGCCGAAGACGCTGAACGGCACGCCGGTCTGCCTCCACCTGTTCGTACCGGACACCGATGCGGCGATCGCGCAGGCCGTCGCGGCCGGCGCGACAGTCAGGATGCCGGCCGCCGACATGTTCTGGGGAGATCGCTATGGCCAGGTGGAGGATCCGTTCGGCCATCGCTGGTCGATTGCGACCCACAAGCGCGACCTGACGCCGGAGCAGATCGCGGAAGCGATGGCGAGCGCGCCCCCCTGCGGAAGCTGACCGAACGGCGCGTATCGGACCGAACGCGGCTTACGGCGGCGGCGGCGCGTATCGGCGAGCGGTTCATCCGTGCTCAGGCGCCGCCGGCTTTGCGGCGCTGCTTGTCGTCGTACATGTGGCGATCGGCCGATTCGAGCAGGTCGGCCACGGTGCGATGTTGCGCGGGATCGTATGCCACGTAGCCGACACTGAACCGGATCGCATAGCCGCGTGCGTCGGCCGCGTTGCGCAGCGCGAGTGCCTGCGTGACGCGCTCGATCGGCTCGCCGACGTTGGCCGGATCGCTGGCGCTCAACAGCACGACGAATTCGTCGCCGCCGAGTCGGGCGATCACGTCGCTGTCGCGCAGCGCACCGGTCAGCGTGTCCGCGAAGGCCACGAGCGCGCGGTCGCCTTCGGCATGGCCGAAGCGGTCGTTGATCGCCTTGAAGTCGTTCAGGTCGAAGAAGAGCAGTACCGCGTGCCGGCCTACGCGCTCGCACAGGCTCAGCACGTGGCGCGCGAGAATCTCGAAGCCGCGCCGGTTCGTCAGTTGGGTCAGCTCGTCGGTCGTCGCGAGATGCAGGGCCGCGATTTCGCGTTCGGTCATGTGCGCGAGATCACCGAGCAGCGCGAGTTCGTCGACGGAGAGTTCGCGTGGCCGCGTGTCGATCAGGCACAGCGTGCCGACGGGTGCGCCGTTCGGCGCGGCAAGCGGCCGGCCCGCGTAGAAGCGGATGCCGGGCTGGCCGGTGACCAGCGGATTGTCGTGGAAGCGATCGTCGTTGCGCGCGTCCCGGATCACCATCGTGTCGTCCGCGAGTAGCGCATGTGCGCAGAACGAGACGTCGCGCGAGGTCTGCGTGGCGTCGAGACCTGGATGACTCTTGAACCACTGGCGATTCTCGTCGACGAGGCTGACGAGTGCGATCGGAACGTCGAACAGCCGGCGCGCGAGGCGCGTGAGGCGGTCGAACCGTTCTTCCGGCGGCGTGTCGAGGATCGACAATGAATGAAGCGTCTCGAGCCGGGCCGCCTCGTCGACCGGTTTGGAAGCAATCTGCATTGGTTTTTGTCTCTGGTCCCGGCTGCGGAGCCGGTTATCGATCGTCTGTATGTCACTCGGCGCGTGCGCAAGCCCGTCGGCGCATTCGTGTCGATATCGCCGCGCACGCCGAACAGTATCGCGCATTCGCCATTGCGCTGCACGCCGTGTTGTGCGGAGTTGCCATGTCGATGCGACGCGAACGCTTCATATGTCGTGCGTCGCTGCCGGGCATGCAATTTGATGCCCGGCGGCTCAAGCTCTTCGGCGCGATGCCGTAAACAGGGCAAGATCAATCGCTCATCCACCGCACCATGGTTCGAATTCTGTACGCGGGGTATCTCGCGTTGGCGCTGTATCTGCTCTATCCGATGGTCCAGGACACGCTGACCTTCAGTGCGGACTGTGTGCTCGGCGCGCTGCCGGGCGGGACTCGCGATCGACCGAAGCCTTCGGCCAGCGATGCGCGTGCGCATGCGAGCCGGTGTGTCGCGACCACGCAGATCGCGGAGCGATCGCCCGACATCCACTGATTTCATCAACCGATTCCACCGATCGCGGCGCCGTCACGCCCGGTATGCAGGCCATTCGGCCAGATTGACCGGCGTGCTATGCGCACCGATCATCGACGACATCCCGGCGCGAATGCGCGCAACGATGCGCGTCGGCCGCGCCGCATGCGAACGGCGTCTGACGATCGCACGCGTACGAACGGTCAGTACGTCGAGCGGTACGGCGTACCCTGGTCGAAGCGGCTTTGCCAATGCGCAAGGTAGCGCGACGCGAGTTGCGGATTGTTCCAGACCACGACGACGTTTTCGGAATTGCGGCTGGCTGCCGAGGCGCTGTAGTTGAACGAGCCCGTCTCGACATGCTCGGCATCGACCACGACATACTTGTCGTGGTGGATTGCATAGGCGTCGATCGTGCGTGTCGGAATGCCCGCGTTGACGAGCAGGTTCAGTGCCTGCTTGCTGCTCTTCGCGCGATTGCCCTTGTCGTCCACGACGACCGCGACATTCACGCCGCGCCGTTTCGCGGCGAGCAGCGCGCGCGTGACGGGTGGCGACGTGAACGAGTAGGCGGCAACGCGAATCGAGGTGCGCGCGGCGCCGATTGCCTTCAGCACGAGCGCCTCGGCACCGCCATCGGGCGAGAACGCAGATTCGACAACCTGCGTGGCGGGCGCCTCATGTGTCGGGGCCGGCAGAAGTCGCCCGATGAAGTCGATCGCCTGCTGCAGCAGCGATTCATTTTGCGTCTTGCCGAAGGCGGCGAAGGGCGTGGCGAGCAGGGAGGCGGCGAGGCAGGCAGCGGCGAGGCGTTGGCGCGACAACATCTTGGACAGCGAATGATTTTGAGACAGCGGGCCGTGAGTGTAACGCAGACACGGCGGCGCGGTCACGCGCGGATGCGAATGCGCGACATCGTGTGACGGTCCGGCGCGGTCGACGTGATGACGTTCATCGTGCCGAGCGGTAACTGCATTGGCTCCGTGATCGTGCGGCGCTGCCATGCGGCACGACACCCGCTTCGCGCCATGCGTCAGGCATCGAGTGGTCCGGCCGCCTCGCGTGCGATCCATCCGGGCCCGGGCTCCGGCTGCACGTCGTGCGCGTCAAGCGGCTCGCCGCACGCCGAGCACACCGCGACCGCGTGCATCAGCTGACCACAGGTGCGATGGCGCAATTGCACCGGCGGGCCCTGGCCGTCGTCCTTCCAGCGATCGCCCCATGTCATCAGCGCGAGCAGGGCCGGGTAGAGGTCGAGGCCTTTTTCCGTCAACCGGTACTCGAAGCGCGGTGGGCGCGCCTGATACGCGCGCTTGACGAGCACGCCTTCGTCGACGAGGCGCGCGAGCCGCTCGGCCAGGACGTGGCGCGTGAGGCCCAGTTGCGTCTGGAACGCATCGAAGCGGCGGCAGCCGAGAAACGCGTTGCGCAGGATCAGCATGGTCCACCGATCGCCGAGCACGGCGAGCGTGCGCGCGACCGAACAGTTCAGCGTGCCGATGTCATCCCATTTCATGATCGATTCTCGTGCGGCGGTTCAGCGAAAGAGCGGGTTGGATTATAGAACTTGCCTTCGGTTGCAACGGGCGGTGGTTGCGTTGACAAGCCCGGTGCGGTTGTCAATAATAAGTTCCAATTTAGAACTTACTCGCGCGGCGACGCGCTTTCAATCAGGAGACAACCCGATGAATCCGCTTTCCCTGTCCGGTCTCGAACTGCTGCGCGCGGCCGCGGCGGGCGATCTGCCGCTCGCGTCGATCTCGGAAACGATCCCGATGCGGCCGCTGGGCGTCGAGCTCGGTTACGTGAAGATGTCCGCGCGTGCGGACGGCCGGCACCTGAATCCACTCGGCGGCGTGCACGGGGGGTTCGCCGCGACGGTGCTCGACTCGGTCACGGGCTGCGCGGTGCATTCGATGCTCGACGCGGGCGTCGGTTACGGCACGGTCGACCTCCACGTGAAAATGCTGCGCCCCGTGCCGCGCGACGTCGACCTGATCGCGGAGGGGCGTGTGATTCACCTGTCGCGTTCGCTCGGCGTCGCGGAAGGCACACTGAAGACGCCGGACGACAAGATCGTCGCGCACGCATCGGCGACTTGCTTCATTCAGCGGCCGCAATGACGCGGCGGGTGGCGTCCTGATACCAGCCCGGCCGTCCGGCATCATCGGGACCATGCACGCACACGCGAAGGCCGCCGTACCGCGAATGAGCGAGGGTCGGGCGCACATCGAAGGCGGCCTGTAAGCGAACGCATCGGCCGTCTGAAGCGCTCGCTTCAATGTGATAGCGTTCCTGCTTTCCACTGACGCGACAGGAACAGCATGGAATACCGCACACTCGGCGATTCAGGCATCGAGGTCAGCCTGATCGGTCTCGGCACGATGACGTGGGGCGAGCAGAATTCTGAACGCGACGCCCACGAGCAGATCGATTTCGCGCTCGGGCAGGGCGTCACGCTGATCGATGCCGCGGAAATGTACCCGGTGCCGCCGAAGCCCGATACCCAGGGACGCACGGAGCAGTACATCGGCACCTGGCTCGCGCAGCATCGTGCGCAGCGCGACCGGATCGTGCTCGCGACGAAGATCGCGGGCCCGGCGCGGCAGCCACACAATCCGCGTCATATTCGCGGCGAAGGCAACCAGTTCGACCGCAAGAACCTGACCGAGGCGCTCGACGGCAGTCTCAAGCGCCTGCAGACCGACTATGTCGACCTGTATCAGCTCCATTGGCCCGATCGCAGCACGACGACGTTCGGCCGCCCCGCGTATCCGTGGGTCGACGATGCGTACACTGTGCCGATCGAGGAAACGCTGGGCGTGCTCGCGGAATTCGTGAAGGCCGGTAAGGTCCGCGCGATCGGCGTGTCGAACGAAACGCCGTGGGGCGTCGCGCAGTTCCTGCGCGCGGCCGAGAAGCTCGGTTTGCCGCGCATCGCCAGCATCCAGAATCCGTACAGCCTGCTGAACCGCACGTTCGAGAACGGTCTGTCCGAGTTCACGCATCGCGATGGCGTCGGCCTGCTCGCGTATTCGCCGCTCGCGTTCGGCTGGCTGTCCGGTAAGTACGAGAACGGCGCGCGTCCGGCCGGCGCGCGCATCACGCTGTTCGAGCGCTTCCAGCGTTACAGCAAGCCGCAGGCCGTCGAGGCGACGTCGCGCTACGTCGCGCTCGCGAAACGACACGGGCTGTCGCCCGCGCAGCTCGCGCTCGCGTTCGTCAACAGCCGGCCGTTCGTGCGCAGCAATCTGGTCGGCGCGACGTCGCTCGCGCAACTGAAGGAGAACATCGGCAGCATCGACGTGACGTTGTCCGACGAGATCCTCGCCGAGATCGACGCGCTGCACGAACTGCAGCCGAACCCGGCGCCGTGAACGGCGAGCGGCCCGCGCGGCACGGTGCCGCGACGGACCGCGTCCGACGCGCATTGCCGCGCCGCGGTTTCCTTCGTGAGCGGGCTCAGCGCATCCCGAGCCGCGTGCGCGCGACCATCAGTGCGACGAGACTCAGCACCGCGCAACCCATCAGGTACAGCGCCGGCGACAGCCGGTTGCCGGTTGCGCTGATCAGCCACGTGATCACGAACGGCGCGAAGCCGCCGAACAGCGTGACGCCCGTGTTGTAGCTGACGGCGAGGCCGGTCGCGCGGGTCTGCGACGGAAACAGTTCGGCCATCAGCGCCGGCAGCGCGCCGCAGTACGTCGCCTTCAGCAGCCCGATCCAGATCAGCGCCGCGACCATCGTTGCGAACGACGCGTGATGCGTGAGCCACACGAACGTCGGCCATACGGTGGCGAGCATCAGCATGGCTGCCGCGGCCATCACGCGGATCCGCCCGGTGCGATCGGACAGATGGCCGACCAGCGGCGTGACGAGCGTCAGCACGAAGCCGGTCGCGAGCGTCGCCGCGAAGCCCGTCGACGCGGGCAGTCCGAGCTGTTTGATCGCATACGTCGGCATGTACAGCACCATGTAGTTGATCGCGGTCGAGATCACGAGCACCCCGATCGACAGCAGCACGCGCATCTTCTGGTCCGCGAACAGCTCGCGCACGGGTGCTTCGGAGCGCGCCTGCGTTTTGAACTCGATCCCCTCGTCGACGTAGCGGCGGATGTAGAGTCCCACCGGGCCGATCGCGAGACCGAACAGGAACGGCACGCGCCACCCCCAGCTTTCGAGTTGCGCGACGCTCAGCGTCGATGTCAGCAGCGCACCGAAGCCCGATGCCAGTAGTGTCGCGAGGCCCTGGCTCGCGAACTGCCAGCTCGACATGAAGCCGCGCCGCTGCGGCGCGTGTTCGACGAGGAACGCGGTCGAGCTCGCGAATTCGCCGCCGGCGGAAAAGCCCTGCATCAGCCGCGACAGCATGATCCCGAGCGGTGCGAGGATGCCGATCGATGCATAGGTCGGCATCAGCGCGATCAGCAGCGTGCCGGCCATCATCATCCCGATCGACAGCAGCAGCGACGCCTTGCGGCCCGCGCGGTCCGCGTAGGCGCCGAGCACGAAGCCGCCGATCGGCCGGATCAGGTAGGACAGCCCGAACGTGCCGAGCGTGAGCAGCAGCGACGTCGCCTCGCTCGTCGCGGGGAAGAACAGCTTGGCGATCGTCACCGCGAAAAAGCCGTAGACGATCAGGTCGAACCATTCGAGCGCATTGCCGATCGACGCGGCGAAGATGATGCGCCGGATCTTCGCGGCGCTGGGTCGCGCGGCGTCCTGCGAGGTCAGGGTGGTCGTATTCATCGTGTGAGCAGGTCCCGAGAAAGGGGCAAAGCGCGTTACAGGGCGGCGCCGGCTGCGGCGGGTGCCGCGTGGCGAACAGGCGGCGCGGCCTCGCCGAGATCCCAGAAGAGGCCGGCCATCATCTGCAGTCCCTCGCGCACGACGCTCGCGAGCAAGTGCTCGTCGGGCGCGTGCTGCGAGCACGCCGGATACGAGTGCGGCACCCACAGCGTCGGCAGCCCCAGCGTATCGGCGAATACTTCGTTTGGCAGCGTGCCGCCGAGGTTCGGCAGGATCGCGGGCTTCTTGCCGGTCGTGCGCGCGAGCGACGCGACAGCCCAACGGACCCACGGATCGTCCGGCGACAGGCGCGTCGCCGGCGCGCCACGTTCGACGTCGATCTCGATGTCGCTGAAGCCGTGCGCATCGAGATGCGCGCGCAGGTGCGCATGCAGCGCTTGCCAGTCAGTGCCGACCACGAAACGCAACTGGCAGTGCGCGTATGCGACGGGCGGAATCGCATTGACCGGATGGTCGGGATTGCCGGCCTTGAACGCGAGAATTTCGAACGTGTTCCAGCCGAACACGCGCTCGGCGGCGGAGAGGCCCGGCTCGCCCCAGTCCGCGTCGAGCGCCGGATCGCCGGGGCCGCCGCCGACGGACAGGTCGGCGAGCGCGGCGCGCACGGCGGCCGGGATCGGCGGCGGGCGCAGCCCGGCGACACGGATCGCGCCGCGCGCGTCGACGAGGCTCGCGAGCGCATTCGCGAGCACGGTCGCCGGGTTGCGCAGCAGGCCGCCCCAGTTGCCCGAGTGATGGCCGCCGTCGCGTGCGCGCAGGCTGAGCTTGAAGTTGACGGAGCCGCGCGAGCCGAGGAACACGGTCGGACGTTCGGCGGTGACGCGCGGTCCGTCGGACGCGATCAGCACGTCGGCCGCGAGCGCGTCGCGCTCCTGGCGGCACAGCGCGTCGAGGCCCGGAGACCCCGTTTCCTCGCCCATCTCGATCAGCAGCTTCGCGTTGAAGCCGAGCCGGCCGCCCCGCGCGTCGAGCACGCTCGCCAGCGCGGCCAGGTTGATCGTGTGCTGACCCTTGTTGTCGGCACTGCCGCGGCCGTACCAGCGATCGCCGTCGACGGTCAACGTCCACGGCGACAGCGGCGCGCGCCATTGCGCGTCGTAGCCGCGCACGACGTCGCCGTGACCATAGATGAGCACGGTCGGCAGCGCGTCGTCCTCGTGGCGCGACGCCAGCAGGAACGGGCCGCCGCCGTCGACGGGGTTCTCGACGATGCGCGACGTGAAACCCAGACGCGTGGCCTCCGGCGCGATCTCGTCGGTCAGGTAGGCGCGCAGCGCGGCGCTCGAGCCGCTGTCCTGGCTTTCGGTGCGCAGGCCGACGCGGCGGCTCAGGGTCGCGAAGACCGCGCCCGATTCGAACTGGCTCAGCGCGTGCTGGATGGCTGCGGTACGGCTCAAGACGTGTCTCCTGTATCGGTTTTCCGGCGGGCGCGGCGCGCAGGGCCGGGAGTGCGATCGATTCTAGAAAGCCGTTTTTTTTGTCACAATGATCGAATTTCGAACATTTCTTTGCCGAAAAGGCAAAGCGGAGCGGCCTGGACGACGGGCCCGGGGACGGAACGATGGCGGTTTTCCTGCATGGGCTTGCGTTGCGGTATTTCGTCGAAGTCGCGCGCACCGGGTCGATCAGCGACGCATCCACGAGGCTGCACGTGGCCGTCTCGGCGATCAGCCGGCAGATCGCGAAGCTCGAGAGCGAGCTCGGCGCGCCGCTGTTCGAGCGCCGGCCGCGCGGGATGGCGTTGTCGGAGGCCGGCGAACGGCTGCTGGGCTTCGCGCAGCGTAGCCTGCTGGAGGCCGAGCATGTGATGAAGGAAATCGGCGGGCTGGAGGCGCTGCACGGCAGCCTGTTGAAGGTCGCGTGCTCGGAGGGGTTCGCGATCGACTTCCTGCCAGGCGTGCTGGCAAGCTTCAAGGCGCGCCACCCGGGCGTCGATTTCTCGGTGTGGGTCGTGTCGCCGGCGGAGGCGACACGGCGCGTGCGCGACGGCGATGCAGACATCGGGCTGACGTTCAGCCTCGCGCCGGAGCAGGGCGTGCGCGTCGAACACACGGAGCGTGCGCCGGTCTTCGCGCTCGTGCGGCGCGACCATCCGCTCGCGGCGCGCGATTCGGTGTCGCTCGCCGACGTCGCGCGGCACCCGCATGTGCTGCCCGAGGCCGGCACGACGGTGCGCCAGCTGATCGACATCGCGTGCGTGCTCGACGGGCTCATGCTCGAGCCGGAACTCACCAGCAACAACACCGCGGTGATGTATCGCTACGCGCAGCGTACCGGCGCGGTGATGTTCACGGGGCTGCTGTCGGTGCGGGACCGTTTCGACGCGGACGGCTTCGTCGCCGTGCCCGTCACGAATCCCCAGTTGCGTGAGCGCAGCATCCAGGTGCAGACGATGGCGGGGCGCGATCTTCCCGCGTCGGTGCGCGCGTTTCGCGACCATCTGATCGACGTGATGAGCAGCGCATCGCCCCCGCCGGTTGCCGTGCGCGGCCCGAGACGCCCGGGCATGAGATAATCGCGAATCCGCCTTCCATTCCCGTGCGGCTCGCCGAGCCGCATCGCCCCTGTTCGACGCCAAATTGAAGAACCTGATTGTCACCCTCGATCGCGCTGGCGAGTTCGACGAGATCATCGACGTGCGCACGCCGCTCGAGTTCGCCGAGGACCATATTCCCGGCGCGATGAACGCGCCCGTGCTCAGCAACGAGGAGCGCGTGATCGTCGGCACGATGTACCGTCAGGTGTCGCCGTACGAAGCGACGCGCGTCGGCGCGGCGATGGTCGCGCGCAACATCGCGCGCCATCTCGACACCACGTTCGCCGACCGTCCGCGCAACTGGCGACCGTTGATCTACTGCTGGCGCGGCGGCAAGCGTTCGGGTTCGATGACGACCTGGTTCAACCTGATCGGCTGGCAGGCGCGCCAACTCGAGGGCGGGTACAAGGCGTACCGCCGCTCGGTGTGCGCGACGCTCGATACGTTGCCGACGCGGTTTCGCTACATCGTGCTCGTCGGTCACACGGGCTGCGGAAAGACGCGGCTCCTGAACGCGCTGCGCGACGAAGGGGCACAGACGCTCGATCTCGAGGCGCTCGCGTGTCACCGTGGCTCGCTGCTCGGTGCGCTGCCGGGTGTGCCGCAGCCGACGCAGAAGTCCTTCGATTCGGGGCTCGTCGGTACGCTCGAGCGTTTCGACCCCGCTTGGCCCGTGTTCGTCGAATCGGAAAGCCGCAAGATCGGGCTCGTGCAGCTGCCGCTCGCGTTGCTGGACGCGTTTCGCGCGGGGCCGTGGGTGCAGGTCGAGGCGGCGCATGACGAACGTATCGCTTTCCTGCTCGAAGACTACGCCCATCTGTTCGATGAACCGGCCACGTTCAAGTCGCAGCTCGATCGACTGATCGGCCTGCATAGCCGTGAAGAGGTCGCGCGCTGGAACGCACTGATCGACGCGAACGAGCGCACCGAGCTGTTCCGCACGCTGATCGACAAGCATTACGATCCTGCATATGCACGCACCTATCGTTCGTCGTACGACAAACCGAACCGCGTGCTGACGTTCACGTTCCGACCGAATGCGGCCGACGGGCGCCAGCAGGCGCGCGCGCTGCTCGACGCGCTCGCGCTGGCCGGGCTGCCGGCATCGCCCGCTGCCGGCATGGCGGCGCGAGCCGACACCGACAACAACCCTACGACCACCACACGATGACGACCACACGCCCTCAACCCAGTCCAGCGCTCGGCTGGATGACCTTCCTGCTGATCGCGGTCGCGGGACTGTTCTACGTGAAATGGTTCCCGTATTACAACAAGGCGTTCGTCGCCGCCGAGCATCATTCGATCGGCCAGTCGATCCTGATGGGCACGTCGGCGAGCGCTCCCGAGCCGTCGCTGAAGGCGGCGCTCGACTACGCGTGGGCGTACGGCAAGACGATCTGGCAGGCCATGGTGCTCGGCCTGCTGCTCGGTTCGGCCGTGCAGGCGCTGCTGCCGGCGCACTGGGTTGCGCGTGCGCTCGGCCGCACGGGCTTCGGCAGCGTCGCCGCGGGCGGCCTGCTTTCGCTGCCCGGCATGATGTGCACGTGCTGCGCGGCGCCGGTCGTCGCGGGCCTGCGCGCGCGGCACGCGTCGCCGGGCGGCGCGGTCGCGTTCTGGCTCGGCAACACGGTCCTGAATCCGGCCGCGCTGGTGTTCATGGGCTTCGTGCTCGGCTGGCACTGGAGCGCGCTGCGGCTCGTGCTCGGCGTCGCGATGGTATTCGGGATCGGCTATCTGCTGAACCGTGTCGCGCGCCCCGAGGACCGCAGCGTCGACGATGCGCAACTCGCCGCGCTGGCAGCCGAGCAGGCCGCCGCGGGCAATCCGTTCGTCCGCTGGATGAAGCTGCTCGCACGCATGGCCGTGCGGCTCGTGCCCGAATACATCGTGCTCGTGCTGCTGCTCGGCGCGGCGCGCGCGTGGCTGTTCCCGCATATCGGCCCGGACATCGGCAATCATCTCGGCTGGATCATCGCGTTCGCGGTCGCGGGCACCTTGTTCGTGATCCCGACGGCCGGCGAGGTGCCGATCATCCAGGCGATGCTGTCGCTCGGCATGGGCGTCGGCCCGGCTGCCGCGCTGCTGATGACGCTGCCGCCGATCAGCGTGCCGTCGCTCGCGATGCTCGCGCGTTCGTTCAAGCCCTACATGCTGGCGATCGTCACGGGCCTCGTCGTCGTGTTCGGGATCGTGAGCGGGCTGCTCGCGATCGCGTTCGGGTTCTGACGGATACGCGGGCGGGAAGGCGAGCGGGCCTGCGCGATGGCTGCCGTGCCGCGCGCCGACCGATTCCGCCGCGCGACGGCCGTATTCATCCGGCGCCGCCGCTTCACGCGTGCGGTGCCCTTTACAAGAAGCAAACAGGAAAACGCATGACCCAACCGAAGATTCATCCTCGACTCGAAAAGGCGCTGACGCGCGGCGATCTCGCGATCCGCCAGGCCAATTCCGCGCGGGCGACTGCCGTGCTGAACGCGCTCGGCACGATGATCATCGAAGCCTCCGCCACGATCGGCGTCGAGGCCAGTATCGACATTCCGCAAGGCGACCGCATTTACGATCCGGTGAACGGCCTGTGGCCGCAGAAGATGCTGGTGTCGTTCGACGGTCCGGTCGACGAGGCCGACGCGGAAGAGCTGCGCGCGGTCTATCTCGTCGCCGACGATCCGGGAACGCAGTTCCGCGTCGAATGGCACCGCGCTGACGGCAAGCTCGGCCGCCACGAAGGCGGCCCGCTGGCGACCGTCGCATTCCTGACCGACGTCGAGATCCCGTGGAGCGACGACGACGAGTAACGTCGTCGCCATTTCATCGCAGCATCGAGCGGGCGCCGTGCGCGCCGGCCGTCAGCGCATCATCCGCCGCCGGAACAGCCACGCGGAGACCACGAATCCGCCGACCGCATAGCCGGCGAGCACCGCGAGATGCAGGCCGACGTCCGTCGCCGGCCGGCCGAGCATCGCGGGGCGGATGAGTTCGACCGCGTTCGCGAGCGGCAGCATGTGTGCCGCGTGCTGCGCGACCGGCGGCAACTGCGTGATCGGGAAGAACACCCCCGACAGCAGCAGCATCGGCGTCAGCACGAGCGTCTGATAGAACATGAAGAAGTCGTAGGACGGCGCGAGCGCAGTGACGATCATCGCCGTGCTCGCGAACGCGAGGCCGGCGAGTGCGATCACGGGCAGTGCCGCGAGCATCGACGGAAACCGCGCATAGCCGAGCAGGCCCGCGACGAGCATGATCGCGACGCCCGACAGCAGCGCCTTGCTCGCGCCCCAGACAATCTCCCCGAGCACGATGTCGCCCAGCGCGAGCGGCGTATGCATGATCGCTTCCCAGGTGCGCTGCACGTGCATTCGCGAGAAGCCCGAATACATCGATTCGAAGCTCGCGGACATCATCACGCTCGAACTGACCGTGCCGGCCGCGAGGAACGCGATATACGACACGCCGTCGACGTGGCCGAGCATCAGGCCGAGCCCGAATCCCAGCCCGAACAGGTAGATCATCGGATCGGCGAGATTGCCGAACAGCGAGGCGAGCGCGAGCTTGCGCCACACGAGGTAGTTGCGTCGCCACACGGCAATCCAGTTGGTGGCATTTGCGGGCAGCGCGATCGCGAAGCGTGATTCGCGTGGCGGTGCGGACGGCGCGGCGGCGGAATAGTTGCGTACGTCCATGATCGATCAGTCCTGCATTTCGCGGCCCGTGAGCCGCAGGAACACGTCCTCCAGATTGGCCGGACGGTGCAGATAACGCAATCCCGTGCGACCCTTGAGTCGCGCACTGAGCGGCTCGGGATCGGTCACGTAGCAGAACAGCGTCTCACCGCTGATCTCGGTGTGCTTCGCGAACGGCGCCAGTTCGTCGCGCAGCGCGACCGGGTCGAGCCCGTAGATCTCGATCACGTCGCAGCCGATCTCCGATTCGATCAGCGCGTGCGGCGCGCCTTCGGCGATCTTGCGGCCTTCCTCGATCACGCACAGCCGGTCGCACAGGCGCTCCGCTTCTTCCATGAAATGCGTGGTGATCAGGATCGTCTTGCCGCGGGCGAGCAGCGACCGCAACCGCTCCCACATCAGGTGCCGCGCCTGCGGATCGAGGCCCGTCGTCGGCTCGTCGAGCACCAGCACGTCGGGATCGTTGACGAGCGCGCGTGCGAGCGTCAGACGGCGCTTCATGCCGCCCGACAATTCGCCGACCTTCGCATCCGCCTTGTTTTCCAGCTTCGCGAATTCGAGCAGTGGTTGCACGAGCGCGCGTGCGGCGTGTGCCGACATGCCGAAATAGCGGCTGAACACGAGCAGGTTCTCGCGGACCGTGAAGTCGGGGTCGAGGTTGTCGAACTGCGGGACGACACCGACGCGCTGGCGCGCATGCCGTGCGCGTGACGGAACCGGCTCGCCGCAAAGTGAAATGGTGCCGGCGTCGGGATACGCGAGGCCGAGCAGCATCTTCAGCGTCGTGGTCTTGCCGGCGCCGTTCGGCCCGAGCAGGCCATAGCATTCGCCGGCCTGCACGTGGAAGGACAGATCGTTGACGACGAGCTTGTCGCCATAGCGCTTTTCGACGTTCCGGAAATCGATCGGTGCAACGGACATGGGCAGGTTGTCGTTGTAAGCGGACGCGGACGCGTTTCGCGGCCGGTCGGACGGGCATGCCGGCCGGCGAACGGATCGGGTGAATGCGTGTCACATGGGCATGACCGAGGCGAACGCGCGTCGACGGCACGGACGGGCCATTCTAGTGCATCGGCTGCGTCTCTTCAGGGCAGGCTCGCGCGACACGGTGCATGCGCGCACGGATCGTGCACCGCATCATCGCCGACGCGCCCCGCGTGGCGAATCAGCGTTTTCCATCCCTTGCGTCCGGAATTGCGGCGCACCATGATGAGTGCATAGGGTACGAAGTCGCGATAGGGAGGTCTCATGGCTAGCTACAACAAGATTCTGCTGTGCTACGACGGCACGCTCGAAGGACGCAAGGCATTGCGGTGCGGTGCCAATCTTGCGCTGGACTTGAAGGCGGAAACGCATTTGCTGTCGGTCGTCGACATGCGCTCGAGCATCGCGCAAAGCGCAGGGCTGCTGACCGACGTCGCGTGCGGCCGCTTCGAGGAAACGGCGCGCGAGATACTGCAGGAAGGCGTGAACTGGCTGCGCGAGCGCGGCGTTCAGGCCGAAGGCCATTTCGCATTCGGCTATCCGATCGACGAAATCGCGAACCTCGCGACGGAACTGAAGGCCGACCTCGTCGTCGTCGGCCATCGGTGCCGCAGCGGGTTGTCGAGATGGTGGATGGGTTCGGGCAACACACAACTGCTCGATCGCGTGAACTGCAGCATTTTGGTCGCATGTTCGTCGGCGGAAGAGCAAAAGGCCGAGATCGCACGCGAACGCGAAGCGGCCACCGCGAGCGGCAAGTGACGCAACGATTGTGTGGCCGGCCGGGTCGTATCGCGATTCGCGCCGGTCACGCGCAGTGCCGCTAGCGGCATCCACGCCGATTGCGGCCGCTCAGGCGTGCAGGTCGATCGCGGACAGCTTCCACGAAAACAAGCCGAAGCGGTGGAAGATCGCCGCATAGCGCGTGCCGTCCGCGCTGCGCTGGTAGGTCACGACAAATTCATCGATATTCCGGTAGCCGGCGCTCGTTTGCCGCGGATGGGCCGCCTCGCCGGGGCTGGCCGGTGCGGGGGCGGTGGCTGGCGCAGATGCGGCGGAGGCGGTGGCATTGCTGGCCGGTACGGGGGCGCTCGCCGGATTGACCGGCGGCGCGGCCGGTGCATTGTCAGGCGTAGCGCCTGACGGCGGGCCCGACCATTCGGGCGGTCGTTCGCCCGGATTGCCGCGCGGGGGAATGCCGCTCATCAGCGCCGCTACACCTTCCGGTGTCGCATAGGCATCGACCAAGGGGCCGATCAACGCAGATCCGATCAGCGCGCCAATCACCGCGAACGGATTGTCTTTCTTCACTGCGTCGATTCGGCGCATCAACTCTTCCGTGACCTGCTGCTTCAGGCTGATGCGCAGCGACGGAAAATCGACATACTCGCTGACCGCTTGCGCATCGCGCGCATCGATCGCCGATTTCAGGCGACCGAGCGCGACGTACGGCGATGCGTACGCATAACCGATCGCCACCAGGACGGCGATGGCCAGCACAACGATCAGCAATGGCTTGAGCCGCCACGCGCGGCCCGAAGATCCAGTCACGATGCCTCCGGTGCGGACACGTTCCGCAATCAGAGACCGCCGTGCGTGGCCGATCGTTCCTCGGCGATGCAGCGATCGATCATCCGGCACACGGCATCGATCGTCCCGACCATGATCAGGCGCGACCGGCCGTGATAGACGCGCACGGGCGCACGGCGCGCCGGTTCCGCGTGATTCAGGCCGCCATTCAGCGAGACCCGCGCGAATGCGGGAAGTGCTGACGGCAGCAGCGACGCCTGCCGTTCAACTGCGACTTCTTGGCTCACCACGGGCGCCGCGGCGGACAGCGGCGCGCAGGGCGTGCGGCCGCGCAGGTGACGCAGGCGGCCGAATTGACGGAAAGGCAGCAGACGGGAAAGGCGTTCCATGATGTTCTCCTCAGCGAGACCGATTGTCAGAGTTCGCCCGAGCGGATCAGCCCGACGGCGATGCCTTCCAGCGCGAACTCCGCGCTGCCGGCCTTGACGAAGATATTTTCGTAATCCGGGTTCTCCGCGATCAGCTCGAGGCCGCCGGGCCGGCGCATCAGGCGCTTGACCGTGACGTCGTCGCCGAGACGCGCGACGATGATCTGGCCGTCCTTCGCTTCCGTGCGCTTCTGCACGGCGAGGAGGTCGCCGTCGAGAATGCCGGCGTCGCGCATCGACAGGCCGCGCACCTTCAGCAGGTAATCGGGCTTGCTGGTGAACAGCGCGGGATCGCACGCGTAATGATGCGAGATGTGCTCCTGCGCGAGGATCGGGCTACCGGCCGCGACGCGGCCGACGAGCGGCAGCGACAGTTGCATCAGGCCGGCGTGCGGCAGCGTGAACTGGTGCGGGGCGTCGTCGATGCCGAGCAGGCGGATGCCGCGCGACGCGCCGGCGGCCAGCTCGATCACGCCCTTGCGCGCCAGCGCACGGAGGTGTTCCTCGGCCGCGTTCGGCGAGCTGAAACCCAGCTCTGCCGCAATTTCGGCGCGCGTGGGCGGGAAACCGGAGCGCTCGATCGCGCGGCGGATCAAGTCGAACACTTGCTGCTGACGGGCGGTGAGTTTGGTCATGGCTGAACTGTATGGATAGACAGTGAGCTGTATTTTTATACAGTACTTCGCGAATTTCAAGTGTTACTTGAGGTTCGACGCGATCACGCCGGTTCCGGCGCGATTTCACGACGTCCGGACGCCGGTTTGTCTGCCGCAACCGTCCGTCCCGTCTGCGTTAGCACTTTTGAGTATTAAAAAATGAAGAACGATTATTTTTAATCATGTAACCCGTTCGTTAGACTGGCCCGACATCGCAATACAGGCAACACTGGAGAACCAAGGATGGGCAAGCGCAATACGGGGTTGGTGGGCGGAGCGGGCCGCCTGATCGCAACACTCGCGCTGGGCGCGGCGGCGGCGCTGGGCGTCGCGACGCACGCCCAGGCCGATGTGACGTTCCTGAACGTGTCCTACGACCCGACGCGTGAGCTGTATCAGGACTTCAATCAGGCGTTCGGCAAGGAGTGGAAGGCGAAGACGGGCGAGACCGTCAACTTCAAGCAGTCGCACGGCGGCTCGGGCGCGCAGGCGCGCTCGGTGCTCGACGGCCTGCAGGCCGACGTCGTGACGCTTGCGCTCGCCTACGACATCGACGCGCTCGCCAACAAGGGCCTTGTCAACAAGGGCTGGCAGAAGCGCCTGCCCGACAACGCATCGCCGTACACGTCGACGATCGTGTTCCTCGTGCGCAAGGGCAATCCGAAGGGGATCAAGGACTGGGACGACCTGACCAGGCCGGGCGTCTCGATCGTCACGCCGAACCCGAAGACGTCGGGCGGCGCGCGCTGGAACTACCTGGCCGCGTGGGCGTATGCGGTGCACAAGCCGGGCGGCAACGAGCAGACGGCGAAGGAATTCGTCACGAAGCTGTACAAGAACGCGGGCGTGCTCGATTCCGGCGCGCGAGGCGCGACGACGAGCTTCGTTCAGCGCGGAATCGGCGACGTGCTGATCGCATGGGAAAACGAGGCATTCCTGTCGGTCAAGGAATTCGGTACCGACAAGTTCGAGATCGTCGTGCCGTCGGTGAGCATCCTGGCCGAGCCGCCCGTCGCGGTGGTCGACAAGGTGGTGGACAAGAAGGGCACGCGCAAGCTGGCCGACGCATACCTGAACTTCCTGTACAGCCCGCAGGGCCAGGAGATCGCGGCGCGCAACTACTACCGGCCGCGTTCGAAGAACGTGCCGGCGGAGCTGACGAAGCAGTTCCCGAAGCTGAAGCTGTACACGGTCGACGACACGTTCGGCGGCTGGACGAATGCGCAGAAGACGCATTTCGCGGACGGCGGTGTGTTCGATTCGATCTACAAGCCGCAGTAACGCGACGCAGCAAGCCATAACGACAGTGGCGCGCCACGAGAGCGCGCCGCATCCCCGACGGGCCGCCGGCGCACTGCATCGCGCCGGCGGTTTGCGTCGGACCCATGAGCAGCATCGACCCAGCAAGAGCATCCGATGACGACGTACACCTTTCGCAAGCCGAGCGCGCTGCCCGGTTTCGGCGTGACGCTCGGCATCACGGTGGCTTATTTGAGCCTCGTGGTGCTGATTCCGCTCGCCGCCACGTTCATGAAGACCGCGACGCTGTCGTGGGACCAGTTCGTCACCGCCGTCACGTCGCCGCGCGTGCTCGCGTCGTACCGGCTGACGTTCTCCGCCGCGCTCGGCGGCGCGCTGATCAACGCCGTGTTCGGCTTTCTCGTCGCGTGGGTGCTCGTGCGCTACACGTTCCCGTTCAAGCGCCTCGTCGATGCGATCGTCGACCTGCCGTTCGCGCTGCCGACGTCGGTCGCCGGCATCTCGCTTGCCGCCGTCTATGCGACCAACGGCTGGGTCGGCCAGTATCTCGCGCCGTTCGGCATCAAGATCGCGTTCACGCCGGTCGGCGTGCTGGTGGCGCTGACCTTCATCGGGCTGCCGTTCGTCGTGCGCACCGTGCAGCCGGTGCTCGAGGATTTCGAGCGCGAGCAGGAAGAGGCCGCAGCGTGCCTCGGCGCATCGCGCTGGCTGACGTTCCGCCGCGTCGTGCTGCCGGCCGTGCTGCCGGCGCTGCTCACCGGCTTCGCGCTGGCGTTCGCTCGCGCGCTCGGCGAGTACGGGTCGGTCATCTTCATCGCCGGCAACGTGCCAATGAAATCCGAGATCACGTCGCTGCTGATCATCACGAAGCTCGAGCAGTACGACTATGCGGGCGCGACCGCGCTGGCGGTCGTGATGCTGGTCGCGTCGTTCCTGATGCTGCTGCTGATCAACTCGCTGCAGTGGTATCTGCAACGCCGCACGAGCAAGGGCGCGAGCGGCCCCGCGCCGGCGACCGTCACCGTCGCCGCCGGAGCAGGAGGCCAGCAATGAACGAGGAGGCCACCGTCGTGCTGAAAACCCCGCCGTCGGCCGCGCAAGGCCGTGCCGCGAATCGGCTCGACCCCGTCAGCGAGCCGCGCGCCGTGCGCTGGCTGCTGATCGGCGTCGCGCTGGCGTTCCTCGCGTTCTTCCTCGTCGTGCCGCTCGCCGCGGTGTTCTTCGAGGCGCTGCGCAAGGGCGTCGGCTTCTATCTCGAATCGCTCGCCGATCCCGACGCCTGGTCGGCGATCAAGCTGACGCTGACCGTCGCCGTGATCGCAGTGCCGTTGAACCTCGTGTTCGGCGTATGCGCATCGTGGGCGATCGCGAAGTTCGAATTCCGCGGCAAGGCGTTGCTGACCACGCTGATCGACCTGCCGTTCTCCGTGTCGCCGGTGATCTCGGGTCTCGTCTACGTGCTGCTGTTCGGCGCGCAGGGCTGGCTCGGGCCGTGGCTGCAGGATCACGACGTGCAGATCATCTTCGCGGTGCCGGGCATCGTGCTCGCGACGATCTTCGTCACGTTTCCGTTCGTCGCGCGCGAGCTGATCCCGCTGATGCAGGCGCAGGGCACCGACGAGGAAGAGGCCGCGCGCGTGCTCGGCGCGTCGGGCTGGCAGATCTTCCGGCGCGTGACGCTGCCGAACGTGAAGTGGGGCCTGCTGTACGGCGTGATCCTGTGCAATGCGCGGGCGATGGGCGAATTCGGTGCGGTGTCGGTCGTGTCCGGCCACATTCGCGGCGTGACCGACACGATGCCGCTACACGTCGAGATCCTGTACAACGAATACAACTTCGCGGCGGCGTTCGCGGTGGCGTCGGTGCTGGCGTTGCTCGCGCTCGTCACGCTCGCGCTGAAGCTGCTCGCCGAACGTCACCTCGCCGCCGAACTGGCCGGCGCACGCGACGACGTTCCCGCTCATGCCGGCCCCGTCGCCGCCATTTCGTCGAAATCGTAAAGAGGCAACCAGAATGGGTATCACCGTCCGTCACCTTCAGAAGCGCTTCGGCGATTTCACCGCGCTCGACAACGTATCGCTCGACTTTCCGCAGGGCGAGCTCGTCGCGCTGCTCGGGCCGTCCGGCTGCGGCAAGACCACGCTGCTGCGCGTGATCGCGGGCCTCGAGCACGCGGACGCCGGCCAGGTCGTGCTGCAGGGGCTCGACGTCGCGTCGGTCGGCGCGCGCGATCGCCAGGTCGGCTTCGTGTTCCAGCATTACGCGCTGTTCCGCCACATGACCGTGTTCGAGAACGTCGCGTTCGGGCTGCGCGTGAAGCCGCGCCGCGAGCGGCCGTCGGAAGCCCTGATCCGCGACAAGGTGCACGAACTGCTGAAGCTCGTGCAGCTCGACTGGCTCGCGCAGCGCTATCCGTCCGAGCTGTCGGGCGGCCAGCGCCAGCGGATCGCGCTGGCCCGCGCGCTCGCGGTCGAGCCGAAGGTGTTGCTGCTCGACGAGCCGTTCGGCGCGCTCGACGCGAAGGTGCGCAAGGAACTGCGCGGCTGGCTGCGCCGCCTGCACGACGACCTGCACATCTCGACGATCTTCGTCACGCACGACCAGGAGGAAGCGCTGGAAGTGGCCGACCGGATCGTCGTGCTGAACCGCGGTCACGTCGAGCAGGTCGGCAGCCCGCAGGATGTGTACGACCATCCGCAAAGCGCGTTCGTCTACGAGTTTCTCGGCGCGGCGAACCGGTTGCCGGGCACGGTCGCCGGGCGCGGCTTCGTCGCCGAGGGCGCCGCTGCGCCGATCGAGGTCGACGCCGACTTCGCGGGCCCCGCGAACGCGTACGTGCGGCCGCACGACCTGCAGCTTTGGCCGGCAGGCGAAGGGCATCGGGACGGCATCGCGGTGGACGTGCGCCGCGTGATCCCGCTCGGCGGCTCGGTGCGGGTCGAACTCGAGGCGCGCACGGGCGGCGCGCTCGAAGCGGAACTCGATCGCGATGCGTGGCGTGCGCTCGCGCTGCAGGTCGGCGACGGCGCGACGGCCGTGCCGCGCGCGGTTCGCGTATTTCCCGCACACTGACGCCCATACCCGGTAATGAGAAGAGGGCGGATACCGCTCCGGATCACATTCGAACAACGACAGCCCAAGAGGCATACCCATGAATTTTCAGCAATTGCGTTTCGTGCGCGAAGCCGTGCGCCAGAACATGAACCTGACGGAAGTCGCTAACGTGCTGTACACGTCGCAGTCGGGCGTGTCGAAGCAGATCAAGGATCTCGAGGATGAACTGGGTGTCGACATCTTCATCCGGCGCGGCAAGCGGCTCACGGGGCTCACGGAGCCGGGCAAGGCCGTGCACCAGCTGATCGAGCGGATGCTGCTCGATGCGGAGAACCTGCGCCGCGTCGCGCGCCAGTTCGCGGACCAGGACAGCGGCCACCTCGTCGTCGCGACGACCCACACGCAGGCGCGCTATGCGCTGCCGAAGGTGATCCGCCAGTTCACCGACGTGTTCCCGAAGGTGCATCTCGCGCTGCGCCAGGGCAGCCCGCAGCAGATCGCGCAAATGATCCTGAACGGCGAAGCCGACCTCGGCATCTCGACCGAGGCGCTCGATCGCTATCCGGATATCGTCACGTTCCCGTGCTATTCGTGGCACCACACGGTGGTCGTGCCGAAGGGGCATCCGCTCGTCGGCCGCGAAAACCTGACGCTCGACGAAATCGCCGAGTACCCGATCATCACGTATGACCAGGACTTCACGGGCCGCTCGCACATCGACCAGGCGTTCGCGCAGGCCGGCGCCGTGCCCGACGTCGTGCTGACCGCGATCGACGCGGACGTGATCAAGACCTACGTCGAGCTCGGGATGGGGATCGGCGTCGTCGCGGCGATGGCCTTCGATCCGCAACGCGACGCCGGGCTCGTCGCGCTCGACACGCAGCACCTGTTCGAGGCGAGCACGACGCGCGTCGGGTTGCGCAAGGGCGCGTTCCTGCGCGCGTATGCATACCGGCTGATCGAGATGTTCGCGCCACACCTGAACGAAGCCGAAATCGCCGGGCTGCTGCGCGAAGCGGTCTGATCGAGCAAGTGATGTTTCGGGGGCGCGGCAGGCCCCCGCTGGGCGGCCGCGACGAAGCGGCGCCGCCGCACCCGGTGTAACGCGCCGCAATCGGAGCGCGCAATCGCGCGCTCCGAATAAACCCTTAAATATTGATCAGACGGGTTGCGCGTCGACCCGAAACGGTACAGCATAGCCCTCACTCCGCCGGCGTCCCCGCCGGCGGTGGCGCGTCGACGACAGCACGCGCCAGGCAGTCGGCCGTCTGCCTCGCTTCCATTCCGTGGTACCGACAAGCAGCATCGATGGCCAATGCCCGGGTAGTGTGGCGCAAACGTTTGCTCGCATTAAAACAACAGTCCGGCCCGTCGGGCCAGTCGCCAGGAGATATGTATGAATGTCCGCTTTCGCCGTCGCTTCCTGACCGCCGCGCTTGCCGCCGTCGCGGTCGCTGCCGCACCGGCCGTCCATGCCCAATCGGCAGGCAAGCCGAAGGTGGCGCTCGTGATGAAGTCGCTCGCCAACGAGTTCTTCCTGACGATGGAAAACGGCGCGAAGGAATACCAGAAGCACAACGCCGGCCAGTTCGACCTGATCACGAACGGGATCAAGGACGAGACCGACACCGCGAACCAGATCCGCATCGTCGAGCAGATGATCGTGTCGAAGGTCGATGCGATCGTGCTCGCGCCGGCCGACTCCAAGGCACTCGTGCCGGTCGTGAAGAAGGCGGTCGACGCGGGCATCATCGTCGTGAACATCGACAACCGGCTCGATCCCGACGTGCTGAAGTCGAAGAACCTGAACGTGCCGTTCGTCGGCCCCGACAACCGCAAGGGCGCGCGCAAGATCGGCGACTACCTCGCCAAGCGGCTGAAGGCGGGCGACCAGGTCGGCATCATCGAAGGCGTGTCGACGACCACCAATGCGCAGCAGCGCACGGCCGGCTTCCAGGATGCGATGAAGGCGGGCGGGATGAAGGTCGTGTCGGTGCAGTCGGGCGAATGGGAGATCGACAAGGGCAATGCGGTCGCCTCCGCGATGCTGAACGAATACCCGAACCTGCGGGCGCTGCTGTGCGGCAACGACAACATGGCGATCGGTGCCGTGTCGGCCGTGCGGGCGGCGGGCAAGCAGGGCAAGGTGCTCGTGGTCGGTTACGACAACATCAACGCGATCAAGCCGATGCTGAAGGACGGCCGCGTGATCGCGACCGCCGACCAGTACGCGGCGAAGCAGGCCGTATTCGGCATCGACACGGCGCTCAAGGCGATCGCCGAGCATCGCAAGCAGGCCGACATGACCGGCGTGGTCGAGACGCCGGTGGATCTCGTGACGAAGTGACGCCGCGCCGGTGCGGCCGCCGCCCTCAAGAATCCGGCGCGGCGGCCGTTATCCGGTGTGAGCGCGATCACGGCCACTGCATGCACATGCACTAGTGAGCGTCATTCCCGCGCGCCGCGTGCGCGCGGCCGCAACCAGGATCGCGATGGAACCGACCTTCCAACCCTCCCGTTCAGCTGTTCCCGTGCTGTCCGTCTCCGGCGTGGGCAAGACCTACGCCGAACCCGTGCTCGCCGACGTCACGCTGATGCTCGCGCCGGGTGAGGCGCTCGCGCTGACGGGCGAGAACGGCGCAGGAAAGAGCACGCTGTCGAAGATCATCGGCGGGCTCGTCGACCCGACGACCGGCACGATGCAGCTCGGCGGCCAGGCCTATGCGCCGGCGAGCCGCACGCAGGCCGAGGCGCTCGGCGTGCGCATGGTGATGCAGGAGCTGAACCTGCTGCCGACGCTGACGGTTGCCGAAAACCTGTTTCTGAACCGTCTGCCGCGGCGCTTTGGCATCATCGATCGCGCGCGGCTGCGCGACGATGCGCGTGCCGCGATGGCGCAGGTCGGGCTCGACGCGGTCGACCCCGATACGCCGGTCGGCGCGCTCGGCATCGGCCACCAGCAGATGGTCGAGATCGCGCGCAACCTGATCGGCGACTGCCGCGTGCTGATCCTCGACGAGCCGACCGCGATGCTGACCGCGCGCGAGGTCGAACTGCTGTTCGAGCAGATCGACCGGCTGAAGGCGCGCGGCGTGGCGATCGTCTACATCTCGCACCGGCTCGAGGAGCTCGCGCGCGTCGCCGAGCGCGTCGCGGTGCTGCGCGACGGCCGGCTCGTGCATGTCGGCGACATGGCCGCGACGACGTCCGACGGGCTCGTCACACTGATGGTCGGGCGCGAACTCGGCGAGCACATCGATCTCGGCGCGCGCCATATCGGCGCGCCGAGACTCGTCGTGTCGGGCATGACGCGCGGCACGGCCGTGCAGGACGTGTCGCTCGAAGTGCGCTCGGGCGAGATCTTCGGCATTTCGGGGCTGATCGGGGCGGGGCGCACCGAGCTGCTGCGGCTGATCTACGGCGCGGATACGCCGGACGCCGGGATGATCGCAGTCGGCGATCCGCTGAAACCGGCGCACATCGGCTCGCCCGTCGACGCGGTGAGACACGGCATCGCGCTGATCACCGAGGACCGCAAGGGCGAAGGGCTGCTGCTGTCGCAGTCGGTCACGTCGAACGTGTCGCTCGGCCAGCTCGACCGGCTCGCGCGCGGCGGCATCGTTGATACGACGCGCGAGACGGCGCTCGCCGAGCAGCAGATCGACGCGTTGCGGATCCGCACGCACGGCGCCGCGCAGGCGGTCGGCGAACTGTCGGGCGGCAACCAGCAGAAGGTCGTGATCGGCCGCTGGCTCGCGCGCGACATGGGCGTGCTGCTGTTCGACGAACCGACCCGCGGGATCGACGTCGGCGCCAAGTTCGAGATCTACACGCTGATGGGCGCGCTCGCGCGCGAGGGCCGTGCGCTGGTGGTCGTATCGAGCGACCTGCGCGAGCTGATGCTGATCTGCGACCGGATCGGCGTGATGTCGGCCGGCCGCATGACCGCCGTGTTCGAACGCGGCAACTGGACCCAGGATGCGCTGCTGGCTGCGGCGTTCGCCGGCTTCGGCCGCGAAGCGCTGCCGGACGGCGCGCGGCATCCGGATGCGGAAGGCGCGCCGCGCGCGGCTTCCGGCACTTCGACCACAGGACGACAGCAATGACCCAGCCTCCCGTATCCCCGAGCGACGCAGGCGCGCAGCAGACCGTGACGGGGCGCCGCGCGCGTACGCTGTCCGGCACGCGGCTCGGCGTGTCGAACTATCTCGGGCTCGCCGGCGCGCTCGCCGCGATGATCGCGCTGTTCTCGGCGCTGAGTTCGCATTTTCTGACCTACGATACGTTCAGTACGATCGCGAACCAGATTCCCGATCTCGTCGTGATGTCGGTGGGGATGACCTTCGTGCTGATCATCGCCGGCATCGACCTGTCGGTCGGCTCGGTGCTCGCGCTGGCCGCGTCGATGGTCAGCGTGGCCGCGCTGAAATGGCAGTGGGGGCCGCTGCCGGCCGCGCTGATCGGGATCGCGGTCGCGACCGCGACGGGCTCGCTGACGGGCGCGATCACGGTCGGCTGGCGGATTCCGTCGTTCATCGTGTCGCTCGGCGTGCTCGAGGCCGCGCGCGGCGTCGCATACCAGCTGACGAATTCGCGCACGGCCTACATCGGCGACGCGTTCGATTTCCTGTCGAATCCGATCGCGCTCGGCATCTCGCCGGCGTTCCTGATCGCGGTCGCGGTGATGATCGCGGCACAGTTCGTCCTCACGCGCACCGTGTTCGGACGCTATCTCGTCGGGATCGGCACGAACGAAGAGGCGGTACGGCTTGCCGGGGTTAACCCGCGTCCGTATAAAATCCTCGTATTCGCATTGATGGGCGCGCTCGCCGGGCTCGCGTCGCTGTTCCAGATCTCGCGGCTCGAGGCCGCCGATCCGAACGCGGGCGCGGGCGTCGAGCTGCAGGTGATCGCAGCCGTCGTGATCGGCGGCACGAGTCTGATGGGCGGGCGCGGCTCGGTGATCAGCACGTTCTTCGGCGTGTTGATCATCTCCGTGCTGGCCGCAGGGCTGGCGCAGATCGGCGCGAACGAGCCGACCAAACGGATCATCACCGGGGCGGTGATCGTGGTCGCGGTCGTGCTCGACACGTATCGCAGCCGGCGCGCGCGCGCGCGATAGAACTACTACACGGAAAGCAGACCAGAGAGAAACGGGAAATGGCGACGATCAAGGATGTGGCAGCCATGGCGGGCGTGTCGTTTACGACCGTCTCGCACGTGGTGAACAATTCGCGGCCGGTGTCCGCGGATGTGCGTGCGAAGGTCGAGGGTGCGATCCGCGAGCTGAATTACGTGCCATCGGCCGTGGCGCGCTCGCTGAAGGCGCGCTCGACGGCGACCATCGGCCTCGTCGTGCCGAACAGCACGAATCCGTACTTCGCGGAGCTTGCGCGCGGCATCGAGGACCAGTGCGCGGCCAACGGCTATTGCGTGTTCTTCTGCAACTCGGACGACGATCCCGTGAAGCAGCGCAACTACCTGCGCGTGCTGCAGGAAAAGCGCATCGACGGGCTGATCGTCGCATCGGCCGGCGAGGACGCGGTGCTCGCGCAGACACTCGCGGACGCGCATGCGCCGCTCGTCGTCGTCGACCGCAACATCGAGGGGCTTGCGGCCGACCTCGTGCAGATCGACCACGAACGCGGTGCCTACCTGGCGACGCGTCACCTGCTCGAACTCGGGCACGCGAAGATCGGCTGCATCACCGGGCCGACCGACACGGCCGTCAGCGCGATGCGCGTGCACGGCTTCATCCGCGCGATGGCCGAGCGCGGGATCGACATCGTGCCGGGCGCGATCGCGGAAAGCGATTTTTCGTGCCTCGGCGGCTACCACGCGGCATCGCGGCTGTTCGAGTCGGTGCATCCCAGCGCGATTTTCGCGGGCAACGACCTGATGGGCGTCGGCGCGCTGCGCGCGGCGGCCGAGCGCGGCATGCGCGTGCCGGACGACTGCTCGATCATCGGCTTCGACGACATCGAATTCTCCCGTTACACGTACCCGGCGCTGTCGACGGTCGGCCAGTCGGTGCGCGCGCTCGGCGAAATGGCCGCGCAAACGCTGATCGAGCGCATCGGCGGCGGTTCGACGGCTGCGCCGAGCCGTCGTCGCGTCGTGTCGCCGCGTCTCGTGCTGCGCGAATCGACGGCGATCTACCGCGAGCCAGCCGCGCCGGGCGGCCGCCCATGACGGCGCGCACGGCGGGCGCCGGCCGCGTGACGGTGGTCGGCAGCCTCAACATGGATCTCGTCGTGCGTGCGCCGCGGCTGCCGATGCCGGGCGAAACGCTTGCCGGGCATGAATACGCGCAGGCGGCGGGCGGCAAGGGCGGCAACCAGGCCGTCGCGGCGGCGCGGCTCGGCGCGCAGGTCGTGATGATCGGCTGCGTCGGCGCGGATGCGCACGGTACCGCGCTGCGGGCCGGCCTAGAGGCCGAAGGCATCGACTGTTCGCGGCTCGCGACGAGCGCGTCGGCGTCGACCGGTGTCGCGCTGATCGTCGTCGACGACGCGAGCCAGAACGCGATCGTGATCGTCGCGGGCGGCAATGGCGAAGTGACGACCGATACGGTGGCGCGGCACGAGGCCGCGCTCGCCGCGACCGACGTGCTGATCTGCCAGCTCGAGACGCCGCCGGACGCAGTGTTCGCGGCGCTGTCGGCCGGGCGGCGGTTCGGCCGCATCGTGGTGCTCAATCCGGCGCCGGCCGTTGCGCCGCTGCCGGACGGCTGGCTGCCGCTGGTCGATTACCTGATTCCGAACGAAGTGGAGGCGGCCGCGCTGACCGGGCTACCGGTGCGCAATCCGGCCGAGGCGGAAGCCGCAGCGCGTGCGCTGCACGCGGCCGGCGCGCGCAACGTGCTGATCACGCTCGGCGCGCGCGGCGTGTGCGCGCTGACGGCCGACGGCGCGGCGCGCCATTATCCGGCACCCGTCGTCAAGGCCGTCGACACGACCGCGGCCGGCGATACCTTCATCGGCGGATTCGCCGCGCGGCTCGCGGCAGGTGAGGCCATCGACACGGCCATCCGCTTCGCGCAACGCGCGGCGGCGTTGTCGGTCACGCGCGCAGGCGCGCAGCCGTCGATTCCCACCCTCGCCGAGCTGGCCGAATAGGGCTGGATCGCGCTTCTCGGCCGGCGCGTGCGGAAGCAGGCGCCGGCCATCTCCCCCGATTGCACCATCACGATGCTTGCCACGCGATTTCGCGAGGCAGGCCTGCGATGCTTCGGCCCTATTGTTCGGAAATTTGTAATTAACCGACGAATTGATGAAAAAATTGACATGAATACCATCAAGCTGCGCAGCATCCGGTCGTAAATACATCAGGACGAAACACCGTTTCGAAAAAACGGGCCTTGCCCGTTCATGACGACGCAATACAGGAAGAATGATGGTGATCGGAAACCTGACGATACGTGCACGCATCGGTTTGACGATGGCGTTTCTCGCGGTACTGCTGGGCGTGATCGGCGTGCTGGGCGTGTACGGGATGACGCGCGCGAACGACGCGACGCGGGAGATTTTCACGAACCAGATGCCGAGCGCGGTCGACGTGGCCGTTGCCGACACGTACGCGGCGCGCGAGCGCCTGGCGCTCGATCGCGCCGCGCTGCTGGCGGGGACACCCGAATCGGCTGCTGCGGTGGAGCGGAGCCGCGCGATGCGCGCGCAGTCCGACGAGTGGTGGAAAAAGTACCTCGCGCTGCCGCGCGATGCGGAGGAGGACCGACTCGCGCAGGACGTGTCCGCGAAGCGGCAGGCGCTACAGCGCAGTTGCGACACGTTCGGAGGCATTGTCGCGACGGGCGACCACGATCGGATCGGCGATGGCGCCAAGCAGCTCCAGGTGCTTTACAACGATCTCGCGGTTGCGAGCGAGGCGCTGCGCAATTTTCAGTTCACCGCCGCGCAGTCGGGCTTCGATCATTCGGAATCGACGTTCGAAACGCTGCGCTTGCTGTCGATCGTCCTGCTGGCGGCTGGTCTGGTTGCCGCGGTGCTGTCTTGGTTGACGCTCAGTCGTGCGATCGGCCGTCCGCTTGCGGACGCACTCGCGCATTTCGACGCGATCGCCGCGGGCGACCTGCGCCGCTCGATCGTGGTGCATCGGCGCGACGAAATGGGCCAGCTCCTCGACGGTCTCGCGAAAATGCAGCGCGGGCTGGTCGACACGGTGCGCACCGTGCGCGGCGGCAGCGAATCGATCGCGACCGCGGCCCGCCAGATCGCCGCCGGCAACATCGACCTGTCGTCGCGCACGGAAGAGCAGGCGTCCGCGCTGCAGGAAACCGCATCGAGCATGGAGCAGTTGACCGGCACCGTGAAGCAGAACGCGGACAATGCACGGCAGGCAAGCGCGCTGGCCGCGAACGCGTCGGAGATTGCAAACAAGGGAAATACGGTGGTCGGCCAGGTGGTCGGCACGATGGGCGAGATCAACGACAGCTCGGCGAAGATCGCGGACATCATCGCGATCATCGAGGGCATCGCGTTCCAGACCAACATTCTGGCGCTGAACGCGGCCGTCGAAGCCGCGCGCGCCGGCGAGGAAGGCCGCGGCTTCGCGGTCGTCGCGGGTGAGGTGCGCAGCCTCGCGCAGCGCTCGTCGAGCGCGGCCAAGGAGATCAAGGCGCTGATCGACGCGTCGGTGGAGCGTATCCGGACGGGCTCGACGCTGGTCGACGAAGCGGGCCGCACGATGAGCGACGTGATCGGTGCGGTGCAGCGCGTGACGGACATCATGGGCGAGATCGCGGCGGCGTCCGAGGAGCAGAGCGGCGGCATCGACCAGGTCGCGCGCGCGGTCGCGCAGATGGACGAGGTCACGCAGCAGAACGCCGCGCTCGTCGAGGAGGCGGCGGCCGCCGCGCAATCGCTCGATGAGCAGGCCGCGCGCCTGCGCGAAACGGCGTCGGTGTTCCGGATCGATGATGACGCGGCCGGGCCGGTCGCCGCCGCTGCGCGCCAGGCACCGCGCGCGGTGGCCGCATCGGCTGTCGTGCAGGCTGTCGTGCCGGCTTCGCCGCCCGCACCATCCGGGGCGCGCAACGACCGCGATGCAGCACCGAAGCGCGCGGCGCCGGCTCGCAAGCCGGCGGCCGCGGCCGCTGCACCCGCACCGGTGGCTGCGTCTGCCGGCGCTGACGACTGGGAAACGTTCTGAGTCGCGCGCGCCGCGCATCTATCCCCATTTGGCAGCACACGAGGCAGCACCCGAGGCAGCACACGACGCCCGCGACATGCGGGCGTCGTCGTTTCGACGGCCGATGAAATGTGACAGCGCGCGTGAACGTGCGTGCGTCGCCACGCGCGTTGCATGTGCGCATCCGCGCTACGGGTATCTCCGGACGATGCGAAAAAATTTTGTAACGGTGCGCGCGGCGTGTCGTCGAAAACGTCTGCTCGAACGTATAGGGATGAAGGGGGGAGTGAAGGTCGAGGCGACGACGGCGGAGGCATCCAACGTACGAGATGTTCCGATGCTCGACGAGACGCGGCGGATGCAGTTTCTGCGGCTCGGGAGATCGATTGTAAAGCGTCGAAATGCGTTGTCCAAGCGGTGTTGTCGAGAATGACGAACTTCATACGAAGAGTTCGTGAAAAAAAATAAGAAAGGGTTTAGGATGAATTCGAACGCGCTTGCTTCTGCGCAGTCATAGAAGGCAGGCACGTCTTCAGACTCAGGCGAGGGAGGTAGCATGGATATTTACAGCAGCTTCGCGAACCGCTTCGAAAAAACGCGAGAGGAAGAGTTCTCGCTGGAGGAGTACCTCGCGCTCTGCAAGAACGATCCGTCAGCGTACGCCACGGCTGGCGAACGCATGCTGGCTGCAATCGGGGAACCGGAACAAGTCGATACCCGCAACGACCCGCGCCTGTCGCGGATCTTCGCGAACAAGGTTATCAAGGTCTATCCCGCGTTCCGTGAGTTCTACGGAATGGAGGAAGTGATCGAGCAGGTGGTCGCGTACTTCCGCCACGCTGCGCAAGGGCTCGAGGAAAAGAAGCAGATCCTCTACCTGCTCGGCCCGGTGGGCGGCGGGAAGTCGTCGATCGCCGAGCGCCTGAAGCAACTGATGGAGCGCGTGCCGTTCTATGCGCTGAAGGGTTCGCCCGTCAACGAATCGCCGCTCGGGCTGTTCGACTACGACGAGGACGGCCCGATCCTCGAAGAGCAATACGGCATTCCACGCCGCTACCTGAAGAGCATCCTGAGTCCGTGGGCCGTCAAGCGCCTGCACGAATACAACGGCGACATCCGCCAGTTCCGCGTGGTGCGCCGCTATCCGTCGATCCTTCGGCAGATCGGCATCGCAAAGACGGAGCCTGGCGACGAGAACAACCAGGACATCTCGTCGCTCGTCGGCAAGGTCGACATCCGCAAGCTCGAACAGTACGCGCAGGACGATGCCGATGCGTACAGCTATTCGGGCGGCCTGTGCCTGGCGAACCAGGGCCTGCTCGAATTCGTCGAAATGTTCAAGGCGCCGATCAAGGTGCTGCACCCGCTCCTGACCGCGACGCAGGAAGGCAATTTCAAGGGTACCGAAGGATTCGGCGCGATTCCGTTCGACGGCGTGATTCTCGCGCACTCGAACGAGTCGGAGTGGAAGGCATTCCGCAACAACCGCAACAACGAGGCACTGCTCGACCGGATCTTCGTCGTGAAGGTGCCTTACTGCCTGCGCGTGTCGGAAGAGACGAAGATCTACGAGAAGCTGATCCGCAATTCGTCGCTGGCCGAAGCCGTGTGCGCGCCGGGCACGCTGAAGATGATGTCGCAGTTCTCGGTGCTGTCGCGCCTGCACGAGCCGGAGAATTCGAGCCTGTTCTCGAAGATGCAGGTGTATGACGGCGAAAACCTGAAGGACACCGATCCGAAGGCGAAGTCGTACCAGGAGTATCGCGATTACGCGGGCGTGGACGAAGGGATGACGGGCGTGTCGACACGCTTCGCGTTCAAGATCCTGTCGCGCGTGTTCAACTTCGATTCGAGCGAGGTCGCGGCGAACCCCGTGCACCTGATGTACGTGCTCGAACAGCAGATCGAACGCGAGCAGTTCCCGCCGGAGACCGAGCAGAAATACCTGTCGTTCGTGAAGGACGTGCTCGCGTCGCGCTATGCGGACTTCATTGGCAAGGAGATCCAGACGGCTTATCTCGAATCGTATTCGGAGTACGGGCAGAACATCTTCGACCGCTACGTCACGTATGCGGACTTCTGGATCCAGGATCAGGAATTCCGCGATCACGACACGGGCGAGAGCTTCGACCGCGCCGCGCTGAATGCGGAACTGGAGAAGATCGAGAAGCCGGCCGGGATCAGCAATCCGAAGGATTACCGCAACGAGATCGTGAACTTCGTGTTGCGCGCGCGGGCGGCGAACGCCGGGAAGAACCCCGTGTGGACGAGCTACGAGAAGTTGCGCGTCGTGATCGAGAAGAAGATGTTCTCGAATACCGAGGAACTGTTGCCGGTCATTTCGTTCAACGCGAAGGGGTCGGCGGAGGAGCAACGCAAGCATGAGGACTTTGTGAACCGGATGGTCGCGAAGGGCTATACGCCGAAGCAGGTGAGGCTGCTTTGCGACTGGTACCTGCGCGTGCGCAAGTCGTCATGACGCGCGCGGTACCGCGCCCGTACGGCGAGTCCGTACGGGCACCTTCAGAGGCGCCGCCCGCATGACGGCAGACGGCATGCGCGGCGAGTGCCCCGGCAGATCGATTTTCGAGCGGGAGACCGGGAGTGCTTCATCAAATCATCGACCGCAGGCTGGCCGGCAAGAACAAGAGCATCGCCAACCGCGAACGCTTTCTGCGTCGCGTCAAGAACTACATTCGTCGTGCCGTGTCCGACGCGGTGCGCGACCGTAGCATCAAGGATATCCAGAGCACGCAAAGCATCACGATTCCGCGCAAGGACATCGCCGAGCCGAATTTCCGGCACGGGCCTGGCGGGCGTCGTGAATACGTGCACCCGGGCAACGAAGACTACGTGCGCGGTGACAAGATTCCGCGTCCGCAGGGCGGCTCGGGTGGCGGCGGCAGTCAGGCGAGCAACGAGGGCGAAGGGCAGGACGACTTCGTGTTCGAGTTGTCGCGCGACGAATTCATGCAGTATTTCTTCGACGATCTCGAACTGCCGCGCCTCGTGAAGACGCACCTGCTGACGGTGCCGAGCTGGAAGAACGTGCGCGCGGGCTGGTCGGCGGAAGGCACACCGAACAACATCGACGTCGTGCGCTCGCTGCGCAGCGCGCTCGGCCGGCGCATCGCGCTCGGCTCGCCGCTCGTCAACGAGTTGCGCGAGCTGGAAGCGCAGCTCGAGGCGATGAAGCTCGACCCGGAAGACCGCCGCGCGGAAATCGCGACGCTCGAGGCCGAGATCCATCACCTGAAGGGGCGCATCTGGCGGATCCCGTTCATCGATCCGTTCGACCTGCGCTACATCAACCGCGTGAAGCAGCCGCAGCCGTCGAGCCAGGCCGTGATGTTCTGCCTGATGGACGTGTCGGGCTCGATGGACGAGCAGCGCAAGGATCTCGCGAAGCGCTTCTTCATCCTCCTGTACCTGTTCCTGAAGCGCAACTACGAGCGCATCGAGGTCGTATTCATCCGACACCACACGCGTGCCGAGGAGGTCGACGAAGACACCTTCTTCCATTCGACCGAAAGCGGCGGCACGGTCGTGTCGAGCGCGCTCGAGCTGATGCGCAAGGTGATGAACGAGCGCTACTCGCCGACCGAGTGGAACATCTACGGCGCGCAGGCGTCCGACGGCGACAACTGGACCGACGATTCGCCGAAGTGTCGCAAAATCCTGGAAGAGGATATCCTCACCAAGACGCGTTACTTCGCGTATATCCAGGTCGCACCCGAAGAGCAGAACCTGTGGCTGGAGTATGCACAACTGGCGCTGTCGCAACCGCACCTCGCGATGAAAAAAGTCGAATCGGCTGCCGACATTTACCCGGTGTTTCGCGAATTGTTCGAAAAGCAGGTGGAAACGTCATGACGACCCGCCATCTGCACAACGAGTCGCGCGGCTACGCGCCGCGCCCTTCCGGCGACGACACGGCCGGCCCTGCCGCATCGCAGCAAAGCGGCCGGACCGAGCCGGCGGCGCCGGCCGCCGACTTGCCCGGTGCCGGGCAGAAGGAAGCGCGTATGAACGTTGCCGAACGCAAGCCGCTGCCGTGCCCGTCCGACTGGACCTTTGAACTGCTCGAGGAATACGACACGCACATCTCGCAGGTCGCCGAGCAGTACGAGCTCGACATCTATCCGATCCAGCTCGAACTGATCAGCGCCGAACAGATGATGGATGCTTATGCGTCGGTCGGGATGCCGGTCAACTATCGCCACTGGTCGTTCGGCAAGCACTTCCTCGCGACCGAGAAGAGCTATCGCCGCGGCCAGATGGGGCTTGCCTACGAGATCGTCATCAACTCGAATCCGTGCATCGCGTATCTGATGGAAGAGAACACGATGACGATGCAGGCGCTCGTCATCGCGCACGCGGCGTACGGCCACAACTCGTTCTTCAAGGGCAACTATCTGTTCCGGCTGTGGACCGACGCGCACGCGATCATCGACTATCTCGTGTACGCGAAGAACTACGTCGCCGAATGCGAGGAGCGCTACGGGCTCGACCGCGTCGAGGAACTGCTCGATTCGTGCCATGCGCTGATGAACTACGGCGTCGACCGCTACAAGCGGCCGCAGAAGCCGTCCCTGTCGAAGGAGGCTGCGCTGCGGCGCGAGCGCGAGGCGTATCTGCAGTCGCAGGTCAACGAGCTGTGGCGCACGCTGCCGGGCAAGAAGCCCGAGCAGATGGAGGAGCAGGAGGAGCGCTATCCGCCCGAGCCGCAGGAGAACCTGCTGTATTTCGCGGAGAAGAACGCGCCGCTGCTCGAGCCGTGGGAGCGCGAAGTGATCCGCATCGTGCGCAAGATCGGCCAGTATTTCTATCCGCAGCGGCAGACGCAGGTGATGAACGAAGGCTGGGCGACGTTCTGGCACTACACGCTGCTCAATACGCTGTACAACCAGGGCAAGCTGGAAGACGGCTTCATGATGGAGTTCCTGCATTCGCACAGCAACGTGGTCTATCAGCCGCCCGTCACGAAGCCGTACTACAGCGGGATCAACCCGTATGCGCTCGGCTTTTCGATGATGAGCGACATCCGGCGGATCTGCGAGGCGCCGACGGAAGAGGACTACAAGTGGTTTCCGGAGATCGCGGGCACACCGTGGCTGCCGGCGATGCACTACGCGATGCGCAACTTCAAGGACGAGAGCTTCATCGCGCAGTACCTGTCGCCGAACCTGATCCGCGAGATGCGGCTGTTCTCGGTGCTCGACGACGACATGCGCGATTCGCTCGAGGTATCGGCGATCCACGACGAGTCCGGCTACCAGTACGTGCGGCAGGCGTTGTCGCGGCAGTACGACATCCATCACCGCGAGCCGAACATCCAGGTGTGGGCGGTGAATACGCGCGGCGACCGCAGCCTCACGTTGCGCCACTTCATGACCGACAACCGCCATCTGTCGAACGACAGCGACGAAGTGCTCAAGCACATGGCGCGGCTCTGGCAGTTCGACGTGTTCCTGGAAAGCGTCGACGAGGCCGGCACCGTGCGCAAGCGCTACGAGTGCCGCTACGTGCCGCCGGAGGTGCGTGTCTGAGCATCGAGACCGGGAATAGTTTGCACCGGACGCCAGCCTCGCGGCTGGCGTTTTCATATGACGAACGCGTGGCGCGAGAAAATTTTTCTACATCCGGACGAACCCGGAAAGCCTGTTACTTTACATTTCGCTAAAATCCCGTAGCGCCGTGCGCCGGAACCGGTGCCACGTGCGACCGCACGCGGCGGCCCCCAGCCGTCTCGCCCAGAAAGCACTAAAAGGAACAGACCAACCCATGGACGTCCAGACCGACCAAGCTGCGCTGTCCGCGCAAGACACCCGGCGGCGCGTATTCGCCATCGTCGGCGCCTCGTCGGGCAACCTCGTCGAGTGGTTCGACTTCTACATCTACTCGTTCTGCGCGCTGTACTTCGCACCGGCGTTCTTCCCGAGCGGCAACACGACGACGCAACTGCTGAACACGGCCGGCGTGTTCGCGGCCGGCTTCCTGATGCGTCCGATCGGCGGCTGGCTGTTCGGCCGCATCGCCGACCGTCATGGCCGCCGCGCGGCGATGATGATCTCGGTGCTGATGATGTGCGGCGGCTCGCTCGTGATCGCGGTGCTGCCGACCTACGCGCAGATCGGCGCGCTCGCACCGGCGCTGCTGCTGGTCGCGCGTCTGTTCCAGGGCCTGTCGGTGGGCGGCGAATACGGGACGAGCGCGACCTACATGAGTGAGGTCGCGCTTAAAGGGCGGCGCGGCTTCTTCGCGTCGTTCCAGTACGTGACGCTGATCGGCGGCCAGCTGTGCGCGCTGCTGGTGCTGGTGATCCTGCAGCAGGCGCTGTCGAATGACGAACTGAAGGCGTGGGGCTGGCGCATTCCGTTCGTCTGCGGCGCGGCGGCCGCGCTGATCTCGCTGTACCTGCGCAAATCGCTCGACGAGACGTCGACGAGCGCATCGCGCGACAAGAAGGATGCGGGCACGATCCGCGGCGTGTGGCGTCACAAGGGCGCCTTCTTCACGGTGGTCGGCTTCACGGCCGGCGGCTCGCTGATCTTCTACACGTTCACCACGTACATGCAGAAGTACCTGGTGAACACGGCCGGCATGCACGCGAAGACGGCCAGCAACGTGATGACCGTCGCGCTGCTCGTCTACATGCTGATTCAGCCGGTGTTCGGCGCGCTGTCCGACAAGATCGGCCGCCGCACGTCGATGATCCTGTTCGGCGTGTTCGCGGTGATCGGCACGGTGCCGCTGATGCACGCGCTGAAGACCGTGACGAGCCCGACGGCCGCGTTCGTGCTGATCACGATCGCGCTCGCGATCGTCAGCTTCTACACGTCGATCAGCGGCCTCATCAAGGCCGAGATGTTCCCGCCCGAAGTGCGCGCGATGGGCGTCGGCCTGTCGTATGCGGTCGCGAACGCGATCTTCGGCGGCTCGGCCGAGTATGTCGCGCTGTGGTTCAAGTCGAAGGGCAGCGAGGAAACCTTCTACTGGTATGTGACCGCGCTGTGCGCGATCTCGCTGCTCGTGTCGTGGCGGATGCGCGATCCGAGCAGGGTAGGGTATCTGCGTCACGAGCCGTGATCGGCGGGGCAGCCTCGCGAGGCTGCCCGCATCGACCGGCAACGTGCAACGGGACGGCGCTCCGCCTCACAGGCGGCGCGCCGTTTTTTCATGCGCGACGGCTTCGCATGGACGCGTGCAAGCTCATCGCGGTACGCGCGATATCGATATCGGAATCGCTTCGTTGTTCGCCGCGGGCGGTGCTTTTATTCTGAACCCGTAGTTCGTGTGACACCTCCTTGACTGGGATTCGCGCCCGCTGCGTGCAGCGGGCGTCTTTTTTTTCGAAGCGTTCCGCGGTGCCCGCCGTCTGCAAGACTCATCACGAAAGCCGCAGAGCAAAGCACCATTTGTTGGTTCGGAATCGCCGCACGCGCTGATACGTTAGCGGCTTCGCGACGACACACAGCGTCGCGATGTTCCTCGAACCGGCCGCCGCGCGATCCGCGGCGGCCTTCAAAACAATTCAGGTCGTGCTCATGAAAATCCACACTCTCGCTACGTGGCTCGTCGGGGCCGCCCTCGTCACGGCCGGCACGGTCGCGCACGCGGACCGCCTCGACGACATCAGGAAGGCCGGCGTGCTGCGCGTCGCGACCTTCGACAGCAATCCGCCGTTCGGCTATGTCGACGGCAAGAGCAATCACATCGTCGGCCTCGACGTCGACTATGCGAAGGCATTGGCCGACAAGCTCGGCGTGAAGCTGCAACTGCAGCCGACCAATCCTGCGAACCGCATTCCGTTCCTGACTTCCGGCAAGGTCGACCTGGTGCTCGCGAACTTCACGATCACCGACGAGCGCGCGAAGCAGGTCGACTGCAGCATCCCGTATTTCTCGTCGGGCCAGCAGTTTCTCGCGAAGAAGGGCGTGCTGAAATCGGCCGACCAGTTGAACAGCCTGCGCGTCGGCGCGGACAAGGGCACGACGAACGAAATCACGCTGCGCGAGAAATTCCCGAAAGCGACGATCGTCGCGTACGACGACACGCCGTTCGCGTTCGCCGCGCTGCGCGCCGGCAACGTGCAGGCGATCACGCAGGACGGGCCGAAACTGATCGGCCTGCTCGCGAACGTGCCCGACAAGCAGAACTACGAGATCCCGGCGTTCACGATCTCGAACGACTACATGGGCGTCGGCGTGCCGAAGGGCGAGACGCGCCTGCTCGGCTTCGTCAACGACACGCTGAAGAGCCTCGAGGCGAACGGCCGCGCGGGGCAGATCTACGACGCGTGGTTCGGGCCGACGACGAAGACGCCGCTCACGCGCATCTTCCGCATCGGCGACAAGACCTGAGTCCCACGCCAGGTGCGCCGCGTTCCGCCGCCGGCCACGCCGGTGCGCAGGGGCCGCGGCGCTTTCCGTTTCTTTTCGATCGCGCGCTTCGCGCGCGCACCACGGCATGCTCGGGTTGGCTCCCAAATATCTGTCCTGGCTCTGGCAGGGCTTCCTGCTGACGCTCGGCCTCGCGGCCGCGTCGGCGCTCGCCGCGACCGTCGGCGGGCTGCTGCTCGCCGTCATGCGACATACGCGCGGCACCGTGCCGCGTACGCTGGCGGCCGGTTACGTCGTCGTGTTCCGCAACACGCCGCTGCTCGTGCAGTTGTTGTTCTGGTATTTCGGCGTCGCGTCGTTGCTGCCCGATACGTGGGTCGCGTGGCTGAACGCGCGCCATCAACTGTGTGCGGGCCCGTTCACGCTTGCGTGGCCGTCGTTCGAGTTCGTCGCGGGCTGGTTCGGGTTGAGCGCGTATACGGCCGCGTTCGTCGCCGAGGAATGCGAAGCCGGGCTGCGCGGCGTGCGCCGCGCGCAGCACGATGCGGCTGCGGCGCTCGGCCTCACGCCAATGCAGTCGCTGCGCTACGTCGTGCTGCCGCAGGCCGTGCGCATCGCGCTGCCGCCGTTGTTCGGCCAATACATGAATCTCGTGAAGAACTCGTCGCTCGCGATGGCGATCGGCGTCGCCGAGCTGTCGTATGCGTCGCGGCAGGTCGAGACCGAGACGTTCAAGACGTTCGCCGCGTTCGGTGTCGCGACCGTGCTGTACATCGCCGCGGTCGCCGCGATCGAGGCCGGCGCATACGCGGCCACGCAATGGCGCGACCGGCTCGGGGCGGGGCGCTGACGATGGACTTCTCGCTGCTGCTCGACAACCTGCCGTACCTGCTCGTCGGCGCGTTCCCGGACGGCGCGCTCGGCGGTGCCGCGCTGTCGCTCATGCTCGCGATCGCGTCGGCGCTCGCGTCCGCGGTGCTGGGCGTAGCGCTCGGCGTCGCGATGGCGCTCGCGCGCGGCCCGCTGCGCGTGCTGCTGCTCGCGTTCATCGGCTTCTTCCGCGCGATTCCGGTGCTGATGCTGATCTTCTGGACGTATTTCCTGATGCCGATGCTGCTGCACATGGACGTGCCGGGGCTCGCGACGGTCGTGTGTGCGCTGGCGCTGATCGGCGGTGCGTATCTCGCGCATGCCGTGCATGCAGGCATCGTCGCGGCAGGCGACGGGCAGTGGCAGGCGGGGCTGTCGCTCGGGCTCACGCGCTGGCAGACCGTGCGCTACGTGCTGCTGCCGCAGGCGATCCGGATCATGACGCCGTCGTTCGTCAACCAGTGGGTCGCGCTCGTGAAGGACACGTCGCTCGCGTACATCGTCGGCGTGCCGGAACTGTCGTTCGTCGCGACGCAGGTGAACAACCGGCTGATGGTCTATCCGGCGCCGATCTTCCTGTTCGTCGCGGCGATCTATCTGGTGCTGTGCACCTCGCTCGACGGCGCGGCGCGCTGGCTGCTGTCGCGTCGCCCGCGTGCGGAGCGTGTCGCGCGGGCGGCGGCCGAGCGCACGGAACCCGCGCGGTGACGGCGGGCGCGTGCGAGGCATGCGGCGCATGGCTGGCGATGAAGATCGGTCGCTTGCGGAGATCCGCCGCGGGCCGCGTCGCCGCTGCTCGAGCGGCGACGCGCGTGATGAGGCTCGTGGTGCGTCGGCGTCAGGACGCGCTGTAGTGCGTATCGAAGACCGCGCGCAGCGTCGACGGACCGGTCGCGAAGTCGCCCCACAGCGGGCCGTCGGTCTGCGCGAATGCGAACGGCGTCGTACTGATCGACGCGAGGCGGAAGCGCCATTGCGTCGCTTCCTGGCGGAACGCGGTGAGCTGCATGTCGGACAGCCCGGTCTGCGCGCTCGCGAGCGTGACGAGCGGATCGACCGGATCGTTCGCGACGCGTACTTCGAAGTGCAGATGCGGGCCGGTGGCCGCGCCGGTCATCCCGACCGAGCCGAGGCGTTGCCCCTGCTTCACGGTTTCGCCGGTCTTCAGTCCGCGCGCGTACGCGGACAGGTGTGCGTAGTAGGTCGAATAACCGTCCGCGTGATCGACGATCACGTAGTGGCCGTAGCCGCCCGGATCGGTGCCGACGAACGACACGACGCCATCGGCCGCCGCATTGACGGGCGTGCCGGACGGCGCGGCGAGGTCGACGCCAGTATGGAACGCCATCGCCTGCGACAGCGGGTGGATGCGTTCGCCGAAGAAGGAGCTGATGCGCGTCCACTTGACGGGCATCGTGAACGCGGCCGCCTCCAGCGGTGCGCCGTCGAGCGTGTAGTACGCGCCGTGGTCGGCGCCCGGCGCGCGGAACCAGATCGCGCCGAACGTGCGGCCCGCGACGCGCAGCTCGAGCGCGGTGAGGTGCGGCGTGCCGTTGTTGGTGTCGTACGCGAGGCGGTAGTAGTCGCCGCGCCGTGCGCCGGCGCGCATATCGACCTTGCCGGTGACGAGATCGCCGAGCTGGATGCGCACCTCGGGCGGTACGTCGAGACGGTTCAGCGTATCGGACAGCGTGAGTTCGATGTCGCCCGCGCGCATCCCGTGCTGCTGTTCGGGCGGCGCGAACTGGAACAGGCTCGTATAGCCGAGCATGTCGTTGCGGTGCGCGCTGAGCGGCGCGAACAGGCCCGGCTGCAGGCTGCGCTCGCCGCGTTCATTGAGTTCGTTGCGCTCGCCGATCGTGCGCGCGAGTTCGCTCGTTACGAAATGCTGCGCGGTGGGAAACGGCGTGTCGGACAGCACGCGCTGCGGCAGCGCGGCCGTGCCCGAATCGACGGCCCCCGGCAGTTGCGAGACGGCCGGCAGCGCGGCGGCGAGACCGAAGGCGGCGAGGGCGCCGAGGACGGCGGCCGGCACGAGCGCGCGCACGAGGCGCTGCGCGCGGCCGGGCGCGAAAGCATCAGGGGTTGCGGCAGGCTTGACCAAAGGTGTCCACATCCAGGAAAGCGGTTCAAAGAGGTGTGGGCGGGAGCCATCGGCGGCATGTCCGCCGGGTGGCGACGGGGGCAGGCGACGGGCGTGCAACAAAACAGGCCCCGCCAGGGGCCCGTGTCGTTTCCGTTCGACCCAACTCGCGGGCAGGCCCGCTTCGAACGGCGGCGTGAACTTTCCGGGTCGCACCCGGATTACCACGAAGACGCTAAAGAAAGATGACAGCGTCAGTCTACCGATGTTCCGCGAAACGTTAAAAATTTTAAAGAGGGTCAGCTCATTCGTTTCGCACTGCGGTAAATCGGGTTAAATCAGCATTTATTGCGCGGCTTTTCGTCAAGCAGGCAATTTTTGCGCACGCACGCGTAGCGCGCTGGACGTTCTGACCGCGTCGAAGCCGGCGTCGAGCATTGCTTCCGCGTCGTTCCACACATTGCCGCGCAACCGGTTGGTCCAGATCATCGACGCGAACACGCCTTCGAGCAGCGACACGAGATAGACGGCCGCGAGATGCACGTCGAGATCGGCGGCGAGTTCGCCGGCCGCGATCGCGCGGCGCAGCAGCGCCTTGGTGATGCGCAGTATCTGCAGCTCGAGCAGCATGCGGCGCCGCAGCAGCGCGCCGTTCTCCTCGCTCTGTTCGCACTTCGTATAGAGGATCACGAGCACGCGCTGCATCGAGCCCGGCTCGCCGCATCGCTGCAGGTAGTGCGACGCCGCGCGGCGCAGCGTGGCGAACGCGGGCAGGCTGTCGACCGTGTCGAATCCTTCCGACGTGCGTGCGAACGCGCGGTCGCACATCGCGAGACACACTTCCATCTTGTTGCGGTAGTGGCCGTACACGGCGCCCCGCGACATCCCGGCGGCCTCGGCGAGGTCCGCCATCGCGGTTTGCGCGACGCCTTTCTCGAGCAGGACGAGCTCGGCGGCGTCGAGGATCCGGTGCTTGATGGCGAGCGATTCTTCCCGGGTCTTGCGGGCCATGGCGTGAATTTCCTTACAGTTCGCTGTCGCTTAATTGACACAGTGACGCGGTCGGATTGCAACCACATGTATTTAATCAGTCGTGACTGATTATAATCGGCCACCCTGAGCCGCCGCATTGTATCGGCGGCGAACGATCCGAGGTCATACATGAACAACAAACGCTCCCTGGGGCGCCGCCTTCGGCTGGCGCCGTTCGCGCTCGCAGCCATGCTGCTCGTGACCGGATGCGGAAAGGGCGAACAGGACAAGGCGCCGGAGGCCATTCAGCACGCGACGGTCGTCACGGTGCGTCCGACGGCCGTGCCGATGACCGTCGAATTGCCCGGCCGGCTCGACGCGTATCGGCAAGCGCAAGTGCGCGCGCGGGTCGCCGGCATCGTCACCGCGCGGACTTACGAAGAAGGCCAGGAAGTGAAGCAGGGCGCGGTGCTGTTCCGCATCGACCCGGCACCGCTGAAGGCCGCACGCGACGCCGCACAGGGTGCGCTCGCGAAGGCGCAGGCCGCCGCGCTCGCGGCGAGCGACAAGCGCCGCCGTTACGACGACCTGGTGCGCGACCACGCGGTCAGCGAGCGCGATCACACGGAGGCCGTTGCCGACGACGCGCAGGCGAAGGCCGGCGTCGCTTCGGCGAAGGCCGAACTCGCCCGCGCGCAACTGCAGCTCGACTATGCAACCGTCACCGCGCCGATTTCGGGCCGCGCGCGGCGCGCGCTCGTGACCGAAGGCGCGCTCGTCGGCCAGGACCAGGCGACGCCGCTCACGACCGTCGAGCAGCTCGATCCGATCTACGTGAATTTCTCGCAGCCGGCGGCCGACGTCGATGCGTTGCGCCGCGCGGTGAAGAGCGGTCGCGCGACGGGCATCGCGCAGCACGACGTCACGGTGACGCTGTTGCGTGCCGACGGCACCACGTACCCGCTGAAGGGCAGGCTGCTGTTCAGCGATCTCGCGGTCGACCCGACCACCGATACCGTCGAGATGCGCGCGCTGTTCCCGAATCCCGAACGCGAACTGCTGCCGGGCGCGTACGTGCGGATCGCGCTCGACGCGGCCGTCGACCAGCGCGCGATCCTCGTGCCGCGCGATGCGCTGCTGCGCACGGCCGACCGCACGTCGGTGCGCGTGGTCGGCGCGAACGGCAAGGTGAAGGACGTCGAGGTCGTCGCCGACCGGATGAGCGGACGCGACTGGCGCATCACGCGCGGCCTCGCGGGCGGCGAGCGCGTGATCGTCGACAACGCCGCGCAGTTCGCCCCCGATACCGCCGTCAAGCCCGTCGAGCAGGCAACGCCGACGAAGGCTGCGTCACAGGCGGCCGCCCGTCAAACCTGACCGGTTCACCGAGACCAACATGGCACGTTTCTTCATCGATCGCCCCGTCTTCGCATGGGTGATCGCACTCTTCATCATGCTCGGCGGCGCGTTCGCGATACGCGCGCTGCCCGTCGCGCAGTACCCGGACATCGCGCCACCCGTCGTCAGCATCTATGCGACGTACCCGGGCGCGTCCGCGCAGGTCGTCGAGGAATCGGTGACCGCGCTGATCGAGCGCGAGATGAACGGCGCGCCGGGGCTGCTGTACACGTCCGCGACGAGCAGCGCCGGCGCCGCGTCGCTGTACCTGACGTTCAAGCAGGGCGTCAACGCCGATCTCGCGGCCGTCGAGGTGCAGAACCGGCTGAAGACCGTCGAGGCGCGGCTGCCCGAGCCCGTGCGGCGCGACGGCATCCAGGTCGAGAAGGCCGCTGACAACATCCATCTCGTCGTGTCGCTGACGTCGGACGACGGCCGGATGACCGACGTGCAGCTCGGCGAATACGCGTCGGCGAACGTCGTGCAGGCGCTGCGCCGCGTCGAAGGCGTCGGCCGCGTGCAGTTCTGGGGCGCCGAATATGCGATGCGGATCTGGCCGGACCCGGTGAAGATGGCCGGGCACGGCCTCACCGCGTCGGATATCTCGTCGGCCGTGCGCGCGCACAACGCGCGCGTGACGATCGGCGACATCGGCCGCGGCGCGGTGCCGGACACCGCGCCGATCGCGGCGACGGTGTTCGCCGACGCGCCGCTGAAGACGCCGGCCGACTTCGGCGCGATCGCGCTGCGCACGCAGCCGGACGGCTCGGCGCTCTACCTGCGCGATGTCGCGCGCGTCGAGTTCGGCGGCAACGACTACAACTATCCGTCGTACGTGAACGGCAAGACCGCGACCGGGATGGGCATCAAGCTCGCGCCGGGCTCCAACGCGGTGGCAACGGAGAAGCGCGTGCGCGCGACGATGGACGCGCTGTCCGCGTACTTCCCGCCGGGCGTGAAATACCAGATCCCGTACGAGACGTCGTCGTTCGTGCGCGTGTCGATGAACAAGGTCGTCACGACGCTGATCGAGGCCGGCGTGCTGGTGTTCCTCGTGATGTTCCTGTTCATGCAGAACCTGCGCGCGACGCTGATCCCGACGCTGGTCGTGCCGGTCGCGCTCGCGGGCACGTTCGGTGTGATGTACGCGGCCGGCTTCTCGATCAACGTACTGACGATGTTCGGGATGGTGCTCGCGATCGGCATCCTCGTCGACGATGCGATCGTCGTCGTCGAGAACGTCGAGCGGCTGATGGTCGAGGAGGGGCTCGGGCCCTACGACGCGACCGTCAAGGCGATGACGCAGATCAGCGGCGCGATCGTCGGCATCACGGTCGTGCTGACGTCGGTGTTCGTGCCGATGGCGTTCTTTGGCGGCGCGGTGGGCAACATCTACCGGCAGTTCGCGCTCGCGCTCGCGGTGTCGATCGGCTTCTCGGCGTTTCTCGCGCTGTCGCTGACGCCGGCGCTGTGCGCGACATTGCTCAAGCCGGTGTCCGGCGACCATCACGAGAAGCGCGGCTTCTTCGGCTGGTTCAACCGCTTCGTCGCGCGTGCGACGCAGCGCTATGCGACGCGCGTCGGCACGATGCTGAAGAAGCCGGTGCGCTGGCTCTTCGTGTACGGCGCGCTGACCGCGGCGGCCGCGCTGATGCTCACGCAACTGCCGACCGCGTTCCTGCCTGACGAGGACCAGGGCAACTTCATGGTGATGGTGATCCGGCCGCAGGGCACGCCGCTCGCGGAAACGATGCAGAGCGTGCGCGAGGTCGAGTCGTATATCCGCAACGACGAGCCGGCCGCATATACGTTCGCGCTCGGTGGCTTCAACCTGTACGGCGAAGGGCCGAACGGCGGGATGATCTTCGTCACGCTGAAGAACTGGAAGGAACGCAAGGCCGCGCGCGATCACGTGCAGGCGATCGTCGCGCGCATCAACGAGCGCTTCGCGGGTGCGGCGAACACCACGGTGTTCGCGATGAACTCGCCGGCGCTGCCCGATCTCGGTTCGACGAGCGGCTTCGACTTCCGGCTGCAGAATCGCAGCGGGCTCGACTACGCGGCGTTCAGTGCCGCGCGCGAGCAACTGCTCGCGGCGGGCGGCAAGGATCCGGCGCTCACCGACCTGATGTTCGCCGGCACGCAGGATGCGCCGCAGCTCAAACTCGACATCGATCGCGCGAAGGCGTCGGCGCTCGGCGTGTCGATGGACGAGATCAACACGACGCTCGCGGTGATGTTCGGCTCCGACTACATCGGCGACTTCATGCACGGCACGCAGGTGCGCCGCGTGATCGTGCAGGCCGACGGGCTGCGCCGGCTCGATCCGGACGACGTGAAGAAGCTGCGCGTGCGCAACGCGCGCGGCGAGATGGTGCCGCTCGCGGCGTTCGCGACGCTGCACTGGACGCTCGGGCCGCCGCAGCTCACGCGCTACAACGGCTATCCGTCGTTCACGATCAACGGCTCGGCCGCGGCCGGCCACAGCAGTGGCGAGGCGATGGCCGCGATCGAGCGGCTCGCCGCGAAGCTGCCGGCCGGCATCGGCCACGCGTGGTCGGGGCAGTCGTTCGAGGAGCGGCTGTCGGGCGCGCAGGCGCCGATGCTGTTCGCGCTGTCGGTGCTCGTCGTGTTCCTCGCGCTCGCGGCGCTGTACGAGAGCTGGTCGATCCCGTTCGCGGTGATGCTGGTCGTGCCGCTTGGCCTGATCGGCGCGGTGCTCGGCGTCACGCTGCGCGCGATGCCGAACGACATCTATTTCAAGGTGGGGCTGATCGCGACGATCGGGTTGTCCGCGAAGAACGCGATCCTGATCGTCGAAGTCGCGAAGGACCTCGTCGCGCAGCGCATGTCGCTCGTCGACGCCGCGCTCGAGGCCGCGCGCCTGCGGCTGCGGCCGATCGTGATGACGTCGCTGGCGTTCGGCGTCGGCGTGCTGCCGCTCGCGTTCGCGTCGGGCGCCGCATCGGGCGCGCAGATGGCGATCGGCACCGGCGTGCTCGGCGGCGTGATCACGGCGACGGTGCTCGCGGTGTTTCTCGTCCCGCTGTTTTTCGTGAGCGTCGGTCGCCTGTTCGACGTCGGCCCGCGCCGGCGCGGCGGATCGCAGCCGGCGACGATGGAGGGTTCGCAATGACGTTTTACCTGAAGGCGTGCGCGACGCCGCGAGCTCGGGTCGCGCTGGCCGCCACACTCGCGTTCGCGCTCGCCGGATGCTCGCTCGCACCGCGCTACGAGCGCCCGGCCGCGCCGGTGCCGGCCAGCTACACGCCGGTCGATGGCGACACGCAGCCGGCGGTCGAGGCGGCTGCATTCGCCGATGCCGCGCTGCTCGACGACTGGCGCGCGTATTTCACCGATCCAGCGTTGCAGGCGTGGATCGATGCCGCGCTCGCCAACAATCGCGACCTGCGGATCGCGGCCGGCCGGCTCGACGAAGCGCGCGCGCTGTACGGCGTGCAGCGCGCGGACCTGATGCCGTCGGTCGACGCGAACCTCGGCTACGAACGCACGCGCCAGTACGACCCGGTCGTGCGCGAGAGCGCGGTGAGCGGGCTGTATCGCGCGGGCGTCGGCGTCAGCGCGTACGAGCTCGACCTGTTCGGCCGCGTGCACAACCTGTCCGATGCGGCGCTCGCCGAGTATTTCGCGACGGCCGACGCGCAGCGCACGGTGCGCATCGGCGTGATTGCCGAAGTCGCCGGCGCGTATGTTTCCGAACGGTCGTTGCGCGAGCAACTGGCGCTGGCGCAGCGCACGCTCGACGCGCGCGAGCGCATCGCCGCGCTCACGCAGCGCCGCTACGCGGCCGGCACGAGCGACGCGATCGAGTTGCGTTCGGCCGAGATGCTGGTCGCATCCGCGCGTGCGTCGCAGGCCGCGCTGCAGCGCGAACACGCGCAGTCGGTGCGCGCACTGCAATTGCTCGCCGGCGATTTTGCACGCACCGTGCCGGCCGACGGCACCGCGTTCGACACGCTCGCGATCGCGCCGGTGGCGCCCGGCGCGCCGAGCGCGCTGCTCGAACGGCGGCCGGACATCCGGCAGGCCGAGTCGCGGCTCAAGGCCGCGAACGCGCAGATCGGCGCCGCGCGCGCGGCGTTCTTCCCGCGCATCGCGCTGACGACCGACTACGGTTCGGTCAGCGATGCGTTCTCGAGCCTGTTCGCGGGCGGCACGAGCGTGTGGACGTTCGCGCCGCGCATCACGCTGCCGATCTTCGCGGGCGGCCGCAATCGCGCGAATCTCGACGTCGCGAACGCACGCAAGCACATCGCGGTCGCGGAATACGAGAAGACCGTGCAGACCGCATTCCGCGAAGTGGCCGACGCGTTCGCCGCGCGCGACTGGATCGATCGCCAGCTCGCGGCGCAGCAGGACGTCTATGCGGCCGACGGCGCGCGGCTGAAGCTCGCCGAGCGCCGCTATGCGGGCGGCGTCGCGACGTATCTCGAACTGCTCGACGCGCAACGCAGCACGTACGAGTCGGGACAGGAGCTGATCCGGCTCAAGGAACGCAGGCTCGCGAATGCGATTGCGCTGTATCGCGCGCTGGGCGGCGGGTGGGCGCCGGCCACGGCTGGCGAAGCTGCCGCGTGATGTCTTGACCGGGACCGGGCAGGTAGCGGCGGCGCATGGCGATGCGTCGCCGCTACCCCGGTCGGTGTTGCTGCGGTCGGGTCACCGGCCGCGATCGACGACACGCGCATGCGCGCTTCGTCGCGCCTGTTTTTCCTCCACGCAGTCGGGTTGAAGGGCCGCCTTCCACTCGACTCGCATCCCGGCGACCGATCGCGTCGCCGCCGGCCTCCGATCGTGCCGGACTTCCTCCAGTTTCGACTCCATCCAGTGTCGCGAATGTCGTCCCGACGCACGGCTTTATGCGGCCGCTTTAATTCCGGGTTGACGATTCGATTAATTCACGTATTGCCAATAATCAGGGGTTGCAAAGTGTCGCGGTAAAACGTTTGTGCGTATTTTGCAATCGTTTGCGCGAAAATTTCGCGTCGTTGAATATCGCCCGTTAATTTCCTGTCAGTTGAAAATCGTCGAATCATTTCGTTGCGGTCATGCAACGATGGCGGGATCGGACCGAATTTTGTCGGCTCACATCCGGTATCTGGAAAGTCCTTGCCCAACGAAGAGAAGCCGGGATATTTCAATCGATAAAGCGAATTGTCTTTAATTTTCAGTCGGTTCCGAAAAATAGAAAAGGACTGCGGAAGAAAGTGTCGTAATTGAGAATTGGCAGGAAGGAATGGGGTTTAAAAATGCGTAAAACAAAGATTGTCATTGAGATTTGACAATGATTTACAAAATTCTTTCACTCCTATCTCGATAATGCCGCCTCGTGACGGACGGGAGCCAACCACACGCTGCCTTTTGTATCCGCCACGTCGTCCATTCCCTTTGCAATTCTCATGGAACACGTCATGAAAAAAACCCTCCTGAGCGCGGTCGCACTCGCAGCCCTGTCCACCTCGGCCTTCGCAGCGGGCACCGGCACGATCAACTTCACGGGCGAGATCGTCGCGGGCGCATGCGGCATCGATTCGAACTCCGTCAACCAGACCGTGCAGCTCGGCAAGGTACCGACCAACAAGTTCAAGCAAGCCGGCGACAAGTCGGACGCGGTGTCGTTCGACATCAAGCTGACGGACTGCGACACCAGCATCGCGCAGAACGCGTACTTCACGTTCACGGGCACGTCGAGCGCGGGCCAGCCGAAGCTGCTCGCCACGATCGGTTCGGCAACCAACGTCGGCATCCGCCTGCAGGCCGCGTCGGGCGAATACCTCGACAACGGCGCCGAACAGAAGGCACCGACCCTGCTGCAAAACGGCACCAACATCGCACGCTTCGCGGCAATGTACGAAGCCACGGCCGCCGGCGTGACGCCGGGTACGGCCGACGGCGTCGCGAACTTCACGGTCCGCTACCAGTAAGCGGCCGTACCGGAGAAGGTGTGTCCACACCCTTTCTCCGGCTTCCTTTCCTTCACGTCTCACCTTCCCCGGATTTCCGGTAGCGCCGCGTGCGAATCAGACATTCCTTCCTTTGCGTCTCCGTGCTGGTGGTCGGCAGCCAGAGCCATGCGACGGAATTCAATTCGTCGTTCCTCGACATCGACGGCACGAACAACGTCGACCTGTCGCAGTTCTCGCAGCCCGATTTCACGCTGCCGGGCGAATACATGCTCGACGTGCAGGTCAACGACCTGTTCTACGGGCTGCAGGCGATCCAGTTCATCGCGCTCGACGCATCCGGCGCGGGCAAGCCGTGCCTGCCGCCGGAACTCGTCGCGCGGTTCGGGCTGAAACCATCGCTCGCGAAGGACCTGCCGCGCTTTCAGGGCGGACGTTGCGTCGATCTCGGCGCGATCGAGGGCGCGACCGTGCGCTACCTGAAGAGCGACGGACGGCTGAAGATCACGATTCCGCAGGCCGCGCTCGAATTCACCGATTCGACGTACCTGCCGCCGTCGAGCTGGTCCGACGGGATTCCGGGCGCGATGCTCGACTATCGCGTGATCGCGAACACGAACCGCAACTTCGGTTCGGGCGGCGGACAGACGAATTCGGTCCAGGCCTACGGAACGATCGGCGCGAACTGGGACGCGTGGCGCTTTCGCGGCGACTACCAGGTGCAGTCGAACGTGGGCAACACGGCGTATGCGGACCGCACGTTCCGCTTCAGCCGGCTTTATGCGTTTCGCGCGCTGCCGTCGATCCAGTCGACGGTGACGTTCGGCGACGACTACCTGAGCTCGGACATTTTCGACACGTTCGCGCTGACCGGCGCATCGATCCGCAGCGACGACCGGATGCTGCCGCCTTCGCTGCGCGGGTATGCGCCGCTGATCTCGGGCGTCGCGCGCACCAACGCGACCGTCACCGTGTCGCAGGCGGGCCGCGTGCTGTACGTGACGCGCGTGTCGCCCGGCGCGTTCGCGCTGCAGAACATCAATACGAGCGTGCAGGGCACGCTCGACGTCACGGTCGACGAGGAAGACGGCAGCGTGCAGCGCTTCCAGGTGACGACGGCCGCCGTGCCGTTCCTCGCGCGCACCGGACAACTGCGCTACAAGGCCGCCGTCGGCAAGCCGCGGCAGTTCGGCGGCGCCGGCATCACGCCGTTCTTCGGGTTCGGCGAAGCCGCCTACGGGTTGCCGTTCGACATCACGCTGTACGGCGGCTTCATCGCCGCATCGGGCTACACGTCGATCGCGCTCGGCGTCGGCCGCGATTTCGGCACGTTCGGCGCGGTGTCGGCCGACGTCACGCACGCACGCGCACGGCTGTGGTGGAATGGCGCGACGCGCAACGGCAACTCGTACCGTATCAACTATTCGAAGCACTTCGACGGGCTCGATGCGGACGTGCGCTTCTTCGGCTATCGCTTCTCCGAGCGCGAGTACACCAACTTCGCGCAGTTCTCCGGCGACCCGACCGCGTACGGTCTCGCCAACAGCAAGCAGCGCTACTCGGCGACGATGTCGAAGCGCTTCGGCGACACGTCGACCTATTTCTCGTACGACCAGACGACCTACTGGGCGCGCTCGTCCGAGCAGCGCGTGGGTCTCACGCTGACGCGCGCGTTCTCGGTCGGCGCACTGCGCAACCTGAACGTCAGCGTGTCCGCGTTCCGCACGCAGAGCGCGGGCGCGAGCGGCAACCAGTTCTCGGTGACCGCGACGCTGCCGATCGGCGGCCGCCACACCGTCACGTCGAACCTGACGACGGGCAGCGGCAGCACGAGCGTGAACGCGGGCTACATCTACGACGATCCGGACGGCCGCACCTACCAGATCAATGCGGGCGCGACCGACGGCCGTGCGTCGGCGAACGCGAGCTTCCGCCAGCGCACGTCGACCTACCAGCTGAGCGCGCAGGCGTCGACGCTCGCCAACGCGTACGCGGCCGCGTCGCTCGAAGTCGACGGCTCGCTCGTCGCGACGCAGTACGGCGTGTCCGCGCATGCGAACGGCAACGCGGGCGATACGCGCCTGCTGGTATCGACCGACGGCGTGCCCGACGTGCCGCTGTCCGGCACGCTCACGCATACCGACTCGCGCGGCTATGCGGTGCTCGACGGGATCTCCCCGTACAACGTGTACGACGCGACCGTCAACGTCGAGAAACTGCCGCTCGAGGTGCAGGTGTCGAACCCGATCCAGCGCATGGTGCTGACCGACGGCGCGATCGGCTTCGTGAAGTTCTCCACCGCACGCGGCAGCAACCTGTACCTGACGCTGACCGATGCGGCCGGCAAGCCGGTGCCGTTCGGCGCATCCGTGCAGGACGCGGCGAACGGCAAGGAGCTCGGCATCGTCGGCGAAGCCGGCGCCGCGTTCCTGACCCAGGTGCAGCCGAGATCCGCGCTCGTGGTGCGTGCAGGCGAACGCACGCTGTGCGCGGTGAATGCACTGCCCAACCAGCTTCAACTCGAAGGCACGCCGATTCCGGTGACGTGCCAGACGCCCGGCGAGCCGCATGCAACGGCCGCACGGACGGAACGATGATTTGACGGATCCAGCGATGAACCACGCTTTCTCTCTTTTCTTCCCGCGCCGCGCGTCGTGCATGCTGGCCGTGGCCAGCGCGCTGCTCGCCGGCGTCGCGCATGCGGCGATCGTGCCGGACCGCACGCGCGTGATCTTCAACGAAGGCGAACCGGCCGCGATCGTCACCATCACGAACAAGAGCACGACGTATCCGTATCTCGTGCAGTCGTGGCTCGAGGACACGCGAGGCAACAAGATCACGTCGCCGCTGATGGTCGTGCCGCCGCTGCAGCGCGTCGAGGCGAACGAGCGCAACGTGCTGCGCATCGCGAAGCTGCCGGGCACCGAACTGCCGGCCGATCGCGAATCGGTGTTCTACCTGAACATCCGCGAAGTGCCGCCGAAGACCGATACGCCGAACACGCTGCAGATCGCGCTGCATACGCAGATGAAGCTGTTCTACCGGCCGAAGGGCGTGCAGCCCGCGCGCGACGAGGACTGGACGCTGCCGATGACGCTGCGCGTCGACGCGGGGGCGCACAAGCTCGTGTTCGACAATCCGACGCCGTATCACATTACGATCGTCGACGTGGCTTCGGGTGCGCAGAAGACGCATGTGCCGCTGGACCCGGTGATGGTGAGCCCGATGAGCACGGCCGACGTGCCGTTCAAGGCCGCGACGCCGTCGACGTTGTTCGTCACGCACGTGGACGACTACGGCGGCCAGGTGGCGGTCGAGTATGCGTGTGAGGCCGGTGCCTGCAAGAGCGTGAAGAAATGAGCGGGGGGATGCGCGAACGGCGGTTGCCGGCGGCGTGGCTGCGCTGGCTCGTGCTGGGATTGCTGGTCGCGGCCGCGCAGCCGGCGTGGGCGCTAAGATGCCTGACGAACAGCGGTGCGACCTCGCTGACCGAGCCGATCGGCGGTGTCGCGTCGTATCCGACCGACGCGCCGGACGGATACGTGATCTGGGTGTCGCCGGTCCGCACCACGTCAGGGTATTGCTACAAGGACCTCGGCGATGCAGGCAGCCTGAAAGTCGTCGACAACATCTATTTCTACGCGAACCCGAATCGCACGAACCCGGCGGCGTGGGGGCTGGAGATCGGCATCCGCTACAAGGGAATCGACTATTTCGACAAGACGAGTAATCGCGGCGGAGGGGTGTTTACCGGCTATTCGGTGCCGCCGTGCAGCAAGTACGACTTCGATCGCGGACGTTGCGAGCAGACCCGTATCAGCATCGACTACCAGGTCGTCGTGCGCAAGAAGGGCAACTGGGTCCAGCCACCGAGCGATATCTACACGGTATTCCAGTTCGACGGCGAGTTCGGGCTGAATGCATACAACCCGAGCTTCCAGTACCGCCTGAGCGGCCTGCGCAACCTCAAGCCGACGCCGTGCTTCGTCGACGTGCTCGTGACGCCCGAACCGGGCATCGTCAATTTCGGACAGGTGCAGGCCGTGGGCAACGGCTTCATGCCGGCGGTGCCGCGCAAGCGGTTCTCGTTGTCGTTGACCAAGAAATGCAACGTCGCGGTACGCGTCGACGGATATTTCGAAACGAGCTATCCGGTTCAGAACGGCTTGCTGGTGCCGGCGAAGGACAGCAATTTCGGTATCGGGATCGAGGACAGCCAGGGCAAGGCCATTCCGTTCAACCAACAGTTCAACCTCGCTCAGTTTCCGTCCAACGTCATGAACCAGAGCGTATTGATGGACGCGGTGCTCAAGTCGTTCGGGCCGCCGAAGATCGGGCGGTTCGATGCGACTGCAACGATCCGGCTGTTCATCTACTGACGCGAGCCGCGCGAGCGCGGCTCGACGCACCGCACGCACCTCACGTGAAAGCGCCGGCATGCCGGCGCTTTTTTCCAGGCTCGCGGCGCGCCGCTCAAAGCACCCGGCGACACACCTTGTGATGGCGATGCACGAAGTCGCACACGTGGCGCGGATGCGCTTCGGCGGTGGCCGGCACGAGCCGTGCGACGGTGGCGGAGGCGTCTTCGTCGAGATCCTGTCGTTCGGCCTGTCCCGTTCGTCAAAACACCGAATCCGTCAATTAATCAGACAAATCCTGACAACCGAAAGGGTCATCTCGTAATCGGATTGAGAATGATTTGCGTTTACGTTAAATTGCGCTATCTCGGAATTTGACGGAGCAGATCGATGGCTATGGCGGAAGTGCTCGAACGACCGGCAGCGGCAACGGCGAACCCGTTCCTCGGCAGTTATCCGGACCTGCCGTCGCGTCCCGCGCCGCGGGCGCGCCGTACCGCCGAGCCGCATGCGCAGGGCGCGCTGCTCGACGTGCTGATCTCCCATCGCGCGATGCTCGTCAACGTCGCGCGCGGCTTCGTCGGTTGTGCGAGCCGCGCCGAGGACGTCGTGCACGACGTGTTCGTGAAGCTCGTCGAATTCCCGAACCAGGACGCGGTGCGCCAGCCGGTCGCATACGTGACGCGGATGGTGCGCAATGCGTCGATCGATGCGTGCCGCCGGCAAAGCCTCGAGAACGTCTATCACACGGAAGAGGACGACGGCTTCGACGTGCCGTCGCCGGAACCGACGCCCGAGGCCGCGCTGATGACGCGCGACACGCTGCGCCGCGTGTGGGCCGCGCTCGACGACCTGCCGGCGCGCAGCCGCGCGGCGTTCGAGATGGTGCGGCTGCGCGAGGAGACGCTGCAGACCGCGGCGCGCGCGTTGAACGTGTCGCAGACACTCGTGTATTTCATGGTGCGCGACGCGGAGCGGCACTGCGCGGAATGCCTCGACGCGTGCCATCGCGGTGACGCGTGCCCGGTGTTTCTCGGCGGCCGCGCGCGGCGCCGGTAAAAAATCGCGCCGGCCAATCGTCTTCAAGACAGGAGCGGCCGATCCGACAGTTCGCCGCTTCGCCTCCCTCAACCGCCTCCCGCTTTTTTCGATCATGACGCAAGCCACGACGCCTTCCGCCGACACCGACGACCTCGTCTACACGATCGTCATCAACGACGAAGAACAGTATTCGATCTGGCCGACGTTCCGGCCCGTGCCGGCCGGGTGGCGCGAGGTCGGCGTGCGCGGCCCGAAAGCCGACTGCCTCGCGCACATCGAGACCGTCTGGACCGACATGCGCCCCGCGAGCCTGCGCCGCGCGATGGACGGCGATCGCGCAACGCGCGCGTCGTGACCCGCTGCGCCGCGTGTGCGGCGCGCCACCTGAAGAGGACGTTGCATGACCCTGCTTTCGTTGCCGACGCTCGACGACCTGCGTATCGAGCCGGGGCTGCCCACCGTCGTGTCGCCGCGCGGCGCCGACGGCATGTCGATCGACGAGATCGCGCCGCTCGCGCATGCGATCGCGGCCGACGCGCTCGAACGGGCGGGCGGTGTGCTGTTCACGGGCTTTCACGTGCCGTCGATCGACGCGTTCCAGCAGTTCGCGGCGTCGTTCGGCGATCCGCTGATCGGCTATGAATACGCGTCGACGCCGCGCAGCCAGGTCGAAGGCGCCGTCTACACGTCGACCGAATACCCGCCGCATCGCGCGATTCCGCTGCACAACGAGCAGTCATACACGCGCGAGTGGCCGCTGCGGATCTGGTTCCATTGCGCGCTCGCGGCGCCGAAAGGCGGCGCGACGCCGATCGCGGACAGCCGCGCCGTCTACCGTGCGCTCGATCCGGCGCTGGTCGCGCGCTTCGAGCAGCGCGAGCTGCTGTACGTGCGCAACTTCGGCCAGGGGCTCGACCTGCCGTGGCAGCAGTCGTTCGGCACCGACGAGCCGGCCGAGGTCGAGCGGATGTGCGCGGCGCGCGGCATCGAATGCACATGGCGCACGGACGACGACGGCGAACTGCTGCTGCGCACGCGCGAACGCTGCCAGGCTGTCGCATGCCATCCGCGCACGGGCGAGCGCGTGTGGTTCAACCAGGCGAACCTGTTTCACCTGTCCGCGCTCGACGACGACATGCAGGAGGCGCTCGTCGACGCGGTCGGGCTCGAGAACGTGCCGCGCAACGTGTATTACGGCGACGGCGCGCCGCTCGAGGCCGACGCGCTCGCGGAAATCCGCGGCGTGCTCGATCGCCAGCGCATCGTGTTCCCGTGGCGCACGGGCGACGTGCTGATGCTCGACAACATGCTGACCGCGCACGCACGCGACCCGTTCGAAGGGCCGCGCAAGGTGGTCGTCGCGATGGCGCAAAGCTATACGGTCCCGCGCGCGGCCGAACGGAGGACCGATGACGCGTAGTACCGCCGCGCTGGCCGTGCGCGGATTGACGGTGGGTTATCGCGACCATGTCGTGATCGACGGGCTGGACCTGTCGATCGCGGCCGGCCGCGTGACCGCGCTGTGCGGCCCGAACGGCTGCGGCAAGAGCACGCTGCTGCGCACGCTCGCGGGCCTGCAGCCCGCGCGTGCGGGCCGCATCGACGTAAACGGCAAGCCGCTCGCGTCGTTTCGCCGTCGCGCGCTCGCGCGCGAGCTCACGATGCTCGCGCAGTTCAACCAGATTCCGTCGGGGCTGACCGTGCGCGAGCTGGTCGCGTACGGCCGCTACGCGTATGGCGGTTTCCTGCGCGGGCTGTCGCGCGCCGACCATGCGGCGATCGACGAGGCGCTCGAGACGAGCGGCCTGGCCGGCGACGCCGGGCGTGACGTCGGCGCGCTGTCGGGCGGCGAGCGGCAGCGCGCGTGGATCGCGATGGCGCTCGCGCAGCAGGCGTCGATCGTGCTGCTCGACGAGCCGACGACCTATCTCGACATCCATCACCAGCTCGACATCCTCGACGCGCTGCGCGCACTGAACCGCGCGCGCGGGCTGACGATCGTGTGGGTCCTGCATGACCTGAACCAGGCAGCCGCGTTCAGCGACGACATCGTGCTGATGCGTGCCGGCCGCCTTGTCGCGCAGGGCTCGCCCGACGCGATGCTGGAACCGGCGCGGCTGCGCGCGGCGTTCGGCGTCGACATGCTGAAGCTCGCGCATCCGCAGACGGGCGCGCCGATGTGCGTGCCGGCATACGGGCCGCCGGCATCCGGCACGGCGGACGGGTTCGATCGCGCAGTTCACCGGGATATCGCCGTATGACGACGTTCGCGATGCGCAAGCGGCTCGCGGCGAGCGGGCAGGGTGCGGCATCCGGCCGCCGTGCCAGCGTGCTCGCGCTCGGCCTCGTCGTGCTGATCGCGGTGCTGGCGGTGCTGCGCATCGCTCCAGACCTTCGCGCGTGGTGGAGCGCGATGCCGGGCAGCGACGCTGCCGCGCTCGCGGGCGTGTTCCTGTTCGACCTCAACCTGCCGCGTGTCGCGGCCGCGCTCGTCGCGGGCGGCTGCCTCGGCATCGCGGGTGCGCTGTTCCAGTCGCTCACGCGCAACCCGCTCGCATCGCCCGACCTGCTCGGCGTGACGGGCGGCGCCCAGCTCGGCCTGCTCGCGGCGATGCTGGTGCCGGCGCTCGCCGGTGTCGCGTCGGTGCCGCTGCTGTTCGTCTGCGGGCTGGTCGCCGCCGCGTGCGCGATCGTCGCGGCCGGCGGCTGGCGCGCGACGCCGCTGCGGCTCGTGCTTGCGGGCAGTGTGTGCATGCTGCTGTTCGCGGCACTGTCGACGCTCGTGCTCGCATTCTTCGAGCAGAACATCGCGGGCGCGGCGCTGTGGGCCAACGGCAGTCTTTATCAACCCGGCGCGACCGGGCTCGCGCTTGCCGCACGCTGGCTCGTCGTGCCGTTGCTGGCGCTGCCGTTCGTGATCCGGCCGCTGAATCCGCTCGCGCTCGGCGACGAGGCGGCGGCCGCGGCCGGCGTGCGCGTCGACGCGGCGCGGCTCGCGGCGACGATCGTCGCGGTCGCGTTCACGAGCGTGGCCGTCAGCATCGCGGGCCCGCTGTCGTACGTGGGGCTCGTCGCGCCGAACCTGGTGCGCCAGGTGCGCGGCGCACGCGCGGGCCGGCTCGGCGTGCTGGTGCCGCTGTCGGCGCTCGCGGGTGGCGCGCTCGTGCTCGTCACCGACAGTGCGGTGCTCGCGTCGGGTCTCGACGCGACGCTGTCGACCGGCGTCGCGATCGCGCTCGTCGGTACGCCGCTGATGCTCGCGATGATCCGGCGCGGCGCTGCTTGGTCGGGCGTGCTGCATGCTCAAGCCGAACGCGCGGCCGGCAACGGGTCGACGCGGGTGGTCGCCTGGCTCGAGCAGCTCGGCTGGCCGCTGCGCACCGCGCTGCTCGTCGCGGCCGGCGTGCTCGTCGTATTCGCCGGCGTGTCGGCCGGCCCCGAATGGCTGTCGCCGGCACGCTGGTCCGCCGCGCTGTCGGGTCACGATGCCGTCGCGCGAATGCTGATCGACCTGCGCATGCCGCGGCTGCTGTGCGCGCTCCTCGCGGGTGCGCTGCTCGCCGTGAGCGGCGTCGCGATGCAGAGCGTCGTGCGCAACCCGCTCGCCGGCCCCGAAGTGCTCGGCGTCACGCAGGGCGCGGGGCTCGTCACGCTGTTCGCGTTGTCGACGTGGCCGCTGATGGGGCACGTGACGCTCGCCGTGGCCGCGTTGAGCGGCGGTGCGCTGTCGCTTGCGATCACGCTCGCGCTGAATCACCGGCACCGTTATGCACCGCTCGCGGTCGCGCTGACCGGCATCGTGATCGGTGCGTTGTGGACCACGCTCGCGCAATGGCTGATCACGCAGGAAAGCGTGCAGCCCGCGCGCTTCGTCGTGTGGCTCGTCGGCGGCACCTACGGCCGCGGCTGGGGCGAGGTGTCGATGCTGCTGCCGTGGTGCGTGCTCGCGGTCCCCGTGTTCGCCTGGCTCGCGCGGCCGCTCGACATGCTCGCGCTCGGCGACGACCAGGCGGCCGCGCTCGGCCTGCCGGTCGCCGCGCTGCGGCCGCTCGCGTTGACGATCGCGACGCTCGCCGCGTGCGCGGCCGTCGCGGCGGTCGGGCCGGTCGGCTTCATCGGACTGATGGCGCCGCACGTCGCGACGATGCTCGGCGCGCGCCGGCACCGCACGCGGCTGTGGCTCGCGGCCGCATGCGGCGCGCTGATCCTCGGGTGTGCCGACCTGGCCGCCCGCACGGTCGTCGCGCCGCGCGAAGTGCCCGCCGGCGTGCTGACCGCGCTGATCGGCGCGCCGTATCTGCTCGGGCTGCTGATCCTCGAGGGCCGCCGCGCGCGGCGCGCGGGGCGATGACACCGGCGCTCGACGGTGCACGCGCCACGCGCTTCTCCGCGTTCGCCCCCGAACCGTTCACCGGCCATCTCGACGCGGTGTGGCTCGGGATGCCCGATGACGCGCACGCGCCGGGCCGGATCATCTTGCCGGTCGGCGCGCTGCCCGATCATCGCGATGCGCTGCTCGATGCGATGGTCCGCCACTACGGCGGCGATCCCGCGCTGCATGCGCGCGCGCTGATGTCGCAATGGAGCAAATACTATTTCGGCCGCGCGGCGCCGGCCGGCGTCGTCGCCGCGCTGACGCTCGGCCGGCCGCTCGACATGACGCCGGACCGCACGTTCGTCGCGCTCGACGACGGGATGCCGGCTGCGCTGTATTTCGCGCCGGACGCGCTCGGCGCGCCGTGTATCGCGCCCGCGCCGCGCTATGCGGGGCTCGTCGCGCATCTCGGCGCGGTGATCGGCCTGCTCGCGGCGATGGGCCGCGTCACGCCGCGCGTGCTGTGGAGCAACGCGGGCAACCTGCTCGACTATCTGCTCGACACGTACCGTTCGCTGCCGTGCGCGGCCGATCCCGCTCGCGATGCCGACTGGCTGTTCGGCGCGTCCTGCGTCGAAGTTGAGCCGAATCCGCTGCGCCTGCCGGTACGCGACGCCGTGCCGCGCTCGCCGCTGCTGCCGACGCCGTTTCGCGCGCGCCGCGTGTGCTGCCTGCGCTATGAAATTCCTGGAGAAACGCAACTGTGTGGAAGCTGCCCCCTGCTATTGACGATGGACGACGCGGCGTTGGCCGAGCAGGATGCGATCCGGTGACGCCGGCACCACATGCCGGCCGTCGCCATGCGCTTGCCGCACTGGCCGCATTCGGCGCCGCGTGCTGCGGCGCGCATGCGGCGCCGGCCGCTGTGGTCGCGAACGACACGCGCGGCGGGCAGGGCAGCACGCCTTCGCAATCGGGGCGCTCGCTCGCCGGCAACCCCGTCGTATCGCAGGCGAGCGCGACGATGCCGGTGCAGCCGCAACGTGTGGTCGCGCTCGACTTCATGTTCGCGGAAAGCGTGATCGCGCTCGACATCGTGCCGGTCGGCATGGCCGATACCGCGTTCTATCCGGGCTGGCTCGGCTACGAGAGCGACCGGCTCGCGCACGTGACCGACATCGGCTCGCGTCAGGAGCCGGGGCTCGAGGCGATCGCCGCGGTGAAGCCCGACCTCATCCTCGGCGTCGGCTTCCGGCATGCGCCGATCTTCGCCGCGCTCGACCGGATCGCGCCGACGATCCTGTTCCAGTTCAGCCCGAACGTGTCGGAAGGCGGCGTGCTCGTCACGCAGCTCGACTGGATGCGCCGGATCTTCCGGACGATCGGTACCGTGACCGGACGCGACGCGCGCGCGAAGGCGGTCGAAGCACAACTCGACGCGGGGATCGCGCGCAATGCATCGCGGCTCAAGGCCGCGGGCCGCGGCGGCGATCGCATCGCACTGCTGCAGGATCTCGGGCTGCCCGACCGCTACTGGGCATATACCGGCAACAGCACGTCGGCGGGCCTCGCGCGCGCGCTCGGGCTCGACCCGTGGCCGAAGAAGCCGACGCGCGAAGGCACGCTTTACGTGACATCCGCCGATCTGCTCCGGCAACGCGATCTCGCCGTGCTGTTCGTCACCGCGACGGGCATGGACGTGCCGCTGTCGTCGAAACTCGACTCGCCCGTGTGGCGTTTCGTGCCCGCGCTGCGCGAACGCAGGATCGCGCTCGTCGAACGGAACATCTGGGGGTTCGGCGGGCCGATGTCGGCGCTGAAGCTGGCCGACGTGATGACCGATACGATGCTGAAGCTGCCGGCCGTGCGCTGAGCGAGCGAATCGTCGTTGCGGGCAGGGGGCGCGATTGACCGAGCGCCGCGTAGTTGTTCGCGTGTCGCGGCGTCCCGATGGCGTCACCTTTACGTCAGTATGCCGAACGATATTTCCTTTCGACTTTTCCAGTCCTTTCCGCTCCGCCGAGCCGAACACCGACTGCCTGCGCGCCGCAATCGCCGCGTGCAGGCGGCCGGTGTTCACGCGTGCCTACGCGCTCAGCGCATCGGCACCGTCCCGTGCACGTGACCGCGCGGGCGTCGTGTCGCTGACGATCTGCCCGTTGTCGAGCTTCAGCAGCCGATCGGCGAGATCGAAATAGCGGTCGTCGTGCGTGATCACGATCACGGCCTTGCCGCGCGCGCGCAGCTCGGGCAGCAGTTGCTCGTAGAACACCGCCTTGAACGACGGATCCTGGTCGGCCGCCCATTCGTCGAACAGGTAGAACGGCCGGTCTTCCAGATACGCGACGACGAGCGCGAGCCGCTTGCGCTGCCCGGTCGACAGCGCGCGGTTCGAGAACGCGCCGTCGACGACCTTCACCTTGTGATCGAGCGCGAGCTTCGCGACCAGCGCGTTCGCGCGCGCATCGGCCTGCGCACGCGCCGGATCGTCGGGATCGACGATGCCGAGCAGCGCATCGAACAGATGGAAATCGTTGAACACCGCGCTGAAGCGCTGCCGGTACGCAGCACGCTCGCGCCAGCCGATCGTCCGGCCGTCGACCTCGATCGCACCTTCCTCCGGCTCGTAGAGCCCCGTCAGCACCTTCGCGAGCGTCGTCTTGCCGCTGCCGTTGCCGCCGACGATAAACACGAGCTCACCCGGCCGGATCGTCAGGTCGATCGGCCCGATCCGGAACATCCGTTCGTCACGCTCGTGGAAATACGCGTGCGTGACGCCGCGCAGCGTGACGGCGCCAGCCGGCGGTACGTCGGGGGCGTCGCTGGCGGGCGGCACCGTGCGCAGCGCACCGAATTCGGCCATCACGCTCTCGATGCGCCCGAGCGACACGCGAGCCGCATTGACGGTCGGCAGGTTGTTCAGCAGTCCGTCGAGCGGCACCAGCATGAACAGGAACACGACGACGTAGCCGGCCGCCGTACCTGCATCGGCATGCACGCCCAGCTGCGGCCAGAACGCGGCCGCGCCGAGGAACACGTAGAACAGGAAGATGATCCAGCCGACGCCGACCGCATACGCGCTGAACGCGCGGCGGCGGTGGTCGCGCACTTCGCCGATCGCCGCGCCGAGCTGGCCGTCGACGAACTGGCGCGCGCGCGCGTCGTGCAGCTTCAGTTCCTTCGCGCCGGAGAACAGCGAGCCGAGATAGCCGAACAGGCGATCCTGCGCCTGGCCGGCCGCCTCGAGCGACGCGATCGCGCGGCGATCGCCGGTGTGATAGCCGAGCGAGCCCGCGACGATCGCGGTCAGCGCGAGCAGGCACACGGGCCACGACAGCCACGCGAGATAGCCGAGGCAACCGAACACGATCGAGCCGTGCATCACCAGGTTTGGCAGCGCGAAGAACAGCATCGACACGTTGGTCGCGTCGTCGGTCAGCACCGACTGCACGGGCGCCGCGCCGATCCGCTCGATGTCGCGCAGCTCGGCCGCGCCGACGCGCCGCGCGAGATGCACGCGCAGGCGCGCCATCGTGTCCTGCGACAGCCGGGCGAACAGCGTGCCCGACACGATGCGCGTGACGAGCGCGATCACCGCGCACAGCGCGAAGCGCCACGCGAGCGACACGTCGGCCGCACCGGGCGTCGCGAGCGCGCGGTTCAGCGTCGCGACGAGCAGCACGCTCGCGACGCCATTGAGCACGCATGCGACGAGCGCCAGCGCGAGCGACGCGCGGCTTTCGCGCAGCAGCGCGAGGATCAGGCGGGCCGCGGGGCGGCCGGGGGAGGCGTCGAGGGACGGCGGGGAAGAAGGCTCGTGGGCGGCGGTCATCGGCAACATCGGTAAATGAAGGGCAGGCAAATCCTGCGGAAACGGCGGGATTGATGCGAAAGCAGCGCGCGGGACGGGCCAGTCGCGGCTTTCCTCCCTGATAGACGAACGGGCCGCGCAAATATTTAGCCGTGCCTTCAAAAAATGCATCCGTTCTCGCTTTGCGCGCAAAACGGTAAAAAATCGGCCGCGCCGTTCGTCACACCAGTGAAGCCGCCCCATGCGGCCCCGAGACTTGGCCGAAGCGGCCGGACCGAAGGACTTCACGCACATGACGAGTTTCCCGACTGCGTTGCATCACCGAATTCGCGAACTGGCGCGCCGCGCGCCCGACGCGCCCGCGCTCGCCGCGCCTTTCCAGAACGACCTGCGCCTGTCGCGCGGCGCGCTCGACGCGCGTGCGTCGCACCTTGCCCGCCAGCTGCGCGCGGCCGGTGTCGGCGCGGAAGTGCGGGTGGGCGTCTGCGTCGAACGCTCGTGCGAGCTGTTCGTCGCGCTGCTTGCCGTGCTGAAAGCGGGCGGCGTATTCGTGCCGCTCGATCCGCGTCATCCGGCCGCGCGCCTGGACTGGATCGTCCGCGATGCGCAACTGCGCCACGGGATCGTCGATGCGGCCGGCCGCGCGGCGCTCGGCGCGCCGTTCGAACACGCGTTCGACGCGATGCCCGCGGAGGCAGGTGCCGCCGCCTTCGTCGACGACGAGGACGTGTCGGTGCATCCGCGCTCGGCGGCCTACATGATCTACACGTCGGGCTCGACCGGCACGCCGAAGGCGGTGGTCGTCGAGCACGGGCCGCTCGCCGCGCATTGCGACGCGCTCGCGGCCGCGCTGCCGATCGAGGGCGGCGACCGCCTGCTGCATTTCGCGTCGGTCAATTTCGATGCCGCGCACGAATGCTGGCTCGCGCCGCTCGCGGTCGGCGCGAGCGTGACGATTGCGCCGCCGCAGCCGTTCACTCCGGACGCCGCACATGCGCTGATGGTGAGTGAATCCGTCAGCGTCGCCGCGTTTCCGCCTGCATATCTGCGCGAATTCGCGGCCGTGGCCGCGCGCGAAGGCGTGCCGCCGGCGTTGCGCGTGCTCGCGTTCGGCGGCGAAGCGTTGCCGCAACAGGCATTCGAATTCGTGCGCCGCACGTTCCCGTCGGTTCGCCTGATCAACGGTTACGGGCCGACCGAGGCCGTGATCTCCCCGATGCTGTGGCCGGTCGAGCCGGGCGAAATGCCCGTGCTGACCGATGACGATGCGTATGCATCGCTGCCGATCGGTCGCGCGATCGGCCCGCGCGTCGCGCGCATCGATGGCGACGAGGGCGGCGAACTGCTGCTCGGCGGTGTATGCCTCGCGCGCGGCTATCACGGCCGCCCGGCGCTGACGGCTGAACGCTTCATTCCCGATACGCACGGCGAACCCGGTGCCCGCGTGTACCGAACCGGCGACCTCGCACGCCAGCGCGCCGACGGCGCGTTCGATTATCTCGGCCGCCTCGATGACCAGGTCCAGGTGCGCGGCGTGCGTGTGGAGCCCGCGGAAATCGCCGCGTGCCTGCGCACGCATCCGGCGGTGGCCGACGCGGCCGTGATCGCCGAAACCGGCAACGGGCCGACGCGGCTGATCGCGTGCGTCGCGCTGCGCGCGGCCGCCGACGATGCGACGCTGAAGGCGCACGTGGGCGCGTTGTTGCCCGCCGCGTGGCAGCCGCACCGTTTCGTGCGCTGCGACGCGCTGCCGTACACGCTGAACGGCAAGATCGACCGTGCCGCGCTACGCGAGCGCATCGCCGGCGTCCGCGACACCGAACAATCCGCAGGCGACGAGCCGCGCACGCCGACGGAGCAGCAGATCGCGGGCCTCTGGCAAACGCTGCTCGGCCTCGACGCGACGCCGACGCGCGATGACCGCTTCTTCGTGCTGGGCGCCGATTCGCTCGCCGCGATGCAACTGCAGGCCGCGATCCGCGCCGCGTTGCGCGTGAACCTGCGGCTCGACACGCTGTTCGCCGATCCGGCGCTGGCTGAGCTTGCTGCGCACGTCGATCGCGCGGAACGCGAAACGGGCGAGCCGCTGGCCGCGATTGCCAGACGCCGCGCGCCGGCCGATGCCGCTGCGTCGGGCGCCCCGTACGTCGATCGCGCCGCATCGCTCGCACAGCAGCGCTTCTGGGTGCTCGCGCAAACGCGCGACGCGAGTGCCGCGTATCACATCGCCGCGCACTGGACGATCGACGGCGCGCTCGACCACGCCGCACTGCAGCGCGCGCTCGATCACGTGATCGAGCGGCACGATGCATGGCGCACGACGCTCGTCGACAACGACGACGGCATCGTGATGCAGCGCATCCATGCGCATCTGCCCGTTACGATCGAAACGCTCGACCTGCGCGGTCAACCGCTGGCCGCACGCGACGCGCAAGCCGCGCGCATCGCCGAGCGCGACGCAGGCGTGCCGTTCGATCTGTCGGACGGGCCGCTGCTGCGCGCGACGCTCGTCGCGCTCGCCGACGATCGCCACCGGCTGCTCCTGACCGCGCACCATGCGATCACCGACGGCTGGAGCTCGCGCTGCGCATTCGACGAGCTGTCGGCCGTGTACCGCGCGTACGCGGAAGGCCGCGAACCGTCGTTGCCGGCACTGCCGATCCAGTACGCCGACTATGCGGACTGGCAGCGCGACATGCTTGCCGGCGGCGAAGGCGAGCGTCAGCTCGACTACTGGCGCGGTGCATTGCGCGACGTGCCGGGCCCGCTTGCGCTGCCGGTCGATCGCCAGCCGGGCGCGACGCGCACGCTGCAGGGCGCGCGCGTGTCGGTCCGCCTGCCCGACGCGGTCGCTGCCGACATCCGGCGTCTCGCGCGCGACGCGCAGGCAACGGTCTTCACGGTGCTGCTGGCCGCACTCGACGCATGGCTGTCGCGCCTGACAGGCGAGACCGACGTGGTCGTCGCGGTCCCGGTTGCGCATCGCCAGCGCCCGGAAACGCGCGCGCTGCTCGGACTGTTCCTGAATACGGTCGCGCTGCGTGTGCGGGTGGCGCCGACGCTGCCGTTCCGCGCGCTGGTCGACGCGGCACGCACGGCGGCGCTCGATGCGGTCGCGCACCAGGACGTACCGTTCGAGCGCGTCGTCGATGCGGTGAAGCCGCCCGTCAAGCGCGGCGACGAATGGCTGCGCGTGAAGTTCGCGCAGCAGTTCGATGCACGGCACGACAGCGTGCTGCCGGGCGCGACCGCGGTTGCGACGCCGGGGCCCGATCTCGCCGCGCGCTTCGACTTCGCACTGGATTTCACCGACGACGCGCACGGAATCGAACTGGTCGCCGCCTATGCAACCGACTGCATCGATGCCGACACCGCGCGCGCGTGGCTCGACAGCTATGCGGCACTCGTCACGACGGCCGCACATGAACCGCACCGCACGACGGCCGCGCTGCCGTGCGATGCGTCTCCGGCGTCGCGCCTGCCGCGCGACGGCCGTGCGCTGAACGTCGAGCACGCCGACATCGTCGCCGCCTTCGCGCGGCAGGCTGCCGCGTATCCGCATCGCGTCGCGCTCGTCGATGCGTCGGCGTCGCTGACGTTCGCCGAACTCGACGACGCGTCGAACCGCATCGCGCATGCGTTGAAGTTGCGCGGCGCGGCGGCCGAAGCACCCGTCATCGTCTGCATCGAGCGCTCGGTCCGCTTCGTCGTCGGCCTGCTCGGCGCACTGAAGGCCGACGCGCTGGCCGTGCTGCTCGACCCGGCCCAGCCGGCCGCACGGATCGCGGCCGCAGCCGCCGATTGCGGCGCGCGCTGGGCCCTCGTCGCGCAGGGCCGGGATGTGGCCGCGTGGCCGGCCGGCAGCGCAGCACAGCCGCTCGACGTCGACACACTCGCGCAGGACGCGACGCTCGCGCATGCGGCCGGCGTACGCGTCGCGCCGCATCCCGAGCAGGGCGCCTATCTGATCTATACGTCGGGTTCGACCGGCACGCCGAAGGGCGTCGTCGTGTCGCACGGCGCACTGGCCGATTACGTGCAGGGGATGCTCGACGAGCTCGCGTTCGCACCGGACGCGTCGTTCGCGATGGTGTCGACCGTCGCCGCCGACCTCGGCCACACGACGCTCTTCGGCGCGCTGTGCGCAGGCCGCACGCTGCACCTGCTGCCGGCCGCGTGCGCGTTCGATCCGGACCTGTTCGCGGACGAGATGCGCCGCCGCGACGTCGGCGTGCTGAAGATCGTGCCGAGCCATCTGCAGGCGCTGCTGGATGCGCGCGTGCCGGCCGACGTGCTGCCGCGCCACGCACTCGTGACCGGCGGCGAAACGCTGACGTGGGCACTCGTCGCGCGCCTGGCCGCGCTCGCACCGGCCTGCCGCGTGATCAACCATTACGGGCCGACCGAAGCGACCGTCGGCGCGATCGCGTGCGACACCGCGTCGATCGGCGCCGATGCGCGCGACCCCGCGAGCGCCGTGCCGCTCGGCCGGCCGCTGCCGAATGCGCGCGCGCTGGTGCTTGACGCGTTCGGCGCGTGCGTGCCGGCCGGTGCAACGGGCGAGCTGTATCTGGGCGGGCCGGGCGTGGCGCGCGGCTACCTGAACCGGCCGGCGCAGACCGCCGAGCGCTTCGTGCCCGATCCGTTCACGCCCGGTGCGCGCCTGTATCGCACCGGCGACCGCGTGCGCCTGCGCGCGGACGGCCGTCTCGCATTCCTCGGCCGCATCGACGACCAGGTGAAGATTCGCGGCTATCGCGTCGAACCGGGCGAAGTGAGTGCGGCCGTGCGCGCGGCCGGCCCGGTCGCGCAAGCCGAGACGCTCGCGATCGAGCACGACGGCCGCCTGCAGCTCGCGACGTTCGTCGTGGCGCGCGACGGCGCGGCATTCGACGAGGCCGCCATGCGCGCGGCACTCGGCGCGACGCTGCCCGACTACATGGTGCCCGCGCAGTTCGTCGCGCTCGCGCGCCTGCCGGTGACCGCGAACGGCAAGATCGATCGCGCTGCGCTGCGCGAACTGGCCGCCGCGCCGGTGGCGGTTGCCGGCGGCGCCGCGCCGCAGGGCCCGTTCGAAACGGCGCTCGCCGAAGTCTGGCAGGCGGTGCTGAAGGTGCCGCACGTCGGCCGCGACGACAACTTCTTCGAGCTCGGCGGCGATTCGATTCTGGTGCTGCAGGTGATCGCACGCGCCCGCAAGCGCGGCGTGCGCTTCACGCCGAAGCAGCTGTTCGACGGCCCGACGGTCGCGGAACTCGCGCGCATCGCGAAAACCGGGGACGTCGCCGCTGCAGCGCCGGCAACGATATCGTCCGCGCCGGCTCAGGCCGCAACGGCTACCGCGGCGACGATCCTGACGCCCGCGCAGCAGCGCTTCTTCGCGCTCGACGTGCCGCATCCGGGCCACTGGAACCAGTCGGTCGCGTTCGACGTGCGCGATCCGTTCGACGCTGATGCATTCGCGCGCGCGTTCGACGCGCTGCTCACGCATCACGACGCCTTCCGCCAGCGCTTTGCACACGGTGCGGATGGCCACTGGCACGCGCGCGATGCAGCGAAACCGTACGACGCACTCCCGTTCGTCGAGGTCGTCGCACAAGACGAAGCCGACGCGCTGGCGCGCTTCGACGCCTTGCAGCGCCGGCTCGATCTCGGCCGCGGGCCGCTCGCGTGCGCATGTGCGGCGCGGTTGCCGGACGGCGCGACACAGCTGTATCTGGCGATTCATCACGCGATCGTCGACGGCGTGTCGTGGCGCATCCTGCTCGACGATCTGGATGCCGCGTATCGCGCCGCATGCGAACGCACGCCGGTTCGCCTGTCGCCGCCGGGCTTGCGTGCGGATGCCTGGGCCGCACGCCTCGCGCGGGCCGCGACGGAACCAGCATCGCCGTTCGCCGCTGAAACGGCTTACTGGGCCGGCATGGCGCAGGGCGACGACCTCGTGCCCGATCATCCCGACGCACCGGCGACGAACGCCGACGCGGCCGTCGTCGTGCAGACGATCGACGCGGCGCTGACCCGCGCGGCGCTGACCGACGCGCACACGGCGTATCGCACGCAGACGATCGAACTGCTGGGCGCGGCGCTCGCACTGGCGCTGGCCGGTGCCCACGGCGCCGCGTCGTGCCGCGTCGAATTCGAGGGGCACGGCCGCGAGGCGCTGTTCGATGATGCGGACGCGAGTCGCACGATCGGCTGGCTGACGAGCCACTATCCGGTCACGCTGCCGGTCGAAGCCACCGCGCGCGACACGCTGTGCGCGGTCAAGGACACGCTGCGCGCGGTGCCGCACAAGGGGCTCGGCTTCGGCGTGCTCGCGCACTACGGCGACGCGGCGACGCGTGCGGCGCTGGCCGCCGTGCCGCGTCCGCGCGTCACGTTCAACTATCTCGGCCAGTTCGACGCACCGCGCGACGCGACGCTCGTGCCGCGCTTCGGCGGCACCGGCATCGAGCGTGACCCGCAAGGGCCGCTCGGCAACACGCTCGCGATTCACGCATACCTCGATACCGACCGCGACGGCACACGCACGCTGAAGGTTCACTGGGTATACGGCACGCCGCAGTTCGAGCGCGCGACGATCGATGCATTCGCGGATCGCTTTGCCGCCGCGCTGCGCGAACTCGCCGACGCATGCGCATCGCGTGTCGCGCATCGCGGCGGCGGTGCGACGCCGGGCGATTTCCCGCTCGCGCGGGCCGCCGGCCTCACGCAGGCCGCGATCGAGCGCGCGCCGCTCGACTGGCGCACGATCGACGACGTGTATCCGCTGTCGCCGATGCAGCAGGGGATCCTGTTCCATGCGCTGTTCGCGCCGGGTCATGCAAGCTACGTGAACCAGCTCGTCGCGACCGCGACGGCGCTCGATGCCGACCGGCTCGTGGCCGCATTCGCCGCATCCATCGCACGCCACGATATCCTGCGCACCAGCGTGATGCCCGACGAGGCCGCACCGCTGCAATGCGTGCATCGCCACGCGCGGATGGCGGTCGAACAGCTCGACTGGCGCACGCGCGGCGACGCGCTGGACACCGATTTCGACGCGTGGCTCGCGGCCGACCGCGAACGCGGCTTCGACTGGCGCGAGCCGCCGCTGATGCGGCTCACGCTGATCCGCGTGACGGACGACGCGTGGCGCGTCGTGTGGACGCGCCACCACGTGCTGCTCGACGGGTGGAGTACGGCGCGCCTGCTCGGCGACGTGCTGCGCGACTATCGTGACCCCGACGCGGTGTCGCCGTTCGAGCGCCGCCCGGCGCTGCGCTATCGCGACTTCATCGCGTGGCTCGGCACGCGCGACCGCGAGGCCGACGAGCGGTTCTGGACCGGGCGGCTCGCGTGTCTCGACGCACCGACGCTGATCGCCGAGCGCGTGGCCGACCGCGCGGATGCCGACATGGTCACGTGGCGCGCGACGATCGACGCGGCGGCGACGACGCGTGTCGCGCAAACGGCGCGCGCGCTGAAGCTGACCGTCAACACGCTGGTGCAGGGCGCCTGGGCGCTCGCGCTGCAGCGCATGACGCACCAGCCCGCCGTCGCGTTCGGCGCGACCGTCGCGGGCCGTCCCGATGCGCTCGCGGACGTCGACACGGTGCTCGGCCTCTTCATCAACACGCTGCCCGTCATCACGGCACCCGCGCCGCAACAACGCGCAGCCGACTGGCTGCACGCGCTGCAACGCGAAAACGCGGCTGCCGCCGAGCATGCGCATACGCCGCTCGCCGACATCCAGCGCTGGGCGCGCGGCGCCGGGGGCGCACTGTTCGACACGCTGGTCGTGTTCGAGAACTATCCCGTCGACGACTCGGTGCGCGACGCCGATCCGCGCGCACTCACACTGAGCGGCGTGCGCAGCATCGAGTCGACCGATTTCGCGCTGACGCTCGTGATCGAGAGCGGCGCCGAACTGACGATCGACTACGGCTACGACACCGCACGCGTCGACGCGCATCAGGTCGAGCGCTGGCACCGCGCGTTCGCTTGTGCGCTCGATGCGCTGGCCCGCAAGCCGGACGCGCTGCTCGGCACGCTGTCGATCGCCGACGACGCGACGCGCGACGCACTGGCGCGCGCGCAGGACACCGCGCGGACGTGGCCGGATGCGCAACGGCAGCCGCTGCATCTGCAATTCGCGGCCGCCGCACGGGCAACGCCCGACGCGATCGCGCTCGAATACGCGGATGTCCACGGTGGCGTGCAGCGCGCGACCTATCGCGAGCTCGACCTGAACACGACACGCGTCGCCGCCGCATTGCGCAGGCGCGGCGTGCGGCCCGACACGCCGGTTGCGCTGTGCGTCGAGCGTTCGTTCGACATGGTGACGGCGCTCGTCGGCGTGCTGAAGGCCGGCGCCGCGTACCTGCCGGTCGATCCCGACTATCCGGCCGAGCGCATCGCGTACCTGCTGCGCGACGCGCAGCCCGCGGTCGCGATCACGCAGGCGCATCTGCGCGAGCAGGTCGAGGCCGCGCTCGGCGACGAAGCGCCGACGCAACTGCTGACGGTGGCCGATCTGCTCGCGGACGAGGCGTGCGAGGTGGACGACGCCGCCGCCGACGTCGTAACCGACATCGACGACGCACGGCTTGCGTATCTGATCTATACGTCCGGCTCGACCGGCAAGCCGAAGGGCGCCGGCAACACGCACGGCGCGCTCGCGAACCGCATCGCGTGGATGCAGCACGCGTACCGGCTGACGCCCGACGACGTCGTCCTGCACAAGACGCCGTTCGGCTTCGACGTGTCGGTGTGGGAATTCGTGTGGCCGCTCGCGACCGGCGCGAAGCTCGCGATCGCCGCGCCCGGCGACCACCGCGATCCGGCCCGCCTCGCGGCCGCGATCCATGCGCACGGCGTGACGGTGCTGCACTTCGTGCCGTCGATGCTGGCCGCGTTCGCCGCGTATCTCGACGATTTTTCGGCCGCCGCGCAATGCGACAGCGTGCGCCTGATCGTCGCGAGCGGTGAGGCGCTCGCGCCCGAACTCGTCGCGAAGGTCGCGCGCCTCGTGCCGAACGCGACGCTCGTGAACCTGTACGGGCCGACGGAAGCCGCGATCGACGTGTCGCACTGGACCTGCGGCCCCGACGACGCCAGCGCCGTCGCGGTGCCGATCGGCCATCCGATCGCGAACCTGCAACTGCACGTGCTCGACGCGGCCTGGCAGAGCGTGCCGGCCGGCGCGACCGGCGAACTGTATCTGGCGGGCGCGGGCCTCGCGCGTGGCTATCTCGGCCGCCCGGGGCTGACCGCCGAGCGTTTCGTGCCCGATCCGTTCGTGCCCGGCGCCCGCATGTATCGCACTGGCGACCTCGCGCGGCGTCGCGCCGACGGCGCACTCGACTACCTCGGCCGCGTCGACATGCAGGTGAAGCTGCGCGGCCAGCGGATCGAGCCGGGCGAGATCGAGGCGCTGCTGCGCGCCGCGCCCGGCGTGCGCGACGCGGTCGTGATCGTGCGCGACGAGCAGCTGATCGGCTATGTCGCATGTGGCGACTCGGGGCCGCTCGACCGTGCCGCGTTACTGGATTCACTGCGCGCGCAGTTGCCGGCTTACATGGTGCCGTCGCAGCTGATCGAACTCGACGCGCTGCCGGTCACGCCGAACGGCAAGTGCGACCGCCATGCGTTGCCCGCGCCGGTGCGCGAGGCGATCGCGGCCGTCGAGCTAGCAACCGACACGCAGCGCGCGCTCGCGGCGATCTGGCAGCGCGTGCTGCACGTGGACGCGATCGGACGCGACGACGATTTCTTCCTGCTCGGCGGCCACTCGCTGCTCGCGACGCAGGCTCATGCGCAGGCGAACCTGCACTGGGGCCTCGCGCTGCCGCTGCGCACGCTGTTCGACACCCGCACGCTCGCACGCTGCGCGGACGCGATCGACGCGGCCTGCGCGGCACGCGGCGAGACCGACGCGGCGAGCGCGATCGATGCGCTGCTCGGCGAACTGGAAGCCCAATAAGGACGACGAATGACGAAGGCTCAACCCGACTGGCTCGCGCTTGCGACGCGCTTCACGCAACTGCCGGACGCGCAGCGCGCGGTGTTCATCGACAAGCTCGGCGCGGCCGGCATCGACTTCCGCATGCTGCCGATCCCGCCGCGCACGCCGCGCGCCGACCGCGTGCCGGCATCGTTCGCGCAGACGCGGCTGTGGCTGCACGCGCGCTTGATCGACGCGCCTCACGCGTATCACATCACCGAGCGGCTCGCGCTGACGGGCCCGCTCGACACACATGCGCTGCGGCTCGCGTGCGATGCGCTGATCGCGCGCCATGAAGCGCTGCGCACGACCTTCGACGAAGCGGAGGACGGCGTCGCGCAGACGATCCATCCGCCGCTGCGCTGCCCGTGGCGCGAGACCGATCTCGAAGCGTTGCCCGACGCGCAGCGCGTCGCGCGCGCCGAAAGCGTCGCAATGGCCGATGAAGCCGAGCCGTTCGATCTCGGCGCGGCACCGCTCGTGCGCGCACACCTGATCCGCTTCGACGCGACGCAACACTGGCTCGCGCTGACCGTTCATCACATCGTGTCGGACGGCTGGTCGTCGGACGTGATGCTGTTCGAACTCGCGGCGTTCTATCGCGCGTATGCGTCGGGGGAACCCGTGCCGCTCGCGCCGCTGCCGATCCAGTACGCGGACTACGCGCTGTGGCAGCGCCGCTGGCTCGATGCCGGCGAGCGCGACCGGCAGCTGGCGTTCTGGCGCGAGCGGTTCGACCCGCAGCGCGGCGTGCTGACGCTGCCCGGCGCGGCCGCGCGGCCCGCTCGCCGCAGCGCGCGCGGCGCGCGTCACGTGTTTTCGCTCGACACGCGCATCGGTGCGCGGCTGCGTGCGTTCGCAGCCGCGTCGGGCGCGACGCCGTTCGCGGTGTTGCTCGCGGCGCTCGACGCGCTGCTCGCGCGTGCGACCGGCGATGCGCGGATCTGCGTCGGCGTGCCGGCCGCGAACCGCGAGCGCGCGGAAACGGCCGGCCTGATCGGCTTCTTCGTCAACACGCTCGCGATCGACGTCGACGTGCCCGCGCACGGCGATTTCTCGTCGCTGGTCGCGCGTACGCAGCGCGCGCTCGTCGATGCGCAGATGCACCAGGACGTGCCGTTCGAGCAGATCGTCGACGCGCTCGGCGTGCCGCGCAGCGCGAGCCACCATCCGCTGTTCCAGGTGATGGCCGCGTACGGCGAGCGCCGCGCGCTGCCGGCGCTGGGCGCGGCAGCGGCAACCTTGCTGCCGTCCGGCACGCCGTCCGCCAAATTCGACCTGACGCTTTCCGTCGAGGCGACACCCGACGGCACGTTCGACGCCGCGTTCATCCATGCGCTCGACCTGTTCGACGGCGACGCGATCGTGCGGCTGGCCGCGCGCTTCGTCACGCTGCTCGCCGATGCGCTCGCGCGCCCCGACGTGCCGATCGGCGATCTCGACTGGCTGCCGGCCGACGAACGTGCGCAACTGTTCGCGTGGAACGCGCCGGCGGGCGCGGCCGAAGCTGAGCCGTTCGTTCCGGTCCACGCGCGCATCGCCGCGCATGCGCAGGCACGGCCGGACGCGCGCGGTGTCGCCGACATCGATCGCGCGCTGACGCGCGGTGAGGTCGACGCGCGCGCGGCACGCATCGCGCGCAACCTCGTCGCGGCCGGCGTGCGGCCCGAAATGCGCGTCGGCGTCGCGCTGCAGCGTTCGGTCGACCTGCTGGTCGCGCTGATCGCGGTGCTGAAGTCGGGCGCCGCGTTCGTGCCGCTCGATCCGGCCCATCCGCGCGAACGCCTCGCGCAGATCGTCGGCGATGCGGGCATCGCGCACGTGCTGACCGACGGCGCGAGCGCCGCATCGCTGCCCGAGCTGCCGGCACTGCGCGTCTGGCGCGCGGACGAAGTCGACGCACTCGACGAAGCCGCGGACGTCGCACTGCCGGACGTGTTGCCCGGTCATGCGGCATACGCGATCTACACGTCGGGCTCGACCGGCAAGCCGAAGGGCGTGATCGTCGATCACGCGGCGTTCGCGCGGCATTGCGTAGCGATCGCCGAGCGCTATGGCGCGGGCGAGAACGACGTGTTCCTGCTGTTCCAGTCGGTCAACTTCGACGGCGCGCATGAAGGCTGGTTTTCGCAATACCTGTCAGGTGCCGCGGTGTCGGTGACGGCCGACGTGCTGTGGCCGCCCGCGCAGACCTGCGCGATGATGATTCGCGACGGCGTGACGATGACCTACGTGCCGCCCGGCTGCGCCGCGCAGCTCGCCGAATGGGCGCTCGTGCACGGCGCGCCGCCGACGTTGCGCTCGTTGACCGTCGGCGGCGAAGCCACCTCGCGCGAAGCGTTCGCGATGCTGCGCCGCGCGATGCCGAACGTGCGCGTGGTCAACGGCTACGGCCCGACCGAAACCGTGATCACGCCAACGCTGTGGATGTACCGCCCCGGCGACGATCTCGCGAAGCTGGGCGACGCCGCGTATCTGCCGATCGGCACGCTGGTCGGCGCGCGCACCGCGCACGTGCTCGACGCGCGGCTGCATCCGCTGCCGGTCGGCGTGATCGGCGAACTGTACCTGGGCGGCGAGGGGATCGGCGTCGCGCGCGGCTATCTCGATCGTCCCGCGCTGACGGCCGAGCGCTTCGTGCCCGATCCTTACGGTGCGCCGGGCGCGCGCCTGTATCGCACGGGCGACCTGGTGCGGCGTCGCGCGGATGGCGTGTTCGACTTCATCGGCCGCGTCGATCATCAAGTGAAACTGCGCGGGCTGCGCATCGAGCTCGGCGAGATCGAGGCGCAGCTGGCCGCGCACGACGCGGTGCGCGAAGCGTGCGCGGTCGTGCACGGGCAGGGCGCGCAGGCGCAGCTCGTCGCCTACGTCGAACTGACCGCCGACGCGCAAGCGGCCGCGCAACCGGTCGAGGCCGCGACGCTCGACGCGCATCTGCGCCGCGCGCTGCCTGACTACATGGTGCCCGCGCAACTGATCGTGCTCGACGCGCTGCCGCGCAACGCGAACAGCAAGGTCGACCGTGCGCGGCTGCCGGCGCCCGTGCGCGTCGAACGCGCATACGAAGCGCCGCACGACGGCGACGAAACCGCACTCGCGGGGATCTGGTGCGACGTGTTGAACGTCGAGCGCGTCGGTCGCCGCGATCACTTCTTCGAACTCGGCGGCCATTCGCTGGCGGCGGTGCGCGTCGCGACGCGCGTCGCCGAGCGGCTCGGCCGCGACGTGCCGGTGCGCGCCTTGTTCGAAGCGCCGGTGCTCGCGCAATACGCACGCCACGTGGCCGATGCGCCGCGCGCCGCGCACGGCGGTGCCACCGTACCGGGCATCGCGGTGGTCAAACCCGATGCGTTCGGCGTATGGCCGCTGTCGCCCGCGCAGCTCGGCCTGTGGTTCCTGTGGCGCGCGCAGCCGGACAGCGCCGCGTACAACATTCCGGTCGCGCTGCGCGTGCGCGGTCCGCTCGACGTCGATGCACTGCGCGCCGCGTTCTCGGCTGCGGCGGCCGCGCACCCGGCGCTGCGCACGCGGCTCGTCGCGCGCGACGGCATGCCGCCGGGCCAGCGGATCGACACCGCGCCGCCCGTCGCGCTGCCGCTCGTCGACTTGTCCGCGCTGCCCGATGCGCTCGCCCGCGCGGCGGCGCTGACCGATGCCGACGCACTCGCGCCGTTCGATCTCGCGGCCGATGCGCCGCTGTGGCGCGCACGCGTGCTGCGGCTCGGCGCGGACGATCACGTGTTGTCGGTGACGATCCATCACATCGTGTCGGACGGCGAATCGATCGAGCTGTGGCTCGACGCGGTGCGCGCAGGCTATGTCGATCTGGTGCGTGGCGGAGCGGAACCGGTGTCAACGCCGCCTCAAAACATGTCGCAGCTCGTGCTGCCCGGGCCGTGCCACCCGGCCCGCGTCGCGTACTGGCGCGACGCGCTGGCCGACCTGCCGCCGCCCGTGCTGCCACTGCGCGCCGACGCGCCGGCCGTCCCGCAATGGCGTGCGGCGCGCATCGCGTTCGAATTCGACGCATCGCTGATCCGTGCCGCGCGCGACGCCGCGTCGGCCGCGCACGCGACACTGCCGATGCTGCTGCACGCGGCGCTCAACACCGCGCTGTTCCGCGTGACCGGTGCGGCCGATCAGCCGGTCGGCGTCCTGGCATCGACGCGCGAGCTGACGGGTGATGCCGCGCGCGATGCGCTCGGTCTCTTCATCAATTCGGTGGTCGTGCGCACACGGCTCGACACGTCGGCCCGCCGCTCGGACGTGCTCGCGCAGGTGCGCGATACGGCGCTCGCCGCGTATGCGCACGCCGACGTGCCGTTCGCCGACGTCGTCGCCGCGCTGCGCGCGCCGCGTGCCGCGCAGGCCAATCCGCTGTTCCAGGTGATGTTCAACTACCTGCGCCCGACCGGTGCCGCCGCACGCGACTGGGCCGGCTTGTCGCTTGCCGAGTTCGATGACGTGCGTCATCGCGTCGTGTTCACGCTCGAGCTGGACGTCGTCGAGCATCCGGACGGCCGCGTGAGCGCTGCGTTCTCGTATGCGGACGAACTGCTCGACGGCGATTTCGTCGACGCGCTCGTCGACCTCTATCACGACGAGGTCGCGCGTTTCGCCGGCGCGCCGGAAGCGGCGCTCGGCGCGCCCGACGCGCTGTTCACCGCGCCGGCGGCGGTCGCAGTCGCACCGGCCGGAGGCGCGGCGATGCAGGTCATGACGACATCGTGCGCGCCGGACGCGGCAGCCGCGCTCGCCGCGCTGTGGTCGGACACGTTCGCGACGGCCGCGCCCGCACCCTGTGCCGATCTGTTCGAAGCGGGCGCGACTTCATTCGACGTGGTGCGCTTCGTCGATGCGGCCGGCCGCGCCGGGCTCGCGCTGACGGTGGCCGACGTATTCGCGTCGCCGACGCTCGCGGCGCTCGGCGCGCATATCGATGCGTCGGCCGAAACGGAGCAGGAGGTGCGCGATGCTGGCTGAAGTGCGTCCGGACGGATTCACGATGCCGGATACGTGCCGTCTCGCGTTCGCGGACGGCCTGTTCGCCGTACGCGACGACGCGGAGATCCGCGTCGCGCAGGGCGACGGCATCGGCGCGCAGCTGCTGCGCGCGCAGCTCGCGGACGACGGCACGCTGCGCCTCGTCGCGTACAACCATCGCGCGGCACCGGGCGACCAGCGCCGCGCGCTGCTGGCCGCGCTCGCCGCCGCGTTTTCCGACGACGCGCGCCGCGCGGCGATCCGGCTCGACCCGGCCGCGTGGCCGGCGGTCGCGCTCGATGCGCTGCGCGCGAGCGGCGTGCTCGGCGACGGCGGCCTGTGCATGCGTGAAGGCTGGGCGCAGCAAGCCGATCTGTGGCGCGTCGGCACGCCGCTGCCATGTGCGACGCTGCCGATGCTGACCGACGGCCGGCGGCATCCGCGCCGGCCGCCCGCGCCGCGCGGTGACGTGTATGCGCGCGACCTGCCGGCACTCGGCGTGCGTTTCACGCTGCGCGGCTGGCAGCCGGGCGAGGACGCCACGCGCCTGGCGAACTGGTTCGACGCGCCGCGCGTGCGCGACGGCTGGCCGGGCACGCAGCCCGGCGCACACGGCACGGCGCCCGATGCCGATCCGCACGTGAGCCCGCTCGTCGGCTGCTTCGACGGCGAACCCTTCGCGTACGTCGAGGCGTTCTGGCTGAAGGAAGACCCGCTCGCGCCGCACGTCGGCGCGCGCGATTACGACCGCGGACTGCGGATGCTGGTCGGGGAATCGCGCTGGCGCGGCCCGCATTGCGTGGCGGGCTGGCTGCCGTCGGTCGTGCATTACCTGTTTCTCGACGATCCGCGCACCGAAGCGGTCGGCTGCGCGGTCCCGGCCGGCCGCGCGCGGGTCGTCGACACCCTCGCGCGGCACGGCTTCGCGCGGCAGCGCCGCCTGGCGCTTGCCGACGGGCAGCCGCTGTGGATGCGCACGCTGCGCGAGACCTTCTTCTCCGGCCGTCACGTCTGACGGGCCGGATTCACCGACAAGGGAGCTGAGAGACATGCAGAGAGAAACCGTATTCGACCTGATCGGCGTCGGCTTCGGGCCGTCGAACCTGGCGCTGGCCGTGCGCCTCGCGGAACGCAACGGCACGCGCCCGTTCGCGCATTGCTTCGTCGAACGCCAGCCGGAATTCGGCTGGCACCGCGGCATGCTGCTTGACGACTGCCGGATGCAGATCTCGTTTCTGAAGGATCTCGTCACGATGCGCGATCCGAAGAGCCGCTACACGTTCATCAACTACCTGTTCGAACGCGGCCGGCTGAACGAATTCGTCAACCTGAAGAACTTCTATCCGACCCGCATCGAATTCCACGACTATCTGAGCTGGGTCGCCGACGCGTTCGACGAGCACGTCCATTACAGCGAAACCGTCACCGCGATCGAGCCCGTGCGCGGCGACGGCGCGCGGATCGACGCGCTGCGCGTGCTGTCGCGCGATGCGGCCGGCCGCGAGCGCCAGCGCGTGACGCGTGCGCTGTCGGTCGGCGTCGGCGGCACGCCGGCAGTGCCGGACGCGTTCGCCGCGCTCGGCCGCGATCGCGTGATCCATTCGTCGTCCTACCTGACCGACATCGACCGGCTGGTCGCAGCGCCGGACGGCGAGCGCCGCCGCGTCGCGGTGATCGGCGCGGGGCAGAGCGCGGCCGAGGTGTTCATCGACCTCGCGCGCCGTTTCCCGCACGTCGACGCGAGCCTCGTGATGCGGGCAGGTGCATTGAAACCGGCCGACGACAGCCCGTTCGTCAACGAGATCTTCAGCCCCGAGTTCACCGACGTCGTCTACGCGCAGCCGCACGACGCGCGCCGCGCGCTGCTCGAGCGCTATCGCGACACCAACTACGCGGTGGTCGATCGGCCGCTGATCGAGCAGATCTACGAAATGCTGTACCTGCAGCGCATCGACGGCACGCCGCGCCATGCGCTGCTCGCGAACAGCGCGATCGAGGCCGCGGTGCGCACCGCCGACGGCCGCATCGAGCTGACGCTGCGCGACCGGATGAACGGCGCGACGCGCGTCGAACGCTTCGACGCGCTCGTGCTCGCGACCGGCTACCGGCGCGACACGCATTCGACGCTGCTCGAAGGGCTCGCGCCGCATCTGGGCGATGCGCTCACGCGCGGCGACGTCACGCGCGACTACCTGCTCGCGACGCCCGGGCACTTCGCGCCGCGCATCTACCTTCAAGGCTGCTGCGAAGACAGCCACGGCCTGTCCGACACGCTGCTGTCGGTCCTGGCGCGCCGCGCGGACGAGATCTGCGCGTCGCTCGAAGAAGGGGCCGCGCCCGCCGATGACGATGGCGCGGCCCGGGCACTGCATGAACAACGACATCAAGACGGGGCGAGCGCGGGCCGCATGGCTTTCGCTCTTTGACAAAGGCGCGGTCGGAGACCGCATCGGAAAAGTGGAGCAGAGAAAGATGGAGTGGGCAACAGGCACGCGTGTGCGTGCGATCGCAGCCGCGGCGAGCGTGGCGTTCGGGATGGCGGCAGGGCACGCATACGCGCAGACGGCGCCGGCCGTGAACGCAGGCGCCGCGGCGTCGGCCGGCAATGTGCAGAACGGCGCGACGTCCGGCACGCTGCCGGCGATCAACGTCAACGCGGGCTCGGAGGGCGACGGCACGGTCGGGCTCGTCGCGAAGCGCAGCAGGACCGGCACCAAGACCGATACGTCGATCAACGAAATCCCGCAGACGATCAACGTCGTCACCGCGCAGCAGATCGAGATGACCGGCGCGACCGACGTGAACGCGGCGCTGCGCTACGTGCCGGGCTTCTCGTCGTACGGCTCGGACAACCGCTCCGACTGGTACGCGGCACTGCGCGGCTTCACGCCGACCGCGTACGTGAACGGCCTGCAGGTGCCGAACACGCTGAACCTGTCGAGTTGGCGCGTCGATCCGTACATGATCGACAGCATCACCGTGCTGCGCGGACCGACGTCGGTGCTGTACGGTGCCGGCGACCCGGGCGCGATCATCGACGTGCAGACCAAAACGGCCGACGGCGAACGCGTGCGCGAAGCCGGCGTGCAGTTCGGCAACTACGCGCGCAAGCAGTTCATGATCGATGTCGGCGACAAGCTCGACGCGGATGGCAAGTACGCGTACCGGCTCGTCGGCGTCGCCCGCGACGGCAACGCGCTGACGGGCCCGAACAACGACCAGCGCGTCGCGCTCGCGCCGTCGTTCCGCTGGCGCCCGGACGCGGATACGTCGCTGACGCTGTCCGCCACGTATCTGCAGGACTGGGGCGACATCTCGTCGAACTTCCTGCCGGCGCAAGGCACGGTGCTGCCGAACCCGAACGGGCAGCTCGACAAGGACGTCTATGGCGGCGACGCCGATTTCAACTACTACCGCAAGAAGCAGTGGTCGCTCGGCTACCAGTTCGAGCGGAACCTGAACGCGATGTGGACGTTCCGGCAGAACGTGCGCTGGATGCACCTGTCGCTCGACAACGGCTCCGTGTTCGGCGCGGGCTTCGCCGACGGCAGCCTGACCGACATCAACCGCTGGGCCGGCGTGTTCCAGACGAACTACAGCCGCTTCGACATCGACAACAACCTCCAGGGCCGCTTCGGCACGGGGCCGCTCGAGCACACGCTGCTGCTCGGCTTCCAGTACAACCGGCAGACCGCTACCGACAGCGAATGGCTGGCCGCCGCGCCGACGCTGAACATCTACAACCCGGTCTATACACCGGTCACGCTGTCCGTGTTCTCGCCGCCGAACACCACGTACCGCACCAACACGTACACGACGATGAACACGTTTGGGCTGTACGTGCAGGACCAGGTCAAGTGGAACCGCTGGACGCTGACGCTCGGCGGCCGCGAGGACTGGGTGAACCAGCGGATGGACGACCGCGAGGGCGGCACGCAGTCGAAGGCCGACATCACGGCGTTCACCGGCCGCGTGGGCCTCACGTACCAGGGCGACTACGGGCTGTCGCCGTACATCAGCTACGCTAGCTCGTTCAACCCGCTGATCGGCGTGAACCTGTATGGCGGCGGGCTGCCGCAGCCGACGCGCGGCAAGCAGATCGAGGCCGGCTTGCGCTGGCAGCCGCCCGGCAAGAACATGATGCTGAGCGCGGCGATCTACCAGATCAACCAGACCAACGTGCTCACGTCGACGCCGCTCAATCTCGATCCGTCCGGCACGACGTCGGTCCAGACCGGCGAAGTGCGTTCGCGCGGGATCGAGCTGAACGCGACCGGCAAGCTCACGCGGAACCTGTCGCTGATCGCGTCCTACGTCTACCAGGACGTGAAGAACGTGAAGGCCAACGACGCATCGCTGAACAACTGGCCGGTCGACATTCCGCGGCCGCGTCAGATGGCGTCGCTGTGGGCGGACTGGACGTGGCACACGGGGCCGCTCACGGGCTTCGGCCTGGGCGGCGGCGTGCGCTACCAAAGTGCGTCGGCCGGTGCGGCGGACAACTCGCTGACGGTCGGGAGCTACACGCTGTTCGACGCGGGCGTGCATTACGACACACGCAACTGGCGCTTTGCCGTGAACGGGACGAACCTGTTCAACCGCCACTACATCAGCGGTTGCCAGTCGACGAGCGTCTGCATTTTCGGTACCGACCGCACGGTGATCGCCACCGCGAAATACAACTGGTGACGCCGCGCGCCGCGGCACGCCGGTCGGCCCTCGGGCCGGCGCGGGCGGGTCGCGGTGCCGTCGTCCGCTTTTCCATGACGCCTCCATGCCGAAGAAAAATCTCGTCTACATCCAGTCGCTGCGCAACGGCGCGGCCGATCGCGCCGGCCAGCCGGTCGCTTACCAGGGCGGCACGCGCTACATGAAGGCGCCGCTCGAATTCCTCGTCGAGCGCCTGAATGACTCGTCGCTCGGCGAACGCTATGTGCTCCAGGGTGTGATCGTCGACGACGACGAAGGCTCGCCGTCCGATCGCGCGAAGGTTGCCGACTGCGGCTTCGCGCGATCGGACGGCCGCCCGTGGATCCTGCCCGATGGGCTGACCGTGCAGGGCCGGCCGGTCGACGAACTGTTCTGCACGATTGCATCGACGTACCGCCGGTTGCCGCGCGACGCGCGTGAGCGCGTGACGGGCAAGCAGGCGTTCGAGCGCCGCCTGCTCGAACGCCTGCTCGAACTCGACGCCGACGTGGTCGTGCTCGACGGGCTGCTCGTGATCCTCGACGAACTCGTGCGTCCCGGCGCGCGCTTTCATCGTCGCATCGCGAACATCCACCCCGGCATCACGGCCGACGATTCGCCGTACCAGAGGCGCGGTGCGTGGGCCACGCTCGACGCGCTGCACGGCGCGCGCGGCGAACGGGTCGACTGGGCGACCGGCGCGACCTCGCGCGTCGAACCCGTGACGATGACGGGCGCTTCGTTCCACTACGTCGACAACGGCATCGATTCGGGCGAGGTGATCTGCGACGTGCTCGACACGCCGATCGCGCCGGACGACACGATTCTCGAACTGCGCTGGAACAACTTCCAGCGCAGCCTGTTTCCGGCGCTCGACCGGGGGCTGCACATCCTCGCCGATCGCCACGACGCGGGAGCACTGTGATGGAAGACACGCTGACGAAACCGGCCGACAAGGAAGCGGACGCCGTCGAAGGCGAGGTCGCCGCGGCACTCGACGGCGCCGCGCACGGGCAGGAGCCGCCCGCCGCCGAGCGCACGCTCGACACGTGGCGGCCCGACGATCCGCCGGCCGCGCTGCTCGCGGAGTTCGTCGCGCTGTTCAATACGGAAACGCGGCACGATGCGGCGGCGGTGTCGGTGCCGCTTGGCGGCGCTGATCCGGCGGCTATCGCGTCGTACGTCGCGCGCGCGGTGCGCGACGGCGTGATCGATGACGCACGGATCGCGGGCGACCGGCTGCGCCTCGCCGCATCGCGTGCGACGTTCTGGCAGAATCCGCAGCCGTGGCTGAAGGCGCCCGCATCGGGCGGGATGCCGCTGCGCTACACGATCACGAACGGCCACCGGCATCCGGTGCGGCCGCCATCGCCGGCCGGCGAGATCTATTCACGCTACATGCCGCAGGTCGGGATGACGTTCAGCCTGCGCACCGTCGACATCGCTACGCATGCGCAGTTGTTCAGCGACTGGATGAACCTCGATCGCGTCGCGCATTTCTGGGACCAGCGCGGCACGCTCGACGAACACGCCGCCTATCTCGCGGAGCGGCTCGCCGACCCGCACATGCATCCGATGATCGGCTATTTCGACGATACGCCGTTCGGCTATTTCGAGTTCTACTGGGCGAAGGAGGACCGGCTCGCGCCGTTCTACGACGCGCACGACTACGATCGCGGGCTGCACTTGCTGATCGGCGATTCACGCTTCCAGAGCGCGGGCAAGCTGCATGCGTGGTGGAGCGGGGTGCTGCACTACATGTTCGTCGACGAACCGCGCACGCAGCGGCTCGTGGGTGAGCCGCGCGTCGATCACGTGCGGCATATCGCGTACATGCACCGGCTCGGGTTCTACACGCTGAAGGAGTTCGACTTCCCGCACAAGCGCGCGGCGCTCACCGTGATGGAGCGCGAGACATTCTTCGACACTTTCCGGTTGCCGTGACGGGATGGGCGCGCGAAGGGTCGATGCGTCGATTCACAAATGTCGACGCCTCGCGCGACTTGAAAGGGGGCACACATCGGCCGTTCGGGATATGGATCGGGCGGGCGGCATGAGGAAGAATGGATCGCTCCCTCAATGCAGACAGGTCGTGACGACATGGCAAGCACATCCGCAACAGCATCAAGCGCAATCCCCGGCTCGCATGCCTCGACGTTGACATATGCTGGCATATGTCTAGAATGGGCGCATCGTACTCCCATGGAGTGGCTCATGCGCACCGTATCCATTTTCAAGAACGCCAGGAACCAGGCAATCCGCATCCCGAAGGACATGGAATTCGAGGGTGTGACGGAACTCGAGATCCGTCGCGAGGGCGACACGCTGCTGCTGCGTCCGGTGCGGCCGACATGGCTGTCGTTGGCGAGTGAACCGCTGGCCGATGCCGACTTCCTCGTCGAGCGCCCGGCTGTCATCGAAGCCGGTCGTTTCGACCTGTCCGGCACGGATGGCGACGCACAAACGGAGTCGGGCCGGTGACAACGCTCTACATGCTCGATACGAACATCTGTTCGTTCATCATGCGCGAGCGGCCGCCCGCGGTGCTGTCCCGGCTGCAGTCGTGCGTCAACGCGCAGCACCGGATCGTCGTGTCGGCGATTACCTATGCCGAAATGCGATTCGGCGCGGTCGGCAGAAAGGCATCGCCGAAGCATGCGGAACTCGTGACGGCGTTTGTCGCGCGGCTGGACGGCGTGCTGTCGTGGGATACCGCGGCGGTCGATGCAGCGGCTGCGATTCGTGTCGACCTTGCCACACGCGGGACACCGATCGGCGCGAACGATGCATCGATCGCCGGTCATGCGATCGCGGCCGGTGCCGTGCTCGTCACGAACAATGGTCGCGAATTCAGCCGCGTCGCGGGGTTGTCGCTCGAAGACTGGGCGGCCTCGGCCTAGGGCCGTGAATGTGCGATGGCGTTGCGGTCGCGCGGCCGCACGTCACGTCCGGGGAACGGGCGAATCGGTGAGAAAGGCGTCGCGGAATGCGTCGAGATACCGGTCGGCGTCATCGCTGAATTCGCCCGGCAGCAGCGCGAACGCGCGTGCCTGCAGATCCTGTCCGAGCGTCGCGTAGATCGCTGCGTCGGATAACAGCGCGCGGATCGCATCGTGCGTTTGCGGCGAAGCAATCCGCCTTGCATCGCGCGCCAGCAGCGCGGCCGCCGCCAGCTCAGGCTGGAAACCGTGCCGCTCGAGCAGGTCGGGCGCGACGTCCCAGATCCGCTCGCGATTACCCGCGTCGTGAAAATGCGTGAGCAGGAACAGCAGGTCGTACGCGTCGCTGTTCTGGCGTGCGCGCCGATCCTTCCATGCGAGCAATTTCAACAGCGCAAGGGCCGGCAGGCTCGCCACCGGCACCTCGATGCCGGCCGCGATCGACACGACCAGCGCCGTATCGACCGCCTCCTGAAAGCCCAGCACGTTCAGCACGAAATCGCCGCCCGGTGGCCACGCGATTTCGCCGGGTGGCGCCTCGAGCGGCCCGAACGGCACGAGATCGAGCTCCGTGCGAAAGCCCTGCGTCCCGCTGTCGAACAGCAGTTTCTGCTGATGCTTCGGCGCGCGTGCGAATTGCTTCGTCGCGACGAGCGCATCGACGAGCCGTTCGTGAAACGGCCAGCTCACCGCGCACACCGCGACGTCGACGTCCCGCGTCGCACGCACCGGCCGGATGCCGTGGACATGCCACATCAGGATGTCGCGCGCGGTCGCGCCGGCGACGACGAATGCCGCGTCGAGCTGCGCGCAAGCCGCACGGACCGCCTGCAGCAACGCGACCGCCGCCGGCTCGAGCGGCCGGCGCGCGTCGACTTCAAGCGGGCGGGTGGGCGAGGTATCGGTCATGGATGTGTTCGGCGGCGGCAAGATTGCGGCTGTCTCCGGACGAGACGAGATCCGCGTAGATCAGCAGCGGCGGCACGAGCGGCATGTCCTGCTCGCGCCAGTCGAGCGCCGGCGACGGCGGCCAGAATGCTTCGAGCAGCTCGACGTCGCCGCGCTCGTCCGGGCGCAGGCGCGCCTGGAGCAGCAGGCGGTTCGACACGGCGCCGTGCGTATAGACGGTGACCGCGGCCGGCTTCAGGTCGTGCGTCAGCAGGTCGGCCGCAGGTTCGCCGCCGAGCCGCGCGTCGAATGCCGCGAAATCGAAACCGTGCCACCAGTCGGGCGCGAGCGCGGCAAACCGCCGGCTCGGCAATTTCGCGCGCAGGCGGCTCGGGTACAGTGCGACCCATTCCTGCACGAAGCGCGGCCAGTCGGTAAACGCGCGTTCGCCGTTGCGCCGCTGCGCGATGAGGCCGCGGGTGATCAGATCGTCCATTGCGAGATTGACCGTGCCGAGCGCGACGCCCGACGCGGCGGCGATCGCCCGGAGCGGTTGCGTGACGAGGCTCGGCTGCGTCGCGAGCGCGAACATCACGGCGAGCCCCTTGGGCGTCGTCGCGCGCGATGCCTGCCGGCGTGGCGTGCGTGCAGGTTTCGGCCGGCCGGAGATCATCACCGTCGCCTCCGGCTGGATCAGGCACGCGTTGCCGGCGGTATCGATAAACGGGATGTCGTGCTCGATCAGGCGGGCGGCCAGTTCGGCCGATAAATACGGCGCGACCAGCATCAGCGGCCGCTCGGCGGACGCTGGAGGAGCGCGGCGGCGCAACGCGGCGAGCGCGCCTTGCAGCGATTCGACGCCGACGCTCACAACCGCCGGCATCTCGAATGTTTGCCCGGCAATGCCGAAGCGGATCATCGCGTCGGCATGCGCGTTGTATGTGGCCGGCACGCGCACGGACCGTGCGTTGAAGCGCCGGGTCGCGCGTTCGAACGCGGCACAGGCTTCGTCGAGCACATGCTGTTCCGTTATCGGCAGGGTGGCATGCTGGGGCATCGGGGCGGATCGCTTGTTCACTTTTTCACGAGTGTATGCAAAAAATGTACATCCGTCAAAAAATGAACAAAGACGCTCAACCAGTTGATATGACGGAATTATTCCGGAATGACGAACGGCGATCAACGCGCACTCCAACCTGAAAAATCGAGACGGAACACGTAGTCTCGCTAATCCCGCTCGCGGGCGGCAGTCGCCCGCATGACCGTTTTCTTCCGCCGTGCGATTCGTCGTGCGCCCCGACGATTGGCAGGCAACCTCAGGTTGTCGCCGTGACGACTTTCTGTCTTTTCGGTTGCCGTTCAACCGACTATCCTTGCCTGCACATTCCCCACGGAACCCAGGAGACGACACCGTGACGCACAGCGTGATCCCCGCAGGCCTCGCCGACGAAATGATCGAGATCCGGCACCGCATTCATGCCCACCCCGAGCTGGGTTTCGAGGAATTCGCGACGAGCGACCTCGTCGCCGGGCAGTTGCAGGCGTGGGGCTATACGGTGCATCGCGGGCTCGGCGGCACGGGGGTCGTCGCGCAGCTGAAGGTCGGCAACGGTACGCAGCGCCTCGGCCTGCGCGCCGACATGGACGCGCTGCCGATCCACGAATCGACCGGCCTGCCGTACCAGAGCACGATCCCCGGCAAGATGCACGCGTGCGGCCACGACGGCCACACGGCGATGCTGCTCGCGGCCGCGAAGCACCTGGCGCGCGAGCGCCGCTTTTCCGGCACGCTGAACCTGATTTTCCAGCCGGCCGAGGAAGGGCTCGGCGGCGCGAAGAAAATGCTCGACGACGGGCTGTTCGAGCAGTTTCCGTGCGACGCGATCTTCGCGATGCACAACATGCCGGGTTTCCCGACGGGCAAGTTCGGCTTCCTGCCGGGGCCGTTCATGGCGTCGTCGGATACCGTGATCGTCGACGTGCAGGGGCGCGGCGGCCACGGCGCGGTGCCGCATCGGGCGATCGACCCGGTCGTCGTGTGCGCGCAGATTGTCGTCGCGCTGCAGACGATCGTGTCGCGCAACGTGTCGCCGCTCGACATGGCGATCGTCACGGTGGGCGCGATCCACGCGGGCGAGGCGCCGAACGTGATTCCCGACCGCGCGCAGATGCGCCTGTCCGTGCGCGCGCTGAAGCCGGAGGTGCGCGACCTGCTCGAGACGCGCATCAAGGAAGTCGTTCATGCGCAGGCGGCCGTATTCGGCGCGACCGCGACGATCGACTACCAGCGCCGCTACCCGGTGCTCGTCAACGACGCGGAGATGACCGCGTTCGCACGCGGCGTCGCGCGCGAGTGGGTCGGCGAGGCGAACCTCATCGACGGGATGGTGCCGCTCACCGGCAGCGAGGATTTCGCGTTCCTGCTCGAGAAGCGGCCGGGCTGCTACCTGATCATCGGCAACGGCGACGGGGAGGGCGGCTGCATGGTGCACAACCCCGGTTACGACTTCAACGACGCGGCATTGCCGACCGGCGCATCTTACTGGGTCAAGCTGGCCGAGACGTTCCTGGTGTGACGCCGCGGCGCATCGATGCGGGCACCGCCGCCCGTTGCATACCGGCGCGGCCGTGAAACCGCGCGCGCGGGATGCGCGCCAATTTGACGCTCCTTGACATCGACGACACGGTGCGCGTGCTACGCTGCGCGCGACGCCGGATCGGCTCGATGAATACAGGTGTGGACGACATGCGAAAACAGTTTCTGACCGTGCTGACGGCTTGCGCGGTCGGCGTTCTGGCGGCCGGGTGCGACGACCAGAAGGTGGCTGACGCGGTGAATGCGATCAAGCCCGATCCGATGGCGTTCGGCAATCTGCAGCCGGGCGTCTCGACGACCGAGGACGTGCTGCGCCAGGCTGGCAAGCCCGAGATGGTCAGGCAGGGCGAGGACGGCTCGCAGCGGTTCGAGTATCCGCGCGGCCCGTACGGCACGAGCACGTACATGCTCGATTTCGGGCCGGACGGCCGGCTCGTGTCGATCACTCAGGCACTGACGGCGGCGAACATCGCGAAGGTCGTGCCGGGGATGTCGAAGGACGACGTGCGGCAACTGCTCGGCAAGCCGACCGAGGTCGCGCAATACGCGTTGAGTCATGAAGAAGTGTGGAGCTGGCACTGGGCCGAGGGCGGCGTATCGGGCGACGCGATGTTCAATGCGCATTTCTCGCCCGACGGCACCGTGATCCGGACTTCGCGCTCGGAAGCGCCGGGCCGCGAAACGCACTGACATCGCGGCTGCGCGGCATCCGACGGTTTTTCGTCAGAATGCCGTGCCGCCGAACAGCGCGGCCGCCATTTCCGGATTCGACGGCCAGTACATGTGCATGTACGTCGCGACGATCGGGCCCGCGCGATAAACGGCTTCGCCGCTGCCGGGCGCGCCGTCGGGCCGCGCAGCGGTCGCCACCGGTGCCAGCGGCGTAGCGAGCCGCGAATAATGAAACGTATGACCGTGCATCGGCCCGGTGCGCGTGTCCAGCTGCTGCATTCCGAGCGCCGCGAACCGGCGCTGCATCGTCGCATGACCCGACAGCAGGCCGAGCATCGGCGTCGTCGAGCCGTCCGCATCGGTCAGCGATTCGCACAGATACACCATCCCGCCGCATTCCGCGACGATCGGCCGGCTGGCCGCCGCGTGCGCGCGAATCGTCCGCGCGGTCACGGCATTCGCCGCGAGCGTCGCCGCATGCAGTTCCGGATAGCCGCCCGGCAGGAACAGCGCATCGCAATCGGCGGGCACGGGTTCGTCGGCGAGCGGCGAAAAGAACCGAAGCTGCGCACCGAGCGCATCGAGCAGCGCCAGATTCGCCGGGTAGATGAACGAGAACGCCGCATCGCGCGCGATCGCGATCCGCTTGCCGGCGAGTGCACGCGGCAGCGGAGCGCGGACGTCCGGTGCCGCGAACGAAACCGCGGGCGGCAATTCGGCGAGCGCCGTCTGCGCGAGCACGTCGGCCACGCGCTCGAGCCGCGCATCGAGGTCGTCGATGTCGGCCGGCTGGTGCAGGCCGAGATGGCGCTCCGGCAGCGCGATGCCCGCATCGGCCGGCACGTGCCCGAGCCAGCGCAAGTCGTCGGGCAACGCCTGCCGCAGCAGTTCCGCATGCCGCGGCGACCCGACGCGGTTTGCCAGCACGCCGTGAAACGGCACCTCGGGGCGGAACCGCGCGAGCCCGAACGCGATCGCCGCGAACGTCTGCGCCATCGACTTCGCGGCAATCACCGCGACGACCGGCACGCCGAACGCGACCGCGAGATCGGCGCTGCTCGGCGTGCCGTCGAACAACCCCATTACACCTTCGATCAGGATCAGGTCCGCGTCGCGTGCGGCATCCGCGAGCAGCGCACGGCAGCCGGCTTCCCCGACCATGCCGAGGTCGAGCGCATGCACGGGGGCGCCGCTCGCGCGTTCGAGCAACATCGGATCGAGAAAATCAGGCCCGGTCTTGAACACGCGCACGCGCCGGCCGAGCCGCCGGTGCAACCGCGCGAGGCCGGCCGTCACCGACGTCTTGCCCTGGCCGGACGCGGGCGCGCTGACGAACAGCGCGGGGCAGGCCGGCATCGCTCAGAACTCCACGCCGGGCTGCGCCTTCACGCCTTGCTCCTTGTACGGATGCTTGACGAGCCGCATTTCGGTGACGAGGTCGGCCGCATCGATCAGTGCATCCGGCGCATGTCGGCCAGTGACGACGACGTGCACCGCATCCGGCCGCCCGACGAGCGTCGCGAGCACTTCGTCGAGCGGCAGATATTCGTACTTCAGCACGGTGTTCAACTCGTCGAGGATCACCATCCGGTACTCACCGCTTTCGATCATCCGGCGTGCCTCGTCCCAGCCTTTGCGCGCGGTCGCGATGTCGGCGTCGCGGTTCTGCGTGTTCCACGTGTAGCCGTCGCCCATCGTCACGAAGTCGCATTGCGCGACCGCGCCGAGGAAGTCGCGCTCGGACGTGTGCAGCGCGCCCTTGATGAACTGCACGACGCCGAGCCGCATGCCGTGGCCGAGCACGCGCACGGCCATGCCGAACGCGGCCGTGCTCTTGCCCTTGCCGTTGCCGGTGTTGACGATCAGCAGGCCCTTTTCCTGGGTGGCGGCGGCCTGCTTTTTTTCATGGCCGGCGCGGCGGCGTTCGGTCATCCGCTGATGGGATTCGGCATCGGTCTTCATCGGGAATCGTCCTGTCGAAAGCGAAACAAAGGGTTCAGAGCGGGCCGGCGAGCGCGACCGTCACGCCGCCCAGGATGGATTTGGGGCCGAGCAGCCGGCCCCGCGGCGCCGCGAGCCGAGCGCACGGCTCGGCCACGCCCGCGACGCCGAAACGCGCGAGCGCGGCAGCCGACGGGCCGCTCAATGCCGGTTCGGGGCACTGCGCGAGCTGCGCCGCGTCGAACGCGACGAGCGGCCAGCCGCGGCGGGCGCACAGCGTGCGTAGCGGCCGGGCACGCGCCTTGTCAGCAAGCGTCGCGACGATGGCCGGCTCGGCATCCGGGTAGTGCGCCAGCGCCGCGCGGATCGCGGCATCGAGTTGCGCGGCCGTCACGTCCGCGCGAAAACCGACGCCGAGCGCGACGCGCATCATGCACGGCCGCCGAGCGCCGCGCGCACTGCCGGATCGTCGGCGAGCGCCGCGACGCGGCCGATCACGACGATCGCGGGCGAACCGATACCGGTCGCGTCCACGCGTTCGACGACGGTGTCGAGCGCAGCGAGCACGTGCCGCTGCCCGTCACGCGTCGCGTTCTCGATGGCCGCGCACGGCATGTCGCCGGGCATGCCGCCGTCGCGCAGCGCGGCCACGATCGCGTCGAGCCGGCGTATGCCCATGTAGATCACGATCGTCATCCGCGTCGCGGCCAGCGCGCGCCAGTCGGGCTCGTCGGCACCCGCGCCGTGGCCCGTGACGAAGATCACGCCCTGCGCATCGCCACGATGCGTGACCGGAATGCCGAGCGCGGCCGGGGCCGCGATACCGGCCGTGATGCCGTGTACGACCTCGACCGGGAAACCCGCCGCGCCGAGCGCGAGCAGCTCCTCGCCGCCGCGGCCGAACACGAACGGATCGCCGCCCTTGAGCCGCGCGACGCTGCGGCCTGCGCGCAGATGCGCGAGCATCGCAGCGACGATCGCTTCCTGCGGTGTCGACGCATGGCCGCCGCGCTTGCCGACGTGCTCGATGCGTGCGTCCGCGCGCGCATGGCGCAATACGTCGGGGTTCACGAGGTCGTCGACGAGCAGCACATCGGCCGCGGCGATCGCTCGCACGGCCTTCAGCGTCAGCAGATCGGCGTCGCCGGGGCCGGCGCCGACGAGCCAGGCGCGGCTCATCGGACGCGGCACGGCGCACACCGTGTCGTGGCAGTGGAAAGGGGACGGCGAGCGGCGCATCGGCGGCCGGCGGACAGGCAAGGCATGATGGATCGGGCGAAGCCCGCGCGAACGCGGGCGGGAAGCGCACCCCATCCGTCCCCCGCGGATCGGGCGTTCGGCGAGCAGCGGGCTCGCCCCTTGCGTCGGCCGGTATCCGGGCTGGCCGCTTGCCAGACCGCAGCCTTCCCGCCCGTTGAAGGGCAGTGGCATCGCGGGCGGCCTGGGCGCGTGCGGGGGGAACCGCGGCGCGCGGGCGGCGTACCGTTGCGGGGACAGCACAGGCCGGGCGGGCTTCCGCCTCCTGTTTCCCGTTTAACTGCGTGCGCGGAAATGCGCATGCGAGCACCGAACGCGGCGCATACGATAGCACAGCGGTCGGCCCGCGCGAACCCGCCCCGCGGGCGCCGCGAGCGCCCCCGGCACGATGCCGCGGCCGTGCCGAACGCGCCGCGGCGGCCCGTTCCGCCTTGACGCTCCCCGCACCGCCACCTACACTCGCACGCGTTTTGGTGCTCGCGTGCGCTCCTCCGGCGCGCGCAGTTAAACGGGAAACAGGGAGCCTGGCTGCACCGCAGTCGAGCCAACCTGTGCTGCCCCCGCAACGGTAAGCGAACGCATCGCGCCCAGCGCGATGCAGCGCCGCTTCGCCGCATGCCTGCCGCATGCGGACGACAGCCACTGGATGCCGCGCATCCGGGAAGGCGAAGCGGCGTGTTCGTCAGCCCGGATACCGGCCAGAACGTGGGGTTCAGCGCCGCGGGGAGGCGGCGCATCGTCCACGGCCGCAGCACGCCCGACGCCCGAACGTTGCCCGCTTCCTCCGCCGAACCGTCAGCCGCAGCACGCGCGCGGCCCGGGGCGAGGAACGGCCAGCGGCGCAGGCGGGGCCGACGACGGCCGTGTTGGCATTCACCATGTCGACCGTTCGCAAAGGAGCATCATGCTCGACTCGTTCTTCCGCCTGTTCAACGACAGCCCATCCGGGCTGCGCGGCAAAATCGTCGCGATCTATTCATTGCTCGTCGCATTCAACGTCGGCGCGTGGATCTGGGCCTTCGTCGCGTTTCGCGACCAGCCCGTGCTGCTCGGTACCGCGCTGCTCGCCTACGTGTTCGGCCTCCGCCACGCGGTCGACGCCGACCACATCGCCGCGATCGACAACGTTACGCGCAAGCTGATGCAGGAGGGTCGCAGCCCGCTCGGCGCGGGCCTGTTCTTCTCGCTCGGCCATTCGACGGTGGTGATCGTGATGTCGGTTGTGGTCGCGCTGACCGCGGCGTCGCTCGCGCGCTTCGAGAGCATGAAGACCTGGGGCGGCGTGATCAGCACGAGCGTGTCGGCGTTCTTCCTGCTGGTGCTCGCGGCCGCCAACCTGCTGATCCTGATCTCCGTCTACCGGACGTTTCGCGCGGCCCGCCGCGGCGAGACGATCGTCGACGCCGACCTCGACATGCTGATGAACCAGCGCGGCGTGCTGGCCCGTCTGTTCCGGCCGTTGTTCCGCCTCGTGTCGCGCAGCTGGCACCTGTATCCGGTCGGCTTCCTGTTCGGCTTCGGCTTCGATACCGCGACCGAAATCGCGCTGTTCGGCATTTCGGCCACGCAGGTGCAGGGCGGTCTGTCGTTCTGGTCGGTGATGGTGCTGCCGGTGCTGTTCACCGCGGGCATGACGCTCGTCGACACGACGGACGGCATCCTGATGATGGGCGCATACCGCTGGGCGTACGTGCGGCCGATCCGCAAGATCTACTACAACATGACGATCACGTTCGTGTCGGTGCTGGTCGCCGCGCTGATCGGTGGCATCGAGGTGCTCGCGCTGCTCGCGGATAAACTGTCGCTGCAAGGACCCGTCTGGGATTTCTCCACGATGGTCGCATCGCATTTCGGGATGCTCGGCTACGTCGTGATCGGCCTGTTCCTCGCGTGCTGGATCGTGTCGGCCGCGATCTATCGCCTCAAACGCTACGACGAGATCGACGTGACGCTCTCGGCCTGACACCCTTTTCGACACAGGACCCACCATGACCTTACGCAAGCTTCCCGTCACGATCGTCACGGGCTTTCTCGGCAGCGGCAAGACCACGCTGATGCGCCACATCCTGCAGCACGCCGAAGGCCGCCGCATCGCGGTGATCGTCAACGAATTCGGCGAGCTCGGCATCGACGGCGAAATCCTCAAGGGCTGCGGCATCGGCTGCGAGGACGCAGACGGCGTGCAGGGCGAAGCGTCGGGCCAGCTGTACGAACTCGCGAACGGCTGCCTGTGCTGTACCGTGCAGGAGGAGTTCTATCCGGTGATGGAAGCGCTCGTCGAGCGCCGTGCCGACATCGATCACGTGTTGATCGAGACGTCGGGCCTCGCGCTGCCGAAGCCGCTCGTGCAGGCCTTCAACTGGCCGACGATCCGCAACAGCTTCACGGTCGACGCGGTCGTGACCGTCGTCGACGGTCCGGCTGCCGCGAGCGGCCAGTTCGCCGAGAACCCGCAGGCCGTCGACGCGCAGCGCCGCGCCGATCCGAACCTCGACCACGAATCGCCGCTGCACGAACTGTTCGCCGACCAGCTGTCGTCCGCCGATCTCGTGATCGTGAACAAGGCCGATCTCGTCGCCGACGCGCAGTTTGCCGAGGTCGAAGCCGCGATCCGCGAGGAAATCCCGCCGCAGGTGAAGATCGTGCGCGCGACGCGTGGCGAACTGGACGTCGCGGTGCTGCTCGGGCTCGAATCGGCGTCGGAGGAAACGATTCACCTGCGGCACGACCATCACGGCTCGGCCGACGACGGCGATCACGACCACCATCACGACGATTTCGATTCGGTGGTGGTGTCGGGCGATGCGGGCACGCGCGAAGCGACGATCGCCGCGCTGCAGCGTGTCGTCGAGACGCACACGATCTACCGCGCGAAAGGGTTCGCCGCGCTGCCCGATGCGCCGATGCGGCTCGTGATCCAGGGTGTCGGCCGACGCTTCGACAGCTACTTCGACCGTCGCTGGCAGGACGGCGAAACGCGTGCGAGCCGCTTCGTGCTGATCGGCGAGGATCTCGACGCGGCCGCGCTGCAGCGCGCGTTCGACGCCGCGTGCGCGGCCGACCTGCAACAGGCGTAACGCGCGATGCATCTGCTGCGCACCACGCCGGGCGGCTTCGTCGACGATACGCAGGGCGTCGTCCGGATCGACCAGCAGCCGGCCGACATCGTGATCCTGAGCTCGGCCGACACGACGCTGTCGCTGCTGGCCAGCGTCGTGCCGAAACTGCCTGCCGGCTTTCCGAGCGTGCGGCTTGCGAACGTCACGTTCCTGCGGCAGCCGGCGTCGATCGATTTCTATGTCGACGACGTGCTGCGTCACGCGAAGACGGTCGTGATCGATCATCTGGGCGGCGAAGCATACTGGCCGTACGGGATCGAGCAGGCCGTGTCGCTCGCGTCGAAACGGAAGCAGCAGCTGGCGATGTTCTCGGGCGATCTGCAGGAAGACCCGAACCTCGTCGCGAAGAGCACGGTCGCCCCCGACCTGTGCCGGCGGTGGTGGCGCTATCTGCGCGAAGGCGGAAGGCACAACGCCGAGGCCTTGCTGCGCAGCATCGCGTTCCATACGCTCGGATTCGGCGACGAGCCCGAGCTGCCGCGCCCGCTGCCGGCCGCCGCGCTGTATCACCCGGCGCGCGACCCGGCGAGCGTCGACGACTGGCGGGCGCACTGGACGCCCGGCGCACCCGTCGTCGCGATCCTGTTCTATCGCGCGCACTGGCAGGCCGCGAACACCGCGGTGTTCGACGCGCTGGCCGATGCGCTCGTGCGCGAGGGGCTCAATCCGTTGCCGATCGCGGTCACATCATTGAAGGATGCGGTGAGTCGCGAGGTCATCACGCAGCTGTGCGACACGCACGATGTCGCGCTCGTGCTGAACACCACCGCTTTCGCGGCCGGCGCGATCGACAGCCCCGAGCCCGACGTGCTCGCCGGCGATGCACCGGTGCTGCAGGTGATCCTGTCCGGCGGAAACCGCGACGCGTGGGTGGCCGACAACCAGGGGCTGCATGCGCGCGACATCGCGATGCACATCGCGTTGCCCGAGGTCGACGGGCGCATCGTCACGCGCGCGGTGAGCTTCAAGGGGCTGGCATATCGTTGTCCGCACACCGAAGTCGACGTCGTGCGCTACCAGCCGGACGCCGAACGCATCGCGTTCGTCGCGGCGCTCGCGCGCGGCTGGTGCCGGCTGCGCACGCTCGACAATGCCGACAAGCGCATCGCGCTGATCCTCGCGAACTATCCGCAAAGCGAAGGGCGGATCGGCAACGGCGTCGGGCTCGACACGCCGGCGTCGGCACTGCATGTGCTGGCGGCGCTGCGCGATGCCGGCTATGCCGTGGCCGACCTGCCGGCCGATGGCGACGCGCTGATTGCGCGACTCACCGAAGGCGTCACCAACGACCCGGCCGTGCATGCGTTGCGCCCCGCATTCCAGAGCTTCGCGCTGGCCGATTACGTCGCGCGTTTCTCGCGTCTGCCGGCCGCCGTGCGCGACGCGCTGAACGCACGCTGGGGCCCGCCCGAAGCAGACCCGACGCTGCGGCAGGGGCGCTTCACGATTGCCGGCTGGCGCGCGGGCAACGTGTTCGTCGGCATCCAGCCGTCGCGCTCGCGCGGCGAGAACGACTATGCGAGCTACCACGATGCGGATCTCGTGCCGCCGCACGCGTATCTCGCGTTCTACTTCTGGCTGCGCGATGCGTTCGGCATCGACGCGGTCATCCACCTCGGCAAGCACGGCAACCTCGAATGGCTGCCGGGCAAGAGCGTCGCGCTGTCCGACGCGTGCTGGCCCGACCTGACGCTCGGGCCGCTGCCGCATCTGTATCCGTTCATCGTCAACGATCCGGGCGAGGGCAGCCAGGCGAAGCGCCGCGCGCAGGCCGTGATCATCGATCACCTGATGCCGCCGCTCACGCGCGCGGAAAACTACGGCCCGCTGCAGGATCTCGAACGGCAGGTCGACGAATACTACGAAGCGCTGATGGTCGACGCGCGCCGCGCGAAGCTGCTGCGCAAGACGATCCTCGCGACGATCGCCGAACACCGGCTGCACGACGAACTGAGCGTGTCGCCGCCGCGCGATGCGGGCGACGAGGATGCGCTGCTGACGCGCGTCGACGCGTGGCTGTGCGAATTGAAGGAAGCACAGATTCGCGACGGGCTGCACGTGTTCGGGGTGTCCCCCACCGACCGTCAGCGACGGGACACACTGCTCGCGCTCGCACGTTTTCCGGTCGGCGACGGCAAGGGCGAACGCGCGGGGCTGATCGGCGCGCTCGCACGTGATCTCGCGCTCGGCGACGATTTCGATCCGCTCGCGGCCGACTGGGCCGCACCGTGGACGGGCCCGCGGCCGGCCGTTCTGCAAGCGCTCGACGCGTCGCCGTGGCGCCATGCCGGCGACACCCGCGAGCGGCTCGAACGGCTCGCGCAGCATTGGCTCGACGGCCTGTGCGTGACTGTTTCCGGCGCGACCGGCGCCGATGCGGACCCAACGCCGCCCGGCGACTGGCCGCACACGCGCGCCGTGCTCGAACGCGTGCGCTCGACGCTGCTGCCCGCACTCGACGCATGCGGCGGCGAGGAACTGCGCCAGCTGCTGCGCGGGCTCGACGGCTGCTTCGTGCCGCCGGGGCCGAGCGGCTCGCCGTCGCGCGGCCGGCCCGACGTGCTGCCGACGGGCCGCAACTTCTATTCGGTCGATACGCGCGCGGTGCCGACGCAGGCCGCCTGGTCGCTCGGACTGAAATCCGCGCAGCAGCTGATCGAACGCCATCTGCAGGATCACGGCGACTATCCGCGCGCGATCGGGCTGTCGGTCTGGGGGACGGCCACGATGCGCACCGGCGGCGACGACATCGCGCAGGCGTTCGCGCTCCTCGGCGTGCGGCCGAAATGGGCGCATGGCAGCCATCGCGTGACCGACTTCGAGATCCTGCCGATCGAGATCTTCGACCGGCCGCGCATCGACGTGACGCTGCGCGTGTCGGGCTTCTTCCGCGACGCCTTCCCGAACCTGATGCACCTGTTCGACGCGGCCGTGCAGGCCGTTGCCGCGCTCGACGAGCCCGAGGCACTGAACCCGATCCGCGCGCGCGTCGAACGCGAACGCGCGAAATGGATCGAGCAGGGCGTGGCGCCGGACGAAGCGCGGCGTCGTGCCGGCTGGCGCGTGTTCGGCGCGCGGCCGGGCAGCTACGGCGCGGGCCTGCAGGACCTGATCGACCAGCGCCGCTGGCAGACCGACGCCGATCTCGCCGATGCGTACCGCCAGTGGGGCGGCCATGCGTACGCGCAGAACAGCGCCGGCGACGCCGCGCCCGACGTGTTCGGCGAACGGCTCGCGACGATCGACGTCGTCGTGCAGAACCAGGACAGCCGCGAACACGACATCCTCGATTCGAACGACTACTACCAGTTCCAGGGCGGGATGACGGCAGCCGTGCGGCACCTGTCGGGGCAGCAGCCGAGCATCTACCACGGCGACCATGCGAACCCGGTCGCGCCGAAGATGCGCACGTTGCGCGAGGAAATCGCGCGCGTGATCCGTTCGCGCGTCGTCAATCCGAAATGGCTCGACGGCGTGAAACGCCATGGCTACAAGGGCGCGGCCGAAATGGCCGCGACCGTCGACTACCTGTACGGCTACGACGCGACCGCGCGCGTGCTGTCGGACCACCAGTACGCGCTCGTCGCCGACGCGTACCTGTTCGACGGCGACACGCGCGCGTTCCTCGAACGGCACAACCCGAAGGCGCTGCACGGGATCTGCGAACGCTTCGTCGAAGCGATGCAGCGGGGGCTGTGGCAGCAGCCGGGCGACTATCGCGAGCGGATCGAAGCGGTCTGGCTCGACAGCGAACAATTTCAGGAAGGAGGACGGCGATGACCGATCCGACGACGCATCGCGCCCGCGCGGTATTCCCGTTCGCGGCGCTGGTCGCGCAGCAACCGCTGCAGCAGGCGCTGCTGCTCGCGGCGATCGACCCGTCGCTCGGCGGCGTGCTCGTCAGCGGGCCGCGCGGCACCGCGAAATCGACCGCCGCACGCGCGCTCGCCGAACTGCTGCCTGAAGGGGCATTCGTCACGCTGCCGCTGTCGGCGAGCGACGAACAGGTCACGGGCACGCTCGATCTCGCACATGCGCTCGCTGAAAACGGCGTGCGCTTCCGGCCGGGCCTGCTCGCGCGCGCGCATCGTGGCGTGCTGTACGTCGACGAGGTGAACCTGCTCGCCGACGGGCTCGTCGATACGCTGCTCGACGTCGCCGCGAGCGGCGTGAACGTGGTCGAGCGCGATGGCGTGTCGCATGCGCACGACGCGCGCTTCGTGCTGGTCGGCACGATGAATCCCGAAGAAGGCGAACTGCGCCCGCAACTGCTCGACCGCTTCGGGCTGATGGTCGAGCTCGAGAACTGCTTCGATGCCGCGCAGCGCGAGCGGATCGTGAAGGCGCGCCTCGCGTTCGATCTCGACCCGGAAGCGTTTCGTGCACGTCACGCGGCCGCGCAGCGCGAACTCGGCGACCGGATCCACGCGGCGCGGGCACGGTTGTCGGCGCTGGATTTCGACGATGCGGTTCATGCGCGCGTCAGCGCGCTGTGCATCGACGCGGCCGTCGACGGCCTGCGCGCCGACCTCGTGATGCTGCGCGCCGCGCGCGCGCTCGCGGCGCTGGAGCAGGCCGACGCGGTGACGGTGTCGCACGTCGAACGTGTGGCCGACGCGGTGCTGCGGCATCGGCGTCATGCGGGTACGCCGCCGTCGTCGGGCGCGACGCAGTCGAATGCAGAGACCGGCGGCAATCGCGACGACGATATGCCGCCGGATATGCACCGGCAGCCCGAGCCTCCACCAGGCGCGGCCCGAAATGACGCGACTGCGGCGCAAGGCGACTGGGGCTACCTGCCGCCCGAGCCGGTCGGACTGCGTGACGTGAAGAGCGTGGTGCCACTGCCGTTAAAAAAACGCTGAGCCATCGAGCCGACGCCGCCGCGAACGCCGTTCGCGGTCCTCGATGGCAACCAGGCGCTGCCGCGCGCGTGCCGGGCACGGTGCGTGCCGGCACGGCCGTTGCATGGCCGGCGACGCTCGCCGCGAAGCGCGGTGACCCGCTGCACGCCGACCATTTGCGTTTCCGCAAGCGGGCCGGCACACCGCGCGCACTCCATTGTTTCGTGCTCGACTGTTCTGCGTCGATGCTGTCGCACGATCGGCTCGCGCTCGCGAAAGGCCTGATCGTCGCGTACTTCGATCAGGCCGCGCGCGACCGCGTGGAAACCGCGCTGATCTGCTTCGGCGGCAACGGCGCCGCGAAGCGGTTCGGCCCGGCCGTGCCGCGCTGGTGGAATGCGCGCTGGCTCGAACCGGTGGACGGCGGCGGCGGCACGCCGCTTGCCGACGGCATCGCGGCCGCCGCGCAATTGCTCGCGGGCGTCGCACGGCGTACGCCGGACCGGCAGCGCTGGCTATGGGTACTGTCCGACGGCCGCACGCGCGAAACGCCGTCGAGACCGGCGGCCGCCGATCACGTCATGTTCGTCGACTTCGACGACGCGGCCGTGCGAATCGGGCAGGGCAGGCGGCTCGCCGATGCATGGGACGCGCAATGGATGACGGCCGCATCACTGTGCCCCGGGCCGGCCGGCTGATCGCATGGTCAGCCGTGCGTGGCGATCGCCGGCGCTGCGCTATGATCGCCTTTTCTCCCCACCGGAATGCCTGCCATGCAAGTACTCGTCGATGCCGACGCCTGTCCCGCCGTCATCAAGGACATGCTGTTTCGCGCCGCGCGTCGTGCCGAGATCTGCGTGACGCTGGTCGCGAACCAGTTCCTGCGCACGCCGCCGTCTCCGTTCATCAAGGCGCTGCAGGTGCCGGCCGGCTTCGACGTGGCCGATGCGCGGATCGTCGAACTCGCGGAAGCCGGCGATCTCGTCATCACCGCCGACATCCCGCTGGCAGCCGCCGTCCTCGACAAGGGCGCGCATGCGCTCGACCCGCGCGGCAACTGGTTCAGCCGCGAGAACATCGAGGAACGGCTGTCGACGCGCTCGATGATGGAACAGCTGCGCAGCGCGGGCATCGATACAGGCGGCCCGGCCCCGTTCAGCGTACGCGACGGCAAGACGTTCGCGTCGCAATTCGATCGGTTCCTGGCACGCCACGGCAAACCGTGACATACCAGGTGTCGATCGTGCGATACGTCACCGGTTTCGCGTCGAAGCGTCGGCTACGGCAGAATACGGAGTTGCCCCGACATTGATGTCGTGGCGCGAACGCCTCATCGGAGAGCATGGATGTCACCGACCCAACTTCTCGTTCCGACCTTCACCCAGATGCTGCGCGCGCAATCCGCGTGGCTCGACAAGGCCGCCGCGCACCGGCAGGCCGAGGGCAGCGCGCCCGATGCATTGCTGACGCTCAAGCTCGCGCCCGACATGTATCCGCTCGCCGCCCAGGTGAGGTTTTCGTGCTTCCAGGCAATGGAACCGGTCTATCGTCTGCGCGGCGAAGCGCTGCCGGACGCGCTGCTGGCGTTGCGGGAAGCCGGCTGGCATGCCGACGCGCAGCCCGGCACGCTGAGCGACGCGCAAGGGATCGTCGCCGGCACGATCGCATTCCTCGGCGAACTCGCGCCCGACGCACTCGATGGCGGAGCCGCGCGGCCGATCGCGCTCGAACTGCCGAACGGCATCGCGTTCGACATGACGGGCGAACAGTACGCGCGCGACTGGGCGCTGCCGCAGTTCTACTTTCACGCGATCGCCGCGTACGCGATCCTGCGCCATCACGGCGTCGAGCTCGGCAAGGCCGACTACGTGCCGCATATGCTGGCCTACGTGCGGCCCGGCACGATTCCGCAGGGTTGAACGGTTGAGCGGACAATCCGGCCGCCGTGCACCGGCATGACACGGGCCCTGTTCATCTGTAGCCGCAACCGGCTGCGCAGCCCCACGGCCGACGCGGTGTTCGCCGCGTGGCCGGGCGTCGAAACCGACTCCGCGGGCCTCGCGCCCGACGCGCAGACGCGCTTGTCCGCCGAGCAACTCGAATGGGCCGAGATCGTGTTCGTGATGGAGCGTGCACACAAGGCGAAGCTGTCCGCGCGATTCGGCATCCGGCTGAAGCACAAGAAGATCGTCTGCCTCGACATTCCCGACCGCTACGCGTACATGCAGCCCGAACTGGTCGCGCTGCTCGAGCGCAAGGCCGGTCCGATGCTGCGCACCTGAGCCGCGCGGGCCGGTTCAGCGCTCGCGGAGCCGCCCGTCCGCGAGCGCGGGAAAGCGGTCGAGGTGCAGCAGTTCGATGATCTTGCGGGTCGGCACGCTGGCGCGCAGCGTCTCGAGCTGTTCGACGTCGAACCACTTGCAGCGCGCAATCTCGTTGCTCGCGCGCGGCGTCAGGTGTTTCGGCACGTCGGCCACGAACACGTGATGGAGCTTCGTGAGGCCGCCGAACTGCACCGCATAGTCGAGCGCGAGCCCCTCCAGCCGCGTTTCCTCCGCCAGTTCCCGATGCGCGGCCTCCAGCGGCGTCTCGCCGCGCCGGATCGTGCCGCCCGGCAGCGACCAGCGCGCCGCGGTGCGGGCGACCAGCAGCACGCTGCTGCGCTGGCGGCACACGATCGTGGCGCGTTCCTTGATGCTGGCGACGGTATCCGGCCCGATATTCATGTTCGGCAAAACAGGTGCTGAATCGTGGAGGAAATGTAGGTCGACCGGCGTTGCCGGCCTGTCGCCCGATCGTCGGGCACGACGGCATGCAAGCCGCCGCGCCGATCATACCGGGCATTCGTGACAGTTCCGTGCGTTGTCGCGCGCAACGCGCATCGCATCACGCGTGCGTGTAGAGCCCCGTGCGTGCCGGCTTCCCGGACCGCCCACGACGCCGCTTGTGGATCGCACGCCGGTGCTGATGCGGTGGCGGCGTCACGTGCGGGCGCGTGGGCGCGGGCCGTGCCGTCGGCGCGGCGGCTCGCGGCTGTGATTGTCCCTCGCCAAAATGGAAGGTCTGGGTTTGCGCGCGGGCGACGCCCAGCGTCGACGCCAGCATGATGGCCGCGAGCAGCATGTGTTTCATGAAAGGTCCGCCTTTACTCAGTGAGCACCTTGCGCCAGCTTAACGAACCGCGGCCCGGCGCCGCAACCGGCCTGCGTTCGGTGTCGTCCCCACTTGCGGGCGGCCGCGTTCTTCACACGGCTGCCGGGCATATCCGGCTTGACAATAAAATTCCCGAGTGTGAATATAAATTCACATACAGGAATTATCGTTCGAGTCCGGGAACCCGTGCCGCCGCTGTCGGCACGACGGAACAGACGGTCCGATCAACCGGGAGCAGGAGCGAGACGCATGGCGGAGCTGGAGCAGCAGGGCGCGTTGGCGGGGTTGCGCATCATCGATCTGTCGCGGGTGCTGGGCGGCCCGTACGCGACGCAGATTCTCGCCGACCACGGCGCGGAGGTGATCAAGGTCGAACCGCCGTCGGGCGACGAGACCCGCACCTGGGGGCCGCCGTTCGACGGCGACACCGCGTCGTATTTCCTCGGCGTGAACCGCAACAAGCTCGGCATCGCGCTCGACCTGACGAAGCCGGAGGATCGCGAGCGGCTGCTCGGCCTGCTCGAGCACGCCGACGCGCTGGTCGAAAACTTCAAGATCGGCACGATGGAGCGCTGGGGCCTCGGCTTCGATACGCTGCACGCACGCTTTCCGCGTCTCGTCCATTGCCGCGTGTCGGGCTTCGGTGCGGACGGCCCGCTCGGCGGGCTGCCCGGCTACGACGCGGCCGTGCAGGCACTGGCCGGGCTGATGAGCGTGAACGGCGAGGCGGGCGGGGCGCCGCTGCGCGTCGGCGTGCCAATCGTCGATCTCGTCACCGGGCTGAACGCGGCGCTCGGCGTGCTGATGGCGCTTCGCGAACGCGATGCGAGCGGGCGCGGCCAATTCGTCGAATCGACGCTGTTCGACTGCGCGCTGTCGATCCTGCATCCGCATACGCCGAACTTCTTCCATTCGGGGCGGGCCCCGGTGCGCACCGGCAACGCGCATCCGAACATCACGCCTTACGACAGCTTTCCGACCGCGAGCGTCGACATCTTTCTCGCGGTCGGCAACAACGGGCAGTTCGCCGCGCTGTGCGACGTCCTCGGCACGCGCGAGTGGCCCGACGATCCGCGCTTCGTCGACAACCGCGCGCGCAGCGCGAACCGCGCCGCATTGCGCGCGCTGCTCGAAACGGCACTGGCCGAACACGACGGCGCGGCACTGGCCGAGCAGCTGATGCGCCGCGGCGTGCCGTGCGCGCCCGTGCTCGGGCTCGACGCGGCGCTCGACCATCCGCACGTCGCGCATCGCCAGATGAAGGTCGAACTGGGTCGGCATCGCGGCATCGCGTCGCCGATCAAGCTCGGCCGCACGCCGGCCACGTACCGGCGGCCGCCGCCCGCGCTGAACGAACACGCGGCGCAGGTGTTTGCCGACGACGCACGCGACGACAACGGCCCGCGTCGCAACTGACCCGCATCGCGGCCGGCGGCGTGCGGCACCGCACGCCCGCGCCCCTTTCGCACATCACACCGCGTCGCACCGGACACGCGCCGCTGCAAGAGGAGACACATCATGCTCGCATGGATCGGCGCGACCACGATCGTCGCGCTGTTCGGCCTGATCATCACGAAGCGGCTGTCGCCGCTCGTCGCGCTGATCGTCGTGCCGGTGGCCGCGTCGCTCGCGGCCGGCTTCGGACTCTCGACCGGCAAGTTCATCGTGCACGGCGTGCAGAATATCGGCCCCATCGCCGGGATGTTCGTTTTTGCGATTCTTTTTTTCGGTATCCTCACCGATGCGGGGATGCTCGACCCGATCATCGCGGGCGTACTGCGCGTGATCGGCTGCCATCCGCCGCGCATCGTGACGGGCTCGGCGCTGCTCGCGCTGCTGATCCATCTGGACGGCTCGGGTGCCGTCACGTTTCTCGTCACGCTGCCCGCGATGATGCCGCTCTACACACGGCTCGGCATGGACCGGCGGATCCTCGCGTGCGTCGCGTCGATGGCGGCCGGTGTCAACTTCCTGCCGTGGGTCGGGCCGATGCTGCGCGCGTCGGCGGCCTTGCACATTCCCGGTTCGGCAATCTTCATGCCGATGATCCCGGTGCAGATCGTCGGGCTCGCGTTCGTGTTCGGCACCGCCTACGTCCTCGGCGTGCGCGAGGCGAAGCGGCTCGGGCTCGATCGCGCCGGCGCGGCATCGCTCGCGATCGCGCCGCGCGAGCTGACCGACGCCGAACGCGCGCTGCGCCGGCCCGGCCGTTTCCGGATCAATCTGGCGCTGACGCTCGTCGTGCTCGGCACGCTGGTGTCGGGCATCATCGACCCGATGGTGATGTTCATGCTCGGCACGGTGGCCGCGCTCGTCATCAACTATCCGGACGTGCAGGCGCAGCGCGAGCGGATCGACGCGCATGCGAAGGCCGCGCTGATGATGGCGAGCGTGCTGCTCGCGGCCGGCGCATTCACCGGGATCATGTCGGGCACCGGGATGCTCAAGGCAATGGCCGAGGTCGTCGTCGCGCACGTTCCGGTCGAGCATGCGCGCCACATGCCGTTCGTGCTCGGCCTGCTGTCGATGCCGCTCAGCCTGCTGTTCGATCCCGACTCGTTCTACTTCGGCGTGCTGCCGGTGCTCGCGGAAAGCGCGAAGCTGCTCGGCGTGCCGCCGATCCAGATGGCGCAGGCCGCGCTGCTCGGCCAGATGACGACCGGTTTTCCGGTCAGTCCGCTCACGCCAGCGACGTTCCTGATCGTCGGCCTGACCGGCGTCGAGCTGGCCGAGCACCAGAAATTCACGATTCCGTTCCTGTTCGCCGCCACCGTGCTGATGGTCTTCGCCGCGGTCGCGACGGGCGTGTTTCCGTTGTGAGCGTCCGCGTATCCGTCGCGCCGGCCTCCACCAAGAAGGCCGCTCCGAAACCCGGCGTTGTCTCGCGCGCGGCGCGCCGCTCACGTTTTCCTGGAGGGCAATCCATGCAGTTCGACCTGACCGACGACCAGCGCGCGATCGAAAGCGCGATCGAGAAAATCTGCGAGCGCTTCGGCGACGACTACTGGCTCGAACGCGATCGCGCGGGCGGGTTTCCGTCCGACTTTCACGCGGCGCTCGCCGAGGCCGGCTGGCTCGGCATCGCGATGGACCCGGCCCACGGCGGCGCCGGGCTCGGGATGACCGAGGCTGCGCTCATGATGCGCACGATCAGCGCGTCGGGTGCCGGCCTGTCGGGCGCATCGGCCGTCCACATGAACATCTTCGGGCTGAACCCGGTGCAGGTGTTCGGCAACGACGCGCAGAAGGCGCGCTTCCTGCCGCCGCTGATCGCCGGACGCGACAAGGCCTGCTTCGCGGTGACCGAGCCCGATGCCGGACTCGACACGACGCATCTGGCCACGCAGGCGCGTCGCGACGGCGACCACTACGTGCTGAGCGGCCGCAAGATCTGGATCTCGACCGCGCAGGTCGCGAACAAGATGCTGATCATCGCGCGCACGACGCCGCTCGACCAGGTCGCGAAGCCAACCGACGGCCTGAGCCTCTTCTACACTGACCTCGACCGTTCGCGCGTCGAGGTGCGCGAGATCGAGAAAATGGGCCGCAAGGCCGTCGATTCGAACATGCTGTTCATCGACAACCTGCGCGTGCCGCGCGACGACCTGATCGGCAACGAGGGCGACGGTTTCCGCTACCTGCTGCACGGGTTGAACCCCGAGCGGATCCTGATCGCCGCCGAGGCGATCGGCCTCGGTCAGGCCGCGCTGCGGCGCGCAACGCAGTATGCGTGCGAACGCGTCGTATTCGGCCGGCCGATCGGGCAGAACCAGTCGATCCAGCATCCGCTCGCGCAGGCATGGATGCAGCTCGAGGCCGCGTGGCTGATGGTGATGAAAGCCGCGACGCGGTACGACGCGGGGCAGTCGTGCGGCGCGGAGGCGAACGCCGCGAAGTACCTCGGCGCGGAAGCCGCGTTCCAGGCGTGCCAGACGGCGATCGCGACGCACGGCGGGATGGGCTATGCGAAGGAATACCACGTCGAGCGCTACCTGCGCGAGTGTATGATTCCGAGGCTCGCGCCCGTGAGTCCGCAACTGATCCTGTGCTACATCGCGGAGAAGGCGCTCGGGCTGCCGAAGTCGTACTGACGCGCGGCGGCCCGCCCGGCGCGCGATTTCCCGTTCCGAATCAAGCGCTCGTCATGGACGTCAAACTCGTTGCCCGCACGCTCGACCTGTTCGAGCTGTTCGCCGCCGAACGGCGGCCGCTGCCGCTCACCGAACTCGCGCGCCTGCTCAACGTGCCGGCGTCGAGCTGCCTGGCGATGGCGCGCACGCTCGTGAGCCGCGGCTATCTGTACGAGGTGCGCAAGCGCGGCGGCTACTATCCGACGCGACGCCTGCAGACGATCGCCGCCGCGATCGACGCGCCCGATCCCGTCGTCGACATCGTGCATCCGCATCTCGTCGCGCTGCGCGACGCGAGCCGCGAGACGGCCGTGCTCGGCAAGATCCAGGGCGCGTCGGTCACGTATCTCGACGTCGTCGAGTCCGAGCAGGCGATCCGCTACACGCGCGAGCCGGGCGAGCTGCGTCCGCTGCATGCGAACTCGATCGGCAAGGCGATCTTCGCGGAGCTCGCGAGCGACGCGCAGCAGGCGCTCGGCGCGCAGCTGTCGTTCGAACGCTTCACCGATGCGACGGTGGCCGACCTGCCGGCGCTCGTCGCGCAGACCGCGCGGTTTCGCGAACTCGGCTGGGCCGAGAACCTCGGCGAGAGCGCGCCCGAGCTGTCGGCGATCGCGGTCGCGCTGACGCTCGACGGCGACTGGTACGGGCTGTCGGTCGTCGGGCCGACCGAGCGGATCCGCCAGCATCGCGACATGCATGCGGCGCTGCTGGTCGACGCAAAGGCGCGGCTGCTGGCCGAGCAGGGGCGGGGCTAGCAAAAAACGCGAAGCAGGGCGCAGGCGGTTTCGGCGGCCGTTCGCCGCGATGCCGGGCGGCATCCGGGAACGGCCGTGGCGCGTCACGCGCCGGCGGTGCGCCGCGGCGTCATGACTTCACCCACACGCCGCCCGCGCTCGGGTTGTCGCCTTGCGTCCACCATTTCGCGCAGTATTTCGCGCCTTGGTACGTGACGCAGGTGCCGCCCTGGTACGCGGTCGTAGCCGACCACACGGGCGTGCCGCCGCCGACCGGCTTCCATACCGCTGCCTGGCCGGGCACGTCGCCCTGCGTCCACCATTGCGCCTGGTACGTCGTTCCCTGGTAGGTCACCGTCGCGCCTGCCGTATAGACCTGGCCGGCCGACCAAGGCGCGCCGGGTTGCGGCGTTCCGCCGTTCGAGCCGCCGCCGTAGTTCGGATCCTGCGTGACGCCCGTGCCCCACTTGCCGTCGAGTTTCCGGAAGATCGACGCGAACGCGTATGGCTGCTGCGCGATACCCGAGCAGGTCGGCGCCACATATGCGCCGTTGTTCGGGCAAGGCTGATCGCGGCCGACCGACCAGTTGCCGAAGAAACCGTAGCCGTTGCCGATCGCCGCATTCAATACGCTCTGCGCATTCGCGAGCGTGAAGGTTTCGCCCTGCACGTCGTTCATCCCGATCATCGGCGTGACGCCCACCATCTGCCACAGTTGCGCGCCCGTTTTCGGCTGGCCCGCCGACTTGAACGCCGTATCGAGCTGCGTATAGAGCGCTTGCGCGGCGCTGATCGCGGCCGCACCCATGTCGATGTTCGCGGGGCCGTAGTCCATCGTCATCAGGTTCACCGCGTCGAACGCAACCTTGTTCGCGATTGCCGCGGCGACCACGTTCACGCCATCCTGCGTGAGTCCGGTCGGCATCGTCGGCAGCGTCAGCGTGACGTGCAGCGGCTTGCCTTTCGCCGCGTAGTCGGACTGCAGTTGCGCGACGGCCTGGAAGTTGCGGGCAACGGCAGCGCTGTCCTGCTGCGATGCGCCCTCGATGTCGAAATCGACATGCGTGAGGCCGTAGGTGTCGATCACGGTCTGATAGGCTGTCTTCAGCGCGGGGACGCTCGAGCATGCCTGCATCAGCGGTGTGCCGTTCGCGCCGCCGAACGAGACGGCAATCTCGCCGCCTTTCGCGCGATAGCTCGCGATCGACGCCGACAGCGACGCGAGCAGGTCGCCGCTCGCGCCGTTGCCGATCGGCTGCACGCCGCCCCAGGATGGCGCGCAGCCGCTGCCCGCGACCACGAACGCGAGCGTGAACTGCTGGATGCCCTGCTGGACGCCGATCCGGTCGACGAGCGGCGTCGGGTAGAGCGTCACGTCGACGAAGGGCGCATAGACACCGGCGCCGTGGGACACGCTCGCCATGGCGAGCAGGCAGCCCGCGGCGAGCGCGCGCGGGTTGAATCGCGGCAACACGTTGTTGTTCATTGTGTTCTCCAAGTGGAAGAGGGATACGCTGGCCCGCGTATCGCCGCCGGGCGGGCGATCGGGTATGCCCGGCCGGTGGCGTGCTCATCTTGGAGGATTCGTGCCGAATCGTGAATACTTAGGTGTTCTTTTCGTTATTCGATTCTCGACACGTAACGATCTTGCCGATTCGATCGCATATCGAAACGCGAACCGGGCGATTTTTCCGCCTGGTTTCAGCCGGATGGTCAACCGCGCGTTGCGCAGCGACGCTCAACGATACCAGCGCGGCGTGTAGACCCACTCACGCCCGTCGCCGATGGCGAAACGCCGCGTCGTCGACGAGCCGACGATCACCATCGTGCGCATGTCCACCTGATCGCTGCGCAGCGCGCCGAGCGTCGTCGTCGTGAGCGTCGCGCCGGGCCGGCCGATATCGCGGCCGAGCACGACGACCGTGTCGGCCGCGCGATGCGCGCGCACCGCATCGAGCGCACGGTCGAGCTGCCACGGCCGTGCACGCGAGATCGGGTTGTAGAACGCCATCACGAGATCGGCTTGCGCCGCGTGCCGCAGGCGCGTCTCGATCACGTCCCACGGCTTCAGGTTGTCCGACAGCGAGATCGCGCAGAAATCGTGGCCGAGCGGCGCGCCGGCCTGCGCGGCGGTCGCGAGCGATGCCGATACGCCGGGTTCGACGCGCAGTTCGACCGCGGCCCATCGCGGGTCGCGTGCTTCGTCGAGCGCTTCGAGCACGGCCGCGGCCATCGCGAACACACCCGGGTCACCCGACGAGACGACCGCGACGCGCCGGCCTTCGGCCGCCAGTTCGAACGCATGGCGCGCGCGCTGCATTTCCTCGCGATTGTCCGTGCCGTGGACGCGCTGGTCCGCGCGGAACGGGCCGGCCATCGTCACGTAGGTCGTATAGCCGAGGATGTCGGTGGCTTGCGCGAGCGCGGTGCGCGCGGCGGACGTGAGCCACGCCGCATCGCCCGGGCCGAGGCCGAGCACCGTCAGGCGGCCGCGTGCACGGCCGAGCGTCGCGGGATCGACGGGTTGCATCGCGACCGCGCACGCGAGGCCGTCAGACGTTGCGCGCAGCGTGTGCGCCACGCGCAACGTCGAACCCAGCAGGGCAGCAGCATCGGCGTCTTCGTCGCCTTCGTCGCCGTCGACATCGGCGAAGCGCAACGGCACGCCCAGCGTCCGTGCTGCCGCTTCGACGCACGCATCGCCGAGCAACGAGGCCGGGGCGACCAATGCGGCGAGCGCCAGCCGCGCGAGTCCGTGCGTATCGAGCAGCGCGTCGATGCGACCGGCAAGCGATGGCGACGCATCGGCCTGCACGCCGCGTGCCGCGATGCCGACCACCACGCTGCGCGGATGGATCACGAGTTCGTCGCGCGCGCCGCGCCACGCATCGGGCGTCACGCGGATCGCATGCGCGGCCGCGTCGTCACGCGGCAGCGCGACGTCGTCGAGCCAGGGCGCCGCGCCGTCGATGCGCGTCGCCGCACCCGCGAGCAAATCGGACACGAAACGCTTGCCTTGCTGGAGATCGGCGAGCGCATAGCCGTCGGGCGGGTTGAGCACGCACGCGCCGAAGCGCAGCTCGCCGCTCGTCGTGATCGCGGGCGCGACGCCGAGGCATTCGGCGATTTCGCGCGCGATCACGTTGACGCCGGTCAGCCCGCCGAGCAGCGGCACGACGGCCGAACCGTCTTCCGCGACCGCGAGCACCGGCGGCTCGACGCCCTTGTCGGCCAGCGCCGGCGCGACGCAACGGATCACGATGCCGGCCGCGCACAGCGCGACGATCGGCAGGCCGCGCGCGTAAAGCTCGCGCAGGTGCGCGCCGAGTTCGTCGAACGGCACGTCGACCTCGACGCGCGACGCGAGCCCATGCACGACTGCGCCCGGATAACGCGCCTGGATGCGCCGCGCGGTATCGAGTGCGCCCGCGCCGAGAATCACGATTGCGGGCGGAGTCGTCATCCTTGCCATTTTTCCCCCGGCACGACGAGCAGCGAGAAGTACGGTGACGCCATCGGATCGACTTCGTCGAGCGGCACGATGCGCTGCGCCGCCATCGTCGCGCGCTCGACGTACAGCGCGCGCTTCGCGAGCCCCAGTTCGTCGAGCACGCGCCGCACCTTGTCGAAGTTGCGGCCGAGCTTCATCACGACGGCTGCGTCGGCCTGCGCGAGTCGCGCGCGCAATTCGTCCGCCGGCAGCACGCCGGACAGCACCGACAGGCTCTGGTTGCGATAGACGAGCGGCTGGCCGAGCACGGCCGTGCCGCCGAGCATCGCGCACACACCGGGGATCACTTCGGTGTCGTAGCGCGGCGCGAGGCGATCGTGCAGGTACATGTACGACCCGTAGAAGAACGGATCGCCTTCGCAGATCACCGCGACGTCGCGCCCGGCGTCGAGATGCGACGCGACGATCTCCGCGGCGGTGTCATAGAAATCGGCGATCACGGTCTCGTAGCAGAGCGGCGGCGGCAGCGCCTCGGTCGTCACCGGATAGACGAGCGGCAGTTGCGTCTGCGCATCGAGCAGGTGCGCCTCGACGATCCCGAAGGCATTGCCTTTCTTGCCCTTCGCGACGAAATACGCGACCACCGGCGCGGCCTGCAGCACGCGCAGCGCCTTGATCGTCATCAGTTCGGGGTCGCCGGGGCCGACGCCGACCCCGAACAGGCGTCCGTGCGGGGCCATCATTCTGCCTCCGTCGCGAGTGCGTTGACGGCTGCTGCAGCCATCGCGCTGCCGCCACGGCGGCCGAGCAGCGCGACGTACGGCACGCCGCGACTGTCGGCGTCGAGTGCCGCCTTGGATTCGGCGGCGCCGATGAAGCCGACCGGAAAGCCGAGGATCAACGCGGGGCGCGGCGCACCGGCGTCGATCATGTCGAGCAGGTGGAACAGCGCGGTCGGCGCATTGCCGATCACGACGACGCTGCCGGCCAGATGCGGGCGCCACAGTTCGAGCGCAGCGGCCGAGCGCGTGTTGCCGAGATGCCGCGCAAGGTCGGGGACTTCCGGTTCGCCGAGCGTGCAGATCACGCGATTGCCGGCCGGCAGCCGCGCGCGCGTGATGCCTTCGGCGACCATGCGCGCGTCGCACAGGATCGGCGCGCCGGCCGTGAGCGCCGCGCGGCCCGCCGTGCCGGCGCCGGCCGAGAAGCGCAGGTCGTAGGCCACGTCGACCATCCCGCACGCGTGGATCACGCGCACTGCGAGCTTCTCGAGATCGGGCGGAATCTGCGACAGGTCGGCCTCGGCGCGGATCGTCGCGAACGACTGGCGGTAGATTTCCTGCCCGTCGCGAATATAGTCAAGCATCGGTGGTGTCCTGGCTGTGCCGCGCGCCCGTCAGTCGGTCCGCGGCCTGGTCAATCGTCAGATGGCGCGCGAGCGGGGCGCCGAGGCCCGCGGCGGCGTCGCGCCGGTAAAGGTCGTAGCGTCCGGGCGCGACCGCGACGAGGGTATGCATCGCGGGATGCGGCAGCGCGCAGTGGCGCTCGCAACCGGTCAGGTGCACGTCGACCGGATGGCCGACGCGCGCGGCCAGCGCCAGCGCATCGTGCTTCGTGTCGGCGCGCGACTTCGCGCAGCCCGCGCTGCCGGTGCAGGCGACCAGCGCCGCCAGCGGGTCGGACGTCGTGCACACGAGGCCGATCGACGCGAGCGCGTCGAGCACGGCTGGCGTGCGTTCGTGCGGCACGCCGTGCACGAACACGCCCTGCCACGGGGTCATCGACAGCGTGCCGTCGCCTTCCGCGTCAGCGAGTGCCGCAAGCCGTTCCAGTTGTGTTGCGTCGAACCGGCCGAGCACGAACTGCGCGCCGACGCTGCAGCGATCCACATCGCGCGACGGCCTTGCACCGAAACGCAGCGCGGCGTCCGCATGCTTGCGCCGCCAGCCGGCCAGTGCCGGATCGGCTTTGAGCGGGAAGGGCGCGTAAGACTGCGCGCGCGCGCGCAATGCGCATGCGCCGCCGGTCGCGAGCAAAGCGCGCATCCGCGTGACGTCGGCCGGTGCGAGATCGAGGAACGCGAGCAGCAGTGCGCGAACGAGCGCGACGGTCTGGTCCGGCGCGACGTCGAACGAAGCGGACGGATCACCGGGCGCGACCGGCGGGCAGCCTGCCAGGCCCGCGGCGATGCGGACCGCACCGTCGCCTCGACGCCACGCGGCGAGCCAGATGTCGTGCGGATGATCGAGCGCCGCGACCGATTCGCCGCCATCGAGCTGGATCGAGAATTTCGGCGACACCTCGCCGCGGCGCGGCTCGTGCGTCAGCATGTCGAGCAACGGCAGCGCGAGCGCGCGGCTGTCGAGCAGTGCGTCGGGATCGCGCCCCGCGAGCGGGCTGAGCATCAGGTTGCGGACGTCGTCGCGCGCGGCGAGCGCGGCCCGGTCGTCGGCGGCATCGGCGGCGCTCGCGCGCGGGCCCAGGCCCGCGTCGAGCAATGCGTCGGCCAGCGTATCGGCCGCGCCGTCGCGGATGCCGCGCAACTGGAGATTCGCGCGATTGGTCGCGTCGATCGCGCCGGAGCCACAGGCGCGCGCGGCGGCGGCGATCGCACGCGCCTGCCGCGCGTCGAGCCGGCCGCCCGGCAGCTTGATCCGGCACAGCCCGCCGTCGGCGGCCGCGACGACGCGCACGAGCCCCGGGCAAGCCGACGGGCGCACGGCGGGCGACGCAGGAATGGAATCGGGGGCGGAACTCAACGGGATACCGGGGCAGTGTCGGGCCGCGGCCAACGTATCGGTACACCCCGCCCGACGCCGACTGGCACGCACGCACTTTCATGCCGGCAGGTCTCCTGGCTGACAGGTCGGCGCCGACTCCCGGCCTTCCCGGTGAAACCAGTGGCATGAGGGGGGAGATCGGCTCGCTGTCTACAGTTGCGGGGGCAGCCACAGCGGCGCGGTGCGCGCCCTGTGTTCCCTCTTCGGCCCCGAAGGGCACCGGCGAACGAACGGCCGTAGGATACCCGATTTCACCGGCGCTTCGCGACCGCCGAGCGGGCTTAGTGGCCGAAGCGAAATGCGGCCCGGCGTCGGCGGCCCCGCAGATGAAACGCGCGGTGGAACACGGTACCATGCCGACTTTCGCAATGCGGACAGCTGCACCGGCGCCATCACGGCCGCCGTGCGGCGACTCGATGGAACCGGACGATGGGGAAGGGTGCATGACGGCGTGGCTGACGGTAGTGGGCATCGGCGACGACGGCTACGCGGGGCTCGGGCGTAGCGCGCGGCGCGCGCTGCTCGAGGCGACGCAGGTCGTCGGCGCGAAGCGGCACCTCGACATGCTGCCCGCGCGGCTGCGGGCCGAACGCACCGCGTGGCCGTCGCCGTTCGACCTGTCGGGCCTGCTCGCGCGGCGCGGTTCGCCCGTCTGCGTGCTGGCGAGCGGCGACCCGATGCTGTTCGGCGTCGGCGCGACACTCGCGCGCGAACTATCTCCCGACGAATGGCGCGTGCTGCCCGCACCGTCATCGCTGTCGCTGGCGGCCGCGCGGCTCGGCTGGGCGTTGCAGGACGTCGGCGCGGTGTCGCTCGTCGGCCGGCCGCTCGCGACGCTCGCGCGCCATCTGCTGCCGGGCCGGCGCCTCTTCGTGCTGAGCGCCGACGGCCGCACGCCGGCCACGGTCGCGGCCGAACTCGCCGCGCGCGGCTTCGGTCCGACGCGCATCAGCGTATTCGAACACCTCGGCGGGCCGCTCGAACGGCGCATCGACGGTCTCGCGCAAGACTGGAACATCGACGAAACCGCCGCGCTCAATCTCGTCGCGCTCGACTGCCAGGCCGGCCCCGATGCGCCGCGCCGAGCACTCACGCCGGGCCTGCCTGACGACGCGTACCGCCACGACGGCCAGCTCACCAAGCGCGACATGCGCGCGCTGACGCTCGGACGCCTCGCGCCCGCACCCGGCGAACTGCTGTGGGACGTCGGCGCGGGTAGCGGCTCGATCGGCATCGAGTGGATGCGCGCGCATCCGTCGTGCCAGTCGATCGCGATCGAGTCGCATGCGGAGCGGCAGCGCTTCATCGAACACAATCGCGACGCGCTCGGCGTGCCGGGCCTGCAACTCGTCGCGGGGCGCGCGCCCGCTGCGCTTGCCGGGCTTGCGACGCCCGACGCGATCTTCATCGGCGGTGGCGCGACCGCGCCCGGCGTGCTCGCCGCGTGCTGGTCGGCGCTGAAGCCCGGCGGCCGGCTCGTCGCGAATGCGGTCACGCTGCAGGGCGAGCTGGCGCTCGCCGCGTGGCGCGATATTCACGGCGGCACGCTCACGCGCGTGTCGCTCGCGCACGCCGAACCACTCGGCCGCTTCGACACGTGGCGGCAGCCGTTGCCCGTCACGCTGTACGACGTGCGCAAACCCGATTCCACGGCAACGGACCTCGCGGACCCCACGTGATGCGCGACGAAACCCCCGAACGACCGGCGCCGCTGCGCTTCGGCTATACGACCGGCAGTTGCGCGACCGCGACGTCGCTCGCGGCCGCGCGCCTGCTGCTCGCGGGGGGCGCGATCGACGCCGTCGAGATCGTGCTGCCGAAGGGGCAGCACGTGATGATGCGGCTTGCGTTCTGCAGGACGACTGCCGACGGCGCGGAAGCCGGCACGATCAAGGATGCCGGCGACGATCCGGACGTCACGCACGGTGCGCTGGTCTTCGCGCGCGTCGCGCTCGCGGCGGTGCCCGGCGTGCGCTTTCACGCGGGGCCGGGTGTCGGCACCGTCACGCGCGCCGGACTCACGCTGCCGGTCGGCGAACCGGCGATCAATCCGGTGCCGCGCCAGATGATGACCACGCACCTCGACGCGCTCGCGGCCGAATTCGCCTACGCAGGCGGCTTCGACGTGACGATCGGCGTCGAGGGCGGCGAGGCACTCGCGCTGAAGACGATGAACCCGCGTCTGGGCATCGTCGGCGGATTGTCGATCCTCGGCACGACCGGCATCGTGCGGCCGTTCTCGTGCTCGGCGTACATCGCGTCGATCCACCAGGGCATCGACGTCGCACGCGCGAACGGGATCGCGCACATCGCCGCGTGCACCGGCAACGCGAGCGAGGATGCGATGCGCGCGCACTACGGCCTGCCCGACATGGCGCTGATCGAAATGGGCGATTTCGCCGGCGCGGTGCTCAAGCACCTGCGCCGCGCGCCGGTCGCCCGCCTGTCGATGTGCGGCGGGTTCGGCAAGCTCAGCAAGCTTGCGGCAGGCCATCTCGACCTGCACAGCCGCCATTCGAGCATCGACCTGCCACTGCTTGCACAGTGGGCGGCCGAGGCGGGCGCGAGCGCAGCGCTGCAGGCCGCGATGCGCGCGGCGAACACCAGCCAGGAAGCGCTGAAGCTCGCGCAGGCCGACGGCGTGCCGCTCGGCGACATCGTCTGCGCGCATGCGCTGCGGGTCGCGCGCGACATCGTGCCGCCGTCGGTCTCGGTCGAGATGTTCGCGATCGACCGGCAGGGCCGCTTCGTCGGGACCGCACGATGAGCGCGCGCATCCTGCTGCTCGGCGGCACGGGTGACGCGCTGAAGATCGCACGCGCGCTCGGTCCGCGGCACGTCTACAGCCTCGCGGGCCTCGGCAAGGTGCCCGACGACTTGCGCTGCGAAGTGCGCGTCGGCGGCTTCGGCGGAGCGGCTGGGCTCGCCGCGTACCTGCATGGCGCCGGCATCGGCCTCGTGATCGACGCGACGCATCCGTATGCCGCGCGAATCAGCGCGAATGCGGCGGCCGCCGCGCGCGACGCGGGCGTGCCGCTGTGGGCGCTGCGACGCGCGCCGTGGGCGCCGCAACCCGGCGACGACTGGAGGATGGTCGACGACTGGGCCGGCATCGAGGCCGCGCTCGCGCCGTTCCGGCGGCCGCTGTTCACGCTCGGCCGCGAACCGCTCGCGCATCTCGACGAGATTCCGCCGCACCAGTTCTGGCTGGTGCGCTGCCTCGATGCGCATCCCGGCAACGCGCGCGCGCAGGTCCTCGCCGCGCGCGGGCCGTTCACGCTCGACGGCGAGCGCGCGCTGTTCGCGCTCGCGGGCATCGACGTCGTCGTCAGCAAGAACAGCGGCGGCGCCGCGACCGAGGCCAAGCTCGACGTCGCGCGTGAACGCAGGCTTCCGGTCGTGATGCTGCGCCGGCCGACGCTGCCCGACGCCGATCGCGTGTTCGACTCGGCCGCCGCGCTGCTCGATGCGCTCGACCCTGCCGCGCGTGCGTGATGCCGCGCGACCGGCTGCCCCATGAATTGATGGAGATTTTTCGATGACGGTGTATTTCATCGGCGCGGGCCCCGGCGACCCGGAGCTGATCACGGTGAAGGGCCAGCGTCTCGTGCGCACGTGCCCGGTGATTCTCTACGCAGGCTCGCTCGTGCCGCCGGCCGTGCTCGACGGCCATCGTGCGGAGCAGGTCGTCAATACGGCCGAGCTCGACCTCGATGCGATCGTCGCGCTGCTCGCCGATGCGCACGCGAAAGGCCAGGACGTCGCGCGCGTGCATTCGGGCGATCCGTCGCTGTACGGCGCGATCGGGGAACAGATCCGCCGGTTGAAAGCGCTCGGGATTCCGTATGAAATCGTGCCCGGCGTGACGGCCACGGCCGCGTGCGCGGCGACGCTCGGCGTCGAGCTGACGCTGCCCGGTGTCGCGCAGACGGTGATCCTCACGCGCTTCGCGGGCAAGACGACGATGCCGGAAGGCGAAGCGCTCGGCGCGCTCGCCGCGCATCGCGCGACGCTCGCGATCCATCTCGGCGTGCGGCATCTCGCGCGGATCGTCGACGAAGTGCTGCCGCATTACGGGCCCGCGTGCCCGGTCGCGGTGATCTACCGTGCGAGCTGGCCCGACGAGGAACGCGTGACCGGCACGCTGGCCGACATCGTCGGCAAGGTGCAGGGCACGCGGATCGAGCGCACCGCGCTGATCCTGATCGGGCGCGTGCTCGATGCGGAAGGGTTTGCGGATTCGACGCTATATGCGAGCGGCAGTTGATTGCGCGCGCACGGAACGCGAGGCACTTCGCATTTCGCGGCATCGCGACGACGGGTTTTCTCGCGAGCCGGCCCGCTGATCAACGCCCTCGGTCGAACGGCGCCAACCGTGCAATCCGGCATGACTGAGCAACAACGGGCAACCGCGCGAAGGCCACGATCCGGATCAACGCCTTCACGCGCAGAGTCCGACCCGCGCTAAGCCCGCGCAACACGCCGCGCAAACTGCGGCGCGAACCCCGCCGCCAGCGCGAACAGCACGACGCACAGGCACGCCATCGCGACCCACGCGGGCGACAGATCCGCGAGATGCTGGCGCACGATGCCCGCCGCGAACGGAAACAGCCCAGCGATCAGATAGCCGACACCGTGCACGAACCCCGTCAACGACGCCGCATCGGCCGGTGTCGCCGCATGATCGACCGTGACGATCAGCGACAACGGAAACAGCGCGCCGATACCGGCCCCCATCAGCAGCGCAGCCGGCAACGCAAGTGCCTCCGGCGCGGCCAGCATCACCAGCAGCCCCGCGAGCAGCGACGCGATCGCCGCGTGCAGCGCGGGCCGGCGATCGGGCAGGCGGTCGATCGTCGCCGAGATCGCCAGCCCCGCGACGACTTCGGCGAGCGTTACGCCGCCGAGCAGGCTGCCGGCCGCGGTCGGCGACCAGCCGAGCCGCATGTAGTATGGCGGCAGCCATGCCAGCACGAGGGTATAGGCGCCCGTCGCGATCCCGAAGAACATCGCGAGCCGCCACGCGCGCGGCGAGCGCGACGGCCGCGCCTGCACCATCGACCCCGACGTCGGCCCGGACACCAGCGCATCACCGCCACGGCTGGCCAGCGGCCACGCGAGCGCTGCGACCGCGGCCGGCAGCGCCCAGCCCGCGAGCGCGACCAGCCAGCCCCAGCGGGCCGCGGCCAACGGCGCGACGACGCTCGCGAGCACCGCACCGCCCATGATCGACGTCGAATAGACGCCCATCGCGCCGCCGACCCGCGTCGCGAAATGCGCCTTCACGAATCCCGGCAGCAACGCCTGCACCATCGCGATTCCGAGGCCCGCGCAGCATGCACTCGCGAGCAACAGCCACGCGTGCTGCGCGCCGATTCGCGACGCGCACGCGAAGCCGATCAGCGCGACGCCCAGCCAGACGCCGCCCGTGATCCCCGTCACGCGCTGCAGCCGGCGCGCGCTCAGCGCGCCCAGCCCCATCAGCAGGATCGGGATCGTGGTCAGCAGGCTCGCCGCGCCGTCGCCGATGCCGGTCGCGCGCTGGATCATGTCGAGCAGCGGACCGATCGCGGCCAACGCCGGCCGCAGGTTCAGTCCGACCAGCACGATCGCGGCAAGCCGCCATCCGGGGGAAGTGAAGCGATTCATGGAGTGGCCCTCATTATCGGTGCACGACACCTCCGTCAGAGGGCCGCGCGTTTTCATGTAAAGTATCTCGATATCGAGATAAATGCGGATTTATCTCGACGTCAAGATAACTGGTGAGCCGAGGAGGGTTAATGGATCGAGCCGCGCATGCGCTCGCGCAATGGCGCATCGAGCGTCCGGATCTGGATGCGTCGTCGATGCTCGTGATGGGACGGCTGCAGGAGGCCGCGCTGGTGGTCGCACGCGACGGCCTCAATCCGTTGTTCGCGCGCTACGGGATGCAGCCGGGCGAATTCGACGTGCTGGCGACGCTGCGGCGCAGCGGCGCGCCGTTCGCGCTGACGCCGACTGCGCTGTACGACGCGCTGATGATGTCGTCGGGCGGGATGACCGCGCGCATCGACCGGCTGCAGAAGGCCGGTTGGGTCGAGCGCCGGCCGAACCCGGCCGACGGTCGCGGCACGCTCGTCGCGCTGACCGACGCCGGCCGCGCGCTGATCGACGATGCGGTGGTCGCGCACGTCGACAATCAGCGCGCGATGCTGGCCGCGCTGTCGGAGGCCGAGCAGGCGCAACTTTCGGCGTTGCTGGAAAAGCTGCTGGCGGGATTGGGGGAAGGGGCGTCGGCGTCGGCGTCGGCGTCGGCCAAAAAATAGCGCCGCCGAATCGTCACGTCGAATGAACGCAGCAGGCGGAAAACGAAAACACCGAAAGGAAGCGGAAGAATTGCCCGCCGCGCGATGCGGCGGGCCACGCAGAGCGCGGCCGCAGGGTGCGCCCGCTGCGCGGCTCAGCCGCGTGCCGGGATGTTGAGCCCGCGCGCGACGGCCGGACGCGCGACGAACGCGTCGAGCGCCCGCGCGACATGCTTGAATTCGGCGAAGCCGACCAGGTCGCCCGCTTCGTAGAAGCCGACGAGGTTACGCACCCACGGGAAGATCGCGATGTCGGCGATCGTGTACGTGTCGCCCATCACCCACTTGCGGTTCGCGAGATGCGCGTCGAGCACGGCGAGCAGACGCTTCGATTCGGCGACGTAGCGGTCGCGCGGACGCTTGTCTTCGTAATCGCGGCCCGCGAACTTGTGGAAGAAGCCGACCTGCCCGAACATCGGGCCGATGCCACCCATCTGGAACATCACCCACTGGATCGTCTCGTACCGGCCCGCGGGATCCTTCGGGATCAACTGGCCCGTCTTGTCCGCGAGATAGATCAGGATCGCGCCGGATTCGAACAGCGGCAGCGGCCGGCCGTCAGGGCCGTTCGGATCGATGATCGCGGGGATCTTGTTGTTCGGGTTCAGCGACAGGAATTCGGGCGACAGCTGGTCGTCGGTGTCGAAGCGCACGAGGTGCGGCTCGTACGGCAGGCCGGTTTCCTCGAGCATGATCGACACCTTGACGCCGTTCGGCGTCGGCAGCGAATACAGCTGCAGACGGTCGGGATGCTGGGCAGGCCATTTCTTCGTGATCGGGAAGGCGGACAGATCGGGCATGGAGGTTCGCTCGTCAATGTGGAGGATCCGCGCTCCGCCGTCCTGCCGCGCATCGCTTACCGCCCGTGCCACCGCGGCAGCAACGGGACGAGCACTTCGACAGGCGGGCGGGGCGCGCCGAAAACGCCCACTGTAGCCGATCCCCGCGATCGCTGCAGGCGGCGGCCGCGAGCCGTGCCCGGGCGCCGCCGCACGCGCATCGCGTCGCCGCGTCGTCAGAAGTTGTGCCGCAGCCCGAGCATCGCGGCGGTCGTGCCGACCCCGGGAGCGACCGGCTGCCCGTACACGAGCATCTGGTCCATCGTGCCGCGGTTGTTCACGTGGCCGACCTGCGCATACACCATCGTCCGCTTCGACAGGCTGTAGTCGGCCGTGAGCACGACGGCCGTCGACCGGTTCTCGGCGCGGTTGCGGTCCTTCAGGTAGTACAAGGCCGAGGCGACCTGCAGCGCGGGCGTGAAGCGATAGCCGATGCCGGCCGACAGCATGTCGAGGTTCACCTTGTCCGCATGCGACGGATTCCGGCCGTTGCCGTACGACGCCGACACCGAGAAATCGCGGATCGTGTATCTCGCGCCGAAGTAGACGAAGCGGTTGTTGTCGACGCCGGTCGGCGCGACACCCGGCGCCGGATTCGTGTCGTGGCCGTTGTAGTACACGGCCGACGCATTGAGCCCGTCGTTCGAATACCGCAGCACGACCGACTCGCGCGTGCCGCCCTGGAACTGCCCGGCGACGCCGCCGGGCGCGTATTCGAGCGCGATCGATGCGCCCGCGAACGTCGGCGACTGATAGACGAGCGCGTTGCTGTCGTACAGCGCGCCGATCGCGCCGTTGGTGCTCGTCCCGGGCCAGCCGGCCGCGGTGTTCAGGCCGAGCCACGCGGTCAGCACGCTGCCGAAGAACTGCGCGTTGCGCACGTCGGTGTCGGCCATCGCGTAGATCATCGGCACGATCTGGCGGCCGGCCGTGAATGTGCCGAACGGCCCCGACACGCCGAGCGACGCAACCTGGTTGAAGATCGCGGTGGCGCCCGGCGTGTCGCTCAGCTGCATCCTGCCGGTGCCGCTGTCGAACGAACCCTGCAGCTTGAAGTTGACCTTGTAGCCGCCGCCCAGGTCCTCGCTGCCCTTGATGCCCCAGAAGCTCGAATAGATGCCGCCGTCCTTCATGCGGAACACCTTGCCGGTGTTCGGCGCATTCGGGCTGAACGACGCGGCCGACGTGCTCTGGTACAGCAGGCCCGTGTCGACCACGCCGTACAGCGTGACGGAGGATTGCGCATGCGCGAGCGCCGAACAGCCGGCAAGCGCCGCGAGCGCGGCCAGTTTCGTCTTCATCGAAGTCTCCAGGATCGTAATGGACCGCACGGGATCGAGCCCGGGCGGGTGAAGCGGGGGAAGCATCGAGGCAGGCGGGAAGGCGCATGATGCGACGCCGGTGCGAGCCGTGCGGAAAGGTTACGCAACGGCGCGCGGCCGCTCCCCCCCATGCGCGGGGGGCAGGGTTGCGGAGAATCGAAGGGCGGCCGGCAGCGAGGCTGCTGTCAACGGCAGGGCCAGGCCGCTACAGAGGTGGTCAGGCGGCGTTCAAGGCGCGCTTTCGAGCAATCCGAGCACCAGCGCGCGGCGCACCGCGTGCTTGCGCGAGCTGGCGTCGAGCTTGCCGAACAGGTTCTTCAGGTGCCACTTCACGGTTTCCTCGCCGACGGCGAGCGCCACCGCGATCTCCTTGTTCGAGAGGTTGCGCGCGAGCAGTTCGAGAATCGCGCGCTCCTTGGGCGTCAGCACGACGCTCGGCACCGCGCGCGGGCTTGCCGGGCTGCGCGGCGCGGGCGGCACGATGCGCGGCTGCGGCTGCGCGGGCCGCACGGGCCCGTTGCCGGCGGGCGCCTCGTCGCCGATGCGGCGCGCCCAGTCGGCGACGGCCGGATGCAAGTCGGCGAGCGTGCGCGTGAGGCCGAACATGTCCGCGAGGTTCATCGCCTCGTCGAGCAGCGCCCGGCCGCCGTGCCCGGACTGGTCGAGCGCGAACGCGCTGAGCGCCATGATCTCGATGCGCTCGCGTCCCATGCTCATCTCGCGCGCCAGCACGGCGGCTTCGTCGAGCGCCGCGCACGCATCGTCCCAGCGGCGCGCGGCCAGCGCGGCGCCCGCGTGCGCCGTCGCCTGCAGCAGCACGACGGGACGCCGCCACAGCGGCCCGTGCGACGGAAACTCGGCCGCGGCGATCGCGTCGATGCGCTCGACGAGCGCATGGCAGGTCGCCTCGCGATAGCGCGCCGCGTGAATGCGCACCTGCTCGGCGAGACTCGCGACCGACAGGCGCGGCAGCCGGCGCGCGACACCCATCGCGTCGAGCACCTCGAGCAAGTCGATCGCGCGATGCTCGACGCCGCGCAGCAGTGCGATGCGCGCGGCGGTGCGATAGCCGAGCAGCACGGTATCGGGCGTGCCCGTGTGTTCGAGCACGTCGAGCCGGTTCGCGAGCAGCGCGGCGGCTTGGTCGACGCGGTCGGCCTCGTACGCGATCGCCGCGCACATCGCCGCGAGCATGCAGGTCAGCGGATGGCGGCGCCCGAGATCGGCTTCCGCGCGCGCCAGTGCCGGCGACAGTGCATCGTCTGCGAGCCGGATCTGGCCTTCGCGCAGGTAGCTCAGGCCCGTGATCAGCTCGCCCCAGCGCGCGACGTAGCCGAACCCGGCCGCCGTCTCGCCGCGCGGCGCGGCCTGCTGGAAGCGGCGCGCCTGCGCCGGTTCGCCGACGATGATCGCGCGCGCCGACAGCCGGTTCGCGTGCATCTGCGCGAGCCACGTCGCCGCCGGCGGCGTGAAGTCGGCCCACGGTTCGAACAGTTCGACGAAGCGATCGATTTCATCGGCGTAATACGCGGCCGCGCTGAGGATCAGCGCGCATTCGTAGCGCATCGCGGCCGGCGTGCCGGGGTCGGCCAGGATGCCCGCGATCTGACGCTGCGCCTCGACATGGCGCTCGCCGAGCGCCAGTGCCCAGGCGACCGCGATCCGCAGCGTCGGGCGCTTGTCGAGTTCCGCGTCGGGCAGCAGCGCGAGCCAGTCGAGCACGTCATTGATGCGGCCCTGCTTGATCGCGTCCTCGAGGCAGCGCTGCGCAAGCGCGTATGCCGTGTCGAACTGGCCGGCCGCATACGCGTGGCGCGCGGCTTCCTCCGTCATCCCGTGCGCGTCGAGCCACGCGGCCGCGCGTGCGTGCAGCGCACTGCGCTCGGCGTCCGGGCTCGCCGCGAGGCGGTCGCGCAACGTATCGCGCACGAGCGGATGCAGCCGGCACCAGTCGGAATCGTCCGACGCGATGAACAGCGGCGTGTCGCGCGCGAGCCGCGCGAGTCGGTCGGGGGCGTTTGCGTCGTCGAGCAGCGCGGCGCACAGCGACGGATGCAGGCGGTCGGCGACGCTCGTGCGCGTGAGGAACGCGGTGTCGTCGGCCGACAAATTCGCGAGCAGCAGCTCGACGAGCCGGTCGCGGGTGCCGTCCATCCGCGCGGCAAGCGCGTCGACGGCCTGTCGCGGATCGGCCGAGCGTGCCATCGCGGCCATCGCGAGCTGCAGCCCGAGCGGCCAGCCGTCGACGCGTTCGAACAGGCGCGCGCACGCGTCGGCGTCGACCCGGTGCGCAAAGCGCGCGCCGACCAGCGCGATCGTCTCGTCGAGCGTGAAGCGCAGCCAGTCGGGGCCCGCGAGCGTGCATTGCCCGCCGGCGAGCAGGTCGCCGGCCGCGTGATCGAGCCCGCGCCGGGCCGCGACGACCACCCGCAGGTTCTGCGGCGCGTTGTGCAGCACATAGGTCAGCGCGTCGAGGCCGGCGGGTGGCAGCCGCTCCGCGTCGTCGACGATCAGCAGCGCGTCGATCGACAGTTGCGCGACTTCGGCCAGCCACGCGGTCAGCCCCTCCAGCGCGCGGGCGGCACCGTCCGGAATCAGGCGCCCGAAGCCGGGCCGCGCGCAACCGGTGCGCACCGCCTGCACGAGCCCCTGCAGCAGGCGCGGTGCGTCGTCGCGCTCGTCGGCGGACAGCCACACGACGGCGCGGCCCAGCGCAAGGGATTCGCGGCGCCATTGGGCGAGCAGCGAGGTCTTGCCGTAGCCGGCCGGCGCCTGCACGAGCGTGACGGGCCGCGCGTCGAACGCCGGCGCGGCAAGGCTCAGCCGCGCACGCGCGAGCAACTGCGCCGGCACGCGCGGCGCGGTCGTCTTCAGCACGAGTTCGGTGGGGGGCGCGTCGGCGCGATCGGGTGGGTGGGCCATCGGGGCAGGAGTGGGAATCCGGCGATGCCGTGCGGGCCAGCGTCCGGGGTGGGCGTGGGGGAAGGATCGACCGAACCGCGTTCGCGCGTCAATCCCCCCCGCGACGAGTGGGGCCGCACCGCCGTCCGGTCGATAGCATGGGTTCCGATGCGTGACGAACGCAACCGACGAATGCAACGAGGAGGGACCATGAACATCGTATCGACCGGCGCGCGACGCAGCGCACCGAGCGCCGGATAAGCGGAGCGGCACGATGTATCGCCATCTGCTCGTGACGGTCGACGGCGTGCCCGGCGGCATCGATGCGATCGGCCATGCGCTCGAACTGGCGCGTGCGGTCGGTGCGCGAGTCACGTTCGTGCTGTCCGCCGCCGCGCCGGACTCGCGTTTATCCGGAGCGCGGATGCCGGAACACGGTGCGAAAGTGGAAGCCGCCGCACGGGCGCAGGGCCTGTCCCATGCGATCGCGGATGCCGGCGACACCTCACCCGCCACGCTCGCCGGCGAGCTCGGCTGCGACCTGATCGGCGTCGCGGCGCTGCCGCATGATTGCGGCGCCGCAGCAGCAGCGCAACGGCGGGTGCTGCTGGCGACGAGCGGCGTACCGGTGCTCGTGTGCCCGGCGCGGCGTGCGCCGGCCGAGGCACGCGTGATGGCCCGCTGTCTCGCGGCACATCGCGCGCTCGGCGAGCGGCTGCAGGCACTGACGATGGCGAGCGAGGACCCGGACGTGGCCAGGCGGCCGACCGCTTACGCGCACGGCCCGCTGGCGGCGCTGGCATCCCTCGCGGCGCTGCAGAACGCGCGCTTCGGCGCGTCCGCCGAAGCACGACTGTTCGCGGCATTGCGCATGCGGGCGGAGAGCACCGCGGCCGAACTCGATGAGCTCGACCGCCAGCGGCGCCGCGATGCGCACGCACTCGACGCGCTGGCGCGGCTCGCCGCCGACGGGTTGCCGTCGGCCGCGTTCGATGGCGCGCTCGCCGACTACGCGCGCGGCGCGTTCGAGCAGATGGGCCGCATGGAAGGCGTGATTTTCCCGGCCGCGCGGCGCTACCTGGGCGACGCCGACTGGAACGAACTGGACACGCCCCCGGCGAGCGGCGCAGCCGCGACGACGCCGGGCGCGGACGAACCCGACGATGCGTGACGCGCATCCGACTGAATATTTAGGGAGAACAAGATGGCACATGCAGTGCGATTCCACGAAACCGGCGGCCCCGACGTGCTGCGCTGGGAAGCGGTCGAAGTCGGCGAGCCGGGCGCCGGGCAGGTTCGCCTGCGGCACGAGGCCGTCGGCCTGAATTTCGCCGACACGTATTTCCGCAGCGGCCTGTACCCGGTTCCGCTGCCGGCGGGCATCGGCGTCGAGGCGGCCGGTGTTGTCGAGGCCGTCGGCCCCGGCGTGACGAACGTCGCCGTCGGCGATCGCGTGACCTACACGGGTTTCCTCAACACGCTCGGCGCGTACAGCACCGAACGGCTGATTCCGGCCGCGCCCCTCGTGAAGCTGCCCGCCGGCATCGCATGCGAAACGGCCGCTGCGATGACGATGCGCGGGCTGACGTCGGCCTACCTGCTGCGCCGCATCCACGCGTTCGCGCCGGGCGACACGATCCTGCTGCATGCGGCCGCGGGCGGCGTCGGGCTGATCGTGTCGCAATGGGCAAAGCTGCTCGGGCTCACGGTGATCGGCACCGTGTCGAGCGAACACAAGGCCGCGGTCGCCCGCGCACACGGCTGCGACCACACGATCGACTACAGCCGCGAAGACGTCGCGAAACGCGTGCGCGAACTGACGGACGGCGTCGGTGTCGACGTCGTGTTCGACAGCGTCGGCCGCGACACCTTCGAAGGCTCGCTCGATTCGCTGAAGCGGCGCGGGCTGATGGTCTGCGTCGGCACCGCGTCGGGCCCGATCCCGCCGTTCGACCCGCAGCGCCTCGCGATGAAGGGCTCGCTGTACCTGACGCGTCCGGCGCTGGCCGACTACATTGCCGATCAGGCCGAGAAGAACGACCTGGCTGGCGAACTGTTCGCGCACGTCGCGGCCGGCCGCATCAAGATCGAGATCAACCAGCGCTATGCGCTGCAGGACGCCGCGCAGGCGCACCGCGATCTCGAATCACGCAAGACGACCGGTTCGTCGGTGTTCATCGTCTGAGGAGACGCGCATGCGAGTCGAACCCCTGACCTGCGCGATCGGCGCGGAACTGCTGGACGTGAGCCTCGCCGACGCCGTGCACGACGACGGCCTGTTCGCCGAGATCCGCGCGCAGCTGCTGCGTCATCGCGTGCTGTTCCTGCGCGACCAGGACATCACGCGCGCCGAGCACGTCGCGTTCGCGCGGCGTTTCGGCGAGCTCGAGGATCATCCGGTCGCCGGCAGCGATCCCGAGCACCCGGGGCTCGTGCGGATCTACAAGTCGCCCGACCAGCCGAACGACCGCTACGAGAATGCGTGGCACAGCGATGCGAGCTGGCGCGTGGCGCCGCCGCTCGGCTGCGTGCTGCGTTGCGTCGAGGGTCCGCCGGTTGGCGGCGACACGATGTGGGCGAACATGGTGCTCGCGTACGAGCGCCTGCCGGAGTACGTGAAGCAGCAGATCGACGACTTGCGCGCGCGCCACAGCATCGAGGCGAGCTTCGGCGCGGCGATGCCGATCGACAAGCGCCTCGCGCTGAAGGCGCAGTACCCGGACGCCGAGCATCCGGTCGTGCGCACGCATCCCGAAACCGGCGAGAAGGTGCTGTACGTGAACGCGTTCACGACGCATTTCACGAACTTCCACACACCCGCTCGCGTGCGTGTCGGGCAGGACGCGAATCCCGGCGCTGGCCAGCTGCTGCAGTACCTGATCAGCCAGGCCTATATCCCCGAATACCAGGTGCGCTGGCGCTGGAAGAAGAACAGCGTCGCGATCTGGGACAACCGCAGCACGCAGCATTACGCGGTGATGGACTACCCGCCGTGCGTGCGCAGGATGGAGCGCGCGGGCATCGTCGGCGACGTGCCGTTCTGAGCGCGCCCGCACCGTAACCGATCCGCAACGACGCAACAACGCGCCGGGCCGTCCGCCCGGCGCGACGGGATACGCACGCCCGTACACCCCGAACACAACGATTCCATCTGGAGGACGACATGCAATTTCTCGACGATTCGCTGCACCCGGAAAACCAGGACAAGGTAGTCATCACGGTCGCGCCGTACGGCCCCGAATGGATGCCCGCGGACTTTCCGGAAGACATTCCGGTGACGATGGACGAGCACGTGCAGAAAGCCGTCGACTGCTACAACGCAGGCGCGACCGTGCTGCACCTGCACGTGCGCGAGCTCGACGGCAAGGGCAGCAAGCGGCTGTCGAAATTCAACGAGCTGCTCGGCCGGCTGCGCGAGGCGGTGCCCGACATGATCCTGCAGGTCGGCGGCTCGATCTCGTTCGCGCCGGAAGGCGACGGCGCGGAAGCGAAATGGCTGTCCGACGACACGCGCCACATGCTCGCCGAGCTGACGCCGAAGCCCGACCAGGTGACGGTCGCGATCAACACCGTGCAGATGAACATCACCGAGCTGATGAACCGCAAGGACATCGCCGGCACGTCGCTGAACGAAGCCGCGTTGTGGGACGCGTACCGCGAGATGACCGTGCCGGCCGGCCCCGGCTGGGTCGACGAGCACCTGCGCCGGCTGCAGGCGGCCGGCATCCAGCCGCATTTCCAGCTCACCGGCATGCACGCGCTGGAAACGCTCGAACGGATCATCCGCCGCGGCGTCTATCGCGGCCCGCTGAACGTCACGTGGGTCGGCATCGGTGGCGGTTTCGACGGCCCGAACCCGTACAACTTCATGGAATTCGTGCGGCGCTGCCCGGACGGCGCGTGCATCACGCTCGAATCGCTGATGAAGAACGTGCTGCCGATCAACACGGTCGCGATGGCGCTGGGGCTGCATCCGCGCTGCGGGATCGAGGACACGATCATCGACCAGAAGGGCAACCGGATGACGTCGGTGCAGCAGGTCGAGCAGTGCGTGCGGATCGCGCGCGAACTCGGCCGCGACATCGCGACCGGCAAGGAGGCGAAGGCGATCTACCGGATCGGCGTGCAGTACGACGGCGTCGACGAGACGCTCGCGCAGCTCGGGATGACGCCGAACCGCCGGCCGGGCCAGGTGAACGTGCCGCTGCGCGCGGCCTGACACACCGCGCATCCGGGTGGCGCGCCAGCGCCGCCCGCCGATCGATGTGGCGCGGCACCCACCCTCGCGCGGTGCGCGAGGCAAGCTCCGACGAACGGGGCGGGGCCGCGCAAGCCGCGCCGGCGCATTGCCGCACCGGTGCCGGAGGAGACACGCATGCTGATTCATCACGTCGAGCCGTCGCTGCAGGACGTGGCGGCCACCGGGCGGCGCGCGCCGGCCTATGCCTGGCTCGTGTTCGGGCTGACCGTCGGTCTGCTGCTGTCGGACTACATGTCGCGGCAGGTGCTCAATGCCGTGTTTCCGCTGCTGAAGCACGCGTGGGGACTGTCGGACACGCAGCTCGGTTCGCTGTCCGGCGTCGTCGCGCTGCTCGTCGGGCTGTTGACGTTTCCGCTGTCGGTGCTCGCCGACCGCTTCGGCCGCGTACGCAGCATCGTGCTGATGGCCGCGCTGTGGAGCGTCGCGACGCTCGGATGCGCGCTGTCGACCAACTACGCCGAAATGCTCGTGGCGCGCGGGCTCGTCGGCCTCGGCGAGGCCGCGTACGGCAGCGTCGGCGTCGCGCTGATCCTCAGCATCTTTCCGGCGCGCCTGCGCGCGACGCTGACCGGCGCGTTCATGGCCGGCGGCGCGTTCGGCTCCGTGTTCGGGATGGCGCTCGGCGGCCTCGTCGGCGCGCATCTCGGCTGGCGCTGGTCGTTCGGCGTGATGGCCGCGCTCGGCATCGTGCTGCTCGTCGCGTATCGCTGCGTCGTGACCGAACGGCGGCTCGCCGCTTATCGCATCGAACCGTGCCGGCGCGACGCCAGCGCGCCGCGCGACCTGCGCGGCAGCGTGCGCGCGCTGATGTCGGGGTTGTTCGCATCCCGTTCGGTGATCTGCGCGTATGTCGGCAGCGGGCTGCACCTGTTCGTGCCCGGCGCGCTGTTCGCCTGGTTGCCGAGCTACCTGAACCGCTATTACGCGATGGCGCCGGACCGCGCCGCCGTGCTTGCGGCCGGCTTCGTGCTGCTGTCGGGCGTCGGGATGGTCGGCTGCGGGATCGTCACCGACCGCGTCGGCAAGACCGACGGCAAGCGCAAGTGGCTGACCGCGATCGCGTATTGCCTGCTGACGGGAGTGTGCCTCGCGGTCGCGTTCCGGCTGCCGCCCGGGCCGCTGCAACTCGCACTGATCTGCGCGGGCATGCTGGTCGGCGCGGGTGCGTCGGGCGCATCGGGCGCGATGGTCGCGAACCTCACGCCGGCCGCGATCCACGCATCGGCGTTCGCAACGCTCACGCTCGCCAACAACCTGCTCGGCATGGCGCCGGGCCCGCTGCTGACGGGGTGGGTCGCCGATCGCACCGGCCTCGTCGGCGCATTGCAATGGATTCCCGCCGTGCCGCTCGCGGCCGCCGTGCTGTTCGCGATCGGACGCGCGAGCTACGCGGCCGATATCGCGCGCGTCGAACGCGAACGGCGCGCGTCACACCTTTCCTGAACCGAACCCTCCCGGAGGCAGCATGACCCTGGCGACCGCGCCCACCATCCTGATCGTGCCCGGCTTGCGCAATCACGTCGAAGATCATTGGCAGACGCATCTGCAACGGCGCCTGCCGAACGCTCGCGCCGTCGCGCCGCTCGAAGCCGACAAGCTGAGCCGCGCCGCGCGCGTCGCGGCGCTCGATGCGGCTTTGGCCGCGATCGACGGCCCCGTGATCCTCGTCGCGCACAGCGCGGGTGTCATGATCGCCGTACATTGGGCGCTGCAGGCCACGCGTGCCATCGATGGCGCGCTGCTCGCCGCGCCGGCCGATCTCGATACGCCGATGCCCGCAGGCTATCCGACACCGGATGCGCTCGACGCGCACGGCTGGACGCCGGTGCCGACCCGGCCGCTGCCGTTTCCGAGCATCGTGGCCGCGAGCCGCAACGATCCGCTCGCGCGATTCGAACGAACGCAGGCGCTGGCGGCGGGATGGGGCAGCCGGCTCGTCGATCTCGGCGAAGTCGGACACCTGAACCCGGCGTCCGGGTACGGCGAGTGGCGGGATGCGGAGCGGCTGATCGGGGAGGTGATCGCGCTCCGTGCGGCCTGAGCGCCGCCTGCAACGCGCCGCGCACGATTTCACACCGGCGCGTCCGTCGGAACCGATTTCGGTTCAGCGTCCGTTGATATACGACGTCCTAACATGCTACCTATCCGTCGCATCGGCCAATAAACAAATCCTCAACAAACGGAAGGTCTTTGTTAGGGAAATTCCCGCCCCGCGCGGGTCGGTTTTTTGTTGACCGACATCGTATAACGCCGTCATGATTTCCCGAAAGAACGGTCCCATCCACCGACCGAAGCGAGGAGACATGAACACCACCACGATCGCGCGCCGTGTCCGCCGGATCGCCCTGGCGCTGGGCCTGACGCTGTCGGCCGCGGCCGCCGTCGCGGCTCCCGTATCGCTGAATGTCGTCGACGTCGCGGGCAACCTGCAGCTCACGCAGAAGGCCATCGAGGCGTTCAAGGAGAAGAACCCGAATCTCGTCTCGAACGTGACGTTCACGAACGCGCCCGCGCCGCAGTTGCCGGGCAAGATCAAGGCGATGCAGGCGGCGGGACGCGCCGACATCGACCTCGTGCTGACGGGCACCGACGCGCTGGCCGCCGGCATCGAGCAGAACCTGTGGCTGAAGCTGCTGCCCGACAACGCGGGCGCGTTTCCCGGCGTGCTCGACAGATACGCGCCCGGCCCGCGCAAGATGCAGGACCTCGCGCAGGGCTTCGGTCTCGAAGTGACCTACATGCCGGCCGGCCCGCTGCTCGAATACAACCCGGCCAAGGTCAGCGATCCGCCGAAGACGCCTGACCAGCTGCTCGCGTGGTGCAAGGCGCATCCGAACAAGCTGATCTACGCGCGCCCGGCGAACTCGGGCCCCGGCCGCACCTTCCTGATGGGGCTGCCGTACGTGCTCGGCGACAAGAACCCGCAGGACCCGATCAATGGCTGGGACAAGACCTGGGCGTTCCTGAAGCAGCTCAACGACTGCGTGCCGTACTACCCGGGCGGCACGTCGGCCGTGATGAAGGAGCTCGGCGAAGGCACGCGCGACATGACGGTGACCGTCACCGGCTGGGACCTCAACCCGCGCGCGCTCGGCATCGTGCCGGCCGAGTTCAGGATCCAGGCATTCGACAACATGACGTGGGTCAACGATGCGCACTTCATGGTGATTCCGAAGGGCGTGGCGAAGGACAAGCTCGACGTGCTGTTCAAGCTGATGAACTTCCTGCTCGAACCGGCGCAGCAGGCGATGACCTACGACGACGGCTACTTCTATCCGGGCCCGGCGGTGAAGGGTGTGACGCTCGAGATGGCGCCCGCGCACAGCCAGGAGGTGATCAGGAAGTTCGGCCGCCCCGAATACGCGAAGCTGCTCGCGGATCGTCCGCACGTGCAGCCGCTCAACGCGCAGGCGATGGTCGCCGCGTTCCAGAAGTGGGACCGCGAGATCGGGTCGCAGAAGTCGAAATGACGCATGAACCCGCGGGCGCCGCGGCGCCCGCGCCGACGGAGTTCGCGTAATGAAGCACAGTTTCGAACGGTTGCGGCTCGACGGCGTGTGCCGCAGCTTCACCAATGCGGAGGGCGCGCAGGTCGCCGCACTGAACGGGCTCGATCTCGACATCAGGCGCGGCGAGTTCATCGCGCTGCTCGGCCCGTCGGGCTGCGGCAAGTCGACCGCGCTGAACTGCATCGCCGGGCTGCAGCCGCTCACGAGCGGCGGCATCTGGCTCGACGACACGCGCATCGACGTGTTGCCGCCCGAGCGCCGCGGCTTCGGCATGGTGTTCCAGAACTACGCGCTGTTTCCGCACATGTCGGTGCTCGAGAACGTCGGCTTCGGGCTGAAGATGCGCGGCGTGCAGAAGCAGGAAGCGCGGCGGCGCGCGCAGCAGGCACTCGAACTCGTGCAGCTCGTCGGCCACGAGGGCAAGCTGCCCGGGCAACTGTCGGGCGGGCAGCAGCAGCGCGTCGCGATCGCGCGCGCGATCGTCATCGAGCCGCCGCTCGTGCTGATGGACGAGCCGCTGTCGAACCTCGACACGAAGCTGCGCATCGAGATGCGTGCCGAGATCCGCCGCATCCACACGCAGCTCGAACGCGCGACGATCTACGTGACGCACGACCAGGACGAAGCGCTGTCGATGGCCGACCGGATCGTCGTGATGAAGGAGGGCGTCGTGCAGCAGGTGGCGTCGCCGAAAGACGTGTACACGCGCCCGCGCACCCTGCACGTCGCACGCTTCATGGGCTATCGCAACGTGCTGCCGTTCACGCTCGAAGGGATGGCCGGCGACTACGTGAACGTCACCGCGGCCGGCGTGCGCATCATCGGTGTGCCGATGGCCGGTTTCGACGGCAAGGACGTCGTGGTCGCGCTGCGCCCCGACGACATCGAGCGTGCGGAAGAGGGCGCCGACAACGCATTCGACGCGACCGTCGAAACGGTCGAATACGGCGGCCGCGACTCACTCATCCGCGTGATCACGCCGTTCGGCCCGATCTGGGCGCGGGTCGCCGGCGAATTCGCCGAGGGCGAGCGGTTGCGGTTGCGCGTGGCGCCGGCGCGCACGCTCGTCTATGCGGCAGACGCGCCATGAACGGCCGCTGCGCCGCGTGCGCGGCAGCGCGCTGCCCGGAGGCCGCATGAGCACGCTCGCGACAGGCGGCGCACCGCGTGACGCGAAGGCGTGGCTCGTCACGCCGGCGATCGCGTTCATCGTCGCGCTGTTCATCTATCCGTTCGCGTACGGCCTCGTGCTGTCGTTCCAGCCGATGAACGGCGGCGGCGCGCTCGCAAACTACGTGCAGTTCTTCACCGACACCGCGATGTGGCCGACCGTGCTCGTCACGCTGAAGCTCGCGGTGCCGGCGACGCTGATCAACGTCGGCATCTCGGTGCCCGTCGCGTTCGCGCTGCGCCGCAACTCGCCGTACCAGAAGCTCGTCACGACGCTGCTCGTGATTCCGGTCACGCTCGGCACGGTGCTCGTCGCCGACGGGATGCTCACGTATTTCGGACCGAACGGCTGGTTTCCGCAGGCGCTTCAGGGGCTGCACCTGTACACGGACGAAGTGCGCCTCACGCACAATTATTGGGGCGTCCTGCTGTCGCTGATCGTGTCGGGCTTTCCGTTCGCGTTCCTGCTGATGCTGTCGTACATCAGCGGCATCGACCCGACGCTCGCGCGCGCCGCGGCCACGCTCGGCGCGAACCCGTGGCAGCAGTTCCGGCGGATCTACCTGCCGCTGCTCGTGCCGGGGCTGACGATGGCCGCGTGCCTGTCGTTCGTGCAGGCGTTCTCGGTATTCCCGTCGGCCGTGCTCCTCGGCGCGCCGGCCGGGCCGACGCGCGTGATCTCGATCGCGGCCGCCGAAGCCGCGTTCGAGAGCTACGACTATTCGCTCGCATCGGCGATCGCGATCGTGATGGGCTTCGTGCAGTTGCTGGTGGTCGCGTCGATGCTCGGCGCGCGCCGCTTCTTCTATACCGGTCCGGTCACGGGGGGCAAGGGCTGATGGCGACCGACAATCATGCGGCGCCGGCGTGGCCGCCGAAGCATAGCCCGCCCGGCGCGCAGCCCGTCAACGCGATGAAGCCGCGGAAACTACGCGACAGCCTCGCCGGCCGCGCGTGGAAGGCGCTCGTATGGGGGCTGATGGCGTTCTTCCTGCTGAACGTGATGCTGCTGATCGCGACCGTCGCGGTGAACTCGGTCGCGACACGCTGGTTCGGCACGCCGCTGCCGCAGGGCTTCACGCTGCACTGGTATGCGAAGGCGTGGGAAGACTTCCAGCTCGCGAGCGTGCTGTGGGTGACCGTCGAAGTCGTCGGCGCGGTCGTGCTGCTGTCGGTCGCGCTCGGCGTGCCGGCCGCCTACGCGCTCGCGCGCGTGCAGTTCCGCGGCAAGCGCTTCGCGCTGCTGGTGTTCCTGCTGCCGCTGATGGTGCCGCCCGTCACGTACGGGATCCCGATGGCGACCGTGATGTACAAGGTCGGGCTCGCGGGCACGCTGCCAGGCGTGATCCTCGCGAACCTCGTGCCGGCGCTGCCGTTCGTGATCCTCGTGATGACGCCGTTCATCGAGCAGATCGATCCGAATCTCGAAGCCGCCGCGCGCATCTTCGGCGCGAACACGTGGCGCTATTTCCGCTACGTTCTGCTGCCGCTGCTGGTGCCCGGCATGCTCGCGGCGGGGCTGCTCGTGCTGGTGCGCACGATCGGGATGTTCGAGCTGACCTTCTTCACCGCGGGCCCCAGCACGCAGACGCTCGTCGTCGCGCTGTATTACGCGGTGTTCTCGACGGGCGTGCGCGCGCCGCAGTCGATCGACGCGATGGCGATGATCTACATGGCCATCACGCTCGTGTGGGTCGTGATCGCGCTGCAGTTCGTGAGCCCGACGCAGCTCGTGAGTCGCGTGAAGCAGGAGCGGCAGTAGGCGCGCACGAAAGCGGCGGGGCAGCGGGGCGTTCGCACCGATCACGCCGTTCACGCCGTCCGTGCAATTGGTTACAAATGGATACCGCGAACGACGCGTGGACGTTGCAGACTACGCGGCATACCGGCTCGGCGATGCGCTCACTGGCATCGCTGCGTGCCGCCCGACGTTCACCCGATTCGCGGAGTTCCATGAAGTTTCCCACGCTGCTGACGCTCGGCTGTGCCGCCACGCTGCTCGCCGCCTGCCACCTGCTCCACGACGGCCCCGGATCGAGCGACGTCGATGCCGCGGTGCGCCGCGCGCTCGAAGCGGAAAACCACGGCGGCTTGAACGCGCTGTTCGGCCAGCCGCTGCCCGTGTCGGCCGACGTGATCTCGGCGAAGCCCGCCGGCGACTGCAGGAAGGCCGGCGAACGCACCTACGCGTGCGACGTCGTGATCACCTGGCGCAACAGCGATTACACGCCGTCGCGCGCGAACCTGACCTTCGTGCAGGCCGCCGACGGTTCGTGGCAGACCTCGGGCGTCGACGCCGCCATCGCGACCGGCGCCGCCAAGTCGCTGATCGACAAGATCGGCAAGGCATGGCCTGGCAATGCGGCCAGCGGCGCGTCGGCACCGCAGTGACGCGCCGGCGACGGGCTTCGTCGCCGCTCCTGCCGAAATGCCGTGCGGAAGATGCGTGTTGCACCGTCGCCTGCCTTCCTTTGAAGGCAACCGTTATCCCGTCTTGTCCGATGCATGAACCCTGCGTAACGGCGAAAAAGGGCGCAAACACGGCCTGCCATCGGTCGAAGCCATCCTCGGTATGCGGACTGGAATATAGGGAAAACCCTTAATTCGAGATATAATCGCGGGCTAGAAGAAAGGTCGAACCATGCCCGAACGTTTCCAATCTCTCGAAAAATTTCTGTTCTCCCTGGTCGTGATGTCCGCGGTCTTCTGCTCCGCATTCCTCGCGTACGAGCGTCACCCCGAGATCAAGATCGCGCTGCACGAAGGCGAAGCGCTGATGCGCGAAAGCGCCAAGTATTCGGTCATCTGCTCGCCGTCCAAGGTCGATCCTTGCGTCGAGATGTCCGCTTACTGAGCCTCGTCTCCCGCTGACGCACCGCGCTGATTCCCGCCGACACGCGCCGGCGGCGCGCATCGCGCCCCCGCGCGCACCGGTTCCGGTCGCGCATCGCCTGAACTGAACCCCGCTTCCCCGATTCACGGATTCCGCTGCGGCGAGCGTCATGCCGCTTCATCACGCCGGTGCGCTCGTTCGCGCATGCGCCGGCACGATGCGCGTGCTGCTCGACAGTCCTCCGCCGAAAGCGGACAGGCGCACGCCGCCCCCCGCCGATTCCGGATAGCCGGCGCCTGTTGCGCTGCGCATAATGGTGCAACGGCGTCGGCCCGCCTGGCGCCTTCGTAGCGTGGCACCGCGACTGTCCCGCGCATCCGCAATCCGACCCGGCGCTTCCCGAATGACGATCCTCTATCGCGGCATGGACCGCGCGGCCCTCGACGCCGCCTACCTGAACACGAAGGCCATTCCCGATTTCCCCGCGGTGCTCGCGTCCTGCCAGGCACGCAGCGCAGCGCTTTACGATGCGACGCCCGGGCAGCGCGACCTGCGTTACGGTGCGCGTCCGGCGCAGCGCTTCGACTGGCTGCGCTGCGGCCGGCCCGACGCGCCGCTGTTCGTGTTCATTCACGGCGGCTACTGGCAGCACTGCGCGAAAGAGGATTTCGCGTACGCGGCCGCCGGGCCGCTCGCACGCGGCTTCGACGTCGTGCTCGCCGAATACACGCTCGCACCGACCGCATCGATGACCGACATCGTCGGCGAGATCGGCGCGTTGCTCGACCATCTCGCGGCCGACCCCGACGGGATCGGCACCGCAGGACGACCGATCCACCTGAGCGGTCACTCGGCCGGCGGCCACCTGACGGCCATGCATCGCGCGCATCCGGCCGTCGTGTCTGCGCTCGCGATCAGCCCGCTCGTCGATCTCGAACCGATCTCGCTGTGCGTGCTCGACGACAAGCTGAAGCTCACCGCGCAAGAGATCACCGCATACAGTCCACTGCTTCACATCGGGCCCGGCGCACCGACCATCGTCGCGGTCGGCGCGGCCGAGCTGCCGGAGCTCGTGCGCCACGCGCACGAATACGCGGACGCATGCGAAGCGGCCGGCGAACGGATCGCACGCGCATGGCTACCCGGCATGCAGCACTTCACGGTGCTCGACGATCTCGCGAAACCGGGGAGCGCGATGCTCGCTGCGTTGCAGGCGGTCGCGCCGCATTGACCGCGCCGTATTGGGTCACCTCGCGTGATTTCGCGCCGCGCGCGGCCGGGTAGGGCCGCCGCATTGCCGCTCATTGCGACGCGCACGGATCCGGGCATCCGGCCGTCGCCGTCAGACCGGCATCGACATCGGGGGCAGGGGCGGCGTCGGCGCCTTGCTGGCGGACCGTATCCGACGCCACTGCCTGCAACCTTGCTGCCATGTCCGGCGCGATGCCGAGCTGCGCTGCCGCTTGCTCCCGCGGGCCAAACGTACGGACGTCGACACCGGCGATCTGCTGAAACAGCACGAGCGCGCTCAGGTAAGCGCCCAGCACGCCCGGATGCAGATAGTCTGGCCGCGAGATCGGCGGGTCGTTCTGCGCGCGCATGCCGTACCACAGCAGCGGTGCGCCGGACGGCGCATACGGGTCGGGATCGGCGACGCCGGTCGTCCACGCGCGCTGCCATGCGCGGCCGACCGGCACGACGGCGGCGATGGACGGATCGCCCCGGCGCGCGCCATCGAACGCATCGCGATATGCGGCGACGAGCGCGGTGAGGCGATCGACGTAGCGCGCGTGAAACCCGACGCTATCCGGCTCGCCCGCCAGCGCTTTCGCGAGATCGGCACGTGGCCAGGTTTCATATAGATAAACACGCGCTTGCGGCGCCGCCGCGCGAATGCCGCGTGCGAGCTTCGCGACGCTCGCACGGAAACCGGCCGGATCGCTGGCGCGGCTGTGCGTGAGCGCGACCGGCAGAGGCTTCGCGCTCAGTTCCTGCAGGACCACCACATCCCACGTGGGCCGGTCGATCACGTCCGATGCGACGCGGTCATGTTTCGCGAGACTCGTCGCCGACATCGCTTCCAGATGAACCTCGAAGTCGAGTCCGGCTTCGGCGGCGAAGCGCGCGAAAATCCCCGGAATCCCGCCCCATGGGCCCGGCTCGCGTTCGGCGCGGGCCCCGGTCTGCCCGAAGTTTTCGTCGACGACCCGCGCGGTGCCGCCAACCTCCTTGCTGCCGGGCCGCATCGCGCCGTACGAACGCACGGGCGTGTAACGGCCGTGCGTGAGGCTGTCGCCGACGAACAGGATGCGTTGCGGCGTGCGCATTGCCGGTACGGGCGACCCGCCCGGCAAGTGCGTGGCTTCCGTGGCCGAGGTGGCCGTCGCCGGCCCGACGACCAGCAACGCCACGACGCACGTCAGTGCGGACCGCAAGATCGGGCAACAGAACGAGGGCATGGCGGGCATCTCAGTCATCGCAGGGTTTCGGAGGACGCGTGGCCGCAGTATTTCACGAAGCGGCACAACGGGGCCGACCACGCATCGCGGGACGCGTACGGTAGACTGCTCGCTGGCTTTTTCCCGCCGCCAATGACACGACCACTCTCGCACGCTCACACGCCATGGACCGAATCGATGCGATGAAGGTGTTCGTCGCCACGCTGGACGAGGGCAGTCTCGCTGGCGCGAGCCGCCGTCTCGGCCGCTCGCCGGCGGCAGTCAGCCGCGCGATCGCGTTTCTCGAGGAGCACACGGGCACCGCGCTGCTGTACCGGACCACCCGGACGATTCGCCTCAGCGAAGCCGGTGAACGCTACGCCGCAGCGTGCCGCCGCATCCTCGCGGATCTCGAGGAAGCGGACATGCTGATCGCCGACGAACGCTCGGCGCCGCGCGGCCTGCTGACGATCACGGCGCCGGTCGCCGCCGGCGAGGACGTGCTGCGCGCGCTCATCGACGAATTCATCGATCGCCATCCGGCCGTGTCGATTCGCCTGCAACTGCTCGACCGTCCCGTCAGCCTGATCGACGAAGGAATCGACGTCGCGCTGCGCATCGCACATCTGGCGGATTCGACGCTCGTCGCGATCCCGGTGGGCGCGGTGCGGCGTGTCGTCGTCGCGTCACCCGACTATCTGGCGAAGCATCCGCCGATCACCGCACCGGCCGATCTCGCACGGCACCGGATCATCTCGATGACGCACTTCGGGCTCGATTCATGGAGCTTCCCGCCGTCGGGCCAGTCGGCGCTGCCGCAGGTGGTCCAGTTCGCGCCGCGCTTCATCGTCAACACGATCCGCGGCGCGCTTGCATCGGCGCTCGCCGGCCACGGCGTCACGCGCCTCTTCTCGTATCACGTCGCCGAGCAGGTTCGGGACGGCGCGCTGCGAATCGTGCTGCGCGACAGCGAACATGCGCCGCTGCCGATTCACGTCGTCACGCCTTACGGACGGCTGTCGGTGCCGAAAGTGCGGACGTTCGTCGATTTCGCCGCGCCACGATTGCGCGAGCACTTCGCACGGCTGGCCGCCATCACCGACGAAGATTGAACCGACATGCGGAAGAATGGCTTCCGCAACGCGTGGATTCTCCCGAAACCCGGTTCAATCTAGACTCCCTTCAACCGTCAGGCGCGTATGCGTCCGCCCAGCGAATGGAGGTCCTTCAATGCAACAAGCGCTTCTCGACCGGCAGAACGCCCCCGCGTTCAACGTGTGGCGCGGCACGGTGTCCGGTGCCAGTGCGAGCCTGATCGGCATCGGTCTGGCACGATTTTCGTATACGCCGCTGCTGCCCGCGATCATCGGCGCGCACTGGTTTCCCGCGTCGACGGCCGCCTATCTGGGTGCGGCCAACCTCGGCGGCTATCTGGCCGGTGCGCTGGTAGCCGGCGCGCTCGCGCGCCGCGCCGGCTCGACCGCCGTGCTGCGCGCGATGATGCTGCTCGCGACGCTTGCGTTCGTCGCGTGCGCGGTGCCCGTGTCGTTCCTGTGGTTCTTCGTCTGGCGCTTTGCGTCCGGCCTGTCCGGCGGCGCCCTGATGGTGCTCGCCGCGCCGGCGATCCTCACGCATGTGCCGCCGGCGCGCCGCGGTTTCGCGAGCGGCGGCATCTTCACGGGAATCGGTCTCGGCATCGCGGCGTCGGGCACGATCGTGCCGATCCTGCTGCGGCAGAGTCTCACCGCGACGTGGCTGGGGCTCGCGATCGTGTCGCTGTTGTTGACCGCCGTCGCGTGGCGCGGCTGGCCGGCTGACGATGCGTCGCCTGCGGCCGTCGCGTCGCCGGCCACGCACGCGCGCAACCACCTCCCGACCGGCAGCCTGCGCGCGCTGTACGTCGAATACGGGCTCAACGCGGTCGGGCTGGTCCCGCACATGATCTTCCTCGTCGACTACGTAGCGCGCGGACTCGACAAGGGCGTGGACGCGGGCGCGCAGTACTGGGTGCTGTACGGTCTCGGTGCGATCGTCGGGCCGCTCGCGTGCGGGCATCTCGCCGATCGAGCGGGATTCGGTCGCGCACTGCGTATTGCATTCGCGATCGAGGCCGTCGCCGTCGTGCTGCCGCTGCTCGGGATGGGGCCCGCCGCGCTGATCGTATCGAGCGTGCTGGTCGGCGCGTTTACGCCCGGCATCGTACCGCTCGCACTCGGCCGCGTGAATGAACTGCTCGCACATCATCCGTCGGTTGCGAAACGCGCATGGCGCAGTGCGACGACCAGCTTCGCGATCATGCAGGCGATGGCTGCCTACGGCCTGTCGTACCTGTTCGCCTCGAGCGGCGGTCGATACGAAACGCTGTTCGCCGTCGGGGCCGCCGCGCTGCTGCTGGCGCTCGCGGTCGACGTCGTCGCATCGGCGAGGGCGCGATGAGCACGACCATCCAGACACCTGACACGGCGCGCGCCGGCCGGTCCGCCGCCAGCTATGCCGAACGGAACGCGCGCTACTGGCAGCGCAATCTCGCCGTGTGCGTGTTCGGCTCGTTCACGACGCTCGTCAGCCTGAGCATGCTGCTGCCGTTCCTGCCGCTGTACGTGCGGCAGCTCGGCGTCGATGCGCAATCGGCCGTGATCGAGTGGTCCGGCGTCGCCTTCGGCGCGACGTTTCTCGGCACCGCAATCACCGCGCCGCTGTGGGGCCGCCTCGCGGATCGCTTTGGCCGCAAACCAATGCTCGTGCGCGCTGCGCTCGGAATGGCCGTCGTGATGTCGCTGATCGGCGTTGCGCACAACGTTCAGGAACTCGTCGCACTGAGGCTCGTCGCCGGGCTCGTCGGCGGCTATGCGTCGGCATCGACCGTGATGGTGGGCACGCAGGCACCGCGCGAACGCGCGGGCTGGGCACTCGGCATCCTGTCGACCGGTGCACTCGCGGGCAACCTCGTCGGGCCGCTCGTCGGCGGCTTGCTGCCGGGCTGGCTCGGCATCCGCGGGACATTTTTCGCGGGTGGGGCGATGATCGCCGTCGCCGCGCTGCTGACGATCCTGCTCGTGAAGGAGGACTTTCACGCGGACACCGACGCACTGACGCGACACGCCCGCGCAACGACCGCGGACACGGCACGGCGCACCGATCTTGCGGCGGTCGCCGCGCTCCTGGTGACGGCAATGATGGTCCTGCTCGCGAACATGTCGATCGAGCCGATCATCACGGTCTATATCGGCGGGCTCGGCGTGGATGGCAGCCACCTCGCGCGCGTCGCCGGCGTCGTGATGGCCTGTTCCGCACTGGGCAGCATGCTGACCGCCGCGCGGCTCGGCGCGCTCGCCGACCGGATCGGCAGCTGGAATGTCATCGTCGGCTGCCTGCTGCTGACCGCGCTCGCAATGGTGCCGCAGGCCTTCGTCTCGCACTGGTGGCAACTCGCGGCACTGCGCGTGCTGATGGGGATGACGCTCGCCGGGCTGCTGCCGTCGATCGGCAAGCTGGTCCGGCAGTCCGTCGACGAGCGCGCGACGGGCCAGATGCTCGGCTACCTGCAATCCGCGCAGTTCGGCGGGCAGGTGATCGGCCCCGTGATCGGCGGACAGATCGGCGTCGCGCTCGGCCTGCATGCGGTGTTCTTCGTGACAGCCGCGCTACTGACGGCCTGCGCGGGGCTCGCCTATCGGGTACGCAGGCGATAGAAGCAAGTTGGGCTGGCGCGCGGGCGGCAGGCCGGCGTAGCATGGGCGCGGTTGCCGGGGGCTGTTTCGCGCACCGTTCGGATGCGCCTCGCGCCGCGCGACGGCCGCGTCATTGCCCGATCGGCCGCCGAGTTCGACACCGCTTTCCCGTGACCGGCTCCGCGCGACGCGCCGTGAACATGCCGTATACCGGACCCGACCCAGCAGCTTCGGCCCGCATCTGGCCGCAGCATTCCGATCCCGGACGTTGCAGGAGGCAACGACATGAATCGACCGACCGAAAACCGGACGCTGTTGCGCACGCTCGGCATCCGCACCCCGATCATCCAGGCGCCGATGGCCGGCGTCAGCACGCCCGCGCTGGCGGCCGCCGTGTCGAATGCGGGCGGGCTCGGCTCGCTGGGCGTCGGCGCGACGAACGCCGAAGGCGCGCGCAAGATGATCCGCGACACGCGCGCGCTCACCGACCGGCCGTTCAACATCAATCTGTTCTGCCACCGGCCGGCCCGCGCCGACGCCGCCGTCGAACGCGCGTGGCTCGACTGGCTCGCACCCGCGTTCCGCGAACAGGGCGCGACGACGCCGGCGGCGTTGTCGGAGATCTACACGAGCTTCGTCGCGGACGATGCGATGCTCGCGATGCTGGTCGAAGAAAAACCGGCGGTCGTCAGCTTTCATTTCGGGTTGCCGTCCGATGAGGCCATCGCCGTGCTGAAGCGCGCGGGCATCACGCTGTTCGCGTCCGCGACGAATCCCGACGAAGCCCGGCAGATCGCCGCGGCCGGCATCGACGCGATCGTTGCGCAGGGCATCGAAGCCGGCGGGCACCGTGGCGTATTCGACTCGACGCCGTACGACGACCGGCTCGGCACGTTCGCCCTGACGCGACTGCTGGTGCGCGAATGTGCGTTGCCGGTGATCGCCGCCGGCGGCATCATGGACGGCGACGGCATCGCCGCGGCGCTCGCGCTCGGTGCGCAGGCCGCGCAGCTCGGCACCGCCTTCGTCGCGTGCCCGGAGACGTCGATCGACGACGGTTATCGCCGAGCGATCCTCGGCGACGCAGCGCGCCGCACGACATTGACGACCGCGATCTCCGGACGGATCGCGCGCGGCATCGCGAACCGGCTGACCGCGCTCGGCGACGATCCGCTCGCACCGGCCACGCCAGCCTATCCGATCGCATACGACGCGGGCAAGGCGCTGCATGCGGCCGCGAAGGCGAACGGCGAGTTCGGCTACGGCGCGCAATGGGCCGGGCAGGCGGCGCCGCTCGTCCGGTCGCTACCGGCGACCGAACTGTTCGCGACGCTCGAGCGCGAGACACGGGCGGCCATCGCACGGCTACAGCACGCGCTGGACTGATTTCGCGGCCGCACGCGGTGCGCCGGCGTTCGGCGAATGCGCCGCAATGCGAATGGCCGGGTACAGAATTGCAACGTTCTGTATCCGCCCGCGGCGTGGATACAGCGTGATACACGGCGTCGGCGAAGGCCCGTTATAAAGCGGACATGACTTCTTGAGGAGCACGACATGTCTGCTACATGGTTCAACGGATCCTGCCACTGCGGCGCCGTGAAATTCCAAGTCCGGACCGCGCTTGCGCCGGCGGCTCGCTGCAACTGCAGCCTCTGCCGCCGTCGCGGCGCGCTGATGAGCCCGATGTTCGCCGCGGCCGACCTGAAGATCGTCGAAGGCGAGGGCGCGCTGACGCTCTACCGCTTCAATACGCACACGGCCCGTCACTATTTCTGCAGCCGCTGCGGCGTCTATCCGTTCCATCAGACGCGCAAGGATCCCGCGTGCTGGCGCGTCAATCTCGGCTGCCTCGACGGCGTCGATCCGTATGCGCTCGATGCGACCGTCGCCGACGGCGCAAGCCTTTCCGTCGTGGAGGACGCATGAAGCGCTGGCTGATGATCCTGCTGTTCGCCACGGGCGGCCTCGCGACCGAGATCGCGCACCCGGTGCAGTGTTCGCTGCTGTCGATCAGCCGCCAGCGGACCGGCGACCGACGGGGTCGGAACGACAGCGGACGAGATTGAGCAGGCGCCGCGGGTGTCGCATCGTGTTGATCGGAAGCGATAATCATGCCTCCGATAAGATCGCACGCGATATATAATGCGTTCGTCTGCGACACGAACCGCTGTCGCTGGAGAACGCTCATGAAACCGACCGAAGCACAATCGCCCGCCACGCCGAAGCTGTCCGAGTTCCTGTGTTTTGCGATCTACTCGACGAATCTCGCGTTCGGCAAGGCATACAAACCGATCCTCGAAGAGCTCGGCCTCACGTACACGCAATACATCACGATCATCGCGCTGTGGGAGGAGGGCAACCAGACGGTCGGACAGCTCGGCGAAAAGCTGTTCCTCGAATCGAACACGCTGACGCCTATCCTGAAGAAGCTCGAGGCGATGGGCTATCTGGAGCGGCACCGCGATCCGTCGGACGAGCGCCAGGTACTCGTGAGCCTGACGAAAAGCGGCCGCCGCGTGCGCGAGAAGGGGCTCGACATGAACCTGGTCGAAGCCACCGGCCTGAAACCCGACGGATTCGCGAAGATGCAGAAGGCCATCGTCACGCTGCGCGGCAACCTGATCGATTCGATCAACGAATAGACGATCAAACGCAGGCTCGATGTCGAGCCTGCGATGCGCTTGCCGCCGGCTCCTTCCGCCATTTCAGTACATTTTCCGCAGTCGGGACCGAGGCACCGCCGCGACCGGTCCTTATGGCCGGCGCGCCGGCTGGCCCGTCCCGGTCTCCTCGCGCCCCAGCACCAGCAAATGCATGTCGCGACGCGTCGCGAAGCCGAGTGCGCGATAGCGCTCGATCGCACCGTGATTCGACGTGAGCACGTGCAGGAACGGCGTTTCCGCCCGCGCGCGGATGGTCGCGACCAGCGACCGGATCAGTCCGGCCGCGAGGCCTTGGCCCCGGAAAGCCGCATCCACGCACACGGCGCTGATCTCCGCGTGACCGCCGGCCCTCAGCCGCTGACCGGCCATCGCCACGAGCCGGCCTTGCCGGCGGACACCGATATAGCCGCCGAATTCGACCGTGCGCGTGCCGAACGGGCCTGGTTCCGTCGCCGCGATCAATTCGAGCATCTCCGGCACGTCGGCTTCGGTGAGCCGGACATGCTCCAGAGCAGGCGCGCCGTCGAGCGTTCCCTGCCAGATCATCTGATGCAGCATCGCCCGCCAGACCACGGAAAAACCGGCCGGCGTCGGGATCTCGTCCGGCGTGACGAGTGCCGCAGGCCCATGCGCGTCGATCAGTCCGCGCAGCGCGTCGAACGCGGTCGGGCTGCGGTCGGCCATGCCCGCAAACGGTGCGAGCGCAGGAGGAAATCGACGCGCAAGCAGGTCGCCGAGGGCGAAACGATGCTGCTCCCCGGTGAGCGCATGCCATACGGCATTGTCGAGCGGATGCAATCCGCCTCCTTCCTGCTCCGTCGTTCCTTCCCGCATCGCCTGCTCCTTGATCGAAGGCCGTTCGTCGCACAGCATAGACGCGATCGCCCGGGGCAGGTTGCGGACAAACGGACAAATAAAGCGCATGCGATTAGATCGCATGCGCTTTATTTGGCGGACGGTGTCGTCGATTTCGTCGCGACGCTCAACGACCGAAATAGATCGAGCGCTCGGCCGTGCGAATCGCCATGCGACTGCCGGATTGCGTCGCACCGTCGGCGTTGTTGCCGTAACCGGCTGTCTGGGTGTCGGCCGCCGTTGCATCGCTGTCGCGCACGCGCTTCAGCGCTGCCTGCAGGTTGTCCGGATAGTTGGGATCGTTCGGGCGATTCGGCAGATAACCGGCCTGCTGGAGCGCGGCCAGTTCCGCCCGCACTTGCGCACGCGTCACAACGGCATCACGGGCAAAAGCCGGCACGGCAGCAGCAGCGGACACGGCAACGAGAAGGGCAGCGATCAGTTGGGTTTTCATCATTCACCTCGACAAGAAAATGGCAGAACATTCGGGAAGGCAGCCCGTGGCCGCCCGGGGCATTGCTCAGACGATGCGGATCTCGACGTCGATGTTGCCGCGCGTCGCCTTCGAGTACGGGCAGGTCTGGTGTGCGGTGTCGACAATGTGCTGCGCGACGTCACGATCGAGCCCCGGCACGCTCACGTTCAGGCGAGCCTGCAGGAAGTACGCGTTGCCACCCGTGCCCAGGTCCACCTCGGCATCGACCGCGAGATCGGCAGGCAGCGTGACCTTCGCCGCGCGCGCCGCGAGCTGCATCGCGCCGATGAAGCAGGCCGACCAGCCGGCCGCGAACAGTTGTTCCGGATTCGTGCCGGTACCGGCACTGCCCGGCGACGACAGCTGGATGTCGAGGCGGCCGTCGGAACTGCGAGCCGCGCCATCGCGGCCGCCGGAAGTCGTATGCGTCTTGCCCGTGTACAGCACTTTTTCGATCTTGCTCATCGTTCACTCCGTCAGGTAGGAAGGTTGTTGTCTGATGCGATTAAATCGCATGCGATGCAGTTTGATCGAGGCGACCAATCACGTCAAGCGCATTCGATTAACTCGCATACGATATTTTGTATTGCAATGTATCGGGATCGTGTCGAGCCTTGCCGGAAAAGGCTCTTCGATGATGCATCCCTTATATTGAAAAGGCACCTCGGATCGAAAGTTTCAGCGGTGGCAGGGCAGATGGCCGCCGGATTCGCGGCCGCCCGGGCTTGCGGCAACCCGGTCATGCCTAGCGGATCTCGGCGATCACGACCAGGACCACCGTCGCGTCGGCCGGCAACTGACGGTGGGAAAAGGCCGAGCGCGCGTGTCCGGCCTTGTTGCCCAGCACCTTGGCGAACAGGTCGGAGGCGCCGTCGATCACGGCCGGCTGACCGTGGAAGCCGTCGGCCGACGCGACGTGCCCCTCGACACGGACGATGTGATGCAGGCGGTCGAACCCGCCGAGGTGCTTTCTGATCTGCGCGAGCACGTTCAACGCCGCAAGCTGCGCCGCGTGCCGACCGTCATCGACATCCCGTTGTTCGCCGACGCGGCCCGTATAAGCCACCTTGCCGTCGACGAGCGGCAATTGCCCGGAAATGAACAACAGGTTGCCGGCCTCACTGACGGCCGTGTAGCTGCCAAGCGGTTGCGGCGGTTCGGGTAGCGTGAAGCCCAGTTCGGCCAGCTTCTGTTCGATCATCATGGCATTCTCCTTCGGGGATCGTTGATGAGTTGGCCGCGGTGTGGAGCGCAACTCGCCACGGCCTCTGTCGATCACTCTAGTGACGCGGTAGGGGCCGGTAAATATCGTTCGCGCAATTGACTCGACACACGGTGTAACGAATCGCCCGCGGTGCAACGCGGCGCGAACGCGTAACTCCGGTATCGCCGATCCGCTGGTTTCCCAGCGGGGATTCATGCACACTCGGTGCTTCGGCGTCCCGCCACGGAACAACCAGCGCTGGCGGGCCGGAAGCGTGATGCCTCGTTGCAGGCGCAAGCCGAATTCGCCGTTTTGCAACCGCTCAAGGCAGCACGAGGAAGCAGGAGCCGCCCCATGCAGAGAAAATTCGATGACCTCCTGCTCGGCAGCATCGAGCTGTTCTGCCTGGCAGCCGAACTCGGCAGCTTCACGCTCGCCGCAACGGCCGCTAGCGTCACGCCGGCTGCGGTGAGCCGGTCGGTCGCGCGGCTCGAGGAGCGACTCGGTGTACGCCTGTTCATACGGACAACGCGCCAGATCCGCCTCACCGATTCCGGGCGGCGCTATTTCGAGCAGTGTCGTGATGCGCTGTCGCAGCTCGTCGACGCGGAGCGCGAAGCGACGGGGCAGCAGACAACGCCGGCCGGCGTGCTGCGCATCAGCATGCCGACGCCATACGGACACTATCGCGTGCTGCCGCTGCTGCCCGCGTTTCGCGAGCGATACCCGGACGTACGCGTCGAAACGCATCTCAGCAACCGCAACATCGACTTCGCCGAGGAGGGTTTCGACCTTGCGATCCGCGGCCGCGCGCCAGCGGATTCGAGCCTGGTCGCACGCAAGCTCGAGGACGCCGAACTCGTCGTCGTCGCGACGCCCGGCTATCTGAAGCGCGCCGGCGTACCGCGCACGGCCGACGATCTGCACGCGCACGAATGCATCCAGTTCGAGCTCCCGAGCAGCGGGAGGCCGATTCCATGGCTGTTCAACGACGGAGCAGCGGAAATCGACGTCGCGACGACGGGTGGCTATGGCACGTCGGGCGACGTCCTCGCCGGCGTCACCCTCGCGCGCAGCGGTGCGGGCCTGTTCCAGACCTATCGCTTCATCGTCGAACGGGATCTGCGGGAAGGCACGCTCACCGAGGTGCTGTCCGCCCAGGGCGGGCGATCGAGGCCGTTCATGCTGCTGTATCCGCATGCACGTTATCTGTCGTCGCGCGTGCGCGTCTTCGTCGACTTTCTCGTCGAACATCTCGAACAGGCACCCGGCAGGCGGACTCGCTAGCCGCGGCCAGCCATGCCGGCAACCGGGCAGAGCGGGGCGCGCAAGCCTCGCCTGCGCCGGCATCGGGGCGCCGCGCACCCTGCGCGCCGGCGCATGTTCACGACGTTGCCGCTCAGTGCCCGGCGCTCTGGCCGCCGTCCACGTGCAGGATCTCGCCGGTGACGAACGGCGCGGAATCGAGATACAGGATCGCGCCGACGATGTCGCTCATCTCGCCCATCCGGCCGACCGGATGCAGCGATGCGAGCGTCGCGTGCGTGTCGGGCGCGTGCATCGGCGACTTGATGATGCCGGGCGACACGGCGTTCACGCGGATGCCGGCCTTCGCATATTCGATCGCGAGCGACTTCGTCGCCGCATTGAGCCCGCCTTTCGTCAGCGATGCGAGTACCGACGGTACGTTGCTGTTCGCGTGGTCGACGAGGCTCGTCGTGATGCTGACCACATGACCGCCGCCGTTTCCGTTTCGCTGCATCGCCGCAATCGCGTGCTGCGTGACATGGAAGAAGCCATCCAGGTTCACGCGGGTGACAGCTGCGTAGTCGTCCGCCGTGTATTGCGTGAACGGCTTCGCGATGAAGATGCCCGCGTTGTTGACGAGCGTGTCGACCCGGCCGAAGCGCTCGATGGCGGCGTCGACCACGCGCCGCGCGACAGCCGGGTCGCCGATGTCGCCCGCGACGGTGACGAGATCGGGATCGTCCGACGGCCCGATCGAACGGGACGTCGCGACCACTCGATGGCCCCGGGCGCGGAATGCGTTGACCGTTTCGGCACCGATGCCTTGCGATGCGCCGGTGACGATGATGACTTTGGAAGTGCTCATGATATGCCTCGACAGGTGACTGGTTTTCGGCTTCAGCGCCGACCGGATTGATGAATCCGATGGACGCAACTCTAGGCGCGCCGGGCCGGAGTTCGAATACCCACCATGGACCAACAGTCTTGCGTCGCGGGAACAAATGCGGGGAAGAGCGGGGACCGACGCAGCGGCGAGGATGCCGGCGGAGATGAGTCAACGCGCCCCCAGTGCGCCGTCATTCACACAGGGCGACACGCGTCGATCGTTGCGAATTCGACGGTTTGCGTGGCGAAATGATGTGAATGCCGTATCTCGGATCGTGCGTCACGCGTCGGGCACTTCTGATTTTTATCAAAACTATCCGGATAACTTTTCTTATCACAATAGCGTTATTTTTCACCGAAACTCTCGGATGCGAAAACGCGCCTGATCTGACCGTCACGCGCTTCGTCGAACGGCTCCCCAAGCGAATCAGGGCAGGGCATGCCGTCGCACGTGGATGCTCGGTGCGCTAACCGGCACTCCGAACACGACCAAAACTGGCACAATCGTGCCCACAGCCGTAGATGCGGCCCGATATCGCCCGACGATTGCCCGGCAGCGAACGCCGCCGATCCGCTTGTCCCGGACACTTGCTTCGGCCGGCGCCGTACCTGCACCAAGCGCAGGATCGCGCGAGCGCCGCCCAACAGCCGGCGCCGGATGCGGCGCGGCGAACATGGCGAGCGGGTGGCTCGAAGCATCCGGTTTCGGGCTGCCAGGGCGACGCTCCGCGCCTGATGGCGCAGCTTCACGCCGCGTGAATCGCACGGTGAAGCAAGTCGCAATCAATACAATTTCCATGCACGCGTTGAACACACTGCACGAACAGGTCGAAAAATTCAGGGAATGGGCAACGCTATACCCGGTCCACCAGCGAAGTACCGACTGGGAATGCGAGTACGGCCATTGGGAAGCCCTGTGGGACGCGTCGCTTGCCGTCGTCGACTCGCTTGCGCCGGACGCCTGGACCGTAACCGCGTGCGCCGATCTGCTTTACGCGATTGCCCGCGACCACGCGCTGGAACACATTTCGAGCATGCTCTGGACGCAACCCGACGCGTTGCTGGCACTTGCGCGCGCGTCGATCGACGCGTCGGAGCCGAACGCCAAATGGCAGTTGGCCGCGCGACTCGGCGGGCAGGGTTCGCATGCCGCAGAGGCCGAAGCACTGCTGTTGCGCCTGGTGAACGACGAGGACGAATACGTGCGCCGGCGTGCCTTGCTTGCGTTGGGCGCACTGAAGTCCGCTTATGCCGAAACGCTCGCGGAACGCGCATGGGACACCGGACATGAATATCAGCGGATTGCCGCGTTGTGGGTGCTCAAGGACGTCAAATCCGGCAAGCTGGCGCAATACGTGAAGCTGGCCGAGGAAGACGGTCGCGAATACGTCGTCCGGAACGCGCGAGACGTCATGATGACGAGTTGAACGCCGCCGCATCGTGCGCAGCCTGCGGCTGGAAACCGGGAATCCGGTGGTTGGTCGGCAGACCGGCCGCAGAAGCGACATTTCCATGTAGCCAAAAGCGGACATTTCAATCTAGCCACTACAAGATTTGTCAAAGCCATTCTCAAATGTCCGCCTCTCGGCTAAGTTGAAATGTCCGGGTTTACGGGCTTGGTGCTTGTTTGTCTTGGGTTATAGCTCACGCAGTGTCGAAGAGCTGATCCTGAACGGGCAGGGTGCTTACGCTTGCGTCACTGCCCCTCGCAGACCGACGGCCAGGTTTGCGCGCGGGCTGTTGGACCTGTCTGCGTTCGGCGAGATCCACGATCACTTTCTCGACATCGGTCTGCGTGAACTCACGCTGCTTCTTTTGGTTCGGCTGAGTGGTGTTGCGATTCGTCTTAGTCGAATCGCCTCGATGCGTTCGAGACGGTGCCTTACCGATTCGGCTGTTATCGCGTTGCGCCTGAAGCGCTTGCGCGATCTGTAGTACGTGACTCAGACGCTTGTGTTCGACGATGGCACCTTGATCGATTTCGGCCAGCCGGTCGTACTGCCTGCAGGGCAACACACGACCCTCCGTTCGGAGTTCGATGCGCCCATCCGGGTACTCCCAAACCTCGATCGTTCGATCAATCAGTTGCCGATTCTCCGGCGTATCGTCCAGCAAATACATCACGCGGTCGTACTGCACCGTGAGCGACTTCGTCACTTTCCGCGGCTCGCGCCACGTCAGCACCAAGTCAAGACTCTCATCGGCCCGCAGCGGCCGGTGCGCATTGAAATCGCTCTTCGGCGGCTTCGCAAAACGTGTGTTGTAAGCGGCGATGAAGGAGGGCGCGTAAGCGTTGGCATCGGCCACTGTGTTGATCCCGCGCAGTCGTAGCTCCTTGACCAAGCGATCCTGCAACGTCAGATGTGCTCGCTCGACTCGCCCCTTGGCCGGACTGCTGTTCGCGCAGAACGTGTCGATGTTCAGCTCGTACATCGCGCGGCCGAAGTGCGTTACCCGATTACCAGTCTTGCCTGGCGTTACGTTGCGGAACACGCTGTACTTGTCGCTATAGAACGCCCCCGGCTTGCCGTGGCACTCGATATACATTCGCGTCGCCTCGAAGTAGCTGAACGTCGATTCGGTCTGCGTGAAGTGCAGCATCATCAGCCGACTCGTCGCATCGTCGACGTACACCAGCAACGTGCAGGCCGGCGCCCGATCCTCGAACCATCGATGGTCACTGCCGTCGATCTGGATCAGTTCACCCAGGCATGCCCGACGCGCTCGCGGCTGGTAGACCTTGGGCGGGCGTTGCCGGCGCGGCACCCAGAGGCCAGCGTCGGTCATCAGCTTGCGGACCGTTTCCTTGGCCAGCCGAATGTTGTGGCATTCGTACAGCTTCTCGCAGGCCAGCGTCGGACCGAAGTCCGCGTAGCGATCCCGGATGATTGACAGCACCCGATCAGCCGTCATGCTATCCAATCGGTTGTTGCTGGGCTTCGCGCGCCGTTGCGACACGAGACCTTGCGGCCCGTGATCACGCAATCGGCCGACCAGTCGCCGGATCTGCCGCGTCGTCAGCCCGAGTCGCTCGGCCGCGCGCCACGGCTGAAGCTTGCCGTCCGCGACGTCCTGAATGACCTTGAACTTGTCCAGCTCGCGCATCGTCATCGTGATCCGTTCCGTCGCTGCCATCGAAGCCTCCAGCGCTGGATTCCCAGCGGCCGATCAGCTTACGATGGGTCGAAAAACGGACATTTGAACTTAGCCAGAAGCGGACATTACAACTTAGCCGCCACAAGATTTTTTGTTGATAACTATGATTATGTCAAATACGAAATTCACCCGACGACACCACTGAGATCCCGATGGGACGCCACCAGAATCCCGCCTCACCGGTCGCTCGCGGCACCGATTTCCGGCGTAAACGCAGCTGCGGCAAAACCGGCGAAACGCAACGTCCCTGACGGCCGTCCGCCAGACGCCGTCTCCAACCACCGCAAACTGCCCGCAACAGGACGATCAGGACAACCACATCCCCTGCATCTTGTGCGAGAAATGCGCGCGCTCGGCCGTCTCCATCAGCGACAGGAATTCGTCCTGCATCATGTGGATCAGCGCTTCGTGGTCGCCGGCCTCGAAATACACTTCCGGCTGCTGCGCGAGATGTTCCTCGAGGAACGTCTTCATCCCGTACGCCATGCACACCGGCGGCAACGCGCCTAGGTCGCAATCCTTGAACAGTTCGCGCAGTTCGATTTCCCTGGCGAGCACGAGATGACGACCGGTCTTGACCCAGAGATCCGACAGCCGCACTGCATGCGACGTCGGCAGCACGGCGGCGACGTAGCCTTCGTCGTCCTCGAGCAGTACGGTTTTCGCGAGGCGATCGCCGGGGATATGCGCGGCGGCGGCCGTCTCCATGCTGGTATGGCTATACGGGTGGTACACGACTTCGTACCGCGATGACTTCTGGCGCAGGCAATCCTGCAGGGTGGCTGACACAGGCATGGCACACCTCGTCTCGACGAATCGGGCGAACGAAGTTCGCTCCGGATTCGTTCAGCATAGGTCGCATTGCGGCCAATGGAAACGCCCTCGCACGACACCCGGACGGACGGCCCCGACACCTGGCTTCGGCCCCTTTTCCGGTCGGCGCGGCCGCCCTAGCCGCCCTTGCCGGTATGCGAAATCCGGGCCCGGAATACGCATGGAACATGCCGTCCGGACCCGCCTTTCCTGAAGACAAAACCGGCGATAACCGGTCAAATGCGATAACGCGAATCCATGCGACGGCGGATTCAGCCTAGACCGTTAGTTGCATTTTAGGGAAGGGCATCGAGACCTGAAAATCATCTTCGTGGTGGCCCGAAATCGGCCGGCCACGCGCCGACAAAGACCGAAGCTCGCTCTATACTGAGCCAACCGCCCGCCATCCAGCGGCAACCGATTCCGGGAGCGACCATGCATTACCAGTTGATCTACGAACTCGTCGACGATTACCTGTCCCGGCGCGAGCAGTACCGCGCCGAGCACCTCGCACTCGCGCAGGCGGCAACCGAGCGCGGCGAACTCATGCTCGCCGGCGCATTGCAGGATCCAGCCGACCGGGCCGTGCTCGTCTTCGAAGGCGACTCGCCGGAAGCCGCCGAATCGTTCGCCCGCGCCGATCCGTACGTGCAGCACGGCCTCGTCAAATCCTGGTACGTGCGTCCGTGGCGCGTCGTGGTCGGCAAGCATGCCCCGCGCTAGCAGCGCTCGCGGCTACAGCCACCCCGCCCGCTTGAAGCGCCACCACAACGCGAGATCGGCGGCGACCATCACCCCGATGCAGCCGTAGAAGCCGTACTTGAGGTGCAACTCGGGCATGTTCGCGAAGTTCATCCCGTAGATGCCGGCAATCATCGTCGGTATCGCGAACAGCGCGGCGAACGAACCGAGCCGCTTGGTCACTTCGTTCTCCGCGAGCGAAATCATCCCGAGGTTGACCTGGACCGCGGTCACGACCATCTCGCGCCGCCCTTCGATCGTCTTCACGATCCGCTGCAGGTGGTCGTACACGTCGCGGAAGTAATGCTCCATCCCGCTACAGACCTGCGGAATGCGTCCTCCGGTGAGCTTCGCGAGCGGCTCGATCAGCGGCGCCGTGTGCTGGTGCAGCGTTACGAGCCTGCGTTTCAGCGAATAGAGATCCTCGATGATGACGCGCGACGACGCGGGCGAGGCCTTCGTGAAGATGCGGTCCTCGAGTTCCTCGAGCTCGAGGCCGAGCGTCTCGAGGATCGGGAAATAGCGGTCGACGACCTGGTCCATCAGCGCATAGAACACGAACGCCGCCCCCTCCTGCAGCAGATGCGGCTCGCGCTCGCAGCGCTTGCGCACGTCGCGGAAGTCCTGCTCGGTATGGTTGCGGATCGACAGCACATAGTTCGGGCCGACGAACACGTTCAGCTCGCCGACCTTGAATTCGCCGTCGTCGTCGAGCTCGACCATATGCAGCACCGCGAACAGCGAGTCGCCGTACTCCTCGATCTTCGGCCGCTGATGCCCCTTGCGGGCATCCTCGAGCGCGAGCTCGTGCAACCCGAATTCCTCGCCCATCAGGTCGATCTCGTCCGGCGTCGGATCCTTCAGCGCGACCCACACGAAACACTCGGGCTTGGACACGTAGTCGCTGATGGCGTCGATATCGATTTCGGCCAGCTTGCGGCCGTCCTGGTATGCAGCACAATTGATCAGCATGTTGTCCGTCTTGTTGCAGTTTTCGCATCAGTTTACCGGTTTGACGCGCGGGCGGCCCGGCTTGCGCGACACGCCGATATTGGTCATGATCGGACTACGTGCGACGCGGCATGCGCACGGCATCGCTTCGACAGACGCACGGCATGGCCGTGCGGCCCAACCGTCAAGGAGACAGACCCATGTGGTATTTCTCGTGGATACTCGGCATCGGCGTGGCGCTCGGCTTCGGCATCATCAACGCGATGTGGCTGGAGGCGGAAGTCTTCTCGCGCGGCGACAAGCGCACCGACGCATCGCGCGCGGATCCGGGGAGCCGGTATTCGTGACGCACCTGGTGTTCTTCTGCGGTCATGCCGGCACCGGCAAGACCACGCTCGCGAAGCGGCTGATCGGGCCGCTGATGCGTGCGACCGGCGAAGCCTTCTGCCTGCTCGACAAGGACACGCTCTACGGCCGCTACAGTTCGGCCGCGATGGGCGCCCTCACCTCCGATCCGAACGATCGTGACAGCCCGCTCTACCTGAAACACCTGCGCGATCCCGAATACCAGGGCCTGCTCGACACAGCCCGCGAGAATCTCGCGCTCGGCATCGGCGTGCTCGTGGTCGGCCCGCTGTCGCGCGAAGTGCGTGATCGGCGCATCCTCGACCGCACGTGGCTCGGCATCGGGCCGGACGTCGTGCTGACGGTCGTGTGGGTCCATACCGCGGAAGACGTTGCGCGCCAGCGGATCGTCGCGCGCGGCAATCCGAACGACGCGTACAAGCTCGCGCACTGGGACGAATACCGGCAACGCCGCTTCGTGCCGACCGGCCACGAATGCGACGGCATCGTGATGTTCGACAACACCGCGCCGTCCGACGCGGACATCGATGCTCTGCTGTACCGCATCGCACCGCCGGCGCCGCAGGCATCGATCCTCCCGCCGCTGCCCGCCTGAGCGGCAGGCATCGCCCTGCTCTTCCCCGCTTCGACACGCTTCGACACGCTTCGACACGCTTCGACACGCTTCGACACGCTTCGACACGCTCAAAAAAACAACGCCGGAAGCGCTGTTGCGCTCCCGGCGTCGCACGGCCCTCGTGCCGGAGACCCGTCGTCAGGCGACTTCGTGCACGCGCTCCATCGTGCCGCCTTCATACAGCTTGCCGAAGCGGTTCGCGAGGAACGCCTTCAGCGACACCTTTTCTTGCGGGATAAAACCGCTCTGCGGCAGCTTCTTCTCGCGGAACAGATCCAGCACCGCGCACATCGCGCCGGCCGTCGTGATCTGGATCGCGCTCATGTGCATCCCGCACACGTCCTTCGCGAAAATCTTGCGCGTGAACACGTCCTGCACGAGCTGACCGTCCTTCACGCCCGTCACCGTGACGAACACGAGCACGACGTCCTGCTTCGTCGACGGCACCGCGCGGCGCATGATCGACTTCAGCGTGTCGCGGTCGCTCGACAGGCGCAGGTCCTCGAGCAGGAACTGCACGAGTTCGCGGTGACCCGGATAGCGCACCGACTTGTAGTCGAGCGTCTCGACCTTGCCCGACAGCGTCTCGCACAGCGTGCCCAGACCGCCCGACGTGTTGAATGCTTCGTATTCGGTACCGTCGAGCGAGAAATGCTCGAGGCCTTCGAGCGGCTGCACCCACTGCTTGCGGCCGTCACGGATCGCTTCGCACGGCTGGCAGTATTCGTTGATCAGGCCGTCGACGCTCCACGTCAGGTTGTACTTGAGCGCGTTGGTCGGATACTCGGGCAGCGCGCCGACGCGCATCTTCACGTCGCGCACTTCGCTGAAGCCGTTCACGAGCTCGTGTGCGGCAATGCCGATGAAGCCCGGCGCGAGGCCGCACTGCGGCATGAACGCGCGGTCCGAACCATCCGCCAGTTCACGGATCGCGTGGGTCGCGCGCACGTCTTCGGTCAGGTCGAAGTAATGGACGCCGGCAGCCTTGGCCGCCGCGGCGACGTTGACCGCAAGGTAGTACGGCAGCGCGTTGACGAGCGCATCGAAGCCGTTCACGGCTTCACGGATGGCATTGGCGTCGGCCGAATCGACACGCTGCGTCGCGATGCCTTCACGCGAGAGCTTGGCGAGCGCATCAGCGTCGCGGTCGAACGCGACCACTTCGTAGTCGCCCGTTTCACGCAGCATGTGAGCAATGGTGTGACCGATCAGACCTGCGCCGACGATGGCGATTTTCATGCGCTTATCTCCTGATGATGAGTTTGGTGTTGGTGTACGGCGTCGAGCCATGAACACAGTTTAGGGACGCGCAAAATCAGTTCCAAGACGAAGAATGATGCGAAACGACCGATAATTTCGACGTTATGACGCCACATTTCGTCGAAATGTCGGAGCAGCGCATTCATCCCGCTGCCGGCCTCGCTATGGCTGGCCTAAGTTTCCCGTTTCAGACTGCATGCCGACCACCCGATCGCCAAGGAGGCATCGCATGCAATCCCTGCCCGTCAATCGCGCGTCGCACTGGCTGAACAAGGTGCCCGACGTCGCGCTCTCGTTCTGGATCATCAAGATCATGTCGACCACGGTCGGCGAAACCGGCGCGGACTTTCTCGCGGTCAACGCGGGCCTCGGCCAGACCGTCACGCGTATCGCGATGGCGTCGCTGCTCGCGCTCGCGCTGTGGCTGCAGTTGCACACGCGCCGCTACGTGCCGTGGGTCTACTGGCTCACGGTGGTGCTGGTCAGCATCGTCGGCACGCAGATCACCGACCTGCTCACCGACGGCCTGAACGTCAGCCTGTATGCGAGCACCGCCGCGTTTGCCGTCGCGCTCGCGGCGATTTTCTTCGTGTGGCATCGCGTCGAAGGCACGCTGTCGATCGATACGATCGTCACGCCGCGGCGCGAGCTGTTCTACTGGGCCGCGATCCTCTGCACGTTCGCGCTCGGCACCGCCGCGGGCGATCTCGCGACCGAAGCGCTCGGGCTCGGCTTCACGATCGGCGCGCTGTGCTTCGGCGGGTTGATCGCGGCCGTGTTCGTGATGTGGCGGCTCGGCACCAATGCGACGCTGGCGTTCTGGATCGCGTACATCCTGACGCGCCCGTTCGGCGCCTCGCTCGGCGACCTGCTCACGCAGGCCCGCGCATACGGCGGGCTCGGCTTCGGCGCCGCGTGGACGAGCTTGCTGTTCCTGACCGTGATCGTGCTGCTCGTCGCCGTCGCGCAATTCGGCAGCGGCACGCACACGCGTGCCGGCGCCGCCGAATGACACCCTTTCCATTCCGTTCATCGAATCGAGGACACCCCATGCGCTTCCCGTATTCCGTTTCCCGTCTCGCCGTCGCAGCGGCCGCGATTGCCGTGCTGGGCGCCGCCGGCTGCTCGAAGCAACAGGATGCGAACGCATCGACATCCGCGCCCGCATCGTCCGCGGCGGCGCACGCATCGAAGCTCGGCGACCTGTCGCAGTTCCGCGCGATCGCCGCCGACGTCGACACGCTCGTCGGCAAGGGCGACCTCGCCGGCGCGAAGGCACGCATCAAGGATCTCGAGATCGCGTGGGATGCGGCCGAGGCCGGCCTCAAGCCGCGCGCGGCCGCCGACTGGCACGTCGTCGACCAGGAGATCGACCGCGCGCTGTCCGCGCTGCGCGCCGACCATCCGACCCAGGCCGATTCGGCCGCCGCGATGAAGAGCCTGCTCGCGACCTTCGACCGGTTCGACGGCAAATAAGCGTTGCGCCGGGCGCGCGCGGCACGTGACGCGCGCCCGGGAATCGCATACGCTGGCGGCGATTGCCCGGCCCGGAGAACACGCATGCGAATACTGCTCGTCGAAGACGACTCGATGATCGGCGAGGCAGTCCATGCCGCGCTGAAGGACGCGTCGTACGCCACCGACTGGGTCACCGACGGTGCGCACGCGTTGACCGCGTTCGCGGCGCAGCCCTACGACCTTGTCCTGCTCGATCTGGGCCTGCCCGGCCGCGACGGGCTCGACGTGCTGGCCGGCATTCGCGCGAGGGACGCCAGCGCGCCGCTGCTGATCGTCACGGCGCGCGACGGTCTCGACGACCGCCTGCGCGGCCTCGACGGCGGTGCCGACGATTACATCGTGAAGCCGTTCGAGATGGCCGAGCTGCTCGCGCGGATTCGCGTCGCGATCCGGCGCCGGGCCGGCTCGGCCGCGCCGCTGCTGAGCAACGGGATCGTGTCGCTCGACCCGGCAACGCGCGAAGCCGCCGTCGAAGGGCAAGCGCCGGTCCCGCTGTCGAATCGCGAGTTCTCACTGCTGCGCGCACTGCTGGTGCGCCCCGGCGCGATCCTGTCGCGCCGCGAGCTCGAGGATCGCCTGTACGGCTGGGGCGAGGAAGTCGAAAGCAATGCGGTCGAATTCCTGATCCATTCGCTGCGCCGCAAGCTCGGCAGCACCGTGATCAAGAACGTCAGGGGTGCGGGATGGATGGTTTCAAGAAGCGTCTGAGCGAGTCGATCGGGTTCCGCCTGTCGGTCGCGCTGTCGGCCGCGATCCTGGTCGTCGCGACGGCCGCGGCCGCGTTCGCGTTTTCGTCGGCGTTCGACGAGGCGCACGAACTGCAGGACGACGTGCTGCGCGAGGTCGCGACGCTGCTCGACCGTGCGCGCGCGCCTTCACCCCATGCCACCGGTGCCGGGCCCACGCGAGAAAGCGACGAGCTGTCGCGCGTGATCGTGCAGCCGCTCGGCGGCGCGTCGCAGCCGGCCGCCGACGGCACGCCGCGACTTGCATTGCCGCCGACGCTCGCCGACGGGCTGCATACGGTCGATGCCGGCGGCAACGCGTATCGCGTGATGGTCCATACGCTCGCGAACGGCGAGCGCATCGCGGTCGCGCAGGAGGCCGGCATGCGCGACGACGTCGCACGCGAAAGCGCGTGGCGCACCGCGCTGCCGCTGCTGATCCTGGTGCCGATCCTGCTGCTGCTCGTCGCCGATCTCGTGCGCAAGCTGTTCCGCCCGGTGGCCGTGCTGTCCGCCGGCATCGACGCGCGCGACGAACACGACCTGCGCCCGGTGCCGGCCGACCACGTACCGGTCGAGGTGCGGCCGTTCGTCGTCGCGATCAACCGGATGCTCGCGCGCGTCGCGCAATCGGTCGACGCGCAGCGCCGCTTCGTCGCCGACGCCGCGCACGAGCTGCGCTCGCCGCTCACGGCGATGTCGCTGCAGGCCGAGCGCCTGGCCGACACCGAACTGCCGGACGATGCGCGCGCGCGGCTTGCCGCGCTGCGCGGCGGGCTCGACCGCAGCCGCCACCTGATCGGCCAGCTCCTCGCACTCGCGCGTGCGCAAAGCGCGCCGGCCGCGCCGCCCGGCACCGTGTCGGTACACGCAACCTATCGCCGCGTGCTGGAAGACCTGATGCCGCTCGCGGACGCGAAGACGATCGACATCGGCGTCGACGACGGCCCGGACACCCGCGTGCCCGTCGACGAACTCGAACTCACGTCGCTGGTCATGAATCTGGTCGACAACGCGATCCGCTACACGCCGACCGGCGGACGCGTGGACCTGTCGACACAACGGACGGACACACACGTGTGCGTGACGATCGCAGACACCGGGCCCGGCATTGCGCCGCAAGAACGCGCGCGTGTGTTCGATCCGTTCTACCGGGTGCCCGGCAACGCGCAGATCGGCTCCGGGCTCGGCCTGTCGATCGTGAAGATCCTCGCGGACCGGATGAGTGCCGACATCGCACTGGCGTATGCGGATGAACGGGCATCGCGCGGGCTGCGCGTCTCGGTGCGGATTCCGCTCGTGCGGCCGTCCGGCGCGGCGCAGCCCGACAACCACGCGGATGCGCCGGCGCAAGACGCGCGACGCGACGGTCGCCGGACGTGAGCGTCAGCCACCGATCGTGCCGCGATCGATCTTGCGCGACAGGATGATCGACGTGGTCGTGCGTTCGACGCCTTCGAGCGTACCGATCTGGTCGAGCAGGTCGTTGAGCCGTTCGGGCGAATCGGCGCGCAGCCACGCGACGTAGTCGTACTCGCCGCTCACCGCGCACAGCAACTGCACTTCGGGCATCCGGTCGAGCTTGCGCAACACGTCCTTGCCGAACTTCGGCGTGAGGATGATGCCGACATACGCGTAAATGCTCGCGTCGAGCACGTCCTGCCCGAGCCGGACGCTGTAGCCGGCGATCACGTTGGTGCGTTCGAGCCGCGCGATGCGTGCGACGACCGTCGTGCGCGCGACGTCGAGCTGGCGCGCGAGATCCGCGACGCTTGCCCGTGCATCGGCTTGCAGCAGTGCGACGAGTTGCCGGTCGAGATCGTCGAGTTGATCGAGGCGGGGTGGACGCATGAGGCTGGGCCGGCGTGCGACGCGCCGGCTAAGTGGACGGTGACGCGATGATAGCGCCGAACGCCGGTACGCCCAAACGGCATCGTACGACTGCGCAATCGCGCGCTGTCATGCGGTCACGCCGCCTTGTCGGTGCGCGACGTCCGCATCCGGATCGCACTTCCGGTTTGTTTGCCGCGTCCGTCGCCGGTACGTGTCGGACCATCGCGAGCCCCGTCCCAAGCTGCCATGTCCCTTTCAATTTCGATTCGTTTCGGATGTAAGCAAGTGTCGCATTCACTGCCGCGCCGCACGCAACGTGCTACTAATGGTGTGCGACGCGAGCGGCGCGCTTGCGGCAGTGGCCGCCGCGCCCGTTCGCAAGACACCACCCCGGAGAGCCAATCATGAAGAAAATCTCGCTCACCCTCGCTACGCTCGCCGTTGCAGCCAGCGCGTTCGCGCAAACGCCGACGCAGCCGCCGGCGCCCGCTCCGTCAATGGCGGCTGCGGCGTCGGCCCCGAGCGCCGAACAGCGCGCGGCGCGCCACGAAGCGCGCATCGAGCAGCGCATCAAGTACCTGCACGATCAACTGAAGATCACGTCGGCGCAGGAACCGCAATGGAAGACGTTCGCCGACACGATGCGTGAAAATGGCGACACGATGGGCCGCCTCTATCGCATGCGGATGGAAAGCCAGAACGTGTCCGCGGTCGACGACATGAAGCAGTACGCGGAACTCGCGCAGGCGAACGCGGACGGCGCGAAGAAGCTCGCCGACGCATTCGCGCCGCTCTACCAGAGCTTCCCGGCCGACCAGAAGGCACTCGCCGACACGACGTTCCGTAGCTGGCTGCATCACGGCGGCGAACACCGCGGCAAGGGCAAGGCCCGGAGCAAGGAAGGCAAGGCAGCCGCCGCGCCGGCCGCCAGCGCGCCCGCACAACCCTGACGTCCGCCTGCCGGCGCCACGGTGCCCGTCCGGGGCGAACGGCGTCGCGCATCCCGCAGGAATTCGGTGCGCCACACGGCGCGCCGGATTCGGGATAAGCTCCCGGCTTTTCCCGCACTTCCCCCCGCCATGCTCGAACTCAAGCACATCGATCTGCGTACCGACCCGCAGGCCCGTCGCGTCGTGAAGGACGAAACCGTCACGGTCGCCTTCGCGGAGGCCGACGGCGAACTGATGAGCCTCGAAGGCCCGAACCGCTATATCGCGGGCGACGCGCTGATCACCGGCTCGACCGGCGACCGCTGGGTCGTGTCGCGCGCACGCTTCGACGCGAAGTACCTGCCCGCCGATCCGGCGCTCGCGCACGGTGCGCCGGGCGCCTACCGGAACCGTCCGGCCGTCGTGCTCGCCCGCCGGATGGACGAACCGTTCACGATCGCCCGCTCGGAAAACGGCGACACGCTGCGCGGCATCGCCGGCGACTGGGTCATGCAGTATGCGCCCGGCGACTACGGCGTCGTCCAGGCGCAGCGTTTCGCGCAGGTCTACCGCGACGCGTAACGCGTAGCGCGCGACGCCGGCATCGCGCCGGCGCGCTCGCTCACGTCAAGGGTCAGGCAAAGTCTTCGTCGAGTTCGAGTTCCGCGTCGCGCTCGACGGCCTCGCCGGCCGCGTGCCGCTCCTCGAGCGAGCCCAGCATCGCTTCCGTGTACGCATGCAGCACCGCATGGCTGCGGGCGCGCTGCATCGGCCTGAGCGCCAGATAGCGCGCCAGCGCGGCCGGCACGATGCGGATGTCGAGCGTCATCCGTTTCGGCGTCGAACCGAAACGCATCGCCAGCCACTGCACTGACAGGAAGCGTCCGCGTTCGTCGCTGCTTTCGACAAAGCGCGTCTGTTCCGGAAAGAGATCGCAGATCACGCGCGCGAGCGCGTCGAATTCGGCGCTCCGGCATTCGATCAGATAGTCGTCCATTCCGCCCCTCCCGTCAGGCCGCCGCACGCGGCGACCGGCACGTCTTCGCCAGCACGGCCACCAGGATCGCGGCCAGCACGAAATACGCGGCCTCGAGCGATCCGGCCGGCAGCACGCGCACCTGATACAGCAGCGCCGGCGCGACCGCCAGCGCATGCAGCACGATCGCGAGCGGCAGCACGCCCGCGCGGCCGGCGCGCACGCCGCGCCAGACCAGCACCGACAGCGCGAGTTGCACCACGAACGCCGAGCAACGCTCGAGCAGCAACAGCAGGATCGACTGTGCCGACAGCGTCGCCAGCATCACGTGCAGCCGCACGACGGTATCGCCCGGCAGGTCCGCGAGCTGCGTCTCGAGCTGGCCGCGGCTCGCGAGCCACGCAAGATACGACCACTGGCCCCATATGAGCACGCCGACGAACCAGGCTTCGGCACCGGCATGGCCGATCCCGTAGCCGATGCCGCGCCCGTCGCCGGCCGATGCGCCGTAGCGGCGGTTCAGGAACCGGATCCCGAGATAGCGGCCGACTTCCTCAAACACGGCAGTCGCGAGCGCACTGTACGCGACGAACGCGAGCGGCTGCGTGAGCCAGCCGCCGGCGGGCGTCTGGCTCAGCACGAGGCCATGGAATGCGCGTTCGACGATCATCGCGAACAGCGTGAAGACGGCGACACCGACGATCGTGTCGCGGCGGTCGAGCGAAAGTGGCTTGCGCAGAATACGGAAGAGAACGAACGGCAGTAGCGCGATGATCAGCGTGGCGGCGATCAGCACCGCCAGCGTGACGGGAGCGACAGTCATGAATTTCCTTGTTCGGGGCAGCGCACCTGACGCGCGGCGTGCCCCGAATGATACTCAGCTTGCGGTCGACGCGCGCGCAATCAGCTCGCCCGGCAGCAACGCGACGCGCACGTCGCCGGCCGCGCCGTCGATGCGCTCGTGCACGAATTCGACCGCCTTGTAGCCGATCTCGTAGGTCGGCTGGCGAATCGTCGTGATGCCGATCAGTTCGGCCCATTCCGGATCGTCGATCGACAGCAGCGCGGCCTTTTCCTGCCACGCCGCGCCGAAACGCGCGCGCAGATGGCGCGCGATCGCGAGCGCGACCGGCGCGTTGGCGGCGAACAGCGCCGCACGCACGCCGCGCCGCACCGCGTCGTCGATGCGCGCGTCGAGGTCGGCAAGCGCCGCCGCAGCCGCGGCGGGCTCGTTCAGGTCGAGCACGACCGTCGGCGGCACCGGCAGCCCGCGCGCGTCGAGCGCCGCGCGAAACGCGGCCTCGCGCAGGCGCCGCGAGCTGACACGCTCGAACGGCTGCACGACGAAATGGATCGCATCGAAGCCGCGCGCGACCAGGTGCGCGATCGCCATCTCGATCGCATCGGTATTGTCGAGCCCGATCAGGTCGGCCTCGAAGCCCTCGACCGTCCGGTCGACGAGCACCGCCGGAATGCCGGCGCCGCGCAGCGGGCGCAGCACGTCTTCCTCCGCGCCGAGCGCGTTGACGATCAGCCCTTCGACCCGGTAGGTCGTCAGCAGCTGCAGGAAGCGCCGCTCCATCTCGACCTCGTTGGCCGCGTGACAGATGAGCGGCATGTAGCCGAGCGCGTGGCACGCGGCCTCGACGCCCTGCAGCACTTCGACGGTATACGGATTGGTCAGGTCGGCCGCGAGCATGCCGAGCAGCCGGTTGCGGCCGCGCTTCAGCCCGCGCGCCATCTGGTTCGGCCGGTAGTTGAGGCGCGCGATCGCCGTCTCGATCCGCTGGCGCAGATCGGCGGACAGCACGTGCGTCTCGCCGTTCAGATAGCGCGAAACGCTGGTCTTGCCCGTGCCGGCTTCGCGTGCGACGTCGCTGATCGTCGCCGGACGCTGCGTGGAAGGTTGCGAATCGCTCAAGTCGTGCCTCGCGACGTACGATCCGCGCCGCTTCGTGTGCGGACGGACCTTTGTTGTTGGATACGAAAGCCACCCGGCGGACGCCGCCGCTCCCCTGCTTCGCGGTCGATCGAAGCCGGCGCGTTCGCGCCTGCTCCGGTCGCCTGAAACGCACGGCGATCGGCCGCACCGGACCTGGCACGGATGCCCGCCGCCGAACGCCACCGGCCGCGTGGCCGGGTCGTCGATGCGACGAGCGGGCGATCATAACGCAGCCTGCCCTCCGGTACCAAGACCATCGCCTCTAACCCAGCCGGCGGCCCCGCCGGCTGACCGGCCCCGCTCAGGTGCGCGCGAGCGCGTCGGGATTGACGAGGTTCGTGCGCAGCGTCCCGGCCAGCGCGCCGACCAGGTTTTCCGCGGCGCAGCGCGCCATCGCATGGCGCGTCTCGTGCGTCGCCGAGCCGATATGCGGCAGCGCGACGACATTGCTCATCCGCAGCAGCGGCGAATCCGCCGGCAACGGCTCCTTCTCGAACACGTCGAGCCCCGCGCCGCGGATCGTGCCCGCGCGCAGCGCGTCGACCAGTGCGGCCTCGTCGACCACCTGCCCGCGCGATGCGTTGATCAGGATCGCGCCGCGCTTCATCTTCGCGAATTCGGCCGCGCCGATCAGGTGACGCGTTTCCGGCGACAACGGCACTTGCAGGCACACGAAATCCGACTGCGCGAGCAGTTCGTCGAGCGTCACGCGGCGGGCGCCGTACTGCGTCTCGGCTTCGGCGTGCGCGGAACGGTTCGTGTACAGCACCTGCATCCGGAAGCCGAGCGCCGCGCGGCGCGCGACCGCGCCGCCGATCCGCCCGAGCCCGACGATGCCGAGCGTCTTGCCCTGCACGTCGGTGCCGTACAGATCGGGGCCGATGCTGCGTTGCCAGTGGCCGGCCTTCACCCATTCCGCCAGTTCGACCACGCGCCGCGCGGACGCGAGGATCAGCGAGAACACGGTATCGGCGGTCGATTCCGTCAGCACGTCGGGCGTATGCGCGAGCACGATGCCACGCCGAGTGAGATCCGCGACGTCGAAGTTGTCGTAGCCGACCGAGATCGTCGACCAGGCCTTCAGCCGCGGTGCGCGATCGAGCATCTGCGGCGTGACCTTCAGGCTCGCGCCGATCGCGCCGTCCGCGTCGCCGAGGGCATCGGCGAGCGCGTCGGCGCCGTCGGCCTGCACGACTTCCGCATGCTCGCGCAGGTACGCGAGCACGTCATCGGGTAGCGGCTTGTACGCGACGATACGAGGCTTCATCGTTTTCATTTTCCTTGCAGCGGCGTCGCGAGCGGGTGCGCATCGCGCGCCTGGGGTTTGACGGACAGCGTGAGGATCACCGCGGCCACGAGCGCGGCGCTCATGAACGCATACGATGCGACGGGCGACCCGGTCGCCCCGTTCAGGTAGCCGACGAAATACGAGCCGACGAACGAGCCGAGCGCGCCCATGCTGTTGATCAGCGCCATTGCGCCGCCGGCGACGTTCTTCGGCAGCAGTTCCGGGACGATCGCGAAAAACGGGCCGTACGGCGCGTACATCGCGGCGCCCGCGACGACCAGCAGCGCATACGAGATCCAGAAATGCGACGAGCCGAGCGCATACGACGCGGCGAACGCGGCCGCGCCGACCAGCAGGAACGGCCACACGAAGCCGCGGCGCGAACCGACCTTGTCGGACGCCCACGACGCGACCAGCATCGCGATCGTCGCCGCGAGGTACGGCAGCGCCGACAGCCATCCGGTCGCGACCATGCCGAGCTCGGAGCCGTTCTTGACGATCGACGGCAGCCACAGCACGAAGCCGTACACGCCGATGCTCCAGCAGAAGTATTGCGCGCACAGCTTGATCACCGCTGGCGAACGGAACGCCTCGCCGTAGTTGCGCACGGGCTTGATCGCTGCCTGTTCGGCCGCGAGCGCGGCATCGAGGTCGCTCTTTTCCTGCGCGTTGAGCCACGGCGAATCGGCTGGCTTGTCCTGCACGAGGAACCACCAGCACACGGCCCAGATGATGGCCGGCACGCCTTCGGCTATGAACATGTGGCGCCAGCCGAATTCGTGCACGAGATAGCCTGACACGATCGACATCCACAGCACGGTGACCGGATTGCCGAGGATCAGGAACGTGTTCGCACGCGAGCGTTCGTTCTTCGTGAACCAGTTGCTGATGTAGATGAGCATCGCCGGCATCACGGCCGCTTCGACCACGCCGAGCATGAAGCGGATTGCCATCAGCGACGGGATGTTGGTGACGACGCCCGTGAGCGCGGCGCACGCGCCCCACAGGACGAGGCTGGCGAACACGAGCTTCTTGACGCTGCGGCGCTCCGCATAGATTGCGCCCGGAATCTGGAAGAAGAAGTAGCCGAGGAAGAACAGCGCGCCGATCAGCGACGACAGGCCCTTGCTGATCCCGAGGTCCTGGTTGATGCCGGCCGCTGCCGCGAACCCGTAGTTTGCGCGGTCGAGATAAGCGAGGCTGTAGGTGATGAAGACGATCGGCATGATCGTCCACCAGCGTCGTGCTGCGAGATTGGCTGCCATCAGTGTGTCTCCTGTGTCGACGGGAGTTGGCGCTTTAGCGCCTACTCCCGTCCCATGCCGCTGTTGGCAGGAGTTAGCGCTTCAGCGCTTACTCCTCCCCTGCGGCGGTCGACGGGAGTTGGCGCTTTAGCGCCTACTCCCGTCCCATGCCGCTGTTGGCAGGAGTTGGCGCTTCAGCGCTTACTCCTGCCCTGCGGCGGTCGACGGAAGTTCGCGCTTTAGCGCCTACTCCCGTCCCATGCCGCTGTTGGCAAGAGTTGGCGCTTCAGCGCTTACTCCTGCCCTGCGGCGGTCGACGGGCGCTGGCGCTTTAGCGCCCACTCCCGTCCCGTCCTTTCGGGAATCGACCGGTGTCGGCGCATCGGCGCCTGCTCCGGCCTCATGCAAAACCGTGCACGAAGCACGAAATGGGTCCGCGGATTGTGCCGTGTCCGGCCTCTCATTGCGCGGTGACGCTTTCCTCTAAGCGATCGGCGCGATTGCTGACGTTTTCGAGCCGATCGAGTGCCTCGCGGGTCGGCAAGCCTTCCGAATCGCCGATCACCTGGATCGCGAGCGCTCCGATGCGGTTGCCGCGCGCGACCGCGTGCTCGACGGACCGGCCTTCCAGCAGCGCGCTGACCACGCCGACCGCGAAGCCGTCGCCGGCGCCGACCGTGTCGACCACGTTCGCGACGCGCTCGCCCGCGACCACGCCCTCGCGGCCGTCGGCCGTGCGGAAGTACGCACCCTCGGCGCCCAGCTTGATCACTACGCCGCGCGCACCCTGTGCCAGGTAGAAGCCCGCGATATCGGCCGGCGTGTCGTGCCCGGTGAGCTGCTGCCCTTCGGCGAGGCCCGGCAGCACCCAGTCGGCGAGCGTCGCGAGCGCGTTCAGCGTCTTCGCCATCACGTCGGCGGACGGCCACAGCGTCGGGCGCAGGTTCGGATCGAACGAGATCGTCTTGCCGGCCGCACGCATCTCGCGCGCCAGCTGGAAAGCGAGTTCGCAGGACGTCGCGGAGATCGCCGGCGCGACGCCCGTCAAGTGCAGGTGACGCGCGCCGAGTACGTAGTCGGCCACGTAGTCGTCGCACGACAGGTGGCTCGCGGCCGAGCCCTTGCGGAAATATTCGACGGTCGGGTCGCTGCCGTCGTCATTGCGCGACTTCAGCTGAAAACCGGTCGGATAGCGCGGATCGACGGTCACGCACGATGCGTCGATGCCTTCGCGCGCAAGCGTGTCGAGCACATAACCGCCGAACGAATCACGGCCCACCCGGCTCATCCAGCCGACCCGGAAGCCAAGCCGCGACAGGCCGATCGCGACGTTCAGGTCCGCGCCCGCGATCCGCTTCGTGAATTGCGCCGCGTGCGCGAGGTGGCCGGGTTCGGCGGCGACGAACATCGCCATCGCTTCACCGTAGGTCACGACATCGAGTACTGCCTTCATGAATGAATTCCTCCGTATCCTTCCTGCGTCACGCGGCGGCGAGCCACGCCACGCGCCGGCCGGCATCGCCCGCCAGGTCATTGGCATCGAATGGGAATTCGATGCCGCGCGGCGCCGCTTGCGGCAGGGCCGCGAGCACGCCCGTGACGAGCGTGTCGCCCGGCGCCGGCGCCACCGCGAAACGGCGTGCGCCCTCGCCAGCGACAGCCTTGCAATGAATGTATTCCACATGCGGCGCGAGCGCGTGCGCGCACGCGAGCGGCGCTTCGCCCGGCCACTGCCAGTTGCCGATATCGAACGTCATGCCGAGCGCATCGGGCATGCCCGCTTCGGTCAAAGCGGCGAACAGCCCGCTGAATTGAGCGAGCGTGCCACCCACCGGCAGTTGGCCGTTCTCGACCACCACGCGGGCACGCGCGCCGCGCGACAGCGCGACGATCTCGGACGCATGCGCGTCGCCGGCGAAACCGCCGAGCTGGAACTTGACGAAGCGCGCCCCGAGCGCGTCGGCTTCCATGAGCGTGTCGCGCAATGCGTCGGCATCGAGCGCCCCGGTTTCCGTGTACAACGTGGCCGGCGTCGAATAGACCGACCAGAGCCCGTGCGTGGCGAGTGCCGTGCCGAGCGCGGCCAGCGCGCCGGGCGTCGCATCGTCGTCCGATACGAACAGCTCGCGCCGTACCTCGAAGCCGGTCGCCCCGGATGCGGCCGCGGTCGCGATGAATGCACGGTGGCCCTCCTGACGCACGCGGTCCATCCCGAATGCGCTCGCCACGATCACGATGTCTGCCATTTCTGCCCTTTTTTCACTTGAATGGAACCGGTTCCATTTGCTTGAGACGGATGGTGCGCTTCGCGTCCGGTGCACGCCATAGAGGAAATCCCTAGGACGGGCCGCCGCCCGCCTGGGCATGCGCATCCGGCGTTCCGGGACCCGCGTCGGCGCCTATTTCTCGTCGTGCGTGATGCACATGTCGAGGAACTGGGCAGCCACGCGCGACGGCGCGGCGCCGTGCGGCACGAGGATCGAGAAATGGCGCGTGAGCGGCGCGGGAGCCAGCGAGCGCGGCACGAGCGCCGCGTCCTCGTGGCGCAGCGACATCGCGGAGACGAATCCGACGCCCATCCCCGCGCGCACGGCCTCCTTCACGGCCTCGACGCCCGCAATCTCGAACGCGACGCGCATCGGCGCGCCGCCATGCGCGAACGCGCGTTCGACGAGCTGGCGCACGCCGGAACCCTCCTCGCGCAACACGAGCGGATGCGCGGCGAGTGCGTCGAGCGTGACGCCGGCTTCGTACTCCGGCGCGGCGAGCGGATGTCCGGCCGGCACGACCGCGACGATCTCGTCCTCGTGCCACGCATGCACGGCGGTGCCGGGCGGCAGCGCCTCGCCGGGCGGCCCTTCGATCATCGCGACGTCGAGCGACGCCAGCGCCGCAACCACGTCGGCCGTATTGCCGCTCATCGTGTGAATCGCCACCCGCGGCACGCGCGGCTGGAACGCCGCGATCAGGTACGGCAGCAGGTAGCTGGCGGGCGTCGTGCTCGCGCCGATCCGCAGCGTGCCGGCCTCGAGCCCGCGCACGGCGTCGCGAAACGCGCGCGCCTGCGCGAACGTGTCGCGCTGCGCCTTGGCATACTGCGCGAGCTGCTCGCCGACCGGCGTCAGGCGGATGCCGCGGCCCTCGCGCTGGTACAGCGGCTCGCCGAACTCGTCCTGCAGCAGGCGCAGCTGGCCCGACACGGCCGGCTGCGACAGATGCAGCGCCAGCGCAGCGCGGCTGATGTTCAGGTGTTCGGCGACGGCCGCGAACGTTATCAGTTGATCCGGGGTCATGGGAATTAATTATCGGCTTTCCGGATAGTTTACGTCACAAATCACAATTTCTCATATCGATATAACCAATTTAGGATTAGGCCATCGCAACCTGTTTCATCACGGTGCCCCATGTCCACTGCTCCGACTCCCCATCTCAACCACGCCGCTCCGTCGACGCGCGGCCAGTTGAACGGCGTTCTGTTCGTCGCGCTGTTCGCCGCCGCCGTCACCAGCCTGTCGCAACTTCCGGCGATCGCCGGGCTCGGCCTGTCACCGCTGATCGTCGGCATCGTCGCAGGCGCGCTGTACGGCAACGCCCTGCGTGACGGCATGCCCGCGAGCTGGGCGGCCGGCGTCAACTTTTCAGCGCGCAAGCTGCTGCGCATCGCGGTCGCGTTCTTCGGCCTGCGCGTGAGCCTGCAGGAGATCGCGCAGGTCGGCCTGCCGGGCCTGACGGTGTCGGTGCTGGTCGTCGTGAGCACGCTCGCGATCGGCACCTGGGTCGGCATGAAGGTGATGAAGCTCGATCGCGACGCGGCGCTCCTGACCGCCGCCGGCAGCGCGATCTGCGGCGCGGCCGCCGTGCTCGCGTTCGAGTCGACGCTGCAGTCGAAGCCGCATCAGAGCGCGATGGCCGTGGGCAGCGTGGTGCTGTTCGGCACGCTGTCGATGTTCCTCTACCCGCTCGCATATCACGCCGGCCTGCTCAATCTCGACCCGACCGGCCTCGGCCTGTTCTTCGGCGGCACGATCCACGAGGTCGCGCAGGTGGTCGGCGCGGCGAGCGACATCAGCCCGCAGGTCGCGCACGTCGCGACGATCGTGAAGATGACCCGCGTGATGCTGCTGGTGCCGGTGCTGCTCACGCTCGGCTGGTGGCTCGCCCGCTCCGCACGCTCGGCCGGTGCGCGCGCCGACGGCGCGCAAGGCAAGCGCAAGGTGGCGGTGCCGTGGTTCGCGCTCGGCTTCCTCGGCTTCGTGATCGTCAATTCGCTGAACGTACTGCCCGCCGACGTCACGCACACGCTGAACGTGCTCGACACCTTCGCGCTGACGATGGCGATGACCGCGCTCGGCATCGAGACCCGCGTCTCGCAGATCCGCGAGGCCGGCCCGCGGGCCCTGACCACCGGCCTGATCCTGTACGTCTGGCTGATCGCCGGCGGCTACGGGATCACCTGGGCCGTGCAGCACTGGCTTGGCTGAGCCGCGCATCCGTGCCGCGACACGCGCCGCGCCCGACGGGAAGGTCCCGCGGGCGCGGCGCAGTGCTATGCTTCGCGTCGTTTTCCTTCGTCCTCTTCATCACCCTCTTTCAGCCGTGCTCTCGTTCCTGCTGAAGCTGCGCACTCGCGCCCAGACGCTGTTCCGCCTGTCGGACGCCCATACGATGCTGATCTGGTCGGCCATCGTCGGCGTCGGCGGCGCCTTCGCCACCATCGCGTTTCGCGAAGGCATCGACCTGATGCAGCGCCTGATCTCCGGACACAGCGGCAGCTTCGTGCAGATGGCGAGAAGCCTGCCGTGGTACGTGCGGTTCTGGATGCCGGCCGCGGGCGGCTTCCTGGCCGGCTGCGTGCTGCTGCTCGCGACGCGCGGCGTCCGGAAATCCGGCAACACCGACTACATGGAAGCCGTCGCGCTCGGCGACGGCGTCGTGCCGGTGCGGCAGAGCCTGTGGCGCAGCGTGTCGTCGCTGCTGACGATCGGCAGCGGCGGCTCGATCGGCCGCGAAGGCCCGATGGTGCAGCTCGCGGCGCTCACCGCGTCGCTGGTCGGCCGCTTCGTGCACTTCGACCCGCCGCGCCTGCGGCTGCTCGTCGCGTGCGGCGCGGCAGCCGGCATCACGTCCGCGTACAACGCGCCGATCGCCGGCGCGTTCTTCGTGTCCGAAATCGTGCTGGGCACGATCGCGATGGAGAGCTTCGGGCCGATGGTCGTCGCATCCGTCGTCGCGAACATCGTGATGCGGGAATTCGCCGGCTACCGGCCGCCATACGAGATGCCGGTGTTTCCGGCCGTGACGGGCCCCGAGGTGCTGCTGTTCGTCGTGCTCGGCGCGCTGTGCGGCGTGCTCGCGCCGCAGTTCCTGCACCTGCTCGATGCATCGAAGAACCAGTTCAAGCGGCTGCCCGTGCCACTGCCGGTGCGGCTCGCGCTCGGCGGCCTCGTGGTCGGCGTGATCTCGGTGTGGATTCCGGACGTGTGGGGCAACGGCTATAGCGTCGTGAACCAGATCCTGCATTCGCCGTGGACCTGGCAGGCGCTCGTCGCGGTGCTGGTGTTCAAGGTGATCGCGACCGCCGCGACGGCCGGCTCGGGCGCGGTCGGCGGCGTGTTCACGCCGACGCTGTTCGTCGGGGCCGTGTTCGGCTCGCTGTTCGGGCTCGCGATGAACGCGCTGTGGCCCGGCCACACGTCCGCGTATTTCGCGTATGCGATGGTCGGAATGGGGGCGTTCATGGCCGGCGCCACGCAGGCGCCGCTGATGGCGATCCTGATGATCTTCGAGATGACGCTGAGTTACCAGGTCGTGCTGCCGCTGCTGGTGTCATGCGTGTTCGCGTATTTCGTCGCGCGTGCGACCGGCACGACGTCGATGTACGAGATCACGCTGCGCCACCACCAGGACGCGCAGGAACGGCTGCGGCTGCGCACCACCCAGATGCGCGAGCTGATCCAGCCCGCGCAGACGGTCGTGCCGCTCACCGCGAGCGTTGCCGACATGACGCGCGTGTTTCTCGAGTATCCGGTGAAGTACCTGTACGTGACCGACGACGCCGGGCGCTTCCGCGGCGCGGTCGCATTGAAGGACATCACGTCCGACCTGCTCGACAAGCGCGACACGACCGACAAGACGGCCGCGCACTACGCGCATACGCCGTTTCCGCTGCTCACGCCCGACATGCCGCTCGCGACCGCGCTCGAACGCTTCATGACGTTCCAGGGCGAACGGCTGCCGGTGATTGAAAGCGAGGCCGAGCCGACGCTCGCCGGTGTCGTCTACAAGACATCGCTGCTCGACGCGTATCGGCGAATGACCGGCGAGCGCTGACAGATACGGGGTGCGGCGCGCGATACGGCGCGCCGCATCCTCGCTCGCGGCGCCGTCGGCGCCGACCGACTGCCGGATCGTTCAGTCCGGCGCGCGCCCCAGCACGACCCGTGCGAAGAACCCCGCGAGCACCGATTCGGCCACGTCGCCCGACACGTGCTGCGGATCGGCCGTATAGTACGACTGCACGCCGTCGCACAGGCACATCAGCCCGAACGCGAGCGTCTCGGCCGGCAGCAGCAGCGGCGTACCCGCGCGCTCGGCGAAGCGCTGGATGAATTCGGCCATCTGCAGCCGCTTGCCATGCAGGAACTGGTTGAAGCGCACGCGAAACTTCGCGTCGCGCGCCGCCTGCAGCTTCGCCTCGCCCCACAGCAGCGAATATTCGTCGTCGCGAAACAGCGTGCGGTAGTACGCGAGCGCCATCGACTCCATCTGCTCGCGCGGGCCGCCTACCTCGAAGATCGCCTCGAAATCGGCCCGCACCGAATCATGGTCGCGCTCGAGCAGTTCGAGCAGCAGTTCCGACTTGCTGCGGAAATTCGAATAAAACGCGCCGCGCGTATAGCCGGCCGCCGCCGCGATGTCCTCGACGCTCGCGGCGACATAGCCTTTCTTCAGAAAAATCCGATGCGCGGCATTCAGCAGACGTTCGCGCGTCTGGTCCCTGCTCTGCTCGCGAGTTAAGCGCTGTGGTTTCATGGCGCGCAGTCTAGCACCAACTCCCTTTCGGATTCATCTTTGCATTCAGATACAGGTGTGTATTAGAATCCGCCACAGTTTCCGAACGACCTTGTTCGGCTGTGTTCGTGGGCGCCGGGCCGGCGCCACTCGGGGCAAGCGCCCGCCGCGCTTGCCGGCTTCGTTCTGCTCTCACCTCATCTGGGGGTTTCGTGAATCGCTCCGGTTCCCGCGCCGTGCTGCTGATCGGCACCGCGCTCGTCCTCGCCGCCTGCCACCCGAAGGAAGCCGCGCCGCCGGCGCCGCGCCCGGTCGTCGCGCTGCCTGCGCACGCCGACGGCGCCGCGGCTGCCGCCACGCTGCCCGGCGAGATCCAGCCGCGTTACGCGACGCCGCTATCGTTCCGCATCACGGGCAAGATCGTCGAACGCAAGGTGCGGCTCGGCGATACGGTCAAGGCCGGCCAGGTCGTCGCGCTGCTCGATCCGTCCGACGTCGAGAAGAACGCCGCGAGCGCGCAGGCGCAGCTCGATGCCGCATCGCACAGCCTCGCGTTCGCGAAGCAGCAGCTCGACCGCGATCGCGCGCAAGCGCGCGAGAACCTGATCGCGACCGCGCAGCTCGAACAGACCCAGAACAGCTACACGTCGGCGCTCGCGCAGCGCGACCAGGCGCAGCAGCAACTCGCGCTCGCGAAGAACCAGCTCCGCTATGCGACGCTCGTCGCCGATCACGCGGGCACCATCACCGCCGAACAGGCCGACACCGGCCAGAACGTTTCCGCCGGCCAGGCCGTCTACCAGCTCGCGTGGTCGGGCGACGTCGATGTCGTCAGCGACGTGCCCGAAGCCGCGCTCGCATCGCTCACGCCCGGCCACGCGGCGAGCGTCACGCTGCCGTCGCTGCCGGGCCGGCAGTTCGCCGCGAAGGTTCGCGAAATCGCGCCGGCCGCCGATCCGCAAAGCCGCACTTACCGCGTGAAGCTCACGCTCGCCGCCCCCGATCCGGCCGTGCGCCTCGGAATGACCGCAAACGTCGCGTTCGACGGCGCGCCGGCTGCCGGCAACGCGCCGAGCATCACGCTGCCCGCGACCGCGCTGTTCCACGACGGCCCGCATCCGGCCGTGTGGGTCGTGCGCACGAAGGACGACACGCTCGAACTGCGTCGCGTCGACGTCGCGCGCTTCAACGAACGCACCGTCACCGTGTCGAGCGGGCTGCAGCCTGGCGAGCGCGTCGTGCTGCAAGGCGTGCATACGGTCAGCGCGGGCGAGAAGGTGCGGCCGATCGCACCGCTGCATCCGGAGGACTTCGCGTCATGAGCGGCCCCCGCGAAGAAGGTCGGTTCAACCTGTCGGCATGGGCGCTGCGCCACCAGGCGCTGGTCGTCTACCTGATCGCGCTCGCGACGCTCGCGGGCATCCTCGCGTACACGCGGCTCGCACAATCCGAAGACCCGCCGTTCACGTTCCGCGTGATGGTGATCCGCACGTTCTGGCCCGGCGCGAGCGCGCGGCAGGTTCAGGAACAGGTCACCGACCGGATCGGCCGCAAGCTGCAGGAAACGCCGGCCATCGACTTCCTGCGCAGCTATTCGCGGCCCGGCGAATCGCTGATTTTCTTCACGATGAAGGACTCGGCGCCCGTGAAGGACGTGCCCGAGACCTGGTACCAGATCCGCAAGAAGGTCGGCGACATCGGCTATACGCTGCCGCCAGGCGTACAGGGCCCGTTCTTCAACGACGAGTTCGGCGACGTCTACACCAACATCTGGACGCTCGAAGGCGACGGCTTCACGCCCGCGCAACTCCACGACTATGCGGACCAACTGCGCACGGTGCTGCTGCGCGTGCCGGGCGTCGGCAAGGTCGACTACTTCGGCGACCCCGACCAGCGGATCTTCATCGAGGCCGACAACACGCAGCTCACGCGTCTCGGCATCTCGCCGCAGCAGCTCGGGCAGGCGATCAACGCGCAGAACGACATCTCGTCTGCCGGCGTGCTCACGACCGCCGACGATCGCGTGTTCGTGCGGCCGAGCGGCCAGTTCGACAACGTCGCCGCGATCGCCGACACGCTGATCCGCATCAACGGCCGCACGTTCCGGCTCGGCGATCTCGCCACCGTGAAGCGCGGCTACGACGATCCGCCCGTCACGCAGATGCGCGCGAAAGGCCATGCCGTGCTCGGCATCGGCGTGACGATGCAGCCGGGCGGCGACGTGATCCGGCTCGGCAAGGCGCTCGACGCCCAATCGAAGGACCTGCAGGCGCAACTGCCGGCCGGCCTCAAGCTGACGCTGGTGTCGAGCATGCCGCATGCGGTGGCGCATTCGGTCGACGACTTCCTCGAAGCGGTTGCCGAAGCCGTTGCGATCGTGCTGGTCGTGAGCCTCGTGTCGCTCGGCCTGCGCACCGGGATGGTCGTCGTGATCTCGATCCCGGTCGTGCTCGCGGTGACCGCACTCTTCATGTACCTGTTCGACATCGGGCTGCACAAGGTGTCGCTCGGCACGCTCGTGCTCGCGCTCGGGCTGCTCGTCGACGACGCGATCATCGCCGTCGAGATGATGGCCGTGAAGCTCGAACAGGGCTACAGCCGTGCGCGCGCCGCCGCGTTCGCGTACACGAGCACCGCGTTCCCGATGCTGACCGGCACGCTCGTCACGGTGTCGGGCTTCCTGCCGATCGCGCTCGCGAAATCGAGCACCGGGGAGTACACGCGCTCGATCTTCGAGGTGTCGGCGATCGCGCTGATCGCGTCGTGGTTCGCGGCCGTCGTGCTGATTCCGCTGCTCGGCTATCACCTGCTGCCCGAACGCAAGAAGCACGCGCACGAAGCTCACCTGCCGGACGATCACGAGCACGACATCTACGACACGCGCTTCTACACGCGCTTGCGCGGCTGGATCGACTGGTGCATCGAGCGCCGCTTCGTCGTGCTGCTGATCACCGGCGCGCTCTTCGTCGTCGCGCTGATGGGTTTCTCGCTCGTGCCGCAGCAGTTCTTCCCGAGCTCCGATCGCCCCGAGCTGCTGGTCGACCTGCGGCTGCCCGAGGGTGCGTCGTTCGCGGCGACGCTGCGCGAGACCGAACGCCTCGAAAAGGTGCTCGACAAGCGGCCCGAGATCGACCATTCGGTGAATTTCGTCGGCAGCGGCGCGCCGCGCTTCTACCTGCCGCTCGACCAGCAGCTGCAGTTGCCGAACTTCGCGCAGTTCGTCGTCACCGCGAAATCGGTCAAGGATCGCGAGAAGCTCGCCACCTGGCTCGAAACCACGCTGCGCGACCAGTTCCCGGCCGTGCGCTGGCGCCTGTCGCGGCTCGAGAACGGGCCGCCAGTCGGCTACCCCGTGCAGTTCCGCGTGAGCGGCGACGACATCGCGACAGTACGCTCGATCGCCGAGAAGGTCGCGGCGACGATGCGCGGCGACGCACGCACGGTGAACGTGCAGTTCGACTGGGATGAGCCGGCCGAGCGCTCGGTGCGCTTCGAGCTCGACCAGAAGAAGGCGCGCGAGCTGAACGTCACGTCGCAGGACGTGTCGAGCTTCCTCGCGATGACGCTGTCCGGCACGACCGTCACGCAGTATCGCGAACGCGACAAGCTGATCGCGGTCGACCTGCGTGCACCGCGCCCCGATCGCGTCGATCCCGCGAAGCTCGCGGGCCTGGCGATGCCGACGCCGAACGGCCCCGTGCCGCTCGGCTCGCTCGGCCGCTTCACGCCGACGCTCGAATACGGCGTGGTGTGGGAACGCGATCGCCAGCCGACCATTACCGTGCAATCCGACGTACGCGCCGGCGCGCAAGGCATCGACGTCACGCATGCGATCGACGGCAAGCTGAATGCGTTGCGCGCGCAACTGCCGGTCGGCTACCAGATCAACATCGGCGGATCGGTCGAGGAAAGCGCGAAGGCGCAGGCGTCGATCAACGCGCAGATGCCGCTGATGGCGATCGCCGTGTTCACGTTGCTGATGATCCAGCTGCAGAGCTTCTCGCGCGTGCTGATGGTCGTGCTGACCGCACCGCTCGGGCTGATCGGCGTGGTCGGCACGCTGCTGCTGTTCGGCCAGCCGTTCGGCTTCGTCGCGATGCTGGGCGTGATCGCGATGTTCGGGATCATCATGCGCAACTCGGTGATTCTCGTCGATCAGATCGAGCAGGACATCGCGGCCGGCCACGGACGCTTCGACGCGATCGTCGGTGCGACCGTGCGGCGCTTCCGTCCGATCACGCTCACGGCCGCGGCCGCCGTGCTCGCACTCATTCCGCTGTTGCGCTCGAACTTCTTCGGGCCGATGGCGACCGCGCTGATGGGCGGGATCACGAGCGCGACCGTGCTGACCCTGTTCTACCTGCCCGCGCTGTACGCCGCGTGGTTCCGGGTGAAGCGCGACGAACGCGACCCGCGCGACGGCCCGCCGCCAGGCGGCAACACACCGGCCGCGCCGTCGGGAGCCTGACCATGGATGGATCGATGAACCTGAAAACGAAAGCCATGCGGGCGTTTGCCGTGGCGAGCCTCGCCGGCCCGCTCGCGGGCTGCGCGTGGTTCGCGCCGAGCGGCGAGCCGCCCGCGATGCCGTCGCCCGCGCACTACGGCACCGTGCCGCAAGTGCAGCAGACCGTCGCCGCGCAAGGCGTCGCGCAACAGTTCGAAGTCGGCGCGCAGCCCGTGCCCGACTGGTGGAAGCAGTACCGCTCCGAGGCGCTGAACGCGCTCGTCGACGAAGGCCTGCGCAACAGCCCGACGCTCAGCGCGGCGTCACATTCGCTGGATGCCGCGCGCGAGCAGCTGCGCGGACAGATCGGCAGCTCGATGCTGCCGTCGATCGACGCGGGCGGCCAGGCCACGCGCCAGCGCGCACTCGGCGTGCCGATCCCCGCGCTCGGCGCGCCGACGCTGCTGTACGACACATTCGTCGGGCAACTGCAGGCGAGCTACACGATCGACCTGTTCGGCGCGGCGCGCTTCGCGAACCGCGCGCTCGCGAAACGCGTCGACGTCAGCGCGTTCCAGCTCGAATCGGCACGCCGGGCACTCGCCGCGAACATCGTCACGGCGTCGATCACGGTGTCGGTGCTCAATGCGCAGATCGCGACGACCGAACGGCTCGTCGCGCTCGCGAACGACCAGGCCCACGACGCGCAACGCCGCTACGCGCTCGGCTCGGCGTCGCACAGCGACGCGCTGAGCGCGCAGCAAAGCGCGGACACCTTCGCCGCGAGCCTGCCCGCGCTGCGCCAGCAGCGCGACTCGGCGCGCCATGCGCTGGCGGTGCTGGTCGGCCGCACGCCCGACCGGCCGCCCGCCGACCGCACGCTCGCCGACCTGAACCTGCCCGCGCAGGTGCCCGTGGTCGTGCCGTCGGACCTGCTGCAAAGTCGCCCCGACATCCAGGCCGCCGACGCGGGGCTGAAGGCGGCCGCCGCCGAAGTCGGCGTCGCGACCGCGCAGCTGTTCCCGCAGCTGTCGCTGTCGGCGGCCATGGGCAAAGGCGGCTTCAGCTGGCCGACGATGCTGTCGGGTGCCGGCGCGATCTGGAACGTCGGCGCGTCGCTGAGCCAGCCGCTGTTCCACGGTGGCGCGCTGCTCGCGCAGCGGCGTGCGGCGAAGGCGACCTACGAGGCCGCAGTCGACCAGTACAGGCAGACCGTGCTGAGCGCGTTCCAGAACGTCGCCGATTCGCTCGCCGCGCTCGAGCACGATGCGGAGGCGCTTGATGCGTCGTCGCGGGCTGCGCTGTCCGCACGCGGCGCGTACGACGACGCGGCCGCCCGCGTGCGGCTCGGCGCGTTGCCGCCATCGGCCGCGCGCGCGAGCGAGCTGCAGTACCGCAACGCGCGGCTCGACGAAATTCGCGCGACCGGCGCACGGCTCGCGGATACCGCGCGGCTCTATCAGGCAATGGGCACGCCGCCGGTCGAACCGACCGGCAACGCAGCGACGGCCGGGAACGTCGACACGGCAGGCCGCGCCGGCAACGAGGGCCAAGGCGCCCTCGCCGCCCAGGCACGCGCGGCCACGCCCGACGCGCCGCCGTCACCGCCGTCGCCACAATAGCGCGCCCCTTGCCCGGGACGCACGGCGCGCGGGACCACCCCGCGCGCCGATCCGCGATCTTCCGCTTGACCCTCACGTAGCGTAACGTTCGAGACTCCAGCGTGCGCACCGAACGGAGGACACCATGCGGCTGAAAGTGGGAGAACTGGCGAAACGCAGCGGCCTGACCGTCCGCACGCTTCATCACTATCACGCGATCGGCCTCCTGATGCCTTCGGCGCGTGCCGACAACGGCTACCGGCTGTACGACCGCGACGACATCGCCCGGCTCCACCAGATCCAGGCCCTGCGTCGCTTCGGACTGTCGCTCGCCGAAATCGGCGACTACCTGAACCAGCCCGGCACCCCGCTCGTCGAGATCGTCGCGAAGCAGATCGCGTCGCTCGACCACCAGCTCGCGCAGGCCGCGCAGCTGCGCGAGCGGCTCGTGCACCTGCACGCGCAACTCGCCGCGGGCACCGAGCCGGAACTGGCCGATTGGCTCACCACACTGGAGTTGATGACCGTGTACGACAAATACTTTTCCGAGGAAGAACTCGCGCGCCTGCCGATGTACCGCAAGAGCCAGGCGGGCGACGCCGAATGGATCGCGCTCGTCGCCGACGTGCGCGCGCTGCATGACGCGGGCGTGCCGCCCGAGGACGAGCGCGTCCGTGCACTCGCCGGCCACTGGATGACGATGCTCGTGCGCGACACGAACAACGATCCGCGGCTGCTCGCGAAGCTGAACCTGATGCACGAGCGCGAACCGGCGATGCAGTCGAAGATCGGCATTTCGACCGTACTGCGCGACTATGTGCTGCGCGCGTCCTCGGAGACGAAGATGCGGATCTTCGAGAAGTATCTCGCGCCGGACGAGATCCGCTTCATGCGCGCGCACTTCGGCGAACACGCGATGGAATGGCCGCAACTGATGGGCGACGTGCGCGACGCGATCGATGCGGGCGCAAGGCCCGATTCGCCGGAAGGCCGCGCGCTCGCGCAACGCTGGCTCGACCTGTTCCGCAGCTATGCGGGCAACGACCCGGCCACGCACGCGAAATTCCGGGATGCGATGATGACCGAGCCGGCGCTGACGAAGGATTCGTGGGTCGACGACACGCTGCTCGCGTTCATCCGTGAGGCAATGGCCCAGTTGGCGCCGGCGCGTTGATGGCGTAGCCCCCGCGGGCGGTGCATGTCGGTTTCATGCGCTGCCCGCGCGAGCGGTCCGGCTCTCGCTCACCGGTCGCGCACCCCGAGCCCGAGCGCCTTCATCCGCCGGTACAGCGTGCGCTCGCTCATCCCGACGTGCTCGGCCAGCTGCTTGCGCGTACCGTCGAACGTGCCCGCAATCCGCACGAGTTCCGCATCCGACACGCCGCGCGTGTCCGCCGCATGCGCGTGCGGTGTGGCCGACGCCGCGACCAGTTCGGCCGGCAGATGTTCGACGCGGATCGTCCCGTCGTCCGCGAACAGGCATGCACGTTCCAGCACGTTGCGCAGCTCGCGGATATTGCCCGGCCATGCATACGCGTCGAGGCACGCACGCGCCTGCTCGCTCAGCACGAACGGCCGGGCCGCGAACGGTCGCGCGCTCGCATCGCCCGCGCCGGCACGCGCGTTCGCGATGCGCCGCAGGATCGATTCGGCCAGCAGCGCGACGTCGCCGCGCCGCTCGCGCAGCGGCGGCAGCGGAATCGGAAACGCGTTGATCCGGTAGTAGAGATCTTGCCGGAACCGGCCATCATCGATCATCTCGCGCAGCGGCTTGTGCGTCGCCGCGACGAGCCGGAAATCCGCGCGCAGCGCCTCGACACCGCCGACGCGCCGGAACGTCCCCGACTCGATCAGCCGCAGCAGCTTCACCTGCATCGGCAGCGGCACGTCGCCGATCTCGTCGAGAAACAGCGTGCCGCCCTGCGCGGTCTCGACGAGGCCCGGCTTGCGCTGGTTGGCGCCGGTAAACGCCCCCTTCTCGTAGCCGAACAGTTCGCTCTCGAACAGCGTTTCGGCGATACCCGAACAGTCGACGACCACGAACGGCCCCATCGCACGTTCGCTCGCCTCGTGCAGCGCCCGCGCGAACAGCTCCTTGCCGGTACCCGATTCGCCGAGCAGCAGCACGGGCAGCATCGACGGCGCAACGCGCTGCAGTGCGCCGAGTGCCGCATTGAACGCATCGGCGCCGCCGACGAGCCCTTCCGCGCTCGGCTGCGCGGACGCGCTGCGCACCGTCGTCAGCCGCTCGACGTACGCGATCACGTCGCCGCGCGCGTCGAAGATCGGCCGCAACTCCACGTCGACGTGCTCGGGGCCGCGCGGCGTATGGTGAATGTGCAACACGCGGTTCAGGCTGCGCGACTCGAGTGCCTGCTTCATCGGGCAATGCTCGCCGGCCTGGTCGCACGGCACGTCGTAGTGATGCGAGACCTGGAAGCAGCGCCGGCCGACGTGCTCGACACCCGCCACGCCGAACTGGCGCCGGTACGCATCGTTCGCCGCGAGGATGCGGTAGTCGGGATCGACGACGATCATCGGCTGCGGGTCGTGCTCAAGATACGCGACGAGCGCACGCACGTCGGGCATGACGTCGCGCGACGGCGCGGGAACGATCGGAATGGTGTCGTGCGGATTCATGAGAACGCTCGTGAACGGATGGGCAGTCAGACTGACAGACCGACTGCCAATTCTGCCATAACACTGCCAAATATGGCAGTCGACATCAACGACGCCCCGCAGGCGGTGCTCGCGGCGCACCGCGATCAGGCCAGAAATCCGAGCCGAATCAAGTACCTGCCACATCGTCCGGCATCGCGGCGCGAGCTGGCATGCTTCTTGTGAATGTAATCCCCGATTGCCGATGCAGAACCCGATCGAGGACATCCCGTGAGCCATGCCCCCAAGCTGTCGGTCGAAGGTTTTTTCGACCCGGCGACCCATACCGTCAGCTACCTGTTGCTCGACACCGCGAGCCGCGCGTGCGCGCTGATCGACAGCGTGCTCGACTACGACCCGAAATCCGGCCGCACGCGCACCGCCAGCGCCGACCGGCTGATCGCCCGCGTCGCAGAACTCGGTGCGACCGTGCACTGGCTGCTGGAAACGCACGTGCACGCCGACCATCTGTCGGCCGCGCCGTACCTGAAGGCGCATGTCGGCGGGCAGATCGCGATCGGCTCGCACGTGTGCCGCGTGCAGCACGTGTTCGGCTCGCTGTTCAACGCCGGCCCGGGCTTCGCGCAGGACGGCAGCCAGTTCGATCGCCTGCTCGACGACGATGACACGCTTGCGCTCGGCGGGCTGACGATCCGCGCGCTGCACACGCCGGGCCACACGCCCGCGTGCCTGACCTACTGCATCGACGACGCGACGCAGCGTGCCGCGTTCGTCGGCGACACGCTGTTCATGCCCGACTACGGCACCGCCCGCTGCGATTTCCCGGGCGGCGACGCACGCACGCTGTACCGCTCGATCGCGCGCGTGCTCGCCCTGCCGCCCGACACGCGTCTGTACCTGTGCCACGACTACCAGCCGGGCGGCCGCGATGTGCAGTTCGTGACGACCGTGGCCGAGCAGCGCCGCGCGAACGTACACGTGAAGGACGGCGTGACCGAGGACGATTTTGTCGCCATGCGCACCGCGCGCGACGCGACGCTCGACATGCCCGTGCTGATGCTGCCGTCCGTGCAGGTCAACATGCGCGCCGGCCACCTGCCCGAGCCCGAAAACAATGGCGTGCGTTACCTGAAGATCCCGCTCGACGCGATCTGAGCCGCCGCCCCGACCGGAGACCCCCCGACATGACCATCCGCACGCTGACCGACCTGCTGTCGGTCTCGCCCCAGATCGCCGCGAACGACCTGCCCGCGCTCCGCGCGGCCGGCATCCGCACGATCGTCTGCAACCGCCCGGACGGCGAAGGCGCGGACCAGCCGACCGTCGACGAGATTCGCGCCGCCGCTGCGCCGCTCGGCATCGCCGTCCATTACCTTCCGGTCGATACCGGCAAGGTCACCGACGATCAGGCCAGGCAGTTCGACGCGCTCGTCGCGTCGCTCGCCGGCCCGGTACTCGCATACTGCCGCAGCGGCACGCGTTCGGCGACGCTGTGGGCGCTGTCGCAGGCCGACAGGCGTCCGGCCGGCGACATCGTCGCGATCGCCGCCGCGGCCGGTTATGACCTCGGCGCGCTCGCGCCGCGCCTCACACGAGGTGCCTCGCAAGGACTCGCGCAGGACGACCGCCAGGCCGCGCCAGCCATCGACGCGCGGCACGACATCGTGATCGTCGGCGCGGGTGCGGCCGGTGTCGCGGTCGCGTCGAGCCTGCTTGCGCGCGACGCATCGCTCGATATCGCGGTGATCGACCCGGCCGATACGCACTACTACCAGCCCGGCTGGACGATGGTCGGCGCGGGCGTGTTCCGGCCCGACACGACCGCGCGCCGGATCGTCGACCTGCTGCCGCGCGGCGTGAAATGGATCCAGGCCGCCGTCGCCGGCTTCGAGCCCGACGCGCACACGGTGGTGCTCGACGGTTGCCGGCGTATCGGCTACCGCAAGCTTGTTGTGTGCCCGGGGCTCAAGCTCGACTGGCACGCGATCGACGGCCTCGCGGAAACGCTCGGCCGCAACGGTGTCACGTCGAACTATCGCTACGACCTCGCGCCGTACACGTGGGAACTGGTGCAGGCGTTCCGCGGCGGCAACGCGCTGTTCACGCAGCCGCCGATGCCGATCAAGTGCGCCGGCGCGCCGCAGAAGGCGATGTACCTGTCGTGCGATCACTGGCGGCGCGCGGGCCGCCTGGGCGCCGCGAACGTCGAGTTCCTGAATGCGGGCGCCGCGCTGTTCGGGGTCGCCGACTACGTGCCCGCGCTGATGGAGTACGTGAAAAGCTACGACATCGCGCTGTCGTTCGGCCACAACCTCGTCGCGATCAACGGGCCCGCGCGGCGCGCGACGTTCCGGCGCACCTTGCCCGACGGCGGCACGGAAACCGTCGAACGCGCGTTCGACATGATCCACGTCGTGCCGCCGCAGAAGGCGCCCGATTTCGTGCGCGCGAGCCCGCTCGCCGATGCAGCCGGCTGGATCGACGTCGATCCGGCGACGCTGCGGCACAAGCAGTTCGCGGACATCTTCGCGCTCGGCGACGTCACCAACACGACCAACGCGAAGACCGCCGCGGCCGCGCGCAAGCAGGCGCCGGTCGTCGCGCACAATGTGCTCGCGTCTCTGGGCCGCGCGCACGGCGACGCCGCGTACGACGGCTACGGGTCGTGCCCGCTCACCGTCGAGCGCGGCAAGATCGTGCTCGCCGAATTCCTGTACGGCGGCAAGGTCGCGCCGACGTTCCCCGCGTGGCTGATCGACGGCCGGCGTCCGTCCCGGCTCGCGTGGCTGCTCAAGGAGCGCCTGCTGCCGCCGCTCTACTGGAAGGCGATGCTCAAGGGCCGCGAATGGCTCGCGAAGCCCGCGATCGCACGTTGACCGGAACCCGATGACACCATGCTGATTTCCCTCGTACTCGGCAGTCTCGTCGGCGCCGTGCTGGGCCTCACCGGCGCAGGCGGCGGCATTCTCGCGGTGCCCGCGCTCGTCGTCGGGATGGGCTGGCCGATGCAGCAGGCCACGCCCGTCGCGCTCGTCGCTGTCGCGGGCAGCGCCGCGCTCGGCGCGCTCGAAGGGTTTCGTCGCGGGCTCGTGCGCTATCGCGCGGCGCTGTTGATGGCCGTAGCGGGCGTGCCGCTCACGACGCTCGGCGTGAAGCTTGCGCACGTGCTGCCGCAACGCGTGCTGCTGGCGTTGTTCGCGCTGACGATGCTGATCGTCGCGGGCCGCCTGCTGCGGCAGGCACTGCGCCACGCGCCCGGCGACGCGGATGAGTCGCGGTTGTGCGTCGGCCGCGTGAATCCCGATACGGGCCGGCTCGTGTGGTCCTGGCCGGTCGGGCTCGCGCTTGCGTCGACCGGCGCGGTGACGGGGCTGATGACGGGCTTGCTCGGTGTCGGTGGCGGCTTCGTGATCGTGCCGATGCTGCGCAAGTTCACGAACGTGTCGATGCACGGCGTAGTCGCGACGTCGCTGATGGTGATCGCGCTGGTCGGCACCGGCGGCGTGCTCGCGACGCTCGTGTCGGGCACGCGCGCACCGCTCGACATGATGCTGTGGTTCACGGTCGCGACCGCGATTGGCATGGCGATCGGGCGCAATGCCTCCCGGCACCTGTCCGCGCGGCATGTGCAGGCCGGCTTCGCTGCCGTGCTCGTCTGCGTCGCGCTCGGGCTGCTCGCGAAGGCGGCGTTCGGCGCATAAGCCACCGCGGCGCACACCCCGAAGCAAAACGCCCGGCCCGACTCGTCGTCGGCACCGGGCGTTTTTCGTTGCGTCGGCAACCTGTGCGTGATGACGTCAGGTCGCGAATGCGGCCGTCCGCTTGCGCTCCTGGCGCAGCATCACGAAGTTCGCGATCACCACACCGGCCGTCACCGCGACGATGAACAGCGTCGCGAGCGCGTTCATCTCGGGGTTCAGGCCGAGGCGCACGCGCGAGAACACGACGAGCGGCAGCGTCGTCGAGCCGGGGCCCGACAGGAACGCCGACAGCACGAGGTCGTCGATCGACAGCGTAAACGAGAGCAGCCAACCCGCGATCAGCGCCTGCGAGATCAGCGGCAGCGTGATCGTGAAGAACACCTTCAGCGGCGTCGCGCCCAGATCGAGCGCGGCTTCCTCGAGCGACGGGTTCAGTTCGCGCACGCGCGACTGCACGATGATCGCGACGTACGAAATGCACAGCATCACGTGGCCCAGCCAGATCGTGAACACACCGCGCTCGGCCGGCCAGCCGATCCACTTCGCCAGTTCGATGAACAGCAGCAGCAGCGAGATCCCCTGGATCACCTCCGGAATCACCAGCGGTGCGTTGATCATCCCGCTGAACAGCGCGAAGCCGCGAAAGCGCCCCATCCGCGCGAGCACGAAGCCGGCCCACGTGCCGATGAACACCGACGCGAACGCGGTCAGCACGCCGATCTTCAGCGACAGCCATGCCGCCGTCAGCAGTTCGTCGTCCTCGACGAGCGCCGAGTACCAGCGGAACGAGAAACCCGACCACACGGTGACGAGCTTCGACTCGTTGAACGAATAGACGATCAGGCTGATGATCGGGATGTAGAGGAACGCGAAGCCGGCGAACAGCGCCGCGAACTGCAGGTAACGATTCGGCTTCATCGACGGCGGCCCTCCTGCTCCTTCGCCTGGAAGTGCTGGAACATCGCCATCGGCACGAGCAGCAGCAGCACCATCGCGCAGGTCACGGCCGACGCCATCGGCCAGTCTGCATTATTGAAGAATTCATTCCACATCACGCGGCCGATCATCAGCGTGTTCGCGCCGCCGAGCAGTTCCGGAATCACGTACTCGCCGACCGCCGGAATGAACACCAGCAGGCAGCCCGCGATGATCCCGTTTTTCGACAGCGGCAGCGTGATCTGCACGAACGCCTTCCACGGCTTGGCTCCAAGGTCGTACGCGGCTTCGAGCAGGCGCAGGTCCATCTTCACGAGGTGCGCGTAGAGCGGCATCACGAGGAACGGCAGGTACGAATACACCATCCCGATGTACACCGCGTAGTTCGTGCGGTACAGCTCGATCGGCGTATGGGTCAGGCCGATCCACATCAGGAAGTTGTTCAGCAGCCCGTTGTTCTTCAGGATCCCGATCCATGCGTACACGCGGATCAGGAACGACGTCCAGAACGGCAGCATCACGCCCATCATCAGCAGGTTGCGGGTCGCCGGGTTCGAACGCGCGATGTAGTACGCCATCGGATAGCCGATCAGCAGGCACAGCAGCGTCGTGACCGCCGCGACCAGCACCGAATTCACGTAGGTCGCGAAATACAGGCTGTCGGTGAGCAGGAAAGCATAGTGCGACAGGTTCAGCGCGATGTGCACCACGCCGTCCGCGTACGATGCGAGTTCCGTATACGGCGGAATGCCGAGCTGCAGCTCCGCGAAGCTGATCTTCACGACCAGCACGAACGGCACGAGGAAGAACAGCACGAGCCACGTGTACGGCCCCGCGACGACCGCAGAGCCACCGGTCAGGTTGAAGCGCCGCACGGGCCACGCGAGCAGGGACTTGAGCGCGCTCATGACGTCAGCACCACGCCCGCGGTCGCGCTCCAGCGCACGTAGATCTCGTCGCCGAGCGCCGGTGTGTCGAGCTCGGTGATCGCGAGGCTCGACACGTTCGCGATCACCGTCTTGCCCGCATCGAGCTTCACGTGATACAGCGAATAGCCGCCCACGTACGCGACGTTGGTGATCTTGCCGCGCGCCCAGTTGAACGCGCCTTCGGGCGGCTTGCGCGTGAGCGCGATCCGCTCGGGACGCACCGACACCGTGACCGGCATCCCGAGCGGGCCCGAGATCCCGTGGCTCACGTACAGCCGGCTCGGCAGCTCCGGCGATTCGATGTACACGTGGTCGGGTTCGTCCTCGACGGTGACGCCTTCGAACAGGTTGGTCGAGCCGATGAACTCGGCCGAGAAGCGGCTGTTCGGATATTCGTAGACTTCGTTCGGCGAGCCGATCTGCACGATCTGCCCTTCGCTCATCACGGCGAGCCGGTTCGCCATCGTCATCGCCTCTTCCTGGTCGTGCGTGACCATGATGCAGGTGACGCCGACCTTGTTCAGGATGTTGACGAGCTCGATCTGCGTGCGCTGGCGGATCTGCTTGTCGAGCGCCGACATCGGCTCGTCGAGCAGCAGCACCTTCGGGCGCTTGACGAGCGAACGCGCGAGCGCGACGCGCTGCTGCTGGCCGCCCGACAGCTGGTGCGGCTTGCGCTTCGCGTACTTGCTCATCTGCACGAGCTCGAGCGCCGCCGCGACGCGCTCCTTCAGTTCCGCCTTCGGCGTGCCTTCCTGCTTCAGGCCGTATGCGACGTTCGATTCGACCGACATGTGCGGGAACAGCGCATACGACTGGAACATCATGTTCACGGGCCGCTTGTACGGCGGCATCTGCGCGAGGTCCTCGCCGTCGATCAGGATCTTGCCCGATGTGACCGTCTCGAGGCCCGCGAGCATGCGCAGCAGCGTCGACTTGCCGGAACCCGAGCTGCCGAGCAGCGCGAACAGCTCGCCCTGGCGCACCGTCAGGTTCACGTTGCGCACCACTTCGGTCTCGCCGAATTTCTTGACGACGTCGACGATCTGGACAAAGTTCTCGGCGCGCGCATTGGCGCCGGACGAAGGAACGAAGGACGGCACGCCCGCGACCGGCGCACCCGACTGGCTATTCATGATGTGCTGCTTCTCTCCTGCGTTTGACGAACAAAGCCCCCGGGGACACCAGGGGCTTCATGACTGCTGGCCTGCTCCGGCTCGCTTCAGCGGCCCGATTTCAGCTCGGTCCACAGACGCGTCTGCAGACGCTGGATTTCAGGCGGCAGCGGCTTGAGCAGGAACAGCGTCTTCACGACGTCGGCCGGCGGGTAGACGGCCGGGTCGTTCGCGACGTCCGGCCGCACGTACTTGCGTGCCTCGGCGTTCGCGCTCGGGTAGTACACGGCGTTCGTGATCGCCGCGTGCACCTTCGGATCCTCGATGTAGTTGATCCACTGCAGCGCGGCGTCCTTGTTCTTCGCGTCCTTCGGGATCGCCATCACGTCGAACCACACCGGGGCGCCGCCCTTCGGAATGTAGTACTCGACCTTGTACGGCTTCTTCGCCTCGATCGCGCGATGCTTCGCGATCACGACGTCGCCCGACCAGCCGAACGCGAAGCAGATGTCGCCGCCGACCAGGTCGTTGATGTAGCCGGATGAGTTGAATTGCGTGATGTACGGGCGGATCTTCTTCAGCACTTCCATCGCGGCCTTGTAGTCGGCCGGGTTCGTGCTCATCGGATCCTTGCCGATGTAGTGCAGCGCCGCTGCGAACATCTGGTCCGGAGCGTCGAGCACCGACACGCCGCACGTCTTCAGCTTCGAGATGTTTTCCGGCTTGAACAGGATGTCCCAGTTGTCGAGCGGAACCTTGCCGAGCGCCTGCTGCGCCTTCGTCAGGTTGTACGCGAGGCCGGTCGTGCCATACGCCCAGGGCACCGAATACTTGTTGCCCGGGTCCGCGCCGGCGACGAGCGCCATCAGTTGCGGATCGAGGTACTTGAGGTTCGGCAGCTTCGACTTGTCGAGCGGCGTGAAGATGCCGGCGGCGATCTGCTTGCCCGCGTAGTTGCTGGTCGGCACGACGATGTCGTAGCCCGAGCTGCCCGTCAGCAGCTTCGCCTGCAGCGTGTCGTCGCTGTCGTAGTTGTCGTAGCGAACCTTGACGCCCGTCTGCTTCTCGAAGTTCGGGATCGTGTCCTTCGCAATGTAATCGGACCAGTTATAGACATTGAGCTGCGTATCCTTCGCCGCCGCCGCCGATGCACCCACGCACAGCGCAAGCGCTGCGAACCGGCCCACTACCTTTGCTTTCATCCCGTTCTCCCTCCGGCCGGACCTCGTGTCCGGCTGCCGTCTGCCTCGTCATGGCGGCGCATTCTGGCACGCCGCCCCTCGAAAACCCCGAACGCTACCACCATTCGCGCTCCGTCACAAAAAAATCATGCCGGTGTCGCGCAAACGGAACAGATTCCCGCCGCCGGCCACTCGGGCGGCCCGCGCAGCGGGGCATTCCGGGGGAATTCTATCGGGTAATCGGCGTCTGTCCATCAGGAAAAGAAGGCGGCCGCGAAACTGTCCCGACGGGTGGTGCGTCGCGCCATCGGCATCGCGGCCGGGCCGCGTCACCCGATGCATTAAAATGACGCCCTGACGATTCAACGCGCGAACCCTTCCGATGGCCTCCAATCTCCACGACCTGCCCGACAGCCCCTGCATCGGCGTGTGCTCGACCCTCTTCGACGAAGTCTGCAAGGGCTGCGGCCGCACGGCCGGCGAGGTGTCGAACTGGGTGTTCCTGAGCGACGACGAGAAGCGCGCGGTGTGGGAGCGCATCACGCGCGAAGGCACCGCGATGCGCTTCCAGTACGACAAGCTGTAAATCCGCCGCACAAAAAAAGAGCGGCATGCCGACTGCCATGCCGCCAACCCCAACTCTGTTCTTTTCGCTTGCGTCTAGAACTTCATGCCGACGCCCACGCCGACGATCAGCGGATCGATGTGCAACGTGCCGATGCCCTTGTCGCCGAGCGTCGCATCGGTGCTCATCCAGATCTTCTTCACGTCGACGTTCATGAACACCTTCTTCGTCAACTGCACGTCGACGCCGAACTGCAGCGCGGGACCGAAGCTGCTCTTGTTGATCGACACGCCCTCCCCGCCGACGTTGAGCCCGTTGTTGTAGAAGTACGTGTAGTTCAGGCCCGCGCCGACGTACGGACGCACCTTGCCGGCATGGTTGAAGTGGTACTGCAGCAACAGCGTCGGCGGCAGCACGCCCACACCGCCGAGATTGCCGAGGCTCGACGTCATCTGGTGCCGCGACGTGGCGAGGATCAGCTCCACGCCCAGGTAGTCCCGGATCATGTAGGTGAAGTCGAGCTCCGGCACGATCGCGTTGTTCACGCCGGTGTTGATCGCGCCGAGCGTATCGCTCGCGCGCTCGTTCGGCTGGATGCTGATCGCGCGCAACCGGACCAGGACGTCACCCTGGTTGATCCCGTCTCCCGCCGACGCCGCGTGCGACAGCGAGGGCATCATGACGAGGCTTGCCGCCACGGCGGCAGCGGTGACGCATGTTCGAATCGTTTTATGCATGGTACGGACCCCTTGAAGAATTTATTCCATTCTCCCTGTAGGGTCTTTGCGTCGCCTTGATATCCGTCAAGCCAGCGTAAACACTGGACGGTTTGTCGCAGGCTCCGCCGCACGGCCCGTCAGCAGCAGGTCGAGCAGATCGCGCACGCTGCGGATCGCACTGCCGAACGGCAGCGCTTCGCGGCCGCGGAAGAACAGGCCGTTTGCGACGTCGCCGCGCAACGCGGCCGCGAGCCGCGTGTCGATGCAGAAATGGCCGAACTTTTCGATGCCGTCGCGCAGCCCGCAGACGCTCAGGCACTCGAGCGCGGTCGGGCAGCGCTGCTTGAACGCGCCGAGCTTGTCGCGAATGCGCGTTTCGTTGCGCAAGTAACGATCGAGCCAGGGGGTCTTCACAGCGCGCGCAGGGAGCCCCGTCACGCTGACGAATTCGACGATGTCCTCGGGCAGTGCATCGGCCAGCACGCGCTTGAAGTTCGGATGCGCATCGCCCTCTTCCGTCACTGCGAACGGCGTTCCCACCTGCACGCCGTTCGCGCCGGCCGCGAGCGCCGCTCGTACCGTGTCGTGACTGTTGATCCCGCCCGCGACGATCAGCGGGATCGTGTCGCGCGCGAGGCCGAGCGACGCCATCACCTGCGCGGTCTCGTCGAGCACGCGCGCGAAATCGAAGCGCGCATCGTGCATGTCGTCGATCTGCGTGACGCCGAGGTGGCCGCCCGCATGCGCGGGATGCTCGATCACGATCGCATCGGGCAGCCGCCCCTTCTTCATCCACTTCTTCAGCACCAGCGCGATCCCGCGGCTGTCCGACAGGATCGGGATCAGCGCGATGTCATGACCCTGCGTGAGATCGGGCAGATCGAGCGGCAGGCCGGCGCCCATCACGATCGCGTCCGCGCCTTCGTCGCACGCGACGCGCACGTATTCCGCGTGCGCGCTCACTGCCTTCATCACGTTGACCGCGATCATCCCGCGTCCTTCGCTGTAGGTCTTCGCGAGGCGAATCTCGCGCGCCAGCGCTTCGAGGTTCGCGGCCTCCAGCGTCGCACGATCGGGATTCGCGCGACAGCGCGCGAGCAAGTCTGCATGGTGGTGACGCAGGTCGATGCTCGCGATCGTGCCGAGCGCGCCTTCGCGCGCGACGCTGCCCGCGAGGCGGTGCGCGGAGATGCCGACGCCCATGCCGCCCTGCACCACGGGCAGCAAGGTGCGGCCGCGAATCGTGAGCGGCGGGAAGGAAGTGCGTGCGGTCATCTGAACCTCGTCGAAACATCGGAAATCGGAAACGCGATGATCGACGGATCCACCGGCACGCACCTTGACGGCCGTCAATAAAAAAACGGCACGCGAGCGTGCCGTTCCGGGTCATGCGGCGTAAAACGCTCAGGCCGGATTCGCCGGCTTGAGCTGCATCGACTTGTACTCGAGATACTCTTCGAGCCCGTATACGCCGTTTTCGCGGCCGTATCCCGACTGCTTGTAGCCGCCGAACGGCGCGACGCCGTTCCACGTGCCGCCGTTGATGTCGACCTGCCCCGTGCGGATGCGGCGCGCGACGCGCATCGCACGTTCGTCGCTGCCCGCCCACACCGCGCCGCCGAGCCCATACGGCGAATCGTTCGCGATGCGCACGGCCTCTTCTTCGTCGCGATACGTGATGATCGACAGCACCGGTCCGAAGATCTCTTCCTGCGCGATCGCCGATTTCGGATCGACGCGGCCGAACACCGTCGGCTTCACGAAGAAGCCCTTCGCGAGCCCTTCCGGCAGGCCCGTGCCGCCGGTCACGAGTTCCGCGCCGTCGTCGATTCCGCGCTGGATGTAGGCCTGCACGCGCTGCTGCTGCACGGCCGATGCGAGTGCGCCGAGACGCGTCGTTTCCTGACGCGGGTCGCCCGCGACGTACGCTTCGGCTGCCGCCTTCGCGATCGCGCGCGCCTCGTCGTAGCGCGCCTCGGGCACCAGCATCCGCGTATGTGCCGAACAGGTCTGGCCCGCGTTCAGGTAGCACGCGTTGACCGTGCCCTTCACTGCCGCCGCGAAGTCGGCATCGTCGAGGATCACCGACGCCGACTTGCCGCCCAGTTCGAGCGCGACGCGCTTCACGCTCGCGGCCGCGAGTTCGGCCACGCGCTTGCCGGCACGGGTCGAACCCGTGAACGACACCATGTCGACGTCCGGATCGGTCGCCAGCACCTCGCCGACGACCGGGCCATAACCGCACACGAGATTGAACACACCCGGCGGCAGGCCCGCTTCGTGAATCGCTTCGGCAAGCATGAACGCGTTGAGCGGCGCGACTTCGGATGGCTTCAGGACGACCGTGCAGCCGGCCGCGAGCGCCGGCGCGACCTTCAGCGTGATCTGGTTGAGCGGGTAGTTCCACGGCGTGATCGCCGCGACGACGCCGACCGGCTCGCGCACCACCCGCGAGTTGCCGAGCGTCGCCTCGAATTCGAACGATTCGGCGAGCTTCGCGTATGCCTTCCAGTTGTAGATCGGACCACCGACCTGGATCGCGCGCGACAGCTTGATCGGCATGCCGACTTCACCGGTGATCGACTGCGCGAGCTCCTCACTGCGCGCCTGCAGACGCTCGACGATCTTGCGCAGGTAGCCCGCGCGCGTCGCGGGCGGCGTCGCGGCCCATGCGTCGAACGCCGCGCGCGCCGCACGGATCGCGTCCTGCGCGTCCGACGCCACGCCCTCGGCGATCCGGCCGATCACGGCCTCGGTGCCCGAGTCGATCACGTCGATCGTGCCCGTTCCGGCCGGCTTGCGCCATGCGCCGTCGATATAGAACTGATCGTAGATTTTCATCGCTTCCTGTCTCCCGGAAAACGGCCATTCTAACGAGTGCGGCGCGGCTGCGCGACGACGCCTGACGGGACCCCAGGCGCCGCGGAACGGCCCGCGCGGACGCCGGCGAACGGGCGCCGGACGCCCGCTTCCCGCAACCGCGGCATCCGCGCCACGCCGGCGCGCCACGAGGCCCCACCTCGTGCCCCGCATCGTGCTATGTTTTTACTATCGGCGCCGGCTGCTGCGGGCCGCGCCACCCGGAATCGATGCCTTCGTGAGCGCTGCCATGACCGACGCACCCCATATCCTCGGCTCGCAAGATCGCCTGGAGCTGCTGTGCTGGCTCACCTGCGGCAATCTCGGCGCGTTTTACCTGAACGAAACCTGGCCGGATGCATCGTTCCAGGTGCAGGCCGCGCATCGCTGGCTCGACCGCCACCACCGGCAGTCCGACTGGCTCGCGATCGCGAAGCTGGCCGCGCTGGCGCAGGACATCGCAAAGCGGCACGCCGACTTCGTCGACGCATCGTGGGCGCGCGACGCGGTCGAGGAAATCGTCGATACCGACGATCTCGACTACCGGGCGAAACTCGTGCAATGGGTGTACGAAGACTGCTGCAAGGCGCTCGCCGACAAGCGGCTGGCCGACTGACCGCTCGCGCATGCGCGAGCGCCGGCTTGCGCCATCACGCTATCGGCAGCCGCTGCGTCGACTTCAACTGCCGCAACGACAGGTTCGAGCGGATGCTCAGCACGCCCGGCAATCTGCGCAGCACCCTTTCGACGAAATGACTGTAGTCGTCGAGGTCGGCCGCCACCACCTGCAGCAGGAAATCCGCTTCGCCGGTCGTGTTGTCGCATGCAAGCACGTTGGGGCTCGCCTGGATCAGGCGCTCGAACTCGGCCGTCACCTCCTCGCTGTGCTGCGTGCAGACGATCTGCACGAACGCCATCACGCCGAGCCCGAGCTTGCGGCGGTCGAGCCGCGCGTGATAGCCCGCGATCAACCCCGCTTCCTCCAGCCGCCGGAGCCGGCGCCAGCAGGACGTCTCGCTCAGCGAGAACGCTTCGGCGAGCCGCGCATTCGACACGCGCCCGTCCTGCTGAAGCATGTCGAGGATGCCGCGATCGATCTTGTCCAGTGGTTCCATGAAAGCTCCTTCCGGCATTCCCGCGATCAGCGCAAGGCTATCTCAAGATTACCCGTATCTCAATCGCAAAATGAAAGATAAATCCGCATTCCTCCGGCTATATTGAAAGACTCATTCGATCCAGGAGGAGATAGTGAAAGCAGTCGTTTATGAAGCGTTCGGCGCGGCGCCGCGGTTGATGAATGTCGACGATCCGACGCCGGCGCCCGACGGCGTCGTGATCGAAGTAAAGGCGACCGGCGTGTGCCGCAGCGACTGGCACGGCTGGATGGGGCACGACCCGGACATTGTGCTGCCGCATGTGCCGGGGCACGAACTTGCCGGCGTCGTGGTCGCGGCGGGCGCGGCGGTCACGCGCTGGAAGGCCGGCGACCGCGTCACGGTGCCGTTCGTCGGCGGCTGCGGGCACTGCCCGGAATGCCACTCCGGCAATCAGCAGGTATGCGAACAACAGTTTCAGCCCGGCTTCACGCACTGGGGCTCGTTCGCCCAGTTCGTCGGCATCCATCATGCGGACCTCAACCTCGTGCGGCTGCCCGACGCGCTCGATTTCCCGACCGCGGCGAGCCTCGGATGCCGCTTCGTGACGTCATTTCGTGCGGTGGTCGACCAGGGGCGCACGTCGGCCGGCCAGTGGGTGGCCGTGCACGGCTGCGGGGGCGTCGGCCTGTCGGCGATCATGATCGCGAATGCGATCGGTGCGAACGTCGTCGCGATCGACATTTCGGACCAGGCGCTCGCGCTCGCGCGATCGGTCGGCGCAGCGGCGACCGTCAATGCGTCGCAAGTCGCCGACGTCGTCGATGCGGTGAAGGAGATCACGCGCGGCGGCGCCCACGTGTCGCTCGATGCGCTCGGCCATCCGAGCACCTGCTTCAACTCGATCAGCAATCTGCGCCGCCGCGGCAAGCATGTGCAGGTCGGGCTGATGCTCGGCGAGCATGCAACGCCGGCCGTGCCGATGAGCAAAGTCATCGCGCACGAACTGGAGATTCTCGGCAGCCACGGGATGCAGGCGCATCGTTACGACGCGATGCTCGACATGGTGCATGCCGGCACGCTCGCGCCGAACCGGTTGATCGGCAAGGAAATCAGTCTGGGCCAATCGATTGATGCGCTGATGAACATGAACCGGTTCGAAGGCGCCGGTGTGACGGTCGTAACGGATTTTTCGGGCTGACGGCGCAGGGCTGACCGAGCGGGCGGTGGTGGTGGCCTGTTCCGGCGGCCTGCTCCGGCGCCCCGCACGTGCCGCTTCCCGGGTCGTCGTCGCCGCCAAGCTGCGGATGCAGGACCGCAACCGGCGACCGTGGCCGCGAGCGCTTGCCCCGACAAGAAAAAGCCCGCCAGGCTTGCACCTGGCGGGCTTCCAGTACATCAGGTCGGGCATCGCTGCCCGGGCGATTACTCCTGCCCCTGACTCGTCAGGAACTCCTCGTAATTCCCGCCGAAGTCGAACAGCGTCCCGTCCGTACGCACTTCGATGATCCGGTTCGCCAGCCCGCTCACGAATTCGCGGTCGTGCGAAACGAAGATCAGCGTGCCTTCGAACTGCTCGAGCGCGATCTGCAGCGACTCGATCGACTCCATGTCCATGTGGTTGGTCGGCTCGTCCATCAGCAGCACGTTGTGGCGGCCGAGCATCAGCTTGCCCCAGATCATGCGGCCCTTCTCGCCGCCCGACAGCACCTTCACCGACTTCTTGATGTCGTCCGACGAGAACAGCAGGCGGCCCAGCGTGCCGCGCACCATCGTTTCGTCGTCGCCGTCCTTGCGGTACTGGTCGATCCAGTCCATCAGCGTGATGTCGTTCGGGAACTCCTCGTACGTGTCCTGCGGCATGTAGCCGACATTCGCGTTCTCGGACCACTTCACCGTGCCGTGATCGAGCTCGAGCGCGCCAAGCAGCGAACGCAGCAGCGTCGTCTTGCCCGCGCCGTTCTCGCCGATGATCGCGATGCGCTCGCCCGGCTGCACCGACAGGTTGAAGTTCTGGAAGATCGTGCGCTCGTACTTCTTCGTGATGTCTTCGGCAACCACCGCGACGTTGTGCAGCTTCTTCTCGAACTCGAAACGGATGAACGGGTTCTGACGCGACGACGGCTTGAATTCCTCGATCTTGATCTTGTCGATCTGCTTCGCGCGGCTCGTCGCCTGGCGGGCCTTCGACTTGTTCGCCGAGAAGCGGCGCACGAAGTCCTGCAGCTCGGCCACGCGCTCCTTCGCACGCGCGTTCGCCGCGGCCTGGCGCTCGCGCGCCTGTGCCGATGCGAGCATGTAGTCGTCGTAGTTGCCCGGCCAGACCTTCAGCGTGCCGTAGTCCATGTCGGCCATGTGCGTGCACACCGAGTTCAGGAAGTGACGATCGTGCGAGATGATGATCATCGTCGAGTTGTACTCGTTGAGCGTGTGCTCGAGCCAACGGATCGAGTTGATGTCCAGGTTGTTGGTCGGTTCGTCGAGCAGCAGCACGTCCGGCTTCGAGAACAGCGCCTGCGCGAGCAGCACGCGCAGCTTCCAGCCCGGCGCGACGTCGGCCATCGTGCCGTTGTGGAACTTCTCCTCGATGCCGATGCCGAGCAGCAGCGCACCCGCGCGTGCCTCGGCGTCGTAGCCGCCGTATTCGGCGAACTTGCCTTCGAGTTCGGCCGCGTGCATGTAGTCGTCGTCGGTGGCTTCCGGGTTCGCGTAGATCGCGTCGCGCTCGGTCATCGCAGCCCACATCTCGGTGTGGCCCATCATCACGACGTCGAGCACGCGCACGTTTTCATACGCGAACTGGTCCTGGCGCAGCTTGCCCAGGCGCACGTTCGGCTCCAGCGCGACGTTGCCGGCGCTCGGCTCGAGGTCGCCGCCCAGGATCTTCATGAAGGTCGACTTGCCGCAGCCGTTCGCGCCGATCAGACCATAGCGGTTGCCCTCGCCGAATTTGACCGAGATATTCTCGAACAAGGGCTTCGGCCCGAATTGCATCGTGATGTTGGCAGTAGAAAGCACGGCAGGTCCCGTAAGAGAGAAATCGACGGAAAACCGTGTATTTTAGCAGGTGTCGGAGAAACTGCCGACCGCCCTGTTCCGGCCCCGCCAGCCGGGCCGCCACGCGCGGCACCGGCCCTGCCTCGGACACCATCACTTGCCGGCCTTCACCGCCGCCTTCTGCGCCGCCTTGGCCTTCATCTGCCCGAACAGCTCCGAGCACGGCACGTCGCGGTTATTGCTCGGCGCGATCAGCGGAATCAGCGCCGCGAACGGATTGATCAGGCCCAGTCCGACCATCGCGCCGGCGCGCAGCGCAAGCGCGCCGGCGTCGACGCCGACCTTCGGATTCTTGAACGTGCCCTTCGCGTACAACGGCGAACGCAACGAGAAGACCCGGAAACCCTTCGTATGCGGATGGATCTTCAGGTCGATCGATTCGTCGCGCAGGTTGACCGGGCCGTCGACGTTGATCAGCGCGTCGTCCGTATCGAGCGCGAACACCTTCGGGTCGAGCATGCCGTCGTTCGCGACGAAGTCGATCGCCGCGCAATTGATGTTCACGTCGCGGGTGCCGAACAGCTTCTCGTAGACGACGTTCGCGACGTTCAGCCCCGCCGCCTCCATCAGCAGCAGGCTGATGCGGCCATCCGTGATGAGCGCCTTCACTTCGCCGGTCGACGTCGCCGCGAGCGCGGCCGGTGAGTTGCCGGTCGCCGACAGCGACGCGTCGCCGTTGATTTCGCCGAACGCGGTCTGCATCACCTTCTGCGTCGGGAACAACTGCTTCAGCCGCAGGTGACGCGCGGCCAGCGTAAAGCGGCCCTTGAGCGGCGTGCGGCTGCCGTCGAGTTGCGCGTTCGTCGCGAGCGTGCCGCCCGCGACGCCGAACTGCAGCGGTTCGAGCGACAGCACGCCGTCCTGCAGCAGGATGTGCGTGTACAGGTCGGTGATCGGCAGTTGCGGGCTCTTGATCAGCTTGCGCCCGGTGAACTTCACGTCCGCGTCGATCGCGCTCCAGCGCTCGGTGCGGAACGTCGCGACCGGCAGCACGCGGTCCGGCGGCTGGCGCGTCGTGTCGCCGCGCTTGGCCTTGCTCGCGGCCGAGTCGGCACCGATCACCGGTGCGAGGTCGGAGAACTGCAGCAGGTTCGACACGAGTTCGCCCGACAGCTTCGGCCGCGGTTCGCGCTGCGCCCAGGTGAGCGTGCCGCGGAGATCGCTGCCGCCGACGCGGCCGTTGAAATTCTCGTAGCGGAACGTGCTCGCGTGCTGCTTGATGTTGCCGATCAGGCGGCCCTCGGTCGCATACGGCGGCGTGTCCGGCAGCGTGATGCCCGTGATCTGGTAGAGGTGCGACATCGACGTGCCCTGCAGCCACAGACGCAGGTCAAGTGCCGCGAGATGCATCGGGTCGGTCAGCGTGCCGACGATCGCCAGCCGCGTGTCGCCGGCCTTCACGTCGGCCTGCAGCGGGAACGGCTGCGTCGTCTTCTCGATCGCCAGCACGCCGCCCACCTTGCCGGTGCCGCTGATCGGCACGTTCTTGTACCGGCCGTCGACCTTGAGCCCGAACGCATACGTCGGGCCGGCCGGCTTCGCGGCGGCAGCGGCACCCGACGCAGCGGACGCCCCGCTCGCGCCGGATGCCGGCACGGCCGTGGATGCGGAGGAAACCGAAGTAGCCGGAGCGGCAGCGGATGCACCCGACGACGCGACGGCGGACGCCCCGCTCGCGCCTTGCGCCGCCGACGCACTCGACGCGGCCTCGGCACTCGCCGTCGCGCTCAGTCGCGCGGCACCGCTCTTGCCGACGCGTTGCGCCGACGCCGCGCGCGACGTTTGCTCCTGTTCCTTCAGCACGTCGCCGAGCGGAATCGGCTGGCCGAGCGTATCGATCGCGACCGTGAGATCGGCCTTCGTGATCGCATCGCGATACGTGACGACGCCCTTCGCGAAACCGAAGCTGTCGAGCCGCACCTTCCACGGCGACGGCTGCGACGATTGCTTGAACTGGAAGGTCCACGTATTGCGGCCGTCGGCGAGCCGCTCGAGGTCGACCGCGGGATTGACGACATCGATCGACGGAATGACGATTTCGTGCGCGAGGAGCGGAAGAATCGCGAGATCGAAATGCGCGGCATCGAGCGTGACGAACTTGGGCCCCTTCGCCCAGTCCGGGTTGCCGATCTCGAGTTGCGTGGCGGAGAAACTCGGCCAGGGCACCCATGCGCGCCAGCCGGTCTCGCCGTCGGGGCGGCGCCAGCCGACCTTGAGATCGCCATTGATCGCGAACGGGCGGCCAAGTGCGGTACTCACATGTTCGTTGACCCACGGTTTCGCGTGGTTCCAGTCGAACGTGAAGATGAAGATGCCGGCCGCCGCAATGACCAATGCGACGATACCGACGATCCATGCAGCCGATTTGCCGATGGCTCGTGCTAGCGTCATGGCGGTTCCGTTGTTGTTCTGCAGAGTTTGCGCACAATGTCGGGCCAACTTGCGTGAGTGAACGGAGCACGACACCGGCGGCTTTTCAATCGGTATTATGGCGCACGCCGCAGCAACGCTTCGGCGCCATTAACGCTTTTTTTCATTTGTGACATGACAGCCCCAAACGGCCTCATCGATGCGCAGCACATCACGCGCCGCGACGCCAGCAGCGGCAAGACACTGCTCGCGCCGACCGACTTCAGCCTCGCCGCGGGATCGCGAATTGCTATCACGGGACCGTCGGGCTCCGGCAAGAGCGTGTTGCTGCGCGCGCTCGCGTTGCTCGACCCGCTCGACGGCGGTCATATCCTGTGGCGCGGCAAGCGGATCAGGCGCGGCGCGATTCCGCGCTACCGGCGCAGCATTGCCTACGTGCGCCAGCGGCCCGCGCAGATGGACGGGACCGTCGAAGCGCAATTGCGCTACCCGTATTCACTCGCGGTCTACCGCGACGTGACGTTCGACCGCGCACGCGCCGAAGCGCTCGCGGCACGCGCCGGTCGCGGCGCCGATTTTCTCGGCAAGCGGGCGAGCGAACTGTCGGGCGGAGAAGCGCAGATCGCCGCGCTTCTGCGCGTGCTGCAGCTCGACCCCGACGTGCTGTTGCTCGACGAGCCGACGTCCGCGCTCGACCCCGACTCGACGCGCGCGATCGAAGCGCTTGTCGGCGCCTGGTTCGACGCGGCACCCGATGCACGTGCCTACATGTGGATCTCGCACGATCCGGCGCAAGCCGCCCGGATCGGCACGATGCGGCTCGTGATGCAGGCCGGCGTGCTGCACGCCGCGAACGCGATGGAGGCGCAGCAATGAGCCCCGCACTGCAGGACCTGAGCCTCGTCGACGTCGGGATCGCCGCCGCGCTCGTCGCGGTCAACGGCGCGATCTCGGCCGCGCTGTCGCTGGGCCTCGGGCGCAAGCTCGCGCTCGCCGCCGTGCGCACCGTCGTGCAGTTGCTGGCGATCGGTTACGTGCTCGGCTGGGTGTTCGGTCATCCGCACTGGACCGTCGTGCTGCCGCTCACCGCGTTGATGACGCTGATCGCAGGCTTCGCGGGCGCCGGCCGCGGCAAGCACACGTATCGCGGACAGCGTATCGACAGCATCGCGTCGATCTGGTTCAGCAGCTGGTTCGTCGCGGCGGTCGGCCTGTTCGTCGTGATCCGCATTCATCCGTGGTACACGCCGCAATATGCGATCCCGATCCTCGGGATGATCCTCGGAAATACGCTCACGGGCGTGTCGCTCGGCGTCGAACGGATGATGGAGGAACTGACCGCGCGACGCGACCGCGTCGAGACGGCACTGGCGCTCGGTGCGACGCGCTGGGAGGCCGCGCAGGACGCCGCGCGCCAGGCCGTGCGCGCGGGCATGCTGCCGACGCTCAACCAGATGGCCGTCGTCGGCGTCGTGAGCCTGCCGGGGATGATGACGGGCCAGGTGCTGGCCGGCCAGTCGCCGCTGCAGGCCGTGCGCTATCAGATCGTCATCATGTTCCTGATCGCCGCGGCATCCGCGCTCGGCACCGTTGGCGCAGTGCTGATGACGTATCGCCGGTTGTTCTCGGCCGATCACCGGTTTCTTGCATCGCGGCTCGAGGAACGCGTGCATTGACCCGCGGCGCCGCGACATACGCGGCATCCGCGTGGCATGCGGTCAGCGGGCAGCGCGGCGTTTGCCGATCGCCCGGCGCAACGCGGCCGTGACGTCGGCGTCGGGTGCCAGCCCGTCGACCGATGCGACGAGCCGAACCGCGCGCGGCGTCGTCACATAGGCCTGCGCACCGACGTAACCGCCGCTGCCGGCCGAGCGCGTCGTAACGACGAGCGCCTGCGGCGCACGCGCGCCGAGGTCGGCCGTGAATGCATCGGCGACGGTGCCGTCACGCGCATGCAGCACGCCGGTCACGTAGTCGTCCGTATCGAAGCCGGGTGCGGCATGCGCGGTCGAATACACGCGCACCGCATAACTGCCGGTCGAGCACGGTTCGAGCGCGCCGCTCGACACGACGGCGGACTGCTGTCGCGACGGCAGCTCGACTTTCTTCACGAAGCTGCAATCGTCGGCTGCCTGCGCATGGACAGCGACGAACGCAGCCGCCGACAGCAGCACGCGCATGCAATGTTTCATCGAAATGTCGTTCGGGGGAAGATGGAGGATGCCGGAAGGATAGCGTGACATCCGCATGACGTCACGCACGCCGCCGCGCAAATGGCCGCGCCACCGGCGCGTGCCGGGCGCGACGAAGTCGAACATCGCTCAACGGGAAGGCCCGAAGCCACGCGCCACAAACCGTCACGCGCGACCATCCCCGGATCGCCCGGATGCGCATCGCGATGGTTGCGCGCGCACCGGACGCCTCACCGGCCGCGCGCCCCGCTCAGTGCTTGATCGACACCGTCACCTTCGTGCCGTCGCTCATCGTGACGGACTTCGACCCGCCATTGGTCGAAATCGACACCCACTTGACCTGGCTCACCGACACGACGTCCGGGCACTGCAGCGACTTGCCGCCCGCACTCACGTTGCGCGTGCCTTTCGGCGCGGCGGCCTGGAAGCTCATCTGCACGTTCGCGATCCCCTTCGCGTCGACCGACGGCGCGAGCCGCACCTGGGTCTGGCGCACCATCGCGCCGTTCGCGTCGCGCGGCAGATTGTCGGCGTTCGGGCAACCGTCGGGCATCGCGACCGCGCCGCCCGGCGGCACCGACTTCCAGTTGAAGTCGTCCGTTTCGCCCGAGCGGATCTTGCGGGTCTCCTGCGTATTGCCGAAGGTCTTCGAGTCGACCTTGACGGTGTATTCGAGCTGCCCCGTCCCGCCGCCCTTCAGGCTGCCCTTGACAGGCGGCGCCGCGAATACGCTCGCGCTGACGCACGCCGCCGCGAACACGGCAGACCACGATGCGGCGACTGACAAGCTGCGTTGGCTCATGCTGACCTCCTTGTAATGCGGCGGCACGCGCGTGCCGCGCGGTTTTCGATGCATGATGCGTTGCCAGTCTACCGCCAAGCGGCATGCAATGCGCCGCAAACGCATCGGGTGTTACCCCGCTTGCGTTCGCGAAGCCGTATCCCGTACGTGCGATGCCGGCGCTCAAGAAAACGCCGGGCCGCCTCGCGTCTTCCGTCCCGAAGGAAGTCCCTTCGGGCGCCCGGCGCAAAGCGACGGGTTCGGGGGCACTCAGAAGCCGCTCAGCACCAGCTTGCCGATCGCGCGCCCGGCCTCGAGCAGTTGGTGCGCGTGCCGCAGGTTCGCGGCGTTGATCGTGCCGAGCTGCTCGCCGAGCGTCGTACGCAGCGTGCCGCCGTCGACGAGCCTCGCCACCTCGCTCAGGATCTTGTGCTGCTCGATCATGTCCGGCGTCTCGAACATTGCGCGCGTGAACATGAACTCCCAGTGAAACGCGGCGCTCTTCGCCTTCAGCAGCTCGACGGGAATCGGCTTCTCGTTCTCGACGATCGTGCAAATGCCGCCCTGCGGCCGGATTACTTCCGCCGCAGCAGGGAAATGACGATCCGTGTCGTTGAAGATCAGCACGTAGTCGACGTTCGCATGACCGATCTCGCGCAGTTGCGCAGGCAAGTCGCCGAAATGGTCGACCACGTCGTCCGCGCCGAGCGAGCGCACCCATTCGGCCGACGCCGGCCGCGACGCGGTTGCGATCACGTGCAGCTTGCCGAGCGTCTTCGCAAGCTGGATCGCGATCGAACCCACCCCGCCCGCCCCGCCGATGATCAGCACCGACTTGCCTGCGTCCGCGCCCTGCGGCGACACGCGCAGCCGGTCGAACAGCGCCTCCCACGCGGTCAGCGCGGTGAGCGGCAATGCAGCCGACGCCGCGAAATCGAGCGAGCGCGGCTTGATCGCCGCGATCCGCTCGTCGACCGTGTGGAATGCGCTGTTCGCGCCGGGGCGCGTGATGCTGCCCGCGTAGAACACCTCGTCGCCGGGCCGGAACATCGTCACCTCGGCGCCGACCGCGACGACCGTGCCGGCCGCGTCCCAGCCGAGCACGCGCGGGGTCTCCTCGACCTGCGGCTTCGGCGCGCGCACCTTGGTGTCGACCGGGTTCACGGAGATCGCCTCGACCTTCACCAGCAGGTCGCGCGGGCCCGGCACGGGTTGCGGCAGTTCCACGTCGACGAGCGCCTGCGGGTCGTCGATCGGCAGATAGCGGGTCAGTCCAACAGCTTTCATCACGAAACTCCTTCAGGGAAATCGGGCGGGCTGCGGCGCAGCCCCATGCATGTCATCGTAGGCGGCCCGATCATTCGAGAAAACCGCTATATTTCCTGAAACATTTTCAGGAATTTCAGAATAATGACGTCCGATCCGATTCCAGCCCCCGACAAGCCGCTCGACCTGCTCGACGTCGGCCTGTTCGTGCGTGCGGCGCTGCTCGCGAACGTGAGCGCGGCCGGACGCGAGTTCGGCGTGTCGGCCGCGGTCGCAAGCGCGCGCATCGCGCAGCTGGAGCGCCAGCTCGGCGCGCGGTTGCTGCATCGCACCACGCGCCGCATCAGCCTCACGCAGGACGGCGAAGTCTTCATGGCCCGCGCCGAGGCGCTGCTGTCGGCGGCCGACGCCGCGCGCGCGTCGGTCGGCCACGGCCGCAGCGAGCCGTACGGACGGCTGAAGGTGTCGATGTCGTCGTCGTTCGGCCGCCAGCACGTCGCGCCCGTGATTCCCGCATTCCTGCGCCGCTACCCGTCCGTGTCGCTCGACCTGCGGCTATCCGACGAGATCGTCGACCTCGTCGACGACGGCTACGACGTCGCGATCCGCCTCGGCGCGCTGAAGGACTCGACGCTGGTCGCACGCAAGCTCGCCACCAACCGGCGCGTGCTGTGCTGCTCGCCCGCGTATCTCGCCGAACACGGGATGCCGCGCCATCCGGCCGATCTCGCGCAGCACGAATGCGTGATCCTCGGCGACCAGCGCGACTGGTCGTTCGTCACGCCGCAAGGCCCGCTCACCGTGCGGGTCGGCGGCCGGCTCGTCGCGAGCAACGGCGAGGCGATCCGCGAAGCGCTCGTCGACGGCTTCGGCATCGCGATCAAGTCGACCTGGGACGTCGGCCCGCTGCTCGCGAGCGGCGCGCTCGTCACGGTGCTCGACGATTACCCGTTCGCGAACGACGTCGCGATCTGGGCCGTCTATCCGAGCCGCGCGCACGTGCCGCTCAAGACGCTCGCGTTCATCGCGTTCCTGGCCGAACACTTCGGCGATCCGCCTTACTGGGATCGCGCGGACGAACGATAGGCGCCATCCCGTGAGCGGAGCTCGCGGCGGCGCCGGACGGGCATCCGCGGCGATCCGGCCGCGCCCGGACACCAACCGGCTACAATGGCGCGTTCGCGACGCGATGGCCCGACGCCGGACGGGGTCCGCGTTCGCAGGCGGCCGCATGCCGGCCGCGCACGCGTTTCATTCGCTTCCAATCATTCCGTCATGACCCACAACCTCGTCATCCAGAGTCTCGCGCCGTTGTCGGACGCGCATCACAAACCGCTGCTCGCGCTGTCGCGCGGCACCCGCATCGTGCAGACCGACGATCACGCGTTGCGTATCGAAAACGCAAACCCCGCGCAGCGGCTCGACATCGACGCGTACTGCGGCACGCACGCGCTCGACTTCGGCTTCGTCGAAGCCGGCCGTACGCTCGGCGAGTTCGGGCTCGTCGTGATGGACATGGATTCGACGCTGATCACGATCGAATGCATCGACGAGATCGCCGATTTCTGCGGGCTGAAGACGCAGGTCGCGGAGATCACCGAGGCATCGATGCGCGGCGAGATCCGCGACTTCAACGAAAGCCTCACGCGTCGCGTCGCGCTGCTCGCGGGGCTCGATGCGCAGGCGCTCGAGCGCGTGTACGAGGAACGGCTGCAATTGTCGCCGGGCGCGGAGACGATGCTCGCCGGCGTGAAGGCCGCGGGACTGAAGACGCTGCTCGTGTCGGGCGGCTTCACGTTCTTCACCGAGCGCTTGAAGGCGCGCCTCGGCCTCGACTACGCGCACGCCAACACGCTCGAGATCGTCGACGGCAAGCTGACCGGCAAGGTGCTCGGCGAAATCGTCAACGCGGACGTGAAGGCGCGCATGCTGCGCGATACCTGTGCATCGCTCGGCCTCGAGCCGCGCCGCGCGATCGCGATGGGCGACGGGTCGAACGATCTGAAGATGATGGCCGAAGCCGGGTTGTCAGTCGCGTTCCACGCAAAGCCCGTCGTGCGCGACGCGGCCACCGTCGCATTCGACCACGTGGGTCTCGACGGGTTGCTGCGGCTGTTCTGATTTCCGGTCTGCGCGCACCGCCCATGAAAAAACGCCCGCGCGATGTTGCATCGCGCGGGCGTTTCGTTTTCCGCTTCGGTTCCGTTATCGGCCGAGCGTAGCCTGCAGCGCGCGCTCGACGTCCGCACGCAGGTCGGCTTCGTCTTCGAGACCGACATAGAAGCGCACCAGCGTGCCGCGATGCGGCCACTCCGCACGCATCGACGCCACGTCGTAAGGCATCGCGAGGCTGCATGCACCGCCCCAGCTCCAGCCGATCGCGAACAGCTCGAGCGCCTCGACGAAACGATCGATCTGCTCGCTGCTGTAGCGCTCATCGAACACCACCGAGAACAGCCCGCCCGCGCCGGTGAAGTCGCGCACGAACGATGCGTGGCCCGGACAGTCGGGCAGCTGCGGATGCAGCACGGCCGCGATCTCCGGGCGCGCCTTCAGCCATTGCGCGAGCGCGAGCGCGCTCTTGCCGTGCGCGTCGAAACGCACCTGCATGCTCGGCAGGCTGCGCAGCACGAGCGAGCAATCATCGACCGAGACGCCGATCCCGCAGCGCATCCGTGCGAGCTTCAGTTGCGCGTGCAGTTCCGCGTTCGCGGTGATGGTCGCGCCCATCAGTACGTCGCTGCCGCCCGATTGATACTTGGTCAGCGCCTGCACCGAGATGTCGACCCCATGCTCGAACGGCTTGAACGCGAGGCCGGCCGAATACGTGTTGTCGATCGCGGTGACGATGCCGCGCGCCTGCGCGACCGTCGTGATCGCGCGCACGTCGGGCACTTCCATCGTCACCGAGCCCGGCGCCTCGATCCAGATCAACCGCGTGTTCGGCTGGATCAGGTCGGCGATGCCGGCACCGACGAGCGGATCGTAGAAGCGCGCGACGATGCCGAAATCCTTCGCGAGCCAGTTGCCGAAATCGGCGTTCGGCCCGTAGACGTTGTGCGGGATCAGCACGTCGTCGCCCGCCTTCACGATCCCGAAATAGACGTTCATGATCGCCGCGAGGCCCGACGGCTGCAGCAGCGCGTGCGTGCCGCCCTCGATCTCGGCGAGCCGCTGCGCGAGCGCGAGCGACGTCGGCGTCGCGTGCAGTCCGTAGCGCCACTGGTTGTCGTTGTGCCAGACCAGCGCGCGCATCGTCGCGAGATCGGGGAACACGACCGTCGATGCACGCTCGACCGGTGGGACGAACGAACGGAAGCCTTCCGGAATGATGTCGTCGGGCTGAACGATGCGGGTCTGGAGTGCGCGCTTCGAAGTGGATGCAGTCATGGCTGGAGACCGGGGGAAAGGCCGTTCGGTTGCGGAATATGTCGCTAGAGTAGCCAAAATCGGCGCGCTTGGCCCGGTACAATGCGCGCCGCGCGCACCGAGCCAGCGCGCGCTCAGTTGGTGGTGCGCAGGTCGACGATGCCGCCGACCGTCTCGATTTCCCGTACGCGGCCGTCGCGCACCTGCAGCGCCGCGCGCTTGCCCGGCGCCGGGCGCAGCACGACGGGTTGCGGATCCGATTCGTCCGAGTTCATCCGGTCGGCCTTCAGGTCGCCCGTCGCGTCGAAGCGGCCGATCCACACGCCCGTGATGTTCGTGCCGTCGTTCGATTCCTCGATTTCGAGCGTGTCTCCGTCGCGATCGCCGGCGAGCAGCACCACCTCGCCCGTGTCCGCGAACTGGTATTCGCCGTGCACGCCTTCCTCGTCCGTCTTCGGCCCGAGATGCACGACGATCGGCCGGTCGCCGAGCGTGCCCTCGTAGCGCGGCAGGCGGGCGAATTCCGGATTCGGCCGCAACGGCCGCGCGGGCGCCGCTTCATCCTGCTGCGCGCCCGGCGCGACGGCCTGCGCCGCGACCACGCCCGGCATCGCGAGGCCCGCCGCCAGCACACTGGCGATCACCAGCGCCCGTTGCCATTCGGAATATCGACCCACCTTGTGTTGCTCCTTGCTTCAGATTCGCTCGAAAAAACGCGGCGACATGCTGCCTGCCGCCGATGGTCATCGTCACGCACGCGAGGCCACGACCGGCACGCGTGAGCCGCGTCAGCCCTGCATCAGGCGTTCCACCGCCTCGCGCAACGGAATCGGCGCGACCGCACCGTAACCCGTCGTCGACAGCGCCGCCGCCGCGTTCGCATAACGCGCGGCCGCGAACGGATCGTCGCCCGCGACGATCCGTGCAACGAACGCGCCGCCGAAGCAGTCGCCCGCGCCCGTCGCGTCGACGGCCTCGACCGCGAAGCCCGGCACCACACGCCGTTCGTTCGGGGTCGCCACGTACGCGCCTTCCTTGCCGAGCTTCAGCGCGACGACCCGAGGCCCGTGTTCGAGCATCGCATCGACGATCGCGTCGCGATCGTTCGCGCCCGTGAGCGCCGTGACGTCGTCCCAGCTCGGCAGGCAGATGTCCGTCTGGCGCAGCGCTTCGCGCATCACCGCGCGGGCGCGCGGCAGCGGCCACAGCTTCAGGCGCAGGTTCGTATCGAAGCTGACCTGCGCGCCGTTGCTGCGCGCGTGATCGATCGCCGCGAACGCGGCGTCGCATGCGGCCGTGCTGATCGCGAGGCTGATGCCCGACAGGTGCACGGCCTTCGCCGCCGCCAGCGCATCGAGCGGCAGGTCGGCCACCGCATAGCGGCTCGCCGCCGAGCCCGCGCGCAGATAGTCGAACTGGTGACCCTCAGCGCCGTGCGTGACGAAATACACGCCGGTCGGCGCCGCGCGGTCGATCCGCACGTACGTCGTGTCGACGCGCTCCGCCGCCCACATGTCGGCCAGCAAGCGGCCGAACGGATCGTCGCCGATCGCGGACACGAAGCCCGTCGACGCACCCTGGCGCGCCGCGGCGATGCAGAAGTTCGACGTGTCGCCGCCGAAACCCTGCAGGAACTCCGGACGCCCCGGCTGCGACTGGTTGAATTCGATCATCGCCTCGCCGAGCGCGAGGATCTGCGGAAACGCAGCGGTCATCGCTTAAACCTCGCCCCACAGGTCGTGGCCGTCCGCGCCGGTGATCTTCACCGACACGAAATCGCCGACCTTGTAGCGCTTCGACGCCTTCATCGCCGGTTCGACGTAGACGACCCCGTCGATCTCCGGCGCATCCGCCGCCGTGCGGCCGATGCCGCCTTCCTCGCTGACTTCGTCGATCAGCACCTTGAGGGTCTTGCCGACCTTGCGCTGGATGCGCTGCGCCGACACTTCCTCGGCGACTTCCATGAAGCGCGCGCGGCGCTCTTCGCGAACGTCGTCCGGCAGTGCGCCGTCGAGGTCGTTCGCCGTCGCGCCTTCGACCGGCGAATAGGCAAAGCAGCCGACGCGATCGAGTTCCGCCTCGCGGATGAAGTCGAGCAGCGTTTCGAACTGCTCTTCCGTCTCGCCGGGGAAGCCGGCGATGAACGTGCTGCGGATCGTCAGGTCCGGGCAGATCTCGCGCCACTTCTGCACGCGCTCGAGCACCTTCTCGGCGTTCGCCGGGCGCTTCATGCGCTTCAGCACTTCCGGATGTGCGTGCTGGAACGGCACGTCGAGATACGGCAGCACGTGGCCCTTGAACGGGCCTTCGGCCATCAGCGGAATGACTTCGTCGACGCTCGGATACGGATACACGTAGTGCAGGCGCACCCATGCACCGTACTGCGCAGCGAGTTCGCCGAGCGCGGCGACCAGGTCGGTCATGCGCGTCTTGATCGGCTTGCCGTTCCAGAAGCCCGTGCGGTACTTCACGTCGACGCCGTACGCGCTCGTGTCCTGCGAGATCACGAGCAGTTCCTTCACGCCCGACTTGAACAGGTTCTCCGCTTCGAGCATCACTTCCGCGACCGGGCGCGACACGAGGTCGCCACGCATCGACGGAATGATGCAGAACGTGCAGCGGTGGTTGCAGCCTTCGGAAATCTTCAGGTACGCATAGTGGCGCGGCGTGAGCTTGATGCCGGCGGCCGGCACGAGGTCGACGAACGGGTCGTGCGGCTTCGGCAGATGCGAATGCACGGCCTGCATCACTTCACCCACCGCGTGCGGGCCGGTGACGGCGAGCACCTTCGGGTGGACTTCCTCGATGAGGTTCGAGCCGCTGGCGCTCGACTTCGCGCCGAGGCAGCCGGTGACGATCACCTTGCCGTTCTCGGTCAGCGCTTCGCCGATCGCGTCGAGGCTTTCCTGCACGGCCTCGTCGATGAAGCCGCAAGTGTTGACGACGACGAGGTCGGCACCGTCGTAGGTGCCGGAGATTTCATAACCTTCGGCGCGCAGTTGGGTGATGATTTGTTCGGAATCGACGAGCGCCTTGGGGCACCCAAGCGACACGAAGCCTACTTTGGGGGACTGGGACATCTGGAATGTGGGGGGCGTGGCGGCAAAAGCGTGAGTTTACAGCTATTTATGGGTCAGCGAGGCAAAACCGGCGATCAAGACGCGGTGGATGGCGCCCTCAATACGCAGCGCACGCAGCCGCATCGGACCGCCACCGGCGGCTGATCCAGCCCATTCAGACCGAGATGATGAAACGATGGGCACGATCACCGCACGTCATGCACGACAATCGCCCCGGCCTCACTCCGCCCCTATGCGAAAATCGCTGCATCCGCTCCCTTCACTTACCCAATGGGGTTCGCATGACCACCCACATCACGATCGAATTCACCGAGCACGCCGCCGAGACCATCGGCGAGCAAACCAGCACCAGTTTTTCCTATGACCAGGGCGCCCACGTGCCGCAGCCGGGCGACTTCGTCGAACTCGAGAATTCGCGGCAGACGTTCCTCGTGATCGGCCGGGTGTTTTCGCTGAAAGCGAACTACTGCGCGGTGAAGCTCGTGCTCGACCTTCCTCCCGCAGACGATCACCAGGATTTCGATCCGGCACTCTGAGGTAAGCCGGCGAACCGCGGGCGCTTTGCCGCTGCCCGTCATCACAAGGCCCGACGCAACGGCGATCGGCCGCAATGGCACAAACGCACGCCATGAGGCGCGACACGCCCGGGTATCGATTCGCTGATGACTGTCTGGATGAGGTCGGGGCGACCAGATCACGATCATGCCCGTCCCCACGCGAGGGTACGGGCATTCGGTGCCGACGATCAGGAGCGACCGTCGGCAACATCTTGCGACAGCGGCCATCGTCGTGCCCGGGCACACGATCAGCCGCATCGCACAGCCGCGTGTCGCGGCGCCAAACCAGGCGTCGGGCGGCGGGTGCCGCCGCGACCGGCCTGCCGCGCACGCGTTACTTCTTCTCCGGCTCCGGCGCGCCCGGTTGCTTGAACGGGAACGTGCTGAACATCGACTTCGCCTGGCTCTGCATCTGCTCCTGCATCTGCACGAACATGTTCTTCGACTGCTCGATGTAGCTCGTCATCATCCCTTGCATCATCGGCGCCTGCATGTTCATGAACTGCGACCAGACTTCCGGATTCATCGCGTTGCCTTCGTACAGGTTCTTCGATTGATCCGCGAGCTTGTTCTGGATGTCGATGAACGCCTGGATGTTCTTTTCCAGATACGTGCCCATCATGCCCTGCATCGCATGACCGTAGAAACGGATGATCTGCGACAGCATCGACGACGAGAACATCGGCACGCCACCGCTCTCTTCCTCGAGGATGATCTGCAGCAGGATGCTGCGCGTCAGGTCCTCGTTGGATTTCGCGTCGACGACCTTGAAGTCCTCCTGTTCCAGCACGAGCTGCTTGACGTCGGTCAGCGTGATGTACGTGCTCGTCTCGGTATCGTAGAGCCGGCGGTTCGGGTACTTCTTGATGAGCCGCTCGGCCGTTTTCTTTGTAGTAGTCATGTAACGCCTTTCGGTGCAGCGTAGCGCAAGTGACAAATCCCCGCTTCCCGGATCCGGGAAGCGGGGGCCTTCGGAAACGCCAGGCCGCGCGGCCGCAGCGGCGCGCGCAGCCAGACGTTCAGCCCATATGCAGGCCGCCGTTCAGCGAGAAGTCGGCGCCCGTCGCGAAGCCGGAGTCATTCGACGCGAGCCATGCGACGATCGAACCGATTTCCTCCGGCCCGCCGAGACGACGCACGGGAATCGTCGCGACGATCTTCTCGAGCACGTCCGGCCGGATCGCCTTCACCATGTCGGTGCCGATGTAGCCGGGCGACACGGTGTTGACCGTCACGCCTTTCGTTGCGACTTCCTGCGCGAGCGACATCGTGAAACCGTGGATGCCGGCCTTCGCGGTCGAGTAGTTCGTCTGGCCGAATTGCCCCTTCTGGCCGTTCACCGACGAAATGTTGATGATCCGGCCCCAGCCACGCTCGACCATCCCGTCGATCACCTGCTTCGTCACGTTGAACAGGCTCGTCAGGTTGGTGTCGATAACGGCCGTCCAGTCTTCATGTGTCATCTTGCGGAACACGACGTCGCGCGTGATGCCCGCGTTGTTGACCAGCACGTCGATCTCGCCGACTTCGGCCTTGACCTTGTCGAACGCTGCCTTGGTCGAGTCCCAGTCGCCCACGTTGCCTTCCGACGCGATGAAATCGTAGCCGAGCGCCTTCTGTTCCTCGAGCCATTTCACCCGGCGCGGCGAGTTCGGGCCGCAACCCGCGACCACCTTGAAGCCGTCTTTCGACAGACGCTGGCAGATGCTGGTGCCGATGCCGCCCATCCCGCCCGTTACGTACGCAATTCGCTGAGACATAAATCTCACTCCATTTTTTGGTTTCGAGAGCCGCCGGAGGCCCCCTCTGACTTCACGTGCGCCGGCCGAAGCCGCAATCGGCCGGCGCACGGATTGGTTTGGCGGTGACCGACGACCCGGTTACGGACGTTCGACCGCGAGCGCGACGCCCATCCCGCCGCCGATGCACAGCGACGCCAGCCCGCGCTTCGCATCGCGCTTGACCATCTCGTGCAGCAGCGTCACCAGGATCCGGCAGCCCGACGCGCCGATCGGGTGACCGATCGCGATCGCCCCGCCGTTCACGTTCACCTTCGACGTGTCCCAGCCCATCTGCTTGTGCACCGCCAGCGCCTGCGCCGCGAATGCCTCGTTGATTTCCATCAGGTCCAGGTCGCCCGGCGTCCAGCCCGCACGCTCCAGGCAACGGCGCGAGGCCGGCACCGGACCCATGCCCATCACGCTCGGATCCACGCCCGCGTTCGCGTATGCCTTGATCCGCGCAAGCGGCGTCAGGCCCAGCGCCGCCGCCTTCTGCGCCGACATCACCAGCACCGCCGCCGCGCCATCATTCAGCCCCGACGCGTTCGCCGCCGTCACCGAGCCGTCCTTCGAGAACGCCGGCTTCAGCCCCGCCAGCGATTCCGCCGTCACGCCGTGACGCACGAACTCGTCGGTCGCGAACTGCAGCGGCTCGCCCTTGCGCTGCGGAATCGACACCGGCACGATCTCCGCATCGAAGCGCCCGGCCTTCTGCGCGGCTTCCGCCTTGTTCTGCGACAGCGCCGCGAACGCGTCCTGCTCCTCGCGCGTGATCCCGTATTCCTTCGCGACGTTCTCCGCCGTGATGCCCATGTGGTACTGGTTGTACACGTCCCACAGGCCGTCCACGATCATCGTGTCGACCAGCTTCGCGTCGCCCATCCGGAACCCGTCGCGCGAGCCCGGCAGCACGTGCGGCGCCGCGCTCATGTTTTCCTGGCCGCCCGCGATCACGATGTCCGCGTCGCCCGCCACGATCGCGTTCGCCGCCAGCATCACGGCCTTCAGGCCCGAGCCGCACACCTTGTTGATCGTCATGCCCGGCACCGCGGTCGGCAGGCCGGCCTTGATCAGCGATTGGCGCGCCGGGTTCTGCCCCGAGCCCGCCGCCAGCACCTGGCCCATGATCACTTCGCTCACCTGCTCGGGCTTCACGCCCGAACGCTCCAGCACCGCGCGAATCACCGTCGCCCCCAGCTCCGGTGCCGCGATCTTCGCGAGCGAACCGCCGAATTTGCCGACCGCGGTCCGCGCGGCCGATACGATCACTACGTCCGTCATTTCCCTTTCCTCCAGGCCCGCACGACGCGGCGCATCGCTACCGGCCCTGTTAAAAAACTGCGGTGCACCGGACAGCGTGCGCCGCTGTCCGTCTTTCGTCAATCGCGCTGCAACACGTAGCGGCCCGGCGCCGGCTCGATCACCGGGAACTGCGCGGAACCGGCCTTGGCGGGCGGCGCCACCTTGCGGCCGCCGTACTGGTCGAGCCACTCGACCCAGGTCGTCCACCAGCTGCCCGGCTGCTCGGTCGCACCGGCAAACCAGTCGTCCGCGGATCCGGGCAGATCGTTGTCGTTGACCCAGTAGCTGCGCTTCTTCTTCGCCGGCGGATTGATCACGCCCGCGATGTGGCCCGACGCGCCGAGCACGAACTTCAGCGGGCCCGTCAGGATCGACGTCGATGCGTAAGCCGTCTGCCACGGCACGATGTGATCCTCGCGCGACCCGTAGATGAAGGTCGGCACGTCGATGCGCGACAGGTCGACGGATTCGCCGCACACGGTCAGCGCGCCCGGCACGCGGAGCTTGTTCTCGAGATAGGTATTGCGCAGGTACCACGCGTACATCGGGCCCGGGAGGCTCGTCGAGTCGCTGTTCCAGTACAGCAGGTCGAACGCGGCGGGCGTGCGGCCCTTCAGGTAGTTGTCGACGACGTAGTTCCAGACGAGGTCGTTCGGCCGCAGGAACGAGAACGTGTTCGCGAACTCGACGCCGCGCATCAACCCCGGCGCCGCGCCGCTCTTGCCGCCGATGGTCTGCTCGCGCATCTGCACGTGCGCCTCGTCGACGAACACGTCGAGGATGCCGGTGTCGGTGAAATCGAGCATCGCGGTCAGCAGCGTCATCGACGCGGCCGGGTGTTCGCCGCGCGCGGCGAGCACCGACAGCGCGGTCGCGAGCATCGTTCCGCCGACGCAGAAACCAAGCGTGTTGATCTGCTCGCGGCCGCTGATCTGCTGCACGGCGTCGATCGCCGCGAGCAACCCTTCGTTCATGTAGTCGTCCCACGTCTTGTGCGCGACCGACGCATCGGCGTTGCGCCACGACACGAGGAACACCTGATGGCCGTTCGACAGCGCATGCGCGACGAGCGAATTCTCGGGCTGCAGGTCGAGGATGTAGAACTTGTTGATGCACGGCGGCACGATCAGGAGCGGCCGCTCGAACACCTTGTCCGTCTTCGGCGCGTACTGGATCAGCTGGATCAGGTCGTTCTCGTAGACGACCGCGCCTTCGGTACACCCGAGGTTCTTGCCGACCACGAATTGCGATTCGTCGGTCTGCGAAATTTTGCCGCGCTGCATGTCGCCGAGCAGGTTCATCATCCCCTGCCGCAGGCTTTCGCCCTGCGTCTCGAGGATCGACTTCTGTGCATCGGGATTGAGCGCCAGGAAGTTGCTCGGCGCGGCCGCGGCGGTCCATTGCTGGACGGAGAACCGGATGCGTTCGCGCGTCTTCGGATCGGTCTCGAGCGCGTCGGCCAGTTCCTGCAGGTAGCGCGCGTTGAGCAGATACCACGCAGCCGCGAACGCATGCGCGGGCGACGCCTTCCATGCATCCGCGCTGAAGCGGCGGTCCTTCAGTTCTGGCGACTCGAGCTTCGCGGCGGCGGCCTGCTGCATGAGCGTCACGCAGTCGCGCGCATAATCGGCCTGCAGCTTCTGGAGCCGTTCAGGCGGGATCGCGGCCACGGGCAGCTTCAATCCCGCGAACGGCGAAGCCAGGCCGCCGAAGGCGCCCAGATCGGGCATCGACGGCATCTGGAACGGCACGGATGTCGGGAACTGGAATGCGGCGAACGGATTCGCCGTGGTCGCCGCCGTTGCAGCGCGCGCCGGATCGGCGAAACCGCGCCAGGCGTTCAGCCATGCCTCGAACATCTGCTGCATCGGCTGGGTAGCCTGGTCGAATCCGGTGCTGCCCGCGAAAGTGCCCGCTTGAGCGGACGTCGACGAATTTTTCGATGCTGTCATTACCTGCCTTACCGGTGATTCGTGAGCGTCAATCGTGAAATCCTGCTCGCGCGCGGCGTGCCGGCTGCGAGCCGGGCCGTCATGCTCTGGAGAGGCGTCTCCAGATTCTGCCGCAGTGCGGTATTTTTATCATTATCGTTTTCCCCATGTGAAGCACTGCGTCAAACCACCGAGCATTTCTGCTCGGAGATAATCCGCGCGAAACAAGCTGGACAAGGCTTCCGGCGAAACATAAAACATTTTGATTGACTTGACTTCGCGATTATTCATTCGATTGTCCATGCAACGCCGCATTGCCGCGCCAATATCGCAATAACCGATTTCGCAGCGCAACAAGCCAAGCCGCGCGCGCACGTGCGCGGTCAGCAGTCAATCGGCCAGCCAGATCGCCGCCGCCATGCGGCCGGTCACGCGGTCGCGCCGGTACGAATAGAAGCGCGCGCGTTCGGTGACCGTGCAGGCGGTCCCGCCGCTCACGTGCGTCACGCCTGCGCGCGCGAGGCGCAGGCGCGCAAGCGCGTAGAGGTCGGCGAGGTACTTGCCGGGCGCGCCGTCGATCACGACGAACGCTTGCCGCGTCTCATCATGCTCCGACTGCGGAGCCGTGTCGAGAAACGCCTCGCGCACGTCTGCGCCGACCTCGAACGCCCGCGGGCCGATCGCGGGCCCGAGATACGCATGGAGATCATCCGTCGCGCCGCCGGCGAGTGCCGCGACGCCGGCCGCGGTCTGCTCGACGATGCCGGCCACGAGCCCGCGCCAGCCAGCATGCGCGGCACCTACCGCCCGGCCCCGCGCGTCGCACAACAGCACCGGCAGGCAATCGGCGACCATCACGACACAGACCGCGCCCGCGCGGTCCGTCACGCTCGCGTCGGCCTGCACGAGCGCCTCGGCACCCGGCGCGGCCTCGATCACTTCGTCCGCACGCACGATCCGCGCGCCGTGAACCTGTTCGAGCCATGCCGCTCGCGACTGGCCCGCCAGCGCGAGCAAGCGCGCGCGATTCGCGGCGACATGGGCCGGATCGTCACCGGTGTGCAGGCCGAGATTCATCCCGCCCGGCAACGCGGCGCCGTCCTGCCAGCGCCCGTACGGGCCCTCGCTCACGCCGCCGTCGCGCGTCGTGATCAGCGCACGCACGCGCGGCGCCACCTGCCAGTCGGGCCGCACGCAGTCCTGCCACGTCAACGGCGCCAGGTTCGTCATCGGCACTCACTCCTCCTCATCGTCGTAATCGTCGTCGTGATCCTGATATTCGCCGGCGAAATCGTCATCGTCGTAGACACCGTCTTCATCGTCGAATTCCTCGTCGCCCTGCCCGAAGCCCAGCGCCGCGACGAGCGCGTTCATGTCGTCCGGCAACGGGCAACGCCACTGCATCGTCTTGCCCGTGACCGGATGCACGAGGCCGAGCCGCCAGGCGTGCAGCGCCTGCCGCGCGAACCCGCCCGGCAGCGGCGCGACCGAGCGCTTGCCGCGCGCGCGCCCGTACACCGGATCGCCGAGCAGCGGATGCCCGACATGCGCGCAGTGCACGCGGATCTGGTGCGTACGGCCGGTTTCGAGATCGCACTGGATCGCGGACACCGGCTGACGTTGCCACATGCATGTGTCAACCGTACGGAAATGCGTGCGCGCGGGCTTGCCCGACGCGCCGGTGACGACGGCCATGCGCGTGCGCTCGCGCGGATCGCGGCCGATCGGCGCGTCGATCGTGCCGTCTTCGGGCATCATGCCCCATACGAGCGCGAAATAGCGGCGCTTCACGGTACGCGCCTGCAGCTGGCGCACGAGGTCGGTCTGCGCGGCGAGTGTGCGCGCAACCACCATCAGGCCGGACGTCTCCTTGTCGAGCCGGTGCACGATGCCCGCGCGCGGCAGGCCGGCCGCCGCGTCGCCGTAGCGGTGCAGCAGGCCGTTGAGGATCGTGCCGCTCCAGTTGCCGGCAGCTGGATGGACGACGACGCCCGCCGGCTTGTTGATGACGACGAGCGCGTCGTCCTCGTAGATCACGTCGAGCGGCACCGGCTCCGGCGTGAACGCCAGCTGCTCCGGCAGCAGGTCGGGCACGAGCTCGATCCTTGCGCCGAGCGGCACCGGCTGGCGGATCTTCGCCGGCGCGCCGTCGACCAGCACGCGCTGCGCCTCGATCCAGCTCTGCAGGCGGCTGCGGGAGAATTCGGGGAACAGTTGGGCAAGCGCTTTATCGAGGCGCTCACCCGCGAGCGACAGCGGCACTTCGACGACGCGCGGGGCCTCGTCGACCGCCGCGGACGGCACGACAGGCGGCTGCATCGCGCCTGCAGCCAGATCGTCATCGGGGGAATCCCCCGACGCAGCGTCGGCGGGCCGATCGCTTGGGCTATAATCTTCGCGATTTGACTTGCCCTGCGGGGCATTCTGCGAACTTGAACGGGTCATTTAGACTGGGTCACCGAGACTTGAAGCTAGGACATGCGAGCATGATGAATTCGACCAAACGTACGGCCAAAACCGTCGCCGCCCGAGCTGCGGCGGTAGCGGCCGCGGCCCTCATCGCCGGCTGCCACGGCTTGCCGCAGAAGCAGGACGAGACGGCTACCTGGTCGAACAACAAATTATACTCAGAGGCCCAGGACGCACTGTCCGGCGGCGACTGGGGCAAGTGCGCGAAATATTTCGAATCGCTGCAAGGTCGCGATCCGTTCGGCCATTTCGCGCAACAGGCGCAGATCAACGTCGCGTACTGCAACTGGAAGGACAACGAAGCGGCAGCCGCCGACCAGGCCGTCGACCGCTTCATCCAGCTGCATCCGGATCACCCGGATATCCCGTACGCGTACTACCTGAAGGGGATGATCCACTTCAACGACGATCTCGGCCTGTTCGGCCGCTTCTCCGGCCAGGACATGAGCGAGCGCGATCCGCAGGCACTGCGCGAATCGTACGACGCGTTCAAGGTCGTCGTCGACCGCTACCCGAAGAGCAAGTACGCACCCGACGCCGCCGCCCGGATGCGCTACATCGTCAACGCGCTCGCCTCGCACGAGGTGCACGCGGCCGACTACTACTATCGGCGTGGCGCGTATGTCGCGGCGATCAACCGCGCGCAGCTCGCGATCAAGGACTACAAGGGCGCGCCGGCGATCGAGGACGCGCTGCACATCATGATCCTGTCGTACGGCAAGCTGAACCAGCCGGAACTCGCGGAAGACACGAAGCGCGTGCTCGCGGGGACCTTCCCGGACAGCCCGTACATCACCGGCCATTCGCGCCCCGGCACGAAGAAGTCGTGGTGGCAGTTCTGAGCGACGCCCGAGCACCAACAAAAAACCCGGCCATCGAGCCGGGTTTTTTGTTGGTGCCGCCCGCAGCAGGCAACAGCGCGATCACGCGCGCTTTGCCGCGCGATGTTCGTCGAAGAAGTCCTGCACGACCGCGATCTCGCGGGTGCGCTTGAACGGCGGCAGGCTCTGCCAGATCCGTCGACCGTAAGGCTTGTCGACGAGCCGCGTGTCGCAGATCATCAGCACGCCGCGATCCGTCTCCGCGCGAATCAGCCGGCCTGCGCCCTGCTTCAGCGTGATCACGGCCTGAGGCAGCTGGTGAACCGCGAACGGGCTCAAGCCCTTCTTGGTCAGCGCGTCGAGCCGCGCGGCCAGCACCGGATCGTCAGGCGGCGCGAACGGCAGCTTGTCGATCACAACGAGCGACAGCGCGTCGCCGCGCACGTCGACGCCTTCCCAGAAGCTCTGGCTGCCGACGAGGATCGCATTGCCGTACGAACGGAAACGATCGAGCAGTTCGGTACGGCTGGCATCGCCTTGCACCAGCAGCGGCGTGTTCCAGCCGCGCGACTCGATCACATCGCGCAGCTTCGACGCGATCCGGTCGACTGCGCGCAGCGTCGTGCACAGCATGAAGACGCCGCCGCCCGACGCCTCGATCGCCGGCAACGCCGCATCGAACACGGCATCGGTAAACGCCGGCGACGACGGCTGCGGCAGGTTGCGCGGCACATACAGCAGGCCCTGCGTCTGATAGTCGAACGGGCTTGCGAGGGTCATCGAGCGCCGCGAGCTGAGGCCCATCTGGGCCGCGTAGTGCGTGAAGTCGCCGCGCACCGACAGCGTCGCCGACGTGAACACCCACGCGCGGGGCACGCCGGCGCGCTGCTTCGCGAAAATCGGCGCGACCGACAGCGGCGTCTCGTGCAGCTGGACGGTATGTGCGAACACTTCGACCCAGCGCACCTTCTCGTTCGGGTCGTCGGTGGCCGCCTTGTCGCCGGCTGCCGCGGCATCGGCCTTCGCGGCCGCTTCCGCCGCGCCGGGCGCAACCCAGCCCGCGAGCAGGTCCTGCAGCTCGCGTGCGCGCCGCAGGCACGCGCCGAGCGACTCCGCCCGCTCGGCCTGGCTCGCGAGCGCCGAGGCAAGCGCATCGAGCGCCACTTCGAGCGCGTCGAGCGCGGCGAACATCGGGTGATCGTCGCCCAGTTGCGCGAGCGACATGCGCACGATCTGGTCGTTCGCGAACGCGAGACGCAGGTCGCGCGCCGCACGTTCGAGATCGCCGCCGAGCTTCACCCACTCGACCGCATCGCGCGCATGGCTCAGGCCTTCCGCGACCGTGTCGCGCGCAAGTTCGAGGATCTGCGTGGTCGACAGCGTCTCGCCGAAGAACAGCGTGGCCGTCTCCGGCAACTGGTGCGCTTCGTCAAAGATCACCGTGTTCGCGTTCGGCAGCAGCTCGGCCATCCCGGTGTCGCGCAGCATGATGTCCGCGAAGAACAGGTGATGGTTGACGACGACGATGTCCGCCTGCTGGGCCTCGCGGCGCGCCTGCATCACGAAGCATTCCTTGTAATGCGGGCACTCCTGGCCGAGGCAGTTGTCGCGCGTCGACGTGACCATCGACCACACCGGTGCCGTCTCCGGCACGCTCGCGAGTTCGGCCTTGTCGCCGCTCTTCGTGACCTTGGCGAACCGGACGATTTCCTGCAGGTACGCGGTATCCTGGCGCGACGGCAAGCGACCGTTGTCGGCCGTGCGCTGCAGGTAGTAATGGCACAGGTAGTTCGAGCGGCCCTTGAGCATCGCGACCGTCACCGGCACCGCGAGTGCGTTGCGCACGGTCGGGATGTCGCGCTGGAACAGCTGGTCCTGCAGGTGCTTCGTGCCGGTCGATACGATCACCTTGCCGCCCCACAGCATCGCGGGCACCAGGTACGCATAGGTCTTGCCGGTGCCGGTGCCGGCCTCGACGATCAGCGTATTGTCGCCAGCGTCGCCGTCGGCTTCGGGCGCAACACCCTCCGCGGCGGATTCGGCCGCCTTGTCGCCTTCGCCGAGGCGGCGCGCCGGCCGCTTGCGGGTCTCGAAGATCTCCGGCTCGGGCATCCGGCGCGCGGACGCCTCCATCGCGGACGCGACCGCGCGCGCCATCTCGATCTGCGACTGACGCGGGTGATAGCCGTCGAGCGCGCGCGCGAGCAATCCGCCGTCGCCGAAGATCGTGTCGAGTTCGTCGACGCGTTTGCGGCTCAGCTCGAAGGTGCCTTCGGGCGCACGAACGCGCCCGGCGGACGACGCGTCACGCCGGGAATCGGGTTTGGCATCAATCGGTGAATTCAAGGCAAGCGTTCCTGTGTCCAGCGCCCGAGCGGCGCCGGCGCTTGCCAGGCCGCGCTCAGGCGCGCTTATCCGGTTCCAGCTGCGATTGCAGCAAAATGATTTTGTCCTTGGCCGCCAGCTTTTCCTTCTTCAGCCGGTGCAGCGTGATGTCATCGATGTCGGAGTGTCCTTCCTTCAGCTCGATCTCCCGAGCGAGCTGCTGGTGCTGCTCCTGCAATGCAGCCAAACGGTTGTGCAATTCCTGCTGCTGTTCCGTGGGACGGTTTTGCATATGCGCCTCCTCATCGAAGCAGCGCGCCGACTGGCGTGCCGGCACGCACGAGACTGACTCCGGATCAATCCAACACGTTACTGCCCCTGCTGTTGCTGCTTGGCCTTGTCGGCCGCTTCCTGCTGACGCCGCTCGACATCGGCCTTGTGCTGGGCGGCTTCCTTCTGCTTCTGCTCGTAGCGCGCGGCGTTGTCCGCCCGCTCCTGCGCCTTCTGCGCGCCCTGCTGGCGCGCCTGGTCGAGCTTGCGCTGGAAGTCTGCCTGCTTCTGGTCGTATGCCTGCTTGTTCGCGGCGCGCTGCGGGCCTTCGGCGCCGCGCTGCGCCTGCTTCAGCGCATTCTGCTCCTGCTTGTCGCGGAACGCAGCCGCGTTCGCCGCATCGTTCGCCGCGCGCTGCGGCGCTTCCGCCGCATTCTGCGCCTGCTTCAACGCCTGCTGCTGGTCGCGCTGCTGCGCCCGCACCGCGCGCTGTTCGTCGTCGAGCGCGAGCTGCTCCTGACGGATGCTCGCCCGCTCCTCACGCATCCGGTCGCGCGCATTGCCGAGACAGTGATTGACGAAGAACTTGCTGTAACAATCGTGCTCCGCCACGGCATAACGATAATCGTTTTCCGCGGAACGTTGATTGAGCACTTTTTGACGGGCGTCAAAATCCTGCGTGGTGGAGGGGGCGACGGGCGCGGCCACTGCGGCGTCCGGCGCGGTGGCGCCCGATGCCTGTGCGTACGCGACGGTAGACCCGGCGGACAAAGCCGCGGCGAGCGCTGCGCCGAGCGCGACGAGAGAAATGCGGGAAGTTGGCAACGTCGTAGGAAAGCTGCGGGACATGTGTCAAATTCTATCACCCCCGGCTGGACGCTCCGCCATTTATGGCAAAATGCCCCGCTTCACTCACCCGCGGCATCTGGTCCGGCGGGCCCGTCTTGCAGCCCGCGGCGCGCGGCCTGCCGGCCCGCGCCGCGATTTCAGCAGGCAGATCATCCACGACATGACGGATACCGTAGCACTCAAGATCGTACAGCGCATCGCCACCGAACTGTCCGTCCAGCCGCGCCAGGTCGCGGCGGCAGTGCAACTCCTCGACGAAGGCTCGACCGTTCCGTTCATTGCCCGGTACCGCAAGGAAGTGACCGGCAACCTGGACGACACGCAGCTGCGCCAGCTCGAGGAACGCCTCCTGTATCTGCGCGAGCTCGAGGATCGCCGCGCGGCGATCCTGTCGAGCATCGACGAACAGGGCAAGCTGACCGACGAACTGCGCGCCGCGATCGACGCGGCCGACAGCAAGCAGGTGCTCGAAGACCTTTATCTGCCGTACAAGCCGAAGCGCCGCACGCGCGCGCAGATCGCGCGCGAAGCCGGCCTCGAGCCGCTCGCGCAGGCGCTGCTCGCGAATCCGCTGCTCGACCCGCAGACGGAAGCAGCCGCGTACGTCGATGCCGACAAGGGCGTCGCCGACGTGAAGGCCGCGCTCGACGGCGCCCGCGACATCCTGTCCGAGCAATTCGGCGAAACAGCCGAACTGCTCGGCAAGCTGCGCGACTACCTGCACAGCCAGGGCGTCGTGTCCTCCGCGGTCGTCGAAGGCAAGGAAAACGAGGAAGGCGAGAAGTTCCGCGACTACTACGACTACGCGGAAACGATCCGCACCGTGCCGTCGCATCGCGCGCTGGCACTGTTCCGCGGCCGCAATGCCGGCGTGCTGACCGTCAAGCTCGGGCTCGGCGAGGAACTCGACGCGCAGATCCCGCATCCCGGCGAAGCGATGATCGCGCGCCATTTCGGGATCGCGAACCAGAGCCGCCCGGCGGACAAGTGGCTGTCCGACGTGTGCCGCTGGTGCTGGCGCGTGAAGGTGCAGCCGCACATCGAGAACGAACTGCTCACGCAACTGCGCGAAACGGCGGAAGCCGAAGCGATCCGCGTGTTCGCCCGCAACCTGAAGGACCTGCTGCTGGCTGCGCCGGCCGGCCCGAAGGCCGTGATCGGTCTCGACCCCGGCCTGCGCACGGGCGTGAAGGTCGCCGTGGTCGACCGCACCGGCAAGCTGCTCGCGACCGATACGATCTACCCGCACGAGCCGCGGCGCGACTGGGACGGCTCGCTCGCGAAGCTCGCGCGCATCGCCGCGCAGACGCAGGCCGAGCTGATCAGCATCGGCAACGGCACCGCGTCCCGTGAAACCGACAAGCTCGCGAGCGAGCTGATCGCGAAGCACCCCGAACTGCGGCTGCAGAAGATCGTCGTGTCGGAAGCCGGCGCGTCGGTCTACTCGGCGTCCGAACTGGCCGCAAAGGAATTCCCGGAACTCGACGTGTCGCTGCGCGGCGCCGTGTCGATCGCCCGCCGCCTGCAGGACCCGCTCGCCGAGCTCGTGAAGATCGAGCCGAAGGCGATCGGCGTCGGCCAGTACCAGCACGATGTGAACCAGCGCGAACTCGCCCGCTCGCTCGACGCGGTGGTCGAGGATTGCGTGAACGCGGTCGGCGTCGACGCGAACACCGCGTCGGTCGCGCTGCTCGCACGCGTCTCGGGCCTGAACGCCACGCTCGCGCGCAACATCGTCGACTACCGCGATGCGAACGGGCCGTTCCCCTCGCGCGATCACCTGCGCAAGGTGCCGCGCCTCGGCGACAAGACCTTCGAACAGGCAGCCGGCTTCCTGCGCATCAACGGCGGCGAGAATCCGCTCGACCGCTCGTCGGTCCACCCGGAGGCTTATCCGGTCGTCGAACGGATCCTCGCGAAGATCAACAAGCGGATCGACGACGTGCTCGGCAGCCGTGATGCGCTGTCCGGCCTGTCGCCGACCGAATTCGTTGACGAACGTTTCGGCCTGCCGACCGTGCGCGACATCCTGTCCGAACTCGAAAAACCGGGTCGTGACCCGCGCCCCGAATTCAAGACCGCAACGTTCCGCGACGGCGTCGAAAAGGTGTCTGACCTGATGCCGGGCATGCTGCTTGAAGGTGTCGTGACGAACGTCGCGGCGTTCGGCGCATTCGTGGATGTCGGCGTGCACCAGGACGGCCTCGTCCACGTGTCCGCGATGTCGACGAAGTTCATCAAGGATCCGCACGAAGTCGTGAAGGCCGGCCAGGTCGTCAAGGTCAAGGTGCTCGACGTCGACGTAAAGCGTCAGCGCATTTCGCTGACGATGCGCCTCGACGACGAAGCGGCCCCGCCCGGCATGGCGCCGCGCGGCGGCCAGGATCGCGGCAATGCCGGCCGCGGCGCGGCGCGCCCGCAGCGTTCGCGCGAGCCTGAACCGGCCGGCGCGATGGCTGCGGCGTTCGCGAAGCTGAAACGCTGAACACGCGAAGGCTGTCGACGCACCAAAAAAAGCCCGCCGGAAGGCGGGCTTTTTCATGGCTTCGGCAAGAAGCGTTGCCGGATCGGCGTGGGCCGCCTATGCGGCCCGTGCACCGATCAGATTTCGATCTTGGTGCCGAGCTCGACGACGCGGTTCGCCGGGATCGAGAAGAAGTCGGTCGGCTTCGCCGCGTTCTGATGCATCCATGCGAACACGCGTTCGCGCCAGATCGACATGCCGGGCAGATGCGTCGGCACGACCGTTTCGCGCGCGAGGAAGAACGACGTGTCCATCAGTTCGAACGTCATGTCGTGCGTGCGGCCGAATTCCTCGAGCACGGCCTTCACGTCCGGCGTCTCGTTGAAACCGTATTCGGCCTTGACGATGTACAGACCGCCGCCCGCGTCACGTGAACTCAGGCGCTTGTCGTCGCGCACGTACGGGATGTCGCGCGTGACGAACGTCAGGAAAATGGTCCGCTCGTGCAGCACCTTGTTGTGCTTCAGGTTGTGCAACAGGCTGACGGGCACGAGCTTGTCGTTACCGGTCAGGTAGATCGCCGTACCCGACACACGGTGCGGCGGATGCGCGAGCAGCCCCTGCAGGAACGGCTCGAGCGGGATACCGTCGGCAGCCGTACGCTCCTTGACGATGTGGCGGCCCTTGTACCAGGTCATCAGCAGGAAGAACAGCAGCGCGCCGATGCCGAGCGGCAGCCAGCCGCCCTGCGCGACCTTGAGCAGGTTCGCGCCAAAAAAGCCGAGGTCGACCGCGAGGAACACCGCGATGATCGCGCCGACGAGCAGCCGGTTCCAGTTCCATACCTTCACCATCACGACAGCCGCGAGCACGGTCGTGATCACCATCGTCGCCGTCACCGCGATACCGTACGCGGCGGCGAGGTTGTCGGAGCTCTTGAAGCCGATCACGATGCAGAGGATCACGAACAGCAGCAGCCAGTTCACGACCGGCACGTAGATCTGGCCGATCGCCAGCTCGGACGTATGCAGCACCTTCATGCGCGGCACGTAGCCGAGCTGGATCGCCTGCGACGTCAACGAATACGCGCCCGAGATCACGGCCTGCGAAGCGATCACGGTCGCAACCGTCGACAGCACGACGAGCGGCAGCAGCGCCCACTCCGGCGCCAGCAGGAAGAACGGGTTCTCGATCGCCTTCGGGTTCTGGATCAGCAGCGCGCCCTGGCCGAAGTAGTTCAGCACGAGCGACGGCATCACGAGCCCGTATGCGGCGAGGCGAATCGGCTTCGCGCCGAAGTGGCCCATGTCCGCGTAGAGCGCTTCCGCACCGGTCAGCACCAGCACGACCGAACCGAGCACGACATAAGCCTGCAGCACATGCTCCGACATGAACGACGCCGCGTAATACGGGTTGATCGCCGCGATGATGCCCGGCACGCGCGCGATGTGATACACACCGAGCGCCGCGATCGCGATGAACCACAGCACCATGATCGGCCCGAACAGCTTGCCGACCATCGCGGTACCGTGACGCTGGATCCAGAACAGCGCGATCAGGATCACGATCGTGATCGGCATCACGAGATGGGACAGGTGCGGCGTCGCGATCTCCAGACCTTCGACGGCCGACATCACGGAAATCGCCGGCGTGATCACCGCATCGCCGTAGAACATGCACGCGCCGAAGATACCGAGCGCCATCAGCGCGCCCGCGACGCGGGTTTTCGAGTCGAGCGGCCGCAGCGACAGCGCCATCAGCGCGAGCACGCCGCCCTCGCCGTTGTTGTCGGCCCGCATCACGAACAGTAGATACTTGATGCCGACCACCAGGATGATCGCCCAGAACAGCAGCGAGATCACCCCGAGAATCGAGCCTTCGGTGAGCGGAATGCCGTGTGCGGGGCTGAACGCCTCCTTCAGCGAATACAGCGGGCTCGTGCCGATGTCGCCGAACACGACGCCGATGGCCGCTATCGCAAGCGCCCGCATCGAGTGTTGGTGCGTCGAATGCGCATGGGCTGCGTCGGTCGCCTGGATCGTGTCGTTCATATGAAGCTTAATAATCGGGTCCGGTTCGGACAAAACGAGCGCTATTCTACTCGCGCCCCCCTGAAAAACCGTCCTGCCCTGTTGCCCTGAAGCCACGTGATCCACGCTGCGCATGCAATCCTGCGCGAGCTGTGGCAGGGCTGCCATCATAGCCGGGGCCGCGACGTCTGCCTACCGTCAAGACCGATTGTGGTACCCACCAGGCCCGGCGCCGCAATGAAAAACGGCGCCGCAAGCGGCGCCGTACAAGGCTTTCCTTCGATCAGCCGGACACTTACGCGCCCGAGCCGTCGCGCTGCGCACGACCGCGCTTGATCCACGCCTCGAGATTATGCGGACGAACCGTGTCCCACTCTTCGAACGGCTGATGAATCCACGGATTCGTCGGCAGATACTGCGTGTGATAGTCAGGCTTGATCTTCGAGCAACCCTTGTACCAGAGCACCGCCGAGCGCACGGCCTTGACCGCCGGATAGCGCTCCTTCAGGTGCTCCTGCACGCGCGCGAGCGTGACGCCCGAATCGACGAGATCGTCGACCAGCAGCACGTTGCCCTCGAGGTTGCCACGCGTCATCGTGATGTACTGCGCGATGTCGAGCTCGCCTTGCTCGGTGCCGGCCGCTTCGCGGTACGAACTCGTCGCGAGGATCGCGAGCGGGACGTCATAGATGCGCGACAGTTGGTCGCCGACGCGCAGACCGCCGCGCGCGAGGCACAGGATCTGATCGAACTTCCAGCCCGATGCATGCACCTGGAGCGCAAGCAGCTCGATCAGACGATGGTATTCGTCCCAGCCCACCCACAGGTTCTTGTCGTCGTTGCGCGGATCGGTCATCAAGTCTGCCGCCGTCATCGTGATTTGCTGCGTCATGCTGAGAATTACACCTTGAACGGGTGGCGAAGCAGGATCGTCTCGTCGCGATCCGGCCCCGTCGAAACCATGTCGACCGGCACGCCGGCCACTTCCTGGACACGGGCCAGGTATGCCTGAGCATTCGCCGGCAGCGCGTCCCACGCCTTGATGCCGACGGTGCTTTCCTTCCAGCCGGCAAACGTTTCGTACACGGGCTCGCAACGCGCGACGTCGGCCGCACCGCGCGGCAGGATGTCCACGTCCTTGCCGTCGATCTTGTAGCCGACGCACAGCTTGACTTCATCGAGGCCGTCGAGCACGTCGAGCTTCGTCATGCACAGACCCGACACGCCGTTGATCTGGATCGAGCGGCGCAGCGCCGCCGCGTCGAGCCAGCCGGTGCGGCGCGGACGGCCGGTGACCGAGCCGAATTCCTTGCCGACGTTCGCCAGCGTAACGCCGACCTGGTCCTGGCGCTGCGGGTTGTCCGCGTCGTACAGCTCGCTCGGGAACGGGCCCGAGCCGACGCGCGTGCAGTACGCCTTCGTGATGCCGAGGATGTAGTTCAGCTTCTGCGGACCGACGCCGGCGCCGGCCGATGCCGCACCCGCGACGCAGTTGCTCGACGTGACGAACGGATAGGTGCCGTGGTCGATGTCGAGCAGCGTGCCTTGCGCGCCTTCGAACAACAGGTTCTGACCGGCGTTGTTCGCGTCGTACAGGCGGCGCGACACGTCGGCCACCATCGGCTTCAGGCGATCGGCGTAGCCGAGCATCGTGTCGAGCGTGGCCTGGAAATCGACGGCCGCGCCACCCAGGTACTGGGTCAGCACGAAGTTGTGGAAATCGAGGTTTTCGCGCAGGCGGTCGGCGAAGGTCTTCGCGTCGAACAGGTCCTGCACGCGCAGCGCGCGGCGGCCGACCTTGTCTTCGTACGCGGGGCCGATGCCGCGGCCGGTCGTACCGATCTTGCCCGCACCCTTACGCGCCTCGCGCGCCTGGTCGATCGCAATGTGGTACGGCAGGATCAGCGTCGTGGCTTCGGAGATGAACAGGCGATCGCGCACGTTCACGCCGGCCTCTTCCAGCTCGCCGATTTCCTTGAACAGTGCCTCGGGGGACAGGACAACGCCATTGCCGATGTAGCAGGCGACGCCTTCACGCATGATGCCCGACGGAATGAGGCGCAAGATGGTTTTCTTGCCGCCGATGATGAGGGTGTGGCCGGCGTTGTGACCGCCCTGGAAACGCACGACGCCCTGAGCGTGGTCCGTCAGCCAGTCGACGATCTTGCCCTTGCCTTCATCACCCCATTGCGTTCCCACGACGACGACATTGCGCCCGGGAGTCACGTTCACTGCGCTGGCAGACATGTTGATTCGTTAGCTGGTTAAAAACGTATTCTACCTATGTTCGCGGGCGATTCCGAATTTTTCCGTTTCGCTTCAACGATATGCACGCCGAACGACGGCCCGCGAACGCCTGTTTAACGGGGTTCGACCACCCATGCGCCGTTACGCTCGACGAGCGAACGGTCGCACGCGAACTCGTCGAGCACGTGGTCGTGCCCCGGCAACGCCTGGATCACGACCTCGCCCGCATCGCGCAGCGCCGCAACGGCCGCGCTCAGCGCGTCGTCCTGTGCCCACGGCGCGAGAATTGCAGTGCCGCGCGCCTCGATCGGCGAAATCCGCGCGAGCTCGCGCAGGTCGAGCGAGAAGCCCGTCGCCGGGCGGGCGCGACCGTAGGCCTGGCCCACGTGGTCGTAACGGCCGCCGCGCGCGATCGCGTTCGGCACGCCATCGATGTACGCCGTAAACATCGCGCCGCTGTGGTACGCGTAGCCACGCAGGTCGGCGAGATCGATCGCCACCTCGACGCCCTTCGCCTGCGCCGCGAGCTGCGCGAGATCGTCGAGTGCGCGCGTGATCTCGGGCAGCACCGGCAGGCGTGCACGTGCCTCGTCGAGCACGCTCGCGTCGCCATACAGGTGCGGCAGCGCCCGCAGCGCCGCGCGCGTATCGGCGCCGAGATCGTCGGTGAGTTCGTTCAACAGCGGCACGTCCTTGCCCGACAGCGCGTCGTGCAGCGCCTCGCCGCGCTCGGCGGCCTGCGCGTCGCGTGCGAGCAGCGCCGCGAGCACGCCCGCGTGACACAGATCCAGACGGATCCGCGACAGCCCCGCGAGGTGCAGCGCGTCGAGCATCAGTTGCTGGATCTCCAGATCGGCTTCCAGCCCGGCATGACCGTAGATTTCGGCGCCGATCTGGATCTGTTCACGCGTCGCATGCAGGCCGCGCGGACGCGTATGCATCACGTGACCCGCATAGCAGAGGCGCGTCACGCCCTGGCGGTTCAGCAGGTGCGCGTCGATGCGCGCGACCTGCGGCGTGATGTCCGCGCGCAGGCCGAGCGTGCGGCCCGACAGCTGATCGACCAGCTTGAAGGTGCGCAGGCGCAGGTCGGCGCCGCCGCTCGTCAGCAGCGACTCGAGATATTCGAGCAGCGGCGGCATCACCATTTCGTAGCCGTACGAACGGAAGCGATCGAGCAGCCTGCGGCGCAGCTCCTCGATCTTGCGCGCTTCCGACGGCAGTACGTCGGCGATATTCTCGGGAAGTAACCAGGTCGACATCGGTACGGTCCTACGACAGGAAACAGGGCGCGACACGCGCGCCGCGAGATGAATCGGAAATCGGAAATCGGGCGGAACGAACGGCGGGTGCGCCGTCCGGATCAGGTGGCGAGCAGCAACAGGACGAGCCCGAGCGCCATCACGATGAGCCCGCCGATCCGGATATGATGCGGCGGCCGCTCCGCTATTCTACGAAACGTGTCGCGCCAGGCGACGGGAAACACGAAGGGGAACGCCCCCTCGATAATCAGCATCAGTGCTACCGCGAGCAACAACGAGCCAGCCAGATCCATGCGAGCGACGGCGCCGCTCGATGCGGCGCCCCAAGGTCAGTGTTTGCGGGGAGCGGGTGCCGCCGGTGCGGCACCGCCCGTCGAGCTGCGCATGAAGCGGAAAAACTCGCTGTCGGGGTCGACGACGATGATGTCGTTGCGCTTGAAGGTATTCCGGTAAGCCTGCAGGCTCGCATAAAACTGATAGAACTGCGGATCACGGCCAAACGCTTCGGCGGCGATCGACGCGGCCTTCGCGTCGCCCTCGCCCTTGACCATCTGCGCGGACTTGTACGCATTCGCGAGCACCGCCTGCTGTTCGCGTTCCGCGTCGGCCTTGATCTGCTCGACATCGGCGGCGCTATCCGCACGCACCTGTGCGGCCTGGTCGCGCAGCGCGGCAATCATCCGCTGATAGACGGCATCCGTCTGCGCAGCCGGCAAGTCGACACGCGTCAACTGCACGTCGACCACGTCGACGCCCAAGCCGGATGCCTTCGCGCGAACCGCCTCGCGCACCGCATTGGCAATGTCGCGCTGGCCGCCGAGCGCGTCGTCGAGCGCGCGCTTGCCGAACGCGTCGCCGAGTGCGCTCTTCAGCGCGCCGGCCAGATGCTCGGTGGCAGCCGCCGGGTCGCCGCCCGTGGCCGTGAAATACTTCATCGGATCGCTGATCCGGTACTTGACCGCATACGCGACAAGCAGATCGTGCTTGTCTTCGGTCGCCAGTTGCAACGGATCCGACGACTCGAGCGATTGCAGGCGCGTGTCGATCAGCGTCGCCGTCTGCAACGGCGGCGGCAACTTGAAATGGATGCCGGGGCCCGCGAGTTCGGGTTGCGCGCCGTCGCGGCCCGACAACACGGCAGTGTGGCGCGGGTCGACGGTCAGGACGGTCGACGACGCCGCGAAGGCGGCGATCACGATTGCGACGACGAGCGCAATGATTCGGTTCATGTTCTGCGCTCTCCGTTACTTCGTATCGTCTTCACGCGAGCGGCTGCGGAACGCTTCGCGCGACCGCAGCACGTCGCTGCCCGGTGCGGGCGCCGCCGCGGACGAAGCCGCGCTCGCGGGTGCACTCGATGCAGCGGCAGCCGGGGCCGACGCCGCGGCGGGCTCGGATGCACCGGCCGGCGTCGCGGCATTCGTGGCATTCGCGACGTTTTGTCGCCCCTGCTCGACGAGCTTGTCGAGCGGCAGATACACGACGCTGTTGCCACCCTTGTTGCCGACGAACACTTTCGTCGCGTTCGAATAGATTTCCTGCATCGTCTCGAGGTACATCCGCTCACGGATCACCGCGGGCGCTTTCGAATACTGTGCATAGACCTGCTTGAACCGGTCGGCGTCGCCTTCTGCTTGCGTGACCACGCGATCGGCATACGCCTTCGCTTCATCGGCGAGTTTCGCGGCATCGCCCTGCGCCTTCGGCAGCAGGTCGTTCGCATAGGCCTGCGCCGCACGCTTCGCGGCCTCGCGATCTTCGCGCGCCTTCGCGACTTCGGCGTATGCGGCCTGTGTCTGCTCGGGTGCTGCGACGTTCTGCATCGTGACGGCCGTGATCTCGAGGCCCGACTGGTAGCGATCGAGATCGCGCTGGATCGCGGCGGACAATTGCTCGCGCAGCGCGTCGCGATCCTGGTTCAGCATGTCGGCCGCGCTGCGCGTGCCGACGATCGCACGCACCGCGGCCTGGGCGGCCTGCGACACACTGCGCTCCGGGTCGACGCTGCGGAACAGGTAGTCGGTTGCCGAACGAATGCGGTACTGGACGATGAAACGCACGTCGACGATGTCGGCGTCGCGCGTCAGCATCGCCGCTTCCTTCACGTTCGCGAGACGCACGACGTTGTTGCGGCCGATCTCGATCGAACGGACCTGCGATGTGTCGACGATCTCGTGCGACGCGAACGGATACGGTGCGCGCCAGTGCACGCCCTGGCCAACCGTGCCGGACAGCTTGCCGAACTGCAGCACGACGCCCGTCTGGCCCTCCTGCACGACGAACAGCCCGCTGCCTGCGTAGACCGCGACCAGCACGCCGATCACGATGCCGACGCCGACACGCGCGGCCCGGCCATTGTCGGGCCGGAAGCCGTTGCCGCCCTTGCCACCGAACAGGCCGCTCAGACGCCGGTTGAAGTTGCGCCACATCTCGTCGAGATCGGGCGGACCGTCACCGTCGCCACCGGGCGGACGCTTCGATTCGTTCGCACGCGGACGGGATCCGTCGTTGCCCTTGCCTTCGCCGCGTCCCCAGCGGGGATCGTTGATTGACAGCAAGGCGCGCATCCGCCGCCAGGTACTCCGCTCGTTGTATTCGTTCACCAGAGTTTGTTCACCAGATTAGACGCCAGCGAACCGGCCGGGACCGGTTAGCGCCCGTGTTCGGAAATCGTGTGGTCTTCGTGCGGTTCAGCGGGTGCGCCGTCGAGCGCGCCGTTGGGTAACGTCGCGCCGGAAAGGTGTTCCGCGGAGGCGATCTCGGCGATGGCGGCACGCAACGCATCAAGACCCTGACCGGTGCGTGCGCTCAAAAAGACGCGCGAAATATTACCATACTCGTCCCGCTCGACCGCGTCGCCGCGGGCCGCCAGCTCGGGCACGGCGTCGATCTTGTTGAACACCAGCACCTGCCGGATCGTGTCCGCACCGATCTCGTGCAGCACGCCGTTCACCTGCTCGATCTGTTCGAGCCGCACCGCGCTCGACGCGTCGACGACGTGCAGCAGCAGATCCGCGTGGATCGTTTCCTCAAGGGTCGCGCGAAATGCGGCAACCAGCTGGTGAGGCAGTTCGCGAATGAACCCCACCGTATCGGACACGACGATCTGACCTGCCTCGTCGCCGAGGTACACGCGCCGCGACGTCGTATCGAGCGTGGCGAACAGCTGGTCGGCCGCATAGGCCTGCGCTTTCGTCAGCGCATTGAACAGCGTCGACTTGCCCGCGTTCGTATAGCCGACGAGCGACACCGACATCGTGCCGCTGCGCGCGCGCTGGCGACGCTGCGTGCTGTGCTGCCGGCGCAACCGGTCGAGCCGCGACTTCAGCATCTTGATGCGCTCGCCGATCAGCCGGCGGTCGGTTTCGAGCTGGGTTTCACCGGGGCCGCGCAGGCCGATACCGCCCTTTTGCCGCTCCAGGTGAGTCCACGCGCGAATCAGGCGGGTCGACAGGTATTGCAACTGCGCGAGCTCGACCTGCAGCTTGCCTTCGTGGCTGCGGGCACGCTGCGCGAAGATATCGAGAATGAGGCTCGTGCGATCGACCACCCGCCTGTTAAGCGCCTGCTCCAGATTGCGTTGCTGGGCCGGTGCCAGTGCGTGGTTGAAGATGACGATTTCGACGTTGTGCGCTTCGCAGGCAAGCCGCAATTCTTCGGCTTTGCCGCTGCCGATGAACATCTTGGCATCGGGACTGGCGCGACGACCCGTGAGGGTGACGGCGGGACGGGCCCCCGCACTGGAGGCGAGAAGACTGAGTTCTTCGAGACTGGCTTCGAAATCGGTCTTGCCGAAGTCGATGCCGACGAGCGCTGCGTTGATCAAATTATCGGGTGTCAAGATAAGGCGGCTGGCATCGGTCGCTCGCGGCGACCGGACGCCGGCCGCTGCGATGGGTTAGGACGAGGCTTCCGCGTCCGGGTGGAAATTCACCGGGCGCGCCGGCACGACCGTCGAGATGGCGTGCTTGTAGACCATCTGGGTCACCGTATTACGGAGCAACACGACGTACTGGTCGAACGATTCAATGTTCCCTTGCAGCTTGATGCCGTTGACGAGATAGATCGAAACGGGAACGTGCTCTTTGCGCAGTGCGTTCAAAAACGGGTCTTGTAACAATTGCCCTTTGTTGCTCATGGCGTACTCCATCTTTTTTTGCAGGTTGATCTGGATTGGCGACGAAGAAAAAGAGATCCGGCGCCAATCGCTACACTATAGCCGATTTTGCATGCCCCGCCCGGGCGTAGGCCATGCGGCCTACCCCTTGCAGGACCTGCTTCAGCCCTTGTCCGCGTACGGGTTGTTCGACGAACGGAACTCTATGCGCAATGGAGTCCCGGTCAGTGAGAAAGTTTCGCGGAATCGGTTTTCGAGGTAACGCTTGTAGGTTTCCGTGACCGCATCGAGCGCGTTGCCGTGGATAACGATCAGCGGCGGATTCTGGCCGCCCTGGTGCGCGTAGCGCAGCTTCGGACGCACCGGACCGCGACGACGCGGCTGCTGGAACTCGACCGCCTCGATCAGCGCGCGCGTGAGCTTCGGCGTCGGCAGTTTCGCCATCGCCGCCGCGTACGCGTCGTCGACCGAGCGCATCAGCGCGCCGATGCCCGTCTTCTTCGCGGCCGAAATGTAGTGCGATTTCGCGAAGTCGAGGAATTTCAGCTTGCGGGTCAAATCCGCTTTCGCACGATCGCGTGCATGGTCGTCGAGGCCGTCCCACTTGTTGACGCCGATCACGAGCGCGCGGCCCTGTTCGACGACGAAGCCGGCGATGTGCGCGTCCTGGTCGGAAATGTCCTGCTGCGCATCCAGCAGAAGAATGACGACGTTCGCGTCGGAGATCGACTGCAGCGTCTTCACGACCGAGAATTTCTCGATCGCCTCGAACACCTTGCCGCGACGTCGCAAGCCCGCGGTGTCGATCAGCGTATATTTCTTGCCGTTGCGCTCGAAGTCGACGTAGATCGAATCGCGCGTCGTGCCCGGCATGTCGAACGCGATCACGCGGTCCTCGCCGATCAGCGCGTTCACGAGCGTCGACTTGCCGACGTTCGGCCGGCCGACGATCGCGATCTTGATGCCGCGCGACGGATCGTCCTCGTCCGCTTCCTCGGGCTGGCCCGCGTATGCGACTTCCAGCGCTTCGTTGATCATGTCGGTCACGCCGTCGCCGTGCGCGGCCGAGATCGCGCGCGGATCGCCGAGCCCGAGCTCGTAGAAGTCCGTCGCAACCGCCGTGTACTTCATCCCCTCGGCCTTGTTGACGACCAGGAAGATCGGCCGGCCGGTCTTGCGCAGGTAGTCGGCGATCGACTTGTCCTGCGGCGCGAGGCCGTTACGGCCGTCGACGATGAACACGACGACGTCGGCTTCCTCGACGGCCTGCCGCGTCTGGCGTGCCATCTCGTGCAGGATGCCGTCCTTCGCGACGGGCTCGAAGCCGCCGGTATCGACGACCAGATACGGCCGCTCGCCGACGCGCCCTTCGCCGTAATGGCGATCGCGCGTCAGGCCGGGCAAGTCGGCAACCAGCGCATCGCGCGAGCGCGTGAGCCGGTTGAACAGCGTGGATTTCCCCACATTGGGGCGCCCAACGAGGGCAATGACCGGTTTCATCTGTGTTTTCTACGGTGATGCGCAGCAGCGGGAGGCCCGCTGCTGCGGGCGGCTGCGCTGAATGAAAATATCACGAATTCGCGCCGCGCCGGATGCGCGCGCCGGGCGCGCGTTGCGCGCCGTCGTCTTTCGTTTCGAACTGCCTTTCAAATACCGAGCGGCCGGGGACACCGGCCGCCTTCATGTCGCGCAATCGCTCGCGCGGGACGAGCCCGCCGCGCCGCGATTGCGCTCGTTGCGTGCGCGTCAGCGCGGACGGAACCCGTACAGGCCGCCGTCCTTCGTCTGCACGACGAGCGTATTGCCGGCCAGGACCGGCGCCGCGGTAATCGCGCTGCCGTCGGTTTTCATCCGGGCGATGAAGCTGCCGTCCTCGCGCGACAGGAAGTGCACGAAGCCCTTGTAGTCGCCCATCACGACCGCATGGCCGAGCAAGTATGGCACGCCGACGTCGCGGCTCTTCAGCTTGTCGTTACGCCAGAGCTGATTGCCGCTCGCCGCGTCGTACGCCGTCACCACCGACCAGTCGTCACCGCCGGCGACGACAGAATCGTCCTGCGCCAGACCGCTGCGGCTCGAGAACGCCTTTTCCCACAGCGGACGGCCCGAGTTCGCGTCGAAGCAGCCGAGCTGGCCCTGGAACGTGACCGCGCACGTTTCGGCACCCACGAGCGTCGGCGGACCGCTGACGTCGTTGATACGCTCCACTTCGGTCACGCCTTTCGGGAACGACACGGGCGTCTGCCAGAACGGCTCACCCGTCTGCAGGTTGATCGCGACAAGACCACCGCCGGGGAAGCCCGCCAGCACGGCCGCATCACCCGCAAACGTCATGCCGGACGACACGCGCAGGTTCAGCGGCACCGCGCGGTTGCGGTAGTTCCACTTCTGTTCGCCCGTCTGCGCGTTGAACGCGATCACCTGGCCGTCGATCGTGCGCACGATCACGAGACCGTTGCCGACCAGCGGCGGCGAGAAGATCTCGCCCTGCACGCTCGTCTTCCACAGTTGCTTGCCGTCGGGGCCCAGCACGAACACGCCGCCCTTCAACGCGCCGACTGCGGTCAGGTTGCCGTCGCTGCCGACCCCGGCCGACAGATCCGAGCCGACCTTCGCGCGCCACAGCGTCTGGCCCGTCTTCGCGTCGATCTTCTCGACCGAACCGTTCTCGCCCGCCGCGTAGACGGCGTCGCCAACGGCCACCGGCGAGAACAGGTAGCGCCCGCCCTTGCCGACGCTCGCCTTCCAGACCTGTTGCACGTCCATGACGGGCTTGAACTCGGTGAGCGGCGTCGGCACGCGGCGCGCGTCCTTCGACGACGAGCAGGCCGCCAATGCCAGGACAGCCGCCGCGCAGGCTACGGGCACAGCGTAACGTTTCAGCAAATTCATCGGTTAGCGAAGCAGAGTTAAGAGGTTGAGAGGGCCGGGATCAGCCGCCGAGCGCGTCGAGCTTGAACTGCACGAGCTGACGCGCGGACTGGTCGTCCTGCGACAGACCGTCGAGCGCAAGCTTGTATGCGGCGCGCGCATCGGCGGTCTTGCCTTGGGCCGCAAGCAGATCGCCGCGGCGATCGGCCACGAGACCCTTGAATGCATCGACCGGCGTGCCGGAAAGCAGCGCGAGGCCCGCATCGTACGCCTTCTCGTCGAGCAGCAGCGATGCGAGACGCAGCTTCGCGATCTGCTTGTACTCGTCGTCCTTGGCGTGATCGACGGCCCATTGCAGCTGCGCCTTCGCGCCGGCGGCATCGCCGGCTGCGTACAGCGTCTTCGCTGCCAACAGTGCGCTCATCTGCGCATACGGCGTGCTGCCGAACTTGTCTTCCATGTCGGCCGCCGCGCGGGCCATCGTCGCCTTGTCATTCCCGGCGGCAGCCTTCTGCACCTGCTCGTACAACCCGGAAGCCTCGGCGGCCTGACGGCGCTGCCAGTAATTCCAGCCGTTGAAACCGGCCGCGACGACCAGCGCCGCGAGCACGATCCACGTGGTGAGGTTGCCCCAGCGGGCCCACCACGCCTTGAGACTTTCAATCGATTCTTGTTCGTCGTGATAACTCATCGGCGAGCGATTCCTTCCTTTTCAGGCTTTTCTTGTCGAGCGAATGCCAGCGCGATCAGTCGTCGCCGTCTTCGGCGGATGCAACCATCGCATTGATTAGGAATTCGGTCAAGCTTTCGACCGGTACGGTCTGCTGAACGTTCTTTTCCCCATCCTCGCCCGCACCGCGCAACGCTTTCACGCCGACCGTGCCGTTCGCGACCTCTTCTTCGCCGAAGATCACCGCGAACGCCGCACCGCTCGCATCGGCCCGCTTCATCTGCGACTTGAAGCTTGCCGGGCCGCCGTCAGCGCTGCAGTGGAAAATCACGTCGAGGCCCGTATCGCGCAGACGCTCGGCCGCGATGAACGCCTGTTCGCGCGCCGTCTCGCCCTGGTGCACCACGTACACGTCGACACCTTCCTGCTCGGGCGCGAGATCCTCTTCCTTCAGCAGCTCGAGAATGCGCTCGATGCCCATCGCCCAGCCGCATGCGGCGGTCGGCTTGCCGCCGAGCTGCTCGATCAGCGGATCGTAGCGGCCGCCGGCCGCGACCGTGCCCTGCGCGCCGAGCTTGTCGGTCACCCACTCGAACACGGTCAGGTTGTAGTAGTCGAGGCCGCGCACGAGACGCGGGTTGATCTTGAACGGGATGTTGTTCGCGAGCAGCAGGCGCTGCAGCCCTTCGAAATGGGCACGCGACTCGTCACCGAGGAAGTCGATCAGCTTCGGCGCGTTCTGCGCGATTTCCTGCAGCGCGGGGTTCTTCGTGTCGAGCACGCGCAGCGGGTTCGTATACAGGCGACGCTTTGCGTCCTCGTCCAGGACATCGGCGAACTGCTCGAGATATTTGATCAGTTCGACGCGGTGTGCGGCACGCTCTTCGGCGAGGCCGAGCGAGTTGATCTCGAGCTTGATACCGGTCAGGCCGAGGTCGTCCCACAGGCGCTGACACATCATGATGATTTCGGCATCCGCGTCCGGGCCAGCGAAGCCGAGTGCCTCGACGCCGACCTGGTGGAACTGACGATAGCGGCCGCGCTGCGGACGCTCGTGACGAAACATCGGGCCGATGTACCACAGGCGCTTCGGGCCGTCGTACAGCATGTTGTGCTCGATCGACGCGCGCACGACGGCCGCGGTGTTCTCCGGGCGCATCGTCAGGTTCTCGCCGTTCAGCGCGTCGGTGAAGCTGTACATCTCCTTCTCGACGATGTCCGTGACTTCGCCGATGCCGCGCGTGAAGAGCTGCGTATGTTCGACGATCGGCGTGCGGATGTTCTGGTAGCCGTACGCGCGCAGCAGCGATTTCACGGTAGCTTCGAAGAACTCCCAGAGGCCGGCATCCTGCGGGAGGATGTCGTTCATGCCCTTGACGCCGGTGAGCTTCTCGATCTTGCGTTTCTGTTCAGTCATCGTTCGTGTGTGTGGACGAATTTAGTTCAGGGCCTCGGTGCGGCCGTAATTGCGTGCGACGTAGTCGCTGACGATCTGCTGGAATTCCTCGGCGATTCGCTCACCGCGCAGCGTCCTGACCTTCTCGCCATCGATGAAGACGGGCGCGGCCGGGTTTTCGCCCGAACCCGGCAGGCTGATGCCGATGTTCGCGTGCTTCGACTCGCCCGGGCCGTTGACGATGCAGCCCATCACCGCGACGTTCATCTTCTCGACGCCCGGATATTCCTTGCGCCAGACCGGCATCTGCTCACGCAGATAGGTCTGGATCTGCATCGCGAGTTCCTGGAACAGCGTGCTCGTCGTGCGGCCGCAGCCCGGGCACGCGATCACCATCGGCGCGAACGAGCGCAGGCCCATCGTTTGCAGGATTTCCTGGCCGACGATCACTTCGCCCGTGCGCGACGCACCCGGCTCCGGCGTCAGCGAAATGCGGATCGTGTCGCCGATCCCTTCCTGCAGCAACACGCCGAGCGCGGCCGTCGAAGCGACGATGCCCTTCGAGCCCATGCCCGCCTCGGTCAGACCGAGGTGCAGCGCGAACCCGCAGCGGCGGCCGAGCTCGCGGTACACGGCGATCAGGTCCTGCACGCCGCTGACCTTGCACGACAGCACGATGCGGTCACGGCCGAGACCCAGTTCGACCGCGCGCTCGGCCGAGCCGATCGCCGACTGGATCAGCGCTTCGTACATCACGCTCTGCGCATCCCACGGCTGCGCACGCGCACCGTTCTCGTCCATCATGCGCGCGAGCAGGTCCTGGTCGAGACTGCCCCAGTTCACGCCGATCCGCACCGGCTTGTCGTACTTCGCCGCGGCTTCGATCATCTGTGCGAACTGCGTGTCGCGCTTCGCGCCCTGGCCGACGTTACCCGGGTTGATCCGGTACTTCGACAACGACTCCGCGCAGCCCGGATAGTCGCGCAGCAGCAGGTGGCCGTTGTAGTGGAAATCTCCGACGAGCGGGACGGTCACACCCATCCGGTCGAGCTGCTCGCGGATCGCCGGCACGGCGGCCGCGGCCTCCGGCGTATTGACCGTGATGCGCACCAGTTCCGAGCCCGCATTCGCGAGTTCCTTGATCTGGATCGCCGTGCCGATCGCGTCGGCCGTGTCGGTATTCGTCATCGACTGCACGCGCACCGGCGCATCGCCGCCGATCGTCACGAGCTGCCCGCCCCAACGAACATCCACCGCATGCGACACGCGACGCGGCTGATGCCCGCCGAACACCGGCTCGGTTGAACAAATCTGACTGCTGCGTGGGGATTGAGCTTCGGATTGCATCGATAGATCCATTTACGCGGAATGCGCCGCGAGGCGGCGCATGAATTGAAAAAGCGCCGTGCCCTCGCGGCCTGTCCAGGACAGGCCTGCGTCACGGCGCTTGACGTCAGGGCAGCGTGAACCGCGCCACGTTACCCCGCGCTGCCGAATATTTCGCCGGATCGACGGGTTTTCCGTCGAACGCGACCGTATCAAGACCTGCCTTGTTGCCGATCGTGACCTTGAACGGCCCGTCGCCGGCGACCTGCTTCGTCTCGCCGGCCCGCACAAGCGCCGAGAACAGCTCCTTGCCGTTCTTGTCGCGCACGCTGAACCAGCAATCCTGCTTGACCTTCAGTTCGACCATCGACTGGCCTGCCGCCACCACGACGCTCGCGGGCTGCGCCGACACGGCCGCGCTGCTCGCCACTGCCGACGCGACGATCGGTTGCGACGCAGGCACGACGGCCGTCGGGGCCGGAGCCGAAGCAGCCGGAGCAGCCGACGCAACAGCCTGCGGTGCCGCGGCGGATGCTGCAACCTGCGCCGGGACGTCGTTGCCGACTGCCGTCGACGCACCGCCGGCGACCGCCTCTTCGGCGGAAGACGCCGCCGACGCGCTCGCCGCCGACGCATGTTCGGCGTCGCCGCCACTCTTGAAGCGCGCGAGCCAGCTCGACGTATCGCCGCCAGTGTGCCACATGAGTACCGCGATCACCGCGACGACAACGATCGCCGTCCCCCACAGCCACGGATGATGGCGCGACGAGCCGCCGAGCGGAATCGATACGCGGCCGCGCGGCAGATCCGTCCCCGACGACGCGGGCATCGACAGATCGACTTCGGGCACGCCGCGCTCGCGGCGCAATGCCTGTGCAAACGGCTCGGGATCGACACCGAGCATTTTCGCGTAGCTGCGCACGACGCCGAGCGCGAACGTCACGCCGGGCAAATGGCTGATGTCGCCTGCCTCAAGCGCACGCAGTTTCTGCGGGGCGACCTTGAGCCGCGCCGACACGTCGTCGACCGTCCAGCCTTTCGCTTCCCGGAGCTCCGCCAGCCGGCTGCCGACGGCCGCCAGCGTTTCAAGCCCTGCCTGCGCCGGCTTCGCGGCATTCATCTCTGCGCCGTTTGTCGGCTGCGGCTCACTCATCCTTGTCCTCGCGTCGATTCTTCTTCACTGGCGGGCGCCGCCGGCTCCCGCAACCGTCCATATCATGCGCGGCGTCGAGGCGCCGCGTCCGATCGCTATTCGCGTGTTGTACCGCCAAAAGGTTCGGGCATCCCCGTCAAACCGCCCGAACTTCGATGATTTTTGCTGCTGCGCCCGTTCGCTCCGCCAGGCGCGTGCGGTCCTTCACGGCGCCGGCCAGCTGGCCGCACGCGGCGTCAATGTCGTCGCCGCGCGTCTTGCGCACGGTCGTGACGACACCCGCGTCGATGAGGACCTGTGCGAAACGTTTGATCTGCTCCGGCTTCGAGCGGATGAGGCCCGACTCCGGAAACGGATTGAACGGGATCAGATTGAACTTGCAGGGCACGTCGCGCGTGACGGCCAGCAGTTCGCGCGCATGCGCTTCGGTGTCGTTGACGCCGTCGAGCATGCAGTATTCGAAAGTAATGAAGTCGCGCGGCGCAACTTTCAGATAACGCTGGCACGCGGCCATCAGCTCGCGAAGCGGATGCTTCTTGTTGAGCGGCACCAGTTCGTCGCGCAGCGCGTCGTTCGGTGCGTGGAGCGAAACGGCGAGCGCGACAGGCAGTTCGGCGCCGAGGCGGTCCATCATCGGCACCACGCCGGACGTCGACAATGTGACGCGGCGGCGCGACAGGCCGTAGGCGTTGTCGTCGAGCATGAGCCGCATCGCGGGCACGACCGCGCTGTAATTCAGCAGCGGCTCGCCCATGCCCATCATCACCACGTTGGTGACGACCCGTTCGGCCTTGCCGTTCGGACCGGGCGCGCGACCGAGCGACGCACGCAGTGCAAATTCGGCCATCCGGAGCTGGCCGATGATTTCGGCTGTCGACAGGTTGCGGGAGAAGCCCTGCTTGCCCGTCGAGCAGAAGCGGCAGTTGACCGCACACCCGGCTTGCGACGACACGCACAACGTGCCGCGCGTCTCTTCCGGGATGAAAACGGTTTCGACCGCATTGCCGTTTCCGACGTCGATCAGCCACTTGCGCGTGCCGTCGGTGGAAACGTGATCGCTGACGATATCGGGCATCACGATCGACGCGCGGCCCTTGAGCTTTTCTCTCAGGGACTTCGCGAGGTCGGTCATGCCGTCGAAATCGCCAGCGTTGTACTGATGGATCCAGCGCTGCAACTGCTTGGCGCGGAACGGCTTCTCGCCGAGGCTGCCGCAGTACGCGACAAGACCCTCGGCATCGAAGTCGAGAAGATTGACGGAAGTTTCGCTCGTCATGATGTGCTGCCTTGCCGCGTGCGCTGAATCCTGCCTACTTGCTGCCAGCCAGGGCTTAGCGCGAGTAAACGTTCATTTCCGGGAAGAAGAACGCGATTTCGACCGCAGCCGTTTCCGCTGCGTCCGAGCCGTGCACGGCGTTCGCGTCGATGCTGTCGGCGAAGTCGGCGCGGATCGTGCCCTTTTCCGCCTTCTTCGGATCCGTCGCGCCCATCAGGTCGCGGTTCTTCAGGATCGCGCCTTCACCTTCCAGAACCTGGATCATCACCGGGCCCGAGATCATGAAATCGACGAGGTCCTTGAAGAACGGACGTGCTGCGTGAACTGCGTAGAACTTCTCTGCGTCAGCACGCGACAGGTGTGCCATGCGCGATGCGACGATCTTCAGGCCGGCGCCTTCGAAACGGCTGTAGATCTGGCCGATCACGTTCTTTGCCACCGCATCCGGCTTGATGATCGACAGGGTGCGCTCGATTGCCATAAAAACTCCAAGAAATTAAGAAGTTACAGGTTCAAATGAATCCGCTATTGTAGCACGATCCCGTGTATCATTGCGATTGAACCCTTACACGAGTGAAAGGTTCAGAATCCATATGTTTTTGCGCCGCCCTTCCATTGAAACCAAGCGGTGCGGAACGTATCTTAGCCATAGCTGCTCCGGTTTGCTGCGCCGCACACCGCGTGCGCCGAACCGGCCCGGGACGCCCACGCGTTCAATGTTAGGAGAAACCATGAACGACTATCCGTACAATTTCGGCCGCGGCGGCTCCGTCAGCACCGCGGAGGTTCGCAATCGCGTGCTGCGGAACACGTACTGGCTGCTCGCGCTGTCGATGGTGCCGACGGTGCTGGGGGCATGGGTCGGCGTCGCGACGGGCTTCTCGCTGTTCGCGGCCACCAGCCCGATGATGAGCCTGCTGGCGTTCTTCGCGATCGCGTTCGGCTTCATGTTCGCGATCGAGCGGACGAAAAACAGCGCGGCCGGCGTGTTCGTGCTGCTCGGCTTCACGTTCTTCATGGGCCTGATGCTGTCGCGCCTGCTCAGCTTCATCCTCGGCTTCTCGAACGGCCCGTCGCTGATCATGCTCGCGTTCGGGGGCACCGGCATCATCTTCGCCGCGATGGCGACGATCGCCACGGTCAGCAAGCGCGACTTCTCGGGGCTCGGCAAGTGGCTGTTCATGGGCGTGATCGTGATCCTGCTTGCCTCGGTCGCGAACATCTTCCTGCAACTGCCGGCGCTGATGCTCACCGTGTCGGTGCTCGCGATCGCGATCTTCTCGGCCTACATGCTGTTCGACGTCCAGCGCGTCGTGAACGGCGGCGAGACGAACTACATCTCGGCGACGCTTGCGATCTACCTCGATCTGTACAACGTGTTCACGAACCTGCTCGCGCTGCTCGGCATCTTCGGCGGCAATCGCAACTGACGGTCGCTAGACACCGAAAAAAACCGGCCTCGTGGGCCGGTTTTTTTACGTCCACCGCCCGTCCGCTCAGTCGCGCTCGAACAGCGCGATCGATTCGACGTGCGACGTATTCGGGAACATGTTAACGACCCCGGCACCCTTCAGCCGATAGCCGGCCTCGTGCACGAGCAGGCCCGCATCGCGCGCGAGCGTCGACGGGTTGCACGACACGTAGACGATGCGCTTCGGCAGCGGGCCGTCGCCGCTTTGCGCGATTTCGGCCAGCGCCTTCGACACCGCGAGCGCGCCTTCGCGCGGCGGGTCGATCAGGAACTTGTCGAACGCGCCGAGCGCACGAAGGTCGTCGCCCGTCACCTCGAACAGGTTCCGGCACGCGAACGTCGTGTGGCCGTCGACACCGTTCTCGCGCGCATTCGCCAGCGCGCGCGTCGTCAGCGTCTCGCTGCCTTCGATGCCCATCACCTCGCGGGACAGCCGCGCGAGCGGCAGCGTGAAGTTGCCGATCCCGCAGAACAGGTCGAGCACGCGATCGTCGCGCGACGGCGCGAGCAGGCGCAGCGCGCGGCCCACCAGCACGCGGTTGATCTGATGGTTGACCTGCGTGAAGTCGGTCGGCTTGAACGGCATGCGGATGCCGAACTCCGGCAGCGTGTAGTCGAGCGGCACGTCCAGCGGATAGAACGGCGCGACCGTGTCCGGGCCCTTCGGCTGAAGCCAGAATTGCACCTTGTGCTCGTCCGCGAACGCGCGCAGCAGCGCTTCGTCATCCGCATTGATCGGCTCCAGCACGCGCAGCACCAGCGCCGTGACTTGCGAACCGACCGCGAGCTCGATCTGCGGCATCCGGTCACGGATCGACAGCCCCTCCACCAGCCGACGCAGCGGCACGAGCATCGCCGACACGTGCGGCGGCAGCACTTCGCAGCTCGTCATGTCGGCGACATAGCTGCTCTTCTTTTCATGGAATCCGACGAGCACGCCGCCCTTCTTCGCGACGTTGCGCACGGTCAGGCGCGCACGGTAGCGGTAACCCCACGACGGGCCGTGGATCGGCGCGAACATCGTCTCGGCGCGCAGCTTCGACAGGTGCCACAGGTTGTCCTCGAGCACGCGCTGCTTGATCGCCACCTGCGCACGCATGTCGAGGTGCTGCATCGAGCAGCCGCCGCAGGTGCCGAAGAATTTGCACTTCGGCTGCGTGCGCAGCACGCTTGGGCGCAGAATATCGACGACGGTCGCCTGCTCGTAGCTCGGCTTGCGACGATAGCTCGAATAGGTCACGCGCTCTCCGGGCAGCGCGCCCTCGACGAAGATGACCTTGCCCGGCGAGCCGTCCTCGGTCGTCGTGCGGCCGACACCGCGCGCTTCCATGTCGAGCGATTCGATCTCGAGAACCGGGGCAGGCCCGGGCGCGACGGGCGCATTTTTCGATTTGCGCGCAGAAGTGGGGACGGCTTCGGACACCAGCTTTTCCTGACAAAACGTTGAAGAAGGCGAGATTGTAGACGACGAAAGCCCGCATCGCCCGCTTTCGTGGCGCAAGCGTCGATATGGATGCGCCTACCACACCGCGTCATACAGGCACGGTCTGCCGCCGGCCCGCATGCGCGGCGTCTCGCCAGGCCACGGACGGCATAAGTTCTGCTCGCAGGAGACTCGACCATGCGACTGATCGACTGGAACGTTCAATGGGGTCGGGACGCGGACGGCGTCGTCGACCTTCCCCGCACCATCGCCGCCGCCCGCCGGCTTGGCGACTTCGACGTGTTGTGCCTGCAGGAAGTGACGCGCGGCTTCGGCGCACTGCCCGGCCGGCCGGGCCCCGACCAGTTCGCCGAACTGGCGGCGTTGCTGCCCGGTTATACGATCGTCGACGCGTTCGGCGCCGACCTGCCGGCGCTGGAACCCGGCGCGCCGCGTCGCCAGTTCGGCAATGCGATCGCGACCCGGCTGCCCGTCCGGCGCGTGCTGCGCCACCTGCTGCCGTGGCCGGCCGACGCGGGCGCGCCATCGATGCCGCGTGTCGCGCTCGACGTCGAGCTGGTGACGCCACCGGGCCCGCTGCGGGTCGTCACGACGCACCTCGAATACTATTCGGCGCGCCAGCGACTCGCGCAGGTCGATGCGTTGCACGATCGGCACCGAGAGGCCTGCGCCCACGCGGACCGGCCCGCGCCGGCGGAAAATGCGACGGGGCCGTTCAGCGCGACCGACCAGCCGCGCGACGCGATCGTCTGCGGCGATTTCAACAGCGCGTTCGGCAGCGATGCGTACCGGCGCATGCTGGCGCCGATCGCCGACGCGCCGCCGTTCGTCGATGCGTGGATTGCCCGCCACCCGGGCTGCACGCCACCGCCGACTGCCGGCGTCTACGACACGGCGCAATGGTCGGAAGGGCCGCTCGCATGCGATTTCGTGTTCGTGACCGATACGCTGCTGCCACGCGTCACGCTCTGCGAGATCGACGGCGACGTGCGCGCGTCGGATCACCAGCCGATCGTGCTCGAACTCGATTGATCGCTGCCGCGGCGCGAGCCTCCCGCGTTACACGTCGAAACCGGCCAGGTATTCGGCCCAATGTGACGCGGGCTCCTGTGCCAGCGCGTTCTTCACGAGCAGGATCTCGTCAGCATACTCGCTCGGCGTCAGGCCGCCGCGCATCAGCTGGAACCGGCAATACAGCAGGTAAGTATTGACGACGTCGGTTTCGCAATAGTTGCGGATTTCCTCGATCCGTCCGTCCTGGAACGCAGGCCACACCTGGCTGCCGTCCATCCCGAGCTTGCCCGGAAAGCCGCACAGCTTCGCGAGCGCGTCGAGCGGCGCATTCGCGCGCGCCTGATACATCGCGAGCACGTCCATCAGATCGGTGTGTCGCGAGTGATAGCGCGAGATGTAGTTGTTCCACTTGAATTCGCGGTCGTCCTCGCCCAGATCCCAGTAACGCGTCGCGGGGATCCCATGCACGAGCGCACGGTAATGGAGCACCGGCAGATCGAAGCCGCCGCCGTTCCACGACACGAGCTGCGGCGTGTATTTCTCGATCACGCGATAGAACGACTGGACGAGCGTCGCCTCGTTGTCCTGGGGCGTGCCCAGCGAGCGCACGCGAAAACCATTGTTGTCGCGGAACACGCAGGAAATCGCCGCGATGCGCTGCAGGTGATGCGGCAGGAAATCGCTGCCGGTCTTTTCGCGGCGCGCGGCGAACGCATGTTCGGCCACCGCGGCATCGTCGAGCGTCGCGGGCAGGTCTTCCAGACGGCGAATGCCGTCGACATCGGGAATGGTCTCGATGTCAAAAACGAGAATCGGAGTCATCAGTTACAGAACGGCGTCCTTGCGCACGCCGTTGGAGGCAAAGAACCGCTTGAGGCGCACCAGCGCTTCCTGCTGGATCTGCCGCACCCGCTCGCGCGTGAGCCCCATCTCGTCGGCCAGCTCCTCGAGCGTGGCCGGTTCGATGTGGTTCAGGCCGAAGCGGCGCTCGATCACGTGCCGATGCTTGTCGGACAACCGCGACAGCCACGCGCGCGTGAGCGTCTCGAGTTCGCGGTGCTGCACCTCGGCGTCGGGCGACTGGCTCTGGTCGTCGGGCAGCAGGTCGAGCAGGCTGCTCGCGGGATCGAGATCGAGCGGCGCGTCGAGCGACGCGGTGTGCTCGTTGAGCGCGAGGATGTCGGTGACTTCCTCGGCGGTCTTGCCGGTGAGATAGGCGATGTCGTCGATGCTGGCTTCGCGGCGCTCGGCCGCCTCGCCCGTCGACATCGAGTTCTTTTCGAGGTGGCGCTTCGCGCGCAGCACCTGGTTCAGTTCGCGGATCACGTGCACGGGCAGGCGCACGGTGCGCGCCTGGTTCATGATCGCCCGTTCGATGCTCTGGCGGATCCACCACGTCGCGTAGGTCGAGAAACGAAAGCCGCGCGTCGGGTCGAATTTCTCGATCGCGTGCATCAGACCGAGGTTGCCTTCCTCGATCAGGTCGAGCAACGGCACGCCGCGGTTCAGGTAACCCTTCGCGATGCTGACGACGAGACGCAGGTTGCGCTCGATCATCACCTGCCGCGCCTCGAATTCGCCGGCCTTCGCGAGACGCGAATAGCGCTGCTCCTCCTCGACGGTCAGGAGTGGCTTCACGCTGATGCGATTCAGGTAATGCTGGATCGTGTCGGCCGTGAGTTCGGCCTGCAGCAATGCGCGGAAATCGTCGACGTCGGGCGCGGCTTCCGCACGGCCTTCGCGCTCGTCGTCGCCGTCCGCTTCGGCGTCGCGTGCCTCGAGATCACGTTCGTTTTCCGCGACGTCGTCTTCGTCGTCCGTCGAAGCGCCAGCTCGCTCCACCGATGCTTGCGTGGCACGACTGATCTTCTCAGATTCGGCTTGCGGCTCGTGGCGCTTCGATTTCGGCATGGTCGTCTCGGTTATTGAGGCGGCAAATACTTCAGCGGATCGACAGGTTTACCCTGCCGGCGAACCTCGAAATGCAGCATCACGCGGTCGGCATCGCTGTTACCCATCTCGGCGATCTTTTGCCCCTTCGTTACCGCGTCCCCCTCTTTTACCATCAAAGCGCGATTGTGTGCATACGCCGTGAGGTAAGTTGCATCGTGTTTGATGATAATGAGATTGCCGTAGCCACGCAGGCCGTTGCCCGAGTAGACGACGCGGCCGTCGGCCGCCGCCTTCACGGCCTCGCCGGACGTGCCGCCGATATTGACGCCCTTGTTCTTCGCGTCGTCGAAACCGTTCAGCACCGGGCCGCGCACGGGCCATGCGAACGTCACGGGGCCGCTCGGCGCCGCGGCCGTATCGCTCGATGCGGCGGCAGCCGGCGGCGTGACCGCGGACGACGAGCCTGCGGCCGGCGTCGCGGGACCGCTGCTGAGCGGTGCGGTCGCGACGGCGGCGCCTGCGATCGGCGCGGCAGCCGGCGAGCCTGCAACCGCGGCACCGCCCGGCGGCGTGACGCGCAGCAGTTGGTCGACTTCGATCTGGTTCGGGTTCGCCAGGTTGTTCCACGCGGCAATGTCGCGATAGTTCTGTCCGTTTTCGAGCGCGATCCGGTACAGCGTATCGCCCGGTTTCACACGGTAGAAGCCTGGCGGCGGCGGGCCGAGCGGCACCGCCGGCTGGGCGGCGGTAGTCGTGCCGAGCGTTCCGGAGCGGTCGACGACGGGCGCGTTGTCGAGCCGCGTCGCACAGGCGGCCAGTAGCGTGGAGAACGCAGCCACACAGATCGCGCGCTGGGCGAACGTGAGCGGTTCCCTGGTTCGGTTGTTTTGCATCGCGCGCAACATACTCATCGGTTTCAAATCACTCCGGATTTTAAAGGGACAAAGAAAACGCGATCAAGCCGTGACTCCCGCCATTGCGCGTGCGCGACGCGCTCGACAAGCGTGAGCACCTGAGGCCGCCCGCTCTGCGCGCCGACCGGCGCGACGAGCCGCCCGCCGATCGCGAGTTGCTCGAGCAGCGCCTGTGGCACGTCGAGCCCCGCCGCCGCGATCACGATCGCGTCGAACGGGCCCGCGGACGGCAGACCGACACGCCCGTCGCCGTAATGCAGACGGATGTTCGGCACGCGCAGCGGCCGCAGGTTCAGCTTTGCGCGCTCGTAGAGCGGCTTGATGCGTTCAATCGAATACACGTCGCGTGCCACGTGACTCAGCACCGCGGCCTGGTAGCCGCAACCGGTGCCGATCTCGAGGACGCGCTCGAGCGTGCGGCCGGCCATCGCGAGCTCGATCATGCGCGCGACGACCGACGGCTTTGAAATCGTTTGCTGATGACCGATCGGCAGCGCGGCATCCTCATAGGCCTGCGTCGCGAGCCCCGGATCCACGAACATGTGACGCGGCACCGCGGCCATCGCATCCAGCACGCGCGCGTCGGTCACGCCGTTCGCGCGCAGGCGTTCGACCATGCGCTCGCGCACACGTTCCGACGTCAGCGCGAACGCACCGGCCGGCGCGACGCTCGGCGCAGCCGGCTTGGGCATCGCCGGCTTCAGCGCGGTCGGTTTCGGCGCGGTCGCCGGCTTCGCGGCGGTCGTGCCGGGCACCGGGCGGGCGACGCCCGTCTTCACCGCCACCGGCTTCAGCACGGCGGCGGACTTGTCGACGGCCTTCGGCACCGCGCCCGCCGCATGGCGTTCGCCGGCCCGGCCTTCCGATTTGCGTGGCGCTCGCTTGAGATCTTCGAGCGCGAGCGGAAACCGCTTCGCGCGCTCGCCGCTCATGAAGCCCGCCCTCCTGCGCGCACCCATTCGCGCGTTGCGGGCAGCATTTGCGTATGCGTGAGATCGAGCTGCAGCGGGGTGATCGATACGAAACCGTTTGCGACGGCGTGGAAATCGGTGCCTTCGCTCGCGTCCAGCGCAGCACCCGCGGCACCGATCCAGTAGACCGGCTCGCCGCGCGGGTCGGTCTGGCGAATCACCGGCTGGGACGGGTGACGCTTGCCGAGGCGCGTGACCTGCCAGCCTTTCAGTTCCCCATACGGCAGATTCGGGATATTGACGTTCAGCAGCGGCTGACCGGGCAGCGGATGCGCGAGGTAGTGTTCGACGATTTCCGCGGCGACGCGCGCCGCGTCCGTCAGATGCGCCCAGCCCTTCTCGGCCAGCGAAAACGCGATGGCCGGCACGCCGAACATGATGCCTTCGGTGGCGGCCGCAACGGTCCCTGAATAGAGCGTGTCTTCGCCCATGTTCTGGCCGTTGTTGATCCCGGACACGACGAGGTCGGGCCTCGCGTCGGCCATCCCCGTCAACGCGACGTGCACCGAATCGGTCGGCGTGCCATTCACGTAGAAGAAACCCGTATTCGTCGCGCGCTGCACCGACAGCGGCCGCGACAGCGTGAGGGAATTCGATGCGCCGCTGCAGTTCTGCTCGGGCGCGATCACCGTGAGGTCGGCCAGCGGCTGCAGCGCGTCGCTGAGCGCGGCGAGACCGGGGGCGAGATAGCCGTCGTCGTTGCTGAGTAGGATTCGCATCCGGCGATTGTAACCGAGGAAAGATGGCGCGAGAGCGACAGTCAGGCGGCTGCGGACGGGCCTGCATGCACGACGCGTGCGCGGTGCGCCGCCGCATTGCACGGCGGCGTTCCGCGGGCGCGAGACAACGTTGTGCCGCCCGGCGTTTCCCGCCCCAAAGCGTGCTCCTCGGGAGAGGCCGCCCTCGCGCAAGCCCGACGCGAAGCGCCCGGCCTTGGGGCACTCAGATCGCGCCGGCCTCGCGCAGCGCGGCGATCGCCTGTGCGTCGTAGCCAAGGCCGCGCAGCACCTCGTCCGTATGCTCGCCGAGTTCGGGCCCGAGCCAGCGCGTTTCGCCCGGCGTGCCGGACAACTTCGGCGTGATGTTCGGCAGCGGAATGTCCGTGCCGTCGGCCAGTTTGAAGCGCTGGATCATCTGCCGCGCGACGAACTGCGGATCGGTGAACATGTCGGCGGCGCTGTAGATGCGCCCGGCGGGCACGTCCGCCGCGTTGAGCACGGCAAGCGCCTCGTCGATCGTGCGCGGCGCGAGCCACGCGGCGATCGCATCGTCGATCTCCTGCGTGCGCGGCACGCGGCCGTCGTTCCGTGCAAGCGCCGGATCGTCGGCGAGATCGTCGCGTTCGATCGCCTTCATCAGCCGCTTGAAGATCGGGTCGCTGTTGCCGCCGATCACGATGCTGCCGTCGCGGCACGCGTAGGTGTTCGACGGCACGATGCCCGGCAGCGACGCGCCGGTGCGCTCGCGCACCATCCCGTACACGCCGTACTCGGGCACCACGCTTTCCATCATGTTGAACACCGCTTCATACAGCGCGACGTCGACCACCTGCCCCGCGCCGCCGTTCACCTTGCGGTGGTGAAGTGCCATCAGCCCGCCGATCACGCCATGCAGCGCGGCGATCGAGTCGCCGATCGAGATGCCGATGCGCGGCGGCGGCAGGTCCGGATAGCCGGTGATGTGGCGCAACCCGCCCATCGATTCGGCGATCGCGCCGAAGCCCGGCCGGTCGCGGTACGGGCCCGTCTGCCCGTAGCCGGACAGGCGCACCATCACGAGACCGGGGTTGTCGGCCGACAGCACGTCGTAGCCGAGCCCGAGCTTCTCGAGCAGGCCCGGGCGGAAGTTTTCGATCACGATGTCGGCCTCGCGCGCGAGCTGCCGCGCGATCGTCTTGCCGGCATCGGATTTCAGGTTGAGGGTGACCGATTTCTTGTTGCGGGCCTGGACCGACCACCACAGCGACGTACCGCCCTGCTCCGGATGCAGCTTGCGCCACTTGCGCAGCGGGTCGCCGCCGTTCGGATCCTCGATCTTGATCACTTCCGCGCCGAATTCGCCGAAGAGGCGCGACGCGAACGGCCCCGCGATCAGCGTCCCGAATTCGAGCACTTTGACGCCCGCGAGGGGGCCCTGACTGGCGCTCATGTGTCTCCCTGACATGAGGAACGGCGCCGCCGGCCGGCGGCGCCCGGCTTACATCGTGCGGCGGTCGAGCATCGCGCGGGCGATCGTGCCCGCGTCGACGTATTCGAGCTCGCCGCCCACCGGCACGCCACGCGCGAGGCGCGTGACCGCGAGCCCGCGCGCCTTCAGCGTCTGGCCGAGGTAGTGCGCGGTGGCCTCGCCCTCGTTCGTGAAGTTGGTCGCAAGCACGACCTCCTTGACGATCCCGTCGGACGCGCGCCGCACGAGGCGGTCGAAATGGATTTCCTTCGGGCCGATTCCGTCGAGCGGGCTCAGCCGCCCCATCAGCACGAAATACAGCCCGCGATACGTCATCGTCTGCTCGAGCATGATCTGGTCGGCCGGTGTCTCGACGACGCACAGCAACGTCGGATCACGCTCCTCGTCGCTGCACACCTCGCAGATCTGCGCTTCCGTGAACGTATTGCACTTCTCGCAGTGCTGCAGGTGCTCGGTCGCGAACAGCAGCGACCGGCCGAGCCGCTCCGCGCCCTCCCGATCGTGCTGCATCAGGTGGTACGCCATGCGCTGCGCGGATTTCGGCCCGACGCCGGGCAATACGCGCAACGCTTCGACGAGGGCGGACAGGGCGGACGGCTGTTTCATACGGCGGCTGAAAGCAGAACGAACTGATCGGACTGAACGGACGCTGCGCTCAGAACGGCAGCTTGAAGCCCGGGGGCAGCGGCAGGCCGGACGTCATGCCGCTCATCTTTTCCTGCGACGTCGCCTCGGCCTTGCGCACGGCATCGTTGAACGCTGCCGCGACCAGATCCTCGAGCATGTCCTTGTCGTCCGCGAGGAGGCTCGGGTCGATCGCCACGCGGCGCACTTCGTTGCGGCAGGTCATCGTCACCTTGACGAGCCCGGCACCCGACTGCCCTTCGACTTCGATCTGCGCAAGCTGCTCCTGCATCTTCTTCATGTTTTCCTGCATTTGCTGCGCTTGCTTCATCAGTCCGGCGAGGTTGCCTTTCAACATGGGAATACTCCTTCTTGATCGTGTGAAAACCGGCACGCGGCGCGCGCCGGTCAATATGTGCGGGCGTGATTGTGCCTGTCGCGGTGCGATTCGTTCAATGCAGCGTCGGGGATGTGCCGTCCGGCGCCAAATCGGCGAGCGGCCGCACCGAGCCTTCGACGATACGCGCCCCGAAGTCACGCACGAGTTGCTGGACGAACGGATCGCCATGGATGTCCTGCTCGGCCTCGCGCTGGCGTGCCGCACGCGCCGCCGCATCCAGCGCCGCCGCGGTGCGCCGCGCGGGCCCGACCTCGACCTCGACCTCGACGGGCTTGCCGAGCGCGTCGGCCAGGGCGGCCTTCAGTTTCGCGACTTGGGCGGCGTCCGCGTACTGCGGCACCGGCACGGACAGTTTCAACGTCGTCGCGTCGACGGCCGTCAGCTCGCTGTTGAACGCGAGCTGATACGCGACGCCCTTCAGCGGCAACCGTGCGGCCAGCGCCGGCCATTCGCCGTCGAAGCCGACCGGGTCGAGCGCGATCGCAGGCGGCAGCGGGCGCGTGTCGACCGGTGCGGACGGACGGGCCTCCGCTGCCTTCGGCGCAATGCGCACGTCATCGGGGCCGCTGTCGAACACAGGTACGAAGCCGTCGTCCGCCGCACCGCCGAACATCTCGTCGGCGCTGAGCGGCACGTATTCGTCCGGCGGAATGTCTTCCCACGGCGGCGGAGCCTGGCGCGTGTCGGCTGGCTGCGGCGCTCGTGCCGCCGCGCGCGGCGTCGGCACCTGCACGGCAGGTCGCGATGCCGCCGGTTTCTCCGGGGCCGGCTGGGCCGCCGCCGGTTTCGACGCGCCGCCCGCCCGCGAACGGTCGGACGACACGCGCATGCCGGCATTGCGTAGCACGTCGAGTGCGGCAGCCGCACCGCCGCGGGCCGCCGGGCGCGCGGCGGGCTCGGCCGGCACGGCACGCGGCGCCTGTTCGGCAGCCGGCGCTGGTTCGTCGTTGCGCGTGGCGGCAGCAGGCAATTCGGGTTCGTTGCGGACAGCGGGCAGCGCATCGCTCGCCGGTGCTGCCTGCGGTGCCGGGTTTGCTTCCGGCTGCGGCGCTGCGGCAGCAGCCGCTGCCGGCGTCGAAACAGGCTTCACGGCAGGCGAAGTCACCGCTTCGTCAGACCGGGCCGGCGACGGACGCGCAGCGGGCGCGACCGGAGCGGCCGCTTGCGGGCGTGCTACGCCCGCGACGGTTGCCTGTTCCGAAGACGGCTTGGGCGCCGCCGACGCGGCGGCTGCCACACGCGGCGCAGCCGCGGGCACGGCACGCGGCACGGCCGGCTGACCGCCTGGCGCACTGCCGGCGCCGACGGCCGGCTCGAACGCGAGCATCCGCAGCAACGTCATCGTGAAGCCGGCGTATTCGTCCGGCGCAAGGCCGAGCTCCGCGCGTCCGACCGTCGCGATCTGATAGAACAGTTGAACCTGCTCGGGGCTCAGCGTCTCCGCGAAGCGGCGCAGGTCGGCCGCTTCCGGCCATTCGTCGAGAACCGAGCCCGGCGCGAACTGCGCCCACGCGATCCGGTGCAACAGGCTCGCAAGGTCCTGCAGCGCGGTGGAAAAAGACAGGCTGCGCAGCGACATCTCGTCGGCGATCGCGAGAATCTCCGGGCCGTTGCCGGCCGCGAGCGCATCGAGCAGGCGCACCATGTAGGTCTGATCGAGCGCGCCGAGCATGCCCGACACAGCCGATTCGGTCACTTCGTTCGCCGAATAGGCGATCGCCTGGTCGGTCAGCGACAGCGCATCGCGCATGCTGCCCTGCGCGGCGCGCGCGAGCAGGCGCAGCGCCTGCTGCTCGAACGAGATCCGCTCTTCGCCGAGGATCCGTTCGAGATGCGACACGATGTGCCCGGCCGGCATCTGCTTCAGGTTGAACTGCAGGCAGCGCGACAGCACCGTGACGGGAATCTTCTGCGGATCGGTCGTCGCGAGGATGAACTTGACGTGCGGCGGCGGCTCCTCGAGCGTCTTCAGCATCGCGTTGAACGCGTGATTCGTCAGCATGTGCACTTCGTCGATCATGTAGACCTTGAAGCGCGCATCGACGGGCGCGTACACCGCGCGCTCGAGCAGCGCGGCCATTTCGTCGACGCCGCGGTTGCTCGCCGCGTCCATTTCGACGTAATCGACGAAGCGACCTTCGTCGATCTCGCGGCACGCGCGGCACACACCGCACGGCTGCGACGTGACGCCGGTTTCGCAGTTGAGTGCCTTCGCGAAGATCCGCGACAGCGTCGTCTTGCCGACGCCGCGGGTTCCGGTAAACAGATAGGCGTGATGGAGACGCCCGCCGTCGAGCGCGTGCGTGAGCGCCCTGACGACGTGCTCCTGGCCGACGAGCGAAGCGAAATCCTTCGGACGCCACTTGCGTGCGAGAACTTGATAGGTCATCGGGAAATTGTATCAGTAACGCTGCGTCGCGCCGACACGTGAAACGGTGCGGAAGACGGGCAATGCGCAGGTAGAACGGAGAATGACGCAGAAATAAAAAACGCCCGGCGAACGGGGCGAGAGGAAAGGTGACGAGCCCGACCCTCGGCACTGGCGGAAAACGATTGTGGCTGCTTCGTTCCCGACCTGACCAGGTTCACCGCCCCACCATGCGAGGAGGCCCGTCACGGCATATTCTATCACCGCTTCCGGCCGAATGCGACCGTTTGTTCGCAACAAGGCCAAGGATCGAGCAAACCGACGCGCGTGCGGGCTCTCCAATCCGGCGCGAACCCGCGGTCATATATCGTGACGCTTCGTGACTCTTGTATTTTGCGCGCCGGCCTCCACGTTCGGGACACAACGGTCAAACGGCGCGTCGTACCCCTACTCGCGTAGCGACTACTATCGCCGCCCGCAGCAGATAGCAATTTAGGCTAATATGACGCCCGAACGACCCGCGAGCCGCGCCAAGCAGCGCTTACGCCCTTCCTTCCGGAGAGGGGAGTGACCTGCGGCAGCGGCCGGCAGCCGACAAGGCCGCCGGAGCGCCGCAACGCGCCGAGCAGGCAGTCCCCGAACCGTAAGAGGTATTGACCCAATGAGCGAACAGATCAAACACATCAGCGACGCATCGTTCGAACAGGACGTCGTCAAATCCGACAAGCCCGTGCTCGTCGACTTCTGGGCCGAATGGTGCGGCCCGTGCAAGATGATCGCCCCGATCCTCGACGAAGTCGCGAAGGATTACGGCGACAAGCTGCAGATCGCGAAGATCAACGTCGACGACAACCAGGCAACGCCTGCGAAGTTCGGCGTGCGCGGCATCCCGACGCTGATCCTGTTCAAGAACGGCGCGGCCGCCGCGCAGAAGGTCGGCGCGCTGTCGAAGTCGCAGCTCACCGCATTCCTGGACAGCCACCTGTAATACCGGCTGTTCCGCGGACGTGTTGTCAACCGACAACACGTCCGCCGTCAAGCCGCCGATCGGCCGCTCAGGCGCGAATCGGCGTATGCTAGAATCAAAAAACGTCTACAAGACGCATTAAGTCTCAGAGCGCTTCCGCTCGCCCTCCTCCCTTATTTCTTTTCGTCGCATCTCCTCCCTGGCGGGTTCTCCGTATGCATTTATCCGAGCTCAAGTCTCTGCACGTGTCCGAACTGATCGAAATGGCCAATGGCCTCGAGATCGAAAACGCGAACCGCCTGCGCAAGCAGGAATTGATGTTCGCCATTCTCAAAAAGCGCGCCAAGACGGGAGAGACGATCTTCGGCGACGGCACGCTCGAAGTGCTTCCGGACGGTTTCGGCTTCCTGCGCTCGCCGGAAATGTCGTACCTCGCGAGCACCGACGACATCTATATCAGCCCGTCGCAGATCCGCCGCTTCAACCTGCACACCGGCGACACCATCGAAGGTGAAGTCCGCACGCCGAAGGACGGCGAGCGTTACTTCGCGCTGGTGAAGGTCGACAAAGTCAACGGGCAGCCGCCCGAGGCCTCGAAACACAAGATCATGTTCGAGAACCTCACGCCGCTGCACCCGAACAAGCCGCTGTCGCTCGAACGCGAAATGCGCGGCGAAGAGAACGTCACGGGCCGCATCATCGACATGATCGCGCCGATCGGCAAGGGCCAGCGCGGCCTGCTCGTCGCATCGCCGAAGTCGGGCAAGACCGTGATGCTCCAGCACATCGCACATGCGATCAAGCAGAACCATCCCGACGTCATCCTGTTCGTGCTGCTGATCGACGAGCGCCCTGAAGAAGTGACCGAAATGCAGCGCTCGGTCGCCGGCGAAGTGATCGCTTCGACGTTCGACGAACCGGCCACGCGTCACGTGCAGGTCGCCGAAATGGTGATCGAGAAGGCCAAGCGCCTCGTCGAAATGAAGCACGACGTCGTGATCCTGCTCGACTCGATCACGCGTCTCGCACGTGCGTACAACACCGTGATCCCGGCGTCGGGCAAGGTGCTGACGGGCGGTGTCGACGCGAACGCGCTGCAGCGCCCGAAGCGCTTCTTCGGCGCGGCGCGCAACATCGAGGAAGGCGGCTCGCTGACCATCATCGGCACCGCGCTGATCGAAACCGGCAGCCGCATGGACGACGTGATCTACGAAGAGTTCAAGGGCACCGGCAACATGGAAGTGCACCTCGAGCGCCGTCTCGCGGAAAAGCGCGTCTATCCGTCGATCAACCTGAACAAGTCGGGCACGCGCCGCGAAGAAATGCTGATCAAGCCCGAGATCCTTCAAAAGATCTGGGTGCTGCGCAAGTTCATCCATGACATGGACGAAGTCGAGGCGATGGAATTCCTGCTCGACAAGATCCGCCAGACGAAGAGCAACTCCGAGTTCTTCGACCTGATGCGCCGCGGCGGCTGATCGCCCCCCCCGCACCGCAACGAACGGCTGCCCGCGCATTTCGCCCGGCAGCCGTTTTTTCACGTCAACCTGAACGTGAACGTACAGGTTGATCTATAATCGCGCCATCGCCCCAACCGAAGCCGCGCCAATCCAATGCCGAACGACGCCTCCCCCTCGCTGCTGACCGTGAGCGACGCCGCGTCGCGGCTCGGCGTCACGCCGCGCACACTGAAGTATTACGAAGAGCGCGGGCTCGTCACGCCGTCACGCAGCGGCGGCCGCTATCGCCTCTACGACGAAGCCGATCTCGAACGCTTCGCCCGCATCCTGCGGCTGCGCGCGCTTGGCTTTTCGCTACACGGCATCACCGAGATGCTCAAGCGCCCGCTGGAAGAAACGGGCGACGGCCGGCGCCGCTATTCGGACGCGTCGCTGCGCGACATCCGCTCGGGGCTCGCCGAGCAAATCGACACGCTCGACCAGCGGATTGCGGCCGTCCAGCGCGAGCTGAAGGAAGCCGTCGCGCTGCGCACGGAACTGCAGCACGACATCGACTACATCGAACGGCGCCTCGCCGGCGAAAACCCCGACACGCTGATCGCGCAGCGGCAAGCCGAAGCCGGCACGCGGCGCTCGCGCAAGGATCGGGAATGAACGTCGCGCCGGGTCGCCCGCCGCTGTGGAGCCGTGCGAACCTGCGCGCGGACCTGTTCCCGTGGGCGCTCGCGCTCGTGACCGGCATCGACTACTTCGACAACGCGGCCTTCTCGTTCTTCGCGAGCTACATCGCGGGCGGCATCAACGCGTCGCCGGACGAGCTCGTGTGGTCGTCGAGCGCGTATGCGGTCACGGCCGTGCTCGGCATCCTGCAGCAGCAATGGTGGGTCGATCGGCTCGGCCATCGCCGCTACGTCGCCGGCTGCATGTTGATGTTCTCGTTCGGCGCGATCGCGGCCGCACTCGCCGACACGTCGCTCGAGCTCGCGTTCGCGCGCGGCTTCCAGGGTTACTTCATCGGCCCCATGATGGGTGCATGCCGGATCCTGATCCAGATCAGCTTCAAGCCGCAGGAGCGGCCGCCCGCCACGCGCGCGTTCCTGATCATGATCCTGCTCGGCAGCGCGCTTGCGCCGATCGTCGGAGGGCTGCTCGTCGCGCATTTGACGTGGCGCGCGCTGTTCGCGTGCACGGCGCCCGCCAGCATCGCGTTCGCGATTCTCGCGCTCCTCACGCTGCCCGATTCGGGCAGAACGCCCGACGACGAGCGCGGCTCCGGGCATTTCTGGCCGTACATCGTATTCGCGCTCGCGCAAGGCGCGCTGCAGATCGTGCTGCAGCAGGTGCACTACCAGCTCTACAGCGGTTCGCCAATGCTGATCCTGCTGACGATCGGGGGCCTTGGCGCGCTCGCGTGGTTCGCCTATCACCAGTGGAACCATCCGACGCCGCTCGTGCGACTGCATGCGTTTCGCGAGCGCACGTTCCAGGTCGGGTTGCTGCTGTATATGTTCTATTACTACGAGTCGACGGGTTTCAGCTACCTGACTTCCCGCCTGCTCGAAGGCGGGCTCGGCTATCCGGTCGAGAACGCCGGGCGCCTGGTCGGCACGATGTCGCTGATCTCGGCCACCGCGCTGTTCGTCTACCTGCGCCACGCGAAGCGCGTCACGCACAAGAAATGGTTCGTCGTGCCGGGGTTCGCGATCGCGATCGTCGCAGCGCTGTGGATGACGCGGATGACGCCCCAGGTCGGCGAGGCCGCGCTGATCGTCCCGCTGCTGCTGCGCGGGCTGTTGCTGCTGTTCATCGTGCTGCCGGTCGCGAACCTGACGTTCCGCATCTTCGCGATCGACGAATACACGCACGGCTACCGGCTGAAGAACATCGTGCGCCAACTGACGATCTCGTTCGCGACGTCGTCGGTGATCATCGTCGAGCAGCACCGGCTGGCCGTACATCAGACGCGGCTCGTGGAGCGCGCGAACGTGTTCGATCCGCTGTTCCAGCAAACCGTCGACGCGCTCACGCGCAGCTACGCGGCTGCCGGCCATGCGCTGAACGAAGCGCACGCCCTCGCGATCGCATCGATCGCGCGAATGGTCGCGCAACAGGCGTCGTTCCTCGCGTCGCTCGACGGTTTCTATTTCCTCGCGGGCGTCGCGCTCGTCGGCGGCCTCTTCGCGGCATGGCAAAAAGAGATCGATTGAGTTAAAAGACAGGCTTTGGATTCTCCCGCGCTGCTTCCATGCTCTCGAAACTGACCCGCTGGCTCGACGACCGCCGCCGCGACCGCGCGCTGCGCAGCCATCCGATTCCCGACGAGCTGTGGCGGAACACCGTCGCGCGCCTGCCATTCCTCGACGCGCTGTCGCCCGGCGATCTGGGTCGGCTGCGCGAGCTGACGAGCCTGTTCATCGCGAAGAAATCGTTCTCGACCGCGCACGGACTCGCGCTGACCGACGAGATGATTGTCGCGATCGCCGCGCAGGCGTGCCTGCCCGTGCTGAACCTCGATTTGTCGCTGTACGACGGCTGGGTCGGTGTCGTCGTGTATCCGGGTGAATTCGTCATCCGCAAGACCGTGCAGGACGAGGACGGTGTCGTCCATGAAGTCGAGCAGGATGCGAGCGGCGAAGCGTGGGAAGGCGGCCCGGTGATCCTGTCGTGGGAAGACGCGCAGATGACGGACGGCCACGACGCATACAACGTCGTGATCCACGAGTTCGCGCACAAGATCGACATGGTCAATGGCGAGGCCGACGGGTATCCGCCCCTTTTTCGCCGCTGGCACGCGCCGCACCTCGACGCGCAGGCGTGGGCCGACGTGTTCGAGCATGCATACGACCAGTTCTGCGCGCGCGTCGATGCGGTGCCGGATCGCGCGTGGGCGCGCTTCGAGCGCGACTCGCTGATCGATCCCTATGCGGCCGATCACCCGTCGGAGTTCTTCGCGGTGTGCAGCGAGGCGCTGTTCGTGCGACCGCGTGCGTTCGAGTCCGAATTTCCGGAGCTCTACCGGCTGCTCGCCCGCTACTATCGGCAGGATCCGGCCCGGACGGGCGCCCTTGACGCGTGATGAAAATTATTCGTCAACCGTCTGATTTTCTGGCATAATCGCCGTTTTTCGACCTTAGGCAAGTGGCTCGCGCCGGGCTTGACGTCGGCTGAATCGTGCGAATGCGCGCGGTCCGGCACGGCAAGCGGCGGGTTGGCTACCGCTCTCACCAAGGAACATCATGAAACCTGGCATTCACCCGGACTACCGCGAAGTCGTCTTCCAAGACATGTCGAACGGCTTCAAGTTCATCACGCGCTCGACGATCCAGACGCGTGAAACCATCGAACACGAAGGCAAGACCTACCCGCTCGCCAAGATCGAAGTGTCGTCGGAATCGCACTCGTTCTACACGGGTCAGCAAAAGATCATGGACACGGCAGGCCGTGTCGAGAAGTTCAAGAACAAGTTCGGCGCACGCGCCAGCGGCAAGGTCGCGAAGTAAGCTTCGCACCGATCCGGTGGTTGCAACGCACCGGTACCGCACGAAAGGGCAGCCCAGGCTGCCCTTTTTTGTCTCCGCTCGCCGGGAAAACACCGCACGGCGGCCGGTGCAGGGGCAATCGTCCGACGCGCAACGGCCGGCGCGTCTACAATGCCGGATGCCCGAATCCGGCGCCGTCGGCGCATGACCGCGCCGGCCGCCTGCTCATAACAAATCACTCATCTGCATGAAGCCAGTCGTTCGTCTCACCGCCTCCGCCACGCGCGCGCTGCCGCGCTGGCTGCTGCTTACGCTCTGCCTCGTCTACGCGGCGTTCGGCCTGTTCGGCCGCGACCCGTGGAAGAACGAGGACGCGGCAGGCTTCGGCGTGATGTGGACGATGGCCACCGGCGGCTGGCACGACTGGCTGCTGCCGAATCTCGTCGGCAAGTTCATCACGACCGACGGGCCGCTCGGCTACTGGCTCGGCGCGCTGTCGATCCGCGCGCTGGCACCGTGGGTCGACGCGAGCAACGCGTCGCGCGTCGACACGGGCGTGCTGTTCTGCCTCGCGTGCGCGTTCGTCTGGTACGCCGCCTACCTGCTCGGCCGGCGCGCCGAGGTCCAGCCGTTCAAGTACGCATTCGGCGGCGAGCCGGAGCCGCGGGACTACGGCCGCACGCTCGCCGACGGCGCGCTGCTGGTCCTCGTCGCGTGCTTCGGGCTCGCGGAGCGCGGCCACGAAACGACGCCGCAGCTCGCGCAGTTCGCGTGGATCGCGATGTTCGTGTACGGCATCGTGCGCGGCATCGACAAGCCGATGCAGGGTGCGCTGTGGTGGGGCGTCGCGATCGGCCTCGTCGCGCTGTCCGGCAACCCGGTGCTCGTCGTCGCGCTGCTCGCCGGCACGGCCGCACTGTGGCTCGTCACGCCGGAGATGCGCAACCTGCGCCTGCCGCTGATCGGCCTGCCGCTTGCGGCCGCGATCTTCGCGCTGTGGCCGCTCGCCGCGTTCCACGCGGCACCCGACGACGCCGCGTGGTTCTTCAACCAGTGGATCCACGGCAGCCTGATGCGCTTCTCGGGCCCGCCGACCGCGGTGCTCGCCTACGCGGCGAAAAACCTGCCGCTCTTCACGTGGCCCGCGTGGCCGCTCGCGATCTGGGCGTGGTGGAGCTGGGCCGGCATGCGCCGCCGCGCGCACATCGCGATTCCGCTGTCGGTCGTGGTACCGCTCGTCGCGCTCGTGATCCTGCAGAGCCAGCAGTCGAACCGCATGTACATGCTGCTGCTGCCGCCGCTCGCGGTGCTCGCTACCTTCGCGCTGCCGACGCTCAAGCGCGGCGCGATCAACGCGTTCGACTGGTTCGCGGTGCTGAGCTTCACGATCCTCGGCACCTTCGTGTGGCTCGTATGGCTTGCGTCGCTCACCGGCTTCCCGCACCCGCTCGCGCGCAACCTCGCGCGCCTGGTGCCGGGCTACGAACCGCACTTCAAGATCCTCTCGTTCATCTGCGCGGTGATCGTCACCGTGTGCTGGTGCCTGCTCGCGCGCTGGCGCATCTCGCGCCAGCCGAAGGTGCTGTGGCGCAGCGTCGTGCTGTCGGGCGCGGGCACCACGCTGATGTGGGTGCTGCTGATGACGCTGTGGCTGCCGATCGTCAACTACGGCCGGACCTACAGCGATGTCGCGCAACAGATCGCGTCGCATCTGCCGAAAGACTATGAGTGCATCGCGCCCGTGCGGCTCGGCGATGCGCAGATCGCGACCTTCGCCTACTTCGGCGACATGCACTTCGAATTCTCGGGCGACTGCGACGTGATCCTGCGCCAGGACCGCGCGGACTTCGGCGAGCCGAGCGCGATGTCGCAATATGTGTGGCGTCTCGTGTGGGAAGGCCGTCGCGTCGCCGACCGCGACGAACGCTTCCGCCTGTACGAGCGCATCGAGCGGCCAACGGCGCCCGTCAAGCGCCGCGGCCCGCGCCACCGGACGGTCGATTGACGATGTTCGCCGACATCCGCCGGATCGTCGGTCTCGCGTGGCCGGTGCTCGTCGGCCAGCTCGCGATCATCGCGTTCGGCGTGATCGACACGGCGATGGTCGGCCGGTATTCGGCCATCGACCTGGCCGCACTCGGGCTCGGTTCGTCGATCTACGTGTCGGTCTACATCGGGATGACGGGCATCCTGTCCGCGCTGCAGCCCATCACCGGGCAACTTTACGGTGCGCGGCGCTACGCGGAAATCGGCGAGGAAGTCCGTCAGGCGCTGTGGCTCGCGCTGATGCTCGCGGTGCCCGGCTTCCTGCTGCTGCACTTTCCCGAACCGCTGCTGCACATCGCGCACGCACCGCCCGCGCTGCATGATCGCACGGTCGATTACCTTCGAATCCTGTCGTACGGCCTGCCGGCGAGCCTCGTGTTCCGGATCTACAACGCGCTGGCCAACGCGGCCGGCAAGCCGCGCCTCGCGATGATCCTGCAGGTTGGCGCGCTGCTGCTCAAGTTTCCCCTCAACGTGTGGTTCATCTTCGGCGGCTTCGGCGTGCCGGCCCTCGGCGGGCCCGGCTGCGGGCTCGCCAGCACGCTGATCAACTGGGCGCTCGCCCTGATCGGCTTCACGCTGCTCGCGAAGCTCGACGTGTTCTCGCCGCTTTCGATCTTCTCGCGCTTTTGCTGGCCCGTCTGGGCACGCCAGAAGGCGATCCTGAAGCTCGGCGTGCCGATGGGCCTGTCATACCTGATCGAGGTCACGTCGTACACGTGCATGGCACTCTTCATCGCGCAATTCGGCACGACGACGCTCGCCGGCCACCAGATCGCCGGCAACATCGGCGCGGTGCTGTACATGACGCCGCTGTCGATCGGCGTCGCGGCGTCGACGCTGGTGGCACGTGCACTCGGCGCCGGCCGCCCGGACGAGGCACGCCTGCTCGGCCGGCACAGCGTGATGCTCGCGTGCGGGATCGCGGCGGCGTACGGCGTGCTCGTGTTCACGCTGCGTCCGCTGATCGTCGGCGGCTACACACCGAACCCGGCCGTGGCCGCCGCCGCGCTGCCGCTCGTCGCGATCGTCACCTGCTACCACTTCTTCGACGCGCTGCAGATCACGTCCGCATTCGTGCTGCGCGCGTACAAGGTCGCGGTCGTGCCGACCGTGATCTATGCGGTCGCGCTATGGGGCGTCGGGCTCGGCGGCGGCTACGTGCTCGGTTTCGACGTCGGCGGCATCGCGCCCGCCTGGCTGACCGGCGCGCGCGGCTTCTGGTTCGCGAACACGATCAGCCTGATGCTCGCGGGCGCAGGCCTCGCGCTCTACCTGCGCCACGTCAGCCGCACGCAACCGGCCGTCAGCGCATACGGCTCATGACGCATGGCGCGCGGCCTACGCGCCCTCCAGCACGTCGGCCGCGTGGTACGAGGACCGCACGAGCGGACCGGCAACGACTTCCCTGAACCCGAGCGCCAACCCCTCGTCTCGCCACGCGGCGAACGCATCGGGGCTCACGTAGCGGCGCACCGGCAGATGGTGCGCGGACGGCGCGAGATACTGGCCGAGCGTCAGCACGTCGACCTCGTGCGCGCGCAGGTCGCGCAGCGTGTCCCGCACCTCGTCGTCGCGCTCGCCGAGCCCGAGCATCAAGCCCGATTTCGTCACCAGCGTCGGCCGCGCGGCCTTCGCCTGCGCGAGCAGTTCGAGCGAACCGCGATAGTCGGCGCCCGGCCGCGCCGCCCGATACAGCGACGGCACCGTCTCGATATTGTGATTGAACACGTCCGGCCACGCTGACGACAACGCATCGAGCGCCCGCGCGACGCGGCCACGGAAATCGGGCGTCAGCACCTCGACGCCGATGCCCGGCACGCTCGCGCGCACCGCCGCGATGCAGGCCGCAAAATGCGCAGCGCCGCCATCGCGCAGGTCGTCGCGATCGACCGACGTGATCACGACGTAGCGTAGTTCGAGTGCCGCGACCGCGTCGGCGAGCCGCGCGGGCTCGTCGGGATCGAGCGGATCGGGGCGGCCGTGCGCGACGTCGCAGAACGGGCAGCGCCGCGTGCACAGTCCGCCCATGATCATGAAAGTCGCGGTGCGCTGCGCGAAGCATTCGCCGATGTTCGGGCACATCGCCTCCTCGCAGACGGAATGCAGCCGATGATCGCGCAGCACGGCCGCCATGTCGGCGACCGCCCCGCTCATCATCGGCCGCGCCCGCAGCCACGGCGGCTTAGGCAGCGCCGCGCCGGCCGCGGGCTCGACGCGCACCGGAATGCGCGCGAGCTTGTCGCGGCTCCTCGCGCCCGGCTGGCCGAGCGCGGTGAGACTGGGTCGTTCGAGCGCGGCGGCCATCGTCAGTCTCCGAGAAACGCGACGATCAAGCGGTTCACGTCGGCAGCCGCCTCCATCTGCACCATGTGGCCGCTGCCGGCGATCACCTCGACCCGCACGCCGTCCGGCAAGCCCTGCGCATGCTGCGCCGGAATCACCTCGTCGCGCTCGCCCCAGATCACGAGCGTGCGCGGCGCGAGCGCCTCGACGCGGTCGCGGAACACGCGCCGCTGGGACGCGCCGTCGAACGCGGCGTTCGCGATCTTCTCCAGCGCGGCCTGCACACCTTCGAGCCGCTTGTACTTGACGAGATCCTCGACCAGTTGCCGCGTGACGAGCGCGTCGTCGGCGAACAATGCGCCGAGGTGCGGCTTCAGTGTGTTGCGGCTGTTGCCGGCGACGAAGCCGTCGATATAGGCGCGGTTGATATCGGTGCCGAGCCCCGCGCTCGCGATCAGCGTCAGCGACGCGACGCGTTGCGGCGCGCGTTCGGCCGCGGCCATCGCGACCGCGCCGCCCATCGAATGCCCGATCAGATGCGCACGATCGATGTGCTGCGCGTCGAGCAGCGCGAGCACCGCGTCGGCCAGTTCGTCGAGACTGCCCGTGTCGACCGCCTTGCCCGACTCGCCGTGCCCGGGCAGGTCGAGCGCCCACACGGGCCGATGCGCGGCCAGCTCCGCGTGGTTGAACAGCCAGTTGTTCAGGTCGCCGCCGAAGCCGTGGATCAGCACCGCAGGCGTACCCGAACCGTCGCCGAGTTTCAGGAACCGGACCGTGCGTCCGCCGATCTGCGCCTTCTCGGGTTGCGGGCCCGCCGCGTCGTCGGCGGCCGCGGCCGGCACGAAATCGCGCTGGAATTCCGCGATCGCCGCGTCGATGTCGGCATCGCTTGCCTCGGCCGCGGCCACCACGCCGAGCAGCGCACCGACCGGCAGCGTCTCGCCCTCCTGCGCGACCTGTCGGCGCAGCGTGCCGTCGAACGCGCACTCGACGCCCGACGAGATCTTGTCGGTCTCGACGTCAAGCACTTCGTCGCCCTTCGTCACGCGTTCGCCGATCGCCTTCAGCCAGCCGTTGACCTGCCCCTGCTCCATCGACAGCCCCCACTTGGGCATCGTGATCATGTGAATCGACATCGTGTCAGCTCCTCGTCTTCAGTACCGCCTGCGCGATCGCGTCGGCGGATGGGATGTAAAGGTCTTCCAGCACGCCGGCGAACGGCGTGGGCGTGTGCGGTGCGGTCACGAGCTCGATCGGTGCCTTGAGCGATCGGAACGCGCGCCGCGCGACGAGCGCGGCGATGTCGGTCGCGATCGAGCAGCGCGGGGTCGCTTCATCGACCACCACCACGCGCCCGGTGCGCTCCGCGCTTTCGAGGATCGTTTCCTCGTCGAGCGGCGAAGTCGTGCGCAGGTCGATCACGTCGACCTGGATGCCGTCCTTCGCGAGCTTCGCGGCCGCGTCGGTCGCGAGGTGCACCATGCGGCCGTAGGTGACGATCGTCGCGTCATCGCCGTCGCGCACGATGTTCGCCTCGCCGAACGGAATCGCATAGGATTCCTCAGGCACATCGCCTTCGCGCGTGTAGAGAAGCTTGTGCTCGAGGAAGATCACGGGATCGTTGTCGCGGATCGACTGGATCAGCAGCCCCTTCGCGTCGTAAGGCGTCGACGGGCACACGACCTTCAGCCCCGGGATGTGCGTAAACAGCGACGTGAGCATCTGCGAATGCTGCGCGGCCGCGCGCAGGCCGGCGCCGTACATCGCGCGGATCACGACCGGCGTCACGGCCTTGCCGCCGAACATGTAACGGAATTTCGCGGCCTGATTGAATATCTGGTCGAAGCACACGCCCATGAAATCGATGAACATCAGTTCCGCGACGGGCCGCATCCCGCACGCGGCCGCGCCGACCGCCGCGCCGATGTAGCCGCCTTCCGAAAGCGGCGTATCGAGCACGCGGCCCGGAAACTTGTGGAACAGCCCCTTCGTCACGCCGAGCACGCCGCCCCATGCGTCGTCCTCGCCCGGCGCGCCCGCGCCGCCCGCGTTGTCCTCGCCCATCACGATCACGCTGTCGTCGCGCGCCATTTCCTGCGCGAGCGCCTCGTTGATCGCCTGCGAATAAGTGATCTTCCTTGCCATGTCCGTCTCCTGGAATATTGGGTTCGCCGTGCCGGCTGCAGGCCGGTGGCCGCTGTGTCACATCGCGTTCACGGGTACGACACGTACACGTCGGTCAGCAAGTCGGCCGCGTCGGGCAGCGGCGCGGCCTTCGCCTGCGCGACCGCGTCGTCGATCAGCGCCTTCACCTGCGCATCGACCGCGCGCAGTTCGTCGGTCGTCAGCACCTCGGCACGCACGACGCGCGTCTCGAAATGTTTCAGGCAGTCCTTCTCGTCGCGGAGCTTCTGTACTTCGCCCGGCGCGCGATAGGTCTGCGCGTCGCCTTCGAAGTGACCGAAATAGCGCGTGAACTTCACTTCGACGAGCGTCGGGCCGCCACCGTTGCGTGCGCGTGCGACAGCTTCGCCGAGCGCCTCGTGAACCGCGAAGAAGTCGAAGCCGTCGACGATCACGCCCGGCATCCCGAAGCCGTTCGCGCGGTCGGCGATGTTGTCGGTCGCGACCGACCAGCTCGACGACGTCGCTTCCGCATAACCGTTGTTTTCGGCCACGAAGATCGCCGGCAGCCGCCACACCGACGCAAGGTTCATCGATTCGAAGATCACGCCCTGATTCGACGCACCGTCGCCGAAGAAGCACACCCCGACGCCGCCCGTCTTCTTGTGCTTGGCCGCGAGCGCCGCGCCGCACACGAGCGGGCCGCCCGCGCCGACGATCCCGTTCGCGCCGAGCATCCCCATCGACAGGTCGGCGATGTGCATCGAACCGCCCTTGCCGTGGCAAACGCCCGTCTTCTTTCCGTAGATCTCGGCCATCATCCCGTGCACGTCGACGCCTTTCGCGATGCAGTGGCCGTGCCCGCGGTGCGTGGTGGCGACATAGTCCTCGAGGCCGAGGTGCAGCATGGTGCCGACCGCGGAGGCCTCCTCGCCCGCGTACAGGTGAACGAAGCCGGGGATTTCGCCGGTCGCGAACTCGACGTGCAGGCGCTCCTCGAATTCGCGGATCGTGCGCATCAGCCGATACGCATCCAGCAGCGTGTCCCTGCTGAGCTGTGTCGAAACGGTCATGTGTGTCTCCTTGATAGGTCTGACTGCGAATGCCGCCGCGGCAACGCCCCGGCGACGGATTGCACGACGGCCCGGCCGTCGGTGAAACGTGAAGCCGGCGTCAGCCGCGCCACGCGCCGGCATCGCGCAACAACTGCCGCGACGACGCGTAACGCAGCGTGCGGCCGACATCGACCGTCAGCGGCCCGCGCCAGTCGAGCGCGATCTCGTAGCGGTCGCCGCGCGTGACCTCGATCTCGCGCTCGCCATCGAACGCGAGCGTGCCGTGCTCGAACGGGATCGTCTGCCACGCACCCGGCTCGAGCCGCTCGCAGCTGCGCATCACGACGCGATCGACGCGGCCGGGTGCGATCGGCGCGACGAGCGGCGTGCCGGCGGTCTTGCCATCGGCGGCGAAACGCATCGCGAGCCCGTGCGGCGCGCTGCGCTCGAGCGGCGCCCACGCGCCGCCGAGCGCGGACAGGCCGATGCCGTCCGGCTCCGCGAAAGTCAGATAGAGCGTGTCGATGTCGTCAGGCCCCGAGATGGCGCGCGCGCCGATGAAGCGCTGGCGGGCCGCGCACACGTCGACGAGCGCGATCTCCTCGCGCCCCGCGTTCGGGCCCGCCCCGCAGCGCACGACGAGCCGCTTGTTGCGCGCGAACGCGACCTCGGCCGGCACGGCGCCGGTCGCGACGAGTCCGGCCGCGACGCCCGCGACGGTCGCCTCGCGATGTTCGGGAAACGCGTTGTTGGTGCCGGTGGACAGCGCGACGAGCGGCGTCGCGCCGCAATGCGCGGCGACCGCGCGATGGGTGCCGTCGCCGCCGAGCACGACGATCAGCGCGACTTCCATCCGGTGCATGTATGCGGCGCCGGCGTGCGTGTCGGCGACGGTATCGGAGATCGGCAGGTCAACGAATTCGACGTCGGGCCAGCGTTCGTGCGGCGCGACCGCGCGATGCGTATCGAGCGCACGCATCAGCAGCGTCGCGATGCCCGTCTTGTCGCGCAAGGTCAGCACGCGCTCGACGCCCATCGCGCCGAGGCCGGCGAGCAGGCGCACGACCATGTTGGCCTTTTCCGCCGTCGGGAACACGGATGCATGCGTCGTCAGGCGGCGAATGTCGCGCCCCGATGCGGGGTTCGCGATCACGCCGACGGTCACGGGCGTCGTCACGGGCTTGTCTCCATCCAGTGGACCGACGCTCGCGCCGGCCCTGCATGTGTCGTCCGCCGTCATCGAGGGCAGCGGATCATCGCACCCGACGCGACCGCGCCGGGCTTGCCCATGACATCTGCAAGCGGCGTGCCACCGTGTGTGCGACGACCACGGAACCCGCGTGCGGACTGGCTCTGCGGGCATGCCGATCAGCGACATCTGCCGCCTTGACAGCCCGACGCTCCGCGAAACCGCCCGTGCGTCTCACGCCGTCGATGTCCCGGCGCACCGGTTTCGGCACCTTCATCCGGATTGCGCGTCGGCCGGCAAGCCACGCGTATCGCGGCGCGGCGCGCGACACCATGACGTGGGCCACCATCGCGCGCGGCATGCCCGCGCGTCTCAATCGCGCGAGACCGGCTGAGATGCCGCTGAGACGAACGTCTCACGCCGCGCGCGTGCTGCGATGCAATGTGATCCGCGCCGACGGATGTGCTACAAGAACATCGAATTCCCCGTCGTACGGAACCGGAGCCGACCATGCCCTACGCCGTCCCCCAGGCCCAGCACGCCGACCGTGTGCTCGGCGCGCTCGCCGGACGCCTGCCCGCGCCTGCCGATTCCGCGCGTCTCGTGTCGTCGTGGCAGCGCTCGCTCGAGCGCTACGCGCTCGACCCCGCGTCGTCGATCGGCCCGCGCGTGCTGACCGCGGCCGAGCTGCGCGAGGTGCGCGACAAGGAGGAAGCCTTCCTGCGCGCGTCGGGCCAGTGCCTGACGCGCCTGCACGACATGATTCGCGTCGCCGATTACTGCGTGATGCTGACCGACGCGCACGGCGTGACGATCGATTACCGGATCGACCGCGAACGCCGCAACGACTTCCGTCATGCGGGGCTGCACATCGGCTCGTGCTGGTCGGAAAGCGAGGAAGGGACCTGCGGGGTCGCGAGCGTGCTGACCGATCTCGCGCCGATCACCGTGCACAAGACCGACCACTTCCGCGCGGCGTTCACCACCCTCACCTGCAGCGCGGCCCCGATATTCGCGCCGGGCGGCGAACTGATCGGCGTGCTCGACGCGTCGGCCGTCCAGTCGCCGGACGGCCGCGACAGCCAGCGTCTCGTGTACCAGCTCGTGCGGCAGAGCGCGGCGCTGATCGAGGACGGCTATTTCGTGCACAGCACCGCGCAACACTGGATATTGTTCGGGCATCCGAATCGTCACTATGTCGAGGCGCAGCCCGAATGGCTGATCGCGTTCGACGAGTGCGGCAACATCGTCGCCGCGAACCGGCAGGCGCGCGACGCGCTGCCGGCGCTGCGCGAACCGCGCCATATCGACGAGATCTTCGACGCAACCGAGATGCCGCTGCGCGACGCCGCGCGGCTCGACACGATCGTCGCGCTGCGGCTGCGCGCGACGGGTGCCCCGCTCTATGCGCGGCTGCGCGCGCCGCTGCGGCGCGCCGGCCGCGAAACCGGCACGGCATCGCGCCGCCCCGGCACCGCGCAGCGCCACGTCGGCGCCCTGACGCCGTTCCTGCACAGCAGCGACGCGCGCGTCGCGCAGCAGGCCGAACTCGCGCTGCGTGTCGCGAGCAAGCGGCTGCCGATTCTCGTACTCGGCGAAACCGGCGCAGGCAAGGAAGTATTCGCCCGCGCGATCCACGACGCCGGTGCGCGACGCGCACGGCCGTTCGTCGCGGTCAACTGCGGCGCGCTGCCCGAGGCGCTGATCGAAAGCGAGCTGTTCGGCTATGCGGCGGGTGCGTTCACCGGTGCGCGCAAGCACGGCGCGCGCGGCAAGATCGCGCTCGCCGACGGCGGCACGCTGTTTCTCGACGAAATCGGCGACATGCCGCTCACGCTGCAGACGCGCCTGCTGCGCGTGCTCGCCGACGGCGAGGTCGTGCCGCTCGGCAGCGATACGCCCGTGCGCGTCGATCTCGACGTGATCTGCGCGACGCACCGCGATCTCGCGCGCATGGTGGCCGACGGCACGTTCCGCGAGGATCTGTATTACCGGCTGAGCGGCGCGACGTTCGAACTGCCGCCGCTGCGCGAGCGCGCGGACGTGCGCGACGTGATCGCCGCGGTATTCGCCGAGGAAGCGCAGGCGACCGGCCACGTGCTCACGCTCGACACGTCGCTCGCCGAGCAACTCGCCGCGTATCCGTGGCCGGGCAACGTGCGGCAACTGCGCAACGTGCTGCGCTATGCGTGCGCGGTGTGCGATGCCGCCCGCGTGACGCGGCGCGACCTGCCGGCAGATCTCGCCGCGCAGCTCGGCGCCGGCCCGTCCGGCGGCGCGCTGCCGGACGACGAACGCGGCCGCATCGTCGCGGCGCTCACCGCGCATCGCTGGCGGCCCGACGCAGCCGCGCAGGCGCTCGGCATCTCGCGCGCGACGCTGTACCGGCGGATCGCAAAACACCGGATCGTCGCGCCGCACCGCGCGTGACGAGCCGGCGCGACCGCCATCACGCGGCCTGCGCGGCCACTTCGCCTGCTTTCCCGCCCTCACCCGCCGCTTCGTCGCGCCGCGCGAACACCTCGTGCGCGGCGAACAGCGCGTTCAGCGCGGCCGGGAAACCTGCGTAGACGGCCATCTGCATGAACACCTCGACGATCTCGTCGCGCGTGCAGCCCACGTTCAGTGCCGCCTCGACATGCACCTTCAGTTGCGGCTGCGCGTTGCCGAGCGCGGCCAGCGCGGCGATCGTCGCGATCTCGCGCGCCCTCAGGTCGAGCTGCGGCCGGCTGTAGATGTCGCCGAAGCCGAACTCGACGAGCAGCCGCCCGAAGTCCGGCGCGATCGGCGCAAGCGCCGCGATCACGCGTTCGCCCACTTCGCCGTCGATTTCCTTCAGCTTGTTCCAGCCGCGCGTGTAGCGATCTTCAACGAGTCGATCCATGGTGTCCGTCCTGTTCCAAGAGTGAATGAGTAGCGTTCGCCCGTCGTTCCGTCTCGCGCTCCTTGGCCTCGTAGTACGCGATCTTGTCGCCGATCGCGTCGAGGCTCGCCTGCAGTTCCGCGATATGCGCGCGCACCGCGTCGCGATGCGCGGCCAGCAAGCTGCGCCGCGCACCGAACGTCGACTCGCCTTGCGCACGCAGCGCCGCGAACTGCTGCATCTGCGCAATCGGCATGCCGGTCGCCTTCAGGCGCATCACGAAGGCAAGCCAGTCAAGGTCGGCCGGCGCATAGAGCCGGTGCCCCGCCGCCGTGCGTGAAATCGCGCGCAGCAGGCCGGCCTGCTCGTAATACCGCAGCGTATGCGTCGACACGCCGGTCAGTTCGGCGACTTGCCCGATCGTCAGCGGACCGGCGGCGGAAGGTCTGGATACGGTTTTCGACATGGCAGGATCAAGGTTAGGAGTTAGAGTTCACTCTAAGTCAAGCATTGTCGAATGGCCAGGCACGACAATCCGAAATCACCGCCGCGAACACCGTAAAGAATGGTCAAAACCGCCGTCCGACGCGGCTTTCTGTCTTTACAGCGACGCAAGCCTTCAGCAAGATTCGGACAGCCTGTCTTAAAAAGGGCACGCATTTGTCCTATGCTTAACGGCGACGCCCGGCTAGGTCTCGCCCCGCCGTCCGTTGCAACAGCCATCTGTTACATGCCCGCGAACAGGTCTTGACGCTTGAACAATGGAGGTGCAAGGCCAAGGCTAATAAGCATACCGTCTTGACATGGATGCGGCCGGTACCGTTAAGGCCTACTCCCTCATCATCGATAAGCGTCGCGCATCGCCCGTCGCTGACGACGTCACAGTCAGTCGGGACTTTGCCAGTCAACCAGACAACTTGGGCCGTAATAGCTTCGGTAATGTCTGATGACGATGGACAGCCGGAACCACTGACAGGTACTGGAAGGCGTCCTTTGGATTGCGTCCGTTCCGCTCAGTTCAGCGATGGACAGGCAGGATAAGCATTGTCCATTTCGACAACCTCTTGTGCCACCACGCCAAGCGCCGTGTGATCCGCCCACTGCAACATCGGAACCGGTCGCTCGCACAATCGAGAACGAGGAAGAGCCGTTTGTGCCGCCGTACTCGAGGACCCTGAACCCGCCTTCACGCTCGAATGGCAGGAGGCCAACGATTCGATCGACGTCTTGCGTAGACCAAATTAAAGTCGTCACCGTTTGCGAAGTAAAAATGTCACTTCGCCGCCTCGCGCCGGCGATGAAGGGCGAAGCCGTCGTGAATTCATGAGGTTGCACGTCGCAAATTAAAGTTGTCACCGGCCACGGTGTTGCGAAGACCAGTGTCAACTCCCGCCCCACACCGTTGCAGCGCCGACAGCCCTTGTCACGCGTTGTGCAAAACTGGAGTTTCAGCAGCCTGATCGTGCCGTAGTGATAAGCAGGCTTATCTCGCCACTTGCAGTAAAAATGCGCTTCGCCTGTCCTAACGTTGTAGTTCAACCATGAAGTTGACGCTTGTTTTCTATCGGAACGTACTTTCACTGAGACTCCACATCCCCAAACGGCCCAGTTTTGATGCGAGTTGAAGGCGAGCCGATCGCCAATCCGTCAGCGCCTGAATCCGCTGCCTCTTCGCGTTCGCTAGCGCAGATTGTGCATTGAGCAGTTCGAGCATGCTGCCCACGCCGATCTGATACCGGCGCTGCGCTGCTTCGAATGAATGCTGGGCCAGCCCGAGCAAGCTCGCACTGTTATCGAGATTCTTCGTCGCGCCTTGCAACGACTGGTAGCCGTTCCACACGTCCAACCCCGCTTGCTGCCGCGCCTCGGCCAGGAGATCGATCTGCAATTCCGTCTGCGCATCTGCTTGCCGCACCTGATAGGTCCGAGCAAACCCTTCGAAGATCGGAATCGTCACCTGAAACCCGAGATACCATTCGCGATGCGTTGCCGGAAACACTGGGAAGCCGAGCTGCAAGCTCGTCGGCTGGTTGTTGAAGTTGTACTGAGCCACCAGGTTCAGGCGCGGCAGCCCTTCGGCCCGCGTCTGCGCCGCCTTGGCTCGTGCCGCGGCCACTTGCGCCACAGCCGCCGTGACGCCCGGATAGTGCTGCCGCGCATCCTCGATCAGCGCTGCCACCGAGTCGCCAAATTCGTGATCGGGTTTCACGCCGTCGCCGACATCTGGCAGCGAGATCGGCGTCGCAGGATCAAGGTTCATGTCGGAGGCGAGCGTGCCAACGGCACTTGCCCAGTCGGTCTCGGCCTTTGTGCGACTCACGACGGCTTCCGCATAGGCGGTTTGCGCCTGCAACTGATCGCTGATCGCGGCGACGCCCCGATCAGTACGCGCGGTTGCCGCGTCAGCACTGGTCTTGGCGGTATGTTCAACCTCGCGGGCCGCAGCGAGCGTCCCTTGCGCAGCCTGCGCCGCATAAAAATCCTTGGCGACGGTGCCGAATACCATTTGCAGTACGGCAAGCTGGTTGGCTTGCGCGGCTGCCAGCAGTTCGTTCGCATTGCGCAGCGCCGCAGAGCGGCCGCCGAAGTCGTACAACACCCAGCTGAGCGATACGCTCGCGTTTTGCAGGTTTTTCCCGTAGTTCGAGTCGTACTGCGGATAGCCCGTGACGTGATTGCGCGCGACGTCGCGCGTACCCTGCCAACTACCGTTGATCGTCGGCAGGAATCCGGCTCGTCCAACGCCGACCCCAGCCGCCTGAATCTTGACGTTGGCCCATGCTTGCCGGGTCTTGGGGTGGTTGCACAGCGCCCGTTCAACTGCGTCCTGTAGTCTCAACGGCGTTGGCAGCGCGCCGAACGTGCATACACCGTCGCTGCCGCCCAGCAGGTCGACTGCGGGTGTTGCCGGCACGGCGCTGTTCGTCAGTAATGGATCGAATGCCCACGTCGCGGTCGCGATCGATAAACCAGCGACGAATGCGCCGGCGACCGCTGTTCTTTGCTTAACGCTCACGCAAACTCTCCTGGCCAGTCTGAATCACCGGGTCTAGGAAGTAATGCGCGACGCTGCGCTTACCGGTCTTGATCTCGGCCGATACCGCCATCCCCGGCGTCAGGTTGATCCACGTGTCGTTCGCACGTATCCGGTTCGTTGTGAGACGAATCCTGATCGGGAACGTCAGCCCGCGCTTGCGGTCGGACACCGAGTCGTTGGAGACGGTTTCGACTGTGCCACGCAGGAAACCGTAGCGCGTGTACGGGAACGCGTCGACCTTGACAACGGCGGGCTGCCCCGCCTTTACGAAGCCAATGTCCTTGTTCTCGATATTCGCCTCAACCTCAAGCGTGTCGTCCGGCACGATATCCATCACGGGCGACGCTGCGGTCGCGACACCGCCCAGCGTATGAATCTTGAGTTGCTGCACGGTACCGGCAACGGGCGCCGTCAGGCTCAGCAGCTTCTGCCGCGTGTCCGCCTTCGTTTCATCGTTGCGGCTCTGTGCGAGTTGTTGATTCGCCTTGTCCAGCGCATCGAGTTGTTGGCGACGATACTGGGACGTGAGTGCTGCGATCTCGGCGCGCTGCTGCGCAATCGCCGCAACTAGTTCCTGCGCATGACTTCGTTGCGCTGCCAGTTCGTGTTCCTGGTTCAGCGCAGTCTGCTCCTTGTCCAGATAGTCGGTGCGCGCGACGTATTTCTCGTTCACCAGCGACGCGTAGTCGTTTGCCTGCCGGCGGGCCAACGGGGCGGTCGCGTCAAGCTTCGCGATCTGCTGCCGCGTGGTGCCAAGCTCAGCCTCGCGCTTCATCAGTTCGGCTTGCGCGCTGTTCAGTTTGTCACGGTATTCGAAGTAGATGCCGTCGGCGAAGTGCTGTGCCGCGAGTTGCTGTTCGTCGCTCGCGTCTTCGACTTTCGCCAGTATCGGTGACGTTCCCTTGGTTTGCACCTGCAGCAGCGCACGGCTGCGTTCGACCGTCAGTGCGGCATCGAGTCGGCTCTGATGGGCCTTGTCGGCGTCGGCTGCCGCCTGGGTGGTGTCGAGTTCCATGAGAAGTTGCCCGGCCTGCACGCGCTGCCCATCACGCACTAAAATGCGCCGCACCACACCAGTAAGTGCGGGCTGGATCGTCTTGACCTGCTGCTTTGGGATCAGCTTGCCGGGTGCGACCGCGACGATGTCGAGCTTGCCAATCAGTGCGATCAGCACGATCAAGACGGCCAATGCGACGATGATGCGCATTGTCCACATCGGCAACGGATGAACGGGTGTCTCGGCCAGTTCGAGGTGTGCCGGCAGGAAGGCCCGTTCGTGTGCGAGGCGTGGCTTCGTATCGTTCTCGAGCCGCGCCCGCCATGCCTCGCGGAAAACGGTTGCATACCGACCCATCAGCGCAGTAAACGCCTGAATTTTCGTGATCATGGGTAATCTCAGGCGTTTTGCAGCGAGACAAGATGCGCGTAATAACCGCGCAGTTCGAGCAGCGACTCGTGCGTACCCTTCTCGACGATGCGCCCTTTGTCCATCGCGATGATGTGGTTTGCATGACGCACCGAGCTCAGCCGGTGCGCGATGATGATGACAGTCCGTCCGTCGCACATCGCCCTCATATTGTTCTGGATGATGTGTTCAGTTTCGAAGTCGAGTGCGCTGGTTGCCTCGTCGAAAATCAGGATACGGGGGTTCGTCACCAAGGCGCGTGCGATTGCGATGCGCTGGCGCTGACCGCCCGATAGGTTCGCGCCTTGCTCGCCGACGATTGTGTCGTAGCCCTCGGGCAGTTCCGAGATGAAGTCGTGAGCGCCAGCGAGCTGGGCCGCACGTATCACGATATCGAGCGAGGCAGCCGGGTCGGTCACTGCAATGTTTTCGCGAATCGAGCGGTTGAAGAGACGGTTCTCCTGCAGCACGACGCCGATCTGCCGGCGCAGCCACGCCGGTTCGGCGAGCGCCAAATCAATGCCGTCGATACGCACACGTCCGTGTTCGGGTAGATACAGGCGCTGCAGCAACTTCGTGAGCGTGCTCTTGCCCGAACCCGATCGGCCGACGATACCGATCACCTCGCCGGCCGCGATGTCGAGCGACACGTCGTCGAGAATCGTCGGTCCATCCGGGCGATAACGAAAGCGGATCGACTGGAAGCTGATGTTGCCGCGGACCGCCGGCAGCGTCTGCCGGCTTTGCGCCAGCTCGGTTCGCGTGTTCAGGATGTCGCCGAGCCGGCTCATTGAAATGCCGACCTGCTGAAAATCCTGCCAGAGCTGCGCGAGACGCAATACAGGCGTGGCCACGTGCTGGGACATCATGTTGAACGCAACAAGCTGCCCGACTGACAGTTTGCCCTCGATCACGAAGCGGGCACCCAGATACAACGTAATCAACGACACGAGTTTGCCGACCAACTGGATCAGTTGCTGGCCCACGTTTCCGAGCGCCGTGACTCGGAAACCCGCTGCAACATAGCCGGCGAGCTGATTGTCCCAGCGGCGCGTGAACTGCGGCTCGATCGCCATCGACTTGACGGTTTCGACGCCGGACACGGTCTCGACCAGGAACGATTGGTTGTCCGCGGTGCGAGCAAATTTCTCGTCGAGCCGCTTGCGCAGGATTGGCGTGATCAGCATGGAGATCGCCGCATAGACGGGTAGCGACACAACCACGACCAGCGTCAGCCAGACGCTATACACGCACATCACGCCCAAAAAGATGATCGAAAAGAACAGGTCGATAACGGCGGTCAACGCCTGTCCGGTCAGGAAGCTGCGTATGTTCTCCAGTTCGCGCACGCGCGCGACGGTGTCGCCGACGCGGCGCACGCCGAAATAAGCCAGCGGAAGCGCCAGCAGATGACGGAACAACCGCGCACCAAGCTCGACGTCGATGCGACTCGCAGTGTGGGCAAATACGTAGTTGCGCACGCCTGACAGCAGGATCTCGAACAGGCCGCTGACCAGCAGTGCGACGCAGACGACGTTCAACGTGTCGAATGCACGGTTGACCAGCACTTTGTCCATTACCACCTGGAACATCAGCGGCGAGACAAGCGCAAAGATTTGCAACGCCGCCGACACGAGCAGCACCTCCAGCAAGATGCGGCGGTACTTGACGACGGCGGGAACAAACCACGAGAAATCGAAATGTGCGAGTCCGCCGGCAAGCGCAGCCCGAGAAGTAATCAGGAGCGCCTGACCACCAGTCCGCACCATCACGTCAGATTGAGAAATAATCTCTGGTCCAGCACCACCGGCTTCTACAATCAGCGCCTTCTCTCCGTCACATGACGCCAGCACGAAGTGTCGCCCGGAGTCATCGAGCATCAATGCAGGTTTTGGGGTCTCCACCAATCGCTCTGGAGACACGCGAACACGCCGAACCTTGAGGCCGAGCGAACGCCCGGCAATCTGTAAATCTCCCGCTTCGAGCTGCTCGCCTTGCATTGCGGCTGCGTGGCGAAGCTGTTCGGGATTTGCTGCAATACCGTGATATTGGGCAATTACAACCAATGCGACCAACCCAGGATCATTCACCCGCGCCAATTCGGGCACTGCTTCGTTCATCTCAACCCCATACCGACATGTAAAATACCACCCACATCTGCGATGCGGGTGGCCGGCTAAACGCTAATCGTCAACGCATATTGGCAACAAGTACGGTTTGCGGGCTAGCTTGCCCGTCAAGAGGCAAACTCGACGCCCCAGATACCGGCGGTGAAAATGCCGCCATGGCATGCACAAGTGCCTCAGCGTTGGGGGGCGAATTAGTGGTGGAGGCAGCTAAAATAGTTGGCGCTGGCGAGACGCTACTATCTGTCGAAAAATTCTGCTTGAATACGCTCGCTCCACCGCCAGGAATAACCGAAATTGGCGGGCCAAACGTAATACCTTTTGGCGAAACACCATAAGGCAATTGAATACTGAAATCTGGCGTATCGCTTCCAGCAGGGTAATGGGACCACGAAACAGGGTTGCCGGAACCAATCGACACGGAAGACCAGGTTGCTCCTCCTCCGCCCGGCGGAATATATAATCCAGCCGGAAGTCCAGGTACCCCAGCCCCCGTGCCGCCTCCAGGATTCCCGGGGACCGTCCCACTAGCAATTGCGACTTTTGTAAAGTCAAAGTTCGGATACTCTGCTTCTGCCGGAAGTGTATAGATTGCGCCCGGCACTGCCGCTGGTGCGATAAACAATTGTCCCTTGATTTTTAGAACATCAACAAAACCGAGCGACGGGTGATAAAACTGCTCAGTAAATTTATCACCATTCCAAGTGCGATCATGCTTCTCACCATTTGTGCCAATCCAATGCTCCTCGACCAGAGGGGAATTTGGATCGCTCGAAGAACGAGTTGCTTCATACCATTTCCCATCAGCTAGGTCAATCCGGACATGAAGACGTTGCTTATCATCAATACTCGAGCCGATGGTTGACTGAAGATTACCAGCCGCATCAAATTGGCGTTGGGTCGATAAACGTCCTTGAGCATCGTAGCTCGATTCGGTGCGTCCACCGTCAGATCGAGTTTCGGTAATAGTCGCCAGCCGGTGACTAGGATTATTCAGCAAAGTCCCACTGTTATCGTAAGTGCTTCTTAGAACCAGTCGTCCACTCACATCGTATTTTTCATAGCTGTCCGGCTGTCCCAGATATGGATTTCTTACGGTAATCTCCTTTGACCCATCAGCATTAAAGCGAGTTGTGGTCGTAGGCTGAAGATATCCGGGAAGAACGGACTCCTCCACCACGCGGCCATTCTGATCGTAGGTCCTTCTTACCGAGGTTGCAACATTGTTGGAAATATCTCCGACGGGGGTGCCTGACCAATCCCAAGAAAGCGATCCATCCGAATTGAAATTCCTTGACGCAACGATGAATAAATTAGGATTTATATCCTCGCTCCTGGACATGACTCCGGTATCGTAGAAATATTCTTTTCTAGCAATATATCCGCTAGCATTCCAGTACCAAATCTCCCTCGAATTTCCATTCTCATAATAAAATGAGTCTCGGGAAACTGTACGCCCATCGGGAAAATACGTCTTCAGTTCCTGGCGATTCCCGTTCAAATAAAATGACTCGAAGGTAACTACGCGCCCGTCCGTAAAGCCACGCTGACGCTGTGTCATCTGTCCAGTTTGCGGGTCAAAATTTGCCCACTCATTCGAACCATCCGAATAGGCGCGCGCATATCCTTTTGGACGTCCACTTGAATCATAGGAATTAATCCCTACCGGCGCCCCGCTCTCCTCATAGATAGGCTCAAATATGCCATTGTCGTTGTATATCCAGGTTGTATGGGTCGTTTTAACGCTTTCTTTCGTGTAATTTTGAGTGAAAACCTTATGACTGGTTGCCACATCATAACTTGTAACAGAATAATTTCCATCCGTATCGTAGATTGTTTCCTCTTTCTTCGCACCGGACGAGTCAATGTAGCTCGAAGAGCGAATCTTAGCTCCGGAAAAAATGATATCCCTGGATTCTCCGCCAGATAGATTAATTTTTATTGACCGAGGCGATGCGTCGCTGTAGACGAATATTATTTTATTCGCATCTATGGCTTGGGCGCCTTGCAATCCAGAATCAACATCCCGGGGATTGGTTGGATTAAAATTATTATAGAGCTCATTCGGGTGAGAGCTGTAATATTCGAAAAAATCGATGAGCCCCCGCTCGCTCGGCAGAGCAGGGAATGTGCCGGCTATGTTTAATGCGCCCGCCTTGAGCTTTTCAAAAAGATTTTCGATAGGAGTATCATTATTCGACGCATGTACCGCGTCCAAGGTTTTTTGTATCAATCCGTTTGCATTATCTGCGCCGTCCCCATTCAACAATATCTTTATTCCGGTTTTGGCGAAAATTTGTTGTTGCACAATATAATTGTTTGCCTGAGATTCCGCCTCAGTTATTGTCCCAACCGCGCCCGCCATTAGTCGATAATTCGGATCGCTAGGATTGAGATTCGACACAACACCGTTAAATAAATTTCGATTGCTGGTGTAATTTACGTAATGCCCTAATTCGTAACTCAAGCCGCCAACGAATTTGATCGCCTCGCTTCCGATAATGTTTGACCCCATATCGATTCGCAACCCGCCGTTGACGCCGTTCGATGTCCGCATCCCTTCCGGATGTCCGTCAAAACGGGCCATTGGAGATGCTTTATTAGCATCGATATCTTTTTGGTATTGAAGTAATTGATTTACTAGAACTGGGCTTGAATTAATTAAATCGAGCTCCTCTTTGGTTGGAGATTGCACGTCACCCCAAAGCGTCTCGAAACCAGTAATTCTTGCATCAAAATCGGACATGATCAATGACCCTCATTTATTCTTGGGAAAAATGCGCTGAACGCACACAAATCGGACCTGCATATGTGGAAATCAATTCGACAGCGACGCCTTTTTGACCGCCACTTGTACCTCTGGCATTAAATCCACCCCTTGCATTTTCAAGGCGGAATTCTTTAAAAGCACTTTTTACCTCCGCCTCGGATATGCAAACTTTGTTTACATCAAACACCGCAGAAGCATATGTCTTCACGATATGGTCGCCCGCGAACTCCCTTACATAATTGAATTCGCAGGGAGGTTTTCCGATATATCGTCGATCAAAATAATCGGGGAACTTTTCATAGTAAAAGCGCTGAACAATTTTATTGCCGATTTGCGGCGGGTAATCCATTCCGCAGACAGACAACCCTCCTTTCCCTTCAACTTTTTGCCCGCCGCTCATAATTACGCCAAGCTTCTGTGAGAAGTATTCGACATCCGAGAGATCGTTGTGAGTAACGACGTCGCGAATGCCGTTTAGAACTTCACCTGAACTTATTGACGAGTTTTCGTTCGGGCCTGCACATCCGACAATCGGTGCAATCAAGAGTATCGCTAACATGAATAATTTCATTAACATCCATTCCGAATGTGGCATTGCATTTTTATCGTCGAGCCGCATCTTTCTCTGCGGACTCAGCCGGACATGCAACTTCGATTATTTTTTGATCCCCATTGAAGGATCGGTAGGTTGTCACACATGCTTGCTTACCGACTTATTCGCCGAGCCAAGTGAGGCACCAATGTTTTTCAAGATAGCGTCTTCCATACATCTCAAATTGGATGCTTGTCGCCACAAGTGACGAGCATTGAATTCTTGTCATCTGATGTCCTCGGTTGCAATGCATTGATGCATCAAAAAAATTTGCCGAAAGTGGCGCAAATTTTGTCAACATGAATATTAGGTTGACAACTCTAAACCGATATATCGCACCTCACCGTGAGGCTGAGCAACCATGCCACTTAAGGCACAAGATGATGCATACGAGTGCATTACATACTATTACTTAGCTGTAGGGAAGTGCCTGCACTGTTCGGAAATATTGATCTCGCATTCCGTCGTATTCGGCAGCAATCCATCGACTATCATTGGAGCAAAAGTTCAGCGGTTAGCAGTATCGCCCTGTGAGGGTGAATTACAGCCCGTCGCACCATGCCGCATTGGTCGACGCTGCTGGATCGGCGCTATATAGCCAGGGGGTGATGAGAACGTATTGAATCGATGCGAGCAGGCGAAGCAGATCGTGTCATCCGGTGCAACGGACATTGACCTTGGCCATCGTTCGCATGGTAATCCCCCGAAAAACCGGTGTGATCAGAAGTAGAATTTTCTTGTTGAGGGAGTTCTACAGCATGAAGAAATCGAGATTCACGGACAGCCAGATCATGGACGCGCTCAAGCGCGTGGAATCGGGGCTGTCGGTGCCGGACCTGTGCCGGGAGTTGGGCATCAGCACGGCGACGTTCTACAAATGGCGCTCGAAGTACGGCGGGATGGACGTTTCGCTGATCGCGCGGATGAAGGAACTGGAGGCCGAGAACGCCCGGCTGCGCAAGATGTACGTCGAGGAGAAGATCAAGGCCGAGATCGTAGCGGAGGCGCTCGCAAAAAAAGATTGAGGCCATCTTGCCGGCGTGAGATGGCCATGCGAGCGGTGTCCAGCCGGGGCGTATCGATCCGGCTGGCATGTGAGGCATTTGGGATCAGCCAGGCCTGTTATCGGTACGTCGGTCGGCGCAGCGCCGAGAACGACGAGATTGCGAACTGGCTGCTGCGCCTGACGGACAACCACCGGAACTGGGGCTTCGGACTTTGCTTCCTGTACCTGCGCAACGTGAAAGGCTTCGGCTGGAATCACAAGCGCGTGTACCGGATCTATTGCGAACTGGAGTTGAACTTGCGGATCAAGCCGCGCAAGCGGCTGGTCAGGCAGGTCCCGGAGCCGCTGGCGGTGCCGTGCGCCGTCAACCAGGTTTGGTCGATGGACTTCATGCACGATCAACTGTCCGACGGACGCAGCATCCGGCTGTTCAACGTGATCGACGACTTCAACCGCGAGGCACTCGGCATCGAGATCGACTTCTCATTGCCGTCCGAACGCGTGATCCGTGCGCTGCGGCAGATCATCGGTTGGCGCGGCAGGCCAAAAGCGATTCGGTGCGATAACGGGCCCGAGTACCTGAGCGCGGCGATCATCGAATGGGCCCGACAGTACGGCATCAGGCTCGACTACATCCAACCGGGCAAGCCGCAGCAGAATGCGTATGTCGAACGATTCAACCGGACCGTGCGGTACGAATGGCTGTCGCAGTACCACTGGGAAGACTTAGACCACGTGCAGCGTTTCGCGACCGATTGGATGTGGACTTACAATCATGACCGCCCGAACATGGCCTTTGGCGGATTTACGCCAAAGCAGCGGTTGGCCATGGCCGCTTAGTTTCTACTTCTGAACCCCGTGGAAAACGGGGGGATTACCGATCTATGCAAGCGCCACAACATTTCGGAACAGACGTTCTATCGTTGGCGCAACAAGTTCGGCGGGATGGACGTGGCTGACGCTCGTCGGCTCAAGGAACTGGAATCGGAGAACGATCGGCTCAAGCGCCTGATCGCCGAGCAGATGCTGGTAATCGACGGCCTGAAGGAGTTCAGCCGAAAAAAATGATCACCCCGACGGGCCGGCGCGAAGCGCTGGAAGTCCTGACTCGGCGGGGGCTCTCGCAACGCAAGGCATGTCGCTACCTGGGACTGAGCCGCCGAGTGGCGACCTATACGCTCAAGCAACCGGAGAAGGATCGGAGTTTGGGCGAGAGGCTGATGGCGGCCGCGCAAGAGGTGCCGCGCTTCGGCTATCGCCGGATGTCGGCCTGGCTGGCGTTGAGCGAATCGCGCGTGCGGCGAATGTGGCGAGCCCTTCAGCTCAACATTCCGCGCCGACGTCCTCGCCGACGTCGTTGCGGCGACGACATACGCCTGCCAGGCGCCACACGGCCCAATTCGGTTTGGAGCTATGACTTCGTGCACGATCAACTGGTGGATGGCCGGGCCTTGAAGATGCTATGCGTGATCGATGAATACACCCGCGAGTGTCTGGCGATCGAGGTTGGCGCCAGCCTGCGGTCGCAGGACGTGATCTTGACGCTATCGCGACTCATGCGGCTGTACGGCAAGCCCGCGTTTGTTCGGTCGGACAACGGCGCCGAATTTACCGCTGCCAAGGTCATGCGTTGGCTGCGAGACGCTGCAATCGGTCCGGCCTTCGTTGCGCCTGGCAGTCCATGGCAAAACGGATTCGTCGAAAGCTTCAACGGCAAACTGCGAGACGAATTGCTAAACCGCGAATGGTTCCGCAGCCGCGCCGAGGCCAAGGTGCTCATCGAGCGCTGGCGGCAGTTCTATAACGAGCGCCGGCCCCACAGCGCTCATCGCTACCAACCTCCGGCCACGGTCCGTCGAGCCTGGCTGGATTCCGATAATATCGACGCGAGACTCACTGCCTGACTGGCTACAAAATTCCGCCGCAGGTCACAACCGGTCGATGCAACGGATTGATGAAATCGCTCAGCCGGTATATCGAAGTTTAATGTCTTTATTCAGTCGCGAAACGCGCTTATTCTGTTCCCTCGGCCAGTTCCTTCAGACGTACGTGATGCAGTTCCTTCAGGGGGCCGCCAAACGTCGAATACAGCGTCTCCTCAAGGTCTGGTCGTAGAAGCAGGTCACATCCCTCGGTCGAGTAGGATTCGACATTAAGACCCGTCCCCCGAAGGCGCCATGTCCGCAGCACAACGGCCGGCTTTCCACTCTGGTCGGTCCACCGGAGCGGCGCTCCAGAGATTGAGGGTTGCAACTTGGCGCAGTCGCGTATTGCGATTGGCGGAACCAGCGCTGTACACCGCCCGAACCAATCCTCGGTAGCGAATAACTTCACCAACTGCGGAAGCGTTGCGTCCTCTAGCGCATCTTCTTTATCAAATTCATGCCGCCATGGCCACATATCGCTAGCGCCAAACGGTCCGGCCGAGGCTGGTACTGTTCCGTCGATCCGTGGGCGAACGACTCCGGCGGTGAGCGTTGCGCGCCTGTCCGGCGCCCCCCAACGTCTGCCGTCCGAGCGGAAGTCGTGAACTTCGCGCATCGCAAGTCTTATCCATCCGCAATAGGTCTCGTCATCCCCGGATATCCGAACGACGGGCTCTACCGAACGGCGTGCCTCGGTTGGCAGCGCCATAGCCGGGCGGGGACCAAGACTGGCATGTAGAGCAATGCGTGTCTCTACCGCTGGGAGAAGAGCGCCGAGCAGCTCATTGTCGAATCCGGGGCTCCACTGGCCTGTACGCCAAAGACGCTCCGATAGGCCGCAGAGAACCTCGTCGAGAACAGCGACAACCAATTCGGTAGGCCATGAAAGCACGTTTGCCCAGGGCCGGCTTCGGTCAACCCGATCCACCGCGAGCTCGTATCGCTCGCTCGCCAGTTCTTTGAAGGACTCGCTATCGACTGTAGAGTGCTGCATGCGCCGCGCAACGATTTCCGGAAGGTCGGGCCAAACCTCGGCAAGCTGGGGAATCAACTCACCGACGTCACCGAACTGAGTCAGCATGCGACCACGATGCGATGAAGGCTGATCGAGTCTTGCGTGCGCCGTTCTGACGACGTCAACGTCGACCTCGATTATGCACAGGAGTCCAACGGCCAGTGCCGAGAGACTCCATGACTTCGCCTTGGCATAGGCGCGAAGAATGTCCTCGTTGAAAGAGATGATGCTGGACACGTTGTACGGCGACTCAAGGAGCAGCTGAAGTACCGACTGAACTGATACCACTGTGGTGCACCGTGTGAGGAACCAGCGCACCGGCCGTCGTAGGACTTCACCATGACTCTCAAGAAGGCGCACAAATCCAGCTAGCGCCGCGATCCTCCTTGGGACGGAAGGATCGGCAGAACGCACAAGTAGCAACGCGACCAATGCCTCGTCCAGATTCCACTCGGCGTCTTCATCGAGGTCGAGCGGTTCAAAATATCGGGCGTTGCCGGCCAGAGGAAGGCGCGCCTCCATAACTCGGAACGCCTCATCCCAAGATGCTGCTGCAACCTGTACGTCGCCCCACAGTGCAATCTGCTGCACCACGTGCCTGGACAGACCGTTGAAGCCACCTTCCCGGAATTTGTGCGCTGTCTCGTTGGCTAACGCCAGGAGGGCGTTGCTCCTGTCCAGTTGGAGCGCTCGCTGAAGCGCCGGTGCGAACTCACTGTCGCCGAAGTTGAGCCACCCTCTACCTCCGCGCGCGGTGGTGAACGTGAGCACGTAGGCAACCGCGGCGAGTCTCGTATGGCCAGCCGCGTCCAGACACTCCGCGAGCTGTCCTATAGGATGCGGCGCAGCGTACTTTAACCCCCTAGCTTCGTGCACCAGGAAGTGAAGCACCCGCTGCGCTTGAGCTTCGTCACCGCGCTCTACCATCTCCGACAGCGCATAACTGAGCGGCAAGGTGAGCAGGCCATACATATCCTCGTCTCCTACCTGACCAAAGGTGATTCGACGCATTGCAGCAATGATGTTGATCATCCCTTTATCAGCAGGGAACGCAGGCCGAACGCCGAGGCTCAGTTTCTTTTCGCCCGCCGACCACCCGGCTCCGCTTCGGCTCCCCTTGGGTTCAACGCCTAAAATCGGGGTGGAGCGCTGAAAATTCAGGTCGTGGCGCTCCGCGAAAGCGCGCAATGGGTCGATCGTGCCTCGTGCGTGATCCCGCGAGTCGTTTTGGGCTTGCCCACTAATGCAATTGAATCGGTCTTGCAGGTCAACATAGCCCGACTGAGCGAGCCTCTCAAGCGGCACGAGCCGCGCGTTCACCATCTTCTCCGCATCGCCCTCATACTCTATCTCGAAGAGAAGCGTCTCCCACAAAGCATCCGCTATCAGCGGGTCAGCGGAGATGGATACTTTCTTGGCGACATCCTCAAGAGCTTCCAACGCCATCCACGACGGGCCTCCTACATCGCAGGCGAAGGTTCGAATCAATGTCCCGACCGCATGTAGCTCATCGACTTCCAGTAACGCGCGGAACCAAGCATTTGGGGCGTTTCTGGTGCTGCGCCGGTCGGTGTGACGCAAAACCGCGCTCAACAAGGGCTGAAGTCGTACCAATGCCCGCAGAGCCACCTGGTCAGGCGCATCCTTGAGGGATGAAACGCTTTGGAGCAGATCAAATAGCGCTATGTCCTTATGGAAGGTATAGCTAATCAGGAACTGCGCAGCCTTGTCCCAGTGCTCCACTGCAAGTCGTCGCTCGCCCACCGCAGCGTGCAAACGCGCAAGGCGCATGCGGAACTCTGCATGTGTGCTGTAGTACGTGCCCGATGCCTCTTCATCCGCTACCATTTTCTCCAGAGCAGCTGTGACGGCTTCCGCTGCGTGAGGGTTCGCGGAAAAGGACAGTAGGATTGAGATGAATGCCCCAGCAGTTATCGGCCCACCGTCCTCCCGGTCCAGATGGGTGGCAGTTTTGCTTCGCGCCTCAGAGACGTAGTCAATAGCCTGCTGCCATTGGTGAGCGGTGTCGAGTAGAAACAACCCACGCTCAAGGCTCTCGTTGATGAGGCCGCGCAGGAAGTAAAGGTCGCACGCGCGCGGTGTACCAACAAAAGGTCGGGTGTCGACCGTCAACTCTCGGAAGGCTGCGATCGCATCGAAGGCAGCCCCTTCCGCAGCAAGCCCTTCAGCCAGGGCCGTGCGAATTACGAAGCGAATCCAGCACAGATACCACCCCTCTCCCTGGATAGCCTGCACCGCATCGTCCAGTTCTTTGCGCCCTTGCTCGCTCCTCGCCCAGAGCCGCACGCGCGACACCCAGGCTCGCATGCTCAATGTATCAGACTGCCGTACTGCCTCAGACCAAAACAATTCCAGCTCGGATCGCCTCATGGGCTCACAACAGGCATCTTGAATGGATGCACCGGCATCCAGGCACCAAAGCACTTCGTCAGAAGTGGCTGCGAAGGTCAAGGCCCGGCTGGCGTATGGCAACTTGGGGCCGCAAAGATCAGGCGCTGCGTTGGCCGCATCAGCAAGACCTAGTAGAAGAGCGCAACCTGCCGCCTGTGGCAGCGCAAAGTTCCCACGATATGCCGGAGTGGCCCTCTTGACGAGTTGGCGTACTAACTCTGCTGAGCCCTGTTCGGCCAACAATTGCGCGACCTTTCGGATAAAGGCCGACGTCACATTCCCTTCAGAGTCGCTGAAGTACTCGAGTAACGCACGAACGACTCTGTAGTGCTGCCCCAAGCGAAGCCGCCCTTGAATTGAGGCGAGGTAACACTCTTCGAGCCGCGTGGCCGCCCCGAGAGCGTCAAACTGCTGCGAGTAGGAACCACCCTCACTCGTCGTCGGCAGCGCGAAATACTCTCGCCATGGAGCGGGGACGCCCGCCGCATCGACAACGGCGCACACCGACAGGCCTTCGCTCCTATCCAGTGTCGGCCGACCATCGAACAAGAGACGATCCGCGGTCGCTTGTGCCCCGAAGATTGCCAGGAACGTCTGCCAGTACTCCTCCCAGCTATTGATTCCTTCCGAGAAGCACCCGTCAGCGGCACGAGATAGTTCCGCGATGCGAATCAGCGCTGGCCAGTCGAGGTTGCGAGCCGCAACGTCTGCGGCGAGCACCAGATTGCGCGCGATTGCATCCTCCGGATGTCCGTGCTGGACGCTGAGTTTGACGAAGTCCGTCGAGACTTTGTGAAGAATCTCCTGCTCGCGGCCTGACCGGCGCATCACAGGCAACATGAAGCGATAGCTCTTCGCGTCAACGAAGAACTCCTTCGATTCCAGCCAGACCGCTACGGGTTTGAGGATCTTTGCGAGCGAGGTCCCGCGCTTCTCAATCGCGGCCATCATGAAGCGTCGGAAGCTTTCATGGAACACGCGCACGCCGCCCTGCGCTGCTGCTTGCGATAGCACCGGCGACAGCGTAGCCAGCGCACCAGTCACCCTGTCTTCCAGCAGCGGCCCAACAATCTCTTGTATTTCCGCAGCAGTGACGGCGAAATCGAGCACGCCCAGCACATCAGCAATGGCCTGTGCCTCCCTGCTGGCAGAGCTGTAGAGGTGCATGTAGTAGCGGGAAATGTCTCCATCGATGACTGGCGCCGACTCGAGCCACTCCACAGGGGAAACAATTCGCCCCAAGTGCAGCTCGCCGACCAGCGCCCGGCTGAGATACCGCGCATAGAGGGGGTTGCCCTCCGACCTCTCAGCAAGAGCGTCGAACACGGATCGATGCTGCTCTTCTTCGAACAGCCCGACATCGTCCAGTGCTACTGAGACTCCCAACGCGACCGCGAGGCCTTCGATTTCCTGTCCACTCCACGCGGCCAGGGAGTGTTCGACCACGGTCTGTTCGTGAGCACTTCGGATCGCGTCGAGATGGTGGCCGGGTTGTGATCCAATGACCAGGCTTACGCCCTCGGGAAGTTGCAATGTTGCAAGGCGCTCGACAATGTCCGTTTCGGTATCGCTGAGCGAGCGGGAATCTGCCAGCACCCGGGCAATGTGGTCCATCCCATCGACGATGACGACCACGCGTCTGCCGTCTTGCGCGGCATGGCCTAGCATCTTCTCAAGTTCGTCCAGACCTGCGGCGTAAGTCTGCTCCCGATCTACCGAATGTCGTCGTAGGGCATCGCTAAGCTCGCCCATCAGATTGCCGATGAAGACGTCAGTCGTGACTCGGCGCTCGACCAGCTCGTCCCCCGGTTCAAGGAAACAGTAGTGCCGCGCAACGACGACACCTGATGCCTCCAAGTCTTCTGCCAGTTGTGTCAGCGCCCATGACTTGCCGGAGCCTGGTCCGGCCAGAAGAAAGTGAATGCCACCTCCCTCGACCGCGCGCATCAAGCTCTGGCGCACCGGCGCGCGCTCCTGCAACACGGTTCTGTCGATGGGGTACGCTTGAGCCACTCGTCCGAAGTCCGTTCGGATGTCCAGACGCCGAATCAGCTCAGCCTTCGTCAGCGTCTCGCCAGCTGTACGAGCCGTCAACGCAACATATACGGCCAACGCGGCCACGTCCTCAACGCGCCGCGCGTCGTTTGGGTAGCGGCCTATCCCAATCCCGCTTTCAAGCACATCAAGGACAAGGCGCTCGAGTGCCCCGGGAGACTCTAGGTCAAGGGATGCCTGCGGCAGCCCAACCTCAATCACGAAGCGCTCACAAAACTGGAGCACGTCCTCCCGGCATAAGTCGGAAGCAGTTGCTGGAGCCTGCTGAGCATTCGGGAAGACAAGGTCGCCGTCTTTCGTCCACAACCTGGAGGCGTCAAGCTTCATCAGCGTGGTTGTGCATCCGTCGAACGTACCGGAAGCATCGAGGGGCTGCAGTAGGTGCGCGAGTTGGTCTTCGGGAGCGCCCCATGTGGCGCACAAGCGGTACTCTTCCGCCTGATCCGCACTTTCGTTGACGAAGGTGCGTACCAACCGGTCAAATCGCAGTGTCGATTTGACATCGTTGAAGTCGTCAAACGTCAGGCGCCGGTCAGATCGCTGACTCGACTTCACCTGCCGGCGCAGCCGCCGACCGTCGATACGCGTCTCGACATCATCGAAGCGGTCGTCGTTGACCACCTTCTTATCAATAACGATTTGCTCGAATCCTGCAACTAACCCTTGCACAAGAAGGTATGCAGTGAAAAGGTCCTGATACGCATAGCCGCGGTGAGCCGCAGAGAGCGCACCAGCTTGGACAGTTGATGCCTTGTTCATCGAGAGCGTGAGGTTGGTGGCTCGTAATACATTCAAGACGTCCAGAGCCGTTGCGCAGAGTTCACCTATTCTATCTTTAGTCCACGATAATCTAACGCCAAATCGGGGTGCCTATCGCCTGAATGAAAACGACGATTGAGCACGGTCTTCTCCAATTTACCGTGCGAACTTGACTCCCGAAACACCTCGTCATTCCTGCAATGCGAGATGATCGAGCCGCACACTCGCCGATGCGCGTGGCAACCTCGCTTCCAGTGTCCCCTCCGTCCTTCGGTGTCGCGTCGGAACTGCTCCAATCGCAAGAAGTGCTCTCCCGCCCCTCACTATGCGAATTACATAACCCCGCAGAATCGAACCAAACACTAGGCCTTGCCACGGCAGTCCTACTTGGAAACCACCTCCCTTCTGCGAACGAGTCAATGAATTGGCTAAAGCTCACCCTGTAACCAAGGCCTAGCGACGTGACCAGATCCATCAACGGCAATCGAGCGGGAGCGCAATCGGCGCGCGCGTTGCGCGCGAGCTGCACCAATATAACGAAATATACTCAAAGGTAGTAGCGTCCAACCCCACGTATCGACCGTAAGTGAGCCAATGCCAATGTCCCTTCGCAGACGTCCGAGTTGCTGCGCAGCGCATGTTAGACATGCGCTGCCTTTTTCGTCTCTCGTCGAGAGAATAGAGCATCGTCGACACCTTGCTTTTCCCTTAGGGAGGCATTGCTGACGTTGCCCTATTCTGGAAAACCGATGCTCGAGGTCAGGTTGTTAGCCCATTGGATAGTCGTGCTCTCGCACGACACGCTACGAGGCAGCAGCTTAATAACCTTGTATTGCGAGCTTGTTAGGTTATCGAGAGCAACAAATTCGATCAATCACATTTATCTCGTCCCAAATCAAAAGACACCGATATTCGTGCGATCAAGCAATGCATGGCTTGCCTTATCAACTACCAACCGAGTTAGCCGACGCTTTGGTGATGACAACCTTGTCATTTTTGAGGACAGTGCGTTGTGCATGTCCAATAGGGCCAAGGCCAAACGTGATGCTGTCTTCGTCGACCTTATAAATTTCACGAACAATCTCCAACGACCAGGTCCCGTTAGGGTTCTGGAACACGGTAACGTGCCCTACTTTAATTTTGTCCCCGAGGACACTCACAACGTCCGGCTGCGTGTCGGTAGTTTTCATCGCCGTTTCAATGACAGTCGGCCAAATCTCGCGTGCGATCGGCATAACCAAATTCGCGTCGGTCCCGCTCGCACTGTTGATGGCGAACGGTATGTAGACCGCGTCCGGGATTTCCCGCGCAAGCGAGAATGTGAGTTCGTGATTAGGTAGCGCAGCAATCAGCCGATCTTGATAGATCGGCAGATCAACCGCACCTTTGCGGAGAGTCATTACATCAAAAGCGATATGGATACCGTTCGACATGTGGTTTTCCCCTTCATTTATCAGCACGATTGTTTTTACAATTAGGAAAATCATATATCCCATTGGAAATATATCACCTTCCTAGCGTCCGAGCCTACATCACGACCACGCCCAAGCAGCGGTAAGCAAGTGACGCTACCGGCTTCGGCGGACTAACTCCCCAGTGAAGCGTTCGAACTAGTGCCAGTGCAGACGCGTGATCATAGGCCCGTATTCTTTGCCTACGACCTGAAAGCGATCAGCATCGCCACCGAACATTCCAGCTTGAAGGGGGGCCCAACTCTTTCCCATCGAATTTCCCTCCGTCACGATACGAGCGAGCGGACCGTCGTTTGGACCGCGTGCTTTCCAGCCGAAACGTCCGACGGGTCCCCACGCATTCTGCCCTGATTGAATTTTTTTATCGGCGACGGCAAGGGCAAAATACACTTCAAATGAGTCAAACGCCTGCTCGTAACCCTTTCCCATAAATAGCAGGTCATCAAGTTTTGGTTGTAAAAACTTGAACAAATATTCGCTCAACGGCGTGTAGTTTCGTTCGTGTCCTGGGATAAGTTTCAGGACGCCAGTTTGTGAAAGATCTGCTATAGCGTCCGCGAGAGCCTCAACAAGAGTTTGCTTGTGCCCGTTTCGCCAGCTTACCGGAACTGGGGTGTCAAAAATTGCACACAGAGTGTCAAAGCGCTTAGCGTCAACGGCGGCTACACACGAGGCGTAAAAAGCGACAAGCACGGGATACCAGCGCATTTGAAGCCATATGTCCAAGCCGCCGCGTTGATCCAGTTGATCGCATACGCGCGCGAAGCACTTTTGTAGTATGCCGAGTTGCTCGGGCGCGCCCCAATATGCTGTGCAAGCACCGAGGTCCGAGAGCGTCGCAACAACCTCTTCATACCGGTTTAGTCTTGTGACGAATGCCTCTGCCGAGAACCCTTCTGACAGTCCAAAGCTGTCGTCCGCGGCGGCACCCTGAAAGGCCCGCACTTCGGCCGTGAGGAAGTCGTGAAGCTCAATCGTGTGCGAGGCTTGGGAAAGCAGCAGCTTGACGCGAGCAATCTTGGATTTGGAGTTTTCCTGTGTGGCGAGCGCAGTTGGGTAAGGGATCGATATCAGTCGGTCGCTGTCCGTCTGTTCTGATTCCTCCAGTTCCTCGATCCCGGGCGCCTTGAAAATAAAGTCCCCGTCTCCGTCAAAGTGACCGTAGTGCGGTGTCTGGTTGGAATTGCGGTCGTGCGCTACCTTGTTATAGACATATGCCATGACCGATGCGGCCGTAATAACGCCACCATCTGCGACGGCCTTACCCTGTAGCGCTTCGAGAAAGTGTCCGGTGAAGACCGAATGGTCCGGGAGAGGGCCGCCCGAGTCAGCGACAACCTCATCTGCTTTCCCCGCGGTCAATACCTGGCGAGAGTATCGCAGCATCATATCTTTGAGAAAGCGTGTGCTTCCCGGTTGCGTATTGCGCGTAAGAGCGAGTCCGCCGTAACACGCGTCCATAACGAACAGGACATGCTTCGATCGTATCTGTTCCGAATTCGACGTGAGATCGTCCCAGCGTATGAAGGTCGAGTAATCGTCCATGTCCGCGTCATGTGGGACGAGATATCCAATTTCGCCTCTGGCGCCAGTCACCGTATGACCATGTCCCGCAAAGAAAATAAATATCCGGTCGTCTAGCCCAATGTCGCTCCTCGTGAACCGGAAGAAAGCCTTTCGGATTGCGTCCCGCGTCGCAGTTCCATCCTCAAGGACAGTCACATTCTCGGCTGGGAACTCAAAGTCGGAGACGAGAATATCTCGAACCGATCGCGCGTCGCTTACTGCATAGGACAGGGGCGACGCGCTCGCATACTGATCTATCCCGATGACGAGCGCATAGCTGTTTGCGTAGTGCGGTTTGGCAAAAAAGCGAATGTCTTTCATGAGTCTGCGTCGCGTGTAAGTGCCCGGAATCTGCTGAGATTTTGCCTGCTGCTACGCTGCGACGGCGAACGGAAAATGCGGCGGCGTACGTGGCGCCAGAATCTTCGGATTCTGGTTCCCAAACATTGCGCGCTTCACAGACGGTTCCGCTACATGGTGTGCGTCAACAACGGAAAGACTCTGATAAGTACCCGATGCCGGACGCGCTGATGTCGCCCAGTCCTCCGCCGCGCTTATGAACCGTGATGCATAAGCCCCTCCGACCGGCGAGTCGCCAGCCTCTTCGCCGATATCGCAAGAATTGATGACAATTGAGGAAGAGCCGCATGCTGCAACATCCAGATCAAACGCCTTACGGCACAGCTGAGGATTCAGAACGTGCCGGCTAGCTTCGGCTTTCGCGAGAACGCGCTCTTCAAGCGCTATAGAAACAACGTTCCGGCAACAGTCGAAGACGAACGTCGCTTTACGCACGCCGTTGTTCATGTCAAATGCTGGCACGAACTGTTGGTCGTTGATCTGAAGCATGGTTTCTTCGCGAGGAGCGGAGTAATACCCATGTCCTGCAAATGCGAAGAAAAAATAGTCCGTGCCCACGGCTGCCTGAGCGAGCTGTGCACGCAACTCATCCTCTGACGGTCGGTCTAGGGTGAGAATTTCGTCTTGATGCCATGAGCCCCCAGCGGGAGATGTCATGAATGCACGGTACATCCGCTCATCTGCGTGCACGCCGTGACAATATTTCGGATCGTTTGCCTTGCCACCATACGTGACGATTATCGCTCTGCGCTTCATTCCAGTGCCTCCTTGTGCGGCGTTTGATTTTCACCTTTCGTGGACATATGTCCGGATACCCCGTTTAGGTGAGTCAGTACGGACGACAGCCACCGCTCTGAACTACCAGCCGCAAGCGCGATCAGCAAGACGGCGTCAGGGGAACCTTGGGATGCAACCAGTGCCGGTGCCAGCAGGCCGGCGCGCATGGCCATCAGCGATACCATCCCCGCAAGGCCGCCTGATACGACACGAATGAGTCCGTCCATGAGATACAGGAATCGCTCAGCGCCCCACTCAACACGTGTCTTATATAGGCGTTGCATCACGGAGATGCCGGCGCCGACGACGCCCGCGATAAACGCGAAGTCGTACCGAGCAGTCAGTGTCGCGATTGACGCCCAACCGCCCAAAAATGTCACGTTAATCGCCAGCCAAACGGCGAAGATCGCGGCAGCGGCTCCGCAACAGGCACTCACATACCATGTCCGTGATGCGCTCTTAAGTCGCTTGGCAAGATATTCGCGAGCGTCATCAGCGCAACGCCCACTAGCCGCGTAGTCCAGTTCAAGGCAACGTGCGTATGCCTCTCCGACAAGCCGAAGGAAATGATGGCGTTGATCCTTTGATAGAAAGCTGTAGGAAAGCGTTTCTACAAGCGCGACGTTTTGAAGCGCTCTTTTGTGCTTGGAAGTCGATGGATTTTGAGCGTCCCACGCATCCGACGTCACCCATTCGACATGATCGCCATGATTGATGAAAACGATGAAGTCCTCGGTCTCCAGGACCACCTCTTTCACCGGCAACCTCTGCCATTGCGGCAGCAAACCTTCTATGGTCATCATTTATTTGGACTTTTCAACTCAAACGCTTCAACAAGAGTCCCGAACTCGTGTTGACCGGACATACCCCTGATTGGTAGCCCGCTATGCGCATAACAACGGGCGTTCAGGCGCGGACGCGAAGACCTGGAACCGGCGATCTCGGACCGAGGGCACACTCAGCTTGCAAAAAAATGACACCTGCGTGGGCAGCATGGATACCCCGATCCCAGCCAGATAATTACCTCGGACCAGATACAGATTACATGGGCCATGCCACTCGCTTTAGCATGTCTCAATGACGACCGGCTTCTACTTTCCCGCGTGCCACTTCGTAAATCTTGCCGTACCGTTTGACATGGTAGCAGGCTTTGCTCCGGCCACCGGCATTGACTACCTTGGCGCCCCAGCCGATTCAATGTGCCGAAGACTACTGGCCATGGACGATGTTGTCGGGGACGTCAAGCGCGATGTGAACATGGTTGTCGCGCCGGTGGTTGGGCGATCGACCAGGCAAATTGGCCACCGCATATGCATTTGGGTCTGCAATGCATCCATGATGACCACGAAGGCCGGCGCAGAGGTGAGTCGAACATCCAAAAACCGCGGAGGCTTGCGAGTCAGCAGATGAAAAGAGCCGCCCATCTGCTCTCTCAGTATGTCAATACGCCTCCACTGGTTTCCGCAAAGGTTGACGACAGACCTATCGCCTCGCAAAAGCCAGCGTGCGCCGGGCGAAGTTGACGAGCGCCTGGTCATTGATGGCCTGCGTAGCCCATGCCGGGTTGCTGTCGTGATGGAACAGGTTCGCGTAATCCAGTAGCGCCCGAAGTTCAGTGATGTCGGCCTGCTCGAGGACTTGCGCCGGCGTATTTACCCGTTGCTCGCAGATACCAATGAACGGCCCCAGTAACCCACCGGGCGGGAATGTGGCGGGATAGGCAACGCGTGCAAAAGCCTCGAGGACCGGACGTAAGGCAACAGCTACTTGGCGCTCGGTAGCCGGATCGGCTGCTTGCAGATAACGCGTCACAAGTTCGTGACGGCGATCATGTTCCGTGATGCAGTCCTGACGCACGTCCCACGGGACGAATGTCGAGCCCGCTGCTGCGCGAACAAGCGTAATAGCAGAGCGCTCAGCTGCGTTCGCCCCTTCCCACACGTTGCATAGGAAGGGCTTCGAGTGTGAAAGTACGATTACCTGGGCAACGCGGGGAAGCAGTCGTCGCAACTCTTGCACGGTGGTCAACGAACGATGTTCGTCGAGACTCGTCATTGGATCATCGATGACAACAATCTTCTGTGCAAGTTGGGGGTCTTGCTCAAGTGACGCAAAGAAGAACGCCAGCGCCAGCGCGTTGCGATCGCCAGCGCTGAGCGTGTTGCGGAATGCCGGCCCCACATCAGCAGTCTGCGGCACCGCTGCGTTATTGATCAATACGGTGAATGTGCAGGCCGATCCTCCTCGGGTATTAACGGAGTCGACCTGGTCCAGGCGGAAACCAGCATTGAAGCGCCCCAAATACTCATTAATCGCCCCTTGGTAGGCCGGAAAGATGTTCCGTCGGTAGTCATCCAGTGCATTGCGCGCCTGCTCTCGGAGACCCTCCGTTTGGATCTTCGCGGCCTTTTCCGCCAGGTACGCCTCGCAGTGCGGCGCCACGGCCGCGGAATGACGCGCCTGGGTGCTTCGAAGTCTGGTCAAATCTGACGTCAATGCTGCCACGTTGGCCGCAGCCGTGCGTTCTTTGAGCAGCGCGATCTGAGCGTTACAGTCCAACAGGGAGTTCGAACAGGCAGTGATTTGGGCCTTGGCTGCCTCATAGGCCGCGATAGCTGCAAGCGCGGCTTCGGGTAACACAATGCCTTCCAGGGGAGCCGCCTGCTTTACGGCAAGAATTTCTGCAACCGCGTCGCGTGCCGTCGCCCAGACACGTGTCAATTCAGCAGTATCGACGGTGATCTCTGGGACCTGCAGGAACGCGCGCCAAAATGTGCGATGCTGCTCCGCCTCACGTACAGACCGTTCAAAGATGAGGGCGGCAAGACCGCCATGAATGTCGTCCAGCGCATTGATTTGCTGCGTTACATCGCGCTTCAGCCCGTCGTACGCCTCGCTGAAATATGCCTGGTAGTGGCGCAGCAGCGGCGAGCTGGCCAAATCCTGGGCACAGAATGGACAGATCTCGTGGTCCAGACCAGCGGAGACGGGGGCGACGCACTGCATACCATCATCGATCCAAGCAGCGCCGTCCCGCCCGAGCCTTGCCAGATGCTCCTGGACGGCGGCAGCAGCGGCCGCCTCAAGATCAGGCAACGTGCGGGCGAGAAGCGCGCTGACAGCCTCGGTGTCGAAGGCTGGCAAATTGAAGGCGGAAAACGTCGCAGCTTGTCGCACGAGACCGGCTGACTGTGCCGCCGCCAGGTTACGTTCCGCATCTTCGATCGTGCCGTTGATGTCGGCATCTGCTGCCAAAGCGCAAAATGCATCGACTGCCATGTCGCCCCGCGCTTGCACTGGTATCGCGTCGCTGAGCGCGCGCAAACTCCGGTTGTGTTCCTCAATACGAGCCACGTGGGTCTGTAAGGTTGCGTTAAGCGCAACGCCGGGCGCCCCCAGAATCAACTCATGTAGATTCTGCCGGTGCGACGTTCCGATCTCAACGCCCGCGCAAACGTTCTGTGCGACGAAATAATCATCGAAGACAGCGATACTAGGCAACGTGATTGACCATGCGCCGTTCTGGAAAACGAGCGGCGGGCCAGCCCGACAAGACAGGACAATGTGAGGGGGATGCTGAGCCCCGAGCCGATGGCGTTCGGTGATAAGTTGGGCGTTGCCTGTACTCGCGGATCGAAAGATAGAGGCGAGCGTCGTCTTTCCGCGACCGTTTTCGGCATAAAACAATGCCAGGCGCCCAAGTTGAAGTTGCGCCCCATCATTCACGGAGTCGAATTGCCCTATGTTCCGCAGCAATTGGATACGATCAACGCTCATGCGTAGGCCCCGGAATGTGGAATCTCGCAGATCATGTCTGGTCCCCTTTCTTCTTGGCGTGCTTTCGACCATGAACGATGGTCTACGATCATCACGTGTTTATTGAAGAAGCTTGCCGCCACAAAATCTATGAACGTCGTACGCGACGGGTGACGGGTGGATCGATGAAGACGGACCGCCGCTTAAGAAGTTCTCGCGCTATTGTCGACAATGTTTGATCTGCTGTCGACTATCCGTTCTCGCCTAATGCTACTACAGGGGTGATTGCGCCAGATTCCGCACGATCGTTGCATATGACATCAACCATGCGGACTATGCCCGCCAACTTTGGCCGGAGAGCATAGCCCGCGCACCGGACGGCTGTTGTCGACTGCGGATTCAACCCGTCGATGCAACGAATTGATGAAATGTGATCAGCCAAGATGGACCACTGGCGCCTGGCGTACCTCCGCCTGCTGTACTTCCCGCATGAGCTGACCGAGTTCGAGCTAAACACTTTCTTTACGTTCTGCGCCCACGAGCACGCCCTGATCGATGGCCGCCGCTCACATCTTTACCGCCTGGCGGTCGCATCACATCTGGGTTTTGTGCGAATGACCGGCCACACGCTCAATGCTTGCAAATACGCTCCAAGACGTTACATCTCAGCAAGCAGTTGGTCATGCCCCCGCCGGATTTGGGGACCTTGCGCGCACTGTACGATGATCGCACCGACACGCTTACCGATCGCCAGCGGCTTGCCTACGAAGTGCTTGGTGTCAAGCGCCTCGCCGTGCGCCAGCAGCGCGATGTCGCCAAAATCATCCATGAAACGTAGATGGGAAGCCGTTCGACTTGATCAGGCGACGTACGAGCCACTCATGTGCCTGGCGGCGTTAAGCAGGTCATCGCGTCGATCCAGAGCGTCCATTGGAGAGACAGGCTCGCCTTCACGCGCTCCAGTACCAGAAAGCCATCCGTTCTGAAAATGGAACCAGGCAGCGATCCTCCACGGGTCATCTACCGGGCCCAGTGCATTGAGGACGTCCTTGATGACCGGTAATGGCTGGCAAATCGCATCGAACTGGTAGCCGGCAAAGTATTCTTCCCCCTCGAACAACACGCTGAAGATATCGCCACGTCGCTTCCATTCGCTTGCTGATTGCACCTCATTCGATGGTGGGTCGGCTTGAAGCGCATTGATTTGCCCAGCGCTGAGCCAATCACCGCGCGCAAGAATTGCGCGAATAGATTTCTGGCGCTGAATGCGCTCCCCGATCAAAGTTACGGTTCGTTCCCGCAGGCCTGCGATCGCAGTTGCAATATCATCCGCGCGCTTGATCATTGCTTCATCGAAGGGCGCTTGCGTCAGAACGATCGCCACCAGATCCTCCATACCTTGCTTCAAGGAAGATACGATTGCTGGGGCGATGTCGGCCGGCAGACGCAGGCTTAGCACAACATCTGCCGTCGCAACGACCGCGGTCGATCGGTGATGGGTTCTGCTCATGGCTGTCCTCGTTCATCAGCTATTGTCACCAGTATTCTGAGAGCAATCATCCGATACGAGCTCTGCCAGCAGCGCGCGAACATGCTTCATGATCCAGATTACTTCGGCCGAGGAAACATCCCACTGTCCCGAGGAAACTTTCCGCATTACGTCAGATTCGACCTTGGAAAGCGCATCACGCAGTGACTGCGACGGATTCTCAGCTCGCTTCCTTCGGACGTAGGAAGCGAGCTGTTGGACAAGGTCTTCGCAGGCATCGTATCGTCTGGATCGCTCTTCATCGGTCAACCCAGAGACAAGCTGGTCACTCATTCGACGGAGCAGAACTTTCGGCCGGTACCCACCGACAGTGCCTGGTCCAAGCTCCCGAGGGAAATCCTCAGGAATGTTTGCAAAACTCATGGTCGCGGCCTTTATCACGAAAGTTGGCATGTAGCGATGCGGCTACCAACAATTGTTGCGCTTGAGTACTTTTGATGCTCAGGATCACAGCACATTGGCGAGGGGTGCTAAGTGAACGACGATGCCGGTCAGGCGTCATATTTGCGGAACCCTTCCTGCGTTTCTACAAGTCTCTCCGACACCTGGCTGTCGTTGATGGCCATCGACGGGCACGTTATAAAGGGATGATCGTGAGCACATGGACCAACCTTCATCGTGTCGTCGACGGCCAAGCCTCGCGTGTCGCCGCCGGGCAGCCTCTCAGCCGGCTACAACAGCGCTAGCAGCGAATCTCCGCTCGCTCACCAGTTCCGGAGGAGATGAACAATGGCGCCCCGTCCGCGTGCAGGGTTTAAGTTCACCATAGTGGGTCGAATACCACCTCCAGGGTTTGTTGACCGGATTTGACTCGCGCTCCCGCCAGATGCCGGCAACTTGATGCAAGTGGAGCCCGATACCGTCAGCGGGACGATCGAGGACATAGACTAGGTAGCCATCTTGTTCCTGCTCCGAAATCGCCTCGAGTAATACGTGTACACCGGCCAACAACCAACCTGCCGGCAGTGAGGTATAGGGCAGCCTGTTGCCCGCCGGAAGCACGAGAAAACTCAAAGTTTCGTCCGTCCACTCCACACAGTCCCACGCCTGATCTGGCATCACGAGCTGCTGTTTGGCCACATCATGCTCGGCCCACGTCGCATTCGTCACAAACATCCAAATTCCTCAAGTAACCAACTGACAACCTATCGACTGCATGTCGCACCGCCCCCGTCAGCCGCTCCCTCGGACAGCTAGTGCCCGCAGCCGAAATACCTTCTGGTATGGTCTTCTGCAGGCCTGCCCTACGCGGACCCACCTCGATCAGGGAATCGGCGATGGTAACAAATGAACACTATAGATTGTAGTCCTTTAGCGCTCTAAATGAGTACATCAAGTCCTTTATGGGAGGACTTGCATGCGCTCCGAGGCCGAGTTCGGCAACGCACTGAAGCGACTGCGCGAAATAGCCAATGTCACACAGGAAGATTTTGGATTGGTCTCGAGCCGGACGTACGTAAGTACGATCGAACGGGGTCTTAAATCGCCGACACTTGGAAAGATCGAGAAGCTTGCGGAGGTGCTTGGAATCCACCCCCTTACATTGCTAACCGTCGCCTACATGGACCGATTCACCTCGAAAGAAATCGATCGGGTGACGAACGGTCTACGGACACAGTTATTGGACATCTTCGGAGAAAAATGACAGCGGTCGCAGTGGGTCATCTCGCGGGCAACCGGCGTGCCGACCACCACTCATAGCATGCGTCCGTCAGTCTCGACGATGCGCGCAAGCGAACCGAAGCCTGGCGCACTGACTACAATTTGGTGCGCCCGCATAGCTCCTTAGGGCAACTGGCGCCGGTGAGAAATGAACATCGCGAATTAGCAATCCCGCCGACATGTCCGAATCGTCTCCAGACGTGAGTGCGCCACAGCCTAGCTGGAGCAGCCCGGTTACTATCTTCACGCCCCGATAAGTGGGCGAACCTCGCCGGACTGGCCATGCGTCGCATCGCTAATCTGCACGCCGGCGAAGCCAAGACCGATGCCCGCGACGCCGCGATCATCGCCGAAGCCGCTCGCTCGATGCCGCATACACTGCACTCGCTTCGAATGACCGGTGAGCAGTTCGCTGAGCTCACCATGCTCTGCGGCTTCGATGATGACCGACCACGGAAGCCGCGCAATGTGCCGCATGGCTGCGCGAGTGGCTACAAGAAACGTCTCAGGTCAAGTTGCCGATGCCAATCCAAAAGCGCTGGCTGGAATGTGCCGGGCTGACAGAGCTGCCGAGGAATTACCTTCGCGCTTTCAGATGAGTTACTTTCGACGCTGCTCCGAGTTTGCGCCGAAGATCTGCATTCTGTGCTTTCAACTCCTCAATCTCACGCAAGGCTTCGTTGTACTCGAGCTTGAAAAGATCGTAATGCGACATGGTCTGCGCTAGCTTTTGCTCCAGATCCGAGATCCTGCGGGCCTTTGCGTCTTCCGCTTGTGGTCGCAGGGTGGGCGCCACTTTCTTGACCCTGCTCAACCAGCGATCGAGCGCCGCAGCAGTCTCCCTATGCGTAGCGTTCTTGAGCGTCTGCGCAGAGACGCCGGCGCGGCGCAAAACTTCCAGTTTGCTGAGTCGGCCGCCGTTGCGCGGGTAGTATCCGTGCTCGGACATCTCGGCCTCGATTGTCCGCTGCGCGACCTCTATGGCCTCCACAGTTTTGCGTCGCTGCCGCGCTTGATAGGCGACAAGGGGCTTGGCGTCTCCACTCACTTCGAAGACTCCGCACAGTTACCGTTCAGCGATAGCGTTCCCATCACGCCCGCATCTATTCCCTCTAGTGCCGCTTGAACGCGGCGGTCCGAAAGGTATCTGCTCTTCACTTTCGGGAAGCGGCGAACGTGGGCGACCAACTGAGCCTGCCACCACGTTCGCATCATCGATTCATCCGACGACGGCATTTCTGCCAATATCTGCTCGATCGAGTTGGCGCAATCTTGCTCCGCAGCGGAATGTTCGAGGCGAAAACCACAGGCCGTCGAGCAGTTCGCAACATCAGGAATGCCAGCGCGTCGCGTGCACGCCCCAACTTGTCCGACGGACTTGAGGCACAGGACGCCCGCCTTGACCATGCTCACCTGGCCGTTCATCGAGAGGATTTCGGCGGCTTCGGCGAGCGTAGAAACACCAATCTCGTCTTCGCCGGAACGTGCCGTCAAGCGCTGCTTGAGATCCGACACTAACGGGGCGACAGTGCCGCCATTGCTATCGGAATACTCAATCGCACCCTTCGACAACATAACGTTGGCCTCGGTCGCAATCTTCCGGATCTCATCTTGCAGGTCCGGGTCACTGAGTATGTAGTTGAGCGTCATCTCGACGTCCCGGTGGCCCAGAATATCGAAGAGTATGGACGTCGCGCCGACAAGGGAAAGCGCCGCTAATCTGGCGACAGTCTTGCGGAAGCGATGAGGATGGATGTTGCCATTCTCGCACCAATCCTGCAATGTACGGCCGTCAACCGTGATGCTGTTCACGAACGTCCGCACTATGCCGCCGGATTGCAGCAAATCCGGAAATTCTCGAGGATCATCGCTGTGGTTCTGAAACGACAGCCAGAGGTAGCTGTGGCCGGGAGCAAAGAGGTCGGCGAGCCGCTGCTGTTGCTGGATTGCGACTACCGCGATTCGCGGCAATGGCCAGTCCCGACGCTCCCCGCCAGCTTCATCTGACAGCTTGAGAGTGTATCCCGTCAGAAGATCCTGCACCCCGACTGTTCGAAGGCAATCACGCTCCAGCCCCATGATCTCGCTGTCTCGGGCTGCAGTCGCCAGGGCCACAATGATGATATGAGCCGTCTGGAGGAGAGCGAGGAGTCCGCGCAGGGCACGCCAGTTTTGGGGTGGCCATGCTGAGAGATCAACCGCTCGGCACCCGTCACCGGGGACGCGAACAATGAACGGGAAAACGATGGGTTCACGCACCTCCTTCGCAGTCCACCGCTCGATTGCCGCGACGCGGCGCTTGGTGATAGTGTCATCGCTCGCGTTAACGGGAACCGCCCGGGCTGCGGCCACACAGCCCAGAAGCATTGGGCCTAACGCTTCGGTGAACCATAACGCGGCGTGGCCAATACGAGCGGTGACGCCGTCAGGAAGCGGCTGAAATCTCACCGCCTCTGCGCGCGCGATGTGGGGTACCGGTGTTGCACGACGTGACCGTTCGGATCTGGCTCCGATGTCGAGATTCGGCCAGTCGTCAATTACGCCCATGCGAAAGAGTGCGGCCAACTTTGGCGCAGTGTGCTTCCAAAATTGCGAGAAGCCGCCCGATAGACGAAGGTCAGCGACATCAACGGTCGTCAGTGATCGAAACAAGGCTGGGCCGTCGGGGCAAGCGCCAGAGACGTCGCGAGGTTTTTTGTTGCGGGCGATCCATGCCATTACTTTCAGGCATGCCTTACATTCCGCTATCCAGGTGCGAGCTTTACTCGGTTGGCGGACATTGCCTTTCTCGAATACGACCGGCGTCAGGAGGAATATTGCGGCGATTCGCTTGGCGCGGCGCATGAGTGCCAGCCCGAACACCGATGTCGAATCGATGCCGGGTGGCAAAGCAGTCCGGAAATCGATTCGGCGCTGGTATTCGGGGGTGTGGGACTTCGTGCGCGCCCAATGCACCGGGACGATGAAGACATCGTCGTCCATCGAAATGCCAGGCAATATCTGGATGTGCTGGATCTGTTCCCACGGCGCCGTCCATAACCTCTCGTGGTTCCCTGTGGCCGACAGAGTGGCGACATATTCGGTATGTGACGCCAAACTGACTCTTAATGCTGTCGCGCTCATGCCGGCATCTCCAATACTTCGTTCACGCCGTGTTGGTCGAAGAGGTACGCGTCGCCTTTACGCAACCGATCGATATGTTTGTCGACATGACTGATGAACTCCTGGCCGCGCGCAGGAAACGCGTGCTCGACGGTCGCCTCGATAGCCATCCATTCGATCCGGAATGATGAGGCTTCCCACCGATCGATGGGCGTTTGCCCCCGAATGACATGCAGCTCAGCCAGTCTCCGTGCAAGCGGGATAAACGATTCTGGGAATACGACCCCGTGTCGACAAAGAGTGCATCGCTGAACCGTGCATGTACCGCCTGCATGATCCGGCGCAATCTGGGGTGACGGCTGAGTTGGTTCGAGACAGCCCATCCCCATTCGTGTCCTGAGCCGATGGTCGGCGAGTCGACGCCGTTGATCTTCGGTCACATCGACGAATCGCGCTCGAACATAAAGAATCGTGGGATCCACGACCTGAAAGCGCCGGATTTCATCGAACATCGCGCTAGACCATGCGGTGTAGTCGGCGAAGCGTTGTGACAGCATCCGTCGCTGCCGCAAGTAGTGCTTTGTCGCAGAAAGATTGCTATGGCCAAGCGCACGCTTGACCAGCAGAGTGTTATAGAGACTGTTCGCATAGAGAAAGCCAGCGAACCCATCGCGAAGATCGGAGGGTGTCAACTCCGTCTGCAAACCACTTCTGACCACAATCTCGTTAAAAATGCCCCTGAAGGTCCCAGTAGTCTCCAAGACGCCAATGCGACCTGTCCCAAAGGACTTGCCTTGAGTTCGAAGGAATAGCCAGGGAGACGAAATAGCCTGACGGAGCGCCACGATTTCGTTCTGCCGCGCGGTATCCGGCTTCGGATCCGACTCGACGACCGAAAGCCGCTCGCGCAGCCAACCTCGTAGAGGTTCAGTGCGCGCAACCATATTCTTGATGACGCGGTATGGATGAAACTCCGGGCGCTCAAGGCTAAACGCGACCTGCTCGCGCCCAGTCTTGCCCTTGTGGCCGAACAGTGCGACCGTACCTCCTCCGTTACCCGCAAGTCGTTCTTGACACCACGCGTCCTGCGTCGATACATCAATATTAAAGAGGGTGTCGACGTTCCATCCGGTGTGAAGCAAGACGAGGATGGCACTGGCCACCGCGTCTTCTGCGAGGGGAACAAACCATCGGAACCGGTCAATCGTCTTCCCGTCGTGGTATCCGGTCGGAAAGGCTGGCGTTTCCTTGGACCACCGGTGGAACTTTCGCTCGGTGAGGAATTTCGTCGATGTGGATGGCTGGCCAAGCAGCACGTCGAGATAGTGACGTGTGATCGCCACCACCTGGCAACGATCAGACCAGTCGATCTTCCCATTCGGGAGAACAGTTGCAGTACGACCGAGTAGCCTTTCTCCCTCCGCTACCGCAATGCCAAATCGTCGCGCGATATCTTTCGCACAATGATAGAGCGCGCGCATCGATGCTGGGGCGACGTCTTTATGCACCGTGCCGCGCCTCTCCTGCACTGTCGGCCATACGATCTGCGCCGGGGTAACGCCAAGGGCTTGCCGCGCCGACTCCACAAGCTTGACGACGCGCTTCAGGCACCGGCGCGCCACAGAGTTTCCGAGTCTCAACTCGGTGAGCAGATGTCCCTTCAACAGTACGCCAACGCTCGGAGTGATCGCCAACACGTCATCCTCAAGCGGTTGGCCGATGGCATCCAGAGCCGCGAGGAATCGCCAGAATGTGCGAACGTGCGCGAGTTCGGAATCGATGGAGCCTTCGATCTTGTTCAATGCCCATTGCCGAAAAGCTGGCGCGAGTTGGGAGATCAGATTTGGCCGGGCGGGCAGGCCGAGCTTAGGGTCGCCGTCGAAAAATGGCTGCAGGTCGACGACGAAAGACCGGCGCTCGCCAGTCGCTGGCACCTGCCAGACGAGTGGACTAGTGCCGGGTTCAAGCAGGACAACCCGTGCCGCCGTGGTTTCTCTCTGCGGAAGTCGTTTGGTGGTCATCCTAGCCATGGCCGTCCTCAAGATAGCGCGCCCATGCGGTTCGATGCTCCGCAACCAGGAAGTGATCCGCCACCCACTCCAGGTAGCGGTCGGTCGTCTGCTCGCTCACGTGGCCCAGAACCGGGCGCATATAGGTTGTGACCAGATCACTGGCGTGCCCGATGAGCGCACTTCGCGGCAAACTGGATGCGGCGTGGCCGATCCTTTCCGTCTCTTCGTGAAGCAGGCGAAGCAGGAGCAAGCAGGCGAAGGCGTGCCGACCAGCGTGGGGGCTCCAGCCGGGGAAAGGCAGTCGCTCGCAGCGAGTCCACGCGTCATAGATCATTTTCTTGGTTAATGGCAACCCCGTATCTTCGGACAGGAACAGCGCCTCCGGACTCTTCTGTCCGGGATGCGAATGGCGAAAAGCGACTAACGCCCTCGCGCGACGCAGCCGCCGGTAGTCGTCGAGCACGTGCAGAAAACCGATGCCGAACCGGAGGGTGCGAGCTTTACCACGTTTCTCGGGGTCGCCCACCCGGCGCGCACCCTTTGTACCGTAACAGATGTCCATGCGAGCCGGGTAACCTGGCAGGACTGTGTCCGGATCAGGAACTTGCGCCGCCCGAAGCAACGCCACCTCCTCAAGGCGCATACCTGTCTCAAGAATCGCCCGACACGCCACTGCCCGAGTCGTGCCACGCCGAGCCTCGATCTCGAGAAGCCACGCGTCGATTTCCGCCACGGTGGGTATTCGCAGCCTGTCAATGCGCTCCCGAACTCGCCCGGCCCGACCCACGACGGCGTGTGACCGATTCGTCGTCGCGTGACCAGAACGATTGCGCACAGTCGACCGGGTGCCAATAACCTGGAATAACGCGCGCAGTCCGCGATCGCCGGCCCACGTCAGGAATTCGCAGACCGTCCCCACACGGCGGTTGATCGTTGCTGGCGCAAGCGGCTCGCCACGCTCACTCCACGAGCCGTTCAGTTGATCTGCCTGATAGGTACGCAAGATCGACGGATAATCCATTTCCCGCCATTGGAAGCCATTGACCTCGACATACGACAGGAAATTTTCGAGGTCCCGGCCCATCGCAAAAATGGTGTTCTCGGAGGGAATCCACACCTTGGCAGTAGGCTCGCCGTGACGGTTGTTCGGGTGCCAGTCAAGAAGGGCGCGTTCACGCAGGAAACGGTTTGCCTCGTCCGCGTAGCTCATGTTCCCGTTCATCAGAAACGGGACATGCGCGACAGCCTCGAAGCCACGCAGAATGAGAACCGGGCGGTTGCGTCTGAAAAGGAACGCCATAGGAAGTTCGCTGGTCGTACCGCCGCGGCCAGGCCAACGGCTTTTGAATCAAGCACTCTCGCAGAAGCGAGACAGCTATCTCCGCCTGCGACTGACGCCGCGCCGATGGGAACAGTGCTTCCCGATCCGCGAGGTAGGCACAAACAGCACCGTTATTCCCCGCCCATCATGCGTCGACGAGTGTTTGGTCACCCAACTCGAGAACCTTGCAGTAGAGCACCCACGCAAATCCCAGACATTCGTTGCCGCAGACTCTCGCTCCCCGCCTGCTCTGCATGAAGGCGCGACCGTCAGAAGACGGGGTGATCTGAATATAGTCTTCGCACTAAAGGGGTATCTCAATGCCGCAATCGGCAAACCTCAGCTCCGCACCCGTTCAGGAATCAAACTGCTCGGTGAATCGGCATTAGTTCCAGGCTCGATCTCGGCATTCATAGAATTAGGGTATTCTTGTGCCTGTCTTTGCGGCCAACGCAAACTCACACGACGCGCCAGCTAAACGCGATGGCCGTCTCCGCATGGACAAACCGTGCAGATCGCTTCGCGACCGTGTGGACAACCAGAACCTGTTGCCCACACTTCTGCACCGTTTGCCCACACTGCGACGGGTTCTCGCGCCGCGGTCTATTGAGGCTGCCTGACGCCCTTCGGTTGTCCTGCAAGTGAGAAATACAGGGAATCTATTGCCACCCAGTGCCAGCATTAAGTCCAAATTCAGGGTGGTACGGATATAAAGGTAGGAGTAGAAACATACGCAGTCAAGTCCTAGATATGCCATGAGTAGGTAACATTCATCCGTCAGAACCAGGGAGCCTTTGCCATGCTGAAAAAGCTGCTGATGCTGTTCGTCGCGCTGTCGCTGTCGCTCGCCGCCGGCATCGCCGCGGCCGTCGAAGTCAACACGGCCGACCAGGCCGCGCTCGAATCGGTGAAGGGCCTCGGGCCCGTGAAGTCGAAGGCGATCATCGACGAACGCACCAAGAACGGCCCGTTCAAGGACGCGGACGATCTCGCGAACCGCGTGAAGGGTCTCGGCACGAAGTCGGTCGGGCATCTCGAGGAAAACGGCCTGACGATCGGCGGCTCGTCGACGCCGCCGAAGGGCGTGAAGCTGTCGAAGCCGGCCGCGACGACGTCGGCCACGACGTCGACATCGACGTCGACGACCGCAACGGCCGGCACGACGGCGACGGCCCCGGCCGCGAGCGCCCCCGAAGCAGCGACCAAGTCGGCCAAGAGCAAGCGCATGTCGAAGAAGGAAAAGGCAGCCGCGGCCGCAGCGGCATCCGCCGATGCGGGAGCGAGCGCGCCGGCCGCAGCGTCGTCCACGAAGGCGACGAAGGGCTCGAAGAAGAAGAAGAGCAAGAAGGACAAGGCAGCCTCCGCCGCCGCGGCGTCGGGCGCCTGATATGCGCCACGCGCGCGATCGCGTGCGCGCGGCATTCGATCAACGGGCGCCGTCGTTGCGGCGCCCTTTTCAGTAAAGGTGAAGAACCATGGGTCTCCTCGACATCGTTGGCGGTCTGATCGGCGGCCAAGCCGGCGGCAACTCGCAAAGCGCGCTCATCACGACGGCGCTCGAATTCATCAACAACCAGCCGGGCGGCCTGAACGGGCTGATCGAGAAGTTCAAGGCCGGCGGCGCCGGCGACATCATCGGCTCGTGGGTCGGTAACGGCGAAAACCAGCCGATCTCGGCCGACACGCTGCAAAACGTGCTCGGTTCCGACGTCGTCGGCTCGCTGGCGAGCAAGGTCGGTATCGATCCGTCTCAGGCATCGTCGATCCTCGCGCAAGTGCTGCCGCACGTCGTCAACGGCGCGACGCCGAACGGCGAAGTGCCGGCCGGCGGCCAGGTCGATACGTCGAACGTGCTCGGCACGCTCACGCAGCTCGCCGGCATGTTCGGCGGCAGCAAGCAGGCCTGAGCCCGCAGCGCGCCGCGCTGACCGCCTCGACGGCGGTTTCGGCCGCCCCATATGCAAACACCCCGCCTGAGCGGGGTGTTTGTTTTTGCGCGCCCGGCGCGAACCGGGCGTGCGGCCGATCACTGGCAATCAGTGCACGACGCGGTCGAACACGAACGTGCCGTCGCTGACGTCGACCGGGATCACGTCCTTCGGACCAAAACGGCCCGCGAGGATCAGCTTCGCGACCGGGTTCTCGATCTCCTGCTGGATCGCGCGCTTCAACGGCCGCGCGCCGAACAGCGGATCGTAGCCGACCTTCGCGATCTGTTCGAGCGCGGTGGGCGACACGTCGAGCGCCATGTCGAGCTTCGCGAGCCGGTCGTGCAGGCGCGCGAGCTGGATCTTCGCGATCGATTCGATGTTGCTGCGATCGAGCGCGTGGAACACGACGACGTCGTCGATCCGGTTCAGGAACTCGGGGCGGAAGTGCTGCTTCACTTCGAGCCACACGGCATCCTTGATCTCTTCCTGCGGCGAGCCCGTCATGGCCTGGATCACCTGCGAGCCGAGGTTCGACGTCATCACGATCACCGTGTTCTTGAAGTCGACCGTGCGCCCCTGCCCGTCGGTCATGCGGCCGTCGTCGAGCACCTGCAGCAGCACGTTGAACACGTCCGGGTGGGCCTTCTCGATCTCGTCGAGCAGGATCACGCTGTACGGCTTGCGGCGCACGGCTTCCGTCAGGTAGCCGCCTTCCTCGTAGCCGACATAGCCCGGCGGCGCACCGATCAGCCGCGCGACGCTGTGCTTCTCCATGAACTCGCTCATGTCGATGCGGATGAGGTGCTCTTCCGAATCGAACAGGAACGACGCCAGCGCCTTGCACAGCTCGGTCTTGCCGACCCCCGTCGGGCCGAGGAACAGGAACGAGCCGTACGGGCGGTTCGGATCGGCGAGACCCGCGCGCGAACGACGGATCGCGTCCGCCACCGCGCTGATCGCCTCGTCCTGGCCGACCACGCGCTCGTGCAGTTTTTCCTCGATGTGCAGCAGCTTCTCGCGTTCGCCCTGCATCATCCGCGACACGGGAATCCCGGTTGCACGCGACACGACTTCCGCGATTTCTTCCGCGCCGACCTGCGTGCGCAGCAGACGCGGACGCGTCGGGTTGTGCTGCTCCTGCTCTTCGGCCTGCGTGACCTGCTTCAGTTGCGACTCGAGTTGCGGCAGCTTGCCGTACTGCAGCTCGGCGACCTTCTCGAGCTTGCCTTCACGCTGCAAGCGCGCGATGTCCGCCCGCACCTTCTCGATCTCTTCCTTGAGCTGCGCGCTGCCCTGCACCGCAGCCTTCTCGGCAGTCCAGATCTCTTCCAGGTCCGCATATTCGCGGCCGAGGCGTTCGATCTCTTCCTCGATCAACTGCAGGCGCTTCTGCGACGCCTCGTCCTGCTCCTTCTTCACGGCCTCGCGCTCGATCTTCAGCTGGATCAGACGACGATCGAGCTTGTCCATCTCTTCGGGCTTCGAATCGATTTCCATCTTGATCTTCGACGCGGCCTCGTCGATCAGGTCGATCGCCTTGTCCGGCAGGAAGCGGTCGGTGATGTAGCGATGCGACAGCTCGGCCGCGGCGACGATCGCCGGGTCGGTGATGTCGACACCGTGGTGCAGTTCGTACTTCTCCTGCAGCCCGCGCAGGATCGCAATCGTCGCCTCGACGCTCGGCTCGTCGACGAGCACCTTCTGGAAGCGGCGTTCGAGCGCGGCGTCCTTCTCGATGTATTTGCGGTATTCGTCGAGCGTGGTCGCGCCGATGCAGTGCAGCTCGCCGCGCGACAGCGCCGGCTTCAGCATGTTGCCTGCGTCCATCGCGCCTTCGGCCTTGCCGGCACCGACCATCGTATGGATCTCGTCGATGAACACGATCGTCCGGCCTTCGTCCTTGGCGATGTCGTTGAGCACGGCCTTCAGACGCTCCTCGAACTCGCCGCGATACTTCGCGCCGGCGAGCAGCGCGGCCATGTCGAGCGACAGCACGCGCTTGCCCTTCAGCGTCTCGGGCACTTCGCCGTTGACGATCCGCTGCGCGAGCCCTTCGACGATCGCCGTCTTGCCGACACCCGGCTCGCCGATCAGCACCGGGTTGTTCTTGGTCCGGCGCTGCAGGATCTGGATCGAACGGCGGATTTCATCGTCGCGGCCGATCACCGGATCGAGCTTGCCCGCGCGGGCGCGCTCGGTCAGGTCGACCGTGTATTTCTTCAGCGCCTCGCGCTGGCTTTCGGCGTCCTGGCTGTGCACCTGCGAGCCGCCGCGCACCGCGGCGATCGCGGCTTCGAGCGCCTTGCGCGTGAGGCCGTGCTGGCGCGCGAGCTTGCCGGCTTCGCCCTTGTCGTCGGACACGGCGAGCAGGAACATCTCGCTCGCGATGAACGTGTCGTTGAGTTTCTGCGCCTCCCTGTCGGCCTGGTTCAGCAGCCCGGCCAACTCACGGCCGATCTGGATGTCGCCGCCCGTGCCCGTTACTTGCGGCAGGCGCGAGATGGCTTCGTTCAGCGCGCCTTGCAGCGCCTGCACGTGCACGCCCGCGCGCGACATCAGCGAGCGGGCGGAGCCGTCCTGCTGAGCGACCAGCGCCGCCAGCACGTGAACGGGTTCGATGTATTGATTGTCGCGGCCTGCCGCGAGGCTTTGCGCGTCCGCGAGTGCTTCCTGGAACTTGGTGGTGAGCTTGTCGATTCTCATTTGGCGAGACCTCCAATTTTCGATTAACACCAAGATGAGGATGGTTATACGGGTTTCAAGCGAAATTCGGGTTGATTCAGCGCAAAAATCGCCGGGTGGCGATGCGGCGGCCTGCGGGCGGGCCGCCGCCCGGATGGTGGCGGTGGTACCGGCGTGTCAGCCGACCTTCGACGACGATTCGGCGGACGCCGATGCGTCATCCCCGGACGGCTCGGCACGCACCAGCGCGATCGGACGAATGCCCAGCAGCGCGACGAGCGGCGACGCGGGCACGGTCAGCTCGCCGAGCGTGTGACGGTCGAGTTCGGCGAAGAATGCGTCGCGCGCGGCCGCCAGCACGCCCTTCAGGCGGCAATGCGGCTCGATCACGCAGTCGCGCGACGCGTCGCCGTCGGCCGCAAAGCAGCCGACCAGCGCGAAATCGTTCTCGGTCGCCCGCACCACCTGGCCGACCGTCAGCTTCAGCGATTCGGGGAACAGCCGCAGCCCGCCGTTGCGGCCGCGCACGGTATCGACCCAGCCGAGCTCGCCGAGCTGCTGCACGACCTTCATCAGATGGTTCTTCGAGATGCCGTAGGCGTCCGAGATCTCCTGGATCGTCGCGAGCCCCTCGCCGCGCACGGCGAGGTACAGCATGACGCGCAGCGAATAGTCGGTGTAGTCAGTGAGTCTCATGAGCGAATACGGAAAATGATCGATCGCGCCCCGATCAAGCGGGACGGATCAATCGGAACGCGCGCCGGGATGGTTCTCAAGGCCGCTTGACGGCGCCGGGTTGCCGGGACGGCCTGCGCGCAATAATATTCATGAAATCTACGCATTTTTCGGGCATTGATGGACGCTATTTTGCGTCAAAATTCTGTCGGCGTCCTGCGCGTTGCCCACGCTGCCGTTCCGCGGGCACGACACCGACGCCCTGATTTTCCCGGCCCTTTTTTCCATGACCGCCCTGCCCGCCTCGCCCGATACCGCCCCGGCCCGCCCTCGCGACGCCGAGCCAACAGAAGACAATATCCGCGACCTCGTGTACGCGTTCTACGACCGCGTGCGCGCCGATCCGCTGCTCGGCCCCGTGTTTGACGCGAAGCTGGATGGTCGCTGGGACGACCATCTGCCGAAGATGGTGAGCTTCTGGTCGAGCCTCGTGCTCGGCACCAAGGGCTATCGCGGCAACGTGCAGCAAGCGCACCAGCCACTCGACGGGATCGAGCCCGCGCATTTCAGCCGCTGGCTGTCGCTGTTCCTGAAGACCGTCGAGGGGCGCTACACACCGCCCGCGGCCATCCGCTTCATGGAGCCCGCGCTGCGCATCGCGCAGAGCCTGCAGTTGAGCCGCTTCGGCTGGGATTATCAGATTCCACCCGAGCAGCAGGCGCTGCTCGACGCGATCGCGCCACGCCGCCGCGACACGGGCGACGATCCGCATGCGCTGCCGTCACGCGCCCGCGGCGAGCCGTTTCCGACGAAGATCATCGGGCGCGGCACGGATCCGGACGCCTGACACCTCGATTCGCAGCGCCGGAGCGCTCGAGTGCCTGCGGCACATCGCCGCACGACACGTACGCCGCGCTCAACGCGGCGTGTTGCCCGATTCGACGCCCCAGCGCGCGAGCGCCGCATCGTCGGTGCTGCGAGCATCGACCCAGCGCTCGCCGTCGGGCGTCGTTTCCTTCTTCCAGAACGGCGCCTCGGTCTTCAGGTAGTCCATCACGAACTCGCACGACGCGAACGCATCGCCGCGATGCGATGCGACCGTCGCGACCATCACGATCTGGTCGAGCGGCAGCAGCCGGCCGACGCGATGCACGATCGCGACGTCGATCCCGGGCCAGCGCCGGCCAGCCTCGGCGGCGATCTTCTCGAGCGCCTTCTCGGTCATCCCCGGATAATGCTCGAGCTCCATCGCCGCGACCGAATCGCCTTCGTTCAGGTCGCGCACGGTGCCAACGAAGCAGGCGACCGCGCCGATCTTCGGGTTGCGCGCGCGTAGCGCCGCCACTTCGGCGTTCAGGTCGAAATCGTTGGCCTGCACTCGTACCGTAGCCATCGCCCGCCTCTCAACCACCCGTCACGGGCGGAAAAAACGCGACCTCGCAACCGTCGGTGAGCCGCGTATCGGGGTCGGTCATCTCGTGATTGCATGCCATGCGCAACGCGCGCCCTTCGGCGAGCGTCTCGGCCCACGCGCCGCCGCGCAGGCGCAGCCATGCGCGCACGTCGCCAACGGTCGTCACGCCGTCCGGCACGTCGGCCTGCTCGTCGGACACGCCCAGTGCCTCGCGCACGCTTGCAAAGAATTTCAGTTGAATCTTCATGGGTCAGGAAGCCGTCGCGTTACGACAGCAGTTCGGAAAACGGAATGAAACGCACGGTCTCGCCTGCGCTGATCGCGTGCTGCGGCGGATTGTCGATCAGGCCGTCGCCCCAGACCGTCGACGTCAGCACCGCCGAGCTCTGGTTCGGGAACAGGTCGAGGCCGCCGGCCGCGTTGACGCGCGCGCGCAGGAATTCGTTGCGCCGGTCGCCCTTGCTTTGCGAGAAGTCCGCGCGCAGCGACAGCGCGCGCGGCGCGACGTCGCGCACGCCGGACAGGCGCAGCAGGAACGGCCGCACGAACAGCAGGAACGTGACGAAGCTCGACACGGGATTGCCCGGCAGCCCGATGAAGTGCGCGTCGGGATGCGCGTCGCCGCGGCGCACCGCGCCGAACGCGAGCGGCTTGCCCGGCTTCATCGCGATCTGCCACAGCGCGAGCCGACCTTCGGCTTCGACGGCCGGCTTCACGTGATCCTCGTCACCGACCGATACGCCGCCGCTCGTCAGGATCACGTCGTGATCGCGCGCGGCCTCACGCAGCGTGTCGCGCGTCGCGGCGAGCGAGTCGGGCACGATCCCGTAGTCGGTCACGTGGCAGCCGAGCCGCTCAAGCAGTCCGCGTAGCGTGAAGCGGTTCGAATTGTAGATCGCGCCGGGCTTCAGCGGCTCGCCCGGCATCGTCAGTTCGTCGCCGGTGAAGAACACCGCGACGCGAATCCGCCGCGCGACCGACAGCTGCGCGCAGCCGACCGACGCGGCCAGCCCGAGCGCCTGTGGCGTAAGCCGCGTACCGGCCGGCAGGATCACCGAACCCTGGCGGATGTCCGCGCCCTGCGCGGTGATCCATTCACCGGCCTTCGGCGTGTGGAGGATTTCGACCGCATCGCCGTCGGCCGACGCCTGCTCCTGCATCACGACGGCATCGGCGCCGGGCGGCACCGTCGCGCCGGTGAAGATCCGTGCGGCCGTGCCCGCCGCGAGCGGCGCGGCCGGGTGGCCCGCCGGAATCCGCTGCGACACCGGCAAGCGCCGCTCGCCGTGCAGCAGGTCGGCGACGCGCACGGCATAGCCGTCCATCGCGCTCGTATGCATCGGCGGCACGTCGAGCGGCGAGCTCACGTCGGCCGCCAGCACGCGGCCGAGCCCGTCGAGCGTGGCGACGGTTTCAGCGCCGGGCAGCGGCTTCGCGGCTTCGAGCAGCGCGGCGAGCGCTTCGGCGGTCGACAGCATCGGCGCGCGCGGCGCCGCGGGATTCGGGTTCGACATCGATGGAATCGGGGATCGTTGGAATCAATACGTCATTGTAGCGACGCCATCGCGCCCACGTGCGATATGCCGGACATGCGACAACCGTGATCGGCGCGAACGCGCGGCACTGGCACTTGATTCGCGCGCCATCTGACAATGCCCCTGCGCGCGGCCGCCACCAAGCGAAACGGCCGGAACCCCGATCCGTGTGACGAATCGGCATTCCGGCCGTCCTGCGCCGCCGGGCTTGCGACCCCGCGGCCCGAGGCTACCCCGGTGCTACGTTACGCGCCCGTATGCGCGGCAATGAAGTCCTTCACCTGCTGCGCATCGGCCTTCACGACCTCGAAACGCTGCGGCAGCGCCTCGAGCCCGTCGAATGCCGCCGGCCGCTCGGCCTCGCGATCGAGCGCTTCGCGGATCGTCTCGCCGAACTTGATCGGCTGGGCCGTCTCGAGCACGACCATCGGCACGCCCGCGTCGAGGTGCTCGCGCGCGACCTTCACGCCGTCGGCCGTGTGCGTATCGATCATCGTGTCGTAGCGCGAGAACACGTCACGGATCGTCGCGATGCGGTCCGCGTGGCTGCTGCGACCCGACACGAAGCCGAACTCGGCCACGCGCGCGAAATCGCCGCTCGCAGCGAGATCGAAACCGCCCTTCTCCTCGACGTCGCGGAACAACTGCATCACGCGTGCCGGATCGCGGCCGAGCAGGTCGAACACGAAGCGTTCGAAGTTCGACGCCTTCGAGATATCCATGCTCGGGCTGCTCGTGTGGTATGTGTGTTCCGCGCTGCGCACGCGATATGCGCCGGTGCGGAAGAACTCGTCGAGCACGTCATTCTCGTTGGTCGCGACCACGAGCTTGGCGATCGGCAGGCCCATCATCCGCGCGATGTGACCCGCGCAGACGTTGCCGAAGTTGCCCGACGGCACCGTGAACGACACGCGCTCGTCGTTGGACGTCGTCGCCGCGAAATAGCCCTTGAAGTAGTACACGACCTGGGCGACGACGCGCGCCCAGTTGATCGAATTGACCGTGCCGATCTTGTGCCGCGCCTTGAACGCGTGATCGTTCGACACGGCCTTCACGATGTCCTGGCAATCGTCGAACACGCCTTCGACCGCGAGGTTGAAGATGTTCGGATCCCGCAGGCTGAACATCTGGGCGGTCTGGAACGCACTCATCTTCTTGTGCGGCGACAACATGAACACGCGCACACCGGCCTTGCCGCGCATCGCGTATTCGGCCGCGCTGCCCGTGTCGCCGGACGTCGCGCCGAGGATGTTCAGCGCTTCGCCGTGCTTCGCGAGCGTGTACTCGAACAGGTTGCCGAGCAACTGCATCGCCATGTCCTTGAACGCGAGCGTCGGGCCGTTCGACAGTTCGAGCAGCGAGATCGGCGCGCCGTTCTCGGTGCCGAGCGTCTTCAGCGGCGTGATGTCGGACGCGTTCTCGCCGTGGCGCGTGTTGCTGTACACGGCGGCCGTATACGTGCGGCGCGTGATCGCGCGCAGGTCGTCGGCCGGCACGTCGTCGCAGAACTTCGACAGGATCTCGAACGCGAGATCCGCGTACGGCAGCGTGCGCCAGCGCGCCAGTTCGTCGGCCGACACCTTCGGGTACTCGGCCGGCAGGTACAGCCCGCCGTCCTTCGCGAGACCGCCGAGCAGGATGTCGGAGAACGTGTGGCGCTCGCCGATGCCGGCGCCGCGCGTGGAGATGTAGTTCATGTCGTTCCTGGTCCTCAGTTCAGCGCTTCCATGCGCAGCTTCGTCACCTTCGAGACCACCGTCGCGAGGCCTTCGATCTGCGCGATCGCCGCGTTCACGTGCTTCTCGAGCGTCTCGTGCGTGATCAGGATGATGTCGGTCTCGCCGTTCGCGCCGTCGACCTGCTCCGATTCCTTCTGCAGCAGCGCGTCGATCGAGATGCCCGATTCGGCGAGGATGCGCGTGATGTTGGCGAGCACGCCCGTCTGGTCGGCCACCCGCAGGCGCAGGTAGTAGCCGCTCGTGACTTCCTCGATCGGCAGGATCGGCGTGTTCGACAGGCTGTCCGGCTGGAACGCGAGGTGCGGCACGCGATGCTCGGGGTCAGCCGTGTGCAGGCGCGTGACGTCGACGAGATCCGCGACGACCGCCGAAGCGGTCGGCTCAGCGCCCGCGCCCTTGCCGTAGTACAGCGTCGTGCCGACCGCGTCGCCGTGCACGACGACCGCGTTCATCGCGCCCTCGACGTTCGCGAGCAGGCGCTTCTCGGGAATCAGCGTCGGATGCACGCGCAGCTCGATGCCGTTTTCGGCGCGGCGCGTGATGCCGAGGAGCTTGATCCGGTAGCCGAGCTCTTCCGCGTAGCGGATGTCGGTCGCGTCGAGCTTGCTGATCCCTTCGACGTACGCGCGGTCGAACTGGACCGGCACGCCGAACGCGATCGCGCTCATGATCGTCGCCTTGTGCGCGGCGTCGACGCCTTCGATGTCGAATGTCGGATCGGCTTCCGCGTAGCCGAGTTCCTGTGCGGCCTTCAGCGCGGTCGCGAAGTCGAGGCCGCGGTCGCGCATTTCCGACAGGATGTAGTTCGTCGTGCCGTTGATGATGCCCGCGATGTACTGGATGCGGTTCGCGGTCAGGCCTTCTCGCAGCGCCTTGATGATCGGGATGCCGCCGGCGACGGCCGCCTCGAACGCGACCATCACGCCCTTTTCGCGCGCGGCCTCGAAGATCTCGGTGCCGTGCACCGCGAGCAGCGCCTTGTTCGCCGTCACGACGTGCTTGCCGTTCGCGATCGCGCGCAGCACGAGCTCGCGCGCGATGCCCGTGCCGCCGATCATCTCGGCGATGATCGAAATCGACGGATCGTCGACGACCGCGTTGAAATCGTCGGTGATCTGCGCGGCGCCGGCGTTACCGCCGAGCGCGGCCTGCGCCTTGGCCGGGTTGCGCACCGCGATGCGCGCGACCTCGATGCCGCGCCCCGCGCGTCGCTTGATTTCTTCCTGGTTGCGGTGCAGCACCGTGAAGGTGCCGCTGCCGACGGTGCCGAAGCCCAACAGGCCAACTTTGATCGGTTCCATGCTGCGTGTGATCGATGAGTAAGAGTGAATGAATGCCGGGGACGATGTCCGCTCAGACCGAATGGCGCTTGCGGTAGCCGTCGAGGAAGCGCGCGATCCGGTTGATCGAATCGGTCAGGTCGTCGAGGTTCGGCAGGAAGACCACGCGGAAGTGATCCGGCGCCGCCCAGTTGAAGCCCGTACCCTGCACGAGCAGCACGCGTTCCTCGAGCAACAGGTCGAGGATGAACTGCTGGTCGTTCTGGATCGGATAGAGCTTCGGATCGAGGCGCGGGAACATGTACAGCGCGGCCTGCGGCTTCACGCAGGTCACGCCCGGAATCGACGTGAGCATGTCATACGCCAGCTCGCGCTGCTTGTACAGGCGCCCGCTCGGCACGATCAGCTCGTTGATGCTCTGGTAGCCGCCGAGCGCGGTCTGGATCGCGAACTGCCCGGGCACGTTCGCGCACAGGCGCATCGACGACAGGATCCCGAGCCCTTCGAGGTAATCCTTCGCGCGCCGGCGGTTGTCGCCGCCGAGGCCCGACACGGCCATCCAGCCCGCGCGGTAGCCGCACGAGCGATAGCTCTTCGACAGGCTGTTGAACGTGACGGTGATCACGTCTTCCGACAGCGAGCCCAGCGCCGTGTGCTCGAGCCCGTCGTAGACGATCTTGTCGTAGACCTCGTCGGCAAACACGATCAGCCCGTGCTGGCGCGCGATCTCGAGCAGATCGCGCAGCAATTCGTCGGAATAAAGCGCGCCGGTCGGGTTGTTCGGGTTGATCACGACGATCGCCTTGGTGTTCGGCGTGATCTTGCGGCGGATGTCGTCGAGGTCGGGCATCCACGCGTTCTGCTCGTCGCACACGTAATGCACGGGCGTGCCGCCCGACAGGCTCACGGCGGCCGTCCACAGCGGGTAGTCGGGCGCCGGCAGCAGCACTTCGTCGCCGTCGTTCAGGAGCGCCTGGGTCGCCATCACGATCAGCTCGGACGCGCCGTTGCCGATGTAGATGTCGTCGAGGCCGACACCGACGACGCCCTTTTGCTGCGTGTAGTGCATCACGGCCTTGCGGGCCGAGAACACGCCCTTCGAATCCGAATAGCCGGACGACGCCGGCAGGTTGCGGATCATGTCCTGGATGATTTCGTCCGGCGCGTCGAAACCGAACGGCGCGAGGTTGCCAATGTTCAGCTTGATGATGCGGTGGCCTTCTTCCTCGAGGCGCTTCGCATGCTCGAGCACCGGGCCACGGATGTCGTAGCAGACGTTGAGCAGCTTGTTCGACTTCTGAATCGGTTTCACGACGACACGGTTCCTGGGTTGGCCTTGCGGCCGGGGGACGGGATCAAAACTGGAGAGCGGCCGGTCTGTGCGCGCTGTCTAGACTGGGGAAAATGCGGGCGGTCGGACGCGGCTTGTGGCGACGCACGATGCAACTGGCGCCCGGGGGCAACCAAAAAGTTATAATTTAGCGGATTTTGGCCGACTTTCGCAATGCACCATGGCCGCTCCGGGCCCGCGCCTTCAGGCGTCCCGCGCGCGGCGGTCGCGAAACCGGCCGCCCGGGCCCGTGCGGCCCTTGCCAGACAATCCCTCCACGGAACCGCGGAATACCGATTTGAAACTGCACCAGGACGCGAGCGGCGCGCTCAACACCGTCACCGGCTACGGCCCCGATTATGTCGACGTCAACCTCCAACGCCACGAAGGAAGCGTCATCGTGCTGCCCGGCGCACCGGTGCGGGACTGGCCCGTGTCGTCGTTCGACGCGCTCGCGCCCGAGCATTTCGCGATGCTGCTCGACCCGGCACCCGAACTCGTGATCTTCGGCAGCGGCGCGCGGCTGCGCTTCCCACACCCGCGCCTCGTGGCCATGCTCACGGCCAAGCGCATCGGCGTCGAGACGATGGATTTCCAGGCTGCCTGCCGTACCTACAACATCCTGATGGCCGAGGGCCGCAAGGTCGCCGCCGCGCTCTTAATTGAACGTTAATCACCGTTGCGGTAAAACTCGGGCCGGCACACCGGGTCGATCCCCGGATCGTCCTCCCGGTCGATGACCGGCACGCCGACCGCCCCCGGCGCAACCCGCCGGCGGCTCTTACAACAACCAACAGGCTGAAAATCCATGAACGATACGCCGCCGAGGCTACCGCTCAATCGCATCACGCTCGTCCTCCTGCTCGTCGCACTCGCGATCGTCTGGTTCGCGCCGCTCGGGCTGCGCCACCTGATCCCGAGCGACGAAGGCCGCTACGCCGAAATGGCGCGGGAAATGTTCGTCACCGGCGACTGGATCACACCGCGCTACAACGGCTACAAGTACTTCGAGAAGCCGCCGCTGCAGACCTGGCTGAACGCGCTGACGTTCGCGTGGTTCGGCATTGGCGAATGGCAGGCGCGCCTCTACACGGGCCTCGCCAGCTTCGCCGGCGTGCTGCTGGTCGGCTTCACGGGCGCGCGCCTGTTCAACCCGCTGTCCGGCTTCCTCGCGGCCGTCGTGCTCGCGTGCTCGCCGTACTGGAACCTGATGGGCCACTTCAACGCGCTCGACATGGGGCTCGCGTTCTGGATGACGCTGTCGCTCTGCTCGCTGCTGCTCGCGCAGCGGCCCGGGCTGCAGGCGGGCGCGGCGCGCGGCTGGATGTGGGCGTGCTGGGGCGCGATGGCGTTCGCCGTGCTGTCCAAGGGCCTCGTCGGCCTGATCCTGCCCGGCGCCGTGCTGGTGCTCTATACGCTGATCGCCCGCGACTGGGCGCTGTGGAAGCGGCTGTACCTGGTCAGCGGCCTCGTGATCTTCTTCGCGATCGTCACGCCGTGGTTCGTGCTCGTCCAGCAGCGCAACCCCGAGTTCTTCAACTTCTTCTTCATCGTCCAGCAGTTCCGCCGGTATCTGACCCCGGAACAGAACCGCCCGGGCCCGCTCTACTATTTCGTGCCGGTGCTGCTGGTCGGCTTCCTGCCGTGGCTGTCCGTCGCATGGCAGAGCATCCGCCATGCACTGCGCATGCCGCGCCAGCCGAACGGTTTCTCTCCGATGCTCGTGCTGCTGATCTGGAGCGCGTTCATCTTCCTGTTCTTCAGCGCATCGCATTCCAAGCTGATCTCTTACGTGCTGCCGGTCGCGCCAGCGCTCGCGCTGATGATCGGCGCGTACCTGCCGCTGATGAGCGCCGACCGGTTCCGCCGTCACCTGCTCGGCTACCTCGTATTCTTAGTCGTCGCGGCGTTCGGGATCATCTTCCTCGCGTATCAGGGCGACGCCCGCACGCCGAACGCGCTGTACCGCGCGTTCCAGCTATGGCTGTACGCGGGCCTCGCGGTCGCGGGTGCGCTGACGCTCGCGGCCGCATGGCTGAACCGTCACGTGAGTGTCGCGGCCGCGATCACCGCGTTCGGCGCCGCGTGGCTCGCGTTCGGCACGATCGGCGGCACCGGTCACGATGAATTCGGCCGCTACAGCTCGGGCGCCCTGCTCGCGCCCGCCGTGCGCGCCGAACTGGCGAAGCTGCCGCCCGACACACCGTTCTATTCGATCGAGATGCTCGATCACACGTTCCCGTTCTATATGGGCCACACGACGATCATGGTCCAGCGCCAGGACGAACTCGCATTCGGGATCTCGGTCGAGCCGAACAAATGGATCCCGACCGTCGACCAATGGATCGAACGCTGGAAGCAGGACACCCATGCGCTCGCGATCATGCCGCCCGGCCAGTACGACACGCTGGTCAAGCAAGGCGTGGCGATGCGCGTGATCGCGCGCGACAACCGCCGCGTGATCGTCGAGAAACCGCAATCGTAAGGACGCCCGCCGCATGAATCCCGTTTCGTTCGTCTGCATCATCACCGGCGTGATGCTCAACGCCTGTGCGCAACTCCTGCTGAAAGCCGGCGTCAACGCCGTTGGACACTTCGAATTCAGCCGTGCGAACATCATCCCGGTCGGCCTGAAGATCGCGACCCAGTTGCCGATCATCGGCGGCCTCGGCTGCTACGTGCTGAGCGTGGTCGTCTGGATTCTCGGGCTGTCGCGAGTCGACGTATCGATCGCGTACCCGATGTTGTCGCTCGGCTACGTGGTCAACGCATTTGCCGCCTGGTACCTGTTCGGCGAGGTGCTGTCGGTCCAGCGGCTCGTCGGCATCGGCATCATCCTGATCGGCGTGCTCGTGCTCGCGCGCAGTTGAGCGCGCCCGGCCCGACGGCATTAAGCGTCCGCCTACAAAAAATCACGGTACGAATCCGGCAACCGGTGTTTAATGCCGGTTTCGGGCCGGATCGCCCGACCCCTTTATTACCAGCCATTACAGGCCACAAGCGTTCATGAGCCAGACTACCGCTCCGTTCCTGCCGTTCACCCGCCCCGAGATCGACGAGGAAACCATCCAGGGCGTCGTCGAAGTGCTGCGCTCGGGCTGGATCACCACCGGCCCGCAAAGCCAGAAATTCGAGGCAGCGCTGTCCGAGTACTGCGGTGGCCGTCCGGTCCGCGCGTTCAATTCGGGCACCTGCACGCTCGAGATCGGTCTGCGCATCGCGGGCGTCGGCCCCGGCGACGAGGTGATCACGACGCCGGCGTCGTGGGTGTCGACCAGCAACGTGATCCTCGAGACGGGCGCGACGCCCGTATTCGCCGACATCGACCCCGTCACGCGCAACATCGACCTCGACAAGCTCGAGCAGGCGATCACGCCGCGCACGAAGGCGGTCATCCCGGTCTACCTGGCCGGCCTGCCGGTCGACATGGACCGCCTGTACGCAATCGCGCGCGCGCACAACCTGCGCGTGATCGAGGACGCCGCGCAGGCGCTCGGCTCGACCTGGAAAGGCAAGCGCATCGGCGCGATCGGCGACATCGTGTCGTTCAGCTTCCACGCGAACAAGAACCTGACGACGATCGAAGGCGGTGCGCTCGTGCTGAACAACGAGGACGAGGCGACGCTCGCGCAGAAGTACCGGCTGCAGGGCATCACGCGCACCGGCTTCGACGGGATGGACTGCGACGTGCTCGGCGGCAAGTACAACCTGACCGACGTCGCCGCGCGCGTCGGCCTCGGCCAGCTGCCGCACCTCGAGCGCTTCACCGCGCAGCGCCGCGCTCTCGTGCGCGCGTACTTCGCCGCGCTCGACGGCGGCCCGGCCGTGAAACTCGGGCTCGGCCTGCCCGTCGCCGATTTCGAGAACAGCAACTGGCACATGTTCCAGGTCACGCTGCCGCTCGACCGGCTGTCGATCTCGCGCGCCGATTTCATGGCGCAGATGAAGGAACGCGGGATCGGCACCGGCGTTCACTACCCGGCCATCCATCTTTTCACGCTGTATCGTGCACGCGGCTTCAAGGAGGGCATGTTCCCCCACGCCGAACGATACGGCGCATCGACCGTCACGCTGCCACTCTTCACGCAGATGACGGAAGACGACGTGCGTCGCGTGGCCGACGCCGTCAACCAGATTTGCGAACAATACGGAAAATAAGCGTACATGAATCACCTTGAAGCACGCGCCGGGCATCCGGGCGCCGCGAACCCGGAGGTATCGGTCATCATCCCCGTGTACAACGAGGAAGACGGCCTGGCCGCGCTGTTCGCGCGCCTGTACCCGGCACTCGACGCACTCGGCACGTCGTACGAAGTGATCCTGATCAACGACGGCAGCCGCGACCGCTCGGCCGCGATGCTGGCGGACCAGTTCCACGTGCGCCCCGACACGACGCGCGTCGTGCTGCTCAACGGCAACTACGGCCAGCACATGGCGATCCTCGCCGGCTTCGCGCAGTCGCGCGGCGATATCGTCATCACGCTCGACGCCGACCTGCAGAACCCGCCCGAGGAAATCGGCAAGCTCATCGCGAAGATGCACGAGGGCTACGACTACGTCGGTTCGATCCGCAAGCAGCGTCAGGACAGCCTGTGGCGACGCAAGGCATCGCAGATGATGAACCGGCTGCGCGAGCGCATCACGCGGATCAAGATGACCGACCAGGGCTGCATGCTGCGCGCGTACAGCCGCCGCATCATCGACACGATCAACGTGTGCGGCGAAGTCAACACGTTCATTCCCGCGCTGGCCTATACCTTCGCGCAGAACCCGACCGAAATCGAGGTCGCGCACGAAGAACGCTTCGCGGGCGAGTCGAAATACTCGCTGTACAGCCTGATCCGGCTGAACTTCGACCTCGTGACGGGCTTCTCGGTCGTGCCGCTGCAGTGGCTGTCGTTCATCGGCGTGATCCTGTCGCTCGGCTCCGCCGCGCTGTTCGTGCTGCTGCTCGTGCGCCGTTTCATCGTCGGCGCGGAAGTGCAAGGCGTGTTCACGCTGTTCGCGATCACGTTCTTCCTGCTCGGCGTGATCATCTTCGCGCTCGGCCTGCTCGGCGAATACGTCGGCCGCATCTACCAGCAAGTGCGTGCACGGCCGCGCTACCTGATCCAGGCCGTGCTCGAACAGCATGACGGCATGCCGGCGGTGCCGGTCGGCACGAACCGCACGGGGTTGTCGCAATGAAGCCGCGCGCCGTCGTCTTCGCCTATCACAACGTCGGCGTGCGGTGCCTGCAGGTGCTGCTCGCGCGCGGCGTCGACGTCGCGCTCGTCGTCACGCACGAGGACAACCCGAACGAGAACATCTGGTTCGGCAGCGTCGCATCCGTCGCCGCCGAGCACGGGATCCCGGTCGTCACGCCGGCCGACCCCGCCGATCCCGCATTGCGCCGCGCGGTAGCCGACGCGCAGCCGGACTTCATCTTCTCGTTCTACTACCGCCACATGCTGCCGGTGGATCTGCTCGCGATCGCGCCACGCGGCGCGTACAACATGCACGGTTCGCTGCTGCCGAAATACCGGGGTCGGGTACCGACGAACTGGGCCGTGCTGAACGGGGAAACGGAAACCGGTGCGACGCTGCACGAGATGGCCGCGAAGCCCGACGCCGGCGCGATCATCGGCCAGACCGCGGTGCCGATCCTGCCCGACGACACGGCCACGCAGGTGTTCGACAAGGTGACGGTGGCCGCCGAGCAGACGCTCTGGCGCGTGCTGCCCGCGCTGCTCGCGGGCGATGCGCCACATCTGCCGAACGATCTCGCGAACGGCAGCTACTTCGGCGGACGCAAGCCGGAGGACGGCCGCGTCGACTGGTCGAAGCCGGCCGCGCAGGTCTACAACCTGGTTCGCGCGGTCGCGCCCCCGTATCCGGGCGCGTTCACCGACGTCGGCGGCACGCGGTTCGTGATCGCCCGCGCGCGCCTCGCGGCGCCCGGCAGCGCGGTCGCCGCGGCCGCGGCGGATTTGCCGCCCGGCCTGCACGTAAGCGATAATGCGCTATTCGGCGTCTGCGGCGACAGCCGCGCCCTATCCATTCTCGAGCTGTGGCAGCAGCGCGACGGCAGCGAAACCGTCGTGACGCCCGCGGAATTCGCGCAGTTCATTCATTCTTCCCGTCATTCATGAAAGCAAAAAAAGTCCTGATCCTGGGTGTGAACGGCTTCATCGGCCATCACCTGTCGAAGCGCATTCTTGAAACCACCGATTGGGAAGTGTTCGGCATGGACATGCAGACCGATCGGCTGGGCGACCTCGTCAACCACGAGCGGATGCACTTCTTCGAAGGCGACATCACGATCAACAAGGAGTGGGTCGAGTATCACGTGAAGAAGTGCGACGTGATCCTGCCGCTCGTGGCGATCGCGACGCCCGCGACCTACGTCCAGCAGCCGCTGCGCGTGTTCGAGCTCGACTTCGAGGCGAACCTGCCGATCGTGCGTTCGGCCGTCAAGTACGGCAAGCACCTCGTGTTCCCGTCGACCTCCGAGGTCTACGGCATGTGCTCGGACGAGCAGTTCGACCCGGATGCATCGGCGCTCACCTACGGCCCGATCAACAAGCCGCGCTGGATCTACGCCTGCTCGAAGCAGCTGATGGACCGCGTGATCTGGGGCTACGGAATGGAAGGCCTGAACTTCACGCTGTTCCGTCCGTTCAACTGGATCGGCCCGGGCCTCGACTCGATCTACACGCCGAAGGAAGGCAGCTCGCGCGTCGTCACGCAGTTCCTCGGCCACATCGTGCGCGGCGAGAACATCAGCCTCGTGGACGGCGGCTCGCAGAAGCGCGCGTTCACCGATATCGACGACGGCATCAGCGCGCTGATGAAGATCATCGAGAACAAGAACGGCATCGCGTCGGGCAAGATCTACAACATCGGCAATCCGAAGAACAACTTCTCGGTTCGCGAGCTCGCGCACAAGATGCTCGAACTGGCCGCCGAATATCCGGAATACGCCGGCTCCGCGAAGCAGGTGCAGCTCGTCGAAACGACGTCGGGCGCCTATTACGGCAACGGCTACCAGGACGTGCAGAACCGCGTGCCGAAGATCGACAACACGATGCAGGAGCTCGCATGGGCGCCGCAATCGACGTTCGACGATGCGCTGCGCAAGATCTTCGAAGCGTATCGCGGCCATGTCGCCGACGCGCGCGCGCTGGTCGAGCAGCAGAACTGACGGGACGCTCGCTTGGCTCGTATCGTCCTCAAGATCGACGTCGACACGCTGCGCGGCACGCGCGAAGGCGTGCCGAACCTCGCGCACATCTTCGACCGCTTCAGTGCGCGCGCGACCTTCCTCTTCAGCCTCGGGCCCGATCACACGGGCTGGGCGCTGCGGCGCGTGTTCCGCCCCGGCTTCCTGAAGAAGGTGTCGCGCACGTCGGTGGTCGAGCATTACGGCGTGAAGCAGCTGATGTACGGCGTGCTGCTGCCGGGCCCCGACATCGGCCGTCGCGCGATCGCGGACATGCGCGCGATCCACGAGGCCGGCTTCGAATGCGGGATCCACACGTGGGATCACGTGTACTGGCAAGACAACGTGCGCGTGCGCGATCGCGACTGGACCGCGCGTGAAATGCAGAAGAGCCACGCGCGCTTCGTCGACGTCTTCGGCGCGCCGCCCGTCACGCACGGCGCGGCCGGCTGGCAGATGAACGACGCGGCGTTCGAGCAGATCGACGCATGGGGGATGCGCTACGCATCGGACGGTCGCGGCCATTCGCCGTACCTTCCCGTCGTCGGCGGCCGCACGCTGTCGCACGTGCAGATGCCGACCACGCTGCCGACGCTCGACGAAGTGCTCGGCATCGACGGCATCGACACGCACAACGTCGCCGCGCATATCCTGAAGTTCACGGAGACCAATCCGCACGACCAGGTGTTCACGCTGCATGCGGAACTGGAAGGCCAGAAGCTCGCGCCGGTGTTCGAGCAGCTGCTCGCGGGGTGGCGCGCACAGGGCCATACGTTTGCGACGATGGGCGACTACCACGCGACGCTGGACCGCGACTCGCTGCCATCGTACCCTGTCACGTGGGGCGAGATTCCCGGCCGCTCCGGCGAACTGATCGTCCAGCCCGACTGAGTTCGCGCGCGCCGGCGCCGCCGGCCCTGCCCTCGCGGCGTGCCGCCGCGACGTCCCGCCGTACCGCGCCGCCCGAGCGGCGCCTTTCCATAACAACAGGAGAAACACGTGTCCGTCGAAGTTGACCGCCAAGTTCCCGATTTCACCGCACCGGCTACGGGCGGCGACATTTCGCTGTCCGACCTGAAGGGCAAGAAGCTCGTCCTGTATTTCTATCCGAAAGACAACACGCCGGGCTGCACGACCGAAGGCCTGCAGTTCCGCGATCTCTATCCGAAGTTCAAGAAGGCGGGCGCCGAAGTCATCGGCGTGTCGCGCGACAGCCTGCGCTCTCATGACAACTTCAAGGCAAAGCTCGAACTGCCGTTCCCGTTGATCTCCGATGCCGACGAAGCACTGTGCGCGCTGTTCGATGTCATCAAGATGAAGAAAATGTATGGCAAGGAAGTGCGCGGAATCGAGCGTTCGACGTTCCTGATCGACGCCGACGGCGTGCTTCGCCAGGCATGGCGCGGCATCAAGGTGCCCGGTCACGTGGACGACGTGCTAAGGGCTGTACAAGCGCTTTGAGCCGCGTTATATTGGGCCGCAATGAATGCCAGTTCGCCCCATATTTCTCGTAGCTGCACCGGCGCCCGATGCGATGCTTCCCGGCACCTGACGCGCATTACGACGGTATCAGCCGAGCCGCATGTCCCTGTCGACGGGGCAGCGGCTTTTTTTATGGACTGCGCGCCGGCCCTCGGTCCGGCCCTCACCCCGTCAAGGAGCTGATCGACACTTAGGCGAACCGGCTAGACGAAATTCCTGTGCGCCACCGCGCGCAAACTGCATGCGTGTACGTCACGCAGGATGCGATCAGCGGCGCACTTCATGCGACACGATTCCTCCCGAGGGACACCATGCCTTTGCCTACCCCCCCCAGCAAGCTCGGCAGCCTGCTGCCGCCCGACGAATACAAGGCGAAAGCGCGACCCGCGAAAGCCGCGAAGAAATCCGCCGAAGGGGACGCATCCACTGCCGGTGACTATGGCCCGGCCAGCGTGGCCCAACCGATGACCGAAGCCGCGAACACGGCCGCGCCGCTGCGCGCCGTCGCGTCGTCGGCCCAAGACGCCGCGAGCACACCTGCACGCGGCCGCAGGACCAAACAGACCGCGGCGCTGCTGCAGCCGATCCAGGCGCCGGTCGAAGCAGCACCCGCCGCGCCGGTCGAGGCACGCCACGACAAGCCCGCCGCCGCGAAACCGGCCGCGGCGCCCGCTCGCGATGCCGGCGCGGCGACGAAGTCGCGCAACCGCAAGGCCGCCGAAGCCGAACTGCAGAAGCTGTTCGTGCTCGACACCAACGTGCTGATGCACGATCCGAGCAGCCTCTTCCGCTTCGAGGAACACGACGTCTATCTGCCGATGATGACGCTCGAGGAACTCGACAACCACAAGAAGGGGATGTCGGAAGTCGCGCGCAACGCACGCCAGGTGAGCCGCACGCTCGACGCACTGGTCGCCGACGCGGGCCCGATCACGAACGGCATTCCGCTGTCGCGCCTCGGCAGCCGCGAGGCGCTCGGCCGCCTGTACTTCCAGACGACGCTCACCAACATTCCGCCCGTCGAAGGCCTGCCGGCAGGCAAGGCCGACAACCAGATCCTCGGCGTCGTGCGCGCGCTGCAGCGCGACCGGCCGGACCGCCAGGTTGTGCTGGTGTCGAAAGACATCAACATGCGGATCAAGGCGCATGCGCTCGGCCTGCCTGCGGAAGACTACTTCAACGACCAGGTGCTCGAGGACTCGGATCTCCTGTACAACGGCGTGCGTGAGCTGCCGCAGGATTTCTGGACCAGGCATGCGAAGGGCATGGAGAGTTGGCAGGACACGAAGACGGGCACCACGTACTACCGCGTGACGGGCCCGCTCGTCGCGTCGATGCTCGTCAACGAGTTCGTCTATCTCGAACCGCAGAACGGCGAACCGACGTTCCATGCGATCGTCCGTGAGCTGAACGGGAAGACGGCGCTGCTGCAGACGCTGCGCGACTACAGCCACCACAAGAACAACGTGTGGGGCATCACCGCGCGCAATCGCGAGCAGAACTTCGCACTGAACCTGCTGATGAACCCCGAGATCGACTTCGTCACGCTGCTCGGCCAGGCCGGCACCGGCAAGACGCTCGTCGCGCTCGCGGCCGGCCTCGCGCAGGTGCTCGACGACAAGCGCTACAACGAGATCATCGTGACGCGCGCGACCGTGCCCGTCGGCGAGGACATCGGTTTCCTGCCCGGCACCGAGGAAGAGAAGATGCAGCCGTGGATGGGCGCATTCGACGACAACCTCGAAGTGCTGCAGAAGACCGACGACGCAGCCGGCGAATGGGGCCGCGCGGCGACGCAGGAACTGATCCGTTCGCGCCTGAAGGTGAAGAGCATGAACTTCATGCGCGGCCGCACGTTCGTCGACAAGTACCTGATCATCGACGAAGCGCAGAACCTCACGCCGAAGCAGATGAAGACGCTCGTCACGCGCGCGGGCCCCGGCACGAAGATCGTGTGCCTCGGCAACATCGCACAGATCGACACGCCTTACCTGACCGAAGGCAGCTCGGGCCTGACCTACGTCGTCGACCGCTTCAAGGGTTGGGGGCACAGCGGCCACGTGACGCTCGCGCGCGGCGAACGCTCGCGGCTCGCCGACTACGCGTCGGACATCCTGTAACGCGCGACCGGCTGCCCGCCGGCCGTCGACGCCATGCGGCGCTCCGTTTCCGGAGCGCCGTTTTTATTTTTGGGGTCGGAAACGTCGGTCATGATTCGTTACGCAACGGCCTCACTTACGCGCGAAACTTCAAGTAAATTCTCAGGAATGGTTGCCTAAGCCCCGCCGGAACGTCTACCATCGGGTCTGTCTGTTGTCATACGATTGGCGAGCGCCCTGCGCTCGTCCGCCATGTCATGCTTCGAATCTGGGTTCCCGTCGCCGTCGTTTCACTGCTCGCGGCCTGCTCCAGCGTGCCGCAGCAGTCGGCTTCGCGCGCCTCGGGCATGAAGATCACGACGCCGCGCGCGTTCCCGGCGCCTGCCAATTTCCCGAAATTCGTCGATCACAGCGTCGGCCAGGAAGAGATCTCGATCCAGGCGATGAGCCTCGTCGGCGTGCCGTACCGCTGGGGCGGCAACACGCCGACGAGCGGCTTCGACTGCAGCGGGCTCGTGCGCTACGTAATCGGCCGCGCGGCCGACGTGAACCTGCCGCGCACGACCGCCGACATGAGCAGCCGCGGCGTGTCGATCGACCCCGACCAGGTCGCGCCGGGCGACCTGATCTTCTTCAATACGACCGGACGCCCGCATTCGCACGTCGGCATCTACGTCGGCAAGCTGCGCTTTGTCAACGCGCCGTCGACCGGCGGCACCGTGCGGCTCGACTACCTGACGAACCCGTACTGGGCCAAGCGCTTCGACGGCATTCGCCGTGTCGCGCCGCCGCGCGGTACGCCAGCACCGTTCGATGCGCCGACCTACGAGGCACGGCGCGATGCGCCAACGGCCGCACCGGCCCCGGTCGTCGCAGCCGCCGTGCCGCGGCAGCCGGCCTACGCTTCGTCACAAGCCGGCGCCACACCGTCGCCGGCTCCGGTCATGCTGGGGGCACCGGTCGTATCGACCGCAGCGGTCGCCCCGGCAGCCGCCCCGTCCGTCGATCCTTACGAACCGCCGCCGCCGCGCATGCCGGCAGCCCAGCAGCAGGCGGCATCCGCGAATGGCGACATGACCGCGATGACGGCGAACGTAGTCCCGACGGAGACCGGCACGCAGATTCCGACGACGGCACTGACGGCCGCCCAGGCTGCCGCGTTCGATACGGAGCCCCCGCCTGCGGCCGCCGCGCCGTCGCCGCGCGACATCGAGCCCGTGCAGGTGCTGCGTGCGTCGACGCAATCCGCGCCGCGCGGCCCGCGCACCGGCACCGCGGACGATCCGATCGCCCGCTTCGCGAACGGCAGTTACTGACCCGCCCCATCCCGGCGGCAACCCCGCCAGTCCCGCCCCTTTCCCGACCACCAAAGAAAATGCGCCGCAACCTTTCGGTTTGCGGCGCATGTCGCGTCGTCCGGCAGCGTCGGAATCAGAAGATCTGATGCCCGATCCACCATCCGCCCGCGGCGATCAGCGCAGACGCCGGAATCGTCAGCACCCAGGCCCACACGATGTTGCCGGCAACGCCCCAACGCACGGCCGACAGCTTCTGCGTCGCGCCGACGCCGACAATCGCACCGGTAATCGTGTGCGTGGTCGACACCGGAATGCCGAGGAACGACGCGATGAACAGCGTGATCGCCCCGCCGCTTTCGGCACAGAAACCGCCGACCGGCTTGAGCTTCGTGATCTTCTGGCCCATCGTACGGACGATTCGCCAGCCGCCGAACAGCGTGCCGAGGCCCATCGACAGGTAGCACGCGCCGATCACCCACGCGGGCGGTGCATCGGAGGTCGCCGACGCATAGCCCGACGCGATCAGCAGCATCCAGATGATGCCGATCGTCTTCTGCGCGTCGTTGCCGCCGTGGCCCAGGCTGTACAGACCGGCCGACAGCAGCTGGAGCCGGCGGAAGCGCCGGTCGACCTTGCTGGGTGCGGTACGGAAATACAGCCACGACACGCCGAGCATGAACAGCGAACCGAGGATGAAGCCGAGCAGCGGCGAGATGAAGATGAACGCGACGGTCTTCATCAGGCCGTCGATGTTCAGCGAGCTCCAGCCCGACTTCGCGAGCGCCGAGCCGACGAGGCCGCCGATCAGCGCGTGCGACGAGCTCGACGGAATCCCGTAATACCACGTGATCACGTTCCAGCCGATCGCACCGACCAGCGCACCGAACACGACATAGTGGTCGACGATCTCGGGGTCGATCGTGCCTTTACCGACCGTCTGCGCAACTTTCAGGTGGAAGATGAAATACGCGATGACGTTGAACGCGGCTGCGAACACCACGGCTTGCTGGGGTTTCAGCACCCCGGTCGACACGACGGTGGCGATCGAGTTCGCCGCGTCGTGGAAGCCGTTCATGAAGTCGAATACGAGCGCGACGAGTACGAGCGTCGCGACCATCCATAGGGCGAGTTGTATCGAATGCATCGTGGTCCGCTCAGGCGTTTTCCAACACGATGCCTTCGATGATGTTCGCGACGTCCTCGCACTTGTCGGTGATCTCCTCGAGCAACTCGTAGATCGCCTTCAGCTTGATGAGCGTCTTCACGTCGTCTTCCTCGCGGAACAGCTTCGACATCGCCGCGCGCAGCACGCGATCGGCTTCCGACTCCCAGCGGTCGATCTCCTCGCACTGCTTGAGGATCTGCGCCGACTGCTTCATGTCCGACAGCAATCCGACGGCCTGCTGCACGTGCTGGGCCGACTGCGTGACGATGTGCGCGAGCTGGCTCGCCTCGGACGTGACGGACTGCACGTCGTACAGCGACACGGCCGTGGCGACGTCTTCCATCAGGTCGAGGATGTCGTCCATCGTCGTGATCAGCTTGTGGATCTCGTCGCGATCGAGCGGCGTGATGAAGGTCTTGTGCAGCAGATCGATCGCTTCATGCGTCAGCTTGTCAGCGGCCTTCTCGGCGGTCTGCACGTTTTGCTTGTGAATCTCGGCGTCGGCGAGATTGTCGATCAGCAGTTCGAGCTCGCGGCCACCGGAAACGATGTGCTTCGCGTGCGCGTTGAAGAGTTCAAAGAACTTGCCCTCGGTGGGCATGAATCGACCGAACATGGGATTCCTGAGAGATTGTCAAACGACTGTCACGAAAACGGGCGATATTGTACCGTTTTCGGTTGCGACGCGACGCGCGCATATGCGCGCGCCGGGATTGGATACAACGCTTGGTGAAATAACGGTTTACATCTGGCGAAGAAGTGTTACTCGCCGTAGAAGGTCTGCGCCCCCGCAAAGTTGTCGAACTTCGTGTATTGACCCAGGAACGTGAGCCGAACGGGCCCGATCGGACCGTTACGCTGCTTGCCGATGATGATTTCGGCCGTGCCCTTGTCCGGGCTGTCCGGGTTGTAGACCTCGTCACGATAGATGAACAGGATCACGTCCGCGTCCTGTTCGATTGCGCCCGATTCACGCAAATCGGACATCACCGGACGCTTGTTCGGACGCTGCTCCAGCCCGCGGTTCAGCTGCGACAGCGCGATCACCGGCACGTCCAGTTCCTTGGCCAGACTCTTCAGCGATCGCGAGATTTCCGAGATTTCGGTCGCGCGGTTCTCGCCCTGCGACGAGCCCGACATCAGCTGCAGGTAGTCGACGATGATCAGGCCGAGCTTGCCGCACTGGCGGGCCAGACGCCGCGCGCGCGAGCGCAATTCCATCGGGTTCAGGCCGCCTGTCTCGTCGATGAAGAGCTGCGCCTCACTCATCTTCTGCACCGCATGCGTCAGCTTCGGCCAGTCCTCGTCCGTCAGCCGGCCGGTACGCATCCGGTGCTGGTCGAGGCGGCCGATCGAGCCGAGCATACGCATCACGAGCTGGGTGCCCGGCATTTCCATCGAAAACACCGCCACCGGCAGCCCGTACTCGACCGCAACGTATTCGCCGATGTTCATCGAAAATGCGGTCTTACCCATCGACGGCCGCCCCGCGACGATGATCAATTCGCCGCCGTGCATCCCGGACGTCATCCGGTCGAGGTCGACGAAGCCCGTCGGCGTGCCCGTGACGTCGCTCGGGTTCGCGGTGTGATACAGCGTGTCGATGCGCTCGACGACCTGCGTGAGCAGCGGACCGATCTCGAGGAAGCCCTGGTTGCCGCGCGCGCCTTCTTCGGCGATCGAGAACACCTTCGACTCGGCCTCGTCGAGCAGCTGGCGAACTTCCTTGCCCTGCGGATTGAACGCGTCGGCCGAGATTTCGTCGGCGACCGACACGAGCCGGCGCAGCACGGCGCGGTCACGCACGATTTCCGCGTAGCGGCGGATGTTCGCGGCGCTCGGCGTATTCTGCGCGAGTGCGTTCAGGTAGGCGAGGCCGCCGACGTCGTCGGCCTTGCCGGACGTGGTCAGCGCTTCGTACACGGTCACGACGTCGGCCGGGCGCGTCGACGCGATCAGCCGGCCGATGTGCTCGTAGATGATCCGATGGTCGTAGCGATAAAAGTCGCCCTGCGACAGGAAGTCGGCAATCCGGTCCCATGCCGCGTTGTCGAGCAACAGGCCGCCGAGCACCGACTGCTCGGCTTCGACCGAATGTGGCGGGACTTTCAGCGATTCGATTTGAGGATCTTGCGGCGCGTTCATGGGTTGGGATTATCGCGAATTGATCGCGGCAGCGCTACCGCTCCGGCGATCGGGCAATAAAAAAGGCAGGCCCCGGTTGCCCGGGCGCCTGCCCTTGTCCGGTCGACGGAAGCCGCCCGGAAAGCCTGCGTACGCTTACGCGTGGTCGCCGATCACGTTGATCGTGACGTCGACGATGACGTCCGTGTGCAGCGCGATCTGAACGACGTGCTCGCCGATCATCTTCAGCGGGCCTTCCGGCATGCGAACTTGCAGCTTCTCGACTTCGAAACCTGCCTTCTTCAGCAGTTCCGCGACGTCGCCGTTCGTGACCGAGCCGAACAGACGGCCGTCAACGCCCGACTTCTGCGTGATTTCGAACGACTGGCCGTTCAGCTTCTCGCCGACTGCCTGCGATGCCGCCAGCTTTTCAGCGGCGATCTTTTCGAGTTCAGCGCGGCGAACTTCGAATTCGGCGATCGCTTCCTTCGTTGCACGGCGAGCCTTGCGGTTCGGGATCAGGAAGTTGCGAGCGTAACCGTCCTTGACCTTGACGATATCGCCGAGGTTGCCCAGATTGGCGACTTTTTCCAACAGAATGATTTGCATTCGAATTCTCCTTATTGCGTCGCCTGATTACGCCTTGTGCTGATCGGTGTACGGCAGCAGCGCGAGGAAACGCGCACGCTTGATTGCCGTGTCCAGCTGACGCTGATAGTGCGCCTTCGTACCCGTCAGACGAGCCGGCGTGATCTTGCCGTTTTCGCCGATGAAGTCCTTCAGCGTTTCCGTGTCCTTGTAGTCGATCTGCTCGACGCCGGCAGCCGTGAAACGGCAGAACTTCTTGCGCTTGAAGAGCGGGTTTTGTTGCTGACGACGCTTGTCGAATTTCTTACCAGTCGGGCGGGCCATGATTTCAGTCCTTTCCTATGTCCTGCAATGCAGTGATGTGAAACACCAAGGTTCTCGCGTTGCGGCTTTTCTTTGCCAGGAAGCCCGTGAACAGCGTCTCGACGCCCATTTCACGGCTTTCCAGCTTGCCGCTCGCCTCACCGGCCGCCACCGCCTCGATCGTCATTTCGACCTGACGGGGAATGCCTGCTTCAACGACTTCCGTGCGGTGATGCAACGTGGCGCTTGCGATCGGAACACCTGCCGGCGTATATCGCACCGGTGCGCGTTCGACGACGCTCGCCGTCAATTGCAACCTGTTCACGTGAGTGACGCGCTCCTTGATGGCTTAATGAGTGACGAACTTAAGCCTGCGCTTCGGTCGGCTGAGCTGCGGCCGCCTTCTTGGCTTCTTCGCGCTGAACTTCCTTCATCATCGGCGACGGGCCGGTCTCGGCCTTCTTCATCTTGACGATGAGGTGACGCAGCACGGCGTCGTTGAACTTGAACGCGTGTTCGAGTTCGTCGAGCGTCGTCTGGTCGCACTCGATGTTCATGCAGACGTAGTGAGCCTTCGCGAGTTTCTCGATCATGTAGGCCAGCTGGCGACGGCCCCAGTCTTCGACACGGTGGATCTGGCCGCCGTGCGTCGTGATCGTGGTCTTGTAACGCTCGATCATCGCGGGCACTTGCTCGCTCTGATCGGGGTGCACGATGAATACGATTTCGTAATGACGCATTACACACTCCTTGTGGATTGAAGCCACCCGGGCGTCTGAACCGGTGTGGCAAGTGAGAAGCCGAAGATTCTAACCCGGATACGGGGAGCATGCAACACCGATCGACGATTTCCGACCGGATTCGGCCATGTTTTCAAAGACTTGAACGGTGCCGACAATTCAAAAGGCTGTCGGTGCGTCCGCTCAAGAATCGGGGACGGAGCGTCGCGCGCAGGATGACGGGCCGGTGGCGCGACCTGCCGTCACTCGCTGCGCGCCCCGCCCAGCCGCGCGTCGAGCGCCGTCCTGAACGCGGCCAGCGCCGACGGCTCGGCGTCCGTCACGGCCCACCACGTCATCCCGGCCGCATCCCAGCGGTCGAGCGCGTAACCCTGCGACACGGTCGCGTACGGCGCACCCTGCCGCCCAACGCCGGCCGGCCACACGTACACGTCGATCACGTGCTGCCGGTACCGGTAGACGAGCACTGCGACGCGGCGCCGCCCGACGTAGTCGAGCCGGCCGCCGGCCAGCGGGAAACCGCTCGCCGACAGGTCCTCGACCGGCGGCGCATAGTCGAGTCGGCCGTTGAACCACGGCTTGACCGTATGCCGGTCGGTCGAGATCACGTCGATGTCGCGCGCCGACAGGCCGGCCCGCACGTGGCTCGCGACCAGTTCGTCGACCGTCTGGCCGGTTTCGGCGTGGCGCGCGGACACCACCATTCCGGCGGCCGCGGCCAGCGCGATCACCAGCGCCACGCCCCACCCAAGCCCGGGCAGCGCCGGGACACGCGGCCCCGGCCCGGCAGGCACCGGGCGAGCCGGCTCGCCGCGCCCGGTCGGCCATGAGAACCAGCGGCGACCGTTCGGTCGAGGTCGCGGCCGCGCCGCTGCGTCAGGCTCCGGTTCCGCGCGGGCTTGCCTGCGCGCCCCCGCGCCACCCGCCGCCGGCAGCCCCGCGAGGATGCTCGCCCGCAGCGCATCCGGCGCGCGATGATAGTCGGCCTGCCCCACGATCCGCCCCAGCGCGACGATTCGTTCGCGTTCGCGGCGGCACGCGTCGCACCCTTCGACATGCCGCTGGATGCGCAATGCATCGGGCGCCGACAGCTCGCGGTCGACATCCGCGTCCAGCAACGCTCGCGCTTCGTTACAGTCCATCGATCGCCTCCGATGCGGTTCCGCTTGCCGACGCACGTCCCGGCGCGGGTTTGGACGTCGACGCCGCCGCCGCCGTGTCGCCCAGCAGCGCGGCGAGCCTGCGCCGGCCGCGTGCAAGCCGCGACATCACGGTACCGACGGGCACGTCGGCGATCGCCGCGATCTCGCGGTAACTCAAATCCTCCATCTCGCGCAGTACCAGCACCTCGCGATATTCGGGCGACAGCTTCGCGAGCGCCGCGTTCACCAGCCGCACGTTTTCGCCGCGCAGCAACTGCGCGAGCGGATCCTCGGTCGCCGGCTGCCAGTCGTCGGGCACTTCCGTGTCGTCGAGCGTGTCGGGCAATGCAACCTCGTGCGCGTGGGTGCGGCGGCGCCACTCGGTGTACCAGGTGTGGCGCACGATCGTCAGCAGCCAAGGTCGCGCGTTGTCGCCACGACACGAGTCGACGAAGCGCAGCGCGCGCATGCACGCGTCCTGGACGACGTCGTCCGCGTCGCCCGCATTGCCGCTCAGCCAGCGCGCGAGGTTGTACGCGGCGTCGAGATGCGGCAACACGAGCGCGCGAAACCGCTCGCCACGCGCGACCGCGTCGTCCTCCGTCCGTTCGTCGACCGCCTGTCCGGCTTGCCCCACATGGCCTCCCTGGTCCCGGCGGCCGAAGCCGCGCCCGTTCCGCGCCCGGTGCCCGGACAGACCGGCAGCGTGCGCACTCGATGACCTTACCGCCGCTGCGTCGAGTTTATTCCCGCATGAAGCCGATGATGCGCAAAAAAATGCCGGAACCTGCCGCGCCCGTTACGGCGTGCTGCTCCAGTAGCCGGGGCGCGCATACGCTTCGCGCAGGTAGTCGATGAAGTAGCGCACGCGCGCGGGCACGTAGCGCTGCTGCGGATAGACCGCGAGGATGTCGTAGTCGGGCAGCGCATATTCGTCGAGCACCGTCTCGAGTTCGCCCGTCTCGAGCTGTGCGGCGATTTCCCAGGTCGAGCGCCAGCCGAGCCCGAGGCTTTCCGCTACCCAGCGATGCAGCAGCTCGCCGTCGTTGCAGTCGAGATTGCCGGCCACCCGCATCGTCACGATCTTGCCGTGGCGCTGGAAATACCAGCCGCGGTTCTGGCCCCCCTGCAGGTTGAACGCGAGACAGTTGTGCCTGAGCAGGTCGTCGAGCGACTTCGGCCGGCCGTGGCGGCGGAAATAGTCAGGCGTGCCGCACACGACGCGCCGGTTCGACGCGAGCTTTACCGCGACGAAGTTCGGGTCGACCGAGCCGCCGATCCGGATCGACAGGTCGTAGCCTTCGCGCACGAGATCGACGACACGATCGGTCAGGTTGAACGACAGCTGCATTTCCGGCTTGTCGGCGAGGAAACCGGGCGCGTGCGGCGCCACGTGCTTGCGGCCGAACGCGGCTGGCGCGGACACGATCAGGTGCCCGCTGACCGCGCGGCGGCCGGCGGCCAGTTCGTTCTCGGCCTGGTCCCATTCGGACAACAGCCCGCGGCAGCGCTCGAGGAACGCGGCGCCCTCCTCGCTGACCACCAGCCGCCGCGTCGAGCGGTACATCAGCTTCACGCCGAGGCGCTTCTCCAGCGCGTCGATGCGCCGCCCCAGCACCACCGGCGACACACCCTCCTCGAGCGCGGCCGCCGCGAGGCTGCCCGCGTCCGCGACTCGCACGAACGTCTCGATCTGCTTGAAACGATCCATCTCCCGTCTCCATCCCGGCTCCGACACCGGCGGAAAAACCCCGTCCGGCCGTCATTCCATACTTTTAGTTTCGAAATAAGTAACTTCGGCTGATCTTATCAAACCTTTCTTGCATCCCTAAAGTGTTCCCAACAGACCGATTCGCAAGATCCGCACATTCAAGGAGACATTCATGGCCAAGATGAGAGCCGTCGACGCAGCCGTACTCGTGCTCGAGAAGGAAGGCATCCAGACCGCGTTCGGCGTGCCGGGCGCAGCAATCAACCCGTTCTATTCCGCGATGCGCAAGTCGGGCGGCATCAGCCATGTGCTTGCCCGCCACGTCGAAGGTGCGTCGCACATGGCCGAAGGCTTCACGCGCGCCGCGCCGGGCAACATCGGCGTGTGCATCGGCACGTCGGGCCCCGCCGGCACCGACATGATCACCGGCCTGTACTCCGCGTCGGCCGACTCGATTCCGATCCTCGCGATCACGGGCCAGGCACCGCGTGCGCGCCTGTACAAGGAAGACTTCCAGGCCGTCGACATCGAGTCGATCGCGAAGCCCGTCACCAAGTGGGCCGTCACCGTGCGCGAGCCGGCGCTGGTGCCGCGCGTGTTCCAGCAGGCGTTCCATCTGATGCGCTCGGGCCGCCCGGGCCCGGTGCTGGTCGACCTGCCGATCGACGTGCAGCTCGCCGAGATCGAATTCGACATCGACACGTATGAACCGCTGCCGGTCTACAAGCCCGCGGCAACCCGCGCGCAGATCGAGAAGGCGCTCGCAATGCTCAACGACGCGGACAAGCCGCTGATCGTGTCGGGCGGCGGCGTGCTCAACGCGGCGGCCGAAGACCTGCTCGTCCAGTTCGCCGAAACGATCGGCGTGCCCGTGATCCCGACGCTGATGTCGTGGGGCGCGATTGCCGACGACCACCCGCTGATGGCCGGCATGGTCGGCCTGCAGACGTCGCACCGCTACGGCAACGCGACGATGCTCGCGTCCGACTTCGTGCTCGGCATCGGCAACCGCTGGGCGAACCGCCACACGGGCAGCGTCGAGGTCTACACGAAGGGCCGCAAGTTCGTGCACGTCGACATCGAGCCGACCCAGATCGGCCGCGTGTTCGGCCCGGATCTCGGCATCGTGTCGGACGCGAAGGCCGCGCTGGAACTGTTCGTCGCCGTCGCGCAGGAATGGAAGGCCGCCGGCAAGCTGAAGGATCGCAGCGCATGGGTGTCCGAGTGCCAGGAACGCAAGCGCACGCTGCAGCGCAAGACCCACTTCGACAACGTGCCGGTCAAGCCGCAACGCGTGTACGAAGAGATGAACAAGGTGTTCGGCCGCGACACGTGCTACGTCAGCACGATCGGCCTGTCGCAGATCGCCGCCGCGCAGTTCCTGCATGTGTTCAAGGCGCGCAACTGGATCAACTGCGGCCAGGCCGGCCCGCTCGGCTGGACGATCCCCGCCGCGCTCGGCGTGCGTGCGGCCGACCCGCGCCGTCCGATCGTCGCACTGTCCGGTGACTACGACTTCCAGTTCATGATCGAGGAGCTGGCCGCCGGCGCGCAATTCAAGCTGCCGTACGTGCACGTCGTCGTGAACAACTCGTACCTCGGCCTGATCCGCCAGGCGCAGCGTGCGTTCGACATGGACTACTGCGTGCAGCTCGCGTTCGACAACGTCAACGCACCGGAGCTGAACGGCTATGGCGTCGACCACGTGGCGGTCGCCGAAGGCCTCGGCTGCAAGGCGCTGCGCGTGTTCAAGCCGGAAGAGATCGAGCCGGCGCTGCGTCAGGCGCAAACGCTCGCGGAAGAGTTCAGTGTGCCGGTCGTCGTCGAAGTGATCCTCGAGCGCATGACGAACATCTCGATGGGCACCGAAATCGACGCGATCAACGAGTTCGAGGAACTCGCCGAGAAGGCCGAACACGCGCCGACCGCGATCTCGATGCTCGACTGATCCGCACGACATTTTTTGACTGACCGACCGAAGAGGCTTAGCTCATGCCGAAGTTTGCTGCAAACCTGACCATGCTGTTCAACGAAGTGCCGTTCCTCGACCGCTTCAAGGCGGCCGCCGACGCGGGCTTCGACGCCGTCGAGTTCCTGTTCCCGTATCCGTACGCGAAAGAGGAACTCGCCGAGCGGCTCGAGACGCATCGCCTGCGCCTCGTGCTGCACAACCTGCCCGCGGGCAACTGGGATCAGGGCGAGCGCGGCATCGCGTGCCTGCCCGATCGCGTCGGCGAGTTCCAGGAAGGGGTCGGACGTGCGATCGAGTACGCGAAGGCGCTGAAGGTGCCGCAGCTGAACTGCCTCGTCGGCATCCCGTCGGCGAGCACGGCGCGCGACAAGACGTTCGTCACGATCGTCGACAACCTGCGCTTCGCCGCCGACGCGCTCAAGCGCGAAGGCATCCGCCTGCTCGTCGAGCCGTGCAACAGCTTCGATATCCCGGGCTTCGCGCTGAACCGCTCGTCAGAAGGGCTCGACGTGATCCGCGCGGTCGGCTCGGACAACCTGTTCCTGCAGTACGACATCTATCACATGCAGCGCATGGAAGGCGAACTGGCCGCGACGATCGAACGCAACCTCGCATCGATCGGCCACGTCCAGCTCGCGGACAACCCGGGCCGCAACGAGCCGGGTACGGGCGAGATCAATTACGCGTTCCTGTTCGCGCTGCTTGACCGGCTCGGCTACGCCGGCTACGTCGGCTGCGAATACAAGCCCCGCACCACCACGACGGAAGGCCTCGGCTGGCTGCAAAGCGTCGCCGGCTGCGCATCGGGCTCGGCGCGTCGCGCAGCCTGAGGCCCGCCCTTCCAGCGGCATTCCCACATACGCCCCTATAGGAGACTTTCACATGGCAACCATCGGTTTCATCGGCCTCGGCATCATGGGCGCGCACATGGCGCGCAACCTGCTCAAGGGCGATCATCAGCTCGTCGTGAACGGTGCGTTCCCGATTCCCGACGACCTGCGCGCCAGCGCGAAGGTCGTCGCAAACTCGACCGAAGTCGCGCAGAACGCCGACATCATCATCTCGATGGTGCCGGACACGCCCGACGTGCGTAACGTGCTGTTCGCCGACGACGGCGTCGCGAAGGGCCTCTCGGCCGGCAAGCTCGTGATCGACATGAGCTCGATCTCGCCGCTCGACACGCAGGAATTCGCGAAACAGATCAACGCGCTCGGCTGCGACTACCTCGACGCACCGGTGTCCGGCGGCGAAGTCGGCGCCCGCGAAGCGACGCTGACGATCATGGTCGGCGGCCCGGAGAAGGCCTTCGAGCGTGCGAAGCCGCTGTTCGAGAAGATGGGCAAGAACATCACGCTCGTCGGCGACAACGGCGCGGGCCAGACCTGCAAGGTGGCAAACCAGATCATTGTCGCGCTGAACATCGAAGCGGTCGGCGAAGCGCTGCTGTTTGCCGCACGCTCGGGTGCCGATCCGGAGCGCGTACGCCAGGCACTGATGGGCGGCTTCGCCGCGTCGCGCATCCTCGAAGTGCACGGCGCGCGCATGACGAAGCGCACGTTCGATCCGGGCTTCCGCATCGAGCTGCATCAGAAGGACCTGAACCTCGCGCTCGACGGTGCACGCAAGCTCGGCCTCGCACTGCCGCACACGGCGAGCGCACAGCAGCTGTTCAGCGTGTGCGCATCGCACGGCGGCAAGGCGTGGGATCACTCGGCACTCGTGCGTGCGCTCGAGATCATGTCGAACTTCGAGATCGGCCAGACGCCGGCCGCGTAACGCCGACTCAACGACGCGCGTTTCGCTGCAACGGCGAACGCGCGACGCACACACGCGATCCGGCCACGGCCGGTCGCATCGATGCATGCCTGTGCGTGCATCACGATGGGGCGCCCCGCCGCGTATTGCTGAAATGCGTGCGCGGCGGGGCGAAAAACGCCGCTCTGGGCTGAGAGCGGCGTGGTGGGGTCCGCAGCGGCACCCGGCGACGCCGGGGAAGCCTTGGTCGGTCAGACGTCGTCGTCGGGTGTCCGCCTGTCGGATTTCGCGTATTACATTTCTTTACGTTCGGGCGTGCGATTTTTCATGCAATCGTCGCGATGAACGCCTACACTTTCGCCACGCCTTTCGAGAAATCCGCCGCGCTTGCGCTCACTCCCGTGATCGCGCCCAGCGCGGTGTTTTTTTCGCCACTTCACGGCGCGTTTTCTTTTCAACCACCTAGGGAGTGCAACGATGGGTCTTCTTTCGTTTATCAAAGAGGCGGGTGAAAAACTGCTGGGTCACGCCGATGCGCAAGCAGCGGAAGATCCGAATGCCGCGAACCAGACCGCGGCCGATGCGATCAAGAACTACATCAACACGCAAGGTCTCGACACGTCGAACCTGACCGTGGCGTTCGACGGCGCATCGCGCACCGTCACGCTGTCGGGCAGCGTCGCCGACCTCGACACGAAGGCGAAGGTCAAGGTCGCGGCCGGCAACGTGCAAGGCGTCGCGGGCGTCAACGACGACGATCTGCAGCCGGACGATCCGGAAGTTCAGTACCACGATGTGAAGCCGGGCGACACGCTGTCGGCGATCGCCAAGGAAGTGTACGGCGACGCGAACAAGTACCCGGCGATCTTCGAGGCGAACAAGCCGATGCTGTCGAGCCCGGACCGCATCTATCCGGGTCAGAAGCTCGTGATTCCGCCGCAGTCCTGAGCATTCGCGCAGTACTGACGCAAAAAAAGGCAGGCCGATGGCCTGCCTTTTCTTCATGCGCGCCGCCCGATCGGCGTACAGCGGTCAAAGCGTATCGAATGCGCGTTGCAGCGCGTCGCGTCCGTGCATGCCGTTCGCGAGCGCAAGCATCAGCAGCACGCGTGCCTTGAACGGGCTCAGCGACCCGGCGCTCACGAAACCGAGCACGTCGTCGTTCGCGGCGCCGTTGCGCATCACGTGCCCCGAGCCGACGCGCGACGCACGCACCACGGCGACGCCCGCTTTCACCGCATCGGCGAGCGCCGCCTGCAGCGTCGCGTGGATCGACCCGTTGCCGGTGCCCGCCACGACGAGGCCGCGCACGCCGGCCGCCACCAGCGCGTCGACGGCCGTGCGCGTCACGCCCGCATAGCTCGCGACGACCTCGACCGGCGGCCACGTGGCAGCAATCGCCAGGTGCGCATCGCGCGAGCGCGTCACGCGGCGCGCGAATTCGACGCGGCCGTCCTGCACCCAGCCGAGCGCGCCCAGTTCCGGCGACTGGAATGCGTCGACCGCGTACGTGCTCGTCTTCACGACGTCGCGCGCGCCGTGGATCCGGTTGTTGAACGCGACGAGCACGCCCTGCCCGCGCGCGGCCGGGTGAGCGGCGACCGTCACCGCGTTCAGCAGGTTCAGCGGCCCGTCGGACGACAGCGCGGTGGCCGGCCGCATCGCGGCCGTCAGCACGACCGGCTTGTCGCCGGTCACGACCAGATGCAGCGCGTACGCGGTTTCCTCGAGCGTGTCGGTACCGTGGGTGATCACGATGCCGTCGATCGCCGGATCGGCCATCAGCGCGTCGATGCGCGCGGCGAGCGTATTCCAGAGCGGCAGCGCGAGATCCTTGCTGTCGATGCTGGCGACCTGCTCGGCATCGATGCGCGCGACCGACCCAAGCGCCGGCACCGCGTCGAGCAGGAAATTGACGCCGAGCGCGCCGGCCTGATAGCCGGCCGTGCTGGCGGCGTCCGGCGCGGCGCCGGCGATCGTGCCGCCAGTGGCGAGTACGGCGATGCGCGGCAGCGCCGGCGCGGACGAAGGAGTTGCGGTGTTCGAAATATTCATGGCCGCGATTGTAATCGCTCGCGGCCGGCATCCGGTAGGTCCCGTGCGCGCGCCCGGAGCCGAACGCGTCGCATCATGGTTTGTCCCGATCGCCGGCGTGCGCACGCCGTCAACGGCCGCGTTGCCCGCCGCGTTATAGGTATGCCGTTTTGGTGTTTTCACATTGATTTGCCATAATCGGAGCGCGCGGCGCGATGTGACCCTGTTCCCGTTGCGCCGGGCTTCGTGACGGCGTCGATATAAAACGCAATTCACCCCATGGGAGTGTCGAAATGAAAATCCAATCGCTCGTAGCCGCAGTCCTTCTCGGCGGCATGCTGGCTTCCCCCGCTTTCGCGGCGAACAGCCAGCAGGACAAGATGAAGGCCTGTAACACCCAGGCCGCCGGCAAGACGGGCGACGAACGCAAGGCGTTCATGAAGGACTGCCTGTCGGCCAAGCCCGCGAAGAAGATGTCGCAGCAGGAAAAGATGAAGGCCTGCAACACCCAGGCCGCCGACAAGAAGGGCGACGACCGCAAGGCATTCATGAAGAGTTGCCTGAGCAGCCAGCCGGCCGCCTGAGTTCCGGCGCTCCCGCGCGAATGCCGCGCACCGCTTCGGCGGGCGCGGCATTTTTGTTTTCGTTGCACGCGCATCGACGCGCGCGACGACGCCGGATGCGTCACCGCGCTGTCCGGCCAACGGCATCGTCGCCGTTGCGACATGCTCCACCACCCTCCCACCCCGCTTCCTTACACGCGCCGCACGAATGCCGCCACATGGTGCGGCAATTCGCCGCGATTTCTTCTATGATGGCTGCAACGCGGCCCATCCAAGTACAAGAAGCGCCATCGGGCCGCCCTCGAGACGGACGCGCACACCGCGTCAAACGGAGGCATGGATGGCATGGAGACAACACCGCTGGTTCCGCCGCTGGCTGATCGTGATCGTGTTCTGGGCCGTGCCCGTCGCGATCGTCGCCGTGCGCGAGATCCGCGAGGAAATGGCGTACAACAAGGCCGACCTGCAGCTCGCGCTGACCACCTGGCAGCTCACCGATGCGCAGCAGGCGGCAGGCGCCGCCGCGAAGTGCCACGGCGATCCTGACGCGGCGCGCGCCGCCGGCTGCCCGGCCGACGTGCTGGCCGCCAACGCGGCACGTCAGCAGGCAGCCCGGGACGAATACGTGGTGCGCCGCAATACGCTCGCCGGTTATCTGTGGCATGCATTCGTCGGCTATTGGGTCGTGCCGGCCGCGTTCCTGTTCGCGTGCGGGGTCGTGATCGCGCTGATCCGCCGCGCGCTGCGGCGCCCGCCGATCAAACCGCCTGCCCCGCCGGCACCACCCGTCACGCCGCACTGACGCGCAGCAACCGCTTCCCTTTCCCCTTTCCTGCCCCCCCGGCCGGCCGCACGACGTATGGCCGTACGCGCGCCGGTCCGTCCGTTGGCGCGCCGCGACACCCCAAAACGATTTGACGCTTTTTCACGCGCGAACGAAAAGGGATTGTAATCCGCTGTGATATAACTGCCGACGTGATCCGCTCCTTGAGCGAGACTCACTCCGAACGTCATCCGATGGAGAAGAACGATGCAAAAACGGAATCTTGTGCTGAAAGCCGCCGCTGCGCTTGTCGTCGGTAGCCTTGCGCTCACCGGTTGCACCACCACCCCCGACAAGCCCGACAATGCCGCAACCAACGCGTCGAAGCGTCAGGCGATCGATTCGAGCGTCGACGCAACGCTGTCGCGCATGTATTCCACGGTCAAGGGTTCGCGCGAACTCGTCGCGAAGTCGCGCGGCGTGCTCGTGTTCCCGGACGTGATCCAGGCAGGCTTCATCGTCGGCGGCCAGTCGGGCAACGGCGCACTGCGCGTCGGTGGCAGCACGGTCGGCTACTACAACACGTCGTCGCTGTCGGTCGGCCTGCAGGCCGGCGCGCAGTCGAAGGCGATCGTGTTCCTGTTCATGACGCAGGAAGCGCTCGACGAATTCCGCGGCTCGGACGGCTGGGCAGCCGGCGCCGGTGCATCGGTCGCGCTCGTGAAGATGGGCGCGAACGGCGCGGTCGACACGACCACGGCCACCGCGCCGGTCCAGGTCGTCGTGCTGACCAATGCCGGCCTGATGGGCGACGTGTCGATCAACGGCACGAAGGTCACGAAGCTGAAGATCTGACGCCGAGGCGTCCTCGCCCGTGCGCACCGCGCGCGGGCAACGTGCAAACGGCGATGTCCTTGCGGGCATCGCCGTTTTTTTATCCGCGCGCGTGGCGCGTCAGGTCGTCGAATCGATCACCTTGAAGCGCGAACGCTTCTGCGCGCGAATCAGCGACTGGTACACGTCGACGTATTGCTGCGCCATCCGCCGCGCAGTGAAGCGCTCCTCGAAGCGCTGCCGCACGCGTGCGCGCGGCAGCAGGTGCAGCCGGTTCACCGCGGCCACCGCGCTGATCTCGTCCTCGACGATGAAGCCCGACACACCTTCGTCCAGCACCTCCGGCACCGCGCCGCGATTGAACGCGATCACCGGCGTGCCGCACGACATCGCCTCGATCATCACCAGCCCGAACGGTTCCGGCCAATCGATCGGAAACAGCAGCGCATGCGCGCCCGACAGGAATTCGGCCTTCTGGTGGTCGGCGATCTCGCCGATGTATTCGACGTGCGGGAGAGCGAACAGCGGCTTGATCTCGCGTTCGAAGTATTCCTGGTCCGCCGCGTCGATCTTCGCCGCGATCCGGATCGGCAGCCCGCACTGGCGTGCGATGCGGATCGCCGTGTCGACCCGCTTCTCCGGCGAGATACGGCCGAGGAACGCGAGATAGCGCGGCTCGACGGGCTGCGGCAGGTACAGTGCGTCGGGCAGGCCGTGGTACACGGTCGTCAGCCATTTCGCCTGCGGCAGCGGCTGGCGCTGCGAATTCGAGATCGAGATCACCGGCGCGGTGTTGAACGTGTCGAACACCGGTTGCTGCTCGGGCAGATCCAGCCGGCCGTGCAGCGTCGTCACGTACGGCGTGTCCTGCCGGTTGAAAACCGAAAACGAGTAGTAGTCCATGTGAAAATGGAGCACGTCGAAATCCTTCGCGCGGCGCGCGACCGTCTCCATCAGCAGCATGTGCGGGGCGACGCGATCGCGGATCGACGAGTCGAGCCGCAACGCGCGTGGCCACACCGGTTCGAGCCTGGCCCGGGTCGTCGAATCGCCGCTGGCGAACAGCGTCACGTCATGGCCGAGGTCGACGAGCGCCTCGGTGATGTAGGACACGACGCGCTCCGTGCCGCCGTACAGCTTCGGCGGCACGGATTCGGTCAGCGGGGCGATCTGGGCAATTCTCATGGTCCACGTCTCCTGTGTCCTCGGTCAGCCGCCACGGGGGCTGGTGCACGCCGCGCTCCGTGCGGCATGCGGCCGGCATCGCGCCAGCCAAATATCTCATTATTATTCGCGATCCCGATGCCCGGAAGCACCGGACTTTCATTTTATGGGCGTTGTTACAGACAGGATACATTCGCCCGCGGGCCGCCCGTACCAGCTTCGAGGCGGCCGGACCGGCGCGACGGGCATCCGAGGGCGAGCGACCGACGGCCCACCGCTGACGGGCCACGCGCGCACCGCGCCGCCCGTCAGCGCGACGGCCACTTCCACGGCGGCAGGTCGCGCGTATCCGCGTCGACGAGCACGGTCGCGCCGAGCTGCTTGTCGAGCACCAGCGACTCGCAGCCGGCCTCGCGTTCGAGCGTCGCGATGAGCCGCGCCGCGTGCGACACGACCAGCACCTGCGAACGCTGCGCGGCCTGCGCGATCAGGCGGCCGAGCGCCGGCAGCAGATCGGGATGCAGGCTCGTTTCCGGCTCGTTCAGCACCATCAGCGCGGGCGGCCGCGGCGTCAGCAACGCGGCCGCGAGCAGCAGATAGCGCAGCGTGCCGTCCGACAGCTCGGCGGCCGACAACGGCCGCAGCAGCCCCGGCTGGCGCATCAGCACGTCGAAGCGGCCGCGGCCGCCCGGATTGTCGATGTCGATCGATGCGCCCGGGAACGCGTCATCGATCGCCGCGTCGAGCGCCGCGGCATCTCCGATTTCGCGAATCGTCTGCAGCGCGGCGGCCAGGTCGGCGCCGTCGTCCGCGAGCACCGGCGTGTGGGTGCCGATGTGCGACTGCCGGGCCGGCGCCTGCGCATCGGTGCGGAAATGGTCGTAGAAGCGCCACGATCGGATCCGCTCGCGCACCGCGATCATCTCTGGCGCGCCGACCGGATCGGCGAACTCGGTCATCATGCTGTCGAAGCTCGCGACCGGCTGCGGCACCGTGTGCCAGTCGCCCGACCCGGCGCGCGCGCGAATCTGCGCGCCCTGCCGGTCGACCAGCAGCGTCGACGGGCGCAACAGCGCGCCACCCCAGATGCATTCGCGCTTCACGACGGGATCGAGCGCGAACTGCGAACGGCTCGGGACCGGCAGGCCGAGATCGATCGCATAACCGAAATCGTCGCTCGCGAAACCGAGCTTGAGGCTCACCGGTCCATTGCGCACCGTACCGGTCACCGGCGTCTCGCCGCTCAGCATCGCGCGCGAAAAGCGCTCGGGGCCGGCCCACAGCGTCGAGGGCAGCCCGCCTTCGCGCGCGAGCGACGGAATCACGCGCCCCTGCGCCGTATCGGCGAGCAGCCGCAGCGCGCGGTAAACGCTCGACTTGCCGCTGCCGTTCGGCCCCGTGACGACGGTGAGCGCCGCGAGCGGCACGATCAGCTCGCGCAGCGAGCGGTAGTTGGCGATGGCGAGCGTGTTCAGCGCGGTCATGGAAAGAAAATGGCGGCGGGTACCGGCACGCGTTCAGCGGCCTTCGGTGGCTTTCGGATCGGCCGCGGTGTTGGCTGCCGTGCTGGCGGCGGGCGGCCGCGCATGCGGTCGTTCGGGGCTCGGCTCGTCCAGCGCCGAATCGTGCGGATACAGTTCCATCCGGCTGCGCGGCAGGCATTGCGGAAAACGCGCCTGCAGATAGGCGATCAAGCCCTCGCGCACGCGGCAGCGCAGATCCCAGCACGCCGACGAGTCGGCCGCGCTGACGAGCGCGCGCAACTGCATCGTGCGTTCGGTCGCGTCGGTCACCTGCAGCACCTGCACGCGGCCGTCCCACTCGGGCGCCGCATGGACGAGCCGCGCGAGTTCCTCGCGCAGCGGCGCGAGTGGCGTGCGGTAGTCGACCGACAGGTACACCGTGCCGATGATCTCCGAGCTGCTGCGCGTCCAGTTCGTGAACGGGTTTTCGATGATCCACTGCAGCGGAACGACGAGCCGGCGCTGATCCCACAGCCGCACCGACACGAACGAGCCGGTGATTTCCTCGATGCGGCCCCACTCGCCCTGGATCACGACGACGTCGTCGAGCCGGATCGGCTGCGTGAGCGCGATCTGCAGCCCGGCGATCAGGTTGCCGAGCACCGGCCGCGCGGCGATGCCGGCAACCAGCCCCGCGACGCCGGCCGACGCCAGCAGGCTCGCGCCGACCTGGCGCACGTTCGGGAACGTCATCAGCGCGGCGCCGGTGCCGATGATCACGATCAGCACCATGACGGTCCGCACGAGCACCTTGGCCTGCGTGTGGACGCGCCGTGCGTGGAGATTGTCGGCCGCATCCATCGGATGGGCCTGGATGATCGCGTCGCCGACGCCGGCCACGAGCCGCACCAGCAGCCAGGTCAGCGACACGATGGAGCCGACCGCGGCCGCGGTGCGCATCCCGCCCACGAACGACATGCCCTCGTCGGCCTGGATCCACAGGAACTCGAGCGCGAGCAGCGCGAGCGTGACGAGCGAAGGTTTGTCGATGTAACGCAGGATCACGCTCATCAACGGATACGGCTGCGCGATGCGCTTGACGATGCGTGCGCCGACACGGTGCACGATCACGACGACAAGCACGACGATGACCGACACGCCCAGCGTGCCGAGCCACGCATGCAACGGCGCATCGGCGATGCGCTGCAATTCCTCGATTGAAATCATCGGCGCCCGGGAATGCTTCGGTTATGAGGCGCGGCGGCCTCGTCCTGGATGCGTCGGCGACGTCCGGGCAACGCGCGCGCCCGGCCCCGGCGTCAGATCAGCTGCCGCCCCTGCAGGGGAACGCCTTGCCGAGACCGAGCGACACCGCGGTGCTCGCGTTGTAGTCGGCCAGCTTCGGGTTCTCCGCGATGTACTTGCGCACCGCGTCGGTCATCTGCTGCGCCCGGATGTCGGGCGGCAGGCAGAAATACTGCCCGACGCGCGGCCCCGTGGTACCGCCGATCGCGTCGATCGTGTTGTAGACGCCATCGGCGGCGCCTTCGATGTAGGCGGCGCACGACGCCCGCGACTTGACGTCCGTCTTCGCGCACAGCCGGTCGAGATCCGCGCCCGTGAAAGCCGCCGCCGACAACGGCACGGCGAACGCCGCGGCACAAAACATAGCCCGCAACATGGTGTTCCTTATGTCAATGCGGCCCCGGGCCGCTTGCTGCGCTGACCGGCGCGGCAGCCGGACGCCCGCGGCCGGCCGGGTTCCGGACGGCCGGGCGCTGCGCCACCGCGCCAAAACCGTCATTTTGCACTCTTTTGGGCATCTGCCGGCGCCGACGCACCGACGCGCACCGTCCGCTTGCTCAGGATGTCGATTGCGTCCGGCGCCTTGTAGTGCTTCGCGAACTCGAGCGCGGTGATGCCGAGCTGGTTCTTCACCTGCGGATCGGCACCCTGGTCGAGCAGCAGGTTGACGGTCGTCGCGTGGTTGCCGCGCGCGGCCATCATCAGCGGCGTCGTGCCGTTCGGCGATGCGGTGTCGATATACGCGTCGTGGTCGAGCAGGATCTTGACGACCTCGTCCTGGCCGTTGGTCGCCGCGTAGTGCAGCGGCGCCCAGCCCTTCTTGCTGACTTCCGCGCCCTTGTCGATCAGCAGCTTGACGAGCCCGACGTCGCCGTTCAGCGACGCGAGCATCAGCGCGTTCTCGCCGGCCTTGTCTTCCTTCTCGAGGTCGACGTTCGGCGTCGTGGCGATCGCGGCGGCAACCTTGTCGGACTTCTCGCGCGCGGCGATCACGAGGATCGGGTCGCCGTTCGGCGCGAGCGTGTTCGGATCGAGCTTGCCGCTCTTGAGCTGCTTGCCGATGTCGGCGATATCGTCGAACTTGACCGCCTTGACGATCGCGTCGAGCGACTCGGCATGCGCGCCGGCGGCGGCAAAGAGGCCGCTCGCGACGAGCGCGGCGGCGATGAGTGCGCGCTTGGGCAGGTATGTGGTCGGCTTCGTCATTGTTGTGGGCTCCTTCCCTGGGTTGTCGGCTGGCTGCGCGCCGTTAGCGGGCGATCTTGAACAGCCGGAAAAAGTTCTGTGTCGTCGCATCGGCGAGCGCCTCGACGGCGATCCCGCGCTCGGATGCGATAAAGCGTCCGACATGGCTGACGTACGCAGGTTCATTCGGCTTGCCGCGATATGGCACCGGCGCGAGGTAGGGCGAATCGGTTTCGATCAGCAGCCGGTCGAGCGGCACGCGCCGCGCGACGTCCTGCACGTCGGTCGCGTTCTTGAACGTGACGATCCCCGACAGCGAGATATGGAAGTTCTGCGCGAGCGCCTGCTCGGCAACGGGCCACGGCTCGGTGAAGCAGTGCATCACGCCGCCCGGCACGTCCGCGCGCTCCTCGGCCATGATTCGCAACGTGTCTTCCGACGACGAGCGCGTATGGATGATCAGCGGCTTCATCGTCGCGGTCGCCGCGCGGATGTGCGTGCGAAAGCGTTCGCGCTGCCACTCCATGTCGGCGATCGAGCGGCCTTCGAGGCGATAGTAGTCGAGGCCCGTCTCGCCGATCGCGACGACCTTCGGGTGCGCGGCCAGCTCGATCAGTTCCGCGAGCGTCGGCTCCCGTGCGTCCTCGTGATCCGGGTGCACGCCGACCGACGCGTACACGTTGTCGTGCGCCTGCGCGATCGCGAGCACGTCGGGCAGCGTCTCGAAGTCGACCGACACGCACAGCGCGTGCGTGACGTCGTGCTCGCGCATGTTCTCCAGCACGGCAGGCAGGCGGTCGGCGAGACCCTTGAAATTGATGTGGCAGTGAGAATCGACGAACATCGTGGTTCCTGAATACGGTTGGCGGGCGCTCATGCACTCGCCGGCAATCGTTTCCTCACCCGAAGGAAACAATACTCGCTCACGCGAACATTTCCCGATAACCGAGAAACAGTTCCTCGAATACGAGCCGGGCATTGAGCGGATGGTTCTCGACCGTCCGCTGGCGCGTCACGGCCTTCATGAAGCGCGCGAACGCATTCGCATCGACCGCCTCCGCGCACCGCGCGAGCGCGGCCGCCTGCATCGGGAAGTAGCGCGGCGCGCCCGCCATCCGCTGCGCGAGCAGATCGTACAGCCAGCGCTGCAGCCAGCCGAGCACCAGCGGCACCGGCAGCTTCTGCAGCGTCTCGCCGCACGCGAACGGATCGCACGCGGCGCCGGCCGCGAGCTGGCCGAGCGTGAAATCGCGCAGCGGGCGGTTCTCGTCGCTCGCGAGCGCCAGCGCGGCGAGCGGCGCGCCGCCGGCTTCGGCGAGCAGCGCGCGCGCATCGTCGATACCCTGCGCCGCGAGCCATGCCGTGGCCGCGTCGGGCGCCGGCACGGTCATCGGCCACTGCCGGCAGCGGCTGATGATGGTCGGCAGCAGCCGGTCGATGCGGGCCGACACCAGCAGGAACACGACGCCGGACGGCGGCTCCTCCAGCGTCTTCAGCAGCGCGTTCGACGCGGCGACGTTCAGCGCCTCGGCCGGGTACAGCACGACGACGCGCGCGCCGCCGCGGTGCGAACCGACCCCGCAGAAGTCGAGCAACGCACGCACCTGCTCGATCTTGATTTCCTTGCTCGGCGCGCGCGTCTTCTTGCCGCCCTCGTCCGCGTCGGCCGACTTGGCGTCGTCGGTGGCGCCCGGCGCCTCGCCCGCGAGCGCCTCGGGCAGCACGACCCGGTAGTCCGGATGGTTGCCCTGCACGAACCACGTGCAGGCCGCACAGGTGCCGCACGGCTCGCCGTTCGGCTGTGGCGCCTCGCACAGAAAGCCCTGCGCGAGATGCTGCGCGAACTGCAGCTTGCCGATCCCGGCCTGGCCGTGCAGCAGCAGCGCATGCGGCCACTGCGCACGCAGTTGCTGCAGGCGGTTCCAGTCGTCGGTCTGCCACGGATAGATCATGTGGTGCGTTCCTTCGTGTTACAGCGCGGCGAGCACGCGTTCGAGCTGCTGGCGGATGTCGGGAATCGTCTGCGTCGCGTCGACGATCGCGAAGCGGTGCGGCGCCTCTTCCGCGCGCCGCAGGTATTCGGCGCGAGTGCGCGAGAAGAATGCGTCCGACTCGCTTTCGAACTTGTCGGGCATGCGCGCGGCGCCGCGGCGCTCGCTCGCCACCTGCGGCGCGACGTCGAACAGCACCGTCAGGTCGGGCTGGAAGCCGCCCTGCACCCAGCGCTCGAGCGTCTCGAGCTTGTCGCGCGGCAGCCCGCGGCCGCCGCCCTGGTACGCGAACGTGGCGTCGCTGAAGCGATCCGACACGACCCAGTCGCCGCGCGCGAGCGCAGGCTCGATCACGAGCGCGAGGTGCTCGCGGCGCGCGGCGAACATCAGCAGCGCTTCGGTCTCGAGATCCATCGGCTGGTTCAGCAGGATCTCGCGCAGCTTCTCGCCGAGCTGCGTGCCGCCCGGCTCACGGGTGACGACGACCTGCCGGCCGCTCGCGGCCAGCCTGGCCTGGAGGCGTTCACAGAACCATTGCAGGTGGGTGGTCTTCCCCGCCCCGTCGATGCCTTCGAACGTGATGAATTTACCGCTCGCCATTATTGACCTCGTATGTACTTGTCCACGGCCTTGTTGTGGTCGCCGAGCGTGTCCGAGAACACGCTCGTGCCGTCGCCCTTCGCGACGAAATAGAGCGCGCTCGTCTGGGCCGGATTGATCGCCGCCTGCAGTGCGGCGACGCCCGGCAGGGCGATCGGCGTCGGGGGCAGCCCGCGGCGCGTATAGGTATTGTAAGGAGTGTCGGCCTGCAGGTCGCGCTTGCGCAGGCGGCCGTCGTACGCGTCTCCCAGGCCGTAGATCACCGACGGATCGGTCTGCAGCGGCATCCCGATCCGCAGCCGGTTCGCGAACACGGCGGCGACGAACGCGCGGTCGGCCGCGTGGCCGGTTTCCTTTTCGACGATCGACGCGATCGTCAGCGCTTCGTAAGGCGTCTTGTACGGCAGTCCCGGCACGCGCGCGGCCCATGCTTCGTCGAGACGCGTCTGCATCAGATGGTACGCACGCCGGTAGATGTTCAGATCGCTCGTGCCCTTGTCGAACAGGTAGGTGTCCGGGAAGAACAGTCCCTCGCCGCTGCCGCGCTGAATCGCGTTGTCCGGCGCACCGATCGCGCGCAGCAGTTCGGCGTCGCTCATGCCGGCCGTCGCGTGCGCGAGATCGGGATTGCCGTCGAGTTCCGCGCGCATCCGCTTGAAGGTCCAGCCTTCGATCACCGTCGCGACGTACTCGTTCACGTCGCCCCGCGCGATCTTCTGCAGCACGTCGTACGGCGTGATGCCGGTCTTGAATTCGTAGTTGCCGGACTTGAGCCGGCTCGACAGCCCGAGCAGGCGCGTCATCGCGACGAAGCCGAGCGGCTCGACCGGCACGCCGCCGCGCCTGAGCTGCAGCGCGACGCTCTTGACGCTGCTGCGCGGCTTGATCGTGACGTCGAGCGACGCGGCACCCAGCAGCAGCGGCCGGGTCGCCCAGTAATATCCGCCGCCCGCGCCGGCAGCGGCCACAACGACGGCCAGCGCCACGACAGTCGCGGCGCATTTCTTCAGTAGGGACATGGAAACGAGACTCAGGTAAGACCCATATAATACTTGCTCGCCTTCGTCAAAGTCAGGGTTGACTGTTCCCTCATTCCATGAGCACACCGTTCGCTTCACCGGCTGCACAGCCCGCATCCGTCTCGCTCCCCGTTTTCCCCCGCCCGTCAGCCGCCGATTTCGACGCGCCGGGCGCCTGCATGCCGCTTGCGCAGTTCGGCGTGATCGACGTGGCCGGCGACGACGCCGCGACGTTCCTGCACAGCCAGCTCACCAACGACATCGAGCATCTCGATGCCGCGAGCGCGCGCCTGTCCGGCTATTGCTCGCCGAAGGGCCGCCTGCTCGCGTCGTTCCTCGCGTGGCGCGCCGGTCACGGCGTGCGCCTGCTTGTCTCGAAGGACGTCCAGGCCGCCGTGCAGAAACGGCTGTCGATGTTCGTGCTGCGTGCAAAGGCGAAACTGACGGACGCGAGCGACGCGCTCGCGGTCGTCGGCTTCGCGGGCGACGTGCGCGACGTGCTGTCGGGCATCTTCGACGCGCTGCCGGACGGCGTGCACGTGAAGGTCGACGGCCCGGCCGGCGCGCTGATCCGCGTGCCGGACGCGGCCGGCCGCAAGCGCTACCTGTGGATCGGGCCCCGCGCGGAAGTCGACGCGCGTCTCGCCGCGCTCGCCGGCACGCTGCCGGTCGTGTCGCCGGCCGTCTGGGACTGGCTCGACGTGCGCGCGGGCGAGCCGCGCATTACGCAGCCGGCCGTCGAACAGTTCGTGCCGCAGATGGTCAACTTCGACGTGATCGGCGCCGTTAACTTCCGCAAGGGGTGCTACCCGGGCCAGGAAATCGTCGCGCGCAGCCAGTACCGCGGCACGATCAAGCGCCGTACCGCGCTCGCGCACGTCGCCGGCGAGACCGACACCGTGCATGCCGGCGTCGAGCTGTTCCACAGCGACGACCCGGGCCAGCCATGCGGGATGATCGTCAACGCGGCGGCCGCGCCCGCGGGCGGTGTCGACGCGCTCGTCGAGATCAAGCTGGCCGCGCTCGACAACGGCACGGTACACCTTGGTTCGGCCGACGGCCCGGCGCTCGCGTTCGACGCGCTGCCGTACGCGTGGCCGACGGAAGCGTGACGCACTGACAACCCGTTCGCACGCCGGCTCGCAGATCGCGGCCGGCGCCCGAAGTTTCCTGCGAGAGATTCGCCCGATGTGTCTGATTGCCTTCGACTGGCAGCCTGATGCCGCCGCCGGTCCCGTCTTTACCCTGACCGCCAACCGCGACGAATTCTTTCGCCGTACCAGTGCGCCGCTTTCGTGGTGGGAGGACGTGCCGGGCTTGCTCGCCGGCCGCGATCTGGAAGCGGGTGGCACGTGGCTCGGCGTGTCGCGCGACGGCCGGTTCGCGGCGCTGACGAATTACCGCGCGCCGTTCGACATTCGCGCGGGCGCGCCGACCCGCGGCAAGCTCGTGTCCGATTTCCTCCGCGGCCCGTCCGTCGCGCCGCTCGACTACCTCGGCGAGCTGGCCGAGCACGCGGCCGTGTACAACGGCTTCAACCTGCTGGTCGGCGACTGGAAGCGGCGCGAACTCGCGTGGTTCTGCAATCGTGCGGCCGAAGGCGAAACCGGCGTTGCATCGCCGGTCGCGATCGGCGCCGGCGTGCACGCGCTGTCGAACGCCCGGCTCGATACGCCCTGGCCGAAAGTCGTGCGCAAGCGCGCGGAACTCGGCACGCTGCTGACCGACAATCCGACCCCGTCGCTCGACGAGTTGATCGAGCTGATGCGCGATCCGCACGTCGCGGACGACGACGCGCTGCCGCACACCGGCATTCCGATCGAGCGCGAGCGGGCGCTGTCGGCCGCATTCATCGAGACGCCCGAATACGGCACACGCGGCACAACCGCGCTGCGCGTGACGATGAAGGAAGGCGTGCGGCTGACGGTCGACATCAAGGAACGCTGCGACGACGACGGCTCGCACCGCACCGTTCGGCCGGGCAGTTTCGAGCGCGCGTTCACATTCGACATCGACGCGACGCAACCGCGCTGAGCCTGCCGCGCGCGGCACTAGGGCGTGCGCGCCATCTCGACGTGCGGCACGCCGATTTCGACGAACGGTTCGCCGATTGCCGCGAAGCCGTGTCGCACGTAGAACGACACCGCGGCATCCTGCGCGTAGAGCCGCACGATCGGCTCGCCGCGATGCCGCGCCGCGTCCAGCAGCGCATGCAGCACGGCCGATCCCGCGCCCTGCCCGCGTGCGTCGGCCAACACCGCGACGCGGCCAATCGTGGCGGTGCGCAGCAGCCGTCCCGTCGCGACCGCGCGGCGCGCGCCGGTCGCCGCATCGACACGGTAGGCCACCGCGTGCAACGACAGCGGATCCTCGTCGTCGAGTTCCCATTCCGGCGGAATCCGCTGCTCGCGCACGAACACCGCATCGCGAATACGTGCGGCATCGCCGCCCAGCACGGCCCAGTCGCCCGTTTCCACCCAGCCGTCGGTCATCGCTTCCTCCGCGCGGCGCCGGGCGCCGCCGCCATCAAACGTCGTCGAATGCGGCCTTGAGCGCCGCCACCGCGTCGGCATGCGCGGCCCGCACCTCCGGCACGTAGCCGCCCATCTTGAAGAACTCGTGGATCATCCCCGGATAGCAGACCAGCGTAACCCTATTGCCAGCCGCGCGCAGCTTGTCCGCGTACGCGGCGCCCTCGTCGCTCAGCGGATCGTATTCGGCCGTCGCGATCCAGGCCGGGGCCACACCGGCGAACGACGGCGCGCCGCGCGTGCCGTCGAGCGGCGCAAAGCGCCAATCGTCGCGGTCGGATCGATCCCGCACGTATTGCGTGAAGAACCACTGGATCGTGTCCTGCGTCAGCAGGTAGCCGTTCGCGAGCCGTCCGTGCGATTCGGTGTCCTGGTAGCCCGTCACGCCCGGATAGATCAGCAACTGCAGCGCAAGATCGATGCCCGCGTCGCGCGCGAGCACCGCGCAGACGGTCGCGAGCGTACCGCCCGCGCTGTCGCCACCAACCGCGAGCCGCGTCGCATCGATGCCGAATGCGGCAGCCTCGCGATGCAGCCAGCGCAATGCGTCGTCGGCGTCGTTCACGGCGGTCGGGAACCGGTGTTCGGGCGCGAGCCGGTAGTCGACCGACAGCACCGCGCACTGCGCGTCACGCGCGAACATGCGACACAGCGCGTCGTGCGTATCGACGCTGCCGACCGTGAAGCCGCCACCGTGGTAATAGACGAGCGCCGGCAGCGGTTCGGCGAGGCTCGGCTCGACCGGCAGAAAGAGCCGCGCGCCGATCGTGCGGCCATCGCGCGTCGGTACGACGCAGGCCTCGACCGAATGCATCGGCGCGGGCGCGACATCGAGGATCGGCGCACTCTTCTCGTACGCGGCGCGCGCCTGCTGCGGCGTCTGGTGGTGATAGGACGGGCGTTTTGCGCGCTCGACCATGTCGAGTATCTGGGCGATCTTCGGATTCAGCGGCATCGGTGAGGACGGCGCGTGCGGCGCCGTGAACGGACAAGCGTCACATGATGCCACGCGCGGATCAGACGAGTTGCATGAGCTGCTTACCGAAATTGCGGCCTCTCAGGAGCCCGGAGAACGCGTCCGGCGCCGGCTCGAGTCCGTATGCGATCGTCGCGACGAGTTCGCCGAGCTCGGCCAGCACGGGCGGCCATGCGTCGGGGTGTTCGAATACGATGAAGCCCTGCATCGTCAGCCGCGAGCGCAGGATCAGGCCCGGATTCGCGAGCGGCACGGGCGGCGTTTCGACGAGCCGGAAGTTGTCGGCGCGCGCGGCGCCTTGCGGGCGCGACACGAGCAGGATCTAGCGGCTGATCGTGTTCATGGTTGTCTCCCTGGATTCGTTCGCAGCGTCACGCCGTCCCGTTGCGAATCCGTGCCGCAAAACAAAACGGCCCCGCCTGTGACCAGGCAGGGCCGCGCGTCCCGGCGCTTACGCGTCGCTCGGGCCGGGTTGGGCGTCCGGCGCCGTACGCGTGCGTTGCCGCTTGATGTCGCGACCCACCGCGAGCCGCCGCATATACTTGAACGTGCCGAGCGCCTTCGCGACGAAGTTGCCGTCGCTGTCGCGCACCTCACCTTCGCAGTACGCCATCGTCGTCGAACGATGCATCACGCGGCCATATGCGCGCAACTCGCCGCGCCCGGGCTGCATGAAATTCACCTTCATCTCGACCGTGACGACGCCGACGCCGTCGTCGGTCAGGCTCCGGGCTGCCATCGCGAGCGCGATGTCCGATAGCGTCATCGTCACGCCGCCGTGCGCGATGCTCCACGTGTTCATGTGCCGCTCGTCGAGCGGCAGCACGATCTCGCTCGCGCCATCCTTCGCAGACACGAGCCGCACGCCGAGCAGATCGACGAACGGGCTTTCGATCGACGGACCATCCGTCGGGGATGCCGCGTCGCTCATCGCGCTGCGCTTTCGGACAGGTAGTCGACACACTGGCGCGATTCCGCCACCGCAACGACGAATTTCTTCACTTCCTGGTGGACCGGATGCACCTGGTAGGCATCAAGCGCGGCCTTGTCCGTGAAATCGGACACGAGCACGACGTCCGACGTGGCTTCGAGGCCCGGCGTCGCAATGCCGACGTCGAGTTGCAGGATGCCCGGCACGAGGTCGCGGCAGCCTTCGAGCTTTTCCTTCAGCTTCAGCGCGTTCTGCGCACGCGTGCCGCCTTCCGCCGATTCTTTCAGCTTCCACATGACGATATGTCTGATCACTTCCGTTGCTCCTGTTCGTGTTGGTTCGGCGATTCGCCTATAACCCTTACCAGTTGGGCACTTTACGCCCTTCCACTGTTCGCTTATGTTCGCCGGAAATCGTCCCCAGCCGAGAAAAAACGGGGTACAAAAGGGGGTATCATTTCGACAATCCAGAGTCGATACCCCCTTTTTCACCCTACTTAGCGACGTCAAAATCCGACAAGCGAAAGCAGGCAACAAGCCTACCAAACTTACTGACGGCAATGGACTGTATCTGTTGGTGGAGCCGACTGGCTCCAAGCTCTGGCGATACAAGTACCGAATTGCTGGGAAAGAGAATCTTTTCGCGATCGGCGAATATCCCACCATCAGCCTCCAAGACGCGCGCACGGCACGCGACGATGCCCGTGAACTCGTCACGAAGGGGCTGCATCCGCCTCACGCGCGGCAGGAAGTGCTGTCCGCGCGCATCAACGAAGGCAAGGCAACTTTCCGCGTTGTGAGCGACGAGTGGCTGGAGAAGAAGCGCAAGACGTGGACCGAGCGGCACTTTGGCGAGATTTTGCGCATGCTCGGAGCAGACGCATACCCTTACATCGGGAACCGCCCAATGCGCTCTACTACCGCTCACGATGTGCTCGCCTTGATGCGCCGCGTCGAAGAACGCTGCCCCCCTTCCGTAGCGGTCAAACTACTCAGTACGTATCCAACGTGTTCCCGTACGCGGTGATCACGCTTCGTACCGATACCGATCCAGCTTCGGTGTTGCGCGGAGCAGTTCTCAAGCCACCGACCCCACATGAGTCGAGCAACAATCAATCGGGCGCTCGACTCCACGATGCCGAATATCCCCGAGCCGATAACGGGCCATGACTTCCGAGCAATCGCGTCGACGAACCTCCACGAGATGGGCTGGAAAGATGAAGTCGTTGAAATGCAGCTGTCGCATAAGGACAAGACTCGCTCGACGTATAACCACGCGAAGTACTTGCAAGAGCGTCGGGACATGATGCAGGCTTGGGCAAACTGGCTCGATGACATCGAGGAGGAGGCGTGCAACGGCCACGGTACTGACGCCACCTTCGTCAATGATCGATGATGCAGCAGTATCTGCGCCTTAGCTGGCAAGGCACCGTACGTAGAGACCTACACCGGTCTTTTTGGGGATGAAAATTTCTGATCTGCTGGATAACGTCGCCATTCCCGAAAGCGGCGGCTCAACGTGCTCCGACCAAAGGAGTGTCACGGGCTTGGCTAGTTTTCGGGTGGTCGCAAACTCGCGATTATTGCGCGCGACATCCCACCGCTTCTTCTTTCATGACCGGGCGACGCTGCTAAAATTGCAGCGACATAGCCGGGGAGCCGTCCCCGTGAGAGCGCGGCCCATCGCTGGTCTGCAAAATACAAGAAGATGGATAACGCATGAATATGACCCAATTGGCTCAGGCGATTCGTGGCGGCCTGATCCAGCAAGACCGCCTGCTCAAGGCGGATATCCCGTCGTTGCCGGATAACGCGCTCGTGCCACGTCGGGCCACGACCTATTCCGAGCTTGGTCGTGACTTCAGTGTCACGATCGACGTGGTATCCACGGCGAGCGACATCGAGCTCAAAACGCTGATCGCCCAGCCGATAACACTTTGGATTCAGCAAGCGAACAAGTCTTATCTGCCGATCAACGGATACATTCATACAGCTCGCAGGCTCGGAACTGACGGCAGCCTTTCAAGTTACCAATTAGCTTTCGCTTCATGGATGCATTTCCTCAAATTCCGCAACGATATGCGGTACTGGCAGGATGTGAGCATCGACGCCGTCATCACGGACGTATTCAATGGGCATCCACAAGCTCGAGGCCAATTCGAATTCGCGTTGCTGAAGCCGCTCCCCCCGCGCTCGTACTGCCGTCAGAGCGAGACTGATTGGAATTTTGTCCATCGATTGATGGAGGAAGAAGGCCTATTCGGTTTCTGGCGTCATGACAAGGATGGAAAGTCGCATAGGTTTGTCGTAACCGACGACATTTACTCGCTTGATGAGATGTCGCCCAAGTCGGTCGGATTCTCCAGGTCCGGCACAAGTAGCGAAACCGACGCGTTTACGCAGTGGGCTGGGTCGCGGACATTGCAGAGTACCGTGTACACGACACGCACGTTTGACTATAAGGCACCGTCGTCTCTGGTCAATCCCAAAGGTACGACGTTGCCGACAATGGCCGGTCAAGGAAACTTGCCGGAGCAGACTGAATTCTATGAATATACCGGCGCCTACACATATTTGAACCAGGATCGCGGTGAGCATCTTTCGAGGATTCACCTAGAGGAATGGGAGTCGAGAGCGAAGCGATTCCTTGGTATGGGAGGCGTTCGGGCTATCGATACCGGTCGTCGGTTCGTGCTGACTGGCAATCCTGAGCACGATCGTGATCAAGCCGGGCAGCGAGAATTCGCTGCGATCAAAGTACGTCGGTACATTGAGAACAACCTGCCGCTATCGAATCACGAAGCGAGCTTTCCTTATAGCTTGCAGAGCGAACTAGCGCAGGCGAAGTTCGAACAAGCTGGAGAAGTCGTCACTCACGAAGACGGCTCGGCCGGTTTTTATCTGGTCGAAGTGGAGGCACAGCGCGTGACGGTTCCGTATAGGAGTCCGTTCGAGCACAAGAAGCCAGCGATGGAGTTGGAGACGGCCATCGTCGTCGGGCCGCCGGGCGAAGAGGTGTACACGGACACACTGAACCGCGTAAAGGTCATGTTCGTTTGGGACCGACAGAATTCGGGAAATGCGAATGCCTCGTGCTGGGTGAGGGTTGTGCAGTCGGATACGGGGGGCGGCTACGGCAGCGTTCACGTTCCGAGAGTCGGGGAAGAAGTCCTGATCGGCTACATAGGCGGAGATTGCGACCGGCCTATAGCCCTACATCGCGTCTACAACGGAAATGTCCAGCCTCAGTGGCATAGCAACGGCATTTTGTCAGGCTACCGGTCGAAGGAGTATTCGGGGGCGGGCTACAACGAAATGGTTCTGGACGACGCAACGGGCCAGAGCCGCGCGAGACTGTTCAGCAGCACAGCCAATAGTCAACTCCACCTCGGGTATCTGATTGACCAGAGCGGCAACACGCGCGGCTCGTATCTCGGCCCAGGATTTGATCTGAAGACGGATGCCTATGGTGCCGTGCGTGCCGCACAGGGGCTGTACATTACGACGCATCAGAAGCATGCAAACAGCCTGCAGCTTGACGTCCGCGAGGCGCAACAGCAACTCGTGGACGCAAAAAGCACGATCGAAGCGATGTCGCAGGCAAGCCAGACGCATCAGGCAGAAAGTCTGGCAGAGGGGCACGATGCGCTGAAGAAATTTACTGATGCGACGCAAGACCGTATACAAGGCTCGCATGCGGGAGGCAGGACAGCCGGTGGCGGCACCGGCAGTGCGAACGGGTTCCGAGAGCCCCTCATGCTGATTGCGAGCCCGTCCGGTATTGCATTGTCGACTCAGCAATCGGTGCATGTGTCGAGCGATCAGCATACCAATATCGTCAATGGGCAGAGCATGTTCATTGTCAGCGGGAAGTCGCTAGTTGCGAGCGTCGCGGAGAAAATCAGCCTGTTTGTGCAGAACGCCGGGATGAAGCTGTTTGCGGCGAAGGGAAAGGTGGAGGTGAACGCGCAGGATGACAACATCGAGTTGATCGCGCAGAAGACGGTGAAGGTGCTGTCGGCGACGGCAACGATTGAGGGAGCAGCGAAAGAGGAAATTCTGCTGACATCCGGTGGAGCATATATCCGAATCAAGGATGGCAATATCGAAATTCACGCACCGGGTAAAGTCGATATTAAGGGCAGTCAGCACTCGTTTAGTGGCCCCGCGAACATGAGCTATGCATTGCCAATTTTCTCTCCAATTTCTACCGATGAGGAGATTGTCGAGCAGAGATTCGTACTATTGGAGAACGGAACCACTCCGGTCGAAGGATACCACTACGACTTGTTCAGCGATGACGACCTCCATACGAAAAAAGGGCAATATTCCTCCGGCGAAACGGTGAGCGTTTCAGGGCAATCCTCTCTGAAACTAGTCACGTGGATTGCAGGAGATTCTGCAAGGAAAAGCGCATGAGCAGTTCCAACCCCTCGAGTACACAGCCTCCTACCAGTCCTGCGGCACCTGCCAGTGCCCCAGCGGCAGCGCAGCCTATCGATGCCCAGACGAAGCAACTCGCAGCGATGGCTTACGGAGAAGCATCACTGCAGAACAATTCCGATGAAATGATGGCTATCGCAAGCGTGCTTGTTCGACAACGCGATGCCCGCGGCTATTCCGACATGGCCACGTTTACAAAAAATGACCCAACCTTCTCATTCGTCGTTGGCGATGGCAATGCTCGCTACAACAACATGATGAAGGCAACGGACGATCAAATTGGGAAGAATCCCGCCATGCAGGCCGCAATCAACGCCGCCCGCAACGCACTTGCGGGCGGCCCAGATAAATCAAATGGCGCTTATTTTTGGGATGGCGCCGACATCAAAACAAATTACGATCGACATTTTAAGGTGAGACATGGAATTAAAATCACCGATCCGAGCCACAACATATATGACATCAAAGACTCCACCAAACTCGTGATTTTATATAAAATCACAAAGAAGAAGAATAAAAAAACTAAAAAGGTCGAAACTGAAAAAGTGGAAACGGGACGCTACGATCACGTTTACGACTCAACCGCAGGCGTCGGCGGCACAATTTTTTGGAAATACAATCAGCAGTACCTAGACGTTACTCGCGGGAGCGAATATCGATGAAGAAGAGTATTTTCGCTGTATCGATCATGATCGTCACCAGTATTGGATGGGCTGCTCCTCCAAGCGAAAGCTTGGTTAAAAGTTGTCTTCTAGCGCAATCAGTTGTGCCCTCAGTTACCATCCAAAACATCAATGTGGATGAGGTTTTACAAGAGGATGATTACGCCGACGGATTCAACGCAAGCTACCTATTCAAATACAAAGGTACCGATATTGGATACGCCGATGGAAAATCCGATCAGGCGTTGATTTATTCCGGAAATATTTACCGACTCTCCAGATCTATATCCGTTGGAAATAACGGCGAAATTAAACCCACTTCATTTAACCCAACGTTGGCACAATGGAGCATTGCAAAAGACGGTCGTCAACGGTACGTCTGCGTTAGCTTCAATTTTGAAGGGCTTGGGCAGAGCGGCTCGTTTCAAAGTGTACACGGCGGGTATCTCTTGAATTCAAAAACAAAAAAATTGTATTTTGTTGTCCGCGACGTTAAGTAGCCTTCCGGACATGATCATCTGCTTGAGCGCCTGCCTCCTACCCGCTTTTGCTTATCCGTGAGTGCGATGCCGGCGCGGTAGCACGCCCCGGCATCATCGGTTAGAACAATCCAACAGGCTGCGCAGCATCATCCCAACTGAAGATGATCAGGTCGTTGCGCTCGACACCCTTGCCGCCACCGACCGTAAATTGAATCGGCACGGTCTCGATGTGAAACCCGTCGAACGCACGCCGAATATCAGAATGGTCGTTCAGGCTCACGATCGCACGCCCCTTGATCGACCGTAGGCGCTGCGCCATCTTCTCGTACTCGCCGAACGGGAATGCCACGCCGTACCCCTCCGTCTCGTCGTACGGAGGGTCCCGGTAGAAGAGCGTATGCGGCCGATCGTATCGATCGATACATGCAGCACAATCCAGCCGCTCCACGAACGTGTTGCAGTTGTACAGAGTTTCCGGAATCATCGCTGCCCCTTAGATCTGGTTATCGAGCCACTTCGGTCAGCCACTGGTTCGTGACCTCGAAGCGGAAAATCGGGTCCTCGGCCGGCGGGACATCCGTAAAGCGAATGTTCCAGTAGACGTGCCGCGTGTCGCACGCACGTGGCCGATCAGCACGCTCTACGAAAGCGGTCTATTCAGCGAGTCGGATCGAATCGAATTGCCGAGCGCCAAGAAGAATGCGCGAGATCCGCTCGCCGTAATCAAGCTGGCTCAAGTAGAAGCAAATGCCTGGATTGGGTAGAAGCAAATGCCTGGATTGGACCTCATCGACCCTTCTTGTCGCCGCTGAAAAAGCGAAAGCCCGGTGCAAAGCCGGGGTTACGTAAACGGGCCGATGCAATCGCTATCAAGCCGACGATGCCGCCGACGCGTTACTGCCCGCGCGGCGACGGTACAGCCTGAGTGTCGCGCACAAGCTGCAGAGCGCAGCGAAGCTCAGCCAGTAGCCTGGTGCGGCCTTGTCATGCAGGACCTGAATCAGATACGTCGATACCGCCGGCGTAAAGCCGCCGAACAGCGCCGTCGCGAGACTGAACGCCAGCGAGAAGCCCGCGACGCGCACTTCGACCGGCATCACTTCGGTGAGCGCGGCGACCATCGCGCCGTTATACATGCCGAAGAAGAACGAGAACCACAGCAGAACGATCAGCATGCGCGCGAAGCTCGGTGCATCGGCGAGCCAGGACAGCGCCGGATAAGACGTGAAGATCGCCAGCATGGAAATGGCGAGCAGCAGCGGCTTGCGGCCGATGCGGTCGGAAATCGTGCCGCCGATCGGTAGCCAGACGAAATTCGATGCAGCCACAAGCAGCGTGACCATCAGGCTGTCGGAGGTGGACAGCTTCAGCACCGACTTCCCGAAGGTCGGCGTATAGACGGTGATGAGATAGAAGGTGGTGGTGGTCATCGCCGTCAGCAGCATGCCGCCGATGACGGTGCGCCAGTTGCCGAGCAGCATCGCAAAAATCTCGCGCGCCTGCGGATGATGCCGCCGCGCTTCGAACGCTGCGGTCTCCTGCAGCGAACGGCGCAGCATGAACAGGAACGGCACGATCGCGCAGCCGATGAAAAACGGCACGCGCCAGCCCCATGCACCGATCTGCTGCGCGGACAGCCACTGGTTCAGCCCGTAACCGATGGCCGCCGCCACGACGATGGCGACCTGCTGGCTCGCCGACTGCCAACTCGTGTAAAAGCCCTTGTTATCGGGCGTCGCCATTTCCGCGAGATAGACAGACACGCCGCCCAGTTCCGCGCCCGCCGAGAAGCCCTGCAACAGACGCCCGAGCAGCACGAGCGCCGGCGCGAGCAGGCCGATCGTCGCGTACCCAGGCACGCAGGCAATCAGAATGGTGCCGCTCGCCATGATCGACAGCGTAACGATCAGCCCGGTGCGCCGTCCGACCTTGTCGATATACGCGCCGAGAAAGATCGCACCGAGCGGACGCATCAGAAAGCCCGCGCCGAACACCGCGAAGGCAAGCATCAGCGAGGCGAACTCGCTGGTGGACGGGAAAAAGATCTTCGAGATCGATGTCGCGTAGAAGCCGAACAGAAAGAAATCGAACTGTTCGATGAAATTGCCGCTGGTCACGCGCAACACGGCGGCGGCCCTCGTCATGGGCGAAACGCCGGACGTAGCGGCGATCGATTCTGTGCGGTTCATTGCGTCTCCTGCTTCTTATCTATGGTGATGGGCGCCCAAGGCGCCCTAGTGACTGCTAATCCGAACTGAGGCTCAGCGTGTTGCGTTGCCGCTTCTCTATCGACGATTTGAGCAACGCCGCCGAGCGGAAGATGCCGTGCGCGAACTTGCCGTAAGGCAGCGTGGCGAACAGCGCCATCACGATGCCGAGATGAATCGCGAGCAGCGACGGCATCGCCGAGGTCGCGCGGAGCGCGAGCAGCGCGAGACCGGATGCGCTCGTCAGAAGCAGGAGCGCGATGAAGCCGCGGTCCATCGGACGCTGACGGGCATCGCCCCGCTCCGGAACGCGTTTCAGGTTCAGCCACAGCAGTCCCGCCGCCCCCGCAATCAGTCCAATGCCGCCCGCGGTCCCCAGCAGCACCGGCACGCTCAGAAACGGATACGGCGCTTCCAGACCGAATGCATAGTGATAGAGCGTCGCAACTGCGGTTGCTGCAAAGCACAGCATGAAGCCGTAGAACGTCAGGTGATGGAAACGGCGCCGCGCCAGTGTGAAGGCATCGCTCTCTTCGTTGCAGCCGTCGCCGTGGCCGCCGTCCAGGTACTTGAGCGTCAGCGCGTTCTTGGCCGCTTCCGCGACAGCTGGCGCACTCGCCGTTCCTGCCGACACGTCGCGCCAGAAGCGCGTGACGCCCACGCCGAGCGCGAGAATGGCGAACAGGAAAACAATGCCAAACATCGCCGCGAGCAGGTTGTGCGGGAAGATCGCGTAGAAGTTCGCTGGCGCGACATCGCCCGACAAGCCGCCGTGGAATGCCATACCGAGCAGCAGAAACAGCGCGAGTCCGGCCGCCAGTGCAACCGACAAAGTCAGGCCGTTGCGTTTGTACAGCGCGCCGAACGACGCGGGAAACGCGTATTCGGTGTAGGTTTCGAGCCGGACTTCGGCCATCGCTTTCGGCACGTTCACGCCGAATTCGTGCGGCGGCGCGTATTGGCACGCGTGATAGCACGCGCCGCAGTTGTGGCAGAGATTCGCCAGATAGTTGACGTCCGACTTGCCGAATTCCAGGCGGCGCGTCATGGCCGGGAACACGGCGCAGAAGCCTTCGCAGTAGCGGCAGGCGTTGCAGATCTGCATCTGCCGTGCCACTTCGGTTTCGCCGGCGCTCATCGGCACGATTGGGATCACGCGCGCCGTGCTGCCGTGCGAAGTTTTTTTCGTATCGACCGATAACGCCGTGCGCATGCGTTCGGGCGCGAACGGGTCAGACTGCTGCACTGGTTGCCTCCGTCGTTTTGAGTGCGGCGCGCGCAGCCTGCGTCCCGGCGATGCGCCCGAAGGCCGTGCCGATCGACATGCCGACGCCCGCTGTATAGCCCTTACCGAGCACGTTGCCGGCCATCATTTCGCCGGCCACGAACAGGTTCTCACTGGCTTTGCCGCCGAAGTGAACCTGCGCGCGATCATTGGTCTTTAGTCCGAGATACGTGAACGTGATGCCTGGCCGCAACGCATAACCGTAAAACGGCGGCGTCTCGATGCGGCGCGCCCAGTGCGTCTTGGGCGGCGCGAGACCTTCGGTGTGGCAGTCGTCGAGCGCGGTGTGGTCGAAGGTGCCGTCGCGGCATGAGTCGTTATAGCGCGTGAGCGTTTCCATGAAGCGCGCTTCCGGCAGCCCGAGCTTGCGCGCGAGTTCCGGCAGCGTATCGGCCTTATCGCCCGGAAACACCGGCGGCATGAAGCGGCCGATTGCTTTCGAGTCGATGATCGAATAGCCGATCTGCCCCGGTTGATGCGCAACGAGCCGTCCCCAGATTGCATAGCGCTTCGGCCAGAAATCCTCGCCTTCGTCGTAAAAGCGCTCGGCGTCACGATTCACCACGACGCCCAGCGACACGCAGTCGATGCGCGTACAGATGCCGCCGTCATACAGCGGCGCGCGTGCATCGATGGCGACGCAGTGTGACTGCGACGGGTCGCCGATCATGTCCGCACCGGCGTCGGTCATATGCTTGATGAGCACGCCCTTGTTGAAGCGCGTGCCGCGAATCAGGAAGTTGTCGGCGGGCCATTCGCCGCGCTCGTTTTGCCCCCACGCTTCGCGCAGCCATTCGCGATTTGATTCAAAGCCGCCTGCCGCCAGCACGCAGGCGCGCGCCTCGAAGCGCTGGCTGCCGCTGCGCGCCGCGATGAAGAGGCTGCCGTCAAGTTCAAGCGAATCGACGGGTGTTTCATAGCGGATATCGACGCCGAGCGCTTCGGCGCTGCGGTAATACGCGTTGACGAGCGCCTTGCCGCCACCCATGAAGAACGCGTTGGTGCGTGCCACGTGCAGCGCGCCCGACAGCGGCGGCTGGAAGCGTACGCCGTGCTTCTGCATCCACGGCCGGCACGACGACGACGCGCGGATCGTCAGCCGCGCGAGATGCTCATTCGTGATGCCGCCGGTGACTTTCAACAGGTCCTGCCAAAATTCCTCTTCCGGATAGGCATCGACGAGAACGTCCTGCGGCGCATCGTGCATGCAGCGCAGATTGCGCGTGTGTTGCGAGTTGCCGCCGCGCCATTCGCGCGGCGCGGATTCGAGAAGCAGGACCGAGGCGCCCGCTTCGCGCGCCATCAATGCGGCGCACAGCGCGGCATTGCCTCCTCCGATTACGAGCACATCGACCATCAGACTTGTCTCCTTTTGGACAAATCGTAAAGGTCTCGTGCCCGCGTCGCTACCAGCCAGCCGTCAAGGGGTCTTCACTTTTTGTGAAGGCCGAGGCTCCCGCAGCCGCGCACCTGGCCAGCGCCCCTCCTGTACGAGTTGACGGGCGACATCGGCGAGCACCACGCGCGCAGCGAGACCGGCGGGAGACAGTTCGTCGTCGGAGATGCTGGCGAGCATGTTGGGCCGTGTGGCGTATTTATCCGCGACGGGCACGCTCGTCAGTATCACGTTCTCGGGCCTTGCGAGCGCCGCGCCAGGCTGTATGGTCGCGCCGATGCCGGTGCGGACGAAGTCCATCAGGAGTGCAAGGCCGTCGACTTCGGCGACGATGTTCGGCTCGTATTCGGCGCGCCTGAACGCTGATAACAGCAGCGAACGCAGCCCATGCGTGCCGCTGGGAAGAACGAGCGGAAGCCTGCCGAGATTTTTCAGCCGGACGGATGCGCTCGTCGGCATGCCATCGAGATCGCCCGCGCCGATCAGGAACAGCCGCTCGTCCAGCAGCGGCAGCACGCTCCAGCGTTGCGCGGACTCCTCGCGGAACAGCACGGCGAGATCGATCTGACGCGCGCTCAGCATGGATGCAAGATAGCCGGAGAGACTTTCGACCATGTGCAGCCGCACATCGGGATAGCGCGAGCGCATGGCCTGCATGAATGCGACGCCTAGCACGCTCGCCGTGCTCGGCGCCATGCCGACGCTGACATGGCCCGACAGACGGGCTGAGCGTGCAGCGAGCGCTGCATCGTCGATATGACGCAGCGCGAGTTGCGCCTGACGCCAGAACGCCAAACCTGCGTCGGTGGGAACGACGCCGCCCGAGGTGCGTTGCAGCAGACGCGTGGACAGTTCGCCTTCGAGACGGCTGATCTGCTGACTCAATGCCGAGGTCACCACGCCGAGTTCCAGCGCTGCCTTGCCCATGCTTCCGTGTTCCACGGCGCTGAGAAAATAGCGTAGTTGTCTGAGTTCCATTCCGCGATCGGTCAGGAGGAGTAAGCGGGTATTTTGACAGAACGTCGTCGGACCATTCTCGGCATAGACGCCGCGACGCGTCCTCTATAGCGTCTGCGACCGGCGTGAAAACGGACTCTCCGCTGCTGCGAGATGATTTGTCGGCTCGGAAAGCTTATGCGCGAGTTACGCCTTGGCTGCGCAATGGATGCCACGGTCGCCCGCGTAGTCCGCGTCGTGTATGACCTCATTCAGGTAGATGGCCCTCGGGATCTGATTCTTGAACACATCACACGTGCCAGTGTCATGTGGACCATGACCCACCGCAAAATGGCCCCGCTGCTCGCTCGCGTAGAGGCTCGCGCCCTCATCCCGGTGCCCACAGATGGAAAACAAACCGGCACGATCATCGTCAGCGTTACGGACGCGCCGTTCTCTGTCGGCAATCACGAGCACATCGAAGCAGCAAACAGGATCGAGATCATGCCCCGTCGATCAAGATCTGCTGCCGCAATACGCGGATATCTGACGAAGCTGGCGCGGTCGACCGCGCCAGCGACACTTGCTAGAGCAGCCCAACTGGCTGGGCAGCGTCGGGAACGCGTATTGCTCGACCGCTCCCGATCGCTCAATTCCAATCCGGCATCAATCACCGGATCACCGGATCGCCGGATTCCAGCGCTATTGCCAGCCATTTTATCGATAGTTATCAGGATTAGTCATTCATATTTTCATAACCGCACTTTTTACTGATTCACCGAGTAACAATTACGATTTAACCGGCAATTAAATATCCAAAAAAAAGCCACCAAACATCATTGACTTTGACTTTCGTCGAAATTTAGAATCCCATACAACATCTTTCGTCGGACTTTTTCAGTACCGCACGAACGTTGCCCTTCGCCTGCGCGAAGGCGTGCTCCAGTGACTACACCCGCATCAGAACGGGCGGTGCGTCTTTTTGCCTTCACTTTTCGGCATTGATCGTCCATTCGATTAAAGCCGTTCAATTCGCCCCCCGAGCATCACACCACGATTAATCCCGGGCATTTTCAGAATACCCGAGACGCAGCACAAAGCGGATCAAGCCGCCCGCTCATTCAAGCATTCCGATAAAAATCACATGCATCAGGAGGGTCGTCATGAACATGCGCCGCTTCACGAAATCGCTGTGTCTCGGATTCGTCTGCGCCGGCCTGCTCGCCGCCTGCAACGACGACGACGTCCAGTCCAGCGGTACGTCGTCGAACAGCGCCGCACTGTCGTTCCGCATGGACACCGGCGGGCAGATCAATGCGTTCTACCGGCAGGACAAAGTCGCCGCGCACCTGCTGGTGCGCTCGTCGACGAAACCGCGTCTGCTCGTGGTGTTTCCGGCCGGCAACAGCGGCACCGGGCTGTGGTTCGACGACACTGCCCAGCCGGTGAGCTGGAGCCTCGACACACCACCGTCCGCGCTGTCGGCACCCGACACGCACGGTCGCCCGCTGTACGGCATCGGCGCCGACGTATCGGTCGACACCGACACGCTGACGATCCGCCAGGGGCTGCTCGGCAATGTGCGCTTCCTGCGCGACTTCAACGGCGGCGCGACGATACCGCCGGAGATCGTCACCGCCCCGACGATCCAGAGGAGCGTCACGCAATGGCAGCGCGACCGGATCGACGGCGCGCCCGGCCAGATGCTGCGCATCACGCTGCGCGACGGCGGCAGCATCGCGACAGCCGCGGGCGGCAAGCTCGTGCTGCGCGCGGCGGCCGGCGCTCGTACGCTGAAACTGCACGTCGATGCGCTGTCGGGCGAGACGCCGTTGTCGCCGATCCTGCGTGCAGACCTGCTCGCGCCGTCCGCGAATCCCGACCCGGTCAGCCAGAACGTGCTCGAATTCCTGAGCTTCCACGACAAGCTGCTGGCCGGCTCGTGGCAATACGACACCTACTTCGGCCGCGACACGCTGATCTCGGTGCGCATGCTGATGCCGGTGCTCGAGCCTGCGGCGATCGAGGCCGGGCTGACGTCGGTGCTGAGTCGCCTGTCGGACGACGGCAAGGTCGCGCACGAGGAAGGCATCGGCGAATTCGCGCTGGTCGACAACGCGAAGCACGGCCGGCCGAACGATGCAACGCCGACCTACGATTACAAGATGATCGACAGCGACTACCTGCTCGCGCCGATCGCGGCGGCCTGGCTGATCGACGACACGCGCGGCCAGGCGCGCGCGGCCGCCTATCTCGCGCAACGCGGCAGCGACGGTCAGACGAACGGCAGCCGGCTCGTCGTCAACCTGCTGCACGTCGCGGCGACCGCGCAGCCGTTCGCACAGCAGCCGTCGGTCCCGAACCTGATCCGCCTGCGGCCTGGCGAGATCGTCGGCAACTGGCGCGACAGCACCGACGGGCTCGGCGGCGGCGTCTATCCGTACGACGTGAATGCGGTGCTCGTGCCGGCCGCGCTGCGCGCGGCGAATGCGTTCCTCGCGCGCGGCCTGCTCGATCCTTACCTGGACGCCGGGCAACGTGCGACGCTCGCGAACACGGCGACCGAAGCGGCTACCTGGGAGCAGCAGGCGCCGCCGCTGTTCCAGGTGAGCGTACCGGCCGCGCAGGCGGCGACCGAAGTATCGGCCTATGCGTCGTCCACCGGTGTGCCGGCAGGTACCGCGCCAGGCGCGCCGCTGACTTTCTACGCGCTGTCGCTCGACCAGCAAGGCACGCCGATCCCGGTGATGAATTCCGACGGCGGCTTCGCGCTGCTGTTCGGCACGCCGGCGGACGACCAGCTCCAGCGGATCGTCACCGACGTCACGCGGCCGTTCCCGACCGGTCTCGTCACCGATGTCGGGATGCTGATCGCGAACCCCGCGTATGCGAATCAGGCGCTGTGGCCCAAATTCACGAGTTCGGCGTATCACGGCACGGTGATCTGGTCGTGGCAACAGGCGATGTGGGTCGCCGGGCTCGACCGCCAGCTCGCGCGCCAGGATCTGTCGGACACGACGCGCACGCTGCTGACGCAGGCTCGGCAGACGATCTGGCAGGTGATCTCGAACGGACGCGACATGCGCACGTCGGAAATGTGGACCTGGTCGTACGTGAACGGTCGGTACCAGACCGATGCATTCGGCACCCGCAGCGCGGATGCGACCGAAGCCAACGCGGCGCAGCTGTGGAGCACGACGTATCTCGCGATCCGCGATCCGCAACTGCGCGCGGGCAAGTACTGGTGGCAGGCTTCGCAGCGGATGCAGGACGCGCAGCCGGAGCGTGCGGCGGCCATCGCGTCGCGATAGCCGATGCGTCATTGAAACGAAAGCCCCACATGCTCGTGCGCGTGTGGGGCTTCATCCAGGGTGCATGCGAAACGGACCTGCCTCGCGTCGCGCCATTGCATTGCGGCCGCGCGCGCCACGGCGCCGAATGCGCGGCCGCCGCTCGTCAGTGCGCGACCACGCGATTGCGCCCGTCGCGCTTCGCCTGGTACAGCCGTTCATCGACCGCCCGCAGCAACGCATCGACCGTGCTCCCGTCGACGCCGTACTGCGCGACGCCGACGCTGACCGTCACCTGCACGCGCTTGAAATCCAGCCCGAACGGCGAACTCGCGATCGACGAACGCACGCGCTCGGCCGTCATGCGCGCGCCTTCGAGCGGCATCTCGGGCAACAGCGCCATGAACTCCTCGCCGCCGACCCGCGCGAGCGCACCGGCCGGACGAATCGCCTCGAGAGACTGGCGCACGACGCCGCGCAGCACCTCGTCGCCGATCTGGTGCCCGTACGCGTCGTTGATGTTCTTGAAGTTGTCGAGATCGAGCGCGAGCAGGCAAAACGGCGTGCCGTCGCGCTCCGCGCGCACGATCTCGCGCTCGACCTGCGCGATGAACTGGCGGCGGTTCGACGCGCCCGTCATCGGATCGGTCGCGGCCATGTATTCGAGCTTCTGGTTCGTGCGCCGCAACTCCTGCAGCGCACTCTCGGTGCGCGCCATCGATTCCGACAGCCGGCTCATCAGGTCTTCCTGGCTGTAGATCGCCGAGAACGAGCGCGTCGTCTGCAGCGCCTGCACGACGCCGTAGCTGAGCAGGAAGAACCCGCCCGCGAAGATCGCATGCGCGAGCCACCACATGTGGTTCCAGGGCTTGCCGAGGATGAACGCGAGCGACGACAGCGCGAACGCCATGATCGACATGCCGTAGATCACCATCAGCGGCGAACGGATGCGCCGCGCGAGCAGCATGCCGACGTTGAGCAGCGAAAACACCAGCGCGCCGCCTTCCATCGACAGTCGCGTGCCCAGCGCGCCCGCGACCGGCGAATACGCGATGTATGCAACCGCCACGTTGATGACCAGGAACAACACGATCCACGGCAGCCACGTTCGCGCGCGCGCCCGCTTCTCGACCCGATCGGGCGGCTGCGAATACGACAGCAGGCCCGTCAGCAGCAGGATCGACATCACGAGGCGCGATGCGGGCCCGTACAGCAGGAACAGCCAGATGTTGTGATGCGCCATCCCGGTGAACAGGCCGTGCAACGCGTAGATCATCGCGAAGCCCAGAAAGCCGAGTGTCAGCCAGCGCAGGAGCGGCTCTCCGGACGACCGATAGCACACCCACGTCACGTAGGTGACGAATGCCCCCTCGAGGGTCGCGGCCGCGATCGCGATTTCATGGAAGGCGTGGCTCTCGAACACGACGTGCGGGTCGCTGAAGAACCACAGATAGGCGATCAGATAGGCTGGCAGCAATGCGAAGCCGACCAGCAGGCATTTCGCATAGAGCCTCGCGGCCGCGCTGACGACTCGCGGCGGTTCCCCGGCTGCATAGGTCGTGCTCAATTCGGTCCCCGTTCGGTCTGCTGCGTGGTTCGAACGTTCACGATGCCGGACACGCGCGATGCATCGACTGCGCCGGCTACCGGAAACGCATCACGTGCGTCGGTGCGATGCACGCGTTGCCCCATCCCGCCGAAAGGCAAATGTCAGAGCAAGTATAGGTGCGGCAATTCGTTTGACAAGTAAGGGGAAACGGCAGCATCGAACCGGCACCGTTTGCTTCCCGATCCTTTCGAATCGCATGCGACGGCCGCGGCTTGCGTCAACGCAGGCGGCGGCCGTCGGCCGACAAGCAAAAAATCAGACGATTTCGAACAGGCCGGCGGCGCCCTGCCCGCCGCCGATGCACATCGTGACGGCGACGTATTTCACGCCGCGCCGCTTGCCTTCGATCAGCGCATGGCCCGTCAGGCGCGCCCCCGACACGCCGTACGGATGGCCGACCGCGATCGCGCCGCCGTTCACGTTCAGGCGGTCGTCAGGAATCCCGAGCGTATCGCGGCAGTACAGCACCTGCACCGCGAACGCTTCGTTCAGTTCCCACAGGCCGATGTCGTCGACCTTCAGCCCCGCCTGCTTCAGCAGCTTCGGCACCGCGAACACCGGGCCGATGCCCATTTCGTCCGGCTCGCAACCGGCGACCGCGAAACCGCGAAACACGCCGAGCGGCTGCAGCCCTTCGCGCTGTGCGACATCCGCGTTCATCACCACGCACGCCGATGCGCCGTCCGAGAACTGGCTCGCGTTGCCCGCGGTGATCACGCCGCCCGGCACGGCCGAACGGATCTTCGACACGCCTTCGAGCGTCGTGTCGGGCCGGATGCCTTCGTCGGCCGACACGGTAACGTCCTGCGTGAACAGCCGGCCCGTCGCCTTGTCGGCGATGCCCGCGCGTACGGTGATCGGCACGATCTCGTCGTTGAAGCGCCCGGCTTCCTGCGCGGCCGCGGCACGCAGTTGCGACCGCACGCCGTACTCGTCCTGCCGCTCCTTCGCGATCCCGTAGCGCTTCGCGACGTTTTCCGCCGTCTGAAGCATGTTCCAGTAGATCTCGGGCTTGTGCTCGACGAGCCAGCCGTCCTGGATCATGTGCCGGTTCATCTCGTTCTGCACGCAGGAGATCGATTCGACGCCGCCCGCGACATACACGTCGCCCTCGCCGGCGATGATCCGTTGCGCGGCGAGCGCGATGGTCTGCAGCCCTGACGAGCAGAAACGGTTCACCGTCATCCCCGGCACGCTCACCGGCAGCCCGGCGCGCAGCGCGATCTGCCGCGCGATGTTCGCGCCGGTCGCGCCTTCGGGGTTCGCGCAGCCCATGATCACGTCCTCGATGCGCGCGGGGTCGAGCTTCGCGCGTTCGAGCGCGGCCGCGACCACGTGGCCGCCGAGCGTCGCGCCGTGCGTCATGTTGAATGCGCCACGCCACGATTTCGCGAGCGGCGTGCGTGCGGTCGATACGATTACGGCTTCGGTCATGCGAGTCTCCTTCGGTCCTGCTTCATGTCCTGAATCGGATGGGAATGCGCTACGCCGTCGGGCGCGCGCCCGCGGACGTCACGTGTGCGACGCCCGCCGCCTGCATCTGTTGCCATGCGTGCGCGAGCGACCCGTTCAGGTCGATCGCACGGCACGCATCGTTGATCACGGCGGCCTCGAAGCCGGCCGCGCGCGCATCGAGCGCGGACCACGCGACGCAATAGTCGGTCGCGAGTCCGCAACACCACACGCGTTTCGCGCCGAGCTCGCGCAGATAGCCGGCGAGCCCCGTGCGCGTCGTGCGATCGGCTTCGACGAACGCGGAGTAGCTGTCGACCTGCGCGTCGCCGCCCTTGCGGATCACGAGCCTCGCATGCGGGATGTCGAGGTCGCGATGCAGCGCCGCGCCTTCCGTGTCCTGCACGCAATGCACGGGCCACAGCACCTGCTCGCCGTACGGCAGCGCGAGCGTCGAGAACGGCTCGCGCCCCGGGTGATTCGCCGCGAACGACACGTGTTCGCGCGGGTGCCAGTCCTGCGTCAGCACGACCTGGTCGAAGCGTTGCGCGAGCGCGTTGATCACCGGCACGACCGCGTCGCCGTCCGGCACCGCGAGTGCGCCACCCGGCATGAAGTCGTACTGCACGTCGATCACGAGCAACACGTCGTCAGTGCGTTTCATTGCGTTTCTCCTTGCAAGACGGGCGCGCCGTCACGCACGGCGTCAGCCGTTGAACCCGCGTCCGGCCTTTGCCAGTTCGACGATCGACGGCGCGAGCTGCCACGCGTCGCCGTTCGGTGCGGCCGCATAGCGGCGGATCGCGCGCTCGACGTTGTAGAGGCCGACCATGTCCGCATACAGCATCGGGCCGCCACGCCACAGCGGGAAGCCATAGCCGGTCAGGTAGACCATGTCGATGTCGGACGCCTTCGACGCGATCTTCTCCTCGAGAATCTTCGCGCCTTCGTTGACGAGCGCGAACACGAGCCGCTCGACGATCTCGTCGTCGCCGATCTTGCGCCGCTCCACGCCGCGCTCCTGCGAATACGCGACGACCATCTCGTCGACGAGCGCCGAAGGCTTCGCCTTGCGCTCGCCCGGCACGTAGTCGTACCAGCCGCCGCCGGTCTTCTGGCCGAAGCGGCCCTGCTCGCACAGGCGGTCGGCGATCTTCGAGTAATGCAGATCGGGCTGCTCGACATAGCGGCGCTTGCGGATCGCCCAGCCGATGTCGTTGCCGGCGAGGTCGCTCATCCGGAACGGGCCCATCGCGAAACCGAACTTCTCGATCGCGCGATCGACCTGTGCGGGCAGCGCGCCTTCCTCGAGCATGAAGAGTGCCTGGCGGATGTACTGCTCGATCATCCGGTTGCCGATGAAGCCGTCGCACACGCCCGACACGACCGCCGTCTTGCGGATCTTCTTCGCGACCGCCATCACGGTGGCGAGCACGTCCTTCGCGGTCTGCGCGCCGCGCACGACCTCGAGCAGCTTCATCACGTTCGCCGGGCTGAAGAAGTGCATGCCGACCACGTCCTGCGGCCGCTTCGTGAACGCGGCGATCTTGTCGACGTCGAGCGTCGACGTGTTCGACGCGAGGATCGCACCCGGTTTCGCGACTTCGTCGAGCTTCCTGAACACCTGCTCCTTCACGCCGAGTTCCTCGAACACGGCCTCGACGATCAGGTCCGCATCCTTCAGGTCGTCGTACGACAGCGTCGGCGTGATCAGCGCCATGCGTGCGTCGAGCTTCTCCTGCGTGAGCTTGCCCTTCTTCACCTGCGCGTCGTAGTTCTTGCGGATCGTCGCGACGCCGCGCTCGAGCGCTTCCTGTTTCGTCTCGAGCAGCGTGACGGGGAGGCCCGCGTTGACGAAGTTCATCGCGATCCCGCCGCCCATCGTGCCCGCGCCGATCACGCCGACGCGGCGGATCTCGCGCAGCGGCGTATCGGCCGGCACGTCGGGAATCTTGCTCGCCGCGCGTTCGCCGAAGAACGCATGGCGCAGCGCGCGGCTTTCCGGCGTCATCATCAGCGCGACGAAACCCTCGCGCTCGGCGATGCTGCCCTTGTCGAAGCCGTTCAGCACGCCGGCCTCGATCGCGTCGATGCACTTGTGCGGCGCAGGGAAGTTCGGCGCGGCGGCCCGCGCGGAATTGCGCGCGAACTGGAGAAAGCCCGCCGCGTTCTCGTGGACGATCTTGCGATCGCGCACGCGCGGATGCGGCCCCTGCCGCGCGCCGACCTTGCGCGCGAACGCGACGGCCGCGTCGAGCAGGTCGCCGTCGGCCATCTCGTCGAACAGCCCGCTCTTCGCAAGCTGCTCCGACGGTACCGGCGCGCCCGACACGATCATGTTCAGCGCGGTTTCGAGCCCCACCGCGCGCGGCAGGCGCTGCGTGCCGCCCGCGCCCGGCAGCAGGCCGAGCTTCACTTCGGGCAGCGCGACCTGCGCGCCGGGCGCCGCGACGCGATAGTGCGCGCCGAGCGCGAGCTCCAGGCCGCCGCCCATCACGACGCTGTGCAGCGCGGCGACGACCGGCTTCGCGCTCGCCTCCACCGCGCGGATCACGGTGTGCAGCGTCGGCTCCTGCAGGGCCTTCGGGGTATTGAATTCGGTGATGTCGGCGCCGCCCGAGAACGCGCGGCCCGCGCCGGTCAGCACGATCGCCGTGACCGACGGATCCTGCGCGGCGCGATCGAGCGCGTCCATGACGCCCTCGCGTGTCGACAGGCCGAGCCCGTTGACGGGCGGATTGTTGAGCGTGATGACGGCCACGCCGTCGCGAGTCGAGTAATCCACTGCCATCTGCCTGCCTCCATGCATCGCGCGCCGGGGTGGCTGCGCTTCATTGTGCGCGGTCGAACGGCCGCATGTCCGGATCGAACGGAGGCAGCATACAACGAAAAAGCACGGTCGTTCAATTTGAATTTTTCCCGATCCGGGGCCGGATCGGGAGACCGCGCGGCGGGCCGTCGCCGGCCGCGGCTTACGGCTCGCCGACCGCCGTCGGCAGCACGTAGTCGCGGAACGCCTCGCGCAGCTTCAGCTTCTGCAGCTTGCCGGTCGCGGTGTGCGGCAGCGATTCGACGAACACGACGTCGTCGGGCACCCACCACTTCGCGACCTTGCCCTCGTAAAACGCGAGCAGCGCGTCACGCGTCAGGATCGCCCCTTCGCGCGGTACCACGACCAGCAGTGGACGCTCGGTCCATTTCGGGTGCGCGCACGCGATGCACGCGGCTTCGACCACGCCCGGGTGCGCGATCGCGACGTTCTCGATGTCGATCGAGCTGATCCACTCGCCGCCGGACTTGATCACGTCCTTGCTGCGGTCGGTGATCTGCAGGAAGCCGTCGGGGTCGATCGTCGCGACGTCGCCGGTCGGAAACCAGCCGCCCGACAGCGGCGACGTATCGCTCCTGAAGTAGCGATCGATCACCCAGGGCCCGCGCACCTGCAGTTCGCCGAACGCGACGCCGTCCCACGGCAATTCATGGCCGTCGTCGCCGACGATCCGCATGTCGACACCGCAGATCACGCGCCCCTGCTTCTCCAGCAACCGGCGCTGCGCGTCGAGCGGCCGCTGCGACTGCGCCCAGTTCAGCGTCGCGAGCGTGCCGAGCGGCGACAGCTCAGTCATCCCCCACGCGTGGATCACGCGCACGCCGTATTCGTCCTCGAACGTGCGCAGCATCGCGGGCGGGCACGCGGAGCCGCCGATCACCGTGCGGTTCAGCGTCGAGAAACGCACGCCGGCCTCGCGCATGTAGTTCAGCAGCCCGAGCCACACGGTCGGCACGCCCGCGGAAAACGTCACGCGTTCGGCCTCCATCAGTTCGTACAGCGACCTGCCGTCGAGATCCTTGCCGGGCAGCACGAGCTTGCCGCCCGTGAGCGGCACCGCATACGGCAGGCCCCACGCGTTCACATGAAACATCGGCACGACGGGCAGCACGGCGTCGAGCGCCGACAGGTTCATCGCGTCGGGCAGCGCTGCGCCGTACGCGTGCAGCACCGTCGAGCGATGCGAATACAGCACGCCCTTCGGGTTGCCGGTCGTGCCCGACGTGTAGCACAGGCCGGACGCCTGCAGCTCGTCGAGACGCGGCCAGTCGTAGCGGCCGTCCTCGGCGTCGACGAGCGTTTCGTAGCACAGGAACGGCGTCGCGCCGGACGGCAGGTGCGCGGCGTCGGTCATCGCGATCCAGCCTTTCACGTGCGGACACTGAGGCGCGATCGCGTCGACCAGCGGCGCGAAATTGATGTCGAAGCAGACGTAGCGGTCTTCCGCGTGATTGACGATGTAGGCGATCTGCTCGGGAAAGAGGCGCGGGTTGATCGTGTGGCACACGGCGCCCATCCCGCCGATCCCGTAGTACGCCTCCAGATGCCGGTAGCCGTTCCAGGCCAGCGTGCCGACGCGGTCGCCCGATTCGACGCCGAGCCGCGCGAGCGCCTGCGCGAGCCGCTTCGCGCGCTGCTCGCAGTCGCGGTACGTGTAGCGATGCAGGTCGCCTTCCACGCGCCTCGACACGATCTCCGTGTCACCCGCGTAACGCGCGGCGTGCGCGATCAGCGACGACACCAGCAACGGCATGTCCATCATCTGGCCCAGCAACGGCTTACCCATCGTCTTGTTCTCCCGGAAGGACGCGAATCGGTGACCAGCCTCGAAGCGGTGCGCCGGCTTGCGGCCCGGACAGGCCTGGCGCAAGGCGCGCGGGCCGCCATGCGGGCGGCGCGGCGCCGACTTACAATATCGGCTTACCCAGAGGCGCTCAACATGTCGTTTTCCCGAAGCGCAGCCGATACGGCTGACACTCTTCCCGACCTCGCCGCGACGCTCGGTGCGCCGGCCGCCGGCGCGTTCGTCACGCTCGGCGATGCGTTTCATACGCGGCTGCCGGCCGCACCGCTGCCCGCGCCGTACGTCGTCGGCTTTTCCGACGAAGTCGCGCACCTGCTCGGCCTGCCGGTGTCGATTGGCCAGCAGCCCGGGTTCGCCGAGCTCTTCGCCGGCAACCCGACGCGCGACTGGCCCGCGAGCGCGATGCCGTATGCGTCGGTGTATTCCGGCCACCAGTTCGGCGTGTGGGCCGGCCAGCTCGGCGACGGCCGCGCGCTGACGATCGGCGAACTCCCCGGCACGAACGGCCAGCGCTACGAACTGCAGATCAAGGGCGGCGGCCGCACGCCGTATTCGCGGATGGGCGACGGCCGCGCGGTGCTGCGCTCGTCGATCCGCGAATTCCTGTGTTCGGAAGCCATGCATCACCTCGGCATCCCGACCACCCGCGCGCTCACGGTGATCGGCTCCGACCAGCCGGTGGTGCGCGAGGAGATCGAGACGTCAGCGGTCGTCACGCGCGTATCGGAGAGCTTCGTGCGCTTCGGCCACTTCGAGCATTTCTTCTCGAACGATCGTCCGGACCTGCTGCGCCAGCTCGCCGATCACGTGATCGATCGCTTCTATCCGGCATGCCGCGACGCCGACGATCCGTACCTCGCGCTGCTCGAAGCCGCGACGCTGCGCACGGCCGACCTCGTCGCGCAGTGGCAAGCGGTCGGCTTCTGCCACGGCGTGATGAACACCGACAACATGTCGATCCTCGGCATGACGATCGACTACGGCCCATTCGGCTTCGTCGACGCGTTCGACGCGAACCACATCTGCAATCACTCCGACACGAGCGGCCGCTACGCGTACCGGATGCAGCCGCGCATCGCGCACTGGAACTGCTACTGCCTCGCGCAGGCGCTGCTGCCGCTGATCGGGCTGCAGCACGGGATCGCCGACGACGATGCGCGCGCCGAGCGCGCGGTCGACGACGCGCAGGCCGTGCTCGCGAAATTTCCCGAACGCTTCGGCCCCGCGCTCGAACGCGCGATGCGCGCGAAGCTCGGCCTCGAACTCGAGCGCGAGAACGACGCCGAGCTCGCGAACAAGCTGCTCGAAACGATGCACGCGAGCCATGCGGACTTCACGCTGACGTTCCGCCGGCTCGCGCAGCTGTCGAAGCACGACGCGAGCCGCGACGCGCCGGTGCGCGACCTGTTCATCGATCGCGACGCATTCGACGCGTGGGCGAACCTCTATCGCGCCCGGCTGTCCGAGGAAACGCGCGACGACGCGGCCCGCGCGGCCGCGATGAATCGCGTGAATCCGAAATACGTGCTGCGCAATCATTTGGCCGAAGTCGCGATCCGGCGCGCGAAGGAAAAGGATTTTTCCGAACTCGAGCGACTCGCGCAGGTGCTGCGCCGGCCATTCGACGAACAACCGGAACACGAAGCGTATGCGGCATTGCCGCCAGACTGGGCCGGGTCGCTCGAAGTGAGCTGCTCGTCGTGACCCGACCGACCGATCAGGAGAACACCCACATGTCACACGATTCCGACGACAAGACCTTCCCGTACCAGAAGGACGACGCCGAATTGCGCCGCCGGCTCACGCCGATGCAGTACGAGGTCACGCAGCATGCGGCGACCGAGCGGGCCTTCACCGGCGAATACACCGACACCGAGGACGCCGGCATCTACAAATGCGTCGTCTGCAGCACGCCGCTGTTCGAATCCGGCGCCAAATTCCATTCGGGCTGCGGCTGGCCCAGCTACTTCAAGCCGCTCAACGGCGAGGTGATCGACGAGAAGATCGACCGCTCGCACGGCATGGTGCGCGTCGAGGTTCGCTGCAACCATTGCGGCGCGCATCTCGGCCACGTGTTCGAGGACGGCCCGCGCGACCAGACCGGTTTGCGGTACTGCATCAATTCGGCTGCGTTAAACTTCGAGTCCCGACCCGAAAACGAATGAGCGGCACCGGACGAATCGGTCGGACAGCCTTCCCGGCTGCCCCGATCCCGGACGGTGGCGCCTGGCGGGTCCCCACAACGGTGAAAGGCCGCGCGATGCGGCCTTTCACGCAGCTGCGAGCGCCATGAAATTCCTGTTCGATCTGTTTCCGATCATCCTGTTTTTCGCCGCCTTCAAGGTCTGGGGCATCTTCACCGCCACCGCCGTCGCGATCGTCGCGACACTGGCCCAGGTCGCGTGGGTAGCCTTCCGGCACCGGAAGGTCGACACGATGCTGTGGGTCAGTCTCGGCGTGATCGTCGTCTTCGGTGGCGCCACCCTCGTCCTGCATGACGAGAAATTCATCCAATGGAAACCGACTGTGCTGTACTGGCTGTTTGCGATCGGGCTGCTCGCCGCACGCTATGCGTTCGGCAACAACCTGATCGAGAAGATGATGGGCAAGCAGCTCACGCTGCCGCACCCCGTGTGGGACAAGCTGAACGTCGCGTGGGCGCTGTTCTTCGCGGTGCTCGGCGTCGCGAACCTGTACGTGGTGCACAACTACACCGAATCGCAGTGGGTGAACTTCAAGCTGTTCGGCACGACGGGCGCGATGGTCGTGTTCATCATCCTGCAGAGCCTGTGGCTCACGAAGTACATGAAGGACGAATGACATGAACGACGCCTTTCTCCAAGCATCGCCCGACGAACGCATCGCGCTGATCGAAGCGCGCCTGACCGCATCGCTCGCGCCGCTGTCGCTCGCGGTGCGCGACGACAGCGCGCAGCATGCGGGCCACGCCGGCGCGGCCGCCGGCGGCCATTACACCGTGACGATCGTGTCGGCCGCCTTCGCGGGCAAGCCGCGCGTCGCGCGGCACCGGCTGGTGTATGATGCGCTCGCTGATGCGATGCAGCGCGGCATTCATGCGCTCGCGATCGTGGCTTATACGCCCGAAGAATTCAACGAATCTTCAATCTAGTCTCAACAGGAATTCCCGATGATCCTGAAATCCCCCCGCCTGTGGGTCGCGGCGGCTGCATTTGCAGCGGCACCGGCATTCGCCCAGAACATCGCCGTCGTCAACGGCACGCCGATTCCGAAGTCGCGCGCCGACGCGATGGTCGCGCAACTCGTCCAGCAAGGCCAGACCGACAGCCCGCAGCTGCAGCAAGCCGTGCGCCAGGAACTCGTGAACCGCGAAATCCTGATGCAGGAAGCGATCCGCGAAGGCATCCCGAACCGTCCGGACGTGAAGGCGCAGGTCGCCGTCGCGCAGCAGACGGTGGTGCTGCGCTCGATGATCGAGAGCTTCCTGAAGAAGAACCAGCCGACCGACGCGGAAGTGAAGGCGCGCTATGACGATCTCGTGAAGGGCGCCGGCGGCAACCGCGAGTATCACCTGCACCACATCCTCGTCGACAGCGAGCAACAGGCGAAGGACCTGATCGCGAAGATCAAGGCCGGCGCGAAGTTCGAGGATCTGGCCAAGCAGTACTCGAAGGACCCGGGCTCGGGCAAGAACGGCGGCGACCTCGACTGGTCCGATCCGAAGGCGTACGTGCCGGAATTCGCGGCCGCCGCGCAGAAGCTCCAGAAAGGCCAGATGACCGACGCGCCGGTGAAGACGCAGTTCGGCTGGCACATCATCCGTGTCGACGACGTACGCGACATCGCCCCGCCGCCGTTCGACCAGGTGAAGGCTCAGATCGCGCAGCAGCTCGTGCAGCAGAAGCTGCAGGCGTTCGAGGAAGGCCTGCGCCAGCAGGCGAAGATCCAGTAACGTCGGCGACGATCGCCCACGCAAAGGCCGCTCCCCGGAGCGGCCTTTTTCTTTTTCACGCATGCTTGTGGTGGGCCGGCCCACGCGGCGGCCGGACAAGGAAAAAGCCGCTTCGAGGCGGCTTTTCAGGACTGCGGAATCGCGGACGGGCAGCGCGGTGAACCGCTATGCCGGATAGAACACATCGTGGTAGCGGACCTCGCCCGACGGCCGCGGCGCGGCTTCGTCGAACGACAGCGCGAGAAAATACTCGGGCGGCGCATCCGGGAACACCAGATCGCCGGACCGCACAAAGTCGAAACGCGCGTAATACGCGGGATCGCCGAGCACGACGCAGCCGCGCGCACCGAGCCGGCGCAACGCGTCGAGCCCCGTGCGCACGAGCCCCGCGCCGATGCTCTGCCGCTGGCATTCGGGCAGCACCGCGAGCGGCGCGAGCCCGTACCACTGCTGGCTGCCGGCCGGCTCGCCGCCGATCGACACCGGCGAAAACGCGACGTGACCGATCACGCGCTCGTCGCGCTCCGCAACGAGCGACACGCTGAGCACACCCTCCGCGCGCAGCGCATCGACGATCTGCCGTTCGAATCGACCCTGCTGCGGCTCGTCCGCGAACGCGGCCACGATCACGCGACCGATCGCATCGACATCGCTCGCGCGTTCGTCGCGCAGCGTGACGATCTCGACCGGTGCGTGCGGATCGAACATCAGCCGATCCAGCGGCGTGCGTTACGGAACACGCGCATCCAGGGGCTCGCTTCGCCCCAGCCTTCCGGATGCCAGCTCATCGTGACCGTGCGGTGCACGCGCTCCATGTGCGGCATCAGCACCGAGAAGCGGCCGTCGGCCGTCGTGACCGACGTGATGCCGGCCGGCGAGCCGTTCGGGTTGAACGGATAACGTTCGGTCGCCTCGCCACGGTGGTCGACGTAGCGCATCGCGACCGCGACGCGATCGATGTCGCCCTGCTGCGAGAAGTCCGCATAGCCTTCGCCGTGCGCGACCGCCACCGGAATCCGCGAGCCTTCCATCCCCGCGAAGAAGATCGACGGCGACTTCTCCACTTCCACGAACGAGAAGCGCGCCTCGAACTGCTCGGACTTGTTGCGCGTGAACTTCGGCCATGCCTCCGCGCCCGGAATCATCGACGCAAGGCTCGACAGCATCTGGCAACCGTTGCAGATGCCGAGCGCGAACGTGTCGGGACGCGCGAAGAAGGCCGAGAACATGTCGGCGAGCTGCGCGTTGAAGCGGATCGTCTTCGCCCAGCCCTCGCCCGCACCCAGCACGTCGCCGTACGAGAAGCCGCCGCATGCCACCGCGCCCGCGAAATCGGCGAGCGTCGCGCGGCCGGCCAGCAGGTCGCTCATGTGCACGTCGTGCGCGTCGAAGCCCGCGCGGTCGAACGCATATGCCGTTTCCAGATGCGAGTTCACGCCCTGCTCGCGCAGGATCGCGACACGCGGGCGCGCGCCCGTCGCGATGAACGGCGCAGCGATGTCGTCGGCCGGATCGAAGCTCAGCACCGGCGAGATGCCCGGATCGGCCGCGTCGAGCAGCGCGTCGTATTCGGCATCCGCGCAGGCGGGGTTGTCGCGCAGGCGCGCGATGCGCCAGCTCACTTCGCTCCATGCTCGATGGAGTTCAGCGCGCGGCGCGTCGAACACCTTCTTCGCGTCGCGGTACACCTCGATCACGTCGCGATCGTTGACCGTGCCGATCACGTGCGAGCAGGCCGACAGGCCGAAGTCGCGCAGCGCGCCGAGCACCGCGTCGCGATCGGCCGCGCGCACCTGCACGACGGCGCCGAGTTCCTCCGAGAACAGCGCGCGCAGCGTGCGATCCTCGCGACGGCCGCTCGTCTGCTTCGCCCAGTCCTTCGCGTCGCCATAGTCGGATTCGTGATTCGGGTCGAGCGTCAGCATATCGACGTTCAGCGACACACCCGCGTGGCCCGCGAACGCCATTTCGCACACCGTCGCCCACAGGCCGCCGTCCGAGCGGTCGTGATACGCGAGCAGCTTGTCTTGTGCATTGAGCGACTGGATCGCGTTGAAGAAGCGCTTGAGGTCTTCCGGATCGTCGACGTCCGGCGTCGTGTCGCCGACCTGCTGCGTGACCTGCGCGAAGATGCTGCCACCCATCCGGTTCTTGCCGCGGCCAAGATCGATCGCGATCAGCACGCTGTCGCCCGCATCGGCGACGCGGCGCAGTTGCGGCGTCAGATGGCGGCGCACATCCTCGACCGGTGCGAACGCGGAGATGATCAGCGACACCGGCGACACCACTTCCTTCGCGACGCCCTGCTCATCCCACTTGGTTTTCATCGACAGCGAATCCTTGCCGACCGGGATGCCGATCCCGAGCGCCGGGCACAGCTCCATGCCGATCGCCTTGACCGTGTCGAACAGCGCGGCATCCTCGCCGGCCGTGCCGCACGCGGCCATCCAGTTCGCCGACAGCTTCAGCTTGTCGAGCGACGCGATCGGCGCGCTCGCGATGTTCGTGATCGCCTCGCCGACGGCCATGCGGCCCGATGCCGGCGCGTCGATCACCGCGAGCGGCGTGCGCTCGGCCATCGTCATCGCCTCGCCCTTGAAGCCCGCGTAGTCGAGCGCGGTCACCGCACAGTCGGCCACCGGCACCTGCCACGGGCCGACCATCTGGTCGCGCACCGACGTGCCGCCGACCGAACGGTCGCCGATCGTGATCAGGAACGACTTGCTGCCGACCGTCGGGTGCTTCAGCACGTCGACGGCGACTTCCGACAGCGCGATGCCCGTCACGTCGACCGGCGCGCGCTCCGTCGTCACACGCGTGACGTCGCGATGCATGCGCGGCGGCTTGCCGAGCAGCACTTCCATCGGCATGTCGACCGGGAATTCCTCGACGCCCGTCGCTTCGTCGTCGACGAGCTTCAGCTGGCGTTCGTCGGTCGCGACGCCGACCACCGCGAACGGGCAGCGCTCGCGTGCGCAGATCGCCTCGAAGCGCGGCAGGTCGGCCGGCGCGATCGCGAGCACGTAGCGCTCCTGCGCCTCGTTCGACCAGATTTCACGCGGCGACAGGCCCGATTCCTCGAGCGCGACCTTGCGCAGTTCGAAGCGCGCGCCCTTGCCCGCGCCGTCGACGATTTCGGGGAATGCGTTCGACAGGCCGCCCGCGCCGACGTCGTGGATGCTCAGGATCGGGTTTTCCGCGCCGAGCTGCCAGCAGCCGTTGATCACTTCCTGCGCGCGCCGCTCGATTTCCGGGTTGCCGCGCTGCACCGAGTCGAAGTCGAGTTCGGCCGTGTTCGCGCCGGTCGCCATCGAGCTCGCGGCGCCGCCGCCCATGCCGATCCGCATGCCCGGGCCGCCGATCTGGATCAGCAGGGAACCTGCCGGCACGTCGTGCTTGTGCGTGTGTTGATCCGCGATGTTGCCGAGGCCGCCCGCGATCATGATCGGCTTGTGATAGCCGCGCACCTGGCCACCGACGTTCTGCTCGTACACGCGGAAGTAGCCGCCGAGGTTCGGACGGCCGAATTCGTTGTTGAACGCGGCGCCGCCGAGCGGGCCGTCGATCATGATCTGCAGCGGCGACGCGATGCGGTCCGGGCGGCCGTACGGGCCGTGCGCATCGTTCGGGTTGCGCTCGCCGACCGGCTGGGCCGCGTCGCGTGCGTTTTCCCACGACTGGCGTGCGTCCGGCAGATCGAGGTTCGACACGGTGAAGCCCGTGAGGCCGGCCTTCGGACGCGCACCGCGGCCCGTCGCGCCTTCGTCGCGGATTTCGCCGCCCGCGCCGGTCGCCGCGCCCGGGAACGGCGAGATCGCCGTCGGGTGATTGTGCGTCTCGACCTTCATCAGCGTGTGGGTGAGCTCGGTATGACGACCGTAGCGTTCGCCCGGCTCGCCGGCCGCGCCCGCGTTGCGCGGGAACCAGCGCTCGGCTTCGGCGCCGACCATGATCGACGAGTTGTCCGAATACGCGACGATCGTGCCTTGCGGGCTCAGCTTCTCGGTGTTGCGGATCATCGCGAACAGCGACATGTCCTGCGCTTCACCGTCGATCGTCCACTGCGCGTTGAAGATCTTGTGGCGGCAATGCTCGCTGTTCGCCTGCGCGAACATCATCAGTTCGACGTCGGTCGGGTTTCGTTCGAGCTTGCGGAACGCGTCGACCAGGTAGTCGATCTCGTCGTCGGCGAGCGCGAGGCCCAGCTCGACGTTCGCGCGCTCGAGCGCGCCACGGCCGACGCCCAGCACGTCGACGATCTCGAGCGGCTTGGCCGGCAGTTCGTCGAACAGGTGCTTCGCGTCGTCGCGCGTGGCGACCACGCTTTCGGTCATCCGGTCATGCAGCGCGGCCGCGACGGCTGCGCGCGCGTCGTCGGACAACGCCTTCTTGCCGCCGAGCAGGCCCGACTTCAGCGTGACCGTGAATTCGACGCCCCGCTCGATGCGGCGCACTTGCGTGAGGCCGCAGTGCTGCGCGATGTCGGTCGCCTTGCTCGCCCACGGCGAAACCGTGCCGAAGCGCGGCAGCACGACGAAGGTCTCGGCCGTGCCCTTCTCGGCCGCCGGCTCGAACGGCGCGCCGTAGTGCATCAGCGCGTCGATGCGTGCGCTGTCGTCGGCCGACAGCGGCTCGGCCGCATTGACGAAGTGCAGGAACTGGCCGCGCACCGCGACGATGTTGGCGTCGATTTGCCTGAGCGTGTCGAGCAGACGGGTTTGACGGAAATCAGAGAGGGCCGAAGCGCCGGGAAAACACGAGAAGTGAGCCATGGGCTGGACTGACGTCGATGAGTCGCGCGAGGTGGCGACGTGGGGCGAAAGGAAGGCCGTAATTATACCCGGAAGTCGGCCATCCCAGACCGGCTGATCGGCACCCGTCACGCACCGCGACGGTGCGCCGGCATCCGCCGCACGCAGCGGCCCGCCAGGCCGGCGCGCGCGGCCGCGGTAGCCGGCAACCACCCGGCGGCGGAATCGGACGAGGTCGCGCGAGCCCGGTTCGCGCGATTTTGGCGCTATCATTCCTGGTTCACCGGGCCGGGAGCCCGTCAGCAAATCCTCACCGGGCGGCATGCACGCCGCCCGTCATCGAAGCAATTCATGGATGTCATTGTCATCGGCGGCGGAATCAGCGGCGTCGCCACCGCCTACCAGCTGCGCGCGGCCGGCCATCGCGTATGCATGGTCGAACGCCACGCGACCGTCGCGCAGGGCGCGACCTACGGCGACGGCGGCACGCTGCTGCCGAGCCCGCTCGACGTCTGGTTCGGCCCGACCTTCATGCGCCAGCGCCAGCCGCGCGACACCGGCATCGTCTACAAGCCGGGCTTCAACGGCGGCGTGCGCCGCTTCGTCAAGCAACTCGCCGCGCTGCGCGAGCCCGACGCATTCGCCGCGCAGTACGCGCGGCTGCGCCCGCTGATCGACGCGTCGCGCGAGTCGCTCGCCGACATCGAGGCGCGCTTCCAGCTCGAATTCGAGCAGAAACCCGGGATCCTGCACGTCGTGCGCGACCCGCGCGACTGGGAAGCGCTGCAACCGGCACTCGACCTGTTGCGTGCGCTCGACCAGCCGTACCGGGTGCTCACGGCCGACGAATGCGCGGCGCTCGAGCCTTCGGTGCCGGCCGAGCCCGGCTTTGCCGGCGGCGTGCTGCTCGAGACCGAACGCACCGGAAACTGTCCGCTGTTCGCAAAACTGGTCAAGCAGACGCTCGACGAGCACGGCGTACAGTTCCGCTTCGGCGCGGACGTCGCCGCGATCCGCGTCGACTCCGGCCGGGCCGCGGTCGAGCTCGCGCCGGCCGGCGGCCGGCACGCGACGAAGGCGCACGAGGTCGACGTGATGTCGGCCGACGCGATCGTGGTCGCCGCGGGCGCCGGCAGCCTGCCGCTGCTGGAGCGGCTCGGCTGGCGGCTGCCGCTGCATCCGGTGCGCGCGCATACGCTGACCGCCCCCGTCGCGTACGAAGAACATGCGCCGCACCTGAGCGTCGTCGATTCGATCAAGCGGATCTCCATCACGCGTACCCACCAGCGGCTGCGCATCGGCGGCGGCGCCGTGCTGCAGAGCCTCGCCGACACCGCGAAGCCGCTCCCCGAGCCGCTGTCCGAGGCCGCGCTCGCGCTGCTCGGCCAGGCCGTCCACGACTGGGTGCCGGGCGCCGCGAAGATTTCCGCCGCCCTGTCGTGGCAGGGCACGCAACTGCTGTCGCCGGACGGCCTGCCAGTCGTCGGTCCGACCCCGCATCCGCGCGTGTTCGTCAATTTTGGGCACGGCCCGGCCGGTTGGGGCCTCGCGTGCGGGTCTGCTAAAGTGGTGACCGACTGTCTGAGCGGCGACACGCAGCAGTGGCCCGCCGACACGCTCGCCGCGCTGAGCGCCACGCGCTTCGCGACCTGACCGCCACGGGCCCGTCCCGGGGCGGCGTCCTCCTGCCGCCATGACCCCGCGATGACGAATCCCCGCCCGCTTCCCGACCCCGCCCCGCTCGCGCTGCTGCGCGTCGCCGACCTGCGCGCGGCCGAGGCCGCCGCGACCGCCGAACTGCCGCCGCACACGCTGATGGGCCGCGCGGGCGCCGCCGCCGCGCGCTGGCTGTCCGAACGGGTGGCCGGCGACGACCGCCCGGTCTGGTTCGCGGTCGGCCCCGGCAACAACGGCGGCGACGCGCTGGTGGCCGCCGCGCAGTTGCAGCAGCTCGGCGTCGCGACGCAGGCCTGGATGCCCGTGCCGGTCAAGCCGGACGATGCGCAATGGGCGCTCGGCCTCGCGCGCGCGGCGGGCGTGCCGCTGTCGGCCGAGCCGCCCGCCTCGCTCGACGACTACGCGTGGGTCGTCGACGGCTTGTTCGGCATCGGCCTCGCTCGCGCACTCGACGGACCGTTCGCTGCCCAGGCCACGCGTATCGCCGCACATGCCCGAAGCGGCGGCCGCGTGCTCGCGCTCGACGTACCGAGCGGGCTCGACAGCGACACGGGCCGGATCGTCGGCGCCGGCGTTGCCGTCACCGCGACGCATACGCTCACCTTCATCGGCGCGAAGCCCGGCCTGTATACCGGCGACGGCCGCGACCTCGCCGGCGAGATCGACATCGCGTCGCTCGACGTCGCACCGCCCGCCGCGCCAGCCGTCGTGCTGAACGCACCGGCACGGTTCGCCGCCGCACTGCCCGCCCGCGCGTTCGCTTCGCACAAGGGCACGTTCGGCAGCCTGGCGGTGCTCGGCGGCGACACCGGCATGTGCGGCGCGCCGATCCTCGCCGCGCGTGCCGCGCTGTTCGCGGGCGCCGGCAAGGTGCATGTGGGCTTTCTCGGCGCCGGCGCACCGCCGTACGACCCGCCGTTTCCCGAACTGATGCTGCATCCCGCGGACAACCTCGACCTCGATGCGATGTCCGCGATCGCTGCAGGCTGCGGCCTCGGCGCGCGCGAAGCCGCGGCCACCCTCGTGCGCGACGTACTCGCGCACGACGCCGCGACGCTGCTCGACGCCGACGCGCTGAACCTCATCGCGACGCACGCCGACCTCGCGGCCGCCGTTGTTGCCCGCGGCACCCGGGGCAACGCGTGCGTGCTGACACCGCATCCGCTCGAGGCAGCGCGGCTGCTCGGCAGCGACACCGCGACGGTGCAGCACGACCGGTTGGCCGCGGCCCAGGCGCTGGCCGCGCGCTACGCGAGCATCGTCGTGCTGAAGGGTTCGGGCACGGTGATTGCGGCGCCCGACGGCCGCCTGACGATCAATCCGACCGGCAATGCAGCGCTCGCCACCGGCGGCACCGGCGACGTGCTCGGCGGCCTGATCGGCGCGTTGCTCGCGCAGCGCGTCGCGCCGTACGAAGCCGCGCTTGCGGGCGTATACCTGCACGGCCTCGCGGCCGACACACTGACCGCGAACGGCACGGGTCCGGCCGGCCTCACCGCGGGCGAACTCGCGCCGATGGTGCGCACGCTGATCAATCGCCTTTTTTACCCGTCGGCGCGCGCCGACATATAACGCCGCTATACTGGGTGCCCCGCCGCACGGCGGGCCCGCTCGTCCGCCGGCATTCCGATCCCGATGCGCCGGCGCGGCATTCCTCCCGATTCACGCTTCACTCGAACCGCCATGACGCTGAATTCGCTCCCCGCCTGGACTGCCCTTCAATCCCACTTCGAACAGATCCGCCACGCGCGGCTGCGCGACTGGTTCGCGCCGGAAAACGACCGCGCGCCGACCCGTGCCGAACGCTTCACGATCCCCGGCGGCGGCCTTGCGGCCGACTTCTCGAAGAACCGCATCAACGACGACACGTTGCGCCTGCTCGTGCAGCTGGCCCGCGAAGCGGGCGTCGAGGCGCGCCGCGACGCGATGTTCGCCGGCGAGATCGTCAACCCGACCGAAGGCCGCGCCGCGCTGCACACGGCATTGCGCGCGACCGACCCGCACGCGCCGTTCCATGCGCAGGTCAGCGCCGAGCGCGCGAAGATGGCGACCTTCGCACGCGCCGTGCGCAGCGGCGCGTGGACCGGCTACACCGGCAAGCGCATCCGCCACGTGATCAACATCGGCATCGGCGGCTCGGATCTCGGACCGAAGATGGTCACGCACGCGCTGCACCATGTCGCGACGCCCGACATTTCGACCCACTTCGTGTCGAACGTCGACGGCGCCGATCTCGCGCGCGTGCTCGAACAGGTCGACCCTGAGGAAACGCTCGCGATCATCGTGTCGAAGACCTTCACGACACTCGAGACGATGACGAACGCACGCTCGCTGCGCGACTGGTTCGTCGCGCGCGGCTGCCCGGAAGACGCGCTCGCGAAGCACTTCGTCGGCGTGTCGGCGAACCCGGCCGAAGTCGTGAAGTTCGGCATCTCCGCCGACAACGTGTTCGAAATGTGGGACTGGGTCGGCGGCCGCTATTCGCTGTGGTCGGCGGTCGGCCTGTCGATCATGATCGCGATCGGGCCCGAGCAGTTCGACGAACTGCTCGCCGGCGCGAACGACATGGACCGCCATTTCCGCGAAGCGCCGCTCGAGCGCAACCTGCCGGTGTTGCTCGGCCTGATCGGCATCTGGTACCGCAACTTCTTCGGCTCGCAGAGCTATCTCGTCGCGCCGTATTCGGAAGCGCTGCACTACCTGCCGTCGTACCTGCAGCAGCTCGAAATGGAAAGCAACGGCAAGTCCGCGCGCCTGGACGGCACGTTCGTCGACTACCCGACGTCGGCCGTCACGTGGGGCGAGCCGGGCACCAACGGCCAGCACGCGTTTTTCCAGATGCTGCACCAGGGCCCGACGATCGTGCCGATCGACTTCATCGCCGTGCTGACGCCCGAGCATCCGCTCGCGAGCCATCACCCGAAGCTGCTCGCGAACTGCTTCGCGCAGAGTGAAGCGCTGATGCTCGGTCGCACGCTCGACGAAGCGCGCGAGGTCGCCGGCCCCGGCAAGGAAGCGCTCGCGCCGCACCTGACGTTCCCCGGCAACCGCCCGACGACGACGCTGCTGGTGGATGCGCTGACGCCGCGCACGCTCGGCGCGCTGATCGCGCTCTACGAGCACAAGGTGCTGGTGCAGGCAACGGTGTGGGACATCAATCCGTTCGACCAGTGGGGCGTCGAGCTCGGCAAGATTCTCGGCAAGGTCGTCGAAGCCGACCTGTCGGCCGAATCGGTCGATCCCGCGAAGCACGATTCGTCGACGACCGCGCTGATCGAGCGCGCGCGTGCGGCACTCAAGCGCTGACGCGACAACGTCGAACGCATGCCGGCCGCACCGGGCGATCCAGCCGGTGCGGCCAACAAGCAATTCGGTCTCGCGCTATGCGGCGTGCGGCGCGACGATGCGGCCGGCGTCGATGGTGACCGTCGTCGCGCAGCGCCGCGCGAGCTCGGCATCGTGCGTCACGAGCACGAGCGTCGCGCCGTGCGTGCGGTTCAGTTCGAACATCAGGTCGATGACGGCGTGGCCCGTGGCTGCATCGAGACTGCCGGTCGGTTCGTCGGCGAACAGGATTGCGGGATGCGTGACGAACGCGCGCGCAAGCGCGACGCGTTGTTGCTCGCCACCGGACAGCAGCTTCGGATAATGCGCGGTGCGCTCGCCGAGACCGACCTGCACGAGCAACGCGCGCGCCCGATCGGCCGCGTCGCGCGCGTTGATGCCGCCCTGCAGTTCGAGCGGAAGCATCACGTTCTCGAGTGCCGTCAGGTGCGGCATCAACTGAAACGACTGGAACACGAACCCGACCGCGCCGTTGCGCAGCGCGGCGCGCTCGTCCTCGTCGAGCTGGTCGAGCGCGCGACCGAGCAGGCGAACCGTCCCGCTCGTCGCGCTGTCCAACCCCGCAAGCAGGCCGAGCAGCGTCGACTTGCCCGACCCAGATGCGCCGACGATCGCGAGGCTGCTGCCGGGCCGCACGGCGAACGTGATGCCGTCGAGGATCGTCAGCTCGCCCGTTGCGTCAGCAACCCGCTTGCACACGTCATGGACTTCGATGATCGGATCGGTAATCTTGAACATGGACACGACATTCCGCTTGAAAAGACGCGCGGCGCTCGCCGCGCTGCTGGGTACCCTGCTCGCAGCAAACGTGCCCGCACTCGCTGCGACGACGGCGGCCCCGACATCGGGCCACCCCGCGCTCGTCGTGCTCGGCGACAGCCTGTCGGCCGAATACGGGTTGCCGCGCGACACCGGCTGGGTTGCGTTGCTGCGGCAACGGCTCGCAACCGAGCGGATCGATTATAGCGTCGCGAACGCAAGCGTCAGCGGCGACACCACGAGCGGTGGCCGTGCGCGACTCCCTGCGGTGCTGCAACGGCTGAAGCCGTCGATCGTCGTCGTCGAGCTCGGCTCGAACGACGCGCTGCGCGGCGTGCCGCTCGCGACGACCGAACAGAACCTGCGCGACATCATCACCGATGCGCGGCAAGCGCGCGCGAAGGTCGTGCTGGTCGGCATGTACGTGCCGCCCAACTACGGGCCCGACTACACGCAGAAATTCCATGCGGTCTACACGCGCCTGTCGAAGGAACTCGGCGTACCGCTCGTGCCGTTCCTGCTGGCCGGCATCGAGAACAAGCCGGAAATGTTCCAGTCGGACCAGATGCATCCCGCGCAACAGGCGCAGGGGATCCTGCTCGACAACGTCTGGCCGGCGCTGAAGCCGCTGCTCGGCAAGCCGCGCGGTTGACCTCGCGGCGCGCCACCGCCGCAAAGCAAAAAGCCCCGTTTCGAACGGGGCTTTTTGTTGCTGCACGCGAAACCGTGAACGGCGCTTCGCTGGGTTGTCGCTTGATCGCGGCTTAGCTGCCGCCGTCCTGCGACTGGCTCTGCGTGGTGCCGTAGAGCTTCACCTTCGAGCGGTCGCGCAGTGCGGCGAGATACGCCTCGCCTTCGCTTTGCGCTTCGACCTGCGCCATCTGCTGCTGCGCGGCCGCGAGTTGCTGCGGATCGACGGCCGTGCCCGGAATCACCGCATTCACGCGATAGATCGCGTAGCCGTCCGCGCCAAGATCGACACCGACGTATGCCGGCAGCGTCTTCGCATCGATCTTGTAGACGGCGCTCAGCGCCGCCGGCGTCAGGCCCTGCGACTGCGAGCGCGACACCTTCTGCCCGGCCGTGAAGCCATCGGCCGACTTCGACTTCTGCAGTTCGGCCAGCTTCGCCGCGCCGTCCTTCTTCGCAAGTTCCGCGGCCTGCTCGGCGATGACCTTCTGACGCACCGCATCCTTGATCGCGTCGAGCGCCGGCACGGCAGCCGGCTTGTAGTCGGTCACGCGCGCCGAGATCAGCGTGTTGTTGCCCACATCGATCGCCTGCGTGTTGTTCTGGTTCTTCACCGAGTCGTTCGCGAACACAGCGGCGAGGAACTTCGGGTTGTTCAGCGGGCTCGTCGCCGGCAGTTGCGGATTCGGCGTCGGCGTGACGGTGGCCGTCTGGATCGTCAGCTTGTACTTGTCGGCGGCCGGCTGCAGCGTCTTCGCCTTTTCATAGACGGTCGACGTGAAACCTTCCGCGTTGTCCGAAAACGCCTTCGCCGCGTATTGCTGCTTCAGGTCGACCGCGATCTGGTCCTTCACGTCCGCGAACGGCTTGACCACCGACGGCTTCACTTCCGTCGCCTTCAGGATGTGAAAACCGAGGTCCGATTGCACGATACCGCTCACGTCGCCCTGCTTGAGCGCGAACGCGGCATCGTCGAACGCCTTGCCGCCCGCCGTCGAGCCGCGCGTGATGAAGCCCAGATCGCCGCCCTTCGCCGCCGACGGCGCGTCCTGCGAGCTCTTCTGCGCGATCTGCGCGAACTGGTCCGGATGCGCCTTCACGTCGGCCAGCAGCTGCTCGGCCTTCGCCTTCGCGGCCGCCTTGTCGGCCGCGCTTGCGTCGCTCGCCGCGGCGATGAAGATATGGCTCACGCGCACCTGCGCTTCCGAGCGGAAGTGCGTCGGGTTGTCGTCATAGAACTTCTTGATGTCGGCATCGGTCGGCTGCGCGCTCGCGGCGGCCGCTGCCGGCGAATAGACGAGATACTGGATCGTCGCGGTTTCCGGCGTCGCGAAGCCTTGCTTGTGCGCGTCGTAGTACGCCGTGAGCTGCGCGTCGGTCGGCTGCACCTTCGCCGCGTAGTCGCTCGTCTTGAGCACGAGCGCCTGCACTTCGCGCTGCTGCGCCGCCAGTTCCGACAGCCGTTGCGCCGGCCCCTTCGGCGTGAATGCGCTCGCCACGATGCTCGCCGGAATCTGCTGCAGCGCGAGGCTGTAACGCACGCGTTCCTGATACTGCTCGGGCGTCATCCCCTGGAACGACAACAGTTGCGCGTAGCGCTGGACGTCGATCGTACCGTCGGGTTTCTTCAGCGACGCGATCATCGGGTCGCTCATCAGTGCGTCGCGCACGGCGTTGTCGGATGCGGTCAGGTGCAGGCGCTGCGTCTCGTCGGCCAGCACGCGTTGCTGGATCAGGCCGTCGAGCACTTGCTTGCGATGTTCGGGCGTGTCGAACGCCTTGATGTCGAACTGCCCGCCGAGCGCCTGGCGCGCCTGGTCGATCTGCTGGCGGAACGCGCCGTCGAATTCGACCCGCGTGATCTTGTGCCCGTTGACCGCCGCGACGTTCGCGCTGTCGTCGAAGAAGCCGCGGAAACCTTGGATCCCGACGAAACCCAGCCCCGGCAACACGATCAGGAGCAGGAGCGCCATCATCAGGCGCTGGTGATTACGGAAGAAATCGAGCATGCGTGACGGGAAAATTGGACAAAACGTCCGATATTACAACATACGCGGTGGCACGGGAAAAAAGCAGGTGCGCAACGAACGGGCGCAACCGACGACGCAAATGAAAAAGCCCGCACGAGGCGGGCTTTTTCATTTTCTGGCGGAGCGGACGGGACTCGAACCCGCGACCCCCGGCGTGACAGGCCGGTATTCTAACCGACTGAACTACCGCTCCTTGGTCTGGCTGAATCAGGAAACTGGTGGGTGCTGAGGGGTTCGAACCCCCGACCTACGCCTTGTAAGGGCGCCGCTCTACCAGCTGAGCTAAGCACCCGTTTCCGATTCGTTCTGGCTGAGATCTGCGTTTCGGCATCAACAACCAGCGAGCCTGCAAGTTTAATTCATCCCAGATCATTTTGCCAAGCCCGTGCGCAAAAAATTTTAACGCCCCCTGCTCAACACACACGATGCCGACACACATAAAAAAACCCGCGGACACGCCGCGGGTTTCGTGAACAACCGTCAGGGACGGCGCTCAGGTTTTCAGTGCTTGACGACTTCCGTCGAGCCGGCATCCGTCGCCGCCTCGCCGACCGGTGCCGCAGCCTTCGCCTCTTCTTCCGGCGGCAGCGGGGTCGGCGTACGCTCGAGCGCGAGTTCGAGCACCTTGTCGATCCAGCGGACCGGCACGATCTCGATCGCGTTCTTCACGTTGTCCGGAATGTCCGCGAGATCCTTCACGTTCTCTTCCGGGATCAGCACGAGCTTGATGCCGCCGCGATGCGCAGCCAGCAGCTTTTCCTTCAGCCCGCCGATCGGCAGCACTTCGCCACGCAGCGTGATCTCGCCCGTCATCGCGACATCGGCACGCACGGGGATCCCCGTCAGCACCGACACCAGCGCGGTCGTCATCGCACCGCCGGCGGACGGACCGTCCTTCGGCGTCGCGCCTTCCGGCACGTGGATGTGGATGTCCTGCTTCTCGAACGCTTCGTCCTTGATGCCCAGACGGCGCGAACGCGAGCGCACGACCGACCGTGCAGCCTCGACCGACTCCTTCATCACGTCGCCGAGCGAACCCGTGCGGATCACGTTGCCCTTGCCCGGCATCACCGCGGCTTCGATCGTCAGCAGGTCGCCGCCAACTTCCGTCCACGCGAGGCCCGTCACCTGACCGACCTGGTTCTCCTTCGCCGCGAGGCCGAAGTCGTACTTGCGCACGCCGAGGAACGTATCGAGGTTCTCGCCATCGACCTTGATCGCGCCCGATGCCTTCTTCAGCAACAGCATCTTCACGACCTTGCGGCAGATCTTCGACACTTCCCGCTCGAGCGAACGCACACCGGCTTCGCGCGTGTAGTAGCGGATGATGTCGCGGATCGCCTGCTCGGCGACTTCGATCTCGCCTTCCTTCAGGCCGTTGTTCTTCTTCTGCTTCGGCAGCAGGTAACGCTGCGCGATGCTGACCTTCTCGTCTTCCGTGTAACCCGACAGACGAATCACTTCCATCCGGTCGAGCAGCGGCGGCGGGATGTTCAGCGAGTTCGACGTCGCGACGAACATCACGTCCGACAGGTCGAAGTCGACTTCGATGTAGTGATCGGCGAACGTGTGGTTCTGTTCCGGATCGAGCACTTCGAGCAGCGCCGACGACGGATCGCCGCGGAAATCCATGCCCATCTTGTCGACTTCGTCGAGCAGGAAGAGCGGATTGCGCACGCCGACTTTCGCCAGGCTCTGCAGGATCTTGCCCGGCATCGAGCCGATGTACGTGCGGCGGTGGCCGCGAATCTCGGCTTCGTCACGCACGCCGCCGAGCGCCATCCGGACGAACTTGCGGTTCGTCGCGCGAGCGATCGACTGGCCGAGCGAGGTCTTGCCGACGCCCGGAGGCCCGACGAGGCACAGGATCGGCGCCTTCACCTTGTCGACGCGCTGCTGCACCGCGAGATACTCGAGGATGCGTTCCTTCACCTTCTCGAGGCCGAAGTGATCCTCGTCGAGCACCTGCTCGGCGTTCGACAGGTCGTTGTTGACCTTGCTCTTCTTGCGCCACGGCAGGCCGATCAGCGTGTCGATGTAGTTGCGCACGACGGTCGCTTCCGCCGACATCGGCGACATCAGCTTCAGCTTCTTGAGCTCGGCATCGGCCTTCTTCTTCGCTTCCTTCGGCATGCGCGCGGCGTTGATGCGCTTCTCGAGTTCCTCGAGGTCCGCACCCTCTTCGCCTTCGCCCAGTTCCTTCTGGATCGCCTTGACCTGTTCGTTCAGGTAGTACTCGCGCTGGCTCTTTTCCATCTGGCGCTTCACGCGCCCGCGGATGCGCTTTTCGACCTGCAGGATGTCGATCTCGGCTTCGAGCTGCGCGAGCAGGTGCTCGAGGCGCTCGATGACCGGGAACATCTCGAGGATGTGCTGCTTCTGGTCGAGCTTCAGCGGCAGACGCTCGGCGATCATGTCCGCGAGGCGGCCTGCTTCATCGATGCCCGACAGCGACGTGAGAATTTCCGGCGGGATCTTCTTGTTCAGCTTCACGTACTGGTCGAACTGCGACACGATCGCGCGACGCAGCGCTTCCGTTTCCGCGCTGTCGGCGTGATCGGGCTCGAGCGGCATGACTTCACAGGAGAACTGCGTCTCCTGCTCTTCGATCGACAACGCCTTCGCACGCTGCAGGCCCTCGACGAGCACCTTCACGGTGCCGTCCGGCAGCTTCAGCATCTGCAGGATGTTGGCGATACAACCGACCTCGTACATGTCCTTTTCGGTCGGTTCGTCCTTGGCCGCGGTCTTCTGGGCGACGAGCATGATGTGCTTGCCGCCTTCCATCGCTGCTTCGAGGGCCTTGATCGATTTCGGCCGGCCCACGAAGAGCGGAATCACCATGTGCGGGAAAACGACGACATCCCGCAGCGGCAGCAGCGGGAGCGTAATGCGTTCCGGCGGGAGAAGTTGGGTGCCTGACATTTCATTTCCCCATGAGTGGAATCAATTGTTCGGTAATTGAGGCCGCCACAACGAATTGCAAGCCTTCAAGTGCGGGAAATATTCGGTAAGAAAGTAACCACCGCGTGTCGAGTCAGAGTTACCCACAAGATAAACGAAAAAAAGCCGCCCACGGTCTCATGAACGGCCTTTTTCGCAGAACATCGTCGGCAAGCCGGTCAGTTCGAACCCGCCACCTTCGGCGTGTCCTCATAGATCAGCAGGGGCTTGCCGTCGCCATCGATGACGTTCTCGTCGATGATGACCTTGCTGACCCCTTTCATCGCCGGCAGTTCATACATCACGTCGAGCAATGCCTGTTCGATGATCGAACGCAAACCGCGCGCGCCCGTCTTGCGGCGGATCGCCTTGCGTGCGACTGCCTGCAGCGCGCCCGGCCGGATTTCCAGCTCGACGCGCTCCATCGCGAACAGCTTGTGATACTGCTTGACGAGCGCATTCTTCGGCTCGACGAGGATCTTCATCAGCGCGGCTTCGTCGAGCTTGCCGAGCGTCGCGACCACCGGCAGACGGCCGATCAGTTCGGGGATCAGACCGAATTTGATCAGGTCTTCCGGTTCCGTTTCGCGCAGCACTTCGCCCGCGTCGCGTTCCTGCTTGCTCTTGACCGTCGCGCCGAAGCCGATGCCGGTTTTCTCGGTGCGATCGGTGATCACCTTCTCGAGCCCGTCGAACGCGCCGCCGCAAATGAACAGGATGTTGGTCGTGTCGACCTGGATGAAATCCTGGTTCGGGTGCTTGCGGCCGCCCTGCGGCGGCACCGACGCCATCGTGCCCTCGACGAGCTTCAGCAGTGCCTGCTGGACGCCCTCGCCCGACACGTCGCGCGTGATCGACGGGTTGTCCGACTTGCGGCTGATCTTGTCGATTTCGTCGATGTAGACGATCCCGCGCTGGGCCTTGTCGACCTCGTAGTTGCAGTTCTGCAACAGCTTCTGGATGATGTTCTCGACGTCCTCGCCGACGTAGCCGGCTTCGGTCAGCGTCGTCGCATCGGCGATCACGAACGGCACGTTCAGCAACCGCGCGAGCGTCTGCGCGAGCAGCGTCTTGCCGGAGCCCGTCGGGCCGATCAGCAGGATGTTGCTCTTCGACAGCTCGACATCGTCCTTCTTGTCGAGGTGCTTCAGGCGCTTGTAGTGGTTGTAGACGGCCACCGCGAGGATCTTCTTCGCGCGCTCCTGGCCGATCACGTACTGATCGAGGATGTCGCGAATTTCCTGCGGGCTCGGCAGATCCGACCGGGACAGGCTGGCCTCGACGCCGGCGGCAGCCGCCTCGTCGCGAATGATCTCGTTGCAGAGGTCGATGCATTCATCGCAGATGAATACCGACGGGCCCGCGATGAGTTTCTTCACCTCATGCTGGCTCTTGCCGCAAAACGAACAATACAACAGCTTCTCGCTGTTCGAACCTTTTTTGTCCGCCATGAATGTAGAGCCTCCGGACAGGTAAATGACATGATACGCCGAATGCTCCGGACGCCGCGCCTAGGGCGCGACCGGAGCCGGCTGGATGCGCTTGCCGCAGATGCTCAGGGCACTCGGGACATTGCGGGGGCACCGACCGAATCGGGGCGGCACCCTACTTAAGCTCACGGGCGCTTCAGCAGCACCTGATCGATCAGCCCGTACGCCTTCGCATCTTCGCTCGACATGAAGTTATCACGGTCGGTGTCGCGGGCGATGCGCTCGACGTCCTGGCCCGTATGCTGCGCGAGCAGGTTATTCAGCCGCTCCTTCAGGTAGAGGATTTCGCGTGCCTGGATCTCGATGTCGGACGCCTGGCCTCGCGCGCCGCCGAGCGGCTGGTGAATCATCACGCGCGAGTTCGGCAGCGCGAAACGCTTGCCCTTCGCGCCCGACGCGAGCAGGAACGCGCCCATGCTGGCCGCGAGGCCCATGCAGAGGGTCGACACATCCGGCTTGATGAACTGCATCGTGTCGTAGATCGCCATGCCGGCCGATACCGAGCCGCCCGGGCTGTTGATGTAGAGGCTGATGTCCTTGTCGGGATTCTCGCTCTCGAGGAACAACAATTGCGCGACCACGAGGTTGGCGGTCTGGTCGTTCACTTCGCCGACCATGAACACCAGGCGCTCCTTCAGGAGACGCGAATAGATATCGTACGAACGCTCGCCGCGGCCGCTCGTTTCGACGACGATCGGCACCAGCCCCAGCGCTTGCGCCTCGAAACCCTGCGGCGCGTTCGACGCAAGCATGTCCAGCAATTCAGCGCGAGTGATCATTCAATAAGCCTTGTTCGAATGGAAAATTGAACGGAGGGAAGCCGCCCGCTCAATCGCCATATTAATGGCAACCGTGCGCTTGACGTAGAAACGGCGTGCGGGCCGTCGCTCCGACAGCCGGCACGCCGCTAGAGCGACACTTACGCTTGCGCCGATGCGCTCGCGAGTGCCTCGAAGCTCACTTCCTTGTCCGTCACCTTTGCCTTGCCCAGCACGAAGTCGACGACGTTGCTTTCAACGACGAACGCTTCCATCTCGGCGAGGCGCTGCTGGTTCGAATAATACCAGCGGACCACTTCCTTCGGGTCTTCGTAGCTCTTCGCGAACTCGTCGACTTCCGCGCGGATCTGCTCCGGCTTCGCTTCGAGGCCGTTCGACTTCACGAGCTCGGCCAGCACGAGGCCCAGCTTCACGCGACGCTCTGCCTGCTCGGCGAACATCTCGGCCGGGATCGGTGCGTCCTTCGCGTTCGGCACGCCGCGCTGCGCCAGATCCTGGCGAGCCATTTCGACGAGGCGTTGCTGGTCCTGCTCGATAAGCGCCTTCGGCACGTCGAGTTCGGAAATCTTCAGCAGCGCGTCCATCACCTGGTTCTTGACGATGGCTTGCGTGCGACGCTTCGCTTCGCGCTCGAGGTTTTCCTTGATTTCGGCGCGCATCTTCGTCAGGTCGCCGTCTTCGATGCCGAGCGACTTCGCGAATTCGCCGTCGATTTCCGGCATGTGCGGCCACTCGATCTTCTTCATCGTGACCGTGAATTGCGCCGTCTTGCCCGCCACGTCCTTGCCGTGGTAGTCGTCCGGGAACTTCAGATCGAACGTACGCTGTTCGCCGACCTTCAGGCCCAGCGCCGCCGTTTCGAATTCCGGCAGCATGCGGCCTTCGCCGAGCACGAACGGGAAGTCTTCGGCCGTGCCGCCCTGGAACGCGACGTCGTCGATCTTGCCGACGAAGTCGACCGTCACGCGGTCGCCGTTCTTCGCTGCGGTGTCCGCACCGCCGTCACCGTGCTCGCCGGCTTCGCCGCGAGCGTGGAAGTGCACGCGCTGCTTGCGCAGGATATCCAGCGTGCGGTCGATTTCGGCGTCGCCGATCGACGTCGTCGAGCGTTCGACTTCAGCCGTCGCCAGATCGCCGATCTTCACTTCCGGGTAAACCTCGAACGTCGCGTCGAACGCGTATGCATCCTCAGCCTGCTCCTGCTTCGGCTCGAAGCTCGGCTGGCCGGCCACGCGCAGGTTTTCCGCACGGCTGATCGTGAAGAATTCCTGGCCGATCTTGTCGCTCAGCACTTCCGCCTCGACCTGGCCCGAGTACTGCTGTGCGACCATCTTGAGCGGCACCTTGCCCGGGCGGAAACCCGGCATGCGAACGTTCTTCGCGAGTTTCTGGATACGGGCGTCGATTTCCTTCTGCACGGTGTCCTTCGGCAGGGAAATCGTCACGCGGCGTTCAAGCTTGCCGAGGTTCTCAACAACGTTAGCCATGGCTTCAATCGTCCTAAAATTATTCGAGCGAATCGGGTTTTCCTTGCCGTGCCTGCCTGCGGCGTGAGGTGCATCGCATGCACACGCCGCGCCGGAGCGCCACGCCATCCCTGCACGCGCCGGATGGCTAGCGCAAGCGGCTCGGAGCACGGCTTTGGCCGGAAGAATCGACTATTCTAGCAAACAATTTTCCTCGTACCGCCAGAACGGCACGACAACGATGCAGACCGGTCGCGCCGTCCGCTTCCGTCGACGGCAATGCGCGCGGATCGCCGCTATGCCGAACGGCGTATCCACCGCCGGGCCGCCATCCTGTAAGCTCCGATTGAGCATGCGCCGCGGTCGCGGCCGCCATTCTTCACATCAAACATGCCTTCCGGAGACACCATGCCGCAACACCCGTCCGCGCCTGTCGTCGTCATCGCGCCCGATTCGTTCAAAGGCTCGCTTTCCGCCGAGCAGGTCGCGGACGCGATCGCCACCGGCATCCGCCGTGCCCGTCCCGACGCGATCGTGCGCTGCTGCCCGATGGCCGACGGCGGCGAAGGCACGCTCGACGCGATGCTGGCGGGCGGCGGCACGCGGCGCGCGCTGCGGGTGGCCGGCGCGTCGCTCGCGGCACGCGACGCGGCCGTCGGCGTGATCGACGCGCACACCGCGATCGTCGAGACGGCCGAGGTCGTCGGGATCACCGACGCGGTCGGCATGAGCGTGCCCGTTGACGCGCGCAGCACGCGCGGCATGGGCGAAGCGATCCGCATGCTGCTCGACGAGGGCGTGCGCCGCTTCTTCGTCGCGCTCGGCGGCAGCAGCACCAACGACGCGGGCGCGGGATTGCTCGCGGGCCTCGGCCTGCAATGCTTCGATGCGGCGGGCCAGCCGGTCGAACCGGTCCCGGCGCGGCTCGCCGATATCGCGCGGATCGACGCGTCGGGGCTCGACCCACGCCTGAAGGAAGCAGAGTTCATCGGCATGTCCGACGTCGACAACCCGCTGACGGGCGCGCACGGCGCGACCGCGGTGTTCGGTCCGCAAAAGGGCGTGACGTCCGAGCAGGTTGCGACCCTCGACACCGCGCTCGGCCATTTCGCCGACCTGCTCGAGACCGCGCTCGACCGGCGCGCCCGCGACCTGCCAGGCGCCGGCGCGGCGGGCGGCCTCGGATTCGCGCTGCACATGCTGGGCGCACGGTTCGAAGCCGGCGCGGAAGTGGTCGCACGGCAAATTGGGCTCGATGCCGCGCTCGCCGGCGCCGACTGGCTGATTACCGGCGAAGGCCGCTCCGACGTGCAGACGCTGCACGGCAAGGCACCGTTCATCGCCTGCCGTCATGCGCGGGCCGCGGGCGTGCCCGCGTCGCTCCTGTCGGGCGCGGTCGACCCGGCCGCGCTGCCGCGCCTGTCCGAGCACTTTTCCGGCTGCTTCTCGCCCGCGCCCGGCCCGATCACGCTCGACGTCGCGATCCGCGACGCGGCGAACCTGCTCGCGAACGAAGCCGAACAGTTGACACGGCTGAAGTACGGCGCACACTGACCGTTGACCCGAGCGCGCGATACAGGAACAATCGGGCCCGCCCTTTTTCTTCAGGATTCGACATGAAAGGCCGCCAAGCCGGGCTCGATCAGTTTCTGACCTATCGCCTCCATGCGCTCACGAAGCGATCCGACCGCGGGATCGCCGAGGTCTACCGGCACAAGCTGGACATCTCGCTTCCCGAGGCGCGGGTGATCGCCGCCGTCGGCGCCTTTGGTCCGTTTTCGATCATGGATCTCGCCCGCCATACCAATCTCGACAAAAGCCAGGCGAGCCGCGCGGCGGAAGCGCTGCTGCGCCAGGGGCTGCTCCAGCGCAGCGCGAGCAAGGAAGACGGCCGGATCGTGCTGATCGCGCTGACCGCCGACGGCCGTGCGCTGCATCGCAAGATCATGCCGATCGTGCGCAAGTGGAATGACGGCTTGCTCGCGTGCCTGTCCGATAGCGAGCGCCAGACGTTCGAGCGACTGCTCGACAAGGTCGTCGCGAACGCGGTCGAACGCGACGACTGAGTCGCAATACGGGGGCAATCGGTACCGCACTCGCGTGGCGAAGGTGCGACATGCACCGGGATCGCCTAAGCGGCCCCGCACGCGCCTCAAGCGGACCCCAGCGCCCGCCGCGTTATTTCAGATGAATCCTGCGGGCCTTCCAGTCGCGCAGGCGCACGGGCGGCGTGCCCGGCTTCCCCTGCCGCGGCTACCGGACGCCTACCCGGCGCCTCGCAGCCTTCTCCGCGTACCGGGCAGGCGCCGCGATCCCCCTCCGCTATAGCCCACTGTTCGCCGCACGCTGACGCAGCAATCCCAGCACCGCGTCGCAATACGGCGTTGGCACGTCGAGCTTGCGTCCCAGTTCCGGAAACACGCCGAGGATCGGTCCGATCTCCAGTGCTCGCCCGGCCTCGAAATCCTGCAGCATCGACGTCTTGAACGCGCCGAGCTTGCGCGTGACGGCAATCCGCTCCGGCCCGCTCATTCTCGTATCGAGACCAAGCTTCGCGCCGATCGCGGCCGCCTCCTCCATCATCCGCAACGCGAGTTCCTGCGTGAACGGATCGTCGAGCAGTTGCGAGGCGGTCGAACCCGTCAGCGCGCTCAACGGGTTCATGTTCATGTTGCCCCACAGTTTTGCCCAGATCTCGGTGCGGATCGCCGGGGTCGACTCGACGTCGAAACCGCCCGCGGCGAGCGCCGCCGCGAATCGCGCGGTCGCCGCATCGAGCCGCGGATCGGGCGAGCCGACGATCAGACGGTTGCCACGGCCGCGGCGCACGATACCCGGCGCGTCGGTGCTGGACGACAGATGCACGACGCAGCCGATCGCCTGCGAGGGCGGCAGCGCTGCCGAGACCGCCCCGGCCGGGTCGACCGCATCGAGCGGCACGCCGTCGAGCGGGCCCGCTAACCCGTGCGTGAACCACCACGGCAACCCGTTCATCGCGGCGACAATCACCGTGCCGGGCCCGACCAGCGGCGCAACGCGCGCGGCCAGCGCCGGCAACGCCTGCGCTTTCAGCGCGATCACCACGTAGTCCTGCACGCCGAGCGCGGACGCGTCGTCGCTCGCGCACACCGGGACCGACGACTCGGTCCCCGCCTCGTCGATCACGCGCACGCCGTGCGTGTTCAGTGCATCGAGCGTCGCGCCGCGCGCGAATGCGCTCACCGTCATGCCGGCCCGCGACAGTGCTGCCGCGAGCAACCCGCCGATCGCGCCGACCCCGACCACCGCAGCGCGCACCGACCCTGAATTCGTGTCGTTCATGATGAAAATCCGTCTACCCGGAGCGGACGAGCATAGCGCCCAATGGTTGCGGATACAACTATTTACGCAAGCATCCGCGCGGCCCTGTTCGCATGAGCGGTTCAGCGCGGTGCGATGACCGCCTCCACAGGCTCATCGTCGGTCGTGCCGCCCGTCGCGCCGAGCACGCCGGCGATCTGGCTCTTGTCGTGCATGCCGAGCTTGCGGTACGCGCAGCGCAGATAGTGACGCACCGTCGTCGGCGAAATCGCCATCTGCTGCGCGACCTCCTTGTGCGAACGGCCGGCGCCGTAATAGCGAATCGCCGCGAGCTCGCGCGGGCTCAGCCTGTCGAGCAGCGAGCGCGGCCGCGCCTCGATCTGGAACAGTCCCGCGATGGGCACGCACTGGATGCGCAGCGCGTCGCCGATGTACGGCTGGCCCGATTGGCGGCGCACATGCGCGACCAGCGGCTCCGGCACGCGCGGGCCCGTCCACGCCGGCCATTCAGTCCGCAGCACGTCGTCGAAGCCGTGATCAGCGTGATGCAGCACGCCGAAGTTGTCGCACAGCGCGCGCGCCGCCGGCGCCACCGCATCGGCACGCTCGCGCGTGAGCTGCGCCGCGCGATTGATCGTCAGCGCGGCCGCCAGATGCGGAATCACTTCCTCGAAGCGACTCGCTTCGTCGTCGCTGAACGGACGATTCAGGCCCTGGCGATAGATCGACATGAACGTCGTCAGCCCGAAGCGGCGATCGAGCGTACACACGCACATCAGTTGCGCCAGCCCGTACTTCACGCACCAGTCGCGAAACCGCGCGTCGAACCCGGGCTCGACGACCGACAGACGCACCGCGCGACCGTGCGCGCCGAGCAGCGTGCGTTGCGCGAGCGGATCGCAATCGCGCACGCGTTTCCAGTCGCTGAAGAACGCGTGCGGAAGACGGTACAGGAAACTGTTGTGCATCACGGGGCCGGTCGGCGTGTGCGTCGCGACGCCGGTCCACGCGGCGTCGAACGGGATGAGCCCCTGCAGCAGCGAAAAGAAGCGGCACTCGAATTCGCCGATGCTCGACTGCGCGGCGACCGCATACAGGTCGAGCAGCATCAGGCCGAGTTCGCGTCGCGCCGCGTCGCCGCGCGTCACGCCGTCGAAATCGGCGCGGCGGGACGGCAGCGGCGGCCATGCGGATTCGTCGAGCACGATCGCGGCCGGCACGTCGCGCAGCGCATCGCGATCCTGTCCGATATCCGTGGTGATCCTCACCTTCCGCTCCCCTGCCCGATCGGGCCGCTGATGCACGCAACGCAGACCGGCCGATTATAGCGACCGGCATTTTTGACGGGCTCCGTCGCCGGAACATGCCGCAACCCCATCCATTTGAACGGTGCGCCGCCCGTTGCTGCTGCGCAGCACGCCGCGTCGCGGTGTCGCGGCACGTCCACCCCGTGCACCGCGGGTTTTCCACACCGTTCATCTGCACGACTGTTCAGCGGTTTTCCCGCTGCCGACACTGCGTCGCGACAACGCCAACAACAAACGATGCAGGAAGGTATGGAGAACCCCACGTGATGACATCCCGCTTCATCCGCACGGCGACCGCCGCGGCGCTCGCCGCGTGCAGCCTTGCCGCGCACGCGCAATCGACCCTCACGCTGTATGGCGCGCTCGACGCCGGCGTGCAGTACCTGACGCATGCCGACGGACGGCACGCGGCCGTGCAGTTGCAGAACTACGGCATCCTGCCGTCGCAGGTCGGGCTGAAGGGCACCGAGGATCTCGGCGGCGGCTGGCGCGCCCTGTTCAAGCTCGAACAGGGCCTCAACATCAACGACGGCACCTCGACCGTGCCGGGCTACGCGTTCTTCCGCGGCGCGTACGTCGGCATCGCGGGGCCCGTCGGCACCGTGACGCTCGGCCGGCAGTTCAGCGTGCTGTTCGACAAGACGCTGTTCTACGACCCGCTGTGGTACGCGTCGTACAGCGGCCAGGGCGTGCTCGTGCCGATGACGGCGAACTTCATCGACCACTCGATCAAGTACCAGTCTCCGACGTTCGCCGGCTTCGATGTCGAGGCCCTCGTCGCCACCGCCGGCGTCGCGGGCAATACGCGCGCAGGACGCGTGCTCGAGCTCGGCGGTCAGTACGCCAGCAACGGGCTGTCGATCAGCGCGGTGCTGCATCAGGCGCACGGCGACGCGTCGGCCGCGGACGACGCCTCCGCGCGCCGCCGCGAACTCGGCACGCTCGCCGCGCGTTACGCGTTCGCGACGCTGCCGCTCACGCTCTACGCGGGCATCGAACGCCTGACTGGCGACCTCGATGCGGCGCGCACGATCGTCTGGGGCGGCGCCCGTTATCTGACGTCGGGTGGAATCGGGCTGAACGCGGGCGTCTATCACACCGATTCGCACACGCCGGCGATCGGCCACCCGACGCTGTTCATCGCGAGCACCACCTACGCGCTGTCGAAACGCACCGTCGCCTACGTGAACCTCGGTTATGCGCGCAACAGCGGCCAGAGTTCGCAGACCGTCTACGAATACGACCCGACACCGCTCGCCGGCGCATCGCAGTTCGGCGCGATGGTCGGCATGTATCACCTGTTCTGATTCCGTCCAGCGAGATCCCGCCATGAAAACCCTTTGCTCCGATGCCGCGCTGCCGTCCGACGGCCGCGCGTCCCCTTTCGCGCGCTCGACGCTCGTCGCACTCGTCGTGTTCGCGGCCATCACGCCGCTGCTGCTGCTCGTCGCGCCGGCCGTCGCCGGTCAGCTCGCGACGCAGCTCGGGCTGTCCGCGTCGCAGATCGGCACCTACTTTTTCGTCGAACTCGGCACGTTCAGCCTCGCGACCCTGCCGTCGTACCTGTGGCTCGGCCGCGTCGATGCGCGCCGCGTCGCTGCGTGCGCGATCGCGCTGTTCGGCGCGGGCAATCTCCTGACCGCGTTGTGGATGCCCGGCTTCGTCGCGCTGCTCGCGCTGCGAGCCGTCACCGCGCTCGGCGGCGGCTCGCTGATGGTGCTTTGCATGACCAGCGCGGCCACGAGCGAGAACAGCGATCGCGTGTACGGGCTGTGGGTCGTCGGCCAGTTGATCGCCGGCGCGATCGGCCTGTTCGTGCTGCCACACGTGTTCGCCGCGTTCGGGCTGCGCGCGCTGTACGTCGCGCTGGCCGCGCTCGCGCTGCTTGCCGCACCGCTGTCGCGCGGCTTTCCGGCGACGCTCGGTGCGCGGACCGCGTCGGGCCGGGCCGCGCGCGGCGCGTCGACGGATGCGTCACGGCGCTTCGTCGTGCTCGCGATCGGTGCGGTACTGAGCTTCTATCTCGCGATCGGCAGCGTGTGGACGTTCGCGAGCCGCGCGGCGGCGGAGGCCGGACTCGACCCGCGGTCGATCGGCAACGTGCTCGCGATCGCGAGCGTGATGGGGATTGCCGGCGCGGCGCTCGCATCGTGCGCGGGCGGCCGGCTTGCGCGGCGCACGATGCTCGCCGCCGGTTACGCGCTGCTCGCGGCGTCGCTCATCGCACTCGCCGCGCTGCCGCATGCGGGCGGCTACAGCGCCGCGATCTTCGCGTTCAAGTTTGCGTGGACATTCGTACTGCCGTTCATTCTCGCGACTGTCGCGCAGATCGATACGTCCGGGCGGCTCGTCGCGACGCTCAATTTTGTGATCGGCGCAGGCCTCGCGGCCGGCCCGCTCCTCGCCGGCCTTCTGCTCGACGCGGGCGGCACGATGCACGTGCTGTTCGCGGCCGCGACGGCCGTCGCGATCGCGTCGTTTGCCGCGCTGCGCCATATCGATCGGCGCGCGCGGACTTCCGTGACTTCCGCTTCCTCCCAACCGTGACAGGTCAAAACCATCCATGAATCGCACTGCCTTCTTCACCGACGAACGCACCTTCTGGCACACCGGCGGCACGCACGCGCTGTTCTTCCCGGTCGGCGGCTGGGTCCAGCCGCCGTCGAGCGCCGGCTACGCGGAATCGCCCGATTCGAAGCGACGCCTCCTGTCGCTCGTGCAGGCTTCGGGCCTGGCCGACCACCTCGACATGCGCGGTGCCGCGCCGGCCACCACCGGCGATCTGTTGCGCATCCATCCGGCAAGCTATCTCGACGCGTTCCGCGCGCTCAGCGATGCGAACGGCGGCGACCTCGGCGATCTCGCGCCGTTCGGCAAGGGTAGCTACGAGATCGCCGCACTGTCGGCGGGTCTCGCGATCGCGGCGGTCGACACCGTCGTCGCCGAGCGTGCGGCCAACGCGTTCTCGCTGTCGCGGCCGCCCGGCCATCACTGCCTGCGCGACCGTCCGATGGGCTTCTGCCTGCTCGCGAACATCCCGATCGCGATCGAGGCCGCACGCGCGAAGCATGGCATCGACCGCGTCGCGGTGATCGACTGGGACGTGCATCACGGCAACGGCACGCAGTCGATCTACTATGACGATCCGGACACGCTGACGATCTCGCTGCATCAGGACCGCTGCTTTCCGCCCGGCTACAGCGGCGGCGACGAGCGCGGCGCAGGCGCGGGCGTCGGCGCGAACCTGAACGTGCCGTTGCTCGCGGGTAGCGGCGACGACGCGTATCGCCATGCGTTCGAGCGGATCGTGCTGCCGGCGCTGGAGCGGTTCCGGCCGGAGCTGATCGTCGTCGCGAGCGGCCTCGATGCGAACGCGGTCGATCCGCTCGCGCGCATGCAATTGCATACAGAAAGTTACCGGTACATGACGCGCTCGGTGAAGGAGGCGGCGCAGCGCCACTGCGGCGGACGGCTCGTGATCGTCCACGAGGGCGGCTATTCGGAGGCGTACGTGCCGTTCTGCGGACTCGCGATCGTCGAGGAGCTGGCCGGCATCCGCACCGATGTCGCCGATCCGATGCTCGATCTCGCGATCGCGCAGCAGCCGGGCGAGCGGTTCGTCATGTTCCAGCGCGAACTGCTCGACGAACTTGCCGTGTCGTTCGGGTTGTAACGCGCGCTCACCAACGATGCGGGGCCGGGCCTTGCGCGATCGGTACGGATAGGGTTTCCTGTGTCTTTACACCTGCCAGGTCCGGCCCCCTCTTCAGATGAATTCGTCTTCGCGCGATCCCGACACCAACGACAAACCGCGCCGCCAGCCGTCGAAGCTCGCACTGAATATCGCCGCCGTGCTGGTCGGCCTCATCACGTTCGCGATCGGCGCGGCGTGGTTGATCTATAGCTGGATCGTCGATCGCGAAGCGCAGTATTTCGCGATTCCGCTGGTGTTCTCGGTGCCGGTGATCGTGGCGGTCGCGGTGCGGAGTTTCTGGGACTAGGCACGCTCGAAACGACAAAGCGCCGCGGTCGGTGGACGCGCGGCGCTTTCTTTCATCAGGTGCAGGCGGGTATCTGCGACGGGCAGCAAGCCTCTCCGTTCGGCCTGGAACCGTTCACAGGCCCGCGTGCGCGCACGGATTCGCGATCGGCCCCTGATAGCCGTGGATGGCGCTCAGCGCGGAACCCACCAGCACCGTGCCGACCGATTTCAGGACGGCTTCCGTCGTCGTCGGCTCACCGCTCGAGATGGGCCGCCCCGAGTAGGCCATGCACTCCGGGGACGGCGCGATCGCCTGCACGGGCCGTGCGCTCCATGCGACGTTGTCGGCAGGCGTGGCAGCAAACGCCGGTATTGCCAGCGTCAGGGGAAGAACGGAAATCAGCATGCGTGCTGCGTTGGGCATCGATGGTCCCCGGTTGGACAACCCACGTGAATGAATGGCGTTGCTCATGATATGCGCAGCCGGTTTTCCGTGCCTGCGAAAGCGTATGCGCTCCATGCGGCGCCGCACCAACAAAAAAGCGCTGCCGGTCAGCCGACCGGCAGCGCTTTCTCGGAACGGCCCTTAGCGGGGCACGTTCGACTTCGTGGTGCGTGAGGCCGGACTCGAACCGGCACACCCTTGCGGGCGTCAGGACCTAAACCTGGTGCGTCTACCAATTTCGCCACTCACGCGAATATCCGCCGCCTCAGCGCATGGCACGCAAGATGCGTTCTCCACGCGCCCGGGACTTGCCGGGGCTTCGTATCGGCACGAAAACCGGCACGCCCGATCAGGCGAGCGCGAGATTCTACCCGATCTGTGCAGCATTGTCTCGCCCTACCGGCGCCCGTCGAAGAGCGGTGCTAGAATGCCGCGCTCGAGTGCCGGCCATGCGCCGGCGCGCGTCCCCGAATCCGCCTCCGCCACGATCCCACCCGTGAACTTCGACGACTACTGTCAGCAAAAGGCCGCCCCCGCGGGCTCCAGCGTCTACTACGCGCTGCGCCAGGCGTCGCTCGCCGCCGAACCGCGCCTGACGGCCCTGTTCGCGCTGCGCCGCGAACTCGAGGAAACCGTCAAGGAAACCAGCGATCCGACCGTCGGACACACGAAGCTCGCATGGTGGCACAAGGAACTCGCGGCGCTCGCCGCCGGCGAACCGTCGCATCCGGTCACGAAGGCGCTCGCGCAACACCACCCGGCGATCGGGGCCGAATCCGATGCGCTGCGCACGCTCGTCAACGGTTACGGGATGGATCTCGAACAGGCGCGCTATCTGGATTTCGCGAACCTGGAGCGCTACATCGCGCAGGTCGGCGGCACCTTCGCGTCGCTGGTCGCCCGCGCAAGCGCCGCGAATCAGGCCGCCCCGCAACCGTGGGCCGCGGATGCCGGCCGCGCGCTGATGCTCGCGCAATTCGTGCAGGAACTCGGCAACGATGCGCGCCACGGCCGCATCTATCTGCCAATCGACGAACTGCAGCGCTACAACGTGACCGCTGCCGACCTGCTGAACCGCCGCTACAGTCCGGCCTTCACCGAGCTGCTGCAGTTTCAGACGGGCCGCGCGCGCGAAGCGCTGGCCGCCGCCGACGCAGCGCTCCCCGCATCCGAACGCCGCGCGCAACGCACGCTGCGCGCGCAGATCGCACTGGCCGGTGCACTGCTCGACGAAATCGAGCGCGACGGCTACCAGGTGCTGCACCAGCGCATCGCGCTGACACCGATCCGCAAGCTGTGGATCGCGTGGCGCGCTGCGCGCCGCCGCTGAACCGCGCCGTCCCCCTCCCAAGCGTCACACCTTCAGCAGCGGCAGCGTATCGAAGCGTTGCTGCAGTACGTGCGTTGCATCGAGCCCCCACCACGGCCCGAGCACGGTCGCATACAACTGGCGGAAATCGACCGCGACCGGCAGGTTGCCGTTGCCGTCGAGATGCCCGAGTGCCGGCGCCGCGCCGTACAGCCCGCCGGCCACGCGGCCGCCCATCACGAAATGCGGCGCGGCGGTACCGTGATCGGTGCCGTTGCTCTGGTTCTCGCGCACGCGCCGTCCGAATTCCGCATACGTCATCACGAGCGTCTGGTTCCAGCGCCCGAGTTCGATCAACGCGCCGCGCATCGCACTCATCCCTTCCGCGAACTGCTTGAGCAGCGCTGCCTGCTGCCCCGGCTGGTTCTGGTGCGTATCGAAACCGTTGAGCGTGAGCCGCAGCACCGCGACGCCATCCTGCGCGCCGGGCCCCGACGCCTCGCATGCGGCGAGCACCTGCATCGCGGTCTTCACCGACGTACCGAACGTGCCGGCCGGAAAAGCCGTCTTGAACTCGCGCATCCCGCCGCGCGGGCGCAGCCGGTCGGCCGCCTTCACGATATCGTTCTCGACGTCGATGATGTGCGCGAGCGCCGGGTTCCGCTCGCGCAGCGACGACGGTTCGGCCAACCTCGCCGCGCGGACGAACTGCGCAGGATTGACGAGCGCGATCGCGCGCGCGCCGTTCGCGAGCGGCCCCATCTCCGCGCTGCCGAGCACGACGCCGTCGGCAGCGAAGCCGGGCGGCACCGGCGCCTGCGCGAACGTGCGCGTGAGCCAGCCTTCGTGCAGGTACTGGTCCGAGCGCGACGCGGTATCCCAGATCTCGATCGAGCGGAAATGCGACAGGTTCGGCTGCGGGTAGCCGACGCCCTGCACGACAGCGACCTGCCCGTCGCGCCACAGCGGCATCAACGGCGCGAGCGACGGGTGCAGCCCCGTATGCGCATCGAGCTGCAGCACGTGGTCGCGCGCGATGCCGATGCTGCGGCGGAACTGGTAGTAGAGCGGATCGGCATACGGCACCACCGTGTTGAGGCCGTCGTTGCCGCCCTTCAGCTCGACGAGGATCAGCACGTTCGCGTAGCCGGCCGCCGGCTGCCGCCCCGCCGCGGCCATCGATGTCGCCGCCTGCGCGGGCGACTGCCACAGTGACACGCCCGCCGCGGCCGCGGCGCCCGTCAGCGTCAGAAAATCACGTCGGTTCATCGTGCATCCTTCCGTTCGCCGCGCGGCGCGGCCATCGCGGCAGCGCGCCGGTTCATCGTCGTTTCGGTCATTTCAGTTGGTAAGCCGGATCCATCAGCAGCGCCTCGAGATACGCGCTGCCGGTCGAGCCCGTATCGATTGCCGCGACCGGCGACAGCGGCAGCACCGCGTGCTGCAGTTGAAGCTCGGTCGACAATCCGGCAATCGCCTGCGGCCGCGCACGATACTGCGCAAGCCAGCGTTCGAGGTCGAATCGCAGGCCGCCGCGCGCGGGCCTCGCCGGCGCGGCGCGCATGTCGGCAACCGGTATCGTTTGCGCACGCGCATTCGGCGACGGTGTCGCCATCGCACGCGCGGGCGCCCGCATGCCGACGGTCTCGGTTGCGCGGAACAACTGCTCGACGAACTGCTTGCGCGCGAGCAGCGTCGTGCTGTTGATCCACATCGCACCACCCGGCCAACCCTTCACGTTCGGCGGATAGAACAGGTTCTGCCCGAGCGTGCGCACGGTGTTCGCGAGCATTTGCGGATCGCCATACGCGACGTCGAACAACCGCATCGATCCGACGACGAACTCGGCCGGCGACTTCACGAGCACGCCGCGATTGCGCGGATCCCAGAATTCGTCGGTCGACCAGAGCGCTGCGAGCGCCGCGCGTATGTCGTAGCCGTTCGCGCGAAATCGTTCGGCGACGACATCGAGCGCGCCGGCATCGGGCGCATCGGACACGAACTCGCGCCACAGCTTGCCGGCGATGAAGCGAGCGGTGTCGGGCCGCTTCAACAGGATGTCGAGAAAGCCGTCGCCGTCGAACGCACCGGTCTCGCCGAGTATCGTCTTGTCGCCGGCGTCGTGCCACTCGGGCCGCGCCGCGAAGCGCAACGTATCGGGATCGACGCTCCAGCCGGTCATCGCGCGCGCGGCTTCGGTCACGTCATGCTGGGTGTAGCGCCCTTCGCCGAGCGTGAACAGCTCCATCACCTCGCGCGCGAAATTCTCGTTTGGGCGTCCCTTGCGGTTGCTCGCGCCGTCGAGATACTGGAGCATCGCCGGATCCTTCGCGACCGCGTGCAACAGCGTACCGAAGTTGCCGAGCGCCTCGCGGCGAAACAGCGCATGCTGCGCGGCCATCGTCTGCGGGTACGGGACCTTGTCCTGCCCGGACGTGAAGTGCCCGTGCCAGAACAGCGTCATGCGCTCGGTGAGCGGCGTCGGCGTCGCGACCATCTCGTTGACCCACGCGGCGCGCAACGCATCGTAGCGGCGATTGCGTTCGCGCTGCTCGTCGCGCCGCATGTCGGGGGTCAGCGCCTGTCGCTGTGCGCGGGTCGGCGGCAGCTCGGCGAGCCAGTCGGGCCAGGTCGTCACGGGGTCGCGTCGCACGTTGCCGAGCGTATCGGCCACGACTTGCGCGCGCGTCATCCCGACGATGCGGGCGACCTCGGCCGGTGCGGGAGAAAAGCCGGTGCGGCTCAGGAAGAACAGCGCATCGTCGGCGTCGAGCGGCGCCTGCATCGCGGGCGATGCCGGGGCGGCAGCGTTCGCTTTCATCGTCGTGGACTCCCGGAACGCACCGGCGGTGCGGATGCCGGTACAACGGCAGCAGGCATCTGAAAGTTGACGGGAAAATTGCTACGGAATCTTTCCGTGCCGTGCAGGATCGCGTGCGTGTCAGCGCTTGTACAGCTCGCGAACGGCGTCCTCGATGTGCTGGCGCAACAGGTGGCGCTCCTCGGGCGTCATGTGCCCGTCGCGGCGGCGCTGTTCGAGATCGGGAGGCACGGCGGAACGGACCGCCGTGTCGGCGGCACGGTCGGGCTGCGGCGCTTTGCCGCGCTGCAGCTTGCGCGACGAGGCGCCCTGCTCGGGGCGCTGCGCATACGCGAAGTTCGACGCATATGGACCGGCAAGTGCGATCGTCAGCATCAGTGCAATCCGGGCAGATCGCATGACCGTCCTCGCTTCTCTGGTCGATTTGTTCCCTTCGTCACGCGGCAACCGGTTACCTCTGGTACTTGAAAAACCCTGCGGAATTCGGGCGTACAAAGATGAAAGATGGAGTGCAGGGGAGTATCTACCGAATTTCGGCTTCGAGTAAAGGAATCTCTATAGCCTGCCTTTACTCCGCGCGACACTACGGGTAAATTTTGTAACGGACTGTAACGCGCGAAAATACGCAACCGTGCGTGATTTCGCATTCGCGATAAGATGCCGCTCATGGAAACGAAAAACCCCTCCAAGATTCTCGTCGTCGACGACGACCCGCGCCTGCGCGATCTGCTGCGCCGCTATCTCGGCGAGCAGGGTTTCAACGTGTACGTCGCGGAAAACGCGACCGCGATGAACAAGCTCTGGGTGCGCGAGCGCTTCGACCTGCTCGTGCTCGACCTGATGCTGCCGGGCGAGGACGGCCTGTCGATCTGCCGCCGCCTGCGCGGCAGCAACGACCGCACGCCGATCATCATGCTCACCGCGAAGGGCGAGGACGTCGACCGCATCGTCGGCCTCGAGATGGGCGCCGACGACTACCTCCCGAAGCCGTTCAATCCGCGCGAACTCGTCGCGCGCATTCACGCGGTGCTGCGCCGCCAGGCGCCGGCCGAACTGCCGGGCGCGCCGTCGGAAACCACCGAGGTGTTCGAGTTCGGCGAGTTCTCGCTGAACCTCGCGACGCGCACGCTGACGAAGTCGGGCCAGGAAATTCCGCTGACGACCGGCGAATTCTCGGTGCTGAAAGTGTTCGCGCGCCATCCGCGCCAGCCGCTGTCGCGCGAAAAGCTGATGGAGCTCGCGCGCGGCCGTGAATACGAAGTGTTCGACCGCAGCCTCGACGTGCAGATCTCGCGCCTGCGCAAGCTGATCGAACCGGATCCGGGCAGCCCGCGCTTCATCCAGACCGTCTGGGGCCTCGGCTACGTGTTCATTCCGGACGGCGCCGCCTGATCTTTTTCCTTTTCGGTTTCGCCCGTCCACGGCCCGTCCCATGCGTATCGACCGGCGCCTCCTGCAGCTCGCGTTCGGCGGGCTGTTCTGGCGCACCTTCCTGCTGATCGCGCTGCTGATCTCGGTCAGTCTCGCCGCGTGGTTCCAGAGCTTTCGCGTCATCGAGCGGGAGCCGCGCGCGCAGCGCGTCGCGCTCCAGCTCGTCGCGATCGTGAAGCTCACGCGCACCGCCCTGCTCTATTCCGATCCCGATTTGCGGCGTGCGCTGCTGCAGGATCTCGAGAGCAACGAGGGCGTGCGCGTGTACCCGCGCGAAAAGACCGACAAGTTCAAGCTGCAGCCCGACGAATCGCTGAACCGCCTGATCGAACACGACATCCGCAGCCGTCTCGGCGACGATACCGTGATCGCGCAGTCGGTCAACGACATCCCGGGCGTGTGGATCAGTTTCAAGATCGACGACGACGACTACTGGGTCGCGCTCGACCGCGACCAGCTCGACAGCGTCACGGGCCTGCAGTGGGCCGGCTGGGGCCTGTTCGCGCTCGCGCTGTCGCTGTTCGGCTCCGCGTTCATCACGAGCCTCGTCAACCGGCCGTTCTCGCGGCTGGCGCTCGCCGCGCGCCAGGTCGGCTCCGGCCAGGCGCCCGATCCGCTGCCCGAGCGCGGGATGGGCGTCGCGGCCGAGACCAACCGCAGCTTCAACCAGATGGTGCGCGATCTCGAACAGCTCGAGGCCGACCGCGCGCTGATGCTCGCGGGCATCTCGCATGACCTGCGCACGCCGCTCGCGCGGCTGCGCCTCGAGACCGAGATGAGCCCGTCCGACCAGGCGACCAAGGACGCGATGGTCGACGACATCGAGCAGATGGACCGTATCATCGCGGCCTTCATCGATTACGCGCGCCCGTCGCAGCGCAAGCCCGAGCCCGTCGACCTGTCGTCGATCGTGCAGGAAGTCGCGGCGCGCGTGTCGGGCGAAGACGGCGTCGAGATCCGCACACGGCTCGCGGCGACCGCCGTGATCGAAGCCGACGAGACCGACATGCGCCGCGTCATCGGCAACCTCGTCGAGAACGCGCGCAAATACGGCCAGAGCCGCGACGACGGCGTGTCGCGCATCACGCTCGAGACGCGCGTGACGCACGCGCGCGTCGAATTGTCGGTGAGCGACGAGGGCCCCGGCATCCCCGAAGACCAGCTGCCGCTCGTGATGCGGCCGTTCTACCGCGTCGACACGGCGCGCACCAAGGCGGACGGCACGGGGCTCGGCATGGCGATCGTGCTGCGCCTCGTCGGCCGCTATCGCGGCGCGCTGCGCCTGCGCAACCGCAGCCCCGAAGCGGGCCTCGAAGTCACCCTCGAATTCCCCGGCGCCGGCAAGACGCGTGCGACGGCGTGACGCGTTCGCGCACGCTTCTTGCGCGTCACACTATCGGCGCGGTTGAAAAAAACTATGGGGATCGTTAGTCAAAATCTATTGAAGCGCTTTGTTAATAGTGCTACAGTCCCGCTCATGCTGTCACACCAACGTTGCAGCACCGAGGTAGCTTGACTCAGTCTTCTTCCCAACTCATACAGGAGTATCCGCATGAAAACCGTGGGCGATAAACTCGAAGCATTCACCGTCGTAGCCGCGAAGCCGGGCTTCAACAATCACGAGGAAAACGGCCAGTCGGCATTCGAGACCATCACCGAAGCGTCGTTCCCGGGCAAGTGGAAGATCATCTACTTCTATCCGAAGGATTTCACGTTCGTGTGCCCGACGGAAATCGTCGAGTTCGCGAAGCTGACGAAGCAGTTCGAAGAGCGCGACGCCGTCCTGCTCGGCGGCAGCTCGGACAACGAGTTCGTGAAGCTCGCATGGCGCCGTGAGCACAAGGACCTGAACAAGCTGAACCACTACTCGTTCGGCGACGTCAAGGGCGAGCTGATCGACCAGCTCGGCGTGCGCGACAAGGAAGCCGGCGTGGCCCTGCGCGCAACGTTCATCGTCGATCCGGACAACACGATCCAGCACGTTTCGGTGAACAACCTGAACGTCGGCCGTAGCCCGGAAGAAGTCCTGCGCATTCTGGACGGCCTGCAAACGGACGAACTGTGCCCGTGCAACCGTGCAGTCGGCGGCGCAACGCTGTAAGCGCATCGATGCACGAAGCCCGCGGAGCACGTCCTGCCTGCGGGCTTTTTTAACGGCCAACCCATAGGAGATATCAATGGAATTCATCGACTCGATTAAGGCACGCATCCCCGACTACGCGAAGGACATTCGCCTGAACCTCGACGGCACGATCTCGCGCTCGTCGCTCGAAGGCACCGATGCAGTCGGCGTCGCGCTGGCGGCGGCGGTCGCGGCGAAGAGCACCGTGCTCGTGAAGACGATCCGCGAAGCCGGCGTGCTGTCGCCCGAAGAGACGAACGCCGTGCTGACGGCGGCCGCGCTGATGGGGATGAACAACACCTGGTATCCGTATGTCGAGATGGCCGACGACGCCGACCTGAAGACGCAGCGTGCCGAGCTGCGGATGGGCGCGTACGCGTCGCACGGCGGCGTCGACAAGCGCAGGTTCGAGATGTACGCGCTCGCCGCATCGATCGTCGGCAAGTGCCACTTCTGCGTGAAGTCGCACTATGCGCTGCTGAAGAACGAGCAAGGGATGACGACGACGCAGCTGCGCGACGTCGGCCGCATCGCGTCGGTGATCAACGCCGCCGCGCAGGTGATCGCCGCCGAAGGCGAATAAGCCGTCGCGCAAGCGGCAACGCGGTGCAATGCAGCGGCCATGCGCGCCGCACCGCGCCGCAAATGAAAAATGCCACGCAAGCGCGTGGCATTTTTCATTCCGGCGGCGCAACCGGCGCGCCGCTTCGGACCGGTTTCAGGCGCTCACGCGCCCTGCTTCACCAGGAGTGCAGCGGCCTGCGCCTCGATGCCCTCGCCACGACCGAGATAGCCGAGCTTCTCGTTGGTCTTCGCCTTGACGTTCACGCGCTCGAGCGGCAGCCCGAGATCGGCCGCGATGTTCGCGCGCATCCCGTCGATGTGCGGCGCGAGCTTCGGCGCCTGCGCGATCACCGTGCTGTCGACATTCTGGATCGTGAAGCCGGCCGCCTTCACGCGGGCGACGCACTCGCGCAACAACACGCGGCTGTCCGCGCCCTTGAACGCCGCGTCGGTGTCCGAGAAATGGCGGCCGATGTCGCCCAGCGCCGCCGCACCGAACAGCGCGTCGGTGATCGCGTGCAGCAGCACGTCCGCGTCCGAATGACCGAGCAGGCCGCGCTCGTAAGGAATCGTCACGCCGCCGATGATGAGGGGGCGCCCAGGGACGAGCTGGTGCACGTCGTAGCCTTGTCCGATTCTGAAATCCATGCGTATTCCGGTTGAGATGAGGTGAAAGTCAGGAAGCGTTCGCGGAGCGCGCGAGGATCGCTTCCGCAAGCGCGAAATCTTCCGGGTACGTGACCTTGAAGTTGCGCAGGCTGCCCTGCACGACGCGCGGCGTATGGCCGGCCCATTCGATCGCGCTGGCCTCGTCGGTCAGGTCGTGCCCTTCGCGCTGCGCGCGCAGGATCGCGTCGCGCAGCATGCCGATGCGGAACATCTGCGGCGTCTGCGCCTGCCACAGCGCGTCGCGCGATTCGGTGCGCGCGATCGCGTCGCCGCCAGCCGGCACGCGCTTGAGCGTATCGGCCACCGGCAGCGCGACGATGCCGCCGACCGGGTCGTCCTTCAGCGTCGCGACCAGCGTGCGGATCAGCTCCGGCGTGATGCCCGGGCGCGCAGCGTCGTGGACCAGCACCCAGTCCTGGTCGCTCGCGCCGAATTCGGCCAACTCGAGCAGCCCGTTGAGCACCGACGCCTGCCGCGAGCCGCCGCCGCAGCGGCGCACCGCGAAACGCAGGCCCGCGAAGCGGCGCGCGTCGAAGTGCGTGTCGTCGGGCGCGAGGACGACGAGCGTCTGCGCGAATTCGCTGCACGCGTCGAACGCGGCAAGCGTGTAATGCAGGAGCGCGCGGCCGGCCAGCGTGCGGTATTGCTTCGGCACGGCCGAACCGGAACGGCTGCCCGTGCCGGCGCAAGGAATCAGGGCGAAAAGTCGGGGAGTCACGAAGGGGAAACGCCGGAAAGATGAAATCGAGAAGCGGATTTTATAATAGGTCTTTCGTCTCGACCGGCGCACCGCGATGCGCCCGTGCCCGCCACCCCTGCCGTCCCTATGCCAGACAACGCTTCCACCCCGTTCGCTTCGCCCGTCGCCCGCGTCAAACCGGGCCAGCGGTTCGCCTTCGACGGCGCGCACGGCTCCGCCGACGCACTCGCCATCGCCCGCTATCTCGCCGACAACCGCGACGCGGTCCCGCTCCTCGCGGTGATCTGCGCGAACGCGGTCGACGCGCAGCGGCTGTCGCAGGAAATCCGCTACTTCTCGCCCGATGCGCGCGTGCGCCTGCTGCCGGACTGGGAAACGCTGCCGTACGACACGTTCTCGCCGCACCAGGATCTCGTCTCCGAGCGCCTCGCGACGCTGCACGACCTCGGCGAGGGTCGCTGCGACATCCTGCTGGTGCCCGCGACCACGGCGCTGTACCGGATGCCGCCCGCGTCGTTCATGGCCGCGTACACGTTCGCGTTCGCGCAGGGCGAGCGGCTCGACGAGGCGAAGCTGAAGGCGCAACTCACGCTGGCCGGCTACGAGCACGTGAGCCAGGTCGTGCGACCCGGCGAATACTGCGTGCGCGGCTCGCTGATCGACCTGTACCCGATGGGCTCGCCGCTGCCGTACCGGATCGACCTGTTCGACGACCAGGTCGACTCGATCCGTGCGTTCGATCCCGATACGCAGCGCAGCCTCTACCCGGTGCGCGACGTGCGCCTCCTGCCCGGCCGCGAGTTTCCGTTCGACGAAGCCGCGCGCACGGCCTTCCGCAGCCGCTGGCGCGAAACCTTCGAAGGCGACCCGAGCCGCGCGCCGATCTACAAGGACATCGGCAACGGCGTGCCGTCGGCCGGCATCGAGTATTACCTGCCCCTCTTCTTCGACGAGACGGCCACGCTGTTCCACTACCTGCCGCCGGATGCGCACCTCGTGTTCACCGGCGACCTCGAAGCGTCGATCCGCCGCTTCACGGCCGATACGAAGCAGCGTCACGCGTTCCTCGCGCACGATCGCGAGCGGCCGATCCTCGAGCCGCAGCGCCTGTTCCTGTCCGACGAGGATTTCTTCGCGTTCGCGAAGCCGTTCGCGCGCGTCGTGCTGCCCGCGCAGCCGGCCGGCGGCTGGGCGACCGGCCTGCCCGAGCTCACCGTCGACCGCCATGCGGACGATCCGCTCGCCGCGCTGCGCACGTACGTCGAATCGTCGGGCAAGCGCGTGCTGCTGACGGTCGAATCGGCCGGCCGCCGCGAAACGATCCTGCAACTGCTCGCCGAGCATCACCTGCGCCCCGCGTCGAACGACCACTTCGCAGGCTGGCTCGAAAGCGACGCGCCCTTCGCGCTCGGCGTCGCGCCGCTCGCGAGCGGCTTCGCGGTGCCGGGCGAAGGCTACGCGATCGTCACCGAAACCGAGTTGTACGGTGCGCTCGGCCGCCGCGCCGGGCGCCGCCGCCAGGAACAGGCGAGCAACGTCGACGCGATGGTGCGCGACCTGTCGGAGCTGAAGGTCGGCGATCCGGTGGTGCATGCGCAGCACGGCATCGGCCGCTACATGGGCCTCGTGTCGATGGATCTCGGCGAAGGCGAGACCGAGTTCCTGCATCTCGAATACGCGGGCGACAGCAAGCTCTACGTGCCGGTCGCGCAACTGCACGTGATCTCGCGTTACAGCGGCGCCGATCCCGACAGCGCGCCACTGCACGCGCTCGGCTCGGGCCAGTGGGAGCGCGCGAAGCGCAAGGCCGCGCAGCAAATTCGCGACACGGCCGCCGAGCTGCTGAACCTGTATGCGCGCCGCGCGGCCCGCGAAGGCCACGCGTTCGCGCTCGACCCGCGCGACTACGTGAAGTTCGCGGAAAGCTTCGGCTTCGAGGAGACGCCCGACCAGGCCGCGGCGATCGCGGCCGTGATCGGCGACATGACGAGCGGCAAGCCGATGGACCGCCTCGTGTGCGGCGACGTCGGCTTCGGCAAGACCGAGGTCGCGCTGCGCGCCGCGTTCATCGCGGTGATGGGCGGCAAGCAGGTCGCGCTGCTGTCGCCGACCACGCTGCTCGCCGAGCAGCACACGCAGACCTTCGTGGACCGCTTCGCGGACTGGCCGGTGCGGATCGTCGAGCTGTCGCGCTTCAAGACCGCGAAGGAAGTGAACACGGCGATCGCGCAGATCAACGAAGGCAGCGTCGACATCGTCATCGGCACGCACAAGCTGCTGTCGTCGGACGTGCAGTTCAAGCGCCTCGGCCTCGTCATCATCGACGAGGAACACCGCTTCGGCGTGCGCCAGAAGGAAGCGCTGAAGGCGCTGCGCGCGGAAGTCGACGTGCTGACGCTCACCGCGACGCCGATCCCGCGCACGCTCGGGATGGCGCTCGAGGGACTGCGCGATTTCTCGGTGATCGCGACCGCGCCGCAGAAGCGGCTCGCGATCAAGACCTTCGTGCGGCGCGAGGAGGAAAGCGTGATCCGCGAGGCGATGCTGCGCGAGCTGAAGCGCGGCGGCCAGGTGTATTTCCTGCACAACGAGGTCGAGACGATCGAGAACCGCAAGGCGATGCTCGAGGAACTCGTGCCCGAGGCGCGCATCGTGATCGCGCACGGCCAGATGCACGAGCGCGAACTCGAACGCGTGATGCGCGATTTCGTCGCGCAGCGCGCGAACGTGCTGCTGTGCACGACCATCATCGAAACCGGCATCGACGTGCCGAGCGCGAACACGATCATCATGCATCGCTCGGACAAGTTCGGCCTCGCGCAGCTGCACCAGTTGCGCGGCCGCGTCGGCCGTTCGCACCACCAGGCGTATGCGTACCTGCTGGTCCACGACCCGCAGTCGCTGACCAAGCAGGCGCAGCGCCGGCTCGAGGCGATCCAGCAAATGGAGGAACTCGGTTCGGGCTTCTATCTCGCGATGCACGACCTCGAGATCCGCGGCACCGGCGAGGTGCTCGGCGACAAGCAGTCGGGCGAGATCCACGAGATCGGCTTCCAGCTTTACACCGACATGCTGAACGACGCGGTGAAGGCGCTGAAGAACGGCAAGGAGCCCGACCTCACCGCCCCGCTCGCCGCGACGACGGAAATCAACCTGCATGCGCCCGCGATCCTGCCGGCCGACTACTGCGCGGACGTGCAGGAGCGGCTATCGCTGTACAAGCGTCTCGCGAACTGCGAGCACGGCGACGCGATCGACGGTATCCAGGAAGAGCTGATCGACCGCTTCGGCAAGCTGCCGCCGCAGGCGCACGCGCTCGTCGAGACGCACCGGCTGCGGATCGCCGCGAAGCCGCTCGGCATCGTCAAGATCGATGCGAGCGAGGCGGCAATCGGGCTGCAGTTCGAGCCGAATCCGCCGATCGACCCGATGCGGATCATCGACATGGTGCAGAAACACCGGCACATCAAGCTCGCGGGCCAGGACAAGCTGCGCATCGAGACGCGCTCGCCCGATCTCGCGATCCGCGTATCGACGATCAAGGAAACGCTGCGCGCACTCGCGCCGCGCGCCGACACGGCGAGCGCGGCACGTTGACCACACGGCCGCGATGCTGCACCGCATCGCGGCCGACGAAGGCGGGCGAACGCGTTTTTGAGTATGATTTTCCCATTCATCAGACGGAGTTTTGCCATGTCCACTCTCGACACGACGGCGCCGTCCGCCGCCGACCAAGGCGACGCTTCGCTCGTCAGCCTGCCCTGGATCAAGCAGTTGGTGTCGATGGACACGACGAGCCGCGTGCCGAACCTCGGCCTGATCGAAACGGTGCGCGACGCGCTTGCCGCGAAGGGCATCGCGTCGACGCTCACGCACGATCCGCGCGAAGGCTGGGCCAACCTGTTCGCGACGGTGCCCGCGCACGACGGCTCGACCGACGGCGGCATCGTGCTGTCGGGGCACACCGACGTCGTGCCGGTCGACGGACAGCAGTGGGATAGCGACCCGTTCGCGCCGGAGCTGCGCGACGGCCGCCTGTACGGCCGCGGCACGTGCGACATGAAGGGCTTCATCGGCACGGCGCTCGCGCTGCTGCCCGAAATGCAGGCGACGAAGCTCGCGAAGCCGATCCATTTCGCGCTGTCCTATGACGAGGAAATCGGCTGCGCGGGCGCACCGCTTCTGATCGCCGATCTGGTCAAGCGCGGCGTGAAGCCGTCCGGCTGCATCGTCGGCGAGCCGACCAGCATGCGGCCGATCATCGCGCACAAGGGCATCAACGCATATCGCTGCTGCGTACGCGGCCACGCGGCACACTCGTCGCTGACGCCGAAGGGCCTGAACGCGATCGAGTACGCGGCGCGCCTCATCTGCCACATCCGCGACATCGCAGAGCGCTTCCGCGCCGAAGGCCCGTTCGACGAGCTGTACGACGTACCGTTCACGACCGCGCAAACGAGCACGATCCAGGGCGGCAACGCGATCAACACGGTGCCGGCCGAATGCCGGTTCGACTTCGAGTTCCGCAACCTGCCGACGCTCGATCCCGAGCAGATCTTCACGCGCATCGAAGCGTATGCGCAGGAAACGCTGCTGCCGCAGATGCGTCGCGAGCATCCGAACGCGGCGATCGAGTTCTCGAAGATCGCCGCCGCACCCGGGCTCGATGCGACCGAACAGGCCGCGATCACGCAGCTCGTGCGCGCGCTGACGGCCGACCAGGACAAGCGCAAGGTCGCATATGGCACCGAGGCCGGCCTGTTCGAACGCGCGGGCATCCCGAGCATCGTCTGCGGGCCCGGCAACATCGAACAGGCGCACAAGCCGAACGAATATGTCGAACTCGCGCAGCTCGCCGCCTGCGAGCAGTTCCTGCGCAAGTTCATCCGCAGCATGTCGGTCGACGCACACTGACTGCCCCCGCCACGCCGGCCTGCGTGTGCGGGCCGGCCCACCCCGCCACCCGCCACGTCATGTCGACTGAACAACAGGGCACTGCCCATACGACGATCGACGGCGAGCCGATTCCGACGCTCGACGAAATCGCCGCGCAGCATTTCGCGTTGTCGCCGTGGGTCGCGCGCACGCCCGTGTTCGAGCGCGCCGACCTGCCTTCCCTCGAGGGCACGCACGTCAACTTCAAGTTCGAGCTGCTGCAGGTGAGTGGCAGCTTCAAGGCGCGTGGCGCGTTCACGCACCTGCTGGCCCTCGACGAAGCGCGCAAGAGCGCCGGCGTCACGTGTGTGTCGGCCGGCAATCATGCGGCAGCCGTCGCGTACGCGGCGATGCGGCTCGGCAGCAGCGCGAAGGTCGTGATGTTCCACACCGCGAGCCCGGCGCGCATCGCGCAGTGCAAGCAGTACCGCGCGGAAGTCGTGCTCGCCGGCAGCGCGTCGCAGGCATTCGACCTCGTGCGGCGGATCGAGGCCGAGGAAGGCCGCTTCTTCATCCATCCGTTCAACGGCTATCACACGATTCTCGGCACCGCGACGCTCGGCTACGAATGGGCAACGCAGACGCCCGATCTCGACGCGGTGATCGTGCCGATCGGCGGCGGCGGGCTCGCGGCCGGCATGGCGACCGCGCTGCGGCTCGCGAATCCGCGCGTGCACGTGTATGGCGTCGAACCGGAAGGCGCCGACGCGATGAGCCGCAGCTTCGCGGCGAATCACACGATCACGATGAGCGCGATGCAGACCATCGCCGACTCGTTGATGGCACCGCACACCGAGGAATACAGCTACCAGCTGTGCAGGCGCCACGTCGACCGGATCGTCACGGTGTCCGACGACGCGCTGCGCGCGGCGATGCTGTTCCTGTTCTCGCACCTGAAGCTGGCGGTCGAACCGGCGTGCGCGGCAGCGCTCGCGGCGCTGCTCGGCCCGCTGCGCGAAACGCTGCAGGGAAAGCGGGTCGGCGTACTGCTGTCGGGCACGAACACCGACCCCGCGACGCTCGGCATGCATCTCGCGCACGCGAAACTGCAGCACTGAAGCCGTGCACGGCACCGAGGGTTATCCCCAGTTTATGTTGACAGCCCTGTTGATAACCCGCCGGACATGCACGCAAGTGATTGAGCGCGCAGCGTTTTACGCGCGCGAGGCATGCCGGACGCGAAATAGGCAGATGCCGTCTTCGAACGCACGTCCCGCGACGTGGCGGCGTCGCGCGCGCCACGCGATCGGCGCCGCCGCCATCGCGCTGCTCGCTGGTTGCGCGGCACCACCCTCGCCCGTCATCGCCACGCCTGCGGCCTGCGTGCAGCCTGACGCGCACCAGATGCTTCAGGCCGACCTGCTGTTCGGGCGCGCAATCGCCGGACGCGGCCCCGTCACCGATGCGGAACGCGCGGCCTTCCTCGCCAACGTCGTCACGCCGCGCTTTCCGGACGGCTTCACGTACTGGGACACCCACGGCCAATGGCGCGACCGCGCCACCGGCCAGATCATCCGCGAAGCAAGTTTCGTGGTCCGCATCGTCGCCGACGATACGGCCGCCACGCATGCGCGGCTTGCCGAGATCCGGCAAGCGTACCGCGAGCGCTTCCGGCAGGAGTCGGTCGGCATCACGCGCGTGCCGGCCTGCGCGTCGTTCTGACTCGTCCGCATCGACCGACGCGCGGCGATGCGCAAAAAAAAACGGGCGCCCGAAGGCGCCCGTCGCATGCGAGACATCCGCGTTTCGCTTACTTGCTCTCGAACATGTCCATGATCTGCTGCTTCTCCTGCTGCGTGACGGGCGGCGGTGCGAGCCCCTCCGAGCCGGCCGAGCCGAGCGCGTCGTTCGCGCTGATCGCGTTCGCGGCCGGGTTGATGTCCACGCTCGCGACGAAGCCGTTGCCAGGCGTGCGATCAGCGTAGTAAAGCTCGCCGTCGATCGACGTCAGCCCGTCCGGCATCGGCATCTGCTGCTCGGGCACGCCGTTCAGCGCGGTGCGCATGTAGTTCACCCAGATCGGCAGCGCGAGCTGCGCGCCGAATTCGCGACTGCCGAGGCTCTTCGGCTGGTCGAAGCCCATCCATGCAACGGCGACGAGCGACTGCTGGTAGCCGGCGAACCAGCCGTCCTTCGCATCGTTCGTCGTACCCGTCTTGCCCTGCAGGTCGCTTCGGCCGAGCGCGTTGGTGCCCGCGCCCGTGCCGGCCGTCGCGACCGTATGCAGCAGGCTGTTCATCACGTATGCGTTGCGGCCCTCGATCGTGCGCGGCGCGGTGCCGCCGGCGATCACCGGCTGCGACTTCTGCAGCGGCTGGCCACGCGCGTCGTCGACTTCGGCGATCAGGTACGGATCGACCTTGTAGCCGCCGTTCGCGAACACCGCATAGCCGGTCGCGAGCTGCAGCGGCGTGACGAGGCCGGCACCCAGCGCCATCGGCAGGTACGGCGGCGTCTTCGCCGGATCGAAGCCGAAGCGCTGCGTCACGTACTCCTGCGCGTACTGCGTGCCGATCGACGCGAGGATCCGGATCGACACGAGGTTCTTCGAACGCTGCAGGGCCGTACGCATCGACATCGGCCCGTCGGGCTGGTCGTCGTCCTTCGGCTCCCACGCGGTGCCGCCCGGCACGCTCGGCGGGAAGTACAACGGTGCGTCGTTGATGATCGTCGCCGGTCCGAGGCCCTTGTCGAGCGACGCCGAATAGATGAACGGCTTGAACGACGAACCCGGCTGGCGCCACGCCTGCGTCACGTGGTTGAACTTGCTCTTGTTGAAGTCGAAGCCGCCGACGAGCGAGCGGATCGCACCGTCCTGCGGCGCGATCGCGACGAGCGCGCCTTCGACCTGCGGCAGTTGCACGATCTGCCAGCCCGCGTTGCCGTCCTTCAGCACGCGCACGATCGAGCCCGGCTTGATCCGCAGCGTCGCGTTCGCGCGCGGGCTCAGCGCGGCCGACACGAAGCGCAGCCCGGCCGGGCCGATCGTCGTCGTCGCGCCGCCGACGAACTGCACCTCGACCGCGTTCGGCGCCGCAGCCAGCACCACCGCCGACTGCAGGTCGCCGTTGTCCGGGTGATCGGCGAGCGCATCGTCGATCGCCTCGTCGCGATCGTCGCCGGCCGCCGGCAGGTTGATCGAGCCTTCCGGCCCGCGATAGCCGTGGCGGCGCTCGTAATCGAGAATGCCGCGACGCACGGCCTGGTACGCCGCTTCCTGATCGGCCGAGTTGATCGTCGTCGTGACGGTCAGCCCGCGCGTATAGGTTTCATCCTTGTACTGCTGATACATCATCTGCCGCACCATCTCGGCGACGTATTCGCCGTGCACCGCGTACTGGTTGCCCGGCGTGCGCACGTGGATCTCTTCCTTCACCGCCTGGTCGTACTGCGGCTGCGTGATGTAGCCGATCTCGAGCATGCGCTTCAGGATGTACTCCTGACGCACCTTCGCGCGCTTCGGATTGACGACCGGGTTATACGCGGACGGCGCCTTCGGCAGCCCCGCGAGCATTGCCGCTTCCGCGAGCGTGATGTCCTTCAGGTCCTTGCCGAAATACACGCGCGCGGCGGCCGCGAAACCGTACGAGCGCTGGCCCAGGTAGATCTGGTTCATGTACAGCTCGAGGATCTGGTCCTTCGTCAGGGCCTTTTCGATCTTGTACGCGAGCAGCATCTCGTAGATCTTGCGCGTATACGTCTTCTCGCTCGACAGGAAGAAGTTGCGCGCGACCTGCATCGTGATCGTGCTCGCGCCCTGGCGCGCGCCGCCGTGCATCAGGTCGGCGACGCCCGCGCGCAGGATGCCGAGGAAGTCCACGCCGCCGTGCTCGTAGAAGCGGTAGTCCTCGATCGCGAGCACAGCCTTCTTCATCACGTCGGGAATGTCCTGGAAGCGCACGAGGCTGCGGCGCTCCTCGCCGAACTCGCCGATCAACACGTGATCGGCGGTGAACACGCGCAGCGGCACCTTCGGCTGGTAGTTGGTCAGCGCATCGAGCGACGGCAGTTGCGGCGCCATCACGACGAGTGCGTAGCCGACGATCAGCGCACCGACGATCGCGAGCGTCGCGAACAGGCCGACGAACCACAGCGCGACGCGCGAGCCGAACGAGCGGCGATCGGCGCCCCGGCCTCCGCTGCGCTGCGCGCGACGGTCGTCGCCGCGGTCGTCGTCATCGGGGTAATAGGCCCCCGACGGCGAACGGCGCAACGTGTAGTGAGGCTCGTTTCGGTCGGAATGAGAAGACGGTCGTTTGATAATTGGCATGTCGGAATGGCGGGCGGCGTGGCGCCCTCGGACGCATGCGGAAAATGCAAGCGGATGAATCAGAGTGGGTGCATCGTGGCAACTGTCACGTCGACAGACCCCGCCGCGCGGCGATCCGTTCCCGCGACGTGACAGCGCATTTTAATGAAATCGACCGATCGGCTTCGCGATTTTTTGTAAAAATTCCCGCACAAGCGTGAATTGCGGAACGTATTGGCGCGATGCTCCGCCTATCATGGACTCGCAACCCGGTGCGTGCCGCGGCGTTTCTTTCAGATGCGAAAGGTTGAAGCCCGCACGCGCATGGCGCTTGAACTCCGGCACTTAAGCCGTATTTAAGGGGCCGGCGGTGTAATATCCGCCAGCTCACGCGGGTCGGAACCGATTCGCGACGGGCATTGCCGCTGACGCGGCACCTTTCAACCACGGAGGATTTCATGTCGCTTTTCGACTCTGTTTCGCGCACGATCAAAGGCCTGCTGAACGATGCGGCCGACTCGGTACAGGATCCGTCGCGCGACGCACGGCAGATCGTGCGGGAGCTCGACGACAGCATCGGCCGTGCCGAGAATTCGCTGATCGAGATCGAGGCACAAGTCGCGACCCAGCGCAGCAAGCGCGATGCGGCCGACGACAAGGTGAAGAAGTACGAGGACGGCGCGAAGCGCGCGCTGCAGGCCGGCGACGAAGCACTCGCACGCGAGGCGCTCGCCGCGCAATCGAACGCGGAAGCCGAGCGCGATGCGCTCGCGGCCGAACTCACGACGCTCGAGCCGTCGGTCGACAAGCTGAAGGGGCAGATCGCGGACATGCGTCAGCGCCGCAACGACCTGAACGCACGCTCGAACATCCTGCAGGCCAAGCAGGAAATCGCGCAGGCGAAGGACGTCGCGGCCAGCGCGCTGGGCGGCATCGGCGGCAAGAACCTGTCCGAGGATTTCCAGAAGCTCGAGGACAAGGTCGCGCTGCAGAACGCACGCTCGGACGCCCGCCTGAATTCGGCCGACACGTCGAGCGGCAAGGCGCTCGACGACAAGCTCGCCGCGCTGAACAAGGGCCCGTCGGTCGAGGACCGCCTCGCCGCGCTGAAGAAGCAGCTCGACACGCCCGCGCAGTAATGGCAACCGCGCCGCGGCCCGCCGGGCCTGCGGCGCGCACCGATCGTCAGGAGACGGGCGCTTGCGCCCGGTTCGACCATGAAGAAATCTCTCGCCGCTCTCGGCCTCTCGCTGATGCTGCTGTCGTCCGCCGCGTTTGCGGTCCCGTCGCTGCAGCAGGTCGAGCAATCGATCGCGCAGCGCAACTGGCAGCAGGCCGACACGCAGCTGTCGCAAGTCATCGACGCGCATCCGAACAACGCGCATGCGCGCTACCTGTACGCACAGGTGCTGGACCGCGAAGGCCGCGCGTCCGACGCGCTCGCGCAACTGCAGCGAGCGAAGTCGCTCGATCCGCAACTGCGCTTCACCGATGCGGCGCGTTTCGCGCAGACCGAATCGCGCATTCGCGCGGACGCCGCGCGCACAAGCGGCAATGCACCGTCGGCCACCCAGGCCGGTTCGTTGCAGTCTTCGCTCGCCCCCGCCGCGCCGGTCGCGAAACACGGCCCGTCGACCGGCATGTGGATCGGCCTCGGGCTGATCGTCGCGATCATCGCGCTGGTGCTGCGCTGGACGTTGCGGCGCGCACGCTCCGCCGATAACAGCCGCGCCGACGACGAACGCCGCACGCAGTTGAAACGCGCGACCGACGTGCTGAACGACATCCGTCCGCTGAAACTCGACGCGAAGCTGTCGACGGCGCCGGGCGCCGCCGCACTCACCGGCGAACTCGAAGGCATCGAGACCGATGCACGCACGCTCGTCGAGGCGCTGTCGAACGGCAAGAACCCGGTGCCGCCGTATCGCATCGACGAACTCGAACAGCGACATGCGAGCGTGAAGGCACGCGTCGAAGGCCGCCCCGATCCGAGCGCGCAACCCGCGGCGCCCGCAAACGGCAGCGGCTCCGTGTATGCGCAGGAAGCCGATCGCATGACCGGCATGCAAGGCCAGCCCTATCAGCAGCAACCGTACCCGCAGCAGCAGCCGCCCGTCGTGGTCCAGCAAGGCGGTGGCTTCGGCGGTGGAATGGGCGGGCTGCTGACAGGCGTGCTGCTCGGCGAGGCGATGTCCGGCGGCCGCGAACGCGTGGTCGAACGCGACGTGATCGTCGACGACCAGCGCCGGCGCCGGGAGAACACCGATCCGGGCTTCGACCTCGGCCGCGGCGACAACTCGAGCTGGAGCGACGGCAACGGCGGAGGCAGCGTCGATCTCGGCAGCAACGACGACGGCTGGACCGACGACAACACCTGAGCAGTCCACACGCGGGCGTTGACGCATCGCGCCGCGCCCGCCCCCCTTACACCGCGCTTCCTTTCATTTCCGCTCGCACCGGCGCCCTCCGTGATTTGTTAATCATTTCAAGATGGGCTACCGGCAATGGGGCACGTTCGCTATCATGCGGCCATCGGCGTGCCTCCGATCCCCTCCGACCCGCCAGACGCTTCGCAGCCCTGCGCGTCGCGGCACGCCTGCCCTCGCCCAACCAGGAGAAAGCCGCTCATGAGCATAATCAAGGAATTCAAGGAGTTCGCCGTCAAAGGCAACGTGATGGATCTCGCCGTCGGCGTGATCATCGGCGGCGCATTCTCGAAGATCGTCGACTCGGTCGTGAAAGACCTCATCATGCCGGTGATCGGCGTGCTGACGGGCGGTCTGGATTTCTCGAACAAGTTCGTTCTGCTCGGCACCATCCCTCCGTCGTTCAAGGGTAATCCCGATTCGTTCAAGGACCTGCAGGCGGCGGGCGTCGCCGCATTCGGCTACGGCTCGTTCATCACCGTGGCGATCAATTTCGTGATCCTCGCATTCATCATTTTCCTGATGGTGAAATTCATCAACAAGCTGCGCAAGCCGGAAGAAACCGCGCCGGCCGCGACGCCGGAAGACACCGTGCTGCTGCGCGAGATCCGCGATTCGCTCAAGCAACGCTGAGCACCGCGCCACGTAGCATCCGCCGGGCCCGCCAAGTGCGGGCCTTTTTCATGGGCACGCGCCGCGCGTGGCCCATCTCACTTTTTTGTGACGCGCGAATGCACGCGCGGGAAAAGCAGGTCTATGATGGAGACTAAACGACAGTACGGGCGCCAAGACGCTGGCTGTGTCGATCATCGTGGCAAGCGGGTCGACGGGAGACATTGATCGTCGTACCGCACGAGTGCAGCATTTTCGTGTGCTATAAAGGATCGACATGCGGCGTACATAGCCGGGAGTGGGTCGCATGAAAGTGCCGCATTTCTTGCAATTGTTTTTGAGGCGAGTGTTTATGTCCTTCCCGAAAAAACGTCGACGTGCGCAACAGGACGGCCAGGAGTCGTTCCTCGCGGTATTGCGCCACTCGAAACCGTTCGCGCAGCTCGACACCAAGATTGCCCGCGCCCGTGCGCAGGACGAACCCGTCCTGTATGCGCATGTGCTGCCCGGCCTCGACGTGCTCCTGTGCAGCGTGCGCGGCGCTCAGCCGCCCTATCCGGCCATCGCCGAACTGCGCAAGCGCTGCATCGAATCGATCGCCAACGCACTCGAACAACCGCTCGACGGCCTCGAGAACGGCGGGTACTGGTACGAGGCGAACGGCTTCGGCTTCCTCGTGTTCGCGAGCCGCGCCCGCGCGCGCATCCTGCCCGAATTTGGTGCAGGCACGAAGGCGAGCCTGCGCGGCGGCCTCGGACGACAGAACGCCGGCGACACGACACCGCGCTCCCTCGGCTGAACCGACACCGACTCGATGGGCCGCCTCCGGGCGGCCCATCGGCCATTCAGGCTTCCCGCTTCACTGTCGCGGCGCGATCATTGCGCCGTCGCGCGCCCGTTGCCGGGCCGGACGATGTCGATGAACGCGGCGAAATCGGCACCGGCAAGCCCCTGCGCGGCGCCCAGCCGGAGCACCTGCTGCACCGTGGCCGATACGGGCATTACCGCGCCCGTGTCGCGCGCGGCGTCGGCGATCGCGTCGACGTCCTTCTGGAACGTGCTCAGCGCGCCGATCGGCGGATGACCGCCTGACGTCATGCGCGGCACGAAGGTCTGCAGCAGCACCGAATCAGCCCACCCGCCCGCCAGTGCGTCGGCCAGACGCGCGGCGTCGATGCCGCTCGCCTGTGCGAGGCCGACCGCTTCCGCGATCGCGGTCACCGTCGCGGTGACGATCGCCTGGTTGCAGAGTTTCGCGGTCTGTCCCGCGCCCGCGTCGCCCATGTGCGTGATGCGCGACGCGTAGGTGTCGATCAGCGGCCGCACCGCGTCAAGGTCGATCGCGCCACCGCCCGCCATCACCGCGAGCGTGCCGGCCTGCGCGCCGGGCACGCCGCCCGATACGGGCGCGTCGATCCAGCCGACGCCGAGCGCGGCCGCGCGCGCCGCGTAGTCGCGCGTCGCGGCAGGCGGAATGCTCGAATGATCGACGATGCGCTTCAGGCGGCGCGCATTCGCATCGCCGGCGAGGAGCCCGTGCTCGCCGAACGCGACGTCGCCGACCGCACGGCCGTCGAGCACGCACACGAACACCGTGTCGACGCGCTCGGCCAGTTCGCGCGGCGTGTCGACCACCAGTGCACCGTCCTTTTCGAGCGCCTCGGCCTTGGCGCGCGTCCGGTTCCATACGCTGACCCGATGGCCCGCCGCCAGCAAATGCCGAATCATCGGCGCGCCCATCAATCCCGGTCCGCAAAATCCGACTTCCACGATGTTCCTCGTCTCCAATTGGGGTTGCACTTGCCGCCCATCATACCTATCACTCAAGAAGCCGGACACGCGCGGTGCCGCCTCGGGCCCGCCGCTTGCGCGGCCGCACACACCGACATCCCAGGGAGCGCATCATGAGCGACCACGTCTACAAGCTGATTGAACTGACCGGTTCGTCGCGGCAATCGTGCGACGACGCCATCCGCAACGCGATCTCGAAAGCCGGCAAGACGCTGCACAACCTGCACTGGTTCCAGGTCACCGAAACGCGCGGCCACATCGAAGGCGACCAGGTGATCCACTGGCAGGTCACGCTGAAAGTCGGCATGCGTATCGACGACTGACGCACGCGCGTCACGCGCGGTGCACTGGCCGCCGGATGCGTGCAATGCGCATCCGCGCGGCGCCGCGCCCACCCGCATCACGCCCCGTTCGGGTCCCTTCGCGAGGCCCGGCCGGCGTGCGTGTGCGGGTATCCATCTCTTGACGCTGGTTTTCGTTCATATTAAAAACCATATACCCACATCACCCCTCGATCAGCCCAGACATATAAACCGGAGAAATCATGAGTCAGCAACGCGAGGCGATCGACACGTACCTCTTGCGCGTCTTGCACACCTTGTTGATGGAGCGCAGTGTCACGCGCGCGGCCGTCAAACTGAACCAGTCGCAACCGGCGATCAGCGCCGCACTGCGGCGCCTGCGCGACATCACAGGCGACCCGCTGCTCGTGCGCGGCAAGTCCGGCATGGTCCCAACCGAGTACGGATTGCGCCTGCTCGAGCCGGTGCAGAACGCACTGCGCGAAATCGAGCGCATCAAGTTCCAGCAGCACAATTTCGACCCGGCCACGTCGATCCGCTGCTACCGGATCGGCTGCCCCGACTACCTGAACGTGCTGTTCGTGCCGACCGTCGTCGAACGCTTCCGCCAGGCGGCGCCGAACGCGACGCTCGAGTTCCACTCGCTCGGCCCCGCATTCGACTACGAGCTCGCGCTGGAAGACGGCAAGCTCGACATCGTCGTCGGCAACTGGCCCGAGCCACCCGAGCAGCTCCACCTGTCGAACCTGTTCGTCGACGAAATCGTCTGCCTGATGAGCAACACGCATCCGTTCGCGAAGCGCGGCGGGCTCACGCTCGACCAGTACCTGAACGCGCCGCATCTCGCGCCGACGCCGTACTCGGTCGGCCAGCGCGGCGCGATCGACGTGCATCTCGCGCGCGAACGGCTCAAGCGTCACGTGGTCGTCACGCTGCCGTACTTCAACCTCGCGCCGTACGTGCTGGTGAAGTCCGACCTGATCTTCACGACGACGCGCCTGTTCGCCGATCACTACGCGAAGTTCCTGCCGCTGTCGGTCGTGCCGGCGCCGCTCGACTTCCCGCCGATGCAGTACTACCAGCTGTGGCACGAACGCTGCCACTACTCCGACGAAGTGCGCTGGCTGCGCAGCCTCGTCGCCGAAGCAACCCGCACGCTGATCGAGACGTAATCGCGCACGACGCGCGCGGCGGCCATGCCGTCGCGGTGCGGCCCCGTGCGATCGTGGCGTGTGGCGGCCATGGCCGCGGCCACGCGCCCGATCGCAGCGCGACCTTCACGTCGATGCGTCAGCGCGACGCCTCCACGAGTGCTTGCGCCAGCGCATTGTGACGCTCGATGACCGGCGGCAGGTCGAGCGTCGCGAGCCGCCCTTCCCGCACCACCACCTTCCCGTTCACCACCGTGTACGCCGTCTGCGACGGCGCGCAGAACACGAGCGCCGCAACCGGATCGTGCAGCGCGCCCGCGAACAGCGGCTGACGCAGGTCGAACGCGGCGAAGTCCGCGGCCATGCCGGGCTTCAGCGCGCCGATGTCGTCACGGTTCAGCACTTTCGCGCCGCCCAGCGTCGCGATCTCGAGCGCCTCGCGCGCGGTCATCGCGTCGGGCCCGAAACCGACCCGCTGCAGCAGCAGCGCCTGCCGCACTTCCGCAACCATCTGCGCGCCGTCGTTCGACGCGGAACCGTCGACGCCGAGCCCGACCGGCACACCCGCGAGACGCATCTTCTTCACGGGCGCGATGCCCGACGCGAGCCGCATGTTCGAACATGGGCAGTGCGCGACGCCGGTGCCGGTGCGCGCGAACAGGCCGATGCCCGCATCGTCGAGCTGCACGCAGTGCGCGTGCCACACGTCGCGGCCGACCCAGCCGAGATCTTCCGCGTATTCGGCAGGCGTCATCCCAAACTTCTCGCGGCTGTACGCGATGTCGTTGACGTTCTCGGCCAGGTGCGTGTGCAGCGATACGCCGTAGTCGCGCGCCAGCACGGCCGCATCGCGCATCAGGCCGCGGCTCACCGAGAACGGCGAGCACGGCGCGACCACCACCCGCAGCATCGCGTAGCGGCCTTCGTCGTGATAGGTCTCGATCAGGCGCTGCGCATCGCGCAGGATGTCGGGCTCGCGCTCGACGACCGAATCGGGCGGCAGCCCGCCATCGCGCTGGCCGACGCTCATCGCGCCGCGGCTCGCATGAAAGCGCATGCCGATTCGCTGCGCGGCGCCGATGCTGTCGTCTAGCCTGCTGCCGTTCGGATAGATGTACAGATGGTCGCTCGACGTCGTGCAGCCCGACTGCAACAGCTCGGCCATCGCGGTCAGCGTCGACACCTCGATCATCTCGGGTGTCAGGTGCGCCCAGATCCGGTACAGGTTCGTCAGCCAGCCGAACAGTTCGGCGTTCTGCGCGGCCGGCACCGCGCGTGTAAGGCTCTGGTACATGTGGTGATGCGTGTTCACGAGCCCCGGGATCACGAGGTGGCCGCGCAGGTCGAGCACTTCGTCCGCGGTATCGGGCAACTCGGCGCTCGGGCCGACCGCGACGATCCGGTTGTCTTCGATATAGAGCCCCGCGTCGCGCAGCTCGCGGCGCGTGTCGTCCATGGTCACGAGCACGTCGGCGTGCTTGACCAGCAGGGTTTTCGGGCGGGATGAGGAAGAGTTCGGCGCGCGTGCGCCGGCGTGCTGCTCGAGGTTCATGCGTTCTCCGCGTCGGTCTGCCCCCAGGGGCGGTTCCTGGGGACGGTCACACAGCCGTTCGAACGCTGAATCGCGGCACGCTCCGGTGCCTGCGTCCGTTCGAACGCCCTGGCCCGGTTACCCGGCGTGCTCGCCGTCTTCGGGGTGCGCGCGGGCCACGGGCCGACGCGCACGGCGGGAGGATCGCCCAAGCGCGCGCCGCACACAATGCGCGATCCGGAATACTGCGCTTCACGGATTCGATATGGTACGCCGCGCAACGCCCGTCCGAGCGCCCGAAACAGCCGCCGGAAGCCGTATCCGGCGTGCCGTCGACAGCCGCTCATGCGCGGCGCATTATCTTTGATATCGCGCCCGTATTTGCGCGGGGAACCTTTTTACAATGCCTGCACGGCGCTCGCTTCAATCTCGCCGACGGGTATGTAGCCACGTGACGTGGAGCCTCGATCCGCCGCACAGTCAATGGATCGAGTCGCCGCCGAACCTCGCATTCACACAAGGACAATTGCGAATGGGAAAGCTCACTACCCACGTACTCGATACGGCACACGGTCGCCCCGGCGCTGCCATCAAGGTGGACCTCTACGCGCTGGACGGCGAATCGCGCCGCGCAATCAAGACCGTTCTGACCAATAGCGACGGCCGCTGCGACGAACCCTTGCTCGAAGGCGCCGCGCTCGCCGCCGGCGAATACGAACTCGTGTTCCATGCCGGCGACTACTTCGCGTCGCTCGGCGTGAAGGTGCCCGAACCCCGCTTCGTCGACCGCGTCGTCCTGCGCTTCGGCATCGCCGACACCGCATCGCACTACCACGTGCCGCTGCTCGTGTCGCCGTGGTCGTACAGCACCTATCGCGGCAGCTGACAGCGCATCGGCGCCCGACGCATCGGCGCCCGACGCATCGGCGCCCGCATCAAAGACAACGATCTGAGTCTGGAGGAGTTTCATGGAAGGCTTCATCACCGACTGGCTGAACCTCGCGCTGCGATGGCTGCACGTCATCGTCGCCATTGCGTGGATCGGCGAGTCCTTCTATTTCGTCGCGCTCGACAACAGCCTGAAACCGCCGACCGACGCGAACCAGCGCAAGCGCGGCGTGTTCGGCGAACTGTGGCACGTCCACGGTGGTGGTTTCTACAACATGCAGAAGTACACGGTCGCCCCGCCGGAAATGCCGGATGACCTGCACTGGTCGAAGTGGCCGTCGTACACGACCTGGCTGTCGGGCTTCTCGCTGTTCTTCGTGCTGTACCTGCTCGCACCGAACACGTACCTGATCGACAAGAGCGTGCTCGACATGGGCCCGGTGGTCGCCGTCGCCTCCGCCCTCGGCTTCCTCGCGGCCGGCTGGATCGTCTACGACTCGCTGTGCCGAATCCTCGGCACCAACGATCGCGTGCTGGGCATCTGCGTCGGCGTCTACGTCGTCGTCGCCGCGTACCTCGCGTGCCACATCTTCTCGGGCCGTGCGGCGTACCTGATCGTCGGCGCGATGCTCGCGACGATCATGTCGGCGAACGTGTTCTTCGTCATCATCCCCGGCCAGCGCAAGATGGTCGACAAGATGCTCAAGGGCGAAGAACCGAACCCGATCTACGGCAAGCGCGGCAAGCAGCGTTCGGTGCACAACACGTATTTCACGCTGCCGGTCGTGTTCGCGATGCTGTCGAACCACTATGCGATGACGTACACGAACAAGTTCAACTGGGTCGTGCTCGTGCTGATCATGCTGGCCGGCGCGCTGATCCGTCAGTTCTTCGTGATGCGTCACCGCGGCAAGCAGCTGTGGTACCTGCCGATCGGCGGCGTCGCGCTGCTGTCGGGCGCACTGGTGTGGACGATGCCGAAGCCGGTCGCGCCGGAAGCGCAAGCGGCCAACGCACCGAAGATCGTGATCAACGACATCATGCCGATCCTGCAGCAGCGCTGCGTCGAGTGCCACTCGGCGAAGCCGACGCTGATGGGCAGCGCGCCCGCCGGCGTGATGTTCGATACGCCGGACGAAGTATCGAAGAACGCGCAACGCATCTACGAACAGGCCGTGCGCCTGAAGGCGATGCCGATCGGCAACGTCACGCACATGACCGACGACGAGCGCGTGAAGCTCGCCGCATGGTTCGAGGGTGGCGCGGTCAAGTAAGCCGCCGTGCGCCGGCCGTCGGTTGCCGGCGCAATCCTCTCCGTTCGCGGGCCCGGAAACGGGCCCGTTTTTTTGCCCGTCCGGAACGTGTGCCCCGCTAGCCCCGCATCGCGTCGCGCTGCAGCGCGACGAGCGCATCAAGCGCGCGCGGGCCGTCGTCGAACGGAACGAAGATGTGATCGTGATACGCAGCAGCCATCACGTTGCAGCTGATGCCTGCCGCGCCGAGGGCGCTCGCGAACGCGGCCGTCAGGCCGACCGCCGCGAGGTCCGAATGCACCGTCAGCGTGATCCACGCGGCGCGGAACAGCACGGGCCAGCCGCGACGTGCAGCCGTTGCCTCGTCGACGACGACCGTCATGCCTTCCGTTTCTCGGAACGTCGCAATCGCTTCGGATAACGATATGTCGGCATCGGCCGGCAGAGCGACGAAGGCGAACGCACCGCGATGCAGTTCCGGCCGCATCGTGCGCAACAGGATCGCGAGGTCGTTTTCAGGTTGGCTCATCGTGGTACGGCCCGGGAACCGGGCGTCGTGCGGTGGCGATGCGGGCACGATAGCACGCGATCGACGTCTTCGACGTAGCGGCGGCGTCATGCCGTGATGCGTGCGCCGAGACCATAAAAAAACCCGCGCAGGTCGCGCGGGTCTCTTCGATGAAACGGTACTGGCGAAACGCTGCTCAGGCCGTCAGCGCATCAAGTGCGTCCTCGGTGAGCCACAGCGATTCCGGCAGGTTCTGCTCGTTCAGGTTCAATCCGTCGCCGCCGCGATCGACGACGATGAAGTCGCTGACGCCGCCGAGCGCGATCAGCGGGTGATGCCACACGCCCTTCGCATAGTTCACCCCCTGCCACCCGCTCGTCACGAACGCGCGGATCTTCGACGGATCGAGATCGCCCGCCGGCGCGACGACGACGAGATACGGCTGGTCGTTCAGCGGCACGAACGCCTGGCTGCCGAGCGGATGGCGCTCGAGCATCTTCACCTCGAACGGCAGCGTGCGGGGCTGGCCGCGGAACAGGTTGACGAGCGTGCGTCCGTCTTCGTCGGTCACGTCGACCTTCGCGAGATCGTGAAAGCGGATCGTCGTGCCGAGGTTGATCGGAATCTGCTTCGCGCCTTCCGTTTCGATCACATCGCCGAACGGCGCGAACGCGTCCTTGGTCAGCGGTTCGATTACGAGTGTCTTCATTTGTCGAGCGTCCCCCACAGACGCAGGCGCGACACACCGCCGTCCGGAATGATGTTCAGGCGCACGTGGGTCACGGGGCCCAGCGATGCGATTTCGTGCTCGAAGTAATGCTGCTTGTCCATCTGCAGCTTCTGATCGCCGAGCAGCACCGGCCAGAACATCGACTGCGTGATCAGCGAGCTGTCGGTGCCGCCCGACACGTACGCGGCCTGGATCGAGCAGCGGTCCGGGTAATTGCCCTTGAAGAAAGCGGTATCGACTTCGATCTTGCGGATCACGCCCGGCTGCGCGAGCGCGATGATCGCCCAGTCGTTGCCCGGTTCGCGGCGGCGGCGGGTTTCCCAGCCATCGCCCATGTTCACGCCGCGGCCCGGCAGCAGCAGGTTCGACGCGACGCCGAAATGCTGGTTGTTCGCGGCTACCACGTAGCCGCCGTTTTCCATCGCCGCGAGGTCGAACCGCTCGGTCGCGCTCGCGCCGGCCCAGTCGAGCTGCGGCTGGCCATACACGCGCAGGCGCGCGATGCCGCCGTCCGGATAGATGTTCACGCGCAGGTGCGTGAACGCCCGTGCGTCGCTCGCTTCGACATAGTGATGGCTGTTGCCCTGCAGCGTCGTCGACGGCACGATCTCGACCCACTCGGTCGCATGCGTCGGCGCGCCATCGGCCACGTATGCCGCCTCGATCGACGCGGCCGGCGGGAAGTTGCCGGTGAAGTGGCTCGTGTCGATGTCGAAGCCCTTGATCACGCCCGGCCGCGCGAGCTTGACGATGCACCAGTCATAGCCCGTCGTGCGCTTGCGGCGCGTCTCCCAGCCGTCCATCCACTTGCCGTGGTCGTCGTACTTGCCGGGGATGAACACCGCCGGCTCGGGGTTCAGCATCCGGTCCTTGGGCGCGAAGAAGTCGTCGCTGGCCTCGAGCGCCTGCGCACCGAGGCGCGGGTCGGCGAGGTTCACGTAGCGCCGCGTGAAGTCGGGGGCGTCGGGATCGAGAAGCGGAACAGCCATGATGTTTCCTTGTTTCAGTGATGCGATCGGCCGCCGCGACGCAGCAGGCCGTCGTGAGGTGTCAGGCGTCGATCAGGTCGTCGAGGCGAAAGCGCGCGATCCGGTAGATCTGGTCGAGGCTCGCGCGCAGTTCCTCGGTGCGCGAATGATTCACGCGCGACTCGAAGTTCGCGATGATGCCGTGCCGGTCGTAGCCGCGCACCGCGAGGATGAACGGAAAGCCAAACTTCTCGCGATACGTGCGGTTCAGCGTCAGCAGCTTGTCGAACTCTTCCTGCGTGCACTGGTCGAGGCCCGCGCCGCTCTGCTCGCGCGTCGACTCGGCCGTCAGCTCGCCGCGCACGGCGGCCTTGCCGGCGAGCTCCGGGTGAGCATTGATCAGCGCGAGCTGGCGCACTTCGCCGCCCGTCTCCACCGCGTTCGACATCGTCTCGTGCAGCGCATCGATGCTCGCGAACGGCCGCTCGCCCGCGGCGACCTCGGCCACCCACGGCGAATGTTCGAAGATCCCCGACAGCGCCGCGACGAATGCGCTCGGCGCCATCGTGTTCAGTTGCTCCAACGTGTAACGCATCGCCTTCATGCTTTCCCTTCGTTTCGATGATTGGGCTGATACGGATGATGTTCACGCCAATGACGCGCGATATCGACACGGCGCGTCACCCATACGCGATCGTGCTTCTCGATGTGATCCAGGAAACGCTGCAGCCCGCGGAAACGCCCCGGCCGGCCGAGCAGACGGCAGTGCATGCCGATCGACAGCATCTTCGGCGCTTCGTCGCCCTCCGCGTACAGCACGTCGAATGCGTCGCGCAGGTAGTCGAAGAAGTGGTCGCCGGTGTTGAAGCCCTGCGGCGTCGCGAAGCGCATGTCGTTCGTGTCGAGCGTGTACGGCACGATCAGTTGCGGCAACTTCCTGCCGCCCGACACGTCGACGTCCATCCAGAACGGCAGGTCGTCGCCGTAGTTATCGGAGTCGTACAGGAAACCGCCGTATTCCGCGACGAGACGATGCGTATTGGGGCTGTCGCGGCCGGTATACCAGCCGAGCGGACGTTCGCCCGTCACGCGCTCGATCGCTTCCATCCCGAGGCGCATGTGCTCGGCTTCGAGTTCCGGCGTCATGCTCTGGTAGTGGATCCAGCGCCAGCCGTGGCACGCGATTTCATGACCCAGCTCGACGAATGCGCGGGCGAGTTCCGGATGACGCTCGATCGCCATGCCCACGCCGAACACCGTCAGCGGCAGCCCGCGCTTCTCGAATTCGCGCAGGATGCGCCACACGCCGGCACGCGAACCGTATTCGTAGATCGATTCCATGCTCATGTGGCGGTCCGGATACGCGGCCGCGCCGACGATTTCGGACAGGAACTGCTCGGAACCCGGATCGCCGTGCAGCACGCAGTTCTCGCCCCCCTCCTCGTAGTTCAGGACGAATTGCACGGCGACGCGGGCACGCCCGGGCCAGTTCGCCTGCACGGGATGGCGGCCGTAGCCGATCAGGTCGCGAGGATAGTTGGGATCGAGTGACATGGGTTCGAAGTGCGGCGAAAGCTTGCTGAAGTAATGGGTTCGCATCGACCCGCGCGGGTGCCGGAGGCCGGCCGCGCGGGCCGATGCGATGACGGCCCAGTGTAGCGAAAACGTTCATACGCGCCCATACAGCGGCGCAGATAGTGCATGTCAGACGGCGTGTATGTGCGGTTGCGGCAAATTCGGGACCGGTTCCGACGCGTCGCTCCCGCTTCGCGCCGTGGCGGCGGCCGGCGCGGGTGCGGGCACGTCCTCCGGCGGGCTGAACCGCGCGAATTCGCCGTCGTAGCGCTTCGGCAGCGGCCGCGCATAGTCGCCGCGCTTCGCGGTCGCGAGGCGCAGCGCGACGAGCGCCTCGGCCCACTTGACGGCCGCCGTGACGCCTTCCACGACCGGCGCGCCGATCTGCTGCTCGATCTCGTGCGCGAATTCGGCCATCCCGGCGCAGCCGAGGACGATCGCGTCGGCGCCGTCCTCGTCGAGCGCGCGCCGGCATTCGTCGACGATGATCCGTCGCGCCGCCGAACCGGGCCGGTCGAGCTCGAGCACCGCGACGTCGGTCGCCCGCACGTTGCGGCAGAACCGCTTCATCCCGTAGCGCTCGGCGAGATGCCACGCCATCCCGCAGGTGCGCGCGAGGGTCGTGACGACCGAGAAGCCCGGCGCGAGCACGCTCGCCGCATGCATTGCCGCCTCGGCGATCCCGATCACCGGCCCGCGCGCGAGTTCGCGCGCCGCATACAAGCCCGGGTCGCCGAAACACGCGATCACGTACGCGTCGCAGCCTTCGCGCTCGCCCTGCGCGATCTCGGCCAGAAGCCCGGGCGTCGCGAGCGCCTCGTCGTAATAGCCTTCGATCGACGGCGGCCCCATGGGCGGGCTCACCGCGACGATCTCGGTGCCTGCCGCCGCGATTTCACGCGCGCAGCGGCCCATCGCGTCGGTCATCCGCTGCGTCGTGTTCGGATTGATCAGCTTGATCTTCATCGTGCGCTCCTCAGGCCTTCGTGCTCACGAGCAGCCGGTAGAACACGAAGCCGAGCCCCGCGCCGATGAACCACGAGAAGTTCGCAGCGGCCTGCCAGCCTGGCACCATCACGCAGATGACGGCGATCACCGCGGCCGGCAGCAGCGCCGCGAGCGCGCGGCGGTTCACGCCGCCCGTGTACCAGTAGGTGCCGCGCTCCGACATCGTGTACAGGTCGTCGCGCACGAGCCGGCCGCGCTTGACAAGGTAAAAGTCGGCGATCAGCACGCCGTACAGCGGGCCGATGAACGCGCCGAGCACGTCGAGCGTGTAGTGGATCACGGCCGGATTGTTGAACAGGTTCCACGGCGTGATGAAGATCGACGCGACGGCCGCGAGCATTCCGCCCGCGCGCCAGCTGATCAGCCGCGGCGCGACGTTCGAGAAGTCGAACGCGGGCGACACGAAGTTCGCGACGATGTTGATGCCGATCGTCGCGATCGTGAAGGTCAGCGCGCCGAGGATCACGGCGGTCGGGTGGTCGATGCGGCCGACCGTCTCGACGGGATCGGTGATGAGTTCGCCGAACACCGGAAGCGTCGCGGCGGTGGTGATCACCGTGACGAGTGAGAACGCGAGGAAGTTGACCGGCAGCCCCCAGAAGTTGCCGCGCTTCACGTCGCCGAACGAGCGGCAGTAGCGCGAGAAGTCGCCGAAATTGAGCATCGGCCCGGAGAAGTACGACACGACGAGCGACACGGCCGTGATCATCACCGGAATCACTTCCGCGCCGTGATACTTCACGCCGCCGAGGTTGATGCCGATGTTGCGCCATCCCGCGCGCCACACCATGTAGCCGGCCAGGATGAACATCACGACGTAGACGGCCGGGCCCGCGAAGTCGATGAACTTCTTGATCGTCTCCATCCCGTTCCAGAACACGAGCGCCTGCAGCACCCACAGCAGCATGAAGCCGGCCCAGCCGACCGCCGACAGCCCGAGGAAGCCGTAGCGATGGACGTCCGCGTACGGCAGCCATTGCGGAAAGAACTTCAGCACGACGATCACGAGCGCGCTGGACGCGAGATAGGTCTGGATGCCATACCACGCGATCGCGATCAGCCCGCGGATCACGGCCGGCACGTTCGCGCCGAGCACGCCGAACGTCGCGCGGCACGCGACCGGATACGGTACGCCGATCTGCTGGCTCGGCCGCGCGATCAGGTTGCACAGCCGGTTCACGATCGTGATGCCGACGATCAACGCGATCAGCACCTGCCAGCTCGTCAACCCGAGCGCGAAGAGGCTGCCCGCGAACACGTAGCCGCCGACGCTGTGCACGTCGGACATCCAGAATGCGAAGATGTTGTAAGCACCCCACGTCTGATTCTTAAGGGGTGCCAAATCTTCGTTGTACAAACGTTGACTGTAACCGTCCGGCAACGTGGGGCCGCCGCCCTCGCCGCCTTCTTCCGCCGGATACGCACTGTCGTGCGCCACACTGAACTGAGCCATGACTTCTCCTTGACGCGGCCGAACAGCCGCTCCACCGTCATCGATATCGCTCCGGATCGTTGCCCGGAGTCGGACTGGCGGCCGGCGGCGCGAACCGCCGGCCTGCATTGCTCTCGTTGTGTGGCGCGCGGCCGGGTTCGCGTCGCCGCTCAGGCGCCGCCGAACACTTCGCGCAAATCGACCTGCCCTTGCGCGGGCCGGTCCAGCATCTTCAGTTCGACATGTTGCAGATGGTGCGCCATCAGCGTCATCGCCCGCTTCGAATCGCCCGCTTCCAGTGCGGTCAGTATCTCGTCATGGTCATCGCACGAGCACGGGCTGCGCCCGTGCGATTCATACAGCGCCGACATCAACGTCGAGCGTGCGACGAGCCCGTCGAGGCACTCGCAGAGCGTCGCATTGCCCGTCAGCGCCGCGAGCGCCGTGTGGAATTCGCCCGACAGGCGGATCCACGCCGCGAAGTCGTGCCGCTCGAACGCCTTGCGTTCCTTGTCGATCAGCGCGGCGACGCCCTTGAGCCGTTTCGCCCCCGGCCCCGTCGCGAGCCGTTCGACGACGGCCAGCTCGATGATCCTGCGCATCTCGAACACCTCGTGCACGTCCTGCAGCGTCGGACTCGCGACGAACGCCCCGCGGTTCGGCTCGAGCTCGACCAGCTTGTCGGCCGCGAGCTGCGAGAGCGCCTGCCGGATCGTTCCGCGCTTCACGCCGAACACGTCGCAGAGCTGTGCCTCCGTCAGCTTCGCGCCGGGCGCGAGCCGATGCTCGAGGATCGCCGTGCGGATCCGCTCGGCGATCGCTTCGGGACCGGCAGCGCCGGACGGATGGGTATCGGGATCGTTCATGTTCTGCATCGTGTGATGGTCCTCATCCTAGGACGGACATAAAAATTGTCAACAATTCTTTTCCAGCGTTTCGCACAATCGGCGTGCACGGACGCGACCCCAATCGGTGCGGGATGCGCTAAATCCATGCACAACAAGCCTTGAGGCCATGACAGAGGCCGTTCTTGTCGTATACCCTTCCCGTGATTTTGTTGACAATACTGGTGCAAGAACCGGCGACGACGCTGTCGAAGTCCGCCGGGATTTTTGACCGTTAGTTGCGCACTTACATAAAGAAAAAGGCGGGAAACCCGCCTTTTCATCGACCACGTCAGCGTCAGCCGAGGTGCGGATAGTCCGACAACGTGAGCCGGAACCCGTGCGCATTCGCGACCAGTTGCGCCTGCGCGCCGAACGGCAGCGTCAGCAGGTCGGGCACGTGGCCGAACTGCAGCCCGGTGACGACCGGAATGCCGACCACCTCGCGCACCTGGTCGATCATCGCCTGCATGTCGTAGCCGTTGTCGTATTCGAACGGCCGCGCGCCGGTGAACTGGCCGAGCACGAGCGCCTGCTGGCGCGCGAGCAGCCCCGACAGATGCAGTTGATAGATCATCCGCTCGATCCGGAACGGCTGTTCGTTGACATCCTCGACGAACAGGATGCCGCCCTCGATGTCGGGCATGTACGGCGTGCCGATGAGCGATGTGAGGATCGCCAGGTTGCCGCCCCACAGCGTGCCCGTCACGTTCACGGTCTGCACCTGCGGCGCCTCGGCGATGATCGTCGTGCTCGGCTGCGTCAGCGTCTGCCAGAAGTGCTGCATCGTGAAGTCGCTCGGCGTTTCCGCGCCGAAGTCGGCCGACAGCATCGGGCCGCCGAAAGACTTGATGCGCGCCTTCGCGTACAGCGCGAGCTGGACCGCGGTGAAGTCGCTGTGGCCGACGAGCGCGATCGGCTGGTCGCGCAGGCGGCGCTCGAGCCCGCGATAGTCGAGCCCGTGCAGGATGCGTGCGGCGCCGTAGCCGCCGCGCACCGCGAGCGCGATGTCCGGCAGCGCGCGTTCCGGATCCGCGAGGCGGTTCAGGTCGCCGGCCCGCTCGCCGTCGGTGCCGCCGAATCGCTGGAAGCGGCGCTGCGTCGCCTCGATGTTCTCGATGCGATGTTGCGAGCCGCTCAGGCGCTCGAGCGCGCGGTTGATCGCATCGGGGTCGTGCGGATAGCCGGACGGCGCCAGCAGGCGGATGGTGTAGGACGCAGCGGGCTGGAGGGACATGGCGAAAGGTATCGAGGTCGTCAAACCTGCTTAGAGGGTCCGAACCGTCTCCGGTTCACGGAACCGTGCTGCCCGACCCGCTCCGGGCGACGCGACGGGCGACGGGCGACGGGCGACGGGTGCGGCAAGGGTTACGGCGCGCCGGATTCGGCGTCGCGTGCGAGCCGTGCTTCACGCAGCGCGCGACGGCGCTCCGCGAAGAACGACTTCAGCGCGGCCCCGCACTCATCGGCGAGCACGCCGCCGGTTACGTCGGTATGGTGGTTGAGTTGCGGATTCGCGAACGCGTCGATCACGCTGCCGCACGCGCCCGTCTTCGGATCGGCGGCGCCGTAGACAACTCGCGCGATGCGTGCGTGCATGATCGCGCCCGCGCACATCAGGCACGGCTCGAGCGTCACGTACAACTCGCAGCCGGGCATCCGGTAATTCTGCAGATGCTGCGCGGCCATGCGCAGCGCGGCCATTTCCGCATGGGCCGACGGATCGTGCCCGCCGATCGGGTGGTTGAAGCCGCGTGCGATCACCTCGTCGCCGCGCACGAGCACCGCGCCGACCGGCACTTCGCCGGCCGCGCGCGCCTCTTCGGCAGCGGCCTGCGCGAGCCGCATGAAATGCAGGTCGCGCGCCGACACGGGTGTGGCTTCCGGAACGGGAGAATCGGGAGCAGCAACCGATCCGGCTGCCGCGTCGTGCAGCGCGTCGGCGCTCACATCGGCCCCGCTTCGGCGGGCGCGTCGTCGAGCCCGCGCTCGCACAGACGTTCCGCGATGCGCCGGCAATAATCGCGCGGCATCACCATCGGGCCGCCGCGCAGCGATTCGAGCGCCATGTCGAGGGCGAGGATCTTCGCCTGCAGCCGGCAGCGCGCGGCACGATCGCTGACCGCCTGCAGTTCGTCCTGCAGATTGCGCAGCGCGCGCAGTTGCTCGACGGCTGGCGGCACGAAGCCCGCATTCTTCAGGATACGGTTGGCCACCCGCACCTCCTCGGGTACGAGCAGGTCGTCATCCAGCGCCTGCGGCGCGCCGGTACCCGGCAAATCGTCGAACTCGCCCCGCGCGGCAGCAGCGGCAATGCGTTGTTCGACCAGTGCGTCAAGCAATCTCATCAGTCAATCGGAACAAATGCGGCAGCCGAATTCTAGCAGGGTGACGTGCGTATGACAGGCCCTTCGAAGGCATGCTCGATATTGTGTTTTTTAAGGGCCGTATCGGCGCGCATGGGCGCCGATCGCCACGACTTGCCGCTGTGCTGCGCCGCAGCAGGCTCCGCGCCGATTTTGCGCCGATTTCGCGCCGTTTGCGTGGGCGATGTCCGGCCCTGTTTTTTTATTTTCGTCCGGGTCGATCGGCGTCCGTCGTCCCGCCGGAATCGCCGTTTCGCGACTGCCGGGTCATGCGGCGACCGCTTGCGACCGCGCCTTCGAAAACGGGCGGAACATCATCGCGACGAGGAACGCGCCGATGCCGATCGCGAACGATCCGAGGTACAGCCAACCGTAGCTGCCCAGCGCATCGACGATCAGGCCGCCCGCGACCGGCCCCGCCGCCATCCCGAGGCTGCCGGCCATCGCGCAGCCGCCGATCACGGTGCCCATCATCCGCAGCGGGAAGTTTTCGCGCGCGAGCACCGCATAGAGCGGCATCGCGCCCGCATAGATGAAACCGAACAGCGTCGCGACCGCGTAGAACCCGTCGAGCGTGCGCACGAAGTAGTAGCCGAGCGCGCCGAGCGCCTGCGCGAGCAGTCCCACCACGAGCATGCGCTTCGCGCCGAGGCGATCGCCCAGCAGCCCGAACGCGATGCGCCCGCCCATGCCGGCGAGCCCCTCGACGCTGTAGATCGACACCGCGACGATCAACGGAATCCCGCACGTCACCGCGTAGCTGACCGTATGGAAGATCGGGCCGGAATGCGTCGCGCAGCAGAAGAAATTGGTCAGCAGCAGCACGATAAACTGCGGCGAGCGCAGCGCGCCGCCGACCGACAGCGGCGCGGATCGGGGCACGCCGGCCGGCGCCGGCTCGGCGTGCGGCCCATCGAGCGCGGGGGCGCGGCGCACGAGCAGCGACGCCGGAATCATCACGGCGGCCGCGAGCGCGGCGATCAACAACATCGACGTGCGCCAGCCGTGGCCCGACACGAGCCATGCCGCGAGCGGCGACATCGTCATCGGCGCCATGCCCATGCCGGCCGACACCAGCGACACCGCGAGACTGCGATGCGTGTCGAACCAGCCCGTCACGCAGGCCATCATCGGCGCGAACACCGCGGCCGTCGCGCTGCCGACGGCCAGCCCGAAAATGAGCTGGAACGCGAGCAGCGACGGCGCGCGGCTCGCAAGCGCCAGGCTCGCCGACAGCAGAATGGCGCCCGTCACGACCACCGCACGCGTGCCGATCCGGTCCGACAGGCTGCCCCAGCCGATGCTCGCGAAGGCCATCGCGATGAAGCCGAGCGTCATCGCGGCGGAAATGCCGGTCATCGACCAGCCGGTGTCGCGTGCGATGGCCCGCAGGAACACGGGCAGCGAAAACATCGCGCCGATCGCGATGCAGCCCATCAGGCCGCCCGCGGCGACGATCACCCAGCGATAGCGGGAATCAGGCATCTGGCACCTCCTTTTTCTCCGTAGGTCAGGCCTCAATGAGGAACCGGGCTACTGACGCCGTCGCGAATCCGGTCGACATCGATACGACGAACGACGCAGCAGGGAATCGACATGCGTGGCACATGCGGGCGCTCATGCCCGATCGTCGACACAGTCGAGCGGTCGACAAGGGGCAGATCCGGACGAACCTCGACCGCGCAGCCGCCCCGCTTTTTCGGAATCGGAATGTCGAAATCAGAAATGGTTGGTTTGGGCGCGCGAACGCGGTCACTACACTCGAATCCTCTTGTCATGACAAGTTGACCGATGACCCGCTCCAATGTCGTGCCGCTGTCGGCGGCCCCGCTCTACGTGCAGATCAAGGACACGCTGCGCACGCGTATCCTCGACGGCACTTATGCGCCACACAGCAGGATGCCGTCCGAGCACGAACTCTGCGCGATGTTCGACGTGAGCCGCATCACGGTGCGCCAGGCGCTCGGCGACCTGCAGAAGGAAGGCCTGCTGTTCAGGCTGCACGGCAAGGGCACGTTCGTGTCGAAGCCGAAGGCGTTCCAGAACGTGACATCGCTGCAGGGCTTCGCCGAGGCGATGTCGTCGATGGGTTACGAAATCGTCAACCAGTTGCGCAGCTTTCGCACCGTGAAGGCCGACCGCCATCTCGCAGCGAAGCTGAACGTGCCGGAAGGCGCGCCGCTCGTCGAGATCCACCGCGTGCGGCTGCTGAACCGCGAGCCCGTGTCGCTCGAGCAGACGTGGGTGCCCGCGGCGCTCGGCAAGCGGCTCGCGGGCGCCGATCTCGCAACCCGCGACATCTTCCTGATTCTCGAGAACGACTGCGGCGTGCCGCTCGGCCACGCCGACGTGTCGATCGACGCGATCCTCGCCGACGATGAAATCGTCGATGCGCTGCGCGTCGAGGAAAGCAGCCCCGTGCTGCGGATAGAGCGCCTGACGCACGACGCATCCGGCGCGCCGATCGACTACGAACACCTGTACTTCCGTGGCGACGCGTTCCAGTACCGGCTGCGCATCGACCGGCAGAAGACGCACCAACCATTAAGGAACCCGCAATGAACACCCATGTACTCGAATACGACATCGTCGTGGTCGGCGGCGGCACGGCCGGTCCGATGGCGGCGATCAAGGCGAAGGAGCGCGACCCGTCGCTGCGCGTGCTGCTGCTGGAGAAGGTCAACGTGAAGCGCAGCGGCGCGATCTCGATGGGGATGGACGGCCTGAACAACGCGGTGATTCCCGGCCACGCGACGCCCGAGCAGTACACACGCGAGATCACGATCGCCAACGACGGGATCGTCGACCAGCAAGCCGTATACGCATACGCGACGCACAGCTTCGCGACGATCGAGCAGCTCGACCGCTGGGGCGTGAAGTTCGAGAAGGACGGCACCGGCGACTACGCGGTGAAGAAGGTCCACCACATGGGTTCGTACGTGCTGCCGATGCCGGAAGGTCACGACATCAAGAAGGTACTGTACCGGCAGCTGAAGCGTGCGCGCATCGCGATCACGAACCGGATCGTCGCGACGCGCGTGCTGACCGACGCGCACGGCCGCGCGAGCGGCGTGCTCGGCTTCGACTGCCGCACGGCCGATTTCCACGTGATCCGCGCAAAGGCCGTGATCCTGTGCTGCGGCGCGGCCGGCCGCCTCGGGCTGCCGGCATCCGGATACCTGATGGGCACGTACGAAAACCCGACCAACGCGGGCGACGGCTACGCGATGGCGTACCACGCCGGCGCGGCGCTCGCGAACCTCGAATGCTTCCAGATCAATCCGCTGATCAAGGACTACAACGGCCCGGCCTGCGCGTACGTGACGGGCCCGCTCGGCGGCTTCACCGCGAACGGCAAGGGCGAACGCTTCATCGAGTGCGACTACTGGAGCGGCCAGATGATGTGGGAGTTCTACCAGGAACTGCAAGGCGGCAACGGCCCGGTGTTCCTGAAGCTCGACCACCTCGCCGAGGAAACGATCCAGACCATCGAGCAGATCCTGCACACGAACGAGCGGCCGAGCCGCGGTCGCTTCCACGCAGGGCGCGGCACCGACTACCGACGCCAGATGGTCGAGATGCACATCTCCGAAATCGGCTTCTGCAGCGGCCATAGCGCGTCAGGCGTATACGTGAACGCCCGCGCGGAAACGACCGTTCCGGGGCTCTACGCGGCCGGCGACATGGCGGCCGTCCCGCACAACTACATGCTCGGCGCATTCACCTACGGCTGGTTCGCCGGGCAGAACGCGGCCGACTACGTGGCCGGCCGCGATCACGCGCCGGTGGACGACGAACAGGTCGCGGCCGAACGCACCCGCGTGCTCGCGCCCCTCACACGCGAGCGTGGCCTCGCGCCGGCACAGGTCGAATACAAGCTGCGCCGCATGGTGAACGATTATCTGCAACCGCCGAAGGTGACGCGCAAGATGGAAATCGGACTGCAACGCTTTGACGACATTATTGAGGATATCGAAGAACTCAAGGCGGTCCATCCGCACGAACTGATGCGCGCGGCCGAAGTGCGCGCGATTCGCGACTGCGCCGAAATGGCCGCGCGTGCGTCGCTGTTCCGTACCGAGAGCCGCTGGGGGCTATACCACCATCGCGTCGATTTTCCGCATCGCAACGACGCTGAATGGTTCTGCCACACATGGTTGCGCAAAGATGCCGACGGCACGATGCGCAGCGAGAAACGGCCGGTCGAGCCCTACGTCGTGCCGCTTGCCGACGACGAACGCAGCGCCTACGCGCACCTGCGCATCCGCGAACCGGCCGCCCTCGCGGCCGCCCTCTGACTCCGAGGAGCCTTACCGTGCCCCATACCCCGCACGACATCTTCCTGCGCAGCAGCGCGCCCGTGACGATCGACGAGGACCGCTGCATCGCCGACAAGGGCTGCACCGTCTGCGTCGACGTGTGCCCGCTCGACCTGCTCGCCATCGACGTGACCAAAGGCAAGGCCTACATGCAGTTCGACGAATGCTGGTACTGCATGCCGTGCGAACGCGACTGCCCGACCGGCGCCGTCAAGGTCGACATCCCGTACCTGCTGCGCTGACCCGACGGGCCGCCGTCGCGTCGAGACCGCACGTGTGCTGATTTTCCGGCCGCGCATCCTGCTGACGGATGAATCGTTCGGCGTGCTCGACGCGCAGACGCGCCGAATGATGCAGACGCTGCTACTCGACATCGGATCGCGGATCCGCGCGACCGCGCTGTTCGTCATGCCTCACACGCTTCGTTAATGATCCTGATTTTTCCCATGACCGATTCCTCCCCTTCTTTCCCGCTGCATGGCGCGCACGCCGCCGACCATGCCGCGCTCGTCGCACGTGTTGCGGCACCCGATGCATCCGTGCGCCGCATCGCGCTGCTCGAACTCGCCGATCTCGAGGATCCCGATCTCGTGCCGATCTTCGTTGCGGCATTGCGAGACGATCCGGCCGCCGCCGTGCGCGGCGAAGCTGCGCGTGTGCTCGCCGCCTGGGAGCAGCCCGTCGTCGTCGACACGCTGTGCCACGCGCTGCTCGATCCGGACGACGACGTGCGCGCGACCGCTGCACACAGCCTGTCCGAACTGAAGGATGTCGCGTCCGGCGCCGTGCTGTGCCGCTGGGCCGAACACGCCGAGCCGTTCGTGCGCGGCGCCGCGCTGCGCGCGCTGCGCGAACTGCGCGACCCAGGCGCGTTCACGCCGGCGCTGCACGCGCTCGACGCGCCGGCGGCGGCCGTGCGCGCCGAGGCCGTCGCCGTGCTCGGCTGGCTCAAGGACGTGCGTGCGTTGTCGCCGCTCGCACGCATCGCCACGACCGACACGCATGCGGACGTGCGGCGCATCGCGGTCGGCGCGGTCGGATTCGCGGCGTCCGACGACACGACCGTCGTCACCGCGTTGCTTGCGGCGCTGCGCGACGCCGAATGGCAGGTACGCGAGGAAGCGGCCGCGACGCTCGGTAAGCTGCGTGTCGCGGTCGCACGCGCGCCGCTCGTCGCCGCGCTCGATGACGATTACTGGCAGGTGCGCTTGCGCGCGGTGCGCGCACTCGGGCAATTGCGCGATGCCGCCGCGGCGCCGGCGGTCGCCGCGCTGCTGTCGCATGCGATCAGCAACCTGCGCAAGGAGGCGGCGCTCGCGCTAGGCGAACTGCGCGATCCTGCGACGCTGCCCGCGCTGCATGATGCATTGGAGGATCGCGATCCCGAAGTACGCAAGGCCGTGCGCATCGCCATCGCGCAGATTGGAGGAGATGCACGATGACGCCGCCGACAGAGATTCGTCTCGATCATGCGACTCGTGCGTTGACGCTGTGTTGGCCGGACGGCAGCACGCAGCCTATCGGCTATGCGCGCTTGCGCGGCGATTGTCCGTGCGCCGCGTGCCGGAAGATCCGGCTTGACGGCAGACAAGTCGACGCGCCGCTCGAGCTGACGCTGGACGGCGTGGAACCGGCCGGGTACGGCATCCGCCTGCTGTTCGGCGATGGTCACGCGCGCGGCATCTATCCGTGGCCATATCTGGCGGAACTTGGCAGAGACGAGACGGATGTGGGCATCGCATCGCGCGATGCGCTGGCACAGCGGCCAGCCATTCACCGCGCACCGCGGGTGCCTTGATCCGCTCGCTGTCCGGCCGTGCGCGCGGCGGTGCACGGGGCGGGCAAGACGGCAAGGAAGACACGCTCCCCCAGCGTCAATCCAGTCACGATCGCCGTTCGCACAAACGACAACGCCCGGCAGGTCATCCCTGCCGGGCGTCCGCATCGTCAGATGCCATGGTCCGCTACCGAGGCACGCCCCGGCGCCGGATCACTCCCACTCGATCGTCGCCGGCGGCTTGCCCGAGATGTCGTACACCACGCGGTTGATCCCGCGCACCTCGTTGATGATCCGGTTCGACGCGCGGCCGAGCAGCGCGTACGGCAGGTGCGCCCAGTGCGCGGTCATGAAGTCAGTGGTCTGCACCGCGCGCAGCGACGTCACGTAATCGTAAGTGCGGCCGTCGCCCATCACGCCGACCGACTTCACCGGCAGGAACACCGCGAACGCCTGGCTCGTCAGGTCGTACCAGGTCTTGCCGACGTCGGCCTCGCCGCACAGGCCCGCTGCCGCGTCCTGCGCGGTGGCGGTCGTGCCGCGCAGTTCCTCGATGAAGATCGCATCCGCGCGACGCAGCAGGTCCGCGTATTCGCGCTTCACTTCGCCGAGAATCCGCACGCCGAGGCCCGGGCCCGGGAACGGATGGCGGTACACCATCTCCGGCGGCAGGCCGAGCGCGACGCCCAGTTCGCGCACTTCGTCCTTGAACAGGTCGCGCAGCGGCTCGAGCAGCTTCAGGCCGAGCGTTTCCGGCAGGCCGCCGACGTTGTGGTGGCTCTTGATCGTCGTCGCCTTCTTCGTCTTCGTGCCGCCCGACTCGACCACGTCCGGATAGATCGTGCCCTGTGCGAGCCACTTCGCCTTCGACAGCTTCTTCGCTTCCGCCTGGAACACTTCAACGAACTCGCGGCCGATGATCTTGCGCTTCGCTTCCGGATCGGTCACGCCGGCCAGATGGCCGAGGAACTGCTCGGACGCGTCGACGTGCACGACCTTCGCATGCAGGCGGCCCTCGAACATGTCGAGCACCATCTTGCCTTCATTCAGGCGCAACAGGCCGTGGTCGACGAACACACAGGTGAGCTGATCACCGATCGCGCGATGGATCAGCGCGGCCGCGACGCTCGAATCCACCCCGCCCGACAGGCCGAGAATTACTTCCTCGTCACCGACCTGCTCGCGAATCTTCGCGACGGCTTCCTCGATGTGGTTCTTCATGATCCAGTCGGGCTTCGCGCCGGCGATCTGCAGCACGAAGCGTTCGATGATCTGGCGGCCCTTCACCGTATGCGTGACTTCCGGGTGGAACTGCACCGCGTAGTAGCCGCGCGCCTCGTCGGCCATGCCGGCGATCGGGCAGCTCGGCGTCGACGCCATCAGCGCGAAGCCCGGCGGCAATTCGGCCACCTTGTCGCCGTGGCTCATCCAGACCTTCAGCATCCCGTGGCCTTCGGCCGTCGTGAAATCCTCGATGCCGTCGAGCAGGCGCGTATGGCCGTGCGCACGCATTTCCGCGTAGCCGAATTCGCGATGGTCGCTCCACTCGACCTTGCCGCCGAGCTGCACGGCCATCGTCTGCATGCCATAGCAGATGCCGAGCACCGGCACACCGAGATCCCACACGGCCTGCGGGGCGCGCAGCTGGTGGTCTTCGTACGTGCTGGCGTGGCTGCCCGACAGGATCACCGCCTTCGGCGCGAACTCGCGGACGAAGTCGTCGGACACGTCGTTCGGGTGGATTTCGCAGTAGACGTGCGCTTCGCGCACGCGGCGCGCGATCAGTTGGGTGACTTGCGAACCGAAGTCGAGAATCAGAATTTTGTCGTGCATGGCTGCGGACAGGATGAAGAGAATAAGAAAAGCAGCGCATGAAGCGCTGCGTCAAATGCATGGACAGCGGCGTCGGGCGGCAGGCAGCACGCGCGACGCATCGCCGGTCAGTCCTGCGACGGCGGACGCGCGTCGAATGCGACGCTGCCTGACGCGCGGTCGGATGCGGCCGATGAAGTAGCCGCAGCCGGTGCCGAAGGCGCCACCGGACGGCTGACGACCGGCTCGACCCGCGGCTGCGGTGTGGTGACCGGTGCCGGTTCGACCGGACGCTTCACGTCCCGGGCCTCGAGCGCCTGCGCCTTCTCGCGCCGCCGCACGGCCGAGGCGAGGCGTACGCCGCCGACGCCGAGCACGATCAGCGCGACACCGGCCATCGCCGACAGCACGCGGCCGGCGGCCGCGAGCGCAGGACCGTTGCCGGTGCCGAACGACCACACCACCGCCAGCACGCCGATCAGCCAGTTCACGTGGCCGACCGCACGCGCGACGGGCGCCGTGAGATCGCCGTTGACCGCCGCATGAAACGCGAGCCACGCGAGGCCGAGCAGCGCGATGCCGAACGCCTGGCCGAGCATCGCCGGCTGGATGTTCGCCAGCTGCAGCGCGTTGAACAGCGCCTGCCAGGGCGTCAGCACGAACAGCACGCCGAACGCCAGCAGCAGCACGGCATCGACGATCAGCACGGCTCGCAGCAGCGGTTTCATCGGCGATCAGTCCACGTGGTAGTTCGGCGCTTCCTTCGTGATCTGCACGTCGTGCACGTGCGACTCGCGCATGCCCGCCGCGGTGATCTGGACGAATTCGGCCTTCTCGTGCAGCTCGTCGATCGTGCGGCAGCCGCAGTAGCCCATGCTCGCGCGCACGCCACCGACCAGCTGGAACAGGATCGCGTTGACCGAACCCTTGTACGCGACGCGGCCTTCGATGCCTTCCGGCACGAGCTTGTCGATGTTCGCCGAGTTGTCCTGGAAGTAGCGGTCTGCCGCGCCGTCCTTCATCGCGCCGACCGAACCCATGCCGCGGTACGACTTGTACTGGCGGCCCTGGTACAGGAACACGTCGCCCGGCGACTCTTCGGTGCCCGCGAACATGCTGCCCATCATCACCGCGTTCGCGCCGGCCGCGAGGGCCTTCGACACGTCGCCCGAGAAGCGCACGCCGCCGTCGGCGATGCACGGCACGCCGGTGCCCTTCAGCGCTTCCGCGACGTTCGCGATCGCGCTGATCTGCGGCACGCCGACGCCCGCGACGATCCGCGTCGTGCAGATCGAGCCCGGGCCGATGCCGACCTTGACCGCGTCCGCGCCGTATTCGACGAGCGCCTTCGCGGCGGCGGCCGTCGCGATGTTGCCGCCGATCACCTCGACGTGCGGGAAGTTCTGCTTGACCCAGCGCACGCGCTCGAGCACGCCCTTGCTGTGGCCATGCGCGGTATCGACGACGATCACGTCGACGCCGGCCTGCACCAGCAGCTCGACGCGCTCTTCGTTGTCCGGGCCGACGCCGACCGCCGCGCCAGCGCGCAGCTTGCCGTGTTCGTCCTTGCACGCATCCGGGTGTTCGGTCTGCTTCGTGATGTCCTTGACGGTCATCAGGCCGCGCAGTTCGAACGCGTCGTTGACGACCAGCACGCGCTCGAGGCGGTGGCTGTGCATCAGCGCCTTCGCTTCGGCGAGCGGCGTGCCTTCCTTGACCGTGACGAGACGCTCGCGCGGCGTCATGATCGACTTGACCGGTTCGTCGAGGCGCGATTCGAAACGCAGGTCGCGGTTCGTGACGATGCCGACGAGCTGCGGGCCTTCCACGACCGGGAAGCCCGAGATGCCATGCTGACGCGACAGCGCGATCACGTCGCGCACCTTCATCTGCGGCGGGACCGTGATCGGGTCGCGCACGACGCCCGATTCGAAACGCTTGACCTTCGCGACCTCGCGAGCCTGCTCGGCCGGCGTCAGGTTCTTGTGGACGATACCCACACCACCCTGCTGCGCCATCGCGATCGCGAGGCGACCTTCGGTGACCGTGTCCATCGCGGCGGACACGAGCGGCATGTTCAGGGAGATGTTGCGGGTCAGCTTGGTCTTCAGGCTGGTGTCGCGCGGGAGAACGTCGGAGAAGGCGGGAACGAGGAGCACATCATCGAAAGTGAGTGCTTTTTGGATCAGACGCATGGCAAATCCTATGGGCGCAAAAGCGAATTATACGCGAAGCGCTGCGAATTTTCACAACACGAACAACGGGTTAGGCGTTTTCAAGCGTTCGGGGGCCGAATCGTTCGGATCGCCGTTCGGTTCGTTTTCGATCGCCTTTCGTTTCACCCCCGCATCGCCCCATTCGCGCAGCCGGCCGGAATCGGGCCGATCGCACGTCGTGGCAACACGATGCCGAGCCTGCCGGCGGGGCCTCGGCCCGCCCCGCTCGGCACATCCAGGCGGCCACGAACGCCACTAGACCAGCCCGGCCGCGGCGCACGCAATCATCGCCCCGCCGGCGCCGATCGCGACGCCGCCGACGATCCGCGCGACGCGTTCGCCGTGCGGCGCCAGCCGCTCGGCGGCGATCACCACGGTCACGACGGCCATCACGCGCAGATCCATCATGCCGGCTGCCAGTGCAACGGCCATCAGGTTCCCGCAGCAGGCGCCGCACCGTAGCGCGGTTCGCACGCCGTACCACCACGCAACCGCGGCCGCGGCTCCCGCCCGCCGCGCACATGCGTCGTCCGGTGCACGCCGGCAACAAGCGAGCCGGCGCGCCTTCCAGCCGGAGAACTGCAGCACGCCCGCGCCGAGCACGACCGCGCCGACCGCGAACGGCATCGCGGCGGCGAGCGCGGGCAGCCGCGCGGCGACCGCCGCCAATGCGGTGCCGCCAGGAAACACCATCGCGCCGAGCGCCATCCACACGGAGAAATACCCGGCGCCCGCGACCACGACAAACCATGCCGCGCGCGCCTCGCCCAACGGGCCGAGGCTCTGCCGGTATCGCCAGAGCACCGGCGCCAGTACCGGCAGCATCATCGTCGTCGTCATCGCGCCCCACATGCCTGCGAACGCAGCGAACGCGCGCCCTGCCCGCCATCCGCACGGCCTGAGCCATGCGGCCGACAGCGTCCAGCCGCCCGCCATCGGCATGCCGCCCATCGCGTCCATCGATGCGTGCTGCGCGAGCATCGCCCAGATCGCGGCGCCGAATACCACGACGAACGCGGCGCCGAATGGCCGCCAGCCGCCGCCCGCAGCGCCGGTCGCAGCCGGTTTCGTCGCGTCGCCCATCGCCCGCTCCCGCCGCTTGCCGGCCCGCACTCAACCGCGCGCGTACTCGTCATGGCGGCGCCACCACACGCCCGTCTCGTTGCGCCCGAGCGGCGCACGGTCGAGCCACTGGTACATCCCCCACAGTCCGTCGAGTCCGCGTGCGTATGTCGAATACGTGTGATAGACGACGCCATCCTCGCGTACGAACGCGCTCATCCCCGGCCGGTCGAGTGTGTACGTGGCGACGTCGGTGCCGCAGGTCGCCGCGAACTGGGCGACGGCCGCCGGCGGCGGGTCCATGTCCATCGCGTGACCGGCCCGCACATAGTTGTATTCGACGTCGCCGGTACGTTGCTGCGTTTCGGTAAACGACACGTTGAAGTCGAAATTGAACTCGCCGCCGTCCGATGACGCCCACGGAAAGTGCCAGCCCATCCGCTGCCGATACGCGAGCAGCTTCGCGAGTGGCGCGCGCGACACCGCCGCGAGCGTGACGTCGTGGTTCGCGAGGTGGACCGCAAAACCATCGAAACCATCGGCGAGCGCCGAGCACGACGGGCAGCCGGCCTTGTAGTCGGGGCCGAACATGAAGTGATAGACGAGCAGTTGCGAACGGCCGCCGAACAGGTCGTCGAGCGTCGCCGGGCCGTCCTCGGTGTCGAACCGGTAGGCCTTGTCGACGCGCACCCACGGCAGTGCCTGGCGCCGCTGCGCGAGTTCGTCGCCCTGCCGCGTCAACGCCTTTTCCGCATCGAGCAGCGCGCGGCGCGCAGTCAGCCATTCGGCGCGCGTTCCAGTGAGATGGTTGGTCATTGCGGGTTCCTCCTTTCGATGGATATCCGGGCACGGCGCATCTGCCGTGTGCGTGGTGCTAGATTAGGGCCGGGCATCGGACCGGAGGGAGTGACAACTGTGTCGGGATTCGAATGGATTCGCTGATCACGGCCGCAGCGCAGGCGCTCGCGGCGGGCGACCCGCTCGGCGCGCTGAACCGCGTCGCACTGCGCGACGACGCGCCGGCGCTCGCGTTGCGCGGAATCGCGATGGCGCAGCTCGGCGATTTCGAGCGTGCGCGGGCGCTCGTGCGCGGCGCGGCGCGCGCATTCGGCGCGAAGGAAGCCGTCGCGCGGGCGCGCTGCGTCGTCGCGGAAGCCGAAATCGCGCTGGCGTCTCGCGACCTCGGCTGGCCGTCGCGCGCCCTCGAGGCCGCCTGCGCGACGCTCGACGCACACGGCGACCGCGCGAACGCCGCGCATGCGCGCTATCTCGGCGTGCGCCGGCTGCTGCTGATCGGGCACATCGACGATGCCGAACGGCAGCTCGCGAACCTCGATCCCGCACCACTGCCGGCCGCATCGCGCGCAGCCCACGAACTGATCGCGGCCGGCATCGCGATGCGCCGCATCCGCCCGCACTTCGCGCGCACGGCGCTAGCCCGTGCCCGAGCGGCCGCACGGGACGCCGGCATCGCCGCGCTGACGGCCGAAGTCGAGACGGCCGCACGCATGCTCGATACACCGGCCGCGCGACTCATTGCGCGCGGTGCGTCGCGGCTCGTGCTGCTCGACGAGGTCGAGGCGCTGCTGGAATCGAACGCGCTGGTCGTCGATGCATGCCGCCACGCGGTACGCGACGCACGCACGACCGTGTCGCTCGCGCGCCGCCCGGTGCTGTTCGTGCTCGCCCGCGCGCTGGGTGAAGCGTGGCCCGGCGACGTATCGAGAAACGCGCTCGTGGCCGCGGCGTTTCGCGCGAGACACGCGGACGAATCGCATCGCGCACGCCTGCGCGTCGAGATCGGCCGCTTGCGCGCGATGCTGCGCCCGCTTGCGAACGTCACCGCGACGCCACGCGGCTTCGCGCTCGAGCCGCTCGGCCCGCGCGAGACCGTTGTGCTGGCGCGTCCGGTCGACGATCACCACGCGGCCGTGCTCGCGCTGCTCGCGGACGGCGAGGCGTGGTCGAGCTCCGCGCTGGCGCTCGCGCTCGGCACGAGCCAGCGCACCGTGCAGCGCGCGCTCGACGCGCTCGCCGAAGCGGACAAGGTACAGGCGCTCGGCCGCGGTCGCGCGCGCCGCTGGATGACGCCGCCGCTGCCCGGATTCGCGACGACCTTGTTACTCCCCGCACCGCTGCCGGGCGACTAGGATGGGCACACCAACGACGAGGTGACAGACATGAAACGCTCCACCGCAGACATCTTCCGCGAATACGGCCCGTTTCCCGGCGTCGACGGCGTGCACGGCGTCACGTTCGACGGCCAGCGCGTGTGGTTCGCGTCCGGCGACAAGCTGAACGCGCTCGACCCGGAACGCGGCACGACCGTGCGCGCACTCGCTGTCGCCGCGCACGCAGGCACCGCGTTCGACGGGCGTTATCTGTTCCAGATCGTCGAGGACCGCATCGAGAAGATCGATCCCGATTCGGGCCGCGTGCTCGCGACGATCCCGGCGCCCGGCGGCGGCGCGGATTCGGGGCTCGCGTGGGCCGAAGGCACGCTGTGGGTCGGCCAGTATCGCGAACGCAAGATTCATCAGGTGGATCCGCAATCCGGCGCCGTGCTACGCACGATCGAATCGAACCGCTTCGTCACGGGCGTGACGTGGGTCGACGGCGAGCTGTGGCACGGCACCTGGGAAGCGGACGAGAGCGCGCTGCGGCAGATCGACCCGCGCACCGGGCAGGTGCTCGAACAGGTCGACATGCCGCCCGGTGTCGGCGTGTCCGGGCTGGAATCCGACGGCCGCGACCTCTTCTACTGCGGCGGCGGCAACAGCGGCAAGCTGCGCGCCGTGCGCCGCCCTGCGCGGGCACGCGCAGAGGGCGACAGTGCGGCGGCATCCGAGCCGGTCGAGCGCTGATCGCCGATCATCGAAGGGCCACCCGGCCCGCCGCGATCCCCGGTCAGCACCGGAACGGATCGCGATGGCTCTCCGAGCCGATCCTGAACCGCGCCCGCTCCCGAGTGCAGGAATGAACAAGACGCTGTCGCGCCGCCATCATTAAGATGCTCGCTCGTCAGTCATTCGTTCGGAGCAGTCGATGCAGCGCGGTGTGGTGTATGGCGTCCTCGCGGGCGCGTTGTGGGGGATGGTCTTTCTCGTGCCGCGGCTGATGACCGACTTCTCGCCGCTGCTGCTCAGCGCGGGCCGCTACGCGATGTACGGCCTCGTGTCGCTGGCGGCGGCACTCCCAGCCGCCCGTTCACTGCTCGTGCGGCTAACCCGCGAGGATCTCGTCGCGCTCGCGAAGCTCGCGCTGATCGGCAACGTCGCGTACTACATGCTGCTGTCCGGCGCCGTGCACCTGATCGGCATCGCGCCCAGCTCGCTGATCGTCGGCGCGCTGCCCGTGACCGTCACGCTCGCCGGCCTCGGCGACCGCGGCGCAATGCCGCTGCGGCGCCTCGTCGCCCCGCTCGCGCTGGTGATCGCCGGCATCGTCTGCATCAACGTCGACCTCTTCACATCGGAAGCCGCGCATGCGACGACGCTCGGCCAGAAGCTCGCCGGCATCGCATGCGCAACCGGCGCACTCGCGAGCTGGACCTGGTACGCGGTCGCGAACACGCGCTACCTGCAGCGCCACCATCATTTCGGCGGCAACGAGTGGTCGGTGCTGTGGGGTGTCGTCACGGGCCTGATCGGCGGCCTCTGCTGGCTCGCGATCCTCGCGCTGCCGGCCGGCACGGTCCAGGCGGCAGTCCCGGCCTCGCGCTGGCAACTGTTCTGGCTGCTGAACCTCGTGCTCGCGATCGGCGCGTCGTGGCTCGGCAATGGATTGTGGAATGCGGCATCGAAGCGGCTGCCGCTCACGCTGTCCGGCCAGCTGATCGTGTTCGAAACCGTATTCGCGATGCTCTACGCATTCGTCTACGACCACCGGATGCCGCGCGTGCTCGAGATCGCGGCGCTCGCGCTGCTGCTGGCGGGCGTCTACGGGTCGGTGCGCCGGCACGGCGACACGCACGCGAGCGGCGACACGCCCGGCCGTGCGCCAGCGAACGCGAACGTCACGGCCCACTGAGCGTGTGCCAGCCTGGTCTGACGAATCGGGACAGAGGGAGATGAGGCGATGCTGGCGCGACGCGTCAGCGCGCGTCCTTGTGCATCCACTTGCGGCCCTCGATGGAACCCTCGCGGCGGGTCTTGTCGACGCGCCGCTGGCGCGCGAGCTTCGGATCGACGATCAACGGGCGGTAGATCTCGACACGGTCATGATCGGCGAGCGGCGCGTCGAGCGGCGCGAGCTTGCCGAACACGCCGGTTTTTGCATGCGCGAGGTTGATTTCCGGGTGCAGCGCGAGCACGCCGCTCGCGTCGATCGCCGCGCGCACGGTCGCGCCTTCGGGCAGCGACACCGCAATCAGCGTCTGGCGATCCGGCAGCGCGTAACAGACTTCGATCGACAGCATCGCGTCACCCCTTCCCGTAGCGCTGGTCGGCGCGCTTGACGAACGAATCGACGAACGTGTTCGCGATATGGCTGAACACCGGCCCGATGATCTTCTCGAGCAGGATGCTCGAGAACTCGTAGTGCAGCGCAAATTCGATCTTGCATGCGTCGGAGCGCAGCGGGATGAAGCGCCACGAACCCGTGAACTTCCGGAACGGGCCGTCCGCGAACTCCATGTCGATGCGTGTCGGGCGCTGCTGCGTGTTGCGCGTCGCGAAATGCTGCTTGATGCCCTTGAAGTTGATGTCGATGCGCGCTTCCATCCCGCTGTCGTCCTGACGGCGAATCTCGACGCCGCCGCACCAGGGCAGGAAATTGGGGTAATCGGCCACGTCGGTGACGAGGTCGAACATCTGTTCCGCCGAGTGACGGATCAATACGGTTTTCTGGACATCTGCCATAAATCGCGCGGCATCGCTCAAGTAAGAACGCAAGCCGGGCGATTACCGCCCCGCTTTGCTAAAATCGTGATTTTAAACGAGTTGGCCCGATCCTTTCATGAGCATCATCGACAACAGGAAAGCGCACTTCGATTATCACATCGAGGAACGCTACGAGGCGGGGCTCGTGCTTGAGGGCTGGGAAGTCAAGGCGCTGCGCGCCGGGCGCGGCCAGATCAAGGAAGGCTACGTCGTGGTCAAGAACGCCGAGATCTTCCTGATCGGCACCCACATCAGCCCGCTGCCCGAAGCCTCGACGCACATCAAGCCCGATCCGGTCCGCACGCGCAAGCTGCTGCTGCACCGTGACGAAATCAAGAAACTGATCGGCAAGGTTGAGCAGCGCGGCTATACGCTCGTGCCGCTGAACTTCCACTACAAGGGCGGTCGCGTGAAATGCGACATCGCGCTCGCGAAAGGCAAGAAACTGCACGACAAGCGCGAAACCGAGAAGAAACGCGACTGGGAGCGCGAAAAGGCGCGCATCATGCGCGCCGGTGCCTGACGCGCAACGTCCCGCATCGCAAACGACACGGCCCGCTCGAAGCGGGCCGTGTGCTTTTGTGAGCCGTGATGCGTATGTGCGCCGATCGAGCAGCCGCTCACGGTCACCGATGCAACCCTGCGCCGCCCATCGTCATGCGAGCAGGATCGCGATTCCATAGCGCGACGATTCGCCGCACGTCGGCCGCACGCAGCCGCCGGACGGCTCACCGGGCCGCGCCTGCGCTCAGGCCTTTCCGCCCGCGGCCGGCGCCGCGTTCTTGACGATCGTCAGCGCCGACGCGATCGCGGTGCCGAGATCCGACAGGTTCGCCGGCACGATCAGCGTGTTGCCCTGTTTCGCGAGGTTCGAGAATGCGCCGACGTACTGCTCGGCAACCTTCAGGTTCACGGCGTCCATCCCGCCCTGCGACTGGATCGCGTTCGCGATCTTCTGGATGGCCTGCGCGTTCGCCTCGGCCACCGCGAGAATCGCGGCCGCCTCGCCCTGCGCCTGGTTGATCGCGGCCTGCCGCTCGCCTTCGGACTTCTGGATCGCCGCCTCGCGTGCGCCCGACGCGAGGTTGATCTGCTCCTGCTTGCGGCCTTCCGATGCGGCGATCAGCGCGCGCTTTTCCCGCTCGGCGGTGATCTGCGCCTGCATCGCGTGGAGGATCTCCTTCGGCGGCGTCAGGTCCTTGATCTCGTAACGCAGCACTTTCACGCCCCAGTTCGCGGCAGCCTGATCGAGCGCCGACACGATGTTGTGGTTGATGAAGTCGCGTTCCTCGAAGGTCTTGTCGAGTTCGAGCTTGCCGACCACCGACCGTAGCGTCGTCTGCGCGAGTTGCGTGATCGCGAGCACGAAGTTGCTCGATCCGTAAGAGGCTTTCATCGGATCGGTCACCTGGAAGTACAGCACGCCGTCGACCTGCAGTTGCGTGTTGTCGCGCGTGATGCAAACCTGGCTCGGCACGTCGAGCGGAATCTCCTTCAGCACGTGCCGGTAGGCGATCCGGTCGACAAACGGCAGCACGATATTGAGACCGGGCGACAGCGTCGCGTGATAGCGCCCGAAGCGTTCGAGCACCCACGCATGCTGCTGCGGCACGATCTTCACCGTCTTCGACACGATCACGATGGCGATGACGAGCAGGACGACCCAGATGATCAGCGAATCCATGAAATATTCCCTCCTTGTTGTATCAGCGGACGATCAGCCCGCGGGTTTCGCTACGACCACGAGACAGTTGCCGCGCACGGCGCGCACCTGATACACGTGCACATCGTCGCGCTCGCCGTGCGCGAGTTCGACGTCCCAGTCGGCGCCGCGATATTGAACGCGCGCGCGGCCGTCATGCCACGCGTCGACCGTGACGGTCGAGCCGATATCGAGATTGACGTCGGGATTCGTCGACGTGTCGCGCTTCTGCTTGCGCCCGAGCCCCGAGCGGCGCAGCACGATCATCGCGATGATCGCGACCGCGCCGGCCACGCCGAACTGCACGTGCGGCGCGAAACCGGCCAGTTGCAGCAATCCGCCCGCGAGAAAGCCGAGCGCAATCATCAGCAGGTAGAACGTGCCCGTGAGCAACTCGGCCACGACCAGCACGCCCACCGCGCCCCACCAGAACAGATGCCCCGACATCATTGTGGTCTCCAGAAAAACGGCCCCGTACGTTCACTATATTCTTCGCCGCGGCAAGCGGACGCAACCGACACGCCCAGGTCGCCCCGTTACGTACCGACAAACAAAAACACCCCGGTGCTTACCGGGGTGTTTATAACACGAACCTTGCATTTTGCCTTCAACACAAGCGCGGCGGTACCGCGCTTGCGCCGAACGGGCATTGACCGTTACTTCCGGTTGGCGAGTGCCTGCCACGTATCGATGATCGTGTCCGGGTTCAGCGAGATCGACACGATGCCTTCGTCGGTCAGCCATTGCGCGAAGTCCGGGTGATCGGACGGGCCCTGGCCGCAGATACCGACGTACTTGCCCATCTTGCGGCAGGTATCGATCGCCCGCTTGAGCAGGAACTTGACGGCCGGGTCGCGTTCGTCGAAGTCGACGGCCAGCAGTTCCATGCCCGAGTCGCGGTCGAGGCCGAGCGTGAGCTGCGTGAGGTCGTTCGAACCGATCGAGAAACCGTCGAAGTGCTCGAGGAACTCTTCGGCGAGGATCGCGTTGGTCGGGACTTCACACATCATCACGAGGCGCAGGCCGTTCTCGCCGCGCTTCAGGCCGAACTTCTCGAGCAGGCCGACGACGCGCGCCGCCTGCTTCACGGTCCGCACGAACGGCACCATGATCTCGACGTTGGTCAGGCCCATCTCGTCGCGCACGCGCTTCAGTGCACGGCACTCCATCTCGAAGGCCTGCGCGAAGTCTTCGGCGATGTAGCGCGACGCGCCGCGGAAGCCCAGCATCGGGTTTTCCTCGTCCGGCTCGTAGCGCGAACCGCCGATCAGCTTCTTGTACTCGTTCGACTTGAAGTCGGACAGACGCACGATCACGGGCTTCGGATAGAACGCCGCGGCGATCGTCGCAACGCCTTCCGTCAGCTTGTCGACGTAGAACTGGCGCGGCGACGCGTGACCGCGCGCGACGCTCTCGACGGCCTTCTTCAGATCCTGGTCGATGTTCGGATACTCGAGGATCGCCTTCGGGTGCACGCCGATGTTGTTGTTGATGATGAACTCGAGACGCGCGAGGCCCACGCCGGCGTTCGGCAACTGCGAGAAGTCGAACGCGAGCTGCGGGTTGCCGACGTTCATCATGATCTTGACCGGAATTTCCGGCAGTTCGCCGCGCTGCACTTCCGTGACTTCCGTCTCGAGCAGCCCGTCATAGATCTTGCCTTCGTCGCCTTCCGCGCACGACACCGTGACGAGCGCGCCGTCCTTCAGCACGTCGGTCGCGTCGCCGCAGCCGACGACTGCCGGCACGCCGAGCTCACGCGCGATGATCGCCGCGTGGCAGGTCCGGCCGCCACGGTTCGTGACGATCGCCGCCGCACGCTTCATCACCGGCTCCCAGTTCGGGTCGGTCATGTCCGCCACCAGCACGTCGCCCGGCTGCACGCGTTCCATTTCCGACGGATCCTGGATCACGCGCACGGGGCCCGCGCCGATCTTCTGGCCGATCGCGCGGCCCGTCGCCAGCACCTGCGACTGGCCTTTCAGCTTGAAGCGCTGCTCGGCCTTGCCGGTCGACTGGCTCTTCACCGTTTCCGGACGCGCCTGCAGGATGAAGATCTTGCCGTCGCGGCCGTCCTTGCCCCACTCGATGTCCATCGGACGCTGGTAGTGCTTTTCGATGATGACCGCGTACTTCGCCAGCTCGATCACGTCTTCGTCGGTGATCGAGTAGCGGTTGCGCTGCTCGTGCGGCACGTCGACCGTCTTCACGCGGCCCGGCTCGCCCGGCTGCGTGAATTCCATCTTGATCAGCTTCGAGCCGATCGAGCGGCGGATGATCGGGTACTTGTCCTGTGCGAGCGTCGTCTTGAATACGTAGAACTCGTCCGGGTTCACGGCACCCTGCACGACGGTTTCGCCCAGGCCGTAGCTCGACGTGATGAACACGGCGTCCTTGAAGCCCGATTCGGTGTCGATCGTGAACATCACGCCGGCCGCGCCGACGTCCGAGCGGACCATGCGCTGCACGCCGGCCGACAGCGCGACTTCGGCGTGCGTGAAGCCCTTGTGCACGCGGTACGAGATCGCGCGGTCGTTGTACAGCGACGCGAACACGTGCTTCATACGATCGAGCACGTCCTCGATGCCGACGACGTTCAGGTACGACTCCTGCTGACCGGCAAAGGAGGCGTCGGGCAAGTCTTCCGCGGTCGCGGACGAACGCACGGCGAACGACAGCTCGCCCGGCGAGCCGTTCTTCAGGATTTCGAACTGTGCGCGGATTTCCTGCTCAAGACGCGCCTGCAGCGGTGCATCGACGATCCACTTGCGGATTTCGGCACCGGCTTCGGCGAGCGCCTTCACGTCGTCGATGTCGAGCGACTCGAGACGCTTGGCGATGCGATCGGTCAGATCGTTGTGCTTGAGGAAATCGCGGAATGCGAGCGCGGTCGTGGCGAAACCGGTGGGTACGCGAACGCCTGCTTCGGAAAGCTGGCTGATCATCTCGCCGAGCGACGCATTCTTGCCGCCCACGATCTCCACATCGGTCATCCGCAACTGCTCGAACGGGATTACATACGCCTGGTCCTTTGCGACGTTTGCTGCGTTAGTCATACAAGCCCCTAAGTGTGAAAAAAATGCTCGATTGCGCAAGTGGGCTCGGACGCGGGCGCTTGCAAAAAGGCGCGGCGCGTCTTGCGCAACCTGTTGGAGAAACAATCGCAGCAGCGGAAAATCTTCCGACCCGATTTGCAAAAATCCCGGCAGAAAGGCGATACATTCAGACAAATCGCCGAACTTGCCGGGAGTTTCAGATCGATCACGGCCAGCCCGAGGTGCCGTTCGCACCCTGCCCCCGCAATTGCTTATCCAACAGGTTGCCGCTATTCTACCGTGCCGGCTGCCGGATGTGGCGCGACCTTCTCACTGCGTCTGGAGGCGAACCTCCAGCTGCCCGCGCAACCGCCCTTCACGTTCGACGCCCAGATTCATGCTGCCTACCGTTTTCATCGTCTCCGACGGCACCGGGATCACTGCCGAAACCTTCGCGCACTCGATCCTCTCCCAGTTCGACCAGAAATTCCGCCTCGTGCGCTTGCCATTCGTCGACTCGCTCGACAAGGCCTTCGCGACCGTCGAGAAGATCAACGAAGCCGCGGTGCACGACGGCCGCCGTGCGATCGTGTTCACGACGCTCGTCGACAGCGAGTCGAACGACATCGTCAAGCGCTCGAACGCGCTCGTGCTGGACATGTTCCAGCGCTTCGTCGAGCCGCTCGAGCAGGAACTGGAGCTGAAGTCGAGCCACGCGATGGGCCGCGGCCACCAGAACGCCGATACCGAGGAATACAAGACGCGGATCGAGGCGATCAACTTCTCGCTCGCGCACGACGATGGCCAGTCGAACCGCAACCTGTCGGAGGCCGACGTGATCCTGGTCGGCGTGTCGCGCAGCGGCAAGACGCCGACGAGCCTGTATCTCGCGATGCAGTACGGCGTGAAGGCAGCCAACTATCCGCTGATTCCGGAAGACTTCGAGCGCGGCAAGCTGCCGTCGGCGCTGTCGCCGCATCGCGACAAGCTGTTCGGGCTGTCGATCGACCCGCAGCGCCTGTCGGAGATTCGCAACGAGCGCCGGCCGGGGAGCAAGTACGCGGCACCCGAGAACTGCCGCTACGAGATCAACGAGGCCGAAGCGATGATGCGCCGCGAAGGGATCAAGTGGCTGTCGTCGACGCACAAGTCGATCGAGGAGATCGCGACGACGATCCTGCAGGAAATCCGCCTCGACCGGCAGTCGTACTGAGCGCCTGCGCGCTTGCGGCCAACTGGCCGCCGCCGGAAACAAAAAGGCCGCGTCGAACGCGGCCTTTTTTTGTGGTGCTGACCCGTCCTGAAATAGGTTGACACTTTTTCGCCGAAACGAAGAGGTGCCAAATGGAGCAAGGGATCAAGCGAACGCAGCGGGACTACAGCCTGGCTTTTAAACTGTCGGTGGTGGCGCAGGTCGAAAAAGGCGAACTGACGTACAAAGAGGCACAGCGACGCTACGGCATCCAGGGGCGCTCGACCGTGCTGGTATGGTTACGTAAGCACGGCTTGCAGGATTGGGCCGATCCATCCGGCCGTGCGCGATCGGGTTCCACCATGTCAAAGCAAGACTCAAAGCCGCTCACACCGGAGCAGCGCATCAAGGAGTTGGAGACGCAGTTGCGACAGGCGCAGGAGAAAGCCGCGCTATTCGAAGCCGTGGTCGACGTGATGCGCAAGGATTACGGGATCACCGTAAAAAAGCCTTCAGGCAGGTCGTCGCGCAAAAGCGGATCGAAAAGCTGAGCGTCGAGCGGGCCTGCCGATACATGGGTATCAGCCGCCAAGCGTATTACAAGCGATGCCGCAGCGAGGAACACCGTTGCTCGCAGAGCGAGACCGTCACTGCGCTGGTGCGAGACGTGCGGCTTCGCCAGCCGAGGCTGGGCACACGCAAGCTCCATCATCTGCTCGGGCCAGCGTTGGTCGAGCGCGGCATCAAGCTGGGGCGAGATCGGCTGTTCGACGTGCTGCGTGCCGCGCGCCTACTGGTCGTACCGCACCGGGCGTATCACAAGACCACCCATAGCCATCACCGCTTCCGGCGTCATCCGAATCTACTGAAACCCGGGCCGGATCAAATCGTGCCGACCGGCCCCGAACAAGTGTGGGTGGCCGACATCACGTATCTGCCGACGGCTGGCCCGTTTGTGTATTTGAGTCTCGTCACGGATGCGTTCTCGCGCAAGATCGTCGGTCATCACGTTCACGACAGCCTGCAAACCGAGCAGGTCAGTCAGGCGCTCAAGAAGGCGTTGCGCAAGCGCCGGAGCCGGCAGCCGTTGATCCATCACTCCGATCGCGGGGTCCAGTACTGTTCGACCTACTATCAGGACATCCATCGGCATCACGGCCTGCGCTGTTCAATGACGGACGGCTACGACTGCTATCAGAATGCGCTGGCTGAGCGGGTCAACGGCATTCTCAAGGGGGAGTTCCTGTTGCAACGTCCTGCGGACCTTGAACAGGCCGCCAAGATGGTCGAACAGTCGGTACACATCTACAACCATGAACGGCCACATGCCGCGCTGAAATACAAAACGCCCGATGCGGTGCATCGGGCGTTCTAGCGCCTGGATACTGTCAACCTATTCCAGGACTTGACATGCGAAATGCCCGCATGCGGCATCACGCAGGCCGCTGCTGCCGCACCTGCTCGAACAGGCACACCGCTGCTGCTGCGGCAACATTCAGCGACTCCATCCCGCCCGGCTGCGGAATCGTCACGCGATGCGTGGCCGCGTCGCGCCAGAATGCCGATACGCCAGCACCCTCGTTGCCGAACACCCATGCAACGGGGCCGGCCAGGTCGCAGTCGTAGACTGCCTGCGCGCCGTGCGAATCGGTCAGCGCGACCGGCACGTCGAGGCGTTCGGCGAGCACGGCAGCGTCAACGTCCTCATGGATCGACAGCAGGAAATGCGCGCCCATGCCGGAACGCAACACCTTCGACGACCACGCATAGGCGGTGCCCGGCGCACAGAATACGTGCCGCACGCCGGCGGCCGCCGCGCTACGCAGGATCGAGCCGACGTTGCCGGCGTCCTGCACGCCGTCGAGCACGACCGACGTCTGCGTGACGCGCTCCGGCAGCGGCTGCGCGGGCCGGTCGACGAGCAACAGGAAACCGACACCGCTGACCACGTTCGACAGTTGCCCGAACAAGGCGTCGGGCAGCGTGACGACCCGCTGCGCGTCGACGCGCGCGATGATCGCCTGCGCTTCGTCGTGCGCGAGCGCGCCTTCGGTCGCGACGCACAGCTCGGGTGTCGCGCCCGTATCGAGATACGCGCTGGCGAGGTGGAAACCCTCGAGCAGCGCCTGGCCGCTGCGGCGCTGATGGGGCGTCGAACCCGCGAGCGCCTTCAGGCGCTTGTACAGCGGGTTGTCGCGGGAAGTAATGCTTTTCATCGAATCAGATCGAGTGCCGCGCGCACGGGCGCGAACGAGCGCCGGTGCGCTTCGCACGGGCCGTGCTCGCGCAGCGCGGCAAGGTGTTTCGCGGTGCCGTAGCCCGCATGCACGTTGAAACCGTACACCGGGAAGCGTTCGTGCAGGTCGACGAGCATGCGGTCGCGCGTGACCTTCGCGAGGATCGACGCGGCCGAGATGCTCGGTACGAGCGCATCGCCGCTGACGATCGCCTCGGCACGCACCGTCAGCGTCGGGCAGCGGTTGCCGTCGATCTGCGCGAGCGTCGGCAGGACCGACAGCCCCTCGACGGCACGCTTCATCGCGAGCATCGTCGCGTGCAGGATGTTCAGCGTATCGATTTCGTCGACGCTTGCCGACGCGACGCAATACGCGCGCGAACGCGCGACGATCAGATCGTACAGCGCATCGCGCTTCTTCGCGGACAGCGCCTTCGAATCGTCGAGCCCGTCGATCGGCTGGGCCGGATCGAGGATCACCGCAGCGGCCACCACCGGCCCCGCGAGCGGGCCGCGGCCCGCTTCGTCGACGCCACAAACGATCTCGTCGGGCCGGCTGAAGTCGAAGCCGCCCTGCACGTCGCTCGACGCGCGGCGGCGTGGTGCACGAGCTGCCGTCATGCGCGCCCCTTGCGTTGTTCGAGCACGCGCACGACCGCTTCGGCCGCCTTCGCGGCCGTGTTCTGCCGCAACGAGAGATGCATTTCGGTAAACACTTCGGTCAGCGTGCGACGGTTCGCGTCGTCGCGCAGCTGCGTGAGCGTCGCATCGGCGAGCGCCTCGGGCGTCGCGAAATGCTGCAGCAGCTCGGGCACGACGAAGCGCCCCGCCAGGATGTTCGGCAAGCCGACGTACGGCAGATAGCCCTGCCGGCGCATGATCTGCCCGGTCAGCCAGGGCACCTTGTACGAGATCACCATCGGCTTCTTGAGCAGCGCGGCTTCCAGCGTGACGGTGCCACTCTTCACGAGGATCGCGTCGGCGGCGGTCATCGCGACCTGCGAGCGGCCGTCGGTGATCGTCAGCGCCAGCTGCGGATGCGCGTCGACGAGCGGCTGCAGCAGTTCGCGCAGCGCGGGCGTCGCAGCCGGCATCACGAACCGCACACCGGGCTCGCGCTGTTGCATCAGCGCCATCGCCGCGAAGAACGTCGGGCCGATCAGCCCGATCTCCGAGCGCCGGCTGCCCGGCAGCACCGCGATCACGGGGCCGTCCACGGGCAGGCCCAGCGCGATGCGCGCGCCGTGCGTGTCGGGCTCGAGCGGAATCTCGTCGGCCAGCGGGTGGCCGACATACGTCGATGCGACGCCCGCCTTGTCGAGGATCGCCGGCTCGAACGGGAACAGGCACAGCATGTGGTCGACGGACTTCGCGATCTTCTTGATCCGCCCGCCGCGCCATGCCCAGATCGACGGGCACACGAAGTGGATCGACGGGATGCCCGCGTCGCGCGCGGCCTGCTCCACGTTGAAGTTGAAATCGGGTGCGTCGACGCCGATGAATGCGTCGGGCCGCTCCGCGAGCAGCTGGCGCTTCAGTTCGCCGCGAATCCGCAGGATTTCGGGAATCTGGCCCAGCGCCTCGACGTAGCCGCGCACCGTCAGCTTGTCCATCTGCCAATGCGAGTCGAAGCCGTGCGCGAGCATCCGCTGCCCGCCGATCCCGTAGTAGTGGGTCGACGCGGGCAGCCGCTCTTGAAGCCCGCCGAGCAGCGACGCCGCGAGCAAATCGCCCGACGGCTCGCCGGCCACCATCGCGAGCCGGAGCTGATTGGTCGGGAGCGACATCGCTTAGCGGATGATGCCGCGTTGGGACGCGTCGATGAACGCGACGAGCGCCGTGACCGCTGCGTCGCCTTCGCCACCCGCGGCCGCCAGCTCGCGCAACTGCACCTTCGCTTCCTCGAGCGACAGGCCGTTCTTGTACAGCAGGCGGTACGCGCTGCGCAGCGCCGAGATCGCGTCGGGCGAGAAACCGCGCCGGCGCAGGCCTTCGACGTTGATGCCGTGCGGCTCGGCCTTGTTGCCGGCCGCGATCACGAACGGCGGCACGTCCTGCACGAGCGCCGAGGCGCCACCCAGCATCGAGTGCGCACCGATGCGCACGAACTGGTGCACGCCCGACATCCCGCCGACGATCGCCCAGTCGCCGATCTCGACGTGACCGGCCATCTGCGCGTTGCTCGACAGGATCACGTTGTTGCCGACTCGGCAGTCATGACCGATGTGCACATAGGCCATGATCCAGTTGTCGTCGCCGAGCGTCGTCACGCCCGCGTCCTGCACGGTTCCGGTGTGGATCGTCGTGAATTCGCGGATCGTGTTGCGGTTGCCGATCACGAGCTTCGTCGGCTCGTCCTTGTACTTCATGTCCTGCGGACGGCCGCCGACCGACGCGTAATGGCCGATGCGGTTGTCCTCGCCGAGCGTCGTGTGACCTTCGATCACGCTGTGCGAGCCGATCGTCGTACGCGCGCCGATCGTGACGTGCGGCCCGACGACCGCGTACGGCCCGATCTCGACGGACTCGTCGATCTGCGCGCCCGGTTCGACGATCGCGGTAGGATGAATCCTGGTCATGCGCCGTTGCCTCTCGATGTGATGTGTCGCGTTACGTTACCCATGCGTGCCGCGTCGCTCAGGGCGCCGCGTCGGCCGTCTTGACCGTGCACATCAATTCGGCTTCCGCCGCCACCTTGCCGTCCACTTCCGCCACCGCCTTGAACTTCCAGATGCCGCGGATGTAGCGTTCGAACGTCACGTTCAGAATCAGCTGATCGCCCGGTTCGACGACACGCTTGAAGCGCGCACCGTCGATGCCGACGAAGTAGTACAGCGTGTTTTCCGGATCCTTCGGCTGCTCTTCCGCGAACGTCAGCAGCGCGGCCGCCTGAGCGAGCGCCTCGAGGATCAGCACACCCGGCATCACCGGCCGCTTCGGGAAGTGCCCCTGAAAGAACGGCTCGTTGATCGACACGTTCTTCAGCGCTTTGATTCCCTTGTGCGGCTCGAGTTCGAGCACGCGATCGACGAGCAGAATCGGGTAGCGATGCGGCAGCAGCGTGAGGATCTTGTGGATGTCGAGATTGATTTTTTCAGTGCTCATGATGGTTCGTCTCACGCAGAAGCTGCGCGGTGGTGATGCAAAAGCTGAAGCGGGCCGCCGCGCGGCCCAGTCTGGCAAACCGGGCCGAATGCGCTGGCCGTGCCCGGTTCGTGGTCTCGCATGGTGTCGGTCAGGCGTCCGTGCCGCCCTGGGCGGCCAGCGCGGTCTCGAGCGCCTTGATGCGGTCGCGCAGCTTGTCGAGGTTGCGCACGAGCGCGGCGCTCTTGTTCCATTCGCCGTGGTCGACGGCCGGGAACGCGCTCGTGTAGATACCTGCCTTCGGCAGCGACTTCGACACGCCCGAATTCGCGGTGATGATGACATAGTCGCCAAGCGTCACATGGCCGGCGATCCCGGCCGCGCCGCCGATCATGCAGTGGCGGCCGATCGTCGTGCTGCCCGCGATGCCCGCCTTGCCGGCGATCACCGTATAGGCGCCGATCCGGCAGTTGTGGGCGATCTGCACCTGGTTGTCGATCTTCACGCATTCCTCGATGACGGTGTCCGCCATCGCGCCGCGGTCGATCGTCGTGTTCGCACCGATCTCGACGTCCGGGCCAACCGACACGCCGCCGACCTGCGGAATCTTGACCCAGCTGCCGGTACGCGCATCGCCGTCGCCGACGAAATCCGGCGCGAAGCCGAACCCGTCGGAACCGATCACGGCACCCGAATGAATGATCGCGCGCGGACCGATCTTGCAGCCGTGGTACACCGAAGCGTTCGGGTAGAGGTGCGAACCGGCGCCGATCGTGGTGCCGCGGCCGACGAACACGTTCGCGTCGAGCTGCACGCCGTCCTCGATCACCGCGCCGGCCTCGACCGTCACGTGCGGACCGATCACCGCGCTCGCGGCCACCTGCGCGGCCGGATCGATCGTCGCGCTCGGATGCACGCCGGCTGCGCGCGGCGGCGTAGCGAGATCGATGAACATCTGCGCGACGCGCGCGAAGTACGCGTACGGATTCGGCGTCACGATGAAATTGCGGCCATCAGCGGCCGCGCCCAGCTTTTCGAGATCCTTCGGCGCGATCAGCACCGCGCCGGCGCGGGTCGTCTCGACCTGCGACAGGTACTTCGGATTCGCGAGAAACGCGAGTTGCTGAGGGCCTGCCTGGTCGAGCGGCGCGAGGCCGCCCACCTTGCACTGGGCGTCGCCGGCGATCTCGCCGCCGAACCGCTTTACGAGTGCCTCAAGCGTCAATGCCATTCGTCGTCTGCTCCGTTCAGTTCGTCGAGCCGGACGCGAGCGCCTTGAGCACCTTGTCGGTGATGTCGATACGCGGGCTGACGTACACGGCTTCCTGCACGATCAGGTCGTAATTCTGCTGCTCGGCGATCTGCTTGATGACCTTGTTCGCACGCTCCAGCACCGCCGCGAGTTCCTCGTTGCGGCGCTGGTTCAGGTCTTCGCGAAACTCGCGCTGCTTGCGTTGGAAGTCGGTATCGAGCTGCGCGAGATCGCGCTGCTTTTGTGCGCGATCGGCCGCCGACAGCGACGCGCCGTTCTTGTCCAGCGAGTCGGACATCGACTTCAGACGCGCCGCGAGGTCCTGCAGATCCTTGTCGCGCTTCGCGAACTCGGCTTCGAGCTTCGTCTGCGCCGCCTTGGCGGGCGCCGACTCGCGCAGGATCCGATCCGAATTGACCGCCGCGATGCGGGCGACGTCCTGAGCATGTGCCGTCGCCGCGCCCAAGGCCAGCGCAACGGTCAGCGCACACATCACTCGTTTCGAAAACTTACCGGTTAGCAAAATTACCCTCTCGTTGCTGTTGTCATGCGTTCGATCAAAACGCCGTCCCGATCTGGAACTGGAATTTCTGGTACTGGTCGCCTTCATGCTTCTGCAGCGGGAAGCCGAGGCTCAGCTTCAGCGGGCCGATCGGCGAGATCCACGCGAGACCCACACCGTAGCCGTAACGCAGGCCGTTCGCGCCGGTACTGGTGCCGCCCGGCGCGTTGCCCCAGACGTTACCGCCGTCGAGGAACGTGAACACGCGCAGCGTGCGGTCGTAGCCGGTGCCCGGCAGCGGGAACGTCAGCTCGATGTTGCCGACCAGCATCTTCGAACCGCCGATCGGGTCGTTCGTCTTCGTATCGCGCGGGCCCAGCGAGCTCGGCTCGTAGCCACGCACGGAGCCGATACCGCCCGCGTAGTAGTTCTTGAAGATCGGGTACGGGTTGCCGATACCGTTACCGTAGCCGCCTTGCAGGTTCAGGCCCAGGATGAAGCCACGCGAGAACGAATAGTAGTACTGCGCCTGCAGGTCGGCCTTGTAGTACTGGATCTTGCCGACCGGCACGCCGTATTCGACGTTCGCCTGCGTGAAGTAGCCGCGGCTCGGGATCAGCGCGCTGTCACGCGCGTCGCGCGACCACGCGACCGTCAGCGGCACCGTGTTCGACACGCGGCCGAACTCGTTCACGTAATCCTGGTAGCTCTGCGGCGTGTTCGAGTCGACGTCGAGACGGTTCTGCTCGAAGCCCGCGCCGAAGTAGACGGTGTCGACTTCCGAGAACGGAATGCCGAACTTCAGGTTGCCGCCCGCGCTGATGATCCGGAAGCTCGAGCTCGTCGAATAGTAGAGCGGCTGGTACGTGCGGTAGTAGACGTCCGTGATCCGCTTGATGCCGTCGACCGTGAAGTACGGGTCGACCTGTGTGACGGTCAGCGTACGGTAGCTCTTCGCGGTATTGACGTTCACCGACAGGCTCGTGCCCGAGCCGAACACGTTGTCCTGCGACACGCCGGCCGACAGCACCACCTTGTCCGTCGACGAGAAGCCCGCGCCCAGCGTGATCGCGCCGGTCGGCTTTTCATCGACCTTCACGTTCACGTCGACCTGGTCGTTCGTGCCTTCGACGGGCACCGTCGTCACGTCGACGTTAGTGAAGTAGCCGAGACGGTTCACGCGATCCTTCGACAGCGCGAGGCGGTTCGAATCGAACCACGAGCTTTCGAGCTGGCGCATTTCGCGGCGCACGACTTCGTCGCGCGTACGCGTGTTGCCGACCACGTTGATGCGGCGCACGTACACGCGGCGGCTCGGATCGACGACGAGGTTCAGGTTCACCTTGTGGTTCGCCTGGTCGATGTCCGGCTGCGCGTTGACGGTCGCAAATGCGTAACCGTATTCGCCGAGCTTGTCGACGATCGACTTCGTCGTTTGCTGCAGCTTTTCGGCCGAGAAACGATCGCCCGGCTTGATCTTGATCAGCTTGTTCAGTTCGGCTTCGCGATCGAGCAGATTGCCCGACAGCTTGATGCCCGACACCGTGTACGGCTCGCCTTCGTGCAGCGTGACCGTCAGGTACATGTCCTTCTTGTCGGGCGAGATCGACACCTGGGTCGACTCGATGTTGAACTCGAGGTAGCCGCGGTTCAGGTAGTACGAGCGCACGGCCTCGAGGTCGCCCGTGAGCTTTTCCTTCGAGTACAGGTCGTTCTTCGTGTACCAGGAGAACCAGTTCGGCGTCGACAGTTGCATCTCGTCGCGCAGCGTGCTGGTGCTGAACGCCTTGTTGCCGATGAAGTTGATCTGGCGGATCTTCGCGCTCGGGCCTTCGGCGACCGCGAACAGGATCGACACGCGGTTCGCGTCGACCGGCGTGATCGTCGTCTTGACCTCGGCCGCGTAGAAGCCGCGCGTCAGGTACTGACGCTTGAGCTCCTGCTCCGCCTTGTCGACGAGCGCCTTGTCGTAGTAGCGGCCGTCGGCCAGACCCACCGCGCGCAGCGCCTTCGTCAGGTTGTCCTTGTCGAATTCCTTCGTGCCGGTGAAGTCGATCGACGCGATGGCCGGACGCTCCTGCACCTGCACGATCACGACGTTGCCCTGGGTGGCGATGCGCACGTCGTTGAAGAAGCCCGTCGCGTACAGCGCGCGGATTGCTTCGGATGCCTTGTCGTCGGTGAAGGTATCGCCCTGCTTGATCGGCAGGTAGGCAAACACCGAACCCGCTTCGACGCGCTGCAACCCCTCGATCTTGATGTCTTGCACCACGAACGGTGCCGCTGCATGCGCCGCGAGGCCGTGCGCGGCTAGCGCGGCCGCTGCAACTGTCTTAGGTACAAAGCGATGAGGTTTGAACAACGTGCATCCCCAATATTTAGCTGCATCAAATCAGGCGGCGGCCGACTGGCCGCCGCCTGACGCTTCAGAAATGGATTAACCGAGCCAGGTCGTTGAACAGCGCGATCGCCGACAACGCGACGATGCAGATCAACCCGGCTCTTTGCAGAATCAGCTGCCAACGCTCCGAGACGGCTTTCCCGGTCGCGGCTTCAACCAGATAATATAACAGATGCCCCCCGTCCAAAACGGGAATCGGCAGCAAGTTCAGCACCCCGAGGCTAATGCTGACAAGGGCGAGGAACGACAGGAAGGCCGACGGACCGAGCCGCGCGCTCTTGCCGGCGTAGTCGGCAATCGTCACCGGGCCGGAGAGATTCTTCAGCGACGCATCGCCCGTGATCATCCGTCCGAACATCTTCAGCGAGTAAATCGCAATGTCCCACGTGCGGTGCGCACCGAGCCGCAGACTCTCGATCGGCCCATAGCGCACGTCGACCGACGGCGTGTGCATCGACAGCGACGCGCCGATGCGGCCGATCTGCTGCCCCGTTTCATCATCGCGCTGCGCCTGCGGCACGATCTGCACGGTTTGCGTCGCGCCGCCACGCTCAACCCGCAGCTCGACCGGCTGGCCCGCATGGTGCTTCACCGCGTCGATGAAGCGCGATGCGCCGCCAATCGGATTGCCGTCGAGCGCCAGCAGCTTGTCGCCGGCCTTCAGGCCCGCCTGCTCGGCCGCGCTGCCGGGCTGCACCGACGCCACCGACAGCGTGCCGCCGCCGGTCTCGAAGCCCAGGCGCATCATGAAATCGTCGTCGAGCTGGCTTTCGGGAACATTGCGCAGGTCGACGCGGAAGTCGAACGTCGCCGAACCGCCGTCGCGCGCGCCGAGCACGACCTCGCGATGATCGAACGCGGCGGACAGCAGCTTCCAGCGCAGGTCCGACCACGAGCGCACCGGCGCGGCCTCGCCGCCGTCGGCGTCGCGGATCGACACGATCGTCTCGCTGCCGTCGAAGCCCGCGCGAGCCGCCACCGTGCCGGCAGCCGGCGGCGCGAGCACCGCGGCCGGCTCGGTCACGCCGGTCGCGAATACAGCGGAAAAGAGGACGATTGCCAACAGGAAGTTCGCGATCGGGCCGGCGGCGACGATCGCGATGCGCTTGAACACCGATTGCCGGTTGAACGCCTGATCGAGTTCCTCGGGCTTGACGCTCGACCCCGGTTCACGCTCGTCGAGCATCTTCACGTAACCGCCCAGCGGCAACGCGGAGAGCGTCCATTCAGTGCCCGTCCTGCGGCTGACCCAGCGCGCGACGGGCTGACCGAAGCCGATCGAGAAACGCAGCACCTTCACGCCGCACCAGCGCGCGACGCGATAATGTCCGTACTCATGCACGACGACCAGCACCCCGATCGCCACGGCAAACGCGATCAGTTCGACCAGCACGTTCATGAGCACCTCATTCAGACAGCGCGCTCCACGCGTGGCGCAGGCGCTTTCGCAATGATCTCGGCGGCGAGGCGGCGTGCCTCGGCATCCGCCGCAAGGACGTCGTCGAGCCCGTTCGGGTTACGGTTCGGCAGCGCGTTGAGCACCGCATCGACCGTCGCCGCGATCGCCATGAAGCCGATCCGGCGCTCGAGAAATGCTTCGACCGCGATTTCGTTCGCCGCGTTCAACGCGGCGCTCGCGATACCGCCCTCCTCAAGCGCCTTCAGCGCGAGCGCGAGGCACGGGAAGCGCGTGTAATCGGGCTTCTCGAACGACAGCTGTGCGATTTGCGCGAGGTCGAGCTGGTCGACACCGGCGTCGACGCGCTCCGGGAACGCGAGCGCGTGCGCGATCGGCGTGCGCATGTCGGGGTTGCCGAGCTGAGCGAGCACCGAGCCGTCGCGGTACGACACGAGCGAATGGATCACGCTCTGCGGGTGAATCAGCACGTCGATCCGGTCACCGGCCAAGCCGAAGATCCAGTGCGCCTCGATCACTTCGAGGCCCTTGTTCATCATCGTCGCGGAATCGACGGAAATCTTGCGGCCCATCACCCAGTTCGGGTGCTTGCACGCTTCGTCCGGCGTCACGTCGACGAGCGTGGCCGGCTCGCGCGTACGGAACGGGCCGCCCGATGCGGTCAGGATGATCTTCGAAATCCCGCCGTGTTCGTTCTCGTCGCGCGGCATGCACTGGAAGATCGCGTTGTGTTCGCTGTCGACCGGCAGCAGGATCGCGCCATGGTCGCGCACGGCGTCCATGAAGATCGCGCCCGACATCACGAGCGATTCCTTGTTCGCGAGCAGGATGCGCTTGCCGGCACGCGCGGCCGCGAGGCTCGGCGCAAGACCTGCAGCGCCGACGATCGCGGCGACGACCGTATCGCAGCCGTCGCTCTTCGACACGTCGACGAGCGCCTGCGGCCCGTACAGCACCGTGGTCTTGCTGCCCGCCGCGCGCAGTTTCGCCTCGACGTGCGCCGCCGTGTTCGCATCGCCGACCACCGCGATTTCGGGCGCGAAGCGCAGGCACTGCTCGACGAGCTTGTCGCCGTTGCGGTGCGCGGTCAGCGCGTAGACCGAGAAACGCTCGGGATGGCGGGCGACCACGTCGAGCGTGCTGTCTCCGATCGAGCCCGTGGAACCGAGCAGTGTCAGACGTTTTTGCATAACAGAAATAGTGGTTTAACCAAGCAGCAGCATTGCGAGCGGCAGCACCGGCAGCAGCGCGTCGACGCGGTCGAGCACGCCGCCGTGACCGGGCAGCAGGCCGCTCGAATCCTTCACGCCCGCCTGACGCTTGAGCAGCGACTCGAACAGGTCGCCGATCACGCTGTAGACGACCAGCAGCGTCAGCGCGGCCCACGCGCCGGGCATCCCGTAACGCGCGGCGAGTGCGGAAAACAGGGTCGGCTCGAACCAGTGAGCGGCCATCGCGATACCCGCGACGACCATCACGGCGAGCCAGCCGCCGATCGCGCCTTCCCAGCTCTTGCCGGGACTGATCGTAACGGCCAGTTTACGCTTTCCGAAGGCCTTGCCCGCGAAGTATGCGCCGATATCGGCCAGCCAGACGACCAGAAGCAGCGACAGCACGAACGAAACGCCCTGCGCACGGGCCGCGACGACCGCGTGCCAGCAGGCCGCGAACACCACGAGCCCTGCCGCGAGCAGGAACGGCCGCCACACGCCGCCGGCGAGCTCCGGCTTACGCTGCAGCGAGAACGGGCCGACCAGCAGCCAGAAGACGCCAGCTGCCATAAAAAGGGGACGGGACGCAGCGGCTTCGACGCCGAGCGGCGCGGTCGCCGCGAGCGCCAGTGCCGCGACGATCGCGTAGACGACCGAACCGGTCGCGCCGAGCTTGAGCAGGCGCGCCCACTCCCACGCGGCGAACACGAGCACGACGCCGATCAGCGCGCCGAACGCGGTGAGCGGCGCGAACAGCGTCACGGGCAGCAACACTGCCAGCATCACGACCGCCGTGATCACACGGGTCTTCAGCATGAAAGGGAATCGGCGTTCTGCGATTGTGGTTCGAGCTGCGCGCTGGTGCGCCCGAAACGGCGCTCGCGCTCGGTATACGATGCGATCGCGTCGGCCAGCGCCGCGCCGTCGAAGTCCGGCCAGTATTTGTCGGTGAAATAGAATTCGGCGTACGCGAGCTGCCACAGCAGGAAATTGCTGACACGCTGCTCGCCGCCGGTGCGGATGAAGAGATCGGGCTCCGGCGCATAGGCCATCGCCAGGTGCGGCGCGAACGCGTCTTCGGTCACGTCGACCTCGCGGCCCTCGCGCACGGCCTGCTCGACGAGCTTCTTCGTCGCCTGCAGGATGTCCCAGCGGCCGCCGTAGTTCGCGGCGATCGTCAGGGTGAGACGGGTGTTGCGCGCCGTCTTGGTTTCGGCGCGGCGGATCAGTTCGCGGATGCGCGGCTCGAATCGCTCGAGATCGCCCACCACCCGCAGGCGGATCCCGTTCGCATGCAGCTTGCCGATCTCACGTTCGAGCGCGGTGATGAACAGCCGCATCAGGAACGACACTTCGTCGTTCGGCCGGCGCCAGTTTTCCGAACTGAACGCGAACAGCGTCAGGTATTCGACGCCGGCGCGCGCGCAGCCTTCGACCACCGCCCGCACGGCATCCACGCCGCGGGTGTGCCCCGCGACGCGCGGCAAGCGGCGTTCGGTCGCCCAACGGCCGTTGCCGTCCATGATGATCGCGATATGACGCGGCACGGCGCCGACGTCAGGCACGCGAACAGTAGAGCTGGTATAGGTCATGGCCGTTGAGACAGTAATGCGGGAAGAAGCGGCGCGCGAGGACGGTCGTCAGACCGTCATGATCTCGGCTTCCTTGCTCTGCACGAGCTTGTCGACTTCGGCAACGTGCTTGTCGGTCAGCTTCTGCACGTCGTCGCTCGCACGGCGCTCGTCGTCTTCCGAGATTTCCTTGTCCTTCACGAGCTTCTTGAGCGCTTCGTTCGCGTCGCGGCGCAGGTTGCGGATTGCGACCTTGGCCGTTTCGCCTTCGCTCTTGACCACCTTGGTCAGCTCGCGGCGGCGCTCTTCCGTCAGCGCGGGCATCGGCACGCGGATCAGATCGCCGGCCGTCGCCGGGTTCAGGCCGAGATCGGCTTCGCGGATGGCCTTCTCGACCTTCGCGACCATGTTCTTTTCCCACGGCTGCACGCCGATCGTGCGTGCGTCGACGAGCGTCAGGTTCGCAACCTGCGAGATCGGCACCATCGAACCGTAGTAGTCGACCTGCACGTGATCGAGCAGACCGGTGTGCGCACGGCCCGTACGGATCTTCGCCAGATCGTTCTTGAACGCTTCGATCGAGCGCTGCATCTTCTGCTCTACGCCCTTCTTGACATCAGCGACACTCATTTCAACCTCCAAACCTTCCAACCTTCAAAGAACGCGGGCCCCGCCCGGCGCGCCACGCACCGCGGCCGACGACCCACGCCGCTTGCCCGCATCCGCGGGAGTTTACACGTGGACGAGCGTACCTTCGTCCTCGCCCAGCACGATACGCTTGAGCGCGCCCGGCTTGTTGATCGAAAACACGCGAATCGGCAGCTTCTGGTCGCGGCACAGCGCGAAGGCCGTCGCGTCCATCACCTGCAGATTGCGGCTGATCGCCTCGTCGAAGCTGATCGTCGTGTAGCGCGTGGCCGACGGATCCTTCTTCGGATCGGCAGAATATACGCCATCGACCTTGGTCGCCTTCAATACGACCTCGGCGCCCACTTCCGAACCGCGCAGCGCGGCGGCCGTGTCCGTCGTGAAGAACGGGTTGCCCGTGCCGGCCGCGAAGATCACGACCTTGCCTTCCTCGAGCTGGCGGATCGCACGGGGCCGGATGTACGGCTCGACGACCTGGTCCATGCGCAGCGCGGACTGCACGCGCGCGACGATGCCGGCGTGGCGCATCGCGTCCTGCAGCGCCAGTGCGTTCATCATCGTGGCCAGCATCCCCATGTAGTCGGCCGTCGCGCGGTCCATGCCGGCCGCACCGCCCGCGACACCACGGAAAATGTTACCGCCGCCGATCACGACCGCGAGCTGCGTGCCGAGACCTACGACTTCGGCGATATCCGCCACCATCCGCTCGATCGTCGCGCGATTGATGCCGAAGGCATCATCGCCCATCAGCGCTTCGCCGGAGAGTTTGAGGAGGACGCGTTTATAGGCATTGGACATAGGGGCTTCCGAGCGACGAGAGGATGACAACCACGAACTGTAGGGGCGAAATACTGATTCGGGCAAGCGCCGACGGTCGGACGGAGGTTCCCGGCCGGCCGGCGACGCCGCCGGCCGCGGCGGAGCGGACGCCCGCCGCGGATACTGCCTGACTGCTTACTGCTGCTTTGCTGCTGCGACTTGTGCGGCCACTTCGGCGGCAAAGTCGTCCTGGCGCTTCTCGATGCCTTCGCCGACGACGAACAGCGCGAACTTCTGCACTGCCGCATTCGCTGCCTTCAGCATCTGCTCGATCGTCTGCTTGTCGTTCTTCACGAACGTCTGGTTCAGCAGCGACACTTCCTTCAGGTACTTCTGGACGCTGCCGTCGACCATCTTCGCGACGATTTCAGCCGGCTTGCCCGATTCGGCAGCCTTCTGCTCGGCGACACGGCGCTCCGTCTCGATCAGTTCCGCCGGCACGTCTGCCGACGACAGCGCGACCGGCTTCATCGCAGCGATGTGCATCGCGACGTCCTTGCCGACCTGCTCTTCCGCACCCGTGTACTCGACGATCACGCCGATACGCGCGCCGTGCAGGTACGTTGCGATCTTGTTCGCGGTTTCGAAACGGACGAAACGGCGGATCGACACGTTTTCGCCGATCTTGCCGATCAGGGCCAGACGGACTGCGTCGACCGTCGAGCCGTCGAGCGGCAGTGCCGACAGCGCTGCCACGTCGGCCGGGTTTTGCGTCGCGACGAGTTCTGCAACCGTCTTCGAGAATGCGAGGAAGTCGTCGTTCTTCGCGACGAAGTCAGTTTCGCAGTTCAGTTCGACCAGCGCGCCCGCGTTGCCGCCGACGAACGATGCGACGACGCCTTCGGCCGTCACGCGCGATGCCGCCTTGCTCGCCTTGTTGCCGAGCTTCACGCGCAGCAGTTCTTCAGCCTTGGCCAGATCGCCGTCGGCTTCCGTCAGCGCCTTCTTGCACTCCATCATCGGTGCGTCGGTCTTTGCGCGCAGTTCTGCCACCATGCTTGCGGTAATTGCCGCCATCATTCGCTCCTTGAGTCTGTATTCACAACGCCGCCCGCTTGGACGCGAACGGCCGAAAATCGTTTCCGGACCCGCGCCGATTCGGCGCGATCAGGTCCGGCGCACAAGCTTAAAAAAAGGGGGCCTGTTGAGAGCCCCCTTTTTGCGCCGGCTCGGGGCCAGTTACGCGTTTTCCTCGACGTACTCGTCGTCGCCACGCGCTGCCTGGACCACTTCGTTGACCGCGTTCGCACGGCCTTCCAGGATCGCGTCGGCCACGCCTTCAGCGTACAGCGCGACTGCCTTGCTCGAGTCGTCGTTACCCGGGATCACGTAATCCACACCTTCCGGCGAGTGGTTCGTATCGACCACGGCGATGACCGGCACGCCCAGCTTGTTCGCTTCCGTCACGGCAATCTTGTGGTAGCCGACGTCGACGACGAAGATTGCGTCCGGAATGCCGCCCATGTCCTTCACGCCACCGATCGACTTCTGCAGCTTGGCGATTTCGCGTTCGAACAGCAGCGCTTCCTTCTTGCTCATCTTCTCGAGCTCGCCTGCCTCGACTGCCGCTTCCATGTCCTTCAGACGCTTGATCGAAACCTTCAGCGTCTTGAAGTTGGTCATCATGCCGCCGAGCCAGCGTGCGTTGACGTACGGCATGCCCGCGCGCTGCGCTTCCTGGGCGATCGTGTCACGCGACTGACGCTTCGTGCCGACGAACAGGATCGTGCCGCGGTTCGCTGCCAGCTGGCGCACGTACTTCTGTGCGTCCGTGAACATCGGCAGCGTCTTTTCGAGGTTGATGATGTGAATCTTGTTGCGGTGACCGAAAATGAACGGAGCCATCTTCGGGTTCCAGAAACGGGTCTGGTGACCGAAGTGGACACCCGCTTCCAGCATTTGGCGCATCGTGACTGCCATGTAAATTCTCCACGAGGGTTAGGTCTTAAGCCGGCTGCCGTACCGCCGCGCGAACGCGCCCCGAAGGACTCCTCGTTCCACGCGGCCGGCACCCTGGTTGCGCCGGCTTGCGATTCGGCACGTGCGAAAATGCCCGTGCCGCAAGTCTTTCATTTCCATGCCGCCCGGTACTGCCCCATGACGGGACATGTTCGGCATTTGGATGTCGACTTAGCCAGAGAGTATAGCACGCCGATTTGTCGGCTCTCAAGTCGCCCGGCACTTTCGCTTGCCGCGCGGCAGCCGGCCGGACAATCCGCGAAAACCCGCATCGGTACCGCCGGCAGGGGCTGCGAGGCCCGCCATAAGGTGCGATAATCCGTCAATTCACCGCATTCCAGGCATACCTCGATGGCTATTACGCTCAAAAACGAACACGATATCGCCGAGATGCGCGTCGCCTGCCGTCTCGCGAGCGAAGTGCTCGACTTCATCACGCCGCACGTCGTCGCGGGCGTCACGACCGCCGAACTCGACCGGCTTTGTCACGAATTCATGCTCAACGAGCAGGGCACGATCCCCGCGCCGCTGAATTATCAGCCGCCCGGCTATCCGCCGTACCCGAAAGCAACCTGCATCTCGGTCAATGACGTGATCTGCCACGGGATTCCGGGCGAGAAGGTGATCAAGAACGGCGACGCGCTGAACATCGACATCACCGTGATCAAGAATGGCTACTTCGGCGACACCAGCCGGATGTTCATCGTCGGCGAGGGCTCGATCCTCGCGAAGCGCCTCGTGCAGACCACCTATGAGTGCATGTGGCTCGGCATCGACCAGGTCAAGCCCGGCGCTCACCTCGGCGACATCGGCCATGCGATCCAGAAGCATGCGGAAGCGCAGGGCTACAGCGTCGTGCGCGAATACTGCGGCCACGGCATCGGCACGGTATTCCACGAGGATCCGCAGGTCGTGCACTATGGCCGTCCGGGCACCGGCATCGAGCTGAAGGCCGGGATGATCTTCACGATCGAGCCGATGATCAACGCCGGCAAGCGCGACATCCGCACGATGCCCGACCAGTGGACGGTCAAGACGCGCGACCGCAGCCTGTCCGCGCAGTGGGAGCACACGGTGCTCGTCACCGAGACGGGCTACGAAGTGCTGACCGTGTCCGCCGGCACGCCGGCGCGCCCGGTGTTCGCGCAACCAGCCGCCGCGGTTTGAGCGCCGCCGCGCCAGCCTGCCCCGCCCGCCCCTGACCTGCTGACCTGAACGGCCTGCCCATGAGCGCTCACGCCGCCCCCTCGCCCGAAGCGCTGTCGCGGCGCGCCGAATTCAAGGCCGCCAAGGCCGACATGCTCGAGCGCTTTCGCAGCGCGACGAACGTCGCGTCGCTGATGCACGCGCTGTCGAAACTCACCGACGATGTGCTCAAGCGCGTGTGGGACGACTGCGGGCTGCCCGCGACGCTCGCACTCGTCGCCGTCGGCGGCTACGGGCGCGGCGAGCTCGCGCCCTACTCCGACGTCGACATCCTCGTGCTGCTGCCCGATACGCACGACCCGGCGCTCGACGCGCGCATCGAGCGCTTCATCGGGATGGCATGGGACCTCGGCCTCGAGATCGGCAGCAGCGTGCGCACGGTCGCCCAATGCATCGAGGAGGCGTCGCAGGACGTCACCGTGCAGACCTCGCTGCTCGAGGCGCGCCGCATCGTCGGCAGCACCGCGCTGTTCGAGCGCTTCACCGTGCGGTATCACGAGGCGCTCGACGCGCGCGCGTTCTTCACCGCGAAGGTGCTCGAGATGCGCCAGCGCCACGCGAAGTTCCAGGACACGCCGTACAGCCTCGAACCGAACGTGAAGGAAAGCCCGGGCGGGCTGCGCGACCTGCAGACGATCCTGTGGATCGCACGCGCGGCCGGCTTCGGCAGCAGCTGGCGCGAGCTCGACACGCGCGGCCTCATCACCGATCGTGAGGCGCGCGAGCTGCGCCGCAACGAAGGATTCCTGAAGACACTGCGCGCGCGGCTGCACGTGATCGCCGGCCGCCGCCAGGACATGCTCGTGTTCGACCTGCAGACGCAGGCGGCCGAGAGCTTCGGCTACCAGCCGACGCAGGCCAAACGCGCAAGCGAGCAGCTGATGCGCCGTTACTACTGGGCCGCGAAAGCGGTCACGCAGCTGGCGACGATCCTGATCCAGAATATCGAGGCGCAGCTGTTTCCCGCGACGAGCGGCATCACGCGCGTGCTGTCGCCCGATCGCTTCGTCGAGAAGCAGGGCATGCTCGAAATCGTCGACGACGGCGTGTTCGAACGCCATCCCGACGCGATCCTCGAAGCGTTCCTGCTGTACGAGGCGACCCGCGGCGTGAAGGGCCTGTCCGCCCGCACGCTGCGCGCGCTGTACAACTCGCGCGAGATCATGAACAACACGTGGCGGCGCGATCCGCAGAACCGCAGCACGTTCATGCAGATCCTGCAGCAGCCCGAAGGCATCACGCATGCGTTCCGGCTGATGAACCAGACGAGCGTGCTCGGCCGCTATCTGCTGAATTTCCGCCGCATCGTCGGCCAGATGCAGCACGACCTGTACCACGTGTACACCGTCGACCAGCACATCCTGATGGTGTTGCGCAACATTCGCCGCTTCGCGGTGGCCGAGCATGCGCACGAGTACCCGTTCTGCAGCCAGCTGATCGGCAATTTCGAGCGCCCGTGGGTGCTGTATGTCGCGGCGCTGTTCCACGACATCGCGAAGGGCCGCGGCGGCGACCACTCGACGCTCGGGATGGCCGACGCGCGGCGTTTCTGCCGCGAGCACGGGATCGCCGGCGACGACGCGGCGCTGATCGTGTGGCTCGTCCAGCATCACCTGACGATGAGCCAGGTCGCGCAGAAGCAGGACACGAGCGACCCCGAGGTCATCAAGCGCTTCGCCGAAGTCGTCGGCAACGAGCGCTACCTCACCGCGCTCTACCTGCTGACTGTCGCCGATATCCGCGGCACGAGCCCGAAGGTGTGGAACACGTGGAAGGGCAAGCTCCTCGAAGACCTCTACCGCATCACGCTGGCGGTGCTCGGCGGCGCGAATCCCGACGCGCATTCGGAACTGAAGTCGCGACAGGAGCAGGCGCTCGCGCTGCTGCGCCTCGAGACCGTGCCCGAGGACGCGCACCGTGCGCTGTGGGATCAGCTCGACATCGGCTTTTTCCTGCGCCACGACGCGGCCGACATCGCATGGCAGACGCGCGTGCTGTACCGGCACGTGAACGCCGAAACCGCGATCGTCCGCGCGCGGCCGTCGCCGATCGGCGATGCGCTGCAAGTGCTCGTGTACGTGAAGGACCGCCCCGACCTGTTCGCGGGCATCTGCGCGTACTTCGACCGCAACGGACTGTCGGTGCTCGATGCGCGCGTCAGCACGACGCGGCACGGCTATGCGCTCGACAACTTCATCGTCACGCAGACCGAACTCGACGTGCGCTATCGCGACATCGCGAATCTCGTCGAACAGCAACTTGCGACGCGCCTTGCCGAAACCGCGTCGCTGCCTGAGCCGTCCAAGGGTCGCCTGTCGCGGCTGTCCCGGACGTTTCCGATCACGCCGCGCGTCGACCTCCGGGCCGACGAACGCGGCCAGTACTACATCCTGTCCGTGTCCGCCAACGACCGGCCGGGCCTTCTCTATTCGATCGCGCGCGTCCTGGCCGAGCATCGGGTCGGCGTCCACGCGGCGCGGATCAATACGCTCGGCGAACGCGTCGAAGACATCTTCCTGCTCGACGGTGCCGGCCTGTCCGACAACCGCTTGCAGATCCAGCTCGAAACCGAATTGCTGCGCGCGATCGCAGTCTGAATGAATCCCAGCGTTTATGCGCACCAAATTGACCGTCAAGAATCCGCGGCCGGCGTCGCCGACCCGCGCACCCGTCCGCTCCGGCAGCCTCGTCGCCCGCAAGGCGGTGCGCCCCGCCGCGCCGCCCGCGGCCGACAAGCCGCCGCGTCCGAAGAAGGCCGCCGCACCGGCCGCCGCCGGCGAACGCGCGTTCAAGCCGCGCGGCGCGGAGGGTGCGGATCGCGCTCCGGCGAAGCGCGCGCCGCGTGACGGCGGCGCCGAGCGCGGCTATCGCAGCGATGCGAAGCCTGGCGGCCGCGCCGAACGCGGCGACGCCCGTCCGCATCGTGGCGCCGACGGCAAGCCCGATGCGCGGCCGCGCCGTGCGGGTGCCGAAGGCGCTGCACATGCGCCCTATCGTGACAAGGCAGCCGGTGATGGCGCGAAGGACAGCTTCGGCGAGCGTCGTGCACCGTCCGATCGTCCTGCCCGTCGCAACGACGACGATGCACGCCCGCGCCGCGCAGGCGCCGAAGGCGCTGCACGTGCGCCCTACCGCGACAAGGCAGCCGGCGCAGGCGAAAAGCGTAGCTTCGGCGAACGCCGTACGTCGTCCGATCGTCCCGCACGCCGCAGCGACGACGAGGCGCGTCCGCGCCGCACAGGCGCCGAAGGCGGCGCACGTGCGCCCTATCGCGACAAGGCAGCCGGTGCAGGCGAAAAGCGCAGCTTCGGCGAACGCCGTACGTCGTCCGACCGCCCGGCGCGTCGCAATGACGACGATGCGCGTCCTCGCCGCGCAGGCGCCGAAGGCGCTGCACGTGCGCCCTACCGCGACAAGGCAGCCGGTGCAGGCGAAAAGCGCAGCTTCGGCGAACGCCGTACGTCGTCCGACCGCCCGGCGCGTCGCAATGACGACGAGGCGCGTCCGCGCCGCGCAGGTGCCGAAGGCGGCGCGCGTGCGCCCTATCGCGACAAGGCGGCCGGCGCAGGCGAAAAGCGCGGCTTCGGCGAGCGCCGCACGTCGTCCGATCGCCCGACGCGTCGCAACGACGACGATGCGCGTCCGCGCCGCGCAGGCGCCGAAGGCGCTGCACGTGCGCCCTACCGCGACAAGGCAGCCGGCGCAGGCGAAAAGCGCGGCTTCGGCGAACGCCGTACGTCGCCCGACCGCCCGACGCGCCCTGCACGCGACGGCGAGCGTAGCAACACCGAGCGCCGCTCGACCGGCGCCGCGCTGAAGACCGCACAACCGGTCAAGCGCCGCGCCGCCGACGTCGACCACGGCGACGAAACGGGCCTGATGCGCCTGTCGAAGCGCATGTCCGAACTCGGCCTGTGCTCGCGCCGCGAAGCGGACGAATGGATCGAAAAGGGCTGGGTGCTCGTCGACGGCGAACGCATCGACACGCTCGGCACCAAGGTCCGCCCGGACCAGAAGATCGAGATCGACGAGCGCGCGAGCGCCGCGCAGGCCGCGCAGGTGACGATCCTGCTGCACAAGCCGGTCGGCTATGTGTCGGGTCAGGCGGAAGACGGCTACGAGCCGGCATCGGTGCTGATCACGCGCGCGAACCAGTGGAGCGGCGACCGCTCGCAACTGCGCTTCTCACCGCAGCACCTGCATGCGCTCGCACCGGCCGGGCGGCTCGACATCGATTCGACGGGCCTGCTCGTGCTGACGCAGAACGGCCGGATCGCGAAGCAGCTGATCGGCGAGCAGTCGGACATCGACAAGGAATACCTGGTGCGCGTGCGCTTCGGCGAGCGGCTGATCGACATCGACCAGCACTTCCCCGCGGAATCGCTCGCGAAGCTGCGTCACGGCCTCGAGCTCGACGGCGTCCCGCTGAAACCCGCGATGGTGAGCTGGCAGAACGGCGAACAGCTGCGTTTCGTGCTGCGCGAAGGCAAGAAGCGCCAGATCCGCCGCATGTGCGAGCTGGTCGGTCTCGAAGTGATCGGCCTGAAACGCGTGCGGATGGGCCGCGTAATGCTCGGCGCGTTGCCGCAAGGGCAATGGCGCTACCTGTCGGCTGACGAGTCGTTCTGACGGCGGGCACGCGTTGCCTGCGACGCCATGAAAAAAGCCCGCGCAAGCGGGCTTTTTCGTTTCGGTACGGCGACGGCGCGCGCGGCCGCAGAAGATCAGTCGTCGTCGGCCGGATCAAGCCCTGGAAACAACACTTCGGTGAAGCCAAAGCGCGTGAAGTCGGTGATCCGCATCGGATACAGCTTGCCGATCAGGTGATCGTATTCGTGCTGGACGACCCGCGCGTGGAAGCCTTCGGCGACACGGTCGAGCTTCGCGCCGAACTGGTCGAAGCCGCTGTAGCGCACCTTCGCATAGCGGCTGACGACGCCGCGCATGCCCGGCACCGACAGGCAGCCCTCCCAGCCCTCCTCCATGTCCGGCGGCACGTACTCGAGCCTCGGGTTGATCAGCACCGTCTCGGGCACGGGCGGTGCGTCCGGATAACGGTTGTTGCTGCCGAAGCCGAAGATGATGATCTGCAGACCGACGCCGATTTGCGGCGCGGCAAGCCCTGCGCCGTTCGCGTGATGCATCGTCTCGAACATGTCAGCGACGATCTCGTGCAGTTCGGGGGTATCGAACCGCTCGACCGGCTTGGCGACTTCGAGCAGGCGCGGATCGCCCATCTTCAGGATCTCGCGAATCATGGCGTGTTGCCCTCCAGGAGTTGGTGCAGTCCGTCTTCGTCCAGCACGGGGATGCCGAGTTCCTCGGCCTTCGCGAGCTTGCTGCCGGCTTCGGCGCCCGCGACCACGTAATCCGTCTTCTTCGACACCGAGCCCGCGACTTTCGCGCCCGCCGCTTCGAGCATCTCCTTCGCGGCGTCGCGCGTGAGCGTCGGCAGCGTGCCCGTCAGCACGACCGTCTTGCCGGCGAGCACGCCCTGCGGCGCCTTCGGCGCGGGCGGGCCTTCGGGCCACGTGACCTTGCCGGGCGCACGCAACTGCTCGATCACCGTGCGGTTGTGCTCTTCCGCAAAGAACTGGTGAATCGACTCGGCCACGATCGGTCCGACGTCGTTCACTTCGAGCAGTTCCTCGATCGACGCGTCCATGATCGGCGTCAGCGACCCGAAATGCTTCGCGAGGTCCTTCGCGGTCGATTCGCCGACATGGCGGATCCCGAGCCCGTAGATGAAGCGCGCGAGCGTCGTATGCTTCGCCTTTTCGAGCGAGTCGAGTAGATTCTGTGCGGACTTCTCGGCGAACCGGTCGAGCTCCGCGAGCGTCGCGAAACCGAGATTGAACAGGTCGGCCGGCGTGCGCACGAGGTTCAGTTCGACGAGCTGATCGATGATCTTCTCGCCCAGCCCGTCGATGTCGAGCGCACGGCGCTGCGCGAAGTGCCACAGCGCCTGCTTGCGCTGCGCCGGACAGAACAGGCCGCCCGTGCAGCGCGCGATCGCCTCATCGGGCAGGCGTTCGATCTTCGAGCCGCACACCGGGCACTCGGTCGGCATCACGAACTCGGTCGCATCGGCTGGCCGTCGGTCGAGCAGCGCACCGACGACTTCGGGGATCACGTCGCCCGCGCGCCGCACGATCACGGTATCGCCGATCCGGATGTCCTTGCGGCGCACTTCGTCCTCGTTGTGCAGCGTCGCGTTCGTTACCGTCGCGCCGCCGACGAACACCGGTTCGAGCCGTGCGACCGGCGTGATCGCGCCCGTGCGGCCGACCTGCACGTCGATCGCGACGAGCTTCGTCAACGCTTCCTGCGCGGGGAACTTGTGCGCGAGCGCGAAGCGCGGCGCGCGCGACACGAAGCCGAGGCGGTCCTGCTCGTCGCGCCGGTTGACCTTGTAGACGACGCCATCGATGTCGTACGGCAGCGACTCGCGCTTCTCGCCGACCTTGCGGAAGAAATCGAGCAGGCCGTCAGCGCCGCGCACGACCGCGCGTTCGCGGTTCACCGGCAGGCCGAGCGTTTCGTACCAGTCGAGCAGCGCGCTGTGCGTGTCCGGCATCGGCATCCCGTCGAGCACGCCGATCCCGTACGAGAAGAACGACAACGGGCGCTGCGCGGTGATCTTCGGATCGAGCTGGCGCAGGCTGCCGGCCGCCGCATTGCGCGGATTCGCGAATTCGCGCTGCTCGGCAGCGCGCTGGCGTTCGTTCAGGCGTGCGAAATCGCGCTTGAACATCAGCACCTCGCCGCGCACGTCGAGCACGGCCGGCACGTGCTTACCCTTCAGCTTCAGCGGGATCGAGCGGATCGTGCGGACGTTCTCCGTCACGTCCTCGCCGGTCGTGCCGTCGCCGCGCGTCGATGCCTGCATGAACACGCCGTGCTCGTAGCGCAACGAGATCGCGAGCCCGTCGAACTTCAGCTCGCATGCGTATTCGACCAGATCCGTCACCGAGCCGGCGAGATCGATCGTCTTGTCGAGCGCATCGGCGACGCGCTTGTCGAACGCGACGATGTCCTCGTCGGCGAAGCCGTTGTTCAACGACAGCATCGGCGCGTCATGGACGACCGGCGTGAAACCGCTCGCCACTTCGCCGCCGACGCGCTGCGTCGGTGAATCGGGCGTCACGAGTTCGGGATGATCGGTTTCGAGCTGCTTCAGCTCGCCAAAGAGCCGGTCGTATTCGGCGTCGGGCAGATCCGGCTGGTCGAGCACGTAATAGGCGTAATTCGCCCGCTCGAGTTGATCGCGCAGCCACGCGGCACGCGCGTCGGGCTGGCTGGCTGGCGGTTCGGCTTGGGTTCGGGCCATGCTGGCGGCAATTCGCTCTGAAAAATCGGATGTTCGATTATCTCAGTTTGACGCCGCGGCGGGGGCACGCGATGCGTGCCGCGCAGGCCCGCTGCAGTCCACGCAGACGGTGTGTGCGGCGCTGCAACGACAACGGGCGACGGCACCGCAAGCCGTCGCCCGTGAAACGCGTTACTGGCTGAAGAGGCGGCGCGTGACCGGCGAACCGGCCGGGATTCCCGCTTCCTCGAGCTTCGCGTACAGCTTCATGAGTTGCTGGTCGATCGCCACCAGCGTCGATTCCGGCAGCGGCCGGCGCGAATCGTCGACGACTCGCGCGCCGATCCGCTCGGACAGCGACTTCGCGTAGTCGCACATCAGCCGGAACGGCAGGATGTCCTCTTCGGCAACCGGCACGTCGAGCACCAGCGTAATCATGTTGCCGCCCTTGTAGGTCAGGTCGTCGCGCAGGAAGTTCGTGTCGCCGAACTGCAGCATGAACACGGGGTTCTGCTTCGCGTCGAGCTTCACGAAGCGCGTGCCGTCACGCGAGAGCAGCAGCCCGTCTTGCGAAGCGACGGCCTGCACGTAGTTCGCCGACCACGGCGCGCCGTCCGACATCACGTTGATCGACAACTGCGCGTCGCACTGCGCGGCAAAGCCGTCGAGCTCGCGCGCCATCGCGACCGTCTCCATCATGTCCGGGAATTCCGGTGCGCCGTCGATCGCGTCGGCGAACTGCTGGACGCCCGTCACGAATTCGGAGAATTCGAGTTCGTTGAGCGCGCCGCTACGGTTCGCGAGCTGCGCGGCCGCGCGCAGCTCTTCATAGCGCACGCCGTTCTGCAGCAGCTCCCACTGGCCGCCTTCCGGCTTGCCTTCGATATGCACGGGCTTGCTGCCCGCGCGGCGCAGCCGCTGCGCGACCGGCAGGATCTTGTCGCCCGGCAGCGGCGCGCCGAGGCGAATCGGCACGATGCAGTCGATCCGGCGGTCGACGATCGCGGGCGGCGCCGACGAAATCGTCGTCGCGGCCGGCAGCACGGGTTCAGCCGGTTCGTTCGACGCATCGGCGGCCGGTGCTTCCTGCGTGGCGGCGACCGCACCTTCGTCGACGGCCTGCTCGGCCGACTCGGTCGACGCCGACGGCGCGTCGACCCCGGTAGCCTCGGCCTGCAGGTCGGCCGGTGTGTCGGCAGGCGCCACGCCGCCGAAGGTCGGCTCGACGCGCGCGGCTTCGCCGGACGCGCTCGCGGCAGCGCCGGCCGGTGCCGGCGCCGCGGATTCGCGGCGCACGGGCTGGCGCACCGGCTCGATGAACGGCAGCTCTTCGTCGCGCTCGGGGCGATTCATCGCCTCGGCCGTCTCTTCCGGCATCGGGCGAGGCATCCTGCGCCGCACCTTCGCGCTCTGCCAGGCGTTGTAGACCACGACGCCGCCCACCACGACGGCGCCCGCGCCGATCAATCCGAGTGTCAACTCGTCCATGCACGCTCCATCAGCAATTCTTGTTCGTCGGACTCGCGAACGGGCGCCCATGCGCCACGCGAACGCGGTCCGGTTTCGTCAAACGTTAATTCTGGGCAAAACCCGCGGCGGTTTCCATGTCCACCGCGACGATCCGCGACACGCCCTGCTCCTGCATCGTCACGCCGATCAGCTGCTGCGCCATCTCCATCGCGATCTTGTTGTGCGAGATGAAGAGGAACTGCGTCTTGTCGGACATCGCGCGCACCAGATTCGCGAAACGCTCGGTGTTCGCGTCGTCGAGCGGCGCGTCGACCTCGTCGAGCAGACAGAACGGCGCCGGGTTCAGCTGGAACATCGCGAACACCAGCGCGGTCGCGGTCAGCGCCTTTTCGCCGCCCGACAGCAGGTGGATGGTCGCGTTCTTCTTGCCCGGCGGCTGCGCCATCACCTGCACGCCCGCATCGAGGATCTCGTCGCCCGTCATGATCAGCTTCGCCTGGCCGCCGCCGAACAGGCGCGGGAACAGGTCGCTGAAGTGACGGTTGACCTCGTCGAAGGTGCCCTGCAGCAGCGTGCGGGTTTCCTGGTCGATCTTGTGGATCGCATCCTCGAGCGTCGTGATCGCGTCGGTCAGGTCGGCCGACTGCGCATCGAGGAACACCTTGCGCTCGCTCGCGGCCTTCAGCTCGTCGAGCGCGGCCATGTTGACCGGACCCAGCGCGTTGATCGCGTTGTTCAGGCGCGTGACCTCGCCCTGCAGATACGACGGCTTCAGGTCCGGCGTCAGCTTCTCGCGCAGCGCTTCCTCGTCGACCTCGGCCGCCGCGAGCTGCTCGGCGAACTGCTCGACGGACAGGCGCGCGGCCTGCTCCTTCAGTTGCAGCTCGGTGATGCGGTCCCGCAGCGGCTGCAGCGAACGCTCGGCGACGAGACGCTGCTCGTCCGAGGCGCGCAGCTTTGCCGTCAGGTCGTCGAGTTCGATCCGCGCGGCCTGCAACGCCTCTTCCTTCACCGCGCGAATTTCGAGCGCGTCCTGCAGGCCCGTGTGCGCGGTCTGCTCGTTGATCGTTTCGAGTTCGGCGCGCGCGTCTTCCAGCGACGCGGCGACGCGCTCGCTCTGCTCGTGCGCGACCTGGATGCTGCGCTTGAGCTCGTCGATCCGCGTGACTGCGTTGCGCGCGGCAAAGCGTGCGTCGTTCGCGCCGCGCTCGAGGTCGCGCGCTTCCTGGCGCGCCTGCGTCAGCGATTCGTCGAGCGCCTCGAATGCGAGCTGGTTGTCCTCGAAGCGCGCCTGCAGTTCGGCGAGTTCGCCGTCGAAACGCTCGAAATTCGCTTCCGATTCCGCGCGCAGCGCGCGCTGCTCGTCGATCTGCGCGCCGATTTCCTCGAGCTCCTCGCGGATCTGCGTGCTGCGCTGCGTGTAGCGCTCATGCGCCTGCGCGAGCTTCAGCACGTCCATCTGCAGTGCGTGCACGCGCTGCGTCGCGCGTTCGGCCTGCGCGCGCACGTCACCGAGCGCCTGCGTGGCCTGCGTATGCGCGGCCTCCGCCCGCACGGCGGCGGTGCGGGCCTCGTCGGCGAGCAGCGCCTGCGCGCGCACCTGGCGCGTCAGGTTCTCGATTTCCTGCTGGCGGGCCAGCATCCCGGCCTGCTCCGAATCGGCCGCGTACAACTGCACGCCGACACGCGTGACGACGTGGCCAGCCTTGACGACGAACGCGCCGCCTGCCGGCAGTTGCGCGCGCGTCGCGAGCGCCTGCGCGACGTCGTCGGCAACGTACACGTTGCCGAGCCAGTCGTTCAGCACCGCACGGATGCCCGCATCATCGATGCGCACGAGCGACAGCACCGGGCGCAGCCCGGCCGCGGCCGCCGGCGGCTCACCTGCCGCGGGCGGCGCGTAGAACGCGAGCTTCGCGGGCGGCGCATCCGTCGCGAACGCCTTCACCCAGTCGAGATTCGACACTTCGAGCGCCGCCAGGCGCTCGCGCAGCACGGCCTCGAGCGCGGCTTCCCAGCCAGCCTCGACGTGCAGCTTCTTCCAGAGACGCGGCAGCGCGCCGAGCTCGTGCTTGTCGAGCCACGGCTGGATCTTGCCTTCGGTCTGTACGTTCTCCTGCAGCTGCTTGAGCGCGGCGAGCCGCGCCTCGAGCTGGTGGATCTGCGCGCTTTCGGCCTGCACGCGCTCCTGCGCGGCACGGCGTTCGCCGTCGAGGCGCGGCAGCGCGTCCTGCGCATCGGTCAGGCGCGCCTGAGCTTCCGCGAGAATCTCTTCCTGCTCGGCGAGCTGCATGCGCAACTCCTCGAGCTGCGCTTCGTCCGGCGCGTCGAGCCCGCCCGCCTCGGACTTCAGGCGCTCGTGGCGCTGCTGAAGCTGCTGGAGCTGCTGGTCGGCATTGCGCTGGTGCGCGGCCTCGAGCTTCAGCGACTGTTCGGTCTGCGCGATCCGCGCGCGCTCGTCGTTGAGCTGCGCCTGCGCATCGCGCCATTTCGCCTCGAGCGCCGGCAGCGCGTCGTGCTTCGCGGCCGCGTTGTCTTCAGCGAGCGCGGCCTTCTCGTCGGCCATCGCCCGTGCCTCTTCGGCTTCCTCGAGTTCGTCCTGCGCCTTCTCGGCCTGCGCGCGCCATTGCTCGCGCTGCGCGTTCAGCGCGGCGATCTGCGCCTGCACGCGGTTGCGCGATTCGACGATGAACTTGATCTCGGCCTCGAGGCGGCTCACTTCGGCGTTCGCCTCGTAGAGCGCACCCTGCGCGCCCTGCATCGCGTCGCTCGCCGAATAATGCGCGACCCGCAACGTCTCGAGCTGCGACTCGACCTCGCGCAGCTTCGCCGTCTGCGCCTCGAGGTCGATCTGCGCCTGCTCGATCGCGCGCTGCTGCTTCTGCTGCTCGCTCGCGGCCTCGTTCTTGCGCAGCAGCCACAACAGGCGCTGCTTCTCCTCGCCGTCGGCGACGAGTTCCTTATATTTGGTCGCGACGACGGCCTGCGCCTCGAGTTTCTCGAGGTTAGCGCCGAGCTCGCGGACGATGTCCTCGACGCGCGTCAGGTTCTCGCGCGTGTCGTGCAGGCGGTTCTCGGTCTCGCGGCGGCGCTCCTTGTACTTCGACACGCCCGCGGCTTCCTCGAGGAACACGCGCAACTCTTCCGGCTTCGCCTCGATGATCCGCGCGATCATGCCCTGGCCGATGATCGCGTACGCGCGTGGGCCGAGGCCCGTGCCGAGGAAGATGTCCTGGATGTCGCGGCGTCGCGCCGGCAGGTTGTTGATGTAGTAGCTCGACGTGCCGTCGCGCGTCAGCACGCGCTTCACGGCGATCTCGCCGTACTGGCCCCACTGCCCGGCTGCGCGGCCGTCGGAGTTGTCGAAGATCAGTTCGACGCTGGCCCGGCTGCCGGGCTTGCGTGCGGTCGAGCCGTTGAAGATCACGTCCTGCATCGACTCGCCGCGCAGCTCGGACGCGCGCGACTCGCCGAGCACCCAGCGCACGGCATCGATGATGTTGGACTTGCCGCACCCGTTCGGGCCTACCACGCCGACAAGCTGGCCCGGAACCTGGAAATGCGTGGGATCGACAAAGGATTTGAAGCCAGCGAGTTTGATCGAGCTCAGACGCACGGCGGTATCGGATGTGAAGAAGGTGTGAAACGGACGGGGCCACGACGCGCGGGGCCGGACGGCCCGTGCGCGCGATGCGCCCCGGAATTCAAAAGCGGGGCCGCGCGCATCCAGCGTTGGGCCCCGCAAACGGCTTCCATCATACCATCGCGCGTGCGCCGTCCCGCCCGTCGCCGGGTTTGCCCGACGCCGGCGCGGCACGATGGACTCGGCTCGACAGCAGCGTCGCCAGCACGATGCACGCACCGCCCGCCCACTCGCGCGCCGTCGGCAGTTCGTTCGCGAACACCCACGCGGACAGCGCGGTGATCACGATCTCGAACAGCATGATGATCGACGCGCGATTCGCCGGGACGCGCGCGAGGCCATATTGCACGAGCAGGTTGTTCGCCGCCATCGTCACGCCGATCGCGGCGACGATCAGCGCGGCGACGCCGAGCTGGCCGCCCGCAGGCGCGGCCGGCAGCCCCTCGAACAGCGATGCGATCGCGCCGAACACCGCTGCGCCGCCGAACAGCGTCGCCGTGCGCATTTCGGCGCGCATGTCCGGCAGCTCGCGGCTCGCCTTGATCACGAGCACGTTGCTCATCGCGAAACTCAGGCCGGCCGCGAGCCCCGCCCATTCGGCCGGATTGGCCGGCAGCGGCATGCCGAGGTTCGGCGACCACAGCATCAGCATGGCGCCGCCGATCGACAGCGCCGCGAGCCCCACGCCGGCCCAGGTCAGCCGCTCGCGCAGCAGGAAATGCGCGTAGATCGCGGTCCAGGCGGGCGTCAGGTAGAACAGCAGCATCACGCGCAGCACTTCGCCGTGGATCGTGCCCCACACGAAGCCGAGGTTCGTCACGCCCGCCGTGATCGCGATGCCTGGCAGCACCCAGTGCCAGCGCAGCGTGGCGATCGTGCGGTGCCGCACGACAACCACGAACAGGAAAGCGACGGCGCTCGTCAGCGCGCTCGCCAGCGTGCCGGTGAGCCCGAGCGACGCGAGGATCCGCAGCGGATACCAGATCAGGCCCCATACCGACGCGCCGATCAGGATGGCCAGCGTCGGCAGGCTGCCGCGTACCGCGTTGTTCATTGTTCGATACCCTTTATTCGACCGGCCCGGCCGCCGTTCCGGCGGGCCGTGACCGCATTGCATCACGCTATAATCGTCGGCTGCGACCCACGCGCCGTAGGCGCCCGCTCGCTGCCGTGCGGCACCCGCGCCGCCCCTTTCGCTCCAACCGGCCGCGATGGCCGCTTCGCCCGTGAACCCTCGACTCGACTCGCTCCAGCCCTATCCCTTCGAAAAGCTGCGCGCCCTGTTCAAGGACGTGACGCCCTCCGCCGGCCTGAAACCGATCAGCTTCGGCATCGGCGAGCCCAAGCACCCGACTCCGGCGCTGATCCGCGACGCCGTGGTTGCTTCACTCGACGGCCTCGCGTCGTATCCGGCCACGGCGGGCTCGGACGCGCTGCGCACGTCGATCGCACACTGGCTGGAACGCCGCTACGGGCTGCCGGCGATCGACCCGGCCACGCAGGTGCTGCCCGTGTCGGGGTCGCGCGAGGCGTTGTTCTCGCTCGCGCAAACGGTGATCGACGCACGCCCGACCACGGACGGCAAGAAGGCGATCGTACTCTGTCCGAATCCGTTCTATCAAATTTACGAAGGCGCGGCGCTGCTGGCCGGTGCCGAACCCTATTTCGCGAACAGCGACCCGGCGCGCAACTTCGCGTGCGACTACGCGGCCGTGCCCGATGAAGTCTGGGCGCGCACTCAGCTGCTGTACGTGTGCTCGCCGGGCAACCCGACGGGTGCCGTGCTGACGCTCGACGACTGGCGCGAGCTGTTCGCGCTGTCCGACCGCCACGGTTTCGTGATTGCGTCCGACGAGTGCTATTCGGAGATCTATTTCGACGAAGCGGCGCCGCCGCTCGGCGGCCTTGAGGCCGCGCACCGCCTCGGCCGCGGCTTCGAGCGGCTCGTGATGCTGTCGAGCCTGTCGAAGCGCTCGAACGTGCCGGGCATGCGCTCGGGCTTCGTCGCCGGCGACGCCGCGCTGCTGAAGAAATTCCTGCTCTACCGCACGTACCACGGCGCCGCGCTGTCGCCGGTCTGGCAGCACGCGAGCATCGCCGCGTGGAACGACGAGGCGCACGTGCGCGAAAACCGCGCGCTGTATTTGCAGAAGTTCAGCACGGTCACGCCGATGCTGGCCGACGTGATCGACGTGAAGCTGCCCGACGCCGCGTTCTACCTGTGGGCCAACGTGTCACGCACCGGGCTGTCGGACACCGAGTTCGCCCGGCGCCTGTACGCCGACTATAATGTGACGGTTCTGCCCGGCTCGTACCTGGCGCGCGATGCGCACGGCACGAATCCGGGCCGCGATTTCATCCGGATCGCGCTCGTCGCGGGCACCCCCGAATGCGTCGAGGGCGCGCAACGCATCGTCGATTTCTGCCGGGCTCTCGCGCGGTAATCGTCCATCCCGATCAATTCCATTCATCTCCTGCGAAAACGAACATGTCGCAACAACTTCAGCAAATCATCGATACCGCCTGGGAAAACCGCGCCGAGCTGTCGCCGAAGGCCGCGCCCGCCGACGTTCGCGAGGCCGTCGCGCACGCGATCGAGCAACTCGACAAGGGTGCGCTGCGCGTCGCCGAGAAAATCGACGGCAACTGGACCGTGCACCAGTGGCTGAAGAAGGCCGTGCTGCTGTCGTTCCGCCTGGAGGACAACGCACCGATGCCGGCCGGCGGCTACTCGCAGTTCTACGACAAGGTGCCGTCGAAGTTCGCGAACTACACGGCCGAAGACTTCGCCGCGGGCGGTTTCCGCGTCGTGCCGCCGGCCATCGCGCGCCGCGGCTCGTTCATCGCGAAGAACGTCGTGCTGATGCCGTCGTACACCAACATCGGCGCGTACGTCGATGAAGGCACGATGGTCGACACGTGGGCCACGGTCGGCTCGTGCGCGCAGATCGGCAAGAACGTGCACCTGTCGGGCGGCGTCGGCATCGGCGGCGTGCTCGAGCCGCTGCAGGCGAACCCCGTCATCATCGAAGACAACTGCTTCATCGGCGCGCGCTCGGAAGTCGTCGAAGGCGTGATCGTCGAGGAGAACTCCGTGATCTCGATGGGCGTGTACCTCGGCCAGAGCACGAAGATCTACGATCGCGAAACGGGTGAAGTCAGCTATGGCCGCATCCCGGCCGGCTCGGTCGTCGTCGCCGGCAACCTGCCGTCGAAGGACGGCTCGCACAGCCTGTACTGCGCGGTGATCGTGAAGAAGGTCGACGCGAAGACTCGCGCCAAGGTCGGCCTGAACGAGCTGCTGCGAGGCGACTGATGGCCAAGCCGCGCACCGTGGTCGTCTACGGCATTCCGAACTGCGACACCGTGAAGAAGGCCCGCGTGTGGCTCGACGATCACGGCGTCGAGTTCGAGTTCCACGACTTCAAGAAGCTCGGCGTCAGCGCACCGCTCGTCGAGGACTGGCTGAAGGACGTGTCGCTCGACGCGCTCGTCAACAAGCGCGGCACGACGTGGCGCGGCCTGGACGATGCGATGAAGGCTGCCGCGGAAACGAAGTCCGGCGCGGTTGCGCTGATGATCCACAAGCCGTCGGTCATCAAGCGCCCCGTGCTCGTCGTCAACGGCCGTGTGAAATCGCTCGGTTTCGTGGCCGATCAGTACGCGGCGCTGTTTGCCGCCTAGGGCCGCCCTCGCTGCGCCCGCGCCGCGCACGACGTCCCCTCGCTGCCGGCCACCGCGCCGGCATTTTTTATCGAAAGTGGTCCGAACCATGTCCGCCACCCTAGCCCTTACCGAACAGCTGATCGCCCGCGCGTCCGTCACGCCCGACGACCAGCATTGCCAGCAGATCATGACCGAGCGCCTCGCCGCGCTCGGCTTCGAATGCGAGACCATCGCGTCGCACGGCGTGACCAACCTGTGGGCCGTCAAGCGCGGCACCGACGGCCGCGACGGCAAGCTGCTCGCGTTCGCGGGTCACACCGACGTCGTGCCGACCGGCCCGCTCGAGCAGTGGACCTCGCCGCCGTTTATTCCCGCACATCGCGACGGCAAGCTGTACGGCCGCGGCGCGGCCGACATGAAGACGTCGCTCGCGGCGTTCGTCGTCGCCTCCGAGGAATTCGTCGCGGCCCACCCCGGCCATCGCGGCGCGATCGCGTTCCTGATCACGAGCGACGAGGAAGGCCCGGCCACCGACGGCACCGTGAAGGTCGTCGAGCTGCTCGAAGCACGCGGCGAACGCCTCGACTACTGCATCGTCGGCGAGCCGACGTCGACCGCCGAACTCGGCGACGTCGTGAAGAACGGCCGACGCGGCTCGATGTCGGGCGAACTGATCGTCAAGGGCGTGCAGGGCCACATCGCATACCCGCACCTCGCGAAGAACCCGATCCACCTGCTCGCGCCGGCGCTCGCCGAGCTCGCCGCCGAACAGTGGGACGAAGGCAATGAATACTTCCCGCCGACCACCTGGCAGGTGTCGAACCTGCATGCAGGCACCGGCGCGACCAACGTGATTCCCGGCCACGCGGACCTGATGTTCAACTTCCGCTTTTCGACGGCGAGCACCGTCGAGGGCCTGCAGGCACGCGTGCATGCGATTCTCGACAAGCACGGCCTCGAGTACACGCTGAAGTGGTCGGTGAGCGGCCTGCCGTTCCTCACGCCGCGCGGCGACCTGTCGAACGCGCTGGAGAACGCGATCCGCGCCGAAACCGGCCTCACGACCGAACTGTCGACGACGGGCGGCACGTCCGACGGGCGCTTCATCGCGCGCATCTGCCCGCAGGTGATCGAGTTCGGCCCGCCGAACGGCAGCATCCACAAGATCGACGAACACATCGACGTGCGCTTCGTCGACCCGCTGAAGAACGTGTACCGCCGCGTGCTCGAACAACTGATTGCCTGATGGAGCCTCGCATGACGACACCTTTTGCAACCGTTCGCGACCTGCTGCGCTATGCGGTCACGCGCTTCTCGAAGGCGAAGCTCGCGTTCGGCCACGGCTCGGACAACGCGTACGACGAAGCCGCCTACCTCGTGCTGCACACGCTCGACCTGCCGCTCGACACGCTCGAACCGTTCCTCGACGCTCGCCTGCTGCCCGACGAAATCGCGGCCGTGCTCGCGGTGATCGAACGACGCGCGACCGATCGCGTGCCGGCCGCGTATCTCACGCATGAAGCGTGGATGCACGGCCACCGCTTTTACGTCGACGAGCGCGTGATCGTGCCGCGCTCGTTCATCGGCGAGCTGCTCGACGACGGGCTGCAGCCGTACGTCGCCGATCCCGAACAGGTCGGCGCGGTGCTCGAGCTGTGCACCGGCTCTGGCTGCCTCGCGATCCTCGCGGCCAGCGCGTTCCCGAATGCCGAGATCGACGCGGTCGACCTGTCCGAGAAGGCACTCGAAGTCGCCGGGATCAACGTGCACGACTACGGCCTCGACGATCGCATCAAGCTGCATCACGGCGACCTCTACGCGCCGCTGCCCGCGTTCCGCGCCGAGCCCGACACGCGCTACGACGTGATCCTGACGAATCCGCCGTACGTGAACGCAACGTCGATGGCAGCCCTGCCGCCCGAATACCGGCACGAGCCGGAGATGGCGCTTGCGGGCGGCGACGATGGCATGGACATCGTGCGGCGCATCATCGCCGAAGCGCACAAGTGGCTGCACGAAGACGGCGTGCTCGTCGTCGAGATCGGCAACGAGCGCGAGCACGTCGAAGCCGCGTTCGGCGGCCTCGAGCTCACGTGGCTGCCCACCAGCGCGGGCGACGACGCCGTGTTCCTGATCCAGGCGTCGGACCTGCCGCGCAAGGCCTGACGGCACGCCACGACCGAACCGTGCGGTACGGCACACCGCTGTCCCGTACGGTTCGGTAAGATGCGCGTAAGCGGCCGTCGCGCCGCACGACTTCAGGAGTCCGTCACGCGCCCATGACCCTCGACTGGCTACACCTCGGCACCCTGATCCTGGCCATCCACGTGCTCGGGATCATCGCGGCGTGTCACGCGATCTTGAACACGCGCACGTCGCAAGGCGCGATCGCGTGGGCCGTGTCGCTCGCCGCGATGCCGTACCTGACGCTCATCCCCTACCTGTTCCTCGGCCGCAGCAAGTTCTCCGGCTACGTCGACGCGCGGCGCCACGAGATGGAAGCACTGCGCACGCACACGCCGCGCACGCCGTGGCACGACGCGGACGCAACCGACGGGCTGGCCGCCGACGCGATCGGCCGGGCTGCCGTGCTCGCGCTCACGCGGCTGGGCGGAATGCCGTTCGTCGGCGGCAATGCGGTGCGCACGCTCGTAAACGGCGATGCAACCTTCTCGGCGATCCTGTCGGCGATCGACGCCGCGCGTGATTATGTGGTCGTGCAGTTCTTCATCGTGCGCGACGACGCGCTCGGCCAGACGTTGCGCGACGCGCTGCTCGCCCGCGCCGCGGCCGGCGTGCGCTGCTACCTGCTGTACGACAGCATCGGCAGCTTCGATCTGCCACACAGCTACGTCGACACGTTGCGCCGCGGCGGCGTCGAGGTCCATCCGTTCGCGACCCACCGCAAGTTCGTCAACCGCTTCCAGCTCAACTTTCGCAACCATCGCAAGATCGTCGTCGTCGACGGCAATCGCGCATTCGTCGGCGGCCTCAACGTCGGCGTCGAATATCTCGGGGCGAACCGGCGCCTGTCGCCGTGGCGCGACACCCATATCGAAATCCGTGGCCCGGTGGTGGCCAGCATTCAGTACGTATTCGCCGAGGACTGGCACTGGGCCACGCAGACGCTGCCGCCGCTCGCAGCGCCGCCGGAGGCGCTGCCCGACGACGCGATGCATTGCCTCGTCGTGCCGATGGGGCCAGCCGACAAACAGGAAACCGGTTCGCTGTTCTTCGTCGAGGCGATCAACACCGCGCGCGAACGGGTCTGGATCACGACGCCATATCTCGTGCCCGACGAAGCGGTGATCGCCGCGCTGAAGCTCGCGGTGATGCGCGGCGTCGACGTGCGCATCCTGATCCCGTGCCGGCGCGACCACTACGTCGTGTTCGAGGCGTCGAGGCTCTATGCGCGCGATCTCGTCGACGCGGGCGTCAAGGTGTTCCGGTACCGACCCGGCTTCCTGCACCAGAAGGTCGTGCTGATCGACAGCGTCGCCGCCGCGATCGGCAGCGCGAATCTCGACAACCGCTCGTTCCGGCTCAACTTCGAAATCATGGTACTGACCGTCGATCGCACGTTCGCCGACGAGGTCGAGGCGATGCTCGACGCCGATTTCGCGCAGGCCTACGAAGTCGATGCGAACGAGTATCGGCACTCGCCCGCGTGGCGGCGCATCGCGATGCATGTCGCGCGCCTGTTCGCGCCGATCCTGTAGCGGCCGCGCGGGCGCCGGACGTGCACCGCCCGGATGACGGCACATGCTTTCACGGCGTTCGGCTCGGCGCCACGGCCACTGCCCGTTCGGTCCGGACAGCCCGGTCGCCCCTTCACTGCGTTACAACAGCTTGTCGATATCCGCCGCGATTTCCTCCGGCTTCGTCGACGGCGCGTAGCGCTTGACGATCCGCCCGTCACGGTCGATCAGGAATTTCGTGAAATTCCACTTGATCGCCTTGAGGCCAAGGATGCCGGGCGCCTCGTCGGTCAGGTAGCGGTACAGCGGATGCGCGTGGTCGCCCTTCACGTCAATCTTCGCGAACATCGGAAACGTGACGCCGTAGTTGCGCTCGCAGAATGCGCCGATCTGCGCGGCATCGCCCGGCTCCTGCTTGCCGAACTGGTTGCACGGGAAGCCGAGCACGAAGAAACCGCGCGCCGCGTACTGGTCGTACAGCTTCTGCAGACCCGCATACTGCGGCGTGAAACCGCACTCGCTTGCGGTATTGACGATCAGCAGCACCTTGCCACGGTACGCATCGAGCGACGCCGGTTCACCGGCGAGCGTCTCTGCGCTGAACGAATACAGGGTGGACATCGGGCACTCCTTTTACGAAACCGGATCGATGTGGAGTCTAGGCCAAATCGCGCCGTTGCGGCACCTGCCGAACGGCCGATATCCGGGGCGACGCGCGCGCAGTCTAGAATAGCGGTTTTGGTCAGTCATTCCTGCCGTGATTCGTTTCAATCAGTTCAGCCTTGCGCGCGGCACCAAGCCGCTGTTCGAATCGGCCTCGTTCGTGCTCAATCCCGGCGAAAAGGCCGGCCTGATCGGTGCGAACGGCGCCGGCAAATCGACGCTGTTCTCGGTCCTGCGCGGCGAGCTGCATTCCGACGGCGGCGATTTCGCGATGCCGCCCTCGTGGCGGATCGCCCATGTTTCGCAGGAAACGCCCGCCGTCGACCGTTCGGCGCTCGACTACACGCTCGATGGCGACACCGCGCTGCGCGAGATCGAAGCGCGCATCGCCGCCGCCTCGGCCGCGCACGACGGCGCGGCCGAGGCCGATGCGCATGCGGCCTTCGCCGACGCCGACGGCTATACCGCACCGGCGCGCGCCGAAGCGCTGCTGCTCGGCCTCGGCTTCACGCTCGCGCAGACGCGCGAGTCGGTCGCCAGCTTCTCCGGCGGCTGGCGCATGCGGCTGAACCTCGCACAGGCGCTGATGTGCCGCTCCGACCTGCTGCTGCTCGACGAACCGACCAACCACCTCGACCTCGACGCGATCGTCTGGCTCGAGGACTGGCTGCATCGCTACGCCGGCACGCTCGTCGTGATTTCGCACGACCGCGAATTCCTCGACTCGATCTGCAACGTCACGCTGCATCTGGAAAATCGCCAGGTGAAGCGCTACGGCGGCAATTACTCGCAGTTCGAGGTGCTGCGTGCGCAGCAACTGGCGTTGCAGCAAAGCGCATATGAAAAGCAGCAGAAGACGATCGAGCACCTGCAGAGCTTCGTCGACCGCTTCAAGGCCAAGGCGACCAAGGCCAAGCAGGCGCAAAGCCGGATGAAGGCGCTCGAGAAGATGGAGCTGATCGCACCCGCGCACATCGCATCGCCGTTCACCTTCGAGTTCCGTACGCCGGATGCCGCGCCGAATCCGATGATGGTGATGGAGGATGTCCGCTGCGGCTACCATGCCGACGACGGCACGGACATCCCGATCGTCGAACGCGTGGCGCTGTCGATCCAGAACGGCCAGCGCATCGGCCTGCTCGGCGCGAACGGCCAGGGCAAGTCGACGCTGATCAAGACGCTGGCCGGCACACTCGCGCCGCTGTCGGGCCACGTGCGCGACGGCAAGGGGCTGACGATCGGCTATTTCGCGCAGCACCAGCTCGAAACGCTGCGCGAGGACGATTCGCCGCTCGCGCATCTCGCACGGCTCGCTCCCGATACGCGAGAGCAGGAACTGCGCGATTTCCTCGGCGGCTTCAATTTCTCGGGCGACATGGCGACGAGCCCGGTCGGCCCGTTCTCGGGCGGCGAGAAAGCGCGGCTCGCGCTCGCGCTGATCATCTGGCAGAAGCCGAACCTGCTGCTGCTCGACGAACCGACCAACCACCTCGACCTCGAAACGCGTCACGCGCTGACGATGGCGCTCGCTCAGTTCGAAGGCACGCTGATCCTCGTCTCGCACGACCGCCACCTGCTGCGCGCGACCACCGACCAGTTCATGCTTGTCGCGAAGCACCGTCTGCAGCCGTTCGACGGCGATCTCGACGATTACCGCGACTGGCTGCTGCAGCATGCGGCCGAGCAGCGCGCGGCCGCAAAGGCCGACAGCGCGGCGGCAGCGGGCTCAGACCCGGGTGTCAACCGCAAGGATCAGAAACGTCTGGCGGCCGAGGAGCGCCAGCGGCTGTCGCAGTTGAAGAAGCCGCTGCAGAACCGCATCACGAAGCTCGAAAAGGAAATGGAAACGCTGCACGCGGAGAAGGCGCGCCTCGACGCGTTCGTCGCGGATCCGGCGAGCTACGAGGCCGCGCGCAAGACACAACTGACCGACGCGATCCGCAAGCTCGGCGAGGTCAATACCCGGCTCGAAACGGTCGAGGCGGACTGGCTCGCCGTGCAGGAAGAGCTCGAGCAGATCGGCTGACCACGGCCCGGGCGCCGCCGGCCGATCGCTTCATCGGCCACGCGCGGCCTCCCCGGGAGCGTCAATGCCCGACGCACCCGCCCGGTTGCGCCGGGCCCGGAAACGACAAGGCCGGGCACCCGGGCCCGGCCTTGTCGTCATTGTCGCGTTCGCCGTTGCTGCGTCGGCCGTCCGTCGGCCCCGCCGCCCGCTCAACGCCGCGGCAACGTATCGCGCGGCATCTGCTCGTCGTCGTCCATCAGATGACGTCGCCCTTCGGTCGGCCGGCGGATCGCCGCGGCAACCTCCGCTTCCGTTACGTCCTCGGACACGACCCGGCGCGCGAGGCGCCCTTCATCGTCGATCCACTCGACGATCCGACATCCACCGCCCCACGGCTGAACGATCGGCTCCGACACGCGGCAGCCCCGCAGGTTGTAACTGCGTCCGCCCGACGTTTCCCCATACTGTTTGAACATAGGTTCCCTTCACATTGCGCGGTTCGACAATCCGGCACAGGATAGGGAAAAGCGATGTCCGGCGGGTTACATCAGCCTACATATTCTTTACAACGAATTACGCGACAGATCGCGGTCGGCCGGCACGCGCGGGTGCCAGCCACGCATGGTCATTCGAGATCGCGCACGCGGTCGATGGCCTGCTCGATCCGCTCGACGGCCATCACGTTCAGCCCTTCGATCGGCTGTTTCGGCGCATTCGCCTTCGGGATCAGCGCCGCGGTGAAACCGAGCTTCGCCGCCTCGCGAAGGCGCTCCTGCCCGCGCGGAGACGGCCGGATCTCGCCCGCCAGCCCCACTTCGCCGAACACGATCAGGCCCTTCGGCAGCGCCTTGTTGCGCATCGACGAATGGATCGCAAGCAGCACCGCGAGGTCGGCGGCCGGTTCGGTGATCTTCACGCCACCCACCGCGTTCAGGAACACGTCCTGATCGAAACACGCAATGCCCGCGTGCCGATGCAGCACCGCGAGCAGCATCGCGAGCCGGTTCTGTTCGAGGCCGACCGCGAGCCGGCGCGGGTTCGGCACGTGGGCCGTATCGACGAGCGCCTGGATTTCGACGAGCAGCGGGCGCGTGCCCTCCTGGGTGACGAGCACGCAGGAACCCGGCACGACCTGCTCGTGCTGCGACAGGAACAGCGCGGACGGGTTCGCGACACCGCGCAGCCCGCGCTCGGTCATCGCGAACACGCCGAGTTCGTTGACTGCGCCGAAGCGGTTCTTGAACGCGCGCACGAGCCGGAACGACGAGTGGGTGTCGCCCTCGAAGTACAGCACCGTATCGACGATGTGCTCGAGCACACGCGGGCCGGCGAGGTTGCCCTCCTTCGTCACGTGCCCGACCATGATGATCGCGGTGCCGGACTGCTTCGCGATGCGCGTGAGCTGCGCCGCGCACTCGCGCACCTGGGCCACCGAACCGGGCGCCGACGTCAGCGCTTCGGAATAGACGGTCTGGATCGAGTCGATGACGGCGACGTCCGGCCGTTCCGCGTCGATCGCGGCCTGGATCTTCTCGAGCTGGATTTCGGCGAGCAGCTTCAGCTCGGCCGCCGGCGCGCCACCGTCGAGCAGCGCGAGCCGTTGCGCGCGCAACGCGATCTGCGCGGCCGATTCCTCGCCGCTGATGTAGAGTGCACGACGCTCGCTGGCGATGTCCGCGAGCGACTGCAGCAATAGCGTCGACTTGCCGATGCCCGGATCGCCGCCGATCAGCACGACGCCGCCCGGCACCAACCCGCCGCCCAGCACGCGGTCGAATTCGCCGATGCCGGTGGAGAAGCGCGGCACGTCGGCTGCCTCGATGTCGACGAGCCGCTGCACGGGCGCCCGCTTCGCGAGCGACTGGAAGCGATGGGCTGCCGGCGACTCGGCGACCGATTCGACGAGCGTGTTCCAGGCCTGGCAAGACGGGCATTGCCCCTGCCACTTCGGGGTTTGTCCACCGCACTCGCTGCAGACGTAGACGGTCTTCTGTTTGGCCACGCGTGCTGCCCTTATTCCGCGCGCACCGGCACGCGGCCGGCGACCGCGCACATCAATTCATAGCCGATGGTCCCGCAATGGCGCGCGACGTCGTCGATCGGCAGCGCGTTGCCCCACAGCTCGACCCGCGCACCGACCCCGGCCTGCGGGCATGGCGTCAGGTCGACGGTAATCATGTCCATCGACACGCGGCCGACGATCCGTGTGCGGATCCCGTCGACGATCACCGGCGTGCCCTCGGGCGCGACGCGCGGATAGCCGTCCGCATAGCCGCAGGCGACGACGCCGATGCGCATCGGCGCCTGCGCGGAGAACGTCGAACCGTAGCCGATCGCCTGCCCCTTCGCGATCGTCTGCACGGCGATCAACTCGGACGCGAGCGTCATCGCAGGCTTCAGGCCCGTGTCGCCAATGTCGGCCGACAGCCCCGACGGCGATGCGCCATACAGGACGATCCCCGGCCGCACCCAGTCGAAGTGCGTATCCGGATGCCACAGCACGGCCGCCGAATTCGCGAGGCTGCGCGCACCGGCGATGTTTTCCGCGCCGCGCTCGAACGTCGCGAGCTGCTCGGCGACGCCACGCTCGTTGTCGGCGTCCGAAAAATGGGTCATCAACGTGATCTGGCCGATGCCGGGGCACGCACGGGCGCGCTCCCACGCGGCGCGGTATTTCTCCGGCGTGTAACCCAGCCGGTTCATCCCGCTGTTCATCTTGAGCTGCACGTTGACGGGCTTCGACAGCCGCGCCGTCTCCAGCATCCGCATCTGCTCGTCGTTGTGGACGGTGGTCGTCAGGCTGTAGCGATCGATCACGTCGATGTCGGTCGAGCGGAAGAACCCTTCGAGCAGCAGGATCGGGCCGGCCCAGCCGAGCTCGCGCAGTTTCACGGCCTCGTCGAGGTCGAGCAGGCCGAAGCCGTCGGTGCCGCGCAGGCCGGGAAACACGCGCGCGAGACCATGGCCGTACGCGTTGGCCTTGACGACCGCCCAGACCTTGGACGGGCCGGCAAATCGGCGGACGACGGAGAGATTGCTCGCGAGAGCGGCGGTATGGATGGTGGCGGAGATCGGGCGCGGCATGGGAAATTTACGTAAAGACGCTTGCGAATCATCAGCTTACCGCGCCTTTTGAGCACCGAAGCCGACAATTTGCGGAACGATCGGGGAATCTTGCTAGTCCGAATTGCCGTATTTTCGTGTTATAAAGCCGTGCGCACAACCCATTTCGAACGGAATAAGCCGATCGCATACCAGGCGGCCTACGCGGCCCTGCCGCAGCGACGAAAGCATCGCATCAGATGAAAAAAGGTTTTTACACCATCATGGCCGCGCAGTTTTTCTCGTCGTTGGCCGACAATGCGCTTCTCATCGCCGCCATCGCCCTGCTGAAAGACCTCCACGCCCCCAACTGGATGACACCGCTGCTCAAGCTGTTCTTCGTGTTGTCCTACGTGGTGCTGGCGGCGTATGTCGGTGCGTTCGCCGACTCGCGCCCGAAGGGCCGTGTGATGTTCATCACCAACTCGATCAAGGTGGTCGGCTGCCTGATCATGCTGTTCGGCGCTCATCCGCTGATCGCGTACGGGATCGTCGGATTCGGCGCCGCGGCCTACTCGCCCGCGAAATACGGCATTCTGACCGAGCTGCTGCCGGCCGACAGGCTCGTCGCCGCGAACGGCTGGATCGAAGGCACGACCGTCAGCTCGATCATCCTCGGCACCGTGCTCGGCGGTGCGCTGATCAGCCCGCACATCGCATCGCACGTGATCGCCCACACGCCAGCCTGGATCGCCACCCCTGCCGAAGCGGCGATGGCGATCATCATGGCGATCTACGTGATCGCCGCGCTGTTCAACCTGCGCATTCCCGATACCGGCGCCCGCTACCCGAAGCAGGAACGCGGCCCGGTCAAGCTCCTCACGGATTTCGCCGACTGCTTCATGGTGCTGTGGCGCGACAAGCTCGGCCAGATCTCGCTGGCGGTCACGACGCTGTTCTGGGGCGCCGGCGCGACGCTGCAGTTCATCGTGCTGAAGTGGGCTGAAGTGTCGCTCGGCATGTCGCTGTCGGAAGGTGCAATCCTGCAGGCCGTGGTCGCGGTCGGCGTCGCGGCCGGCGCAATCGCCGCCGCCGCGCGGATCCCGCTGAAGAAGTCGCTGACCGTGCTGCCCGTCGGCATCATCATGGGCATCGCGGTGATGTTGATGGCGTTCTACACACGCGACCTGTTCCCGCCGCACTGGGCCGTGCACTTCGGCCATCTGCGCCTGCCCGTCTACCTGATCGTCGCGTACATCTTCCTGATCGGAGTCGGTGCGTTGTCCGGCTACTTCGTCGTTCCGATGAACGCGTTGCTGCAACATCGCGGCCACGTGCTGCTGTCGGCCGGCCACTCGATCGCGGTGCAGAACTTCAACGAGAACCTGTCCGTGCTCGTGATGCTGTGCCTGTATGCGGTGCTCGTGTGGCTCGACGTGCCGGTCGGCGTCGTGATCGTGCTGTTCGGCACGTTCGTGTGCCTGACGATGTGGCTCGTGATGCGCCGCCACCAGGCGAACCAGCGCCAGTTCGACTCGGTCGCACTGATCGGCGAATCGCGGCACTGACGCTACACTTCCCGTTTCCGTCCGCCGGCGCCGGTCTTCGAACCGGCGCGTTGCCCCGATGACGCACCCGATACCCAACATTCTGACGATCGCCGGCTCCGATTCGGGCGGCGGCGCAGGCATCCAGGCCGACCTGAAGACCTTTTCCGCGCTCGGCGCGTATGGCGCGAGCGTGATCACGGCGCTGACCGCCCAGAACACGCGCGGCGTGACCGGCGTGCACACGCCGGACGCAGCGTTCGTGACCGCGCAGCTCGACGCGGTGTTCGGCGACATCCGCATCGATGCGGTCAAGATCGGGATGCTCGCGAACGCGGCGATCGTGCACGCGGTCGCCGACGCGCTGCGCCGTTACGCACCGCGCTTCGTCGTCCTCGACACGGTGATGATCTCGAAGAGCTCGCACGCGCTGCTCGCGCCCGATGCCGTCGACGCGTTGCGCGATGTGCTGCTGCCGCTCGCGACGGTCGTGACGCCGAACCTGCCCGAGGCGGCCGCGCTGCTGAACGATGTGCCCGCAACCACCGAAAACGACATGGTCCGGCAAGGCCGGGCCTTGCTGCAGACGGGCGCGCGCGCCGTGCTGATGAAAGGCGGCCACCTGCCTGACGCGGCCGCGAGCCCTGACTGGCTCGTCGAAGCGACACGCACCGTGCGGCTCGAGGGCGCACGCGTGCCGGTCAGCAACACGCACGGCACCGGCTGCACGCTGTCGTCGGCGATCGCCGCGCTGCTGCCGCAGCAGCCCGATCTCGAGAGCGCGGTGCGCGAAGCGAAGGTCTATCTGACCGGCGCGATTGCCGCGAGCGGCCAGCTCGACGTCGGCCACGGCGTCGGCCCCGTCCATCACTTCCATCGCTGGTGGTAAGCGCCGGCTGACGCAGCGTCAGTGGTCCTGCGCGGCGAACGCCCGCGCACGCGCCGGCCAGTCGTCCGGGACGATGAAGCCGCGCGCCGTCTCCCGCCATACCCCGTCGCCGTCCTGTCGATGCACGCCGATCAGCGCAGGCGCCTGGCGCGCCGTCAATACGGACGGCCGCTCGAGCGAGTGCGCCAGCGGTTGGGGCGCGGCGTCGGGCGGCAACCGCCGCGGCGCGAGCCACGCCAGCCGCGGCAGCACGTTCCACGCCGCGCCGTCGGGTTGCGCGGCGGCCCAGGCCGGCCACTGCGCATGCGTGAGCCAGAACCCACGCGGATGATCGGCCGCGATTTCCGCGGCCACCGGCGGCAGCGGCACGCCGTGCGGATAGAACAGCCAGCCCTTGATGAACATCTGCGCATCGGACGGCGCGCCGTAGCCGAGCAGTGCGAACCCGTGGCGACCGCTCAGCCGCAACTGATGCTCGAGCAACCGGCTGCGCTTGCGGTCGAGGCGATCGACGAGATTCGGCCCGACGAAATCCGCGAGCGATGCGTCGCCGTCTACCGGCGCGCATAGATAGCACTTCACCGCGAGTTCCCAGTGCAGGCGCTGCCCGCCCGGCGCATCGACGAGAAAATCGACTTCGCCGAGCGTCTTGCCGTTGCTGCGCAGCGGCAGATTGGCGGCGACGAGCCGCAGCGACGGCCCGTGCGTGAGGAAATACTCGAGCAGGCATTCGGCATAGCGACCGAGCCGCACGGGCCGTAGCGCGTCGAGTGCGCGGTGCAGCGGGTCCGGCGCGGCATCGAGCGCGACGAGCCACGCTTCGACGGCCACCCGCTCGACCGCGTCCGACCACGGATGTGCGAGCGGCGCGCCGGGCGCCGCGGTAAGCAGGCTCGGGCTCGCGAGGAGCCAGCCCAGATCGCGGACCGCGGCATCGTGCAGCGTATCGACGAACGCGAACGCCGCACCGCGCGTCATTGTCCGGCCGGTCCGTTCGCGTCGGCACCCTCCGCCTGCCGGAACGTATCGCGCGCCAGGCACAGGTCGGCCCACGCCTTTGACTTGTCCTGCAGGCTGCGCAGCAGGTACGCAGGGTGATAGGTAACGATCACCGGCACGCCTTCATACGTGTGCACGCGGCCGCGCAGCGAGGCAATGCTCGCGTCCGTCTTCAGCAGCGTCTGCGCGGCGAAGCGGCCGAGCGCGACGATCAGCTTCGGCTTCACGAGCGCGACCTGGCGCTGCAGGTACGGCTCGCAGCGCGCGACCTCGTCCGGTTCCGGATTGCGGTTGCCCGGCGGGCGGCACTTGATCACGTTCGCGATGTAGACGTTATCGCCGCGCTTGAGCGCGAGCGACTGCAGCATGTTGTCGAGCAGCTTGCCTGCCTGGCCGACGAACGGCTCGCCCTGCTTGTCCTCGTTTTCGCCGGGCGCCTCGCCGATCAGCATCCAGTCCGCTTCTCGATCGCCCACACCGAATACGGTATTGGTGCGCTTCTCGCACAGGCGGCAGCTCGTGCAACCGGCGACGCGTGCGGCCAGCGCATCCCAGTCGAGCATCGCCACCGGGGGTGCGGCGGGACGTGCTTCGTCCGGCGGCAGCGGATCGCCGCGGGGCGCCGCGTCGAACCAGGCGAAATCGTCTTCGGTGACGGGCGGCATGTCGTCCGCGGCAGCGGCCGGTGCGGGCTTGGTGGACGCGCGGTCGTCATCGCTCGCGACACGTGCCGCCGAACCGGCTTCGCCCGCCGGTGCCGCATCGCGTGCGGTTGCGCCGACCGGCGGCGTATCGTCACGTGCGAGTGCACGCGTCGCAGGCGGCTGCGTGTCGCGAGACTGCTCCGCGACCGGCCGGGGCGTTGCCGCGACGGTTGCGGTCGCAACGGCGGAGACGTCGTCCGCCGCGCCGGACGCGGCCGTCGGCGTTGCGCCCGCTTCATCGCTTTGCGCACGCTGCCCGCGCCGCACCCACATTTGCGCGAGCCCCATTTCCTCGAGCGCTGCTTCAGCCCACGCCATGCGCGTCCCCTTCGTCCTTGTTCAGCGTCAGACGCATCACGATCGCGTCCTCCCGGCTGCGATGCCGCGCCGGATAGTAGTTCTTGCGCCGGCCGATCGTCACGAAGCCGAAACGCTCGTACAGATGGATCGCGCGCAGATTGGACGGCCGCACCTCGAGCAGCACGCCGTCGAGCCGTTCGGTGCGCGAGATACGCACGGCTTCGCGCAGCAGCGCGAGGCCCGCGCCCGACTGCTGGGCCGCCGGGGCGACGCACAGGTTCAGCAGGTGCATCTCGTCGATGACCGGCATCAGCACGCAATAGCCGACGAGCGCGCCCGTCACGTGCCGCAGGCACACGCCGAAATAGCCGTTGCGCAACGAATCCTCGAAATTGCCGCGGCTCCACGGGAATTCGTACGCGACCTGCTCGATCGCGACGACTTCGTCGAGATCGGTATCCGTCATCGGCGACAGATAGCGGTCGCTCAACAATACGCCCGTCATCCTTTCTCTCCGCCCGTCTGCGGGGCGCGGGCCGCGATGCGCTCGGCGGTGGTCTGCGCGACCTTGTCGCGCACGTACTCCGGTGCCGCCTGGTCGGCCGGCACCGTACGGCCGGCGCGGAACGCCCGCAGCGCGGCATGCGCGACCGCCAGCGCATGGGGCAACGCTTCCCCGTCGACCACGGTCGCGGCGGCCGCGGCCGGCAACTGCGTGCCGAATGCGGCCGCCGCATTGCCAGCGAGCGTGAACGGCGCGTCGGGCACGCCGACGGCGCCCGGCGCATCGAGCGACGCAGGATGCACCGTGCGCCAGTCGCCCGCCTGGTCGTCCCACGCGAAGTCGGCCCAGTATGCTTCGTCCATTCGCGCATCGAGCGCGGCCAGCACGCGCGTCGTGCCGGGCGCGCGCAGCCGCGCATGCTCGGCGCACGCGAGCAGCGTGCTGACCGGCACGACCGGCAGCCCGCACCCGAACGCGAGACCCTGGGTAATGCCGGTCGCGGTACGCAGCCCGGTAAACGAGCCGGGGCCCGCGCCGAATGCGATCGCGTCGCAATCGGCGAGCGTGAGGCCCGATTCGGCGAAGAGCGCCTGGATGGCCGGCAGCACGCGCGTGCTCGACACGGCGCCCGTCAGCTCGTGGCGGACCCAAGTTTGCGGGGTGGAAACGGCGTCATCGGCCGGAGCCGAGCGCAGCAGCGCGACCGAGCAGTATTCGGTCGACGTATCGATGGCGAGGAGCACTGTTTGCGTCATGGCCGACATTGTAATGCGGCGCCCCGTTCCCACGGGCGATCGGGCCCGATCTGTGCGCGCGTTCGGCGCCGGCGGCGGTTTGGAAGGATCGCTCGACCCCGCGCGGCGGTCCGCTTGTTAAGATCGCCCGACCTGAAACCCTTACGGAGACACCCGATGAGCGAACTCACCGCCCAATTCGACCAGGCCCAGATCGACGTCAAGCAACTGACGGAACGGCCGGGCAACCTGACCCTGCTGCGCCTGTATGCGCTCTTCAAGCAGGCAACTGACGGCGACGCACACGGCGACAAGCCGGGCTTCACCGACATCGTCGGCAAGTACAAGTATGACGCGTGGGAAGCGCTGAAAGGCACGACCCAGGATGCGGCGAAGCAGCAGTACATTGAACTCGTCGAATCGCTGAAGAACGGCACGGCTTCCTGACCGAACCACGCCCGTCGCAATAAGCAATCAAATCAGTGGCGCAGCGCAGCAAAAGTCTTTATAATGCGGCCTGCGTCATCCCCGCGCTCGGCTCGCATGCCGTTCCGGCCCGACGCCTCGTAGCGTTAAGCTCCAATCCGGTTTAGAACCTGTCCCCTCCTGCTTCGACCCTCGCGGTCGTCACTTATCAGGCTGGCGGCCCCGCTCCAGAAGCGCGCCGCACCCAAAACAGCTTCTAATGCCTCATCCGCCGACTGTTCGGCGGATTGCACCCGTTTCCCGATTTGCTCGCTGAATCCGACGACTTGGGTATGCGCGATTGGCGCCGACGTTTCACCCACTGTGTTTCAAGGATTGTTATGACTTCGAGCATCAACTCCAGCCCGCTCAACGCGATCGCCGACCAGGCGCTCGGTCTCGACGACGCCGCCGTACCGGCCGCGGTCGAACCGGCGTCGGACGAGCCGAGCTTCGCGTCGCTCGGGTTGTCGCCGGAGATCGTCTCCGCGCTGCAGGCCGCCGGCTATGTGAAGCCGACGCCGGTCCAGCAGCGCGCGATTCCGGCCGGCATCGCCGGCCGCGACCTGCTGGTGTCGAGCCCGACCGGTTCGGGCAAGACGGCCGCATTCATGCTGCCCGCGATCGAACGCTTCGCGCAGCTCCAGAAGACGCTGGCGCAGCAACCGCGCGCGCCGCGCGAACCGAACCAGGGCGACCGCCGTGCGCGCCGCCCGCAACCCGTCGCGCGGCCGGGCCTGCTCGTGCTGACGCCGACCCGTGAACTCGCGATGCAGGTCACCACGGCCGCATCGACCTACGGCAAGCACCTGAAGCGCCTGCGCACGGTCAGCATCCTCGGCGGCGTCGCCTACGGCCAGCAGCTGATGCTGCTCGCGAAGAACCCCGAAATCCTGGTCGCCACGCCGGGCCGCCTGCTCGACCACCTCGAGCGCGGCCGTATCGACCTGTCCGAGCTGAAGATGCTCGTGCTCGACGAAGCCGATCGCATGCTCGACATGGGCTTCATCGACGATATCGAGACGATCGTCGCCGCGACGCCCGCGTCGCGCCAGACGATGCTGTTCTCGGCCACGCTCGACGGCAAGATCGGTTCGCTGACGAGCCGCCTGCTGAAGGATCCGGAGCGCATCGAGATCCAGCAGCGCCTCGAGTCGCGCGCGAACATCGCGCAGACCGTGCACTACGTCGACGACCGCGACCACAAGGATCGCCTGCTCGATCACCTGCTGCGCGACGACGCGCTCGACCAGGCGATCATCTTCACGGCAACCAAGATCGACGCCGACCAGCTCGCCGGCCGTCTCGCCGACGCTGGCTTCGAATCGGCCGCGCTGCACGGCGACCTGCCGCAGGGCGCGCGTAACCGCACGATCCGAGCGCTGCGCGAGCGCCGCGTGCGCGTGCTGGTCGCGACCGACGTCGCGGCCCGCGGCATCGACATCCCGGGCATCACGCACGTGTTCAACTACGACCTGCCGAAGTTCGCGGAAGACTACGTGCACCGTATCGGCCGTACGGGCCGTGCCGGCCGTTCGGGCACCGCGGTGAGCCTCGTGCACCACGCCGAACAGGGCGCGCTCAAGCGCATCGAGCGCTTCGTGCGCTCGCCGCTGCCGGTCAACGTGATCGAAGGATTCGAGCCGCGCAAGGCACCCCTGCGCAACGATCGCGGCACTGGCGGCCGCGGCCGTCCGGGCGGCGGTAACGGCGGTCGTCGTTTCGGCGGCAAGCCGGGCGGCGGTCATGGCGGCAACGGCCGCAGCTACGGCGGCGGCAATGGCGGCGGCTGGAGCGGCAAGCCCGGCGGCAGCCGTGACGGCGGCCCGCGTCGCGACGGCCAGCGTAGCAGCGGCCCGCGTCGCAGCAATTCGGCGTCGTAAGAACGCCCGGGCGGCCCTGCGCCGCCCCGCCCATCCGGCAGACCGGCGCACCCGCGCCGGTTTTTTTTCGTCCGACGCCAAATTTCACGATACAAAAAATTTTTTTGCGTCGTAAAAAATCATGCTGCGCAGCACAACCTTACAATTGCGAGATGGGAAAAATCGTTTCTCATTGCGGAATAAAACTCGCAAACCATTGATTAAAAACAATTAAAAAGTTTAGCGCTTCTTGAGCCAACCCCTGTTTCGCTCTGATCGGTTTGCCTACACTCTTATACAAGACTTCCCGGAACGGCGCGCACCCTGCCCCCGTTTCGAGAACAGCACCAGTACCTTCCGATTCGACGATCTGGCAACACACCGCATCAAGGAGCTCATCATGTCGCGACAGCAACAGACACAGGAACTGCAAACGCAATGGGAAACCGATCCGCGCTGGAAGGGCATCAAGCGCAGCTACACGGCTGAGGACGTGGTTCGCCTGCGCGGCTCGATCGCCGTCGAGCACACGCTGGCCAAGCGCGGCGCGGAAAAGCTGTGGAGCCTCATCAACGAAGAGCCGTTCGTCAACGCGCTCGGTGCGCTGACCGGCAATCAGGCGATGCAGCAGGTGAAGGCCGGCCTGAAGGCAATCTACCTGTCCGGCTGGCAGGTGGCCGGCGACGCGAACGTCGCGGGCGAAATGTACCCGGATCAGTCGCTGTACCCGGCGAACTCGGTGCCGCTCGTCGTCAAGCGCATCAACAACACGCTGACGCGTGCCGACCAGATCCAGTGGTCCGAAGGCAAGAACCCGGGCGACGAAGGCTACGTGGACTTCTTCGCGCCGATCGTTGCCGATGCGGAGGCCGGCTTCGGCGGCGTGCTGAACGCGTTCGAACTGATGAAGGCGATGATCGAGGCAGGCGCATCGGGCGTCCACTTCGAGGACCAGCTCGCGTCGGTGAAGAAGTGCGGCCACATGGGCGGCAAGGTGCTCGTGCCGACGCGCGAAGCGGTCGCGAAGCTCACGGCGGCGCGTCTCGCGGCGGACGTGATGGGCACGCCGACCGTGCTGGTCGCGCGGACCGACGCGGAAGCGGCGGACCTGATCACGTCCGACATCGACGACAACGACAAGCCGTTCCTGACGGGCGAGCGCACGGTCGAAGGCTTCTTCCGCACGAAGCCGGGCATCGGGCAGGCGATCTCGCGCGGCCTCGCGTATGCGCCGTACGCCGACCTCGTGTGGTGCGAAACGGGCAAGCCGGATCTCGAGTACGCGAAGAAATTCGCGGAAGCGATCCACAAGCAGTTCCCGGGCAAGATGCTGTCGTACAACTGTTCGCCGTCGTTCAACTGGAAGAAGAACCTCGACGACGCGACGATCGCGAAGTTCCAGAAGGAGCTCGGCGCGATGGGCTACAAGTTCCAGTTCATCACGCTGGCCGGCTTCCATGCGCTGAACTACTCGATGTTCAACCTCGCGCACGGCTATGCCCGCACGCAGATGAGCGCGTTCGTCGAACTGCAGCAGGCCGAGTTCGCGGCGGCGGACAAGGGCTTCACGGCCGTCAAGCACCAGCGCGAAGTCGGCACCGGCTACTTCGACGCGGTCACGCAGACGGTCGAGCGCGAAGCCTCGACGACCGCACTGCACGGCTCGACCGAAGACGAACAGTTCTTCGACGGCAAGAAGGTCGCATAACGCGCGAAAGAAAGCGTCACGCCGTTGCCCGCCCGTCACGCGACGGCGCGGCATCGGCTGCACGGGACAACAATCAGGGAGGAGACGGCAGGCGCGCGGTGACCCGTGCGACCCGCCGCGCGGCCTGCGGCCGCCAGCAACGACGCGCGCCGGCTTCGTCCGGCGCGCCTTTTTTCGGCGGCGCTGCCGTGCCGCCGCCCGCGGCCATACACGGCGCCGCATCTACCGATAGACGATCACTGGAATTTTCGTATGGGTCAGCACGCGCTGCGTTTCGCTGCCGATCAGCAGACTGCCGAGCCCACGGCGTCCGTGCGACGCCATGAAGATCACGTCGCAGCCGCCGCGTTCGGCCGCCTCGATGATGCCGAGGTACGGCGAGGGGTGCACGCTGGTCCAGCTGTCGCAGACGACGCCAGCTGCTTTCGCGGCCGCCTGCACGTCGTCCAGGTGTGCGCGCGCCTCGCGCTCGCTGCGTGCCCGGAAATCGGCGGGCGGCTCGATGATCACTTCGGAAAACGGCGAGTACGGATACTGCGGCAGACACGCATAGGCCGTGACCTGCGCGCCGACCGCACGCGCCAGATCGATCGCGCCGTCGATCGCCTTCTGCGACAGCTCGGAACCGTCGGTTGGAACGAGGATGTGCCGGAACATCGCGCCCTCCTGCGTCAGACGCACCGCGCGCGCCGCGAACCCATGCGGGCCGGCCCGGGCGCGTCGCGCATGCCAGTTTCGATTGTAGTGCGCGAAACCGGGCGACCGGCGCCGGCAGCGGGTTCGCCCTCATATCGGAAACGCGCGGACGGGCGCGCCCTACTCGCCCCAATACCCGGGCCGTTCGTAAGTATGTTTCAGGTAATCGAGAAACAGGCGCACGCGCAGCGGCAGGTGGCGGCGCTGCGGAAACACCGCGTGGATGCCGATCGGCGGCGCCGCGAACGCGTCGAGCACGCTGACGAGGCGGCCGGCCGCGATGTCGTCGCCGACCTCCCACCACGATCGCCATGCCAGGCCGTGGCCGGCAAGACACCACTCGTGCAGCACCGCGCCGTCCGAGCATTCCATCGTGCCGTTCACGCGGATCGACACGACCTTGTCGTCCTCCTGGAACACCCAGCCGCGTTGCTGGTTGGCGTTCGCGGCCAGCGCGAGGCAGTTGTGGCGCGCGAGTTCCGCGAGCGTGGCCGGCGTGCCGCGTCGCGCGAGATACGCGGGGGACGCGACGCACACGCGCCGGTTCTCGCCGAGCTTCAGCGACACCAGCGACGAATCGGGCAACTCGCCGAGCCGAACCGCGCAATCGAACCCTTCGTTGACGAGATCGACCATCCGGTCGGAGAGGTCGAGCGTGACCGACACGTCCGGATGCGCGCCACTGAATTCGGGCACGAGCGGCGCGACGTGGCGGCGGCCGAAACCGGCCGGCGCGGAAATGCGCAGGTGGCCGCTCGCCTTCACGCCGCCAGCGGATACGCTCGCCTCCGCGTTCTGCATGTCGTTGATGATCCGCTGGCAATCCTCGAGGAAGGCCGACCCCTCGAAGGTCAGTGTGAGCTTGCGGGTCGTGCGCACCAGCAGCTTGACGCCGAGCCGCTCCTCGAGCGCGTCGAGGCGGCGGCCGATGATCGCCGGTGCGACGCCTTCCGCATGCGCCGCCGCCGACAGGCTGCCCTTCGCCGCGACCGCGGCGAACGTTTCGATCTGTTTGAACCGGTCCATGACTCGCCAGAGCGGCGCTCCCGCCCTTCAAATAGCTTGAGCGGTCAAGATTATGTATATGAAAGTAAAAGATCAAGTGATGATTAGCGTCTTTTTTAGCATCTGCCATCACGAATAGAATCGACCCGACCTCTGAAACTGGAGCGCAAGGCTATGTCGGCCACAACGACACTCTCCTCTCCCGACGCAATCCTCTTCGACGCATTCGGTACGTTGTTCGACGTGCATGCGGTCGTGGCCGCGGCAGAGCAGATGTTTCCCGGTCACGGGGAGCGGTTGTCGCAGCTGTGGCGACGCAAGCAAATCGAATATTCGCAGTTGCGCACGCTCGCCGATCCGTCCGGCGCCCGCTATCGCCCGTTCCGCGACATCACGCTCGACGCGCTGCGGTTCGCCGCGCGCGTGCTCGGCCTCGCGCTGAACAGCGCGGCCGAGAAGCGGCTGATGGACGAATACGCGTGCCTGTCCACCTATCCCGACACGGTGCCCGCGCTGCGCAAGCTGCGCGCGCTCGAACCGCGCCCGCCGCTCGCGATCCTGTCGAACGGCAACCCGGAGATGCTCGACATCGCGATCAAGAGCGCCGGCATGACCGGCCTGTTCGATCGCGTGCTGTCGGCCGACGCGGTGCGCGCGTACAAGCCGAGCCCGGTCGCGTATGCGCTTGGCACCGCCGCGTTCGGCGCGAATCCGCGCGACATCGTCTTCGTGTCGTCGAACGCCTGGGACGTCGCGGGGGCCGGCTGGTTCGGCTACACGACGTTCTGGCTCAACCGCACGGGCGCGCCCGCCGAGGAACTCGGCGTACCGCCCGACGGCACCGGCAGCGGCATGGCCGACCTGCTCGCATTCCTCGCCACCCCGGCTCCGTCCGGCAGACCCGCGAACCGCGCGCGCCCCGGCCCGGGCGCATGACGTTCGCGGCGCTGCCGCCTTCCCCCTTCACCGAAACCGCAACTGACCGACCAAGGAGATGAGACTCATGAGCACCCCGATCACGCTGCCGCAAGGCATGGCGATCACCGGCGAAATCAAGCCGGGTTACGAAGCGATCCTGACGCCTGAGGCGCTCGCACTCGTCGCGGCGCTGCACCGCGCGTTCGAGCCGCGCCGCCAGGCACTGCTGCAGGCCCGCGTCGAGCGCACCAAGCGCCTCGATGCCGGCGAACGCCCCGATTTCCTGGCCGATACGAAGGCGATCCGCGAAGGCGACTGGAAGGTCGCGCCGCTGCCGGCCGACCTGCAATGCCGCCGTGTCGAGATCACCGGCCCCGTCGAGCGCAAGATGATCATCAACGCGCTGAACTCCGGCGCCGATTCGTACATGACGGACTTCGAGGATTCGAACGCGCCGAGCTGGACGAACCAGATCGACGGCCAGATCAACCTGAAGGACGCCGTGCGCCGCACGATTTCGCTCGAGCAGAACGGCAAGTCGTACCGGCTGAACGACAAGGTCGCGACGCTGATCGTGCGCCCGCGCGGCTGGCACCTCGACGAGAAGCACGTGACGGTCGACGGCCAGCGCGTGTCCGGCGGCATCTTCGATTTCGCGCTGTTCCTGTTCCACAACGCAAAGGAACTGATCGCGCGCGGCTCGGGCCCGTACTTCTACCTGCCGAAGATGGAAAGCCATCTCGAGGCGCGCCTGTGGAACGACATCTTCGTCGCCGCACAGGAGGCAGTCGGCGTGCCGCGCGGCACGATCCGCGCGACGGTGCTGATCGAAACGATCCTCGCGGCATTCGAGATGGACGAGATCCTGTACGAACTGCGCGAACACAGCTCGGGCCTGAACGCCGGCCGCTGGGACTACATCTTCTCGGCGATCAAGAAGTTCAAGAACGACCGCGACTTCTGCCTGGCCGACCGCTCGAAGATCACGATGACGGTGCCGTTCATGCGTGCTTACGCGCTGCTGCTGCTGAAGACCTGTCACAAGCGCAACGCGCCGGCGATCGGCGGGATGAGCGCGCTGATTCCGATCAAGAACGATCCGGAAGCGAACGACAAGGCGATGGGCGGCGTGCGCTCGGACAAGCAGCGCGACGCGACCGACGGCTACGACGGGGGCTGGGTCGCGCACCCGGGCCTCGTGCCGATCGCGATGGAAGAATTCGTCAAGGTGCTCGGCGACCGGCCGAACCAGATCGCGAAGCAGCGTGACGACGTCCAGATCGAAGGCAGGAACCTGCTCGACTTCCAGCCTGAAGCACCGATCACCGAAGCCGGCCTGCGCAACAACATCAACGTCGGCATCCATTATCTCGGCGCCTGGCTCGACGGCAACGGCTGCGTGCCGATCCACAATCTGATGGAAGACGCGGCGACCGCCGAGATCTCCCGCTCGCAGGTATGGCAGTGGATCCGCTCGCCGAAGGGCGTGCTCGACGACGGCCGCAAGGTCACGGCCGAGCTCGTACGCGAATTCGCGAAGGCCGAGCTTGAGAACGTGAAGCGTTCGGTCGGCGGCAACACGCAGCCTTACGAGCGTGCCGCGGCGATCTTCGAGCAGATGTCGACGTCGGAAGGCTTCACCGAATTCCTGACGCTGCCGCTGTACGAGGAAATCTGACGACGCGGACCGGGTCGACCTGCTCGCCCCGACCTGCCCGCCGCCGGTCGCGCGCGACGCGGCGGCATGAAAAAAGCGCCCTGCGGGGCGCTTTTTATTTTTGCCGTGCAGCCGTTCGCCGCGCGGACGCTCAGGCGGCTTCCCGCTCGCGCCGGTGCTGAACCCAGTCGCCCGACGCAATGCGCGGTCGGTCGGCTGCCGCATGCGCGGCGACCGGATAGTAGACGCACGCATACGCACGGCCGCCGAGCTCGACGATCACCGGCTCCTGCCGGAACAGCGTGTCGACGCCCGGATAGACGCGCTCGATCTCGTCGAGCACGGGCACCAGTTGTTCGTCGATCTCGTAGACGTCGCCCCATACGAGCGACTGGCCGGCCGGCCCGGCGACCATGCCCGGATACGGGCCGAAATCGTACAGTTCGCCCGGCAGCGCGGCCGCACCGAGCAGCGTCGGCGCGGCGATCCCGTGCCGCGCGGCCGCATGGCCGATGTCATTGGCCTCTCCCGCTCTCAACGTGCCGTAGACGAATACGTAGCGCATTGTGGTTCTCCTCTTCGATTCAGATGTTGCGGTGCCGGGCCGTCGCGGCCGCGCTGCGGGCGCCGGCGTCGCCGGGGCGCCGCTCGCGCGAGGACGCGCCCGCATCGATAGACCGCGCCGGCGGCCCGATGGTTCTTTTCGGCACGACGCGGCGCGCTGGCCCGGCACCCGGATCGCGTCGGCCGGAACGCGTGCGGCCCCATACAAAGTTCATTTGAACGGTGCATTATCGGCCGAAAAACCGCCGCATGCGCCTGCGCGGCGCCTTCTAAAATAACGGCATCGCCGCCGAGCCGACCGAATCGTCCATGAATCCGCCTGCCCAAGCCGACGCATCGAATCCCTACGACGTCATCGACATCCCGCCCGAGTTCGCGCCGACCCGCGTCCACCCGATGCGCGTACGGGCGCGGCAGGTGGATGCCGGCCGCCGGATCCCGCTGCACACGCACGCGTGGGCGCAACTTGCGTATGCGTCGCGCGGCGTGCTGCGCGTCGCGACGACCGGGACGACCTGGATGGTGCCGCCTTCCCGAGCGATCTGGGTGCCGCCGCACGTCACGCACGAGGTCGTGATCGTCGAGGAAGCGTACTTGCGCACGCTGTATATCGACGAGTCGGTCGTGCCGGACGGGCTCGACGCATGCCGGGTCGTCGAAGTGACCGGCCTGCTGCGCGAACTGATCGTCGCACTCGACGCGCGCGACCTGAGCAGCGAACGCGAACGGCTGCTGTGCGGGCTCGTGCTCGACGAACTGAGCCGCGCCGAACCGCTGCCGCTCGCGGTGCCGATGCCCGACGAGAAGCGGCTGCGCCTGCTGTGCGAGTCGGTGCTCGCGCAACCCGCGCACGCGGAATCGCTCGAACACTGGGCGGGTGAGGTCGGCGCAAGCACACGCACGATTTCGCGGCTGTTCAAGCAGGAACTGGGCGTGAGTTTTTCGCAGTGGCGGCAGCAGGCGCTGCTCGCGCGCGCGATTCCACTGTTGAACCAGGGGCGTCCTCTGTCACATATCGCGCGTGAGCTCGGCTACCAGAGCCAGAGCGCGTTTTCGGCGATGTTCCGGCGCGCGTTCGGCGAAAGCCCGCGCGCATTCATGCTGCGCGGCTATGAGCATCGCGGCTCGGAAGACGGCATCGCCACCGACGACATCCCCGACGACGACGCGATCGGCACTGCACGCTGACCGTCGCCAGGTTGCCTCCGGCCTTGTGCCGTTGCGCATTCAGACTGCGCGCACCATATGACGGATCGATCCGATCTGCGCCAGCCTGGGCCCGGTGACGCGGTACCCCATGCGCTGGTAGAGTTTCGCGGCCGGATTGTCGACGAACACGCGCAACTGCAGTTCGTGCAGCCCGCGGGCGCGCGCCCAACGATGCGACATGTCGAGCATGTAGGTGCCTGCACCCTGCCCGCGATGGCCGGCTGCGATCTGCACGTCGCGGATGTGCAGCGAATCGCCCTCCTCGGTCACGCGCAGCACGCCGATGCGTTGACCGTCGGCTTCCAGGATGAAGTTTTCGGATTCGCGCCAGCTCGCATAGAACAGATCGCTGCGCCAGACGAGGCCATGGCGCTTGTAATAGCCGCCCATGTTGCCGTGCGTGAGCGCCTCGGCAAAGGGAAAATCGCCAGGCTCCGCTGGCCGGAGCTGATACAGCAATCGCAGGTCGGTCGGATCGAGCATCGCGCGGGGGTCAAGTACGCATCCCGCCACGATAGCGCAGTCGCGGGCGGATGCAATCGCGAATTTCTCGTAGCGACGCGCGGATCGGCGATGCAAATGAAAAAGCCCGCGCGAGGCGGGCTTTTTCATTTTCTGGCAGAGCGGACGGGACTCGCCTACATCCCGCAGGCCGCGGCTGCGCGTGCACGCGCAGCCCTTCGAGTCCCGCCGGAAGCCGCGCAGGCGGCTTCCTCCACTCCGCAATCACGCGCCCGCAAGCGGGCACGAACGGAAACGCAAATGAAAAAGCCCGCACGAGGCGGGCTTTTTCATTTTCTGGCGGAGCGGACGGGACTCGAACCCGCGACCCCCGGCGTGACAGGCCGGTATTCTAACCGACTGAACTACCGCTCCAGTCTTGCTTCTTGCCTGGCAGGCGTCGGTTACTTCCTGCCGGCGCATCGTTTGTTCGAACGACGCCGAAATCTGGCGTCCCCTAGGGGATTCGAACCCCTGTACTCACCGTGAAAGGGTGATGTCCTAGGCCTCTAGACGAAGGGGACAACGTACTGCTTACATCTTTAATGCAAAAGCCCGTTCAAAACGTTCATTTGAACGGGCCTTGTTCTGGCGGAGCGGACGGGGCTCGAACCCGCGACCCCCGGCGTGACAGGCCGGTATTCTAACCAACTGAACTACCGCTCCAGCTTTCTTTACTCTCACCCGCAGGACCTCGTTCACGCCCTGCGAGCGTTGCGACACTTCTACTACGAAACGCCGCTGAATCTGGCGTCCCCTAGGGGATTCGAACCCCTGTACTCACCGTGAAAGGGTGATGTCCTAGGCCTCTAGACGAAGGGGACAACGTACTGCTTACACCTTTAATACAAAAGCCCGCTCAAAAACGTCTTGAACGGGCTTCGTTCTGGCGGAGCGGACGGGACTCGAACCCGCGACCCCCGGCGTGACAGGCCGGTATTCTAACCGACTGAACTACCGCTCCAACTTTCTGCACCGTTACCTGCAGGACGTCGGTTACGTTCTGCAAGCCTCGCGACACTTCTACTACGAAACGCCGCAGAATCTGGCGTCCCCTAGGGGATTCGAACCCCTGTACTCACCGTGAAAGGGTGATGTCCTAGGCCTCTAGACGAAGGGGACATAATCTTTTCAGATCTGTCTGACTTTCGCTATTCACTCATCATCAACAGCGAAGGCCGAAATTCTAACTGCTTTAAATCATTTTGTGAAGCATTTATTACTACCACCACTGCTGCTTCGCAAATCAATCCATTCTGCTCTGATGGTGGAGGTAAGCGGGATCGAACCGCTGACCTCTTGCATGCCATGCAAGCGCTCTCCCAGCTGAGCTATACCCCCTTGCAGAACAGAAATGAGATTATATGGACCGAATTTGAACTTGTAAATACCCTTTTTGCGATCCGAGCGAATTTTTTTGCGAAGCCGCCGCGATGTCATGCACGGGCGGCTTCGCCCCGCCCCAACCTCAGGCCAGCGCGCCCTCGATGCGCGACACCACGATGTCGCGACCGAACAGTACGAGCACCGCGTCGATCGACGGCGTATGCGTCGTGCCCGCCACCAGCAGGCGCACCGGCATCGCGAGCTGCGGCATCTTCAGCTTGTGCGCGCCGAGCGTCGCCTTCAACGCGGCGGACACCGCCTCCTTCGTCCACTCGGCTGCCTTCAGCGCAGCGACGAGATCGGCCAGCGCCGGGCGCACCGCATCGGTCACGTGCTGCGCAAGCGCGTCGGCGTCCGGAGCCGGCACGCGGTAGAACATCGCGGCGCCTTCGGCGATCTCCTTGACCGTCGTCGCGCGATCCTTCATCAGGCCGACTACCGCGTCGAGCGCCGGGCCCGTCGCAATCGCCGCGTCGTCGATGCCGAGCGCCGCGAGGAACGGTTTCGCCAGCGCGGCGAGGCGCGCGTTGTCCGCTTCCTTGATGTAATGGGCGTTCAGCCAGCTCAGCTTGCTGTGATCGTATTGCGCGGGCGACTTGCCGAGATGCTCGAGGTCGAACCATTCGACGAACTGCTCGCGCGAGAAGATTTCGGCGTCGCCGTGCGACCAGCCGAGACGCGCGAGGTAGTTGACGACCGCCTCCGGCAGGAAGCCCGCGTCGCGATACGCCATCACGCTCATCGCGCCATGCCGCTTGCTCATCTTCTCGCCCTGCTCGTTCAGCACGGTCGGCAGGTGCGCATAGACGGGCGGCTCGCCGCCGAGCGCGCGCAGGATGTTGATCTGGCGCGGCGTGTTGTTCACATGGTCGTCGCCGCGGATTACGTGCGTGATGTTCATGTCCATGTCGTCCACGACCACGCAGAAGTTGTAGATCGGCGTGCCGTCCGGACGCGCGATCACGAGGTCGTCGAGCTCCTCGTTCGAGATCTCGACACGCCCCTTCACCGCGTCGTCCCACACGACCGTGCCGGTCAGCGGGTTGCGGAACCGCAGCACGGGCTTCACACCAGCCGGCGGCTCGGGCAGGACCTTGCCCGGCTCCGGACGCCACGTGCCGTCGTAGCGCGGCTTGAGGCCAGCCTCGCGCTGGCGTTCGCGCAGCGCGTCGAGTTCCTCGGCCGACATGTAGCACGGGTACGCGAGCCCCTGCTCGAGCATCTGCGCGAGCACCGCGCGATAGCGGTCCATCCGCTGCATCTGGTAGATCGGGCCTTCGTCGAAATCCAGGCCGAGCCACTGCATCCCCTCGAGGATCGCGTCGACGGCTTCCTGCGACGAACGCTCGACGTCGGTATCCTCGATACGCAGCACGAACGTGCCTTTCATCTTGCGCGCGAACGCCCACGGATAGAGCGCGGAGCGGATGTTGCCGAGGTGGATGAAGCCGGTGGGACTCGGCGCGAAGCGGGTACGGACAGGACGGGTCATAAACGGTAACTCGAACGCCTGGGGCGCATGAATGATTCGACGCGGGATCGACGGCGACAGCCCGGACAGCAATGGGGCCGGCCGCGCCCGGAACGGGAAAGAAGCCGGAATTATACTCGCGCCGGTCTTCGCGCCAAGCGCGCCGCTTGCTTTATGATGTGCGCGCCGCGGCCGCCAGCCGGCGCCGCGCCGGCCGCCCGGTTTCTGCCGCACGGCCGCTCGGAACCTATCGCCGCCGCGGGCCGCCCGGCCCGCCGCCAAGCCGCCGGAGAACCACACGATGTCGTCCCCTCGCCTGTCGCGCCGTCATTTCACGATCGCATGCGCATCCGCCAGCCTCGCCGCTTGCACGTCGTTCGGCGACAAGTCCCGCCCCGACAACGCCGCGAATCCCACGCAGTCGCGCGAGAAGCCCGTGAAGATCGGCATCGCGCTCGGCGGCGGCGCCGCCCGCGGCTTCTCGCACATCGGCGTGCTGAAGGCGCTGGAGGCGCGCGGCATCCCGGTCGAGATCGTCGCCGGCACGAGCGCGGGCTCGGTGGTCGGGGCACTGTACGCGTCGGGGATGAGCGGGCTGCAGATCAACAAGATCGCGCTCGACATGGATCAGGCGGCGATCAGCGACTGGGCGCTGCCGTTCCGCTCGCGCGGGCTGCTGCAGGGCATCGCGCTGCAGAACTTCCTGAACAAGACGCTCAACAACCGGCCGATCGAAAAGATGGCGAAGCCGCTCGGCGTCGTCGCGACCGACCTGCAGAACGGCCAGCCGATTCTGTTCCAGCAGGGCAATACGGGGCTTGCGGTGCGCGCGTCGTGCAGCGTGCCGTCGGTGTTCGAGCCCGTGAAGATCGGCAACCGCGAATACGTCGACGGCGGTCTCGTGAGCCCGGTGCCCGCGTCGTTCGCGCGCAAGATGGGCGCGAACTTCGTGATCGCGGTCGACATCTCGTCGCGACCGGACGGCGCGGCGACCAGCAACCCGATCGAGATGCTGCTGCAGACCTTCACGATCATGGGTCAGACGATCAAGACCTACGAGCTCGACAAATACGCGGACGTCGTGATTCGCCCGAACCTCGCGGCGATGGGTGGCAGCGACTTCAACCAGCGCAACGCGGCCATCCTCGCGGGCGAAGAAGCGGTCGCGCGCATCATGCCCGAGTTGCAGCGCAAGCTTGCGGCAGCCCGCGGGGCAGCAGCGGCATAAGCGGACGCATCGCGGGGCACGACGTGTAACGAGCCGCCACCGGCGCCGACGCCCCCAACCCGCCGCTTCCGCGCCCCCAAAGCAAAAAACCCTGCCGCCTTTCGGTGACAGGGTTTTTTCATCCGGCCGATCGCCGGCGTGCGTCAGTTGCTGCCGTTCGCCGCGTCGTCGCCGATCGTCGCGCGCACGCGTTGGCGCAGGTCGTCGGCCTTCATCGGGAACGCCGATTCGATCCGGCGCGCACCGGTGAAACGCTTTTCCCAGTAGCCGCTGTCGAGATCGTCGACGCGAACCGTGCTGCCCGTCGACGGCGAATGCACGAACTTGTTGTCGCCGATGTAGATGCCGACGTGCGAGAACGTCCGGCGCATCGTGTTGAAGAACACGAGGTCGCCCGGCTTCAGGTTGCTCATGCTGACCTTCTCGCCGACGCGGCTCATCTCTTCCGCGCGACGCGGCAGCGACATGCCGAGCGTGTCCCGGAACACGTAGCGCACGAAGCCACTGCAATCGAGGCCGGAATCCGGCGAGTTACCGCCCCAGCGGTAGCGCACGCCGATCATGTTCAGCGCGCCGACGACCACGTCGCCTGCCTTGCCGGCCATGCCGGCGAGGAACGACTTCGCGCCGCCGCTCGACGGCTGCGCGCTGGTCTGCTGGAGGGACGAATTCGACCCGATTTGAGTCGAATTCGTGACATTCTGATTAAAACTGCTGACTTCGTCGGCGAACGCGACGGGAGCTGCTGCGAACAGGGCGCCGATGAACAGCCCGGCGAGGGTGCGCGCGCATGCCTGGGTCAGGGATCGATGCTGCATTGGTCGATGGAATGTGCTTAAAAATCAGCTGATTGGCGGAAAATTTCGGTCGATACTAGCCAGCGCGTAATCGTTTGTCAAAACAAATTAAAAAATACAATCGAGATAGTCAGACCATTGGACGCCTATCACGCTTTCCAGACCGCTTTCAACAGCTTTTGTGTGTAAGGATGTGACGGTTTCGTGAAGATATCGGCCACGTCCCCGGACTCGACGATCGCCCCGCCCTGCATCACCGCGACCCGATGCGCCATCGCGCCGATCACCTCCAGATCGTGGCTGATGAATACATAGCCGAGGTTGTATTTCTGTTGCAAATTCGCGAGCAGTTTCAGCACCTGCTGCTGGATCGACACGTCGAGCGCGGAAGTCGGTTCGTCGAGGATCAGGATGCGCGGCTCCAGCACGAGCGCGCGCGCGATTGCGATCCGCTGGCGCTGCCCGCCCGAGAATTCGTGCGGATAGCGATGCAGCACCGTGCGGTCGAGGCCGACTTCGCGCAGCACGGCCAGCGACTTCGCGCGGCGCGCGTCCGGCGTCAGCTCCGGGCGATGCAGTTCGAGCCCCTCGCCTACGATCCGCTCGATCGTGTGACGCGGCGACAGCGAGCTGAATGGATCCTGAAAGACGACCTGCATGTTCGAGCGCAGCGCGGTCTGTTCGCGGCCACGGTAGGTCGACAGCGCGCGCCCCTGGAATTCGATCTCGCCGTGCACCGTCCGTTGCAGCCCGAGCAGCGCCATCGCGAGCGTCGACTTCCCTGAACCGGACTCGCCGACGATCCCGAGCGTCTCGCCCTGCCGCACCGACACGGACACGTCCGCGACCGCCGTCACGGGCATCGTGCCGAACCAGCCCGCGAAGCCCGGCCGCTTGCGCGCGAACTGCACGCTGACGTGGCGCGCTTCGAGCACGACGGGCGCGATCGGCAGCACCGGCGCGACCGTGCGCTGCGGCCGGCTATTCAGCAGCCGCCGGGTATACGGATGCTCCGGCTCCACGAAGATCCGCTCGACCGGCCCGCTTTCGACCAGCTTGCCGCGCTCCATCACCGCGACCCGCTCGGCGAAGTGCCGCACGAGGTTAAGGTCGTGCGTGATCAGCAGGATCGCCATCCCGCGTTTTTCCGCCTCCTCGCGCTGCAACTCGAGCAGCAGATCGACGATCTGCGCGCGGATCGTCACGTCGAGCGCCGTGGTCGGCTCGTCCGCGAGCAAGAGCCGCGGCCGGCACGCGAGCGCCATCGCGATCATCGCGCGCTGCCGCTGGCCACCCGACAGCTGATGCGGGTAACTGTCGACGCGCTTCTCCGGCTCCGCGATGCCGGTGCGCGCGAGCAGCGCGATTGCGCGCTTGCGCGCCTCCCCCGCCGTCACGCCGTCGTGCAGCACGATCGTCTCGCCGATTTGCGCGCCGATCGTGTACAGCGGGTTGAGCGCCGTCATCGGCTCCTGGAAGATCATCGCGATGGCCGAGCCGCGCAGCCCGCGCATCTCGCGCTCGCTCTTGCCGGCGAGGTCGTGCCCGGCGAAGCGGATCGTGCCGCTCACGTCGGCGTCGCGCAGCAGCCGCAGGATCGACAGCGCGGTCACGCTCTTGCCCGACCCCGACTCGCCGACGAGCGCGACGCGCTCGCCGCGGCCGATCGCGAGCGTCACGTCGTCGACGGCCACCGTGTCGCCGAAGCGCACGTGCAGGTGCTCGAGCGACAGCAGCGGTTCGCCCGCGTTCGATACGACCGTGTCGCTCATCGCTGGCCTCCTGCCGCGCGCACCGAGTCGGCGATCCGCGTGTCGAGCGCGTTGCGCAGCGCGTCGCCCATGAAGGTCAGCAACAGCAGCGTCGCGACCAGCACGCCGAACGTCGACAGCGAGATCCACCACGCGTCGAGATTGCCCTTGCCCTGCGCGAGCAGCTCGCCGAGGCTCGGCGTCGGTGGCGGCACGCCAAGCCCGAGGAAGTCGAGGCTCGTGAGCGCGAGGATCGCACCGCTCATCCGGAACGGCAGGAACGTGATCACGGGCGTCATGCTGTTCGGCAGCACGTGGCGCCAGATGATCTGCCAGTTCGTGAGCCCCATCGCGCGGGCCGCCCGCACGTAGTCCTGCGTGCGGTTGCGCAGGAACTCGGCACGCACGTAATCGGCCAGGCCGATCCAGCCGAACAGCGACAGCAGCACGATCAGCAGCAGGAAGCTCGGCTCGAAGATCGATGCGAAGATGATCAGCAGGTACAGCTCGGGCAGCGAACTCCAGATCTCGATCAGCCGTTGCCCCACGATATCGATGCGCCCGCCGAAGAAGCCCTGCACTGCGCCCGCGGCGATCCCGAGCAGCGTGCCGATCGCGGTCAGGATCAGCCCGAACTCGACCGACACGCGGAACCCGTACACGAGCCGCGCGAGCAGGTCGCGCCCCTGCGCGTCGGTGCCGAGCCAGTTCGCGCGCGACGGCGGCGCCGGGTTCGGCACGGTCGAAAAGTAATTCAGCGTGTCGTAGTAATAGCGGTTCGGCGGATAGACGACGAAGTTGCCCGGCGCCTCGAGCCGCTTGCGGACATACGGATCGAGATAGTCGGCCGGCGTCGGGAAGTCGCCGCCGAAGGTCGTCTCCGGATACGCATGGAACATCGGGAAATAGGTCTGGCCGTCGTAGCGCACGACGAGCGGCTTGTCGTTCGACCATAGCGGTGCCGCGAGGCTCGCGGCGAACGCGACCGCAAAGATGACGAAGCTCCAGTAGCCGAGGCGCTGCTGGCGAAAGCGCTGCCAGACGCGGCGCGCGGGCGAAGGTGACACGCGCGCGCGCGCCGCGTCGATGCGGGACGACACGACGGCCCGGTTCATCGCGCACCTCGCCCGGCGAGCGCGGGCAGGCGGACAGGCGCGCCGGCTGGCGGCGTGCTGGCGGACGGTTTCATGTCAGCGCTCCAGATTGTCGAATTGAATGCGCGGGTCGACCCACACGTAGCAGAGGTCGGAGATCAGCTTGGTCGCGAGCCCGATCAGCGTGAACAGGTACAGCGTGCCGAGCACGACCGGATAGTCGCGCCGCACGACCGACTCGTACGACAGCAGCCCGAGGCCGTCGAGCGAGAACAGCGTCTCGATCAGCAGGCTGCCCGTGAAGAATGCGCCGATGAACGCGGCTGGAAACCCGACGATCAGCGGCAGCATCGCGTTGCGAAACACGTGCTTCCAGAGCACGGTGCGCTCGGCGAGCCCTTTCGCGCGCGCGGTCAGCACGTACTGCTTGCGGATTTCGTCGAGGAACGCGTTCTTCGTGAGCATCGTGATGACCGCGAAACTGCCGACGACCGATGCGGTGATCGGCAGCGCGATGTGCCACAGATAGTCGAGCACCTTGCCGGCGAGCGACAGCTGGGAAAAGTTGTCCGATGTCAGCCCGCGCAGCGGGAACAACTGCCAGAACGACCCGCCACCGAACAGCACGAGCAGCAGCACGCCGAGCACGAAGCCCGGAATCGCATAGCCGACCAGCACGATGAGGCTCGTCGCGACATCGAACGGCGAACCGTTGCGCACGGCCTTCGCGATGCCGAGCGGCACGGAGATCAGATAGGTGACGAAGAACGTCCACAACCCGATGCTGATCGACACCGGCAGCTTCTGCACGATCAGCGACCACACGCTCTGGTGGCGGAAGTAGCTATCGCCGAGATCGAAGCGCGCGAAGCGCTTCAGCATCAGCCAGTAACGCTCGAGCGGCGGCTTGTCGAAGCCGTACAGCGCCTTGAGCTGTGCGAGCTGCTGCGCGTCGACGCCGGTATGCGCACGCATCCCGAACGGCGCCGCGCCCTGTTCCGTCGCGCCCTTGCGCAGTTCCTGCACGGCCTGTTCGACCGGGCCGCCCGGCACGAACTGGATCACCGCGAACGTGAGCGTGAGCACGCCGACGAGCGTCGGGATCATCAGCAGCAGGCGTTTGAGGATGTAGCTCCACATAGGGCGTCGACTCGCGATCGATAGGCTGGGTTGAACGAAGGGCCGGCAGGCTTCAGTGATCGGGCTTGGCCCACCAGGTCGACACGACCCAGCCCTCGGCCGAATAGTACAGCGGCAGCGTCTGTGGATAGCCGAGCGTGCGCTTGTAGGCGATCCGGTGCGTGGTGCTGTACCACTGCGGAACCGCGTAATAGCCATGCATCAGCACGCGATCGAGCGCATGCGTCGCGTCGAGCAGGTCGTCGCGCGTCTGCGCGGCGCCGAGCGCATGCAGCAGCGTGTCGACGGCCGGCGACTTCAGGCCGATGATATTGTCGGAGCCCGGCTCGTCGGCGAACTTGCTGGCGTAGCGCGAGAACTGCTCCGCGCCCGGCACCTGCACGCCCGGCAGGCGAACCGTCGTCATGTCGTAGTCGAACGCGTCGAGCCGCTTCTGCAGCAGCGCGTAATCGGCCGTGCGAAAGCGCGCGTCGATGCCGAGCTTCGCGAGATTGCGCTGGTAGGCGGTCACGACGCCTTCCATCGCCGCGCCCGAATCGTCGAGAATCTCGAACGTGAACGGCTCGCCCTGCGCGTTGCGCAACGCGCCGTCGCGGTAGGTCCAGCCGGCCTGCGCGAGCAGCGAGCGCGCCTTCAGCAGATTCGCGCGCAGCGAGCCCGGCGGGTTTGTGTTCGGCTGCGTGACCATCGGCCCGAACACGGCCGGGTCGAGCCGCGCGCGCAACGGCTCCAGCAGTTTCAGCTCGCCCGGGCCCGGCGTACCGGTCGCCTGCAGGTCGGTATCGGCGAAATAGCTGTCGAGGCGCGTGTACGCGCTATAGAACAGCTGGCGGTTCAGCCATTCGAAGTCGAACGCGAGATCGAGCGCCTGGCGCACGCGCACGTCGCGAAACTGCGGGCGGCGCAGGTTCATGAAGAAGCCCTGCATGCCCGCGCCGTTGTGCTGGCGGAATTCGCGCTTGACGAGCTCGCCGCTGTCGAAGCGCTTGCCGACGTCGCGTCGCGTCCAGTTGCGCGCGATGTATTCGACCAGCACGTCGTACTCGCCGGCCTTGAACGCCTCGAGCCGCGCGACGCCGTCGCCGTACAGCTTGTAGACGATCCGCTCGAAGTTGTCGGTGCCGATCCGCACCGGCAGATCGGCGCCCCAGTACGCGGGATTGCGCCGGTACGTAATGGTGCGGCCGTTGTCGTAGCGCTCGATCAGGTACGGGCCGCTGCCGATCGGCTGTTCGAACGCGAGCTGGTCGAACGGAATCCGCGAACCGTCCGCGCGCAGCCCCCACTTGCGCGAGAACACCGGCACGCCGCCGGCGATCAGCGGCAGCTCGCGGTTCGCGCTGCGGAATTCGAAGCGCACGGTCGCGGGGTCAACCACCACGGCCTTCGCGATTTCGGCGAAATATGCGCCGAACTGCGGTGCGGCCAGCTTGCTCTTGAGCGTGTCGAACGAGAACCGGACGTCCTCGGCCGTTACCGGATCGCCGTTCGAGAAGCGCGCGCGGGGATTCAGGTGGAACGTGACCGAGCGGCGGTCCGGCGCGATCGCGATGTCGTCGGCGAGCAGCCCGTAGGCGGATGACGGTTCGTCCATGCTGCCGGTCGCAAGGCTCTCGAACAACATGTCGATGCCCGGCGCAGGGTTGCCGCGCATCGTGAACGGATTGAACTTGTCGAACGATGTCAGCCGGTTCGGGTTCGCGAGCACGAGCGTGCCGCCCTTGGGCGCGTCCGGGTTCACGTAGTCGAAATGCTTGAAACCCGGCGGATATTTCGGCTCGCCGTACTGCGCGATCGCATGGGCCGCGTGCGCGGCCGTCGCGGCGAGTACCGCCTGTATTGCCCATGCTGCCGCCGTGCGGCCGGCGGCACGTACTGCACGCGCGGCGCCGAAGCGGGTGCGCGCGGCGGCGGCCCGGGGCGAACCCTTCGTCATAGAGGCCCTGTCGGTCGATTGAGGGATGGAACGTGGGTCGATTCTACCCATTCAATTCGACGTCGAGCCAGCGTGCGGCTTTTCGCGCGTGGCGCCAACGCATCGCGACCGCCGCGCGCGGCACGCGCAGGCAAAAGAAAACCGCCTCGCGGGCGGTCTTCATCTCATGCGCGCATGTCGATCAACGCCAGCCGTTGTGGCGGCCGTTATCCCAATGACCGTGACCGCGATCGCCGCCCCAGCCGCGGCCATGATGGCGATACCACTCGTCGCGGCCCCAGTAGCGGCGGCCGTCCCAGTAACGATCGCCGTGCCAGCCGATCACGATCGCCGGTGCCGGCGCGTAGACGGGCGCCGGTGCATACACGGGCGCCGGCTGGTAGACGACCGGCGGAGGCGGCGGCGCATACACGGGCGCGGGCGCGACGTAGACCGGAGCCGGCACGCCGACGTTGATCCCGACATTGACTCCCGCCATTGCTGCGCCCGACACGAGCAAGGCCGTCATACCGGTCAAGAGCGAGGCAATACGCAAAGTCTTCATGGATTCCTCTTCGAGTTGTTTCATGTGTGATTCGACTATAGCGACAAGCGCCGTCCCGGCATATTTCAAGTTTGTAAGAACTGATGCGCAGCGTCGCAACGGGAAGCGCCCGCTAACGTCTTGTAACAATTGGCGCCCGGCCGTCGCGCCCGCCTGCCCGGCCCGCCTTGCCGTGCCGGCCGAGGGCCCGTTCCGCCCTTCCTGGAACATCTTTCATCCTGGCCCGCGCCCGGCGTCAAGCGGCGCAGCTTTGACGCTCGGCGGACCCGCGCTCGCGGTCGGCATTCTCGTCGACGATGCGACCGTCACTATCGAGAACGTAAACTGGCACCTCGAACAGGCCAAGGGCGTCCGCGGCGCGATCCTCGACGGCGCAAAGCATCGGCTCGCCGCGGAGTACCGCACGGACTGCTCGCCTTCGCTGACGGCTGACGCGGGCACGAGCACGCACTGACGACCGGTGCGCATTGCACGGCCGAAATGAGAAAAAGGCGGCACTCGCGTGCCGCCTTTTTTTGCATGAATGACCCGTCCTGAAATAGGTTGACACTTTTTCGCCGAAACGAAGAGGTGCCAAATGGAGCAAGGGATCAAGCGAACGCAGCGGGACTACAGCCTGGCTTTTAAACTGTCGGTGGTGGCGCAGGTCGAAAAAGGCGAACTGACGTACAAAGAGGCACAGCGACGCTACGGCATCCAGGGGCGCTCGACCGTGCTGGTATGGTTACGTAAGCACGGCTTGCAGGATTGGGCCGATCCATCCGGCCGTGCGCGATCGGGTTCCACCATGTCAAAGCAAGACTCAAAGCCGCTCACACCGGAGCAGCGCATCAAGGAGTTGGAGACGCAGTTGCGACAGGCGCAGGAGAAAGCCGCGCTATTCGAAGCCGTGGTCGACGTGATGCGCAAGGATTACGGGATCACCGTAAAAAAGCCTTCAGGCAGGTCGTCGCGCAAAAGCGGATCGAAAAGCTGAGCGTCGAGCGGGCCTGCCGATACATGGGTATCAGCCGCCAAGCGTATTACAAGCGATGCCGCAGCGAGGAACACCGTTGCTCGCAGAGCGAGACCGTCACTGCGCTGGTGCGAGACGTGCGGCTTCGCCAGCCGAGGCTGGGCACACGCAAGCTCCATCATCTGCTCGGGCCAGCGTTGGTCGAGCGCGGCATCAAGCTGGGGCGAGATCGGCTGTTCGACGTGCTGCGTGCCGCGCGCCTACTGGTCGTACCGCACCGGGCGTATCACAAGACCACCCATAGCCATCACCGCTTCCGGCGTCATCCGAATCTACTGAAACCCGGGCCGGATCAAATCGTGCCGACCGGCCCCGAACAAGTGTGGGTGGCCGACATCACGTATCTGCCGACGGCTGGCCCGTTTGTGTATTTGAGTCTCGTCACGGATGCGTTCTCGCGCAAGATCGTCGGTCATCACGTTCACGACAGCCTGCAAACCGAGCAGGTCAGTCAGGCGCTCAAGAAGGCGTTGCGCAAGCGCCGGAGCCGGCAGCCGTTGATCCATCACTCCGATCGCGGGGTCCAGTACTGTTCGACCTACTATCAGGACATCCATCGGCATCACGGCCTGCGCTGTTCAATGACGGACGGCTACGACTGCTATCAGAATGCGCTGGCTGAGCGGGTCAACGGCATTCTCAAGGGGGAGTTCCTGTTGCAACGTCCTGCGGACCTTGAACAGGCCGCCAAGATGGTCGAACAGTCGGTACACATCTACAACCATGAACGGCCACATGCCGCGCTGAAATACAAAACGCCCGATGCGGTGCATCGGGCGTTCTAGCGCCTGGATACTGTCAACCTATTCCAGGACTTGACAGAAGCGCATGGAGATCGTCCGCTGCGCCGCGATGCCGTTCAGCGTGACATCATGTTCATGCTGACGTTGTGCATCACCCACAGCGTGCCGACGATCAGGATCGCCGCCGTCAGCACGGTGTAGCTGAACGCCATCACGTTCCAGCGCTGGCCGGACGAACCGTTCATGTGCAGGAAGTACACGAGGTGCACGACGATCTGCACGAATGCGAGCGCGGCCAGCGCAATCAGCGACGCGTGCGGCGACAGCACGCCGCCCATCACGAGGCCGAACGACGCGGCAGTGAGCAGAACCGACAGGATGAAGCCGGCGACATAGCCGCCGACACTGCCGTGCCCTTCTTCGAGTTGAGACGAATGCGAATGAGCCATTTAGATCACGCTCGCGAGATAGACAAAGGAAAACACGCAGATCCACACGATGTCGAGGAAGTGCCAGAAGAGGCTCAGGCACGTCAGGCGCCGCAGGTCGCGATCGGTCAGGTCGCCGCCGCGCAGTACGATCTGCCCGGCGAGCACGATCATCCACAGCAGGCCGGCCGTCACGTGCAGCCCGTGCGTGCCGACCAGCGTGAAGAACGCCGACAGGAACGCGCTGCGCTGCGGGCCCGCGCCGTCCGCGATCAGGTGCGAGAACTCACGTAGTTCCATCGCGAGGAACGCCGCGCCGAGCACGAACGTCACCGCGAGCCACGCGAGCAGCGCGCCGCGCCGCTGCTTGTACGCGGCCAGCATCGCGAAACCGTAGGTGATGCTCGACAGCAGCAGCGCGGCGGTTTCGACCGCGACGCCCGGAATGTCGAACAGGTCCTTCGCGGTCGGACCGCCCGCATACTGGTTGCCGAGCACCGCGAACGTCGCGAACAGCGCCGCGAAGATCACGCAGTCGGTCATCAGGTACAGCCAGAAGCCGAACACCGAGTGCGACGGCGGATGGTCGTCGTGCTCGAGCAGGGTTGCGCTCAAGGTTTTCTGCAACATCAGTTGGCCTCCAGTTCCACGTCGTCGACATGCGTGGCCACGCGTGCCGCAGGTTGCTTCTCTTCGATCCTGCGCACCTTCGATGCCGGGATGTAGTAACCATCGTTGTCACGCGAGCTGTAGATCACGAGCGTCGCGACGATGCCGACCAGGCCGCCGATGGCCATCCACCAGATGTGCCACACGAGCGCGAAGCCCAGCACCAGGCTGAAGATCGCGACCACGAGGCCCGCACACGTGTTCGACGGCATGTGGATGTCGCGGATCGTTGCCGGGTTCGGCCGGCCGTCGCCGCGTGCCTTCATGTCGGCATACGCGTCGAGCGTGCGCACTTGCGGGATCACCGCGAAGTTGTATTCGGCTGGCGGCGACGAGGTCGCCCATTCCAGCGTGCGGCCGCCCCACGGATCGCCCGTGGTGTCGCGGTAAGCCGGCAGGTTGCGGTTGCGGATGCTGACGACCAGTTGCAGCAGCTGGCATGCGATGCCGATCGCGATCAGCACGGCGCCGAACGCGGCGACCAGCAGCCACGGATGCCACGCCGGGTTGTCGTAGTGGTTCAGACGGCGCGTCATGCCCATGAAGCCGAGCACGTAGAGCGGCACGAACGCGACGTAGAAGCCGACCTGCCAGAACCAGAACGCAGCCTTGCCGAGCTTCTCGTTCAGCTTGAAGCCGAACGCCTTCGGGAACCAGTAGTTGAAGCCAGCGAGGTACCCGAACAGCACGCCGCCGATGATCACGTTGTGGAAGTGCGCGATCAGGAACAGGCTGTTGTGCAGCACGAAGTCCGCGCCCGGAATCGCCATCATCACGCCGGTCATGCCGCCGAGCGTGAACGTGACCATGAAGCCGATCGTCCACAGCACGGGCGTCGTGAATTCGATCCGGCCGCGGTACATCGTAAACAGCCAGTTGAACACCTTCACGCCGGTCGGGATCGCGATGATCATCGTCATGATGCCGAAGAACGCATTCACGTTCGCACCCGAGCCCATCGTGAAGAAGTGATGCAGCCACACGAGGAACGACAGCACCATGATCGCGCAGGTCGCGTACACCATCGTCTTGTAGCCGAACAGCGGCTTCTTCGAGAACGTCGCGATGACTTCCGAGAAGATGCCGAAAGCCGGCAGGATCAGGATGTACACCTCCGGATGGCCCCACGCCCAGATCAGGTTCAGGTACAGCATCGCGTTGCCGCCGGCTTCGTTCGTGAAGAAGTGCATGCCGAGGTAACGGTCGAGACCGAGCAACGCGAGCGTCGCGGTCAGGATCGGGAACGACGCCATGATCAGCACGTTCGTGCAGAGGACCGTCCACGTGAACACCGGCATCTTCATCAGCGTCATGCCGGGCGCGCGCATCTTGATGATCGTCACGAAGAAGTTCACGCCGGTCAGCAGCGTGCCGACACCCGAGATCTGCAGCGCCCACAGGTAGTAGTCGACCCCTACCCCCGGACTGAACTGCAGCTCCGACAGCGGCGGATACGCGAGCCAGCCCGTCTGCGCGAACTCGCCGATCACGAGCGACACGTTGATCAGGATCGCGCTGACCGCGGTCATCCAGAAGGACAGCGAGTTGATGAACGGAAACGCGACGTCGCGCGCGCCGATCTGCAGCGGCACGATCAGGTTCATCAGGCCGACCATGAACACCATCGCCATGAAGAAGATCATGATCACGCCGTGTGCCGTGAAGATCTGGTCATAGTGGTGCGGCGGTAGGTAGCCGGGCGCGTTGTAAGCGAGCGCGAGCTGCATGCGCATCATGATCGCGTCGGCGAAGCCGCGCAGCAGCATGATCAGCGCGACGATGATGTACATCACGCCGAGTTTCTTGTGGTCGACCGTCGTCAGCCACTCCGTCCACAGCCACTTCCAGCGGCCGGTGATCGTCAGCGCGGCGAGAATGCCCAGCACGACCAGCCCCATGAAGGCGCCGGCCACCATGATGATGGGCTGATCGAACGGGATCGCCGATAGTGTGAGTTTGCCGAACATGCGTTACCCCTTCGTGCCGCAGGCGGCGTCCTTCAGGTCGAGGACGTGGCCATCGTTGTATTTCGCGATGATGTTGTGGAAGAGCCGCGGATCGACCGACGAGAAGTAGCGCACAGGCGCCTTCTCGCTTGGCTGCGCGACGGTGCCGTACACGGTCGCGTCGAGCCGGTCGGGCGAAGCCTTCACCTTCTGCACCCAGGCGTCGAACTGCTCGCGCGGCTCGGCGAGCGTGCGGAACTTCATGTCGGAGAAACCGCGGCCGCTGAAGTTGGCGGACGTGCCCGCGTAGTCGCCGGCTTCGTCGGCGATCAGATGCAGACGCGTCTGCATGCCGGCCATCGCGTACACCTGGCCACCGAGCTGTGGAATGAAGAACGAGTTCATCACCGAATCCGACGTGATGCGGAAATTCACCGGTGTGCCGACCGGAATCGCGAGCTGGTTCACCGACGCGATGCCGAGTTCCGGATAGATGAACAGCCACTTCCAGTCGAGCGCGACGACCTCGACGTCGATCGGCTTCACCGACGACTCGAGCGGCTTGTACGGATCGAGTTCATGCGTGGTTTTCCACGTGAGCACGCCGAGAAACAGGATGATCAGCGTCGGCACCGTCCAGATCACGACCTCGATCGCGGTCGAGTGCGACCAGTTCGGCGCGTAGGCGGCGTTGCGGTTCGATGCGCGGTAACGCCACGCGAACCACAACGTGAGCAGGATCACCGGCACGACGACGATCAGCATCGCCCATGTCGACGTCGCGATCAGCGACTTTTCCGCGGCGCCGACGCTTCCTTTCGGATTTAGTACATCTAAATTACAGCCTGACAGGCTCAGCGCCGCGCCGATCGATATCAGCGCCGTCCAGCCTCTTGAAGCTTTTCTTTTCATCACACAGCCCGAGGGTCATTGAATCCGTTGCGTATGCCCGATGCGCATTCGATCCACGAAAGTGGCCGAATCATACGTCGCGCGGGTGCGACGAAAAACCGGTGGATGCGGCAAATCATCATTGCAAAATCTGCCGTGAGACAGATTGTCGCGGGGCAATTTCACGCAGCCGGAAGGCGAACGCGAGCCGGCCGGACGCCGCCCGCGCCAGCCCCGATGGATGTGCGCATAACGACCGCGTCGTTACGCGATCAGCCGTGCGTCGCTGCCATGTACGCCTGCGCAGGCGCGCCACCGTCCCCGGCCGGCAGCTTCGAATGGCTGGCGTCGTCGATCAGCCGCGCAACGGTCGGATCGATCGCGTCGGTGAACGGCTTCGGATCGACGCCGACCATCAGCACGATCAGCGCGAGCGACGCGAACATCACGATCTCGCGGCGGCTGAGGTCGGCGAGCTTCGCGATGCGCGCGCTCGCGATCTTGCCGAACACGACGCGCTTGACCATCCACAGCGTGTACGACGCGCTGAGGATCAGCGTGAGCGCCGCGATCGCGCCGATCCAGAAGTTGACGCGAATCGCGCCCATGATGACCATGAACTCGCCGACGAAGCCCGACGTGCCCGGCAGGCCGACGTTGGCCATCGCGAACAGCAGCGCGAACGTCGCGAAGCGCGGCATGACACCCGCCACGCCGCCATACGCGGCGATCTCGCGCTGGTTCGTGCGATCGACCAGCACGCTCACGCACAGCAGCATCGCGCCCGCGACGAAGCCGTACGACACGAGCTGCACGATCGCACCCTCGACGCCGATCTGGTTGAACAGAAACAGCCCGAGCGTGACGATCCCCATGTGCGCGACCGTCGAATATGCGAGAAGCTTGCCGAGATCAGTCTGCGCGAGCGCGATCAGGCTCGCGTAGACGATCGCGAACAGCGACAGCGCGATCACGGCCGGCGCGAAGAAGTGGCTCGCGTCCGGCGTGATCGGCAGCGCGAAGCGCAGGAAGCCATAGCCGCCGAGCTTGAGCATCGCGAGCATCAGCGCCGCGCCCGTCGGGCCGTCCGTGTAGACGTCGCGCAGCCACGTATGCACCGGCCACATCGGCACCTTGACCGCGAACGCGGCGAAGAATCCGAGGAACACCAGCAACTGCGGTGCGAAGCCGAGCTGCAGCGTGCGCCATGCGTTCATGTCGAACGTATGCGACTTCGCGTACAGGTACAGCATCGCCATCAACAGCAGCAGCGAACCCGCGAACGAGATGAAGAAGAACTTCACGGCCGCGTAGACGCGGTGCTCCCTGCCCCACGTACCGATCAGCAGGTACAGCGGAATCAGCGTCGCCTCGAAGAAGATGAAGAACAGCAGCCCGTCCTGCGCGACGAACACGCCGACCATCAGCCCCGACAGGATCAGGAACGACGCGTAGTACTGCGCGACGCGCACCGTCACCGACTCCCACGACGCGATCACGACGACGAGCGTCGTGAAGGCGGTCAGCACGACGAGCCACAGCGATGCGCCATCGATCCCGACGCGCCAGCCGGCGTTGAAGGCCGCCAGCCAGTTGCGGGTTTCGGCGAACTGCATCGCGGCCGACTGCGAATCGAAACCGGCGACAAGCGGCACGACGGCGGCCAGCCCCGCCAACGCGCCGACGAGCGCGATCAGTCTCGTGCGCTGCAGATGACGGTCGGAACCCGCACGCAGCAGGCACGCGCCGAACAGGATCGGAACCCAGATCGCCAGGCTCAGAAAGGGGAAATCAAGCATGTCAACAGGCCTTGAGAAGGTCGCGCACTGCATTGGGAACAGGCGCGACGAAGGGAACGAAATCAAATCGACAGATAGATTTCGTGGATCGCCATTGTTGGCAAAATGTAAAGCGGAATCAGCGCAAAGGTTGACGCCGCTCAAGCGCAATCGGGTTAACCAGCATAAGGCGATTGATTATTTTTTGCATCGCAGCAAAGCTTCGTTTCACGATGCCCAGATACGCCGCTGATTTTTATGAGTAATTTTTTGTAATGCGACGCAGCGAAGATCGTGTGAATCGGTGCGATGCCGCATTTTTGACTGAAGACCGATTCTTCGGGGTGCAGGCGGTGAATCCGGGGAAGGATGAATGAGACCGATTCAATCCTTACATCGATACTTTCATTTTCACTTCAATGACGGCCGATCGGCGCGATCCGGAACACCGGAAGTCGCGGCGCATTCCGTTAGCGCTGATGGCTCAGCCTGTCCCACACGCGCATCGTCACCGCTCGATAGTGGTTGTGTTGCGCGGGGAAATGGACGAAACGGCTGTCGCGCGTCGCATAGACCGGCGACGACGCGAGCGACATCGCGTCGACGATGTAGCGCGCGTCGATCATGCCCGCCTCCAACAGTTCGACATAGATCGCCTGCTGATCGCCGCCGCTCGCATAGACCGACGACCGATCGCCGATATTCTCGATGCGCGCGCATATGCGCTCGACCAGTTCGCGCATCGGCGCGACGTTGCGCACGCCGATCATGCACGAGTTGATCGCCCAGGCCGTGTGATCGGTGCCGATCACGAAATCGCGGCCGTCGATCACGCTGTCGACCGTCTGCCGCTGGTCGATCGCGAGGATGTCGGCGTCGACCCAGAACACGAACGCGTGATCCGGCAGATGTTCGCGAATCAGGTGCAGCTTCGCCCAGTTCGCATCGACCCCGGCCGGCAGGAACGCGGGCGGTTCGCGATACGCGTGGTACGCATAGCCGTGTCGCGCGCAATAGCGAACGAAGTTCTCTTCGTGGAGATCGCCGTAACCGGCGATGTGCGACGTGTGCAGACTCACGAACGCGATGTCTGCATGCGGGTTCAGGTGCCGCGCCGGCTCGCGCGTTCTTTGATGCGCGGCGCGCCAGTCATCCATCGCGCGCGGCTGCTCGCCCCGCTGAACGCGCGCCGCATCGTCGACGAGCGCGAGCACGTAGCGAAAGTCGTAGTCGGGCGTCGGCGCCCATACGCCATCGATCTGCTGCCATTCCGGCGCGTGGTGCGCCACGAGCGGATGCGCGCCGACGACGCCGTCGATCGCAAGCCCGTCGCCCCACACTGTCTGGGCCGACGCGAAATAGCCTGTCGCGAGCGGCTGATCGAACGGCAGCGGCGGGAAGTGCTCGGCAAGCAGCGTTGCCTCGCACGCATGCTGCCGCTCGGGCAGGCGCATCGCCCACTTGCCGAGCTCGACCACCAGCTTGCGCAAGCGCTCGCGCACGTCGGGCACGTTGCGAAAGATCATGCCGCTTGCGGCGGGCAACGGCGACTTCGACGTCTGCGTCGTGACGATCGCGTCATAACCGTCCGCGACATCCGGCAACGCATGCTGGCCGAACACGACCGAGAACGGATCGAGCACAAGCAGCAACGCACCCTGCTCCATCGCGACGAGCTGCGCGATGATCGCGTGGTACTTGTGGAGCACCTGCTGACGCTCGCCGTATACGTGCGTGCCGTCGACGATCGCGTGCCGGTAGCCGCGGCCTCGCGCGTAACGTCCGTGATTGTCGACAAGCCCGTCGACGGGTCGATGCGAAAGGATGGTCAGTACGGAATGCATGCGTGCCGGAACTCCGGATTGAGCCGCGCGAGGCGATACGCCTATTTAGCGCATGAGCGCCGCTCAAGTCGAGCATTGATTGGCTATCCGGACGACAGCGAGGCGACGAGCGGCGAGCCCGTCAGCGCAGCGGAAAAGAAAAAGCCCCGCAAGTCCGAGAACTTGCGGGGCTTTGTCACCGCTTTTGGCGGAGACGGAGGGATTCGAACCCTCGATCCAGGTTTTGGCCCAGATGCTCCCTTAGCAGGGGAGTGCCTTCGACCTCTCGGCCACGTCTCCCAAACCTTCGCTCGCACCAGGGAGGCAGTGCGACGAGAACAAGATCATATAGGGTTTGGAGCCGTTGGTCAATTTCTATGATGCATTTTCTTCAATGCATCACAAAAAATTCACGCGGCCTGATCAAGTTCGAATGCCTTGTGCAGCGCGCGAACAGCCAGCTCCATGTATTTCTCGTCGATCAGCACCGAAATCTTGATTTCGGACGTCGAGATCATCTGGATGTTGATGCCCTCTTCCGACAGCGTGCGGAACATCTTGCTCGCGACGCCCACGTGCGAACGCATGCCGACGCCGACGACCGACACTTTCGACACCTTCGGGTCGCCCTGCACGCGCTCGGCGCTCACATGGCCCTGCACCTGGTTGGTGAGGATGTCCATTGCCTTCTGGTAGTCGCCGCGGCCGACCGTGAACGTGAAGTCCGTCTTGCCTTCGACGCTCTGGTTCTGGATGATCATGTCGACGTCGACGTTCGCATCGGCAACCGGGCCGAGGATCTGATACGCGATGCCTGGCTTGTCGGGCACGCCCATCACCGCAATGCGTGCTTCGTCGCGCTGGAACGCGATGCCGGAAATGACTGCCTTTTCCATGGTCTCGTCTTCTTCAAAAGTAATCAGGGTGCCCGAGCGCATTTCTTCGTCGAGCGCAATCAGCGGATCGGTCAGGCTCGACAGCACGCGCGTCTTCACCTGGTATTTGCCGGCGAATTCGACCGAGCGGATCTGCAGGACCTTCGAGCCGAGGCTGGCCATTTCCAGCATTTCCTCGAACGTCACGCGATCAAGGCGTCGCGCCTCTTCGACCACGCGCGGGTCGGTCGTGTAGACGCCGTCGACGTCCGTATAGATCAGGCACTCTTCGGCATCCAGCGCGGCCGCGACCGCCACCGCCGACGTGTCCGAGCCGCCTCGGCCCAGCGTCGTGATGTGGCCATCCGGATCGACGCCCTGGAAGCCCGTGATGATCACGACCTTGCCGGCGTTCAGATCGGCCTTCACGCGCTCGTCGTCGATCGAGTGGATACGCGCCTTCGTGAACGCGCTGTCGGTCTTGATCGGCACTTGCCAGCCGGCATAGCTCACGGCCTCGACGCCGATTTCCTGCAGGGCGATCGACAGCAGGCCGACGCTGACCTGCTCGCCGGTCGACGCAATCATGTCGAGCTCACGCGGGCTCGGCTGGCTCGAAATCTCTTTCGCGAGCCCGAGCAGACGGTTGGTTTCGCCGGACATCGCGGACGGCACGACCACCATCTGGTGCCCGGCCTGATGCCATTTTGCGACGCGTTTCGCGACGTTCTTGATGCGCTCGACCGAGCCCATCGAAGTGCCGCCGTATTTGTGTACGATGAGTGCCATTGTCGTTCTGAACAGAAGGAGAAGCCGCACGGGCGCGCTGGGCAGGCCGCGTTGCCGTTCGGTCACGCGGCTTGTGGCTGTGGACGGACGACGAGGGGGACGGCTGGGACGCAACACGCAAGCGTGACGGATTTTGCCCGGAAGGCCGATCAGGCCGCGCAAACCGGGTACGTCACGCGGAAAACCTGCACAAATCGCTCAAAAATCGAGCCGAGCAAACGACCGAGCGTACCCGATAGAGGCCCGCTTGACAAGCCGCCCGCCGGTTTGGCAAGCGTTCCGGCGCTGTTTACCAAATGGTGAAAACCGGCGCGCGATCGCGCGGCCGGAAGTGTGCGGGCGCTACGCGATCAGCAGGTCGGGACGCCACTCGATCCGGCGCCACTCACCGTCGCCGGACAGCCCGTCGCCATGATTCACGCCGAGCCGCGGCACGTAGACGAGCCTGTCGCCTGCGAACAGCAGCGGCACGTCACGCTGCCAGGCCGGCACGCCGCGCTCCTGGAACAGGTTCTTCAGCGTGCGGCCCGGGCCGCCGGGCGACGTACGCAGCCGCTCGCCGCCCGCGCGGGCGCGCGCGGTGAGCGCGGCGCTTCGCAGCAGCGCCTCCGGCACCGCGCCGTCGCTGCCGGCTTCGGCCGGCGCGAATACGAACGTGCCGCGCCATGCCGGTACGTGCCAGACTTCCTGGCCGTCCCACGCAAGCGAGGATTCGGGGTGCGGCGTTCCGGCACCGTCGTCGGCCGGCTCGGCGCTGTCGCCCGCCTCCCAGTACACGGTGTCGCGATAGAGTCGCAAACACTGCCCCGCGTGATCGATCCGCAACGCATGCGAGTCGTGCGCGGCGCGCAGTTGCCGCATCATGTTCGCGAGCCGTCCTGCCGATGCGCCGGGCAAGCCTAGCCGGCGCATCCAGAAACGCAGCAGGTTCGCGCCGCGCGCGTCGTCAAACGCGACCAGCGCATCGCGCGACAGCGCGTGGCCCTCGTCGCGCGCGGCGCCGGCGAAATCCAGTTCGGCGAGATCGTCGAGCAGCCGTTGCGCGGCGGCCGCATGCTGGGCCGCACGGCCCAGCGCATCGCGAAAACCCGGGAAATGCACGGCGAGCGACGGCAGCACGTCAAGGCGCAGCGCATTGCGCGCATAACGCGTATCGCTGTTCGATTCGTCGTCGATCCACGTCAGCTCGCGCTGCGCCGCGTAGCGCTCCAGTTGCGCGCGCAACAATCGCAGCAGCGGTCGCACGCGTTCGACGCTCGTACCGTCAGGGCGATAACGCGGCGCCATCGCGGCCAGGCCTGCAATCCCCGCGCCGCGCAGCAACTGCAGCAGCACGGTCTCCGCCTGGTCGTCCGCATGCTGCGCGACCCACAGCGCGGCCACGCCATGACGTTCGCACATCGCGTCGAGCGCCGCGTAGCGGCGCTCGCGCGCGGTCGCCTCGACACCGAGGCCGCTGTCGCGCGGCACGTCGACACGCTCCGATTCGAACGCGACGCCGAGTCGCTCGGCCGTCTCCTGCGTATGCGCGACCCATGCGTCGGCGTTCGCACTCAGGCCGTGATGCACGTGCAACGCGACGCAGCGCGATGCGCCCGCCACGCGCACGGCCGCGTCGAGCAGCACGGTCGAGTCGAGGCCGCCGCTGTACGCGATCGCGATGCGCGCATTGGCCGGCAGATCGGCAAGCGCAACGCCGACCGCGTCGAGAACGACGCGGTCGGCGGAGAATTCGGTCGAGGGGATCACGAGACGGACGCGCGCCGGACGGCGCGCGATGGGAACACGCCGGTCATGCGCCGGGCGTGGTTTCCTTGAACTTGCCGTAGGCCATCAGGCGCTCGAAGCGGCGCTCGCGCAGCGCATCGATGCTCATGCCCTGGAACTGGCGCAGCGAATCGGCGAGCGCACGGCGCAGCAGCGCGGCCATGCCCTTCGGATCGCGATGCGCGCCGCCGAGCGGCTCGTTGATGATCTTGTCGATCAGGCCGAGCGCCTTCAGGCGATGCGCGGTCAGGCCCAGCGCTTCCGCAGCCTCGGGCGCCTTCGCGGCGCTCTTCCACAGGATCGATGCGCAGCCTTCCGGCGAGATCACCGAGTAGGTCGAGAACTGCAGCATCATCACGGTGTCGGCCACGGCGATCGCGAGCGCGCCGCCCGAACCGCCCTCGCCGATCACGGTCGTGATGATCGGCGTCTTCAGTTCGGCCATCACGTACAGGTTGCGACCGATCGCCTCCGACTGGCCGCGCTCTTCCGCGCCGATGCCCGGATACGCGCCCGGCGTGTCGACGAACGTGAAGATCGGCAGCCCGAACTTCTCGGCAAGACGCATCAGGCGTTCGGCCTTGCGATAGCCTTCCGGACGGGGCATCCCGAAGTTGCGCGCGGCGCGTTCCTTCGTGTCGCGGCCCTTCTGATGGCCGATCACCATGCACGGATGGCCGCCGAAGCGCGCGAGACCGCCGACGATCGAAATATCGTCTGCGAATGCGCGGTCGCCATGCAGTTCGTGAAAATCGGTAAACAGTTCCGCAACGTAATCGAGCGTGTACGGACGCTGCGGATGCCGCGCGATCTGCGAGACCTGCCACGGGGACAGATTCGCGTAGAGGTCCTTCGTCAGTTGCTGGCTCTTCTTCGACAGCCGCTCGATTTCTTCCGAAATATCGACAGCCGAGTCGTCCTGCACGAATCGCAGCTCTTCGATCTTGGCCTCGAGTTCGGCGATCGGCTGTTCGAAATCCAGAAACGTGGTCTTCATGTGTTCGAATCCTTGGGTCTTGCAGCAGCGCGTATTCTACCCGCGCGGGCGACGCGCAAGACCGGCTCTCAACTATTGATGTTTAAAACCCGATAGCCGTCAATCGGCGCCGGCGTCCGGCGTGTCGAGACTGCGCCACATGTACCAGGTCGCGACGGTACGCCACGGCTCCCAGTTGGCGGCCACTTCACGCGCCTCGCTGCGCGTGACGGGCTCCCCGCTGAAATAATTGACGCTGATCGCGCGGATCAGGCCCGGATCGTCGAGCGGCAGCACGTCCGGCCGCGACAGGTTGAAGATCAGGAACATCTCGGCCGTCCAGCGACTGATGCCGCGGATCTGCGTGAGTTCGGCGATCACGTCCTCGTCGTCCATCGACGTCCATTTGTCGACGTGCAGCGCGCCGGACACGAAGTGTTGCGCGAGATCGAGAATATATTCCGTCTTGCGCTTCGACAATCCGCACGCGATCAGCTTGTCCGCGCCGAGCCGGATGACCGGCTGCGGCGCGAGTTTCGGACACGCATCCTCGATGCGCGCCCACAGTGCCTGTGCGGACGGCACCGAGATCTGTTGGCCGACGACCGAACGCGCGAGCGTGACGAACGGGTCGCCGCGCTTCACGAGGTGTGCGGGGCCGAACTTCGGGATCAGCTTCTTCAGGATGCGGTCGCGCTTGACGAGATCGGCGCACGCCTTGTCCCAGTATGCGGGACGCACGGCACCGTCGGCGCCGTCGACTGCCGCATCGGCTGCACGCACCTTGCGGGCCGCGTCAGCGGCCGCCATCGCGACCTCCGGCTGCGCCGCATCCGCGCCCTTCCCGCGCGCTGGCCTCGCATGACCGTTGAGCGCGCCGTTCGGCACGGCGCGCGTCGCGTCCGCCTTGGCCGCTGGCGCGCGCTTGGCCGCCGGACGCGCGGCGAGCGGAGTCGCGCGCCTGACCGGCGCTTTTCTGGCCGTTGCCATCTTGCCTCCTACCTGACGGATCGGTCAGTGGAACGCACCGCGCTCATACGCGACGCCATTCGGTCGATCCGCCCGGTTTGTCTTCAAGTGCGATGCCGGCGTCGAGCAGTTCCGCCCGAATCCGGTCCGCTTCGGCATAGTCCTTCGCTTGCTTCGCCGCGACGCGCGCGGCGATCTTCGCTTCGATTTCGTCGGCTGCGACCCCGCCTGCCTGTGCGGCACCAGTGCCCTGCTGCAGGAACGCGCGCGGTTCGCGGCCAAGCAGGCCCAGCAGGCCCGCCAGCTGTTTCAGTTGCCGCGCGAGCGACGCATCGCGCGTGCGGTTGACTTCGCCCGCCAGCTCGAACAGCGTCGCCACCGCGACCGGCGTGTTGATGTCGTCGTTCATCGCGGCCGCGAAACGCTGCGCATGCGGCTCGTTCCAGTCGAGCGCGAGCGCGTCCGGCTCGACATCCTTCAGCGCCGTATACAGGCGCGTGAGCGACGCGCGCGCATCGTCGAGATGCACGTCGCTGTAGTTGAGCGGCGACCGGTAGTGCGTGCGCACGATGAAGAAGCGCATGACCTCGGCGTCGTAGCGCTCGAGCACTTCGCGGATCGTGAAGAAGTTGCCGAGCGACTTCGACATCTTCTCGTTGTCGACCTGCACGAAGCCGTTGTGCATCCAGTAGTTGACGAACGTCTCGCCGGTCGCGCCTTCGCTCTGCGCGATCTCGTTCTCGTGGTGCGGGAATTGCAGATCCTGCCCGCCGCCGTGGATGTCGAAATGGTTGCCGAGCAGCGAGCAACCCATCGCCGAGCACTCGATGTGCCAGCCCGGGCGGCCCGTCCCGTACTTCGACGCCCACGACGCACCCTCCGGCTCGTCGTCCTTCGCGCGCTTCCACAGCACGAAATCGAGCGGATCCTGCTTCGCGTCGTTCGCGGCGACGCGTTCGCCCGCGCGGAGGTCGTCGAGCGACTTGCCCGACAGCTTCCCGTAGTTAGCGAACTTGCGCACCGAGTAATTGACATCGCCGTCGGTCGCCTGGTACGCGTAGCCGTTCGCCTCGAGCGCCTCGATCATGCCGAGCATCTGCGGGATGAACTGCGTCGCGCGCGGCTCGACGTCGGGCCGCTGGATGCCGAGCGCAGCTTCATCCTCGTGCATCGCGTTGATGAACCGGTCGGTCAGCGACTTGATCGTCTCGCCGTTCTCGACCGCGCGGCGGATGATCTTGTCCTCGATGTCGGTGATGTTGCGCACGTACGTGACCCGATAGCCGATCGCACGCAGCCAGCGCTGGACGAGGTCGAACACGACCAGCATGCGCGCGTGGCCCACGTGACAATAGTCGTAGACGGTGATCCCGCATACGTACATCCGCACTTCGCCGGGCTGGCGCGGCACGAAAACTTGCTTGTCACGCGCGAGCGTGTTGTAGATGCGCAGTGATTCCATAGAGATGAACCGTGAGCCGAAGGAAACCGCCCTGGCGAAGCTCGCCCAGCATGCGAAACGGACGGACCATCTGCCGCGGCACCAGGCCGCGCGTCCTCGATATCACATGGGGCGGTCAGGCTGCAAGCACAGCGGTGACGGCCACGAGAGGCTAAGAAAGACTGTCTGCCGCTCGCCGGAACGCGCAGACGTTTTGTTAGAATGGCTCGGAGTATAACATTCCGATTTACGCCTATGAAACCTCATCGCGGCCGCGCGCCGAGCGCTGCGACCCTCGTCGCGACCACCGTCATGAGCGTCGCACTGACGCTTTTCGCGGCTCCCGCGGCGCATGCGCAGAAGGCCCCTGCGGTCGCCGACGGCACCCCCGAAATCGACGCGTCGATCGCCGGCAAGCAGTGGAAACAGGCGCTCGCGCAGCTCGACGCGCGCATCGCGTCGAACCCGCACGACGTGCAGGCGCAGTTCAAGCGCGGCACCGTGCTCGCCCGCCTGAACCGCGACGACGACGCGATCCAGCAGTTCGTCGCGATCACGCAGGCCTACCCCGAACTGCCCGAACCGTACAACAACCTCGCCGCGCTCTACGCGAAGCACGGCCGCTACGACGAAGCGCGCAGCGCACTCGTCACCGCGACGCAATCGAACCCGAGCTACTCGCTCGCGTACGAGAACCTCGGCGACCTTTATCTGCGCCTCGCGGCCGAATCGTACAAGCGCGCGCAATCGCTCGGCCGCACGAGCGGCGCGACTGCGCAACGCCTCGCCGACCTGCAGAAGATCGTGTCGCCGCCGAAGGCGGCAGCGAACGCGCGCGCCGTCACGCCCGCCACGCGCGCGTACACCGATCGCGCCGCCGCGAACGTGAGCACCACTACGCTGCCGATGTCGCCGACGTTCCAGTTCAATGGTCCGTCCGGTGCGCTGACAGCGCCGTACGTCGCGCCGTCGCAGTAAGCGGCGCAACCTTCCTTCCCTCCCAATCTGAGGATCGCAATGAAACGTCTGTTGCTGGCGCTTGGCGGCGCCGCCCTTCTCGCGACCGCGCCCGCGTTCGCGCAATCGGCCACCGCGCACCCCGTCGTGCAGCTGAAGACCTCGCAGGGCGACATCCGCGTCGAGCTCTATCCGGAGAAGGCGCCGAAGACGGTCGCCAACTTCCTCGATTACGTGAAGGCCGGCCAGTACAACGGCACGATCTTCCATCGCGTGATCAAGGGCTTCATGATCCAGGGCGGCGGCTACAAGACCAACTTCGAGGAGAAGCCGACCCGCGCACCGATCCCGCTGGAAAGCCGCAATGGTCTGAAGAACCTGACGGGCACGATCGCGATGGCGCGTACCAGCGATCCGAATTCGGCCACCGCGCAGTTCTTCATCAACACGGTCGACAACAGCGGCCTCGACTACCCGAACCCGGACGGCAACGGCTATGCGGTGTTCGGCAAGGTCGTGTCGGGCCTCGACGTCGTGAAGAAGATCGAAGGCGTGGCGACGACCTCGCGCGGCCCGATGCAGGACGTGCCGGCCCAGCCGGTCCTGATCGAGTCGGCCAGCATCGTCTCGAAATAAGCACCTGCCGGCACGTCCGGCGCCACACGCGGCCGCGTCGCACGACCGGCCGCGTGCCATTTAAACCGCCTTACCGAAGGGAATTCATCATGGTTGAACTGCACACGAACCACGGCGTGATCAAGCTCGAGCTGGACGCCGCCAAGGCACCGAAGACGGTCGAGAACTTCCTCAACTACGTGAAGAAGGGTCACTATGACGGCACGGTGTTCCACCGCGTGATCAACGGCTTCATGATTCAAGGCGGCGGCTTCGAGCCCGGCCTGAAGCAGAAGCCGACCGACGCGCCGATCGACAACGAAGCGAACAACGGCCTGAAGAACGACAACTACACGATCGCGATGGCGCGCACGAACGATCCGCACTCGGCGACCGCCCAGTTCTTCATCAACGTGAACGACAACGACTTCCTGAACCACTCGTCGCCGACGCCGCAGGGCTGGGGTTACGCGGTGTTCGGCAAGGTCGTCGAAGGCCAGGACGTGGTCGACAAGATCAAGGGCGTCAAGACGGGCAACGCGGGCTTCCACCAGGACGTCCCGACCGACGACGTCGTGATCGAAAAGGCCGTGGTGGTCTGACGCATAGTCCGTTACGGAGGCACTTCGATGTTGCAGGAGAGTCCGCCGCGAAGCGTCTCCGCGGGCGTGCCGGGCGAGCGCGAATACGCGCAAGCCGCACGCCCGTTCCTGTTTCTCTCCGATCTGCACTTGAGCGAGGCGATTCCGAAGACGGTCGCCGCGTTCGAGCATTTCGTGAAATACACGGCCGACAGCGCCGACTCGGTGTTCATCCTCGGCGACCTGTTCGAATACTGGATCGGCGACGACGTGCTCGACCACGATCCGTTCGCGGCGCGCATGGCCGCGCTGATGCATACGTTCTCGGAGCGCGGAATCGCGCTCTACGTGATGCACGGCAATCGCGATTTCCTGCTCGGCCGGCGCTTCATGAAGGCGGCCGGCGCGATGCTGCTGCCGGACCCGGCGCTGATCACATCGTTCGGCCAGCGCATCGTGCTCGCGCACGGGGACGCGCAATGCACGGCCGATCGCGGCTACCAGATATTTCGGCGGTTTGCCCGCAATGGCATCGCGCAAGCACTGTTTCTCGCGTGGCCGTTCCGCTGGCGTTGCGCGCTCGCGCAACGGATGCGCTCGAACAGCGAAGCGGGACGGATGCGCCCCGCTTCGCCGCGCTACGACGTCACGCGTGAAGGCATCGCCGCGTTGTTCCGGAAGAGCCGCGCGAGCGTAATCATTCACGGCCACACGCATCGCCCCGCAAGCCACGCCGAACCGGGCGGGATTCGCTGGGTACTGCCGGACTGGGATCTCGACCACGGCAAGCCGCGCGGCGGCTATCTGCGCGTCGACGCCGAAGGCATCCACGCGATGCCGCTCGACTGACTCGATCGGCACGGCCGGCCGCCGCCGGCATGCACTGCGTTACGACTGGCGCTCGAGCGCCTTGCCTTCCAGCACCGCCGACAGCCTGCGCAGATCGAGACGCGCTGCGTCCGCGCCCTGCAGCGTTTCCAGATGCGCGCCGAGTTGCTCGAGCGCCGCGACGATCTCGTCCACGCGCCGGCTTTCCTTTGCCGCGTGGTCGATCAGGCCGTGAATCGCGAGTGACATCGGGTCGTCCGCGTTCGGCGTGATCCCATACGCGCAGAATGCGGCGCGCTCGGGCTGCGGCTTCGATTGCGCCGGCATCACGATGCGCGCCGGATTGCCGACCGCGGTGCCACCTGCCGGCACCGGCTTCACGACGACCGCGTTCGAACCGATCTTCGCGCCCGCGCCGACCGTGAAACCGCCGAGCACCTTCGCGCCCGCGCCGACGATCACGCCGGCCTCGAGCGTCGGATGGCGCTTCGCGCCGCGCGTGAGCGAGGTGCCGCCGAGCGTCACGCCCTGATAGATCGTACAGTCGTCACCGACGATCGCGGTTTCGCCGATCACGACACCCATCCCGTGATCGATGAACACGCGCCGGCCGATCGTCGCGCCCGGATGAATCTCGATACCCGTCAGGAAGCGCCCGGCCTGCGACACGAAGCGTGCGAGCCAGTAGCGTTTCGCGCGCCAGCATGCATGCGCGAAGCGATGCAGCACGAGCGCCTGCAGCCCCGGGTAACAGGTCAGCACTTCCCAGGCACTGCGAGCGGCGGGATCCCGCTCGCGAATCGTCGCAACGTCTTCGCGCAGTCTAGTGAACATGATCTGGTCTGGGCTGGGAAAAGGCCGGCGTGCCCCGCCGGCAATGGCCGGCCGTTATCGCACCGGGTAATTTGCTTATGACGTCCGCCGATTGTAGGGCCACTCGCGCGCGGCCGCACGGCGTCGCGCGTTCACCCCGCCGGCGGCACGGGTATTCGTGCGGAATGCCCGTCGCAGCCTGTCGACGAGGCCATCCGGTGGATCGGCGAGAACCAGGTCACCGACATCGAGCGGCCGATGCAATGCGGCGTTCGCGGCGGGAACGCAGCCGCCCGGCGCGCGAGCGCCTGGCAGCCGGCGTGCCGACCCGCTTACGCGTCGCCGTCGGGCGTGCCGGATTTCAGCAGGATGTGCTTCGCGATGCCGCGCAGGATGTTGACTTCCTCGCGCTCGAGACCGGTACGTGCGAACAGGCGCCGCAACCGCGGCATCAGCTTCTTCGGATTGCGCGGATCGAGAAAATCGAGCGCGATCAGCGCGTTCTCGAGGTGCGCGTACATCCGCTCGATCTCATCGCTCTGCGCGAGCGTGCCGGCTTCCGCCGGCGCCTGGTGCGACGGCTCGCTCCCCTGCTCCAGGAGCGCGACGCGCAGTTCATACGCGAGCACCTGCACGGCCTGCGCGAGGTTCAGCGAGCTGTAAGCCGGATTCGCCGGGATGTGCGCGAGCGCGCTGCACTGTTCGACGTGCTCGTTCGCGAGACCCGTGCGCTCGTTGCCGAACACGAACGCGACGTCGCCGGTGCCGACCTGCGCGCACGCCTGTTCGGCGGCCGCGCGCGGCGCAAGGCGCGGCGGCCCGTATTCGCGCGTGCGGGCAGTCAGCGCGATCGACCAGTGGACGCCGGACAGTGCGTCGCCGAGCGTGGGCACGACATGCGCGGACGCGAGGACGTCATCCGCGCCGCTCGCCATCGCGATCGCTTCGGGGTCGCTCTGCACATGCGGCACGCGCGGAGCAACCAGTACGAGCCTGGAGAAACCCATCGTCTTCAGCGCGCGGGCGGCCGCCCCGACATTGCCGGGATGGCTCGGCTCGACGAGCACGAAACGGGTGGACGTGAAGCCGCCGGACGGCGGCAGGGGCGAGGCCGTGCCCGATTCGGACGGCGCGGCGGGATTCTGCGGGGTTTCCACTACATACGACTCGGTTCATCAGAATGGCAGTATGGTATCGCCATCGCCCCGGCAAACCCACTCGTCCGGACGGCCAGTGGGGTTTCCCCGCATTCCGGCCACCTGAAACTCTCGAAATTCGGGTAAAATCATGTGTTTACGTGTCGCATCCCGTGCGACGCGGGTCGTACCCTGCTCTTTGTCAATTCGCGTCTCATCTCGCCCGGCCCGTTTGCGCCGTTCCGGGCGGTGTGTTCCACTTCGTGGCGGCCCGTGCCGCCGGCTACAGGATCCAGGCTCATGCATCCCATGCTCAACATCGCTGTCAAGGCTGCGCGCCGCGCCGGACAGATCATCAACCGTGCCTCCCTCGACCTCGACCTGATCGAGATCCGCAAGAAGCAACAGAATGACTTCGTCACCGAAGTGGACAAGGCCGCCGAAGAGGCGATCATCGAGACGCTGAAGACCGCCTACCCCGACCACGCGATCCTCGCGGAGGAATCGGGCGAATCCGAGAACGAATCCGAATTCAAGTGGATCATCGATCCGCTCGACGGCACGACCAACTTCATCCACGGCTTCCCGTACTACTGCGTGTCGATCGCGCTCGAGCACAAGGGCGTCGTCACGCAGGCCGTCATCTACGATCCGAACAAGAACGATCTGTTCACGGCCACCCGCGGCCGCGGCGCGTACCTGAACGACCGCCGCATCCGCGTCGGCCGTCGCGACCGCCTGGCGGACGCGCTGGTCGGGACCGGCTTCCCGTTCCGCGAAAAGGACGGCCTCGACGCATATGCGCGCCTGTTCACCGAAATGACGCAGGCGTGCACGGGGCTGCGCCGTCCGGGCGCGGCCGCGCTCGACCTCGCGAACGTCGCGGCCGGCCGTCTCGATGCGTTCTTCGAGCAGGGCATCAACGTGTGGGACATGGCGGCGGGCAGCCTGCTGATCACCGAAGCCGGCGGCCTCGTCGGCAACTACACGGGCGACGCCGACTTCCTGCATCGTCATGAGATCGTCGCGGCGAACCCGAAGATCTACGCGCAGATGATCCCGATCCTGAACCGCTACAGCCGCGTGCATCCGGCAGCGGAGTAAATCCGGGCCGCGCCCGCGCGGCGCGGCTGACGCAGCACCGCTGCCGCCGGCACGCCGCCCCGCCCGTCTCAACACCGCCACGACTTCGTGGCGACCGTATCCGAATACTCATGTTACGGCTAAGCGAACTTAAACTCCCGCTCGACCACCCCGAGAGCGCCCTCGAGGCCGCGATCCGTGCGCGCCTCGCGGAGCTTGGCGTGCCGGCAGACGGGCTCCTCCGTTACACGGTGTTCCGCCGTGCGCACGATGCGCGCAAGCGCGCCGACATCAAGCTCACGTATATCGTCGACGTCGAAGTCAAGGATGAAGCGGCCGTGCTTCCGCGACTCGCCGGCACGCCGCATTGCGGCGTGACGCCCGACATGGCGTACCACTTCGTCACGAAGGCGCCCGAGCACGCCAACTTCCTGCGCCCCGTCGTCATCGGCATGGGGCCGTGCGGCCTGTTTGCCGGCCTGATCCTCGCGCAGATGGGTTTCCGCCCCATCATCCTCGAGCGCGGCAAGGCCGTGCGCGAGCGCACCAAGGACACCTTCGGCCTGTGGCGCAAGAGCATCCTCAATCCCGAGTCCAACGTGCAGTTTGGCGAAGGCGGGGCCGGGACGTTTTCCGACGGCAAGCTTTACAGCCAGATCAAGGATCCCCACCACTACGGCCGCAAGGTGCTCGACGAATTCGTCAAGGCCGGTGCGCCGGAAGACATCCTGTACCTGAGCCGGCCGCACATCGGCACGTTCCGCCTCGTCAGCATGGTGGAAAAGATGCGCGCGACCATCCACGAACTGGGTGGTGAAGTGCGCTTCGAAACCCGGGTCGAGGACATCGAAATCGACCAGGGCAAGGTGCGCTCGCTGACGCTGTCGAACGGCGAAACGCTCCGGTGCGATCACGTGGTGCTGGCCGTGGGCCACAGCGCGCGAGACACGTTCCAGATGCTGCACGAGCGCGGCGTGTACGTCGAAGCGAAGCCGTTCTCGCTGGGTTTCCGGATCGAACATCCGCAGGGGCTGATCGATCGCAGCCGCTTCGGCAAGTTCGCGGGTCACAAGCAACTCGGCGCGGCCGACTACAAGGTCGTCCATCACTGCAGCAACGGACGCGCGGTCTACAGCTTCTGCATGTGCCCCGGCGGCACGGTGGTCGCGGCGACGTCCGAGCCGGGCCGCGTGGTCACCAACGGCATGAGCCAGTATTCCCGCGCCGAGCGCAACGCGAATGCGGGCATCGTCGTCGGCATCACGCCGGAAGACTATCCGGGCGGACCGCTTGCGGGCATCGCGTTCCAGCGCAAATGGGAAGAACGCGCGTTCGAGCTCGGTGGCGGCGATTACAGCGCGCCGGGCCAGCTGGTCGGCGATTTCATCGCGGGCCGGCCGTCGACGTCGCTCGGCTCCGTGGTGCCGTCGTACAAACCGGGCGTGCGCCCGACCGATCTCAGCACCGCACTGCCCGACTACGTGATCGAGGCCATTCGTGAAGCGCTGCCGCAAATCGACAAGAAGATCGCCGGCTTCGCGATGCACGACGCGGTGCTCACCGGCGTGGAGACGCGCACGTCGTCCCCGATCCGGATCCGGCGCAAGGACGATTACCAGAGCGTGAACGTCGAAGGCCTGTATCCGGCCGGCGAAGGCGCAGGGTATGCGGGCGGCATCTATTCCGCAGCGATCGACGGTATCGAAGTCGCGCAGGCGGTGGCGCTCGATCTGATGTCGTCGCACACGTCCTGATATTGCAGGCCGGACTCGGCGCACGTATGCCCATGCGCCGAGTCAAGCCTGCATTTTCAATGCTTGCCCGGGGCGAGCTCCAATCGCCACATCGGGCCGACGGTCTCCGACCGTGATCTCCGGCCTTTGCGATGCGCCGCGGCCATTCAGAGGCCGGTATGCCGAACACGACTGACGCCGGGCCTGATTTCGCTTTGGTACACTTGGCGCCCAGGTTCTCTACGTTTCCACGCATCCATGGCCGCTGCACAGTCAGACAACGCGTCATCTGATTTCATGCCGGCTGACCTCAGGCAAAGCGTGATTACGCAGACGTTGCCGCATTCCCAGGTCGGCATCAGCCGACTGAAGACATCTCGTAGAAACATTGGCCGAACTGCGCCATATGAACTTGAAGACGCCGATCTCATCGTGTTGCAATTGCGTGCGTTCGGCGAACAGGAATTGTGGCTTGACGGACGCGTTGCCCGCTTTGTCCCCTATGACGCAGGGACCGTCACGATTCATGACCTCGATCGCAGATGGGTTTCCGACCTGAAGGGGGCGTTCGACTGCATCCATTTTCACCTCCCTCGCCGAACGCTGGAGGAGACGGTCGATGAAATCGGAGGCAGGCAGCGACCACAGCTTTACTTGCCGCCGCATTTGAGTGCGACGGATCCGATCATCCATCGGCTGGGCCACGCTCTGCTCCCCGCTTTAGCGCAGCCCGAGCATGCATCTCAGCTTTTTATCGACCATGTCGCGCTCGCCTTCCAGGCGCATGTCGCGCGCCTGTATGGCGGCGTCAGCGAGCGCCGGGAGAAGTCGACCTGCAAACTCACTGCGTGGCAGGAGCGAATGGCGAAAGGACTTCTTCTCGAACACCTAACCGGGAACATATCGATTGCCGATGTGGCGAAAGCATGCGGCCTGTCTCGCGGCCATTTCGTCAAAGCCTTTCATCAGACCACCGGGTTACCGCCCCATCGCTGGCTGATCAATCAGCGCATCGAGCAAGCAATGATGTACATGCGCACGTCGTCCATGCCCCTGCAAATGATCTCGGATGCATGCGGCTTCGCCGACCAGAGCCACTTCACGAGAACATTTACGCGCGTCACCGGCGTTACACCGCGTCGTTGGCGCACGGACAACGTTTGAGGGCCGCATGAGCGACGCCTCGCTTTCGCAAGCGGGCATCTCTTTCTTGTCCGGCATGATCCGACAAGTCTTGGCGCACAAAGCTACGCCAAGACCTGCGCCACGCCGATCGATCGTCACTGCGCAGGTCGATCGCTGCGCGTGACCAGATTTCCCTTCAGTGCCGCGCTCATCGGCATGTCAAGATTCGCACCATGTGGCGGAATAGGTGATTCAAACCATTTCGCGTACAGGCGAGTGAATTCGCCACTCTTCATGAGCCGAGTGAGCGTGCCATCGACGAGTCGCTTGAACGCCGGATCGTCTTTGCGCACCATGCATGCGTATGGCTCCACCTGCAACGCGTCTCCCGCCACGGCCCACGTACCCGGGTCGTCCGCGTTGGCCCTGAGCCCATAAAGCAGAACGTCATCGAGCGCGAGCGCTGCCGCTTTGTCGTCCGCGACGATCTTTAGTGCGTCGGCGTAGTCCTTTGTCAGCACGACTTCGGCATCGATGTGCTGCGCTTCGAGTTGGCGTCGCAGCGTTTTTTCGTTCGTACTCCCGCCGACTGTCACGACGGCCTTATGCGCGAGGTCGGCATAGTCGCCAATGCGCGACGCCCGTTTTGCCATCAGCCGCGTGCCGGCATAAAAGTAATTGATCGAAAACGCGACGTCCTTGCCACGCGCCGAGGTGTTTGTCGTCGACCCGCACTCCAGATCGTAGGTGCCATTGACGAGCAGCGGAATTCGATTTTGACCGGTGACCGGCACGTAAGCGACCTTCAGATCCGGTCTGCGAAGTACCTTGCGAACGTCGTCGACGATTGATTCCGTTACGTCCATCGAAAAGCCGACGGCTTTATGCGGTGTCAGCAGGTAGCTGAACGGCACGGCGGCTTCCCTGTACGAAACAACGATTTGATTGGACCGAGAGATTTTGTCCAACGTCTGCGCATTGGCGGTCATCGACGCGGCACACCCCGCGAATAATGCGGCAAGCATGGCAAAGGATGGGGATCTCATGATGCCTCTTTCACGACGTCTTCCCTGCAGAAGCTCGATTTGCCGAGCCGGCTCCGTCAGTAGCGGACCGCACGTCGTATCCCTTGCCGCGCGTCCATCAATTCCGACGTGAATTCACTTTAAGCGGAGTCGATCGCCCCCGATTGACTCAGGTCAACGGCGCAGCGGCCTCGGAACAAGTGCCGGGACAGAGTTTCAGCACGACGCCGCAACCCGTATCGAGATTCGGTTGGTCGACAGGCCTTGGCTGATCGATAAGCGTCATGCCGGCAAGACAAGCACCGGCGCTATCCCTTGGGGCCATCCGACCGGCCAAGCCGCACGAGCCGGAATTGTTGCCGGACACGGAGTCGTATCGCGCGATCTGCTGGCCTATCGGCCAACTTCGACCGTATTCGTCAAAGCCACTGGCAAACTTGGGCAACTCAAGCAATAACTTGATGCCGGATCTATGACCACGCTGTCGCCCGAGGCCTTTGAAGGCCACACGCCAATGATGCAGCAGTATCTGCGCCTTACCTGATAAGGCTCGGCGCACGAACCTACGCTGGCTCTTTCGAGGATCGACCGTTACCCACCGGTCACAGACATCCAGCAGGCGCTTAGATCTGCTGCTGCCCGCCATCGACGAACAGCTCGATGCCGTTCACGAAGCTCGCGTCGTCCGACGCAAGGAACAACGCAGCGCTTGCGATCTCTCCGGGCTCGCCGAGGCGCCCCATCGGGATCTGGGCAGCCAGGTAATCGGCAAGACCCTGGCGTTGGACTGCATCGTCACCGGCGAGGTCGAGCAAGCCGGGCGTGCGCGTCGCACCCGGGCTGATTGTATTAACCCGGACGCGGCGATCCTTCAGATCGAGAATCCAGCTGCGTACGAAGGCGCGCACCGCGGCTTTCGAAGCCGAATACACGCTGAATGCAGCCGTGCCCGCGCTGCCTGCCGTTGAACCGGTAAGAATCACCGACGCCCCCTCGGCGAGCAGCGGCAACGCTTTTTGCACCGTGAAGAGCACGCCCTTCACATTGCGATCGAAGGTGTCGTCGTAGTGTTCTTCGGTGATGCTGCCAAGCGGCAGCATCGAACCGCCGCCGGCGTTGGCGAACAGCACGTCGAGATGCCCCTGTTCTTCCTTGATCTGCGCATACAGCGCGTCGAGCTCACCCAGCTTTGTGGAATCGACTCGTACCCCCGTCGCGTTGCCGCCCGCTTCGCGGATGCCCTTCACTGCGGCATCTAGTTCAGCCTGACGGCGGCCGGTGAGGTAGACGTGCGCGCCTTCTGCCGCGAAACGCTGTGCGGTGGCGAGGCCGATGCCGCTGGTTGCGCCGGTAACGAGTGCAATCTTGTTGTCGAGCTTGCGTGCCATGGTGCTTCTCCGTTCGTTCGGTAAGTGGATGACTGCGTTCGGTGTTTCGTGCTGCGATGTGAGGAGAATATCGACGTCCAAGGCTTATCGAAATAGAATTGATTGCAATCAAACGTTGCAAAAATGAAAAGATGAGGGGAAATGGCGAAGCTGCCTGATTTCGAAGGACTTGCTATGTTCGCGAAGGTCGCGGAGGAAGGATCGTTCGCGGCCGCGGCGCGCGCGATGGGCGTGTCGGTGGCGACGGTCTCGCGGGGCGTCGCCCGTCTCGAAGACCGGTTGGGCGCGCGGCTCTTCAACCGCACGTCGCGCCAACTCTCGCTCACCGAGTTCGGCCGGACGATCTGCGATAAGGCCGGAGAGATCTACCGTCAGGCCGAAGAAGCAGAAAGCGCCGCGCGCGAAATGTCGGTGCAGCCGCGCGGACTGGTGCGCCTGGCTGTACCGATGTCGTTCGGGCTGCGCTGGGTCGCGCCGCTGCTGCCCGCGTTTTTTCGCGCGTATCCGGAGGTGTCGATCGACCTGCATCTTTCGGATGCGTCAGTCGATCTGGTTGCCGATGGGTTTGACGCCGCACTGCGCATTGCCGCGCTGCCTGATTCGTCGCTGGTGGCACGACGCCTGTGCCCGGTCACACAATTCGTGGTGGCGTCGCCCGCGTACCTGAAGCGCGAAGGGCGGCCCGCGCATCCGCGCGAGCTGGCGGACCGGCCATGCCTTTCATACGCGTATCGCGCGCGCAGCGATTTGTGGCGCTTCACGAACGCTGCAGGCGAGGAGGAGCCGGTCAAGCCGACCGGCCCGTTGCGCGTGACGAATTCCGATGCGCTGCTGCCCACGCTGCTCGACGGCCTCGCAATTGCCGAGTTGCCCGAATTCGTCGCCAGCGAATATCTGACCGATGGCCGCCTTGAGGCGATCCTCACCGACTGGTCGCTGACGAAGGGCGGTCTTTACTTCGTCACGCCATCGGCGCGTGCACGTCCGGCGAAGGTGGCGGTGCTGTCCGACTATTTTGCGGAGCATCTCTCGGAGCCGTCATGGCGATGGCCGAAGTAACGCAGTGGCGAGGATGAGCCCACACTCTGGATGGCCGAGCATCATTGCATTGCCGCAATGATGGATCTCAAGCAAATCCATTTCGCAAATATCGCGCACACCGTATCGTCCTTCCCACTCACTGGACGACACCGTGTCAAAGGTTATCGGCGACAACTGGCCGAATGGCGAACTTCGAGGTGTCCGGTTCGGGCCGCTGGTAAACTTGGGCAACCAAAGCAACTTTTCCCGATCACATGAGCACGCCACCCACGGCCGCACCTGCAACCGTCACGCCAATGATGCAGCAGTACCTGCGCATCAAGGCCGATCACCCCGACACGCTCGTCTTCTACCGGATGGGCGACTTCTACGAACTGTTCTTCGAGGATGCGGCGAAAGCGGCGCGTCTGCTCGATCTAACCCTCACGCAGCGCGGCGCATCGGCCGGCACGCCGATCAAGATGGCCGGCGTCCCGCATCACGCGGTCGAACAGTATCTGGCGAAGCTCGTGAAGATGGGCGAATCGGTCGCGATCTGCGAGCAGATCGGCGACCCTGCGACGTCGAAGGGGCCAGTCGAGCGCAAGGTCGTGCGCGTCGTCACGCCCGGCACGCTGACCGACGCGGCGCTGCTGTCCGACAAGAACGACGTCTACCTGCTCGCGATGTGCGCGGGCCACAACAAGCGTGGCGTGGCGGTCAACATCGGCCTCGCGTGGCTGAACCTCGCAAGCGGCGCGCTACGGCTCGCCGAAATCGAACCCGAGCAGCTCGGCGCCGCGCTCGAACGCATCCGGCCGGCCGAGATCCTCACGGCGGACGGCACGACCGACGCCGTGCCCGCCGGCGCCGGTGCGATCAAGCGCGTGCCGGCATGGCATTTCGATATCGCGTCGGGCACGCAGCGCCTGTGCGACCAGCTCGACGTCGCGGGCCTCGACGGCTTCGGCGCGCATTCGCTGACGAGCGCATGCGGAGCTGCCGGCGCACTGCTGCTGTACGCGGCCGCCACGCAGGGTCAGCAGCTGCGTCACGTGCGCAGCCTGAAGGTCGAGAACGAAACCGAATACATCGGGCTCGATCCGGCAACGCGCCGCAACCTCGAACTGACCGAAACGCTGCGCGGCACCGAATCGCCAACGCTGTACTCGCTGCTCGACACATGCTGCACGACGATGGGCAGCCGCCTGCTGCGTCACTGGCTGCATCACCCGACGCGCGCGTCCGTCGCCGCACAGTCACGCCAGCAAGCGATCGGCGCACTGCTCGAAGCGCCCGTGAACGCGAGCCTCGACGCCCTGCGAACCGCACTGCGCCAGATTGCGGACGTCGAACGGATCACCGGGCGTCTCGCGCTGATGTCCGCGCGCCCGCGCGATCTGTCGAGCCTGCGCGACACGTTCGCCGCGCTGCCCGCGCTGCGCGAACGCATCGGCGCGATCGTCGCGAACGCGGATGCGCTCACGCGCATCGACGCGGCGCTCGAGCCGCCCGCCGAATGTCTCGACCTGCTGACGAGCGCGATCGCCCCAGAGCCTGCCGCAATGGTGCGCGACGGCGGCGTGATCGCGCGCGGCTACGATGCGGAGCTCGACGAGCTGCGCGACATCTCCGAGAACTGCGGGCAGTTCCTGATCGATCTCGAGGCGCGTGAGCGTACCCGCACGGGCATCGCGAACCTGCGCGTCGAATACAACAAGGTGCACGGCTTCTACATCGAGGTCACGCGCGGCCAGACCGACAAGGTGCCCGACGACTATCGCCGCCGCCAGACGCTGAAGAATGCCGAGCGCTACATCACGCCCGAACTGAAGACTTTCGAGGACAAGGCGCTGTCCGCGCAGGAACGCGCGCTGGCCCGCGAGCGCGCGCTGTACGACGGCGTACTGCAGGCTCTGCTGCCGTTCATTGCCGAGTGTCAGCGCGTCGCGTCGGCGCTCGCGGAGCTCGACGTGCTCGCCGCGTTCGCCGAGCGCGCCCGCACGCTCGACTGGGTCGCACCCGCCTTCACCGACGAAATCGGCATCGAAATCGAACAGGGGCGTCACCCCGTCGTCGAAGCGCAGGTCGAGCAGTTCATCGCGAACGACTGCCGGTTCGGCGCCGAGCGCAAACTGCTGCTGATCACCGGCCCGAACATGGGCGGTAAGTCGACCTTCATGCGGCAGACGGCGCTGATCGCGCTGATGGCATACGTCGGCAGCTACGTGCCGGCGAAGTCGGCCTGCTTCGGCCCGATCGACCGGATATTCACGCGAATCGGCGCGGCCGACGACCTCGCCGGCGGCCGCTCGACCTTCATGGTCGAGATGACCGAAGCGGCTGCGATCCTGAACGACGCGACACCGCAGAGCCTCGTGCTGATGGACGAAATCGGCCGCGGCACGTCGACGTTCGACGGCCTCGCGCTCGCATGGGCCATCGCGCGTCATCTGCTGGCGCAAAACGGCTGCTACACGCTGTTCGCGACGCATTACTTCGAGTTGACGCAACTGCCCGCCGAATTCCCCCAAGCGGCCAACGTCCACCTGTCGGCCGTGGAGCACGGTCACGGCATCGTGTTCCTGCACGCGGTCAACGAAGGCCCGGCGAACCAGAGCTACGGGCTGCAGGTTGCACAACTCGCGGGCGTGCCGGCACCGGTGATCCGCGCCGCGCGCAAGCATCTCGCGTATCTCGAACAACAGTCGGCCACGCAGCATACGCCGCAGCTCGACCTGTTCAGCGCGCCGCCCGCCGTGACCGACGAACTCGAATGCGCGGATGCGCCTCCACCGTCCAACATCCCGCATCCGGCACTCGAAAGGCTGCGCGACATCGATCCCGACGACCTCAAGCCGCGCGACGCGCTCGACCTGCTGTACGAACTGCGCACGCTCGTCCGCTCGCACGATGCCGACGGGCACGCATAAGCGCACCCCGTCGGGTTGGCCGGCCCGCGCCACGGCGGCGCTGGCCGCGGCGGTGCTCGCGCTGGCGCAGGCCGGCGCGCTGGCCGCGCCGCCCAAACGTGCCGCCGCCCCCTACTCGTTCGCGGTCGTGTCGGGCGTCATCGATACGCCGGCCGACGAGCCAGCCGCGCAACGGCTGTTCGAATCGATCGCGCGCGAGCGCAATCTGGCCTTCGTCGTCTATGCGGGCAACATCAAGGGCGCGAAGGAAGCGTGCCGCGACTCGCTGTATACGCAGCGCGGCGCGATCCTCGACGCATCTCGCGTGCCACTCGTGTTCCTTCCCGGCCACGACGACTGGGTAACGTGCAACACGGCGGCCGGCGGCAACTACGACCCGGTCGAACGTCTGGACTTCCTGCGTCAGACGCTGCTGGCCGACGCGGCGCTGCCCGACCCCGGCGCGCTGCAGATCACGCGCGAAAGTGAGGTCGCCCGGTTCCGGCCCTATCGCGAAAACGCGCGCTGGCTGCATGACGATGTCGTCTACGTCGCGCTGAACGCACCGGCACCGAACAACCACTATCTGACGGCCGGCGGGCGGAACGGCGAATTCGAGGACCGCATCATCGCGAACGGCTTCTGGATCGACCACGCGGCCGAATATGCGAAGCGGCACGAAGCGCGCGCGATCGTGGTGATTTTCGAAGGCGATCCGCAGTTCGATCGCTATGAGCGTGCCGAACGCTTTGCGTGGTTGCGTTTCAACCGGCCGCGCGTCCGCGACGGTTTTCGTGAACTGAAACGAACACTGGTGAAGGCGGCGGCGGTATTCCGCGGCCCGATCCTGGTGGTGCACGCGAGCAGCGAGCCGCTTGCGAACGGCTTCCTGATCGATCGCCCGCTGCATGCGGACGACGGCGTGCTGGTGGGAAATGTGACGCGTGTCGCGATCGGACCGCGTCATCCGGCGAATCAGTGGGTGAAGGTCAACGTGTCACCGGCACGGCAGACGATCTTCAACGTGAGCGTGCAGGACGTCCCGAAGAATCTGCCGACCCCGCCCGCGCTGCCGGTCGTGCCGCGCGATAACGTCCCGCTGCCGCAGATGCCGGAGATCCCGGCCTTGCCGGCATTGCCCGACTCGTCGTCGGTCGCGCCGCCGCTTCAAGGCGACGGCACGACACCGGACGGCGCTTCGTGGCCCGCGCCGCGCCCTGCTTCAGGGCCGGCGCCCGGCCTGCCTGCCAGCTCAGTGCAGGGTACGCCCTGACGGTGCGTCGCCTTCCTCGTCCTCGTCTTCGTCCTCGTCGACGATTTCGAGGCCTTCCGCGCCATGCGCGTGCTCATGCTCGATCTCGTCTTCGGTCGCTTCGCGAACGTCCTTGACCGTCAGTGCGAATCGCAGCGCCATGCCCGCAAGCGGGTGGTTGCCGTCGAGCACGACCTTGTCCTCGGCGATGTCCGTGACCGTGTAGATCAGCGAATCCACTTCCTCGTCGCCGTCTTCCGGCGTGCCTTCGAACTGCATGCCCACTTCGATCGGCTCGGGAAAACGATCGCGCGGCTCGATCTTCACGAGTTCGGGATCGTAGTCGCCGAACGCGTCCTGCGGCTCGAGCTGAACCTGCGCCTGGTAACCGGGCTCCTGGCCGTCGAGCTGTTCCTCGATCTTGGGGAACGTGCCATCATAGCCGCCGTGCAGATAAACCATCGGCTCGTCGCTTTCCTCGATCAGATTGCCTTGCGCATCCGACAGCTTGTAAGCGACCGACACGACGGTGTTTTTTGCGATTTTCATCCAATTCTCCCAAATACAAGTCTCATTATACGATGCGCAACCGGTCTCAAGCCGAACCGCGGGATGCCGCTGCCGCCCCGCTCGGCGCGCCGCCTTCCGATCTTCCCACACCGCTGCTCGGCGGCCTCTCGCCGGCGCAATTCATGCGCCGCTACTGGCAGAAGAAGCCGCTGCTGATCCGCCAGGCGGTCCCCGGCGTGAAGCCGCCGGTGACGCGCGACGCACTGTTCGAGCTGGCAGCCGACTATGACGCCGAATCGCGACTGATCACCCATTTTCGTAACAAGTGGCAACTGGCCCACGGTCCCTTCGAGCCGGGCGCGCTGCCTGCCGTTTCGCGAAAGTCCTGGTCCTTGCTCGTGCAGGGGCTCGACCTGCACGTGGACGCGGCACGCGCGCTGCTCGACCGCTTCCGCTTCATCCCGGACGCACGCCTCGACGACCTGATGATTTCGTACGCGACCGACGGAGGCGGCGTCGGCCCGCACTTCGACTCGTACGACGTATTCCTGCTACAGGTCGAGGGCCGGCGCCGTTGGCGCATCGGTGCGCAGAAGGACCTGTCGCTGCAGCCGGACGTCCCGTTGAAGATCCTCGAGCATTTTGAGCCGAGCGACGAGTGGGTGCTGGAGCCGGGCGACATGCTGTACCTGCCGCCGCACATCGCGCACGACGGCGTGGCCGAAGGCGAATGCATGACCTGCTCGATCGGCTTTCGGGCGCCGTCCGCCGGGGAGCTGGGCGCGCAATTCCTGTATTACCTCGCGGAGCGCGGCGGCCTGCGCGACGAGCGTGGCGACGCGCTTTACCGCGACCCGAAGCAGCCGGCGGTCGACACCCCGGCGCAACTGCCGCCGGCGATGGTCGAGCGCGTCGCCGAGATCGTCGATGCGATCCGCTGGCGCAAGCGTGACGTCGCCGAATTCCTCGGTTGCTACCTGAGCGAACCCAAATCGAACGTCGTATTCGAGCCGCCGGCGCGCCCGCTGTCCGAGGCCGCGTTCGTCGCGCAGGCGTCGCGCCGGGGCGTGTATCTCGACAGACGGGCCGCATTGATGTATAACGCGCGCTCGTACTTCATTAATGGCGAGGAAGAACCGCTCGAGCACGCCGGCGAATGGCTGCCCGAACTGGCCAATCTGCGCCACATGGAGGCGAAACGGTTTGTAACACTATCCCGGGTTCCCTCAATGACAGCCTTGCTGCACGAGTGGTATTGTGCGGGCTGGATACGGGTCGGAAACCGGATTTAGTGAGCCGCCCCGTATGCCCGTGCAGATCAAATTCTGTATGGGAAAGACAACGTATTGACCCCGCATTTGTCGACGGTCGATAGGAAAGTGCATATAATTTCCGCCCAAGCCGTAGGGAAGATTCACGCTCTAGAAGTGCGTCTCCACCAGCGGCCCAGGTCGGTGTTGGAGCACATTACCGGTATTGTTTCGCGCTGTTGCTTACCTTTAACCATAAAAGGACGTGATCATGAAGAAATCCCTCCTCGTAGCTTCCCTGTTGGCTGCTGTTGCACTGGCTGCTTGCAACAAGAGCGCTGATCAAGCTGCTTCGTCGGCTGCTAGCGACGCATCGGCTGCTGCTTCGTCGGCTGCTTCGGCAGTTGCTGGTGCTGCGAGCGACGCAGCTGCTGCTGCTTCGTCGGCTACGGCTGCTGCGAGCGACGCAGCTGCTGCTGTGGCGTCGGCTGCTTCGGCAGCGACGGCTGCTCCGGCTTCGGGCGCAAGCCAGTAAGCCTCAGCATCAGCTGAAAAAAAACCGGCCCTTCGGGCCGGTTTTTTTACGTCTGTCGGTTGCGCGCATCGTATCCGGCGGCAGGACCGGCCAAGAGCCGTCCCGGACGTCCGATCCTTCGCCTGCTCAGCCGAGCGTCAGCCAGTCGAAGCCCGCGTCCTGCGTGGCCACGACCACTTCCTCCCCGTCCGTTCCCAGCACGCCGGCCAATGCCTGGCGGGCCAGCTCGGGCCGGTTGTTCTGCTGGCTCAGGTGCGCCGCGACGAGGTGCTGGAGGCGGCTGCGTTCGAGCGATGCGAGGATGCCCGCGGCGGCGGCGTTGCTCAGGTGGCCGTGATTGCCACCGATCCGCGCCTTCAGCGACTGCGGATAGCGGCTCCCGGCGAGCATCTCGGTATCGTGGTTGGATTCGAGCACCAGCGCGTCACAACCGCTCAGAACGGCCGTGATATGCGGCGTGGCCATCCCGACGTCGGTCAGCACGCCGAGCCGGCGGCAACCGTCCATGAAGACGAACTGGAGCGGTTCCCGCGCGTCATGGGGCACCGTATATGGCATCACGGCCAGATCGCGAATCGCGGCTGTCTCGTCGCCCCACAACACGTGGAGATCGACATCGGCTTCGTCCGCGCCCACCGCGCGTGCCGTGCCCCAGCTCATGTAGAGCGGCAGCGACCCGCGCCGCGCGAGCGTCAGCGCGCTACCGACGTGGTCACTGTGTTCGTGGGTGATGAGGATCGCATCGAGATCGTCGATGCCGAGATTCAGGCGGCCGAGGCGGCGCTCGACCTCCTTCGCTGAAAAACCGCAGTCGAGCAGCACGCGGGTGGTCGTCGTGCCGCTCGCGACCTCGACGACCAGCGCGTTGCCTTCGCTGCCGCTACCGAGGCTGGCGAAGCGCACGCGATCAGTTCAACTGGGCGTGCAGCAGCGAAATGATCCGCTGCGCGTCCGACGAGTTGTCGACCTTGCCGGTCGCGTCGACCACCGCGACCTGCGTGCCGCCACTGCCCTGCGCGCGCACATTGACCAGGTATTCCTTGCCCGGCTTGGCCGCCGACGGGCCGCCGTAGAACAGCTTGCCGAACAGCCCGTCGCGCTTGAGCTCTTCCATCGTGTTCGCGTAACGGACCGTGTACAGGCCCTTCTCGCGGTCGCGATTGTCGACCGCGAAGTTGGTGCGGTCGAGCGCGAGACCGACGCGCAGCCACGCACGGTCGAACGATTCCGCCAGTTGCAGCGTCGCGGCACCGCTGCTCGTATCGCTCACCTGCGCCGGCGCCGTCGCGGGACGCGCATCGGTCAGCAGTTGCTTCGCCTGCGCGTCGCTCAGGCCGAACTTCTGCATCAGCTTCGTCAGGAACACAGCCTCGAGCACCGGATTGCGCGGACGCTCTTCCCAGCGCGACGACGTGCCGCCCTGCGGGCCGACCATCATTTCCTCCATCGCGCTGTGCGTGATCGAGATGTCGGTGTTGCCGTCCGGCGTGCGGTTCACGAGCGTGCGGAAACGGTCGCGCGTGCCCGACGAGTACGCGAAGTCGATGACCTTGCCGATCGTGCGGCGGAACCAGTCATCGGGAATGTTCGCGCGGTTCTCGGCCCAGTCGGTGGCCATGATGCCGGTCGACGGCGCGTCGGTCTTCAGCGAAAACCCATTCTCCTGCCAGAATTCCTTCAGGATCGGCCACAGCTGCTCGGGCGTGCGCCCGTCCACGACGAGCCAGCGGCGGTCGCCGTCGCGCTCGATATGCATGCCGAGCGGATCCTGCGCGCTCGGGACACCGTCGGTCGCGTTGCCGGCGGCCGTCGTCGCCCGCGGCGGCAGCGTGCCGAGACCAGCGTTGCTCGGCGGCGCGACGAACTGCTGGGTCGTCGGCACCGGCTTCAGGTCGCTCGGCACCGCGAGCGGCGGCGCCGAACCCGTGTTCTTGTAGTTGACCCGGTCTGGAGCCAGATAATCGTTCAGCGTATCGCAGCCGGCGAGCGCGCCCAGCGCCAGCGCCACCACCGAAACCTGGATGGCGCGAGAGGAAAAGGCGAAACGTTTCATGAAATCCTTCGTCTTGCTAGAACGCTCGTCAGGAGCGGCGCCGGACGGAGCCGGCCGGTGCGGGTTGATGAGGGGTCGAGCCGGCGGCCGCAGGACGCGGCCGCCTGAGCATCAGAGGACGCCGGCCTCGACGAGGGCCGAACGCACGACGTCGTGACAGCGCTCGTCGAGCGGCGTGAGCGGCAGGCGGATGCCGCCCTGCATCTTGCCCATCGCCTGCAGCGCCCACTTCACCGGAATCGGGTTCGCCTCGACAAACAGGTTCTTGTGCAGCGACAGCAGCTTCATGTGCAGCTCGCGCGCCGTTGCGACGTCGCCGGCCAGCGCCGCGCGGCACAGGTCGCTCATCGCGCGCGGCGCGACGTTCGCCGTCACCGAGATGTTGCCGTGGCCGCCGAGCAGCATCAGCGCGATCGCGGTCGGATCGTCGCCGCTGTAGATCGCGAAATGCTTCGGCGCGGCCTTGATCAGGTGCGCGGCGCGATCGATGTTGCCGGTCGCGTCCTTCAAACCGATGACGCCCGGCACCTGCGCGAGGCGCAGCGTCGTCTCGTGCGCCATGTCCGCGACCGTACGGCCGGGCACGTTGTACAGAATCACCGGCAGGTCGACCGCCTCGGCGATCGCCTTGAAGTGCCGGTACATCCCTTCCTGCGTCGGCTTGTTGTAGTACGGCACGACCTGCAGCGTCGCGTCGGCGCCGACGGCCTTCGCATGCTTCGTCAGTTCGATCGCTTCGGCGGTCGAGTTGCCGCCCGCGCCCGCGATGATCGGGATGCGCTTCGCCGCATGCTCGACCGCCGTGCGGATCATCAGGATGTGCTCTTCGACGTTGAGCGTTGCCGACTCGCCGCTCGTGCCGACCACGACGAGTGCGTCGGTGCCTTCCGCGATGTGCCAGTCGATCAGTTTGCGAAACGCCGGCAGGTCAAGACTGCCGTCTTCGAGCATCGGGGTGACGATCGCGGGGATGCTGCCGCGGATTTGAATGCCGTCTTGGGTGCCGTTAGCCATGAAACGCGATTGATTGTTGTACCGGTAAACGTTGAGATTGTAGCGGATTAGCCGGGCAGTTCGTAACGTGGAATTCCCGCCCCCGCTGTCGGGGTCGCGCCCTCGCGTACCGCGCAGATGCGCTGCACGAACGCCTCGCGCGGCGCGGCGACGAATCCGTCCTCGTACGCAACCACCCGCAGGCGGCCACGCACCGCGTCCAGCAACTCGCCCGGGGCGAGCAGGAACGCAGGATTGGACGGCTTGCCGACCGTTTCGTTTCCTTGCGCGAAGGTTTCGTAGATCAGCACGCCGCCCGGCGCCACCGCATCGAGCAGTCGGGGCCAGAGCGGGCGATGCAGATAATGGGTGACGATCACCGCCGCGAACGACGCACCGGCCGGCAGCGGCCAGGGCGCGCCCTCGAGATCGGCGTCGCGCACATCGACACCAGGAATCGCGCGCAAAGCGGCCAGCGCGGCCGCATCGCGGTCGAGCGCGACGACTGGATGCCCGTGCGACGCAAACCAGCGTGCATGGCGACCACCGCCCGCGGCGACGTCGAGCACCGTGCCGCTCGCCGGGACGAGCCGCGACCAGCGGGCGACCCAGCGCGACGGTTCGGTCTGGGCCACGTGGCCGCCCGCGGCGGCAATGACAGGTTCGCGCATGCCGTCAGGTCAGGTGTACGACAGGCCCATCGCCTCGCGCACGTCGCGCATCGTCTCGACCGCGTGCTTGCGCGCCTTGTCGCAGCCGTCCGCGACGATCGCGCGCAGCAGCGACGGATCGTCCATGTACTTCTGTGCGCGCTCGAGCATCGGCTGCTGTTCGCGCAGGATCCCTTCGACGACCGGCTGCTTGCAGTCGAGGCAGCCGATGCCCGCCGAGCGGCAGCCGCTCTGCACCCACTGGTGCGTCGTTTCGTCCGTATAGACCTGATGCAGCTGCCACACCGGGCACTTGTCCGGATCGCCCGGATCGGTGCGGCGCACGCGTGCCGGATCGGTCGGCATCGTGCGGACCTTCTTCGTGATCGTCTCGGCGTCCTCGCGCAGGCCGATCGTATTGCCGTACGACTTCGACATCTTCTGGCCGTCGAGGCCCGGCATCCGGGACGCTTCGGTCAAAAGCGCCTGCGGCTCGACCAGGATGATCTTGCGCGCGCCTTCGAGATAGCCGAACAGGCGCTCGCGGTCGCTCATCGACAGGCTCTGCGATTCCTGCAGCATCGCGCGCGCCTGTTCGAGCGCCTCGTCGTCGCCTTCCTGCTGGTACGCGTTGCGCAGCTCGTGATAAAGCTTCGCGCGCTTGCCGCCGAGCTTCTTCGCGGCTTCGAGCGCCTTCTCCTCGAAGCCCGGCTCGCGGCCGTACAAGTAGTTGAAGCGGCGCGCGATCTCGCGCGTCATCTCGACGTGCGGCACCTGGTCCTCGCCGACCGGCACGAGCGAGCCGCGGTACAGCAGGATGTCGGCCGCCATCAGCACCGGGTAGCCGAGGAAGCCGTAGGTCGACAGGTCCTTGTCCTTCAGCTTCTCCATCTGCTCCTTGTAGGTCGGCACGCGTTCGAGCCAGCCGAGCGGCGTGCTCATGCCGAGCAGCAACGCGAGTTCCGCATGTTCGGGCACCTTGCTCTGGATGAACAGCGTCGCCTGCGCCGGATCGATACCGGACGCGAGCCAGTCGATCAGCACGTCCCACACGTTCTTCTCGATGACCTCGGGTGTTTCGTAGTGCGTCGTCAGCGCATGCCAGTCAACCACGCAGAAGAAGCACGGGTACTCGGACTGCAGCTTCACCCAGTTTTTCAGCACGCCGTGGTAGTGGCCGAGGTGCAGCGACCCGGTGGGTCGCATGCCGGAGAAAATACGATCTGGGAACATGATTGTCGTTAGAAAAGCGAGGCGAAGGGAGACAGGATGGCGCTCAGCACGCCGGCCGCGGCATTCACGAGCGGCCGCAGCCAGAAGTTCGTCAGCACGCCCGTCGAGACCAGCACGAGGACGATGATGAAACCGTACGGCTCGATTCGCGACAGCGCGATCGATTGCTTCGGCGGCAGCAGCGCCGCCAGGATGCGGCCGCCGTCGAGCGGCGGCAGCGGAAACAGGTTCAGCACGCCGAGCACCAGGTTCGCGCTGACGCCTGCGTAGGCCATCCGCGTGAAGAACGGCTCGTCGATGCCGGCAGCGGGCAGTACGATGGTCAGCACGCCCCAGATCAGTGCCTGCACGAAGTTGCAGGCCGGGCCAGCCAGCGACACCCATAGGCTGCCCCAGCGCGGATCGCGCAGGTTGCCGAACGATACCGGCACCGGTTTCGCATAGCCAAACAGGAACGCGCCGCCCGTCAGGAAATACATCGCGAGCGGGATCGCGATCGTGCCGAGCGGATCGATGTGGCGCATCGGGTTGAACGACACGCGCCCCATCATGTAGGCGGTGTTGTCGCCGAGCAGGCGCGCGGCATAGCCGTGCGCAGCCTCGTGCAACGTGATCGCGAAGATCACGGGCAGCGCGTAGACGGCGATGGTCTGTATCAGGGAAGCGTCCATATCGCGTTATTGTAACAAGCGCACTCGCGCAAAAATGAATGGCGCTTACGCGGCCGAAAGCCCGAACGGTTCGAGCGCACCGCGCCCGGCACGCACGAGCTGCGGCTCGTCGCCCGTCAGGTCGATCACCGTCGACGGTTCGCGCGGACACGCACCACCGTCGATCACGAGATCGACCTGCTTCTCGAGCCGCGCGCGGATATCGTCGGGATCGTTCAGCGGCTCGTCGTCCGGCGGCAGGATCAGCGTCGTGCCAAGCAGCGGCTGGCCGAGCGATTCGAGCAGCGCGAGCGTAATCGCGTGATCGGGCACGCGCAGCCCGATCGTCTTGCGCGACGGGTGCGACAGACGACGCGGCACTTCCTTCGTCGCCTGCAGGATGAACACGTACGGGCCCGGCGTCACCGACTTGATCTGCCGGTACTGACGATTGTCCACCATCGCGAAGTTGGCCAGTTCCGACAGGTCGCGCACGAGCAGCGACAGGTGCTGCTTCTCGTCGAGGCCGCGGATGCGGCGCACGCGCTCGACTGCATCCTTGTCATCGAGGTGGCACGCGAGCGCGTAGCTCGAATCGGTCGGCATCGCGATCACGCCGCCCTTGCTGACGATGTCCGCGGCCTGCTTGATCAGGCGCGGCTGCGGATTATCCGGATGAATCCTGAAGAACTGGGACATGGGGACACGTAAAGAGGGAGAAGTCGGATGCGCGCCTCGGCGGCAGCGCCAGCGGCAAGCGGCCGCGGTACGTCAGAGCCAGCGCTCCCAGAGCGGTTTCAGGTCGGGCGGCAAAGGCGGCAGGCTGCCGAGCTCGATGCGACCCTCGCCCGGCGCATGGAAATCCGAGCCGCGCGACACCTCGAAGCCGAAGCGGCGCGCGACGTCTGCGTATTCGCGGTACTGGTCGGGGGTGTGGCTGCCCGTAATGACCTCGATCGCGCGGCCGCCGAGATCGATGAATTCACCGAAAAACGCATCGAATTCGACCGGCGTATAGCGGTAGCGGCCCGGGTGCGCGACCACGGCCTCGCCGCCCGCCGCGCGAATCCATGCAACGGCGTCGGACAACGTCGCCCAGCGGTGCGGGACGAACCCGGGCTTGCCGTCGCCGAGCAGGCGGTCGAACACATCGGAGGTCGATTCGGCATGGCCGTTCTCGACCAGGAAGCGCGCGAAGTGGGTGCGCGAGATCAGGTCGGGATTCGATACGTACTTCAGCGCGCCTTCGTACGCGCCGGGAATGCCGAGCGTCTCGAGCTGCGCGGCAATCGCCCGCGCACGCGCGGCGCGGCCGTGGCGCGTGCGGTAGAGGCCGTCGACGAGCGTCGGGTTCGACGGATCGATGTTCAGCCCGACGATGTGCACGGTGCGCGACGCCCACGTGACCGAAATCTCGACGCCGCTCAGGTAGCGCATCCCCAGCGCCTCCGCCTCGCTGCGTGCCGCCGCCTGGCCGCCGATCTCGTCGTGGTCGGTCAGCGCCCACAGGGTCACGCCGCCGGCATGGGCGCGGCGCGCGACGTCGGCAGGCGACAGCAACCCGTCGGAAACATTCGAATGGCAGTGGAGATCAGCGTTCATTGTCGATATGGCAGGTGAAGCTTCATTCTACTGCAATGCGGCAATTGCGCCGCCCGCCTGCCCCGCCGCCGCCACACGCCTACGCGCAGAACGCCTCGATCAGCGCCGCGATCTGCTCCGGCTGGTCGTGATGAACCATGTGGCCGGCATCCTCGACGAGCTTTTCGCGCCAGTCGGGGAACGCGCCGAAGCGCGCCTTGAACTCCGGCAGCGGGATGTCGCCGGCGAGATACGCGAGCGTCGGCGAATTGACGGCCTCGACGTGCAGCACCTTCGCGCGCACCTGCTTCCAGACGGCCATCACCTCGTCGAGCCGGTACAGCTGCGGGCCCGCCATCTTGTGCGCGGGGTCCGCCAGCAGGTGGTAGAGGCCGTCATCGCCACGCTTCGACCAGTGCGCGGCGAGGAACGCGGCGCGGTGCGGATCGAGCCGCGGATTGGTCTTGATCAGCCGGGCCGCCACGTCGTCGAGCGACGCATACGGGCGCAACACCGGCGGCTCGCGCAGCTCGTCGAGCCAGCCGCGCAGCCGGCGCGGCGCCTGCTCGGCCCGCGCGGGGGCGAGCCCGAACCCTTCGAGGTCGACCACGCGCCGCACGCGCTCCGGGCGCGCGCCCGCGTACAGGCACACGACGTTGGCCCCCATGCTGTGCCCGACCAGATTGACTTCGCCGGTGGGTGCATAGTGATCGACGAGCGCATCGAGGTCGCCCAGGTACTCGTGGAACCAGTAATGACCGCCGCCCTGCCTCGCGACCGGCCAGTCGGACAGGCCGAAGCCGCGTGCATCCGGCGCGATCACCTGCCAGTCGCCCGCGAGCGCGTCGACGACGAACTGGAACGATGCCGCGACGTCCATCCAGCCATGCAGCATGAACAGCGTCGGCGCATCGGGCCGGCCCCAGCGCCGCACATGCAGCTTGACGCCGCGCACCGTGACGAAATCGGAAACAGAACTCGAGGCACTCATTGCAGCCGCCAAAAAAGAATGATCGTTCGATTATAGCGATGACGCCTCCATTCCGGCGCCTGGCAGTCGAGGCAGCTCTCTAGCGACGGCGCGCGGAATCGGCCTGTCGGACGCCGCGGACATGCCGCCGGACGCTGAGCGAGGCTGACGCAGCGACAGCCTTCGCCCGCCCGCCGGGAGCCGGCGGCGCCCGGACGTGCTAGCCCGCCGCGTTGCCGTCCGCCGCGTCCTGCGCGGCGAGCTCGTCCAGCTCCGCCTGCTCGAATCCCGCGGTGCGGCGCGCGTCGAAATTGAACGGGCCGCGCAGCCGCGGCGCATGGTACTGCTCGGCGAGCTCGCGGTAGGCCGGCACCGGATCGCGGCCGGCCTCGTCGCACAGGTACCGGAACCAGCGATTCCCGATCGCGACGTGGCCGATCTCGTCGCGCAGGATCACGTCGAGGATCGCCGCGGACGCATCGTCGCCCGCCTGCACGAGCCGCGCCCGGATCGGCGGCGACGCGTCGAGTCCGCGCGCCTCGAGCGTGCGCGGCACGAGCGCCATCCGCGCCAGCGGATCGGCCTTGGTCCGCTCGCACATCTCCCACAGCCCGTTGTGCGCGGGAAAATCCCCGTACGCATGCCCGAACTCGGCGAGCCGCCCGGACAACAGCGTGAAGTGATGAGCCTCCTCGGCCGCGACCTTCAGCCAGTCCGCATAGAATGCGTCGGGCATCCCGGCGAAGCGCCACACGGCGTCGAGCGCGAGGTTGATCGCGTTGAATTCGATATGCGCGAGGGCGTGCAGCAGCACCGCGCGCCCCGCGGGCGAGCGCATGCTGCGGCGCTCGAGCTCGCGCGGCTCGACGAGCGGCGGGCGCGCCGGACGGCCGGGCAGGTCGGTCGGTTCGTCCAGATCGAGCGTCGGTGCGATCGTGGCCTGCCCGGCCAGCAGCGCGTCATGCAGCGCGCGGACCCGAGCGGCCTTCGCGGCCGGCTCGGACATCCGCAGGGCGTCCAGCGCGGCGCGGCGCACGCAGTGTGGCGCAGCCATGAAAGAAGAAGGCTCCATGTTCATCAAACCGGGCACCGCCAGTGCGCATGCACGCGACGGTTTACAATGTACGTTTGTGCCGTCACGCAATGCGCCCGGCACGCCAGACGCGCCATTCTACCGGCGCCCATCATCGAAGAGACCAGGAGACTCCGTGACGATCTACAAACTGGGCGAGACGGCCCCGACGATCCACGAAAGCGTATTCGTCGCCGATACGGCGGCCATCATCGGCAAGGTCGTGCTCGAGGAAAACGCGAGCGTATGGTTCGGTGCGACGATTCGCGGCGACAACGAGACGATCTCGGTCGGTGCCGGCAGCAACGTCCAGGAAGGCGCGGTCCTGCATACGGACCCCGGATTTCCTCTGACGATTGCCGAAAACGTGACGATCGGGCACCAGGCGATGCTGCACGGATGCACGATCGGGGAAGGTTCGCTGATCGGGATTCAGGCGGTGGTCTTGAATGGAGCGGTCATCGGCCGCAACTGTCTGGTTGGTGCCGGCGCGGTCGTGACAGAAGGCAAGACGTTCCCGGACAACTCGCTGATTCTCGGCGCCCCGGCGAAAGTCGTGCGCGAGCTGTCGGCAGACGACATCGCGCGGCTGCGCGCAAATGCGAAGACGTACGTCGAACGACGCGCGCATTTCAAGGAGCAACTCGTGCGGATCGGCTGATTCGCGCGGATTTCAAGGAAGAAGAGTGAGCGACCAGTTACAGAAATTCATGTTCAATTCGGCACCCGTGCGCGGCGAGATCGTGTCGCTGCGCAACACGTGGCAAGAGGTGCTTTCCCGCCGTGACTACCCTGCCCCGGTGCGCACGGTGCTCGGCGAGATGATGGCTGCGTGTGCGCTGCTGTCCGCGAACCTGAAATTTCACGGCACCCTGATCATGCAGATCTTCGGCGACGGGCCGGTCCAGATGCTGGTCGTCCAGTGCGGCTCGGACCTGTCGATGCGCGCCACGGCCAAGTTCGCCGGCGACGTCGCGCAGACGATCGGCGACGACACGCACTTCGCGTCGCTTGTCAACGCGAGCGGCCACGGCCGATGCGTGATCACGCTCGACCCGGCCGAGAAGCTGCCGGGCCAGCAGCCGTACCAGGGCATCGTGCCGCTGAACGGCGTCGACGGTCCGCTCGAATCGGTGTCGCAAGTGCTCGAGCATTACATGCATCACTCGGAGCAGCTCGACACGCGGCTGTGGCTCGCGGCCGATCGCGACCGCGCGGTCGGCATGCTGCTGCAGAAGCTGCCGGGCGACGGCGGCATCGTGCCGCGCAACGCCGAGACCGACGCCGACACGTGGGAGCGCGTCTGCACGCTCGGCGGCACGCTGTCCGCGAAGGAATTGCTCGAGGTCGAACCGGAAGTCGTGTTCCGTCGGCTCTTCTGGCAGGAAAACGTGCAGCACTTCGACCCGGCCGGTACGCGCTTCCAGTGCTCGTGCTCGCGCGAGAAGGTCGGCGCGATGCTGCGCATGCTCGGGCGCGACGAAGTCGACAGCGTGATCGTCGAGCGCGGTCACGTCGAGATCCACTGCGAGTTCTGTAACCAGCGCTACGAGTTCGATCCCGTCGACGTCGCGCAGCTGTTCGCCGCGCCGGAACTCGCGACCGGCATCACGCCCGCGACCGATCAGCGTCACTGAGTGAGCGGCGCGCCCGTGCCGGCCATGCGCGGCGCGGGTGCATAATGACGCACGAGCGTCGCACGCACGGCCCAGGCGCCGGAGGTCCCGCCTTCGGCACAAACCGCTTTCCGCTGTCGGCGCGCTGCTGGAGAATCACATGAATCGCCCGTTCCGCACCCTCGTCCTGACCAGTGTCGCAGCCGGCACACTGGCCCTCGCCGGCTGCGCGGTGCAGCCGCCTTCGTCGACGATCCTGAGCCGTCTGCCCGAACCGGGCGCATCGGCCGGCCAGCCGCCCGCACTGTCGAGTGCGGAGCGCAAACGCTACGACGAGATCGACCGGCAAGTGCTGCGCGAGCAGAACGACGCGATGGCGGCGGAGGCCGCCGCGCGCGCGTGGGCGTATTACTCGCCGCCCCCCGTGACCGTCTACGGCGGCTATTACGGCGGCGGTTGGGGAAACCGGTGGGGCACCGGCATCGGATATGGCTACGGTTACCCGGGCTGGTGGTGGTGATGCGTGATCCGCGTCGACCGATTCGATTGACGACTGGCAGGAAATAAAAAAGCGCGGCATTTCCCGCGCTTTTTCAATGGTTCGGACTCCCGCGCTCAGTGATGCGCGGCCTTGCCCTTCTCGCCGCCATGATGCCGCGACGGCTTCGCGATCGACTGCGGGTTCGGCACGACACGCACGGGCGCGGCGGAAACGGTACCGCGCGTCGACATGCTCGAAGGCGTGTTGTTCAGCGGCGCCGCCGGCGCATTCGGCGACACGAACTGCACGAATACTTCGCCGTCCTTCACCATGCCCATCTCGTAGCGCGCGCGCTCCTCGATGGCAGCGGTACCGCCCTGCAGATCCTGCACTTCGCCCGCGATCCGCTCATTGCGCAGCTTCTCGTCCGCGTTCTTCTGCAGTTGATCGCCGAGCTGCTGGCGCAATTCATGCACCCGCAACCAGCCGCCGTGTCCCCACCATAGGGGGTACTGAATGAGCGCCAGCAAGGCAATCAGGACGACAGTGACAAGCCGCATGTAGAAGACGCAGATATAAGAAGCGCCGCTCCGCGCGACATGCACAGAGCGGCGTCGAGATGACGAACCCGATAGTAGCGCGTTAGCGCAGGTTATAGAAAGCCGATTTGCCCGGGTAGCTCGCGATATCGCCGAGGTCTTCCTCGATGCGCAGCAGCTGGTTGTACTTCGAGATGCGGTCGCTGCGCGACAGCGAACCCGTCTTGATCTGACCGGCGTTCAAGCCGACCGCGATGTCCGCGATCGTCGAATCTTCCGTTTCGCCCGAGCGGTGCGAGATCACGGCCGTGTAGCCCGCGCGCTTCGCCATTTCGATTGCCGCGAACGTTTCGGTCAGCGTACCGATCTGGTTGATCTTGATGAGGATCGAGTTCGCGATACCCTTCTCGATGCCTTCCTTCAGGATGCGCGTGTTCGTGACGAACAGGTCGTCACCGACGAGCTGCACCTTCTTGCCGAGGCGCTCGGTCAACAGCTTCCAGCCGTCCCAGTCGCCTTCGTGCATGCCGTCCTCGATCGACACGATCGGGAACTTGTCGGCGAGCGTCGCGAGGTAGTCGGTGAATTCGGCCGACGACAGTTGCAGGCCTTCGCCCGCGAGCTGGTACTTGCCATCGTGGTAGAACTCGGATGCCGCGCAGTCGAGCGCGAGCAGCACGTCTTCGCCCGCACGGTAGCCTGCCTTCTCGATCGCCTGCAGGATCGTCGACAGGCACTCGTCGTTGCTGCCGAAGTTCGGCGCGAAGCCGCCTTCGTCGCCGACTGCCGTGCTCATGCCGCGGTCGCTCAGGATCTTCTTCAGTGCGTGGAACACTTCCGCGCCGCAACGCAGAGCTTCACGGAACGTCGGCTGGCTCACCGGGACGATCATGAATTCCTGGATGTCGAGGCTGTTGTTCGCGTGCGCGCCGCCGTTGACGATGTTCATCATCGGGACGGGCAGCTGCATCGCGCCCGAGCCGCCGAAGTAGCGGTACAGCGGCAGGCCGGCTTCTTCAGCGGCTGCCTTCGCGACGGCCATCGACACGGCCAGCATCGCGTTCGCGCCGAGGCGCGACTTGTTGTCGGTGCCGTCCAGCTCGAGCAGCGTCTTGTCGAGGAACGCCTGTTCCGACGCGTCGAGGCCCATGATGGCTTCAGAGATTTCGGTGTTGATATGCTCGACTGCCTTCAGCACGCCCTTGCCGTTGTAGCGGCCGGCTTCGCCGTCGCGCAGTTCGATCGCTTCACGCGAGCCGGTGGACGCGCCCGACGGCACCGCCGCGCGGCCCATCGTGCCCGATTCGAGCAGCACGTCGCATTCGACGGTGGGGTTGCCGCGCGAATCCAGAATCTCGCGGCCGATGATATCTACGATTGCACTCATGGGTTTCCTCTGAGAATGACGATGGATTCTTCAAACTGCGACGGCGCGCGCGCCTGAACCGCTTTCGCTACTGACGCGCGAAGCCGTCGCAAGGTTCATTCGATCTTTAATTGAAATCGTTTTCCAGGAACGGATTGCGCTTCACCGCCTGATCGAGCGTGACGAGCGTCTCCAGCAGCGCACCCATCCGGTTCAGCGGCACCGCGTTCGGGCCGTCCGACTTCGCCTCGGCCGGATTCGGGTGCGTTTCCATGAAGAGGCCCGCGACGCCTGTCGCGACCGCCGCACGCGCGAGCACCGGCACGAATTCGCGCTGGCCGCCCGAGCTCGTGCCCTGCCCGCCCGGCAGCTGCACCGAGTGGGTCGCGTCGAACACGACCGGCGCGTTCGTCTCGCGCATGATCGCGAGCGAACGCATGTCGGACACAAGGTTGTTGTAGCCGAACGAGACGCCACGCTCGCACGCCATGAAGCGGTCTTCGGACAGACCGGCTTCACGCGCCGCGTCGCGCGCCTTGTCGATCACGTTCTTCATGTCGTGCGGCGCGAGGAACTGACCCTTCTTGATGTTGACGGGCTTGCCCGAGCGCGCGCACGCGTGGATGAAGTCGGTCTGGCGGCACAGGAACGCGGGCGTTTGCAGCACGTCGACGACCGACGCGACCTGCTCGATCTCTTCGATCGAATGCACGTCCGTCAGCACCGGCAGGCCGAGCTGACGCTTCACCTCGCCGAGGATTCGCAGCCCTTCGTCCATTCCGAGACCGCGAAACGACTTGCCCGAGCTGCGATTCGCCTTGTCGTAGGACGACTTGTAGATGAACGGAACGTTCAGCTTCTCGCAGATCTCCTTCAGGCGGCCCGCCGTGTCGATCGTCATTTGCTCCGATTCGACGACGCAGGTACCCGCGATCAGGAAGAAAGGCTGGTCGAGACCGACCTCGAAATCGCACAGCTTCATGCTTGCACTCCACGCGCTTGCTTGTTGGCGAGCGCGGCTTCGACGAACGACTTGAACAGGGGATGACCGTCACGCGGCGTGGACGTGAATTCCGGGTGGAACTGGACGCCGACGAACCACGGGTGCATCGAACGCGGCAGCTCCATCATTTCCGGCAGATCCTCGCTCGGGGTACGGGCGCTGATGATAAGGCCGCCGGCTTCGAGCTGGGGCACGAAGCGGTTATTGACTTCATAACGGTGGCGGTGACGCTCGTTCACGTCCTTGCCATAGATCTCTTCGGCCATCGTGCCGGGCTTGATCGGGCAACGTTGCGAGCCAAGGCGCATCGTGCCGCCGAGATCGGATTCCTCGGTGCGCGTCTCGACCTTGCCTTCGCGGTCGTACCACTCGGTAATCAGCGCGACCACGCGTTCCGGCGTATCCGGATCGAATTCCGTGCTGTTCGCCTGCTTCAGGCCGACGACGTCGCGTGCGAATTCGATCACCGCAAGCTGCATGCCGAGGCAGATGCCGAGGTACGGCACCTTCGACTCGCGCGCGTAGCGGATCGCCGCGATCTTGCCTTCCGTGCCACGACGGCCGAAACCGCCCGGCACCAGCACGGCGTCGAGATGCTTCAGGCTATCGACACCGTTCGTCTCGATCTCTTCCGAGTCGATGTACTCGATGTTGACCTTGGTCGACGTGTGCAGCGATGCGTGGCGCAGCGCCTCGATCAGCGACTTGTACGACTCGGTCAGGTCGACATACTTGCCGACCATGCCGATCGTGACTTCGTGCTTCGGGTTTTCCAGCTTCTCGACGAGCGCCGACCACATGCTCAGGTCGGCGTCCTTCGGCGACAGCTTCAGCTCTTCGCAGATGATCCGGTCGAGGCCCTGGTCGTGCAGCATCTGCGGAATCTTGTAGATGCTGTCGGCGTCCCACACCGAGATCACGGCGTCTTCCGGCACGTTCGAGAACATCGAGATCTTCTTCGATTCGTCGTCGGGGATGCGGCGATCCGCACGGCACAGCAGCACGTGCGGCAGGATGCCGATCTCGCGCAGCTTCTGCACGCTGTGCTGGGTCGGCTTCGTCTTCAGCTCGCCGGCCGTCGCGACGTACGGCACGAGCGTCAGGTGCACGAAGCACGCGCTGTTGCGGCCGAGGCGCAGGCTCATCTGGCGCGCGGCCTCGAGGAACGGCAGCGACTCGATGTCGCCGACCGTGCCGCCGATCTCGACGATCGCGACGTCCGGCTCGCCGCAGGTGGCAGATGCCGCCCCGCGCTCGATGAACGCCTGGATTTCGTTCGTGATGTGCGGAATCACCTGCACGGTCTTGCCGAGATAGTCGCCGCGGCGTTCCTTGCGGATCACCGATTCGTAGATCTGGCCGGTCGTGAAGTTGTTGGCCTTGCGCATCTTCGTGCTGATGAAGCGCTCATAGTGGCCGAGGTCGAGGTCGGTCTCCGCTCCGTCTTCCGTCACGAACACTTCGCCGTGCTGGAACGGGCTCATCGTGCCGGGGTCGACGTTGATGTAGGGATCGAGTTTGAGGAGGGTGACTTTCAGACCGCGCGATTCGAGGATCGCGGCGAGGGAGGCGGCGGCAATACCCTTGCCGAGGGAAGAAACTACGCCGCCGGTGACGAAAACATATTTGGTCATCGCTGAATGCTCGCGGGAAAAACGGATTATACCGTAAAGCCCGCCCTTCTCTCAGCAATTGACGCGATGATCCTGCCCTTTCGCGCTGTGCCGCGCCAACCGTGCGCGCCGGGGCGAACCGGCCGGCCGGTCGGTGCAACCGCGCACGCCGGCGCGGTGCACCGGACCGATGCGTCAGGCGCTTTTCGCGAGCGCCGCACTGTCGCGCGGCACGCCACCCTCCGCCATCTTCAGCGAACTCAGCATCCGCTGCAATGCGCGGGCCGTCTCGATCGGCCGCTCCATCGGGAACAGGTGGCTGCCCTCGAGCCATTCGATGCGCCCGCGCGCCGCACGACGCGTCGCATCGAGCCCGACCTGCCGCACTTCGCGCGAGCGCGTGCCGGCGAGAAAGCCTAGCGGCACCGGCGCGCCGTGCGCGAGCCGCGGGCCGAGCGTATGCGGCAGCGTCCGGTAGATCAGGTATTCGACCTGCCGGTCGAACGCGAGCACGCGTTCGCCGTCGGCGCCCGCCTGCGGAATGCCGTAGTCGATGTAGTCGGACAGCATCCGCTCGTCCCAGCGCGCGAACGCGGGTTTCTCGTGAAAATGCCGCCAGGCTTCGTCGCGGCTCACCCAGCGCGTACGCCGATTGCGCGTCGCGGCCGCCGGCGACAGCCGCTCGTCGAGCCCCGCCCACTGGCTCGCGCGCAATGCGCCGGCGCGCCATCCCGCGATGATCGGCGAATCGATCATCACCACGCCGCGCACCCAGTGCGGCTTCTTCAGCGCAGCCATCAGCGACAGGTAGCCGCCGAGCGAATGGCCGACGAGCCAGACCGGGCGCTCGTAGCGGCTGCCAATGTCGTCGAGCAGTTGCTCGACGAGATGCGGCCAGTCGCGCGTTACCGGGTAACGGCGGTCGTGACCGATGCGCTCGATGTAGCGCAGCTCGTAGTCGTCTGCCAGCTCGGCGAAGATCGTCCGGTACGTCGATGCCGGAAAACCGTTCGCATGCGAGAAATGGAGGATGTCCTTCAAACGCCGATGTCTCCTTTGCCGGCGGGAGTCAGTGCTTCAGCACTTCCTCCGGCCTCCTCATTCTTGACCCGCGCCATCGCGCCGCTCACCGGTCCATCCAGTACCGCCGCTGCGCATCGCGATGACGCTCAAACGCGAAACCGCCGCCCGTCGGGGCGACGTCGAACCTCACGGCCCCGTCGCGATCGGTGCGCGGCAGCGGAATCCCGCGCATTTCGTAGCGCGCAAGGACCGTCCGGTGCGGATGTCCGAATCGATTGCGATAGCCTACAGGAAATACCGCGACGCGCGGCCCGACCGAATCGAGGAAAGGCTCGACCGACGACGTGCGGCTGCCGTGGTGCGGCACAACGAGGATCTGCGCGGCCAGCGCGTCGCGCGCATCGTCCACCAGCCGGCGCTCGGCGCGTGCCTCGATGTCGCCCGTCAGCAGCGCCGACGTGTCGCCCGCGTCGATGCGCAGCACGCATGATTGTGCGTTCGAGGAACCAGCGCCGGCACCACCCGGCGGCCACAACATCGTGAATACGACGCCGTCCCAGGTCCACCGCTGCCCGGCCGCGCACGGCAGCCGATCGGCCACGCCGGCCGCCCGCGCGTCACGCCACAGCCGGTGCTGCGGCGCAATGCCGGCGAGCAGCTGGCGGACCTCGGCGGCCGCATAGACGGCCGCCGCGCCGCCCGCGTGATCGGCGTCCGCATGACTCAGGACGAGCGAATCGACGGTACGGATTCGGCGGGCACGCAATGCCGGCGCGACGATCCGCGCACCGGCATGGGTCGACTCCGCCCCCGGCCCCGCATCGAACAGCAAGGTCCTGCGCGCGGTCTCCACCAGCACCGACGCGCCCTGCCCGACATCGAGCACGGTCAGCCGGAAGCCGCCAGGCGGCGGCGCATCGGGTGCCGGCGCGACCAGCGGCAGCCATGTCATCGGCGCCGCCCAGCGCAGCGGCCAGCCGCGCGGCATCAAGACCCATGCGACACCCACGCACGCAAGCGCCAGAACCGACCAGTCGGGCATGCGCAGCCAGAACACGCCAGCCGGCCAGTCGGCGAGGTGCCGGAGCAGCGCCATCATCGGTTCGAGCGCCGCATGCGCGAGCCGGAACGCATACGCGTCCAGCGGCGCGGGCAACCCGATCCCGGCGAGCACGATCGGCGTCACGACGGCGCTGACCCACGGGATCGCAAACGCATTGCCGAACGGGCCGGATACCGAGATCTGAGCGAACCACGCGGCCGTCAGCGGCGCAAGACCGATCGTCACCGCGTACTGCACGCGCGTCGCCTGTGCGACACGGTGCCCGGCACGCTTGCACCAAGCGCGCAGCCTGCGGCGGCGGTCGAGCGGGGCAGTACCGTCCGTCCCACGGTCGTCACCGCCGTCGAATTCGCGCACCGCGCCCCAGCCCGCCACGGACATCAGGATTACGGCGACCGCGCCAAAAGACAGCCAGAACCCGGCCGACACCACCGCCCACGGATCGACAAGCAGCACGCCGCCGAGCGCCGCGCACAACACGGCGGACGTCGGCACGCTGCGTCCGGCAAGACAGGCAGCCGCACCGGCCGCGATCATCCACCACGCGCGCTGCGCCGGCACGTTGAAGCCGGCAAGCGCCGCATAGCCGGCGGCGGCCGTCAGCGCCGCCATCGAAGCCGCATAGGGCGCCGGCATCACGAGCGCCGCGGCATGTCCACGCCAGCGCAGACGTCGCCAGACCCACGATACGATCCCGCCCGCGATCGCGCCGACGAGTCCGACGTGCAGGCCCGAAATCGCGACCAGATGACTCGTGCCCGTATTGCGCAGCACGCGCCACGCGTCGTCGCCGATGCCGGATTGATCGCCGACCGCGAGCGCGGTCACGATGCCGCGATGGCGCGCGTCGCTGCCGAGCGCGTCACCGATACCGTTGCGCAGCGCGTCGCGCAGCCGATCGATCGACGCGCGCCACCCCGATGCACGTGCGTCGAGCAGTTCCGCCCGCTCGGTCGCGACCACATAGCCGATCGCGCGAATGCCCGCGGCGAGCCACGCCGCCTCGCTGTCGCGCACGCCGGGATTCGCCTCGGCATGCGGGCGTTTCAGGCGCACGACGAGGCGCCAGCGCTGCGCGGCGCGCAAATCGGGCATCGCGTTGCGTGCGGCGGGCGCGCCGTAGGTGCGCCACGACAACCGGATCAGCGAAGGGAAACGGGCCAGCCCCGCATCGTTCGATTCGACGGCCAACAGCAGTCGCGCGCCGGTGTCGTCGATCACCGGCAACCCGCTGATCACGCCCGTGACGACGATGTCGCGCCCTTCCCGCTCGACAGGCAGGCCGTCACGCAGCCGCCATTCCGCGCGTGCGGCCGCATAGCCGAATCCGATCGCACAGGCGGCGCAGGCGCACAGCATCCACCGGAGCGCGACGATCCAGCGGGTTCGACGGCGCCGTGCACACCATGCGAGCAGCGCACCGCAACCGGCCAGCACGACCGCGCCGCCTACCCAGCCGCCCATGCCCGGCAACGCCGCCTGCCGCTGCAGCACGACGACGCCGAGCGCAAACGCGATCCACCACACGCGCATCGCACCTCCTCGTCAACCTGGCGCCGCCGTCGATGCGGCACTATCCAGCGACGATTATGCGGACGAAAGTGCGAGGCGCGGCAGCGCGGCGAGCGCGTTAGCCGTTGTGGATAGGGATAGCGCGTGCGCGTCGATCCCGCGCAGTTCGGCGAGCACGCCGCCGATGCGCGGCACCTGGTCGGGCGCGTTGCGGGACTTGTACGCCCACTCGGGTGCGATGTCGGGCGCATCCGTCTCGACGACGATCGCGTCGAGCGGCAACTGTGCGGCGAGCCGCCGGATCTGCAACGCCCGTCCGAACGTCACGTTGCCGCCGAAACCGAGATGCAGCCCCTGTGCGAGATACGCGTCGGCCTGCTGGAAACTGCCGTTGAACGCATGTGCGATGCCGCGCCGCACGCCGAAGCGGCGCAGCCCGGCGAGCACGCGGTCCTGCGACTTGCGCACGTGGCACAGCACCGGCAGGTCGAATTCGCGCGCGAGCTTGAGCTGCCCCTGATAGAAGAATTGCTGGCGGTCCTCGTCGAGCCCCGGCACGAAGTAGTCGAGACCGATCTCGCCGATCGCGACGAAGCGCGGATCATCGAGGCTCGCCTCGATCTCCATGCGCAGGCGGTCGAGATCCTCGTCGCGCGCGTGCGGCGTATACATCGGATGGATGCCGAGCGCATAGACCGCACCCGGCGTGCGCTGGGCCAGTTCGCGCACGGTCGTGAAATTGTCGCGCCCGACGCTTGGGATCACGATGCGCGACACGCCGGCCGCGCGCGCCGCATGCACGACGACGTCGCGGTCGGTGTCGAACTCGGCAGCATCGAGATGGCAATGCGTATCGATCCACATGGCGGCTTTCCTGCGCCCTCGCCGCCGTACCGGGACTCGCCCGGCGGCACGGCGGGGCGTTCGTTCACACCGGCAGCGCCGGCTCCTCGTGCAGCACGCCGTCGCGCAGGCGCATGATGCGGTCGCAGCGCGCCGCGAGCTCGGGATCGTGCGTGACGATCACGAAGCTCGTTTCGAGCGTCTCGGACAGTTCGAGCATCAGGTTGAACACCGTGTCGGCGGTCGTGCCGTCGAGGTTGCCGGTCGGCTCGTCGGCGAGTACGCAAGCGGGCTTCGTCACCAGCGCGCGCGCGATCGCCACGCGTTGCCGCTCGCCGCCCGACAGCTCGCCCGGCCGGTGCTTCGCACGCGGGCCGAGACCGACGCGTTCGAGCATCGCCTGTGCCTGCGCGCGCGCGTCCTCGGTCGTCATCCGGCGGATGCGCAGCGGCATCGCGACGTTGTCGAGCGCGGTGAATTCCGGCAGCAGGTGATGGAACTGGTAGACGAAGCCGAGCGCGCGATTGCGCAGCTCGTTGCGTTCGCGCTCGGCGAGTTGCGTAAACGGCTTGCCGAGCAGCGACACTTCGCCCGCGCTCGGTTCGTCGAGGCCGCCCAGCACGTGCAGCAGCGTGCTCTTGCCGGAGCCCGACGCGCCGACGATCGCGAGCTTCTCGCCGCGCCGCACCGTCAATTCGGCGTTGTTGAGCACCTGCACGTTGAAGCCGCCCTGCACGAACGCCTTTGTGATCCCGCGCGCCTGAAGCACGTATTCCTGCATACCTGCCGAATCCTGTCTGATGGGTTGTCGTGAATCCGCCAATGCGGTCGCGCGATCATTCATAGCGCAGCGCCTCCGCCGGCTTCACCTTTGCGCCGCGCCAGCTCGGATAGAGCGTGGCGACCGCCGACAGCACGAACGCGATCAGGCCGATCTTGATGACGTCGCCCGCGACGAGCTCCGACGGCAGCTCGCTGATGAAGTACACCGACGGCGGCAGGAACTGCACGCCGAACAGATGCTCGATCATCGGGATCAGCCACGGAATGCTCCACGCGATCAGGCAGCCGAGCGCGACGCCCGACGCGGTGCCGACGAAGCCGATCGTCACGCCCTGCACGACGAAGATCTTCATGATCGAGCCGGGCTGCGCGCCGAGCGTGCGCAGGATCGCGATGTCGGCCTGCTTGTTGGTCACCGTCATCACGAGCGACGACACGAGGTTGAATGCGGCCACCGCGATGATCAACGTGAGGATGATGAACATCATCCGCTTCTCGATCTGGACGGCCGAGAACCATGTCTTGTTCTGCTGGGTCCAGTCGCGAATGTACAGGCTGCCCGACAGCGTATGCGACAGCTCGACCGCGACCTGCGGCGCCTTCTGCATGTCGGTGAGCCGCAGCCGCACGCCGGTCGGCGCGGACATCCGGAACAGTGCCTCCGCGTCGCGGATGTTGATCATCGCGAGCGTGCTGTCGTATTCGTAGTGGCCCGACTCGAACACGCCGACCACCGTGAACTGCTTGAGTCGCGGCATCATCCCGGCCGGCGTGATCGTCCCTTCGGGCGCGACGAGCGTGACCTTGTCGCCGACCGTCACGCCGAGGTTGCCGGCGAGCGCGTCGCCGAGCACGATGCCGAACTGGCCGGGCACGAGCGCGGCGAGCTGGCCTGCCTTCATGTCCTTGCCGATGTCCGACACCTGCGGTTCGAGCGACGGCTCGACGCCGCGCAGCATCACGCCGCTCACCGCGTCCTGGCGCGTGAGCAGCGCCTGCGCGTCGACGTACGGCGCCGCGCCGACCACCGAAGTATTGCGCCGCGCTTCCTGCGCGGTCAGTTGCCAGTCGGGCATCGAGCCGGTCGGCGAGAACACCTCGACGTGCGCGAGCACCGACAGCATGCGGTCGCGCACTTCCTTCTGGAAGCCGTTCATCACGGACAGCACGACGATCAGCGCCGCGACGCCAAGCGCGATCCCGAGCATCGACACCAGTGCGATGAAGGAAATGAAGCCGTTGCCGGTCGTGCGTTTGCCGGCGCGCGTGTAGCGCCAGCCGATCTGCCATTCGTACGGAAGTTTCAAGCGAATCCTTTCTGCTGGTTACGGCGGGGATGGCGGCCCGTGGCCGGAGCGCCGTCCGGCGGCGGCCGGCCGCCCGGGCACGGCCGAAAAAACGGTCGCCGGACGCAATCGGGCCGTCCGCCGGCCCGATCACGCGCGCAGTTTGCCATACAATGCGCACCATCATGCACGACCGACGCCTCCATTTTCTCGTTCCGTTCGCGCTGCCGTCGGCGGCCGATGCGGCCTCGTCCCTGCACACGCTGGACAGCCCCGCGCTCGAAAAGTTGCTCGCCCGCGCCAACCTCGTCGAGCGCGTGGCAGGCGAGGACTTCCAGCGCACGCTGCCGCACGAGCGCTGGCTGGCCCGCCAGTTCGGCGCGACCCAGGGCAACGCCGCCGACGAGGCGCCGCTCGCACCCTACATGCTGCTGGCGGACGGCGGCGACCCGGGTACCCAGGCCTGGGCGTGCGTCGAGCCCGTCCATGTCGAAATCGCGCACGATCACCTCGTGCTCGTCGACCCGGCGAGCCTCGCGCTCGACGACGGCGACGCAGCCGCCTTGCTGGCAGTCGCGCGCCCGCTGATCGAGGAGCTCGGCGTGCGACTGGAGGCGCCGCAGCCAGCGCGCTGGTACCTGTCCAGCGAGCAGTTCGCCCGCCTCGCCGGCGCAGCGCCGCTGCGCGCGAGCGGCCGCAACATCGAGATCTGGCTGCCGCACGAAGCGCACACCGGCGAACGCTCGCGGATGTGGATGAAGCTGCAGAACGAAGTGCAGATGGCATGGTTCCAGCATCCGGTGAACGAAGCGCGCGAAGCGCGCGGGTTGCCCGCCGTCAATTCGATCTGGTTCCATGCGCAAGGCACGCTGAAGCCGGTCGGCAAGCCGTTCGCGCGCGTGCTGTCCGCGTCGCCCGCGGCGCTCGGCCTCGCGCGCGCGGCGCAAACCGAAGCCGGCGCCGTGCCGGCCGCATTCGACGCACTGCCCGCCGCCGCCGGCGCGTCGCTCGTCGAGCTGCCCACGCTGTCCGCCCCGTACATCGAGCAGGACTGGCCACGCTGGCACGATGCGCTCGCCGCGCTCGAGCGCGACTGGTTCGCGCCGTCCCTCGCCGCGCTGCAGAACGGCGAGCTGGCCGGCGTCGATTTCACGCTGTGCGGCGACACCAGCTCCGTGACGCTGCACGCGACGCGCGGCGACCTGCGCAAGTTCTGGCGCCGCCGCGCGCTGGCATCCCTGTTCGAATAACCCGACCTGTATGACCCGGATCGTTACCCGCCCCGTCGCGCCCGCCGACGCCGAAGCGCTCGCGCGCCACGGCCTGCATCCCGTCCTCGCGCGCCTGTATGCGTCGCGCGGCGTGCAGTCCCCGACCGACATCGAGACGGCCCTCGCGCGCCTCGTCCCGCCCACCGAACTGAAAGGCTGCGCGGACGCCGCGGCGCTGCTCGCCGACGCGATCGCCGACAAGCGGCGCCTGCTGGTCGTCGCCGACTACGACTGTGACGGCGCAACCGCCTGCGCAGTCGCGGTGCGCGGCCTGCGGATGTTCGGCGCGCAGATCGACTACCTGGTGCCGAACCGCTTCGAATACGGCTACGGGCTCACGCCCGAAATCGTCGAACTGGCGGCCGCGCGCAAGCCCGACCTGCTGATCACCGTCGACAACGGGATCGCGAGCGTCGCGGGTGTCGAAGCCGCGAACGCGCGCGGCATCGATGTGCTCGTCACCGACCACCATCTGCCCGGCGACGCGCTGCCCGCCGCGCGCGCGATCGTCAACCCGAACCAGCCCGGCTGCGCGTTCCCGAGCAAGCACATCGCCGGCGTCGGCGTGATGTTCTACGTGCTGCTCGCGCTGCGCGCCGAGCTGCGCCGCCGCGGCGCGTTCGCGAGCAAGGAGGCCGAACCCCGCCTCGACGGACTGCTCGACCTCGTCGCGCTCGGCACCGTCGCCGACGTGGTGCGGCTCGACGGCAACAACCGCGTGCTCGTCGCGCAGGGGCTGCAGCGCATCCGCAACGGCCGCATGCAGCCGGGCATCGCCGCGCTGTTCCGCGCGGCCGGCCGCGAGGCGCGCACCGCATCGGGCTTCGACCTCGGCTTCGGCCTCGGCCCGCGCCTGAACGCCGCCGGGCGGCTCTCGGACATGTCGCTCGGCATCGAGTGCCTGATCACCGACGACATCGGCCGCGCATGGGACCTCGCGCAACAGCTCGACACGATGAACCGCGAGCGCCGCGAGATCGAGGCCGGCATGCAGCAGCAGGCGCTCGCCGATCTCGCCGACGTCGATCCGGCCGACGCATGCACGATCACGCTGTTCAACCCCGAATGGCACCAGGGCGTGATCGGCATCGTCGCCGGGCGGCTCAAGGAGAAGTTCCATCGCCCGTCGTTCACGTTCGCGCATGCGGACGAAGCCGGCACGCGGGTCAAAGGTTCGGGCCGCTCGATTCCCGGCTTCCACCTGCGCGATGCACTCGACCTGGTGTCGAAGCGCGAACCCGACCTGATCGTCGCGTTCGGCGGCCACGCGATGGCGGCCGGCCTCACGCTCGACACCGGCAACGTGCCGCGCTTCGCGGCCGCGTTCGAGGCCGTCGCGCGCGAGTGGTTGTCCGACGACGCGCTGGCGCGCGTGATCGAGACCGACGGCGAACTCGAGGAAGCGTATTTCACGCCGCAGTTCGTCGGGCTGCTCGACGAAGCCGTCTGGGGCCAGGGTTTTCCGGCCCCGCTTTTCTCCGGGGAATTCGACGTCGTGTCGCAGTCGCTCGTGAAGGAAAAGCACCTGAAGCTGCAGTTGGCGCGCGGCCGCCAGCGCTTCAACGCGATCTGGTTCAATCACACCGAGCCGCTGCCGGCGAGCGCGCTGATCGCGTACCGCCTCGTGGCCGACACCTGGAACGGCGTGACGCGCGTCCAGCTGATCGTCGAACATGCGGCCGGCTGAACGCCGCCCGCCCGGCCAACCGGCCCGCGGCACTCGCGGGCCGCATGCGCGCCGCGCCGAACGCGCGGCTGCGGCGCACATGCAAGCACGTTCCGCGTCACCGGGAAACCCCGCCGATCGGCTATAATTCCGCTTTTTTACGAAGCAAGAATAGCGAACGATCATGGAAGCGGAACGTCTCAACGCGATCGAAAGCTCCCTGCTCGACCTGCGCACGCGCGCGGGCGAGCTTCGGGGGTATCTTTGACTACGACGCCAAATCTGCGCGTCTGACCGAAGTCAACAAGGAACTCGAAGACCCGAACGTCTGGAACGATTCGAAGAACGCCCAGGCACTCGGCCGCGAGAAGAAGCTGCTCGAAGGCGTCGTCACGACGCTGACGGCACTCGATAGCGACCTGCGCGATGCGCTCGACCTGTTCGAGCTGGCACGCGAGGAAGGCGACGAAGACACCCTCATCGCATCCGAAGACGACGCGAAGAAGCTCGAAGCGCGCGTCGGCGACATCGAATTCCGCCGGATGTTCTCGAACCCGGCCGACCCGAACAACTGCTTCATCGACATCCAGGCCGGCGCCGGCGGCACCGAGGCGTGCGACTGGGCTTCGATGCTGCTGCGCCAGTACCTGCGCTACTGCGAGCGCAAGGGCTTCAAGGCCGAAGTGCTCGAAGAATCCGACGGCGACGTCGCCGGCATCAAGAACGCGACGGTCAAGGTCACGGGCGAATACGCATACGGCTTCCTGCGCACCGAAACGGGCATTCACCGCCTCGTGCGCAAGTCGCCGTTCGACTCGTCGGGCGGCCGCCACACGTCGTTCTCGTCGGTGTTCGTGTATCCGGAAATCGACGACTCGATCGAAGTCGAAGTCAACCCGGCCGACCTGCGCATCGACACGTACCGCGCCTCGGGCGCCGGCGGCCAGCACATCAACAAGACCGACTCGGCCGTGCGGATCACGCACATGCCGACCGGCATCGTCGTGCAGTGCCAGAACGACCGCTCGCAGCACCGCAACCGTGCCGAAGCGATGGCCATGCTGAAGTCGCGCCTGTACGAAGCCGAAATGCGCAAGCGCCAGGCCGAGCAGGACAAGCTCGAATCGAGCAAGACCGATGTGGGCTGGGGCCACCAGATCCGCTCGTACGTGCTCGACCAGAGCCGCGTGAAGGACCTCCGTACGAACGTCGAAATGAGCAACACGCGAGCCGTGCTCGACGGCGATCTCGACGACTTCATCAGCGCGAGCCTCAAACAGGGCGTGTAAGCGCCGCGGCGCGGCCTCTCCGGTCGCGTCGCCCTTCCCGTTGCGTTGCCGCACCCACTCCGAATTCCGACCATCATGACCGAACCGACCCAAACGCAGCCCGCCGTCGCGGCGGACGAAAACCAGATCATCGCCGAGCGCCGCGAGAAGCTGCGCGCATTGCGCGAGCAAGGCGTCGCCTATCCGAACGATTTCCGGCCGACGCATCACGCCGCCGATCTCCAGGCGAAATTCGCCGACTCGGACAAGGCCGCGCTCGAGGCGAACCCGGTCGAGGTGTCGGTCGCCGGCCGCATGATGCTCAAGCGCGTGATGGGCAAGGCGAGCTTCGCGACGGTGCAGGACGGTTCGGGCCAGATCCAGTTCTTCGTGACGCCGAACGACGTCGGCACGGAAACCTACGACGCATTCAAGAAGTGGGACCTCGGCGACATCGTCGCCGCACGCGGCGTGCTGTTCCGCACCAACAAGGGCGAGCTGTCGGTCCAGTGCAAGGAGCTGCGCCTGCTGTCGAAGGCGCTGCGTCCGCTGCCGGACAAGTTCCACGGCCTCGCCGACCAGGAAATGCGCTACCGCCAGCGCTACGTCGACCTGATCGTCACGCCGGAAACGCGCGACACGTTCCGTGCGCGCACCAAGACCATTGCGTCGATCCGCAAGTTCATGGACAACGCCGACTTCATGGAAGTCGAAACGCCGATGCTGCACCCGATCCCGGGCGGTGCCGCGGCGAAGCCGTTCGTCACGCACCACAACGCGCTCGACATGCAGATGTTCCTGCGTATCGCGCCGGAGCTGTACCTGAAGCGCCTGATCGTCGGCGGCTTCGAACGCGTGTTCGAGATCAACCGCAACTTCCGGAATGAAGGCGTGTCGCCGCGCCACAACCCGGAATTCACGATGATGGAGTTCTACGCCGCGTACACCGACTACCGCTGGCTGATGGACTTCACCGAGCAACTGATCCGCCAGGCGGCGATCGATGCGCTCGGCACCGCGACGATCCAGTACCAGGGTCGCGAGCTCGACCTCGCGAAGCCGTTCCACCGCCTGACGATCACGCAGGCGATCCAGAAGTACGCGCCGCAGTACACCGACGGCCAGCTGTCGGACGACGCGTTCCTGCGCTCCGAACTGAAGCGCCTCGGCGTGGACGTGTCGCAGCCGGCCTTCCTGAATGCCGGCATCGGCGCGCTGCAGCTCGCGCTGTTCGAGGAAACCGCCGAATCGCAGCTGTGGGAGCCGACCTACATCATCGACTACCCGGTCGAGGTGTCGCCGCTCGCACGCGCATCGGATACGGTGCCGGGCATTACCGAGCGTTTCGAACTGTTCATGACCGGCCGCGAGATCGCGAACGGCTTCTCGGAGCTGAACGATCCGGAAGATCAGGCCGCGCGCTTCAAGAAGCAGGTCGAGCAGAAGGATGCAGGCGACGAGGAAGCGATGTTCTTCGACGCCGACTACATCCGCGCGCTCGAACACGGAATGCCGCCGACGGGTGGTTGCGGGATTGGCATCGACCGTCTCGTGATGCTGCTGACCGACAGCCCGACGATTCGCGACGTGCTGCTGTTCCCGCACCTGCGCCGCGAGGACTGACGGCCCCCCGCGTGCGCCGCGCCCCGCGGCGCACGCGTCAGCTTTGTAACCACGCGTAAATCCCGCTCGCCGGCGTTCGCCGGCTTTCGATCCTCCCCCGTTTTATCCCCTCGTCGCGACGGCCCTCTCCGGGTTTTCCCGATAACGCCCGCCTGCTTCCCGCTGCAATTCGTTACACCTTGATACGGTGCGACCCTCGCCCGTGGACGACACTCCTGTTGCGTCACCACGCATGACCACGGGACCAGAACGCGGCGCCGGAACGCCAAGTCTGCTCGCTCCCGAGCGTGGGATCCGGCCAGCGCCAACGTGCGAAGCTGGGTCGACACCGGAGAACAAAATGGACAACCAGAATCAAACCACCCCGCAAAAGCAACGCCTCCACCCGCTTATCGCGACCGCGGCAGGCGCCGTGATCGTCGCGAGCCTCGCGGCCACTGCAGCGATCACGGGCATCTTCCCGAAGGCCAACAGCAATAACGCGCAGAACGGCCAGACCCAGGCCGCGCTGATCGCGTCGCAGCCGGCCGTCGATACGGCCGCTGCAGCCAGCGCCGCGCTCGCCGCGCAGGCGCAACAGCAGGCAGCCGAACAGGCCGCGCAGCAGAAGGCGGCTGCCGAGAAGGCCGCGGCAGCCCAGGTCGAACCGAAGCCCGCGCCGCGCCCGGCAGCCACGCACCGCCGCCATACGCCGGCGCCGCAACCGCCGCAATACGCGCAGCAGCCGTCCGCGCCCGCGCAGCCGGCCTATTGCCAGACCTGCGGCACGGTCGTCGCGATCACGCAGACGCGTACGCCGGGTCAGAGTTCGGGGATCGGTGCGGTCGGCGGCGCAGCGGCCGGCGGCCTGCTCGGCAACCAGTTCGGTCACGGCAACGGCCGCACCGCGATGACGATCATCGGCGCGCTCGGCGGCGGTCTCGCCGGCAACCAGGTCGAGAAGCAGGTGCGCGCGGAAACCGACTACCAGGTACAGGTCCAGATGGAAAGCGGCGCGACGCGCACGTTCACGTACCACAACCCGCCGCCGTTCGGCCAGGGTCAGCGCGTGCGGATCGAGAACGGGACGCTGGTCGGCGCCTGACGCCTGACGCATCGCCGGACAGCCCTTGCGCCGTGCCGGAAATGAAAAAGGCTCGTGAAGCATCACGAGCCTTTTCTTTTTGCGGGAGCCTTGCCGGAGCCACATGGCGCGGGGCGCCAGCGCGAACCTCAGTCTTCGTCGTCGAAGTCGGATTCATCGATCCAGTGGGCCTGGATCGCTTCGAGGATCTTCTCGCCCGAGTGCGCCGGGTCGTCGGTGAAGCCATCCAGATCGATGACCCATTGGCGCAGGTCGACGAAATTGATCTTCTGCGGATCGACGTCCGGATGCTTGTCTGCCAGCGCGATGGCAATTTCACGCGAATCGGTCCATTTCATGACTTGCTCTCCCGTGTACGCGGCGAGTCCGCCCCGCCGGTCCGTCAGTGATTTTCCTTCGCGTGGTTGATCGAGTACTTCGGGATCTCGACCACCAGGTCCGAATCTTCCTTCACGATTGCCTGGCACGACAGGCGCGACGTCGGCTCGAGGCCCCATGCCTTGTCGAGCAGGTCGTCTTCGTCCTCGTCGGACGGATCGAGATCGTTGAAGCCCTCGCGGATCACCACGTGGCAGGTCGTGCATGCGCACGACTTCTCGCATGCATGCTCGATCTCGATCCCGTTGTCGAGCAGGTTGTCGCAAATACTCTTGCCGGGCGTCGCGTCGATCACTGCGCCGTCCGGGCACAGTTCGACGTGAGGCAGCACCACCAGTTGAGGCATGTCCGTTCCGTCAGTCAGAGTGCGGCGGCTGGCGCCGCACGGTTCAATATCGCGCGGGCCGTCGCCGGCCCGCGTGCATTTCGTTCAGATCTCGTCGAGCCGTCGGCCCGACAGTGCGCGCTTGATGCTCTTGTCCATCCGGCGCGCCGCGAATTCGTCGGTGCCGTCGGCCAGCGTCTTGGTCGCGGTTTCGATCGCGTCCGTGTCGTCGCCCTGCGCGATCGTGCGCAGCGCCGCGACGAGCGCGTCGACCTGCGTGCGTTCGGCGTCATCGAGCAATTCGCCGTCGGTCGCCAGCGCCGCCTGCGTCGCCTCGATCATCCGCTCGGCCTCGACCTGCGCTTCGCGCAGCGCGCGCGCGCGCATGTCGATCTCGGCGGTCTTGAAGCTGTCTTCGAGCATCTTCGCGATGTCGTCGTCGGCGAGGCCGTACGACGGCTTCACGACGACCGACGCCTCGACGCCCGAATGTTGCTCGCGCGCGAACACCGACAGCAACCCGTCCGCATCGACCTGATAGGTCACACGGATGCGCGCCGCGCCGGCCGTCATCGGCGGGATGCCGCGCAGCTCGAAGCGCGCGAGCGACCGGCAGTCGGCGACGAGCTCGCGCTCGCCTTGCACGACGTGGATCGCCATCGCGGTCTGGCCATCCTTGAAGGTCGTGAATTCCTGCGCACGCGCGATCGGAATCGTCGAATTGCGCGGAATGATCTTCTCGACGAGACCGCCCATCGTCTCGACGCCGAGCGACAGCGGGATCACGTCGAGCAGCAGCCAGTCGTCGCCGCTGCCGCGATTGCCGGCGAGCAGGTCGGCCTGGATCGCCGCGCCGAGCGCGACGACCTGGTCGGGATCGAGATTGACGAGCGGCGGCTGGCCGAAATGCTTCGCGACCGCCTCGCGGATCACCGGCATGCGCGTCGCGCCGCCGACCAGCACGACACCCTTGATGTCGGCCGGCGTTACCTGCGCGTCGCGCAATGCCTTGCGGGTCGGCGTCAGCGTACGCTGCACGAGCGGCTCGACGAGGGCGGCGAACGTGTCGTGCGAGATCGTCTGCTCGAGCCGGGCACCGTTCGACAGCGTCACGTCGAGCGACGCCTGCGGCGCGGACGACAGCGCTTCCTTCAGCACGCGCACGCGATCGAGCAGCAGGCGCACGTCCTCGGGCGCAAGCGCCTTCGCATCGATCCCGGCATGCGCGAGCACGTGGCCGAACAGCGCGTGGTCGAAATCGTCGCCGCCGAGCGCGGAATCGCCGCCCGCGGCCAGCACTTCGAACACGCCCTTGGTCAGCTTCAGGATCGACAGGTCGAACGTGCCGCCGCCGAGGTCGTACACCGCGTAGAGGCCTTCGGCCGCGTTGTCGAGACCATAGGCGATCGCGGCCGCGGTCGGTTCGTTCAGCAGGCGCAGGACGTTGATGCCCGCGAGACGCGCGGCGTCCTTCGTCGCCTGGCGCTGAGCGTCATCGAAGTATGCGGGCACCGTGATCACCGCGCCGACCAGTTCGTCGCCGAGCGTGTCTTCCGCGCGGTAACGCAGCGTCGCGAGAATCTCGGCCGACACTTCGACCGGACTCTTCACGCCGTCGATCGTGCGGATCTGCACCATGCCCGGTGCATCGACGAATTCGTAAGGCGCGTTTGCCGCGCCTTCGACCTCGGCCTTGCCGCGGCCCATGAAGCGCTTGACCGACACGATCGTGTTGCGCGGATCGGTCGCGGCCTGCTCCTTCGCTTCGTGACCGATGCGGCGGCCGCCCTTCTCCAGATAACGGACCACCGACGGCAGCAGCACGCGGCCCGCCTCGTCCGGCAGCACTTCGGGCACGCTGTTGCGCACGGCCGCGACGAGCGAGTTCGTCGTGCCGAGATCGATCCCGACAGCGAGTCGCCGCTGGTGCGGCGCCGGCGCCATGCCCGGTTCGGAAATTTGCAGTAAAGCCATCTTGGTTCGTTCGGGCGCTCGGCCCGTTTGCTGCGCGTGCCGCGAGGCACGCGGTTAAGTTTCGAGGCGCTCGATCTGCGCGCCCACTTCCGACGCGACCCGTTCGATGAACATCAGCTGGCGCACGGCTTCGGCTGCGGCCTGGTCGGCTGCGCTATCGAGCAGCGTGCCGAGGCGCTCGAGGCGCACGCGCTTTTCGTCGCGCAATTCGGCGAGCAGCGCATCGAGCGCATCGACGTTGCGGGCGGCAGCGGCATCCTCGATGCCTTCGCGCCACTCCATCTGCTGCATCAGGAACGCGGGCTCCATCGCGGTGTTGTTTTCGGCACCGATGTCGACGCCGCGCAGCGACAGCAGATAGGTCGCGCGTTTCAGCGGATCGCGCAGCGTGCGGTAGGCTTCGTTCGCACGGGTCGCCCATTGCATCGCGATGCGCTTTTGCGCGTCGCCGGCCGCCGCGAAGCGGTCCGGGTGGACCTGCGTCTGCACGGTGCGATACGCGCTGTCGAGCGCAGCCTCGTCGAGCGCGAATTGCGCCGGCAGGTGAAACAGATCGAAGTGGCTGTCTTTCAGCGAAACCATCGTCGCGTTCAATTCCGGTTCGTCGCGCGGCAAACGCCGCACATTAAAAAGGCGGCTCGTGCCGCCTCTTGCCCGCATCGCGCGGATACCCGCGTCACACGCGGAACGATTCGCCGCAACCGCACTCGTCCTTCACGTTCGGGTTGTTGAACTTGAACCCTTCGTTCAGGCCTTCGCGTGCAAAGTCGAGCTCGGTGCCGTCGATGTACGCGAGGCTTTTCGGGTCGACGACGACCTTCACGCCATGGCTCTCGAACACCTGATCCTCGGGGGCCAACTCGTCGACATACTCGAGCTTGTACGCGAGCCCCGAGCACCCGGTCGTGCGAACGCCAAGCCGCAGGCCCACACCCTTGCCGCGACGGACGAGGTATTTCTGGACGTGCTGTGCTGCTTTTTCGGTCAGTGTAATTGCCATGATGTCCTTGCCGCGGCGCGCCACCCGGGCCCGCCGCGTTCCTTCACAAGCCGCTCGATGGCGCTCAGGCCGCTGCCTGATCGCCTTCCTTCGTGTCGTGGCGCTTCTTGTAGTCGGCCACGGCTGCCTTGATCGCGTCTTCCGCGAGAATCGAGCAGTGAATCTTCACCGGCGGCAGGGCCAGCTCTTCGGCGATCTGCGTGTTCTTGATCGACAGCGCCTCGTCGAGGGTCTTGCCCTTCACCCATTCGGTCACGAGCGAGCTCGACGCGATCGCCGAACCGCAGCCGTACGTCTTGAACTTTGCGTCTTCGATCACGCCGTCCGCGCCGACGCGGATCTGCAGCTTCATCACGTCGCCGCAGGCCGGCGCGCCGACCATGCCCGTGCCGACCGCGTCGTCGTCTTTCGCGAACGAACCGACGTTACGCGGGTTTTCGTAGTGATCCAGAACCTTGTTGCTGTATGACATGACTCAGACTCCTTGACTCGTTACGTCTGCGTGCGCAAATCCGCCCGCGAATGTATTCAATGCGGTGTTCAGTGTGCAGCCCATTCGATCGTCGACAGATCGATGCCTTCCTGGTGCATTTCCCAGAGCGGCGACAGTTCGCGCAGCTTCGCGATCTTGCTGTTCAGCAGTGCGATCACGAAGTCGACTTCCTGCTCCGTCGTGAAGCGACCGACCGTGAAGCGGATCGAGCTGTGCGCGAGTTCGTCGTTGCGGCCGAGTGCACGCAGCACGTACGACGGCTCCAGCGACGCCGACGTGCACGCCGAGCCCGACGACACCGCGACGTCCTTGATCGCCATGATCAGTGACTCGCCTTCGACGAAGTTGAAACTGATGTTCAGGTTGTGCGGAACACGGTGCTCCATGTCGCCGTTCACGTACGTTTCCTCGATCTGCGACAGGCCGCGCAGCAGCTTGTCGCGCAGCATGCGGATGCGCTCGTTCTCGGTCGCCATTTCTTCACGCGCGATGCGGAACGCTTCACCCATGCCGACGATCTGGTGCGTCGCCAGCGTGCCCGAACGCATCCCGCGCTCGTGGCCGCCGCCGTGCATCTGCGCTTCGATGCGCACCCGCGGCTTGCGGCGCACGTACAGCGCGCCGATGCCCTTCGGGCCGTAGGTCTTGTGCGCCGAGAACGACATCAGGTCGACCTTCAGCTTCGCGAGGTCGATCTCGACCTTGCCGGTCGACTGTGCGGCGTCGACGTGGAACACGATGCCCTTCTCGCGGCAGATTTCACCGATCGTCTCGATGTCCTGGATCACGCCGATCTCGTTGTTCACGTGCATGACCGACACGAGGATCGTGTCCGGGCGCAGCGCGGCCTTGAACACGTCGAGGTCGATCAGGCCGTCTTCCTTCACGTCGAGATAGGTGACTTCGAAGCCGTCGCGCTCGAGCTCGCGGCAGGTATCGAGCACGGCCTTGTGCTCGGTCTTCACCGTGATGATGTGCTTGCCCTTGCCCTTGTAGAAGTTCGCGGCACCCTTGATGGCAAGGTTGTCCGATTCCGTCGCGCCGGACGTCCAGATGATCTCGCGCGGATCCGCGTTCACGAGCGCAGCCACCTGCTCGCGCGCTTCCTCGACCGCGCGTTCCGCGTCCCAGCCGTATGCGTGGCTGCGCGACGCCGGGTTGCCGAACTGCTCGCGCAGGTACGGCACCATCTTGTCGACCACGCGCGGGTCGACCGGCGTCGTCGCGCTGTAATCCATGTAGATGGGCAGGTGGAGAGTCTCTTGGGTCATCTGTCGCTCCGGGAATTCTGTGCAGGGACTATGTGCGTTATGGGGTGTGCGGCGCGTTCGCGCTCACGAACTCGCGATGTTGAACACCGAATTGGGACCGAGCGGCATCGTGCGCACCGGTTCGGCCGGTGCCGCGACGGGCTCCGGCGTGCGCCGGTCGCGCAGCACCGCGGGTGCGCCCTCGCGTGCGCGCTGCTGATCGACGAGATCCTGCAGCGATACCGAATCGAGGTACTCGACCATTTTCTGGTTCAGGGTCGACCACAGCTCGTGCGTCATGCAATGGCCGTCGGGCTGCTTCGAGCCGTCGCACGTGCCTTTGCCGCCGCACTGCGTGGCGTCGAGCGGTTCATCGACCGCGATGATGATGTCGGCGACGGTGACGTCCTGCGCGCGGCGCGCGAGGTTGTAGCCGCCGCCCGGACCGCGCACGGATTCGACGATTTCATGCCTGCGCAGCTTGCCGAACAGCTGTTCGAGATACGAGAGCGAAATCCGCTGGCGCTGGCTGATGCCTGCAAGCGTCACCGGGCCCTGCTCCTGGCGCAGTGCCAAGTCAATCATCGCCGTGACGGCGAAACGGCCTTTGGTGGTGAGTCTCATGGTGTCTAGGGGACTGCAATCTTGACGATTTTGGTCAAGTATAAATATTTGACGATTTTAGTCAAGTATCCATGTCTTCGACAGGGTATTCGCAGATCGCTGAATACCTCGCCGCGATCAGTGTGCGGCGCTGCTGCGGAGGGTATCGAGCAGGCCCGCGCACGCGCGCTCGACCTGGTCGAGCACCTGTTCGAAGCCCTGCGCGCCGCCGAAATAAGGATCCGCCACTTCGATCTCGGTCGCGCCCGGCGCGAATTCCATCAGGAGGCGCACCTTGTCGCGATGCTCGGGCGGGCAGCGCCGCCGCAATTCCGCGAAATTGGCCTCGTCCATCGCCAGCAGCAGATCGAACCGCTCGAAATCCACCGCGCTCACTTGCCGCGCCCGCAGCGCCGACAGGTCGTAGCCGCGCGTACGCGCCGCCGCCTGCGCGCGCGTGTCGGGCGGCTCGCCGACGTGCCAGTCGCCCGTCCCGGCCGAATCGATCGCGATCCGGTCGGCCAGCCCGGCCGCGTCGACCTGGTGGCGCATCACGCCTTCCGCCGTGGGCGAACGGCAGATGTTGCCGAGACAGACGAAACAGATCGCAACGCGGGACATCGCACTCTCGAAAAGCCGCGGTGAACCGCGTGGAAGAAGAACGCGCCATTATACAAAGGCGCCCGGAATCGCGCCGCCGCGCAAAGCGACGGCGGCGTGACTTACAGCGCCTTGGGTGCGGCGAGCGCGACGTCGCCGGATACGGCCGGCAACGGCTTCGCCGCGTCGCCGACCAGCCCGAACGACACCGCGCGCGCGAGTTCGGCCGATGCCTGATGAACGGCGATCGGGCCACGCGACGGCGCGTCGGCCATCGCGTGCAAATAAGCGACCGCGGCGAGCGGGACGACGATTGCCAGCGGCCAGTACATCGATATTGTCTTTCTCATGATGCGGCTCCTTGACCTCATGCCCCGAAACCCGATTCCGGGGACTACAGGCAGGATTCTATAGACCGCACCTATCGAGATAAATACATGAATAGCGAACGCACTGTTGTCGCTCGATGAACAGTGGTCAGCCGAGGTGGCTTTGGGACGCCGCGTACAGCTCGCGGAACGTGCGCCCGGTCGGCGTCGGCATGTCGCGCGTGTCCATCCAGCCGCCCATCGTTGGCAGGCGCCGCAGCGTGCCGCCATTGCCGCCCAGCCGCTCGAGGATGCGCACCGCGAGCTTGGTCGTCAGCGCATACAGCATCGGCCGGCGCGCGACGAAGCCCCACGCGGCGAGCGCGGCGCGCTCGCGCCACGGCCGCAGATGCCGCTCGACCTGTTTCTCGCGCAGCGTACGAAGCAAGTGCGACAACGGGATCCCGGCCGGGCACACGCTGTCGCATTCGCCGCACAGCGTCGCGGCCTGCGGCAAGTCGAGCGCTTGGTCGATCCCCACGTAGCTCGGTGTCAGCACCGAGCCCATCGGGCCCGGATAGACCCATCCGTACGCGTGCCCGCCGACCTTCTGATATACCGGGCAGTGGTTCATGCATGCGCCGCAGCGAATGCAGCGCAGCATCTCCTGGAATTCGCCGCCGATCAGGCCCGTCCGACCGCCGTCGACGAGCACCACGTAGTTGTGCTCCGGGCCGTCCTCGTCGCCGGGGCCGCGCGGCCCGGTGAGCAGCGAGAAATAGTTCGAGGTCTTCTGCCCGGTCGCCGAGCGCGGCAGCAGACGCATCGCGGTCGCGAGATCCTCGAGCGTCGGCAGCACCTTCTCGATGCCCGTCACCGCGACATGCACGCGCGGCATCACCGTGCACATCCCTTCGTTGCCTTCGTTCGTGACGACCGCGACCGACCCCGTCTCGGCGATCACGAAGTTGCCGCCCGTCACCCCCATGTCGGCCGACAGGAAATGCGGGCGCAGCACCTCACGCGCCTCGCGCGTCATGTCGGGGATCTCGGTCAGCCGCTCGCGGTGGTGCGTGCGCGCGAACAGGTCCGCGATCTCGTCCTTGTCCTTGTGCACGACGGGCGCGATGATGTGGCTCGGCGGCTCGTTGTCGTTGATCTGCAGGATGTATTCGCCCAGGTCCGTCTCGATCGACTGCACGCCCATCTCGGCGAGCACCGCGTTCAGGCGCATTTCCTCGGACACCATCGACTTCGTCTTGATGACCTTCTTCACGTCGTGGCGTCGCGCGATGTCGGCGACGAGCCGCGCGGCGTCGGCGGTCGTTTCCGCGAACAGCACCGTCGTACCGCGCCGCGTCGCCTCGCGTTCGAATGCCTCGAGCCACACGTCGAGATTCTCCAGTGCACGGTTGCGGCGCGCCTTCAGCGCGGCGCGCGTCGCCTGGAAGTCGATCTCGGTCATCGCGTCGGCGCGTGCGGACACGAACTTCGTCGACAGCTTCTTCAGGTTCTGCTGCAGGCGCTGGTCGGCCAGCTTCTGGCCGGCACGGGCCTTGAAATGCATCGATTGGACTTGCATCGCGGTATCGGGGAAAAGTGAGCGGAACCGGGCGTCAGACGTCGCCCGCCAGCACCTGCGCGACGTGCAGCACGCGCGTGTCGCGGTCGCCCGTGCGGCGCAACCGTCCTTCGATGTTCAGCATGCAGCCGAGATCGCCGAGCACGACGGCGCCCGCGCCGGATGCGCGGACATTCGCGCATTTCTCGTCCGCGATGGCCGCCGAAATGTCGCCGTACTTGACCGCGAACGTGCCGCCGAAGCCGCAGCAGTGCTCGCAATCCTTCATCTCGGTGACGGCCACGCCGCGCTGCGCGAGCAGCGCGCGCGGCTGCGCCTTCACGCCGAGCTCGCGCAGGCCCGAGCACGAGTCGTGATAGGTGACCGGCCCAGTGAATTCGCCGGGCGCGAGCGTCACCTTCGCGACGTTCGCGAGGAAATCGGTCAGTTCATAGACTTTCTGCTGAAATCGCGCATAGCGCCCCATCAGTTCGGGGTCGTCGCGGAACAGGTCGCCGTAGTGCGTGCGGATCATGCCGCCGCACGAGCCCGACGGCGCGACGACGTAGTCGAACTGCTCGAACTCGCGCAGCGTCTTTTCGGCGAGATCGCGTGCGAGCGCGCGATCGCCCGAGTTGTAGGCCGGCTGGCCACAGCAGGTTTGCGCGGGCGGCACGAATACCTCGTAGCCGGCTTCGCGAATCAGTTTCAGCGCGGAAAAACCGATTTCCGGACGCATCAGGTCGACCAGGCAGGTCACGAACAAACCGACTCGCATATGCGCTCCTTCGAGAAAACGGCTCTCATTATCCGCCGTTTGGCCGGCGAGACCAACGCCGGCGCGTATGCAAGCGCGCACGGCCGGAAACGAGGACTTCCTCGAACGGCGTTCGCTTTTTTCACGATACGAGATACAATCGACGCAACACCGCTTGATGCGTCAACCGATTCCCCCCCCGACATGAGCCAACCCACCCCGGATTCCAAAACGTCGATCCAGGTGATCGAACGCATGATGCGGCTGCTGGACGCGCTCGCCGCGCACAGCGACCCCGTCAGCCTGAAGGAGCTTGCGCAGCGCACCGAACTTCATCCGTCGACCGCGCACCGTATCCTCAACGACATGGTGACCTGCCGCTTGGTCGACCGCTCCGACCCCGGCACCTACCGGCTCGGCATGAGGCTGCTCGAGCTCGGCAACCTCGTGAAGGCGCGCCTGTCGGTACGCGACGCCGCGCTGATGCCGATGCGCGAACTGCATCGCCTGACCGGCCAGACCGTGAACCTGTCGGTACGCCAGGGCGACGAAATCGTCTATATCGAGCGCGCGTATTCGGAGCGCTCGGGGATGCAGGTCGTCCGCGCGATCGGCGGCCGCGCGCCGCTGCACCTGACATCGGTCGGCAAGCTGTTTCTCGCGGTCGACGAAACGTCGCGCGTGCGCGCCTACGCGACGCGCACCGGGCTGTCCGGCCATACGCAGAACAGCATTACCGACATCGCGAAGCTCGAGCGCGAACTGACGCTCGTGCGCCAGCAATCGTGCGCGCGCGACAACGAGGAACTGGAGCTGGGCGTGCGCTGTATCGCGGCCGGCATCTACGACGACTCGGGCAAGCTCGTCGCGGGCCTGTCGCTGTCGGCACCGGCCGATCGCCTGCAGGACGCGTGGCTCGGCCAGTTGAGCCGCACCGCCCTCACCATTTCGGAATCGCTCGGCTACCGGCCGGAGCCCACGAAGGACGCCGAAGGGCTGCAACGGCACGCATGACCCGCACCGCCCGCCGTTCGACGGCCGGACGAAAAAAAGCCCCGCGATTGCGGGGCTTTTTGTTTGCGGCGACGGCACGGCGGCGAACCGCCGTGGCGCGATCAGGTACCGCCGTTCGCCGTATTGGCCGCCGTCAGGCGCTCGCCGCCGCCGGCGTCGAGCCAGTTGCGCAGGCGCGCCGCGTCGGCGAAGCGCGAGTACTTGCCGAACGAATCCAGCAACACCATCACCATCGGCCGGCCGTGGATAGTCGCCTGCATCACGAGACATTCGCCGGCCTCGTTGATGAAGCCCGTTTTCTGCAGGCCGATGTCCCACGAGCCGTTGCCACGGATCAGCGCGTTCGTGCTGTTGTAGATCAGGTTGCGCTTGCCCGTATTGACTTCGTACGTGCGATCGGTCGAGAACTGGCGAATCATCGGGTACTGGTACGCCGCATTGACCATCTTCACGAGGTCGCGCGCGCTCGACACGTTCGAGCTCGACAGGCCCGTCGAATTCTCGAAGTGCGTGTCGTTCATGCCGAGCGACTTCGCCTTCGCGTTCATCGCGGCGATGAACGCCGGACGGCCGCCCGGGTAGTAGCGCGACAGCGCGGCAGCGGCACGGTTTTCCGACGCCATCAGCGCGATGTGCAGCATGTCCTCGCGCGACAGGACCGAGCCGACCGACAGGCGCGAGCCCGTGCCTTTCTCGTAGTCGCGGTCTTCGTCGGTGACTTCGATCTGGTCGGTCATCGGCGACTTCGAGTCGAGCACGACCATCGCCGTCATCAGCTTCGAGATCGACGCGATCGGCACGACGGCGTGCGAATTCTTGTCGAACAGCGGCTCGCCGGTGTTCTGGTCGACGACGTACGCGACGCTCGAGCGCAGCGCGAGCGCGTCCGGCGTGTCGTGCAGGCCGAATGCCTGGCCGACCGTCGGGCGACGCGGCTGGAACGCGACCTTGCGCACCGCACCACGGTGGCCGTGTACGTTCGACGCGAGCGTCGCGCGCTTGCGCGTGGCCTTCGGCGCATCGGCCGCGACGTTGGCGGATTTCGCGGAAGCGGCCTTCACCGTCTTCTTCTTCGCCGAGGAAGTGGAAGCGGCTTTCTTGGCGGCCTGGTGGGTCTTCGCAGTGGCGGCAAAGGCGTCAGCGGGTGCGACGGACGCAGCGGTCGCCAGCAAGGCGACGGCGACCGACACAGCCGTGCCGAGCGTCATGCTCTGCAACAATCTGCGCGGTGAAAACGATTCGGCTTTCATTGGGGTCTGGACAAAGCGGGCGGGAGTTTCCGCAAGTGTAGTTAAAGCTGAAAAAAAGAGCAATATTAGGCACTTACCGATCGTCGTTAAACCGGAATGTAAGAGTTGACCAACGACGAGTCGATCAACCCTCCCGCTCCCATCGAAAAAATTGATGAGATGCGCTGCCCGACAGCACCCGTCTCCCGATTACCACGCGGTTAATTGAGATAACGTCACTTTGGCGACGAAATAAAGCGGGGAAAGTACGTACCCGGCGCTCGGTGTGCCAGCGGCACCGGTGTCGACCGCGGCGGCGGCACGTCGCCACGGCACGCGCATTGAAACGGCGCGCTTTTCGACAGGAGCAGAAGCATAACGTTCCACATGCCTGTCAGGTTTACCTGTGCATGATCATTGTGCGCCGCGCCTTCCCCAGCCAGGTGCGCACCATGTGGGAACACGCCTGAAACCGATTCCGAATCGTCATGATAACTCGTTGTTTTATCGATAATTTGTCGCGATTGTGCAACGCACAAAAAATACTTGACAAGCGTTTTCTCTGCCCTAAAATACGACTCATTGCTGCGTTGCACAAAGCACGCGGCTCCGAGGTTCCCCAGCGTAGTGCCCCCTTACCCCCTGCGATCGACGCGATCGCTTTTCAGGAGCTTGACATGTCCTTGCTGACCCCCGAGCAAATCGCCGCCGCACAGAAAGCCAACCTCGAAAGCCTGTTCGGTCTGACGACCAAGGCGTTCGAAGGCGTCGAAAAGCTGATCGAACTCAACCTGCAGGTCGTGAAGTCGTCGCTGGCGGAAAGCCAGGAAAACGCGCAGCGCCTGCTGTCGGTGAAGGACGCGCAGGAACTGATCGCGCTGCAAGCGAGCCTGTCGCAGCCGGTCGCGGAAAAGGTGCTCTCGTACAGCCGTCACCTGTATGAAATCGCCTCGTCGACGCAAGCCGAGTTCGCGAAGGTTGCCGAAGCGCAATTCGATGAGCAGAACAAGAAGGTCCAGGCACTCGTCGACAACGTCGCGAAGAACGCCCCGGCCGGTTCGGAAACGGCTGTCGCCGCACTGAAGTCGGCACTGAACGCAGCGAACACGACGTACGAAACGGTCCAGAAGGCTGCCAAGCAAGCCGTCGAGATCGCCGAAACGAACTTCAACGCGGCTGCCGCTGTCGCGACGAAGGCTGCGAGCGCTGCTGCATCGCGCCGTTCGAGCAAGCCGGCCGCGTAAGCGTCCCCTGCTCCTGAAAAAGCCGCGCACTGCGCGGCTTTTTTCGTTTCCGGCGTCGGAACATCCGGGCATCCGGTCGTTGCCGTTGCGTTGGTGCATTGCCGTCGGTTGCGGGCAAAAGAAAACGCCGCCGTCCGGATATCCCGGGCGGCGGCGTTTTTCGTGGCCGGAACAAGGCCGACACAAGGCCTGCCATGCCGGTCGCGTTACTTCTTGCGTTGCGGCGGCAGGTCCGTGCAGACGCCTTCGTACAGCTCGGCGGCCATGCCGACCGATTCGCCGAGCGTCGGGTGCGGATGGATCGTCTTGCCGATGTCTTCCGCGTCCGCGCCCATCTCGACGGCGAGGCACACTTCGCTGATCAGGTCGCCCGCGTTCAGGCCGACGATGCCGCCGCCGATCACGCGATGGGTTTCCTCGTCGAAGATCAGCTTCGTGAAGCCTTCGTCGCGGCCGTTCGCGATCGCGCGACCCGATGCGGCCCACGGGAACACGGCCTTGCCGTACTTGATGCCTTCGGCCTTGCACTGGTCTTCCGTCTTGCCGGCCCAGGCCACTTCCGGATCCGTGTACGCCACCGACGGGATCTGCAGCGCATCGAAGTATGCCTTCTCGCCGTGCGCGGCTTCCGCTGCGACGTGGCCTTCATGCACGGCCTTGTGCGCGAGCATCGGCTGACCGACGACGTCGCCGATCGCGAAGATGTGCGGGACGTTCGTGCGCATCTGCTTGTCGACGTCGATGAAGCCGCGGTCGGTGACCGCGACGCCGGCCTTGTCGGCACCGATCTTCTTGCCGTTCGGGCTGCGGCCCACCGCGACGAGCACGAGGTCGTAGCGCTGCGCTTCCGCCGGCGCCTTCTCGCCCTCGAACTTGACGTAGATGCCGTCTTCCTTCGCTTCCGCGCCGACCGTCTTGGTCTTCAGCATCACGTTGCCGAAGCGCTTCGCGTTGTACTTTTCCCAGACCTTCACGAGATCGCGGTCCGCGCCCATCATCAGGCCGTCCATCATTTCGACCACATCGATCTCGGCGCCGAGCGTCGCGTACACCGTTGCCATTTCGAGGCCGATGATGCCGCCGCCGATCACGAGCATGCGCTTGGGCAGCTGGCGCAGTTCGAGCGCGCCCGTCGAATCGACGACGCGCGGGTCTTCCGGCATGAACGGCAGCTTCACGGCTTGCGAGCCCGCGGCGATGATCGCCTGCTTGAACTTGACGACCTTCTTGCCGTTTTCGCCCTGCACTTCCATGTGATACGGATCGACGAATGCGCCGACGCCCGTGACGACTTCGACCTTGCGCGCCTTCGCCATGCCGGCGAGGCCCGTCGTCAGCTTCTTGACGACGCCGCCCTTGAAGTCGCGAAGCTTGTCGAGATCGACCTCCGGCTTGCCGAACGTGATGCCGTGCGACGCCAGCGCCGCGGCTTCGTCGATGACGAGTGCCGTGTGCAGCAGCGCCTTCGACGGGATGCAACCGACGTTCAGGCACACGCCGCCGAGCGTCGAGTAGCGTTCGACCAGCACCGTCTTCATGCCGAGGTCGGCTGAGCGGAACGCGGCCGAGTAGCCGCCGGGGCCGGCGCCGAGCACGAGCATGTCGCACTCGATGTCGGCGGCACCTGCGTAGCTGCCGGCTTGCGGCGCGGGTGCAGGAGCGGCTGCGGGTGCAGCGGCCGGGGCCGGTGCTGCGGCCTTCGCGGGTTCGGCTGCTTTCGCGGGGGCGGCGGCGCCTGCCGTTGCTTCGACGATGGCGATGACCGTGCCTTGCGAGACTTTCTCGCCGGCCTTGACCTTGACTTCCTTGACCGTGCCGGCGACGTCGCTGGGCACTTCCATGGAGGCTTTGTCCGATTCGAGCGTGATGAGCGTTTGCTCTTTTTCGATCACGTCGCCCGGCTTCACGTTGACTTCGATGACATCGACGCCGCTGAAATCGCCGATATCCGGAACCTTGACTTCGATGAGACTCATTACTGTCCCCTTCTTGATTAGCTGCAGACAGAGAGGGAGCTGCTCGCGGAAGAACTACGGCCTGGCGAGAGAACGCGCACATGGGCAGGACCACCTTTGCCGTCCGCCCAAGGACGCGCCTTTCTTTTGGTTACTTTTCTTTGGAAGACAAAGAAAAGTGACCGCCGCCCCGCGCAGGGGCGACGCTAGCAGACCGTCAAGAAAGCCAGTTCAACGACGAGGCATGGATAACCGACAAAAAACCCACGCCCCGCGAGCAAACTCCCCGCTCATCAAAGAATGATGCGACGGAAATCGGCAAGCAACGCACCGAGATACGCATTGAACCGCGCGGCTTCCGCGCCATCGATGACACGATGGTCATACGACAGCGACAGCGGCAGCGTCAGACGCGGCACGAACTGCTTGCCGTCCCACACCGGCTTCATCTGGCCGCGCGACAACCCGAGGATCGCGACTTCCGGCGCGTTGATGATCGGCGTGAAGTTGGTGCCGCCGATCCCGCCGAGCGACGAGATCGAGAAGCAGCCGCCCTGCATCTGGTCCGGCTTGAGCTTGCCGTCGCGCGCGGCCTTCGACAGCTCGGCCATTTCCTTCGCGATGTCGACGAGGCCCTTTTTGTCCGCGTCGCGGATCACCGGCACGACGAGACCGTTCGGCGTGTCCGCGGCGAAACCGATGTGGTAGTACTGCTTGAACACCAGGTTGTCGCCGTCGAGGCTGGCGTTGAAGGTCGGGAACTTCTTCAGCGCGGCGACGACCGCCTTGATCACGAATGCGAGCATCGTGAATTTCACACCGGCCTTCTCGTGCTCCTTGTTCAGTTGCACGCGCAGCGCTTCGAGCTCGGTGATGTCCGCTTCGTCGTTGTTCGTGACGTGCGGGATCATCACCCAGTTGCGATGCAGGTTCGCGCCCGAGATCTTCTTGATGCGCGACAGCGGCTTCGCCTCGAACGGGCCGAACTTCGAGAAGTCGACCTTCGGCCACGGCAGCAGGTTCAGCTCGCCGCCGCCTGCCGGCGCGGCTGCTGCGCCCGGCGCTGCGCGCTGGCCCGTCATCACGCCCTTCACGAAGCCCGTGATGTCGTCCTTCGTGATACGGCCCTTCGGACCGCTACCCTGCACGCGTGCGACTTCGACGCCGAGTTCGCGCGCGAACTTGCGCACGGACGGCGATGCGTGGCTCGCGCGATACTCGCCCGACGGTGCAGCGGCCGGCGCGGCAGCAGCCGGAGCCGGCGCAGCCTTCGCGGGTGCCGGTGCGGCGGCGGGAGCCGGCGCGGCAGCGGCCGGTGCCGGTGCGCTCGCTTGCGGCGCGGCGGCAGGCGCTGCGCCGGCGGCGTCGAGCAGCACGATCAGCGTGCCTTCCGACACCGAATCGCCCACCTTGACCTTGATTTCCTTCACGACGCCGGCGGCCGGGCTCGGCACGTCCATCGTCGCCTTGTCCGATTCGAGCGTGACGAGCGATTGCTCCTTCTCGACCGTGTCGCCGACCTTCACGCCGATCTCGATCACCGGGACGTCCTTGTAGTCGCCGATGTCGGGTACCTTCACCTCGAGCGTGCCACCCGCAGCGGCGGGTGCGGCAGCCGGCGCTGCTGCAGCCGGTGCCGGCGCTGCCGCCGGTGCGGGAGCTGCTGCCGGCGCGGCCGCGCCGTTCACCTGCGCCGCGGCACCGCCTTCGAGCAGGATGATCAACGAGCCTTCCGACACGGAATCGCCCACCTTGATCTTCACTTCCTTGACCGTGCCGGCTGCCGGGCTCGGGACGTCCATCGTCGCCTTGTCCGATTCGAGCGTGACGAGCGACTGCTCGGGCTCGACCGTGTCGCCCACCTTCACGAGCACCTCGATGACGGGCACGTCCTTGTAATCGCCGATATCCGGCACCTTCACTTCGATCGCTTGACTCATCTTTTTGTGTCTCCATGGCCGCGCGCGCCCCTCCCGGAAGCGGCGCGCGGCATCACACGGCGCGTGTGCGTTAAACGGTCATCGGGTTGGGCTTCGACGGATCGAGGTTGTACTTGGCAATCGCATCCGCGACCACCTTGCGCTCGATCGTGCCTTCGTCGGCCAGTGCGTTCAGTGCGGCGACGGTGACCCAGTGACGGTCGACTTCGAAGAAGTGACGCAGCTTCTCGCGGGTGTCCGAACGACCGAAACCGTCCGTGCCCAGCACGACGAAGCGGCGATCGACCTGGCCGCGGATCTGGTCGACCAGCGCGCGCACGTAGTCGGTCGATGCGATGACCGGACCCTGCGTGTCCTTCAGGCACTTCTGCACGTGCGACAGGCGACGTTCCTCGGTCGGATGGAGCAGATTCCAGCGCTCGACTTCGTGGCCTTCACGCGCGAGTTCGGTGAAGCTCGGCACGCTCCACAGGTCGGCCGCGACGCCCCAGTCGTTCTTCAGCAGGTCGGCGGCAGCGATCACTTCGTTGAAGATCGTGCCTGCGCCAAGCAGCTGCACGCGCGGCGCCTTCTGGTCGGCGTCGGCCTTCTTGAACGCGTACATGCCCTTGATGATGTCGGCCGCCACGTGCTCGCCCTGCGGAATCGCCGGGTGCTCGTAGTTCTCGTTCATCACCGTGATGTAGTAGTACACGTCTTCCTGGTCCTGCACCATGCGGCGCAGACCGTCCTGGATGATCACCGCGAGTTCGTAGCCGAACGTCGGGTCGTAGCTCACGCAGTTCGGCACCGATGCCGCCCACAGGAGCGAGTGACCGTCTTCGTGCTGCAGGCCTTCGCCGTTCAGCGTCGTGCGGCCCGCGGTGCCACCGAGCAGGAAGCCGCGCGAGCGCATGTCGCCCGCCGCCCATGCCAGGTCGCCGATCCGCTGGAAGCCGAACATCGAATAGAAGATGTAGAACGGCACCATGATCTCGCCGTGCGTCGAATACGACGTCGCCGCCGCGATCCAGTCGCACATGCCGCCCGCTTCGTTGATGCCTTCCTGCAGGATCTGGCCGGTTTCCGATTCCTTGTAGAACATCAGCTGGTCGGAATCTTCCGGCACGTACTTCTGGCCTTCCTGGTTCCAGATACCGATCTGGCGGAACAGGCCTTCCATGCCGAACGTACGCGATTCGTCCGGGACGATCGGCACGACGCGCTTGCCCAGCGCCTTGTCCTTCAGCAGGATGTTCAGGATCCGCACGAACGCCATCGTCGTCGAGATCTCGCGGCCTTCGCCCGTGCCCTTCAGCAGCGGCTCGAATGCGTCGAGCGCCGGCACCGGCAGCGACGTCGCCTTCTCGCGGCGGTGCGGCAGGTAGCCGCCGAGGTCCATGCGCTTCTGGCGCATGTATTCGAGTTCCTTCGAGCCTTCCTCGAACTTCAGGTACGGCACGTCGGCGATCTGCTCGTCGGTGATCGGCAGGCGGAACTGGTCACGGAACTTCTTCAGTTGCTCGACCGGCAGCTTCTTCTGCTGGTGCGTGATGTTCATCGCCTGGCCCGACTCGCCCATCCCGTAGCCCTTGATGGTCTTCGCGAGGATGACGGTCGGCGCGCCCTTCGTGTTGCTGGCTTCGTGGAACGCCGCGTAGATCTTGTGCGGATCGTGGCCGCCGCGGTTCAGCGCCCAGATGTCGTCGTCCGACCAGTCGGCGACCAGCGCCTTCAGCTCGGGCGAGTTGAAGAAGTGCTCGCGAACGTACGCGCCCGACTCCGACTTGTACGTCTGGTATTCACCGTCGACGCATTCCATCATGCGGCGCATCAGCGCGCCCGTCTTGTCGCGTGCGAACAGCGCATCCCAGCGGCTGCCCCAGATGACCTTGATCACGTTCCAGCCGGCGCCGCGGAATTCCGATTCCAGTTCCTGGATGATCTTGCCGTTGCCGCGCACCGGGCCATCGAGACGCTGCAGGTTGCAGTTGATCACGAACACGAGGTTGTCGAGCTTCTCGCGGCTCGCCATGCCGATCGCGCCGAGCGATTCCGGCTCGTCCGTCTCGCCGTCGCCGAGGAACGCCCAGACCTTGCGGCCGGCGGTCTTCGCGATGCCGCGCGATTCCAGGTACTTCATGAAGCGCGCCTGGTAGATCGCCATGATCGGGCCGAGACCCATCGACACGGTCGGGAACTGCCAGAAGTCCGGCATCAGCCACGGGTGCGGGTACGACGAAATGCCGTTGCCGTCGACTTCCTGGCGGAAGTTGTCGAGCTGCTCTTCCTTCAGGCGGCCGAGCAGGAACGCGCGCGAATACACGCCCGGCGACGAGTGACCCTGAACGAACACGAGATCGCCGCCGTGCTGGTCGGACGCCGCGTGCCAGAAGTGGTTGTAGCCGACGTCATAGAGCGTCGCGGCCGACGCGAATGATGCGATGTGGCCGCCGACGTTCGTATCCTTGCCTGCGCGCAGCACCATCGCCAGCGCATTCCAGCGCGTGTACGAACGGATGCGGTGCTCGATATCCTGGTCGCCAGGAATCTTCGCCTGGGCTTCGACCGGGATCGTGTTGATGTACGGGGTGTTGGCAGAGAACGGGAGGTGTTCGCCGTGCATGCGGGCGAATTCGATCTGCTTTTCGATCAGGTAGTGCGCGCGGCCAGTGCCCACGGAGGAGATCACGCCGTCGAGCGACTCGAGCCATTCAACGGTTTCTTGCGGGTCGTCGTCACGATCGGCGGCGACATATTTCATCACTTCGTTCGGTACAGCGGACATTCTCGTCTCCTGGGTCCTGGAATGTGAGGATCGCTCTTGTGCAGACGCCGCGACGCGGCCGGCTGCGGGCAAGCTCCGACGGATTGTAATGAGCGTGTACGACCACGCGCAACAAAATTTTCGAATTATGAGATCTTTTCTCGTAATGCGGAATATTGCTGCGCTGCACCCTCGCTTCGGGCCTCTCCGGCACGCGCCGCAAGGACAAATCCGTTTCCGTTCAACATATCCGGTATGGGTTTTCCATGTATTGCGCTGCGCTACAATCCTGCCATGTTGACCGATCGGCTTTTCGCACGCTCGGCGCGACCGTCGGGCCCGCCGGCGGAGTCGCAGCCGTCCCGCTGGCACCACGGACCGTGGTGGTCCAACTCCTATTTGCTGACGCCGCTGCTGTCGATCCTCGTGTTCCTCGTGGTGATGAGCCTGATTCTATGGAGCCTCAATCGCCGCGAACAGCAGCAGCAGGAAGACACCCTGTTCCGTAACGTCGCGTGGGCGCAGCAGCAGATCCGTCTGTCGATGACGGGCGCGCAGGAGCAGTTGCAGGCGCTGTCGCGCGATCTCGCGTCCGGCCGCCTCGACCAGAATGCATTCCAGATGGCCGTCGCGGACGTGATGCAGACGCATCCGGAAATCCTCTACCTGAACTGGTACACCGCGCCCGGCGTGCAGCGCTGGCCGACCGTGCACCCGCCGCTGCTCGGCCAGCGGCTCGCGAAGCCCGGCGACGCCCAGATGCAGGACGCCGTGCGCGGCGCGTACGACGAAGCGCGCAGCACGCGCCGCCAGGCCTATTCGCCGCTGATCTACGACGACTTCGGCAACGGCTTCATCACGCTGCAGACGCCCGTGATGCGCGGCGACCGCGAATATCTCGGCTCGATCGCCGCGGTGTTCTCGGTCGAAGGGATCCTGAAGCACGACATCCCGCAGGAGCTGTCGTCGAAGTACAAGATCTCGATCACCGACTCGAACAACCGCGAGCTGTCGTCCACGTCGACGCGCCCGCGCCTGCCGCGCGACTCCCACTACGACCTGCCGCTCGATCCGCCCGGCCAGGGGCTCACCGTGCGCGTGTACGCATTCCCGCAGCTCACGAACCTGACCAACAATACGCTCGTGTGGCTCGTCGCGGGGCTGTCGTGCTTCGTGCTGTGGAGCCTCTGGAGCCTGTGGAAGCACACGCGCCAGCGTTTCGAGGCGCAGCAGGCGCTGTACGCGGAAGCGTTCTTCCGCCGCGCGATGGAAAACTCGGTGCTGATCGGCATGCGCGTGCTCGACATGCACGGCCGCATCACGCACGTGAACCCCGCGTTCTGCCGGATGACGGGCTGGGACGAAACCGACCTCGTCGGCAAGGTCGCGCCGTTCCCGTACTGGCCGCGCGACGCCTACCCGGAAATGCAGCGCCAGCTCGACATGACCCTGCGTGGCAAGGCACCGAGCTCGGGCTTCGAGTTGCGCGTGCGGCGCAAGAACGGCACGCTGTTCCATGCGCGCCTCTACGTGTCGCCGCTGATCGACAGCTCGGGCCGCCAGACCGGCTGGATGTCGTCGATGACCGACATCACCGAGCCGAAGCGCGCACGCGAGGAACTCGCGGCCGCGCACGAGCGCTTCACGACGGTGCTCGAAAGCCTCGACGCCGCCGTGTCGGTGCTCGCCGCCGACGAAGCCGAGCTGCTGTTCGCGAACCGCTACTACCGCCACCTGTTCGGCATCCGTCCGGACGGCCACCTCGAGCTGTCCGGCGGCGGCTTCGACCGCGCGCAGGCATCGTCCGACTCGATCGACATGGTCGACGCGTTCGCGGGCCTGCCGGCCGCCGCGCTGACGAGCAGCACGGCCGATGCGCAGGAGGTGTACGTCGAGAGCATCCAGAAGTGGTTCGAGGTGCGGCGCCAGTACATCCAGTGGGTGGACGGCCACCTCGCGCAGATGCAGATCGCGACCGACATCACGACCCGCAAGAAGGCGCAGGAACTCGCGCACCAGCAGGAAGAGAAGCTGCAGTTCACGAGCCGATTGATGACGATGGGTGAAATGGCGTCGTCGATTGCACACGAATTGAATCAGCCGCTCGCCGCGATCAACAACTACTGCTCGGGCACGCTCGCGCTCGTCAAGAGCGGCCGCGGCACGCCCGAGACGCTGCAGCCCGCGCTGGAAAAGACCGCGCAGCAGGCGCTGCGCGCGGGGATGATCGTCAAGCGGATCCGCGAATTCGTGAAGCGCAGCGAGCCGAAGCGCCAGCCGGCGCGCGTCGCGGACATCGTCGCCGACGCCGTCGGGCTCGCCGAAATCGAGGCCAGGAAGCGCAGGATCCGGATCGTCACGGAAATCCTCGCAAGAATGCCTATTATTTATGTCGACCCCGTGCTGATCGAGCAGGTGCTGATGAACCTGCTGAAGAACGCGGCCGAGGCGATGGCCGACGTGAAGCCGGCGTCGGCGGACGGCGTGATCCGCGTGGTCGCCGACATCGACGCGGGTTTCGTCGACATCCGCGTGATCGACCAGGGCCCGGGCGTCGACGAAGCGACCGCCGAGCGCCTGTTCGAACCGTTTTACAGCACCAAGTCCGATGGCATGGGCATGGGGCTGAACATCTGCCGTTCGATCATCGAATCGCATCGGGGGCGTCTGTGGGTGGTCAACAACGTCGAGCCGGATGGCCGCATTTCCGGCGCGACGTTCCACTGCAGCCTGCCCATTGGGGAACCCGCTGATCTCGGCCAAGGGGGGCGCGAGGCATCGGCATCACATACCGTTACGGGAGAACTATGAATAGCCCTGTCACCACCACTCAGGAAACTGTCTTCGTCGTCGACGACGACGAAGCCGTACGGGACTCGCTGCGCTGGCTGCTGGAGGCGAACGGCTATCGCGTGCAATGCTTCTCGAGCGCGGAGCAGTTCCTCGATGCCTATCAGCCGGCACAGCAGGCCGGCCAGATCGCCTGCCTGATCCTCGACGTGCGGATGTCGGGCATGAGCGGCCTCGAGCTGCAGGAGCGCCTGATCGCGGACAACGCCGCGCTGCCGATCATCTTCGTCACGGGCCACGGCGACGTGCCGATGGCGGTGTCGACGATGAAAAAGGGTGCGATGGACTTTATCGAGAAACCGTTCGACGAGGCCGAGCTGCGCAAGCTCGTCGAGCGGATGCTCGACAAGGCCCGAAGCGAAAGCAAGAGCGTCCAGGAACAGCGCGCCGCGAGCGAGCGTCTGTCGAAGCTGACCGCGCGCGAGCAGCAGGTGCTCGAGCGGATCATCGCCGGCCGGCTGAACAAGCAGATCGCCGACGATCTCGGGATCAGCATCAAGACGGTCGAAGCCCACCGCGCGAACATCATGGAAAAGCTCAACGTCAACACGGTCGCCGACCTGCTGCGCCTCGCCCTGTCGAAGAAGCAGGCCTGAACGTTGCGCGGCCGCGGGGCACCTGCCCCGCTGGCCGCACCACCGCACGACCGCGCCGCGCGATGCGGCCCGCTCGCACGGCACGTGCCCGGCGCCGCCTCCCGGAGCGCCGGCACTGCCGCCATGACGCTTTCCTTGTATTCGCTGTCGGACGACGGCAGGCGACCGGTATAATTGCGTGCTTTGCTGCGGCGTTTCGTGCGCCGCACGCCCGCATTCCAACTTCCCGGCAAAACCACCACCATGACAGCCCTCCTCATCGACGGCAACGCCCTTTCGAAGACCTTGCGCGCACAGGCCGCCGAACGCGCCGCCGCCCTGACCGCACGCGGCCACCAGCCTGGTCTCGCGGTGATCCTCGTCGGCGCGAACCCCGCGAGCGAAGTCTACGTGCGCAACAAGATCAAGGCGTGCGAGGACAACGGTTTCTTCTCGCAGAAGGATGCGTACCCGGACACCCTGTCGGAAGCCGACCTGCTCGCGCGCATCGACGAACTGAACCGCGACCCGAAGATCCACGGCATCCTGGTCCAGCTGCCGCTACCGAAACACATCGACAGCCACAAGGTGATCGAGGCGATCGCGCCGGAGAAGGACGTCGACGGCTTCCACGTCGCGAACGCCGGCGCGCTGATGACGGGCAAGCCGCTGTTCCGCCCGTGCACGCCGTACGGCGTGATGAAGATGTTCGAGGCGCATGACATCCCGCTGCAGGGCGCGAACGCGGTCGTGATCGGCCGCTCGAACATCGTCGGCAAGCCGATGGCGATGCTGCTGCTCGAAGCCGGCGCGACCGTGACGATCTGCCACAGCAAGACGCGCGACCTCGCCGCGCACACGCGCCAGGCCGACGTCGTGGTCGCCGCGGTCGGCAAGCGCAACATTCTGACCGCCGACATGGTCAAGCCCGGCGCGACCGTGATCGACGTCGGCATGAACCGCGACGATGCGGGCAAGCTGTGTGGCGACGTCGACTTCGCTGGTGTGAAGGAAGTTGCCGGTCACATCACGCCGGTGCCGGGCGGTGTCGGCCCGATGACCATCACGATGCTGCTGATCAACACGATCGAAGCCGCCGAGCGCGCTGCCGCGGCCGCCTGAGCGCCGCCCGATTGCTCTGCCCGCCCAGCCGGCGCGCATTCGCGCGCCGGCGTCTCGCCGGTCGCCCGCCGTGGCCGCGCCGTCGCACTGAATTCCCCCGTATCCGACCCCGTACCGAGCGCATCCAATCGCGTCGTTAGAAACTAACGATTGGAAAGCGCGCGATGCGCCCCAATAATGTCGGTATCGGGCGCCGCCGCATCGCGCCTCACCCTTTTCACCCCGGTTCATCCGGCAACAGACAGGGAGTCTTAATGTCCGCCAGCGCCAACACCAATCCGCTCCTCGATTTCTCCGGCCTGCCCCGCTTCGGCGAGATCCGTCCGGAACACGTGACGCCCGCGCTCGACACGCTGCTCGATGCCGCCAACCGCGCGGTCGACACCGCGAGCGCGCCAGCGACGCCGGCGACATGGGCCGCGATCGTCGAGACGGTCGAGCAGGCGACGGAGCCGCTCGGGCGTGCATGGGGCGTCGTCGGCCACCTGAACGCGGTCGCCGATACGCCGGAGCTGCGCGCCGCCTACGGCGAAAACCTGCCGCGCGTGACCGAGTTCTGGTCGAGCGTCGGCCAGAACCTCGCGCTGTACGAGAAGTACAAGGCGATCGCCGCGAGCGCCGAATACGCGACGCTGTCCGCCGAGCGCAAGAAGATCCTCGACAACGCGCTGCGCGATTTCCGCCTGTCGGGCGCCGAGTTGCCCGAGGACCAGAAGCCGCGCTTCGCGGAACTGCAGGAGCAGCAGGCCGCGCTGTCGAAGGCGTTCTCCGACCACGTGCTCGACGCAACCAACGCGTATGCGTATTTCGCGCACGACGAAGCCGAGCTGGCCGGCCTGCCGGGCGACGCGATCGAAGCGGCCCGCGAAGCCGCGCAGAAGGAAGGCAAGGAAGGCTGGAAGTTCACGCTGCACTTCCCGTCCTACTTCCCGGTACTGCAGTACGCCGAGAACCGCGCGATGCGCGAGACGCTGTACCGCGCGTATGCAACCCGCGCATCGGAACTCGGCCCGCAGTACGGCGGCGGCAAGGCCGAGTGGGACAACACGGCGATCGTCGCCGACGAACTGAAGCTGCGCCGCGAAGAAGCGCAGATGCTCGGCTACCGCAACTTCGCCGAAGTGTCGCTCGCGCCGAAGATGGCCGAATCGCCACAGCAGGTGATCGCGTTCCTCGAGGATCTCGCGACGCGCGCGCGACCGCACGCTGACAAGGACTGGGACGAACTGCGCGCGTTCGCCGCGAAGGAACTCGGTCTGGCCGAGCTCGCGCCGTGGGACGTCGCGTTCTCGGCCGAGCGGCTGCGCCAGCAGCGCTACGCGTTCTCGGAAAACGAGGTCAAGCAGTACTTCCCGGAACCGGCCGTGCTGAAGGGCCTGTTCACGGTCACCGAAACGCTGTTCGGCGTGCGGATCAAGCCGGACGACGCACCGGTGTGGCACAAGGACGTGCGCTTCTTCCGCGTGGAGAACCGCGACGGCTCGCTCGTCGCGCAGTTCTATCTCGACCTGTATGCACGCGAAGGCAAGCGCGGCGGCGCGTGGATGGACGATGCGCGTGCGCGCGCGAAGCGCGGCAACGCCGTGCAGACGCCGGTCGCGTACCTGACCTGCAACTTCTCGGCGCCGGTCGGCGGCAAGCCCGCATGCTTCACGCACGACGAAGTCATCACGCTGTTCCATGAATTCGGCCACGGGCTGCATCACATGCTTACGCGCGTCGACGAACTCGGCGTGTCGGGCATCAACGGCGTCGAATGGGATGCGGTCGAATTGCCGTCGCAGTTCATGGAAAACTTCTGCTGGGAATGGGACGTGCTGTCGTCGATGTCGTCGCACGTCGATACGGGCGCCGCGCTACCGCGCGAGCTGTTCGACAAGATGATCGCCGCGAAGAACTTCCAGAGCGGTCTCGGCACGCTCCGCCAGATCGTGTTCTCGATGTTTGACATGCTGCTGCACGTCGACTTCGACCCGGCCGGCACGACCGGCGTGAACGCGTTCGCGCGCGAGATCAACGAGCGTTACCACGTGATTCCGCAGGCGGCGTTCTCGCGCTGGCCGAATACGTTCAGCCACATCTTCGCGGGCGGCTATGCGGCCGGCTATTACAGCTACAAGTGGGCCGAGGTGCTGTCGGCCGACGCGTACGCGGCGTTCGAGGAAGCGGCTGCCGCGAGCGGCAGCGTGCTCGACGCGGCGACCGGCACGCGCTATCGCCGCGAGATCCTCGAAGTCGGCGGCAGCCGGCCGGCGATGGATTCGTTCAAGGCGTTCCGCGGCCGCGAGCCGGAAATCGACGCGCTGCTGCGCCACAACGGGATGGCGCCCCCCGCGCACTGAGCATGCCCTGCCCGGCTCGTCCGCCTGCATCGAAAGGCACCGCTTCGGCGGTGCCTTTTTTCATCATGGTGCCGGCGTTTCGCCGCCTGCTTCGTCCGTGTTGTCGGTGTTGAGGTCGGCCTCGTCGTCGAACAGCGAAAACTGCCCGTGACGCTCGGCCGTGTCCTCGTCGATGCGCACGCCGACGCCGAGCAGCCGCACCGCCTGCGCGCGCCGCTGCAGCCCCTTCGCGAGCAGCGTGACGGCCGTCTGCGCATTCGTCGCGTCGGCCACGCACTCGACCGTCGTGCGCTGGAAATCCGCGAAGCGGATCTTCACGTACAGCTTGCGGATCGTGCGGGCCGCGCCCGCGCGCGCGATCCGCGCGTCGAGCTGCACGACCAGGCGACGAATCTCGTCCGCGCATTGCTCGAGCGTCGTCAGGTCGGTCAAGTAGGTCGTCTCGACGCTGACCGACTTGCGCTCCTGGTCGGCCTGCACGGGCCGCTCGTCGATTCCGCGCGCGAGCTGATACAGCCGCCGGCCGAATGCGCCAAACTCGCGATGCAGATCGATCAGCGACCAGTCGCGCAGCTGAGCGCAGGTCTGGATGCCGAGCCGGTCGAGCCGCGCGGCCGTCACCTGCCCGACGCCGTGCAGCTTGCGCACCGGCAACGCCGCGACGAATGCATCGACCTCATGCGGGCGCACGACGAACAGGCCGTCGGGCTTGTTCCAGTCGGACGCGATCTTCGCGATGAACTTGTTCGGCGCGACGCCCGCCGACACCGTCACGCCGACCGTGTCGTACACGCGCCGGCGAATCTCCCGTGCAATCAGCGTCGCGCTGCCCTGGCACAGTTCGGAACCGCTGACGTCGAGGTACGCCTCGTCGAGCGACAGCGGCTCGACGTCACGCGTGTAGTCGCGATAGATCGCCATGATCTGCCGCGACGCCGCGCGGTACTTGTCCATCGCGGACGGCAGGATCAGCAGGTCCGGGCACTTGCGCATCGCCAGCGCCGACGACATCGCCGAATGCACGCCATACCGCCGCGCCTCGTAGTTGCAGGTCGCGATCACGCCGCGCTGGTCGGGCCGGCCGCCGACCGCGAGCGGCCGGTTGCGCAGCGACGGGTCGTCGCGCATCTCGACCGACGCGTAAAAGCAGTCGCAGTCGCAATGGATGATCTTGCGCACGCGTGACGGTGCGTCGCCGGGTGGCGGCACGCGCGGATCGGCAGGCGGGATGATGGTCGGATTCACGGTGTCAATACTGTACAAAAACACAGTTCCCGTTTCAACTGTCGCGTGAAGTCGCGTTCGGTCGCCTCCGCGCAGTTCCGGCACGTTCCGGCGGCACCGTACCGGTCCGCTTCGCGCGGATCGTACCGCCGCGCGCAAGGACCGCCCCCTATACTCGTCTGCCACAGTTCAAGAAACGCACGGGTGACGGATGAAGACGATCGGACTGATCGGCGGGATGAGCTGGGAATCGTCGGCGGAGTACTACCGGATGATCAATCGCCATTCGAAGGCGCTGCACGGCGGCCATCACAATGCGAAGAGCGTGCTGGTCACGGTGGATTTCGCGGAGATCGAAGCTTTGCAGCGCGCGCAGGACTGGGCCGCGCTCGGTGAACGGATGGCCGATGCCGCGCGCCGGCTCGAAGCGGCCGGCGCCGATCTCGTCGTGCTGACGACCAACACGATGCACCGCGTGCACGACGCGATCGAGGCTGCGGTGGCGCTGCCTTTCCTGCACATCGCCGATCCGACCGGCACCGCACTGCGAGCAGCGGGCGTCGAGCGCGTCGCGCTGCTCGGCACGCGCTACACGATGGAACTGCCGTTCTATACGGAGCGTCTGCGCGACAAATTCGGCCTCGACGTGCTGGTGCCGGACGAATCCGCGCGTAGCGACGTGCACCGGATCATCTACGACGAGCTGTGTCATGGCGTCATCGATGCCGAGTCGCGCGCGACCTACGTAGCGATCATCGACGAACTGGCGAAACGCGGCGCGCAGGCGGTGATACTCGGCTGTACGGAAATCACGCTGCTGATCGGCGCAGACGATTCGCCGCTGCCGGTATTTGATACGACCGCGCTGCATGCGAAGGCGGCGGTCGAGTGGGCGGCGGGCTGAAAACAAAAAACCCGGCACGAGGCCGGGTTCCTGTCGACGAAGCGCGCATCGGTCACTTGCGCTGCACATCGTCTGGTGTGCTTGGTTGCGGGGGTAGGATTTGAACCTACGACCTTCGGGTTATGAGCCCGACGAGCTGCCAGACTGCTCCACCCCGCGTCAGAGAAATAAATTATAGGGTGATGAAGTACTCACGTCAACACTTTTGTCACAATTTCTTTGCAGGTCGTCGATCACGCGATGCATCGCCCCTGCTTCGCGTCGCGTGTCGCGCGCGTTCGCGCCCCTTGCTCGCGGTAAGATGGCGGCCTTCGCATTCACCCCGCACGCATTCCCGTTCATGAAAATCGCCACCTGGAACGTCAACTCGCTCAACGTCCGCAAGCAGCATGTGCTCGACTGGCTCGCGCAAAGCGGAACCGACGTGCTGTGCCTGCAGGAACTGAAGCTGCCCGACGAGAAGTATCCGCGCGCCGATCTCGAGGCTGCCGGCTACCGCAGCTGGTTCGCGGGCCAGAAGACCTACAACGGCGTCGCGATCCTCGTGCGCGACACGCTCGCCGTCGACGAATCGGACGTCGTGCGCAACATCCCCGGCTTCGACGATCCGCAGCAGCGCGTGATCGCCGTGACGGTCGACGGTGTGCGCATCGTGTCCGCCTATTTCCCGAACGGCCAGGCGCCCGACTCCGACAAGTTCGTCTACAAGATGCAGTGGCTCGACGCGCTGCATGCGTGGCTGGCCACCGAGATGCAGCGCTACCCGAAGCTCGCGCTGCTCGGCGACTACAACATCGCGCCGGAAGACCGCGACGTGCACGACCCGGCGAAATGGGAAGGCCAGAACCTCGTGTCGCCGCAGGAGCGCGCGCACTTCGCGAAGCTGATCGAACTCGGCTTCGTCGATGCATTCCGCCGTTTCGAGCAGCCGGAGAAGACCTTCACGTGGTGGGACTACCGGATGTTCGCGTTCCGCCGCAACGCGGGGCTGCGCATCGACCACGTCCTGCTGTCGCCGGCGCTCGCCGCCACCTGCACGTCGTGCGAAGTCGACCGCGTGCCGCGCACGTGGGACCAGCCGTCCGACCACACACCCGTCGTCGCGATCGTCGGCTGAGCCCCTGCCCACTCTCACGCGCGCGCTCAATCGCGCGCGGGCGCGGGCCCGAGATGGGCCCATAGGAAACCGAACTCCGCCGCATCCGATTCGGCGCGCTCCAGATCGTCGGCGCTGCCGTGGCCGCCGTCGGTGTTCTCCCAGTACCACACCCGTTCGTGGCCGCGCGCATGCATGCGCGCGGCCATCTTGCGCGCATGCGCCGGATGCACGCGGTCGTCGCGCGTCGACGTCGTCAGCAGCAGCGGCGGATACACGACACCTTCGCGCACGCGGTGATACGGCGAGTACGCGGCGAGCGCCGCGCCCTCGCGCGAATCGTCCGGATCGCCATACTCGTCGAGCCACGCGGCGCCCGCGTGCAGTTTCGGATAGCGCCGCATGTCGAGCAGCGGCACGCGGCACAGCACCGCGCCGAACAGTTCCGGACGCTGCACCATGCAGGCGCCCACCAGCAGCCCGCCGTTGCTGCCGCCCTCGATGCCGAGTTGCGCGGCCGTCGTCACGCCGGTGCGGATCAGGTCCTCGGCCACCGCGATGAAGTCGTCGAACGAGCGCTGCCGATGTTCGCGCTGCGCGTCGACGTGCCAGCCCGGCCCGAATTCGCCGCCACCACGGATGTGCGCGAACGCCGCGACACCGCCGCGTTCGAGCCACGCAATGCCGAGTGCATCGCTGTAGCCGGGCAGGTTCGGAATCGCGAAGCCGCCATAGCCTGACAGCAGGCACGGGCGTGCGACGCGGGCGCTGCCGTCGGCGCGATCCGGCGCATCGCGCGCATCGAGCGCGTCACGCGGCCCGATCAGCGTGTACGGCACCACCGTGCCGTCGCGCGAACGGGCATTCGCGCGACGCACGACGAGCCCGGCCGCATCGAACCGCACCGGCGGCCGATCGAGCAGCACGCGGCGCGACGGCGCATCGGCCGCCCGATCGGCCAGGTCGGCGAGCCAGCATTCGGGCGGATCGAGATAGGTATCGACGTCCACGTACACGTCGTCGTTCAGCGTCGACTCGACCGGCTCGACGTCGATCTGCGCATCGCCCGGCCAGTCGAACGGCCGCGCGTCCCACGTCCACGTGCCGTCCTCGCCCTGGCGCGGCTGCCACAGCATCGTGCGGTTGTGCACGTCGTCGAGCCAGCTCGCGATCAGCATCGTGCGCGTGTGCGTCCACGTGCAGGCGGACGTCGACGGCCGCGGCGCGAACAGCGTCGTGAGCTCGCGCGACCCTGCCAGGAACGCCTGCTCGCGGATCGCGAGCAGCGAGCCGCCCGCGTGATGCACGCCGCCGCAGTCCCAGTCGAGCCGCGGCTCCAGCACGAGCCAGCCTTCCCAGAAGCCGACCTCGACATGCGTCGGCACGTCGTAGCGTGCCCACTCGCCTGCGTCGGTCAGCCAGTACGCGTGTGCGTCGAAGAAATCCACGCTGCGCCACGCGACGTGACGGCCATCGATCGGGTCGAACCACGCGCCGGCGCTGATGTCGTCGGGCTCGCCGCGAAACACGACCGGCGCATCGGCGAGCGGCGTGCCGCGTACCCAGCGGCGCGCTTCGTACGGATAGCCGGCCGCGGTCGCATGCGCTTCGCCGCGATCCCAGCTCACGTAGACGGTATCGCGGTCGATCCAGCCGAGCGTGTGATGCCCCGGCTCGTCGATCGTGAAACCGCCGTCGACGAAACGACGCTGCACGAGATCGAACTCGCGCACGACGACGGCGTCGGCACCGCCCGGCGACAGCGACAGCAGCGCGCGGTCACCGTCGGGATACAGGATTGCGTCCTGCTCGAACACCCACGACTCGCCCTCTTGCGCGCCGAGCGCGTCGACGTCGAGGAGCGTTTCCCACTCGGGCCGGCCGGCGCGCCAGTCGTCCCAGCGCGCGCGGCGCCACAGTCCCTTCGGATGGAGATCGTCCTGCCACAGGTCGTACGCCCAGTCGCGCCAGCGGGTCGGAATCACCGGGCGTTCGCGCGGCAGATACGCTTGCGCGAGCCGCGCGGTGAGCGCGCGATACGCATCGTCGTCGCGCAGCGCGATACGCGTGCGCGCGTTCTGCTCGTCGACCCACGCGCGGGCGCGCTTGCTGTCGAGCGCTTCGAGAAAACGGAAGGGATCGGCCCCGGCGGGCCAGCGGAAGGAATCGGACATGACGGAACGCACCTGACGGCAAACCGCGATTATGTCCGATCGCGGCATGCGCGACACCCGCGCATGCCGCGATAGAGGCTTACGGCTCCAGATGCAGTTCCTGGATCTTGCGCGTGATGGTGTTGCGGCCGATGCCGAGCCGCTCCGCCGCCTCGACCTTGCGGCCGCGCGTGAAATCGAGCGCCTCGCGAATCACGGCCGCCTCGAAGCGGCGCGCGAGCTCGTCCATCACGTCGGACGAATTCTCGCGCAGCAGCCGCGCGACTTCGGTGCGCAGCCCGCTTTCCCACATCGGATAGCCGGCCGGCGCACCGTTCGGTGCGGCCGCGACGGGCGCCGCCGTCAACGGCACGCCACCCGCCGCCAGCTGCGCGCGCGCCGCGTCGCCCGCAACGCCGCCGCTCACACCGCCGGGCGCATCCGCGCCATCGGCCATCGCGGTCACCGTTGCGCCTGCCGGCACGAGGTCGGGCGGCAAGTCCTTGATCTCGACCGTCTGCGCCGGCGCCATCACGGTCAGCCAGTTCGCGAGGTTCTCGAGCTGCCGCACATTGCCGGGAAACGGCAACGACGTCAGATACGCGAGCGCTTCGTCCGACACGCGCTTCGGCTCGACGCCGAGATCGCGCGCGCTCTTCTGCAGGAAGTGGCGCGTGAGGAGCGCGATGTCCTCGCTGCGTTCGCGTAGCGGCGGCAGCCGCAGCCGAATCACGTTGAGCCGGTGGTAAAGGTCCTCGCGGAACAGCCCCTGCCGCACGCGCGCCTCCAGATTCTGATGCGTCGCGGCGATCACGCGCACGTTCGCGCGCAGCGGGTTGTGGCCGCCGACCCGATAGAACTGGCCGTCCGACAGCACGCGCAACAGGCGAGTCTGCAGATCGAACGGCATGTCGCCGATTTCGTCAAGGAACAGCGTGCCGTTCTCGGCCTGCTCGAAGCGGCCCTGGCGGGTCGTCTGCGCGCCGGTGAACGCGCCGCGCTCGTGGCCGAACAGTTCGGACTCCAGCAGGTCCTTCGGAATCGCCGCGGTGTTCAGCGCGATGAACGGGCCGTTCGCCCGCGGGCTGTGACGGTGCAGCGCCCGCGCGACGAGTTCCTTGCCGGTGCCCGATTCGCCGGTGATCAGCACGGTCGCGGCCGAATGCGACAGGCGGCCGATCGCGCGAAACATGTCCTGCATCGCGGGTGCCTGGCCGAGCATCTCGGGCGCCTCGGCGATGCGCTCGTCCTGCGGCGCACCGCCGCGCAGGCTCTCCTCGACCGCGCGGCGAATCAGCTCGACGGCCTTGTCGACGTCGAACGGCTTCGCGAGATATTCGAACGCGCCGCCCTGGAACGCCGCGACGGCGCTGTCGAGATCGGAGAACGCCGTCATGATGATGACGGGCAGGCCCGGCAAGCGCTCGTGCATCGCCTGCAACAACTCGAGGCCGGAGCCGCCCGGCATCCGGATGTCGGACACGAGCACCTGCGGCGTCTCATGGTCGAGCGCGGCCAGCGCGTCGCGCACGTTCGCGAAGCTCTTCGTCGCGAAGCTGTCGCGGGCGAGTGCCTTTTCGAGCACCCAGCGGATCGATTGGTCGTCGTCTACTATCCAGATCGGCTTCATAGGTCGGTCAGGTATGGGTGAATCCGGTGAATCGCCATGCCGTCGCTCAGTGATCGAGCGGCAGCAGGATCTGAAATTCGGTACGGCCGGGCCGGCTCTCGACCTCGATCATCCCGTCGTGCTGCTGCACGAAGGTCTGCGCGAGCGTGAGGCCGAGGCCGCTGCCGTCGTCGCGCCCGGACACGAGCGGGTAGAAGATCCGGTCGCGGATCTCCTCCGGAATGCCGGGCCCGTTGTCGACGACGTGCAAGTCCAGTGCCAGCTTGTACAGGCGCTTCGCGATCGTCACCTTGCGCGCGACGCGCGTGCGCAGCTCGATCTTCGCGTCGCCCTGCGCGATCCGTTCGCGCAGCGCCTGCGCGGCGTTGCGCACGATGTTCAGCAGCGCCTGGATCAACTGCTCCTTGTCGCCGCGCAGGTCCGGCACGCTCACGTCGTAATCGCGCTCGATGGAGAGCCCGCGCGGAAATTCCGCGAGCATCACCGCGCGCACGCGTTCGCACACTTCATGAATGTTGACGTCGCCGACGATGTGCGGATGCCGATGCGGCTCCAGCAACCGGTCGACGAGCGTCTGCAGGCGGTCGGACTCCTTGATGATCACCTGCGTGTATTCGCGCAACTCGCCGCGCTCGCGCTCGCTCAGTTCGAATTCGAGCAGCTGGGCTGCGCCGCGAATGCCGCCGAGCGGGTTCTTGATTTCATGCGCGAGGTTGCGGATCAGTTGCTTGTTGACCGCGGTCAGGTCGTGGATGCGTTCCTCGCGATCGGTGCGCGACTGCCGTTCGTTCTCGAACAGCTCGACGAGCACGAAATCGGGCGCGGTCTCGAGGAAGCCGACGATCGCATGCACGTGCAGCGGTTCGCGGCCGGGCCGATCGAGCACGGTATCGAGATGCGTCGCGTGAAAGCGCTCCTCGCCGATCGCGGTGATCGTCGACGCGAGCTCGTTCGCGTTCGGGAAAATCTCGCCCCACGGCCGCTGCGCGAGCTGCCGGCGCGAGATGTCGAGCATCGCCTCCGCGGATGGGTTCGCGTACGCGACCCGCAGCGTCTTGCGGTCGAGCACGATCACGACCGTCGGCAGCGCTTCCAGCCCCGCAAGCAGGCCCGAGCGCGTGAGCCGCTCGTCTTCCGTCAGTCGCTCGGGCTGCCCCGTCTTCGCCTTGATCAGATTCTTCAGAGCCATCGTGCGTGTCGTCGCGCCTCACCGGGTCGAAAAATGGAAATGCTCGGAACAAAAAAGGGACGGCTGGACGCCGTCCCCTTTCAGACTCCGCGGTTCCCGCCGCAAGCCGCGCGACGGGAACGAACCGGCATGACGGCGCTGAATCGAAGCGCCATCGCCGATTACAGCGAGTAGTACATCTCGAACTCGATCGGATGCGTCGTCATGCGGAACTTCGCCAGCTCCTGCTCCTTCAGCGCGAGGTATGCATCGATCATGCCGTCGGTGAACACGCCACCGCGCGTCAGGAACTCGCGATCCTTGTCGAGCGCTTCCAGTGCCTGGTCGAGGCCTGCGCAGACGGTCGGGATCTTTGCATCCTCTTCCGGCGGCAGGTCGTACAGGTTCTTGTCCGCGGCTTCGCCCGGGTGGATCTTGTTCTGGATCCCGTCGAGGCCGGCCATCATCAGTGCCGTGAAGCACAGGTACGGGTTCGCCATCGGATCCGGGAAGCGCGTTTCGATACGGCGGCCCTTCGGGTTCGACACGTGCGGAATGCGGATCGATGCCGAACGGTTACGCGCCGAGTAAGCGAGCTTGACCGGTGCTTCGAAGTGCGGGACCAGACGCTTGTACGAGTTCGTCGTCGGGTTCGTGATCGCGTTCAGTGCACGGGCGTGCTTGATGATGCCGCCGATGTAGAACAGCGCCAGTTCCGACAGGCCGGCATAGCCGTTGCCCGCGAACAGGTTCTGGCCGTCCTTCCAGATCGACTGGTGAACGTGCATGCCCGAACCGTTGTCGCCGACGACCGGCTTCGGCATGAACGTCGCCGTCTTGCCGTACGAGTGCGCGACGTTATGGATGATGTACTTCGACCATTGCGTCCAGTCCGCGCGCTGCACCAGCGTCGAGAACTTCGTGCCGATTTCGTTCTGGCCCTGGCCCGCCACTTCGTGGTGGTGCACTTCGACCGGGATGCCGAGCTGTTCGAGCAGCAGGCACATTTCCGAACGCATGTCCTGGAACGTGTCGACCGGCGCGACCGGGAAGTAGCCGCCCTTCGTGCCCGGACGGTGGCCCGTGTTGCCGCCTTCGAATTCCTTGCCTGCCGACCACGGTGCTTCTTCCGAGTTGATCTTCACGAAGCAGCCCGACATGTCCGTGTTCCACTGGACCGAGTCGAAAATGAAGAATTCCGGTTCCGGACCGAAGTAGGCCGTGTCGCCGATGCCCGTGCTCTTCAGGTACGCTTCGCCGCGCTTCGCGAGCGAACGCGGATCGCGCTCGTAGCCCTTGCCGTCGGCCGGCTCGACCACGTCGCAGGTCAGCACGAGGGTCGACTCTTCGTAGAACGGGTCGATGAACGCAGCGCTCGGGTCCGGCATGAGCAGCATGTCCGACGCCTCGATGCCCTTCCAGCCGGCGATCGACGAGCCGTCGAATGCATGACCGCTTTCGAACTTGTCTTCGTCAAACGCCGAAACCGGCACCGACACGTGCTGTTCCTTGCCGCGCGTATCCGTGAAGCGGAAATCGATGAACTTGACGTCCTCGTCCTTCACGAGCTGCATGACGTCGGCGACGGTTTTACTCATAACCTCTTCTCCTGATTGAACAATTCCGGCGGACTGGGAACCGCCTCGTTTATCGAGCTGCCCGGAGTCTGGCTTTGGCGCAGCGCGCCCCGGGTCGACCGAATTCTATATAGCAGCAACCGTGCCAGCCATGCACAGAAGCGACATGAATCGCGCCAGCCCGCGCCACGGCAGGGCCCGGCTGCGCGATTCCGGGGCCGGGCGCCGCATCGGCGATCGCCTGACCGCACCTCCATGGTGCAAACGGCGAAGCGCGTCGATGCCATGGAATCATTCTGGTGCATGCGTGCCATTCTGCACTTTTTTGGTGAACACGTGGGCGGTGCATACCCTGCCGGGCAAGCGGACATCCGCGCGGCGGCACCGCGCTAGAATGATCGTTTGACCGATACGGAGACCTCCTGCCATGAGTACGCTCGACCAGCTTTACGCGAAGGCCGAAGAACGCCGCGCCCAGGGCGCGCTCCCCTATGCCGGCGCACTGCTGCCGGTCGAGGCATTCGAACTGCTGCAGCTCGACCCGTCGGCACGCCTCGTCGACGTGCGCACCCGCGCCGAGCTCGACTGGATCGGCCGCCCGCTCGTCGGCGACGGCCAGTACCTGCACCTCGAATGGACGCGCTACCCGGGCGGCGTGCCGAACGCCGAATTCGTCGATCAGCTGAAAGCGGCCCTCCCGGCCGATACGCCCATCCTGTTCCTGTGCCGCAGCGCCGCGCGCTCGAAGCTCGCCGCGGTCGCGTCGACGCAGGCCGGGTTCACGAAGGCCTTCGATCTGCTCGAAGGCTTCGAGGGCGGCAAGGATGCGGAAGGCCACCGCAAGACGGTCGACGGCTGGTGCTTCCGGAAACTGCCGTGGATCGGCGCCTGACGGCGCATCCGCCGAAGCACGCCCGATTGCGACATCGTCGAGGCGGGCGATGACACCCCGATGACGGGCCGCGTTGCGCGGCCCGTGGTTTTTGTGCGGCCTCTCCGCGGCCCGCATCGGTAACCGATGCGCGGCCCTCAGGCGCGCGGCACGTCCGGCTCGACCACGTCGCCACCGAGCAGGTGCACGCCTTCGCGCAGCTTCACGAACGCGGCCGCGACCGCCTCCGGCTCGCCCTTCACGCCGAGATCGATATGCCGGCGCGCGTAGATCCCGCCGCGCTCGGCGTCGCCCACGCTTGGCAGGCTGAACACGCGCACGCCCGGAAAATCGCGCTCGATCTTCTCCATCAGCGGCGTGAGCGTCGATTCCGGCAGCTCGAACACGTACAGCGAGCGCTCCGCGTGCGGCGTCGCGTGATGGAGATGCCCGTACTTCGTGTCGAGCACCCATTCGATCATCGGCCACGCCATCACCGGGAAGCCCGGCACGAAATGGAGATCGCCGACCGAGAACCCGGGAATCCGGTTGTAGCCGTTCGGGATGATCGTCGCGCCCGCCGGGAACACGCCCATGTTGAAGCGATGCTGGTTTTCCGGCGATTCGAAATCGACCGGCCTGGCCGGATCGGTGTGCGTCTCGCGGATACGCTCCGAGATCAGCGCCTTTGCTTCCGGGTGCAGCTCGAGCGGCACGCCGAGTGCGGCGGCCGCGCACTGGCGCGTGTGGTCGTCCGGTGTCGCGCCGATCCCGCCCGTGGAGAACACGATGTCGCCGGACGCGATCGCGCGAGCGAGCGTGGCGGTGATCCGCGCCGGATCGTCGCCGACGTATTCGGCCCAGTCGAGCGCGAGGCCGCGCGCGCCGAGGAGCTCGATGACCTTGGTCAGGTGCTTGTCCTGCCGGCGCCCCGAAAGGATTTCGTCGCCGATGATGATGATGCCGATGCTCATGCCTGCCCCATGTCGATTGCGGTGGCGCGCGAACTCGCGCGCAGGTCGTCCAGCGCGCGCAGGCAATAGTGCCCGAACCACAGCGCCGAGAAGACGAGGATGAAAGCGTAAACCCAGATCATGGCCGCCGCCACGAACGGAAACAGCACCATCATCCAGACCGACGACACCCACACGAAGGTGGGCACGGTACCGAGCAGCCCCGTCGCGACGCCGATGCCGATCAGCGGCCAACGATGCTGCCGCACCAGCGCACGGCGCTCGTCGCGGCTCGCGTGCTGCGCGAGCGCGTCGTAGGTCATCACGCGGTAGGTCAGCCAGCCCCAGATCACGGGCGGCAGCAGCGCGAAGAACGGCGGAATCAGCCACAGCGGGATCGTGACGACCAGCAGCACGACGCCGACGACGGCCGCGCCGAGCGAATTGAACACGCTGCCGAAGAACGTGCCGCCCCGCTTCGCCTCGAGCGTAGCGAACTGCCGGTTCGACAGGTGCTTGATCACGACCGGCATCGAGATCGTCGCGATCAGCAGCAGCACGGTCAGCACGATCAGCGGAATCGCGAGCGAGACGACGACGAACGGCGCGACGACCGCATGCAGCTGCGACATCCCGATCGCGTCGAACATGCGGTACAGCACGGCCGTGAGCACGAAGCCGTCGAGCGCGCCGCGCGCGGCATCGATCAGCGTCTGCCACGAGAACCACAGCACGACGCCCCACAGCAGCGCCGAGACGACGAACGGCATCAGGGTGAGCCACAGCATGCGCGGGTGCAGCGCGCTGACGAAGGCCCGGACGAAGGAGCGCAGCAAGTCGTTCATGCGAACCTGTATCGACGATGAAAAACGGGGAAAGGATAAACCACACGGCCCGCATGCGCCAAAGCGCATGCGGGCCGTGAAGGAGAGCCGTTCAACGGGAAAGCGACGAGGTCAGGCCGACGCCGCGCCACGCTTCGCGGGAACGAGGCGCCGGAAGATGCGCACGAACGCGAGGCCGTGCTGCGCCCAGAAGCCGTCGCCGTAGGACACGCCTTCGACCTGCTCGCGGATGCCGGTCGGCTCGACCGTGCGGTTCCACGATGCGGTGCCGAACATCATGTCCCACCACGGGAACAGCACGCCGAAGTTGCACCCGTACTTGGTGCCTTCGTGGCCGTAGCCGACCGCGTGGTGGCGCCGGTGGAAGGTCGGGCTCACGAGCAGGCGCTCGCCGAGCCAGCCGAACGACAGCCGCGCATTCGTATGCTGGATGCTCTGCATGAAGTTCGTGACGGCGGTCAACACGACGAACTGCGACGGCGTCACGCCGATCACGAGCGCGATCGCCGCGAAGAAGCACGACTGGATCACGTTGTCGAGCAGGTGGTTGCGGTCGTCGCACCACAGCGACATCTGCCGCTGGCTGTGATGTACCGCGTGCAGTTCCCACCAGATGCCGAACTTGTGCTGCCAGCGGTGATACCAGTAGCCGGCGAAGTCGAGCACGACGAGGTAGATCGCGAACGCGACGATCGGCTGCGAGGTCACGCCCGGCCACAGATAGTCGAGGTTGAAGTTCGCGACGCCGTGCAGGCGCAGCCATGCCTGGAAGTGGTCGAACACCGGCTGCAGCGCGAAGAAGAAGAACAGCGTATAGATGCCGAGCTTCGAGATCGCCGTATAGATCACGTCGACCCGCACCGCGCGGCGGTTCTGCCAGCGCTCGACCGGCAGCAGCGCCTCGAGCGGGCGCAGCAGCGCGAACATCAGCACCATCTGCAGCGCGCCGATGATCACCCAGTACAGCGCGTCGTAGGTGTCCTCGTCATAGCCCATCAGGTTGAACTTGAAGAGGAGCGGCTGCACGACATCGACGTACAGCCAGGTCTGGATGTCCGACACGAACGCATCGATCAGGTGCAGCATCGCTCGCCTCCGCCCGTCACGCGCCGTTCGCAGCCTTCCACGGCGCGCGGTCGTAGAAGTAGATCCCGTGCGGCGAACGGCCGACGGCGATCGTCTGCACCAGCTTGCGCGATGCGAGATCGATGATACCGACCTTCTTCGCGAAACGGAACGTCACCCACAGCGTCTTCTTGTCGGCGGACAATTCCATGTCGTCCGGCCCCGGCAGCAGGCCGGTGATGTCGCCGACGTTGGTCAGCGTGTTCTCGTCGATGATGCTGATCGTGTTCGCGACCCGGTTGGTGACCGCGACGTGCGTGCCGTCGGCAAGCGAGCGGAAGTTGTGCGCGCCGTTGCCCGTATGGATCTGCTTGACGACCTTCTGGTTGCGCCAGTCGACCACCGCGACGTAATCCGCGCCGGTCATCCCGACCAGCAGGAACTTGTCGTCCGGCGTGAGCCACAGGCCCGCCGGCACCTTGCCGACCTTCATCTTCCACTTGACCGTCTGCGTCGGCAGATCGATCGCCGCGATCTCGCCGGACACCTGCAGCGACACGAGCAGCGTCTTGCTGTCCTTCGTGAATGCGAGGTGGCTCGGCATCACCGCGAGCGGCACGCGCTTCGCGAGATGCACGTCGTGGCCGTCGTAGCTGTAGATGTCGACGCGGTCGAGCCGCAACCCCGCCGCCGCGAACCACTTGCGGTCGGGCGAGAAACCGAGCTGGTACGGATCGTCGATCCCCTCGACGGTGCGCTGCAGCTTGCCCGTCTTCGGATCGAGGAACATCAGGCTGTTCGAGACCGAATTCGCGACGATCAGCGACGAATTGTCCGGCGTCGCCATCAGATGGTGCGGTTCCTTGCCGGTCGGCAGCGTGGAAACGACTTCGCGGGTCTGCTGGTCGATCAGGGAAAGCGTCGCCTCGGCCGAATTGAGGATGATCACGTTATTCGCGTGTGCGGCGGGCGCCAGCACGGCGGCGGCCAGCGCAAGCGTGCGGCCGAAGGAAAGGAAAGTGCGCATGAAGACTCACGTCGTGGAACAGCAGTCATTGTAGAACGCTCGGCAGGCCCCACCGGTTGACCTAAGGCGGCATTGCGCCACTTCGACGCAGGTCGCGGCTGCCATGCGGCCGGCGCCTTGGAGCGGCCGGGACCTGCAACCGGTGCGGGCCCGGCCGATCGCCGTTGCACTAGCGCTGCATCGACTCCCACACCTTGTGCAGACGCTTGACAGAGACAGGCATCGGCGTGCGCAGTTCCTGCGCGAACAGCGAAATTCGCAGCTCCTCCAGCAGCCAGCGGAATTCCGCGAGGCGCGGATCGGCGACGCCGCCGCGCTGCGACACCGCGCGCTGATACTGCTGGACGAGCGGCAGCAGCTCGCCGGACTGCTTCGCGTCGCGCGCCGGGTCGGCCTTCAGCTTGTCGATCCGCAGCGCGATGCCCTTCAGGTAGCGCGGGAAGTGTGCAAGCTGCACGTAAGGCGTGTCGATCACGAAGCGCTTGCCGACCAGCGCAGCGAGCTGCTGCTGCAGATCGGCGTGGGCCTGCGCGAACGGCTTCGCCTGCGCGAGCTTCTTCGCAAGCCCCGCATACTCGGCGAGGATCTGCCCGACGAGCCGCGCGATCTCCTGCGCGAGCAGGTTCAGGCGGCTCCTACCCTCGTCGCGGCGCGCGTGGAAGCTCGCGTCGTCGTCGGGCAGCGGATCCTGAAGGCACGCGCGGTCGAGCGCCGTGTCGATCAGCTGGTCGCGCAGCTCGTCCTGCGTGCCGAGCGACATGTACTGCATCGCCATCTCGCGCAGCCCCGGCAGGTTCTTCTCGAGGAACTTGATCGGCTCCTTCAACTGCAGCGCGAACAGTCGCCGCAAACCGGCCCGGTGGATCCGCGCGGCCTCCTCCGGCGAGTCGAACACCTCGACGTCGCAATGCGTGCCGCGATCGACGAGCGCGGGATAGCCGTACAGTGTCTGGCCACGGCGGCGGATCTCCAGCAGTTCGGGGAGCTTGCCGAAGTTCCACGTCGTCAGGTTCTCGTACAGCGCGGTCGCGCCGGCTTCCGCCGGGGCGGCCGTGTGCGGCGCCGCGCCCTTGCCCGGCTTGCCGCCCTTCGCCGCCGAACCCGGCACCGCGGCGAGCGCGGGCGCGTCACCCGCATCGCCCTCGCCCGCTTCGCCGCCAGGCGCGATCGTCGATGCCGCCGCGATCTTCTGGAACTGCTGCTGCGCCTGCGCGCCGAGCTCCTGGCGCAGTTGCGCGAGATTGCGCCCCATCGCGAGCTGGCGGCCGTGCTCGTCGATCACCTTGAAGTTCATGAACAGGTGCGCGGGCAACGTCTCGAGCTTGAAGTCGGCCGTCTTCATCGCGACCTGGGTCTCGCCGCGCACGTCGGCGATCAGCGCCTCGACGAGGCCGCCCGCGCCGAAGCGCTCGCGGCCCGTCCGCTCGACGAAGCCGGCCGCGTATTCGGGCAGCGGCACGCAGTGCCGGCGCAGCTTCTGCGGCAGCGACTTCAGGAGCAACTGCACCTTTTCCTTCAGCATCCCCGGCACAAGCCATTCGCAGCGGCGCGCGTCGACCTGGTTCAGTGCGTACAGCGGCACCGCGAGCGTCACGCCGTCGCGCGGCGTGCCGGGCTCGAAATGGTACGTGAGCGCCATCTCGACACCGGCCATCGTCGCGCGCTTCGGGAACAGCTCGGTCGTCACGCCGGCCGCCTCGTGGCGCATCAGGTCGTCGCGCGACAGGTACAGCAGGCGCTGCTTCTCCTCTGCCTGACCGCTCTTCTTCACCTCGTCGCGATACCAGCGCTCGAACGCGGCGCCCGTGTGGATTCCCTCCGGAATCGCCTGGTCGTAGTACGCGTAGATCAGCTCGTCGTCGACCAGCACGTCCTGGCGGCGCGACTTGTGCTCGAGCTGCTCGATGTCGGCGAGCAGCTTGCGGTTGTGTGCGAAGAACGGCAGCTTCGTGTCGAACTCGCCCTCGACCAGCGCGCCGCGGATGAACAGCTCTCGCGCCCGCGCCGGATCCTGCTTGCCGAACGCGACGCGCCGGCGGTGGTAGATCGGCAGCCCGTACAGCGTCGCGCGCTCGAACGCGCTGACCTGCGCGGGACGCTTTTCCCAGTGCGGCTCCGACAGCGATTTCTTCAAGAGGTGCGCGCCGATCTTCTCGACCCACTCCGGCTCGATCTTCGCGAGACAGCGCGCATACAGCCGGCTCGTCTCGACGAGTTCGGCCGCCATCACCCAGCGGCCGGCCTTCTTCGCGAGCGCCGAACCCGGCCACAGGTAGAACTTGATCCCGCGCGCACCGAGGTAGTGCGGATCGTCGTCGGCCTTCATGCCGAGGTTGCCGAGCAGGCCCGTCAACAGGGCCAGATGGACCTGTTCATAGGTCGCTTCGACCTCGTTGAGCCGCCAGCCGTGCTCACGCACGACCGTCAGCAGCTGCGAATGGACATCGCGCCATTCGCGCAGCCGCAGGTGCGACAGGAAGTTCTGCCGGCACGCGTCGACCAGCTGGCGGTTCGACTTCTTGTGCGCGACGGCTTCTTCGAACCACGCCCAGATCTTCAGCCACTGCAGGAATTCGGAGCGCTCGTCGGCGAACCGGCGGTGCGCCTGGTCGGCCTGCTCCTGCGCCTCGATCGGACGGTCGCGCGGGTCCTGCACGGACAGCGCGCTCGCGATGATCAGCACCTCGCGCAGCGACTGCTGGTCGCGCGCGGCGAGAATCATCCGGCCGACGCGCGGATCGAGCGGCAGCCGCGCGAGTTCGCGGCCGAGCGGCGTCAGCGCGTTGTCGTCGTCGACCGCGCCGAGTTCGTTGAGCAGCTGGTAGCCGTCCGCGATCGCGCGGCCGGGCGGCGGCTCGAGGAACGGGAACGATTCGATCGCCGTCAGGTGCAGCGACTTCATCCGCAGGATCACCGACGCGAGCGACGAGCGCAGGATTTCCGGATCCGTGAAACGCGCGCGCGCCTGGTAGTCGCTTTCCTCGTACAAGCGGATGCAGACGCCGTCGGCCACCCGGCCGCAGCGGCCCGCGCGCTGATTCGCGGCGGCCTGCGAGATCGACTCCACCTGCAACTGCTCGACCTTGTTCCGGTACGAATAGCGCTTCACCCGCGCGAGACCGGTGTCGACGACGTAGCGGATGCCCGGCACCGTCAGCGACGTTTCGGCGACGTTGGTCGCGAGCACGATGCGGCGTGCGTTCGACGCCTTGAACACCTTGTCCTGGTCGGCCGCCGACAGCCGCGCGAACAGCGGCAGGATCTCGGTATGCGGCGGATGATGCTTGCGCAGCGCCTCGGCCGCCTCGCGGATCTCGCGCTCGCCGGGCAGGAACACCAGCACGTCGCCGGGGCCTTCGCGGCACAGTTCGTCGACCGCGTCGACGATCGCGTCCATCAGGTCGCGTTCGGCCTCGCGCGCGGTCTTCACGCGATCGCGGCCGCCCGTGCCTTCGGCGTTCTTCACGGCGGGGCGATCCTCGGCCACCGGCCGGTAGCGCATCTCGACCGGATACAGCCGCCCGCTCACCTCGATCACGGGCGCCGGGCGCTCGTCGGTGCCGAAATGGCGCGCGAAGCGGTCGGCGTCGATCGTCGCGGACGTGACGATCAGCTTCAGGTCCGGCCGCCTCGGCAGGATTTCCTTCAGGTAGCCGAGCAGGAAGTCGATGTTCAGGCTGCGCTCGTGCGCCTCGTCGATGATCAGCGTGTCGTACGCCTTCAACAGCGGATCGGTCTGCGTCTCGGCGAGCAGGATGCCGTCCGTCATCAGCTTGACGGACGCGCCCGGCGCGAGATTGTCGGTGAAGCGCACCTTGTAGCCGACCACCTCGCCGAACGGCGTGCCGAGCTCCTCGGCGATCCGCCGGCCGGTCGACGACGCGGCCAGGCGCCGCGGCTGCGTATGGCCGATCAGGCCGGTGCCGCCGGCGCCGAGGCCGCGGCCGAGATCGAGACAGATCTTCGGCAGCTGGGTGGTCTTGCCCGAACCCGTTTCACCGCAGACGATGACGACCTGATGACCGGCGATCGCGCGCGCGATTTCGTCGCGCTTGCCCGACACGGGCAGGCTTTCGGGGTAGGTGATCGGCGGAACGGGATTGGGCGCGATGGCGGCGCGCGGCGGACGTTCGCGGCGCGGCGCGCGCTCGCCGGCGGCCTGTGGTGCGCCCTGCGCGGCCGGCTGACCCGGTTCGCGGCGCCGCTCGTCGCCGCGCGGCGGCTGCCCCGCCCGCTGTTGCTGCTGGCGCGCCGGCTGGCCCTGCTGCTGACGCGCATCGGCCGCACCCTCAGGGTGCCGGGCCGACGGCGCTTTGGCCCGCGTCGGCGCGGGACTTTTAGGTACATTCGACATGGGGGCGCATTATAATCCCGCCCATGAATTCCCAAACCGACCTCCCACCCGCCCAGACCGGCGCCGCGACGCCGCCGGCCGCCGACGATTCGGCCGCCAGCCACGCGCAGTTCGTCGACTGGATGCGCTCCGTCGCGCCCTATATCCACAAGTTCCGCAACAGCACGTTCGTCGTGGGGTTCGGCGGCGAGGTGGTGCAGCAGGGGCTGCTGAATGCGCTCGTGTCCGACATCGCGCTCTTGCAGGCGATGGGCATCCAGATCGTGCTCGTGCACGGCTCGCGGCCGCAGGTCGAGGAGCAGCTGAGCCTGCACGGTGTCGAATCCGAGTTTTCGCACGGGCTGCGCATCACCGATGCGCGCGCGCTCGAATCCGCGAAGGAAGCGGCCGGCGAAGTGCGTCTCGACATCGAGGCAGCGATCAGCCAGGGTCTGCCGAACTCGCCGATGGCGCACGCGCACATCAGCGTCGTGTCCGGCAACTTCGTGACCGCACGGCCAGTGGGGATTCTCGACGGGGTCGATTTCGCGCACACGGGCATCGTGCGCAAGATCGACGCCGAATCGATCCGTCATTCGCTCGCGAGCCGCAAGCTCGTGCTGCTGTCGCCGCTCGGCTTCTCGCCGACCGGCGAGGCGTTCAACCTGTCGATGGAAGACGTCGCGTCGGCCGCCGCGATCGCGCTGCGCGCCGACAAGATCATCTTCCTGACCGAAGCACCCGGCATCGTCGACGACGAAGGCGGGCTGATCCGCGAAATGTCGCTCGACGCGGCCGCCGAGCTGCTCGATTCCGGCAACATCCAGGGCGACGATGCGTTCTTCCTGAAGCACTCGATCCGCGCATGCCGCGGCGGCGTGACCCGCGCCCACCTGATTCCGCAGTCGCTCGACGGCAGCATGCTGCTCGAACTGTTCCTGCACGACGGCGTCGGCACGATGATCTCGTACGAGAACCTCGAGAGCCTGCGCGAAGCGACGCCGGACGACGTCGGCGGCATCCTGTCGCTGATCGAGCCGCTCGAGTCGGACGGCACGCTGGTGCGGCGCGGCCGCCACCAGATCGAACGCGACATCGACCACTTCTCGGTGATCGAGCACGATGGCGTGCTGTTCGGCTGCGCGGCGCTGTACCCGTACCAGCAGGAGAAGATCGGCGAGATGGCGTGCCTGACGGTCGCGCCGGAAGCACAGGGCTCGGGCGACGGCGAACGCCTGCTCAAGCGCATCGAGCAGCGCGCCCGCGCGCGCGGCCTCACGCACATCTTCGTGCTCACGACGCGCACCGAGCACTGGTTCCTCAAGCGCGGCTTCGTGAAGGTCAGCGTCGACGACCTGCCGGAAGACCGTCGCAAACTCTATAACTGGCAGCGCAAGTCGCTCGTGCTGATGAAGCAGCTCTGAGCGCAGGCACGACTGCCCTTCCCCCCAGACACCGATTACAGGAGAAGTACACGATGGCTCGAATGATCCAATGCGCGAAGCTCGGCAAGGAAGCCGAAGGCCTCGATTTCCCGCCGCTGCCGGGCGAACTCGGCAAGCGCATTTACGAGAGCGTCTCGAAGGAAGCGTGGCAAGGCTGGCTGAAGCAGCAGACGATGCTGATCAACGAAAACCGCCTGAACATGGCCGACCCGCGCGCGCGCCAGTACCTGATGAAGCAGACCGAGAAGTACTTCTTCGGCGACGGCGCGGACCAGGCGTCCGGCTACGTGCCGCCGACGGAAGGCTGAAGCACCGCGAATCGCGCAGGCCGGTCGCACCGGCAGCGACGAGAAGCCAAGCAAACGGCACCGTGTATCGCACGGTGCCGTTTGCTTTTGGGAGGGCAGAATCGGGTCGATGCGATCCGGCCGGCGCGTTCGCTGCCGCCGAATCGGCACGTCACGCCGGCCCGGCGGATTCAACCCGCCGGTTTCAACGCACTGCGGTCGCCCGCCTGCGCGGTCTCGCCGGCCGGACTTTCAGCGCTCGCGCCTTCGGTGCCCCATTCGGCCGCATCGCTGCGCTCGGCGCTCGACAGCTCGTCCGCGCGATACCCGGTGCGATTCAGCAGCGCCAGCATGCACGCGAGCGACACGAGCGCGTACAGCCCCGATGCGATCGCGACGCCGACGATGCTGCCCGTCGCATTGAGGATCGCCTGCGCGAGCACCGGCGTGCCGCCGCCGACGACGAGCGCGCTCAACTGATACGCGAGAGACAGGCCCGTATAGCGGATGTTGGCCGGAAACACGCGCGCGAGCACGCCGCCGACCGCGCCGTAGAACATCGCCGACGGAATCGTCGAGATGCACATGCCCGCGACGGCGACCCAGTACGAACGCGTCGCGAGCGCATGGAACATCACGGGCATCAGCACGATCTCGGGAATCAGGATCCAGCACATCGCGCGCCGCATGTCGACCTTCGACACGAACCACGCGCCGACCGGCTGCATCAGGAACTGCACGACGAGCGAGATCGACAGGATGCCGAGGAACGTGCCCTGCGCGTAGCCGAGCTCCTTCGTCGCCCACGACAGCGCGAACGTGCTGCGGAAATACGTGACGTTGATCACCGGCAGCGTGCCGGCCGCGAGCAGCACGACGGGCCAGTGGTCGCGCACGACGTCGCGCAGCGGCAGCTTCACCGTGCGCTTGCGTGCGAGCACGCGCTGCATGTCGATCGACTCCTCGAGCCGCAGCCGGATCACCATGCCGATGATCACGAGCACGGCCGACAGCAGGAACGGAATGCGCCAGCCCCACATCAGGAACGACGGCGTCGGCAGCGCGCTCAGCGCGAAGAACGCGGCGGTGGCGAGCAGGTTGCCGGTGGGCGAGCCCTGCTGCGCGAACGCCGCATAGAGGATGCTGCGATGCTTCGGCGCATTCTCGCTCGCGATCAGCACCGCGCCGCCCCACTCGCCGCCGACCGCGATGCCCTGCAGCACGCGCAGCACGACGAGGCCCGCGGGCGCCCACACGCCGATCGACGCATAGCCGGGCAACAGGCCGATGCCCGTCGTCGCGAGCCCCATCATCACCAGCGTGATCACGAGCGCCGTCTTGCGGCCGACGCGGTCGCCGAGATGCCCGAACACGATGCCGCCGAGTGGCCGCGCGGCGAAGCCGGCCCAGAACGTGACGAACGCGAGCAGCGTCGCGACGCCCGGATCCATCGTGCGGGAAAAGAACACCTTGCCGAACACGAGCGCCGCGGCCGTGCCGTAGATGTAGAAGTCGTACCACTCGATCGTGGTGCCGACGAACGCCGCGAGGGCGGCACGGCCGGGCCGCGGCTGCGCGGCGGATGGGGATTGCGGACGGCTCATCGATGTCTCCATGTTCGTGATCGGCGGCGCGACTGTCGCGCGCCTTGCCGGATGGCCGGCCTTGCGCCGCCGGCTGGCGGTGGTGCTTTACTGCGCTTTGAGTTGCCTTGCGTTGCGCTGCTTTTCCCTGCGATGCGTCGGCCGAGGATGCTGGCGTGCGAGCACCACCCGGCCGGTCACGCCGGGTCCGGCGCGACCTTCAGCACGCCGGCGTCGAGCAGTTGCTGCTGGAGCGCGGGATCGACGCCGAGGCGGTCGAGCACCGCGCGCGTGTCGCGGCCGAGCGCGGGTGGCGGCGAACGATAGGTCGCCGGCGTGCGCGACAGCTTCACCGGCGAGGCGGTGCCGCGATATGCGCCGATCTCGACGAACAACGCGCGGTGCAGCGCATGCGGGTCGCGCGCGACATCGGCGACCGTGCGCACCGGCCCGCACGGTACGCCAGCCGCCATCAGGTCGCGCGCCAGCGGCTCGCACGGATGGGCGGCGAGCCGTGCCTCGAGCTCGACCTTCAGCTCGAGCCGGTGCGCGCAGCGGCTGCGGTTGTCGGCGAAGCGCGGATCGCCCGCGAGCGCCGGCGCGCCGAGATACGCGACGAGGCGCGCGAACTGCCGGTCGTTGCCGACCGCGAGAAAGATCGGCACCGTCGCCGTGCGGTAGCTGTCGTACGGCGCGATGTTCGGATGCGCGTTGCCGCTGCGCTCGGGCACGCGCCCCGATCCGAAGAAGTTCGGCAGGTGCGGATGCAGCAGCGACACGCCGCAGTCGTACAGCGCGATGTCGATCGACTGCCCCAGCCCGCTCTTCTCGCGCTCCGCGAGCGCCAGCAGGATGCCGGCAAGCGCGTTGAGCCCCGTGACCATGTCGACGATCGGCAACCCGATGCGCATCGCGTCGCCGTCGCGCTCGCCATTGACGCTCATCAGCCCGGCCATCGCCTGGATCACCGCGTCGTAGCCGGGCAACCCGCCGAGCGGCCCATCCTCGCCGAAGCCCGTCACCGCGCAGTGGATCAGGCGCGGGAAACGCGGCTGCAGGTCGCGCGCATAGTCCATCCCCCAGCGCGCGAGCGTGCCTGGCTTGAAGTTCTCGACGAGCACGTCGGCGTCCTCCAGCAGGCGCCACAGGATCGCGCGCCCTTCGTTGCGGGACAGGTCGAGCGCGAGCCCTTCCTTGTTGCGGTTCACGCCCATGAAGTACCACGCGGTGTCGCCGAGGAAAGGCGGCCCCCAGCCGCGCGTCTCGTCGCCGCCCGGCGGCTCGATCTTGATCACCGTCGCGCCGTGATCGGCGAGCGCCTGCGTGCAGTACGGACCGCCGAGCACGCGGCTCAAGTCGACTATCTTCAGGCCGTCAAGGGCGCCGCGCGGCGCGTTCATCGCTTCCGTCGCGCTCATCGTTCGACCTCCGGCAGCAAGTCGAGCGCCATGTCGAGCGGCACCGTCGTGCCGCGCAGCAGCGCGTCGAACGCCGCCGCTTCGTCGTCGCGCGACGCCGGTGCGAGCGGGTCGACCGGCAGCAGCTTGTGACGCACGATCAAGTGCGCGAGCGCGAGGCGCCGGTAATCGGGTGCGAGCTCTGCGCCCTCGCACGCCATCAGCACGGCCGCGCTCGCGTAGTAAAGCGCCGACGCAGCCTGCCGCACGCGCGCGTCGTCGCCTTCAGCCGCAACCCGTGCAAGCGCATCGCACGCGCGCACGAGAATGCGCCGCAGCGCCGCGCGGCTCGCGTCGGGCAGCGGCGCCGCGCCGAGCCGGTCGCCGAGGAACGTGCGCAGCGCGTCGAGCGCCTGCTCGCGCTGCGCGGCGCGCGCGACGTCGAGCGCCACGATGTTGCTGGTGCCTTCCCAGATCGAGCCGAGATGCGCGTCGCGCACGAGACGCGCATCGCTCCATTCCTCGATGTAGCCGGTGCCGCCGCGCACCTCCATCGCGTCGCCCGTCACGCGACGCGCATCGCGGCACGCGCGGAACTTGATCAGCGGCGTCAGGATGCGCACGCAGCGCGCGGCCTGCTCGTCGCCTGCATCCGCCTGCGGCAGCAGCATCGCGATCTGCATGAACATCGCGCGCGCGGCCTCGGCGGGCAGCAGCATCTTCATCAGCTGACGCTGCATCAGCGGCATCTCGATCAGCTTGCGGCCGAACGCCTCGCGATGCGCGGCGACGTGCAGCGCCTCGTTCAGCGCGCGCCGCATCAGCCCGGCCGCGCGCACGCCGTTCGACAGCCGCGACATGTTGATCATGTCGGCCATCTGGTGGAAACCGCGGCCGATCTCGCCGATCAGGTAAGCCTGCGCGCCTTCGAGCGCGATCTCGCCGCTCGCCATCGAACGGCTGCCGAGCTTGTCCTTCAGTCGTACGATCCGGTAGCGGTTGCGCGAGCCGTCCGGCAGCGTCTTCGGCAACAGGAACAACGCGAGGCCCTTGATGCCGTCCGGCGCGCCGTCGGGCCGCGCGAGCACCATCGCCAGGTCGGCGTCCGCGTTCGAGCAGAACCACTTGTCGCCGTACAGACGCCACACCGCCCCGCCCTGCGCGTCGGTTTCGCGCACCGCGCGCGTCGCGATGCGGCCGACGTCAGAACCGGCCGCCTGCTCGGTCATGAACATCGCGCCCTGGAACAGCGTGTCGAAATCGCGCGACGCGAGCATCGGCAGATACTGCTCGACGAGCGCCCGATCCCCGAAACGGCGCAGCGTGCGCGTCAGCGAATCGGTCATGCTGACCGGGCAGCACAGCCCGAATTCCGCCTGGACGAACAGGAACGTCAGCGCGTACTTGACGAGCGGCGCCACCGCCTCGGGCTGGTGGCTCAGCGCCGCGAGCCCGAGTTCCGAATAGGCGACCCGTTCGAGCGCGACATACGCGGGATCCTTGTCGATCCGCTGCACGGCTTCGCCGCGCCGGTTGCGATGCTCGAGCACGGGCGGATGCTTGTCCGCGCGCGACGCCCACGCGTCGAGTTCGCCCGCCACGCGCGCGCCGAGCGCGTGCAGCTGCGGTTCGAGTTCCGCGTATCGGGTCGCACCGAGATGCAGCTTCAGCAACGCGCCGAGGTCGGGATCGGCCGTGAAGAAATTGATGCCCCGGCTATCGGGGATGTTGTTGGCCGCGCCGGTGTCCGGCGTGCGAGCGGTGTCGTTCATGCATGCGTCTCCATGGTGGCCCGGCTGCCGGCCGGTGCCCGCGCCGTGGCGGCGCGGCCGGCGGGTGCCAGGCGTTCAGCAGAGCGTAGGCGCGCGATCGATAAGCGTCCAATACAGGATTTATCCGGTACGATAGACGACGCTTATCGATGCCGATGCGGGGAGGAGACACCATGGAACTGAGGCAGTTGCGCTACTTCGTGGCGGTCGCCGAGGAACTGCATTTCGGGCGCGCGGCGAAGCGCCTGTTCATCTCGCAGCCGGCGCTGAGCTTCGACATCCGCAAGTTCGAGGATGCGCTCGGCGTGCAGCTTTTTTCCCGCACCAACAAGACGGTCGCACTGACCAACGCGGGCGCCGTGCTGCTCGGCGAAGCGCGCCGGCTGCTGCTGCAGGCGGCCGAGGCCGAGCGTCTCACGGTGCGCTCGGCGTCCGGTCTCGCCGGCCGGCTGCGGATCGGCTTCGTCCATTCGATGCTGTATCGCGGGCTGCCCGATGCCGTGCGGCGCTTCGAGGCCGACTATCCGAGCGTCGAGATCGTGCTGAGCGAGATGAACACGCAGGCGCAGGTGCAGGCGATCCAGCGCGGCCAGATCGATCTCGGCTACGCGCACTGGGGCCACTGCCCGCCCGAGGTCGAATCGGCGCCCGTCTACGCCGAACCGTTCGTGTGCTGCCTGCCGGCCGCGCATCCGCTCGCGCGGCGCCGGCAGGTCACACTCGCCGCGCTGGCCGCGGAACCGTTCATCCTGTTTCCGCGCGACGCGGCGCCGCATTATCACGACCTGATCATCGCGCAATGCGTGAACGCGGGATTCAGCCCGCTGATCCGTCATGAGGCGCGGCTGTGGCAGACGATCCTGTCGATGATCGAATTCGGGATGGGCATCGCGCTCGTGCCGCGCGTGCTGCAGCAGGTGAAGAGCGACCGGCTCGTGTTCCGGCCGCTGAAGGATGCGTCGCTCGAATCGCGCACGCTGGAGTTGAAGCGCAGCGGCACCGCCGAACCGGTCGCGCTGCGCTTCGCCGACTACGTGCGCGCGTCGATCGACGCGCTGCCCGCGCTCGCGGGCTGAGCAGGCGCCGGCACTCCTGCGCTACTTCGCTTCCGGCTGCAGCACCGGCTGCGCGCGCCGATACCACACCGCGTACACGACGGACAGCGCGAAAAGGAACGGAATGCCGAAGATCAGCGTCATGTGGAATTCGGCCGTGAAGTAGGTCGTCACCATCACCGCGAGCATCAGCGCGGCGCCGAGCAGCGTCAGCAGCGGAAAGCCGCGCATCCGGAACGCGGGCGCCGGCAGGCCGAGCGCCGCGCGACGCCGCCGGAAGCAGTAATGCGTGACGAAGATCATCATCCACGTGAACAGCGCGCCGAACATCGACACCGACATCATGATCGTGAACGACGCGTCCGGATACAGCACGCTCAGGACCGTCGCGAGCGCGATGCCAAGCGTCGAGAGCATCAGCGCGCCGAACGGCACGCCGCGCGCGTTCACCTCGCCGAGCGCCTTCGGCGCGTGACCCGCGCGCGACAGGCTGAACATCATCCGCGTCGTGATGTAGAGCTGGCTGTTCATCGCGGACAGCGCGGCGATCAGTACGACGAAGTTGATCAGCCCGGCCGCTCCCGGCAGGTGGATCGCCTCCATCACCTTCACGAACGGGCTCTCGTCGCGCCCCGCCGCCGTCCACGGCACGATCGCGAGCATCAGCGCGAGCGTGACGAGGTAGAACAGCACGAGCCGCACGATCGTCGAGCGGAACGCGCGCGTCACCGCGCGCTCGGGATCTTCCGCCTCGCCCGCCGCGACCGCGATCATCTCGATGCTCAGGTAGCTGAAGATCGACACGATCACCGCGACCCACATTCCCCACATCCCCTTCGGGAAGAAGCCGCCATGCTCGGTGTAATGGTGGAAGCCTGCGCCGGCCGCGCCGTCGCCGACCAGCGCCGGATTACCGAACACGACGTAAGCGCCCAGCACGATGAAGCCGACGATCGCCGCGATCTTCACGACCGAGAAGCCGTATTCGACCGCGCCGAACACGTCGACGCTGCGCGCGTTGACGAACACGAGCAGCGCCGAGAAGCCGACGATCCACAGCCAGCCCGGTACGCCCGGGAACCAGTACTTCATGTACAGCGCGATCGCGGTGACTTCGGTGCCGACCGCAAGCACGATGCACGCCCAGTACGCATAGCGCACGAGGAACCCGGCCCACGGGCTCACGTAATGTTCGGCGTACGCGCCGAACGACCCGGAGGTCGGGTGCGCGACCGTCATCTCCGCGAGACAGCCCATCAGCAACAGCGAGATGAACGCGCCGATCGCGTAGCTGACGAGCACGCTCGGGCCGGCAAAGCCGATCGCGAACCCGCTGCCGAGAAAGAGACCCGTGCCGATCGCACCGCCGATCGCGATCATCGCCATCTGCCGTGCGGAAAGCGTGCGGCGCAGACCCTGCTCGCGCGCCGCGATGTGCTGGAATTGCCCTTCTGGTTGCATCGAATGACCTCGTTCGAAAGCGTGTGTCCGGTCGAAACGTCGACGGCGCACGGACCGGTGCCGGACCGCACCGGCCACCGCGCGCCGCGTGCTCAGAACATGTGGCGCAAGCCGGCCGCGATACCCGTCTGGTTGCCGCGTCCGGGCATTTCGGTGAACGCGCCGCCGGTCACGCGGTTGTAGTCGACCGTCGCGTAGACCTGCGTTGCCTTCGACAGAGCGTACTCGGCCTCGAGCACGCCCGTATAGCGCTTGCCGCCGTTACCTGCGATGCCGTTGACGTTGCGGATGTCGTCGTAGTACGCGACGCCGGTCACCGACACCGCTGGCGTGACCTTCACGCTCGCACCGGTATAGAAGATCGCGTCGCGGCGCGGATTGTCGGCGAACGAACCGTAGGTCACGTCGCGGCCCGGCGCGTTCAGCAGTTGCCGGTCGAGCATGCCCGTGCGATCGATGCCGCCGAGATAGCCCGCGTACAGCGTCGCCGCGCCGAACGCGTAGCGCGCGCCCGCGCCCCATGCCTGCTGCGCACGGCTGTTCAGGTCGCGCACCTGCTGGTAGGTCGCGCCGACCATGAGCCCGCCGAGCGTGTACGACACGTGCGTACCCCAGTACGCATTCGCGCCGAGGCTGCCCGCGACGCCGCCGAAGCCGTAACTCGCGCCGACGTTCAGCCCGCCGAACGTGCCGTCGTAGCTGACCACGTTGCTCGCACGGCCCTGCGTGAGGAAGTACGGCCACATGTTGGCCGTGTAGTTGCCGACCGTCAGCGGATCGAGATCGCCGAACAGGTTGAACGCCTCGGTCGCCTGCCGGCCGAGCCTCACGGTGCCCCAGTCGCTCGCCAGGCCGACATACGCATAGCGGCCGAACAGCGCGCCGTCGAGCTGCCCGTTCTGCGGCTCGAAGCCGCTCTCGAGCTGGAAGATCGCTTTCAGGCCGCCGCCGAGCGCTTCGCTGCCCTTCAGGCCCCAGCGGCTGTTGGTGATCGCGCCGTTGGTCATCTGCACGCTCGCGTCATTCGACGCGTTCGCATGCGTCGTGTAGCGAATGCTCTGGTCGACGATGCCGTACAGCGTCACGCTGCTCTGCGCCATCGCGCCGCTCGCAGCGAGCAGGCCCGCTATCGTTGGTAGTGCGAATCGAGTGATACGCCTCATCTTCGTCTCCATCCTTGTCTGAATATTTGATGTTTGTCGGGGGGGTGTTGGTGCTTGTCGGTAATCGTGGGTGCTGCAATCGTCGCGAAGTCGCGTGCCGGCTAGCCGCGTGCCGCCGGCAGCGCGACATACGCGACGAGTTCGACGCGCATGTCAGGGTGCGCGAAGCCCTGCACGCCCACGCACGTGCGGTTCGGATACGGCTCGCCGAAATGACGCCGGTATTCGGCATCGAATTCGGGCATCGCCTTCACGTCGGACAGGTAGACGAGCACCTGCGCGACGTCGTCCATCGTCGCGCCCGCCGCCGCGACGGCCTTCGCGAGATTGCCGAGCGTGATGCGCGCCTGCTCGGCCATCGTGTCGCCGGCGATCGCGCCGGACGCATCTACCGGCCCATGGCCGGTAAACATCAGCCCGCCTGCGCGGGTCGCCCACGAGAACGGCTGCGCGAGCTGGGGCAAGTCGACCGGGATGGTGTCTGCCATCGTGTCCTCCTTCGGTTCGGGATCGGCCGCTCAAGCGGCCTGGCGCGACGTGCCGCCGAGCACGTCGGCGATCGCGTTCGCGACGTGGTCGACGTTCGCGTCGCTCAGGCCCGCGATGCACATGCGGCCCGAGCGCAGCAGGTAGACGCCGTGTGACGCGCGCAGCCGGTCCACGTCGCTCGCGGCGATGCCCGTGTAGCTGAACATGCCGCGCTGCGTGACGAGCGCATCGAACGCGGGCGCTGGCAGGCGCGCGTCGAGCCGCGCCTTCAGCGCGCCGCGCATCCGCTTGATGCGCGTGCGCACCTGGGCCACCTCGTCTTCCCAGCACGCACGCAGGACGTCGTCGTTCAGCACGGCCGACACGAGCTGCGCGCCGAACAGCGGCGGGCTCGAATAGGTGCGGCGCACGCCGGCCTGCAACTGGCTCAGCACCGTCGCCGCTTCGTCCGCGCTCGCGCAGACGATCGACAGACCCCCGACGCGCTCGCCGTACAGCGAGAAGTTCTTCGAGAACGAGTTGCTGACGATCGCCGGCAGTCCCGCCTCGACGATCGCGCGCACGGCCCATGCGTCGTCGTCGAGCCCGTCGCCGAAGCCCTGGTACGCCATGTCGAGGAACGGAATCAGTCCGCGGCGCGCGAGCACGTCGATCACCGCGTTCCACGCGTCGCGGCCGAGATCGAGGCCCGTCGGGTTGTGGCAGCACGGCTGCAGCAGCACGATGCTGCGCGCGGGCAGCGCGTCGAGCGCTGCGAGCATCGCGTCGACGCGCAGGTCGTTGCGCGCTGCGTCGTAATACGGATACGTGTGCACGTCGAGGCCGGCCGCCGCGAAGATCACGCGATGGTTGTCCCACGTCGGATCGCTGACCCAGATCGCGCTGTCGGGGAAATAGCGCTTCACGAACTCCGCGCCGAGCCGCAGCGCGCCCGAGCCGCCGAGCGTCTGCAGCGTCGCGACGCGCCCTTGCGCGAGCGCCGCGCAGTCGGCGCCGAACACGAGGCGCTGCACGCCCTGCCGATACGCGGCAAGCCCTTCCATCGGCAGGTAGGTATGCGGCGCACCGGCTTCGCGCACGCGCTCGGCCGCGAGACGCGTGCTCTCCAGCACGGGGATGCGGCCCGCGTCGTCGTAGTAGAGACCGATGCTGAGGTTGACCTTGTGCGGATGGGCATCCTGCTGGAACGCCTGGAACAGCGACAGGATCGGGTCGCCCGGATAGGCGGGAATGTGTTCGTACATGACGCAATGACGGTAAGAGTTGAAGGCGGCGATACGGCCGGCGGCGTGACAGCGCGTCAGGCCGTGCGGTCGAGGCATGGGGCGCATGTTATCGAGGACGAAATAGAATGAGCTTCACTTTTCGATGACGAATCGCCGCCTTTGCAGTAGAGTCTGCGCTTGTCATCTCAAAAATTACGGGATTCTGCGAAATGAATCTGGATCGAACCGACATGCGGATCCTCCGGCATCTCGAGCGGGACGGACGCATCAGCAATCAGGACCTCGCGAACGCGGTCGCGCTGTCGCCGTCGGCGTGCCTGCGGCGCGTGAAGTTGCTCGAGGAGCGCGGCGTCATTTCGGGCTATCGCTGCACGATCGAGTCGAAGAAGGTCGGCGTCGCGTTCGAGGCGCTCGTGCATGTGTCGATGCGGCCGGACGTACCCGAATGGCACGACCGGTTCGTGGAGGCGATCCAGGAGTGGCCGGAAGTCATCGCCGCGCAGATCGTGACGGGCGGCTCGAACTACGTGCTGACGGTTCGGGCGCGCGACCTCGACCATTATTCCGACTTCGTGATCAACCGCCTGCACCGTGCGACAGGTGTGATGTCGATCAATTCGAGCATCGTGCTCGCGACGCTCAAGCGCGACGGCTCGATCCTCGATCTCGTCGAACCGTCGACGGCCGGCTGACGAACTGTTTGCACCGGCCTGAAAAATATTTGAAGAAAGTGCTTTACGAACCCGAAAAGCTCTGACATAATTTCAGCTTCTTTGGGCGGTTAGCTCAGCGGTAGAGCACTGCCTTCACACGGCAGGGGTCACTGGTTCGATCCCAGTACCGCCCACCAAAGAATTCAAGGGCCTGCGTCTCACGACGCAGGCCCTTTTCGTTTTTCGGCCGCCTTTGTCCTGCGGCGCGCCTCCCCTGCACGCTTCCTTGCGCTCGCGAACAAGTTCGACGGGCAGCGACGCTTCGACCACATGCAATCGAAGCGTCGCGACGACTGACTACCCTGCCCGCCTCACCCGCTGCGCCGTCGCATCGAACGCGCGCTTCGCCTTGTCGACGATCTCGTCGACCTCCGCCTCCCGGATCACGAGCGGCGGCGACAGCAGCATCCGGTCGCCGGTCGCACGCATGATCAGATTGCCGCTGAAGCAGAAGTCCCGGCAGATCATGCCGACGTCGACGCTGGCGTCGAACCGCTCGCGCCGCGCGCGATCGCGTGCGAGCTGGACCCCCGCGACCAGCCCCGACCCCGCGATCTCGCCGACGATCGGATGATCGCCGAGCGCTTCCCGCAGCCGACGCTGGAAATACGGCCCGATATCACGCTTGACGCGCTCGACGATCCCTTCGTCGCGCAGCAGCTTCAGGTTCGCGACCGCCACCGCCGCCGCGACCGGATGGCCCGAGTACGTGAGGCCGTGATTGAATTCGCCGTTGTCGATGATCGGGCGCGCGATGCGTTCATGGATGCCCACCGCGCCCATCGGCACGTAACCCGACGTCAGGCCCTTGGCCATCGTGATCAGGTCCGGCTCGAAGCCGAAGTGCTGATGCGCGAACCATTCGCCGGTGCGGCCGAAGCCGCCGATCACTTCGTCGGCGACGAGCAGGATGTCGTACTTGCGGCAGATCCGCTGGATTTCCGGCCAGTACGTCGACGGCGGGAAGATCACGCCGCCCGCGCCCTGGAACGGCTCGCCGATGAACGCCGCGACGTTCCCCGCGCCGAGTTCGAGGATCTTCGCCTCGAGCTGCTGCGCGCGTGCGAGGCCGAATGCCTCGGGCGTCTCGCCGGCCTGCGCTTCGCCGAAGAAGTACGGCTGGTCGATGTGCACGATGTGCTCGACCTTCGACGGCATCTGCTCGTGCATGTAGCCCATCCCGCCGAGCGTGCCGCCCGCGATCGTCGAGCCGTGGTAGCCGTTCTTGCGCGAGATCACGTATTTCTTCTGCGGCTTGCCCTGCACGCGCCAGTACTGGTGCACGAGGCGCAGCACGGTGTCGTTGCCTTCCGAGCCGCTGTTGCAATAGAAGAAGTGGTTGAAGCCGGCGGGCGTCACTTCCGCGAGCATCGCGGAAAGCTCGATCACCGGCGGGTGCGTCGTCTTGAAGAACGTGTTGTAGAACGGCAGTTCCTGGAGCTGGCGATACGCGGCGTCGGCGAGTTCCTTGCGGCCGTAGCCGACGTTCACGCACCAGAGGCCGGCCATCCCGTCGATGACCTTGTTGCCGTCCGAGTCCCACAGATAGACGCCGTCGGCCTTCACGATCACGCGGCTGCCCGCGCGGTTGAGCGCACCCATGTCCGAGAACGGGTGGATGTGGTGCGCGGCGTCGAGCGCGCGGTATTCGGCGGTCGAGCGTGCGGCGACGGCTTCGCTTCGTTCTGTCATGTTGCCTCCGCTGGTCGATGCCGCACGCTCACACGTGCAGCAGGAGATGACGGCGTTCCCACGAACTGATCACGCGGAAGAACGCTTCGTATTCGGTTTCCTTCAGCGCCAGGTACGCCTTCACGAACTTGTTGCCGAGAATGTCGGCAAGCGGCGTGCACGCGGCCATCAGCGAGATGCCCTCCTCGAGATTGCGGGGCAGCTGGTACGGCAGGTCGTAGCCGTCGGACGCGATCGGTTCGGTCGGCGCGAGCTGCTGCGTGAGACCGAGATACCCGGCCGCGAGCGTCGCCGCGAATGCGAGGTACGGGTTGCAGTCGACGCCCGGAATCCGGTTTTCGATGCGCCGCGCGACCGGCGTCGACTGCGGGATGCGGAAGCCGACCGTGCGATTGTCGTAGCCCCACTGCACGTTGATCGGCGCGGCCATGAAGCGCGACAGTCGGCGGTACGAGTTGATGTACGGCGCGAAGATCGGCATCAGCGCGGGCGTGTACTTCTGCAGCCCCGCGAGATAGCTGTGGAACATCGGCGATACGACGCCGCCCTCGTCGGCGAACAGGTTGTGGCCGGTGCGCGCATCGGCAAGGCTCTGGTGGATATGCATCGCGGAGCCCGGCTCGCCCTCCATCGGCTTGGCCATGAACGTCGCGTACATGTTGTGGCGCAATGCCGCCTCGCGCACCGTGCGCTTGAACAGGAACACCTGGTCGGCGAGCGACAGCGCGTCGCCGTGCACGAAGTTGATCTCCATCTGCGCGGCGCCGACCTCGTGGATCAGCGTCTCGATGTCGAGGCCCTGCATCTCGCAGTATTCGTAGATGTCCTCGAACAGCGGATCGAACTCGTTGACCGCCTCGATCGAATACGACTGACGGCCCGTCTCCGCGCGGCCCGTGCGCCCGACCGGCGGCCGCAACGGCAGGTCCGGGTCGGCGTTCATGTCGACCAGATAGAACTCCAGTTCGGGCGCGACGACGGGCTTCCAGCCCTTCGCCTTGTACAGGTCGAGCACGCGGCGCAGCACGTAGCGCGGCGAGATCTCGACGGGCGAGCCGTCGAAATGCACGCAGTCGTGAATCACCTGCGCGGTCGGATCGACGGCCCACGGAATCAGGCAGATGGTCGACGGATCGGGTACGCACACCATGTCGGGATCGGTCACGCCGGTCAGCGACCCGTCTTCCGGATAGTCGCCCGTGACGGTCTGCACCATCACCGCCTGCGGCAGGCGCATCGATTCGCCGGACTCGAACTTGTTGCGCGGAATGATCTTGCCGCGCGCGATGCCGGCCATGTCGGGAATGATCGCCTCGACTTCGGTGATGCGGTGCTGACGCAGGAATTCGCTCAGTTCGGGTTGCATGATCGGCCTCGTTCAGTCGATGTCGGATGCGGCCGGCGACGGCATGGTGCCGCCGGCCGCATGCATGCGGTGTGTCATGCGCGCGCGGCACGCCGCGCCGAATGCCGCGAAGATGTCGCGCGACAGCGGTTGTTCCGCGAAGCGCCATTCGGGATGCCACTGCACGCCGAGCGCGAACGCGCGCGCGCCGCGCACGCTGACGGCCTCGATCAACCCGTCGGGCGCGCTCGCTTCAACCGCGAGCCCCGCACCGAGCCGCGCGATGCCCTGGTCGTGCAGCGAATTGACCATCGCGTCGTGCGCGCCGCGCGCGACCCGTTGCAACAGGCCGCCCGGCGCGAGCTGCACGCGGTGCGCGGGGCCGTACTGCCGTTCGAGCGGATCGCCGTCGCGCTCGCGATGATCGTGGAAGCACGCGCTCGCATGCAGCCGCTGATGCAGCGTGCCGCCATACACGACGTTCAGCTCCTGCATGCCGCGGCAGATCGCGAGCACGGGCACGCCCGCGTCGATCGCCGCGCGGATCAGCGGCAGCGCGGTCGCATCGCGCGAGGGGTCGTGCAGCGTGTCCGGCGGGCTCGCCGGGCCACCGTAGTGATGCGGCTCGACGTTCGAATAGCTGCCGGTCAGCAGCAGCCCGTCGATGGACGCGACGATCGCGTCGACCGGCTGGCGCGTGCCGAGCGCGGGCAGCACGAAGGCGAGCGCGCCGGCACCGTCGACCAGCGCGACGAGATACTTCTCGCCGGCCGTATGGTTCGGATGGGCGCCGCGCATCACGCGGTCGGCGGTGACGGCTACGAGCGGGCGCGGTCGCATGATCGTCTCCACGATGAAGGTGCGACGCGTGCATGGGCGCGAGACGATGGCAACGCGCGGTCGCGCCGCACGCGCCCAACCGCGATCCTGCCGCGCGAACGGCGCGGCAACGGACGGTGCGACCCGATGCGAAGGCAGAAACGGACGCTAGGGCAACAATGAAGCGCTGCCGTCGCACTGCACCGCGCTGAATACGTGCGCGGTCACGAGATTGAAGCGGCGCAGGCTGCAATGCGACACAGCGAAGGGACGAGGCTCGCGTATGAGGACGGCGCGCGTGCCGCGATCAGCATGCCGGATCGGCCCGGCCTGAGGCGACGCGCCCGCCGACGGACTTCGGGTCCGGCATATCGAAGGGCTGGCGGCTTTCACGATCGTACTCGACTGACTGATGAAGACAGGACACGTGTCGCAATGAAGCGGAGGCGGCAATGCCGCGCGGCGACACGTCGGCAAGTGTTTCGCAGCGGATTCCGGCGCGGTGCGGCGCTGATCGACGCCGTCGCGGCCGGCGCGCGTGACGACTTCCTGACATTCAGCTTATATCACCTAAAAATTGCGTCAAATTTTCAGGTATCGATCCCGACATCGATCAGACGAAAAAAACGGCATCGACCCGGCCGGTCGATGCCGTTTTGTGCGCTGCGTCGGCGCGTGCGGTGTTCGCTGACAGGCCGCGGCGCGAGGTGGCGCCGCGCCGCCGCACGCAACGCGGGCCGGCGGCTCAGCGATGCGCGAGCGCGGTTTCGACGAGCGTCTGCAGCAGCGGCACGATCCGCGCGGCGCGCGCTTCGTCGTACGCATACGGACGCGTCTCCTCCATGTAGGTGATCTGCGACAGCTCGAGTTGCACGGCTTCGACGCCGGTGGCGGGCACGCCGTAGTGACGCGTGATGTAGCCGCCCTTGAAACGCCCGTTCGCGACGGCCGTATAGCCGCCGTGTGCGCTCACGCATGCCGCCAGCGCCTCGGCGAGGCCGGGCGCGGCGCTCGCGCCACTCGACGTGCCGAAGTTGAAGTCCGGCAGACGGCCTTCGAAGAAGCGCGGCACATGCGAGCGGATCGAATGCGCTTCCCACACGAGCACGCGGCCGTGCTCGCGCTTCAGGCGCGCGATCTCGCCTTGCAGTGCGTCGTGATACGGGCGCCAGTAGCGGTCGCGACGGCGCATGATCTCGTCGTTGCCGGGCAGCGTGTTCGCCGGATACAGCGGCGCCTTGTCGAACGTGTCGACCGGCACGAGCCCGGTCGTGTCCTGCCCCGGGTACAGGTTCTCGTTGTCGGGCGGACGGTTCAGGTCGACGACGTAACGCGCGTGCGACGGCACGAGGATCGACGCGCCGAGCGTCGCGGCGAACCCGTACAGCCGCTCGAGGTGCCAGTCGCAATCGTCGACGAAGCGCGCGTCGGGCGTCATCGTCGCGGCGATGTCGTCGGGAATGTGGATGCCTGCGTGCGGAATCGAGATCAGCAGCGGCAGCGTGCCCTGCTTCAGCGTGAAAACAGCCGGTTGTTCAGTCATGTCGCATCACCGTAAGAGTCTGCCGGCGCACGCTCGCGGCGCGCGCCGGGTGCCGCGCGTTCAGCGCAGCAGTTGCGCCAGCGCGGCGCGGTAGTCGGCATACGCGACGGCTTCGTCGCGATGGCGGCGGCCGCTCACGACGCGTTCGCCGCCGGTGTATACGTCGAGCACCGGCGTATCGCCGTGCTCGGCGAACACCGCGCCCGACAGCCACGACGCGCTGCCGTGTTCGGCGATCGCCGGATGATCGGGATCGAGCACGAGCCAGTCGGCGCGGCAGCCTTCACGCAGCGCGCCGATGCGCCGCCCGCTGGCCTGCGCGCCCCCTGCGAGCGACGCGTCGAACAGCCGGTCGGCGACATGCGCCTGCGTGTCGCTCGCGAGCACGTTGCGCGCGCGATGCACGAGCCGCTGCCCGTATTCGAGCAGGCGCAGTTCCGAGCGCCAGTCGACCGACGCATGGCTGTCCGAGCCGACGCCGATCACGCCGCCCTGCGCGAGATAGTCGACGGCCGGGAACACGCCGTCGCCAAGGTTCGCCTCGGTGGTCAGGCACAGGCCGGCCACCGCACGACGCTTCGCGAGCGCGGCCGTTTCGGTCGCATCGACGTGCGTCGCGTGCACGAGGCACCAGCGCGCATCGACATCGAAGCGATCGAGCAGCCATTGCACGGGACGCGCGCCGTAAGCGCGCACGCAATCGTCGACTTCGGCCGTCTGTTCGGCGATATGGATATGCACGGGCGCATCGTCGGGCAGGCCGTCGAGCAGCACGCGCAATCCGCTCTCGGACACCGCGCGCAGCGAGTGCGGCGCGACGCCGTAGCGCAGTCCGCCGTGCTCGGGCGCGACGCGGCGCATCGCGTCGAGCAGTTCGAGCAGCCCGTCCGGCGTGTTGATGAAGCGGCGCTGGTCGTCGCGCGCCGGCTTGTTGCCGAACCCGGCGAACTGGTACGACACGGGCAGCATCGTGATGCCGATGCCGGCCGAGCGGGCCGCGTCGATCACGCGCGTGCCGAGTTCCGCGATCTGCGGATAGCGCGAGCCGTCCTGCGCGTGATGCACGTAGTGGAATTCGCACACCGACGTATAGCCGCATTTCAGCATCTCGACGTACAGCCAGCGTGCGATCGCCGCGAGCGCGTCGGGCGTGATCTTCAGCGCGAAGCGGTACATCAGGTCGCGCCAGCTCCAGAAGCTGTCGGCGGGATTCGCGCGGTATTCGGTGAGCCCCGCCATCGCGCGCTGGAACGCGTGCGAATGCAGGTTCGGCATGCCGGGCAGCACGGGCCCTGCCGCGCGGGCGACGCCGGCCGGCGCGTCGGCGTCGGGCGTCACGTCGGTCAGCGTGCCGGCTGCGTCCCAGCGCAGCAGCACGTTGCGGCGCCAGCCATCGGGCAGCCAGGCATGGTCCGCGAACAGCGTCATTTCGGTCATCGTGAGTCTCGTCTGTTGCAACGCTAGCCGTTCATCCGGCGAAACACGGTCGTACCGCCGCGCACGACCTGCTCGCACAGCGGCCGGCCGATCCAGTAAGCGAGCTCCGACAGCGAGCCGACCGACCAGGCCGCGAAATCGGCCTGGCGACCGATCTCGAGCGCGCCGTGACGATCCGCGCGGCCGAGTGCCGCGGCCGCATGGCGCGTGACGCCCTGCAGCACCTCGGGCACCGTCATGCGGAACAGCGTGCAGCCCATGTTCATCGTCAGCAGCAACGATTCGAGCGGCGACGTGCCGGGGTTGTGATCGGTCGCGAGCGCGATCGGCACGCCGTGCTTGCGCAGCAGCGCGATCGGCGGCAATTGCGTTTCGCGAATGAAGTAATACGCGCCGGGCAACAGCACGGCGACCGTGCCGGCCGCCTTCATCGCCTCGATGCCGGCTTCGTCGAGAAATTCGAGGTGATCGGCGGACAGCGCGCGATAACGCGCGGCGAGCGCGGTACCACCCGCGTTCGACAACTGCTCCGCGTGCAGCTTCACCGGCAGGCCGCGCCGCGCCGCGGCCTCGAACACGCGCTCGGTCTGCGCGAGCGAGAAGCCGATGCGCTCGCAGAACACGTCGACCGCGTCGACGAGGCCTTCGTCGGCGAGTGCCGGCAGCATCCGTCCACACACTTCGTCGATGTATTCATCCGGGCGGCCCGCGTATTCCGGCGGCAGCGCGTGCGCGCCGAGGAACGTGGTGTAGACCGTGACCGGAAAGCGCTCGCCGAGCTGGCGCGCGACGCGCAGCATCTTGCGCTCGCTCGCGAGGTCGAGCCCGTAGCCCGACTTGATCTCGATCGCGGTCACGCCTTCGGCGAGCAGCGGCTGCAGGCGTGCGGCCGCCTGCACGAACAGCGTCGTCTCGTCGGCCGCGCGCGTCGCGCGCACCGTCGACACGATCCCGCCACCCTGCCGCGCGATCTCCTCGTAGCTGACGCCGGCGAGGCGCTGCGCGAACTCGTCGGCGCGCGTGCCGCCGTACACGAGGTGCGTATGGCAGTCGACGAGGCCCGGCGTCACCCACGCGCCGTGCAGGTCTTCCCGCTGCCAGTGCGCATAACCGTGGGGCAGCGCAGAAAACGCGCCGAGCCACACGATCGTGCCGGTTTCGTCGACGGCGATCGCTGCGTCGTCGATCGTTTCGTCGGGATGGCCGTGCGGACACAGCCTCAGGTGATGCCAGACAATCGGTTTCATGCGTTCAGTCTCGTTCGCCGACGGCGAGCGACACGGCGAGCAGCGCGCCGCCTCCGCTCACGACGACGTCAAACGCACGCTGCGGCCCGTCGAGCCGCAGCGTGTCCATTTCCTGCAGTGCGTAGTGCGCGCCGTCGATCTCGATGCCGACCGCGCCGGTCGCGCAGAACAGCAGCACGGTATCGGCGCGCTCGACGCGGTGCGTGCCTTCGGGCCACACGTCGACCGTCCCGCGCGCGGCCGAACGGCGCGTCATCAGGTTGAAGTCGCGCGTCGCGCCGTCGTGCAGCGTCGCGTCGATCGCCGTTTCGCCGGCGAAATCCGCGCGGGCGAGCGGCGCGTCGAGCACGTGAAGTGCGCCACCCGCTTCCGCGAGCGTCATGCCCGCGCCGGACAGCAACACGAGCGTGCGGTCGATGCCGTCGAAACGCGAGAACGGCCCGGCCGCGCCGACGTCCGCGACGCTCACGCGCCAGGCGAACGCGTCGAGCGCGGCGCCCGGCGGGAACGCGCCGATTTCGCGCGTCACGCCGCCGCCGTTCTTCCACGGCGACGCAACGAGATCCGCCGCGCGGATCATCGTTGCGTGCACCGGCGCCTGGTCGAGCGCCGTCATGCTCAGCGGCCGAGCATCGGCAGCTTCAGGCCGGCTTCGCGGGCCGTCTGCTGCGCGAGTTCGTAGCCGGCATCCGCGTGACGCATCACGCCCGTCGCCGGATCGTTCAGCAGCACGCGACCGAGACGCTCGTGCGCGTCAGCCGTACCGTCGGCGACGATCACGACGCCCGAGTGCTGCGAGAAGCCCATCCCGACGCCACCGCCGTGATGCAGCGACACCCACGATGCGCCGCCCGCGGTGTTCAGCAGTGCGTTCAGCAGCGGCCAGTCGCTCACGGCGTCCGAGCCGTCCTTCATCGATTCCGTCTCGCGGTTCGGGCTCGCGACCGAACCGGTGTCGAGGTGGTCGCGGCCGATCACGATCGGGGCCTTCAGTTCGCCGTTCTTCACCATCTCGTTGAACGCCTGGCCGAGGCGATAGCGATCCTTCACGCCAACCCAGCAGATCCGTGCGGGCAGGCCCTGGAACGCGATGCGCTCACGTGCCATGTCGAGCCAGTTGTGCAGGTGCGGATCGTCGGGGATCAGCTCCTTCACCTTCTGGTCGGTCTTGTAGATGTCTTCCGGATCGCCCGACAGCGCGACCCAGCGGAACGGGCCCTTGCCTTCGCAGAACAGCGGGCGGATATAGGCCGGCACGAAGCCCGGGAAGTCGAACGCGTTCTCGACACCCATTTCCAGCGCCATCTGGCGGATGTTGTTGCCGTAGTCGAGCGTGGCCGCGCCGCGCTCCTGCAGCGTCAGCATCGCGCGCACCTGCACTGCCATCGACTGCTTCGCCGGATGCACGATGCCTTCCGGATCGACCTTCTGCGTCTCGCGCCATTGCGCGACGCTCCAGCCTTGCGGCAGGTAGCCGTTGATCGGGTCGTGCGCGCTCGTCTGGTCGGTCACGCAGTCCGGCGTGATGCCGCGCTCGACGCACTCCGTGAACACGTCGGCCGCGTTGCCGAGCAGGCCGATCGACACCGGCTTGCCGGTGCGCTTCGCTTCCTCGATCATGCCGAGCGCCTCGTCGAGCGTCGTCGCCTTCTTGTCGACGTAGCGCGTCTTCAGGCGGAAGTCGATGCGCGTCTCGTCGCACTCGACCGCGATCATCGAGAAGCCGGCCATCGTCGCCGCCAGCGGCTGCGCGCCGCCCATGCCGCCGAGACCGCCCGTCAGGATCCAGCGGCCCGACGGGTCGCCGTTGAAATGCTGGTTCGCGACCGAGAAGAACGTTTCATAGGTGCCCTGCACGATGCCCTGGCTGCCGATATAGATCCAGCTGCCGGCCGTCATCTGGCCGTACATCATCAGGCCCTTGCGGTCGAGCTCGTTGAAGTGCTCCCAGGTCGCCCAGTGCGGCACCAGGTTCGAGTTCGCGAGCAGCACGCGCGGCGCATCCTTGTGCGTGCGGAACACGCCGACCGGCTTGCCCGATTGCACGAGCAGCGTCTCGTCTTCGCCGAGATCCTTCAGCGACGCGAGGATCTGGTCGAAGCATTCCCAGTTGCGCGCCGCGCGGCCGATGCCGCCGTACACGACGAGCGCGTGCGGATGCTCGGCGACTTCCGGATCCAGGTTGTTCTGGATCATCCGGTAGGCCGCTTCGGCCAGCCAGGTCTTGCAGACCTTCTCGCTGCCGCGCGGCGCGCGGATCGTACGCGTCGGATCGAGACGGGGATCGATGTGTTTCGGATGGTTCATGACGACTGCTCCCGAGGGAAAGTGAATATCAAATAGGAATCAGAAATGCCCGGTGAAGCGATAACGGCTGCCGGGGTGCCACAGATTCGCCACCGAGGCGACGACGCCCTGCGACCAGGTGCGCCTATGTAAAACGAGACACGGCTCGACGTCGTCCATTCGCAGCTGCTCGCGCCGCTCCGGCGCCGGGGCCGCCGCTTCGATCCGGTACTCGACGCGCTGCAGCGGGGCTGCGCGCATCAGGTACAGGTTCGGCGTCGTGTTCGTGAAATCCTGCTCGGCATAATCCGGCGCGACCGCCGGATTCACCCACCGTTCTTCGAGCTGGACGGGTTCGTCATTCTCGAAGTGCAACACCTGCGAATAAAACAGCTTCGCGCGCACGGTCATCTGCATCTCGTCGGCGAGCGCCTCGTCGGCGCGGATCGTCTCGAGGCCGAGCACGCTGGCGCGGTAAGCATGCCCGCGCGCGTCGACCTCCTCCGAGATGCTGCGAATCGCGACGAGCGTCGACTCGTACTTCGGCCGCGCGACGTAGGTGCCGGCGCCCTTCATGCGCGTGAGCACCTGCTCGGCCGTCAACTCGCGCAACGCGCGGTTGACGGTCATGCGCGCGACCTTGAACTCGCGGGCCAGTTCGTTCTCGGAGGGCACCTGGTCGCCCTCCGCCCACTCGCCGGCGTGAATGCGGCCCAGGATGAAATCCTTGATCTCCTGGTAGACCGGCGCGCTCATGGGCTTACTGTTCCGATGCGAACGAGAACGGCGCGATCTTCGCGAATGCGCGCTCGTCGACGAGCTTCGCGACTGCTGCGATGTCCGGTGCGAAGTAGTGGTCGAGCTCGTAATGCGCAACCTTGCTGCGGATCGTTTCCATCACGGGCGCGAGCTTCGGGCTCGTGTGGTACGGCGCGCGCAGGTCGACGCCTTGAGCGGCGGCCAGCAGTTCGATCGCGAGGATGTGCTTCGTGTTTTCCGCGATGTCGGCGAGCTTGCGCGCGGCGAACGTCGCCATCGACACGTGGTCTTCCTGGTTCGCCGAGGTCGGCAGCGAGTCGACCGACGCCGGGTGCGCGAGCGTCTTGTTTTCCGATGCCAGGGCGGCTGCCGTCACGTGGGCGATCATGAAGCCCGAGTTCACGCCGCCGTCCTTCACGAGGAACGGGGGCAGGCCCGACAGCGTCGCGTCGATCAGCAGTGCGATGCGGCGCTCGGCCAGCGCGCCGATTTCCGATGCGGCGAGCGCGAGGTTGTCGGCCGCGAATGCGACGGGTTCGGCGTGGAAGTTGCCGCCCGACAGCACTTCGCCGGTATCCGGGAAGATCAGCGGGTTGTCCGACACGGCGTTCGCTTCGACCAGCAGCACGTCGGCCGCGTGGCGCATCTGGTCCAGGCACGCGCCCATCACCTGCGGCTGGCAGCGCAGGCTGTACGGATCCTGCACCTTGTCGCAGTCGCGGTGCGACTGGTTGATCGGCGAACCTTCGAGCAGGTCGCGGTACGACGCGGCCGCGTCGATCTGGCCTTGATGGCCGCGCAGTTCGTGGATGCGGGCATCGAACGGCTTCACCGAGCCGGCCGCCGCGTCGACCGACAGCGCACCCGCGACGAGCGCGGTGCGGTACAGGTCTTCGATCGCGAACATGTTGTCGAGCGCCAGCGCCGTCGAGGCTTGCGTGCCGTTCAGCAGCGCGAGGCCTTCCTTCGCCTGCAGCGTGAGCGGCGCGAGGCCCGCGACGCGCAGACCGTCGAGCGCGCTGGCGCGCTCGCCGCGGATGAACACTTCACCGACGCCGAGCAGCACGGCCGACATGTGCGCGAGCGGCGCGAGGTCGCCCGATGCGCCGACCGAGCCCTTCACCGGGATCAGCGGCAGCACGTCGGCGTTGAACAGCGTGATCAGCGCGTCCATCACCTCGCGGCGGATGCCCGAGTGGCCGCGGCCGAGGCTCGACAGCTTCAGCGCCATCAGCAGACGCACCGACGAGCGTGCCATCGGCTCGCCCACGCCGACCGCGTGCGACAGCACCAGGTTCTTCTGCAGCAGCTCGAGCTGGTCGTGCGGGATGTGCGTGCTGGCCAGGCGGCCGAAGCCCGTGTTGATGCCGTATGCCGGCTCGCCCTTTGCCGCGATGTCGGCGACGGCCTTCGCGCCTGCATCGATCTTCGCGAAGCTCGCAGGGTCGAGCGTGAGCTGCACGGATTCGCGAGCGATCTTGCGCAGTTGCGGGAGGGTCAGGTGGCCGGGGGTCAACGTAATCATGTGATCAATCCTGTCTAGACAAGTTCGTGATGGATTGCAGTGTAGCCATCGCAACTTGTCTAGACAACCCCGTTTTTCACGATTTCGACTCGGGAGTTTCCCTGATATCCGGGGCGGCCCGCCGGAGTGGCCCGACAGCCCCGGCAATTAACATCCGTTGCAGTTTATTTTTCGTTGGCAACGTACGGATTGACGCTTCCTCGCGATCCGTCCACGCAGACTTGCCATGACCATCCCGCCCCGGTTGACCGCCCTCCTCGGCCGCAGCCTGCTCACGCGCACGAGCCCGGGCACCGGCGGCTTCCCCGATCTCGCCGGCAAGACGGTCGTGACGAACCAGGGCACGACGTCCGAACGCGTGCTGCGAACGATGAACGAGGAGAAGAAGATGACACGTGGTTCATGAAGCCGGTGCCGCCGAAAGCGCGCGCGTTCGACGGCCCGATGAGCGACGTGATCAGGGCGCGCTACGCGACGCCGAACGACGTGCCGCTCGGGTGAGCGTCGCGTGCCGAAACGGGTTCAACGCGTCCACGCGACGCACGCCGCGTAGCCGGGCGCCGCGTCGAGCCAGCCCGCATCGAACGCGGCCACGCCGGCGGCGGGCGCGGCCGGCTCGACGATCGTCGTCGCGGGCGTCGCCGCATCGCGCGGCGGCACGACCGCGAACGCGCGCAGCCCGCCGACGATGCCGGTGCCGAGCGCCTTCAGCAACGCCTCCTTCGCGGACCACACGCGCATGAACGCGTCGGCACGCGCGGCCATCGGCAGGCCGTCGAGATACGCGGCCTCGGCGGTCGCGCACACTTCGCGCGTCAGCGCACGCCAGTCGGTCGAACGGTTGCAGCTTTCGATATCGACGCCGACACGTCCCGTCCCTGTCCATGCGATCAGCGCGTGATCGCCCGCATGCGACACGTTGAAATCGAGCGATGCGCGATGCGCGGGGTCGAGCGACGGTCGTCCCGATGCGTCGACGACGATCACGATGTCCTTTGCCGCCACGTCGAGCGCCGCGCCGAGCACGTCGCGCAGCGCGGCGCGCGTCGCGGCACTGCGCACCGCATCCTCGTGCCGCAGGTAGCGCCCGGCACGCGCGCGCTCGGCGTCGCTCAGTGCCGCATAGGCCGGCGACGCGAGCGGCACGTGCCAGTCGAAATCGATGCGCGCGACCTGCACGCCGGCCCGCGACGCGGCTGGCGGCACGTCGAGCAGGTGCATGCGCCACGCGCGGGACGGGTCGGCGGGAATCCCGGAATCGGGTGGAATGTACGTCGGCACTGGGCAGCCAGTCGAATGAAACGTCCGATGTTAATCGATCGCGCGGCACGGCCGCGATCGTCGACAGTGGCGGCAGGCGCGGCCGCCGCATCGACGCGACGGCCTGGCCGCCCTCGCCTGCGCGGTCACCCGTGCGCGACGGCGCCCGGCACGCCGCTTCCCGCCAGCCGCGCACGCTGCGCCGGATGGCGCGCGTGGACGCGGCCCGGTGCGTCGGCCGGCAGCACGCCGTGTTGCAGCCAGTACAGCGCCACGGGCCACAACGTGTCGGTGAAGCGGCTGTGGAAGAACGCGAAGTGGCCGATCGCGTCGACACCGATGTCGCGCGGCGCGATCCGCAGATGCGTGACGTCGCTGCCCGTGTAGTAGCCGACCAGTCGCTCGATCGCGTCGACCGTGCCGAACCCGTCGTCATCGAGGCCGATCGCGAGCATCGGCGCCGGCAGCCGCGCGAAGCGGGCCGGCAGCGCGGCGCGGCTCGCCGCGGTTTCGGCGAGCAGGCCGTGCGTATAGGCATCCTCGAAACGCGGCTGCGAACGCACCCACGACAGCGCGACGCCGCGCGGCGTATCCTCCATCCAGCCAAGCCGTTTCGCGGGCACGTAGCCGAACACGGCCGCGAGCGCCGGCATCGCGACGTGCCACTTCCACCACATGCGCCGCCGCTCTGCCGGCCGATAGTCACGCCAGTACGCATACTGCGCGCCGACGGTCACCGCATGACGCACGTACGCGTTCGACGCCGCGAGCCCGAGCACGCAGCCGCCGATGCTGTGCGCGACGACGTCGAGCGGCTGGCCGGGAAACGCGTCGCGCGCGTACTGCAGCGCGGCCTCGCAATCGAGCCGCCCCCAGTCGAGCCAGTTCGCGCGCAGCTTCGCGAGCCGCGCGGGGCGCGATCCGCCGATCCCGCGATAGTCGTAGACGAGTACGTCACGCCCCTGCGCGAACAGCCAGGCCGCGAAGCGGAAGTAATAGTCGCAGCGCACCGACGTCGCGCAATTGACGACCGTCACGGGCCGCGCGGCACCGCCGCCGCGATGCCGCCATACGTAGCCGCGCAGCACGTAACCGTCGGCCGCGGTCAGCGTCACGGCCTGCGGCGGCAACGCGCCCGCCGCGCGCCCGGCCGCCTGATCCGCCCCGGCTGCTTCGTTCGAAATCGTCATCCTGTCTCCTGTGCGGCACCGCATCACGCCGCGCTCGCCCGATCGGCCAGCCTCCATTGAACTTGACGCGCCCGGCGTTCTCAACCAATCTTGCTGCTCCGTTCGCATGAGCCCTACGCATGTCAACGCCGCTCGTCCGTCTCCCGTCGCTCGACCTCGTGCGCGGCTTCGTCGCCGTCGGCCGCCGCATGAGCATCACGCTCGCCGCGCAGGACCTGTGCGTCACGCAGTCGGCGGTCAGCCGCCAGGTGCACGCGCTCGAGGCGCACCTCGGCGTCGCGCTGCTGCAGCGCGGCTATCGCAAGATCGCGTTCACGCCGGAAGGCGAGCGGCTGTTTCGCGCCGCCGACGCGGCGCTGCTCAGCCTGCAGGACACCGTCGCGTCGCTCGCCGCCGCGCGCGAGCGCCAGCCCGTCACGATCACCGCGAGCATCGGCGTCACCGCGCTGTGGCTGCTGCCGCGGCTCGGGCGCCTGCAGGCGCGCCTGCCCGACGTCGACTTGCGCGTGGCCGCGAACGACAAGGTACTCGATTTGCGCACGGAAGGCATCGACCTCGGCATCCGCTACTGCCCGCGCGAGCGCGCGCCGGCCGGCGCGCTGCACCTGTTCGACGAGGTCGTCGTGCCGGTCGCGCACCCGGCGCTGGCCACGCGGCCCGTCACCGACGCGGCCGCGATCGCCGACCACGTGCTGCTCGAATTCGACGGGCCGCCGCAAACGCAACTGCAGTGGCGTGCGCACCTGCACGCGGCCGGACTCGGCGACGCGCGCCCGAAGGGCGTGCTGCGCTTCAACCAGTACGACCAGGTGATCCACGCCGCGATCGCCGGCCAGGGCGTCGCGCTCGGGCGGCTCGCGCTCGTCGCGCCGATGCTCGCGGACGGCCGGCTCGCGGTGCTTGGCCCGCACTCGCAGGCGTTGTCGGATACGTACGGCTACTGGCTGTTCCGGCACGATCCCGCACCGCGCCGCGAAGTCGCCGCCGTGCGCGACTGGATTCTCGCGGAAGCGGCCGAATGCGACGCGGCGATGCGCGCGTACGACGTGGCGCAACGGTAAGCCGCGAGCGAGTTGCCTCATCGAGCCGATGCCGGCGCGGCGTTGCGCACGGAATGCGCGCAGCCGCGGGCGATGCACTGACGCCCCGACTACGCTGCATCGGCCACGCATCACGCTGGCTGCATGCGTCGCAGCGGCACCACGCATCCGGCCCCCGGCATCGCGTCCGAACCCCGCCTCACATTCCCCACGCGCATGCGAACGCGACCGAATGATCGCTTGAGCGCGCGGCGCCCGGATCGTCTAATCGAATCGAACGCGGCGCCGCGCCGCACGCATTCATCCGGAGACCCGCATGACCCCGATCGAACAAGACACCCGGCGCCGCTGGCTGCCGGTGCTCGCGGGCGGCCTGATCATGGGCGCCGCGCTCGGCATCCGCCACGTGCAGGGGCTGTTCCTCGCCCCCGTCACGCTCGACCACGGCTGGTCGCGCGAAGCGTTCGGCCTCGCGCTCGCGCTGCAGAACCTGATCTGGGGCATCGCGCAGCCGTTCACCGGCATGATCGCCGACCGCTTCGGGTCGGTGCGCGTGATCGTCGCCGGCATGCTGCTGTATGCGGCCGGGCTCGTCACGATGGCGTTTGCCGCGTCGGCCGGCGTGTTCACGGTCGGCACCGGGCTCGTGATCGGCATCGCGCTGTCGGGGTCGGCCTTCGCGTCGATCTACGGCGCGCTGAGCCGGCTGTTTCCGCCGGACCGGCGCGGCTGGGCGCTCGGTGTCGCCGGCGCGATCGGCGGGCTCGGCCAGTTCTGCATGGTGCCGGTCGCGCAGGTGCTGATCGGCGACATCGGCTGGCAACATGCGTTCGTCGCGCTCGCGCTCGTCGCCGGGCTGCTCGCACCGCTCGCCGTGCTGGTGCGCGACCGGCACGCGCAAGCCGCGCGTCGCGCGGACGGCCCCGACCAGTCGATCGGCGCGGCGGTGCGCGAAGCGTTCGCGCATCGCGGCTTCTGGCTGCTGAACGCGGGGTTCTTCGCGTGCGGGTTCCAGCTCGCGTTCATCGCGACCCACCTGCCCGCTTACCTCCTCGATCACGGCCTGCCGGCGCGCCATGCCAGCGCCGCGCTCGCGCTGATCGCGTTGACCAACGTGGCCGGCACCTACGCATGCGGCCATCTCGGCGGCCTGCTGCGGCGCAAGTATGTGCTGTCCGTGCTGTATCTCGTCCGCGCGCTGGCGATGGCCGCGTTCGTCGCGGCGCCGTTGTCGCCCGCGAGCGTCTACGTGTTCGCGGCCGTGATGGGCTTCACGTGGCTCGGCACCGTGCCGCTGACCAACGGCGTGATCTCGCAGGTGTTCGGCGTGCGCTACATCGCGACGCTGTTCGGCTTCGTCTTCTTCGGGCACCAGCTCGGCAGCTTCTTCGGTGTATGGCTCGGCGCGCTCGTATACGACGCGACGCATTCGTATCTGCCGCTGTGGATCGGCTCGATCGCGCTCGGCGTGCTGGCCGCGCTGCTGCACCTGCCGATCGACGACGCGCGCATCGCGCGCCCGGTGCCGGGCAAGGCCGCGTGGGCATGATGCGCGCGGCGCTGGCCGTCGGCGTGCTCGCGTTCGTCGCGTGGTGCGGCGCGGCGTACTTCAATTCGGGCGTCGCGCTTGCGCTGCTCGAGCACGCAGCATTCTGCAACTGACATGGCAAGCCGCACCGCGCGCACGGAGGGTCGGCTGCGCCCCGCGACGCCTAGTGACGCTTCGGCAACGTGGCCAGCGCATCGAGCGCACGCCGCCGCGCGCCGTCGTGATCGACGATCGGCGCCGGATAGTCGTTGCCGAGCCGCACGCCGGCCGCCGCGAGTTCCACCGGCGACGCCTCCCACGGCGCATGGATCGTCGCCGCGTCGAGGCCCGCGAGTTCCGGCACCCAGCGGCGCACGTATGCGCCCTGCGGATCGAACTTCCGGCCCTGCGTCACCGGATTGAAGATGCGGAAATACGGCGCGGCGTCGGCGCCGCAGCCAGCGACCCATTGCCAGTTCGCCGGATTGTTCGCGACGTCCGCGTCGACGAGCGTGTCGTAAAACCAGCGCTCGCCGGCCCGCCAGTCGATCAGCAGATGCTTGACGAGAAACGACGCGACGACCATTCGCACACGGTTGTGCATCCAGCCGGTCGCCCACAGCTCGCGCATCCCCGCATCGACGAGCGGATAGCCGGTCAGCCCGCGCTGCCAGGCGCGCAGCGCGGCGGGATCGTCGCGCCACGGCATCGCGTCGAACTGCGCGCGGAAGTTGTCGGTCGCGAGCGCCGGGAAGTGATACAGCAGCACGTGGCTGAATTCGCGCCAGCCGAGCTCGCTCAGGAATTTCTCGGCGCCGGCCGAGCAGGCCGTGCCGCCCGCCTGTGCGGCACCCTGCACCGCATGCCACACCTGGCGCGGCGACACGTTGCCGAAGCGCAGGAACGGCGACAGCCGGCTCGTCGCCGACCGGTCGGGCCGGTCGCGCGTATCGGCATAGCCGGCCAGCGACTCGACTGAAAACGCGTCGAGCCGCGCATGCGCGCCGGCCTCGTCGGGTGTCGGCCACGCGTCGCGCAGGCCGCCCGCCCAGTCCGGCGCACTCGGACGCAATGCGAGCGCGTCGAGCGCCAGCGCACGTTCGCGCACGCCGGCCGGCCACGGGTGAAACGCGATCCGTTCGGGTTCCGGCAGCGGCGCCGCCACCGTGCGATCTCGCCGCACCGCGCGCCAGTATGCGGTGAACACCTGGAATGGCGTGCCGGCGCCTGTCAGCACCTCCCACGGTTCGTTCAGCAGGCTGCCGTTGCTGCTCTCGACCTCGATGCCGCGCGCCTTCAGCGACGCCTTCAACGCCGCATCGGCATCGCGCTGCGGCAGCGCATAGCGGCGGTTCCAGTACACGGCCGCAGCACCCGTGTCGTGCACGACGCGTTCGATCTCGCGCGGCGCATCGCCGCGCAGCAGCAGCAGGCGGCCGCCATGACGCACGAGCGCCGCGTCGAGTCCGGCGAGCGCCCCGTGCAGCCACCAGCGCGCCGCGCCGCCGAGCGCGCGCCCTGCGCCTTCGCCCGTGTCGTCGACGTACACGCACACGAGCGGCCGGCCCGACGCGACCGCGCGCGTCAGCGCGGGCTGGTCGGTCACGCGCAGATCGTCGCGGAACCACACGACGGCAGGAGCAACGGACGACTTCGCTGGCACGGGCACCTCGATCGGGAAACGGAAAAGTGACCGGTATTGTCGCGGCACGGACGCGCGATGTCGATGTCCGGCACACGTGCGGCGCCCGCCAACGCGTCGCGGCCCGACGACGACGCCCAGCCGGATCGCGAGCCCGGTGAAACGCCTTAGTCCATTCCGACGATTCTTCACCGGACGCACCGGCCTACGCTCGATGTCGGGTTCAACGCGATGCGCGGCACGCACCGGCCGCCGGTCGGCCACGCGCATCGCGCGACGCATCCGTCAGGTCCGCCGCCGCGCGCGCGGACCGTTCCGGCCGTCGCGGCGCGCACCCGCCCGGGCGCGCCCGCGGTCTCGCCCTCATCGTCAATCTCACCCGATACGCGCCATGACCAAACCAGCCAATCTCGTCACCTCGATCACCGTCGCGATCGACGCCCCCGCTTCCGTCGTCTGGGAAGTGCTGACCGACTTCCCGCGCTACGGCGAATGGAACACGTTCTGCGTCGGCCTCGAAACGACCGGCCGGATCGGCGACTTCGTGTACATGCAGGTGCGCATTCCGGGCACGGAGACGGTCATTCCCGTCAACGAAATCCTCGTCGCGTGCGAGCCCGAGCGTCTGCTGTCGTGGGAGCAGCGCCCGATCGACGACAACAAGGACGCCGCGCGCCGCGACCAGTACGTCGAAGCCGACGGCGCCGAACGATGCCGTTACTTCACGACCGACCAGTTTCTCGGCATCAACGCGGAAACGATCATGCGCGAGCACGGCGGCTGGGTGAAACAGGGGTTCGACCAGTGCGCGCGCGACGTGAAGCGGCGCTCGGAAGCGCTGCACGCGTCCCGCCGGCGTGAAAGCACGTGACGGAGAACGCCCGATGCCCGATCTGCAGACTCTCTCCGATCATCACGACATCCGCGAGCTGATCGTCGCGTACTCGAGCGCGATCGATGCACGCGACTTCGACGCGCTCGATGCGGTGTTCACGCGCGACGCGACGATCGACTATCGCGCGATGGGCGGCATCGCCGGCATCTATCCGGACGTCAAGGCGTGGCTGCGCACCGTGCTGCCGCGGTTCCCGCAATACCAGCACATGGTCGGCAACCTGTCGATCACGCTCGACGGCGACACCGCGCGCGGCCGCACGATCTGCTTCAATCCGATGGAAGTCGCGCTGCCGGACGGCGGCACGCAGGTGATGTTCCTCGGGCTGTGGTACGTCGACCGGTTCGTGCGCACCGCGCAGGGTTGGCGCATCGCGGAGCGCGTCGAGGAGCGCTGCTACGGCCACAACGTGCCGGCCGTGCTCGCGCACGCGACCGGCTGATGCGGCACGGCGCGCGCCGTGACAACGTTGCACGGCGCGCGCGTCGCGGGCGCCCGGTTTCAGTCGAGACGGAAGGCCGCCTCAAAACGTTCGGCGAACGCGTCGAACTCGGTTTCCGGCAGATGGTTGATGCCGCCCGCGCGCTTGCGCCCGCCGCCGGTCGGGAAACCGCGGCAGAATTCGTCGGCGCCGAGCGGCCGGCCGTCGGGCACGCGCACGCTGACGACGAGCCCGCCCTGCGCACGCGGCGACAGCACCGCGAGCGCCGCATGCGGCGCATTGCGCATCCGCTCGTTCGCGAGCATCCCCGTCGCGCGCCGCGCCCACGGATGATCCGGCATCCTGATCAGCGTCGCGCCCGGCACGTCGCGCAGCGGCGCGAGCGCGCATGCCCGCGCCATGTCGTCGCGATAGCCGTCGCGCAGCGCGGCGAACACCGGCGTGTCGCGCACGAAGTCGAGCGGATCCGCGCACGGCAGCATCGCATCGGCGAGCACCGCCGGATCGAAATGCAGATCGTCGACGCAGTCGCCGTAGGCGTTGTAGTTCAGGTAGAGCCCGAGCTCGGCGAGCGTGCCTCGTTCAGCCTCGTCGAGCCCGTATTCGCGCGCGAGCGCGTCGCCGAGTGCCGGCAGTTCGTCGCCGAACGCCGCGACGATCGCCCAGCGCACATGGCGGCCGCCGAGATGGCGGTTCACGAGCGCGCTCGTGCAGACGTCGGCGGCCGTGTCGATATACGCGTCGAAACGCGGATCGCCCGGCAGCTCGCCCGCGAAGTGATGGTCGAAGTAGCGGATCGCCGCGCCTGCGCACAGCAGCCGCGCGCAGGCGTCGCGGTTCTGGTCGTGCGACACGTCGAGCACGGTCACGCGGTCGCCGGCCCGCGCGTCGATTCGCTCGAGCAGCCTGATGTCGCGCTTCACGCCGGTCACGAGCGTGCCGCGTTCGCCCTCCGCGAGCCGCAGTTGCTGCAGCGCGCACAGGCCGTCCGCGTCACCGTTGAACGCGAAGAAATGTCGTCCCCGGTGGGGTTGCCGTTCCTGCATCATCCGTCGCTCCGTCCTCAGGGCATGAAGTCGCCGCCGTTCGCGTCCAGCGTCGCGCCGGTCACCGCGTTCGCATAATCCGACGCGAGGAACAGCGCCGCGCGCGCAGTCGTCGTCGGTCGGCAGCTTCGCGAGCGCGATGTTCGACGCGATCGGCGCGATGATCTCCTCCTCCGTCATTCCATACTCGGCTGCCGCCTGCCGGAAATACGTCTGCGTCGGCACGCCCCACATCCAGCCCATGTGGATGCTGTTCGCGCGGATCCCGTGCACGCCGAGCTCGCGTGCGAGGTATTTTGCCGCAACCGCGAGCGCGCCCTTCGATACAGCGTAGCCCGATTCCCCTGCAAACGGCTTGCGGGTGGCCTGCGTGTTGATCATCACGATCGCGCCGCGCTTCTGCCGCTTCATGTGCGGGACGATTTCCTGCGTGAGCGTCATCGTGCCGAACACGTTGGTGTCGAACACCGCGCGCCAGCCGTCGAGATCGGCTTCCTCGACCGCCTCCGGAAACGTGCCGTGCACGAACGCGCTGTTCACGAGCGCGTCGATCCGGCCGAAGCGCTCGACCGCCTGAATCGCGAGTTGCCGGCACTGCGCGCGCTCGGCGATGTCGGTTTGCACCTTCAGCACGTCGCATGCGACGCCGAGTGCGCTGATCCGCGCCTGCGCGTCGTCGAGTTTTTCCATCGTGCGTGCCGCGACGACCACGCCGCGCGCGCCCTCGCGTGCCGCCTCGACGGCGAGCTTCACACCGAGCCCCGGCCCGATTCCGGAAATCACGACGATCTTGTCCTTCAGCAACATGGGTTGTCTCCTGGTTATCGTTGGTTTCGCGGGCGCGCCGTCAGCCGGCCGCCCGCAGGTGCCGCGCGCGATACGCGGCGAAGTCGTGCGCCAGTTGCGCATCGGTGAAGCCGAAGCGCGCGATCGAGTAATCGTGCGCGGCGCGCTTGTCGCGGCCGTTGCGCGTCATCCAGTCCGTCATCGCCGCGCGCTGCCGTGCATCGAGCGGCATGCCGGCGAAGCGGTACACGGCTTCTGCAACGCCGAGCGGATTCGACACGGTGTCCTCGAAACGCACGTCGAGAAACCGCTCGGCCTGCAACGCGTCGCGCGCCGTCATCGCCGCGCGGATCGCGCGGGCCATTCCCGCGTGCCACTGCGCGCCGACCGTGCGCGGATCCGGGTCGTCCGCGTACATCTGCCACAGCGTGTGCGCCATGCTCGCCATCGACGGAATCGTCTGCGCCGGATCGCGGTGCGTGAGCACCACCTGCGCGTGCGGAAACACGCGGCACAGCACGTCGAGCGCATGCAGGTGCTGCGGCGTCTTCAGCAGCCAGCGCTCGGCCGGCGCGACGCCGCGCTGCATCTTCTGCCACTGCAGGAACTGCAGCATGCGCTTCAGGTACGTATAAACGGGTGTCAGGTCCTGCTGCTCGCGCCACGCCGTATAGCCCGGCACGTTCGCGTACGAATCCATCGCGCACACGAACGAGTGCTCCATCAGCATGAACTCCTCGTCGACGAGCATCGCGTCGAGCGGATGAATCGCGAGGATCTGCGGAATGCAGTCGATCATGGTCGCGACCTCGGCCTGCGCGCGTGCGATGCGCACGGTCGGTGCGTCGAGCGTCTCGCCGGAAAGCGGCGCCGGATAGCGCGTTTCCCACCACGCGGCCGAATGAAAGCGCGGATCGACCGCGAGCAGCCGCTGCAGCAGCGTCGTGCCGGTGCGCGGCAGCCCGACGATCACGAGCGGATCGTCGATCTCGATGTCGACGATCTCCGGATAACGCCGGCAGTAATCCTCCACGACGAGCCGATTCACGAGCTGGCCGACGAGCTTCTCGCGCATCATCTCCGCGCCGCGCGCGGACAGCTTCGCTTCATCGATCAGCGATGCGCACATCACGTCGAGCGCCTCGCGATACGGGCCGTCGCCGAACGCGGCAAGGCCGCCCGTGCGCGACACGGCTTCGGCGATCAACCCGTCGGCATCGAGCAGCGTGCGGATCCGGTCGAGCGGCGCGTTCATGCGGCCTCCTTCAGCGCGGCGAGCTTGACGACGCGCGTGCGCGGATGCACCGGCCGCGCGGCGCCGACCCAGCGCCAGCAGATCGTGCCGCTGCGATGCCCGGCCGTATCGAGCCAGTTCGCGTCGCCCGGCCGCGACGCGGCGACCACCACCGTCACGCCGCCGTCGGCATTCAGGCGCGCGCTGTGCTTGTTCACGCAGATGTCGAAGTGCCGGTAGTCGAGCGACTCCATCCAGTGGTTGTTGAGCTGCACGTTCCAGAAATCGCAGTCGGGCACCGTGTCGACGTCGATCACGAGCGCCTCGTCATCGGCCAGCGACCAGCACGAGTGGTAGTAGTAGATGTTCGGATCGCCGCCGACCGACTGGCACAGCGCCTGGTCCGCGGGCGGCAGCGCGTTGACGTGCGCCCCGTAGCTCCCGGCCCAGTCGGCGAACAGCTTCGACGTCCGCTCGACGAACTGCGCGGCGCGCATGAGGCCGCCCTGCAGCACGAGCGGGTCGAGCGGCGCCGGGCGGTCGTGCGCGCCGATGCGCTCGATCTTCAGTTGCGCGGGCGTCTCCGCGCGCCGGTCGAGGAAGGTCTGGCGCACCAGCAGCGCGTTCGTGCCCGGCTCCATGCGTACCCAGTTGCCCGCGCGCGGCGTCGCGCTCAGCACGATCTCGAAGCTGCCGTCCGGCGCGACCTCGAGTTGCTTCGCATCGAGAAACCCCGTCTGCAGCATCTTGCCGTCCGTTTCGTAGCCGCCCTTCTGCGTGCCGAAGCTCAGGTACGCGACCGTGCCGCGCCGCCCCGTCACGCGATATTCGCAGCGGCCGTCGAGGCGCGCGTACTGGTACAGGTTGTCGGGATTGTCGGCGCCGATCTTCGCGGTCTCGTGCGACGGCGAGAAGAAGCCGGGCCACGCGCCGTCCGCGAACTCGACGTGCATTTCGAGCGCGATGCGCATCAGCCGGCTCAGGTAGCGGAACCCTTCCGCGCGCGTGAGCGGATCGTCGGGCGCGTCGGCGCGCAGGATCTGCTGTCCGCTGCGCTTCAGGGTGTCGCAGAAATCGGCCCAGGTCTGGCCCGAAAGCAATTGCGTGGCACGTGTGTCGTCCGTCATGTGTCGTCTCCGCCAGTGGTCGAGCGCTCACCTTAAGCGAGCGCTCCACGCGCCACTTCGTCCGGGTGGACTAAGGAAAGATCCGCTGCGCCGCCGTGTCGGTTCTGTCCTGTTCCGGCCAATCACGCACGTTCCCCCGAACAAGAAAATTCGTGGGGCTGGCGCAAGCTCGTCGCTGGCCGGAACAGGCCCTAGTCCACCCGGACGAAGAACGGCACCGCCCTCGCTCGATACCGTTGGCGTCATGCACGAAACGCCGCACATGTCGCGCGGCGCCGGCATGCAACAAGGAGACGAACGATGTTGACCCACTTGGAGCGACTGGAGGCCGAGAGCATCCACATCATGCGCGAGGTGGTCGCGGAAAGCGAAAACCCGGTGATGCTCTATTCGATCGGCAAGGACAGCTCGGTCATGCTGCATCTCGCCATGAAGGCGTTCTACCCAGCGAAGCCGCCCTTTCCGCTGCTGCACGTCGATACGACGTGGAAGTTCCGCGAGATGATCGCGTTTCGCGACGAGACGGCCGAGCGCCTCGGCCTCGACCTGCGCGTCCACGTGAACCCCGACGGCGTGGCGAACGACATCAATCCGTTCACGCACGGCTCGGCCGTTCACACCGACGTGTGGAAGACGCAAGGGCTCAAGCAGGCGCTCGACCACTACGGCTTCGACGCCGCGTTCGGCGGCGCGCGCCGCGACGAGGAGAAATCGCGCGCGAAGGAGCGCATCGTGTCGCTGCGTTCGACGCAGCACCGCTGGGATCCGAAGCGCCAGCGGCCCGAACTCTGGTCGCTGTACAACGCGCGCAAGCGCAAGGGTGAAAGCCTGCGCGTATTTCCGATCTCCAACTGGACCGAGCTCGACATCTGGCAATACATCCGGCTGCACGACATTCCGATCGTTCCGCTCTACTACGCGAAGGAGCGGCCCGTGGTCGAGCGCGACGGCGCGCTGATCATGGTCGACGACGAACGGCTGCCGCTGCGCGACGGCGAAGTGCCGCAGATGCGCAAGGTGCGCTTTCGCACGCTCGGCTGCTATCCGCTGACGGGTGCGATCGACAGCGACGCGAGCTCGCTCGACGACATCCTGCAGGAGATGCGCGACACGCGCACGTCCGAGCGCCAGGGACGGCTGATCGACAGCGATTCGGCCGGCTCGATGGAAAAGAAGAAACAGGAGGGATATTTCTGATGGCACCCGTTCTCACCGCACCCAAGGCACCCGGTATGCACGCCGACGATGGGCAGACGAAGGACCTGCTGCGCTTCATCACGTGCGGCAGCGTCGACGACGGCAAAAGCACGCTGATCGGCCGCATGCTCTACGAATCGAACATGCTGTTCGACGATCAGCTGACCCAGCTCGAAGCCGATTCGAAGAAGGTCGGCACGCAAGGCGGCGACCTCGATTTCGCGCTGCTCGTCGACGGCCTGTCGGCCGAACGCGAACAGGGGATCACGATCGACGTCGCGTACCGCTTCTTCGCGACCGCGCGACGCAAGTTCATCGTCGCCGATACGCCCGGCCACGAGCAGTTCACGCGCAACATGATCACCGGCGCATCGACTGCCGATCTCGCGGTGATCCTGATCGACGCGCGCAAGGGCGTGCTCACGCAGACACGCCGCCACAGCCATCTCGTCGCGCTGATCGGCATCAGGCGCGTCGTGCTCGCGATCAACAAGATGGATCTGGTCGACTACGACCGAGCGGTGTTCGAGCGCATCGACGCCGACTATCGCGCGTTCGCGGCCGAGCTCGGCCTCCAGGAGATCGTCAGCATTCCGATGTCCGCACTGCGCGGCGACAACGTGATCGCGTCGAGCCCGCGCATGCCGTGGTACGCGGGCCCGCCGCTGATGCAGCATCTCGACACGCTGCCGCTCGTCGAGCGCGTGACGCGCGACGAACCGTTCCGCCTGCCCGTGCAATGGGTCAACCGCCCGCATCTGAACTTCCGCGGCTATGCCGGCAGCATCGCGTCCGGCGAAGTGCGCGTCGGCGAACGCGTGCGCGTGCTGCCGTCGGGCAAGGAAAGCCGCATCGCGTCAGTGATCACGCCGGCAGGCGAAGCCCACGTCGCGCGCGCCGGCGAAGCGGTGACGCTCACGCTCGCCGACGAAATCGACATCAGCCGCGGCGACATGATCGCGCACGCCGACGCGCCGCCGGAGGTGGCCGATCAGTTCGAGGCGACGCTCGTGTGGATGCACGACGAACCGCTGCTGCCGGGCCGGCCGTATCTCGTGAAGCTGGGCACGCAGACGGTCGGCGCGACCTGCGCGACGCCGAAGTACAAGATCGACGTGAACACGCGCGAGCATCTCGCCGCGCGCACGCTCGCGCTGAACGAGATCGGCGTGTGCAACCTGAGCTTCGACCGGCCCGTCGCGTTCGATCCGTACGACCAGAATCGTCATACCGGCGGCTTCATCGTGATCGACCGCTTCACCAACGACACGGTCGGCGCCGGGATGCTGCACTTCGCGTTGCGCCGCGCGCACAACGTGCACTGGCAGGCCGTCGACGTCGACCGTGACGCGCGCGCGGCGCAGAAGGCGCAGACGCCGCGCATCGTGTGGCTGACCGGGTTGTCCGGCGCGGGCAAGTCGACGATCGCGAACCTCGTCGAGCAGCGGCTGCATGCGCTCGGCAAGCATACGTACCTGCTCGACGGCGACAACGTGCGGCACGGGCTCAACCGCGATCTCGGCTTCACCGAGGCCGATCGCGTGGAGAACATCCGGCGCGTGGCCGAAGTCGCGCGACTGATGCTCGATGCCGGGCTCATCACGCTCGTATCGTTCATCTCGCCGTTCCGCGCGGAACGCGACATGGCGCGTGCGCTGGCCGGCCCCGACGAGTTCGTCGAAGTGTTCGTCGACACGCCGCTCGCGGTGGCCGAGGAACGCGATCCGAAGGGGCTGTACAAGAAGGCGCGCAAGGGCGAACTGAAGCACTTCACGGGCATCGACTCGCCGTACGAGCCGCCCGCGCAGCCGGAACTGCGCATCGACACGGTGGCCGAGTCGCCGGAAGCGGCGGCCGATCGCATCGTCGCGTACCTGCTGCGCGAGCGCGTCGCCTGACCCTCGCCGGCCGCGTCGCACGGACCACTGCCCGCGTCGTCTACTCCGTTCGGATGACGCGGGCCGCCGGCCGGCCGGTATGCTCGTTCGGAAGCATTCACCCCGCCCCAGGAGAACACGAGCATGCGGATCGCGCTGGCGCCCGACGACACGGCCGCGCACGACGGTTTCGACGACGCCGCGTGGACGGCCCGCGAACTCAGCGCGTGGCTCGGGCTCGTCTATCAGGGCCTGTCCGAAACGACGCCGTGGGCGCGCTTTCTCGAAGCGATCCGCGTGCGGCTCGACGCGCGCTTCACGACGCTCGTGCTGCGCAACCCCGGCGGCTCGCGGCGCGGGCTCATCATCAACGCGTCGGCCCACGGCCCGCTGCTGCCCGGCGAGCCGTCGTACAGCGAGCAGTTCTATGCGCTGTGCCCGTTTCTCGACCAGCCACCCGGCCAGGTGTTCACGGCAGACGGACTGTTCGGCGCCGCCCGCTGGTGCGCGCACGATTTCTACCGGCAGTACCTGCAGCCGCTCGACCTGCGCTTCATCCTCGGCGCGAACCTGCGCGGCGAGCGCGGCGTCGAGTGCGCGTTCTTCGTGAGCGGCGCTCGACGTGCTCGACGCCGAGCGCGCGCTGTACGCGGGCACCGTCGACCGGCTCGACGTCGGTACCGCGATCCTCGACGAGGATGGCCGCGTGATCAAGCACAACCGCATCGCCGAACGGCTGCTCGCGCAGCAGGACGGCCTGTGCCTGCGTCAGGAGCGGCTCCATGCGTCGTGCCCGCTCGACGAGCGCCGGCTGCAGAAGGCGTTGCAGGCCACGCTCGAGCATTTCCGCGCGGGCGCGCTGGGGCGCATCGAGGCCACCACGCTGTCGCGCCCCGGCGGCGCGATGCCGTTGAACGTGCTGCTGCGCCCGCTCGCGCCCTATCACGGCGCGGAGGACCGCCAGCACCGGCCGGCCGTCGCGGTGTTCGTCCGCGATCCGGCGTCGTCACCGCAGACCTCGCGCGACATGCTGCACCGGCTGTTTCGCCTCACGCCGATGGAAACCGAGATCGCACTGCTGCTCGTCGACGGCCTGACGCTCGACGAAGCGGCCGCCGCCACCGGCATCACGAAGAACACCGCCCGCGCACACCTGCGCGGCATCTTCGCGAAGACGGGCGCAACGCGCCAGGCCGTTCTCGTGAAGATGCTGCTGAACAGCGTCGTGTCGATGGCGTAGCGGGCGGCGCCCACCCGGGGGCGACGCCCATCGCAGCGCAGAGCGGGCCGCCAAGGATACGGTTGCCGTCAGGTCGAATCACGTCATACGTCATCAGACATGATGGCGCCCAATTATCTCCCGCTGCGATGTCTCATTATTTGGCCGAATTTCGGGTAAACCCGCGACGTCACGCCGGAATCTGAAGCGTACCATGTCGTACGACAACATACTACTTAGCTCACCACCCGACGCCGACGCGGGCCGCCGCCCCGTCCGCCGCCCGACCGGAGACTCCATTGACCACGCCTGCCCTGCCCGGCCGCGACCCGCTCGCGTCCGCCGTCTCGAAAGTGAAATGGCACGTGCTGCCGCTCGTGCTGATCATGTTCATCGCGAACTACATCGACCGCGTCAACGTCGGCTTCGTCGATCGCCACCTCGAAGCGTCGATCGGTATCGGCGCTGCGGCGTACGGACTCGGTGCCGGCCTGTTCTTCGTCGGCTACGCGCTGTTCGAAGTGCCTTCCAACCTGCTGATGCAGCGCTACGGCGCACGCATCTGGCTCGCGCGAATCATGGCGACGTGGGGCATCGTCGCCGCCGCGATGGCGTTCGTCTGGAACGACACGTCGTTCTACGTGCTGCGCTTCCTGCTCGGCGCAGCCGAGGCCGGCTTCTTCCCCGGCGTCGTGCTGTACCTGTCGCAATGGCTGCCGCCGCAGGAGCGCGGCAAGGCGATGGCGATCTTCCTCGGCGGCTCCGCGTTCGCGTCGGTGCTGTCCGGGCCCGTGACCGGCGCGCTGCTGTCGATCCACGGCTTCGGCCTGCAAGGCTGGCAGTGGATGTTCCTGATCGAAGGGATGTTCTCGGTCGCGCTGTGCGGCGCGAGCTGGCTGCTTCTGAAGTCGCATATCCGCGACGCGACGTGGCTCACCGCCGACGAACGCGCGGCGCTCCAGAACACGCTCGATGAAGAACGCGCGACCCGCGACGTGCGCTCGAAGGTGCACGTATCGGCCGCCACGCTGCTGCGCGACCCGCAGATCATGCTGTTCTGCTTCCTGTATTTCGCGATCCAGCTCACGATCTACGCGGCCACCTTCTGGCTGCCGACCATCATCCGCAAGATGGGCGGCCTCACCGACTTCCAGGTCGGCCTCTACAACACGATTCCGTGGATGATCGCGATCGGCGCGATGTACGCCTTTGCGGTGCTGTCCGCGAAGTGGAAACATCCGCAGCGCTGGCTGTCGTTCGCGCTCGTGCTCGCCGCGTGCGGGCTGTTCGCGTCGACGTCGCACGATCCCGTCTGGTCGTTCGCGTCGATCTGCTTCGCCGCACTCGGCTTCAAGGCCGCGTCGTCGCTGTTCTGGCCGATCCCGCAGGGCTACCTCGACACGCGCGTGGCCGCGGCCGTGATCGCGCTGATCAACTCGATCGGCAACCTCGGAGGCTTCGTGGCACCGACGGCCTTCGGCTATCTGAAGCAACATACGGGTTCGATCACGGGCGGCCTGTATGCGCTCGCGATCGCATCCCTCGTCGCCGCGGTCGCCGCGCTGTTCGCCCGCACGCACCGGCGCAGCGATCCGCCGAAGGGCCTGCCGGCCGACGAGTCCTTCACGAACACTGCACTGCTCCGCCATGCCGAACACTGACCGCCTGACCGTCGTCGTCTCGAATGCCGTCGACGGCGACCTCGCCACGTTCTCGCTCACCTCCGACGGCGCGCTCGCCCCGCTCGCCCGCTACCCGGCCGGCGACGTCGCGATGCCGGTCGCCGTGCAGCCCGATCGCGGGCGGCTGTACGTCGCGACGCGCGGCGCAGAGCCGACGATCGTCGCATTCCGCATCGCAGCCGGCACCGGCGCGCTCGCCCGCATCGGCGCAACCGCGATCGACGCGAGCCACGCGTACCTGTCGCTCGATCGCAGCGGCCGCTGGCTGCTCGGCGCGTCGTACGGCGGCAACTCGCTGAGCCTCTACGACGCCGCGCGCGTGCGCGACGGCGACGGCGCGCCGCTGCAGGTCGCGCACGGCATCGCGAACGCGCATGCCGTCGTCGTGTCGCCGGACAATCGATTCGCGTACGTGAGCTCGCTCGGCTCGGACCGCATCTTCACGTTCGCGCTGGTCGAGGATGCAGGCGGCCTGCGCGCGGTCGAGCATGGCGAAACGCGCGTGCCGGGCGGCTTCGGGCCGCGTCACCTGCGCTTCGCGCGCGACGGCCACACGCTCGTCGCGGTCAGCGAATTCCAGGCCACGCTCGCGACCTTCTCGCGCGACGTCGACAGCGGCCGCCTCGGCAACGCACAAGTCAGCGCGCGTCACCCGGCCGTCATCGACCTCGCGCAAGGCCATGCGCGCCCACCCGCGCCGACCGAACCCGCCGTGTGGGCCGCCGATCTCCACCTGACGCCCGACGAGCGCTTCGTGTATGTCAGCGAACGCACGTCGAGCCAATTGCTTTGCTATCGCCAGCATGCGGACGGCACCTTCGAACCCGCTCATGCGACGGCCACCGAAACGCAGCCGCGCGGCTTCGCGATCGATCCGTCGGGACGCTGGCTCGTCGCATGCGGCGAGCAATCGGAATACGTGTCGGTCTATGCGGTCGAGCCAAGCGACGGCACGCTGTCGTTGCACGCACGCGTGCCGGGCGGTCGCGGGGCGAACTGGGTTGCGATCGTCTGACGGGCCGATTGATCGATGCAGGGCGCACCCACCGACACCGGCCGCGCCGCCCGGCGCGCCGTCAGCGCCGCTCGCTCGGCGCGACGCCGGTCCAGCGCTTGAATGCACGCGTGAAATTGGCGCGGTCGGTATAGCCAACCCGCGCCGCGATCTCGTCGACCGGCAGGCGTGTGCCCTCGAGCAACCTGAGCGCATCGCGCAGCCGGATCTCGTCGAGTAGCGCGGAGTAGGTCGCGCCGAATTCCGCGAGCTTGCGTTTCAGCGTGCGCGCCGACACGTGCAGCTCGCGCGCGACTTCGTCCACCGACGGATAACCTGCGTCGCCGCAGATCAGCAGGTTGCGCACGCGCTCGACGATGCTTTCCGCATAGCCGAGCCGCGCGAGCTCGGCCTCGCATTGCTGGACGATCATCTGCGCGGTCTGCGCGTTCGCGGTGCCGATCGGCTCGTCGAGCAGCGCCGCATCGCAGCGGATGCGGTTCGCGCTCGCGTCGAAATGACAGCGCGGCAGCCGCTCGCGATAGCGCTCGAACCACGGCGGTTCGGGCCATTCGAAATGCAGCTCCGCGCGCGACCGCAGCGTGCGACCGGGCGCGGGATCGAGCAGCGAGTTGAACAGGATCGCCGTCTCGACCAGGAAGTTCTCCACCGCGAACTGGCGCAGCCGGCCAAGCGGAAATGCCTCGAGCACGTCGATGTCGACAATCCCGTCGAGCTGCGCGAGCCGCACCGAAAAGAACGGCACGCGCGTCGGCAGGTAGCGGATACCGAGCGCGATTGCCTCGCCGAGCGTCGCGCAGCTCATCAGCCCGAAGCCGATCAGGCCGGATTTCGTGAGACTGCTGCGCAGGCCGATCTCGATCGCGATCGACGGATCGTCCGTCGCCTCGAGCAGGTTGAACACGATCGCCGCCTGCTGCAGCGGCGTGATGCGCGCGTCGGGCTGGGCGAGCCGGTCGCGCTCGACACCCGACCCGGCGAGAATTCGGCCGCCATCGATGCCGCGCTCCTCGGCGAGCATCAGCATGAACAGCGCATACGCGGACGATACCGTCGCCTTGTTCAGCTGGCGCGCGGCATCCGGGACGGACAGGGCCATACGGCGGACTCCGGAGCGGTTTTCGGCGGATTGTAGCGTCGCTGGCCCGCAATGACACCGCGTCGGCACTCTAGCCGCATGACGCTGCACCGCAGGCCGGCGCGCGGGTCAACGTGGCCCGAAATGACACCATCATTGGCACCGGCGGCCCTCGCGTGCGCCACGAGGCGCACCTATGCTTGTCACATCGGCATTGCGCCCCACTCTCTCTGCTCGGATTCCGGTCGATGAGCCAATCTGCACGAACCGTCTTTCGTCACGACGCCGACAAGGTCGCGTACGTCCGCCGCGAGGTCAACGCCGCGAGCGACGCGATCCGCGCGCGCTTTCCGCTGCTCGACAACCAGAACCTCATCGGCGCGACCGTGATGGCCGTGTCGGTGAGCGCGATGCTCGCGATCGCCTGGCTGTATGCGCGCGGCGCGATCGCGTGGTACGTCGCGCTGCCGCTCGCCGCGTTCGTCACGTCGCTGATCCACGAACTCGAGCACGACCTGATCCACCTGATGTACTTCAAGAAGACACCGTGGGCCTATCACCTGATGATGGCGCTGTGCTGGCTCACGCGGCCGGGCACGATCAACCCGTGGACGCGCCGGCGCATGCACCTGCATCACCACAAGGTGTCGGGCGGCGAATCGGATCTCGAGGAATTCGGCATCACCAACGGCGAACACTGGGGCGTGAAGCGGCTGCTGATGATCGCGGACGGGATGCTCGCCGTCGTGCTGCGGCCGGAGGCGATGCGCCGCAAGGTCAGGCAGTACGTGGCCGCGCAACCGGTGCAGGATGCGGCCGAACGCGCGCAATTGCGCATCGAGCAGGTGTCGTCCTACATGCCGATCGGTCATGCGTACTACGCGCTGTGGCACGCGTTCATCGTCTATCACGCCGGCCTGTTCGCGCTGCATGCGTTCGGCTATGCGGTGACCGTGCCGACCGTCGTCGAGCGCGTGATGCACGTCGTCGATTTCCTCGCGGTCGTGTGGCTCGGGCCGAACTTCGTGCGCAGCTTCTGCATCAACTTCGTCAGCTCGAACATGCATTACTTCGGCGACATCGATTCGCGCAACGTGATCCAGCAGACCCAGGTGCTCAACCCGTGGTGGATGCTGCCGTTCCAGCTGTTCTGCTTCAACTTCGGCAGCACGCATGCGATCCATCATTTCGTGGTGCGCGATCCGTTCTACATCCGGCAGCTGACCGCACGCACCGCGCACAAGGCACTGCGTGAAGTCGGCGTGCGGTTCAACGACGTCGGCACGTTCAAGCGTTCGAATCGCTGGGGTGCGTATCGTCCGGTTCGCGGTGTGCGCGGCACGCGGCGGGCCGACGCTTGACGGCAGCGCGCGGGGTTGCTCGCCGCGCCGGTGTCGCGTTAGTCCGTCAGTCGCCGATCGGCGGCATCGGCCCCCGCCCGCGGATCCACGCCCAGTTCGCGAGTTCGGCCATTTCCTTGTCGCCGCGGCTGTCGCCGTAGGCGAACAGTTTCGCGGGCAGCCGATTGCCCCACCAGCCGCGCAAGCGCACGACCTTCTGCGGGCCCCAGCAGTTCTCTCCGTTCAACCGTCCGGTGAACGTGCCGCGCTCGAACGCGAGGCGCGTCGCGAGCACCGTGTCGATGCCGGCCGTCTTCGCCCACTTCTCCAGATACAGCGACGGCGATGCGCTCACCAGCACGACTTCATGCCCGCGCGCCTGATGCTCGCGCACCCGCTCCAGCATGTCCGGACGCACGAGGTTCGGCAGGTAGCCGTCGACGAAGCTGCGCGCCAATACGTCGAGCGCGTCCTCGCGGATCGGCCCGAGCGCAAACCACGCGAACTTCGCCTTCGCGTCGCCGCGCGACAACAGTCCCGCCTTCATCGCGATGATCCACGGCAGCGCGCGCAGCCCGGCCCATGCGAATCGCGGCGTGCCGACCGCGTAGCGGACGAAATGACGGAAGCTGTCGGTGGTCGTGATGGTGCCGTCGAAATCGAATGCGGCGACGATGCGGTCGGTCATGGAGAGGCAGGAAAGCGATGAGATGCCCGGGAAGATAGCAGACTCGCGCGGCCATGCGGCCGGGCCCGGGCGTAACTGGGGGCATGGCCCTTCTGCGCGGCCGGATTCGATACGAAGCAGGCCGCCGCGCGACCCGCGGAAGGCGGCTTTCCCGCCGATTTCGGCGGATCGCCCAAGGGGGTGGCGACCATCCGCCAGAGTTTGCTATACTCTCGGTCTTCCGGAGAGATGGATGAGTGGTTTAAGTCGCACGCCTGGAAAGCGTGTATAGGTTAATCGCCTATCGGGGGTTCGAATCCCCCTCTCTCCGCCAAATGATTTAAAAAGCCCCGCAAAATCAATGATTTGCGGGGCTTTTTGTTTTGTGGCTATCAAACCAACTATCAAACGCCGCCACCGGACTTCACCTCGGCACCGCGGCCGACAGACGTGGGAAACGACGAAGCGCAAAACACCAGGGACGGGCACGCCTGACGCATGTCCACCGAATAGCTATCCGCGCTCGGGCGTCCTGGTCGAATGCTTATCTGGCGCTGGGCATTCGTGCCAACGGTCGCAAGGAAGTGCTGAGTCTGTGGATCGAGCAAACCGAGGGCGCAAAGTTCTGGATGAAGGTCTTCAACGAACTGAAGAACCGAGGCTTGCACGACATCCTGATCGCGGTGGCCGACAGTTTGCGCGGCTTCCCCGAAGCGATCGAGGCGGCTATCCGGCCGCCCAAATCCAGACCTGCATCGCGCATCTGATCCGCAATTCGCTGAATCTGGCGAGCTGATCTGGCGAGCTGAAAGGACCGCAAGCCGCTGACTGCCGCGATCAAGCCGGTCTCCAGGCCGCCACGGCCGAGCGCCAGCAGCGTCGCTCGACACCGAGCGACGAAGCGGCTGGCAAACTGCTGTATCTGGCCTTGCGCCACATCGAAAACTTCTTCCCCCCGCGATGTCCCGCGTCCAGCGCCTCAGCGTCATGGATGCCGAATGTAATCGACCAGCGCCCTCGTGTATTCATCCGGCTGCCGATCGAGCAGACTCACCACGATCGCCACCGCGAACCCCGCCGGCACGCCGAACACACCTGAACTGATCGGCTCGATCCCGAACCACGTCCGCCCGGCGAACCCCGTCAGCTGCGTGAAGTACGGATACGTCGACACGATGTAGTACACGCACACCGCGAGCCCCGTCAGCATCCCGGCGATCGCGCCGCGCGTCGTCGTGCGTTTCCAGAACACTCCGAGCACGAGCACCGGAAAGAAACTGGACGCCGCGAGCGAAAACGCCGCCCCGACCAGAAACAGAATCTTCCCCGTACTGAGCGACGCGACATACGACGCGAACAGCGCGACGCCAAGCAGCAAGACCTTCGAGATCGTCACGCGCCGCTGCCTCGACGCGTCCGGCGCGACCATGCAGTAATAGACGTCGTGCGACAGCGCATTCGCGATCGTCAGCAGCAACCCGTCCGCGGTCGACAGCGCCGCGGCCAGCGCGCCGGCCGCGATCAGCCCCGACACGACATACGGCAACCCCGCGATCTCCGGCGCGGCCAGCACGACCATGTCTGGCTGCATCTGGATCTCCGACCAGTGCACGATGCCGTCGCGAATCACCTCGACGACGCTGATCAGGTCCGGTTCGAAGTGATGCCACTGCGTGACCCATGCGGGCAGCTCGGCGATCGGCCGCCCGACGAGGCTGGTGAGAATCTCGTACTTGATCATCACCGCGAGCACCGGCACGCTCAGGTAGAACAGCGCAATGAAGAACAACGTCCAGCCGACCGAACGCCGGGCCGATGCGACCGACGTCGTCGTGTTGTAGCGCGTGAGGATGTGCGGCAGGCTCGCGGTGCCGAGCGACAGGCACAACAGCAACGCGAGGAAATTCCGCTTGCGCGGCTTGCGGTCGTCGTCGTTCGCCGCGGGAAACGGCTCGTGCATCGGCACGGGTGGCTCGGCGCGTGCCAGGAGATCGTCGCGCGTCTGGGTCCAGGTCACGCGCGCCGCCGTCGGGTCGCGCGGAAAGTCCGCCAGCTCGCGCTCGCGCTGGTTGATCTCGCGCAGCGGCCCGTTGTGGCGCCGCAGCTCCGCAAGCTGGTCGACGAGTTGCTGGCGAGCGTCCGCATACGATGCAGGCAAGCGGTCGAGCTGCGCCTGCACGACCGCGGCCTGCCGGCGATACGCATCGCGCACCTGCTGCTCCGGGGCGGCATCGCGCACCTGCGCCTCGCGCGCCGCCACGCGCTCCATCAGCTTGCCGTAATTGAACTGCGGCACCGGCCCGAGCCCGTTCTTCATCGCGATCAGCGACACGGGAATCAGGATCGCGCTGATCAGGATGATGTACTGCGCGACCTGCGTCCACGTGACCGCGCGCATCCCGCCGAGAAACGAGCACACGAGAATGCCCGCGAGCCCGCAGAAGATCCCGATCGCGAAGTCGACGCCGATGAAGCGCGTCGCGATCAGCCCGATCCCCTGGATCTGCGCGACCAGATAGACGAACGAGCACAGGATCGCGGCGCCGGCCGCGAGCGCGCGCACGGCGGTGCTGGAAAAGCGCGTGCCGAGAAAATCGGGAATCGTGTAGCGCGCCAGCTTGCGCACGTATGGCGCGAGCAGGAACGCGACGAGGCAGAAACCGCCGGTCCACCCCATCACGTACGCGAGCGCATCGTAGCCGGTTGCGTAGAGCGAGCCGGCCAGACCGATGAACGACGCCGCCGACAGCCAGTCGGCCGCCGTCGCCATCCCGTTGAACGCAGACGGCACGCGCCGCCCGGCCACGTAGTATTCGACGAGATCGGACGTGCGCGACAGCAGCCCGATCACCGCATACACGGCAATCGGTACGAACAGGAACACGTAGCCGATCCACACGCCGGAACCGGTCGCGCGCTCGATCCGCCACAGCAGCAGCACGAACCCGAGAAAGCCGAGGGTGTAAAGCGCGTACGCGCGAATCAGTCGATGCGTCAGCATGGATCAGCGGGCATGGTGCGCATTGCCCGCGTGCGACGCATGTTCGTCGTACGCGCGCCGCAGCAGGCGGTCCGCGCGCTGCATCAGGCCGATGTAGACGACGATCAGCACGAGATACACGAGAATCGCGCCCTGCGCGCCGACATAGAACGGCAGGCTGAAACCGGCAAAGCGGATGCCTGCGAGCGCGGGCGCGAAGAACGGCACGACGAACGAAACGGTGAAGCCGATCGCCATCAGTACCACGATCAACACGACGTTGAAACGCCAATAGCGCGCATGGGCACGCGCGAGCGGCTCGGGAACGGGTGGCGGCGCGGCAGGCACAGGACGGGACGAATCGGTCATGCCGTTATTTAGCAAAAAGCCCCTGCGCGGGCAATCGGGATTGCCGCGCAGGGGCTCGTGTGCGCAACGTGCACAACAGGCGCGATCAGCGCACTTCGGCGAGCTGCTCGAGGATCGCCGGGTTCTCGAGGGTGGACGTGTCCTGCGTGATCGCCTCGCCCTTCGCGAGCGAGCGCAGCAGGCGCCGCATGATCTTGCCCGAGCGCGTCTTCGGCAGGTTGTCGCCGAAGCGGATGTCCTTCGGCTTCGCGATCGGCCCGATCTGCTTGCCGACCCAGTCGCGCAGCGTCTTCGCGAGCGCCGCCGCTTCCTCGCCTTCCGGACGCGAACGCTTCAGCACCACGAACGCGACCACCGCCTCGCCCGTCGTGTCGTCCGGGCGGCCGACCACCGCAGCTTCCGCAACCAGCTCGTGCGAAACCAGCGCCGACTCGATCTCCATCGTGCCGAGCCGGTGGCCCGACACGTTCAGCACGTCGTCGATGCGGCCCATGATCGTGAAGTAGCCGGTGTCCTTGTCGCGCACCGTGCCGTCGCCGGCCAGATAGAGCGTGCCGCCGAGCTCCTCGGGGTAATAGCTCTTCTTGAAGCGCTCCGGGTCGCCCCAGATCGTGCGGATCATCGAGGGCCACGGACGCTTGACGACGAGAATGCCGCCTTGCCCGTTCGGCACGTCCTGGCCGGTCTCGTCGACCACCGCGGCCATGATGCCCGGCAGCGGCAGCGTGCATGACCCCGGCACCGTCGGCGTCGCGCCCGGCAGCGGCGTGATCATGTGGCCGCCGGTTTCGGTCTGCCACCACGTGTCGACGATCGGGCAGCGCTCCTGGCCGACGTGCTTGTGGTACCACATCCACGCTTCCGGATTGATCGGTTCGCCGACCGTGCCGATGATGCGCAGGCTCGACAGGTCGTAGCTCTTCGGATGAACCTTGTCGTCGGCCTCGGCGGCCTTGATCAGCGAGCGGATCGCGGTCGGCGCGGTGTAGAACACCGTGACCTTGTGATCGTTGATCATCTTCCAGAAGCGGCCGGCGTCCGGCCAGGTCGGCACGCCTTCGAACACGACCTGCGTGCCGCCGCACGCGAGCGGGCCGTAGGTGATGTACGTGTGGCCCGTGACCCAGCCGATGTCGGCCGTGCACCAGAACACGTCGGTCGGTTTCCAGTCGAAGGTCCACTTCATCGTCTGCGCGGCCCACAGCAGGTAGCCGCCGGTGCTGTGCTGCACGCCCTTCGGCTTGCCGGTCGAGCCCGACGTATAGAGGATGAACAGCGGATGCTCGGCGCCGACCCATTCCGGTGCGCACGTGTCGGGCTCGCTGTCGGCGATCTCGTGCATCCACAGGTCGCGCCCGGCGTGCCAGTCGATCTTGCCGCCGGTGCGGCGATAGACAATCACGCTCTTGACTGCTTCGCAGCCGCCCATCGCGAGCGCCTCGTCGGCGATGCTCTTGAGCGGCAGCGTCTTGCCGCCGCGCGCCTGCTCGTCGGCGGTGATGAGGGCGACCGCGCCGACGTCGACGAGCCGCTCGTTCAGCGATTTCGCGGAGAAGCCGCCGAACACGACCGAGTGCGTGGCCCCGATGCGCGCGCAGGCCTGCATCGCGACGATGCCCTCGATCGACATCGGAATATAGATGACGACGCGATCGCCCTTGCCGATTCCGCGTTTCTTCAGCGCGTTCGCGAAGCGCGATACACGTGCCAGCAGATCGGCGTAGGTGACGCGCGTGACGGTGCCGTCGTCGGCCTCGAAGATCACCGCGACGCGCTCGCCGTTGCCGGCTTCGACGTGACGGTCGAGGCAGTTGTACGACGCGTTCAGCTCACCGTCGTCGAACCACTTGTAGAACGGCGCATTGCTCTCGTCGAGCACCCTGGTGAACGGCTTGTGCCAGCTGAGGCCCTCGCGCGCGAGACGCGCCCAGAAGCCCTCGTAATCCTGCTCGGCCTCGGCGGCAAGCGCCTGGTAGGCCGGCATGCCGGAAATGGTCGCCGCCTTCTCGAGCGCCTCGGGCGGCGCAAACTGACGGGTTTCGTGAAGAACCGATTCAATCGCAGACATCGACTACCCCTTGGTGAACATGAATCCTCTGCATGGCGGCGCGATCGTGCGCGCCGCGTCTTGGCCGGCGCTTGCGCGCCGCTGTCTCCCACTCACCCGCGCGCCCCCGAAGGCTGCGCGCGATGCTGCGCCGCACCACGTCACAAGACGATGGACGTACGGCCCGGCCCTATCCACGATAAGCGCTCGAACTTACCCGTCACTTACGCGACATCGCCGTTTCGCACGCCGCGCGGCGGCGCCTTGCAGTCTGCTTTACGCTGTTACGACCGCGACCCTACAATCCTAACTGAACTCGCCTCCCGGATTCCAGCTTGAATCGCTACGCCCTCTTCCTCATCCTGTCGATGCTGTTTGTCGGCAGCAACGTCGGTATCGGCAAATCCATCGTCGTCTTCGTCCCGGTCGCCATCCTCGCCACGCTGCGCTTCGTGATCGCGATCGCCGTGCTGTGGCCGCTGTTCAGTCCGGTGAAGATGCGTGCGGTCCGGCGCGCGGAATGGCTGAACCTGTTCCTGCAGGCATTCTTCGGCACCTTCATGTTTACGCTGCTGATGCTCAACGGCGTGCAACGCACGAGCGCGGTCGCGGCCGGCGTGATCACGAGCACCATCCCGGCCATCGTCGCGCTGTTCGCGTGGCTGATCCTGCGTGAAAAACCGAACGGCCGTGCGCTCGTGTCGATCGCGCTCGCGATCGCCGGCGTCGTGACGATCAACCTCGCCAACGGCAGCGCAGGCAGCGCGTCCGCGCACGGCGCCGGGGGCGCCTCGGCCGGCTCGCTGACCGGCAACCTTCTGATCCTTGGCGCCGTGTGCTGCGAATCGATCTACGTGATCCTGTCGCGCCGGCTCACGCAGACGCTCGCGCCGATCGACATCTGCGCGTATACGCACCTGTTCGGCCTGTGCCTGATGCTGCCGCTCGGCGCAACGGCCTTGTGGCATTTCGATTACGCGAGCGTGCCGGCCGGTACGTGGGCGCTCGTGGTCTGGTACGGGCTGTCGGCCAGCATCTTCTCGTTCTGGCTGTGGATGAAAGGGATCCGGCACGTGCCGGGCAGCCTCGCCGGCGTATTCAGCGCGGTGCTGCCGGTCGCGGCCGCCGCATACGGCATCGCGTTCCTCGGCGAACGTCCGACGCTCGCGCACGGCATCGCGCTCGCGTGCGTCGTCAGCGGGATCGTGCTCGCGAGCCTGCGCGTGAAGCGCGTGCCGGCCGCCGCGTCCTGATCCGTCCCCTGCAGCCCCGGCGCGACGCTGCAGTCGCACCGGCCGACGCGTTACAATAGCGCGCCTTTTCAAGATTACCCCCGATACCTGCGTCCAGCGCCCGACCCTTCACCATGTCTGCCCCGCATTCGCCCGGCTCCATCCGTCGTCCCCTGCGCCCGCTGCCCGCGCTGATCTTCATGAGCCGCTGGCTCCAGGTTCCGCTTTATCTGGGCCTGATCGTCGCGCAGGCCGTCTATGTGTTCCTGTTCCTGAAGGAAGTCTGGCACCTGCTGTCGCATGCGACGAGCCTTGACGAGATCAGCGTGATGCTCGCGGTGCTCGGCCTGATCGACGTCGTGATGATCTCGAATCTGCTGATCATGGTGATCGTCGGCGGCTACGAGACGTTCGTGTCGCGCCTCGGCATCGAGGGCCACCCCGACGAGCCCGAGTGGCTCGACCATGTGAACGCGGGCGTGCTGAAGGTCAAGCTGTCGATGGCGCTGATCAGCATTTCGTCGATCCACCTGCTGAAGACCTTCATCAACCCCGACCAGCACACGACGCACGCGATCATGTGGCAGGTGATCATCCACGTGTCGTTCCTCGTGTCGGCGCTCGTGATGGCGTGGGTCGACCGCCTGACGACCCACACGCACCCGGCCCATTTCCACGAGCCGCACGCCCGCGACGCGCACGCGCCTGCAGCGAACGAGCCCCGCAAATCGGTCGAAGCCGCCGCCAGCGCATAAACGTATTCCCCTCAGTCCTCACAGAGTCTCAGCCATGACCGTCATCAAACAGGAAGACCTGATCCAGAGCATCGCGGATTCGCTGCAGTACATCAGCTACTACCATCCGCTCGACTACATCCAGGCCCTCGGCCGCGCGTATGAGCTGGAAGAGAGCCCGGCCGCGAAGGACGCGATCGCGCAGATCCTCACGAACAGCCGCATGTGCGCGGAAGGCCGTCGCCCGATCTGCCAGGACACCGGCATCGTCACGATCTTCGTGAAGGTCGGCATGGACGTGCGCTGGGACGGCGCGACGATGGGTCTCACCGACATGATCAACGAAGGCGTGCGCCGCGGTTACACGCACCCGGACAACGTGCTGCGCGCATCGATCGTCAATCCGCCGGAAGGCGCCCGCAAGAACACGAAGGACAACACGCCGGCCGTGATCCACTACGAGATCGTGCCGGGCGACAAGGTCGACGTGCAGGTCGCGGCAAAGGGCGGCGGCTCGGAGAACAAGTCGAAGTTCGTGATGCTGAACCCGTCCGACTCGATCGTCGACTGGGTACTGAAAACGGTCCCGACGATGGGCGCGGGCTGGTGCCCGCCGGGCATGCTCGGGATCGGCATCGGCGGCACTGCCGAAAAGGCGATGCTGATGGCGAAGGAATCGCTGATGGAGCCGATCGACATCCAGGAAATCATCGCGCGCGGCCCGAAGGACTGGGTCGAGGAACTGCGCGTCGAACTGCACGAGAAGGTCAACGCGCTCGGCATCGGCGCGCAGGGCCTCGGCGGCCTCGCGACCGTGCTCGACGTGAAGATCATGGCCGCGCCGACGCACGCGGCGTCGAAGCCGGTCGCACTGATCCCGAACTGCGCGGCCACGCGCCACGCGCACTTCGTGCTCGACGGCTCGGGCCCCGCGAAGCTCGAGGCGCCGTCGCTCGACGCCTGGCCGAAGGTCCAGTGGGAACCCAACACGGAAACCAGCAAGCGCGTCGACCTGAACACGCTGACCCCGGAAGAAGTCGCGAGCTGGACGCCGGGCCAGACGCTGCTGCTGTCGGGCAAGATGCTCACGGGCCGCGACGCCGCGCACAAGCGCATCGCCGACATGCTCGCGAAGGGCGAGAAGCTGCCGGTCGACTTCACGAACCGCGTGATCTACTACGTCGGCCCGGTCGATCCGGTGCGTGACGAAGTGGTCGGCCCGGCAGGCCCGACGACGGCCACGCGGATGGACAAGTTCACCGAGACGATGCTCGCCCAGACGGGTCTGATCTCGATGATCGGCAAGGCCGAGCGCGGCCCGGTCGCGATCGACGCGATCAAGAAGCACAAGGCGGCGTACCTGATGGCGGTCGGCGGTGCGGCTTACCTCGTGTCGAAGGCGATCCGCGGCGCGAAGGTGCTCGCATTCGAAGACCTCGGCATGGAAGCGATCTACGAGTTCGACGTGCAGGACATGCCGGTGACGGTCGCCGTCGATTCATCGGGCACGTCGGTGCACCAGACCGGCCCGAAGGAGTGGCAGGCGAAGATCGGCAAGATCCCGGTCGCAACCGCTTAAGCGCGCTCGCACGAAAGGCCGGACGGATGTCCGGCCTTTTTACTTCTCATTCTCGTTATTGCGCGCGGCCCGTTATCCCGGGCCGATTCTCATTACCCGCAAAAGGCAGGCCCGACAAGGCTTCGAGGCTTGGCTTTTCTCGTTCGAGCGATTATCGTTCGGTTTCTGAAGCCCCACTGAACAAGGAACAGCCATGCAAGGCGACAAGAAAGTCATTGAATACCTGAACGCCCAACTGAAGAACGAACTCACGGCGATCAACCAGTACTTCCTGCATGCGCGCATGTACAAGCACTGGGGCCTCGAGAAGCTCGGCAAGCACGAATACGACGAATCGATCGGCGAAATGAAGCATGCCGACTGGCTGATCGAGCGTGTGTTCATGCTTGACGGCCTGCCGAACCTGCAGGACCTGCACAAGCTGCTGGTCGGCGAGGAAACCGAAGAGATCCTGAAGTGCGACCTGAAGCTCGAGCAGATCTCGCAGTCCACGTGCAAGGAAGCGATCGCTTACTGTGAATCGGTGCGTGACTACGTGTCGCGCGAGATCTTCGAAAAGATCCTCGACGACACCGAAGAGCACATCGACTGGCTGGAAACGCAGATCGACCTGATCGGCAAGGTCGGCCTGCAGAACTACCAGCAGACGATGATGGGTTCGCCCGAGTAATCGCCACACCCGCCACGATCGCCACCTCGCCTTCCGCATGACGACGACGAACCAACCCGCCGCTTCCGGGGTCCGCCCCGCCGCCCCTGTCGGCATCTTCGATTCGGGGCTCGGCGGCCTGTCGGTGCTGCGTGCCGCGCGCGCGCACCTGCCCGGCGAGTCGTTCGTCTATGTCGCCGATTCGCACCACGCACCGTATGGTCCGCGCGACGAGGCATTCATTACGGAGCGCACGCTTGCCATCGGCGAGTGGCTAGCCCGCGAAGGCGCGAAAGCGCTCGTGATCGCGTGCAACACCGCGACGGCGCGAGCGATCGCAGCCATCCGCGAGCGCCTGTCGATACCGCTCGTGGGTGTCGAGCCAGGCATCAAGCCAGCCGCCGCGCTGTCCGCGACCGGTGTCGCGGGCGTGCTCGCCACGCAATCGACGCTGAACAGCCCGCGCTTCCAGGCGCTGCTCGACCGCTACGGCGCCGGCCGGCGCTTCATCTGCCAGCCCGGCCACGGGCTCGTCGAAGCGATCGAACGCGGCGACACGAACTCGGCCGCGTTGCGCGCGTTGCTCGAGCGTTACCTGCAGCCGATGCTCGACGACGGCGCCGATACGCTGGTGCTCGGCTGCACGCACTACCCGTTCTTCACGGAAACGATCCGTGATCTTGTCGGCGACCGGCTGACGATCGTCGATACGAGCGATGCCATCGCCCGGCAGCTCACGCGGGTGCTCGACGAACGCGGCCTGCGCGCGCCGGCCGGCACGCGTGCCGCGCCGCCACGCTTCTGCTCGACGAGCGACGGCCTGCAACTGCGCGCACTCGCATCGTCGCTGCTCGGCCTCGACGTGCCGGTCGAATCCGTCACCATTTCCTCGCCGAACGCGCGCGCCTGCGCGACCGTCTGACGCGGGCCGGCACGCCGCCGGTTCGCCCTCTCCCGCTCCGCCTCCCGTTTCAAGGGTCCGATGACCTTAAAAAAAGCCGAACCCAGGCTTGTCAACGTCCGCAAATTTAATGATAATAATTCGCATTACCGTTAGCTATCGCAACTCATCATGATCGTCTGCGTGTGCAAGTCTGTTTCCGATCGCAAGATTCGCGCGTCCCTCGCCGAGGGCGTGAACTCTTTCGATGAACTCCAGTTCGAGCTCGGCGTGGCCACGTGCTGCGGCAAGTGCGAGGAGTCCGTACGCGACCTCATGGCCGAGCAAGGCGTCTGCGCGAGCCGGTGCGGTGTCGAGCATCATGCTCATCCGATCCCGGTCACGTTCTACGACCGCAAGGCCGCCTGAGCGGCGCCGAGCGTACCCGTGCGGCTGAAGCCGCATTTGATGTCCTTCCGTCAGCAAGCCATCTTTCGCGCGAGCCAGCGGCTTACCTGCCAAGGAGCCTGTCATGGAATTGCTGATCGGATTTGTGACCACTGTGTGCATCTCGCTGCTGATCTTCCGCAAGTAATACCGATTCACCCGCCGCGCCCCGGGTGCGACGTCGTTCTTTCAAGCTAACATGCAGGCTTCGCAATCCGCTCCTGCCGGCGTCTTGCCGGCTGCCCCACGTATGAATCCCCGGGTCATCACCGTCGCGGTCGGTGTGCTTGCCGCACATGCGATCATGCTGACGGCCGCGTGGCTCCATCGCAACGCGCCGCCGCCGAAGACGGTCGAAGTCCAGTCGATCACGGCGCAGCTCATCCCGTCTGCACCGGCCGCTCAGCCGGTCGCGGTCGAATCGGTTGCGCAACCCGCGCCACCGAAGCCCACGCCGCGCGTCAAGCCGAAGGTCGAACCGAAACCGGTACAGAAAGCCGTCAAGCCGACGCCCCAGCCGGTCGCACAATCACCGTCTCCGACACCCGCCCCGGCAGCCGATCCGACACCCGCGCCCACCGCACCCGCCGCCCCCGCTGCGCCGGCGGTCACGCCCGGTCCGGCCCGTGAGACGATGCAAGTCAGCGCGCCGAAGAACGTATCGGCGCTCAAGTGCAGTTTCGTGAAGCCCACCTATCCGTCGATGTCGCGTCGCCGCGGCGAAACGGGCACGGCCTATGTTCACTTCGTCATCGGCTTGACGGGCAAGATCGAAAGTGTCGAGTTGCAAAAGAGCAGCGGCTACCCGCGCCTCGACGAGGCTGCGCTGGATGCGACACGCGCCAGCACCTGCCCGCCGTACCTCGAGAACGGGCAAGCGATCCGCGCCGCCCATACGCTGCCCTTCAACTTCACGCTCGACGATTAACCCGCCTCATTCGAAAGATTCAAAGGAAACAAAAATGCAAAGCTACGGTATCGCGCACGTCTGGGCGCAAGGTGATTTCGTCACGCGCGCCATCGCGATCACGCTGCTCGTGATGTCGGTCCTGTCGTGGATCGTGATCATCGTCAAGGGCTGGAACGTGGTTCGCCTGAACCGTCTCACGAAGAATGCCGAGCAGGCATTCTGGCATTCGGACGATTTCAACGACGGCATCAAGAAGCTCGGCCTCGCCGCATCGACGCCGAGCGACAACCCGTTCCTCGCGCTCGCGCTGTCGGGCAAGGAAGCCGCCGATCACCACCATCAGACGCAACCGCATCTGCACGACCGCATGGACGTGTCGGACTGGGTCACGCGCTGCCTGAAGGACACGATGGACGAGGGCATTTCGCGCATGCAGGCCGGTCTCGCGATTCTCGCGTCGATCGGCAGCACGGCGCCGTTCGTCGGCCTGTTCGGCACGGTCTGGGGCATCTACCACGCACTGCTCGCAATCGGTGCAACCGGCCAGACGTCGATCGACCAGGTCGCGGGCCCGGTGGGCGAGTCGCTGATCATGACGGCCTTCGGCCTGTTCGTCGCGATTCCCGCAGTGCTCGGCTACAACGCACTGACCCGTGCGAACAAGGGCGTCGTCAGCAAGCTGCGCCGCTTCGCGCACGGCCTGCACGCATACTTCGTGACGGGTGCGCGCCTCGCGTCGTCGTCGCCCCGCGACGGCCTGCGCCTTGCTTCGCGCGCCAGCTGAGACGAGGTGAACCATGGCAATGAACACCGGCTTCAGCGATGACGACGACGATGGCGTGATGAGCGAGATCAACATGACGCCGCTCGTCGACGTCATGCTCGTACTCCTGATCATTTTCCTCGTGACGATTCCGGCGATGCAGCACGCGGTGAAGATCGACCTGCCGCACGCGAGCAGCCAGCCCGTCGACGAAAAGCCGCAGACCGTCGACGTCGCGATCCAGGGCAATGGCACGATCCTGTGGAACGACCAGACGGTCACGCGCGAGCAGTTGCAGGCGCACATCGCGGAAGCGGCACAGCATCAGCCGCAACCGGAGTTGCACCTGCGCGCCGACCGCAAGGTTGCGTATGAGCGTGTGGCCGAAGTGATGTCCGATGCGCAGGCCGGCGGCCTGACGAAGCTCGGCTTCGTGACGGAGCCGACTGCGAAGGCGAAGTAACGCACGCGCATTCGCTACGCGACGGTGGCCTGGGTGGCAGGACCTCGCCGGCCGCACCTCGCCGGCCGCCCACAAAGTAAAAGGCCTTCATCGCCAGATGAAGGCCTTTTTTCATGCGCACGCGGGCGCCTTCGGGCGGCGGGCTCTTCGGCGGTATCGGTTGCGCCTCGAGCAACGCAAATGCGGCTACCGTGGTCTGCACGGACTGCGCGTTCTGCCCTATCTGGCTCGCAATATATGCGGCCACCTGATTCCGCTCAGAACTTCCTTCGCGAAATGGGATTTCAATATAGGCCTGCCCGCGTATGCATTCAAGGTCCCGGCGATTGAAACTTGCGATTGCCGGCGGCGCTTCAATGACAAAACAAATTTGCCACGACGCGCATCTTGCATTCAGGTGGCCGAAGCATCGGCCGCCGCCGCATCCTGTTTCGCGCGCTCGGGGCACCCCGGCTGCTTGTATTCGCCATGGTCGAGCTTCTCGACCAGATAGTCGACGAACGCCCGCACGGCGGGCGGCATGCCCTGCCGCGACACGAACACTGCATAGAGTTGCGGCACCGGCAGCGTCCAGCCCGGCATCACCGGCGACAACTGCCCCGCACGCAACGCATTGCCGTACATCATCTCGGGCAGCGCCGCGATGCCGAGACCGTCGAGCACGGCCTCGCGGATCGTCATCAGGTCGGCCGTCACGAGCCGCGGGTCGTGCTCGTGCAAGTGACGCGTGCCGTCCGGCGCGATCAGGCTGAACACGTGCCGCCCGTCGACGCTCGGCGTATCCAGCGTCTCGAAGCGCGCCAGATCGTCCGGCACGAGCGGCGGCGCATTCTGGTTCAGCAGGCTCGGCGCGCCGACCAGCATCTGCTCGGTCCGCCACAGCGGCCGCACGACGATGTTCGCGTTCTGCGGCGGCTCCGAGCGCACGCGCAACGCAACGTCGATCGAATCCTCGAACAGGTCGATCACGCGATTCGTCACACGGATGTGCACCTTCACCTCGGGATAGCGGTGCAGAAATTCGGGGAGGATGCGCGACAGCATCGTCTGCGACAACGTCACGGGGACACTCACGCGCACCGAGCCGCGCGGCGACGCGCGCAACTGCTGCACGGCGTTCATCGCGGCCTGGGCTTCGGCGAGCATCGCCTGGCAATGCTGGTAGAACAGCTCCCCCGCCTCGGTCAGCGCGAGCTTGCGTGTCGAGCGCTGCAGCAGGCGCACGCCGAGCGCCGCCTCGAGTTCGGTCAGGCGCCGCGACAGGCGCGATTTCGAGATACCCAGCACGCGTTCCGCAGCCGAGAAACCGCCGTGTTCGACGACCTGCGAAAAGTACATGAGGTCGTTCAGGTTGTGTGCATCGATGTTCATGTCATCGTTCCAATTTCAGAACAATCCATTGCGAACCGCCGCAAATCGGACCGTAAAACGCCCAATATAATAGCGCTATGTTTCAAAAATGACGCTATTCCGATGATATCGAGGGCTTCTGCATGACGACCGCTCGCTCGCTTGACCGCACGTACCCCGCGCTTCGCACGACCGAAGGCGGCGGCTTCGTGGTTCACCGCCCGTTCCCGACCCGGCTGCTGATGGATTTCGATCCGTTCCTGCTGCTCGACGAAATGGGCCCCGTCGACTATGCCCCTGGCGAAGCCAAGGGCGCGCCCGACCATCCGCATCGCGGCTTCGAGACGGTCACCTACGTGCTCGACGGGCGTTTTCGTCATCGCGACTCGGCCGGCCATGCGGGCACGCTCGGGCCTGGTGACGTGCAGTGGATGACGGCCGGCGCGGGCGTCGTGCACAGCGAAATGCCGGATCCCGAGTTCGCGCAGGCCGGCGGACGCTCGCACGGCTTTCAGCTGTGGGTCAACCTGCCGCGACGCGACAAGCTGATCGCACCGCGCTACCAGGAGATCCCGGCCGGCCGCATCCCGACCGCGACGTCGCCCGACGGCCGCACGCAGGTCCGCGTGATCGCCGGCGAAGCCTTCGGCGTGCGTGCGGCGATCGAGACGCGCACGCCGATCCTCTACCAGCATTTCACGCTGCAACCGGGTGCAACGGTCACGCAGCCGGTGCCGGCAGGTTATCGCGTGTTCGCCTACCCGCTCGAGGGCGCCGGCCGCTACGGGCCCGACAGGCAGCAAATCGACGCACGACAGATGATCGTCTACGGTGACGATGGCGACGCGGTGACGTTCGAGGCCGGCGATATGCCGCTCGACCTGCTGCTGATCGGCGGCGTGCCGCTCAACGAGCCGATCGTCCGCTATGGCCCGTTCGTGATGAATACCGAGGAAGAGATCCGGCAGGCCGTCATCGACTACCAGACCGGCCGCATGGGCTCCATCGAGGCATGACGTCCGATCGGGGCCACAGGTGCCGCGAAGCTGCGCGTTTTGCGTCACAATGTTTTTTTGATCCATGTGGCCGCCCGCCACCAGAAGGAACCCGTCCCCTTGAACTTCGAACACCTGATCCAGATCAACTCCGACGATCCGGCCGTGCCGTCCCTTACCCGCGACCAGCTCTGGGAAGGCCTCGTGCTGCGCGCCGAACAGCCGCAGCTGTTCGTGATCGGCCTCGACAGCTGTGTCGTCCTTGAACGGACGGATACCACGCTCGAACGCGAGCTGCACTACGGCCATGCGACCGTGCGCGACCGCGTGACGTTCACCCCGAACCAGCAAGTGCGCTACGACATCCATGCGGCCGGCGGCGAAATCGGCGGCTCGTTGACGATGACGATCGAGGAACGCGACGACCACGAGTTGTTCCTGCGCTTCGAATACCACACGACGCTGACCGTCACGGACGACAGCGAGGAAGCGCGCCAGACGCACGGCATCGTCAAGGAAGCGTATCGCACGTCGGACATCGACACGGTGCGCCTGATCCGCGAATACGCACAGGGACGCAAGGACCCTGACCCGCTCCACTGACGTCGGCGGCGGCCTGCGAGCCGCCCTTTGATTCAAGCTATCGAATTCGTCATATCGATCGATAAAGAGTTTTGTAAATGGGAATAGTTATCATTTAGAATTCATTCCATCGTATCGACAGTCACCGATCAACCGAATGACCGACACCACGCGCCCGACCACGCTGACGTTGCGCCGCACGACCGGCACCGCAAGCGCCAACCGTCAAAAGACGGCAGCGGTCACGACGCCGGCGAAACCTGCCGGTAGTCACGATGCCGGCACCCGGACCCTCAGCAGCGATGCGCTGCTGCAAGGCCGCAGCCACATCAGCATCGCGCACAACGGAGAGACGTATCAGTTGCGTGCCACGCGGCTCGGCAAGCTGATCCTGACGAAGTAACGACAGAGTATTGTGGGGACCACCTCCTTGAGAGGTGTTGGGCAGTAGCCAGCGTAACGGCTTGCACGCGAGATCTAGACCCCTTCGTGCAAACACACTCAAGCAGCCGTTGCAGCAAGCCAAGCCACTTTTTTGGTTCTCGCACAAGGAAGAAAAAAAGCGACACGTCCTTCGACGTGTCGCTTTTTTTGTCGGTGCGTCCGGATGCAAACAGAAAGGTATCGCGGCTGTCGGCACTTCAGCTTCAGCGCGTTCCGGAGCCCGACGGCGAAATACGCTCGCCTGTTGCTCCGGAGCCCGGCCACACGGCCGTCAAGACCGCGTCAGAAACCCCAGAACATCAACCACCATGCGCTGTCGACCACGGCCAGGCCTGCCACGAACCACGCGAATGCCGCCAGTCGACGCGACCAGGCAGCATAGCGCCCCGTCACCTTCCATGCGAGCCAGGCGCTCCATGCGTTGGCGCCGACCAGAATCGCGATGCGAACGTCGGTCGCCCAGCCGAGCGGCACGTGCTCGGCCCGCAACAGCGACAGCGTCGTCGCCGACAGCCCGAGGAACACGCCGGCTCCCGCGATCGGGATCAGCGCCTGCGCGAGATGATGAAGACGCACGCGGTCGAAACGGCCGAGCATCAGCGTCGCACCGGCCAGCAGCACGAGCAGCGCGGTGCCATACACAAGCCCCGTGCCGACGATGTAGCTGACGACCAGCCCGCCGTCGAGCCACGAGAACACATCGTTTCGATCCGGATAGTGCGTGAGCAGGAACCACGGCGCATTCGTCTCGAGTGGCCACGTGATGTCGCGATCAATGAGCCAGCCCGCGAGCCATTGCTTGATCTGCACGAACCACGGGCTGACGGTCCAGTGAAACGCACCGATCGCGACGCCGAGCAGGCCGTACAGGATCAGCGCCGTGTCCCACGGATTCGCCTGCTGCGCGCCAAGGTTCACGACCTCGTCGGACGGCGAGCGCCACGACAGCGCGATTGCATCGCGGTGCCCGCTGCATCGGCCGCACATATGGCACGAGGCCGCGCCCTTCATGTTGCGCAACGGCACGAGCGGCGCGCAATTGATCGGAATCACGCGATGCCCGTGCTCGCCGTTCTTGTACGAGCGACGCCAGGCATCCTCATCGACCTTGTAGCGCATCGGCGCGAGCCGCGCGAGCAGCCCGAACACACCGTTGACCGGGCACAGGTACTTGCACCACGCGCGCTTCTCGCGACCGTACAGCACGCCAATCACGATCGCGCCGACGGTCGAGCCGCCGAGCACGAACAGCACCGCGAGCGGATACTGGTACACGCTCACCATCTGCCCGTAGATCGTCGTGAGCCCGAATGCGACGAACGGCCAACCGCCCCACCGCATCCAGCGCGGAATCGCGCCGCCGCGGCCGAACTTGCTCGCATATTCGGTCAGCGCGCCTTCCGGGCACAGCACGCCGCACCAGACGCGGCCGAGCATCACCATCGACAGCAGCACGAACGGCCACCAGATGCCCCAGAACACGAACTGCGCGATCAGCGTGAGATTGCTCCACAGATGCGCGGAATCGTCGGGCAGCGGCAATACTGCGGGCACGATGATCAGGAACGCGTAGACGGCGACGACGACCCACTGGATGCCGCGGATCACCGCGCCGTGGCGCTGCATCCACTGACCGGCCTGCGCGAGCCAGCCCGGCTTGGCTGCGGCAACAACACTCATGCCGCGCGACCTGCAGGGACGACCGGACGACGGCTCGCGCGCTTCATCAGCAGCCAGACCACCGCCCAGTACACCGCATAGGCGATCAGGTTGGTCAGCGCCGGGTGCGCCCGGTAGCCCGTCAGCGTCGCGACGAGCGAACCGAACGTGCCGGAGTCGTCGAGAATCGACGACGTATCCCACACCTGCGAAATGCCGAGCGGCAGGATTTCCTTGTCGATCAGCTTGTCGACGCCGGTCTGGAACAGGCCCGCACCGAGGAACAGCAGCATCACTTCGGTGACGCGGAAGAAATGCCGCCACGAGAAGTACTTGCCGCCAAGCTGCAGCAGATAGAACGTGAGGAACGCGAGGCCCAGGCCGATCACGACCGCGAGCATCTGGCTGCCGTCCACGTGCCCCGACTGACCGAAACCGAGGCCGTACAGGAAGATCACCGTCTCGCTGCCTTCGCGAGCGATCGCGAGCGCGACCAGCACGGCCACTCCCCACCAGTTCGAATCGCGCGTGCTCTGCTGCAGCGACTGCTCCATGTCACGCTTCAGCGTGCGGCCGTGCCGGCGCATCCACAGCACCATCTGCACGATCAGCACGCACGCGATGAGCACCATCGCGGTCTGGAAATAGTCCTGCGCGTCGCCGGACAGCACTTCGGTAAAGCCGACGAGCGCGGCGCCGAGACCGACCGCCATCAGCAGGCCGACTGCCACGCCCGTCCACAGAAACGGCAGGCCGCGGCGCGCGTCGTCGTCGCCGTTCTTCAGCCATGCATAGAGGATGCCGACGACGAGCAGCGCTTCGACGCTCTCCCGCCAGACGATGAACAAGATCTGACCCATTGAATCCTCCTGACGCGCGGCGCAAGACACTCGTACGCCCGCACGCAGATAAAACGCATTACTTCGCGACGATCACGCCCTGTGCCTGCTGGTGGAAATCGTCGAAAAACTTGTATTCGCCCGGCGACAGCGGGGCGACGACCACGAACGAATCCGCGCCCGGCGCAAGCACCTTCTCCTTGCGCAACTGCACGCTCTCGAATTCGGCGGCGCCCTTGCCGGTATTCCTGATCTCGATCTTGAAGCGCTGGCCGGCCGGCACTTCGATGCGGGCGGGATTCAGCTTGCCGTCCGTCATCTCGAGCTTGAACGTCGGCAGATCGGCGGCATGCGCCGCGCCGGCCAGCCACAGCGCGGCGGCTGCGGCAACGATTTTCTGGGGAAATTTCATTCTGGGTTCTCTGCGCCGACGGCGCGCCGAAGCACGCCATCCGTGATGCCACCGATCAGTACCCGCCCTTCTTGCCGATGCCGGCGAACGGGAAGTCATATTCGAGGGTGATGGGCTTGAACCATGCGCCCACGCCCGTTTCCTTGTCGACGTGACGGCCGAACGCCATGTGGCCCGACTGCATCGGCGGCTTGACGGTCATCGTCAGGTGATACTTGCCCGGGCCGGCGAGCTTCACGTTGTCGCCATAGTGCGGCCCGTCGCTCGCGACCATGCCCATCAGGTCGCCTTCGGCCTTCCACTTCGCATCGCCCTGCTTCGTCAGCTTGTACGTGACCTGCAGGTACGGCATCCAGTCGCCTTCCGCGAAACCCGTCGGGTTGTTCTTGACCGCGTGGATGTCCGCCTCGAGGTGGATATCGGAATCCGACGCCTTGCGCATCATCCCTTCCGGATCCATCGTGATCGGCTGCAGGTACACCGCGCCGATCTCCATGCCGCCCTGGATCTGCTGCTTGCCGATCGGATATTCGGCCGCCGAGGCCGACATCGCGGCAAGCGCCGCCGCTACCGCAACCGACGTGCGGATGAACGAAGAACCCAACATGGACACTCCTTGTTATTTGTCTGACTATCTTGACGACATACGTGCGGCCTCCGGGGCGGCACGCTGAAAACACTAACGCAATGAAGAACGTTAATGCGAACTATTCTCAATACTTGCGGAGTTTAGCACCGAACCGGCTTCGGAACAAACGAGACACCGTGTAAACCCCTGATCCGACAAGGCTTACAGACCCGTTACTGACAGATTTTGGTGACGCTTGGAAAGATTTACCGGCCGCCGTTGATGTGGTCGCCGACGTTCGCGCCGAACACGCGCTCGCGCAACAGCGCAAGCTGGTCGCGCGTCGCGGCGGCCTTCTCGAACTCAAGGTTCTTCGCGTAGTCGGCCATCTGCTTCTCGAGACGCTTGATTTCCTTCGCGAGCTGCTTCTCCGACATATCCTCGAATTTCGCGCGCTGCTGCGCTTCCTTAAGCTCCGCGCGCGCCTCGTCGGCGTTGTACACGCCGTCGATGATGTCCTTGATGCGCTTCACGACACCGCGCGGCGTAATGCCCATTTTCTCGTTGTGCGCGATCTGCTTCGCGCGGCGCCGCTCGGTCTCGCCGATCGCGCGCTTCATCGATTCGGTCATCCTGTCGGCGTAGAGGATCGCCTTGCCGTTCACGTTGCGCGCCGCGCGGCCGATCGTCTGGATCAGCGAGCGCTCGGCACGCAGGAAGCCTTCCTTGTCCGCATCGAGAATCGCGACGAGCGACACTTCCGGAATGTCGAGGCCCTCGCGCAGCAGGTTGATCCCGACCAGCACGTCGAACGTGCCGAGCCGCAGGTCGCGGATGATCTCGACCCGCTCCACCGTGTCGATGTCGCTATGCAGGTAGCGCACCTTGACGCCGTGGTCGGCCAAGAACTCGGTGAGCTGCTCGGCCATTCGCTTCGTCAGCACGGTGATCAACACGCGCTCGCCGGCCTTCACGCGCGCATTGATCTCCGTCAGCACGTCGTCGACCTGCGAACTCGCCGGGCGCACTTCGATTTCCGGGTCGACGAGCCCGGTCGGCCGCACCACCTGCTCGGCGACCTGCCCCGTCACGCGCTGCTCGTAGTCGGCCGGCGTCGCCGACACGAACACCACCTGGCGCATCTTGCGTTCGAACTCCGGGAACTTGAGCGGTCGGTTGTCCAGCGCCGACGGCAGCCGGAAGCCATAGTTGACGAGGTTTTCCTTGCGCGCGCGGTCGCCGTTGTACATGCCGTTCAGCTGGCCGATCAGCACGTGCGATTCGTCGAGCAGCATCAGCGCGTCGGGCGGCAGGTAGTCGACGAGCGTCGGCGGCGGCTCGCCGGGCGCGGCGCCCGAGAAGTGCCGCGAGTAGTTCTCGATGCCCTTGCAGAAGCCGAGCTCCTGCAGCATCTCGAGGTCGAAGCGCGTGCGCTGCTCGAGGCGCTGCGCCTCGACGAGCTTGCCGTTGCTGTGGAAGAACTCGAGGCGCTCGCGCAATTCGTCCTTGATCGTCTCGACCGCCCGCATCACGGTGTCGCGCGGCGTCACGTAGTGCGACGACGGATACACGGTGAAGCGCGGGATCTTCTGCCGCACGCGCCCGGTCAGCGGGTCGAACAGCTGCAGCGTCTCGACCTCGTCGTCGAACAGCTCGACGCGCACGGCCAATTCCGCGTGCTCGGCCGGGAAGATGTCGATCGTGTCGCCGCGCACGCGGAACGTACCGCGCTGGAAGTCCTGTTCGTTGCGCGAGTACTGCATCGCGATCAGCCGCGCGATCACGTCGCGCTGCCCGAGCTTGTCGCCGGTGCGCAGCGTCAGGATCATCTGGTGGTATTCGGACGGGTTGCCGATACCGTAGATCGCCGACACCGTCGCGACGATCACCACGTCGCGGCGCTCCATCAGGCTCTTCGTCGCCGACAGCCGCATCTGCTCGATGTGCTCGTTGATCGACGAATCCTTCTCGATGAACAGGTCGCGCTGCGGCACGTACGCTTCCGGCTGGTAATAGTCGTAGTACGACACGAAGTACTCGACCGCGTTGCGCGGGAAGAATTCGCGAAATTCCGCGTAGAGCTGCGCCGCGAGCGTCTTGTTCGGCGCGAACACGATTGCCGGGCGGCCGAGCCGCGCGATCGTGTTGGCCATCGTGAAGGTCTTGCCCGAACCGGTCACGCCGAGCAGCGTCTGGAATGCGAGGCCGTCGCCGACACCTTCGACGAGCGTTTCGATCGCGGTCGGCTGGTCGCCTGCGGGCGGATACGGTTGGTACAACTGGAACGGCGACCCTTCGAAGGTCACGAATTTCGATTCGTCGAGCGCGTCGCCGACTTCGGCGTGATGTTCGGACATGGAGTGCGGCCGGAGCGAGGGCAAAAAAACTATTCTAGCGCTTCGCGGCGTTGCGAACCGCTGACGGCTCCTGACGCGCGGCAACCGCCCGAAATCGCAATTCGCCGCGCGATCACCGCCTCCGGCAGCGTGAATTCGCTACAATGTCAGGCTGCTGCGCTTTCCGGCGCCGTGCCTGTTGGCGCGCGGTCCGCTGCGCCTGCCCCGCCGGCTGAAAGCCTGACCCTCTTTTCACTACTGCCGAATCATCATGTCGCTCTTCTCCGCTGTCCAGCTTGCTCCCCGCGACCCGATCCTGGGCCTGAACGAAGCCTTCAACGCCGATGCGCGCCCGACCAAGGTCAACCTCGGCGTCGGTGTGTACACGAACGAAGAAGGCAAGATTCCGCTGCTGCGCGCCGTTCGCGAAGCGGAAAAGGCGCGTGTCGACGCCGGCCTGCCGCGCGGCTACCTGCCGATCGACGGTATTGCCGCGTACGACGCAGCGGTGCAGAAGCTGCTGCTCGGCAACGATTCGCCGCTGATCGCTGCGGGCCGTGTGGTCACGGCGCAGGCACTGGGCGGCACGGGCGCACTGAAGATCGGTGCCGATTTCCTTCGCACCGTGAACCCGAACGCGAAGGTCGCGATCAGCGATCCGAGCTGGGAAAACCACCGCGCACTGTTCGAAGCCGCCGGCTTCGAAGTCGTCGCATACCCGTACTACGACGCCGCCACCAACGGCGTAAACTTCGAAGGCATGCTGTCGGCGCTGAACGGCTATGCGGCGGGCACGATCGTCGTGCTGCACGCGTGCTGCCACAACCCGACCGGCGTCGACCTGACCGAAGCACAATGGCAGCAGGTCGTCGACGTCGTCAAGGCGCGCAACCTCGTGCCGTTCCTCGACATGGCCTACCAGGGCTTCGGCGAGAACATCGAGGCCGATGCCGCCGCGGTGCGTCTCTTTGCCGCTGCCGACCTGAATGCGTTCGTGTCGTCGTCGTTCTCGAAGTCCTTCTCGCTGTACGGCGAGCGCGTCGGCGCGCTGTCGATCATCACGTCGAGCAAGGAAGAAGCGACGCGCGTGCTGTCGCAACTGAAGCGCGTGATCCGCACGAACTACTCGAACCCGCCGACCCATGGCGGCGCCGTCGTCGCGGCCGTGCTCGCGTCGCCTGAACTGCACGCTTCGTGGGTGCAGGAACTCGGCGAAATGCGCGATCGCATCCGCGCGATGCGCAACGGCCTCGTCGAACGCCTGAAGGCGAGCGGTGTCGATCGCGACTTCAGCTTCATCAACGCGCAGCGCGGGATGTTCTCGTATTCGGGCCTGACCACGGCGCAAGTCGATCGCCTGCGCGAAGAGTTCGGCATCTACGCAGTCGGCACCGGCCGGATCTGCGTTGCGGCGCTGAACACGCGCAACCTCGATGCGGTCGCCAATGCGGTCGCAGCGGTCCTGAAGTAAGCCGGTGTCAGCGGGCAGCAGCCCGCCCTGCCGAAACAACAAACGCGCTCCCCGGAGCGCGTTTTTTTCTTGCCGTTCCACTACCGGCGAATGCTGCCTGCAGCACAAGCGGCGCGCAGCGCGGCCGCCCGTGCCGGAGCCCGTTACTGCATGAACCAGCCGTGGCTGACGACGAACGACTGGCCCGTGAGCGCGGCGCTCGGGAACGCCGACAGGAACAGCACCGTCTGCGCGACGTCCTGCACCGTCGTGAACACGCCGTCGACCGTGTTGCCGAGCATCACCTTCTTCACCACTTCCTCTTCGCTGATCCCGAGCTCCTTCGCCTGCTCCGGAATCTGCTTGTCGACCAGCGGTGTGCGCACGAAGCCCGGACACACGACGTGCGAGCGCACGTTGTGCTTCGCGCCTTCCTTCGCCAGCACGCGCGCGAGACCGAGCAGCCCGTGCTTGGCCGTCACGTACGCCGACTTCAGCGGCGACGCTTCGTGCGAGTGCACCGAGCCCATGTAGATCACCACGCCGCCGCGATCGTCCTTGTACATGTGCTTGAGCGCGGCCTTGGTCGTCAGGAACGCGCCGTCGACGTGGATCGCCTGCATCTTCTTCCAGTCGGCGAACGAATAGTTTTCGATCGGGTTGACGATCTGGATGCCCGCGTTCGACACGAGGATGTCGACCGAGCCGAATGCTTCGGCCACCTTGTCGATACCGCTGTTGACCGCTTCCTCGCTGGTCACGTCCATCGCGACGCCGATCGCCTTGCCGCCTGCCTTGTTGATCTCGTCGGCGACCGCATTTGCGCCGTCCTGGTTCAGGTCGGCGATCGCGACCGCTGCGCCCGCCTTCGCGAGCTCCAGTGCGATTTCCTTGCCGATGCCGCTTGCGGCGCCCGTGACGACTGCGGTCTTGCCGGTCAGATCTGCTGCCATGTCCGTCTCCTTCCGTTATCGGATCGAAAAAGCGCGCCCCGCTGCAGCCGCTTTCGTCGCGCGGTCGTGCAGATGGGCCAGCCGCTATTGTGCACGATCGGCCCCGCCGTTCGCGCGCAAAACGTCTAAGCTTAAGGTCGGTTTCGAGTCGCGGGAGACTCCCATGCACTATCGACGGCTAGGCCGCTCCGGCCTTCAGATCAGCGCGCTTTCGCTCGGCTCGTGGGTCACCTACGGCAACCAGGTCGATCAACGGGTTGCCCGCGAATGCCTCGCGGCCGCCCGCGATGCGGGCGTCAATTTCTTCGACAACGCCGAAGTCTATGCGGGTGGCAAATCCGAGGAAATCATGGGCCAGGCGATCAAGTCGCTCGGCTGGCCGCGCATCAGCTACCTCGTGTCCACCAAGTTCTTCTGGGGACTCGCGGAAGCGCCGAACCAGTATCACACGCTGAACCGGAAATATCTGCTGAACGCGATCGACCACTCGCTGCGCCGGCTGCAGCTCGACTATGTCGACCTCGTGTACTGCCATCGCCCCGATCCGAACACGCCGATCGAGGAGACCGTCTGGGCAATGAGCGACATGATCGTGCGTGGCAAGGCGCTCTACTGGGGCACGTCCGAATGGAGCGCCGACGAGATCCGCGCCGCGTACGAAATTGCCGAGCGGCACCATCTGCACAAGCCCGTCGTCGAGCAGCCGCAGTACAACCTGTTCCACCGTACCCGGGTCGAGCAGGAATACGCGCGGCTTTATGACGACTACGGCCTCGGCCTGACGACCTGGAGCCCGCTGGCATCGGGGCTGCTCACCGGCAAGTACCGGAACGGCGTACCGCCGGGTAGCCGCGCGCAATTGCCGGGCTACGACTGGCTCCGTGCGCGGCTGACGGATCCGGCCAGCAACGACGTGGTCGAACGGCTCGGCGCGATCGCGGCCGAGCTCGACTGCAGCACCGCCCAACTCGCGATCGCATGGATACTTGCGAATCCGCGCGTGAGTTCTGTCATTACGGGCGCCTCGCGAGTCGAGCAGATCGGCGACAACATGCGCGCGCTCGACGTTGTCGAGAAGCTGACGCCGGAGGTCAAGCAACGTATCGAAGAGGCGGCCGGCGACGCATTCGAGTAAGGCGGCTCACGCCCACTCGCGTACAATACGCGGCCGCATTGGTGCGAGGCCCAGCGGCCACACGCGATCGTCCGTTTTCATCGATTCATCCTTCGTTTCAGGCAGCCAGCCATGCTCAGTTATCGTCACGGTTTTCATGCAGGCAACCACGCGGACGTGCTCAAGCACGCCGTCGTCGTCCAGCTGCTGCGCCACCTGAACAAGAAAGACAAATCGTACTGGTACATCGACACGCACGCCGGCGCCGGCGTGTATTCGCTGCGCGACGGTTATGCCGCCAAGACGGGGGAATTCGACACCGGGATTGGGGCGCTATGGAACGAAAAGAACCTGCCCGAGGTGCTCGGTGATTACGTCGACGAGGTGCGCGCGCTGAACGACGACGGCGAGCTGCGCTACTATCCGGGCTCCCCGTATCTCGCATGGCGATCGATGCGCGAGCAGGACCGGATGCGTCTGTTCGAAATGCACACGACGGAAATCGACGTGCTGCGTCACAACTTCCGCGATGCGGGGCGCCGCGCGATGATTTACGCCGGTGACGGCTTCGAGGGCATCAAGGCGCTGCTGCCGCCGCCGCCGCGACGCGCGCTCGTGCTGATCGATCCGTCCTATGAGGACAAGAAGGACTACGCGCGCACGCTGACTTGCGTAACGGAATGCCTGAAGCGTTTCGCGACCGGCTGTTACGCGATCTGGTATCCGCAGGTTGCGCGGGTGGAATCGCAGCGTTTTCCGGAACAACTCAAGCGCCTGCAGCCGAACAACTGGCTGCACCTGACGCTGACGGTATCGAATCCGCCGACAGGCGGCCTGGGCCTTTACGGCAGCGGAATGTTCATCCTGAATCCGCCGTACACACTCGCGCAGAGCATGAACGAAGCGCTGCCCTATCTCGTCGAACGCCTGGGACAGGACAGCGGCGCCCGATGCCAGATCGAGCACCGCGGGAACTGAGCGGACGTCGTGCCGTTATGGCTGCGGTCTTGGCGTGGGTCTCGGCTGATTGGCCGGCGACACGCCCCAGCCCGGCACATTGATATACGGCGCGACAAACAGCGGGATCGATGAAGTCGATCCTTGCCCGGCCGGCGCTCGCATGCCTGCGGGCTCGACGATTGGCTCTGACGATAGCGGAGCCGTTTGCAACACCAGGCCGCCCTTGCCATCCTGGATCCCATGTTGCGTATCGAGAATCAGCGGCTTGGACGACGTCGCCGCACCGGCCGCCAAGCCGTGAGCGAGCACAACAGCCCCCAGAACGAGACGCGCGCGGGAAACGTGACGCACATCGAGACGCAAGCGCATGGTTGTACTCTTCCGGTTAAAAACAGGCCCATACCATAGCGCCGCGCCGACGATTTCGCCAGATCCAGTGCACAAAAAACAAAGCCCCGTCAACACGGGGCTTGCTTTTCGTTCGGTGCCACACGGCACCTGGCGGTAACTCGATTACAGCGAGTAGCCGTTGGTTTCGAGCGAGCGGATGCGGCTCTCGAGCTGGACGATGTCCGACGACGTGGCGAGGTATGCCTCACGGCGCTCACGTTCTGCGGATTCGAACCAGTTGCTCAGCTTTTCAACGATGTAGGCGATCATGATCTTCTCCAAGGAAGGGGGACCCCTGGCGAATCGAGATTCAGGGATTTCCCGTATAGGGTTATCCCGAATTATAGCGATGCCGCACCAAGATACCAGTGAAATGCTTGCATGGAAGCCATTCCATTTTGGAATGGATTGTGAAGCATCCGCTTTAACTCACTGATTTTTATGAATATTGAATCGAGGTCTCTTTTCGACCTCGAGGGCATGCACTAATCTGGTTCACCAGCCGGTTCGGCCAGGCGCGCCAAGATCGGGCATTCAGGTCGTTCGTCACCATGGCAGTGCGCGGCCAGATCGGCTAGCGTATTGCGCATGTCGCTCAATTCCGCGATGCGTTTGTCGAGTTCGGCCACGTGTTCGAGGGCAATCGACTTCACTTCGACGCTGGCGCGGGCGCGGTCCTGCCAGAGCATCAGCAACTTGCGGATATCCTCGACGAGAAAACCGAGCCGCCGTGCCTGACGGATGAAGCGCAGGATGTGGACTTCGTCCGAACCGTAGATCCGGTATCCGGCGTCGCTCCGCTTGCTCGGTGCAAGAAGACCGACCTGTTCGTAGTACCGGATCATTTTTGCGCTGACGCCGGATTCGCGCGACGCGTCGCCGATATTCATTCCCTGCCCTCTCTCCATCAAGCACTGGTTCGAACATGAACGTCGAGGCAAGCAGCCGTCGACGACACTTCGATCGTATCAAATCGCGAGATTTCGTTCCGGCGCGAGCGTGACAACGGAATCGACTGCAATCCGGATAAGTTTATTGGGGTGGGTTGCCGCGGGATCTGCCGGTCCGAGACAGCATGCAGCTTGCAAGACGGAGACGGCTATCTGCCATCTCGCGTATTTTCGCCGCTCAAATGCAAAAACCCCCGCCTTGTCGGGCGGGGGTTCTTGGCTTAGGGAGCCTGACGATTACCTACTTTCACACGGGAATCCGCACTATCATCGGCGTAGAGTCGTTTCACGGTCCTGTTCGGGATGGGAAGGGGTGGGACCGACTCGCTATGGTCATCAGGCAAAGAGGGTTGTTGCGCTGCTTCGCAGCACAACCAATCTGGGAAGAAGCAGTAATTTCGTTGGGTTGTGAGGTTGTATCTCACACATACGCGGTAGTTCAACCGCTGTACGTCGAGTGCCTTGCACTCGACGTTCGACATTCGTAAAGCGCTGAAGCGCTAACGACTGTCGAAACAGACTTGTTATAGGATCAAGCCTTACGGGCAATTAGTATCAGTTAGCTGAACGCATTACTGCGCTTACACACCTGACCTATCAACGTCCTGGTCTCGAACGACCCTTCAAGGGGATCTAGTCCCCAGGGATATCTCATCTTAAGGCGAGTTTCCCGCTTAGATGCTTTCAGCGGTTATCTCTTCCGAACATAGCTACCCGGCGATGCCACTGGCGTGACAACCGGTACACCAGAGGTTCGTCCACTCCGGTCCTCTCGTACTAGGAGCAGCCCCCTTCAAATATCCAACGCCCACGGCAGATAGGGACCAAACTGTCTCACGACGTTTTAAACCCAGCTCACGTACCTCTTTAAATGGCGAACAGCCATACCCTTGGGACCGGCTACAGCCCCAGGATGAGATGAGCCGACATCGAGGTGCCAAACACCGCCGTCGATATGAACTCTTGGGCGGTATCAGCCTGTTATCCCCAGAGTACCTTTTATCCGTTGAGCGATGGCCCTTCCATACAGAACCACCGGATCACTATGACCTGCTTTCGCACCTGCTCGACTTGTCGGTCTCGCAGTTAAGCACGCTTATGCCATTGCACTATCAGCACGATTTCCGACCGTACCTAGCGTACCTTCGTACTCCTCCGTTACGCTTTGGGAGGAGACCGCCCCAGTCAAACTGCCTACCATGCACTGTCCCCGACCCGGATCACGGGCCAAGGTTAGAACCTCAAACAAACCAGGGTGGTATTTCAAGGACGGCTCCACCGAAACTAGCGTTCCGGTTTCATAGCCTCCCACCTATCCTACACAGATCGGTTCAAAGTCCAATGCAAAGCTACAGTAAAGGTTCATGGGGTCTTTCCGTCTAGCCGCGGGTAGATTGCATCATCACAAACACTTCAACTTCGCTGAGTCTCGGGAGGAGACAGTGTGGCCATCGTTACGCCATTCGTGCAGGTCGGAACTTACCCGACAAGGAATTTCGCTACCTTAGGACCGTTATAGTTACGGCCGCCGTTTACCGGGACTTCAATCAAGAGCTTGCACCCCATCATTTAATCTTCCGGCACCGGGCAGGCGTCACACCCTATACGTCCACTTTCGTGTTTGCAGAGTGCTGTGTTTTTATTAAACAGTCGCAGCCACCAGTTTATTGCAACCCCTTCACCCTCCTGGCGCAGGCCAGTCAAGCTACAAGGGCGTACCTTATCCCGAAGTTACGGTACCAATTTGCCGAGTTCCTTCTCCCGAGTTCTCTCAAGCGCCTTAGAATACTCATCTCGCCCACCTGTGTCGGTTTGCGGTACGGTCATCGTTAGACTGAAGCTTAGAGGCTTTTCTTGGAACCACTTCCAATTGCTTCGCTCCCGAAGGAGCTCGCGCCACACCCTTGAATTGCGCACCCGGATTTGCCTAAGTGCCTTCTCCAATGCAGCGACCGGGACTTCCAACACCCGGACAACCTTCCGCGATCCGTCCCCCCATCGCATCTAACAATGGTGCAGGAATATTGACCTGCTTCCCATCAGCTACGCATTTCTGCCTCGCCTTAGGGGCCGACTCACCCTACGCCGATGAACGTTGCGTAGGAAACCTTGGGCTTACGGCGAGGGGGCCTTTCACCCCCTTTATCGCTACTCATGTCAGCATTCGCACTTCCGATACCTCCAGCACCCTTTACAAGGCACCTTCGCAGGCTTACGGAACGCTCTCCTACCATGCGTGCAAAGCACGCATCCGCAGCTTCGGTATATAGCTTAGCCCCGTTACATCTTCCGCGCAGGACGACTCGATCAGTGAGCTATTACGCTTTCTTTAAAGGGTGGCTGCTTCTAAGCCAACCTCCTGACTGTTTTAGCCTTCCCACTTCGTTTCCCACTTAGCTATATTTGGGGACCTTAGCTGGCGGTCTGGGTTGTTTCCCTCTTGACACCGGACGTTAGCACCCGATGTCTGTCTCCCGTGATTGCACTCTTCGGTATTCGGAGTTTGCTATGGCGGGGTAATCTGCAATAGACCCCCCAACCATGACAGTGCTCTACCCCCGAAGGTGAGACACGAGGCACTACCTAAATAGTTTTCGGAGAGAACCAGCTATTTCCAAGTTTGTTTAGCCTTTCACCCCTATCCACAGCTCATCCCCTAACTTTTCAACGTTAGTGGGTTCGGACCTCCAGTACGTGTTACCGCACCTTCATCCTGGCCATGGATAGATCACTTGGTTTCGGGTCTACGCCCAGCAACTGAACGCCCTATTCGGACTCGCTTTCGCTACGCCTGCCCTATACGGTTAAGCTTGCTACTGAACGTAAGTCGCTGACCCATTATACAAAAGGTACGCCGTCACCCCTTTCGAGGCTCCGACTGTTTGTATGCATGCGGTTTCAGGATCTATTTCACTCCCCTCCCGGGGTTCTTTTCGCCTTTCCCTCACGGTACTGGTTCACTATCGGTCGATCACGAGTATTTAGCCTTGGAGGATGGTCCCCCCATCTTCAGACAGGATTTCACGTGTCCCGCCCTACTTGTCGCACACCTAGTTCTTTCATACTGTTTTCGCCTACAGGGCTATCACCTGCTATGGCCGCACTTTCCAGAGCGTTCGGCTAACAATACAAATAAAGAGTGCAAGGCTCATCCCATTTCGCTCGCCACTACTTTGGGAATCTCGGTTGATTTCTTTTCCTGCGGTTACTTAGATGTTTCAGTTCACCGCGTTCGCTTCACATGACCTATGTATTCAGCCATGGATACTCCAAAAGGAGTGGGTTTCCCCATTCGGACATCTACGGATCAAAGCTCGTTTGCCAGCTCCCCGTAGCTTTTCGCAGGCTACCGCGTCCTTCATCGCCTGTGATCGCCAAGGCATCCACCACATGCACTTGTTCGCTTGACCCTATAACGAGTCTGTCTCGTTACAGGTTGAGTTCTCGCGTTGTGCCGTATTCCAAAATCGAGTCGAACATAGAGTTCGAATCATCTTGAGATACATCGATACAATCACAACCCGGATAGTTTCCACGTCCATCTCAAGACGCTTCCGCTATCCAAATTACTTACTTCTTCCAGATTGTTAAAGAACGACAGCCGATACGTACTACGTATCCTCTGACTGGCTCAATCGCCAATGCAAAATTCTCGGTTCACTGTCTGAACCAAGCCCTTAGCGTTGGTGATTGGTGGAGGCAGACGGGATCGAACCGACGACCCCCTGCTTGCAAAGCAGGTGCTCTCCCAGCTGAGCTATGCCCCCATGAGTACAGATTTGCCTCAGGTGTTACCGCCAGACAATGGTGGGTCTGGTTGGATTCGAACCAACGACCCCCGCCTTATCAAGACGGTGCTCTAACCGACTGAGCTACAGACCCCTGAGTCTGTCTTTAAATTTACAGCCGATAAGCGTGAGCGCTCAACTTTGCGAGAAGCTCTGGAAAGGAGGTGATCCAGCCGCACCTTCCGATACGGCTACCTTGTTACGACTTCACCCCAGTCATGAATCCTACCGTGGTGACCGTCCTCCTTGCGGTTAGACTAGCCACTTCTGGTAAAACCCACTCCCATGGTGTGACGGGCGGTGTGTACAAGACCCGGGAACGTATTCACCGCGGCATGCTGATCCGCGATTACTAGCGATTCCAGCTTCATGCACTCGAGTTGCAGAGTGCAATCCGGACTACGATCGGTTTTCTGGGATTAGCTCCCCCTCGCGGGTTGGCAACCCTCTGTTCCGACCATTGTATGACGTGTGAAGCCCTACCCATAAGGGCCATGAGGACTTGACGTCATCCCCACCTTCCTCCGGTTTGTCACCGGCAGTCTCCTTAGAGTGCTCTTGCGTAGCAACTAAGGACAAGGGTTGCGCTCGTTGCGGGACTTAACCCAACATCTCACGACACGAGCTGACGACAGCCATGCAGCACCTGTGCGCCGGTTCTCTTTCGAGCACTCCCACCTCTCAGCAGGATTCCGACCATGTCAAGGGTAGGTAAGGTTTTTCGCGTTGCATCGAATTAATCCACATCATCCACCGCTTGTGCGGGTCCCCGTCAATTCCTTTGAGTTTTAATCTTGCGACCGTACTCCCCAGGCGGTCAACTTCACGCGTTAGCTACGTTACTAAGGAAATGAATCCCCAACAACTAGTTGACATCGTTTAGGGCGTGGACTACCAGGGTATCTAATCCTGTTTGCTCCCCACGCTTTCGTGCATGAGCGTCAGTATTGGCCCAGGGGGCTGCCTTCGCCATCGGTATTCCTCCACATCTCTACGCATTTCACTGCTACACGTGGAATTCTACCCCCCTCTGCCATACTCTAGCTTGCCAGTCACCAATGCAGTTCCCAGGTTGAGCCCGGGGATTTCACATCGGTCTTAACAAACCGCCTGCGCACGCTTTACGCCCAGTAATTCCGATTAACGCTTGCACCCTACGTATTACCGCGGCTGCTGGCACGTAGTTAGCCGGTGCTTATTCTTCCGGTACCGTCATCCCCCGGCTATATTAGAACCAAGGATTTCTTTCCGGACAAAAGTGCTTTACAACCCGAAGGCCTTCTTCACACACGCGGCATTGCTGGATCAGGCTTTCGCCCATTGTCCAAAATTCCCCACTGCTGCCTCCCGTAGGAGTCTGGGCCGTGTCTCAGTCCCAGTGTGGCTGGTCGTCCTCTCAGACCAGCTACTGATCGTCGCCTTGGTAGGCCTTTACCCCACCAACTAGCTAATCAGCCATCGGCCAACCCTATAGCGCGAGGCCCGAAGGTCCCCCGCTTTCATCCGTAGATCGTATGCGGTATTAATCCGGCTTTCGCCGGGCTATCCCCCACTACAGGACATGTTCCGATGTATTACTCACCCGTTCGCCACTCGCCACCAGGTGCAAGCACCCGTGCTGCCGTTCGACTTGCATGTGTAAGGCATGCCGCCAGCGTTCAATCTGAGCCAGGATCAAACTCTTCAGTTTAAACCTGTTACTGTTTTCGGTTCTTTCGAACCGGTCGCTCACTCAAAGCTGACAGGAATATGAATTGCTTCATAAACCTGACTTACTTTAGTGTGAGACTCTTGATACTTTCGCTATCTGACCCGAAGATCAGCTCGCTTCCATCAAGCGCCCACACTTATCGGCTGTTAATTTTTAAAGAGCATTTCTGCGAGAAACCTGAAGTTTCTCAGCAGCGCTGCGTTTTCAGCAGCAGAGAAGCGAGATTATGAACCGTCTTTTTCAGTCAGTCAACAACTTTTTGAACTGCTTCGTTGCGACGACTGGGTTCAACTTCGTGTGCGCCGGGGCTCTACAACCGACCCTCCATCGCACCGCTTCCCTTCTTCCCCCGCGCCGCGTTTCCGTTAGCGCGAAAGAGGCATGATTCTATGCAGCTCCCGGCAATCGCGCAAGGGGTTGATGGATTTTTCTTCATCCCCGCCGATTCGGCCTTCCGGCCATGCCGGAGCACGAGACCGCTTATGGTGCAAAGAACGGACTAGAATGTGAGGTTCTTCGCCCCTTTCTATACGTATTTAATATGCGCCAGCGAATCGCCAAACGCCTCCCCCCCGACGCCGACAAACTGGTCGGCCTGTCGCTTGCGCTCTTCGCCTCGGGCAGCCGCATCGAGGATCGCTTCTGGGAAGCGAAGCTCGATGCGCTACTCGCCAAGATCGTTCGCAACGGCAACCAGACCACGCTCGACGCGGCACTCGACCATCTGCAGCAGAACCACCCTGATGCCTATGGCGCGCTCGCCGACATGGCCGAGACGCATAGTGAATCGATGGTGATCGAGCACGACGGCCAGCCGTACGATGCGCTGCTGGTCGCCGTTCCCGTTCTTGCCTGGACGCGCTATATGATTCCATCGGGCCCGCTGAAAGGCGACGTCGCCGATGCATTGCGCACGCACCTTCAGGCGCACGTGCTCGCTACCGGCACGCTGGTCGGGCTGGCCCCGTTCCTCTACAGCATCGACCAATTGCCGCGCCACCACGTCGAGACCTACCGGCTTGCCCAGCAACTCGCGCACGCGGCGCTCGGCCAGCATGCAGCCAAGCTCAGCTTCGGCGACCTGCCCGAAACCTCGCCGATCCTGGCTGACCCGCGCTTCCTCCTCGCCGTCGTCGCCGCTCCAGCCGGCGCACCGCTGTTCCGCTGGCAGGAAGAAGAGCACGGCAATCGGATCGAACGCGGTCAGTGTCTCGAGCAATGGACCGCGCAGGGTGGTCCGAACCTGTCGATTGCCCTCCCCGGCTGCGAGTTCGAATGCCTGCTCCCGGACGCATACTATTCGGCCTGCCGTGATGCGGACGAGCGCATCCGTCCGCACACGGTCCGAACGGCTATACGTTATCTTTTCGACACACTTGGTACGGCGCCGCAAGAGCTGCGCGCCGTGGTCGCGGGCTTCGGCGAGCGCCGGATCGACGAGTATCGCGTCGGCTTCACGCGACGCGCCAGCAACGACGTGATCTATGGCGTCGTGTGGCCGCTCTACGGCCGCGAAAACGGCGACGTGTCGATCGACAGCGCGACGCTCGAAGGCGAAGCACCGATCGAAGGGCCGCTTGAGGAGATCGTAAGTCTGCTGAAGGAATGCGGCGTGACCGACGTCCGCCGGCACGCGGGCCGCTTCGAGCCTGAATACTGCGACGACTGCGGCGTGCCGCTCTATGCGGATCCGCTCGGCGAGATCGTCCACGCGGAAATGCCAGAAGACGCGTCGCCCGCCCAACCGCACTTTCACTGATCGTGCACCGCAGGCCCCCAGCGCCTGCCCGACGAAGCCGCTCCCGGTTCCAGCCGGAGCGGCTTTTTTCTCGTCCGCATTTCCCTCACTCGAAATTTCAGACTTCTCCTAAACCTTTCAGCCAAGCAGACTTCGTGTAAGGTTTTTGTCATTATCGGATCCAACGCATGCCAACGGCAGCTCAATGACTCACCTTACGGAGGTTGAATATGCGGTTCCTGGTGCTGAACTCAGACGCCGAACGGCGTGACGGACTGAAGGCCCTGCTGCGGCAGATCGACCGTCACGCCAGTATCAACGATGCGCCCGATGGCTTCCAGGCGCGCCGGCTGCTGCGCACCCAGCGCTTCGACCTCGTTGCCATCGACTGGCTGGACGTCGGCCGCCTCTGCGAACTCCAGGCGCTCTGCAGCGCCTGTTCGCCGACACCCGCCGCAGTACTGATCGACGAATCCACGCCGGAAGCCATCCAGCGCTTCTACAACTATGGCGTCGCGGGTGTGATCCCGCACTCCACGCGGCCGCACCTGATCGTGCGGGCACTCGAAATGGTTCTGCTGGGCGGCCATTACATCCCGCCCATCGCACTCAGCCTGCTGCCCTCCACTGCCGCAGTACGCCACGACGCCCATTTCCAGACGCTCGCCGGATCGCTGCCACGCCGCCCGCCAAGCGGCCTCCTCTCGCCGAGACAGGCGCAGATCATGCGCTTCGTCCATATGGGCAGCACCAACAAGATGATCGCTCGCACGCTCGGCATCAGCGAAGGTACCGTGAAGATCCACCTCGCAAGCATCTTCCAGCAGCTGGGCGCGGCAAACCGCGCCGCCGCAGTCGCGATCTACAACGGGTGGCTGTCGCCGCATCTCGAGGTATTGCTGGCGAACCGTGATCGTGCAAGCAAGCCCGTCATCGGCGAACGCGGCCCGGTTCCGCTGCGCAAGCAACGGAACGACCGTCCATACCCGCTGCCCGCCGCGAACACCGACACCCGGGACCTGCCGCTCGCGGCCGAACCGCCAGCGCGGTTTCGGCGCGAGCGCTGATCGGACAGTATCGATATTGCGACGGTCGACATGTGCGGATTCCCACCTTTGATGCTCAACGAGTAATATGGACGCATGGGTTTTCTTTTCACACCGCTTCCGCTCTGGGTTGGCATCGGTGGCTGGATCGCCGCCGTGGCGCTGCTCGCGCTCGCGCTCTGGAATCGTCCCTTCGTCCGTCTCCAGGACGCAACGCTCCAGCACGTGTGGCTCGCGCTCGTCACCGCGATCACGGTGCTCTGGGCCTCGAATGCGTGGCTCGAAGACGGCATCGTCATGCACCTGCTCGGCGCGACGCTGCTCGTCACGCTGTTCGACTGGACGCTTGCGCTGATCGCGATGGGCGCCGTCACTGCCGTCGCCGCTATCGTCTTCGATGCGCCGTGGCAAGGCGTCGGCGTCACCTATCTGATCTACGGCGCGCTACCGGTCGCCGTGTCCGCATTGCTGCAACGCGCCGCGATCGCGCGGCTCCCGCACAATCTCGCGTCGTTCATCACCTGCCAGGGATTCCTGTCACCGGCCATCGCGATCGTCACCGTCGCCGCGGCTGCGGCCGGTGTCCGGCTCGTTCTCGCGGACGGCGTGCCCGTTGTCATTCCCGCAGGCTATCTGCTGAACACCGCGCTGCTCGCGCTCGGCGAAGCGTGGTTCACCGGCATGGCCACCGCACTCATCGCCGTCTATCGTCCGGCGTGGGTCACGACGTTCGACGTTCGGCGCTATCGCCTTGGCGGCCCGCGCGCCTGAACACGCAGGTCCCGGTGCGATCGGTGCGCGTGACGATCCGCTTCCGCAGCGCGGGAGAGCGCGACATCTACTGCCGCACGACTTTTTTACGCTAAGATTGAACTCCTGTTCTTCATCGGGCATCTATACGTGCCCGATGTCTCATTCGCTCCTCACCAATAACCAGATGGACAGCTCACCTGCCTCGCTCCGGATCTTCCGGGCGTTCGGCAAGCTGGCAGCCTGTGTCGCGGGCCTGTCGCTTGCGCTTCCGGCACCGGTATTCGCCGACCTCCTCGATCAGCGCTCCGAACTGATCGACAAATTCGTCAATGAGATGCATGCCGATCCGATCGTCGCCGATTGTGCGGCGCACGGCAGCTTCATCGCCAGCACATCGACGGCCTTCGACCGCGTCGACTTCGCGCCGAACGCGTTCGAAAATGGCAACGCGACGATCACGCCGTGGAATGATTCGTTCGATCAGGGCAAGCAGCGCGTGAAGGTCGACAACATCGTCACCGTGGACGGCCTCGGCGTCCACAGCGACGGCAGCGACCCGACACCGCTGAAATTCCGCTGCGGCTATGTCGGACAACAAATGCTGGCGTTCAGCTGGAACGATCCGGTGCCACCACTGAAGCCGCGTGTCGAGCGCCCGTCGTCGTCGACGAAAAAGTTCAAGGGCAAGTCGCACCGCGGCAAGGCCAAGACATCCGGCCGCACCTCCAAGAAGGCCGTCGCAACGCAAAAATCAAGCGGCCAGAAGAAAGCCGTGAAGAAGAAAACCGCGAAGAAGAAGTCCTGATCCGACGGAGCGGCAACGACAGAAGCAAAAAAGCCGGCGCATCGCACGATGCGCCGGCTTTTTCATATCGACGACGGTACGCTTACGCGAACGTCTCGACGTGCACCAGAATTGCCGCCAGCATCGCCGCGCCGAGCGCGGCGCTCCGCTCGCCGTTCCAGCCGACCCGCTCGTCCGGAAGGTTCGCATTGTCCTTGAACGGCATCTCGAGCGTCAAAGACAGGCAGCCGAACTGATGGCCGATGTACTTCGACGCGAGCTTGAGCGCGTCTTCCTTGTACTTGCTCGCCGCATAACCGTGCTCGGTCTGGAAATCCGGGCTCGCGACCTTGAACGCATCGATGAATGCGGTCTGCTCCTTGCCCTGCTGCTCCGTGAAGCTCGGCAGCATTTCCGAACCCGCCACGAACACGTACGGCAGATCCTCGTCACCGTGAATGTCGAAGAACATGTCGCAGCCGATCGAATGGATCGCATCGCGCACAGCCAGCACTTCGGGGCTGCGCTCGGTATCGGGCGCCATCCACTCGCGGTTCAGGTTCGCACCCGCCGCGTTGGTGCGCAGGTTGCCGTGCACGCTGCCGTCCGGATTCATGTTCGGGACGATATAAAACGTCGCGCGGTCGTATAGCTTGCGCGCCACCGGATCGCCCGCCCAGTCGCCCCACCCGGCCAGTCGCTTGACGAGCCCTTCGACGAACCACTCGGCCATCGTCTCGCCCGGGTGCTGGCGCGCGATGATCCATACCTTCTTCTTCGGTGCGCCGTCGACCTCCGGCGTACCGAGCGTCAGCAGCGACATCGGACGGCCTTCGACCGTTCGGCCGAGCTCGACGACGCTCGCCTGCGGCAATTGCTGGACCGCGCCAAGGAACGCTGCATGACGCTCCTCCGAGTACGGCTCGAAATACGTGTAGTAGATGCTGTCGAACTCGGGCGTATGGTCGATGGTCATCGTCTTGCCGTCGAACGTCGTCGGCACGCGGAACCAGTCGACCCGGTCGTAGCTCGCGACCGCACTGTAGTTACGCCATCCCGACGGATACGCGCATTCGGCCGCATTCTCGAACGACATCACGCACCGCGTACCGCGTGCGCCCGTCAAGCGGAAGTAGAACCATTGCGCGAATTCCGAGCGGTTGTCGCCGCGTACGCGCAGCCGGATCGCGTCGGGGCTGTCGCACGACACGACGTCGATGGCGCCCGCGTCGAAATTGCTGGTGATCGAAAGGGTCATCTATCTCTCCAGTGTCGACCGGAACCGGCAGTTTGCCGCGGGTCCGGCCTCATGCGTGCGCCGGCCGTCTCGTGAACGGCCGGCTTGGTCATTCGCCGATTCGCCGGCGATATACGTAAGTCGAATCATTCGACGCAGCGGCATCGAACGCGTAGTCTTCCACCGCGAAATCCTTCAGCGCCGCCGGTTCGGCGATGCGGTTCTCGACGATGTAGCGCGCCATCAAGCCACGGGCGCGCTTCGCATGGAAGCTGATGATCTTGTAGCGGCCGCCCTTCCAGTCCTCGAACACCGGCGTGACGATCGGCGCGGCCAGCAGTTTCGGCTTGACCGACTTGAAGTACTCGGTCGACGCGCAGTTGATCAGCACGCGCGCCGCGCCGCTGCGCGTCTCGAGCTGCTCGTTCAGCGCCCGCGTGATCCGGTCGCCCCAGAACGCATACAGATCCTTGCCGCGCGCGTTCGCGAATCGGGTACCCATCTCGAGCCGGTAAGGCTGCAGCAGGTCGAGCGGACGCAGCAGCCCGTACAGGCCCGACAGCACGCGCACGTGCTGCTGCGCGTAGTCGAGATCGGCGGCCGACAACGATTTGGCATCGAACCCTTCGTATACGTCGCCGTTGAACGCGAGCACAGCCTGCTTCGCGTTGGCCGTCGTGAAGGTCGGCGACCAGTCCGCATAGCGCTGGAAGTTCAGCCGCGCGAGCGGGTCGGAGATGTCCATCAGCGTCGAGATGTCCTGCGGCGACAACTTGCGCAGGCCGTCGATCAGTTCCGACGCATCGTCGACGAATGCAGGCTTCGTGTAAGACGGGACGTGGGCGGGCGTATCGTAGTCGAGGGATTTAGCTGGGGAGAGAACGATTATCATAGAGGCTCGCTGGCACGCCGTGCCTTGCGGTCAGACGAAAACCACCGATTGTAACGAATGACCCGCTCCATCGCCCCGCATGCCGCACATCGCGTCGTGCTCGACTCGAACGTCTGGATCGACATACTCGTATTCGACGACCCTGCCACACGCCCGATCCGGGCTGCGCTCGAACGCGGCACGCTGGCCGCCGTAATCGACGGCCGCTGCCTGAACGAACTCGTGCTCGTGCTCGATTATCCGCAGTTTCAGGCGCGCGCGATCGACAAGGCCGAAGCGCTCGCGACCGTCGCGCGCCTGACGAGCCTCGTCGAGCCACCGCCCGTCGACGCCGGTGCGCCCCCCCTGCCAAAGTGCAAGGACCGCGACGACCAGAAATTCCTCGAGCTTGCGCGCGCCGCGCAGGCGGACTGGCTCGTATCGAAGGACCGTGCGCTGCTCAAGCTCGCGAAGCGCACCGCGCGCGATTTCGGCTTCCGGATCGCGCAGCCCGCGCCGTTTACCGAAGCCTGCGCGCTCGATGCCGCGTTGGCCACCACTACCACGCCGGCCTGAAGGGCCCGGCACCACCCGCTTGCGACCGTATCGATGAACGCTCCTTCCGACATGCCCACGACTCCCGTTTTCCCCTCGCGCCTGCCGAACGTCGGCACGACGATCTTCACGGTCATGAGCGCGCTCGCCGCCGAGAAAGGCGCCGTGAACCTCGGCCAGGGCTTCCCGGATTTCGACTGCGACCCGCGCATCGTCGACGCGGTCGCAACCGCGATGCGCAACGGTCACAACCAGTATCCGCCGATGGCCGGCGTCGCGCCGTTGCGCGACGCGATCGCCGGCAAGATCGCGCAGGTCTACGGCCGGCTCTACGATCCCGCCACCGAGATCACGGTCACGGCCGGCGCGACGCAGGCCCTGCTGACGGCGATCCTGTGCGCGGTCCATCCGGGTGACGAGGTGATCGTCGTCGAGCCGACCTACGACAGCTATCTGCCGTCGATCGAGCTCGCCGGCGGCAAGCCCGTGTTCGTCACGCTGGAAGCGCCCGACTATGCGATTCCGTTCGATCGCCTGGCCGCCGCGATCACGCCGAAAACGCGAATGATCATGATCAACACGCCGCACAATCCGACCGGCACCGTGTGGCGCGAGGCCGACATGCGCAAGCTCGAGGAGATCGTGCGCGGCACCAACGTGCTGATCCTGTCGGATGAAGTGTACGAACACATGGTCTACGACGGCGCGCGCCATGAAAGCGTCGCACGCTACCCGGAACTGGCCGCGCGCAGCTTCATCGTGTCGAGCTTCGGGAAGACCTACCATGTGACGGGCTGGAAGGTTGGCTACGTCGCGGCGCCTGCCGCGCTGACCGCGGAGTTCCGCAAGGTCCATCAGTTCAACGTGTTCACGGTGAACACACCGATGCAGGTCGGGCTCGCCGACTACCTGCGCGATCCGGCACCGTACCTGACACTGCCCGACTTCTACCAGAAGAAGCGCGACTTCTTCCGCGCCGGCCTCGAGCGCACGCGCTTCAAGCTGCTGCCATGCCCCGGCACGTACTTCCAGTGCGTCGACTATTCGGCGATCAGCGACCTGCCCGAAGCGGAATTCTCGAAGTGGCTCACGTCGGAGATCGGCGTGGCGGCGATTCCTGTGTCGGCGTTCTATCACGAACCGCGCGAATCGGGCGTCGTGCGCTTCTGCTTCGCGAAACAGGAAAGCACGCTGGCATCCGCACTCGAACGGCTCGCACGCCTGTAAGTCCTGCATGGGCGGCCGGGCGCGGTACGACACCGCGCCCACGCCGCGCTTACGAACGCGCAGCGCTCGTCGCCTCGACGTAGGCCTTGCGATCAGCCGCCACGCGCTGCGCGGCCGGCCGCTCACCGACCAGCTTCGCGTGCGCCTTCCAGTCAATGCCGGCATCAAGCAGGAAATCGCGACCGAAGATGGCCTTCGTCGCCATGCCGATCACCGGCAGATGAATCGTCGCGGCAATGTCCGCAAGACTGAACGTGTCGCCGAGCACGTAGGGCGAGAACTGCGTCATCCGCTTGAACGCATTGATCGAGCGCGGCAGGCGCTTCTCGACGTGCGCCTTCGTCCCGTCGCTGACCTTGCCGCCGAAAAACGCTTCCGTATAGACCTCGCGCGTGGTCCATTCGAGATACAGCTCGAGCGTCTCGACGAGTTCACGCACCTTCGCGGCCGCGAACGGTCCGGCCGGGAAAATGGCCTTGTCGGGATAACGCGCCGCCAGATATTCGATGATCACCTGCGATTCGAACAGCGCGCCCTCTTCCGTCTTCAAGAACGGAATCTTGCCGAGCGGCGAATCGGCGAGCAGTGCCGGATCGCTGATCGGCAGGCTGCATGCCATTTCCTCGAACGGGATGTCATGTTCGAGCAGGACGAACTTCACCTTGTTGTAATAGTTGGACAACGGAATACCGCACAGCTGTAGCATCGGAGTCTCCTTCGTTGCTGAAGCGCGGCCGCGGCGATGCCGGCGGCATCGGGATGCGTCGCGCTGAAAAGCACGTTCGTGCTAGTCTAAAGCAGTTTCGCGTCTGTCACGACAACAACGCATCCGCTGCGGCAGCACCCTCACGGGTATGCGCATGCGCCCGCGTAGCATGCGGTGCCGCAGCCTCGCCATCCGATGGAGACACACTCGCATGAGTGCTGAACTGCTGGCCTCGCGTCCGCCCGAGAGCGAATCGACGCTCGTCCTCACGCTGTCCAATCCCGGCGCACGCAACGCGCTGCATCCCGACATGTATGCGGCCGGCGTCGAGGCGCTCGCCACCGCCGAGCGCGACCCCGCCATTCGCGCGGTCGTGCTCACGGGTGCCGATCGCTTCTTTTGCGCGGGCGGCAACCTGAACCGGCTGCTCGATAACCGCTCGAAGGATCCGTCCTATCAGGCCGACAGCATCGATCAACTCGCCGCGTGGATCACGGCGATCCGCGCAGCGACCAAGCCCGTGATCGCGGCAGTCGAAGGTGCGGCGGCCGGCGCGGGCTTTTCGCTCGCGCTCGCGTGCGACCTGGTCGTTGCCGCGCACGACGCGAAGTTCGTGATGTCGTACGCGCGTGTCGGCCTCACGCCCGACGGCGGCGGCTCGTGGTTCCTCTCGCGCGCACTGCCGCGTGCGCTCGCCGCCGAAATCCTGTTCGAGGGCAAGCCCGTCGCGGCCGACCGCCTGCATGCGCTCGGCGTCGTCAATCGGCTCGCCGTGCCCGGTGCCGCGCTGTCCGACGCGCTCGCGTGGGCCGACTCGCTCGCCGGCATCTCGCCGAACGCGCTCACGCGCATCAAGTCGCTGCTCGACGATGCGGCCGCACAGCCGCTCGATGCGCATCTGGACACCGAGCGCGATCACTTCGTCGCATCGTTGCATCATGCGGACGCATTCGAAGGGATTACCGCATTCCTCGAGAAACGCCAACCGCACTACAAGCGCTGATACGCAAGCCCTCGCCGTTACAGCAGCGTTTCGGTCGCCGCAACGCCATGCACGCGCAGGCGCGCGACCGCACGTTTCCGTCGCCTGCAGCCCGCATCGATCCATGCTCTAATGACCGCCTGTCGCGGCGCCCCGCCGGCGCCGTTTTCGCGCATGCAATAAAGGAGTTGACGATGATCGACGTCTACAGCTGGGCGACCCCGAACGGCCACAAGGTACACATCATGCTCGAGGAAACGGGCCTCGCGTATCGTGCGCATCCGGTCGATATCGGTGCGGGCGACCAGTTCAAGCCCGAATTCCTGAAGATCAGCCCGAACAACAAGATCCCCGCGATCGTCGACTCGGACGGCCCCGGCGGCAAGCCGATCTCGCTGTTCGAATCGGGCGCGATCCTCGTGTACCTGGCGGAAAAGACCGGCAAGTTCCTGCCGACCGAGCCGGCCGAGCGCTACGCGACGCTCGAATGGCTGATGTTTCAGATGGGCGGCGTCGGCCCGATGCTCGGGCAGGCGCATCACTTCCGGCTGTATGCGCCGGAGAAGATCGAGTACGCGGTCAATCGCTACACGAACGAAGCGAAGCGCCTGTACAACGTGATGGAAAAGCGTCTCGGCGAATCCGAATTTCTCGCCGGCGACACGTACACGATCGCGGACATTGCGACGTTCCCGTGGACGCGCTCGTGGCAGAATCAGGGCATCGCGCTCGACGAACTGCCAAACGTGAGGCGCTGGCACGAAACGATTGCCGCGCGTCCGGCCGTGCAGCGCGGCGTCGAAGTACTCGCATCGCTGCGCAAGCCGCTGCAGGACGACAAGGCGCGCGAAATGCTGTTCGGTGCGACGCAATACGCAAAGCACTGACGAACCACGCAACAAGCGACGCGGCGGCATCCATCGACGCCGCCGCGCGCATCAGAAATAGTGCAGCGTAATGAATTCCGCCGCGCAAACGAGCAACGGCACGTCCGGACGCTCGACCTGCATCGACACAGACCACGTCACCTGCACGCCGCCCTGAGCGGCCTCTGCGGCTTCCTTCACCGCGAACAGCGCGCGCACGCGTGCGCCGACCGGCACCGGCTTCAGGAATCGCACGCGGTTCAGTCCGTAGTTCACGCCCATCTTCTGCTCGAAGCGCATCGCATCGGTCATCAGCGCGGGAATCAGCGACAGCGTCAGGAATCCGTGCGCGATCGGGCCGCCGAACGGCGACTCGCGCCGCGCCCGCTCGGGATCGACGTGAATCCACTGATGATCGCCGGTGGCGTCGGCAAAACTATCGACGCGACGCTGGTCGATCTCGACCCAGCCGCTCGCGAGCGGCTCCGCGCCGACCCGCTCGTGCAGCGCTTGCGCCGACGCGATAAGTGGCACTGTCACGTCCGTCATGCGCCTACCCCTTGCGGATGACGCAGTCCGAAGATCACCTTGGTATGCACGGTGATCACCGTGTCGCCGGCACCGTTGACGCCGATCCACTCCGTCGACACGATGCCGCGATCGGGCTTGCTCGCCGACACGCGCTTGTCGTGGACCTTCTGGTACATCGTGATCGTGTCGCCGGCACGCACGGGCTTTAGCCAGCGGATCGAGTCGATGCCGGGCGAGCCCATGCTGGTCGAATCCGGCCCCAGCTTCTTGATGAGCAGGCTCATGAACACCGAACACGTATGCCAGCCGCTCGCAACCAGTCCACCGAACGGCGATGCCTTGCCGGCCGCTTCGTCGAGGTGGAACGGTTGCGGATCGTAGCGTAGCGCGAACGCCTTGATGTCGTCCGATTCGAACGTATAGCGGCCGATTTCGGTCGTACTGCCGACTTCCAGATCTTCGTAACTGATACCCACTGTCTATCTCCTCTGGCGCGCTCACGCGCCGCCGTCATGCCGCGTCGGTTTGCGCGAAATCCGGCAGGGCCGCAATGCGCGCAAGATGATGATCGGTGTCGCCGAGTGTCGTCTCGATGATCGACAGCCGCTTGAACAGGTGTGCGGCGGCTACCTCATTGGTCACGCCCATGCCGCCGTGTAGTTGCACCGCCTGCTGCCCGACGAAGCGTGCGGCCGCGCCGACCCGCGCCTTCGCGGCCGACACCGCCTTGCGACGGGCATCGGCATCGCCGCCCGCGTAACGCACCGCAGCCAGGTAAGTCAGCGAGCGCGCCTGCTCCGCATGAATCAGCATGTCGACCATCCGGTGCTGCAGTGCCTGGAAACGTGCAATCGGTACGCCGAACTGTTCGCGCGTCTTCGTGTATTCGACCGTCACGCGGTTCAGCTCGTCGAGTGCACCGACCGCTTCCGCGCAAAGCAGGAAGGTCGCGTAATCGGCAATCTGCTCGAGTGCGGCCGCATCGCGTGCGCCGCCCGTCAGCTGCCGCGCAGGCGTGTCACGCAGCTCGATCGTCGCAGCGCGCTGGCCGTCGATCGTCCGGTAGTCGACGAGTTTCGCCCCCGCGGCATCGCGCTCGACGACGAACAGGCCGATGCCGCCGCCGTCTACCCGAGCGGGTACGATCCACGCATGCGCCTGGGCGCCGTGCTGAACGACCGACTTGGTTCCGGTCAGTCGGTACGTGCCGCCCTGCTCACGCGCGTGTGTATCGAGTGCGTACAGGTCGTAGCGCGCCCGCGGTTCGTGGAACGCAACGGCCAGGCGCTTCTGCCCTTGTGCGACCGCTTCCAGCAGCGCAGCATCGTCACCCGTGCCGGACCCGGCGACACGCAGCGCCTCGATGCCGACCGCCGTCGCCCAGTACGGCTCGACCACGAGTGCACGGCCGAGCTCCTGCATCGCGACCAGCATGTCGACCGGGCCGCCGCCGAAACCGCCCTGTGCATCCGGCACGGGCAGCGCGGTCAGGCCCAGCTCCGCGAATGCGCTCCATTGCGCGTCCGACACGCCGGCATCGCTTCGCACGATGCCCTGGCGTGCGTCGAAACCGTATTGCTCGCCGAGATAACGACGCAGCGCGTCGGCAAACTGTTGCTGCTCATCGGTAAAGCTGAAATCCATGGTTGTCTCCGTTCCCTGATCACAGCCCCAGGATCATCTGCGCGATGATGTTCTTCTGAATCTCGTTCGAACCACCGTAGATCGACGTCTTCCGGTAATTGAAGTAGTAGGCCGCGAGCGGCGCGGCATCATCGTCGCCCGCGCTGCTGTGTTCACGTTCGCCCTCGAGGAACGGAACGTCGAACGGCGCGGCGAGCGGCCCGATCGCCTCGAACATCAGCTCGGTAAGCGCCTGCTGCACCTCGGTGCCCTTGATCTTCAACATTGATGCCTCGGGGCCCGGCCCCTTGCCACTCGTCTCGCGGCTCACGACACGCAGCACCGTCACCTCCAGCGCCATCAGCTCAACTTCGAGCGCGGCAACCTTCGCGGCAAACACGGGATCGGCGAGCAACGGCTTGCCGTTCTTGCGCTGGTTCGACGCCACGCGTTTCAGGAATGCGAGCTCGCGCTTCGACGCGCCGACGCGTGCGATGCCGGTGCGCTCGTGGCCCAACAGGTATTTCGCGTAAGTCCAGCCGCGGTTTTCATCGCCGACGAGATTCTCGACGGGCACCTTCACGTCCTCGAAGAACACCTCGTTGACTTCGTGATCCTCGTCGAGCGTGATGATCGGGCGCACCGTGATGCCAGGCGTCTTCATGTCGATCAGCAGGAACGAGATGCCCTCCTGTTTCTTCGCCGCCGGATCGGTGCGCACGAGACAGAACATCATGTCCGCGTACTGACCCAGCGTCGTCCAGGTCTTCTGGCCGTTGACGACGTAGTGGTCGCCATGACGCTCGGCACGCGTGCGCAGCGATGCGAGATCCGACCCGGAGCCCGGCTCCGAATACCCCTGGCACCACCAGTCGGTACCGTCGAGAATGCGCGGCAGATAGTGGCGCTTCTGCGCTTCGCTGCCGTATTTCATCAGCACCGGCGCGACCATCGATACGCCGAACGGCAGCACGGTCGGCGCGCCGATGCGTGCGCACTCCTCATCCCAGATGTGGCGCTGCGTCGCGTTCCATTCCGGACCGCCATATTCGGCCGGCCACGCGGGCGCGGACCAGCCGCGCTGGCCGAGAATCCGGTGCCAGCTCGCGAAATCCTCGCGGTCTAGTCGTTTGTGATCGAGTACCTTGGCGCGCAGTGCATGAGGCAGGTTGGCCTCGAGCCAGACGCGGACGTCGACGCGGAACGCGTCGTCGGCGGGGGAGTAATCCAGATCCATGCGCAGTGTCTCCTGGCCGCGGCCGTCCGGCCCGGCAAGGACACACTGCGTACGTCATTGCAGCGGTTCTTTCAGCGCGGCAGGAATCGGTAGCGGCATCACGTCGATGCCTTCTTCGACCAAGGATTGCGCATCCTCCGGCGTCGTGACGCCACGAATGCTGCGCGCCGGCGCCTCGTTGTAATGAATGCGCCGCGCTTCCTCGGCGAAGCGCTCGCCCACGTTCTCGGTCTTCTCCAGCACCTCGCGCAGTGCGCGCATCACCTGCGCCTGCAACGCACGCGGATCGGCCGGCGGCGCCTGCGTCGCACCCGACAGGTTAAGGCGCGGCGCCGACGGCATCCGGTTGATCTCGGTCGTCCCGCACACCGGACATTCGACCAGCTTGCGGGACAACTGCGCTTCGAACTCATCGGCGGAAGCGAACCAGCCTTCGAACCGATGACCGTGCGGGCACTGTAAATCGAGGACCTTCATGCTGAATCAGGGCGTGTGGCGAGTGTAGCGCAAAACGCGCTTTTGTGAACGATCGTGCTAAACGAGGATCGCGCGGCCGGACAGCGGCCGCGTCACAGAATTGTAACGCGGCGCCCCACTCGCCGCTGACGCGCCGTCAGGGCTTCTCGACCGGGCCGAGCGGCCAGGTGCCGGACAGCACCTTGTCGAGCCACATTGCGCCGATGATCGTCTTCACGTCAGTGATCTGGCCTGTGCGCACCCACTCCTGCAGGTCGGGCAGCGTCGCCGTGAAGGTTTCGAGGAATTCGCCTTCGTCGAGCTTACGCTCGCCGGCCGTCAGGCCGCGCGCGAGATACAGGTCGATGAATTCGGTCGAATAGGAAATGATCGGGTGAATCCGGGCAAGGAACACGTATTCGCGCGCCGTGTAGCCGGTTTCCTCGCGCAGTTCGCGCACCGCGCAGGCGAGCGCGCCCTCGTTCGGATCAAGTTTGCCGGCAGGGAATTCGGCCATGACCTTGCCGATCGGATAGCGATACTGGCTTTCCATCAGCACGCGGCCGTCGTCGAACAGCGGGATCACCATCACCGCGCCGGGGTGCTGGACGTATTCGCGCGTGGCCTGCTTGCCGTCGGGCAAACGAACGGTATCGCGCTTCAGCTTGAGGAACGAGCCGTCGAAAATCGCCTCGCTCTCGAGGCAGGTTTCGGTCAGTGCGGCGTCGTGATTGGGTAGTTCGGCCATCGGCGGGCTCCGGAGGAATGAGCACGCGACGGCCGAAGCCGTCAGCGTCGTTTGACGAGATACTGGAACGTGAAGCCGGGAAACGCGAATACAACGAAGAGACTGAACGTGATCGCGTAGAACTGCCAGCCCTGTTCGAAGCGGTTGCCGGCGCGCGACTCGAGCCAGAAGCCGAGCGCACCGACGACGAAATACAGCACGATCAGTTCGCCGATCCGAACCCACGCGTTCTTCTTCGTCGCACCGATCGGCACGACGGCGAAAAGGCGTTGGTTCAGGAACGGTACGTTGGCGCATACGAGCGCCAACAGCACGATGAACCAGCCGGCTGCCGACATTACAGCGGCAGCGTGTGACGGATCGCCTGCAGGCAGGCCGTCAGCAGCGGGCTCGGGATCAGGCCGAGCACCACGACTGCAATACCGTTCAGCACGAGGATCGTGCGCTTGCAGAAATCGCCGGTGACCGGAGTCGCGTCCTGCGGGGCATCGAAGTACATCAGCTTGACGATGCGCAGGTAGTAGAACGCGCCGAACAGCGACGTGATCACGGCCAGCACGGCCAGCCACGTGAGACCCGCGTTGACGGTCGCCTCGAGCACCGCGAGCTTCGCGTAGAAGCCAACGGTCGGCGGGATACCGGCCAGCGAGAACATCATGACCATCATCACGAACGCGAACACCGGGCTGCGCTTGTTAAGGCCCTTGAAGTCGTCGATCGTTTCCGCTTCGAAATCGCGGCGTGCGAGCAGCATCACCACGCCGAACGAGCCGAGCGTCGTGATCAGGTAGACGATCGCGTAGAACATCGCCGAGCTGTACGCGTTCGCCGGTGCGGCCGCGTCGCCCTTCACGATGCCGGCGAGCAGGCCGAGCAGCACGAAGCCCATGTTCGAGATCGCCGAGTACGCGAGCATCCGCTTGATGTTGCGCTGGACGATACCGGTGATGTTACCCACGATCAGCGACAGCGCGGCGAGGATCACGAGCGCGGTCTGCCAGTTCTGAGCGAGCGGCAGCAGGCCCATCACAAGGAAGCGCAGGCCCCACGCGAACGCGGCAACCTTCGGGCCGCCGCCGACGAACAGTGTCATCGCGGTCGGTGCGCCCTGGTAGACATCCGGCACCCACATGTGGAACGGCACGGCGCCGAGCTTGAACGCGATACCGGCGACGATGAAGACCACGCCGAACATCAGCACGGCCGCGTCGGTGTTGCCGCCGACCGCCTTGTACACCTCGCCCAGCTCAAGCGAGCCGGTCGCGCCGTAGAGCATCGAAATGCCGTACAGCACGAAGCCCGACGCGAGCGCGCCCAGCACGTAGTACTTCATCGCGGCTTCGCTCGACTGAGCGACATCGCGGCGCAGCGCGATGACGGCGTACAGCGACAGCGACATCAGTTCGAGGCCGAGGTACAGCGTCAGGAAGTTGTTGCCCGACACCATCACCAGTTGACCGAGCAGCGAGAACATGCCCAGCAGGAACACGTCGCCGCGGAACATGTCGCGGTCTTCGAGGTACTTGCGCGAATAGACGAGCGAGACCGCGAAGCCGAGCGACACGACGGCCTTCATCATGCTCGCGAACGAGTCGACGACGACCATCCGCGAGAAGAAGTAATACTGCTGCGGGTCCAGCGCCTGCACCGCGAACCACACGCCGGCAACGACCGACGAAACCACCGCGATCAGATAGGTCAGGCGGCGGCCAGCAGCACCGGTAAAGGTGTCGTTCAGCCATGCGACGACGACGGCGACCATCACCAGCGCGTCAGGCAACAGGACATTCATAGGAGCGTTCATGATCTTGATTTCCTCCGCTCGCGATTACTGGGCCAGCGGCAGCTTGGACTGCGCGACGTGGGAGAGGAGGTTTTCCACGGAAACGTGCATCACGTCGGTGAAAGGCTTCGGATACAGACCCATCAGCAGCGTGAACGCGGCGAGCACGGCCAGCATCACGAATTCGCGACGGCCGATGTCCTTCAGCTTTGCAACGTGATCGTTCGCGACCGCGCCGAAGTACACGCGCTTGTACATCCACAGCGTGTAGGCGGCGCCGAGGATCAGCGTGAATGCCGCGCCGAATGCGATCCAGAAGTTGTACTGGACAGCCGCGAGAATCACCATGAACTCGCCGACGAAACCCGAGGTACCCGGCAGGCCGCAGTTGGCCATCGAGAACAGCATCGCAAATGCCGCGAACTTCGGCATCACGTTCACGACGCCGCCGTAATCGGCGATCTGGCGCGAGTGCACGCGGTCGTACAGCACGCCGATGCACAGGAACATCGCGCCCGACACGAAGCCGTGCGAGATCATCTGGACGATCGCGCCTTCGACGCCGAGCTGGTTGAAGATGAAGAAGCCGAGCGTGACGAAGCCCATGTGCGCGATCGACGAATACGCGACCAGCTTCTTCATGTCGGCCTGCACCATCGCGACGAGGCCGATATAGATCACCGCGATCAGCGACAACGTGATCACGACAGGTGCCAGGAAGTGGCTTGCGTCAGGCGTGATCGGCAGCGAGAAACGCAGGAAACCGTACGCGCCGAGCTTCAGCATGATTGCCGCCAGCACGACCGAGCCGCCCGTCGGCGCTTCCACGTGCGCGTCCGGCAGCCAGGTGTGCACCGGCCACATCGGCACCTTCACCGCGAACGCGAGGAAGAATGCAATGAACAACAGGATCTGCGGCGTCATCGCGATCTTGGCGTTCTGCCACGTCGCGAGGTCGAACGAATGCGTCTGCGTGTACAGGTAGATCAGCGCGACCAGCATCAGCAGCGAGCCGGCCAGCGTGTACAGGAAGAACTTGAACGCCGCGTACACGCGGTTCGGGCCGCCCCACACGCCGATGATGATGTACATCGGGATCAGGGTCGCCTCGAAGAACACGTAGAACAGCAGGCCGTCGGCCGCCGAGAACACGCCGATCATGATCCCGGACAGGATCAGGAACGCCGCGAGGTACTGCGCGACGTTCTCGGTGATCACTTCCCACGCGGCGATCACGACGATCACCGTGATCAGCGCGGTCAGCACGACGAACCACATCGAGATGCCGTCGACGCCGAGGTGATACGCGATGTTGAAGCGCTCGATCCAGGTCGACTGTTCGACGAACTGCAGCGCAGCCGTGCTCGAGTCGAAGCCCGTGATCAGCGGAATCGTGACCGCGAGACCGAGCAGCGAACCGATCAGCGCGACCCAGCGGGCCGTCCCCGGATTTTTGTCGTTACCCACCGCGAGCACGAGGAGGCCGAAAACGATCGGCAACCAGATCGCGGTACTGAGAATCGGAAAAGCGTGCATTAGTGTTGTCCCCCCGCCTTATTTGCCGCCGAGCGTTACAAACAGGGTCAGGAGCCCCAGCATGCCGATGATCATGGCGAACGCGTAGTGATAGATGTAACCGGATTGGAGGAAGCGGATCACGCCGGCGAACCAGCCGATGAACCGCGCGCTGCCGTTGACGAGACCGTCGATCACGACGACGTCGCCTTCCTTCCACAGGCCGCGGCCGATCGCCACCGAACCACGGGCGAACACCACTTCGTTGATCTTGTCCATGTAGTACTTGTTGTCCAGCAGCGTGTAGATCGGACCGAACGCGCGGCGGATCGACGCCGGCAGCTCCGGACGCTTCAGGTACAGAAACCACGCAACGACGACACCGGCGAGCGCCAGCCATACCGGCAGGCCCGACACCGAGTGCAGGCCCATGCCCACCCAGCCGTGGAACTCTTCGGCCATCTCGGCCAGGGCCGGATGGTTTTCACCGATGAAGATCACCTTGTCGAACGCGACGCCGTGCTGGAAGAAGTCGCCGAACAGCATCGGGCCAATCGCGATCGCACCGATGATCACCGACGGAATGGCCAGCAGGACCAGCGGCACCCACACGACCCACGGGGTCTCGTGCGGCTCGTGCGCGTGGTCGTCATGACCGTGGCCATGGCCGTGATCGTCGTGGCCGTGCGCGGCCGCCATGCCCATCGGCGATTCAGGATGCTTCGGCTTGCGGAAGCGCTCTTCGCCGTGGAACACCAGGAAGTACATGCGGAACGAGTAGAGCGCCGTGACGAACACGCTCGCGACAACCGCGAAGTATGCGAAGCCCGAACCCGGCAGGTGCGACAGCTTCACCGCGTCGATGATCGAGTCTTTCGAGTAGAAGCCGGAGAAGAACGGCGTACCGATCAGCGCCAGCGAACCGACGAGCGACGTGATCCACGTGATCGGCATGTACTTGCGCAGGCCACCCATGTTGCGCATGTCCTGGTCGTGGTGCATGCCCATGATCACCGAACCGGCGCCAAGGAACAGCAGCGCCTTGAAGAACGCGTGCGTCATCAGGTGGAACACGGCGACCGGGTAAGCGGACACGCCGAGCGCGACGGTCATGTAGCCGAGCTGCGACAGCGTCGAATACGCAACCACGCGCTTGATGTCGTTCTGGACGATACCGAGGAAGCCCATGAAGAGCGCCGTGATCGCGCCGATCACCGTGATGAACGACAGCGCGGTATCCGACAGCTCGAACAGCGGCGACATGCGCGACACCATGAAGATGCCGGCCGTCACCATCGTCGCCGCGTGAATCAGCGCGGAGATCGGGGTCGGGCCTTCCATCGAGTCGGGCAGCCAGACGTGCAGCGGGAACTGCGCCGATTTACCCATCGCGCCGATGAACAGGCAGATGCAGGCGACGGTCAGCAAGCCCCAGTCGGTGCCCGGGAAGTGCAGGCTTGCGAGCTCGGCACGCTTCGCGAACACTTCGCCGTAGTTCATCGAACCCGCGAACGCCAGCAGCAGGCCGATGCCCAGCAGGAAGCCGAAGTCGCCCACGCGGTTCACGAGGAACGCCTTCATGTTCGCGTAGATCGCGCTCTCACGCGTGAAGTAGAAGCCGATCAGCAGGTACGACACCAGACCCACCGCTTCCCAGCCGAAGAACAGCTGCAGGAAGTTGTTGCTCATCACGAGCATCAGCATCGAGAACGTGAACAGCGAGATGTACGAGAAGAAGCGCTGGTAGCCGTCTTCTTCCGACATGTAGCCGATCGTGTACACGTGCACCATCAGCGAGACGAAGGTCACGACGACCATCATCATCGCGGTCAGCGAATCGACGAGGAAGCCGACTTCGAGTTTCAGCGAACCGACGTTCATCCATTCGTAGACGGTCGCGTTGAAGCTCGCGCCGCCCATCACGTCGAGGAAGACTTTCGCCGACAGGAGGAACGCGATCAATACGCCGAGGATCGTGATCCGGTGTGCGCCCTTGCGCCCGACTGCGTTCCCGAACAGCCCCGCAATCAGCGAGCCGGCCAGCGGAGCGAGCGGAATCGCCAGCAGCAGGTTTTCATTGAGTGTCGTTGACATAACAGCGTTGCCTGAAATTAACCTTTGAGCTGATCGAGATCCTCGACATTGATCGTGTCGAGCTTACGGAACAGGGTCACCAGAATCGCGAGGCCGATCGCGGCTTCCGCTGCGGCGACGGTCAGCACGAAGAACACGAATATCTGGCCGTGCACATCGCCGAGGTAGTGCGAAAAAGCGACGAAGTTGGTGTTCACCGCCAGCAGCATCAGTTCGATCGCCATCAGGATGATGATGATGTTGCGGCGGTTCAGGAAGATCCCGACGATCGCGATCGCAAAGAGGATCGCGCCGAGCACAAGGTAATGAGCAAGAGTCAGCATGGTTTTCTTTTCCTCCGCTTAGCCGTTGGTGCTCGTACCGGCTTCGCTCTGCGCCGTTTCCGGCTGCGGCTTTTCCGCTTCCATCTTCACGAGGCGCACGCGGTCGTCGCGGCGCACCTTGACCTGATCCGACACGCGCTGCCGCTTGCTGTCCTTGCCCTTGCGCTCAGTCAGCCCGATCGCGGCGATGATCGCGACCAGCAGCACCAGGCCTGCGATTTCAAACGCGAAGATGTAGTCGGTGTAAATCACCTTGCCGATCAGGCGCGTGTTCGACCAGTCGGCCATCGCGCCCGTCGCCATCGCGTGCACCGTGTGCGTGTCGCCGTAGCCGCGCCACAGGATCAGCGCGGTCTCGACCACGATGATCGCGCCGACGACGGTCGCCATCGGTACGAAGCGCTTGAAGTCGCGGCGCAGGTAATCGATGTTGATGTCCAGCATCATCACGACGAACAGGAACAGCACCATCACGGCGCCCACGTACACCAGCACCAGCAGGATCGCGAGGAACTCCGCTTCCAGCAGCATCCAGATCGCGGCGGCGTTGAAGAACGCCAGCACAAGGAAAAGCGCAGACGCCACCGGGTTGCGCGAAGTGATCACCTTCAGCCCTGATACCACCAGGAGCAGCGCGAAGATGTAGAACAGTACGGTCGTGAATTCCATGATTACCGGTTCATCGTTAGGCCATAGTCAGGCGCGGCTTGCGGGACGCTCTCGCGTGCCGCACCCGTCGCGGCGGCTCGGCCCGTTCCTGCCGGGCCGGCACTGCAAACACAATCAACGATACGGCGCGTCGGCGGCCTTCGCCGCGGCGATGTCCTTCTCGTAGCGATCGCCCACCGCGAGCAGCATTTCCTTCGTGAAATACAGGTCGCCGCGCTTTTCGCCGTGGTACTCGAGAATCTGCGTCTCGACGATCGAATCGACCGGGCAGCTTTCCTCGCAGAAACCACAGAAGATGCACTTCGTCAGGTCGATGTCGTAGCGCGTCGTGCGGCGCGTGTTGTCCGCGCGCGTTTCCGATTCGATCGTGATCGCCATCGCGGGGCACACTGCCTCGCAGAGTTTGCACGCGATGCAGCGCTCTTCGCCGTTTTCATAGCGGCGCAGCGCATGCAGCCCGCGGAAACGCGGCGAAATCGGGGTCTTTTCTTCCGGGAACTGCACGGTGAACTTGCGCTTGAACGTGTAACGACCGGTCAGCGCGAGCCCCTTCAGCAGCTCCGTCAGGAAGAAGGTCTTAAAGAAGTGTTGGATTGCCGTCATGATTTCGTCCGATCTTTACTTCACCCAGATGTTGAGCGGCGACATCATCCAGAAGCCGACCACGACCACCCAGATCACCGTGACGGGCAGGAACACCTTCCAGCCCAGACGCATGATCTGGTCGTAACGGTAGCGCGGGAACGTCGCGCGCACCCAGATGAACACCGACAGCAGCGCGAATACCTTCAGCACCAGCCAGAAGATGCCCGGAATGAACGACAGGAATTCGAACGGTGCGTCCCAGCCGCCGAGGAACAGCGTCGCGGCCAGCGCCGAGATCACGATCATGTTGATGTACTCGGCGAGGAAGAACAGCGCGAACGCCATGCCCGAGTAATCGATCATGTGACCTGCGACGATCTCCGACTCCCCTTCCACCACGTCGAACGGGTGACGGTTCGTTTCGGCGATGCCGGACACGAAGTAGACCACGAAGGCCGGCAGCAGCGGCAGCCAGTTCCACGACAGGAAGTTCACGCCGTGGCCGGCGAAGAAGCCGTGCTGTTGCGAGCCGACGATTTCCGACAGGTTCAGGCTGCCGGCCGTCATCAGCACGAGCACCAGCGCGAAGCCCATCGAGATTTCGTACGACACCATCTGCGCCGCAGCGCGCATCGCGCCGAGAAACGCGTACTTCGAGTTCGACGCCCAGCCGGCGAGAATCACCGCGTACACGCCGATCGACGAGATCGCCATCGCATACAGCAGGCCTGCGTTCACGTTCGCGAGCACGGCTTCGGCCTGGAACGGGATCACCGCCCACACGGCGAACGCCGGCACGACGGTCATGACCGGCGCGATCAGGTACAGCCAACGGCTGGCGGCGCTCGGCTGAATCACTTCCTTCAGCAGCAGCTTCAGCACGTCGGCGATCGGCTGCAGCAGGCCGCCGGGGCCGACGCGGTTCGGGCCGAGACGCACGTGCATCCAGCCGATCAGCTTGCGTTCCCACAGAATCAGGTACGCGACGCACAGCAGGATCACGACGGCGACGACGAGGATGCGCACGACGGCCCACACCGTCGGCCACGCGACGCCGAGAAGCTGGGCTCCGCCCGCGTTGATCGTATCGAACAAGCTCATTTACGCCTTCTCCACCACCAGTTCACCGGACAGGCTGCCGAGCGCTGCGCCGGCAGGCGTCGCCGCCGACACGCGAACGACCGTCTCCGCAAGATTCGCGTCGCGCACGGCCGGCAACTGCACCGCACGCTCGCCCTGGCGCACGCGCACTGCGTCGCCTTCCTTCAAGCCCAGCTTGTCGAACAGCGCGGCCGGCAGGGCTGCGGCATTCGCTGCCTTCGCGGCAGCCGTCAGGTGCAGCGCACCTGCGCGGCGCACCAGCACGTCGGCGTGATAGATCGGCACATCGGCCAGGCGCTCGAAGCCGCCGTTCGCGGCATTCGCCGCGACGCGCGCCGGAGCGACCGACGTCTGGTTCGACAGGCGGCCCGCGACGCCTGCGTCGCCGAGCGCCGCGAGACGCACTTCTTCCGCCGTCTCGTATTCGAAGTTCGGCAGGCCGAGCAGGCTGCCGAGCACGCGCAGCACCTTCCATGCCGGACGCGTGTCGCCGAGCGGGCGCACGACGCCGTTGAAGCTCTGCACGGTGCCTTCTGCGTTGACGAACGTGCCGGACGTTTCCGTGAACGGCGCGATCGGCAGCAGCACGTCGGCGTAATCGAGGCCGTGCTTGAACGGCGACATCACGACGACCATTTCAGCCTGGTTCAGCGCGGCAAGCGCCTGCGCCGGATCGGCCGTGTCGAATTCCGGTTCGACGTTCAGCAGCACGTAGCCCTTGCGCGGCTGTGCAAACGCTTCGCGTGCATTCAGGCCGCCTTCGCCCGGCAGCGCGCCGACGACGTGCGCACCGACCGTGTTCGCCGCTTCCGTGAGGAAGCCGAACGTCGCGCCGGTGTTGTCGGCGATCCATTGGGCGACCGCGTGCAGCTTCGCGAATTCCGGATGACGGACCGCGACGTTGCCGAGCAGCACCGCGCGGCGTTCGCCGTTCGCGAGCGACTGGGCGACCGCTTGCGCAGCCGGCGATGCCGTGACGCCCGCGAGCGTGTCGGGCAGCGCGACGCCGCGCAGTTGCGCGACGGCCGCGGCGATGCCGGCCAGCTCGTCGAGCCATGCCGACGGCGCGGCGACGATGCGCTGCGCGGTCGGGATCAGCGAGTCGTCGGCGGTCGCGTGCAGGAAGTGCAGCTTCGCGCCGTTCTTCGCGGCCTGGCGCAGGCGTGCGGCGAACAGCGGGTGGTCGCGGCGCAGGAACGAACCGACGACGAACGCGGCATCCACGCTCGACAGATCGGTGATCGGCATGCCGAGCCACGGTGCGCCCTGGACCGGCGCCGAGAAATCCTGCTGCCGCAGACGGAAGTCGACGTTCGGCGTTTTCAGTTCGCTGGCGAGCTGCTTAACGAGGAACAGCTCTTCAGCGGTGCTGTGCGCGCTCGCGAGCATCGCCAGCGCGTTCGCGCCGTGATCCGCGGCGATGCCCTTCAGGCCCTTCGCGACATATTCGAGCGCGGTCTGCCAGTCGGTCTCGATCCACTGGCCGCCCTGCTTCAGCATCGGCTTCGTCAGGCGCTCTTCACTGTTCAGGCCTTCGTACGAGAAGCGATCCTTGTCCGAGATCCAGCATTCGTTGATCGTTTCGTTCTCGAACGGCAACACGCGCATCACGCGGTTGTTCTTCACCTGCACGACGAGGTTCGCGCCGACTGAATCGTGCGGGCTCACCGACTTGCGGCGCGACAGTTCCCACGTACGGGCGCTGTAGCGGAACGGCTTGCTGGTCAGCGCGCCGACCGGGCACAGGTCGATCATGTTGCCCGACAGTTCGGAGTCGACCGTCTTGCCGACGAACGTCGTGATTTCCGAGTGCTCGCCGCGACCCAGCATGCCGAGCTCCATCACGCCGGCGATTTCCTGGCCGAAGCGGACGCAGCGCGTGCAGTGGATGCAGCGCGACATTTCTTCCATCGAGATCAGCGGGCCCACGTTCTTGTGGAACACCACGCGCTTTTCTTCCGAGTAGCGCGACGACGACTTGCCGTAACCGACCGCCAGATCCTGCAGCTGGCATTCGCCGCCCTGATCGCAGATCGGGCAGTCGAGCGGATGGTTGATGAGGAGAAATTCCATCACCGACTGCTGCGCCTTCACGGCCTTGTCGGACTGCGTGCGCACGATCATGCCTGCCGACACGGGCGTCGCGCAGGCAGGCACGGCCTTCGGCATCTTCTCGACTTCGACGAGACACATCCGGCAGTTGGCCGCGACCGACAGTTTCTTGTGATAGCAGAAGTGAGGAATGTACGTATCCGCCTTGTGCGCAGCCTGGATCACCATGCTGCCTTCGGGCACCTCGACCTTCTTGCCGTCTATTTCAAGTTCAACCATGATGGTGAATGGTCCTTAACCTATTTCCGCCCGTTCGCGCCTTCGCCCGACCGTGCGCTCAAATTCCGCAACCGGTGCTTCGCTTCAGGCCGCCGCCGCGTGCGCGTGGCCGCCGACCATGCAGTGCTTATGCTCGACGTGGTACGCAAATTCGTCCCAGTAATGCTTCAGCATCCCGCGTACCGGCATCGCCGCCGCATCGCCGAGCGCGCAGATCGTGCGGCCCATGATGTTCTCGGCAACCGAGTTCAGCAGGTCCAGATCTTCCTGGCGGCCTTCGCCGTGCTCGATACGATTCACGACGCGATACAGCCAGCCGGTGCCTTCACGGCACGGCGTGCACTGGCCGCACGATTCCTCGTAGTAGAAGTACGACAGGCGCAACAGCGAACGCACCATGCAACGCGTCTCGTCCATCACGATCACCGCGCCGGAGCCGAGCATCGAGCCCGCCTTCGCGATCGAATCGTAATCGAGATCGGTCTGCATCATGATGTCGCCCGGGATCACCGGTGCCGACGAACCGCCCGGAATCACGGCCTTGATCTTGCGACCGCCGCGCATCCCGCCGGCGAGCTCCATCAGCGTCGCGAACGGCGTGCCGAGCGGCACTTCATAGTTGCCCGGACGCTCGACGTCACCCGACACCGAGAAGATCTTCGTGCCGCCATTGTTCGGCTTGCCGATCTCGAGGTAATTCTGCGGCCCGATGGACAGCAGGAACGGCACCGCCGCGAACGTCTCGGTGTTGTTGATCGTGGTCGGCTTGCCGTACACGCCGAAGCTCGCCGGGAACGGCGGCTTGAAGCGCGGCTGGCCCTTCTTGCCTTCGAGCGACTCGAGCAGCGCCGTTTCCTCGCCGCAGATGTACGCGCCGTAACCGTGGTGCGCGTGCAGCTGGAACGAAAATTCCGAGCCCATGATGTTGTCACCGAGGAAACCCGCGGCACGCGCTTCATCGAGCGCAGCCTCGAAGCGTCGATACACTTCGAAGATTTCCCCGTGGATATAGTTGTAGCCGACGGTGATGCCCATCGCGTACGCGCCGATGGCCATGCCTTCGATCAGTGCATGCGGGTTCCAGCGCAGGATGTCGCGATCCTTGAACGTGCCCGGTTCGCCTTCGTCCGAGTTGCAGACGAGGTACTTCTGCCCCGGGAACTGGCGCGGCATGAAGCTCCACTTCAGGCCGGTCGGGAAGCCCGCACCGCCACGGCCACGCAGGCCCGACGCCTTCACGTCGGCGATCACCTGCTCCGGCGGAATCTTTTCTTCGAGAATGCGGCGCAGCTGCTTGTAGCCGCCGCGCGCGACGTAGTCTTCGAGATGCCAGTTCTCGCCGTTCAGACCAGCGAGGATCAGCGGTTTGATGTGACGGTCGTGGAGGGACGTCATTTCGAGAGCTCCTCAAGCAGCTGGTCGATCTTCTCGCGGCTCATGAAGCTGCACATTCTGTGATTGTTCACCAGCAGCACCGGCGCATCACCGCAAGAGCCCATGCATTCGCCTTCCTTCAGCGTGAACTTGCCGTCGGGCGTGGTCTCGCCGAAGCCGATGCCCAGCTTCTGTTTCAGGTAGTCGGCAGTCGCTTCCGCGCCGCCGTGCGGGCCAAGCTGGCACGGCAGGTTCGTGCAGAGCGTGATCTTGTGCTTGCCGACCGGTTTGAGCTCGTACATCGTGTAGAACGTCGCGACTTCCTGCACGGCAACGGCCGGCATGCCGAGATAGTCCGCGACGAACTGCATCAGTTCGGGCGACAGCCAGCCGTGCTCTTCCTGAGCAACGGCCAACGCCGACATCACGGCGGACTGTTTCTGATCGGCGGGATACTTCGTCAACGCTCGATCGATTTCCTTCAGGCCTTCAGCTGAGATCATTTTCAGACACGACTCTTTCAATTCCTACCGAACGAACAACCTGCCGCACTGCTGTGCGAGGACGGCAGACCTGGCGCTCACTGTTGACAGCTTGCGAAGCCGCGCCGGTTCAGCGCGCATCGCGTGTGACTTACTGCTCGCCGCCCGCACGCGCAGGCGGCGCAACCATTAGCGATCGATCTCGCCGAACACGATGTCCTGCGTACCGATGATCGTGACGGCGTCGGCAATCATGTGGCCGCGCGCCATTTCGTCGAGCGACGCGAGGTGCGCGAAGCCCGGTGCGCGGATCTTGAGGCGATACGGCTTGTTGGCACCGTCCGACACGAGGTAGATGCCGAATTCACCCTTCGGATGCTCGACCGCCGCGTACGCTTCGCCTTCCGGCACGTGAAAACCTTCGGTGAAGAGCTTGAAGTGGTGAATCAAGTCTTCCATGTTGGTCTTCATGCCGACGCGCGACGGCGGTGCAACCTTGTGATTGTCCGTCATCACCGGGCCCGGATTCTTGCGGAGCCACTCAATACACTGTTTCGCGATGCGGATCGACTGGCGCATTTCCTCGACGCGCACCAGATAGCGGTCGTAGCAATCGCCGTTCACGCCGACCGGCACGTCGAAATCCATGCGGTCGTACACTTCGTACGGCTGCTTCTTGCGCAGGTCCCACGCGATACCCGAGCCACGCAGCATCGGACCCGTCAGGCCCATCTGCAGCGCACGCTCCGGGCTGACGACGCCGATCCCGACCAGACGCTGTTTCCAGATCCGGTTGTCGGTCAGCAGCGTTTCGTATTCGTCGACGCACTTCGGGAAGCGCGTGAAGAAGTCGTCGATGAAGTCGAGCACCGAGCCGCTGCGCGCTTCGTTCATCTTCGCGAGCGCCTTCTCGTTGCGAATCTTCGACGCCTTGTATTGCGGCATTGCGTCAGGCAGGTCGCGGTAGACGCCGCCCGGACGGTAGTACGCCGCGTGCATCCGGGCACCGGACACCGCTTCGTACACGTCCATCAGGTCTTCACGCTCGCGGAATGCGTACAGGAACACCGCCATCGCGCCGACGTCGAGTGCGTGCGCGCCGATCCACATCAGGTGGTTCAGCACGCGCGTGATCTCGTCGAACAGCACGCGGATGTACTGCGCGCGCTCAGGCACGTCGATGCCGAGCAGACGCTCGATTGCGAGCACATAGCCGTGCTCGTTGACCATCATCGACACGTAGTCGAGACGGTCCATGTACGGCACGGACTGGATGAAGGTCTTGCTTTCCGCGAGCTTTTCAGTCGCGCGATGCAGCAAGCCGATGTGCGGATCGGCGCGCTGGATGACTTCGCCGTCGAGCTCGAGCACGAGACGCAGCACGCCGTGCGCTGCCGGGTGCTGCGGGCCGAAGTTGAGGGTGTAGTTCTTGATTTCTGCCATGACGCCCCCTTAATGTTTCAGACCGCCATAGCGATCCTCGCGGATCACGCGCGGCGTGATTTCGCGCGGCTCGATCGTCACCGGCTGGTAGACGACCCGTTTCTCTTCCGGGTCGTAACGCATTTCGACATAACCCGACACCGGGAAGTCCTTGCGGAACGGGTGACCGATGAAACCGTAGTCGGTGAGGATGCGGCGCAGATCGGGGTGACCCTCGAACACGAGGCCGTACAGGTCGAACGCCTCGCGCTCGTACCAGTTTGCGGAGGCCCAGATGTCGACGAGCGATGCCACGATCGGCAGATCGTCGTCCGGAGCGAACACGCGCAGACGCAGGCGCCAGTTGTTCGTGACCGACAGCAGCTGCGACACGGCCGCGAAACGCGGGCCGTCGTAGGCGCCGTCGCCGTAGGTCTGGTAATCGACGCCGCAGAGGTCGATCAGTTGCTCGAAACGGAGCTTCGGATCGTCGCGCAGCATCTTTGCGACTTCGAGGTAATCGCTCGCCTTCACGACGAGCGTCAGTTCACCGATCGCTTCGGTGAGGCTCACCACGCGCGCGCCGAGCGCTGCTTCGAGGTTTGCCTTGAGGGTCTCGATTTTGCTTGCCATATTGAGGGGGACGCTCGGGACTTTATTGACGGGCGATGGTGTTGGTGCGGCGGATCTTCGCCTGAAGCTGGATCACGCCGTAGACCAGCGCCTCGGCCGTGGGCGGGCAGCCCGGCACGTAGACGTCAACGGGTACGATCCGGTCGCAACCGCGAACCACCGAGTACGAGTAGTGGTAGTAACCGCCACCGTTCGCGCACGACCCCATCGAGATCACCCAGCGCGGCTCGGCCATCTGGTCGTACACGCGGCGCAGTGCGGGCGCCATCTTGTTGCACAGTGTGCCGGCGACGATCATCACGTCCGACTGACGCGGGCTCGGACGGAACACGACCCCGAACCGGTCCAGGTCATAACGGGCCGCGCCCGCATGCATCATCTCGACGGCGCAACACGCGAGCCCGAACGTCATCGGCCACAGCGAGCCGGTACGCGTCCAGTTGATCAGCTTGTCAGCCGTCGTGGTGACAAACCCTTCCTTCAAGACCCCTTCGATACTCATTTGCTTTCCACTCCAGACGAGCGGCCCAGCGTGGCCGCCCATGCAAACCGGCGATTAACCCATCACTCCCAGTCGAGGCCGCCTTTCTTCCAGATATAGGCAAAGCCCAGCAGGAATTCGAGCAGAAAAATCATCATTGCGATGAAACCCGGCCAGCCGATGTCCCGGAGCGCGACGCCCCACGGAAACAGGAATGCGGTTTCGAGATCGAAGATGATGAACAGGATGGCGACGAGGTAGTACCGGACGTCGAATTTCATCCGGGCGTCTTCAAAGGCTTCGAAGCCGCACTCGTACGGTGCGTTCTTCTCGACGTCCGGCTTGTTGGGACCAAGGAGCTTGCCGATGCTGACCAGCGCTATACCTAAACCAGTGCCCACGAGGAGGAACAACAAGACGGGGTAATAGGCTGCGAGGTTCAAGGCAATCCTCTATCGGTTGGTTCTGAGCGTCCGGAGAATACCACTTCCGGCGGAAGGAATCATTTCGGAGTGCTCGCGATCACAAGACAATCGCAAGGCACACCCCAGAAATGAAAAATGCCAGCCACTAGAAGCGGCTGGCATTGAGTAACTTTGGTGCCGACGGCGAGACTCGAACTCGCACAGCTTTCGCCACTACCCCCTCAAGATAGCGTGTCTACCAATTTCACCACGTCGGCACTGCATGCAACCCGGGTTGTGCTGCTTGTTTCCCGCGAATCGCTTCAAGAATTAAATTCTAACCCGAGTTCCAGATTTGTTCAACGCACAAACGCAAAAATTTTGACCTTTTATTTCGGGACATCCTGGCCGGGCGCGCTTGCTGCCGAACCTGCGGCAGCGGACGCCGCGACGGCTGGCGCCGACGCTGCGGGCGCCGATGCCGGCGCGGTCGCGGCGGCACCGAGCACGCCCGCCGACGGCGTCGACTTGTACGAACCGAGGTACGTCAGCGCGAGCGTCGCGACGAAGAAGATCGTCGCGAGAATGCCCGTCGTGCGCGACAGGAAGTTGGCGGAGCCCGTTGCACCGAACAGGCTGCCCGACGCGCCGCTGCCGAATGCAGCACCCATGTCCGCACCCTTGCCGTGCTGCAGCAGCACGAGTCCGATCACACCGAGTGCAGACAGCACCTGCACGACAATAATCAGCGTCTTGAATAACAGCATCACACCCACCCGATTGGATCAGGCAACCGGACCAACCGGCCGCCATCATGGTTCAATTCGATCCCGGACCGCTCAACGTGCGGCCCGGCAGATCGCCAGGAAATCTTCCGCCTTCAGCGACGCGCCGCCGATCAGGCCGCCGTCGATGTCGGGCTGCGCGAACAGCTCTTCCGCGTTGTCCGGCTTCACGCTGCCGCCGTACAGCACCGATACGTCCGCCGCCCCCTTCGCCGCGAGACGCGCCCGCAGGAATGCGTGCACGTCCTGCGCCTGCGCCGACGTCGCGCTCTTGCCCGTGCCGATCGCCCAGACCGGCTCGTATGCGACGACGATGCGGGCGGCTTCGTCAGCCGTCAGCACGGCCAGCACGGCGTCGAGCTGCGCACCGACTACCTGCTCGGTCGCGCCCGCTTCGCGCTCGTCGAGCGTTTCACCGACGCACACGACGGGCGTGAGGCCCGCCGCGAGCGCGCGTTGCGTCTTCGCGGCGACGGTTTCGTTGCGCTCGCCGTGATACGCGCGACGCTCCGAGTGACCGACGATCGCATACTGCGCGCCGAACTCCGCCACCATCGCGGCCGCCACTTCACCGGTGAACGCGCCCTGCTCGTGCGCGGACACGTCCTGCGCGCCGAACGCGACACGGCCGCCGCCGAGCTGCGCCTGAACCTGCGCGAGGTACGGGAACGGCACGCACACGCCGACCGACGTTTCGGCCGGCACCGCACCCGCGCCCTGCATCACTTCGTTCAGCAATGCCTGGTTGCCGGCCAGCCGGCCGTGCATCTTCCAGTTGCCGATCACTCGCTTCGTTCGTTGTTTCGACATCGTGTCTGTCTCGTCACTATCTTGTCATTAACGCACCGGAAACCGGCCCGTCAGGTTGGATCTGGCGAAGCAAACCCGCGATTTTACTGCGCGCGGCTTGAACCGGTCAAACCACACATGTCAAGCCCGTCGCACGGGCCGTCACGCGTTCGCACCCCAATCGAGCACGATCTTGCCGATGTGCTCGCCGCTTTCCATCAGCGCATGCGCCTGGGCGGCCTCCCCTGCCGGCAGCACGCGGTAGATGACGGGTTTGATGCGGCCGTCCGCGAGCAGCGGCCAGACACGCGCCTTCAGCTGCGCGGCGATGCGCGCCTTGAACTCGACCGGCCGCGGACGCAGCGTCGAGCCCGTCACCGTCAACCGGCGGCGCAGGATTTCATTCAGGTTGACCTCGGCCTTCGCGCCGCCGAGCAGCGCGATCAGCACGAGGCGGCCGCCATCCGCGAGCGCGGACAGTTCGCGCGGCACGTACGAGCCCGCGACCATGTCGAGGATCACGTCGACGCCGCGATCGTGCGTCAGCGACTTGACGACCTCGACGAAGTCTTCGGTCTTGTAGTTGATCGCACGCTCGGCGCCGAGCGCCTCGCAGGCACGGCATTTATCGGCACTCCCCGCCGTCGCGAAGACACGAAAGCCGAGCGCGTGCGCGATCTGGATCGCCGTCACGCCGATCCCGCTCGAGCCGCCCTGCACGAGCAGCGTTTCCTGCTCGCCGCCCTCGCCCGCGCCGAGCAGCGCGCGGTCGAACACGTTGCTCCACACCGTGAAGAAGGTTTCGGGCAGCGATGCGGCCTCGATGTCAGTCAGCCCGTCGGGCACCGGCAGGCATTGCGGCAGCGGCGCGACCGCATATTCGGCGTAACCGCCGCCCGCGAGCAGCGCGCAGACGCGATCGCCCACCTTCAGGTCGAACGGGTTCAGCGCCGCATCCGACAGGTCACCGCCGACAATCTCGCCCGCGACCTCGAGGCCCGGCAGATCCGACGCACCCGGCGGCGGCGCATACGCGCCCTTGCGCTGGAATACGTCCGGCCGGTTCACGCCGGAAGCCGCCACCTTGATCAGCACTTCGCCGCGCTTCGGTTCCGGGCGCGGACGCTCCGCGAGCTTCAGCACGTCGGGGGCGCCGAATTCGGTGATTTCGATGGCTTTCATGGTGGTCGCTCCAGGATCAGTCGGGGGCGCACCCGTGCGCGGCACGGGCGCCTCGCCGGCGCTGCTGCGCCGCACAACGATGCTACAGAAAAAACGGCCGGCACGCTTTCGCACTGCCGGCCGCTCTTACGCCCGTCCGCTTACTGCTGCGGCGGCGTATCCGACTGCGACGCTGCCGCTGCTTCGTTCAGCAGCGCCTTCGCCGACAGACGCACGCGACCCTTCTCGTCCGTCTGGATCACCTTGACCTTCACCTGCTGACCTTCCTTCAGGTAGTCGTTGATGTCCTTCACGCGCTCGTTGACGATTTCCGAGATGTGCAGCAGGCCGTCCTTGCCCGGCAGCAGGTTCACGATCGCGCCGAAATCGAGCAGCTTGAGCACCGTGCCTTCGTACACCTGGCCGACTTCGATCTCGGCCGTGATGTTCTCGATGCGCTTCTTCGCTTCGGCCATGCCTTCGCTGCTCGTGCTCGCGATCGTCACGACGCCGTCATCCGAGATGTCGATGGTCGTGCCCGTTTCTTCCGTCAGCGCGCGGATCACCGAACCACCCTTGCCGATCACGTCGCGGATCTTTTCCGGGTTGATCTTGATCGTGATCATGCGCGGCGCGAATTCCGACAGTTGCGTGTTCGCACCCGAGACCGCCGACGTCATCTTGCCGAGGATGTGCATGCGGCCTTCCTTCGCCTGCGCGAGCGCGACCTGCATGATTTCCTTCGTGATGCCCTGGATCTTGATGTCCATCTGCAGCGCCGTCACGCCTTGCTCCGTGCCGGCTACCTTGAAGTCCATGTCGCCGAGGTGATCCTCGTCGCCGAGGATGTCGGTCAGCACCGCGAACTTGTTGCCTTCGAGGATCAGGCCCATCGCGATACCCGCGACGTGCGCCTTCATCGGCACGCCGGCGTCCATCAGCGCGAGGCAGCCGCCGCACACCGATGCCATCGACGACGAACCGTTCGATTCGGTGATTTCCGACACGACGCGGATCGAGTAGCCGAATTCGTCGGCGCTCGGCAGGCACTTGACCAGCGCGCGCTTCGCGAGACGGCCGTGGCCGATTTCACGACGCTTCGGCGAGCCGACGCGCCCCGTTTCGCCGGTCGCGAACGGAGGCATGTTGTAGTGGAGCATGAAGCGCTCGCGGTATTCGCCTTCGAGCGCGTCGATGATCTGCTCGTCACCCTTCGTGCCGAGCGTCGCGACGACGAGCGCCTGCGTTTCGCCACGCGTGAACAACGCCGAACCGTGGGTGCGCGGCAGCACGCCGGTGCGGATCTCGATCGGACGCACGGTGCGCGTGTCGCGACCGTCGATGCGCGGCTCGCCGTTCAGGATCTGCGAACGGACGATCTTCGCTTCGATGTCGAACAGGATGTTGCCGACGGTAGCCTTGTCGGCCGCGACCGTGCCGGCCGCCAGCGCGTCTTCCTCGAGCTTCGCCGAGGTCGCCGCGTAGACTTCCTTCAGCTTCGTCGAACGCGCCTGCTTGTCGCGCAGCTGGTAAGCGGCGAGCAGGTCGCCGTGCGCCAGTTCCGTCACGCGCGCGATCAGCGCCTCGTTCTTCGGTGCCGGCTGCCAGTCCCACTCGGGCTTGCCACCTTCGCGCACGAGTTCGTGGATCGCGTCGATCGCCGTCTGCATCTGCTCGTGACCGAACACGACCGCGCCCAGCATCACGTCTTCCGGCAACTGGTCGGCTTCCGATTCGACCATCAGCACCGCGCGCTCCGTGCCGGCGACGACGAGATCGAGGCTCGATGCCTTGATCTGGTCACGCGTCGGGTTCAGCACGTATGCGTTGTCGATGTACGCGACGCGCGCGGCACCGACCGGGCCGTTGAACGGCAGGCCCGACACGGCGAGCGCAGCCGATGCACCGATCAGCGCGGGGATGTCCGCCGGGATTTCCGGGTTCACGGACAGCACGTGGATCACAACCTGCACTTCGTTGTAGAAGCCTTCCGGGAACAGCGGGCGCAGCGGACGGTCGATCAGGCGCGACGTCAGCGTCTCGTGTTCCGACGGACGGCCTTCGCGACGGAAGAAGCCGCCCGGGATCTTGCCGGCCGAGTAGGTCTTTTCGAGGTAGTCGACGGTCAGCGGGAAGAAATCCTGGCCCGGCTTTGCCGACTTCGCGCCGACGACGGTTGCCAGCACGACGGTGTCTTCCACGTCGACGATCACGGCACCGCTCGCCTGGCGAGCGACTTCACCGGTTTCGAGGCGCACCTTGTGCTGGCCCCACTGGAATTCCTTCACGACCTTGTTGAACATGGACATGGTTGCTCCTTTGAATTCATTCATTTCATTCGCCGCCCGGGTCATCCCGTGCGGCGGCGTCCCGACCGAATCACCCGGAGCAAGGTGTGTTTTTTATGCCATTCCAGCGCGGCGCTCGTCGAGCGACGCGCTGGAATGACACAAATCCCGACCCCGGTATCAGCCGTTCCGGCAGCCGGCACTCTCGTGCCGGACAACCTGCGGTGCGCGTGACGCTACGCACCGCGCAAAAACAAAATGCCTGCATCAGCGGACTGACACAGGCATCTTGCTGGCGGCAATCGCCTCGATTACTTACGCAGACCCAGCTTCTCGATCAGCGCGCGGTAACGGTCGGCATCCTTGCCCTTGAGGTAGTCGAGCAGCTTGCGGCGGCGGCTCACCATGCGCAGCAGGCCGCGGCGGCTGTGGTGGTCCTTCGCGTGGGTCTTGAAGTGACCCGTCAGTTCGACGATACGTGCGGTCAGCAGTGCGACCTGGACTTCGGGCGAACCCGTGTCGTTGGTACCGCGGGCGAACTGAGCAACGACTTCCGACTTCTTGATATCTGCAACAGACATGTGATTTCCTTTCTAACTGAACAGGCGGACACGGAAGAATGGCCGTGCCGTGACTTACAACCGGCGGGGATTGTAGCACAACTCTCCGCCGTTCTTACCGCCTCCTGTCACGGACGCGTCATCGAGCACGCCGACGGCATCTCCGTGCGCTGCGCTGGCACCGCCAGCACCGTCCGAAAGCCATAGCCCGACCCCTCGTTGTCGAAGCGCACGCCCGGCGTGCCGGCCTTGTCCATCTCCATTACGTAAAGGGGCTGGATCAGCTGGTGATCCTGCGCGCGCATCCGCGACGCCTGGAAGCCGTCGTCGAACGACAGGCCCTCGAGCGACCGCGCGACCGCCACGGGGTCGGCCGACCCCGCCCGGTTCATCGCCGCGGCCAGCATCTCGATCATCAGGCTCATCCGCCGCACCGGATAGTCGTCGTGCGCGGCCGGGAATCGGGTCCGGAACGTGCGGTAGAACGCGTCGGATTTCGCGCCGCCTGCGTTCGGGTGCCAGTCGGCCACGGCCACGACGCGCCCGACCCCGGCATCGCCCAGGGCGGCCGGCGCGCCGAGACTGTTGCCGTAGAACGTATAGAACTTCGCGTTCAGCCCCTGCTCGCGCGCCGCCTTCACGAGCAGCGTGAGGTCGTTGCCCCAGTTGCCGGTCACGACGGCATCCGCGCCGCTCGCGCGGATTTTCGCGATGTACGGCGAGAAATCCTTGATCCGGCCGATCGGGTGGAATTCGTCGCCGGCGATCGTCACGTCCGGGCGCCGCGCGGCCAGCGCCTGCCGCGCGAGCGTGCTGACGTCGTGACCGAAGCTATAGTCCTGGTTCAGCAGATAGACCTTGCGCAGCGCGCGGTCGCGCGCCATCACGTCCGCGAGCGCGGCCATCCGCATGCCCGCGTGCGCATCGAAGCGGAAATGCCAGAAGCTGCAGCGCGCGCCGGTGAGCGCGGGATCGTCGGCCGAATAGTTCAGCAACAGCATCCGGTTGTCCGGGTCGCGCGCGTTCAGCTTGTCGAGCGCCGCGACGAGCGCGGCCGCGACGGCCGAACTGTTGCCTTGCGCAACGAAGCCGATATGGCGGTCCGCGGCCGCGCGCAGTTGCACGAGCGCCTCCTCCGGGCTGCCCTTGCTGTCGAGCACGACGAGTTCGAGCGGGTGCGCGCCGTCGCGCAGCTTCACGCCGCCCGCCGCGTTGACCTGCTCGACGCCGAAGCGCAGGTTGCGCTCGACCGCCGCGCCCGCGTTCGCGAACGGGCCCGACATCCCCTCGATCAGCGCGATCCGCACCGGCTCGCCGCCGGCAAACGCGGACGACACCAGCATCCATCCTGCGCTCAACGCGAGCGCGCACCATTTCCACCCCTGCATCGGCCACCTGCCCTTCGATCTGCCCGAGAAGCGCGGATCATAGGCCGGCGCGCCCGCCGCCCGCAAGCCTCGCCACGCCGCCGATCCGCACCGATTTTTTCCGCGCGATGCACCGGCGCGCGCCGTCCGTGATACAACGGGGCCTGTTTCCGTGTTCTGGAGGATCCCATGCGCATTCGTATTCCCGCGCGCCTGCCGGTGCTGGTCGCCGGTGCCGCCGCACTGCTGGCCGGTTGCGCGCAACCGTGGCAGCAATACCAGGCCGGCCAGGACGAGTCGGCGATCGTCGCGCGCATGGGCCCGCCGCGCGAGATCTACGACCTGCCCGGCGGCGGCAAGCGGCTGATGTGGCCGACCCAGCCGATGGGCGAAATCACGATCGCGGCCGACGTCGACGCAGCCCACAGGATCGTCAACGTGCGCCAGGTGCTGCAGCCGAGCGAGTTCTATCGCGCGGAGATCGGCAAGTGGACGAAGACCGACGTGCTCGTCAATTTCGGCCGCCCGGTCGAGACGTCCTACTTCCCGCTGATGAAGCGCGAGGTGTGGACGTACCGGTATCTCGAGGACAACGTCTGGTACATGATGTACAGCTTCTATTTCGATCCGCAGGGCATCCTGCGCACCACGCAGAAAACACCGGACCCGCTGCACGATCCCGATCGCCGTAATCTGTTCTGACCGATTGCGCATTTACGCGCAATTTTCACAATGGCCATTCACGAATTATTGCGTGAATGGCCATTTCGTTTTTTCCGCCACATTATTCAATGCACGGAATATGGCGGAAAACTTTTCCGGTCAATGACATCCCGATGGCAATCCGCTGAACGCCCCGTCATGCGGCCCTCTGCGCAGAAACCGGCATACGCGATGCATGTCATGCGTCGGGTTGGTGCACGCAATGCACTGCGCCAAATCAATTTGAAACAGTTTGTTTCAATGCCCCCGGAGCGCTAGGGCATACCCCTAATATCAGTCCAAATCCAACCTTTCAATTTAGAAAGAATGGAGTTGCGTCATTTCGTCGATATTTATTTGCCGTTGTCAGAAAGGAGTCCTCATGAATCGCCCCAAGAGCATGCTGGTTGCCAACATTGCCTGGGCCCGCGAGACGCGTGAACACACGCCCGGTTTCTTCGACGCGCTCGCGCGTGGCCAGAACCCGCGCGTGCTGTGGATCGGCTGCGCAGACAGCCGTGTGCCGGCCGAAACCATCACGCACTGCGCGCCCGGCGAACTGTTTGTCCATCGCAACATCGCGAACCTGTTCCATCCCGACGACGACAATTCCGCCAGCGTGCTCGAGTACGCGGTGCGCGTGCTGAAGGTCGACCACGTGATCGTGTGCGGCCACTACGGCTGCGGCGGCGTGCGCGCGTCGCTGCTGCCGCCGCCGGCCGACCTGCCGCACGTCGCGCGCCGCATCGCGCCGCTCTGCGCGCTCGCGCGGCGCCATCGCGACACGCTCGACGGGCTCGACGACACGGCCGCCGCCGACCGCCTCGCCGAGCTGAACGTGCTCGAGCAGGTGCGACTGCTGCGCGCATCGCCGATCGTGCGCGACCGCGAACGGCCGCCGCTCGTGCACGGCTGGATCTTCTCGCTCGCCGACGGTCGCCTGCTGGAGCTCGATTCCGGCTACGCGGCACCGCCCGTCGACGTCGAACCCGCGCTGGCCACGACCGCCGCCGCGCTCGGCTGATTCCCCCCCCGCCCCAACGCCCACGAAACCGCCCCAACCATGAAACTGAACGAGCGCCTGTCCACCCTGCCGCGCGACATCGTCGCCGGCATCGTCGTTTTCCTCGTCGCGCTGCCGCTCTGTCTCGGCATCGCCAACGCCTCCGGCGTCGAACCGTTCGCCGGGCTCGTGTCCGGCATCGTCGGCGGCATCGTCGTCGCGCTGCTGAGCGGCTCGTCGCTGTCCGTCAGCGGGCCGGCCGCCGGCCTCGTCGTGATCGTCGTCGAGGGAATTGCGCAACTCGGCAGCTTCTCCGCGTTCCTGCTCGCGGTGCTGCTGTCCGGCGTGCTGCAGTTCGGGTTCGGCATGCTGCGCGCCGGCCGCTTCGCCGCCTACGTGCCGTCGCCCGTCATCAAGGGCATGCTCGCCGCGATCGGCCTGCTGCTGATCGTGAAGCAGATTCCGTTCGCGTTCGGCATCGGCGGCTCGGCTGCGCAATCGTTTGCGAACTGGCCGGGCCTGCCGGTCGCATGGGCTGCCACGGCCATCGCGCTCGCGTCGCTCGCGCTGCTGATCGCATGGGACACGCCCGCGCTGCGCCGCTTCGCGCTGGTGCGCTCGGTGCCCGCGCCGCTCGCGATCGTCGTGCTCGGCATCGGCGCGACGCTCGTGCTGGGCTTCGTCGCGCCGGCCGTTGCGCCGGGCGCGGCCCATCGCGTGACGCTGCCCGAGCTCGGATCGTTCGCGGCGTTCGCGGCCTCGCTCAAGCATGCGGAGCTCGGCCCGAACTTCGCGCAGCTCGTCAATCCGGACGTGTGGCGCGTCGCGATCACGCTCGCGGTCGTCGCGAGCCTCGAGACGCTGCTGAGCCTGGAGGCGGTCGAGCAGATCGACCCGAAGCGCCGGCCGACGCAGCCCGATCGCGAACTGAAGGCCCAGGGCGTCGGCAATCTCGTCGCGGGTGCGTTCGGCGGGCTGCCGATCACGTCCGTGATCGTGCGCAGCTCGGTGAACGTGAACGCGGGTGCGCAAAGCCGGATGTCGGCGATCGTGCACGGGATCCTGCTGCTTGCCAGCGTGTTCGCGCTCACCGGGCTCATCAACCTGATCCCGCTCGCAAGCCTGGCCGCGATCCTGATCCATACGGGCTTCAAGCTCGCGAAACCGGCGCTGTTCCGCTCGGTGCTGAAGCAGGGCCCGGCCGCGTTCGTGCCGTTCGCCGCGACGATCGCGGGCGTGCTCGCGGTCGACCTGCTGTTCGGCATTGCCGTCGGCCTCGCGTGCAGCGTGCTGGCGGTCGCCGTCGCGAACCTGAAGAGCCCCGTCACGCTCGCGCAGCACGACGACCACTTCCTGCTGTCGTTCCGCAAGGACGTCTCGTTCCTCGGCAAGGTGCAGGTCAAGCATCACCTGCGGCACATTCCCGACCGCGCGGCCGTGATCATCGACGCAACGCGCGCCGACTACATCGATCACGACGTGCTCGAACTGCTCGACGCGTTCGTCGCCGATGCGCCGCGGCGCGGGATCGCGGTGGAATTCCGCCGCCGCAGCCCGGCGCCTCGCCCTGCCGCGCGCCGCTGGCTGTTCCGCGCGCCGGCGGCCGAATGAATGGCGCATGAAAAAACGCCCCGGGCGGCGCAAGGCCGCACGGGGCGTTTCGTGTGCTTCGAGCGCTCGACGCGCAGCGCTTACGAGCGCTGCGGGTTGACCTTGTCGTCCTTCGAATGCAGTTTGTTCAGCGCCGAAATGTACGCCTTCGCGGACGCCGCGACGATGTCCGGATCGGTGCCAACGCCGTTGACGATCCGCCCGCTCTTCGACAGCCGGACGGTCACTTCGCCCTGCGCCTGCGTGCCGGTCGTGATCGCGTTCACCGAATACAGGAGCAGTTCGGAACCGCTGCCGACTTCGCCCTCGATCGCGTTGAACGTCGCATCGACCGGCCCGTTGCCGCGCGCCTCGCCGGTCACTTCCTTGCCCTCGACCGCGAACACGATCTTCGCCTGCGGCTGCTCGCCCGTCTCAGAATGCTGTGACAGCGACACGAACTTGAAGTGCTCCTGCTCCTGCGCGAGCGCCGATTCTTCGGAGACGATCGCGATGATGTCTTCGTCGAAGATCTCGGCCTTGCGATCGGCGAGGTCCTTGAAGCGCATGAACGCAGCGTTCAGCTCGGCTTCGCTGTCGAGCGACACGCCGAGCTCCTGCAGGCGCTGCTTGAACGCGTTGCGGCCCGACAGCTTGCCGAGCACGATCTTGTTCGCGGTCCAGCCCACGTCTTCCGCGCGCATGATCTCGTAGGTGTCGCGCGCCTTCAGCACGCCGTCCTGGTGGATGCCCGACGCGTGCGCGAACGCGTTCGCGCCGACCACGGCCTTGTTCGGCTGCACGACGAAACCGGTGATCTGCGACACGAGCTTCGACGTCGGCACGATCTGCGTGGTGTCGATGCCGACGTCGAGGCCGAAGTAGTCCTTGCGGGTCTTCACGGCCATCACGATTTCCTCGAGCGACGTATTGCCCGCGCGCTCGCCGAGACCGTTGATCGTGCACTCGACCTGCCGGGCACCGCCGATCTTCACGCCGGCGAGCGAGTTCGCCACCGCCATCCCGAGGTCGTTGTGGCAGTGCACGGAGAAGATCGCCTTGTCCGAGTTCGGAATGCGTTCGCGCAGCGTCTTCACGAGGTTGCCGTACAGTTCCGGCACGCCGTAGCCGACCGTGTCGGCGATGTTGATCGTCGTCGCCCCTTCGGCGATCACGGCTTCCAGCACGCGGCACAGGAAGTCGAGGTCCGAACGGCTGCCGTCTTCAGGCGAAAATTCGACGTTGTCGGTGAACTTGCGCGCGAAGCGCACCGCGAGGCGAGCCTGCTCGAACACCTGGTCCGGCGTCATCCGCAGCTTCTTCTCCATGTGCAGCGGCGACGTCGCGATGAACGTGTGGATCCGCGAGCTATTGGCCGGCTTCAGGGCGTCGGCCGCACGCTGGATGTCCTTGTCGTTGGCGCGCGCCAGCGAGCAGATCGTGCTCTCCTTCACCAGGCCGGCGATCGTGTGGATCGCGTCGAAGTCGCCGTTCGAGCTGGCCGCGAAGCCGGCCTCGATCACGTCGACCTTCATCCGCTCGAGATGCTTCGCGATGCGGACTTTCTCTTCCTTCGTCATCGACGCACCGGGCGATTGTTCGCCGTCACGCAACGTCGTATCGAAAATGATCAGCTTGTCTGTCATGGGGGGCTCCAGGGCTCTTTATACGGGAATCAAACGTAATGAGATCGCGCCACCGCTGGCGACGCTCAACAACAGACGAGGCTTGACGGAGGGCGAGAACGGTCAGCGCGGCAGGCGCGCCAAAGCTAGCGCGCGTAGCGGCGCACCGGCTAGAAGGAGGGAGAGGCGGGAAAATGCAGTCATGCCGAAGACTATAGCGGCATTCCGCTGGGTGCGCAATCGGACGGCACCCGGGATGCCAGACCGCGCCACGCGAAAAAGGGGCAAATGAAAACGGCGGCCTCGTGGCCGCCGTTGCCGGGCAGGTTGCGCGTCAGTGATCGCGCTGCGACGAGCGCGCGGGGTTCGCCCGTCCGCGCACGGCCATGTAGGCCCAAAACACGTAGCCGGACAGCCCGTACAGCACGAACAGGCAGAACAGCATCAACGGCGGATCGGACGACACGAGCACGAACGCGACGACGACCAGCAGGATCGCCGCGAACGGCACGCGGTGCCGTACGTCGAGCGCCTTGCCGCTGTAGAACGGCGCGTTCGACACCATCGTCACGCCTGCATAGATCGTCAGTGCGAACGCGACCCAGGGCAGCCAGCCGAGCTTCATCGGCACGCGGTTGTCGGTCGCGAGCCAGACGAAGCCGGCGATCAGCGCGGCGGCGGCCGGGCTCGGCAGCCCCTGGAAGAAGCGCTTGTCGACGACGCCGATGTTCGTGTTGAAGCGCGCGAGACGCAGCGCGGCGCCCGAACAGTAGACGAATGCAGCGAGCCAGCCCCAGCGGCCAAGATCCTTCAGCACCCACTCGTACATCACGAGCGCCGGCGCGACGCCGAACGACACCATGTCCGACAGGCTGTCGAACTGTTCGCCGAACGCGCTTTGGGTATGCGTCATCCGCGCGACTCGCCCGTCCATCCCGTCGAGCACCATCGCGACGAAGATCGCGATCGCGGCGATCTCGAAGCGCACGTTCATCGCCTGCACGACCGCGAAGAAGCCGCAGAACAGCGCGGCGGTCGTGAACGCGTTCGGCAGCAGGTAGATGCCGCGCGTCTTCAGGAACCGCTGGCGCGCGGCGCGGCGGCTCTCAATGGGCGCCTGATCCGGCGCCATCACCTTGTTGCGGCGGAACGGGCGTGGCGTCTGGCCGGAGCCGTTGCGCGGACGACGCGGTTTGAATGCGGCCATCGTGCGTCCCGCCGCTTACTGTTCGAGCTCGGCGAGGATCGTCGACGACGCGTAGACCTTCTCGCCGATCGACACCTTCGCGCGGCTGCCGAGCGGCAGGTACACGTCGACGCGCGAACCGAAGCGGATGAAACCGTAGCGCTGACCGCGCGACAGCGGCTCGCCGGCACGCACGTAGCACAGGATCCGGCGGGCGACGAGGCCTGCGATCTGCACGGCGGTGACGGTCTTGCCGCTCGCCGTCTGGATCACGACCGCATTGCGCTCGTTCTCGGTCGACGCCTTGTCGATCGCCGCGTTCAGGAACGCGCCCGGGAAGTATTCGACCTTGGTGACCGCGCCGTCGACCGGCGAACGCTGCGAATGGACGTTGAAGACATTCATGAACACGCTGATCTTCAGCGCTTCGCGATTCGCGTACGGATCCTGGGTGGTCTCGACCGCGACGATGCGGCCGTCCGCCGGGCACAGCACCGCATTCGGCTGCGCCGGGATCGGGCGCTGCGGATCGCGGAAGAACTGGACGACGAAGACGAGCAGCAGCCAGAACGGCCACGCGAAGCCGAAGCCCCCGACGGCGTGGATCAACAACGCGATGACGGCTGCAATCGCGATGAACGGCCAGCCTTCGCGCGCGATGATCGGATGAGGATAGTTCATGGGTTCGTTCGGTGTTCGGTGAATTGGTAGGGTAGCCCCCTCTCCTTGCGGAGAAGGGGCCCCCTAGGAACCGTACGTGCGAGTTTCCCCGCATACGGCTCGAGCCTACATGTAAATCAAAGTCCGACCTGGGGTCGGACCGGCTTAGTTACCGCAATTTTACCGGCGTGCACCTGCCGGTGGCAGTCGGGGTGAAGCAGAACCCGGTTGGACAGAGCATCGGTGCCGCCATGCATCCGGTATTCCAGATGATGGTCATGCCAACCCGTCTCGTCCGACAGGGCACAGCCGCAGTGCGCACACAACCCGCCCTGCGACATGTACAGGCTTGCCCATTGTTTTCGGTAGCGCATGGTGTCTCCCATCCGCTCCTGCCGCAATAGCTCGCCGTACTGCTCCCACTCCGGATCAAAGGGGTTGTAGCCGCCCTTGATCTTCTTGTGCCGTTTGATCTCCGTACCACTGAGGTGGTACAGCTCATTCAGCCCCTGACTGCCGTCTTCGCGAACCGCTCGGACAGCAAATACCCAGTGTCGAGTTCCGACCGTGTGGAAATATTTCTTCCTCACCCAATCGGCCCTCTTCTTCGGGTGCCGCCTCCTCGCCCACCGCCAGAGCCTCTGAAAGACCAAAGACTCCATGCGGCTGTACGCCTGCTTCGCCACCACGGGGCGGTGATACTGCGCCCACCCTCGTAGCATCGGGCTCAGCAGTCGAATCAAGTCCGACTGCTTTGCCGCCTTGTTGCCGCTGATCGTCTCCGCAACCTTGCGATAGAACGTTTGCACGTTCTTCTTGCTCGGTTTGATGAGTAGCGTTCCCGAGTACTTCCGGAAATTCCACCCAAGGAAATCGAAGCCTTCGTCAATGTGCACGATGCGCGTCTTCTCCTCGGAAAGTTGCAGTCCTCGCGGCGCAAGGAATGCTTCCACCCAAGGCTTCACTTCGCTGGCCAGCATCTCTTGCGAGTCGCCGGTGATTACGAAGTCGTCCGCGTACCGCACCGCATTTACTTTCAACTTCTTTGCCTTCGCGATCCCGAATCTCGCACGCAAATGCTCGATAAGTTCACGCTCCAACCCGTTCAGCGTCACGTTGGCCAGCGTTGGGGAAATGATGCCTCCCTGCGGCGTACCGGCCTCGGTTGCCTGTAGCTGCCCCTTGTAAATCAGGCCAGCCTTCAACCACTTCCGGAGGATCTCCTTGTCCATCGGGACATGGTTCACCAGCCAATCATGGTTGATGTAGTCGAAGCAGCCTTTGATGTCTGCCTCCAAGACCCATTGGGCCGAAGCCTTCTGAGACAAGGAAACAAACAACTGCGACATGGCGTCGGCCGTCGAACGATTAATCCGAAACCCGTATGAGTTCGGGTCGCTCGTCGATTCCGACACTGGCTCCAAAGCCAACAGATACAGAGCTTGCATCGCTCTGTCCCGCATGGTCGGTATGCCCAGAGGGCGTAACTTCCCATTGGCTTTAGGGATAAAGACTCTCCGTAATGGCAGAGGCTTGTATCCGCGCCGCTTCAACTTGCCGACAGCTTCCCATCGGCTCTCAGGCGTGTCCCATAGTTCGCGATCGACTCCAGCCGTTCGCGCACCTTGGTTTTGCGTAACACGTCGCACCGCGTGCAACTTTGCGGACAACGTGCGGGTCAGCATCCTCTGCAGGGCCTTCACCCTGCGCCAGTCACCTTCCCGCGTCGCCTTCGCAATTCGAATCTGCATCCCTCTCACGTTCCGTTCCACGCGACGCCAATCGACGTCATGCCAGTGGTCCAGCGCATGGGAAAGCGCAGACCCGTTCTTTCGAACGGATACTCTCATGCTGCTCTCCTACCTTGGGGTGATCAGCCCTCCAGTAGGGACACAGCTGCCCCAGTGGGGCAGATATGCCCCACTGGGGAACCACTCTCGTTCTGGGTATGGGCACGTGCGTCCATACTTCGAACTGGTACTTGCAAGCGGGCACATGTGCCCGCGTTGCTCCAAGTCAAAAGGTCAGTCAGCCGTCTTGCGACGGTAGACCAGACGGAAGTCTGCCCGCTTTCGCGTGGGATGATGTTTCAATCCCTATTCGAGCCATTACAACCCGACATTCGCTTTTTCCGCCCTCCCATACCCGCACCGCTAACAGCGTCCCTCACGGTTCGCCTGCCAACCCTACAGCGTTGGCAACGATACGGGCTTACCGCGTTCCCGGCATGTCACACAACCGATTTAGGTTCTGCCTCTCCCCCGACGGTCTAACGACGACGTAACCCGAGCTTTGAGCGGGTTATCCGACCGCACACCTTTTGGTTCATGCCTGACAGCAGCTTAGGCACTTCGCCTACTTACGAGGTTTATCAGCAGTTCACTTACGTTAACCATGTCGGCCAGCCTTGCTCCTCGACCCCATCGCTGCTAGGAGTCTCCACACACGTACCTCACGGCCCGTGCATGCCCGAAAATTCCGGGGGCTACGTTGTTGGAAGAGCTTCACACCCCACCGTTACCAGTGACGCATGTCTTCCTAGGCTACCGTTGGTCGCACAACGGGTTTCCTCCCTCACCAGTGTTCCGGTGAAATGAAACAATGACACACCGAGCATTCGCTCGACCAAGATCGTGTCCCCGCATCCGGAAGCTACGGGGAAATTGCAAACACCAACCCGCTTTGTTAGCGGAGTTGAAGCCGCTAACTAGGCGGGACCTGACGGTAATCAGGTCAATGCAATGCGATAGACGGTCAACTTCAACCGCCCCTCGCCAACTGGTAGGTTCCAGCTTACTGCTGCCGGTTCCCACCTCTCACAGGGGTGACCAAAAGTCACCAATAGGTCGGCTCATCGCCGACAGTCGTTGCGACTCGCGTCGCACCAAAGCCCGTAGGATAGCAAAAGCCGCCCGGGGCACTGCTGCCTTCGGACGGCTTTTTGATACCGACCCTCCACTCGAAGGGCCGGAACAGCACGTGGTGCTTAGTTCTTCGTCTGGTCGACGAGCTTGTTCTTCGCGATCCACGGCATCATCGCGCGCAGCTTCGAGCCGACCTGCTCGATCTGGTGCTCGGCCGTCAGGCGGCGGCGCGACTGCAGCGTCGGCGCACCTGCCTTGTTCTCGAGAATGAAGCTCTTCGCGTATTCGCCCGTCTGGATGTCGGTCAGGCACTGCTTCATCGCCTTCTTCGTCTCTTCCGTGACGACGCGCGGGCCCGTCACGTACTCGCCGTACTCGGCGTTGTTCGAGATCGAGTAGTTCATGTTCGCGATGCCGCCTTCGTAGATCAGGTCGACGATCAGCTTCAGTTCGTGCAGGCACTCGAAGTACGCCATTTCCGGCGCGTAGCCCGCTTCGACCAGCGTCTCGAAACCTGCCTTGATCAGCTCGACGGTACCGCCGCACAGCACGGCCTGCTCGCCGAACAAGTCGGTTTCGGTCTCTTCACGGAAGTTCGTCTCGATGATGCCGGCACGGCCGCCACCGTTCGCTGCCGCATACGACAGCGCGATGTCGCGTGCCGCGCCCGACTTGTTCTGCGCAACCGCGATCAGGTGCGGCACGCCGCCGCCCTGCGAGTACGTGCCGCGCACGGTGTGGCCCGGTGCCTTCGGCGCGATCATGATCACGTCGAGGTCGGCGCGCGGGATCACCTGGCCGTAGTGGACGTTGAAGCCGTGTGCGAATGCCAGTGCGGCACCCTGCTTGATGTTTGCGTGCACTTCCTTCGCGTACACGTCGGCGATCTGCTCGTCCGGCAGCAGCATCATGACGACGTCCGCGCCCTTCACCGCTTCCGCGACTTCCTTGACCGACAGGCCTGCGTTTTCGGCCTTGCTCCACGACGCGCCGCCCTTGCGAAGGCCGACCGTCACGTTCACGCCGCTGTCCTTCAGGTTCAGTGCGTGTGCATGGCCTTGCGAGCCGTAGCCGATGATCGTGACTTGCTTGCCCTTGATGAGGGAGAGGTCAGCGTCTTTATCGTAGAAAACGTTCATGATGGTTCCTTCGCCAATTCAAAAATTCAACAATTCGTTCAGATGGAGTACTGCGGGCCGGGACATGACGGCGCACCCGGCGTGCCTGTCTGGCATCACACCTTCAGGATGCGCTCGCCGCGTCCGATGCCGGAGCTGCCGGTGCGCACGGTCTCTAGGATCGCGGTCGCGTCCAGCCCCTGGATGAATGCGTCGAGCTTGTCGCTCGCGCCCGTCAATTCGATCGTGTAGGTCTTTTCGGTCACGTCGATGATGCGGCCGCGGAAAATATCCGACATCCGCTTCATTTCTTCGCGCTCCTTGCCCACTGCTCGTACCTTGATCAGCATCAGCTCACGTTCGATGTGTGCACCGTCGGTCAGGTCCACCACTTTCACCACCTCGATCAGGCGGTTCAGATGCTTCGTGATCTGTTCGATCACGTCGTCAGAGCCAATGGAAACGATGGTCAGCCGCGACAGCGATTGGTCTTCGGTCGGCGCCACCGTCAAGGTTTCGATGTTGTAGCCGCGTGCGGAAAACAGACCGACCACGCGCGACAGCGCGCCCGGTTCGTTTTCCAGCAGGACGGAAATGATGTGTCTCATGTTCGCTTCTTCCAGAATGTGTCCGTGTCGATTCACTCGCGCCGCGCGCCGCCCGGTGCCGCACCGCCCTTCGTGAAGGCGGCCGCCTCGGCCCTGGCGCGCGTCGCGCCGTTACAGATCTTCCGATCCGAGCAGCATCTCGGTGATGCCCTTGCCGGCCTGTACCATCGGCCAGACGTTTTCGGTCGGATCGGTCTGGAAGTCGAGAAACACGGTGCGGTCCTTCAGGCGAAGCGCTTCCTTCAGCGCCGGCTCCACATCCGAGGTCTTTTCGATCCGCATGCCGACATGGCCGTACGCTTCGGCGAGCTTCACGAAATCGGGCAGCGCATCCATGTACGAATGCGAATAGCGCTTGCTGTATTCGATCTGCTGCCACTGGCGGACCATGCCGAGATAGCGGTTGTTCAGCGAAATGATCTTCACGGGCGTGTCGTACTGCAGGCAGGTCGACAGTTCCTGGATGCACATCTGGATCGAGCCTTCGCCCGTGATGCACAGCACGTCGTCGTCCGGGTGCGCCATCTTGACGCCCATCGCTGCCGGCAGGCCGAAGCCCATCGTGCCGAGGCCACCGGAGTTGATCCAGCGACGCGGCTTGTTGAAACGGTAGAACTGCGCCGCCCACATCTGGTGCTGGCCGACGTCCGAGCACACGAACGCGTTGCCGTCCGTCAGCTCCCACGCCTTCTCCACCACGTACTGCGGCTTGATGATCTCGCTTTCGCGGTCGAACTTCAGGCAGTCCTTCGAGCGCCAGTCCTCGATGTCCTTCCACCATTGCGCGAGCGCCTCGGTGTCGGGGCCATGCTCGGCCGTCTGCAGTTGCTCGATCAGCTCCTTCAGCACTTCCTTCACGTCGCCGACGATCGGGATGTCGACCTTCACACGCTTCGAGATCGACGACGGGTCGATGTCGATGTGGATGATCTTGCGCGGACGCGACGCGAAGTGCGCCGGGTCGCCGATCACGCGGTCGTCGAAGCGGGCGCCGATCGCGATCAGCACGTCGCAGTGCTGCATCGCCATGTTCGCTTCGTACGTGCCGTGCATGCCGAGCATGCCGAGGAATTTCTTGTCCGATGCGCGATAGCCGCCGAGGCCCATCAGCGTGTTCGTGACCGGGTAGCCGAGCAGGTCGGCGAACTGGTTCAGTTCGCGCGCCGCGTCGGCGAGGATGATGCCGCCGCCCGTGTAGATATAGGGACGCTTCGCCGACAGCAGCAGCGACACGGCCTTGCGGATCTGGCCCGAATGGCCCTTCGTGACGGGGTTGTACGAGCGCAGCGACACGCTCTTGACCGGCTCGTACTGGCACGGCGTCTTCGAGATGTCCTTCGGGATGTCGATCAGCACCGGGCCCGGACGGCCGGTTCGGGCGATGTAGAACGCCTTCTTGACGGTTTCCGCGAGGTCGCGCACGTCCTTCACGAGGAAGTTGTGCTTCACGCACGGACGCGTGATACCGACCGTATCGCATTCCTGGAACGCGTCCTGGCCGATCGCGGCAGTCGGCACCTGGCCGCTGATCACGACCATCGGGATCGAATCCATGTAGGCCGTTGCAATGCCGGTCACCGCATTGGTGACACCGGGGCCGGACGTCACGAGACAGACGCCGACGTTGCCGGTGGAACGCGCATACGCATCGGCTGCGTGCACGGCCGCCTGTTCGTGGCGCACCAGCACGTGCTGAATCTTGTCCTGCTTGTAAAGCTCGTCGTAGATGTAGAGTACCGAGCCGCCGGGATAGCCCCAGATGAATTCGACGTTCTCGTCGGCCAGTGCTTTCATGAGCACGGTGGCGCCGATGGAGTCGCTATCGGGAGGGGAAAGGGGTTCCGACGTGGAGAATTCCGCGCTGGGCATGTTCATTTTGACCTTTCGAATTTTCGGCAAAAAATTGATCGGGTGCTCTCTGCCGGGCTTGTGGCTCGGGTTCAAGCGGCGCGTCCAGTTTGAAGGGCGGGCTTCTTGGGCCAGCCTCAAATGAGACCATCACTTCATGTTGCGAATCGTTGACGATAGCGGGTCATGATTGGGTCGTCAAGCAAAATATCCCGCATCGCATCATGCGCCCCGCCCGGCGGCCCGCGGACGCTGCTCGCGCGCAACGTACCGAGCCGTCACCGGTGCCAAGTCGCGCGAAAATTTGTTAGCATCCGCGGGTTTTACGAAATTTTTCGACCTTTCACACGCCGCAGTCCGCAGCGCATACCTTTACGGAATGGCATCAGACAAGGAACTCGCCGACTTTCTGGCGGGCGTCGAAAGGCGCGCGTTCAAGCAGGCTGCGTACGCCGTGCGCGACGACGATGCGTCGCTCGACATCGTGCAGGACGCGATGATCAAGCTGGCGGAGAAGTACGGCGACCGGCCGGCGGCCGAGCTGCCGCTGCTGTTCCAGCGGATCCTCCAGAACGCGATCCATGACTGGTTCCGCCGGCAAAAGGTCCGCAATACCTGGGTCACGCTCTTTTCGTCGCTCAACAACACGGACGACGAGGACTTCGATCCGCTGGAAACGCTCGAGTCCGCGGACGACAACGCGGGCGTCGAGAGCACCGAGCACCGCCTCGAGCGGGAGCAGGTTCTGGCCCTGATCGACGCAGAAATCCAGAAACTTCCGACGCGTCAACGGGAAGCGTTCCTGATGCGTTATTGGGAAGATATGGATGTCGCCGAGACTGCCGCCGCAATGGGGTGCTCCGAAGGCAGCGTCAAGACGCACTGCTCGCGAGCCACCCACACCCTGGCGCAAGCGCTCAAGGCCAAAGGAATCACGCTATGAGCTCCGCTCCCGTAAATCGAGAACACGAATTCGCGCTGAAGGTCCGCCGCGCGCTGGACGAACGTGCCGCGGCGCTGCCTGCCGCGACCACTGACCGTCTGGCCGCCGCGCGCGGGGCCGCGCTCGCGCGCAAGAAGCCGGAACCCGCGACCGCGCCGGTGTTCGTGCCCGCCTTCGCCGGTGCCGCCGCCGCATACGGCACGCCGCCCGCGAGTCGCCCGCAGACGTCGTTCGCGCGCCGCCTGCTGCGCGCCTGGCCGCTCGCGCTGCTGCTCGCGGGGCTCGTCGGCATCGCGTACTGGGAAGACATGCAGCGCACCGCCGAACTCGCCGACATCGACGCGGCGATGCTCAGCGACGACCTGCCGCTCAACGCGTATCTCGATCACGGGTTCAACGCGTATCTTTCGCACGCACGCTAACAGAGAATAACGAGGGGATCGCACGGGTGAGTCAGAAACGCGGCCTGGCCGTATTTTTCGGATGCGTGATCGCGATCGCCGTTTCCTACGTCGCCACCTATTCCCGATTCAACCCGCCCGCCGCGACGGTCTCCGCGGCGGCCAGCAGCGCGCCCGCGCCGACCTCGGCCGCCGCCGGGCTGACCAACGAACTCGCCCCGCTGCCCCTGCCGCTGCCGGCCGCCAACGGCCCGCTGTCGTGGGCGCGCCTGACGCCTGCGCAACGCTCGGCACTCGCGCCGTTCGCCGACCAGTGGGACGGCTTCAGCGACGCTCGCAAGCGCAAATGGCTGAAGATCGCATCACGTTTCGCGAAATTGACGCCCGATGAGCAGAAGCACCTGCAGGACAGGATGTCCGAGTGGGTGCGGATGACGCCCGAGCAGCGCCGCGTCGCGCGTGAGAATTACCAGAGCGCGAAGGAGCTGTCCGCGCAGGCGCGCGAGCGTGCGTGGAAGGCCTACCAGCAACTTCCCGAAGAACAGAAGGAGCGCCTGGCCGCGACCGAGCGCCGTCGCCGACCGAGCGTCGTCAGCGCGCCGCCGACGGTCGCCGACCGCGATGTGCGCCGCCTCGTCAATTCGCACGAGCATCCGGCGAGCAACGCCGCGCCGGCATCGGCGCCCGCTACGGCCGGCGCCGGCACACCGCCCGTGGCGGCATCATCCACGTCCGGCACCGCACCCGCGACCGTCACGCCCGTCTCGCCGGCCGACGCGCCGTCGATGTTCAAGGGTTCCTGACCCGACGTGGCGAGCGCCCCCGCACCCCAGGCCCCGGCCGTCTTCGCCGCGCCGTCCGTGCGGCGGCGCCTCGCCGCGATGCTGTACGAAGCCGTGCTGCTGTTCGGCATCGTGTTCTTCGCCGGCCTCGCATTCAGCCTCGCGACGCAGCAGCGCAACGGCCTCGTTCATCACAACCTCCTCGCCGCGTGGATCGCGCTCGTCGTCGGCGGGTACTTCGTCTGGTTCTGGACCCACGGCGGCCAGACGCTGCCGATGAAGACCTGGCGGCTGCGGCTCGAATCGTCCAGCGGCCAGCCGCTGAACACCGGCCATGCGCTCGTCCGCTACGCGCTCGGGTGGCTGTGGTTCCTGCCGCCGCTCGCGCTGCATCCGCTCCTCGGCCTGTCGGTGCCCGTCACGCTCGCGCTGGCTGCCGCGTGGATCGTCGCATGGGCCAGCGCCGCCCGCCTGCACGCCGATCGTCAATTCCCGCACGATCGCATCGCCCGCACGCGCGTCGTCGCGATTCCGCGCTGACGCGCTCGCGCGGTCCGCACGAGCGCGACCGGTTCCGCGCGTCGGCGCATCCGTCAGACGAAATCCCTTGAAGGCACCGTCACAGCCACCCCGCTCGGCGTGCCCGATCATCGCAAAGGCGGTCGGTTCGGCAGATTGCGCAACGCCGCCGCATTCACTGCTAAACATGGCGGAACGACAGTAATAAGAACGTCTCGTGACTGTCACGGCATGGTCACGCCCGCATGGCGCAATGCCGGTAATGTCAACCGGCGCGAGTCATGCATGGGCCAGAAAACGTCCGCGACCTCCCTGTTCCGTCAACCCCTCGGCGCCCGCGCCGTCACCGCCTTCCTGTCCGGCTCGGCCGCAACCGATGCCCTTTCGTCGAACGAGCCGACGGCCGCGCACGCCAGGCAGCACGACGACCCCGAGCCGTCCGCCCATCGCTACCGCACGATCTGGCTGTCCGATATCCATCTCGGCTCGAGCGGATGCCAGGCGCCGTATCTGCTCGACTTCCTGCGCCACAACGATTCGGAATACCTGTACCTCGTCGGCGACATCATCGACGGCTGGCAGCTGAAGAAGGGCTGGTACTGGCCGCAGGCGCACAACGACGTCGTGCAGAAGGTCTTGCGCAAGGCGCGCAAGGGCACGCAGGTGGTCTACATTCCGGGCAACCACGACGAAGGCGCGCGGCAGTTCTGCGACCTCGCGTTCGGTGACATCCAGGTGCGGGGCGAGGCATTTCACACGACGCTCGCGGGCAAGCGCCTGTGGATTGTCCACGGCGACCTGTTCGACGGCGTGATCCAGCATGCGAAATGGCTCGCGTATCTCGGCGACACGCTCTACACGCTGATCCTCGTGCTGAACCGCTGGTTCAACCGGATCCGCAGCCGGCTGGGCTTCCAGTACTGGTCGCTGTCGCAGTACCTGAAGCATCAGGTGAAGAACGCGGTGAACTTCATCTCGCAGTTCGAGACCGTGATGACCGACGAAGCGCGCCGCCGCGGCTGCGACGGCGTCGTGTGCGGGCACATCCACAAGGCGGAGATCCGCGACATCGACGGCGTGCTGTACTGCAACGACGGCGACTGGGTCGAAAGCCTGTCCGCGCTCGTCGAAACGATGGAAGGCGAACTGAAGATCGTCTACTGGACGGCGATGCGCACCGCGCCGTCTGCTGCCCCGTCGCGCAAGGCCAAGGCCACCGCCTGACACAACTCCACTTACAGGACACATGCCGCGATGAAGATCATGATCGTCACCGACGCGTGGGAACCGCAGGTCAACGGCGTCGTGCGCACGCTGAAGAGCACCTCCCGCGAACTCACCGCGCTCGGCCACCGGGTCGAAATGCTGACGCCGCTGGAATTCCGCACGGTGCCCTGCCCGACCTATCCCGAGATCCGCCTGTCGATTCTGCCGTACCGCAAGCTGCGCGCCCGGATCGATGCGTTCGCACCCGACGCCCTGCACATCGCGACCGAAGGCCCGCTCGGCCTCGCCGCGCGACGCTATGCGCGCGCACGCAAGCTGCCGTACACGACCGCGTACCACACGCGCTTTCCTGAATACGTGCAGGCGCGCTTCGGCATTCCGCTGTCGGCGACCTACAAGTTCCTGCACTGGTTCCACGGGCCGTCGCTCGCGGTGATGGCGCCGACCCCGGTCGTGAAGCAGGACCTCGAGAAGTTCGGCTTCACGAACGTCGTGCTGTGGACGCGCGGCGTCGACCTCGACATCTTCCGGCCGATGGAGTCGAAGGTGCTCAATACCGCGCGGCCGATCTTCCTGTACGTGGGCCGCGTCGCGATCGAGAAGAACGTCGAGGCATTCCTGCGCCTCGACCTGCCCGGCTCGAAGTGGGTCGCGGGCGAAGGTCCGGCGCTCGCAGAGCTGAAATCGCGCTATCCGGAAGCGAACTATCTCGGCGTCCTGTCGCAAGCCGAGCTCGCCAAGGTGTATGCTGCGGCCGACGTGTTCGTGTTCCCGAGTCGCACCGACACGTTCGGCCTCGTGCTGCTGGAGGCGCTCGCGTGTGGCACGCCGGTCGCCGCGTACCCGGTCACGGGCCCGATCGACGTGCTCGGCGGGGGCGATGCCGGCGCGATGCACGAAGACCTGCAGGAAGCCTGCCTCGAGGCGCTCAAGATCGAACGCGAGACTGCCCGCGCGTGGGCCGAGCGCTTTTCGTGGCGCGCGGCGTCCGAGCAGTTCGCGTCGCATCTGAAACCGCTGCCGAAGACTGCGTACTCGCCCGCCGAAGGTGCCGCCGTTTGAAACGAGACCTGAACGACAAGACCCCGCCCCCTGCCACGACGGCGCAACCACATCGTCCGTTCGACGAAGAAGAGCCGCACGCCGACGCGGACGTGCACCCGCACGAACCGCTCGGCCCCGACGATCGGCTCGCGCCGCTGCCGCCGAACCCGTACAAGCGCCACCGCGGCATCACGCGTGCGTGGTACGCGCTCAAGCATTCGCTGAACGGGTTTCGCGTCGCGATCCGCGAGGAGAGCGCGTTTCGCCAGGAGCTCACGCTCGCCGCGCTGATGCTGCCGATCGGTGCGTTCTCGCCGGTCCCCGCCGCATCGCGCGCGCTGCTGATCGCGTCGGTGCTGCTCGTGCTGATCGTCGAGCTGCTGAATTCGAGCGTCGAGGCCGCGATCGATCGCATCTCGCTCGAGCGCCACGAATTGTCGAAGCGCGCGAAGGATCTCGGCAGCGCGGCGGTCACGGTCGCGCTGTTCGCGTGCGTGACGACGTGGGGCTTCGTGCTCGGCCCGGTGATCGCACGCTGGCTCGGCTTCTAGCGGCATCCGCGGCATCGCCGCCGTGCGGCGGTGCACCATGCGCGGGGAACGCGCCGCGATCACGAAATGCGCCCGTTGTCAGGAAACAGCGGTTTATAATCGTCCGCTAGACTTAGAACAGCAACCCGCGCCGGACGAATCTCGCAGCATCGATTGCAGCGCCCGCCAGTCCGGCACACACAGGGCCGGACGACATGGAAGCGAAACCTCCCCGCCGCACCCGCGAACGGATTCTCGAGTTGTCGTTGAAACTCTTCAACGAGATCGGCGAGCCGAACGTCACGACCACGACGATCGCCGAGGAAATGGAAATCAGTCCAGGCAACCTGTACTACCATTTCCGCAACAAGGACGACATCATCAACAGCATCTTCGCGCAGTTCGAGCAGCAGATCGAACGGCGGCTGCGCTTTCCCGAAGATCACCGTCCGACGATCGACGAAACCTGGTCGTACCTGCAGTACATGGCCGACTTCATGTGGACCTACCGGTTCCTGTATCGCGACCTCAACGACTTGCTCGCGCGCAACCGCACGCTCGAGACGCACTTCAAGCAGATCATCAGCCACAAGGTGCGCTTCGCGCACGACATGTGCGAGCTGCTCGTGTCCGACGCCGAAATGGTCGCGACGCCCGCCGAGATCGAGGTCATCGCCACCAACATGGCCGTGATCTCGACGTACTGGCTGTCGTATCAGTACGTGATGCACCCGCGCAAATACAACGACCAGGACGCGATCCGCGAAGAGCTGCACCAGGTGAGCATGCATGTGATCTCGGTCATGGCCCCGTACCTGCGCGGCCGTTCGCGCCAGCTGTTCGACGATCTCGTCTCCGGCAAGCTGCCCAAGCGCCAGTTCACCGACTACCTGCCGCCGCGCGACGGTTCGCCGCGCCCGGCGGGCAGCCCGGTCGCCGCCAAGCCCGCCGCGAAGGATACGAAACAATGAAGGCAGTCTGTGTTTACTGCGGCTCGTCGTCCGGCGTGCGGCCCGTCTATGCGGACGCCGCGCGCGCGTTCGGCCGCGCGCTCGTCGATGCGGGCCTCACGCTCGTCTACGGCGGCGGCCGCGTCGGCCTGATGGGCGTGATCGCCGATGAAGTGATGGCGGCCGGCGGCCATGTGGTCGGTGTGATCCCCGAGTTGCTGGTCGACAAGGAAGTCGGCCACACCGGGCTGTCCGAGCTGCACGTCGTGCCCGACATGCACCACCGCAAGAAGATGATGGCCGACCTCGCGGATGCGTTCGTCGCGATGCCCGGCGGCGCCGGCACGCTCGAGGAATTCTTCGAGGTCTATACCTGGGCGCAGCTCGGCTATCACCGCAAGCCCGTCGCGCTGTACAACATCGATTCGTTCTACGATCCGCTGATCGCGCTGCTGCGCCATACGGTCGACGAAGGCTTCATGCGCCCGACTTACTTCGACGCGTTGTGCATCGACGCCGAACCGGTCGCGCTGATCGAACAGCTGCGCCGCTACCAGCCGCCCGTCCGCGACAAGTGGGCGCCGGACGCAGCCAAGTAACGTTTATCGGGAGCCGCACGCGATGCCCGCACCGTCGTCCGAGCGCAAGGCCGTCCTCATCACCGGCGCGAGCCGCGGCATCGGCCGCGCGACCGCCGTGCTCGCGGCCGAGCGCGGCTGGGACGTCGGCATCAACTACGCACGCGACGCGGCGGCAGCCGAACTGACCGCGCAAGCCGTTCGCGACGCCGGCGCTCGCGCCTGCGTCGTGGCCGGCGACGTCGCGAACGAAGCGGACGTCATCGCGATGTTCGACACCGTGGCGTCGGCGTTCGGTCGCCTCGACGCACTCGTCAACAATGCAGGGATCGTCGCGCCGTCGATGCCGCTCGCCGACATGCCGGTCGACCGGCTGCGGCGGATGTTCGATACCAACGTGCTCGGCGCCTACCTGTGTGCGCGCGAAGCCGCGCGCCGGCTGTCCACCGATCGCGGCGGGCACGGCGGCGCGATCGTCAACGTGTCGTCGATCGCGTCGCGGCTCGGTTCGCCGAACGAGTACGTCGACTACGCGGGCTCGAAGGGCGCGGTCGATTCGCTGACGATCGGCCTCGCGAAGGAACTCGGGCCGCACGGCGTGCGCGTCAACGCGGTGCGGCCCGGCCTGATCGAGACGGATATCCATGCGAGCGGCGGCCAGCCGGGCCGCGCGGCACGCCTCGGCGCGCAGACCCCGCTCGGCCGTGCGGGCGAGGCGCAAGAGATCGCGGAAGCGATCGTCTGGCTGCTCGGCGACACGGCGTCATACACGACGGGCGCCCTGCTCGACGTCGGCGGCGGCCGGTAATCGCGCCCCAGAAGGCGGAAAAACGGACCGGCTGAAGCGGTCCGTGGTCACGACACCACAAATCTCCACAATATCGTGACCATTTCAGTAAACATCCGTAACAGTTCCGTGCTTTACTAGCGCCAAGCCAAAAACAGCCGGTCATCCGGCTGTCATCTCGCCTTGATGCGACCCTTACTGGGTCCGGCCCATGTCGCCGGACCAGCTTGACCCGACCGAGATCTTTTCCATGCCAGGAACCGCAGCGCCCGGCCGCCGGCGACGCACGTCCGTGCCCGCTTCGGCCACGCACGCCCGATCAGCCGCCGATCCCGACCTCAGCGCGACGCTCCATGCCGCCGGCACGCCTGCCGTGGCCGGCACCGCCGCGACGGACGCCGCCGGCGATCGCGTCGTCCGGCTCGGCTGGCGCGTCTGGCTGCTGGTTGCCGCACTGGTCTGCGCGTACACGCTGCCGGGCGTGCTCGGCCACGATCCGTGGAAGCAGGACGAAACCTATACGTTCGGCATCATCCAGCACATGCTCGAGACGGGCGACTTCGTCGTGCCGACCAACGCCGGCCAGCCGTTCATGGAAAAGCCGCCGCTTTACGCGTGGGTCGCGACGAGCCTCGCGTGGCTGCTGCAGCGGGTGATGCCACTGCACGACGCGGCACGGCTCGCGAGCGCGCTGTTCGCAGCGCTCGCGTTCGGCTTCATCGCACGCGCGGCACGCAGTGCCAGCCGGGCCGACAGCTGGCTCGACCTGCGCGTGATCGGCCCCGTCGTGCTGAGCGCGAGCACGCTCGTCGTGGTCAAGCACGTGCACGACATGATGACGGACGTCGCGCTGTTCGCGGGCACCGCGATGGGCTTCTGCGGCCTGCTCGAGCTCGTGATGCAGCATGTCGCGCGCGCGCGCCAGATGCGGCATGGGCTGCCGGTGCGGCCGTCCGGCCGCTGGGCCGCGCCGATCTTCGGCGTGGGCGTCGGCATCGCGCTGATGGCAAAGGGGCTGTTCGTGCCGCTCGTGTTCGCGGCCACGCTCACGGGCGCGCTGGTGCTCTACCCTGCCTGCCGTACACGTGCGTTCGCGCGCTCGCTCGGCGTCGCCGCGCTCGTGTTCGCACCGTTCGCGCTCATCTGGCCGACCACGCTGTTCCTGCGTTCCGAGACGCTGTTCATGACCTGGTTCTGGGACAACAACGTCGGCCGCTTCTTCGGTTTCTCGGTGCCGGAACTCGGCGCGGAAAACGACAAGCCGTTCTTCATCCTGCGTGCGTTCCTGCTGCTCGGCTTCCCGGTCGCGCCGCTCGCGATCGTCGCGCTGGCACGCGGCGCATGGCGCGAGTGGCGCACGCCGCGCATCGCGCTGCCCGTCCTGTTCGCCGGGATTGGCCTCGCGGTACTGCAAGTGTCCGCGACCTCGCGCCAGCTCTACATCCTGCCGTTCTTCGCGCCGCTCGCGCTGGTTGCCGCACAGGCGATCGAGCGCCTGCCGCGCGGGCTGCATCTTGCATGGGATTACCTGAGCCGCCTGCTGTTCGGCACCGTCGTCGCGCTCGCGTGGGGGATCTGGGCAGTAATGGCCGATCCGGGTGCATCGCGTGCAGGCCTCGCGCCGCTCGGCCGATGGCTGCCGCTCGACTGGACGATGCCGATCGTGCCCGGACTTGTGATCGGCGCGCTCGTGCTGACGGCCGGCTGGCTGTGGCTGCTGCCGAAGCTGCGCACCACCGGCCTCTGGCGCGGCGCGCTGTCGTGGGGCGCGGGTGCTGTGGTTGCGTGGGGCCTCGTGTATACGCTGTTGCTGCCGTGGCTCGACGTGGCGAAGAGTTACCGGTCGGTATTCGACGACCTGAACGCGCATCTCGCCCTCGAATGGAGCGACGGCGACTGCATGGCGAGCCTGCACGGGCTCGGGGAATCGGAAGCGCCGATGCTGTACTACTTCTCCGGTATCCAGCACACGCCGATCGACGACGCGAAGGCGACACGCTGCACGTGGATGATCGTCCAGGGCGTGCGGTCAGTCGATCCGGCGCCGGGCAGCGACTGGAAACTGTTCTGGACCGGCGCTCGCCCGGGCGACGACGAGGAACTGCTGCGCGTCTACGTGCGCACCCCCGAAGAGCACGAAACGCAGTAATGCAAGGCGGCGCCGCGAAACGGCGCCGTCGTCATTTCCGGGAGGCCAGGCAAGCGGCGCTCAAGCGCGCTTTCACGCCCGCCGCCCCACCGCCCCGCACGTCAGAACGACGAGCCCGGCTCGCGCAGGAATGCCGTCTCCGCATCGGTCGACACACGGCCGAGAATCGCGTTCCGGTGCGGAAAACGACCGAAGCGCTCGACCACGGCCGCATGACGCAACGCGAAGTGGTGATAGCTCTCGCATTCGGCCTCGCCGCGAATGCCCGCGCAAAGGCGCACTGCCTCGCGCTGGCTCTCGTCCGACTCGTCATGTTCGAACGGCAGGTACGCAAAGGCGCGGTGATGGCCGCTCGGCAATTGCGCGTCCCACCCTGCCGCCACGACGCGCCGCGCGAGCGCCAGCGCCTTCGAATCGGCGGCGAACGCACGCGGCGTGCCGCGATGAATGTTGCGCGAGAACTGGTCGAGCACCACGATCAGCGCGAGCGCGCCGAGCGGCGTGTCGGCCCAGTGATCGTGGGCGCCGTCGCACGCGGCGTCGAGCAAGGCGCCGTAGCGCGTCCGCAGTACCTCGTCGAACGCCGCACCGCCGTTGAACCACACCTTGCGCGCGTGGCCGAACTCGACCGAACCAGGCTCGCCGAACCAGAAATCGAGAATCTCGCGCGCTTGCGGATCGAGCGCCGCGGCACTGTCCGTCAGGTTTTCGACCGTCATGCAAACTCCAGTACGAGGCGCCGTGTCCGCGCGCTCTTCTTTTCAAGTTTGGCGACCCGCAGGTCGCCGATTTCCGACGTATTGCGCACATGCGTGCCGCCGCACGGCTGCAGATCGACCCCTTCGATGCGCAGCAGCCGCACGCGGCCCAGCCCCATCGGCGGCTTCACGCTCATCGTGCGCACGAGGTCGGGCCGCTCGGCCATCTCGGCGTCGGTGATCCATTCGGTGGTGACCGCATGCGCGCCGTGGACCAGCGCCGCGAGACGGCGCTCGACGTCGACGCGGTCGATCGCGTCCGACGTCGCGAAATCGAGCCGCACGTAGTCGGCTGTCACGCTGCAGCCGTCGACCGGGTACGGCAGCACCGCGCACATCAGGTGCGCGGCCGTATGCAGCCGCATGTGCCGGTAGCGGCGCAGCCAGTCGATGTCCGCGACCACGCGCGCGCCGGTGGCGAGCGCCGCGACGCGCGCTTCCTGGCCCTTCGCCGGCACGTGTACGGCATCGTCGGGCGTCGCACCGTCGAACTTCGCCTTGCGCGTGTCGGCGATCGTGATCGTGCTGCCGTCGGGCAGCGTCAGCGTGCCGCTGTCGCCGGCCTGCCCGCCGCCAAGCGGATAGAACACGGTGCGGTCGAGGCGGATGCCGTCATCGTCGACGGCCGCGACGACGGCCTCGCATTGCGTCAGATAGGCATCTTCACGAAACAGTGCGTGGGTCGTCATCGGGCGAGCCTCGTATCGATGGGGAAGCGGTCAGTGTCGCGCCGCACGGGCCAGGCGCCCAGACGCAGATCGTCCGGCGTCCGGACAGCGGCGTACCGGTCGATCAACCGGGCCGGTTGCGCATCCAGTCGGCCGTGTCGTAGAACGAATGCATGAGCCGTTCGCGCAGCGGCTCGGCCAGCCCGATGTCCTCCATCGCCCACGCCATGCAGCGCAGCCACTGATCGCGCTCGACCGACGCGATCGGGAACGGCAGATGCCGCGCGCGCAGCCGCGGATGGCCGAACCGGCTGATGTAGTGATCGGGGCCGCCAAGCCAGCCGCACAGGAACCAGAACAGCTTGTCGCGCGAGCCGTCGAGCGACGCCGGATGCAGCGCGCGAATCTCCGCGAACTCGGGCTCGAGGTCCATCAGGTCGTAAAAGCGGTCCACCATTTCGCGCACGCGGGCTTCGCCGCCCACGAGCTCGAACGCCGTCGGTTGCGACGGCGCCTCATCATTCACATCGGTCATACGGATAATCGGAAACGGGATAGTCGGGGCCGCCGGCGACGCTCAGGCGTCGCGCAGCGACTGCAGCGCCGGGCGCCGCAACACATTATGCAGGCTCAGCCAGCCGGCCGCACCGGCGCACGCGACGCCGGCCGCGATGCCGGCCGGCACGAGCCACGGATCGACGGCGAGCCGGAAGTCGAACACGCGCGACGCGAGCACCCAGCCGACCGCGATCGCACCGGCCGACGCCAGCGCGCCGGCCAGCGCGCCGACGACGATGAATTCCACGCGCTGCACGGCGTTGATTTGCGCGCGCGACGCGCCGAGCGCGCGCAGCAGCGCAGCCTCGCGCACGCGCTCGTCGCGCGAGCCGGCGAGCGCCGTGTACAGCACGAGCACACCCGCCGCGAGCGTAAACGCAAACAGGAACTGCACCGCGCCGACCACTTGCAGCATCATCCGCTGCAACTGAGCGAGGATCGGTGCAACGTCGATCGCGGTCAGGTTCGGGTAGCGCGCGATCAGCGGATCGAGCAGCGCCGCCTGCTCGGCCGGCAGGTGGAAGCTCGTCAGGTAGACGGCCGGGAAATCCTTCAGCACGGGCGGCGGCATCAGCACGAAAAAGTTGACGCGGAACGAGCCCCAGTCGAGCTTGCGCACGCTGGTGATCGGCGCATCGACCGTCAGCCCCGTCACGTCGAAGCGCAGCGTGTCGCCCGGCTTCACGTTCAGCGTCTTCGCGAGCCCGGCCTCGATCGAGATCTGCGGGCTGGCGGAGCGGCCGAACCAGTCGCCGGCGACGATCCGGTTGTCCGACGGCAGCTCGGTCGTATACGACAGGTTGAACTCGCGGTCGACGAGCCGGCGCGCCTCGTCCGACGGATATGCGTCCGGGTTCACCGGCTTGCCGTTGATCGCGACGAGCCGGCCGCGCACCATCGGCGCGGGCACCGCGTCGCGTACGCCGTGCGCGGCGAGCCATGCCGCGACGTCGTCGCGCTGGTCGGGCTGGATGTCGATCAGGAACTGGTTCGGCGCATCGGGCGGCGTCGACTGCCGCCAGCCCGCGACGAGGTCGTTGCGCGTGATCGCGATCAGCAGCAGGCACATCAGGCCCAGCGCGAGCGCGGTGATCTGCAGCGCGCTGGCCGTGCCGCGCCGGTGCAGCGACGCGAGCGCATAGCGCCAGCCGACGCCCGCTGCCACGCGCGCATCGCGCACCGCGCGCGCCGCCGCGTACAGCGCGAGCCGCGCGATCAGCGAGAAGCCGACCAAGGCGCCCGCGAACCCGCCCGCGACGATCAGCCCGAGCTTCAGGTTGCCTGCCGCGACGATCAGCAGCCCCGCGAACAGCACGACACCGAGCGCGTACAAGGCCCAGGCCGTGCGCGACGCGTCGCCCCAGTCGCGCCGCAGCACGCGCACCGGCGGCACGCGGGTGAGCGGTGCAAGCGGCGGCAGCGCGAAGCCGAGCAGCAGCACGAGCGCGGCGCCGATCCCGACGAGCGCGGGCCAAGGCGTGGGCGGCGGCAGCACGACGTCGATCAGGCTGCCGATCGCCGCGAGGAGCGCCCAGTGGCCGGCGTAGCCGAGCACCGCGCCGGCGACGCCCGAGACGATGCCGATGCCGGCGAATTCGAGCGCGAACAGCGCGCCGAGCGTGCGACGGCTCACGCCGAGGCAGCGCATCGTCGCGCAACCGTCCAGATGGCGCCGCATGTAGCGCTGCGCGGCCATCGCGATCGCGACCGCCGCGAGCAGCGCGGTGAGGAGCGCGACGAGGGTAAGGAAATGGCGTGCGCGATCGAGCGTCTGGCGCACCTGCGGCTGGCCTTCCTGCAACGATTCGAGACCGACGCCGCGCACCTTGCCGCCGTCGACGCGCGCGTGCGCGTAGGCCTCGAAGCGCGCGACGGCCGGTGTGTCGCCGGCCACGAGCAGCCGGTACGTGACGCGGCTGCCGTAACCGGTGAGCCCCGTCGCGGCGAGCTCGTCCGCGCGCATCATCAGCCGCGGCGAGAAATTGACGAACGAGAAACCGCGATCGAGTTCGCGGGAGATCGACGCGGCCACCGTGAACGTGCGCAGCCCGACACGCACGGTGTCCCCCGCCTTCAGATGCAATGCGTCGAGCAGCGCGGGATCGGCCCACACGGTACCTGGCGCGGGGATCGCGGTCGCCTTGTGCGCGACGGTCGTGCCGGCCGGCACGATCTCGACCGCGCCGCGCAGCGGATACCCGGGCGAGACGGCCTTCACCGCCGCGAGGCGCGCCGGCGCCGCGTCGCTCGCCTGCCCGCCGGCGGCCGATGCGATCATGCTCGGGAAGATCGCGGTCGTCGCGGTACGCAGCCCGAGTGCGCGCGCCTCGCGGTCGAACGATGGATCGACGGGATGGTCGGCGCGCACGACGAAATCGGCGCCGAGCATCTGGCGCGCGTCGCGCTCGAGCCCCTGGCGCAGCCGGTCGGCGAGGAAGCCGACGCTCGTCAGCGCGGCGACCGCGAGCACCAGCGCCAGCACGAGCAGCGTCAGTTCGCCGGCGCGCCAGTCGCGCGCGGTCATCCGCGCGGCCTGGCGAATCAGGTCGTGCAGGCCGAAGCGGCCGGCATGGCCGGGCCGCCCGGCCGGCGACGGGTCAGCGTGCTGCCGCTCGACGGGTGACGGCGCCTTCAATCGCGCTTGCCCCCGATCGAATTGAGCCGCGACACCATGTGGTTCGCCATCCCGCGAAAGCCGCCCGACACGCCGCGCCACAAACGCGGCAGCGCCCAGGCCGACGCCGCGATGAACGCCGCGAGCAGGACGAGGAACGCGAGCGGAACGAAGAACGCGAGTGCGAGGCCGCCGAACACGAGGCCGTCCTCGGTGGACGACGCGACCCAGTTCGAGATCGGCTCGGGAGACAGGTTGATCAGCGCGCGCGTGCCGGCCTTCGCGACGTGGGCGGCACCGGCGAGCGAACCGCCGGCCAGCCCGGCGACAGCGAGCACGGTCGGGTCGGCATGGCCGAGCGCACCGGCGGCCAGCACCGCGCCGGCCGGAATGCGGATGAAGGTGTGCACCGCGTCCCACAGCGAATCGAACGCGGGAATCTTGTCGGCAAGGAATTCGGTGACGGCGAGCACGGCGGCGGCGCCGATGACCCACGGCGACATCAGGACCGCGAGCGTGTCCGGCAGATGGAGCCAGCCGACCCGCGCGAGCACGCCGGCGATCAGCACCGTCAGGTAAAGGCGCAGCCCGCTCGCCCACGCGAGCCCCGCGCCGAGCGAAATGGCTTCGATCATGGCCCTCTCCTTGCACTTTTCCGTGCGCTTTGCCGATTGATCGGATCGAGTCGGTACGACCGGCCGCGCGGCGCGTGGCGACCGGCGCCGCGTGCCGAGAACGGCACGGCGACATTCAGGCCCGAATCCGTTCCATTATAGACAGGCTGGCAGGAGGGCCGCCGCAATTCCGCAGTGCGTCACGGCCGGGCGCGGACGCCGGCCGGCGCCCGGCGCGTCGGCGTCAGGCAGCCGACGACAGCTTCAGGCCGACCAGCCCGAGCACGATCAGCGACGCGCTCGCGACGCGGGCGGCGGTGAGCGCCTCGCCCATCATCACGATCCCGAACACGAACGCGCCGACCGCGCCGATGCCCGTCCACACCGCATACGCGGTGCCGAGCGGCAACTGGCGCATCGCGACGGCGAGCAGCCCGAAGCTGGCGAGCGCCGTCACGATCGTAAACACCGACGGTCCGAGCTTCGTGAAACCCTCGGACGATTTCATGCCGGCCGCCCAGGCCACTTCCAGCAAACCGGCAATCAACAACAATACCCACGCCATCTCGACGTACTCCGGATCGGATGGGGCCGTCCCCGTTGAAGCGAATGACCCGGGGTCGTCCCCGGGCGGCGCCGAGTATAACAAGACGCTTACAGGCATGCCGGATGCACCGGCCGCGGGGGCGAACGGGGATGAACGGGGGCAGGCCGGCGCATGGCGCGGCCACGCCCGCCCTGCCGCGCCCGGTCTCAGTTCGACACGCGCTTGGCGCCGCCACCGCCGATGCAGCGGTCGTCGCGGTACAACGCCCATTCGTCGCACACGCGGCCGTCCTTGAACACGCACATGCCGACCTGCCCGCTCGGCAGGTTGCGGATCACGTGGCGGCCGCCGAGCTTTTCGCAATTGACTGACGCCGGATTGGCCAGCGCCTGCTGCGGGGCCGAAGGCTGCTGCCCGGGCGGCAGCGGCTGCGCGAACGCGCCGGGCGCGGCAAGCGCCAGCGCACTGATGACGACGAGACGGACGGACATGGCACGCTCCTCGGTTTCGTTCGCGGAACGATCAGCATAGCGGGGAATCCGTGGCCGGTGTGCGCGGCCGGCGCATGCGGCCGCAATGTCGCGCCGATGCAACTTCACCGGCGTGCGGCCTTGCATTCGGGCCGCATCACGCGGCATGCCGCGGACGTCACGCAGCGCCGACGAGCCGGTAGCCGACGCCCGTTTCGGTAATGATGTGCTCGGGCTGCGCGGGATCGCGCTCGAGCTTCTGGCGCAGATGCGCCATGTAGATCCGCAGATAGTGATGGCTCTCGACGTGCGACGGCCCCCATACGTCGCGCAACAGTTGACGGTGCGTGAGCACGCGCCCCGCATGCCGCACGAGCGTCGCGAGCAGCCGGTATTCGAGCGGCGTCAGGTGCACGATCTCGCCGTCGCGCCACACCTGGCGCAGCGCGAGATCGACGGTCACGCCGCCGAAGCCCACCTTCGGCGATTCGTTCGCACCGCCCTGGTTGCGCCGGCGCAGTTGCGCACGGATCCGCGCGCGCAGCTCGGACACGCCGAACGGCTTGGTCAGGTAGTCGTCTGCGCCCGCGTCGAGCGCGGCGACCTTCTCCTCTTCCTGCGTGCGCGCGGACAGCACGATCACCGGCACCTCGGACCACCCGCGCAGCTCGCGGATCACGTCGAGGCCGTCGGTGTCGGGCAGGCCGAGATCGACGATCACGAGATCGGGCTTGCGGGTCGCCGCGTCGATCAGCCCCTGCTTGCCCGTCTCCGCCTCGAACACGGCGATGTCCTCCTCTTCGAGCGCGGCGCGCACGAAGCGGCGGATCTGTTTCTCGTCCTCGATCAGGACGACGGTCAGGCTCGGTTCACTCATGGTCTGGCAATGGCTCGGAGGGGGACGATGCACCGGGCACGTCGATTTCGTCGTCGGGTACGGCAGGCACGGCCGGCGGCGTGTCGACCGGCAGCGTGAACCAGAAGCGCGCGCCCGTCACGCGGCCGTCGGGCGCGGTACGGTTGAGCGCGCCGATTTTACCGCCATGCGCCTCGACGATCGCGCGGCAGATCGCGAGGCCGAGCCCGATGCCCGGCGTCGCCGATTCCTTCTCGCCGCGCGTGAACTTGTCGAAGATCCGCGTTTCCATGCCGGCCGGCAGGCCCGGGCCGTGATCGTCGACGTGCACGCGCACGAACGGCTGGCCGTCGTCGGTCACGCGCTCGGCGCCGATGTCGATCGACGTATCGGGCGGCGTATACTTCGCCGCGTTCTCGAACAGGTTGGTGAACAGCCGCTCCATCAGCACCGCGTCCATCTGCAGGAGCGGCAGGTCGGCCGGCAGCGACACGCGCGCGGGATGCCGCGCGAGCACGCGCTTGCACGCGGCGAGCGCGGCGCCGACGGTTTCCTCGAGCAGCGACCACTGGCGCTTGAGCTGCAGGCTGCCGGCCTGCAGCCGCGCCATGTCGAGCAGGTTCGTGACGATGCCCGTCATCCGCAGCGCCTCGTCGTGGATCGCGTCGACGAGTTCGCCCTCGCGCTGCGCGAAACGTTCGGCTGCCGCCGCGTCGCCGCCCTGCGCGGCCGCGCGCCCGTTCGCGAGCATCGACGAGAAGCCGACGATCGTCGTGAGCGGCGTGCGCAGATCGTGCGAGATCGCCGACAGCAGCGAGTTGCGCAACCGCTCGGACTCCATGTTGACGAGCGCGTCGCGTGCGATCTCGACGTAATGCACGCGCTCGAGCGCGAGCGCGATCTGCGCGGCGAACGCATCGAGCATCCGCAGCTGCTCGGGCACCTCGAGCTCCCCCGGGTCACGCGACGCGACCGCGAGCACGCCACGCGTGCGCATCGGCGCCTTCAGCGGCAGGTACAGCGCGGCGGTCGCGGGCAGCGTGTCGGTGCCGCGGCCGGCCGGCTTCTGCTGGTCGTACACCCACTGGCCGACGTCGCTGTCGAGATCGGCGCCCGTCAGCGTGACGGCCGCATCGGGCTCCTCGATCTTCTGCCGCACCTTGTCCGCGCTGTCTGGGAGCAGGAACGCCACGCGCGCGCGGAACACCTCGCCCACGTGGCGGCTGCCGATCTCGACGATCTGCTCGGTCGTCAACGCCGCGCCGAGCTCGCGCGCCATCGCGTAGATCGCGCCGGTGCGGCGCTCGCGGCGCTGCGCGATGCTCGCCTGGCGCGTCAGCGTCGACGTCAGGTGGCTGATCACGAGCGACGTCAGCAGCATCCCGAAGAAGGTCAGCAAGTACTGCGTGTCGCTGACCGAGAACGACATGCGCGGCGGCACGAAGAAGAAATCGAACGCGGCGACCGACAGGAACGACTGCAGCACGCCCGGGCCACGCCCGAGCCGCACGGCCGAGAACACGACGCCGAGCAGATACAGCATCACGAGGTTCGTCAGGTCGAGCCGCTCGGACACGATGCTCGCGACGCCGGTGATCACCGCGCAGATTGCGGCCGCGTACAGGTAGTGACGCGGCGGCGAACGCCGCATGCCGAATTGCGCGAACGCGTCGCGCCAGTCGCGTGCACGCGCGTCGAGCGGCGCGGCGCGCACTTCGTCGCTCGCCGACGCGCGGATCAGCATCAGGTCGACGTCGCCTGCGCGCTCGGCGAGCTTTTCGCCGAATGGCCGCGCGAAGCGGCGCGCGAGCCCGACCTTCGGCGAGCCGCCCGCGACGAGCTTCGACACGTTGCGCACCTTCGCATAGCCGATCAGCGCGGCGACCGCGTCGTCGCCGGCGAGCGTGGCCGTCTCCGCGCCGAGCTCGACCGCGAGCTTCAGCGCGTCGAGCGTGCGCTGCCGCCGCGCGTCGGGCAGCCGCTGCAGGCGCGGCGTCTCCACGTAGACGGCGATCCAGTCGGCCTTCAGGCTCGCGGCGAGCCGCGCGGCCGCGCGCACGAGCGTCGGCGCCTCGGGGCCGGGCCCGACGCACACGAGCAGCCGCTCGCGCGCCTGCCAGATGCGCTGAATCGAACGGTCGGCGCGGTATTCGCGCATCTGCGCGTCGACGCGGTCTGCCGTGCGCCGCAGCGCCAGTTCGCGCAGCGCGATCAGGTTGCCCTTGCGGAAGAAATTGCGCACCGCGCGCTCGGCCTGCTGCGCGAGATACACCTTGCCGTCGCGCATCCGCGCGAGCAGTTCCTCGGCCGGCAGGTCGACCAGCGTGACCTCGTCGGCCGCGTCGAACACGCGGTCGGGCACGGTTTCCCACACGCGGATGCCGGTGATCGCGCCGACCACGTCGTTCAGGCTTTCGAGATGCTGGACGTTGACGGTGGTGTACACGTCGATGCCCGCGTCGAGCAGTTCGTAGACGTCCTGCCAGCGCTTCAGGTGACGCGCGCCCTGCACGTTCGAATGCGCGAGTTCGTCGACGAGGATCAGTTGCGGCGCACGCGCGAGCGCGCCGTCGAGATCGAATTCGGCGAGCGTGCGGCCGCGATAGTCGATGCGCGCGAGCGGCAGCACGTCGAGGCCGTCGAGCAGCGCGGCGGTTTCGCCGCGGCCGTGGGTCTCGACGATGCCGACGACGACGTCGACACCATCCTGCAGCCGCTGGCGCGCGGCCTGCAGCATCGCGTAGGTCTTGCCGACGCCGGCGGACGCACCGAAGAAGATCTTGAGCTGGCCGCGCCGCTGCTTTTCTTCGTCTCGCTGCAGCTTGTCGAGGAGTTGGTCGGGATCGGGGCGGTTCATGCGTCAGGAAGGCGAAGCGCGGGATTGCGAACGAGTACCGTCATTGTTGTTCCAAATCGCCGCAAAAGGCAAAGACGGCGCATGCGCCGTCGGAAAAGCCGTCCGACGCGGATCGGCCCGCGCCGGACGCAGGTTGTCGCCTACGCTCAGTGCGCGGCCTGGGCCGCGTCGAGCGCGAGATTCAGCTTCAGCACGTTCACGCGCGGCTCGCCGAGCACGCCGAACTGGCGGCCCGTCGTGTTCGCGGCGACGAGTTGCGCAACCGCATCGGCCGTCAGGCTGCGCGCCTTCGCGACGCGCTCGACCTGGTACGCGGCGGCGGCCGGCGTGATCTCCGGATCGAGGCCGCTCGCCGACGCCGTCACGAGGTCGACGGGCACGGGCTTCGACATGTCGGTGCCCGCGTCGCGCAACGCGGCGATGCGCGCCTTCACCTGGTCGGCCAGCGACGGGTTCAGCGGGCCGAGGTTCGAGCCGCCGGAGCCGGTCGCGTTGTACGGCATCGGCGACGTGGCCGACAGCCGGCCCCAGAAGTACTTCGGCGCATCGAACGGCTGGCCGATCAGCGCGGAGCCGACCGCCTTGCCGTCCTTCTCGATCAGGCTGCCGTTCGCCTGCGACGGGAACACGGCCTGGCCGAACACGGTCATCACGGCCGGGTAGGCGAGACCCGTCACGACGGTCAGTACGACGAAGATCACGACGAGCGGGCGAATCAACGATTTCATGATGGTTCTTCCTTCAGGTACGGCGCATCAGGCCCAGCCGAGCGCGGCGAGCGTCATGTCGATCAGCTTGATGAACGGGAACGGCAGCAGCACGCCGCCGAGGCCGTACACCAGCAGGTTGCGGCGCAGCAGCGACGCGGCGCCGAGCGGCCGGTAGGTGACGCCCTTCAGCGCGAGCGGGATCAGCGCGACGATGATCAGCGCGTTGAAGATCACCGCCGACAGGATCGCCGACGCCGGGGACGTCAGATGCATGATGTCGAGCACGCGCAGTTGCGGGTACGTCGTCACGAACGCGGCCGGGATGATCGCGAAGTACTTCGCGATGTCGTTCGCGATCGAGAACGTGGTCAGCGATCCGCGCGTCATCAGCATCTGCTTGCCGATCTCGACAATCTCGATCAGCTTCGTCGGGTTCGAGTCGAGGTCGACCATGTTGCCGGCTTCCTTCGCCGCCTGCGTGCCGGTGTTCATCGCGACCGCCACGTCGGCCTGCGCGAGCGCCGGTGCGTCGTTGGTGCCGTCGCCCGTCATCGCGACGAGGCGCCCCGCCGCCTGATGCTCGCGGATCGTCGCCAGCTTGGTTTCCGGCGTCGCTTCCGCGAGGAAGTCGTCGACGCCCGCTTCCGCCGCGATCGCCGCGGCGGTGAGCCGGTTGTCGCCCGTCACCATCACGGTCTTGATGCCCATCTTGCGCAGTTCCGCGAAGCGCTCCTTGATGCCGCCCTTCACGATGTCCTTCAGCTCGATCACGCCAAGCACGCGCGCCACGCCGTCATGCAGGTCGGCCACGACGAGCGGCGTGCTGCCGCGGCGCGCGACGTCGTCGACCGCGCGGCGCACTTCTTCCGGAAAGCGGCTGCCGTGCGTCTCGACGTAGCGGCGGATCGCATCCGCCGCGCCCTTGCGGATTTCACGACCGGGCAGATCGACACCGCTCATCCGCGTCTGCGCGGAGAAGCCGATGAACGTCGCATGCAGTTGCGCCATGTCGCGCTGGCGGATGTTGAAGCGTTCCTTCGCGAGCACGACGATGCTGCGGCCCTCCGGCGTTTCGTCGGCGAGCGACGACAGCTGCGCGGCGTCGGCCAGCGCTTCCTCGGTCACGCCCGGCGCGGGCACGAACATCGACGCCTGGCGGTTGCCGAGCGTGATCGTGCCGGTCTTGTCGAGCAGCAGCACGTCGACGTCGCCGGCCGCTTCGACCGCGCGGCCCGACGTCGCGATCACGTTCGCCTGCATCATCCGGCTCATCCCGGCCACGCCGATCGCCGACAGCAGCCCGCCGATCGTCGTCGGGATCAGACACACGAGCAGCGCAACGAGCGCGGTGATCGTCACCACGTGGCCGGCCTTCATCGCCTCGACCGAGAACATCGAGAACGGCAGCAGCGTCGCGGTCGCGAGCAGCATCACGATCGTCAGCGCGACGAGCAGGATCGTCAGCGCGACCTCGTTCGGCGTCTTCTTGCGCTTCGCGCCTTCGACCATCGCGATCATGCGGTCGAGGAACGCCTCGCCGGGGTTCGCGGTGACCTTCACGACGATCCAGTCGGACAGCACGCGCGTGCCGCCCGTCACCGACGAGAAGTCGCCGCCCGATTCGCGGATCACCGGCGCGGATTCGCCGGTGATCGCCGATTCGTCGACCGATGCGACGCCCTCGACGACTTCGCCGTCGGCCGGGATCACGTCGCCGGCCTCGACCAGCACGACGTCGCCACGACGCAGGTCGGACGCGGTCATGATGCGGATCGGCGACTTCGGATGCGGCTCGTTGAGCTTCTTCGCCATCACGTCCTTCTTCGCGCTGCGCAGCGATGCGGCCTGCGCCTTCGAGCGCCCTTCGGCGAGCGCTTCGGCGAAGTTCGCGAACAGCACCGTGAACCACAGCCACAGCGCGATCGCGAGGATGAAGCCCGCCGGCGCCTCGGCCTGGCCGGCGAGCGCCGCGATCCACAGGATCGTGGTCAGGATGCTGCCGACGTACACGCAGAACATCACCGGGTTGCGGAACTGCGTGCGCGGCGTGAGTTTCTTGAACGAATCCACGATCGCCGGACGCAGCAGCGCCGGATCGAACATGGACCGTGTTGCGGAATGTTGAGTCATTGCGATCTCTTCAATCTCTTCAGTCTTTGCAAGGTGTCGCCATGCGGGCGCGCATCACGCGCCCAGCCACATCATCAGATGCTCGACGCCCGGGCCGAGCGCGAGCGCCGGCACGTAGGTCAGCGCGCCCACCAGCATCACGGTGCCGAGCAGCAGCACGACGAACAGCGGGCCGTGCGTCGGCAGCGTGCCGCTCGTCACCGCGATGCGCTTCTTCGCGGCGAGCGAGCCGGCGATCGCCAGCACCGGCACGATCGTGCCGAAGCGGCCGAACCACATCGCGATCGCGGTCATCCAGTTGTAGAAGGGCGTGCCGACCGTCAGGCCCGCGAACGCGCTGCCGTTGTTGTTCGCGGCCGAGCTGAACGCGTACAGGATTTCCGAGAAGCCGTGCGGGCCCGGGTTCGCGATGCCGGCACGACCCGCATCGGCGAGCACGGCGATCGACGTGCCGACCAGCACGAGCAGCGGCGTGAGCAGCACGACGATCGACACCATCTTCATCTCGTACGACTCGATCTTCTTGCCGACGTATTCCGGCGTGCGGCCGATCATCAGGCCGGCGACGAACACCGCGAGCAGCGCGAACACGAGCATCCCGTAGAGGCCGGAACCGACACCGCCGTAGATCACCTCGCCGAGCTGCATCAGCAGCATCGGCACGAGACCGCCGAGCGGCGTCAGCGAATCGTGCATCGTGTCGACCGCGCCGCACGACGCGGCCGTCGTCGCGACCGTGAAGATGCCGGTCTGCGCGATGCCGAAGCGCGTTTCCTTGCCTTCCATGTTGCCGCCCGCCTGGAGCGCGCTCGTCGACTGGTCGACGTGCAGCGCGGCGAGCGTCGGGTTGCCGGCCTGCTCGGCGCTCACCTCGACGCCGATCGCGATCGCGAACGCGACCGTCATCGCCGCGAGCACCGCGATGCCCTGCCGGCGGTCGCCGATCATCCGGCCGAACACGAGGGCCAGCGCGGCCGGGATGATCAGGATCGAGAAGATCTGCAGGAAGTTCGCGAACGGCGTCGGGTTCTCGTACGGGTGCGCCGAGTTCGCGTTGAAGAAGCCGCCACCGTTGGTGCCGAGCATCTTGATCGCTTCCTGCGACGCGACCGGGCCCATCGCGAGCGTCTGCTTCGTGAGCGGCGTGGGCACCGTCACCGGGTTGCCCTTGTCGTCCTTCACCGGGTTGCCCTGCGCGTCGAGCTTCGGCGCCGCGTAGGTGCTCGCCTGCAGCACCGGCACGTCCTGGTAAGCCTTCATGTTCTGGATCACGCCCTGGCTCATCAGCAGCGCGGCGATGATCATCGACATCGGCACGAGCACGTACATCGTCACGCGCGTCAGGTCGACCCAGAAGTTGCCGATCGTCTGCGCGGTATGACGCGCGAAGCCGCGGATCAGTGCGATCACCACGACGATGCCCGTTGCCGCCGACAGGAAGTTCTGCACGGTCAGGCCGAGCATCTGCGTCAGGTAGCTGACGGTCTGCTCGGGCGTGTAGTCCTGCCAGTTGGTGTTGGTGACGAAGCTGACGGCCGTGTTGAAGGCGCCGTCGGCCGTCATCGCGCCGAATTGCTGCGGATTGCCGGGCAGGAAGCCCTGCAGGCGCAGCAGACCGTACAGGAACAGCGCGCCGAGCGCGTTGAACGCGATCGTGGCGATCGCATACTGCCTCCAGTTCATTTCGGTGCCGGCGTCGACGCCGGCGATGCGGTACAACGCGCGCTCGAGCGGCCCGAACACGCGCACGACGCGCGAACTGCCGTCCATCACGCCCGTCAGGTAGCGCGCGACCGGCACGGCCGCCGCGAGCAGCACGACGATGAACAGCAGTATCTGCAACAGGTTGTTCGCGTTCATTCGATGTCCTCCGCGCGCAGCAGCGCAAAGACGAGATACGCGAACAGCAGGGCCGTCGAGGCACCCGCGAGCCAAAGCATCCAGGTCATGCGCGCCCCCCGCGACCGTATTGCACGAGCTTCTCGCAACCGGCAAGCAAACCGAGGATCAGCGCGGTGAACAACACCAGTGCGCCGATGAAAACCCCATCCATTTTTTGTTCTCCGTCGTCGAAATCGGACGACTAGAACCTTATGGGAACGCGCGTAAAGGTCGGGTCAAAGGTCATCGGGCCGGTATAAAAAACCCGTAAACGCGTGCGGTGGGAAACGGCGGCCGGATGAAGACGGGACGGGCGGCGGCCAGCGCCGCCCGTCAGGATGCGTGCCGGCATGGTGCGGCACGAAGGGATGCGTCAGGGAACGAGGATCGTCGAGCCGGTCGTCTTGCGCGCTTCGAGATCTTCATGCGCGCGGCCGACTTCCGCGAGCGGATAGCGCTGGTTGATGCTCGTCTTCACCTTGCCCGACAGGATCACGTCGAACAGCTCGGCGGCCGCGGATTCGAGATCCGCACGCTTCGCGATGTACGAGAACAGCGTCGGCCGCGTGAAGAACAGCGAGCCGCGCGACGAGAACTCCTTCGAGTCGATCGGCGGCAGCGGGCCCGACGCATTGCCGAAGCTGACGAACAGACCGAGCGGCGCGAGGCAGTCGAGCGAGCCGATGTAGGTGTCCTTGCCGATCGAGTCGTAGACGACCGGCACGCCCGCGCCGTTCGTGATCTCCTTCACGCGCTGCGTGAAGTTCTCGCGCGTATAGACGATCGGATGATCGCAGCCGTGCGCTTTTGCGAGCGCGGCCTTCTCGTCGGAGCCGACCGTCCCGATCACGGTCGCGCCGAGCGCCTTCGCCCACTGGCACACGAGCAGGCCGACACCGCCGGCCGCCGCGTGGATCAGGATCGTGTCACCGGCCTTCACCGGGTACGTGCGGCGCAGCAGGTAGTGCGCGGTCAGTCCCTGCAGCATCACCGATGCCGCGTCGTCGTAGCTGATCCCGTCGGGCAGCTTCACGAGCCGCTCGGCCGGCATCACGCGCTCCTGCGCGTACGCGCCCGGCGGCTGCCCGACGTAGGCGACGCGGTCGCCCGCCTTGAGCGCGGTCACGCCGTCACCGACGGCCGTCACCTCGCCCGCCGCCTCCATCCCGAGGCCACCGGGCAGCGGCTGCGGGTAAAGGCCAGTGCGGAAATACACATCGATGTAGTTGAGCCCGACCGCATGCTGCCGGATGCGGACTTCGCCCGCCTTCGGTTCGCCGACCTCGACATCGACCCACTTCATCACGTCCGGGCCGCCCGGCTGGTCGTATCGGATTGCTTTCGGCATCGTTTCGCTCCTCGTTTCTGAATCGGTCAGGGGAAATTCGGGTCGCCGACGCCAGCCGGTGCCGATCGGTACAGGACCGGCGGCGGTGCGCGTCGCGACGCCCGATTCTCGCGCGTCACCGCCGGGCGTGCATGGCCCTGCCGCCAGCAAGGGCAATCAGGCTGGCGGGCGACTAGCAGACGTCCTGCATGTTCCGCGCCAGGTCGTCGAGCAGCATCCGCGCGGTCGCCACGTTCGTCGCGACCGGCACGTCGTGCACGTCGCACGCGCGCACCAGCGCGGTGATGTCCGGATCGTGCGGCTGCGCGGTCATCGGGTCACGCAGGAACACGACGATGTCGACGCGGCCTTCGGCCAGTTCCGCACCGATCTGCAGGTCGCCGCCGAGCGGCCCCGACAGCTTGCGCTCGACCTCGAGCCCGTGCGCGGCGGCGATGCGGCCGCCCGTCGTGCCCGTTCCGACCAGCCTGCATTGCGCGAGCGTCTCGCGGTACTGGCCCGCGAGCGCGACGATCTCGTCCTTCTTCGCGTCGTGCGCGATCAATGCGATGCGGGGTTTGCTCATCTCCGTTTCCTTCGTGGGTCGATTGTTGTCGTATGCGTGAATGGCGGTGCGCGCGTCAGAACGTACCCGGATACGCGCCGCCGTCGAGCAGCCAGTTCTGCCCGGTGATGTAGCCGGCATGGACGCTGCAGAGGAACGCGCACGCCGCGCCGAATTCGGCACGCGTGCCGAGGCGCCCGGCCGGGATTTCCTTCGCGCGCCGCGCGCGCATCTCGTCGACCGTCACGCCCTGCACCTTCGCCGACGCGGCGAGCGTCGTCGCGATCCGGTCGGTGTCGAACAGCCCGGGCAGCAGATTGTTTATCGTCACGCCCTGCCCCGCGACCTTGCGCGACAGCCCCGCGACGAAGCCGGTCAGTCCCGAGCGTGCACCGTTCGACAGCGCGAGCACGTCGATCGGCGCCTTCACGGCCGAACTCGTGATGTTGACGATCCGGCCGAAACCGCGCCCGATCATCCCGTCCACGGTCGCGCGGATCAGTTCGATCGGCGTCAGCATGTTCGACTCCAGCGCGCGGATCCAGTCGTCGTGCGAGAAATCGCGGAAGTCGCCGGGCGGCGGCCCGCCGGCATTCGTCACGAGAATGTCCGGCTGCGGGCAGGCGGCGAGCGCGGCCGCGCGGCCGTCGGGCGTCGTGATGTCGCAGGCGACGGCGGTGACCGACACGTTCGACCCGGCGCGGATCTCCTCCGCGGTTTCCTCCAGCGTGTCGCGCGTGCGCGCGACGATCACGAGATTCACGCCCTCGGCGGCCAGCGCTTCCGCGCAGCCGCGCCCGAGTCCCTTGCTCGCCGCGCACACGAGCGCGGTCTTTCCTGCGATGCCGAGATCCATCGTCGATTCCCTTATGGCGACGCGCGCCGGCGCAGCCGCCCGCATCGCCGGACGGGCGAGCGGTCGGAAACGGGCGAACACGGCGCGCGGATTGTCGTGAGACGTCGATAATATCCGGATCACGTGGCGCGCCTTGGTAAAATTGCGGCCATAAGCGGCGGCCGGCCTCGCGCCATCGCCGCCCCCGATCCCCTTTTGCCGCCAAGGCACCCCGTCATGAAACAGGACAGCCGTTTCCCGAATCTCTTCATCACTGATCACCCGCTGATCCAGCACAAGCTGACCCACATGCGCGACAAGGACACGTCGACGCGCACGTTCCGCGAACTGCTGCGTGAGATCACGCTGCTGATGGGCTACGAGATCACCCGTAACCTCCCGATCACGACCAAGCGGGTCGAAACCCCGCTCGTGGCGGTCGACGCGCCGGTGATCGCGGGCAAGAAGCTCGCGATCGTGCCCGTGCTGCGCGCCGGCATCGGGATGTCGGACGGCCTGCTCGACCTGGTGCCGTCTGCGCGCGTCGGCCACATCGGCGTGTACCGCGCCGAGGATCACCGCCCGGTCGAATACCTGGTGCGCCTGCCCGATCTCGAGGATCGCATCTTCATTCTGTGCGACCCGATGGTCGCGACCGGCTATTCGGCCGTGCACGCGGTCGACGTGCTCAAGCGCCGCAACGTGCCGGCCGCGAACATCATGTTCGTCGCACTGGTCGCCGCGCCCGAGGGCGTGCAGGTGTTCCAGGACGCGCACCCGGACGTGAAGCTGTTCGTCGCATCGCTCGACTCGCACCTGAACGAGCACGCATACATCGTGCCGGGCCTGGGCGACGCGGGCGACCGCCTGTTCGGCACCAAGAACTGACGCACGGCGGCGCCGGGGCGCGCGGCACGGTGCTCCGAGCGGCCCTCCCGGCCGTTCGGCCATGCACGGCGGGCCCGAAGCGACGGTCGCCGCGTGATAAAATCACGTTCCACTCGACACGCGCGGCCCCGCGGCATCATGCCCGCCCAGACGGCCGCCGATTCAACGACACATTGGCACAATCGCCCGCGCAGCGCGCCCGGGCACGGAGAAAGGTATGGCTGGTCATTCGAAATGGGCCAACATCAAGCATAAGAAGGCAGCGGCCGACGCGAAGCGCGGCAAGATCTGGACCCGCCTGATCAAGGAAATCCAAGTCGCGGCCCGCCTCGGCGGCGGCGACGCCAGCTCGAACCCGCGTCTGCGTCTCGCAGTCGACAAGGCAGCCGACGCGAACATGCCGAAAGACAACGTCAAGCGCGCGATCGACCGCGGCGTCGGCGGCGCGGACGGCGCGAACTACGAAGAAATCCGTTACGAAGGCTACGGCATCAGCGGCGCGGCGATCATCGTCGACACGCTGACCGACAACCGCACCCGCACGGTCGCGGAAGTCCGTCACGCATTCTCGAAGTTCGGCGGCAACATGGGCACCGACGGTTCGGTCGCGTTCATGTTCGATCACGTCGGCCAGTTCCTGTTCGCGCCCGGCACGTCGGAAGACGCGCTGATGGAAGCGGCGCTCGAAGCCGGCGCGGACGACGTCAGCACGAACGACGACGGCTCGATCGAAGTGCTGTGCGACTGGCAGGCCTTCTCGGCGGTGAAGGACGCGCTCGAAGCCGCGGGCTTCAAGGCCGAACTCGCCGAAGTGACGATGAAGCCGCAGAACGAAGTCGAATTCACCGGCGACGATGCGGCGAAGATGCAGAAGCTCCTGGACGCGCTCGAGAACCTCGACGACGTGCAGGAGGTGTATACGAACGCCGTCATCGTCGAGGAATGAGATGCCGGCCGCCGTGCGCATCGTCGCGGCGGCGGCCCGACCGATTTCGCGGCCGGCGCGCCTGAGCGTGCCGGCCGCCCTGTTTTCTAGTCTGCGGGGAATCCCATGAAACTACTCGTCGTCGGTTCCGGCGGCCGCGAACATGCGCTGGCGTGGAAGCTCGCGCAGTCGCCGCGTGTCCAGATGGTCTACGTCGCGCCCGGCAATGGCGGCACGGCGCAGGACGAGCGTCTGAAGAACGTCGACATCACGGCGCTCGACGAACTCGCCGATTTCGCGGAACGCGAAGGCGTCGCGTTCACGCTCGTCGGGCCGGAAGCGCCGCTCGCGGCCGGCATCGTCAACCTGTTCCGCGCGCGCGGCCTGAAGGTGTTCGGCCCGACCCGCGAAGCCGCGCAGCTCGAAAGCTCGAAGGATTTCGCGAAGGCGTTCATGAAGCGCCACGGCATCCCCACCGCCGAGTACGAAACGTTCTCCGACGTGGCTGCCGCACACGCGTACATCGACGCGAAGGGTGCGCCGATCGTCGTGAAGGCCGACGGCCTCGCGGCCGGCAAGGGCGTCGTCGTCGCGATGACGCTGGAAGAAGCACACGAAGCCGTCGACATGATGCTGTCGGGCAACAAGCTCGGCGACGCCGGCGCGCGCGTCGTGATCGAGGAATTCCTCGACGGCGAGGAAGCGAGCTTCATCGTGATGGTCGACGGCAAGCACGCGCTGGCGCTGGCCTCGAGCCAGGACCACAAGCGCCTGCTCGACGAGGACCGCGGCCCGAACACGGGCGGCATGGGCGCCTACTCGCCCGCGCCGATCGTCACGCCTCAGATGCACGCACGCGTGATGCGCGAAATCATCATGCCGACGGTGCGCGGGATGGAGAAGGACGGCATCCGCTTCACGGGCTTCCTGTATGCGGGCCTGATGATCGACAAGGAAGGTAATCCGCGCACGCTCGAGTTCAACTGCCGGATGGGCGACCCCGAGACGCAGCCGATCATGGCGCGCCTGAAGAGCGATTTCTCGAAGGTCGTCGAACAGGCGATCGCGGGCACGCTCGACACGGTCGAGCTCGACTGGGACCGCCGCACCGCGCTCGGCGTCGTGCTGGCCGCGCACGGTTATCCGGACGCGCCGCGCAAGGGCGACCGCATCAACGGGATCCCGGCCGAGACCGAACAGGCCATGACGTTCCATGCGGGCACGACGCTCGCCGAAGGCGACAAGCTCGTCACGTCGGGCGGCCGCGTGCTGTGCGTGGTCGGTCTCGCCGATTCGGTGCGCGAAGCCCAGCAGCATGCGTACGACACGATCAATCAGATCAATTTCGAAGGCATGCAGTATCGCCGCGACATCGGCTTCCGCGCGCTGAACCGCAAGAGCGCGTGACGCCCTGACCGCCGCCTGCCGTCACAAGCGGCGGCCTCCTCTGCCGGGGTTCGATAGAATGCCCGGCAGATGCCTTTTTTACGGCCCCCGCTTCGCGCGGAGGCACCCAGTTCAGACATGACCGATTCGACCTACGACGTGGCGCGCGTGCGCACGTACCTCCAGGGCCTGCAGACACGCATCGCCGACGCGCTCGGCGCGCTCGACGGCACGCCGCTCGCGACCGATGCGTGGCAGCGCGGGCCGGAAGAGCGCCTGCGCGGCGGCGGCTGCACGCGGATTCTCGAAGGCGGCCGCGTGTTCGAGCGCGCGGGGATCGGTTTTTCCGACGTCTCGGGCGACGCGCTGCCGCCGTCGGCGAGCGCCGCGCGCCCGCAGCTGGCCGGCCGCGGCTTCGAGGCGCTCGGCGTGTCGCTCGTGCTGCACCCGCGCAACCCGTACTGCCCGACGGTGCACATGAACGTGCGGATGCTGATCGCGACGAAGCCCGGCGAGGCGCCGATCTTCTGGTTCGGCGGCGGGATGGATCTGACACCGGTTTATCCGTTCGAGGACGACGCGCGGCATTTCCACCAGACCTGCAAGGACGCGCTCGACCCGTTCGGTGCCGAGCTCTATCCGCGTTTCAAGACGTGGTGCGACGAGTATTTCTTCCTGAAGCACCGCAACGAGACGCGCGGCATCGGCGGGATCTTCTTCGACGACTTCTCCGAACCCGGATTCGAACGCTCGTTCGAGATGATGCAGCGCGTCGGCGACGCGTTCCTGAACGCGTACCTGCCGATCGTCGAACGCCGGGTCGCGCTGCCGTACGGCGAGCGTGAACGCGACTTCCAGGCTTACCGGCGCGGCCGCTACGTGGAATTCAACCTCGTGTTCGACCGCGGCACGCTGTTCGGCCTGCAAAGCGGTGGCCGGACCGAATCGATCCTGATGTCGATGCCGCCGGTCGCGAACTGGCGCTACAACTGGCAGCCCGAGCCGGGCTCGCCCGAAGCGCGCCTGAGCGAGTTCCTCGTGCCGCGCGACTGGGTCTGAGCCCGTCGCGCCCCGCCGCCCCAAGAACAGGACACGTTTTTCTGGACACCACCGCCCGCCCCGCCCCGCAGCCGCGCCCGCCGTTACGTCGCATCGGCCTGCTGGGCGGCACGTTCGATCCGATCCACGACGGCCACCTCGCGCTCGCGCGCCGGTTCGCCGACGTGCTCGGCCTGACCGACCTCGTGCTGCTGCCCGCCGGGCAGCCTTACCAGAAGCGCGACGTGTCGGCCGCCGAGCATCGGCTCGCGATGACGCGCGCCGCTGCCGGCTCGCTGTCCCTGCCCGGCGTGACGATCACCGTCGCGACCGACGAGATCGAGCACGCGGGGCCGACCTATACGGTCGAGACGCTCGCGCGCTGGCGCGATCGGATCGGCCCCGACGCCTCGCTGTCGCTGCTGATCGGCGCCGACCAGCTGGTGCGGCTCGACACGTGGCGCGACTGGCGCAAGCTGTTCGACTACGCGCACGTGTGCGCGTCGACGCGCCCGGGCTTCGACCTCGGCACGGCGCCACCGGCCGTCGCACGGGAAATCGCGCGGCGGCAGGCCGGTGCGGATGTGCTGAAAGCGACACCGGCCGGCCACCTGCTGATCGACACGACACTGGCGTTCGATATCGCCGCAACCGACATCCGTGCGCACCTGCGCGAATGCATCGCGCGTCATGCGCAGATGCCCGACGCGTCGGCCGAGCATGTACCGGCCGCCGTCTGGGCCTATATTCTTCAACATCGTCTCTACCATTCCTGATTCCATGGATATCCGCAAACTGCAGCGCGTGATCGTCGACGCTCTCGAAGACATCAAGGCGCAAGACATCAAGGTGTTCAACACCAGCCACCTGACCGAACTGTTCGACCGCGTGATCGTCGCGTCGGGCACGTCGAACCGCCAGACCAAGGCGCTCGCGTCGAGCGTGCGCGACAAGGTCAAGGAAGCCGGCGGCGACATCGTCAGCTCCGAGGGCGAAGACACGGGCGAATGGGTGCTGGTCGACTGCGGCGACGCCGTCGTGCACATCCTGCAACCGGCGCTGCGCCAGTATTACAACCTCGAGGAAATCTGGGGCGACAAGCCCGTGCGGATGAAGCTCGGCGGCGGCAAGGACGGTTTCGCGACGGCCAGCGAAGGCGAGGACGACGAGGAAGAAGCGCCCGCACGCCCGGCGCGCAAGACGGCGGCCCGCCGCCGCTGAGCCGCAGCGAGTCGTCCCGATGAAGCTATTCATCCTCGCGGTCGGCCACAAGATGCCCGGCTGGATCGCGTCCGGCTTCGACGAATACACGAAGCGCATGCCGCCCGAGCTGCGCATCGAGCTGCGCGAGATCAAGCCCGAACTGCGTTCGGGCGGCCGCAGCGCGGAAAGCGTGATGGCGGCCGAGCGGCAGAAGATCGAGGCCGCGCTGCCGAAGGGCGCGCGCATCGTCGCGCTCGACGAGCGCGGCCGCGACTGGACCACCATGCAGCTCGCGCAGGCGCTGCCCGGCTGGCAGCAGGACGGCCGTGACGTCGCATTCGTGATCGGCGGCGCCGACGGGCTCGATCCGGAACTCAAGGCGCGCGCCGACCTGCTGCTGCGCATTTCGAGCATGACGCTGCCGCACGGTATGGTGCGCGTGCTGCTTGCCGAACAGCTTTACCGGGCGTGGAGCATCACGCAGAATCACCCCTATCACCGCGCATGACGCGTCGTCTTCTGGACGCGCGACGCGCGCGCACAACGAGATAACGACACCATGCCGTCCAGCACGCCCCCCGCCCTTTTCCCGATTCTCTACCTCGCTTCGCAAAGCCCGCGCCGCCAGGAGCTGCTGCTGCAGATCGGCGTGCGCTTCGAATTGCTGCTGCCGCGCCCCGACGAGGACGCCGAGGCGCTCGAAGCCGAATTGCCCGGCGAAGCCGCCGATGTGTACGTCCGGCGCGTGACCGTCGCGAAGGCCGAGGCCGCACGTGCGCGCCTCGTCGCGAGCGGCAAGCCGGCCGCGCCGGTGCTGGTTGCGGACACCACCGTGACGATCGACGGCGCGATCCTCGGCAAGCCGGCCGATGCCGCCGACGCGCTCGCGATGCTGACCCGCCTGGCGGGCCGCGAACACGAGGTGCTCACCGCGGTCGCGGTGATCGGCGCCGACGGCGAACTGCTGCCGCCCGCGCTGTCGCGCTCGTCGGTGCGCTTCGCGGCCACGCCGCGCGACGCGTTCGAACGTTACGTCGACAGCCGTGAACCGTTCGGCAAGGCCGGCGCCTACGCGATCCAGGGGCGTGCGGCCGAATTCATCGAGCGAATCGAGGGCTCCCATTCGGGTATCATGGGTCTGCCCCTCTTTGAGACTGCGGCACTGCTGCGCGCCGCGCGCGTCGACTTCTGAATCCCACCATGAACGAAGAAATCCTGATCAACCTCACGCCGCAGGAAACGCGGGTCGCACTCGTGCAGCAAGGCGCGGTGCAGGAGCTTCACGTCGAGCGCACGCTGTCGCGCGGGCGGGTCGGCAACATCTACCTCGGCAAGGTCGTGCGCGTGCTGCCCGGCATGCAGTCGGCGTTCATCGACATCGGCCTCGAGCGCGCGGCGTTCCTGCACGTCGCCGACATCTGGCATCCGCGCCTCGCGGGCGAGCCGCAGTCGGGCGCGCCGCACCAGCCGATCGAGAAGACCGTCTTCGAGGGCCAGACGCTGATGGTCCAGGTGATCAAGGATCCGATCGGCACGAAGGGCGCGCGACTGTCGACGCAGGTCAGCATCGCAGGCCGCACGCTCGTGTACCTGCCGCAGGAGCCGCACATCGGCATCTCGCAGAAGATCGAGAGCGAGGCCGAGCGCGAGGCCGTGCGCGCACGGCTGACCGCCGTGATCCCGCCGGACGAGAAAGGCGGCTACATCGTGCGCACGATCGCCGAGGATGCGACTTCCGACGAACTGGCGGGCGACGTCACGTATCTGCGCAAGACCTGGGCGACGATCGTCGCGCAAGCGCAGCGGCTGCCGGCGACGAGCCTGCTGTACCAGGATCTCGATCTCGCGCAGCGCGTGTTGCGCGATTTCGCGAACGACGACACGACGCGCATCCAGGTCGATTCGCGCGAGACCTACCAGCGCCTCGCGGAATTCGCGGGCGAGTTCACGCCGGCGGTGAGCCCGAAGCTGCATCACTACACCGGCGAGCGGCCGCTGTTCGACCTGTACAACATCGAGACGGAGATCCAGCGCGCACTGTCGCGCCGCGTCGACCTCAAGTCGGGCGGCTACCTGATGATCGACCAGACCGAGGCGATGACGACGATCGACGTGAACACCGGCGGCTACGTCGGTGCGCGCAACTTCGACGACACGATCTTCAAGACCAACCTCGAGGCCGCGCATACGATCGCGCGGCAGCTGCGTCTGCGCAACCTCGGCGGGATCATCATCATCGACTTCATCGACATGGAGAACGCCGAGCATCGCGACGCGGTGCTGTCCGAGCTGAAGAAGGCGCTGTCGCGCGATCGCACGCGCGTGACGGTCAACAGCTTCTCGCAGCTCGGGCTCGTCGAGATGACGCGCAAGCGCACGCGCGAATCGCTCGCGCACGTGCTGTGCGAGCCGTGCCCGACCTGCCAGGGCAAGGGCCAGGTGAAGACGTCGCGCACCGTCTGCTACGACATCCTGCGCGAGATCCTGCGCGAGTCGCGCCAGTTCAACCCGCGCGAATTCCGCGTGATCGCCGCGCAGCAGGTGATCGATTTGTTCCTCGACGAGGAGTCGCAGCATCTCGCGATGCTGATCGACTTCATCGGCAAGCCGGTATCGCTGCAGGTCGAGTCGAACCTGAGCCAGGAGCAGTACGATATCGTGCTGATGTGACGTTCCGTCTGCCCGCCGCCGGCTACGCCGTGCGGCGATCCAACGCGGCGCCGGCCGCTCGCGCATGTCATATCCGCGCCCGCCGCCGCTGCCTTTTTCCTCTTCCCGTTCATCACACACCATGAGCCAACGCCACAACCGCCGCCAGCGCAAGAAACTCCACATCGCCGAATTCCAGGAACTCGCGTTCAACGCGACCGCGCAATACAGCAAAGAGTTGTCCGACCTCGAACGCGGCCAGCTGATCGATTCGTTCATCGATTTCGTCGAAGCGAACGGGCTGCTGACCGTCGCGTCCGCCGACGAAGGGATCGGCGCATACGTGATCTCCGGCGCACCGCGCGGCACGACGACCGATGCCGACCGCGAAAACGTCCGTGCATGGCTGGCCGCACGGCCCGAGCTGACCGACGTCAAGGTCAGCGAATTCACCGATGCGTGGTATCCGGACGCCTGACTTTCCGGTTTCTGCCTGCATCGGGCAGCGCCCGCGCCGGCCCGCCATGACGGCGGGCCAGGCCGGCGCCTGGATGTCCCGCCTTCTCTTCCGCCTCCGTTACCCGCCTCCCGACACCCGCGCAACCGGCACGGCTCGCACGATTCACGCCGTGTCGACCGTGACTACCCCTGATCAGGCGCCGCGGCTGCATCCTCGACCATCATTCGGCATCCCTCGGCCCGCCGCCGATCCCTTCCTTTTCCCGACGGTCCGCCTCCAATCGGCCATCGAAATCGGTCCTGAAAGCAAGACACGTTAAACTCTCACCTCGCGTGGTGCGCCGCCCGCACCCGCCATCCATCGCCAGCCGCGAGCCTCCGGGCCCGCCCCCGACCCATGGAGTGAGTGTCAATGAGCGGCGGACTCCCGTTTCCCGCATCCCGCATGTCGTTACCGTCCTCGACGGTCTTCCTCGTTCTCGCGGCCGCCGCGCTGCTGTCCGGCTGCGGGCTGCTGCCGACCCAGAATCCGCCTGCGCCGATCAGCGAGGCGCTCGTCGAGCCCATCGGGGAAACAGCCGGCGAACCGCTGACGATGCCGCCCGTGCCGCCGCTCGTCCAGCCGGAGGAACCGGAAGCGCCGAAGAAGCCGCACCGTGAAGTGACGAAGCCGAAGCCGGTGCAGCGCCCCGAATCGCCGACGCCGCCTCCGCCGCCCCCGCCGCCGCTCGTCGCGACACGCCCGCTCGACCGCACCCAGATCCATGCGCTGCTCGACAGCGAGGTCGCGCGCCGCAACGGCAAGGTGATCGGCCGCGCGGTCGACATGGTGACCGACGCAAGCGGCAAACCGCGCGAGATGATCGTCAACCTGCAGGGGTTCATGGGTGTCGGCGACCGCAAGGTCGTCTTCCCGTGGAACGTGTTCCGCTTCACGCCGGGCGGCAAACAGGAACCGATCGTGCTCGACGTGCCATCGGGCGACCTGCCGCCGGCCGCCCGCCCCAAGGCCGTGCCGCTGTCGGGCTCGGCCGCGGCGTCGCCCGCGACGCGTCTGCCGCTGCTCGACAGCGACGTCGAACGCCCGAACGGCACGAAGATCGGCCGGGTCGTCGACGTGCTGATCGACCGCGGCGCGCAACCGCAGGCCGTCGTGCTCGACCTCGGCGGGCTCGTCAATACCGACCGCCGCTCGATCGCCGCGAGCTGGGGCGCGTTGCGCTTCGTCATGCGCGACAAGGCGCTGCGTCCGCAACTCGACCTGAACGACGCGCAGATCAAGGCGTCGCCGCCCTACGCGGCCGACAAGCCGATCGTCGTGGTCTCGCCGCCGGTTACTGCCGCCGCGCCGGCTTCGCCTGCGAGTGCCACCCGATGACGATCAAGCATTCCGTCAGCGTTCGCAGTCTCCGGGCCCTCGACTGGCTCAACTTTTTCGTTGCAAACGTTCAAACCGGGTTCGGTCCGTTCATCGCGTCCTACCTCGCGTCACACAAGTGGACGCAGGGCGAGATCGGCATGGTGCTGTCGATCGGCACGATCAGCGCGATGGTCAGCCAGGTGCCGGGCGGCGCCGCCGTCGACGCGCTGAAGAACAAGAAAGGCGCGGCCGCATGGGCGATCGCGGCCATCATCCTGTCCGCGGTGCTGCTCGCGTCGAGCCCGACGATCGTGCCGGTGATCGCGGCCGAAGTGTTCCACGGCTTCGCGAGCTGCATGCTCGTGCCCGCGATGGCCGCGATCTCGTTCTCGTTGGTCGGCCGCGCCGACCTCGGCGACCGGCTCGGCCGCAACGCGCGCTGGGCATCGATCGGCAGCGCGGTCGCCGCGGGCCTGATGGGGCTCACCGGCGAGTATTTCTCCGCGCGCGCGGTGTTCTGGCTGACCGCCGTGCTGGCATTGCCCGCGCTGTTCGCGCTCGCGATGATCCAGCCGACACACGAAGTGATTCCGCATGCGCCGAAACCCGACGACCACGACGAAGGCGAGGCACGCGAGACGCTTTCCGAGCTGCTGCGCGATCGCCGGATGCTGACCTTCGCGGCATGCGTCGTGCTGTTCCACCTGTCGAACGCGGCGATGCTCAACCTCGCGGCCGGCGAAGTGACGGCCGGCATGGGCGAGAACGTGCAGCTCGTGATCGCCGCGTGCATCATCGTGCCGCAGGCGATCGTCGCGATGCTGTCTCCGTGGGTCGGTCGCTCCGCGCAACGCTGGGGACGCCGGCCGATCCTGCTGCTCGGCTTCTCGGCGCTGCCGGTGCGCGCGCTGCTGTTCGCCGGCGTGAGCAGCCCCTACCTGCTGGTGCCGGTGCAGATGCTCGATGGCATCAGCGCGGCAGTGTTCGGTGTGATGCTGCCGCTGATCGCGGCCGATGTCGCAGGCGGCAAGGGCCGCTACAACCTGTGCATCGGGCTGTTCGGGCTTGCGGCCGGAATCGGCGCGACGCTCAGCACGGCCGTGGCCGGCTTTGTCGCCGATCACTTCGGCAATGCGGTCAGCTTCTTCGGGCTCGCCGCCGCCGGCGCGCTCGCCGTGCTGCTGGTCTGGCTCGCGATGCCGGAAACGCGCGTCGAAAACGGCGATGCGGCCACCGGCGAGCCGGCCGCCGCATCGTCGGAACAGGCGCACTGACGCACTCGCACCCGCTTCCCGGCCCGACACGATGGATACGATCAGGACACTCAACGAAGCCCGCCAGCAGATCCAGCAGTCGATCTTCGATCTGTTCAAGGGGCTGACTTTCGGCGAGCGGCTCACGCAAGGCGCGCTGATGGCGTTGCAAGCGGTCTGCGGCGCGTGCCTCGCGTACACGATCGGTCGCGCGCTGCACACCGAGCAGGCCGTGTGGGCGGCGGTCACCGCGATCGCCGTCACGCAGCACAACTATTCGGACACGATGTCGCTGTCGCGCGATCAGTTCATCGGCGCGATGATCGGCGGCCTGGTCGGCTTCGCGGGCGCCGCGCTCGGTGGCGACCGCCTCGTCGCCTATGCGATCGCGGTCGCGGTCACGATCATCAGCTGCTGGTGCCTGAATGTCGGCAGCGCGGCTCGGCTCGGCGGCGTGACCACGACGATCGTGCTGCTGTTTCCGGGCAACGGCCCGCTATGGGACATTCCGCTGATGCGGCTCGGGGAAGTGGCGCTCGGCACCGTCTGCGCGCTGGCCGTGTGCTGGGCGATGTCGCACATCGAGCGGCGCGGGTTCCGCCGGGCGGCGGACAAGGATAAGGACAAGTGACGCGGCTGCCGGAGCGCACGCTCCGGCAGCCTGATGAATCGATGATCGGCGACAGGTGTTACGGACCGACCCGCAGCACGATGCCCGAGCCGATCTGCACGAGCAGGTAGTCGCCGCCGACGCCCACCCAGTGATAGCCGCGCGGCGGCGGGCTCAGGCGGTAGCCGCGCCAGTCGTCGACCACGTACTGGCGATCGCGGAATTCGTCCGGGAGACGATCGCCCCTGTGCCACTCACGGCGCGGCTGGTCGGCCCAGCGCGGCGGCACGTCGTCTTCGCGATGCATCGCCTGCCCCGGCGGCATGTGCCTCGGGCCGTGGCCGTGCCGCATACCCGGGCCGCCGTGGTCTCCGCGGTTGTCGTAGTTGCCGTGATCCTGCGCCATCGCGACCGGCGCTGCGAAACCCGCCGCGACCAGCGCGGCCAGCATCATCCCGTGCATCTTCTTCATCGCCCTTCCCTCCGTGTTGTCACGTCGAACCGGAAACAACGAAACCGGACCTGCCGGATCAAGACTAGCACACGGGTGCGATCCGACGTCACGCCGCCTGCTGCTGGTACTGGATCCGGTGAAGGTGCGCGTACAGCCCGCCATGGCGCAGCAGCTCGTCGTGGCTGCCCGTTTCGACGATCTTGCCGGCTTCGAGCACGAGGATCCGGTCCGCACGCTCGATCGTGGACAGCCGGTGCGCGATCACGAGCGTCGTGCGCCCTTCCATCAGCCGCTCGAGCGCGGCCTGCACGTGGCGCTCGGATTCCGAATCGAGCGCCGAGGTCGCCTCGTCGAGGATCAGGATCGGCGCGTCCTTGTAGATCGCGCGCGCGATCGCGAGCCGCTGCCGTTGGCCGCCCGACAGACGCATCCCGTTACCGCCGACCAGCGTGTCGAGCCCGTCCGGCATCGCGGCGACCGCGTCGGCGAGGTTCGCGGCCTCGAGCGCCGCCTGCACGCGTGCGCGGTCGGGCGTCTGCCCGTACGCGACGTTCGCGGCGATCGTGTCGTTGAACAGCACGACGTCCTGGCTGACCATCGCCATCTGGCTGCGCAGCGCGTGGATGTCGTAGTCGGACACCGCCACGCCGTCGACCAGGATCGCGCCGCCCGTCGGATCGAAGAAGCGAGGCAACAGGTTGACGAGGGTCGTCTTGCCGCTGCCCGACGGCCCCGCGAGCGCGATCATCTCGCCCGGCGCGACCTTGAACGAAATGCGGTCGAGCGTCGGCCGCTCGGAGGCGCCGTAGTCGAACGACACGTCGCGGAATTCGATCTCGCCACGAGCGTTCGGCAGCGCACGGTCGCCGCCCTGCGGCTCGGCCGGCTCGTCGATCAGCCCGAAGATCAGCTCGGCGGCCGTCATCCCGCGCTGCAGCGGCTGGTTGACGTCGATCAGGTGCTTGAGCGGCGAAATCACCAGCAGCATCGACGTGACGAACGCGACGAAGCCGCCGACCGTCGTCTGGTCGTTGGTCGACTGCACGACCGCGATCGTGATCACGACCGCGAGCGCGATCGACGCGAGGAACTGCGTCAGCGGCTGCGCGAGCCCGCCCGAGATCGTCATGCGCATCGCGTAGCCGCGCAGGCGCTTGCTCATCGTCGTGAAGCGGTCCATCTCGTACGCTTCGCCGTTGTGCACCTTCACGACCTTGTAGCCGCCGACCGTCTCCTCGACGATGTAGGAGAGTTCGTTGGTCAGCGTCTGGTGCTCGCGGTTCAGGCGGCGCAGGCGACGGTTGATCTTGCTGACGAGCCAGCCGATGCCCGGCAGGATCACCGCGACGATCAGCGTGAGCCGCCAGTTCAGGTAGAACAGGTAGCCGAGCAGGAACACCACGGTCAGCGAGTCGCGCACGAGCGTGACCATCACGCCGGTCAGCACCGACAGGATCTGGTTGACCTCGAACACGATCGCGTTGATCACGGTGCTCGCGGTCTCGCGCTGGAAGAACGATGCGCCCGTGTGGATCATCCGCTGGAACATCTCGAGCCGCAGTTGCAGCAGGATGCGGTTCGACACGTAGTTGAGCAGGTAGTTGGACGCATACTGCGACACGCCGCGCACGAGCGCGAGGCCGATCACCGCGATCGGCACGTACCATTTCGCGCGGTCGCTGCCGTGCGAGCCGAAGCCGTGATCGAGCAGCGGCTTGAGCAGTGCCGGGATCCCGGCTTCCGTGGCCGCGACGACGCCCATCGTCATCACGGCGAGCACCACGATGCCGATGAGCGGCCGGATGTACGGCCACAGGCGCTTGAGGACCGTGACCGGCGACGTACCGGTGCCGTCCATCGGTTTGCGAAGAGTGTTCTGGGTTTCCAAGGCAATCCTTCTTGAGCCGCGACGCGGCGCCCGGGGCGTGACTGCCCGGAATTCACCCCGTCCGGCGGGTGCCGAAAAAGGCCCAACATTATAGCTGCACCGCCCTCGCCGGCATGGCCGCCGCCGAAGCGGCCGCCGGCCGGCGCGCGGGTATACTGCCGCTCACCGTTTTTCTCCGCCTTTTCGACGATTTCATGGCAGAACCCACCCTCGGCGTCGCCCTCATCGCCCTCAACGCGGCCGCGCGGCTCGCGCAGTGCCTCGACGCGCTGACCTTCGCCGACGACGTCGTCGTGATCGACGGCGGCAGCACCGACGATACCGTGGCGATCGCCCGCGCGCACGGCGCCCGCGTGATCGTCGAGCGCGACTGGCCGGGTTTCGGCCCGCAGAAGAACCGCGCGCTCGACGCCCTCGAGACCGACTGGATCCTGTCGCTCGACACCGACGAGGTGGTCAGCCCGGAACTCGCGCAGTCGATCCGCGCGGTCATTCGCGCACCGGCCGCGCAGGTCTATGCGCTCGACCGGCTGTCGAGCTTCTGCGGCCAATGGATCCGCCACAGCGGCTGGTATCCGGACTGGGTGCCGCGCCTGTTCCGGCGCGGCACCGCCCGCTTCTCCGACGACCTGGTGCACGAACGGCTCGTGTTCGACACGCCCGCGCAGCGGCTGCCGGGCAAGCTGATGCACTATTCGTACGAGGATTTCGAAACCGTCGTGCGCAAGCTCGATGCGTATTCGACGGCCGGCGCGCGCCAGCGCCGTGCGGCCGGCCAGCGCGGCGGCTTCGGCAAGGCGCTCGCGCGCGGCGCATGGGCGTTCGTGCGGACCTACGTGCTGCGGCGCGGGTTTCTCGACGGCCGCGCGGGCTTCATGATTGCCGTGTTCAACGCGGAAACGGTGTACTACCGGTTCCTGAAGCTCGGCCACGAGCCGACCCGCTGAGTGCGCGCCGCCCTGCCCCGATCCTGACGCCGCCGGCATGTGGCCGGCCCGGCGTTACAATGCCGGGCTGCCCGCGCGCCATGCGCGCCCGAGCGCGGCGCCGCGCCACGCGCCGCCGACACGACGACCATCGAATCCGACCGCCATGTTCTCCATCATCATCCCGACCTGGAACAACCTGCCGTACCTCAAGCTCGTCGTCGACAGCCTGCGCCGCCATTCGGCGCATGACCACCAGATCATCGTGCACGTGAACGACGGCTCGGACGGCACGCTCGACTGGGTGCGCAGCGAAGGCATCGAGCACACCGCGTCGCCGGCCAACATCGGCATCTGCCACGCGGTGAACCTGGCCGCCGCGCGCGCGACGCGCGACTACGTCGTCTACATGAACGACGACATGTACTGCTGCCCCGGCTGGGACGCGGCGCTCGTGCGGCGCATCGAGCAGATGCCGACCGACCTGTTCATGCTGTCCGGCACGATGGTCGAGCCGGTCGACACGCGCAACCCGTGCGTTGTCGTCAGCAATTTCGGCCGCGACGCCGAACAGTTCGACGCGGCCGGCCTCGTCGCGGCCACGCCGCGACTCGCGCGTGCGGACTGGCTCGGCTCGACCTGGCCGCCGACGCTCGTGCACCGCGACTGGTGGAACCGCATCGGCGGCTACAGCAGCGAGCTGTCGCCGGGGATGAGCAGCGACAACGACTTCTCGATGAAATTCTGGGACGCCGGCTGCCGGATCTTCCTCGGCGTCGGCGACAGCCTCGTCTATCACTTCCAGCAGAAGAGCACGGGCAAGATCGTCAAGAACGATGGCCGCCGCCAGTTCCTCAACAAATGGGGCATGACCCAGGCCACGTTCGACCGCTACTACCTGCATCGCGGCGAGCCGGCCGGCTCGCGACTCGCGCTCGATACGCCGGCCATCGAGGGGCGCCTGAAGCGCGCACTGCTGCGCTCGCGGATCAAGCGCGCATTCAGCTGATCGGACCCCGGAAACGGTAAAGAAACGCCCGCCGCTTCGCGTATACTGCGCGCTTCGTCCCGCGCGGTGCCGCCGGGACGCGCGGCGCGCAGCACGGTGCCTGCATGCCGCATTCGCCCATTCGACAGGTTCCGATGCTTTCGTTTTCCGCTCCCGCCACGCGGCGCCTGACCGCCGCCCGCGCCTTCGCCGTCATCGCGCTGTGCATGGTGCCCGTCTCGACCGCGCTGACCAACGTGTTCTGCGGGCTGTTCGCGGCCGCGCTCGTCATCTCCCCCGAATTCTGGCGCGACCTGCGCACGTTCATCACCGAACCGGCGTCGCTCGCGGCGCTCCTGATCCTCGCGGCGCTGACCGCGAGCGTCACCTATACCGTCGCGCCGCACCCGAAGGCGTGGAACTGGGTCGCCAAGTACGACAAGCTGCTGCTGCTGCCGTTTGCCGTGCTCGCCTTCCGCCACTCGAACTGGGCGCCGATCGTGCGGCGAGCATGGTTCGGGACGCTGTGCGTGATCCTGCTGCTGTCGACCACCAACTATCTCGGGCTGACCGCGATCGGGCCCGCGCATGCGACCGAACTGCCGCTCTCGCGTGCCTGGGTGTTCAAGAACCACATTGCGGCCGGCATGTTCGGCGCGCTGCTGTTCTACCAGGCGGCCGACCTCGCGCTTTCGGCCCGCACCGCGCTGTCGCGAGCCGCGTATGCCGCCGTCGCCGCATGGTCGCTGATCAACGTGTTCGTGATGCTGCAGGGGCGCACCGGGCAGGTCATCGCGCTGCTGCTGATCCTCGTTGTGGCGGTGCGTTTCGTGCTGTTGATGCGCCGCCAGTCGACGCTGCGCGCGGGCCTCGCCGCCGGTGCACTGGTCCTGGCGGGCGTCGCACTCGTCGTCGCTGCATGCACGGTGCACAACGGCCGGCTTGTGAAGGTGGTGTCGGAAGTGCAGCAGTATCGGCAGACCGATGCGGTCACATCGACCGGGCTGCGTCTCGAGTGGTACAAGAAGGGGCTCGAGCTGTATCGCATGCGTCCCGTGATCGGCTACGGTGCGGGTGGCCTCGAGTTCGAGTTCGAGAAGCTCACGGCCGGCAAGACGGCCGCCGAAGGGCAGCTCACGTCGAATCCGCATAACGAATACCTGCTGATGGCCGTGCAGCTCGGCGCGCTCGGCGTATTGCTGTTCGTGAACCTGATCGTGCAGATCGCGCGCGGCAGCCGCGCGCTCGATCCGGGTTCGCGGCAGCTGCTGCTCGCGTGGCTCGCGATCTTCGCGATCGGCAGCCTCGCGAATTCGCTGCTGCTCGATTTTGCCGAAGGCCACCTGCTGGTGCTGCTCGCCGGGATCCTGCTCGGCTGCGGCGCGCGCACCGAAGCACTGCCCCGCGAGACGTCGGCGATCCGGCGCAGCGCGTAACGCATCATGCGGCGGGCGGCGCGCGATCCGCGTTGCCACCTGCCACGGGTTCGGCCTCTCGTGCTTCAATGGCGGCGCACGCGCGCCGCCATTGAAGCACGGCCGCGCGCCGTCGACGCGTCGTCACTCCCCCGCTCTTCAAATCAGGAAACGCAAGGCCTTTACGCGTCAGCCGGAACGCGCGCGATGCAATCGCGACGTGTCGATGACCGCGTCGGCGGCGCCCGGCGGATTCAGCCCGAGCATCTCGGCTGCCGCCGCCTTCACGCGCTGCGTGCCTAGATTGACGAGGCAGTCGCTACGGCTGTCGACATGGCGCTCGCAGCCTTCGTGCCGGCACGGCACGCAATCGCCCTCGCCCTGCAACAGCCAAACGTTGCCGTGCCGTGCGGAACCGCGCAGCGCCCACGGGTTCTCGGTCGCGGGCCAGTACTGCGGCCACGGCCCCCAGCGCACCGGATCGGACGGACCGAACAGCGCGATCGTGTCGGTGCCCGTCGCGGCCGCAACGTGCGTCGCGCCCGTATCGGGCCCGATGAAGAGCCGCGCACGCCGCACCAGTTCCGCGCTTTCGCCGAACGTCAGGCGACCGACCAGATTCAGCACGTCACCGCCCGCCTCGGCCGCGACCTGCTCCGCGTACTCGCGCTCGCGATCGGCCGGACCGCCCGACAGCGCGATCGCGAATCCCTGCGCGCGCAGCCAGTCGATCATCTCGACCCAGCCTTCGAGCCGCCATTGCTTGTAGCGGAACATCGGATACGGATGCAGCACCACGAGCGGCTTGCCCTCGCGGATCGCCGGCGATTCCGCGAGCCACGCGTCGAATCGCGCGCGACGCTCGGGATCGTCGCCGATGCCCGGCGCGACGACTTCGGATACCGGCTCGATGCCGATCACCGGTGCGAGCGCGAGCGTGCTGACGACCGTATGCGCGGATTCGTGATGATTGATCGCGATACCGTTCAGCATCATTCGCGTCAGCCAGGTGACGCGGTTCGGATCGACGAGGCCGACGCGCTTGCGGCCGGCGAACCAGCTGTAGAAACGCGGCCGGTCGGAGCTCAGCGCCGCGCACGCGAGATCGTAGCGGCGCCACATCGACAGCGCGTCGCGCAGACGCTCCCGGAACCCCGCACGCTGCGCGACGACGATCACGCGCCGCACGTCGGGGTTGTGCTCCAGCACACCCTCGGTGCCACGAAACACCAGCATGTCGATCTGCGCGTCGGGCCAGCGCGCCTTCAGCGAACGCACGAGCGGCGTCGTCAGCAGCACGTCGCCGATACGGCGTGGGGCTGCGACGAGGATGGTTCTGGGCGGGCGGGCGGAAGAAAACAGGGCCACGGCGATCGTTCCGTCTAGCTGGCTGGACAAGGCTCGCAATGTACAGGATTTTGCCGCCGGTGGCGTGGCGGCGGGCGCAGGCGCCGATAACGCGCCGCGGTCGGCAGCTGCTGGGGCACCCGCCCGGCATCGCGGCGGGCAACGACGCGTCGTGCACGGCGGGGCCTGCGGCCATCGCAACGCCTGGTGCCCATTTGCCCGTTCGACGGCATTGCCGGCAATGCGGTCGCCGCCTGGCTTCCCGGGGGCTACGAAACGAATGCGTCGACCCCGGGTGCCGCGAACGTGGCGGCCGGGAGCGGCACCGCTCCACCCATCGCGTCGTCGGGCTGTCCGGCCGGCATCAAGAGATGAAGCACCGCGCGCTCGAGCGCGTCGACGCCGATCGCGTCGACCGTCGCGCCGGCACGCAGGATCACATGCGGCACGCCAAGCGGATGCCAGCGCCGGTATTTCTCAGGACGGTCCTCGAACAGCGCGGCAACCGGCACGCCGAGCGCCGACGCGAGATGAACGGGCGCGCTGTCGGCCGACACGATCGCGTCGAGCAGGCTCGCGGCGGCCACCAGTTCGGCGACCGACGACGGCGCGACATGCCGGGCGCTCACATCCCGCCACGTGTCGTGATCGGCCGCGGCCGACACGGCGGGATCGCGGAACACGATCACGTCGGCGAGCGGTGCGAGCCGCCGGCCGAGGTCGCGCCATCGATCGGCCGGCCAGCGCCGCTCGGGCGCCTTGTTCGACACGAAGAGCCCGACGCGCGGCTTCGTGCGCGGCCCGAGCAGCCGAGACCACGTTTCCTGCAGCGCGCTGTCCGGGTGGACGGACAGCGCGAGACCCTCGAGCTCGGTGCGGCCGAGCTCGGGCACGAGCCGGAATCCCGACAGCGCCTCATGGCACATCGGCCGCGACGCGACGTGTTCGGGCTTGCGATCGTCGAATTCTGAATCGGCATCGTGCCAGCGGCAATCCTTCACGCCGAGCTGCCGCGCGAACTGGATGCTGCTGCGATGCATGCCGCCGTTCGGCACGACCACGAGGTCGAACCGCAAGCGGCGCAGCCTGCGCACGAGCCGCAGCCTGTCGAAGAACGCGCGCATCCGTCCCGGGCGGTCGTTGCGCTCGCACTGACGGCTGTACACGTAGGTATGGACCGTGTGCACGTCCGGATTGCCGGCCAGCGCGGCCGCGTTGTAGCGGTTCGCGACCACGTGCAGTTCCGCATCGGGCCAGCGCTGTTTCAGCGCGCCGAGAAAAGCGGTCGTGCACAGCATGTCGCCCAGAAAATCAATCCGGATCACGAGGATCCGCCCCGTCGGTTTTCCGTTGGCCATTGTTGTGGTCGTGCTGTCGGTTTTTTTATCGTCGCGTACCGACCGGCATCCTGGCGTACTTCCCCGTGCCGGCATCGTCGCGTGGTCGCTCGCGGCATCGCGCCGCATCGCGTGCTGCGCTGACCCGCCCCCGTCTTCAAGCGCGCGATATCGCCTCCGGCCGGCGGACGTGCCGCAGCCGGCGCCGCATCTGCGTCGCGCGCGAGGGATTGTATAGCGTCCGGATGACGGCCCCAAGCACCCGCCGAAATGAAAACGGCCCGCCGCACCGCACGATGGCGATGCGACGGGCCATGCAGGCGACGGCCGTCCGGCGAGGGGCGTTCAGTACGTGATTTCGACGATGCTGCCGTCGAACGTCGCACGCAACTCCGAGAGCAACGTGTCGCTGGGTTTGACGCGCCACGCGTCGCCGAGACGCATTTCACCCTGCGCGCGCGCGTTGCTGTAGTGAATCTGGACCGCGAGCCCGTTCGGCAGCGGCGCCTGCGGGCGACGGCCGCCATCGCGTCCGCCGCCACGCGGCGCGGGCGCCTCGACCGCCTGCGCGGCCGCCGGATCGTCCTTCGACACGTGCGGCTCGAGCACGCGGCGCAGCGCCGCCGCATCCGCATTGCCGTTCATCGTGAGCCGCACCGCCTGCGCGTAGCGGCTGCGCGCGCGCTCGAGATCCATCACCGTGTCGGCCGTGAAACGGATGCCGCCGGTGAACGCGTCGTTGCGCGCCTGCCCCTGCACGATCAGCAGTTCGTCCTCCTTGAACAGCGCCTTGTTCGCCTCGAACTGCTCGTTGAAGATCGTGATCTCGCACTGGCCCGAACCGTCGTCGAGCAACGCGATCAGCATCTTGCCGCGCTGGGTCATCTGCGTGCGCAGCGATGCGATGATGCCCGCGACGAGCTTGTCGCGCCCTTCCTTCAGGTCGCCGACCTTCTGCCGCACGAACCGGCGCACTTCGTCGCGATACGCATCGAACAGGTGCCCGGACAGATAGAAGCCGAGCGCGCCCTTTTCTTCCTGCAGGCGGCGCTTGTCGTCCCACGCGGGTTCGTCGACGAGCGCATGCGCGTGCGGCGACTCGGCCCCCATGTCGAACAGGCCGGCCTGCATCGCGTTCGCCGCGGCCTGGTCGGCCGCTTCCATCGCGAGCGGCACCGACGCGAGCATCTGCGCGCGATTGGCGTTCAGCGAATCGAACGCGCCGGCACGGATCAGCGCCTCGACCGTGCGGCGGTTGACGACCCGCCGGTCGATCCGCTCGCAGAAATCGAACAGGTCGGTGAACGGCTTTTCCTCGCGCGCGCGCAGGATCTCCTCGATCGCGTTCTGGCCGCTGCCCTTCACCGCGCCGAGACCGTAGCGGATCGTGCGCGAGCGCTTGCCGTCGGCTTCCGCGACGGGCTCGAACCGGTAATGCGACTGGTTGATGTCCGGCGGCAGCACGGTGAGGTTGTTCACGACGCAGTCGTCGAACAGGATCTTCACCTTGTCGGTGTCGTCCATCGCGAGCGTCATGTTGGCCGCCATGAATTCGGCCGGATGGTGCGCCTTCAGCCACGCGGTGTAATACGCGAGCAGCGCGTAGGCCGCCGCGTGCGACTTGTTGAAGCCGTAGCCCGCGAACTTCTCCATCAGGTCGAAGATCTCGTCGGACTTCTCGCGCGTGAGGCCGTTCTTCGCCGCACCCTCGGCGAAGATCTCGCGGTGCTTGGCCATCTCCTCGGGCTTCTTCTTGCCCATCGCGCGACGCAGCAGGTCGGCGCCACCGAGCGAGTAGCCGCCGATGATCTGCGCCATCTGCATCACCTGCTCCTGATAGACCATGATGCCGTAGGTCTCTTTCAGGACGGGTTCGACGCGCGGATCCGGATAGTCGACCTTCTCGCGGCCGTGCTTCCGTGCGCAGAAGCTCGGGATCAGGTCCATCGGGCCCGGACGGTACAACGACACGAGCGCGATGATGTCCTCGAAACGGTCGGGCTGCGCGTCCTTCAGCATGCCCTGCATCCCGCGGCTTTCCAGCTGGAACACGGCGACCGTGTTGGCCTTCTTCAGGATCTGGAATGATGCCGGATCGTCGAGCGGCACCTGCGCGAGCGACCAGTCGGCCTTCGACGCATCGAGACGGCGGATGTAGCGCTCGGCCCAGTCGAGGATCGTCAGCGTCGTGAGGCCCAGAAAGTCGAACTTCACGAGGCCGACGGCTTCGACGTCGTCCTTGTCGTACTGGCTGACGACGCCGCCGTCGTCGCCCTGCGTGTACAGCGGGCAGAAGTCGGTCAGCTTGCCCGGCGCGATCAGCACGCCGCCCGCGTGCATCCCGACGTTACGCGTCAGGCCCTCGACGCGCTGCGCGAGGTCGAGCAGCTGGTGCACTTCGTCCTCGTGGTCGTAGCGCTCCTGCAGTTGCGGCTCTTCCTTCATCGCGTCGGCGATGGTCACGTGCTTGCCCGGCTTGAACGGGATCAGCTTCGCGACGCCGTCGGTGAACATGTAGCCGAGGTCAAGCACGCGGCCGATGTCGCGCACGGCAGCCTTTGCGGCCATCGTGCCGAAGGTGGCGATCTGCGACACGGCGTCCGCGCCGTATTTTTCCTTCACGTACTGGATCACGCGATCGCGGCCGTGCTGGCAGAAGTCGATGTCGAAGTCGGGCATCGACACGCGCTCCGGATTCAGGAATCGCTCGAACAGCAGGTTGTAACGCAGCGGGTCCAGATCGGTGATGCCGAGCGCGTACGCGACCAGCGAACCGGCGCCCGAGCCGCGGCCCGGGCCGACCGGCACACCGTTGTTCTTCGCCCAGTTGATGAAGTCCGCAACGATCAGGAAGTAGCCCGGGAAGCCCATCTTCGTGATGGTCCCGCACTCGAACTCGAGCCGCTTGTAGTACGTCTCGCGCTGCGCTTCGCGCTCCGCCGCATCCGGATACAGCTGTTCGAGGCGCTTCTCGAGCCCTTCCTTCGACAGCTGGACCAGGTAGTCGTCGAGCGACATGCCGTCCGGCGTCGGAAACAGCGGCAGCTTCGGCTTGCCGAGCTCGAGCTTCAGGTTGCAGCGCTTCGCGATCTCGACCGTGTTCGCGACCGCCGACGGCAAGTCAGCGAACAACGCGACCATGTCGTCCTGCGTGCGGAAATACTGATCGGTCGTGAAGCGCTTCTGGCGTCGCGGATTCGCGAGCATGTCGCCTTCCGAGATGCACACGCGCGCTTCGTGCGCGGTGAAGTCGTCATCGGTCATGAACTGCGTCGGATGCGTCGCGACGACCGGCAGCTTCAGCGACGCGGCGAGCGTCGCAGCCTGCTGGATGTACGCCTCGGCGCCCGGCTGGCCGTAACGCTGCAGTTCGATGTAGAAGCCGCCCGGGAACACCTTCGCCCAGCGCTCGGCATGCCGGCGCGCGGCTTCCTCGTTACCGGCCGCGAACGCGAGCCCGATATCGCCCTGCTGCGCACCCGACAGCGCGAGCAGCCCGTGCGAGAGCTCGCCGTCGAGCCAGCTCGCATCAAGCTCCGCGCGGCCGCGATACTGGTTCGTGAGCCACGCCTTCGAGAGCAGTTCGCACAGGTTCAGGTAGCCGACCTTGTCCTTCACCAGCAGCAACAGGCGCGACGGTTTGTCGCGATCGTCCGGATTGGTGATCCAGACGTCGCAGCCGGCGATCGGCTTGATGCCCTTGCCGCGGGCTTCCTGGTAGAAACGGACGAGGCCGAATGCGTTGCCGAGATCGGTGAGGGCGAGCGCGCCCTGACCGTCCGCGGCTGCCGCCTTGACGATGTCGTCGAGACGCACGATGCCGTCGGCAATCGAGAATTCGGAGTGAACGCGAAGATGGACGAAACGGGGATCTGACATGGGCGATATTGTAGCCGCGTCGTCGCGCCGGCTGCCCAAAAAATCCCGACGCCCGGCCGTTCGGCCGATGCGCGCGACGTCGGCCGAATGGTCAGGTGCCGGTGCATGCGCAGTTTGCGGGATAATACGGGTTTTCGAATCATCGCCCCGGCTTCGCACCCTTTTTTGCGGGGCCGCCGTGCGCCCGCCGCACGGCCGCGGCCGTTTTCCCGTCGGACCATCATGACCATCGTCAACCTTGCCGCCTACCACTTCGTGTCGCTCGACGCGACCGAGCAATGGCGCCCGCTCGTCACCGCCCGCTGCAACGAACTCGGCCTGCGCGGTACGATCCTGCTCGCGCCGGAAGGCATCAACCTGTTCATCGCCGGCCCGCGCGAAGCGACCGACGCGTTCATCGACTACATCCGCCACGATCCGCTGTTCGAAGGCAAGTTTGCGACGCTGCAGTTCAAGGAGAGCCTGTCCGACTCGCAGCCGTTCCGCCGGATGCTCGTACGCCTGAAGCGCGAGATCATCACGATGAAGAAGCCCGCGATCAAGCCGGAGCTCGGCCGCGCGCCGTCGGTCGACGCGCGCACGCTGAAGGCGTGGCTCGACCGCGGCCACGACGATGCCGGCCGCCCCGTCGTGATGCTCGACACGCGCAACGCGTTCGAAGTCGACGTCGGCACGTTCGACGACGCGCTCGACTACCGGATCGACAAGTTCAGCGAGTTCCCGGAAGTGATCGACGCGAACCGCGCCGATCTCGAGGGCAAGACGGTCGTGTCGTTCTGCACGGGCGGCATCCGCTGCGAGAAGGCAGCGATCCACATGAAGGAAATCGGCATCGAGAACGTGTACCAGCTCGAGGGCGGGATCCTGAAGTATTTCGAGGAAGTCGGCGGCGCGCACTATCACGGCGACTGCTTCGTGTTCGACTACCGCACTGCGCTGAACCCGCAACTGCAGCCGACCGAAAACGTCACGTGCTTCGCGTGCCGCGCGGTCGTCACGCCGGAAGCCCAGCAATCGCCGAGCTACGTGGCTGGCCAGTCGTGCCCGGCCTGCGCGCAGGCAGCCAGCGCCGCGTAAGCGCGCGTCGCTCCGCGCCCCGATGAACGGCTACCGTGGCCGCTTCGCGCCGTCGCCCACCGGCCCGCTGCATTTCGGCTCGCTGGTCGGTGCGCTCGCGAGCTGGCTCGACGCGCGCGCGCACGGCGGCGCGTGGCTCGTGCGCATCGAGGACATCGACGGCCCGCGCACGGTGCCCGGCGCTGCGGACGACATCCTTGCAACGCTCGCGCATTTCGGCATGACCCCCGACGAGCCGCCCGTGTGGCAAAGCACGCGCGATGCCGATTATGCGGCCGCGCTCGAACGGCTCGTCGCCGCGGGTCTCGTCTATCCGTGCGGCTGCACACGCAAGGAAATCGCCGATTCGCTGCGTGCCGCGCACGAGCGCCACACCACCCTCGCGTACCCAGGCACCTGCCGCACCGGCCTGCACGGCAAGCCCGCGCGTGCATGGCGGCTGCGCGTGCCGGACGGCGACGATGCGATCGTCACGTTCGACGACCGCTGGCAGCACACGCAAGCGCAGAACCTCGCGACCGAAGTCGGCGATTTCGTGCTGAAGCGCGCGGACGGCCAATGGGCGTATCAGCTCGCGGTCGTGGTCGACGATGCCGACGCGGGCATCACCCACGTCGTGCGCGGCGCCGACCTGCTCGATTCGACCGCGCGCCAGATCTACCTGCAGCGCTGTCTCGGCGTGCCGACGCCCGCCTACCTGCACGTCCCCGTCGTCGTCGATGCGAACGGCGAAAAGCTCAGCAAGCAGACGGGCGCGATCGCGCTCGAGCGTGACGATCCGCTGCCGGCGCTGCGGGCCGCCGCCGCGCATCTCGGCCTTGCCGCCGACGGCGATCCGTCGGGCGGCACGATGGATGCGTTCTACGCGGCCGCGACCGATGCGTGGGCGCGTCGCTTCGGGCCACGCGCCGGCTGAGTCGCGCGCGGGATCCCGGTTCGTATCGACCAGGTTCCGGAATTCGTCGGCGCTGAATCGACCGGAGACCGGACGCACGCTGACGATACTGCACCGAAGCCCCGCTGCCCGCGCGACAAGTCACCCCTCCTCTCGACGGCCTCGTCACGAATCGTCTCGCCCAATGAAAAACGGGCACATGCTCATCGCATGCACCCGTTTCCGCGGCAGCGCTCGCGCGCCGCACCGACCGCCTGAACCGCCCGCTTACGCAGACGGCTTGCGCGGCATTCCGAAGCCGCCGAGCAGCGCGGCGACCTGACGCTTCGGCCCCTTCTTCTCGGGCTGCTGCCCGGACTTCGTCTCTTCCGGCTGTGTCGCCGGCGCCGACGGTTCGTACGGCTTCAGGAAGAAATCGTCGATCGGCGCCTCGTGACGACGATGATGGCCGCCACGCTCGGAACCGCCCGAACGACGCCCCGACGCACCGCGATGCTCGTCGCGCTCGCGGCGGCCGCCGCGTTCGCCGCCGCGTTCGCCACTGCGCTCCCCCCCGCGATCGCCGCCACGCTCGTCGTGACGATGGCGCGCCGGCTTGTCGATCGCGAGCGTCTGCACGTCGAGCGGACGCTTGATCAGCTTCTCGATATCGGCGAGCTGCTTGCGCTCGTTCGGGCTGCACAGCGACAGCGCATCGCCCGTCGCGCCCGCGCGGCCAGTGCGGCCGATCCGGTGCACGTAGTCTTCCGCGTTGAACGGCAGGTCGAAGTTGATCACGGCCGGCAGTTCGGCGATGTCGAGACCGCGCGCGGCCACGTCGGTCGCGACCAGCGCCTCGATTTCGCCGCGCTTGAACGCGTCGAGGGCCTGCATCCGCTCGATCTGTGTCTTGTCGCCGTGGATCGCCGACGCAACCACGCCGTCGCGCTCGAGGTTGCGGGCCAGCCGGCTTGCGCCAATCTTGCTGTTGCAGAACACGATCACCTGCTTGAGCCCGCGATCGCGCAGCAGCTGCACGACGGCGGCCTGCTTGTCGCCTTCGGCGACGTCGTAGACGATCTGCGTGACGTTCGCGTTGGTCGAGTTGCTGCGCGCGACCTCGATCGTCTGCGGGTTGCGCAGGTAGGTCGACGCGAGCTTCTTGATTTCCGGCGAGAAAGTGGCCGAGAACAGCAGCGTCTGACGCTCCTTCGGCAGCAGGTTCAGGATGCGCTGCAGATCCGGCAGGAAGCCCATGTCGAGCATCCGGTCGGCCTCGTCGAGCACGAGCATCTGCACCTGCCCGAGGTTTGCCGTCTTCTGCTGCACGTGGTCGAGCAGGCGGCCGGGCGTCGCGATCAGGATCTCGACGCCGCGGCGCAGCTCGGCCATCTGCGGGTTCATGTCGACGCCGCCGAACACGACCGCGCTGCGCAGCGGCGTGTGCTTCCCGTACGCATGCACGTTCGCGGCGACCTGGTCGGCGAGCTCGCGGGTCGGCGTGAGAATCAGCGCGCGCACCGGGTGGCGCGCGGGCGATGCGCTCGTGTTGGCCTGCGGCAGCAGCCGCTGGAGGATCGGCAGCGAGAAACTCGCGGTCTTGCCGGTACCCGTTTGCGCGGCGCCCATGACGTCGCGGCCGGCGAGCACGACCGGGATGGCCTGCGCCTGGATCGGCGTCGGCGTCGTATAACCCTGCTCCGCAATGGCTTTCAGGATATCGGCGGCAAGGCCGAATTGATCGAAGGTTGCGTCGGCTGGCTTAGCGACAGAATCGGACATGGTGGCGTTTCGCTCAAAAGGCGCGGCGGGGACATCGTGCGTCAGGCCGGCCGGGCCTGCGCTCATCACATTTCGGAAGTAGACGGAGCCGCGGCGCGCCGCGCGGCGCCGCTCTGGCGCTTGGGACCGGTTCATTTCGAACATCGGGCGCCACAGGCCGTGCGGACTCCGTTCGGCGCGAATGCCGGCGGAAAGGGCCGTATTGTAGCACTGCGCGGCAATCTGTCCGTGACAACGCCGCGAACGTCCACGGTGGTGGCTCGCGGCGAGTTCCGGCAGGCCGGGCGCGGGCGGATGCGTCAAGCGACCGGGCTATCCTGATCGGCCGATGGGGAAAATAGGGGTCGAATTGCGGGCGTGTGGTTCGGGAAGTCGGCAAGCGGTCGACGAACCCGAGCGCCGCCTGCCCCGCGGTCCGGCTCGCGGTCGAACCCGACTGCCAGCATCGATCGCGGCAATCGGCACGCCCGCACGGCGTATTCGATCGCGTGCGGCGCTCAGCCCTTCTTCTTTTTCTTCTTCTCGACCTGCACGCAGTCGCCCAGCAGCGGTGCCGCATTCTGGTCTGCGATCTCGTCGCGCAGCGTCCCTTCCTTGCCCTTCGTCCACCACGTATAGCGTCCGGCCTGGTAGCGCACGCCAGACGCCGAAACGGTATCGACGAACAGCAGCTGCTGCCCGTTGACCGGCACCAGCGCGAAGCTCTGGCCGTTGCCCGCACGCCAGTACGACACCCGCACCGGCTGCTTCTGGTTCGCGCACTGATAGAACGCCTGCTGGCGCGAATCGGCGTCGATCTCCTCGACGGTCAGTTGCGCGGCATGCGCGACGGAAACGGCGGTGCCGGCGAGCGCGAGCGCGGCGAAGGCTTGGCGAATCATGCAGGTCCTCTCACGAGACGGGTGTAAGCGCGCCCTCACGGGGCGTGCGGCTATCGTTGGTTATGGGTTGAGCGTTCGTCGCTCAGGGATCGATGACGTCGGCGCATGCGTCGGTCGGCGCGGCCGCGACATGGCCGACGACTGGCACGATCTTCAGCCCGGCCGATACGACCCGGCACGGCGCGGCCGCGAGGCCGCACCCCGCGAGGCTCGCGACCAGCGCCAGCGCGACGCCCACCTTGCCGATACGTCCGATCCGCCGCCATGTCGACGCCATCGCGCGCTCCTCGTCTGGTCAGCGCGCCGACACGGGCCGCACGGCCGCCGCGGCGCGCTTCGCGCGTTCACGGGCTTCGTCGACGGTCGCGCCGGTCGCGAGGGCGACGCCCATGCGCCGCTTCGCGAAGCTCTCCGGTTTGCCGAACAGGCGCAGGTCGGCGCCCGGCACGGCCAGCGCGTCGCGCACGCCCTCGAACGCGATGCCGCGCTCGTCGAGCCCGCCGTAGATCACCGCCGACGCGGCCGGCGAGCCGAGCGTCGGATCGACCGGCAGCCCGAGAATCGCGCGCGCGTGCAGTTCGAATTCCGACTGGCGCTGCGACGCGAGCGTCACGAGGCCGGTGTCATGCGGCCGCGGGCTCACCTCGGAAAACCAGACTTGGTCGCCGCGCACGAACAGCTCGACGCCGAACAGCCCTCGCCCGCCGAGCGCCTCGGTCACCTTGTGCGCGATCTCGCGCGACTTTTCCAGTGCGACGGCGCTCATCGGCTGCGGCTGCCACGATTCGACGTAATCGCCCGCCACCTGCACGTGCCCGACCGGCTCGCAAAAGTAGGTGCGCGTCTCGAGCGTCGCCGGATCGATCGCGCGCACGGTCAGCTGCGTGATCTCGTACTCGAAATCGATGAAGCCCTCGACGATCACGCGGCCGTGGTTCACGCGGCCGCCCGCCATCGCGTAATCCCAGGCCGGCTTCACGTCGGCCTCGGTCCGCACGACCGACTGTCCCTTGCCCGACGACGACATCACCGGCTTCACGACGCACGGCATGCCGATCTTCGCGACAGCCGCGCTGAACGCGTCGAACGACTCGGCGAACGCATACGGCGAAGTCGCCAGCCCGAGCTCCTCGGCCGCGAGGCGGCGGATGCCTTCGCGGTTCATCGTGAGCTGCGTCGCGCGCGCGGTCGGGATCACCTCGGCCAGGCCGGCCGCCTCGATCGCCGCGAGCGCATCGGTCGCGATCGCCTCGATCTCCGGCACGATCAGGTGCGGGCGCTCGGCCTCGACGACCGCGCGCAGCGCGGCGGCGTCGGTCATGTCGATCACGTGCGCGCGATGCGCGACCTGGTGGCCAGGCGCGTCCGGATAACGGTCGACCGCGACGACTTCGACGCCGAGACGCTGCAACGCGATGATGACTTCCTTGCCGAGTTCGCCCGCGCCGAGCAGCATGACGCGCGTGGCCGAGGGTGAAAGCGGCGTACCGAGCCGCTGACCGATCTGCATGTGATTTCCCGCTGGTTCTGTTGGAGGACGAAAACGGCTTCGATGTTAACACGCGCACCCGCGCCGGTCCGGCCGGTTTCGTCGTTTCGCCGCCCCGCCGCGCGAGGCCCGCGGGCGGGGTGCGAACGTTTTCGCGCGCGAAGTGTCGGCTCGCCTCGCGCGGGGCGGGTGCGTTACTCTTACGGCTTGATCAGAATCCGATGAGGAACGAGGCTCATGTCCCACCTGTCCGCCGCCGCACGCGCACGCACCGGCCTGCTTCGCCCGTTGCGCGCGCCGCTCTGCGCGTTGACGCTTGCCACGCTTCTCGCCGCCTGCGCGATGCCGACCCACCCCGATTCCGCCGCCCCCGCACCCGACCCGTACAACCCCGCCGCCGTCCAGCTGCTCGACAACACGAGCTGGGAGCTCACGAGCTGGGTGAACGCCGACGGCACGCCGCGCACGATTCCGCACGGCGACAACGGCGAGCCGATCAAGCTCGCGCTGTCCACCGAATCGGGCGTCCGGCGTGCCAGCGGCTTTTCCGGCTGCAACCGCTACATGGGCACCTATGCGCTGAAGAACGGTCTGCTCAGCTTCGGGCCGCTGGCCGGCACGCGCATGGCATGCACGAACACACTCGGCGGCCAGCTCGAACACGCGTACCTCGATGCGCTCGCGCACATCGAGAAGACCGGCGTGCAGATGCGCGAGCCGCAGCAGCTGCAGATCGTGACCGAAGCCGGCGCAACGCTGACCTTCACGCGCCGGAGCCCCTGATGCCGCGCGCGGGCGAAGGCCGACCGGCCGCCTTCGCCGCGCGCGAATCCCGGACGCACGCGTCCCGCGGCCTGGAAGCGCTTCGACGCCTTCATGCTGCCTTAGAGTCCTGTTCGCCGGCCGGTTAAACTCGGCGGGTCGCGCACCGCGCTCCCCACCCTCTTCCTGTTTCATCAAAGCATGCACACGGTTGTCTTCGGCTGGTTCGGCATCTCCGCCGTCTGGTTCCTCCTTCTCATCTGGCGTCTCGTTCAGGCGATGCTGCCCGGCGGCGGACTCGCCGGCCGCGGCTCGATTCGCCTGTGGCTCGGCTTCGCGGCCGTGTTCATCGCGAGCTGCGCGCTGACGAGCCCGCTGTCGGGCCCCGACACGAACGCGCTCGGCCACGCGCTCTCGAACGGCTTCGCGCATGTGCTCGGCCCGATCGGCACGCCGGTCGCGATGGTCGTGCTGTTCTTCGCGGGCCTGCCGTGGCTGACCGGCATCGGCTGGCGGCAGTTCGCCGCGTGGGTCGACACGTCGTTCGGCGTCAAGCTCGCGCGCGACGCCGACGACGACGTGCGCGGCGTCGCCGACCTGCCGCGCAGCGCGCTGCATCGCGACGACGACATCGTGCAGCCGACCACCGCACACACCGTCAACTCGATGGCGCCGCGCCAGAATGGCCGCTATTCGCGCCCAACGTTGTGGAAACCCGATCCGCAAGCCCGGCCGAAGCCGCGCGGCAACGCAGCGCCGCGTCCGCTCACCGAGCCGGTCGCGCCGTCGGGCTGGCTGAAGCCGACATCGGCCCATCGCATGCCCCCGCCGCCCGCACCGGGCACGACGAACGCCATGCCGCCGCCGACGACCGGCAGCACCGCCAGCCTCGCGCGGGCCGCCGCGAACGCACAGGTGCCGCGCCCGAATCCGGCGCCGCTTCCGGCCGGGTTCGAGCCCGTTCGGCCGCAACCGACCACCGCGCGACCAGCCGCGGCCGCATCGAAGCAGCCGGGCGCGCCGCGCACCGTGGTCACGCCGCGCCCGGCCGCCGCGACGCCACCGCGCACGCCCGCACGCCCAGTGGCGGGCGCAGGCGCCGCCGGCCCGTCGCCCGACGCGACACGGCGCCGCCCCGCGGCACCGGTCCCCGCGCGCGCGCCGCTCTACGCATGGGTGCAGCAGCCCGCGGAGCCGATCACGCCGGCGCCGAGCGTTCACGACACGCTGCGCTCGATCGAGGCCAGCACCGCGCAATGGGCGACGCTGGACGATGTGCGGACGCCCGATGCGGCGCCGGCGACGGCCGCCGCGACGACCTTGGCCGGCGCGGTTGCGGCGGCAGGGAGCGTCACGGCGTCGGCATCGACGGTCGTACCCGCCGGGATCGTTGCGGGCGCGCATCAGGCCGCGCCCCGCGACGCAGGCCTTTCGCGCGAAGCCGCGCCGGCATACGACGACGCACCGATCGTGCTGGATGCGTTCATGCCGGCCGAGCCGAGCGTGCACATGCCCGCTGTCGATGTTGGTACGAGCATTCCGGCCTTCGGTGAAACTGCGCGGCATGCCGCACCGGATACCGGCGTCGAGACCGATGCACCGACGCGTCAGGCGGACGCCGATGCGCCCGCCGCGCCGGCACTCGATTCCCCGATCGACTTTGCAACGTGGGAAGACATCGTCAGCGCGCCGGTTTCCGGACTCGGCGCATCGCATGAAAACCTCACTGCCGCGCCGCTGTCCGGCACGGACGAGTCGGCGGCGACGAGCGAATCTGTCAATACGCATCCGGCCGCCGTCACGTCGACGGCAAACGACATGGGCCGCACCGCCGATGCGAACGATGCGGCAACGGCCGCAGGGAGGGTCGGTCAGATCCAGTCGCAATCCACGCCGCCGGCCGCTACCGCCGTATCGGTCGATACGAAACAGGACACGCAAGCAGCTCGGGACGTCGTGAAATCTGCCCAGCAGGTCGCGCCGACCGCTCCCCTCCCCGCTTCGTCGATCGCGGCAACGCCCACGTGGCCGCTTGCCGATGCAATGCCCGTCGCGGCAGCGACGCCGGCAGCCTCGGACACGTCGAACGCCGCATCCGCAGGCGGCGTGACGGGAACGGCCTGGCATGCAGCAGCAAAGCACGCTGGAGAAACCGCACCATCGCCTGCCGACACGCAACGCGCCATGCGACCCGCACCGGCGGCGTCGACATCCGCGATCGCGGAACCTGCGTCCGCATCGTGGTCGACGCCGTTGTCCGCTGAATCCCCCTCTCCTGCGCAGACGATTTCGTCAACTGCCGCGTCGTCGCGCGTCGGCACCGCGCCGGGCTCTGCTGCACCGGCACTCGCGAACACGTCGAACAGCACACCTGCCGCCGCTACGCCTTCGTTGTCCGGCATGACGAGCACGGCCTCCTGGTCGCCGTCGCAACCGCCCGCATCGGCAGCGCCCGTTGCATCGGCTGAGCCGTCCGCGCCGGCGGGTGCCACGGGGATCGCATACGGTTCCATCGGTCACGTACCGGCAGCGGCAGCATCGGCGCTCGGTACCACGGGCGCGGCATCGGCCACGGTCACGCCGGCACCCGCACCGACGACACCCGCCCACACGCCTTCGACCGGTGCCGCCGCCCTTCCCACCGCGCAGCCGCCCGCACCCGCGGCGACGTCTGCTCCGACGGCTGCGACCGGAGCCCACGGTGTGACCGTGACACAACCTTCTGCGGCCGTTCCAGGCATGGCGGCGGCGTCTGCCCTGACGCCCGCGATGAATGCTTCCGGTCCGGCCATGTCGCAGCCGTCCGCGACCGCGCAGATCGTGGCAGCCGCGACGGCACCCGCATCGACCGGCATGTCCTTCAGCGCAACCGGAATGCAGCCGGCGCAAAGCACGCAGGTGTCGCCTGCGATCGCGTCTACTGCCCCGTCCGGCAGCGCATCAACCGCAACGTCGACCGCATCGGCGACGCCTTCGGCAGCACCGACGAGCCGCACGCCTGACGCTTGGTCGACCGGTACGCAGGCCGCGCCGGCCGGAGCAGCGCACTCAGCACCCGGCATCGCGCCTTCCCCGTCGGTCGTCCCGGCGCCGTCTTCCGGCGCGCTCGCCCAAACGAGCACGATCGGTGCCGCTGCGCCCGCCGCGTTCGGCGGCGTGCCTGCGGCGTCGGGTAGCGCGCCGGCCTCCTTCGCCACGACCACCGCCGCGACGGCATCGGCCGCGTCCCCGATTTCCGCGACGGCGCCTGTGTCGGCCACGCCAACCTTCTCCGCACCGGGCGAATCCATCGACACGGCGACACCGGCGCACGCCATCGCGTCCGCTCCGGCGCCGCAGGCCCAGTCGTTCACCACCCCGCTGGCTCCCGCAACTGCATCGGCGAGCTGGTCCATGCCCGGCACCGGCGCGACGCCTGCGGCAACCGGCACCGCCATCCCGGCCGTCACGACCGCACCGCCTCCGGACGCAACGCTTTCCGGGACCACCGTGCCGCCGGCTCCGGCGGAATCGAGCGTCCCGGCCCCGGACGCATCGGCCGCACCCGCGCGCCAGCCGCGCCCGAACGCGTTCGAATTCCACGCACCCGCATCGTTCAACGTCGAACTGCCGACGCTCGACCTGCTTGAGCCTGCCTCCGACGACGTCGAAACGATCACCGAGGAACACCTCGCGCAGACCGCCCAGGTCATCGAGCAACGCCTGCAGGAGTTCAAGGTGCCGGTGACCGTGGTCGGCGCATCGGCGGGCCCGGTGATCACGCGCTTCGAGATCGAACCCGCACTCGGTGTGCGCGGCAGCCAGATCGTCGGCCTGATGAAGGACCTGTCGCGCGGCCTCGGCCTCACGTCGATCCGCGTCGTCGAGACGATTCCCGGCAAGACCTGCATGGGCCTTGAGCTGCCGAACGCGAAACGCCAGATGATCCGCCTGTCGGAAATCCTCGAATCGCGCCAGTACCAGCATTCGGCATCGCAGTTGACGATCGCGATGGGCAAGGACATCACCGGTCACCCGGTCGTCACCGATCTCGCGAAGGCGCCGCACATGCTGGTCGCCGGCACGACGGGTTCGGGCAAGTCGGTTGCGATCAACGCGATGATCCTGTCGCTGCTGTACAAGGCGACGCCCGAGGACGTGCGGCTCATCATGATCGACCCGAAGATGCTCGAGCTGTCGGTCTACGAAGGCATCCCGCACCTGCTGGCGCCGGTCGTCACCGACATGAAGCTCGCGGCGAACGCGCTGAACTGGTGTGTCGGTGAAATGGAGAAGCGCTACCGCCTGATGTCGGCCGTCGGCGTGCGCAACCTCGCAGGCTTCAACCAGAAGATCCGCGACGCGGAGGCGAAGGAAAAGAAGATCGGCAACCCGTTCTCGCTGACGCCCGAGGATCCCGAGCCGCTGTCGAAGCTGCCGCTGATCGTCGTCGTGATCGACGAGCTGGCCGACCTGATGATGGTCGCCGGCAAGAAGATCGAGGAGTTGATCGCCCGCCTCGCGCAGAAGGCGCGCGCGGCCGGCATCCACCTGATCCTCGCGACCCAGCGCCCGTCCGTCGACGTGATCACCGGCCTCATCAAGGCGAACATCCCGACGCGCGTCGCGTTCCAGGTGTCGTCGAAGATCGACTCGCGCACGATCCTCGACCAGATGGGCGCCGAATCGCTGCTCGGCCAGGGCGACATGCTGTTCCTGCCGCCGGGCACGGGCTACCCGCAGCGCGTGCACGGCGCGTTCGTTGCAGACGAGGAAGTGCACCGGGTCGTCGAATACCTGAAGCAGTTCGGCGAGCCGCAGTACGAGGAAGGGATTCTCGACGGCCCGGCGGCCGACGGCGCGACGCAGGACCTGTTCGGCGACGCGCCGGATGCGGAAGCCGATCCGCTGTACGACGAAGCGGTCGCGTTCGTCGTGCGCACGCGGCGCGCGTCGATCTCGTCGGTGCAGCGCCAGTTGCGCATCGGCTACAACCGCGCCGCGCGACTCGTCGAGCAGATGGAAGCGGCCGGACTCGTGTCACCGATGGGCATCAACGGCAGCCGCGAGGTGCTCGTGCCAGCCGCGGCCGACTGAGCACGGCGGCCGCGCGGCCGACGACGACCGATACGGGCACCCCGCGCAAGCGGCCGCCCGAACGAAAAAGGGCGCTGCCGAGGCAGCGCCCTTTCTGCATTTATTGCGCCACCGGCACCAGCTTGAAGTCGACCGGGCTGCCGACCGCCACCTTCTGCGGATTCGGGCCGAGCTGCCCCGTTTCGACGTCGCGACTGAATACGTAGAACGTGTCGCTGTCCTGGTTGCCGACGATCAGCCACTTGCCGGTCGGATCGATCAGGAATTCGCGCGGCGTCTTGCCGAGGCTCGACTGGCGGCCGACGGTCTTCAACCGGCCGTCGGCCTTGTTCACCGCGTAGATCACGATGTCGTTCACGTCGCCCCGGTTGCTCGCGTACAGGAAGCGGCCGTCCGGCGACAGATGGATCGCACCGCCGCCGACCTTGCCCTTGAAGCCCGGCACCGTCATCGGCAGCGTCTCGACCGGCGTCAGCTTGCCGTCGTGGTAGCCGAACACCTCGACCGCTGCGTTGAGCTCGCTCGTCACGTACGCGAACCGGCCGTCGTCACTGAACACCATGTGACGCGGGCCCGAGCCGGCCTTCACCGGCGTGTAGCGCGTGTCGGTCGGGCTGATCAGCCCGCGGCTGCCGTCCACCGTGTAGCGGTAGCCGTAGATCTTGTCCGCGCCGAGATCCTGCACGAACAGGTAACGGCCGTCGGGCGAGAACACCGTCGAGTGCACGTGCGCGCCGTCCTGGCGCCCCTTCACGGGCCCCGTGCCTTCATGATGCACCGTCAGCACGGCCGGGCCGACCGCACCGCCGTCGCGGACCGGGAATACGGCGAAACTGCCGCCCGGATCGGCCGCGACCGAGTAGTTGGCCGTGACGAGGTACTTGCCGTCCGGTGACAGCGCGAGATAGCAGGGATCGTTCCCTTCCGACGACACGCGGTCGACGAACGTGAGGGCGCCTGTCTTCGGATCGAAGCTGAACGCGCTGATGCCGCCGCGCTGCGTGGCCGGCCCGTTGTCGCCGGGCAGTTCATTGACCGCGTAGACGGTGCGACCGTCGCGGCTAGGCAACAGGTACGACGGGTTCACGGTCTTCGCCGACGACACGGGCGCGACGCTGCCCGTTTTCGTATCGAAGCGGTATACGTAGATCCCGTCGCTGCCGTGCCCCGTATAGGTGCCCACCAGCAGGTTGTAGACGCCGTCGGCCGGCGCCGGCGATTGTTGAGCGAATGCCTGGGTTGCGGACAACGACAGCACGATCGCGAAACCTTTCATCCAGTGAGCGAGCCTAAGCGGGAACCCTCGTGTCGAAGCGCGTGCGTCACGCTCGCGTAAACGGCTGGGCATTGAATCCTCCTTGCATCGAGTCGCTTCAAGTGTTGAGATAGGACGAAACGCCGGCCGTTCATGCGCTCCGCCGCCCGGCCGAGTATACGGGGCGCGACGCCGGCACGTGAAGCCCGGGCGCCGCAGCCTGCATAGTGAACTCGAATACCCAAGGACCGCTTGCCCATGCCCGCCCTGATCGAAGACTACGCCCTCGTCGGCGACGGCCACACCGCCGCGCTGATCTCGAAAGACGGCTCCGTCGACTGGCTGTGCTGGCCCCGCTTCGATTCGGGCGCCTGTTTCGCGGCGCTGGTCGGCACGCCCGAGCACGGCCGCTGGCTGCTCGCGCCGGCCGCCGACGCCGCGATCACGCACACGACGCGCCGCTATCGCGGCGATACGCTGATCCTCGAAACCGACTACGAAAGCGCCGACGGCGCCGTCACCGTGATCGACTTCATGCCGCCCGGCAACGGCTGGTCCGAACTGGTGCGGATCGTCGTCGGCCGCCACGGCACGATGAAGATGCGCATGGAACTGGTGTTGCGCTTCGACTACGGTTTCTCCGTCCCGTGGGTCACGCAGCTGACGCGCGAGGACGGCATGAAGGCGATCGCCGGCCCCGATACCGTCGTGCTGCGCACGCCCGTGCCGCTCACGGGCAAGAACCTCCATACGCTCGCGGAATTCACGGTGAGCGCCGACGAACGCGTGCCGTTTTCGCTCAGCTACGCGGCGTCGCACCTGCGGTTGCCGCCCGCGCGCGATCCGCTGTCGATGCTCGCCCGCACCGAGAACTACTGGCTCGAATGGTCGGGCCGCTGCCAGGTGCAGGGTCGCTACGCGGCCGCCGTGCGCCGCTCGCTGATCACGCTGAAGGCACTCGCGTACGAGCCGACCGGCGGGATCGTCGCGGCGCCCACCACGTCGCTGCCGGAGAAGATCGGCGGCAACCGCAACTGGGACTACCGCTACTGCTGGCTGCGCGACGCGACGATCACGCTGCTCGCGCTGATGCGCGGCGGCTACTACGACGAGGCGCGCGCCTGGCGCACATGGCTCGGCCGCGTGATGGCCGGCTCGCCCGAACAAATCCAGATCATGTACGGGATCGCGGGTGAGCGCCGGCTGCCGGAAATCGAGCTCGACTGGCTGCCCGGCTACCAGGACTCGAAACCGGTGCGCGTCGGCAACGGCGCGGCGAACCAGCTCCAGCTCGACGTGTTCGGCGAAGTGATGGCCGCGCTGCACCTCGCGCGCGTGGGCGGCCTGCAGGCCGACGACACGGTGTGGTCCGTCCAGTGTTCGCTGCTCGATCATCTCGAGAAGATCTGGCAGGAGCCCGACGAGGGCATCTGGGAAACGCGCGGCGGCCGCCGCCATTTCACGTTCTCGAAGGTGATGGCGTGGGTCGCGTTCGACCGCGCGATCAAGTCGGCGGAGATGTTCCGGCTGCCCGCGTCGCTCGACCGCTGGCGCGCGCTGCGCGACCGGATCCACGCCGACGTCTGCGACAACGCATGGCACGAAGGCAAACGGGCGTTTACGCAGAGCTATGGCAGCGACGAGCTCGACGCGAGCGTGCTGCTGATGCCGCTGCTCGGCTTCCTGCCGCCGGAGGACCCGCGCATCGTCGGCACGGTCGACGCGATCGAGCGGGAATTGCTGCACGACGGCCTCGTGATGCGCTACCGAACGACGGAGTACGACGACGGCCTGCCGCCCGGCGAAGGCACGTTTCTCGCTTGCAGTTTCTGGCTGGTCGACAACTACGCGCTGCTCGGCCGGATCGACGACGCGCACCGGCTCTTCAGCCGGCTGCTCGCGCTGTCCAACGACCTCGGGCTGCTCGCCGAGGAATACGACCCGGTCGAGGGCCGGCTCGTCGGCAACTTCCCGCAGGCGTTCTCGCACGTTGCGCTGGTGCACACCGCGATGAACCTGATGCACCACGAGGACGCCATGGCGCGCGCGGCCGGCCAGCCCGCGCCGGCCGTGGCGACCGGGCGCTGACCGGGGGCGGAACGGCTTCTTCAGAGATCGTCAATTCGCAACAGTTTGATGAAAAATCGGGGAAATGTTGCATTGCACCACCCATCGTTGTCCGATATGATCGATTCGATTGTCCGGCCGCACTGCAACATGGCCGGTCGCCGACCCACACGGCACGCCGCGACGCCCCACGCCGCCCTTGCGCACCGTCCCCCACGCGGGAGTAGTCTGCATGCTTTACCAACTGCACGAATTCCAGCGGGCGATGTTGAGCCCGCTCACGGCCTGGGCCCAGGCCGCATCCAAATCGTTCGCCAATCCGTCCAGCCCGTTCTCGCTGATGCCCGGCGCGACGCGGATGGCCGCCGCGTACGAGCTCATGTACCGGCTCGGCAAGGATTACGAGAAGCCCGAATTCAACATTCATCAGATCGTCAAGGACGGCCACAACATCCCGATCGTTGAGCAGACGATCGTCGAGAAGCCGTTCTGCCGGCTGCTGCGCTTCAAACGCTATTCGGACGACGCCGATGCCGTCACGCAGTTGAAGGACGAGCCGGTCGTGCTGGTCTGCGCGCCGTTGTCGGGCCACCACTCGACGCTGCTGCGCGACACCGTGCGCACGCTGCTGCAGGATCACAAGGTGTACATCACCGACTGGATCGACGCGCGGATGGTGCCGGTCGAGGTCGGCCCGTTCCACCTGCACGACTACATCGCGTACATCCAGGAATTCATCCGCCACATCGGCGCGCGCAACCTGCACGTGATTTCCGTGTGCCAGCCGACCGTGCCGGTACTCGCGGCAATCTCGCTGATGGCGAGCCGCGGCGAGGACACGCCGCTCACGATGACGATGATGGGCGGCCCGATCGACGCGCGCCGCAGCCCGACGTCGGTCAATTCGCTCGCGACGCAGCACTCGACCGCGTGGTTCGAGAACAACGTGATCCACACGGTGCCCGCGAACTATCCGGGCGAAGGCCGCCAGGTGTACCCGGGCTTCCTGCAGCACACGGGCTTCGTCGCCATGAATCCGGAACGTCACGCGCAGTCGCACTGGGACTTCTACCAGAGCCTGCTGCGCGGCGACGAGGATGACGCCGAGGCACACCGCCGCTTCTACGACGAGTACAACGCGGTGCTCGACATGGCGGCCGAGTATTACCTCGAGACGATCCGCGTCGTGTTCCAGGAATTCCGGCTCGCGGAAGGCACGTGGGATGTCGAAGGCGAGCGCGTGCGTCCGCAGGACATCAAGCACACCGCGCTGATGACGATCGAGGGCGAACTCGACGACATCTCGGGCAGCGGCCAGACGCACGTCGCGCACGAGCTGTGCACGGGCATCCCGCAGGACGATCGCCGCAGCCTGACCGCCGAGAAGTGCGGTCACTACGGGATCTTCTCGGGCCGCCGCTGGCGCACGATCATTTACCCGCAGCTGCGCGATTTCATCCGCGAGCATGCGCCGGAACCGAAGAACGGCGCGACCAAGGTGCCCGTCGAAGCACCGGCAGCGACGACGCTCACCGCCGTGCCGGCCGGCAAGCCGCAACCCGAGGTGACGGTGCGCGCGGCCGCCCCGAAGCGCGCGCGCGCGAAGGCGCCGGCCGTGACGGTTGCGCCCGCCAAGACGGCAACCGCGAAGGCCGCACCGGCCGCGAAACGCGCGGGCGGCACACGCGCCAAAACCGTTCGCGCGCGCAAGGCCGCCTGACGCGCCGCGTTCCGACGCAAAAACGCCGCCGTTGCTTGCGCACGGCGGCGTTTTTTTATCCGGCGGCCAACGGTGAGCCGCTCATCGGCGCGCGGGCTCAGCGTCGCAACAGGTACGCGAGCAGCACCTCGGTGTTCATCCTGACCATCTCCGCGCGCTCGTCGGCTTCGCTGAAGTCGCGGCCGAGTGTCGCGGCCAGCGTGAAACGGTTCGACACGATGTAGTAGCCGAGCCCCGACAGCGTCACGTAGAAGCGCAGCGGATCGACGTCGCTGCGGAACAGCCCGGCCTTCTGGCCGCGCATCAGCACGTTGCCGAGCTTCGCGACGATCGGCGACATCATCTCGCGGATTCGCGTCGACTTGTGCAGGTAGCGCGCTTCGTGCAGGTTCTCATTGTTGATGAGCCGCAGCAGCTCCGGATGATCGCGGTAGTAATCCCACACGAAGTGCGCGAGCCTTGTGACGGCCTCGACGGGCGCGACGCCGTCGAGATCGAGCACGCGCTCGGCCTCGGTCAGCGCGGAGAACGCGTGTTCGAGCACGGCCGTAAACAACTGCTCCTTGCTGCCGAAATAGTAATAGAGCATGCGCTCGTTGGTTTCGGCCCGGCGCGCGATCTGGTCGACGCGCGCGCCGAACAGCCCTCCACTCGCGAACTCTTCGGCTGCCGCCATCAGGATGCGGCGGCGGGTACCTTCAGGATCTCTTTTGATTTTTGGCTGATTCATGGTGGCGTTTTGCTATGTGAGCCGCGTGATCCGGACCGGCACCCCCACCGCCTCGGCGCCGGCTGCCCTGGAACGAGCGCACCGCGTGCGGCCGCCCTCCTGCTGAGCCCCTGCAAAAAAGCGGTTCGATTATGCGCACAGACAGCGTCCAGCGCAATGCGGGAAATCGGCGATAATCGAGGTTTGGCAAACCTTTCCGGCCGCGCCAGACGCGGCCGAGAGCCATTCGGCGCTGCTGCGCCCGTTGTCACCGTGACCGATTCCAAGACCCTCGCAGATCGCATCGAAGATCTGCTTCCCCAGACGCAATGCACGAAGTGCGGCTATGACGGCTGCCGTCCGTACGCGGACGCGATCGCCGCCGGCAACGCGAACTACAACCAGTGCCCGCCCGGCGGCGCCGAAGGCATCGCACGCCTCGCGAACCTGCTCGGCAAGCCCGTGATCCCGCTGAACCCCGTCAGCGGCACCGAGCATCCGCGCGCCGTCGCGTTCATCGACGAAAGCCTGTGCATCGGCTGCACGCTGTGCATGCAGGCATGCCCGGTCGACGCGATCGTCGGCGCACCGAAACAGATGCACACGATCGTCGAATCGCTGTGCACCGGCTGCGACCTGTGCGTGCCGCCCTGCCCGGTCGACTGCATCGCGATGGTCCCCGTGACCGACGAGCGCACCGGCTGGGACGCGTGGTCGCAGGAACAGGCGGACGCCGCGCGCGAACGCCACGACCGCCGGCTCGCCCGCCAGCGTCGCGAACGGGAGGCCGCCGAAGCGCGTGCCGCCGCCCGCCGCACGGCCAGTGCCGGCGCGGCCAAGGCTGCGCCGGCGGCGGCACCGTCTGGCGCACCGGGCGCCGCCCCGGCCGACGATGCCGACGCCAGGAAACGCGCGATCATCGCCGCCGCGCTCGAACGCGCACGAAAGAAGAAGGAAGAACTGTCCGAACGAGGTGCCGGGCCGAAGAACACCGAAGGCGTGAGCGCGGCCGTGCAGGCGCAGATCGACGCGGCCGAAGCCCGCCGCAAGCGGCTCGCCGAACAGCAGGCGCAGCGCGACACCGAGGCTGCGGACACCCGCGACGACCACGACGATCCGAACAACGACGACCGGAACGGTCCGACCGCGCCGCCCGACAAGAACCGTCCATGAACGCCTCCAAACGACGCGCGATCTACGAAACGCTGCAGAGCCTCAATCCGCATCCGACGACCGAGCTCGAATACACGACGCCGTTCGAGTTGCTGATCGCGGTGATGCTGTCCGCGCAGGCAACCGACGTGTCGGTCAACAAGGCGATGCGCAAGATGTTCCCGGTCGCGAACACCCCGCGACAAATCGTCGCGCTCGGTGAAGAAGGCGTCGCCGACTACATCAAGACGATCGGCCTCTACCGCACCAAGGCGAAGAACGTGATCGCGGCGTGCAACATCCTGCTCGAGCGCTACGACGGCGAAGTGCCGGCCGATCGCGAAGCGCTCGAGAGCCTGCCGGGCGTCGGCCGCAAGACCGCGAACGTCGTGCTGAACACCGCGTTCGGCCAGCCGACGATCGCGGTCGACACGCATATCTTCCGCGTCGCGAACCGCACGGGGCTCGCGCCGGGCAAGGACGTGCGAGCCGTCGAGGCCGCGCTCGAGAAGTTCACGCCGAAGGAATTCCTGCAGGACGCACATCACTGGCTGATTCTGCACGGTCGCTACGTGTGCAAGGCCCGCAAGCCCGAATGCTGGCACTGCGCGATCGAGCCGCTGTGCGAATTCCGGCCGAAGACACCACCGCCGAACGAGTGACCGCCGGCCGCGGCTGACGCGCCGCAAGCGGCCGCCCGAGCCGTGCGCGGCGCGCGGGCACGACCCGGGAGCGCCGTTGCGGCCCCCACGACTTTCCCCGTTTCCCTGCTTATGCGTTGGACGTCGCCGTCGCGTCGTCGGCCGCCGCGCCGCCCGCACGCACGAGCGCCAGCACGGCCGCGAGGATCGCGACGCCGCCGACCCACTGCAACGGCGACAGCGCCTCGCCGAACAGCAGCGCCGCGAGCGCGACCGTCACGACCGGTTCGAGCGTCGACAGCATCGACGTGCGCGCGGCCCCCAGCCGCTCGAGCCCGGCGAAGAACGCGAGCATCGCTGCGACCGTCGACACCAGCGCGATCGCGAGCATCGACGCCCAGCCGGCGCCCGTCTCCGGCCAGCGCGGCGGCGCGCCGAACGCCGTGGTCCGCACGATCGCGATCACGACGAGCGTCGCGGTCGCCGACAGGCAGATGATCGCGGTGGTCGCGAGCGGATCGACGCCGCGCGTCGCCTTCGTGCCGCCGACGATGTACAGCGAATAGATCACCGCGGCGGCCAGTGCGAGCGCGATGCCGAGCGGCTCGCCGTGGCCGCCGCCGACCATCAGCGCGGAGCCCGCGACACAGAGCACGAGCGCGACAGCCTTCGCGCGCGTGAGTCGCTCGCCGAGCCACCACGCGGCCAACAGCGTGACGAAGGCCGGATACAGGTACAGCAGCAGCGCGACGAGGCTCGCCTGCGCATGCTGGAGCGCGCTGAAATAGCAAAACGACTGCCCGACGTAGCCGAGCGCACCCATCGCCACGAGCGGCGTGAGCGCGCGGCCGCGCGGCCATGCGACGCGGCGGTGCCGGGCGATCGCGGCAAGGACCGCGCCGCCGATCGCGAAGCGCACGATGAGCAGCCCGAGCACGTCGACGCCGGCCGCATACGCATAACGACCGAAGATCGCCATCGCGCCGAATGCGGCGGCGGACAGCGCGACATAGAGCGCGCCCTGCAGCGCGGCGGACGATGAGCGGACGGTGGCGGACATGACGGAACGGTGTGAGCGCGACGACGGGAATCGTCGGAGTTTAACGGCCCGGTGGCCGGCAGCCTAGCCCGCGCTTACCCGTTGCGCCGCGCCGCGGCCCGCGCCGGCCGACTCCAGTTGACGTCGCCCGCGCTATGCCACGGCGGGCGCCCCGCCCGCGCGCCGCCCGCCGCCCGCCGCCCGCCGCCCGCCGCCAGCGCCGTACGCCGACCCGGCGTACAATGCGCGACGCGGCATGACGCCGCCCGAATCACGACGCATCCCCACCATGTTCAATCCGAGTCGCGACGAAGTCCGTCGCTTTTTCACCGAGACCTGGCGCAAGCAGCGCGCCGGCGAGATCCTGACGCCACTGGAAGCGATGGCAGCCGACTGGATCGTCGAGCATCCCGAATACCACGACGACCTCGCGGACGCCGACGGCGCCGCCGCGCGCAACTACACGCCCGAGGAAGGCCGCACGAACCCGTTCCTGCACCTGTCGATGCACCTCGCGATCAGCGAGCAGTTGTCGATCGACCAGCCGCCCGGCATCCGCGCCGCGCACGACAAGCTGGCCGCGAAGCTCGATTCGACCCACGAGGCGCAGCACATGATCATGGAATGCCTCGGCGAGACGATCTGGGAAGCGCAGCGCACCGGCACGCCGCCCGATACGGACGCGTACCTGCAGCGCATCCTGCGCCGCGCGTCGCGCGACTGAGCGCCGCGGACAAAAAAATACCCCGCCGCGGCGGGGTACTCTGGCTGCACGGACCGGGAAGGTCCGATGCGCTTACTTCTTGAAGACGAGATCGGTCTCTTTCAGCGACTCGATGTAGGCCGCGATGTCCTTCATGTCGCTGACCGACAGGTTCTGCACCTGCGCCTGCATGATCGCGTTATTGCGACCGAGCAGCGGGTTCGTCAGCCCCATCTGGTACTGGCGCATCGCCCACACGAGGTAGTCGGCGTGCTGGCCGGCGAGGCGCGGATACTCTGCGTTGATCGGCTTGTTCAGCTGCGCGCCGTGGCAGGCCGCGCAATTGTGCGACTCGACCAGCTCCTTGCCCTTCGTGGTGTCCGCCGCATGCGCGGTACCGATCGCGAGGCCGGCCGCCAGTGCAACCGCCGCCGTCTTGAATGCGTTATTCATGAATGCTCCTGTCCCGCCGGTCAGATCGGCGGCGCGCGCTTTACTTGTAGGGATTGTCCTTCGTGTCGGCCTTCTGGGCGGCGTAGTAAGCCGCCAGATCCGCGATGTCCTGGTCCGTCAGCGAACCGGCGATCGCATTCATCGACGGGAAGTGGCGATCCTTCTTGCGGTAGGCCTTCAGCGCGTTCTCGAGGTATTGCTGGTTCTGGCCGCCGAGGACCGGCACCCGGTAGACCTCCGGGTACGCCGCGCGGTAATCCTGGATGCCGTGGCAACCGATGCACATGGCGGCCTTGCTCGCCCCGTCCTTCGGGTTGCCGACCACACCGGCCGCCTGCGCGCTGCCCGCGAGCGCCACGAGCGCTGCGACAACGACGTGTTTGCCGACGAATTTGTTCATAGCTCTTGTAACCTAGCTTGAGGGGAAACTGGCGCCGAAGCGGCAACGGCCCGCGCCGTTTTGCTTATCGGATCGCCACGCAGGCCAAAAAAAACGGCCAGATTGTACCGCGTCGGCGGGGAACGCGTCCATATGGCGCCCCAGTCCGGCCCCGCCGCAACCCCGCAACGATACGCGGCCCCGGGCCAACCGGACAGCCCTTCTGACTTATACTGGGTTTTTTTGCGACCAGGAAAGAGCGCCGCCATGCGTTTCGAAGGATCCTCGCACTACGTCGCCACCGACGACCTGAAGCTCGCGGTCAACGCCGCGCTGACGCTGCAACGCCCGCTGCTGATCAAGGGCGAGCCCGGCACCGGCAAGACCATGCTCGCCGAGGAAGTGGCGGCCGCGCTCGACATGCCGCTGTTGCAGTGGCACATCAAGTCGACGACGAAGGCGCAGCAGGGCCTGTACGAATACGACGCGGTATCGCGGCTGCGCGACTCGCAGCTCGGCGACGAACGCGTGAAGGACATCTCGAACTACATCGTCAAGGGCGTGCTGTGGCAGGCGTTCGACGCCGAGCACCCGAGCGTGCTGCTGATCGACGAGATCGACAAGGCCGACATCGAATTCCCGAACGACCTGCTGCGCGAGCTCGACCGGATGGAATTCCACGTGTACGAGACGCGCGAGACGGTACGCGCGAAGCACCGCCCGCTCGTGATCATCACGTCGAACAACGAGAAGGAACTGCCCGACGCGTTCCTGCGCCGCTGCTTCTTCCACTACATCCAGTTTCCCGATCCGTCGACGATGCAGAAGATCGTCGCGGTCCACTTTCCGAACATCCGCGAAGAATTGCTGCAGGCGGCGCTGCAAAGTTTCTTCGAATTGCGCGGCGTGTCGGGGCTGAAGAAGAAGCCGTCGACGTCCGAACTCCTCGACTGGCTCAAGCTGCTGCTCGCCGAGAACATCCCGGCCGACGCGCTGCGCGGCGCCGACGCGAAGCAGATCGTGCCGCCGCTCGCGGGCGCGCTGCTGAAGAACGAGCAGGATCTGAGCCTGCTCGAGCGGCTCGTCTACATGAACCGGCACAACCGGTAACCCACCCGCGAAGGCCCGGCCATGCTGCTCAATTTCTTCTACGCGCTGCGCGCAGCCAAGCTGCCCGTCTCGGTGAAGGAATACCTGACGCTGCTCGAATCGCTGAAGGCTGGCCTGATCTCGCCGTCGATCGACGCGTTCTACTTCCTCGCACGGATGACGCTCGTCAAGGACGAGCAGTACTTCGACAAGTTCGACCAGGCGTTCGGCGCGTATTTCCACGGCGTGTCCGTGCTGCCGTCCGAAGCGTTCGACATCCCGCTCGACTGGCTCGAGAAGCGCCTCGAGCGCGAGCTGTCGCCGGAGGAAAAGGCGCAGATCGAAGCGATGGGCGGGCTCGACAAGCTGATGGAGCGCCTGAAGGAACTGCTCGACGAGCAGAAGGAACGCCACGAAGGCGGCAACAAGTGGATCGGCACCGGCGGCACGTCGCCGTTCGGGCACGGCGGCTACAACCCGGAAGGCGTGCGCATCGGCGGCCCGTCGAACGGCAACCGTACCGCCGTCAAGGTGTGGGAGGCGCGCGCGTACCGCGACTACGACGATTCGGTCGAAATCGGCACGCGCAACATCAAGGTCGCGTTGCGGCGCCTGCGCCGCTTCGCGCGCGAAGGCGCGGCCGAGGAGCTCGACCTGCCCGGCACGATCCGCAGCACGGCCGCGAACGCCGGCTGGCTCGACTTGCGGATGGTGCCCGAGCGTCACAACAACGTGAAGGTGCTGATGCTGCTCGACGTCGGCGGCTCGATGGACGACCATATCAAGCGCACCGAAGAGCTGTTCTCGGCCGCGAAGGCCGAATTCAAGCACCTGGAGTTCTACTACTTCCACAACTGCGTGTACGACCACCTGTGGAAGAACAACCGCCGTCGTCACTCGGAGCGCACCGCGACGTGGGACGTGCTGCACAAGTTCACGCCCGACTACAAGCTGATCTTCGTCGGCGACGCGACGATGAGCCCGTACGAGGTGCTGCAGCCCGGCGGCTCGGTCGAATACAACAACCCGGAAGCCGGCGCCGTCTGGCTGCGCCGCCTCGCGGACCAGTTCCCCCACCATGCCTGGCTGAACCCCGAGCCCGAGCGGCTATGGGAGTACCGGCAATCGGTCGCGGTGATCCGCGACCTGCTCGGCCAGCGCATGTATCCGCTCACGCTCGCGGGCCTCGAAACCGCGATGCGCGCACTCAGCAAATAACGAACCCGCCCTGCAGACACGAAGGCCGCGTCAGAGCGGCCTCCCCCCGGAGATAGCATGAACCCTTCGCCCACCGCGAGCGCTGGCCGCGCCGGCGGCCGCCGCTTTTTCACCGACACGTCCGTTTCCGCGCTCGTCGCCGGCTTCGTCGCGATGATGACGGGCTACACGAGCTCGCTCGTGCTGATGTTTCAGGCCGGCCGCGCCGCGCACCTGACCGACGCGCAAATCTCGTCGTGGATCTGGGCGCTGTCGATCGGCATGGCGCTGACGACGATCGGCCTGTCGCTGCGCTTTCGCGCGCCTGTCGTGGTCGCATGGTCGACGCCCGGCGCCGCGCTGCTGATCGCGTCGCTGCCCGGCGTGCCGTACCCCGAGGCCATCGGCGCGTTCGTCGTGTGCGCGCTGCTGCTGACCGCGGTCGGCGTGAGCGGGCTGTTCGACACGCTGATGCGGCGCATTCCGGCCGGCATCGCGGCCGCCTTGCTCGCGGGCATCCTGTTCGAGATCGGCATCGAGATCTTCCGCGCCGCGCAGTTCCAGACCGCGCTCGTGCTCGCGATGTTCTTCACCTACCTGATCGTCAAGCGACTCGCGCCGCGTTACGCGATCGTCACGACGCTGATCGTCGGCACTGCGGTGGCCGGCGGTCTCGGCTTGCTCGACTTCAGCCGCTTCCACATCGCGCTCGCGCAGCCCGTGTTCACGATGCCCGCGTTCTCGATCGCATCGATCGTCAGCATCGGCATTCCGCTGTTCGTCGTCGCGATGGCATCGCAGAACGTGCCCGGCATCGCCGTGCTGCGCGCGGACGGTTATTCGACGCCGTCGTCGCCGCTCATCGCGACCACGGGTCTCGCATCGCTGCTGCTCGCGCCGTTCGGCTCGCACGGCGTGAACCTCGCGGCGATCACAGCCGCGATCTGCACCGGCCCCGAAGCGCACGAGGATCACGCGAAGCGCTACACGGCCGCCGTGTGGTGCGGCACGTTCTACCTGGTCGCCGGGATCTTCGGCGCGACGATCGCCGCGCTGTTCGCGGCGCTGCCGAAGGCGCTCGTCGTGTCGGTCGCCGCGCTCGCGCTGTTCGGCTCGATCATGAGCGGGCTCGCGAATGCGATGCAGGACGTGAAGCAGCGCGAAGCCGCGCTCGTCACGTTCATGGTCACCGCGTCGGGCCTCACGCTGCTGTCGATCGGCTCGGCGTTCTGGGGGCTCGTCGCGGGGATCGTCACGCAGGTGATCCTGAACGCGCGGCGCCCCGCGTAGCGCCGCATGGCGCGGCCCCGCACCGCAAACGGCACGCCGAAACGTGCACGACGCGATTCGGGCCTAAAATAGCGGATCGGAGGTGGCGCCCGGGCGCCGCCTCGCTTCGCTGCCGCGCTCGCGCGGCCCGTGAGAACCCCGGCGCCTTGCGCCCTCCTCCCGAATCGCCATGACTACCGCACTCGACCAGCTGAAGCAATATACGACCGTCGTCGCCGACACGGGCGATTTCCAGCAGCTTGCGCAATACAAGCCGCAGGACGCGACCACGAACCCGTCGCTGATCCTGAAGGCCGTCCAGAAGGACGCGTACAAGCCGATCCTCGAGAAAACCGTCCGCGATCATCGCAACGAAAGCACCGATTTCATCATCGACCGCCTGCTGATCGCATTCGGCACCGAGATCCTGAAGCTGATCCCGGGCCGCGTGTCGACCGAGGTCGATGCGCGCCTGTCGTTCGACACGCAGCGCTCGATCGACAAGGGTCGCGAGCTCATCAAGCTTTACGAAGCCGCCGGCATCGGCCGCGAGCGCATCCTGATCAAGCTCGCGTCGACGTGGGAAGGCATTCGCGCGGCCGAGGTGCTGCAGAAGGAAGGGATCAAGTGCAACATGACCCTGCTTTTCTCGCTCGTCCAGGCCGCCGCATGCGCGGAAGCCGGCGCGCAACTGATCTCGCCGTTCGTCGGCCGCATCTACGACTGGTACAAGAAGCAGGCCGGGGCCGACTGGGATGAAGCGAAGAACGGCGGTGCGAACGATCCGGGCGTGCAGTCGGTGCGAGGCATCTACACGTACTACAAGACGTTCGGCTACAACACCGAAGTGATGGGCGCGAGCTTCCGCACGACGAGCCAGATCACCGAGCTCGCGGGCTGCGACCTGCTGACGATCAGCCCCGATTTGCTGCAGAAGCTGCAGGAAAGCAACGATACGGTGGCACGCAAGCTGTCGCCGGACGCGCTGCAGGACAAGCCGACCGAGCGCGTCGCCATCGACGAGGCATCGTTCCGCTTCCAGTTGAACGACGAAGCGATGGCAACGGAAAAACTGGCCGAGGGCATCCGCGTGTTCGCCGCCGACGCGGTGAAGCTCGAGAAGCTGATCGATGCACTGCGCTGAACCGTGCTGCACGTGACGGTTGTCAGTTGAACTGTCAGCAAGCCTGACAACAGCCGTCAGCAAGCGTGACGAACGGCCGCGAACTCCGTGTTCGCGGCCGTTTTTATTTTTCATTCCATCGTCAAGCGCGCGCACTACAATCCACGTCACGAGTGCGCCGGCCGCATCCCGGCGTGCTCTTCCCGGTCAATCTTGGAAGTACCCGGGCCGGCACCGACATGCCGGCCCGGCCAACAGGAGACAACGATGCAGGTCCAACCGTATCTGACGTTCTACGGCCGCGCGGAAGAGGCCCTTCAGTTCTACGAAAAGGCGCTCGGCGCGAAGACGATGTTCAAGATGCACTTCAAGGACGCGCCGCCGAATCCCGACTACCCGATGTCGCCGGAGATGAGCGACAAGGTGATGCATGCGAGCTTCACGATCGGCGACTCGATGATCATGTGCTCGGACGGCGACTGCAGCCAGCCGGGCGGCACGCATTCGGGTTATTCGCTGTCGCTGAACCCGGCGACGGTCGAAGAAGGCCAGAAGCTGTTCAATGCGCTCGCCGACGGTGGCGAAGTGACGATGCCGTTCGGCAAGACGTTCTGGGCGCTCGGCTTCGGCATGGCGAAGGATCGTTTCGGCGTGCACTGGATGGTCAACGTCGAAGATCTCTCGCAACGCGAGGATCTCGCGAAACGCGCGGGGCAGTAACGCACGCGCGCCGCCCGGACCGCCGCGCAAGCGCCGTGATCCGGGCGGCCTCGCTACTTGCGCAGCGCCTCCGCCAGCGCCCGCTCCAGCGTGCCGTTCGAGCGGCACGCGACGCGCGCGCTCTTCTGCTTGCCGGCCGCGACCACGCTGGCCGTGCCCGCGACGTCGATCGACACGGTCACGCCTTGCGTGGCGTCGTCGATGCGCGTCACCACCTTCAGCGTGTGTGTCACGTTGGACGTCTGCTTCAGCTCGGTGCAATCCAGGAAATTCCCTGCGTTCGGATAATCGGCATAGGCGGCGGCCAGGAGCCCCGCATCGCGATCGCTGACGCGCACGGCAAGCTTGTGGTCCGCGTAGAACTGCGCGACGGCCGTCCATACTTCGTCATACTTACGATTGCCGATTACGATGCCCGACGCATCGTCGGCGCCGTGCGCGCCGTCGGACGTATCCTGCCGCTGCGGCGGCGCATCGCGCGCCGCGTACCGCTGTCCTGGACCGTAGACTGAAATGCAGCCGGCGAGCATCGCGCACAGCAGCGCGGCCGGCAAGATCGTTTTCATCGGGCCCACCATCACCGGTAATACATGTTCGCGCAGCCGGCGAGCAGGATCGGGGCGACGAGCACCCACATCAACAGGACTCTCATCGTTCGCCTCACCGGTAGTACGCGTTCACGCAACCGGCAAGCGCGGCGCACCACAGGCCAAGCACCAGCAACCCAATCTTCATCATTGCATCCCTCATGTAGTCGAATCGTGTCGAGATCGAATCACCCGGCGTGGCCGGGCGGGACGCAATACTGGCAAACGGGAAGCGCAGCTTCCAATCGGTCTTCCACCGATTTTCGCCGCGGCGCGACTATCCTAGAATCGCTTGGAGATCAACGGAAACGGAAGCACGGCCGCACGGGGCGTTCACGGCGGACCATGCAAAACGCCCGCGATTTGCGTCGCGGGCGCCGTGTCGAAACTGCAACAGCCGGAAGGCGTTCAGCCCTCGACGACGTCGAGGTAATCCTCCGGCCGCGTGCGGTCCTCCGCGTGCGCCATGCCCATCATGCGCACCAGCACGCTCACCGCCACCGATACCACCAGGTTCACGACCAGCGACCACACGGCCGCGTAGCCGGGAATCGCGAGACCGAACAGGTGGATCGTGAAGATCGAGCTGGCTAGCTTCAGCGAAATCGCCATCCACGTGCCGCACACGATGCCTGCCGCCCAGCCGGCCAGCAGGCCGCGATGGTCGAGCACGCGCGTGTACAGGCCGAGCACGATCGCCGGCAGCGTCTGGATGATCCAGATCCCACCGAGCAGCTGCAACTGGATCGCGTACGTCAACGGCAGCCCGAGGATGAACGCGACCGCGCCGACCTTCACGATCAGCGACACGAGTTTCGCGACGTGCGTCTCCTGGTCGTGCGTCATGTTGCGGTTCACGAACTCGCGGTGGATGTTGCGCGTGTACAGGTTCGCGGCCGCGATCGACATGATTGCCGCCGGCACCAGCGCGCCGATGCCGATCGCCGCGAACGCGACGCCGACGAACCACGACGGGAAATACTCGAGGAACAGCGCGGGCACAGCGAAGTTCGGGCCGAACGCCTTGAAGTACGGCGCGTACTGCGGCATGTCCTTCACGCCCGCCGCGAGCGCCATGTAGCCGAGCAGCGCGAGCAGGCCGAGCACGAACGAATACGCGGGCAGCATCGCCATGTTGCGGCGGATCGAGTTGCCCGACGCCGACGACAGGATCGCCGTGACCGAGTGCGGATACAGGAACAGCGCGAGCGCGGAGCCGATCGCGAGCGTCGCATACGCGCTGTAGCCGTTCAGGCTCGTCGCATCGGGCGCTTTCAGCAGCAGCTTCGCCGGCGGCACCGACGCGAAGATGTGGCTGAAGCCGCCGAGCTTCGCGGGGATGACGATGACCGCCGCCGCGATCGTGATGTAGATCAGGATGTCCTTCACGATCGCGATCATCGCGGGCGCGCGCAGCCCCGACGTGTAGGTGTATGCGGCGAGAATCGCGAACGCGATGATGAGCGGCAGGTCGCCGACGAAGCCGGTCGTGTCGAATCCCAGCGCGCCGATCACGACTTCGATGCCGACGAGCTGCAGCGCGATGTACGGCATCGTCGCGAGGATGCCCGTCACCGCGATCGCGAGCGCGAGCATCCGGCTGCCGTAACGCGCGTTGACGAAGTCGGCGGCCGTCACGTAGCCGTGCCGCTTCGCGATGCTCCACAGCTTCGGAAACACGACGAACGCGAACGGGTAGATCAGGATCGTGTACGGCAACGCGAAGAAGCCCATCGCGCCGGCGCCGAACACGAGCGCGGGCACCGCGACGAACGTGTAGGCCGTGTAGAGGTCGCCGCCGAGCAGGAACCACGTGACGATCGTCCCGAAGCGACGGCCGCCGAGCCCCCATTCGTCGAGGTGGGCGAGATCGCCGCGCCGCCAGTTCGCGGCGAGAAAACCGAGTATGGTGACACCGATGAACAGGAGTACGAAGACGAAGGTCGCGCCGAGATTCATCGCGCACCTCCCTGCGTGCCGCCTGCCTTCCATGCGTGCTTGGTCTTGAAATACACGAACGCGGTGATCACCGCGCTAATGAACACCCACAGCAACTGGTACCAGTAGAAAAACGGAAAACCCAACCATTGCGGTTCGATCTTGCTGTACGAAGGCACCCAGACCATCGCGATCAGCGGCAGCACCAGCAGCCAGAGCCAGCGCTTGGCGGCCCGATTGGCGTCGGCATCGTGAGCCATGACGTCTCCTCATCTTTCCCGGTTATCGATCTTGTCAAGCGGGTACGGCGGCGAGAGGAGGGGCAAAACGGGTAAGCTGCGGCTCCCCTGGCTTCGCGCCAGTATAGGAGCCGCGAGCGAGCGGTCAAGCAGGGGCGAACCCGAGGTGATCCGCCCCCCAGTCAAGCGGTTGCACCGGCATGCGACCGGTGCATGAGCGTCAGATCGCGAACGAGGATTCGCGTGCGCCGGTCGTTTCTTTCAAAGCTTTCACCCACTTGCGCGCGGGGAGCTTCAGCGTGTCCTCGATCAGCTTCGCGCGCGCTTCCAGCTGCGCGAACGACACGTCGAGCGCGGGGCCCGAGAACGCGATCGCGATCCGGTTGCCGTCGTGCACTTCCGGCAGCGCGATCACGCGATGGTCGAAGGCCGCGTTCAGGTGCTTCATGTTGCGCACGAAGCTCGGATGGTCGCCGAACAGGTTGATCGTCGCGACGCCCGCGTCGGCGAGGCAGCCGCGCACCGCGCGGTAGAACGCGACGCTGTCGAGCACCGGGCCGCGGGCGGTCGCGTCGTACAGGTCGATCTGCAATGCGCCCGTCGTGCCGCGGTTGGCTGGATCGTTGACGAAATCCCATGCATCGGCTTCATGCACGACGAGGCGTGCGTCATCGGGCGGCAGCGCGAACATCGTGCGCGCCGCGACGATCACGGCCGGGTTCAGTTCGACGGCCTCGACCTTCGCGTGCGGCAGGAAGCGGTGCGAGAACTTGGTGAGCGCGCCGGTGCCGAGCCCGAGCTGGACGATCCGCTCGGGCGTTTCGAGGAACAGCAGCCACGCCATCATCTGCTGCGCGTATTCGAGCTCGATGTGCAGCGGCTTCGAGATCCGCATCGCACCCTGCACCCATTCGGTACCGAAGTGCAGGAAGCGCACGCCGCGCTCTTCGGAGAACGTGACGGGTGCGAAGCGCGGCTTGCGCGGCGCCTCGAGGACGGGCACGTCGTCGTGTTCGTCGATCTCCGGACGGCGCTTCACGCGCGGCGGCTGGAGCTTTTCGGAGCCGTTGTAGGCGGCCGGCTTGCGTTGCTTGAACGCGCGCGCCTCGGCGGACGCGCGCTTGATCAGTCGGGTCATGTGTGAATCTCGCTGGGTGAAGCTGGTTTTAGCGGACGAGAGGATAGCATTGGCGGGGGATCGTGGCCGTGCCGCATGCCCTGCATGACTTCGAATCCGGTTGGCGCTACGCTGCATTCGGTGATCGATGAAGGACACATGACCTCGAGCTGCAGGAAGATCTGGTTTCCGGCGAAACGCTATCGCTGAGAATGGGGGTTGCCTGTGGCTTGGCTGGGCTGGGTCGTGCCGCCCCGGTTCGCGATCGGAGTCATTGCGAGCGTGTCGCTACTGCCGCTCCACAAGTCACCCTCTCACGTACGGCATGTGCACTGCGACGTTGTCCGCACTACCGATCGTCGTGTACTGGATCAAGCGCGAGAAGCCCGAATGGAGATCAGATAAAGAAAATTGAGCGGGCGGGGGCGCTGGCCGCGTCCTCGCCGGAGACTCAAAACACACGCTTCACGATTGACTTGCGCACATTGTGCGCGCACAATGTGCGCAAGTCAATTTCGATTACCGGTGGTGTAATGACCTGGTCATATGTCTATTTATCGAGCCGCGCTACTCACATCGAATCTCAAACAGTTTTCGAGATCGAATTTGCGCGAAATATTCAATCCTCGGCCGACCTCACGATCCGCCCACTGGCTGGTTCGAAGAAAAAATTCAGCACAGCGGAACTGAAAATTCTCAGGGATGAGCTTTGGGAGAATCACCTCGGTGAGCGCCGCAGAAACGAGATGCGTTGCCTCGTCGAAAACGACTTCTCCGGTGACAGACAACAGGTAGCTACAATTATTTCGGAATTGACGGCCAAGAACGTGTCTGTCCGAAGCATTCAAGCATGGTTAATCGAACCGGGAAAACCTAGTAGCCGGCAATGTCCGGAGTGGGCATTGAAAGCACTTCACGACTACACTTGCCGACCTGAGAATGAGCAACGCCTTCGCGCACGACGCGAGTACAAAGCAGGTCAACCACTCGCCATTAAGCGTACGTCGCTCGACGTCTACGACAAATACGCAGTAGATATGGCGACCAATCAGATCGAAGCTGATCAGCATAAGCGAGACTCGTGGAGAAACTTGCCCTATGGAGAAATTCCAGACAAATTATTCGAGCTTGAAAATCGCTTGACCGGTCATCTTCACTATCTGCAGACACAACTTGTTGCCATATCAATCGCCCTGAGGACCTGTGAATCTTTCGACGAGTTCAAACAAAAGGTGCTCGAAGATATCGATAATCAAACCTCGGAAGACTATTTCGTCAGAGAGGCTCGTCGCGCCATCGAGTCAAGAACTGACGAGTTTTCGAACGTGGAAGGCCTGTTGAACAAATAAGCAACCGTTACTCGGCCCCCATTCCGACAATGTGTGTGGGCATCACGCGCAAAGCGCTAGCCAAGCCGCCAACTTCTGCTCGAACGACAGCATCGCGTTCGCCGGGCTCGACGAAGGCAGCACGAGCGTGTCGTATCCGGCCTCGCCGATCACCTCCGCAAACCGCCCTGCCGTCTTGCCGTTGAAGCACACACGCTTGAGCAACGGCGCATGCTCGCGCAACGACGCAAAGTCGTTCGGCTTCGCATTCCGGATAGCAGAATCGAGGCTGCCTTGTCGATGGCACGCATCGAGGACGTCCCAGATACCGATGCCGTGCGAAAGCACGCGCTCGAGCCGCGCGTCGTACACAAGCTCGTGCAGCCCCGGCTCGCCGAGCACGGCACCGAGCAACCGCCAGAACTGGTTACGCGGATGTGCGTAGTACTGCGCGGCATCGAGCGACGCCTCGCCCGGAAAGCTGCCGAGGATCATCGTGTGCGTATGCGGCCCGACGACCGGCCCAAAGCCCTGCAGCATCACGCCGCCCCGCGCGGCCCGACGGATCGCGGCCCGTCGCCGTGCGCATCGAGATGGCGCCACAGCGCAGGCAGCATGCACTCGGTGACCATCAACGGCTTGCCGTGCCGCTGGAACACCGAGCGCCGCGCGGCGAACGCATGCGGCGCCCGCGCACCCTGCAACGCATGGCTCGCGAGCGCATACAGTGGATGACCGGCGATCACGCGCCGGCTGACGAGCGTGGAGCGCTCGACTTGCGGATCGCTGTACAGCAGCTCCGCGAGCGGTCGCGTGCGCAACCGCCGCATCGCCTGCCACACGCCCTTGCTGGCCGCGAGCGGCGCGATGCTGTGCGCGGCGACGTACGGCATGCCGTCGACCGACAGGATCACCTCGCGCACCCACATCGGCGCGCGCGGCGCACTGTCGAGCGCGTCCGGTTCGTCGAACCACGCGCAGTCGACGGCCTCGCGCGTCACGCGTACGCTCACAGCGCCGAGCTGCGCCAGATGCGCGGTCAACGAACCACCGCGCGTCAGCCAGTCGCGCTGGTCGAGCGTGCAGCCGGGCCGGGGCGTTTCGCGCCAGCCCGCCCGTGCGCCGTCGAATCGCATCCGCGCGTTCACGCGGAGCGCGACAGCAGCAGCGCGTTGGTACGCTTCACGAAGCTCGCCGGATCGTCGAGCATCCCGCCTTCGGCCAGCAACGCCTGGTCGAACAGCAGGTGGCACCAGTCGCCGAAGTTGGCGCTGTCGGTGTTCAGCTGCTTCACGAGCGCGTGCTCAGGATTGATCTCGAGAATCGGCTGCATCGCCGGCGCATTCTGGCCGGCCGCCTTCAGCATCCGCTGCAGGTAACCGCTCATGTCGTTATCGTCCGCGACGAGGCACGACGGCGAATCGGTCAGGCGGAACGTGACGCGCACTTCCTTCACCTTGTCACCGAGCGCTTCCTTCATCTTCTCGACGACCGGCTTGATCGCCTCGCCCGCCTGCTCCTGCGCCTTCTTTTCCTCGTCGTTCAGCTCGCCGAGGTCGAGATCGCCGCGGGCCACGCTCGCGAGCGGCTTGCCGTCGAATTCATGCAGGAACGACAGCATCCATTCGTCGACGCGATCGGTCAGCAGCAGCACCTCGACACCCTTCTTGCGGAACACTTCCAGGTGCGGGCTGTTCTTCGCGGCCTGCCACGTATCGGCAGTCACGTAGTAGATCTTGCTCTGCTCGGGCTTCATGCGCGACACGTAGTCGGCGAGCGACACGTCCTGCGCGTCGGTGTCGCCGTGCGTCGAGGCGAAGCGCAGCAGCTTCGCGATCCGCTCGCGGTTCGCGTGATCCTCGCCCAGACCTTCCTTCAGCACCTGGCCGAACGCGCTCCAGAACGTCTTGTACTTCTCCTTGCCGGCGTCCTCTTCCGCGTTCGCGAGTTCCTCGAGCATCGACAGCGCGCGCTTGGTCACGCCTTCGCGGATCGCCTTCACGTCGCGGCTTTCCTGCAGGATTTCACGCGACACGTTCAGCGGCAGGTCGGCCGAATCGACGACGCCCTTCACGAAGCGCAGGTATTGCGGCAGCAACTGCTCGGCGTCGTCCATGATGAACACGCGCTTCACGTACAGCTTCAGGCCGCCGCGGTAATCGCGGTTCCACAGGTCGAACGGCGCATGCGCCGGCACGAACAGCAGCTGCGTGTATTCGCTGCGGCCCTCGACGCGGTTGTGCGTCCACGTGAGCGGATCCTGGTGGTCGTGCGCGATATGCTGGTAGAACTGCGTGTACTGCTCGTCCGTGACGTCGCTCTTCGAACGCGTCCAGAGCGCGCTCGCCTGGTTGACGGTCTCGTCCTCGTCCTTCAGGGCCATCTCGCCCTTTTCCTGATCCCACTCTTCCTTCTGCATCAGGATCGGCAGCGCGATGTGATCGGAATACTTCTGGATGATCGACTTCAAGCGGTGCGACGACAGCAGTTCGTCCTCGCCTTCGCGCAGGTGCAGCGTGATCGTCGTGCCGCGTTGCGCGCGCTCGATCGCGTCGATCGTGAAATCGCCCTCGCCCGCGCTTTCCCAGCGCACGGCTTCGTTCGCCGGCAGGCCCGCGCGGCGCGTCTCGACGGTGATCTTGTCCGCGACGATGAAGCCCGAGTAGAAGCCGACGCCGAACTGGCCGATCAGCGCCGCGTCCTTCTGCTGGTCACCGGACAGCTTCGTGAAGAATTCCTTGGTGCCCGAACGCGCGATCGTGCCGAGGTTCGCGATCGCCTCGTCGCGGCTCATGCCGATGCCGTTGTCGTCGATCGTGATCGTGCGGGCGGCCTTGTCGTAGCCGATGCGGATGCGCAGGTTCGGATCGTTCTCGTACAGCGCGTTGTCCGCGAGCCCTTCGAAACGCAGCTTGTCGGCGGCGTCGGACGCGTTCGACACCAGTTCGCGCAGGAAGATTTCCTTGTTGCTGTAGAGCGAATGAATCATCAGGTGGAGGAGTTGCTTGACCTCTGCCTGAAAGCTCATCGTTTCGTGTGCCATGGATGCTGTTTCCTCTTACATGAACTTGAATGGTGTGGCGCGGGCGGCCGGCGCGCGATGCCGGCGGGCCCGTCAAGGACGACCGCCTGGCGCAAGCGGTTCGCGCGGGTATCTGGGGACGGGCGAGCGGATTTCAAGGGGCGGCGTGCCGCCCGCCGTCACGACGCGCGCCGCGCCGCCGCTTCGATATAGCGCGCGAGAAACCCCGGCAGCGCCGGATCGCCGCAGTTCGCGACGTTGAAGCGCGTCCAGGTCGACGACGACTGCTGCGGCGAGAACAGGCTCCCCGGCGTCAGCAGGAACCCTTCCTCGTGCGCGGCGGCCGCGAGCGCGTCCGAATCGACGCCCGTGTCGGCCCACAGGAACATCCCCGCCGCCGGCATCGTGAAGAGCCGCAACCCGGTACGCTCGAGCATCCGCGCGGTCTTGTCGCGCACGCCGTCGAGCCGCGCGCGCAGCCGCTCGACGTGGCGCCGGTAATGCCCTTCGGTCAGGATCTTGTACAAGACGCGCTCGTTGAGCTCCGGCGTCGTCATGCCGACCAGCATTTTCTGGTCGGTGACCGCCTTCGCGATCTCCGGTGCGCAGGCGACATAGCCGACCCGCAAATTCGCCGCGAGCGTCTTCGAATAGCTGCCCAGGTAGATCACGCGCTTCAGCTGGTCGAGACTCGCGAGCCGCGTGGCCGGATAGCTCGGCGGGCACAGGTCGCCGTACACGTCGTCCTCGACGACGAGGAAGTCGTACGCCTCCGCGAGCTTCAGGATCCGGAACGCCTGCGCGGCCGACAGCGACGTGCCGGTCGGGTTCTGCAGCACCGAATTGATCACGAGCATCTTCGGCCGCCACATCTGCACGAGCGTTTCCAGCGCGTCGAGATCGGGGCCGTCGGGCGTATAGGGCATGCCGACCAGTTGCGCGCCCTGCGACGCGAAGCGGCCGAACATCTGGAACCACGCGGGATCGCCAACGATCACCGCATCGCCGGGCCGCACGTAGATCCGCGAGATCAGGTCGATCGCCTGCGTGATGCCCGACACCAGCACGAGCTGCTCGGGCTTCGCGCCGATCTCGACTTCCGCGAGCCGCGTCTGCAATTGCTGGCGCAGCGGCAGGAAACCCTGCGCGGTGCCGAAACCGAGCATCTGCGCGCCGGACTGGCGCCCGAGCGCGCGCAGCGCGCCGGTGATCAGCTCGCCGTCGAGCCAGCGGCCCGGCAAGTAGCCGAGACCCGGCCCTTTTTCCGGACTGACGGTGTGCAGCATGTTGCGCAGCAGCCAGACGACGTCGATCGTGTTGTGCACGGGCGCGGCCTCGGCCACGCGCACCACGTTGTCGGCCGGCTGCGGGCCGGTGGCCGTGCGCTCGCGCACGTAGAAACCCGAGCCGCGCCGCGAGTCGAGGTAGCCCTGCGCGACGAGCCGTTCGTACGCTTCCACCACGGTAAAGCGCGACACGCTCTTGTCGAGCGCGAGCTTGCGGATCGACGGCATCCGCATGCCGGGCCGGAACACGCGTTCGTCGATTCGGCGCCGCGCCCATTGGACGAGCTGGTCGACGAGCGTGAGCGTGGCCGTATCGTGCGGCGCGGGAATCTGGGCGAGTGGGACGGTGGACATGGGTGGTGGCGGCTCCAACTGTACCGAAGGCTATCGCGCCGATTGTACCGTTACTGTGCCGGTGCCGACGATTACAGTTGACCGGAATGGCGATCGTGCGGCTGCCGTCGCGGCCTTGCCGCACGCGGTGCCGCACCGCCGGGCCTGCATCGCGGCCCGGGCACCGGCCGGTTCCGCAACCGTCCGGCGCATCGCCCGCCCACCATGACACTTTCGCTTCCCGACCGACGTTCATGCCAGCCCGCTCCCTGACCCTCGACCATCTCGTGATCGCCGCGCGCACGCTCGACGAAGGCGTGCGCCATGTCGCCGCTTCGCTCGGCATCGAGCCGGCCGGCGGCGGCCGCCACCCGCTGATGCGGACCCACAATGCGCTGTTCGGCGTCTGGGGCGGGCTCTATCTCGAAGTGATCGCGATCGACCCCGACGCACCCGCCCCGGACGACGGCGCCACGCCACCGCGCGCGCGGCTGTTCGCGCTCGACGATCCGGCGATGCACGCACGGCTCGCGCAGGGCCCGTTTCTCGCTCACTGGGTCGCGCGCGTCGACCGCCCGCGCCAGCTCGCGATGTGGCAAAGCCAGTACCCGGCGCGCATCGCGCCGGTCGTCGCGATGCGGCGCGGCGACCTGAGCTGGGGTCTCACGGTGCCCGACGACGGCGCGTTTCCCGCGTGGCAAGGCGTCGGCGACGGCCTCGTGCCATCGCTGATCCAGTGGGACAGCCCGCGCCATCCGGCCGAATCGCTGCCGAACGACGGCGTCGCACTGAAAGCGCTCAAGGGCATCCACCCGCATGCGGACGTCATCCGCGAGCAGCTCGACTGGCTCGGCGCCGGCCATCTGCTCGACGTCGACACCGGCGACGGCCCGCCGGCGCTCGTCGCCGAATTCGACACGCCGCAGGGCGCACGCACGCTGCGCTGAACGCCCCTGCCGCCCCCCCCCGATTACACGAACCCCGCATTACGGAGACACCCATTTCATGAATTCGCGCGAAACCCGGGGCATGCTGCTCGGCCTCATCGGCGTGATGATCTTCAGCCTGACGCTGCCGATGACGCGGATCGTCGTCTCCGAACTCAACCCGCTACTGAACGGGCTCGGCCGCGCGCTCGCCGCGTCGGTGCCGGCCGGCCTGCTGCTGTGGTGGCGCCGCGAACGGCTGCCGACCCGCGCGCAGCTGAAAAGCCTCGCGGTCGTGTCGGCCGGCGTGATCATCGCGTATCCGGTGTTCTCCGCCTGGGCGATGAAAACCGTGCCGGCCTCGCACGGCGCGGTCGTCAACGGGCTGCAGCCGCTGTTCGTCGCGCTGTACGCGGCGTGGCTGTCGCACGAGCGGCCGTCGAAGGCGTTCTGGGCCAGCGCGCTGGCGGGCAGCGCGCTCGTGATCGCGTTCGCGCTGCGTGACGGCGGCGGCACGGTGCAGGCCGGCGACGCACTGATGCTCGTCGCGGTCGGCATCGGCGCGCTCGGCTACGCGGAAGGCGCGCGCCTCGCGCGCCAGATCGGCGGCTGGCAGGTGATCTGCTGGGCGCTCGTCGTGTCCGCGCCGTTCCTGGTGCTGCCGGTCGGCTGGCTCGCATGGACGCAGCACGTCGCGCACCCTGCCCCGCTCGCGTTGCGCACGTGGCTTGCATTCGGCTACGTGACCCTTTTTTCGCAATTCATCGGCTTTTTCGCGTGGTACGCCGGGCTCGCCATGGGCGGCATCGCGCGCGTCGGCCAGGTGCAGCTGCTGCAGATCTTCTTCACGATCGCCTTTTCCGCGCTGCTGTTCGGCGAGACGGTGATGCCGTCGACCTGGCTGTTCGCGGCCGCCGTGATCGCGACCGTGATGCTGGGCCGGCGCTCGGCGGTGGCCACGGCCCCGCGCGCCGCTCGCGCCGGTTGATGAGGTGCGCCATAATGTTCGTTTTGCCTGAACGGTTTTGCCCACCCGGCCGCGACGGCCCGATCGCGCTCCCGCGCGCCCACCCGGCCGCGTCGACGCGATCAGCCCGATCGACCTTTCTTGACTGACCACGATATCCGAACGAGGAGACTATGAATCCGAGCGACCTGCATCCGCCGCACTGGCAGCTTTCCGAACGCGCCCGCAAGCTGACGAGCTCTGCGATCCGCGAGATCCTGAAGGTCACGGAACGCCCCGAGGTCATCTCGTTCGCAGGCGGCCTGCCCGCTCCCGCGACGTTCCCGGCCGAACGCATGCGCGCCGCGGCCGACCGCGTGCTGCGCGATGCGCCCGCCGCCGCACTCCAGTACAGCGCGACCGAAGGCTACCTGCCGCTGCGCGAATGGATCGCCGAGCGCTACAGCGTGCGCGTGTCGCAGGTGCTGATCACGACCGGCTCGCAGCAGGCGCTCGACCTGCTCGGCAAGGCGCTGATCGATCCGGACAGCCCGATCCTCGTCGAAACCCCGACCTACCTCGGCGCGCTGCAGTCGTTCTCGCTGTACGAGCCGCGCTACGTGCAGGTGCCGACCGACGAGCTGGGCCTGCTGCCCGAAGGCCTCACGTCCGACCTGACGCAAGGTGCGCGCCTGCTGTACGCGCAGCCGAACTTCCAGAACCCGACCGGCCGCCGCCTGCCCGTCGAGCGCCGTCGAGCGCTCGCCGCGTTCGCGCAGTCGAGCCCGTTCCCGGTGCTGGAAGACGACCCGTACGGCGCACTGAACTACCAGGGCGAACCGCTGCCGACGATGCTGTCGATGGCGCCCGACCATATCGTGCACCTCGGCACGTTCTCGAAGGTGCTCGCGCCGGGCCTGCGGATCGGCTACATCATTGCCCCCGAGGAGCTCCACTTCAAGCTCGTGCAGGCCAAGCAGGCCACCGACCTGCACACGCCGACGCTCACGCAGCGCATCGCGCACGAAGTGATCAAGGACGGCTTCCTCGACGAGCACATCCCGACGATCCGCCAGCTGTACGGCGCGCAATGCGAGGCGATGCTCGCGTCGCTCGCGCGCCACATGCCGGAAGGCGTCACGTGGAACCGCCCGGACGGCGGCATGTTCATCTGGGTCAATCTGCCCGCGCAGATCGACAGCATGAAGCTGCTCGAGGCCGCGGTCGCCAACCACGTCGCCTTCGTGCCGGGCGCGCCGTTCTTCGCGAACGACCCGCAGCAGAACACGCTGCGCCTGTCGTTCGTGACGGTGCCGCCGGAGAAGATCGAGGAAGGCGTCGCGCGCCTCGGCAAGCTGCTGCGCGAGCGTCTCTGATCCCCTTTTTCCTGTCACGACTCTCAACGAGGAATCGAACACATGGCTAACGTCTACGACAAACTGAAGTCGCTCGGCATCGAACTCCCGACCGCCGGCGCACCCGCCGCCGCCTACGTGATGAGCGCGCAAAGCGGCAACACGGTCTACCTGTCGGGCCACATCGCGAAGAAGGACGGCAAGGTCTGGGCCGGCAAGCTCGGCGCGGATCTGCAGACGGAAGACGGCAAGGCGGCCGCACGCTCGATCGCGATCGACCTGCTCGCGACGCTGCACGCGCACACGGGCGACCTGAACAAGGTCACGCGCATCGTGAAGCTGATGAGCCTCGTCAACTCGACGCTCGACTTCACCGAACAGCACATCGTGACGAACGGTGCGTCGGAACTGATCGCCGAAGTGTTCGGCGACGCAGGCAAGCACGCGCGTTCGGCGTTCGGCGTCGCGCAGATTCCGCTCGGCGCGTGCGTCGAGATCGAACTGATCGCCGAAGTCGCGTAACGGGCGCATCGAGATGACCGGTCGTCTCGTCCGCTTCAAGCAGGTCGACGTCTTCACGTCGGTGCCGTTCAAGGGCAACCCGCTCGCCGTCGTGTTCGACGCCGATTCGCTCGGCGACGACGCCATGCTCGAGATCGCCCGCTGGACGAACCTGTCGGAAACGACGTTCGTCTGCACGCCGACCGATCCGGACGCCGACTACCGCGTGCGGATCTTCACGACGGCCGGTGAACTGCCGTTCGCCGGCCATCCGACGCTCGGCACCGCGCATGCGTTCCTGGAAAGCGGCGCGCGGCCACGCACGCCGGGCCGGCTGATCCAGCAGTGCGGGGTCGGCCGGGTCGCGCTGCGCGAGCAGGCCGGCGGCTGGGCGTTCGCCGCGCCACCGGCCCGCGTCACGCCGCTCGACCGTTCGGACTACGCGGCGCTGGCTGCCGCGTTGCGCAGTGACGCGATCGACCTGGAAGCCGAGCCGTGTGCGGTGGACAACGGCGCGCCGTGGCTGGTCGTGCGACTGAAGTCGGCCGACGCGTGCATCGGCCTTTCGCCCGATCCGGTCGCGCTGGAGGCACTCACGCGCCGCTATGGCGTGGACGGCCTCGCCGTCTACGCGCCGCATGCCGAAGGCGGCCCCGCGACATTCGAAATCCGCTGCCTGATGACGGGCGGCAACTTCGGCTTCGGCGAGGACCCGGTCACCGGCAGCGCCAACGCGGCGCTGGCCGGGCTGCTGACGCGGCAGGAGCGCCGCCCCGGCCAGTCGTATACGGCCCGCCAGGGTACGGCCATCGGCCGCGACGGCCGCATCTCCGTCAGTTATGACGAAGACGGCACCACGTGGATCGGCGGCCACGTCGTCACGGTCGTTGACGGCACCTTCCGGTCTCCTGTTTAACATTTCGCGATGTGCGATGGCGCCGGCCCGTCCGGCGCCCCTACGATTCGCCCAACTATCGCAAAAGCGTTCCAGCCAGTAATATCGGGCCTAATCCGTTGTTTCGGAGGTCTGTCCATGGTTGCGTGTCCCGCGAACGAACAGACGTCGGGACAACCCGAACCATAGCCAGCCATCCAGACGGATGACGCATGCGAGCAGGACGCCGCCCTCTCAGATGAGCTCCGCCCGGTCAAACCACACGCCGCCGACCCGACCGCTGCGCGCGCCGCGCAAGTCGCGCCGGCGCGCGCTGTTCGCGATCCCGCTGCTCGGGATGCTGGCGCTTGCGCTGCTGTGGGCGGTGATCGTCGCGCGGCTGTCGGTCGAAAAGGACAGCGCGTACAAGGAAGCGGCGGCCTCGGCGGCGATCCTGTCGTCGGCGCTCGAACAGCACACGGTCAAGGCGATCCACCAGGTCGACCAGATCACCCGCTTCGTCAAGTTCGAATTCGAGAAATCGCCCGCGCGCTTCAACCTCGCGAGCGCGGTCGAAAAAGGCGTCGTGCCGAGCGACACGCTGATCCAGGTTTCGCTCGTCAACGCGAAGGGCATCCTGTTCGCGAACACGGCCGAACTCCATCCGAAGCCGATCAACCTGGCCGACCGCGAGCACTTCAAGGTCCACCTCGCGCACAACGACGACCGCCTGTACATCAGCAAGCCCGTGCTCGGCCGCGTGTCGAGCCACTGGACGCTGCAGATGACGCGGCGCCTGAACAATCCGGACGGCAGCTTCGCGGGCATCGTCGTGGTGTCGGAAGACCCGAGCTACTTCACGAACGATTTCTACAACAACGCGGCGATCGGCAAGGAAGGCGTGATCGCCGTGGTGTCCGACACGGGTGCCGTGCTCGCGCGGCGCACCGGCTCGCTCAACAACGCACCCGGCGCGTTCTCCGCATCGGGCGTCTACCCGATCTCCGAGCGCGTGACAGGCACGATCATCGACCCGATCGACGGCGTGACGCGCATCGTGTCGTACCGCCACCTCGACGGCTACCCGCTCGCGGTGATGGTCGGGCTGTCGCAGTCCGAAGAATTCGCGGACTACTACCACACGCGTAACGTCTATCTGCTGATGACGAGCTTCATCACGCTCGCGATGCTCGCGTTCTTCGGCGTCGCGACGGGGCTGATCGGCAAGCTGCTCGGCCGCGAGCGCGAGATGACCCAGCTCGCCGAATACGACCTCCTCACCGGCCTCGCGAACCGCTACGCGACGCTGCGCGGGCTGCGCAACGACGTGTCGATGCCGGCCAGCCTGTCGCGGCTGGGCCTGCTGTTCATCGACCTCGACAACTTCAAGACCGTCAATGACACCCTCGGCCACAACGCCGGCGACATCGTGCTGCAGATGACCGCGTCGCGCCTGTCGGATGCCGTCGGCGACGAGGGGTCGCTTGCACGGATCGGCGGCGACGAGTTCGTCGTCGTGATGAAGGGCGACGACGTCGAACGGCGCGCGGTGCGGCTCGCGGAAGCGATCATCCGGATGTTCGCCGAGTCGTTCGACGTGCGCGGCAGTTCGTTCGTGCTGCACGCGAGCATCGGCATCGCGCTGCACACCGTCGCGAACGAAAGCGAGATCGACCTGCTAAAGAAGGCCGATCTCGCGATGTACAGCGCGAAGGACGCGGGCAAGAACTGCTACCAGTTCTACGCGCCGCACCTGTCGCATCGCGCGGACCACCTGATGCGCTGGGAACAGCAATTGCGCGTCGCGCTCGCCGAGGGGCAACTGTTCCTCGCTTACCAGCCGAAGATCGACCTGACGCACCGCACGATCACCGGCTTCGAGGCGCTCGCGCGCTGGGATCACCCCGAGCACGGGATCATCTCCGCGAACGAATTCATTTCGATTGCCGAATCGACGGGCCTGATCGTGCCCATCGGCGACTTCGTGATCCGCACCGCGTGCGAACAGATCGCGCGCTGGCGCGACGATGGCCACGACACGCTGACGCTCGCGGTCAACATCTCGCCGGTGCAGTTCTGGCGCGGCGACCTGATCGAGACGATTTCGCAGGCGCTGCAGGACACCGGCATCGACGCGAACCGGCTCGAAATCGAGATCACCGAGACCGCGATGATGGAATATCCGGAGCTCGTCTCCGAGAAGATCGTCGCGTTGAAGAAGCTCGGCATCCGGGTCGCGCTCGACGATTTCGGTACCGGCTATTCGTCGCTGTCGTACCTGCACCGCTTCTCCGTCGATACGCTGAAGGTCGACCGCTCGTTCGTGCAGGCGATCCCGAACGATCGCAGCGTGTGCGTGATGGTGTCGTCGATCGTGCATCTCGCGCGCTCGCTCGGCCTGACGGTCGTCGTCGAGGGCACCGAAACCGAGGAGCAGATCGCATGGCTGTCCGCGCTCGGCGAGATCGAGGCGCAGGGCTTCCTGTTCTCGCGCCCCGTGCCGGCCGACGCGATCCCTGCGCTGATCGCACGCTTCGGCGTGCGCGGCGACCTGCCGAACGTCCTCACGCACCGCGCGACCGGCAGCACGGGCGCCTGAGTCCGCAGCCCGCAGCCCGCAGCCCGCGCGGCAATGTTGCGCAGCACACCGATTATTTCGGTTTCCGATCCGGTTGTTTAGTTCATTAACTAGCGTTTTCGCGCATGGCAGTGTCACGATGCGCGGCGGACAATCGGGAGGGCCATCGTGTCGGCGGGCTGCCGGCACGTTTCCACGCGCAAGACCAGGCCCAGCGCCAACAGCACAGTCATGACAACCGTCGAAGTCGAAGCGGCCGAACGTGTCGAACAGGCACAGGCATCCCTTTGGGCCTTGTTCAAGGTCGTGGCCAGCATTTCCGCCGTGTCCTGGGGCGGGCTTTCGATGATGGCGCAGCTCGAACGCCACTACGTCGACCGGTTGCAGCGCATCGAGCCGCACGTGTTCGCCGATCTCGTCGCCCTGGCATGGCTCGTGCCAGGCCCCGTCGGCTGCAATGTCGCGGTGCAGGTCGGCCAGACGCTGCACGGCCGCACCGGCGCATGGATCGCCGGCATCGCGAGCGTGCTGCCGTTCTCCTTGCTGATGACGCTGTTCGCGATCTTCTACCGCACGCCGATCGTGCGCTCGCTTGCCGCGCCGATGCTGATCAATCACTTCGGGATGGTGCTCGCCGCACTGATCGGCGTCACGTGGGTCAAGCAGTTGCGCACGCTCGCGAGCACACGGCTCGAACAGGCAATCGCCGCGCTATCGACGATTCTGCTCGCTTTCGCGCATAGTCCGGCCGCCTTCGTCGGGATTCTCTTCGCTGCGTTTGCAGCCGGCTGGCTGACCGGGCCGTCGCAACACGACTCGGTCGACTTCACGCTGTCGAAACGCGACCGCAACCTGCTCGTGCTGCTCGCCGTGCTCGTCGCGCTGTTCGCGCTGCCGCTGCCCGGCGACTACCAGGAGACGCTGCTGTGGCCGCGGCTCGCCGGCGCCGGCATGACGCTGTTCGGCGGCGGCTTCTCCGCGCTGCCCGTGCTCAAGACGCTGTTCGTGTCGCCGGCCACCGGCATCTCCGATCACGACTTCACGCTCGCGTTCGCGCTGTCGCCGGTGTCGCCCGGCCCGCTGCTGAACGTCGTGCCGTTCCTCGGCTACCTGACCGACGGCTGGACCGGCGCGCTGCTCGCGACCGCCGCGCTGTTCATTCCGTCGGGGTGTCTCGTCGCATTCGCGCAGAACCATCTGCTCCGGCTCAAGCGCCATTCGCGCTTCGAGCACGGGATGCGCCTGCTGCGCGCGGCAACGACGGGTTTTCTCGTCGTCGCCGTCGTGAGGATCCTCCACCGCGAACCGGCCGATCCCGTCTACTGGCTCACGGGCGCGTTTGCGACGCTGTGCTTCACGCGCTTCAAGGTGCCCGTGTACGCCGTCTATGGTGCGGTCGCAATCGTGTGCGGCGCGTGGCTGTTATGGGCCGCCATCGCGCACTGACGGCACGCCCTCCACCACCGCCGACGGCTGGCCGTTCAACTCGCCTGCACGGCGACGCGGCGTGCGACCCAGCGTGCACGCAACGCGTCGTACGCGAGGTTGAAGCAGAACGTGTACGGCAGGAAGAACAGCACGATGCCGAGGTCGAGCAGCAGCGCCTCGACCAGGCTCACGTTCAGCCACCACGCGGCAACCGGCACCACCATTGCGACCAGGCCGAGTTCGAATACGACCGCGTGCGCGATCCGCATCCCGAGCGTGCGCGTGAGGCCGGCGCGGCGCTCGAAACGGTCGAACAGCGTGTTGAACGTCATGTTCCAGGCCATCGCGATCAACGACACCATCACCGTCAGCACGCCGACGTGCGACACCGGCATGTCGAGCAACCACGCGCCGATCGGCGCGCACAGCGCGATCGCCACCAGTTCGAACGTCAGCGCGTGAACGAGGCGCTCCGTCACCGTCTTGTTCATCTGTTTCATGGGTCCCTCCAGTTCGTTTGTGAAGCGTATGCCGGCCATTTTGATCGGCGTAACTGCATGAATCCAGTTTGATATCATCGGTTATACCGATATAACGCCGTGAGACCCGCGCATGCGCCACGCCCCCGAAGCCCTGCTCGCCTTCGCCGAAGCCGCGCTGCTCGGCTCGTTCACGGCCGCCGCGCGCAAGCTCGGCAAGCGCCAGTCGACGGTGTCCGAAGCGATCGCGAACCTCGAGATCGATCTCGGCGTGCAGTTGTTCGACCGCTCGACGCGCGCACCGACGCTGACCGACGCCGGACGCGCGCTGCTGCCGCAGGTGCAACGCGCACTGGAGGCCGGCGCGGCGATCGACCGCACCGCCGCGCGGCTCGCGCAGGGCGAGGAAGCACGGCTGACGCTCGTCGTGTCCGATACGTATCAATCGAAGCGTTACGAGGAAACCTTGATGGCGCTCGAGCGGCGCTTTCCGACGCTGGAACTCGAATGCCAGATTGCCGAACACGAGGACGTGCTCGACCTGATCCAGCAGGGCCGCGCCCAGCTCGGGCTGATGGCCGCGCGCGCCGCCTACCCGCCCGATATCGGCGCGGCGACGGTGGCGGAGGAATCGGAGATCGGCCTGTTCGTCGGGCACACGCACGCGCTGGCGGCCTACGGCGACGCTGACGTGCCGCATGCTGCGCTGCGCGACGCGCGCGAGCTGCGCCTCAACACGTACGTGAAACCGGAGGATCGCGGCGCCGACGACCGGATCGTCATCGGCACGCAGCGCTGGCTCGCGCCGAGCTACCTGATGCTGCTGGAGATGGCGGTGCTGGGGTTCGGCTGGGCCGAGCTGCCGCGCTGGATGGTCGAGCACTTCGCGGGCGAGCGCCTCTGCGAGCTGCGCTCGCGGGGCTGGCCGCGCCGCGTGCGGGTCGATGCGGTGTGGTCGCGCAACCGGCCGCTCGGCCCGGCCGGCGCGTGGCTGCTCGACGCGATGCTGGCCGCATAGCGGCGCGCGGCATCGCGCCGGCGGCGGGCGGCATCGCGCCGGCGGCGGGCGGCGAACGGCGCCGCAAGGTCAGGCGTTCGCGCTCAGAGGCCGCGCGACAGCACGGCTGCGCCAATCGTCACGACGCCGAGCACGAGGTTGACGACGACAAGCAGGCGCACCGTGTTCACCGCGCGCGCGCCGTCCGGCCAGTTCTGCGCCTGCACCGCGCGGCGGATGCGCGGGAACAGCGCGAAGCGGATGTGGCCGAAGATCAGCATCATCACGACACCGAGCCCCGCCATCGCATGCAGCGTCCACGTCGCGTGCGCGCCGCCGAATGCCGTGAGCAGGAAACCGCCGGACAGCAGGATCACGATCACCGACCCCGACACCCAGTTGAAGAATCGGCCGAACACGCCCTCGATCAGCGGCAGTCGCAACTGCGGCGTCAGGTCGGACAGCGCCGGGCGCAGGCAGAAGTGCGCGAAGACCATCCCGCCCACCCACACGGCGACGGCCAGCAGATGAAGAAACAGCGCGACGGCAACAGCGTGGGACATGGCGGCAATCCTGGAATGAGTTAAGTGCAACGAACAGCCGCGTCACGCGCGGTCTCGAGCGACGTTCGACCCGCGCGCAGCCGCTCGGTTCAGACCCCTGGCGGAATTTCACAATATTTTGCAAGTTCCGCGTGACGGCGCCACTCGCGCTTGCCTGGATGCGTCGCGCAAAAAAAGAATCGGCCGCACGCCCGCCGAAGCGGAGGTGCGGCCTTCGATACCGGTCGAGCCGGCCAACGGATGCGGCGTCAGCCGAGCAGCGGACGCAGTTCGTTGACGACCTTGAGCTTCGTTTCCGGCGCGCGGCCCTTCCGCGCACGCTTGCCGACGTGCGGCGCGAGCCCCGCGTACGACAGCGTTTCGTCCTGCGCCTTGCCGCCGCGGCCGGTGCCGATCAGCACGACGCCGGCCGGGTCGATCGCGAGCGCCTGCACGAGCGTTTCCTTGTCGTCGAGCGCCATCAGGATCACGCCGCGGCCGCCACCCGACAGCGTCTTCATCTCGTCCATCCCGAACACCAGCAGTCGACCGCCGCTCGACAGACACGCGACCTGCGTTGCGTTCGGCAGCACGGGCATCGGCGCGAGCGGCACCGCGCCCGCATCGATGGTCATGAACGACTTGCCGGCCTTCACGCGGCTCACCATGTCGCCGACCTTCGCGAGGAAGCCGAAGCCGTTGCTCGACGCGAGCAGCAGTTGCTGGTCGGCCGGCGCTGCGTAGTAGTGCATCAGGTGCGAGCCCGATTCGAGCTCGATCAACGACGTCACCGGCACGCCGTCGCCGCGCCCGCCCGGCAGCACCGACACGTCGACCGAGTACACGCGGCCGCTGCTGCCCCACGCGATCAGTCGATCGGGCGTGCGGCACTGGAATGCCGCATACAGGTGATCGCCTGCCTTGAACGAGAAGCCGGCCGGGTCGAGCCCGTGACCCTTCAGCGCACGCACCCAGCCCTTCTGCGACACGACGACCGTCACCGGCTCGTCGACGACCTTCGCCTCGAACGTCGCGCGCTTTTCCTGCTGGATCAGTGTGCGGCGATCGTCGCCGTACTGCTTCGCGTCGGCCTCGATCTCCTTGATCATCAGCCGCTTCATCGCGCTTTCGTTCGCGAGCAGTTCCTCGAGCTTCGCCTTCTCGTCACGCAGCGCCTCGAGTTCCTTCTCGATCTTGATCTTCTCGAGCCGCGCGAGCTGACGCAGGCGGATTTCGAGGATGTCTTCGGCCTGGCGGTCGCTCAGGCCGAACGCGCTCATCAGCGCAGCCTTCGGCTCATCCGACTCGCGGATGATGCGGATCACCTCGTCGATGTTCAGGAAGACGATCATCCGCCCTTCGAGGATGTGGATGCGGTCGTCGACCTTCGCGAGACGATGGCGGCAGCGGCGCGTCATCGTGAGCTGGCGGAACTTCACCCATTCGTCGAGGATCGTCAGCAGCCCCTTCTGGCCTGGCCGGCCGTCGGCGCCGATCATCACGAGGTTCAATGTCGCGTTCGACTCGAGGCTCGTATACGCGAGCAGCGTGTTCACGAATTCGGTCTGGTCGATCGTGCGCGACTTCGGCTCGAACACGAGGCGCACCGCCGCTTCCTTGCCCGACTCGTCGCGCACCGCGTCGAGCAGGTCGAGCATCGCCTTCTTGGTGTTGAGCTGCTCGGGCGTGAGCGTCTTCTTGCCGAGCTTGAGCTTCGGGTTGGTGAGCTCCTCGATTTCCTCGAGCACCTTCTGGCCCGACGTGTTCGGCGGCAGCTCGGTGACGACGAGCTGCCACTGGCCGCGCGCGAGATCCTCGATCTTCCAGCGCGCGCGTACCTTCAGGCTGCCGCGGCCGGTTTCATAGGCCGCCGCGATCTCGGTGTCGCTCGAGATGATCTGGCCGCCGCCCGGGAAGTCCGGGCCGGGGATCAAGTTCATCAGCTCCGCGTGCGTGAGCTTCGGATTGCGGATCAACGCGACCGCCGCCGCCGCGACCTCGCGCAGGTTGTGGGACGGAATCTCGGTCGCGAGACCCACCGCGATGCCCGATGCGCCGTTCAGCAGCACGAACGGCATGCGGCTCGGCAGCGTCTTCGGTTCCTCGAACGAGCCGTCGTAGTTCGGCATGAAGTCGACCGTGCCCTGGTCGATCTCGTCGAGCAGCAGCTTCGAGATCGGCGTGAGCCTCGCCTCGGTGTATCGCATCGCTGCCGCGCCGTCGCCGTCGCGCGAGCCGAAGTTGCCCTGCCCGTCGATCAGCGGATAGCGCAGCGAGAAATCCTGCGCGAGACGCACGAGCGCATCGTATGCCGACTGGTCGCCGTGCGGGTGGTATTTACCGAGCACGTCGCCCACCACGCGCGCCGACTTCACCGGCTTCGCGTCCGGGCCGAGGCCCATTTCGTTCATCGCGAACAGGATCCGGCGCTGCACCGGCTTCTGGCCGTCGCACACGTCGGGCAGCGCGCGGCTCTTCACGACGCTGACCGCGTAGCTGAGATACGCCTGCTCCGCGTAGTTGCCGAGCGTCAGCGCTTCGGCGTCCGGTGCGTCGGACCCGGCGAAGAGATCGGAAGTATTGTCGTCCATCTGAATTCCGTATTCGTAAGTGGCGTGAGGCCGGGCCGGGCGTCATGCCCGGCCGCGCGGGTTTAGATGTCCGCTTCGACGTCGTTGCCCTTTTCCTCGAGCCAGCCGCGTCGCGCGGCTGCCTCGCCCTTGCCCATCAGCATGGTCATCCGCGCGACGGTCGCCTCGTAGTCGAGTTCGCCGAGCTTCACCGGCATCAGGCGGCGCGTGTCGGGGTTCATCGTCGTGTCCCACAACTGCTCCGCGCTCATTTCGCCGAGACCCTTGAAGCGGCTGATGCTCCACTGCGTTTCGCGCACGCCGTCCTTGCGCAGCTTGTCGAGGGTCGCCTCGAGTTCGCCTTCGTCGAGCGCATAGAGCTTCTGCGCGGGCTTCTTGCCGCGCGCGGGCGCATCGACGCGGAACAGCGGCGGCCGCGCGACATGCACGTGACCGCGCTCGATCAGTTGCGGGAAATGCTTGAAGAACAGCGTGAGCAGCAGCACCTGGATGTGCGAGCCGTCGACGTCCGCGTCCGACAGGATGCAGATCTTGCCGTAGCGCAGATTCGACAGGTCGACGGTGTCGTCGGGGCTGTGCGGATCGACGCCGATCGCGACCGAGATGTCGTGAACCTCGTTGTTCGCGAACAGGCGATCACGCTCGGTTTCCCACGTGTTCAGCACTTTGCCGCGCAGCGGCAGGATCGCCTGGTATTCCTTGTCGCGGCCCATCTTTGCGGAACCGCCCGCCGAGTCGCCCTCGACGAGAAACAACTCGTTGCGCGCGATATCTTCCGTCTCGCAATCAGTCAGCTTGCCCGGCAGCACCGCGACGCCCGAACTCTTGCGCTTCTCGACCTTCTGGCCCGCACGTGTGCGCGCCTGCGCCTGCTTGATCACCAGTTCGGCGAGCTTCTTGCCGTGCTCGACGTGCTGGTTCAGCCACAGTTCGAGCGCCGGACGTGAGAACGACGACACGAGCTTCACCGCGTCGCGGCTGTTCAGGCGTTCCTTGATCTGCCCCTGGAACTGCGGATCGAGCACCTTCGCGGACAGCACGAACGACACGCGCGCGAACACGTCTTCCGCGAGCAGCTTCACGCCCTTCGGCTGCAGGTTGTGCAGTTCGACGAAGCTCTTGACCGCCTGGTAGAGACCGTCACGCAAGCCCGACTCGTGCGTGCCGCCGGCCGGCGTCGGGATCAGGTTCACGTACGACTCGCGCACGAGCGATCCTTCCTCGCTCCATGCGACGACCCACGACGCGCCTTCCCCTTCGGCGAAGGTCTCGTCGGTCGCACGCGCATCGGCGAAGCGCTCGCCCTCGAACAGCGGGATCAGCAGCTCGCTGCCGTTCATCTCGTCGAGCAGGTAGCCGCGCAGGCCGTCCTCGTACTTCCACGCCTGGCGTTCGCCGGTCTTCTCGTTGACGAGCACCACCTCGACGCCCGGCAGCAGCACGGCCTTCGAGCGCAGCAGACGCTGCAGCTCGCCAAGCGGCAGGTTCGGCGAATCGAAGTACTTCGGATTCGGCCAGACCCGCACGCGCGTGCCGGACTTCTTCTCACCGCGGCCCGCGCCTTGCGTCGCGAGCGGCTTCACGACGTCGCCTTCCGCGAAGCCGAGCTCGGCGATCTTGCCGTCGCGCCAGACCGTCACGTCGAGACGCGTCGCGAGTGCGTTCGTCACCGACACGCCGACGCCGTGCAGGCCACCCGAGAACGTGTACGCGCCGCCTGCAGCCTTGTCGAACTTGCCGCCCGCGTGCAGGCGCGTAAATACGATCTCGACGACCGGCACACCCTCTTCGGGGTGCATCCCGAACGGGATGCCGCGGCCGTCGTCCTCGACCGACACCGACTGGTCGGCATGCAGCGTGACCGTGATCTGCTTGCCGTAGCCGCCGAGCGCCTCGTCGGAGGCATTGTCGATGACTTCCTGAATGATGTGCAGCGGATTTTCGGTACGGGTGTACATGCCGGGCCGCTGCTTGACCGGCTCAAGGCCCTTGAGCACCTTGATCGATGCTTCGCTATAGGCCGCGCTGGGCTTCTTCGTTGACATAGGCGCTGAATTTCGTCATTCATCGGGACGTTGTCCACACTTCGTGTGGACAACGTCGTGGACAAAACGTTGAGTTCCGTAAAAAAGCGAATCGAAACAACGGTGTGCTTGGACTGCTCCGAAAGCGGGCGCGCGGCATTCGCTGCGCTGCCCGGGACGCGCGGTATTTTACTGGTTCCGCGTGGCGCGCCGTAGCAAGATCACTCACACGGCGCACGGGGCGTCAGACCGGCTTGCGCTTTGCCTCGAGCGTCTCCCACCGCTCGAGCGCGGCGAGGAGCTCGTCATCGATCGCCGCGAACCGTTCGGTCAGGCGCGTGCCTTCCTGCGGATCCTTCGCGAAGATCGAACCATCCTCGAGCTGCGCATTGATCGTCTTCTGTTCTTCCTCGAGCGCCGCGATCTTCTCCGGCAGCCCATCGAGTTCGCGCTGCTCGTTGAACGACAGCTTCACCGTGCGCTGTGCGTTGCGGCCGGCCGCGCTTTTCGCCGCGTCTTCCTTGACCGGCGCCGCTTCCTTCACCGCGCGCTTCGCCGCCTCCTGCTGCGCGAGCTGCTGCGAACGCTCGCTCTGGATCTGCCAGTCGGTGAAGCCGCCGACGTATTCGCGCCACTTGCCGTCGCCCTCGGCCGCGATCACCGACGTCACGACGTTGTCGAGGAACGCGCGATCGTGGCTGACGAGCAGCACCGTGCCGTCGTAGTCGGCCAGCAGCTCTTCGAGCAGTTCGAGCGTCGGGATGTCGAGGTCGTTGGTCGGTTCGTCGAGCACCAGCACGTTGGCCGGACGCGCAAACAGGCGCGCGAGCAGCAGCCGGTTGCGCTCGCCGCCCGACAGCGACTTCACCGGCGAGCGTGCGCGCTCAGGCGCGAACAGGAAGTCGCCGAGATAGCTCATCACGTGCTTGCGCACGCCGCCGATCTCGACCCATTCGCTTCCGGGGCTGATCGTGTCGGCCAGGCTCTTTTCCTGGTCGAGCTGCGCGCGCATCTGGTCGAAGTACGCGACCTGCAGGTTCGTGCCGGTGCGCACCGTGCCTTCGTCGGGCTTCAGCTCGCCGAGGATCAGCTTGAGCAGCGTGGTCTTGCCCGCGCCGTTCGGGCCGACGAAGCCGATCTTGTCGCCGCGCATGACCGTCGTCGAGAAGCGCTCGACGACCGCGCGGCCGCCGTAGCGCTTCGTCACGTCCGTCAGCTCCGCGACGATCTTGCCCGACTTCTCGCCCTGCGCGACGTCGAGCTTCACGTTGCCCTGCGAATTGCGGCGCTCCGCGCGCTCGTTGCGCATCTGCTCGAGCCGCGCGATGCGGCCGACGCTGCGCGTGCGGCGCGCCTCGACGCCCTTGCGGATCCAAACTTCTTCCTGCGCGAGCAGCTTGTCGAACTTCTCGTTTTCCACGCGCTCGACTTCGAGCTGCTGCGCCTTGCGCGTCTGGTACGCGGAGAAATTGCCCGGATACGACAGCAGCCGGCCGCGATCGAGCTCGACGATGCGCGTCGCGACGCGGTCGAGGAACGCGCGATCGTGGGTGATGAACAGCAGGCCCGCGCGCTGCGCGACGAGCAGTTCTTCCAGCCAGCGGATGCCGTCGAAGTCGAGGTGGTTGGTCGGTTCGTCGAGCAGCAGCACGTCGGGCTGCACCACGAGCGCGCGCGCCAGCGCGACACGCTTCTGCATCCCGCCCGACAGCGCGTCGACCTGCGCATCGCCGTCCGTCAGGCCGATCTGCGCGAGCGTCATCGATACGCGCGTACGCCAATTCCACGCATCGTGCGCATCGAGTGACGACTGCAGCGCGTTCATCCGCGCGAGCAACGCGTCGTGCTCGGCGCCTTCGGGCGTCTCCGCAAGGCGGTGCGCGATCGAATCGTATTCTTCGAGCACTTCGCGCGTGTGCGTGAGCCCCGAGGCGACGGCCTCGAACACGGTCGCGCCCGGTTCGAATTCGGGCTCCTGCGGCACGTAGACGGTCACAAGCTCCTGCTGGCGCGTAATCAGCCCGTCGTCGGGCTTCGCCAGCCCGGCGACGATCTTCAGCAGCGACGACTTGCCCGCGCCGTTGCGACCGATCAGGCCGACGCGCTCGCCGGCCTCCAGCGAGAAATCCGCGTGATCGAGCAACGCGACGTGACCGAACGCGAGTTGCGCGCCGGTAATGGAATAAAGCGACATGGGGAGGCGGCGAAGAGAGAAATCGGAAGCGCCCATTGTACCGGTGGCGGACGCGTGCGCCGGGATGGCCGGACGGACTAGGCCGGTGCGCGGTTCATTTCGTGCCGTGGCGGGCATCCGGCCGCACCTTCCCGGCCGGGTGCCCGCATGCGGAAGATGCGATTACTTTACGTTGACCGAGATCGTCGAGCTCAGCTCGGGACCGTACGAGCGGTGCGCGCCGTCGCCGAGCTGCAGCGTCAGCGTGTGCTGGCCGGGCGGCAGCTTCACATCGGTTTCGGTCTGGCCCTTGCCAAAGTGCAGCGAATGGTCTGTCGCGGGGATCACGTCGCCCTTCGGCACCGGCTGGCCGTCGATCAGCAGGTGATGGTGGCCCGTGTCCGGCGTCATGTCGCCGGCCGGCTTGAGCCCCATGCCTTCGAGGCCGAACTTCACGTGCACGGGGCTCGACACCGTCGCGCCATCCTTCGGCTCGACGAAGAACACGCGCGCCTCGGCACGCGCGAGCGTCGACACGGCCAGTGCCGCGACACATACTGCACCCGCGATCCACTTCTTGTTGAGCATCGTTTTCTCCTTCAGATTGAAAGGCTCACGAAGCATACACTGCGTGCCCGGCCCGCGCGATGATGGAAATTGTTCGCGATGCGCACGTTTAAAACGACGTTGCGGAGGCGTTCGGCGAAATTCCGGTACCATTGCGCCTTTCGTCCGCCGGACAGACGGTGGGCGGCATCACAGATCTTCATCATTCCGAGCACCACATGAGCGAAGTAACCGAATACCAGAGCTGGGTCTGCCTGATTTGCGGGTGGGTCTACAACGAAGCGGAAGGCCTGCCCGACGAGGGCATCCCCGCCGGCACCCGTTTCGCCGACATTCCCGCCGACTGGCGCTGCCCGCTGTGCGACGTGGGTAAGGAAGATTTCGTCGTCGTCGATTTCTGATTCGGGCTTCCGGACACGATCGAGCGCGCGCGGCGCGCATCGGCACGCATTCCGTCCGCCGATGCGCCGCGCGTTTGCTATACTCTGCGCGCTGTCCACATCGCCGTCCCGTTCGCGTCTTCTGTACGCGAAACTGCGGACATGGCTCTCCCCGTAGTTCAATGGATAGAACAAGCGCCTCCTAAGCGCTAGATACAGGTTCGATTCCTGTCGGGGAGACCAGCCTAGTTCCCAATACTTCCCAAGCTTTACCAAAAAGTCGCGCACATCCTTGTGTCATCTAGGCTTTTGCTACCATCACTGCCCAAAGTTGCCCAGTACAAGCAACCCACCTTGGGGGCATTTTTTGGAACATGCCTCCATGCCCCCACGTCATGCCGAAGCGCGCTACCCCGCTCACCGAGATGCAGATCCGCAAGGCCAAGCCTGCCGACAAGCCCTATCGCCTCGCAGACGGCAAGGGGCTGTACCTAGAGGTAACGCCGAACGGATCGCGCTAATGGCGGATGAAGTACCGATTCGACGGCAACGAGAAGCGCGCCGCCTTCGGCGCCTATCCAGAGGTGACACTGGCTGAGGCTCGACAGGCCTGTCTCAATGCGCGGAAGCAACTGGCCTCCGGCACCGATCCGACCGAGCAGAAGCGAGAAGCGAAACGCACCCGAGCGATCGAGCCCGCATCGACGTTTGAGGCTGTCGCGCGCGAGTGGTTTACGATCCAGAAGGATGGCTGGACCGAAGTGTATGCGGCCAAAGTGCATGGATTCATACCAAGAACACGTTCGGGCGGTCGAGTCGTACCTGAAACCCGCATCGCCCGCATTTGCTGCATCCGGGCGCTGATTCGTCCACGTTCCCGCCTGGTCCCCTGTTCGGCCCCGACCACCTACGTTCGGGCTTTGCCACACAACACCCGCCCGCCTTGCAGCCTCACCGCCCCGTCACTGCATCAATCCGGTCCTGACCTGCGGCATCAGACTCGCATTCGCGCCCGTCACGGCAAACGTCCCCGTCGGCGACGCCCCGGCCGGCAGCGCCAGCAGACTGCCGTCCCCGAGCCGATTCGCATCGACGACGATCTGGTTCGCCGCGCAACCATTCGTCAACAGCCAGACCGGCAAGCCGGCAATCGACGAGAACGTGTTGCCCGTCACACTGAACGAACACACGTTCCCGTACGCCCGGAAACCCGCATAGCCGGAGCCCGCCACGCGGTTGTCCGCCACGGTGACATCCGACACGGTTCCCGACCATGTATCCAGCTCGATCGCGCCCTGCTGCGTCGGCTGCAGCCCGTTGTTCACGTTCGCGGTCTGGATGTTGGTCACGGTATTGCCCGTGATGACGACGTTCGAAGACCCGTAGGTTTTCCAGCTGTCCTCCTGTGCGACCAGAATTCCCGCCGCCTTCTCGACGCCGTCGACCGTATTGTTCGAGATCGTTACCGCCTGCCCGCCAACGACGGTGATGCCGCGCCCCCACGCGTTGCCCGACACCGCGTTACGGTCGATCAGCACGTTGTTGCTCAGGCGGCCGTCGCCGAGATAGCTGACCACGGCGATCAGGTCGTCACCGGTGCCGGCCACCGTATTGTTCTGCACCAGCACGTTGGTCGAACCGTAAGTCGTATGGATGCCGTCGGCCAGCGTCGCCCGGACAGTATTGCCCACGATCGCGATACCGTTGCCGCCGAACACGAAGATCCCGGCACTCGCGCCGCCCTGGATCGTCACGCCGAGCACCTGAACGTCCGAGCCCGTCACCTCGACTTTCGTCGACTCGGGCGTCGTGAGGCGCGTCGTGCCGGTGCCGGCCAGCGTCACGCCGACGAGCGTCGAACCGGCGCCACTCATCACGATCGTCTGGTCGGCCGGATTCGTGGCGGCCAGCGTCGCGCCGTATCCGGAAATCACCGCCTGGGGCACCGTCACGGCAAGCGAATGCCCGACGACGTAGCGTCCCGGTGCGATGACCAGGCGTTGGCCGGCACGCAGGCTGTCGAATGCTTTCTGCAACGCGTCGGCCTGGTCGCTGCCGTCGCTGGCCGGGAAAACCGTCACATCGGCGACGAGAACGGGTTTGGTGCCATTGGAAGGCAGAAGCGTCGCACCGGACGCCGTACCGGTCGCCCCGGCGGTCGACGCCGGGCTGCCGGAACTCGTCGATGAAGCCGCTGCGCCGGATGCAGCACCGGCAGGTGCGCCGGACGATGTCGATGTGCCCGCAACGGTCTGCGCGCCTGCGGCAGCGTTGTCGTCACCGCCGCCACATGCGGCAAGACAAAGGCAGAGCGCGGCAAACGTCGCCCGATCGACTGTACGCATACGAAGTTCCGCTAGCCCAAATTGGCGTCATCGTAAGTACGCTTGATCACTTTGTAAATGAATTCCGCATTTCACCTGTGAAATAGTTCGTTATCCTCTTCCATTCATCGCCGCGTCATCACGACGACATGCGACATGCGATCGCACCCGGACCTGGCGCAATCGACATGTACCGTAGATTACGTAGAATCCCGAACCTTCATCCGCACTCGGACCTCGACCATGACTCAAACACTCGCGGCCCTGGCCATGTCGTCGGCGCTGATCTGCACGGCGAATGCCGCCGATGTCGCAAGCGCGACCGGCACGGCAACGCCGAAGCAGCGATACGTCAGCCCCGGCGTCGCCAACGTCGCGGATGCGGCAACACGCCGGCCGGAACGCGCGTCGCCCGTTGCTCGCTGCAGCGAACTGGCCGCCGGCATCGATGCCGTCAAACATGCGCCGGACCGCGGCCACAAGGTCGTGCGCGGCATCGGCCCGGACGGCAAGCCGCGCAACGAGCTGCATGCTTACGACAAACGAGCGGATCTGGAGGTCGAGCATCGGCAGCTCGGCTGCCCGTAGTCAACGTCACTCCGTCCGATCGGGTCGCACCGGCCATCGCCCCTTACACATTCGCGCCGCCGTCGGTCGCCAACTCCGTCCCGTTGATCGACCTGCCCTTCCAGCCCGACGACGAGCGCGACGAGCGCCGCCACATCCTCGGCCTTGCCGTACTGCGGACCCGCCATCCGCGAACGTTGTGCGGCGGTGTGCTCACCATCGGCCGGATTCATGTCGGTATCGGTCGCCCCCGAATGCACGAGATTGACCGTGATGCCGTACGCGCCGAGATCGTGCGCAAGCCCCTGCGTTTAGCGGTGCGGTACGGCACACGCTGATCGCGATGCGCAAGCGGACGGTCGCCGCATTACGCGCGCGGCTTGGCGAAGGCGTGGTAACCGGCGAGCTCTCCGCGCACGCGAACTTCGATGCGATCGCGCGCTACTCCGTGACGGTCCAACTGGGGATGGCAATTCGGACGCGCTACGGCACGAGCCGTCGCGATGTGGAGGCGGTCGCGCAAACCGCGCTGGCCGCATGGCCGGCGCTCGCGGATGCGAGCGGCGGATAGTGACGGGCTCCGGAGAGAAGCCCGCAAGACCGGGCGGCCGCGCAGCGGCAAGCGCCCCGCATGACCGCGCCGGTCGGTGCGTTACTGCGTGACGGCGTGCTGCACGTCCTTCGACGCATGCCACACACGGTAGCGCACGTCGAAACCGTCCGGCACGTACACGACGAGCGGCAGGCGGCTGTTGTAGCGCAGCAGCTGGCCGTCACCGCGCACTTGCACGAAGCGCTGCTGCGGCGCCTGGCCCGGGCAGGCCATCAGCGTCGATGCCGGCCCCTTCACGTCGGTCAGCCGGTAGTACGTATAGCCCCAGCCCTTCACGTCCTCTGCGGTCAACTCGCCGCCGAACCATTGCTGGTTGCAGTCGGTCTGCAGCATCTTGCCGATCATCAGCTCGACGCGCGCATCGCCTTCGTTCTCGAGCGCGGGCAGCGCGATCACCGCGCGCTGCTGGCCAGCCGCCGGCTGCGGGAACATCTTGATCGATTCGGCCGGCACGGCGGGCGCCGATGCGAGCCCCGCCGCGCAGGCGGCGGCGGTCGTCACGCAAACGGCGGCCAGGGCGGCCCGGATCGCGAATTTCATCGATGTGCTCCTGATAAACAAAAATAGGCCCCGATGCTAACACTTTCGTCGCACGACCTTACGAGGCTGTAATTTGGCGACACAATTGCAAACAGCCGGCAATCCCCGCGCGCGGTACTTATAGGGGAACCAACGGAGAACATCATGCTGAAGCTCATTGCCGCCGCCGGCGTCGCCACGCTGCTGGCCGGGTGCGTCGTCGGTCCGGACGCCGGATACGGATACGGCTACGGACAGACCTACTATTCCGATCCCGGCTACGCGTACGGGCCGGCCTACGGGGCATCCCCCGTCTATGGCACGGTCAATATCTGGGGTGGCGGCGGCGGACGCGACTGGGATCGCGGACACCGCGACTACCGCCGCTGGGATCGCGATCGGGGCGATCGTGGGGACCATGGCGGCTGGGGACGCGGCGGCGGACGTCGCGGCGACTGGAACGATGGCGGCGGCGGACGCGGCGACGGCGGCCATCGTCACTGATCCCGCGGATCCAATTGCAACCGTTTGTATCCGCACGCGGCCTCGCGCGGCCGCCGTCTGGCGCCCAAAATCCGGCGCCCGAGAAACGACGAAGGCCCTCGCATCACGCGAGGGCCTTTCCTTTTGTCTTCCTGCACACCCGCGATTCACTCAATCGGCACCGGCCACGCGGCGACGAGCCCGATCACCGGCCCACTTACCAGCCGGCCGGCCGCGCATAGCCGCCCGACACCGGCGCGCCGCACACGTACGGGCGCTGATAGCGGTCGTAGCAATAGTCCTGGCCGTCGTCCTGGTACTGCGCCTGCTGATAGGTCGGATAAGCCGGCTGCTGGTAAGCCGGGGCCTGATAGTACGTCGGCGGCTGATAGGCCGGTGCCTGATACACGGGCGCCTGGTACGCGACGGGCGGATTCATCGCAGATGTCACGATCGCGCCGAGCACCGCGCCGCCGATCAGCGCGCCGATCACGGCGCCCCCGTCGCGACCATGCGCGGACGCCGGGCCCGCCACGGCGAGCGAACCGGCGAGGACACATACTGCGGCAATTCTTTTCATGATGGACTCCCACGCGAAGTGGTACTGGATGCGATGCATTGTGGCTGCGCGCGGCCGTAATAGATGCAGCAAGTGGTAACGCGCCATTACGCGTATCACGCACACCGAAACGCGGCGCGGCCGTGCTACGATTTTCGGCACACAGGAGACGCCTTCATGCAGCCCGAAACCGCCCGCCGTTTCGATACCGAATTCGCGCCGCGCATTGCGCAGGCGATCGCCGCCTACTTCGCCGATCACGTGCTGACCGACGTCGTCCCGTACGGCGGGCACGGGCAACCGACGCGCGTGCAGATCCGCAGCGCGCCGCACGAGCACGTGAGCGGCTTCGTGCATCCGCTGAACCTCGAACTGACCTGGGACACCGACGAGATCGAACGACTGATGGCACCCGACGGGCCCGCGCGATTCGAGCACTACCTGAGCGCGCTGCCGAGGAAGCTGAGCGCATGGCAGGGCGCGCGCGACATCGATCTCGCGTCGCGCACGCAGGCCGCCCCGCTCGTGCGGCTCGGCGGTCTCGACTTCGAAGGCTGAGTGCACGCACCGGCCGCCGGCCGGCGGCGGCGTCGCTCGACGCGGCCCGGTGATACACTCGACCGGTCCCGCTCCGGCGCCGCCAGGCTGACCGGGCCGTTCACCACCGCCTCCGCCCGCGAGCATGGTTGCGCACGCAACCGGCATCCGGGTACGCGGCCAATCACGCCTTCGCTCCCGTCATGAACGCCGATACCGGCCTGCCGCTTCCGCAACGCTACTGGGCAATCGTCTGCGTCGCATTGGGCATCACGCTCGCCGTGCTCGACGGCGCCATCGCGAACGTCGCGCTGCCGACGATCGCGCGCGACCTGCACGCGTCCGATGCCGCATCGATCTGGATCGTCAACGCGTACCAGCTCGCGGTCACGATCACGCTGCTGCCGCTCGCATCGCTCGGCGAACGCATCGGCTATCGCCGCATCTACATCGCCGGGCTCGGGCTGTTCACCGCGGCGTCGCTCGGCTGCGCGCTCGCCGGCTCGCTGCCCATGCTCGCCGTGATGCGCGTGATACAGGGGTTCGGTGCGGCCGGCATCATGAGCGTGAACGCGGCGCTCGTGCGGATGATCTACCCGTCGTCGATGCTCGGGCGCGGGCTGTCGATCAATGCGATGGTGGTCGCGCTGTCGTCGGCGATCGGCCCGACGGTCGCATCGGCGATCCTGTCGTTCGCGTCGTGGCCCTGGCTGTTCGCGGTCAACGTGCCGATCGGCATCGCCGCGGTGTTGGGCAGTCTCCGTGCACTGCCGGCCAACCCGCTGCACGACGCGCCGTACGACTTCCCGAGCGCGCTGATGAACGCGTGCGTGTTCGGCCTGCTGATCATGGCCGTCGACGGGCTCGGCCACGGCGAAAGCCACGCGTACGTCGCGGCCGAACTGGCGATCGCGTTCACCGTCGGCTACTTCTTCGTGAAGCGACAACTGTCGCAGCCGGCGCCGCTGCTGCCGGTCGACCTGATGCGCATCCCGATGTTCGCGCTGTCGATCTGCACGTCCGTTGCATCGTTCACGTCGCAGATGCTTGCGTTCGTCGCGCTGCCGTTCTGGCTGCAGCATTCGCTCGGTTTCTCGCAAGTCGAAACCGGCCTCTACATGACACCGTGGCCGCTCGTGATCGTATTCGCCGCGCCGCTCGCCGGCGTGCTGTCGGATCGCTACTCGGCCGGCATCCTCGGCGGAATCGGACTTGCGCTGTTCGCGGCCGGGCTACTGTCGCTCGCGACGATCGGCGCGCATCCGGGCACCGTCGACATCGTGTGGCGGATGGCGCTGTGCGGCGCGGGTTTCGGGCTGTTCCAGTCGCCGAACAATCGAGCGATGCTGTCGTCGGCGCCGCGCGAGCGCAGCGGCGGCGCGGGCGGGATGCTGAGCACGGCACGCCTGACGGGCCAGACGCTCGGTGCCGCGCTCGTCGCACTGATTTTCGGGCTGGCGCCCGACCGCGGGCCGACGATCGCGCTCTATGTCGCCAAGGTGTTCGCGGCGCTCGCCGCGGTGGTCAGCATGCTGCGCATCGCGTCGCCGCGCCCCGACGCGGCAACCTGACGCCGCCGCGCGTGGCGAGCGCCGGTCACGCGGCGTCGAGCACGTCCATCACGAAGCGCACGCGCGCCTTCACGCTCACGCACGGCAGCTCGATCAGCCGATACCCATACGCCGTATAGCAGTCGACCATTGCATCGTAGGTGCGCACCGCCTCGGCGAAATCCTGCCGGCGCTCGGTATCCTGTATGTAGATGTCGCGCCACGGCGGCGCAATGAACACGCGCCGGTGATAACGGAAGCGCCGCGCCGCGGCCTCCGCATGCGCGGGTACCGCGAGGCCCGTCAGGCGCAGGTAGCCGATCACGTCCGGGACGCCGCGGTCGAAGAACACTGGCCCGCGCGCGCCTCGTGCGAGATGGTACGAACGCATCTCCCAGTTCAGCATCAGCTCGGCGAACGCGGCCCGGTCGCGCCAAGGCAGCGCCGGACCGTCGATCGCCATCTGGTCGCGGATCACACCACGCCCGGCCTCGTGCGAGCGCGCGAAACCGCTGCGCTCGAGCGCATCGAGCAACGTGCTCTTGCCGGAGCCGGGGCCGCCCGTGACGACGAAGAAGCGGGCGGACACCTCCTGCGCGCCGCCCTCCTCCACGCGCTCAGACATGCGCGACTCGCCGGCCCGCGCGCTGCGTGACCGACGCCGCCGCCGCGACGCTGCGCAGGTCGGCGACGAACGTATCGCGCCAGACCGACAGGTTGTTCTCGCGCAGCCGCGCGAGGTTCTCCTCGTGACGCGCCTGCCGCTCCGCGAGCGGCATCGACAGCGCGCGCTCGAGCGCGTCGGCCATCTGCGACAGGTCGTAGGGATTGACGAGCAGCGCACCGGTCAACTCGGCCGCCGCGCCCGCGAACTCCGACAGCACGAGCACGCCCGGATCGGCCGGATCCTGCGATGCGACGTACTCCTTGGCGACGAGATTCATCCCGTCGCGCAACGGCGTCACGTAGCCGACCTGCGACATCCGGAAGAACGCCATGAGCAGATTGCGCTCGTACTTGCGGTTCAGGTACTGGATCGGCGTCCAGTCGAGCTGCGAGAAGCGGCCGTTGATGCGGCCGGCCTCCCCCTCGAGCATTTCGCGAATGCGCTGGTAGGTCTGCACGTCGGAGCGCGTCGGCGGCGCGATCTGCACGAGCGACACGCGCCCCTGCCAGCCCGGCGCGTTGGCGAGCATCCGCTCGAACGACTGGAAGCGTTCGACGAGCCCCTTCGAATAGTCGAGCCGGTCGACGCTCATCACGAGCTTGCGGCCGGCGAGCGCATCGCTCAGCATCTTCACCGGCTTGCGCGAGCCGTACTGGACGGCTGCCTCGGCGATCGCATCCGGATGCACGCCGATCGGATAGGCGGCGACCTTCACGATGCGGCCGTGCGCATGCAGCATCCCGTCGTCGCTCGCCGCGCCGACGCCGCGCCGCTCGATGTAGTCGGTAAACGCCTGCTTGTCGGCATCGGTCTGGAAACCCGCGATGTCGTACGCGCACATGAACTTCACGAGTTCCTCGTGCGGCGGCACGAGGCGCAGCATGTCGGGCGACGGAAACGGAATGTGCAGGAAGAAGCCGATCGGATTCTTCACGCCGAGCTCGCGCAGGCAATGCGCGAACGGCAGCAGGTGATAGTCGTGCACCCAGATCAGGTCGTCGGGCCGCAGCAGCGCGGCGAGCTGCTTCGCGAGCATCGCGTTCACGCGCAGATAGCCCGCGTACTCCTGCCGGTCGAAGCGCGCGAGATCGCCGCGGTAGTGAAACACCGGCCACAGCGTCGCGTTCGAGAAGCCGCGGTAGTACTGATCGTAGTCGCGCCGGGTCAGCCCGAGCGTCGCATACGTGACGTTGCCGTCCCGCTGGATTGCGGGTGCGGCGTCGGGCGTACCGACGATCTCGCCGTTCCAGCCGAACCAGACGCCGCCGGTTTCCTTCAGCGCGTCCATCACGCCGACCGCGAGGCCGCCTGCGCTCGGGCGCGTGTCCTCGCCGGCGGCGACACGATTCGATACCACGATCAATCTGCTCATGCGACTTCCCCTCCTCGATTCGATTGGCTGGCGCGCGACGCGCGCCAAAGCGGGCGCGGCGGCCCGAAGGCGGCCGCGCGGCGATTCAGTTCCGAGAATTGCAATGAAATACGGCGGTGGAATGCGGCTACGACGAAATCAGGCGTCCTGCTCCTGACCGAGGTCGCGTTGATAGTCGAGCCCTTCCGGGCGAGCGCCGCCCTGGTTGTGATCGCCGTCGGACGGCGTGTCGTCGGGCGCGCCCGCAGGCGGCGCCGATGGCGCGTCGGTCCGCGGACGCGGGCGGTCTTCCGGACGGCCGGCCGCCGCGTCGGGTGGCCGAGGTGATAACCGTTTCGAACGGCGCATGGCTGGGTGTCTCATATGCGGCGCGGCGCGAGGCCGTCGTAGAAACATTCCATAGCAAAACAGTCTAGGTCGCTTCGTTGTGCACGAAGGTAACAATTACCTTCAATTTGTAACGTTTCGACCCTTCGTCGAGCATCTATCCGACAATTACGCCGCCCGCGCGCACGCGGCCTGCCGCGCGGCGATTTGTCAAAGCTTTGCAGTTTTCCTATGACAATTGCGAAACAATGACGCGGCATCAGGCGTGCATGCGTCGCCGCTCACCCAGACAGGACTTGCACTCAGGGATGAACATTCGTTTCGAATCGCCGCGCCGGGCCACGCCGGCGCGCGTCATGCTGGCCGCGATCGCCACGGCCGCACTGCTGTCCGGCTGCAATTCGTTGTACAGCGAAGGCGCGACAGCCGGCGCCGGTATCGCGGGCGCCGCGATCGCCTCCAAGGTCACCAACAACGCCGCCGTCGCGACGGGCATCGGCCTGGGCGCCGTCGCCGGCGCACGGGCTGGTGTCCAGTACACGCAGCGCGTTGCGCACCGCTACACGCAGGAACAGATCGCGAAGGCCGCCGGCCCGCTCGACGTCGGCGGCGTCGCGCCCTGGTCGACGCACCATTCGTTCCCGATCGAGGACGACGAGCAGGGCCGCGTGACGGTCAGCCGGATGATCAGCATCGGCCCGCTCGACTGCAAGGAAATCGTGTTCGCGGTCGACACGCCGGCGAAAGCCGACAAGGCCGCCGAATCGGCGTTCTACGTCGCCACGATCTGCCGCGACGGCCCCGTGTGGAAATGGGCGTCGGCCGAACCCGCGACCGAACGCTGGGGCGCGCTGCAATGAGCGTCGCGATCCGTATCGCGGCGATCGGCGTTCTGTGCGCGGCGACGGTCGCGCTGTCGGGCTGCGGATCGGTCGGCGCGGCGAGCGGCGCACTGGCCGGCGCGGCGACGGGCCTCGTCACCGCGAATCCGGCGGTCGGCGTCGGCGTCGGGATCGCCGTGCAGGCGGCGACCGACGAAGCCGTCAACCGCACGATGAAGCAGCTCCATCAGAATCAGCAGGACGCGATCGCGAAGGCGGCAGGCAGCCTGGCCGTCGGCGAAGTGAAGCCGTGGAAGGTGAAGAACACGCTGCCGCTGGAAAACGGCGAAGGCGAAGTGCGCGTCACGCGTGCGTACTCGACAGCGCTCGCGCTGTGCAAGGAATTCGCATTCTCGGTGAAGGACGGCGACAAGGCCGACTGGTATTTCGCGAATGCGTGCCAGCAAGGCACGCACTGGAAGTGGGCGTCGGCCGAACCGGCCGTCGACCGCTGGGGGAATTTGCAGTAACGGGGCGATGCGCCGCGCATCGTGCGCGGCACCCGTGTCGTTCTGCGTACTTTCGTGGTTACAGACGCGTACGAAGCTGCGCCACGCGTTCCTTGATCTTCGCGGACAGCGCATCGTCCGGGTTGTAATCCAGGGCGGCACAAAATGGGCGGGGCTCGTGCCTAGCGGCTCCAGACATCGATCAAGGATCGCTGCAATTCCTTGTTTTTGGCCAGGCTCGCGATATAGGCGAAGTGATCCTCGTCTTCATCGAGCTCGGGCAGATTCGGATCGAACGTGTCATCGCCAACCCACCAGGCGGGATACTGAATCGCATCGCCATCAATGGAAAAAGTCGTCATCCCGCGGTGGAAGTCGTGTTCGTACTTGACGTTGTGTCCGAGATCCGCGAAGTTCCAGCGTTTTTTGTTCCATTGAAGATAAAGCTGCCGATCCGCCGCGAAGACAGCAACGTCCTGGCCCTCGACAGAGATGTAATTCCCCCGCGCCACGTAACCGTCTCCGACCAGCGCGGAAAACACGCCTGTCTCCACATTCAGCTCAACGAAGCTCGACGGGCGATTGATCACGCCGAGTTGCACGTTCTTCATCATTTTCCAACCTTCGCGATGCCAGTAAGAATGTCCATTGAAGGGTTGCTGCGTGTCCCCGCAGCGATCACCCCCTCCGGACTACCATATTTCTGAAGCAATGCTTCATACGTCGGGCCATACTTGTTTCCGTATTTCGCCATATTGCGCTCATACAACGTCGGCAGCTTGTCCTCGGCGTATTTCGACATCCGGGTTTGATTGCGCATGTCGACGATCTGCCGCCCAATCGTTTCTTCGCTGGCGCCGCTGGCGCGCATGTCGGATACCCATGCACTCTCGTCGGCCAGGCCCTGATGGTATTCGAGCCGCACGTTCCGGGCATTGGCAACTTGCTCCGCATTCGTCCAGTCGACCGGCCACTTGGGCGCCGCAAACTCGGATCCCTCCACCGGCGTGTATCCGTAGACACCCTTTGGATTGCTGACGAGGTCCACCGGCATCGAATCGACCACGTAATCGAAAGGACTCGTCGCTCCGGCCTTGGGCAGCGTGCCGGCAAGCGCGTCGGCGGCGGCTTCCCCGGCAGAGATTTCGCCCGCAACGGACCCGGCGCCCTTCGCACCGCCAACGAGCCCGGCCCCCTTTGCCGCACCAGCCCCTCCCAGGAGGCTGCCGCCAAGCATCGACCACTTCTGCCCGTCCGACCCTTCTCCAAACACCTTGCCGCCGATCCATGACCCGACTTCCCCGCCGACGAACCCGCCGGCCGCGCCCAGAATCGCGATCGCCGGGCCGGCGAGCACGGCGGTCGCCGCCACGCCGACCGCCAGCATCGTCCAGTTCACCCACGCCGGGATTTCAGGATTGAACTCCCCGACCGCCGGGCCGCCGATGAATACGTTCGGCGATCCGTCGTTGATCAACGCGCCGCACATCATCCGGTCCTCCTTGCGGCTCGCCGGCTGGCTGTTGATGAAGACCGTCGACGAACCCTGCGCGACCACCTGCGGCGGACCCGCGTGATCGCTGCACAGGCCCAGGCTCAGGATGGCCCGCATCGCCGCGCGACTGTTGATGAAGACGTTGGGCGAACCCTTTATGAGACTTCCGGTGACATGCCGCGGCGCCCATGACATCGTGCCCAGCACTTCGCCGAGACCGCCGCCCGCAGCAGCGCCCGCCGCGATTGCAGCGACGACCGTCAACGCAGCACCGCCCGTCGCGACCACCGCGACGGCACCGATTACTGCACCCGCGATCAGCCCGGCGATCATCCATCCCTTGGATGCCGTATGCGCGATCGGATCGCCCAACCGCGCAGCCGCGAGTAATGTATCCACGCCCGCTCCCCGTCAGCCCGCGTTCGCAACCGCGGTCAGATAAGCACGCACGGCCCCGACGCTCTGCATGCCGGTCATGCCCTTCACCGCCGTCACACCGCCAAGTCGATCGCTCAGCGATGCGTGCTCGCGCAAATCCACCGTCCACAGCGCGAATTGACGGCCGTCCTTCGCGGGCCACGCCGATTGCCCGTCCGGGGCCGGCTGCAGCACCAGCGGTTCGCCACCCGAGCCGAAGAATGCAGTGTCGTCGAACATTTCCGTGACGTCGTGCCGGTACAGTTCGGCCATGCCCGTGAGCACGTACAGCGTCGCGCTCGGCTCGTGCAGCACGAACACGATGCCGGCCTCGTCCTGGCCGAGCGCGATCGGCACGAAGGCCGCCCGATCGGGCCGGGCCAGCACGACACTCGCGAGCAGGTTCTTGTATTCCTTGCTCTTGTCGTCGGTAAACGACTTCGGACAAGTGCCGATGAAACTGATCGCCACGCGTTCGCGCCCGGCCCTCGGCGACATCACGACCGTCTGGCGCTGATGCAGCGGTGCACCTTCCGACACCCAGCGATAATCGATTTCACGGGCGGTTTCGCCGTCGATTTCCCGGTTTTCCAGATGCTTCAATTCGAAACGCGGCAGCGACTTGCGCATCTCCGAGACCAGCCGCGTCACGAACGTATCGACCGTGTCGTCCGGCTCCATCGGCGCGCGCGAAACCACGAAAGTGAATCCGCTACTACCGCTACCCGTTTCATCGACCGTAAACAGGTGAATCGTCTTGTCTTTGAAGTGCGCCGGCAACTGAATGACGGCATCGTTCATCTGATATTCGGACATGCTCTTCTCGGTTCGGCCGGCCCGTCGGGGCCGGTGCCGGATTGACACTGTTCGCCGGCTGCACGGCCGCAGCCGGCGCAACCGTCACGGGGCGACGTTACCGCACGCCAGCCGCGACCAGACGCTTGTGAATGGCTTCGATGCGGCCCTGCTGCGGCGAACCTTTCGGCGTCTGTTGCAGTTCGTCGCCGAGGACCTTCGCGTACGCGAGACCGTTGTCGTTCTTCACCGACGGATCGGCGCCGTGCGCGAGCAGATAATCGACGACGTCCCATTGCCGCAGGCGCGTCGCTTCAAAAAGCGCGGTTTCTTTCATCGAATCCCGCACATTGACGTTCGCCTTGTGCTCGACCAGTACGCGCATTTGCGGCAACAGCGTGTCCTTGCAGGTCGCGAAGAGCAGCGGCGTATCGCCGTCGTACTTGAGATCCGGATTCATGCCGCCGGCGAGCAACGCTTTGAGCAGGTTCGGCGTGTCGGCCCGCGCGGCCAGATATGCAACGTTCGCACCATTCTCGCCGAACGGTTGTTCGGGCTTCGCGCCGTCCCGCACCAGTTCGCTGACGATCTGAAGGCGCACGTTGGCGGCGTCCGTCTTCACCGGCACGGCTTCCTGCACTGCGAACGACAACAGGCTCGCCTTCCTGTTGCCCAGGGCAGCGAGATCGGTATGCGGCGCGAGCGCCTTGACCTGCTCCAGATTCCCGTCGCGAATGGCACGCGCCAGCTCGAGCGGCTGTCCCGTGAAAAAATCTTCGGGCGGGTAACGTTTGAAGTCTGCCATTTTTGTTTCCTGTGCTTGAGTCGGCCACCAGAACGGCGACGACAAACCGATTACCGCGACAACCGCGCCCGCGGCGATGACCTTGCTGTATTTCATCAATGTCCCTGAAGTTGACCGAGCAGCGACGATTGCTGCTCCGCGACGGTCGTATTCAATCCGCTCGTCACCTGCCCCATCATGTGCCGCTGGACCGTCGTCACGCTGGTGCCCGGAATGGTGATCTGCTCGCCGACGGCCTTGGGCATCAGGTGGGCCGTCACATCGCTGATCGGGCCGAGCCCGCCTTCCTGCGAGCCCGTCAGGATGTCGCCGTCGACGCGATAGTTCGTGATCGACGACGACCGCGGCGTGGCTCCGTACAGCGGCAACGTTTCAGGATTGAGGCCTGCCGCGTTGAAGGTGGTCGCGCCAGCGCCGCTCGCCTGCGATGCAGCCGACGCCAACCCGCCGCCGAGCGAATGGCCGGTGAGGTCGAGGCCGCCCGCATTACCGGAGCCGTAGATCTTCTTGCCGAGGGTCACGGCGCGATCGTAGTACGGCGAATTGTCGCCCAGCCCCTGGCTGAGGTTGTTCGACCAGTCCTCCTTGACCGTCGGCTGCGTGCCCTTGAATGCCAGCGTCGGCTTCATGCTGTCGCCGAACACCGCAGGATCGGGTGCGTAGACCTGCGCGCCGAAATTGCTGCCGGGGATCTTCAGATCTTGCGGCCGCATGCCGAACTTCTTCAGCGCTTCCGGATCGTTCGACACGTTCTTCCATCCCGGCGGCGCCGTCCCCGGCGTGTACACCGCTTCCGCCAGCTTGGCCAGTTGCTGCGCCTTCACCGTCGCCTGAAGCTTGCGTGCCGCGGCCTGCACCTTCGGATCGGCAGACGCGAGACCCGCGGCGATGACCGCCTGCTGATTCGCCCACTCGATCGCCATCGCCTGCTCGGGCGTGACGAAAAGCCCCTGGTTCAGATGGATCACCGGACCATCGAGGAAAATGCCGCTCTGATTGATCAGGATGCTCGATGCGCCGTGGGACAACTTGATGCTGTCCGGCTTCAGCGTCACGATGCTTGCGCCGACCCGATGCTCGATCTCGTCCGTCGCCTGATAGCTCTGCTTGCCGGGTCCGGCGTCGCCAGCCAGCGCTTGCACGCCAACGGTGTTGGCCGTCGTGAAGCGCGCTTTCGCGATCTTTTCCGACAGGCTGCCTTCTGCGACATGCTTGCTCTCGTCGCCTTTGAGCACCGACACGTTCCGCGCACCGGATTCGACCGTGTGAGACTCGCTGTCCTTGACGATCGTCTTCATGTCCTTCTGCGCATGCAGAAAGACCTCCTGGGCGCCATTCACGTCCGAGAATCGCAGTTCGTTGAAGCCCTCGCCCTTGTGCGTCTGACTGCGCATCCCCATCGTTTGGCCGCCGCTGCCGTGATACGGGTTGCCCGAATCGCCGTTGAACACACGGCCGACGACGATGGGGTTGTCCGGATCGCCCTGATTGAACGAGACGAGCACCTCCTGGCCGATCCGCGGAATCGCCGAGCCGCCCCATCCCTTGCCTGCCCATGGTTGCGATACGCGCACCCACATCGAATCGGAACCGTCGAGCTTGCCGCGCCGGTCCCACAGGAAATGGAGCTTGACCCGGCTGCCGTCGGTGTGAATTTCCTCGCCCTTCGGCCCGACCACGATCGCGGATTGCGTGCCCTGCATATGTGGCTTGGGCGTACGCCGCTCCGGCCTGAACGGAATGTCGATCGGCAGGCACGTAAACGTGTTGTGGTACGGCAGTTTGGAGGTCTGCTGGGTATAGTCGTTCGCGACCTGGTGACGAACGCGAAGAATCACGAAATCCTTGTTGTTGTAGGCGGACGTGCCGTGGTTGACCAGCGTGAAGCGCCCGCTCGTCGTCATCCCGTGCGCGTGACCGGCGCCGTTGAAACGATGCGCGAGCGCTTCTTCCGCTTCCATCGCGTAGCACGCGTAACGCTGCCCGTCGTCGCCGTGGTCATACAGCGAATGGAACTGGTAACGCTCCGTCGTCTGGATGTTCGGGTGCTTCAGATTGACGGTCGGCACCTCGACATGCATCAGTTGCGACGACGGCTGGTTGTAGTTGAAATCCCGGTACGTGATCTTGCCGACCCGGAAACTGAATGCCTCGTCCCATCGATCGATGCCGTTCTGCTCGCTGGCCGCGCTGTTGGCTTCGTACGGAATGGTCTTCAGGTTCGGAATCGGCTGGAACACCGCGTTGGTGTCGCCGATCACGAGGATGTGCTTGTCCTTTTCGTAACGGATCGTCCAGATCAGCCCCTCCTGCTCCATTAGGCGCGAGCAGAAACTGTAGTACGACTCGTCGTACATGACGATGTATTCGAGCTTCGGACGTTCGCCCTGCATCGCGAACTCGAAATCCGAAAAACCCATCTCGCGGAAAATGTCGCTCAGGATGTCCGGTGGCGTCTGGTTCTGGAAGATCCGGCAATCGGTCGAGCGGGTGAGAAACCAGAACCACGGCACGACCGACATTTCGTAGCGGGTCACCGAACCCGATTTCCCGACGCGGCCGAACGACGCAACGTAACCGTCGAAATATCGCTTCGTCTCGGTATCCGCAGCCGACGTGACGACGCGCGTCAGACTGAAATCGCGGCTCTGGGGCTCGAGCGTGATCTTGACCCGCTGCCCGACGATTTCCTGCGGTTCGATATTGTTGCGATGGGAAAGCAGGTCGAGATGTGTTTCGGTTAACTGATTGACGTGTTCGTCGATGATCGCCGCGCTGACCAGCAGCACGTCCGGGCCGAGTGGCGTTTCGATCGTGATGAAGCGATTGTCCTGGGTCAGGCGCGGAAGCGCACCCGTCAGGCTGTTGATGGCCTCGGCGATCGACTCCGGGGCCTTGCCCATCAGCGACAAGCCGGTTTGCGCCAGTTGCACCGCGCTCGCGGCACCGCCCAGCAGCCCCGCGCCTGGCATGCCGGTCAGCGCCCCCAGTTGGCCCGCCATGCCGGCAAGCGAACCCAGGTTGCTCAAACCGCCGACCAAAGCCGCACCGCCCCCTCCCATCCCGTCGGGGTTTCCGTTTGCTGCGAAACTCATCGTTAACCTCGTTCTTTTTTGTCGGGCGAACCCGCCGCAATCCGGTCGCCATCGCACCACCAAGGCGCTCTCAGCCGCCTTGGTGGCGCCAAATATATCAAACTGTAGGGAAATTCATAACCACTTGTCAGCATTCGATATTCGGCGCCGAAAGCAGTCCGATCGATCAGCAGATCGATCCCCGATACTTATTGCTGGTGGACGGGTGCGATCGCGCGCCGGTCGAAGCGCGCGGCACCGATGCGGTAGGCATTCAACGCGTGGTGAAGAGAAGGACGGCGTCGGAAGTGAACGAAGCATTGCCGTCGAAGAGTGAAACCGGGCGCGCGAATCCTCGGCGAACGCCATCCGCAGCGCCCCCGCAGGGCCACGATCCGACAATCAGGTGATCCATGACCCGGCGCCCGTTGCGGACGCCAGGATCGGGCCGCAGACTCTTGGCCCATCGCGGCCGAATCCCGCCGCAGCGAGCATCCGGATGATTCCGGTGGATGCACCGGAATCGCCCCGACCGAATCAGGACTCGACGTCCTCGAGACTGAAGATTTCGGTCTGGTCGTTGTACGAGAAGATCTCGCCGTAACGGCCCCAGTCGATCACCGCGTCGAGGGTTTCCTCGGCCGCGCCGTCCGACAGGAAATCCTCCAGCTCCTGCTCGAAACGCACGCGCGGCGCGCGATGGCCGGGGCGCTCGTTCAACACCTTCTTGATCCGCGCGGCGAGCGGCACGTGCTTCAGCAGATGATCGGCGAACATCAGCTTGCGCTCCTGCGTGCCGAATTCCGCGAACACGCGCCCCGGCGGCGTCAGGAACACGTCCCCTTCCCGCACGTCGGCGAAGCCGAGGTACTGCAGCACTTCGGCGATCGGGAACAGGTCGTCGACCTCCAGATGCAGCGTGCGTGCGATTTCGGGCATGTCGGCGCGACCGTGATACGGCGCCATCGCGAGCGTCTCGATCAGGCCGGCCATCAGGTTGGTCGACACCTGCGGCAGCCAGCTGCCGAGCTCGAGCCCCTTCTTCGTCGCCTCGCCGGTCTGGCGCGCGGTCATCTTCGCGTAGATGTCGTCGACGAGCTTGCGGAAGGCCGGGTCAAGGCGGTTGCGCGGATGCTTGAACGGCACCTTGATCTCGGCGATCACACGGCCCGGGTTCGACGACAGCACGAGGATCCGGTCGCACATGAACACCGCTTCCTCGATGTTGTGCGTGACGATCAGCACCGACTTGATCGGCATCCGGCCTTGCGTCCACAGGTCGAGCAGGTCGGTACGCAGCGTTTCGGCCGTCAGCACGTCGAGCGCCGAGAACGGCTCGTCCATCAGCAGGATCGTCGGGTCGACCACGAGCGCACGCGCGAAGCCCACGCGCTGACGCATGCCGCCCGACAGCTCACGCGGGTAGGCGTTCTCGAAGCCGTCGAGACCGATCAGGTCGATCGCGGCGAGCGCGCGTTCGCGTCGCTCGCGTGCGCCGACGCCGAGCGCTTCCAGCCCGGCTTCCACGTTCTGCAGCACGGTGAGCCACGGGAACAGCGCGAAGGTCTGGAACACCATCGCGACGCCTTCGGCCGGGCCGGTCAGCGGCTTGCCGAGATAGGTCACTTCACCGCCGGTCGGCTCGATCAGCCCCGCGATGATCCGCAGCAGCGTGGACTTGCCCGAGCCCGAACGACCGAGCAGCCCGACGATCTCGCCTTCGCGCAGCGACAGGTTCGCGTCGTCGAGCACGAGCAGTTCGCCCTGCGTCTTGTTGAAGCCGCGGCAGACGTGATCCACGCGCAGGATTTCCTCACCGAGGCGCGGCGGCTGGGACGTCTGGACGGGGGCGTTTATGGCATTCGGATTGTGCATCGCGTTTCGCTCTCAATCGGTCTCAGTCGAGCCGCAGCTTCGCTTCGGCGAAGGCATACAGCGGGCGCCACAGCAGGCGGTTGAACAGGGTAACGAACAGTGACATCACGGCGATGCCCAGAATGATCTTCGGAAAGTCGCCGGCGGCGGTGGTCTGCGCGATATATGCGCCGAGGCCGTGCGCCTCGATCCTGGTCGTGCCCCACTGCACCGCTTCCGACACGATGCTCGCGTTCCACGCGCCGCCCGATGCGGTGATCGCGCCGGTCACGTAATACGGAAAGATGCCGGGCAGGATCGCCTGGCGCCACCACTGCCAGCCGCGGATCCGGAAGTTCGTCGCGGCTTCGCGATAGTCGTTCGGATAGGACGTCGCGCCCGCGATGACGTTGAACAGGATATACCACTGCGTGCCGAGCACGATCAGCGGCGACAGCCAGATATCGGCGTTCAGATGGAAGCGCGCGATCACGATCACGAACACCGGGAACAGCAGGTTCGCCGGGAACGCGGCGAGGAACTGCGCGAGCGGCTGCAGCTTCTCGGCGAGTTTCGGGCGCAGCCCGACCCACACGCCGACAGGTACCCAGATCACGGACGCGATCGAAATCAGCACGACCACGCGCAGCAGTGTGATGAGCCCGAGCATGATCACGTGGCCGACTTCGGCCATCGTCACGCCGGTCGACACGAAGCTGACGACACGCCACACGATATAGGCCGTGCCGAGCAGCAAGAACGCCGCCCACGCGATGTCGACCGTGCGCGACGCCTTCTTCTCGACCTTGGGCAGCGTGAAGCGCATCGCGCCCGACAGCGGCAGACGCAGCGGAATCCGCGCGGCCTTCGCGAAGAACCAGCCGGCCGGCACGAGCAGCTGATGGATCAGGCGCGTACGGCGCACGAGGTCGAGCAGCCAGGATTGCGGTGCGTCGCCCGACGCGGTGTTCTCCATCCGGAACTTGTCGGCCCACGCGATCAGCGGGCGGAACAGGAACTGGTCATAGGCCAGGATCACCACCGTCATCGTCAGGATCACCCAGCCGATCGCACCGAGGTTCTTGTCCGAGATCGCCTGGGCGAGATATGCGCCGATCCCGGGCAGCGTGATGGTCTGGTTGCCGACGGTGATGGCCTCCGACGCGACGACGAAGAACCAGCCGCCCGACATCGACATCATCATGTTCCAGATCAGCCCCGGCATCGAGAACGGCACCTCGAGCTTCCAGAACCGCTGCCACGACGTCAGGTGGAAGCCGCGCGACACTTCGTCCAGATCGCGCGGCACCGTGCGCAGCGACTGGTAGAAGCTGAACGTCATGTTCCACGCCTGGCTCGTGAAGATCGCGAAGATCGCGGCCAGTTCGGCGCCGAGCACGCGGCTCGGGAACAGCGCGAGGAAGAACGTCACCGTAAACGAGATGAAGCCGAGCACCGGCACCGACTGCAGGATGTCGAGGATCGGGATCAGCACCATGCCGGCGCGGCGGCTTTTCGCGGCGAGCGTGCCGTAGATCAGCGTGAACGCGAGCGACGCGACCATCGCGGCGAGCATCCGCAGCGTGGTGCGCAACGCGTATTCGGGCAGGTTCGACGGATCGAGCGAGATCTTCTGGGTCTGAAGGGTCCCGATCGGCGCCATCGTTTCATGAAAGCCGACGACCGCCATCGCGATCAGGCAGATGATCAGCGGGAACGCGATGAAGTCCCACCGGTTCGGCAGAACGCGCCACGCGGACGCGTTGGCGGTCCGGTTCGGATTGAAGAATCCGACGTCCATCAGGCGCCCTCCCCGGTAAGGCCGAACGAAGCCGGCAGACGATGTTGATTCATGGCAAAGCGCACGGGCGCGGTAATTCGACGCGGTAATTCGATTGATTCACGATCTGACGCCGGCGCGAGGCGCCGTGCGTGCAGGCTGCGCTCCCGGCGCGGCGAGTCGGGCCGCGACGGCACGACACTACACCAACCTGTATTTCAGGTTCAACCGTCCGGGGCCGGCGCGGGGCCGCGCGACGCGCGAACGGCGCACGGATCGTGCCCGGCACGCGGGCGAACAACAGGCGTGGGATACGGAGCAGCCCGACCGCGGTCCTCCGGCCGGCATGCAGGCCCCGAATTATGCCGTGATCTGGGCCGGCCGGGAACCCGCCAACCGCACGCGGACGCAAACCATGCCGGACGTCAGCGGACGATTGCGGCGAAGCAGGTATGATCGGGGCTAGCCCCTGGCGTCGGTGTTGACCACAGCCGCCAGGGATCGACCGACCAGCGGGAGGAAGGGAATGGCAGGAAACTTGGTGATCGTCTGCCGCGATCAGGATGCCGATGCGTTCTACGAGCTGATGCAGGAGTATGGGTCGTTCCAGACGCGGCTGTCGTCGACGGCATGGTACCTGAACATGAACATCGTGCCGGAATCGCTGCAGGAGGAGATTCTGGAGCGCCTCGGCCGCTACACGACCGTCTATATCTTCGAGGCCACGAGCGTGACCTACAACACCATCGACAGCAACGCCGCCGAGACGCTCGGCACGCTGTTCGGCGAATGATGCCACGCGGCGCCTGCCCGGCAGGCGCCGCATCCGCCGCTTATGCGGCCTGGGCGTGCAGTTCGTCCTTCGGCACCGCGTCGAACGGGAACGTCATCGCCACGCGCAGGCCGCCCTCGGGACGATTGCCGATCTCGCACGCCCCGCCCAGCCTCAGCACCAACCGCTCGACGATCGCGAGCCCGAGCCCGCTGTGGCCGTTGCCGCCGCGCGCCGGGTCGAGCCGCACGAACGGCCGCGTCGCGGCCGCGAGGTCGCGCGGCGCGATCCCGCCGCCGCTGTCGCTGACCGACAGCACGTAACCCGTCGGCGTACGCGCCGTCTCGACGAGCACGGGTGGCGCGCCGTACGCATGCGCATTGTCCAGCAGGTTCGAGAGGATCCGGTCGAGCGTCGCGGTCGGCAGGCAGAAACCTTCGTCGGCGGCCAGATGCGTCTGGACCGCCGGCGCGTTCGGTGCGACCGCGCGATAGCTGCGCGCGATCCGCTCGCAGGTCTGGTCGACCGGCACGGGCTCGCTGCGGTCCGCCCCGCCGTGCGCGAACACGAGGAACTGGTCGACGATGTGCGACATCGAGTCGACATCGCGCACCACACCGTCGCGCAGCCGCGCGTCGTCCATCATTTCCGCGCGCAGGCGCATCCGCGCGAGCGGCGTGCGCAGGTCGTGCGCGACGCCGGCCAGCATCACCGCGCGATCGCTCTCGGCCTGCGACACCTGTTCCACCATCTGGTTGAAGCCGTGTGTGAGCTGGCGCAGCTCACGCGGGCCGCGCTCGCGCAGCGGCGGCACCGGCTGGCCGCGGCCGAAGCGCGCGACCGCGCGCGCCAGCGAGCGCAGCGGCTGCTGCAGTTGCCAGGCCGCGAACAGCGCGGCGATCACGCCTGCCGAGAAGATCGTGCCGAGCCACAGCAGCATCCGGTCGAGCGAGCGCGGCGGGCGCAGCGGCTGCACCGGCACCACGATCCAGTTGCGATCGGTCGGTTCCTTGACCCACAGCACCGGCGGATGGCCCGGCGCGCCGATCTCGACCCGGGTGCCGGCCGGCATGCGCTCGCTCACGTCGTCGCGGAAACGCTTGAGCGGCGCCGGCAGGTTCGAGCCTGCGCTCGTCGGCACGTCGGGACTGTCCGGCGACACCAGCCGCACCCGTGACGGCAGCGGCTGGTCGGGCGTGCGCTCGACGTGCTGGCGCACGGCGTCGACGAGGAAGGCGGCCTCCTCGACCGCGTAACGCGTCTGCATCTGGCTGCGCTCGAGGCGCATCGCGAAGAACCACGCGAAGTGCGACAGGAGCAGCACGCCGACGACCAGCAGCGCCAGCCGTCCGAACAGTGAATCAATGGGTTTGCGCATGGGCCTCGCCGTCGGGCACGAACACGTAGCCGCGCCCGCGGACCGTCTGGATGAAGCGCGGCGTCGACGGATCCGTTTCCAGGATGCGGCGCAGGCGCCACACCTGGACGTCGATGCCGCGGTCGGTGCCGTCGTACTCGGGCCCGTGCAGCAGCTCGAGCAACCGCTCGCGCGTGAGCGTGCGCAGCGAGTGGTTCACGAAGATCTTCAGCAGCGCGAATTCGCTGCTCGACAGCGTCGCCGGCTTGCCGTCGACCGACAGCGTGCGCCCCTGGAAGTCGAGCACGAAGCGGCCGAACGCGAACGGCTCGCGCTGCTCGGGCGCCGCCGCCGACGGCGTCGCCCGGCGGCGGCGCAGCACGGCCTGGACGCGCGCGAGCAGCTCGCGCGGGTTGAACGGCTTGCCGAGGTAGTCGTCCGCGCCGAGTTCGAGCCCGACGATGCGGTCGACGTCGTCCGCGCGCGCCGTCAGCATGATCACGGGGATGTCGTCGCCGGCCGCGCGCAGCTGGCGCAGCGCGGTCAGGCCGTCCACGCCGGGCATCATCAGGTCCAGCACGATCAGGTCGGGCCGCTCGCGCTCGAGACGCTTCTCGAGCGTCGCCGCGTCGTGCAGCACGGACACTTCCATCCCCTGGCGCACGAGATAGTCGCGCAGCAGGTCACGGAGTTCTTGGTCGTCGTCGACGATGAGGATCTGGGTAGTCATGGCTCGAAGTTTACCGCGCGAGCGCGGAGTCGAAGAACGGTTCAAAGGAACGAAAGGGTTACTGCGGGTTACGACGCAAGGGAACTGTAATGCACCGTAACCCGGCAGCCACCCCACGTAACACCCGCCGGGGCACGCGCCGCTAACCTGCGTCTTACCGGATGCGGCACACGCGTCACCCGCGCACCGCATCGCCGGACCCTTTGGATACAGGAGTTTCTGAAATGTATAAGAACACTTCCCGCGTGGCCATTGCGGCCGCCACCGTGCTCGCTCTCGCATTCGGCACCGCGCATGCCGCGCAGCCCACCGACATGCCGCCGCCGGGCGGCCCCGGCATGCACCAGATGCACGGCGGCCATGACGGCGGCCCGTTCGGCGTGATCATGAAGCTGCACGATCAGCTGAAGCTCAACGCATCGCAGGAGCAGCAATGGCAGACGGCCGTCAACACGATGAAGCAGAACCATGAGGCGATGCGCAAGAGCCACGAGCAGATGCGCGAGCAATTCAAGGCACAGCAGAATCAGCCGATCCTCGACCTGAACGCGATGCACGCCGCCCGCCAGCAGGCCGAGCAGCAGAATGCGCAGCTGCGCGAGCAGAGTTCGGCCGCCTGGCTCGCGTTCTACAACGGACTGAACGACCAGCAGAAAACGACGGTCAGCACCGCGCTGAAGCAGCAATTCGCGCGGATGGAGCAGCGTCACGAGACGATGAAGGAACGCTGGCAGCAGCACCGCGCGGCAAAGGCCGCGTCGGCGCCGGCGCAGTAAGCCGGCGGGCCGCCTCCCCGGGCGGCATCGCGGGGGACGCGGGTACTCGGCTCGCGTCCCCTGTTTCGTTTCAGGCGACGTCGAACAGCAGCACCTCGGCCGCCCGGCCGCGTGCGAACGCGATCGCGTCCACCCCGGCGATCCGCGCGCCGTCGCCCGCGGCCAGCGCGTGGCCGTTGACTTCCACGTCGCCGCGCGCGACGTGCACATAAGTACCGCGTCCGGCCGGCACGCCGATTGCCACCTCCTCGTCGCCGTCAAGCAGCCCCACGAAGATCCGCGCATCCGCACCGATCGACAGCGCGCCGTCGTCGCCGTCCGCAGACGCGACGAGCCGCAGGCGGCCGCGCTTCTCGTCGTCGGCGAAACGCCGTTGAGCGTAACCGGGCCGCCCGCCGCGCTCGGCCGGCTGCAGCCAGATCTGCAGCAGATGCAGCACCCGGTCGCGCGACGCATTGGTTTCACTGTGCATGAGCCCCGTGCCGGCGCTCATCCGCTGGATGCCGCCGGCCCGCACGATGGCGCCGTTGCCAAGGCTGTCGCGATGCGCGAGCGCGCCGTCCAATACGTAGGTGACGATTTCTAGGTCGCGGCGCGGCTGCATCCCGAAGCCGCGCGTCGGCGCGATCCGGTCCTCGCTCAGCACGCGCAGCGCGCCGAACGGCGGATGCGCGGCCTCGGCGTGGCCGACAAGCGGAAAGCTGTGACTCGACTCGAGCCAGCCTTGGCGCGTGTGGCAGCGGTCGGCGGCGCGGCGGATCTGGAACATGGGGCGGGCACTCCGGCAGGGCAGACATTCTTTCTTCGGGTTTACCTGCACTGTAGGGGCGCGCCAAGCGCGCCACAATCCGCCGTCCGCGCACCGCATCGTTGCACTCACGAAACCAATCGACGCAATGCTCGTTGCGAATACCACGATTGCCGCAACGAGCAGATCGAAGAATCCATCGGTCACGCCGGATTGCCGTTTTCCGGGTATCGCGTTCGGGTAAAATACCGCCCTTTTGGCGTTCGCCCGTCCGGCGAGCGCCGTTGCCAGCGCGCCGAAACACGAATTTTGGCCGTCTAGAATACGCCGCGGCGCCCGGCCCGACCGGCCGCGAGCGCCCTCCCGGAAGTGAGCGACAAAAGGATGGAAATGAAGAAGGCCGCCCTGTGCGCCGCCCTCGCCCTCGTGGCGGGCAGCGCCTTCGCGAAAGAGTGGAAGACCGTGCGGATCGGTGTCGACGCCAGCTACCCGCCGTTCGAGTCGACCGCGCCGAGCGGCGAGATCGTCGGTTTCGACGTCGATCTCACCAAGGAAATCTGCAAGCGCATCAACGTGAAGTGCGTGTGGGTCGCGCAGGATCTCGACGGGATCATTCCCGCGCTGAAGGCGAAGAAGTACGACGTCATCGTGTCGTCGCTGACCGTCACGGACAAGCGTCGCGAGCAGATTGACTTCTCCGACAAGGTGTACGACGCACCCGCGCGGATGATCGCGAAGGCCGGCTCGCCGCTGCTGCCGACGGTCGCGTCGCTCAAGGGCAAGCACGTCGGCGTCGAGCAAGGTTCGACGCAGGAATCCTACGCGAAGGCGTACTGGGAACCGCAAGGCGTGACGATCATTCCTTACCAGAACCAGGACCAGGTCTATGCCGATCTCGGCTCGGGCCGCCTCGACGCGACGCTGCAAGATGAACTGCAGGCCGACTACGGCTTCCTGCGCACGCCGCGCGGCAAGGGCTTCGCGTTCGCCGGTCCGGAAGTGAAGGATCCGAAGACGATCGGCGACGGCACCGCGATCGGCCTGCGCAAGGAAGACACGGACCTGAAGCTCAAGATCAACAAGGCGCTGGCCGACATGCACAAGGACGGCACGTACGACCGGCTGTCGCGCAAGTATTTCTCGTTCAGCGTCTACTCGGCTCGCTGAGCGCCGACAATGACGGGAAGCGGATGCGGGGGCGCCCCGCGTCCGGTAGTACAGGCAGTCAACCACGCGCCGCCCGCGCCTCGCCCGCCGCTCCCCGCGACGGGCTGGCCCGGCACCGTTGCCGGGGGCGGACGGACATGATACGCACGGGGCGTTCCGCGCAGCTTGGCGGGCGCGTCTTTCGCGGCGCACCGCGTGCGCCGTCCGGGACCACACCAGGGACCACATATGTTTCTACAAGGCTACGGCCCGCTGATCCTCGCAGGCACCTGGCAAACCGTCAAACTGGCGGTGCTTTCGCTCGCGCTCTCGTTCCTGCTGGGCCTGCTCGGCGCGGGCGCGAAGCTGTCGCGCAACCGCTTCACGCACGGCGCCGGCACCGTCTACACCACGCTGATCCGCGGCGTGCCCGACCTCGTGCTGATGCTGCTGCTGTTCTACAGCCTGCAGATCTGGCTGAACATGGCGACCGATGCACTCGGCTGGGACCAGATCGACATCGACCCGTTCCTCGCCGGCGTGCTCGTGCTCGGCTTCATCTACGGCGCGTACTTCACCGAGACCTTCCGCGGGGCGTTCCTGTCGGTGCCGCGCGGCCAGCTCGAGGCCGGCAGCGCGTACGGAATGACCAACTGGCAGGTGTTCACTCGGATCATGTTCCCGCAGATGATGCGCTTCGCGCTGCCGGGCATCGGCAACAACTGGCAGGTGCTCGTGAAGTCGACCGCACTGGTGTCGATCATCGGCCTCGCGGACGTCGTGAAGGCGTCGCAGGACGCCGGCAAGGGCACGCTGCGGTTCTTCTTCTTCACGCTGATCGCGGGAGCGGTCTACCTCGCCATCACGACGATCTCGAACTTCGTGCTGATGTGGCTCGAAAAGCGCTACTCGACCGGTGTCCGCAAGGCTGACCTATGATCGAACTCATCCAAGAATACTGGCGCAACTACCTCTACACCGACGGCTTCCGGATCACCGGCGTCGCAATCACGCTGTGGTTGCTGGTCGTGTCGATCGGACTCGGCTTCTGCCTGTCGGTGCCGCTCGCGGTAGCCCGCGTGTCGAAAAGGAAGTGGCTGTCGAGCGCCGTGTGGCTCTACACGTACGTGTTCCGCGGCACACCGCTGTACGTGCAATTGCTGCTCTGCTACACCGGCCTCTACAGCCTGCAGGTCGTGCGCGGCACGCCGCTACTCGATGCGTTCTTCCGCGACGGGATGCACTGCACGCTGCTCGCGTTCACGCTGAACACCTGCGCGTACACCACCGAGATTTTCGCGGGCGCGATCAAGGCGACGTCATACGGCGAGATCGAAGCCGCGCGCGCATACGGGATGACGCCGTTCACGATGTATCGCCGCGTGATCCTGCCATCGGCGCTGCGCCGCGCGCTGCCGCTGTACAGCAACGAAGTGATCCTGATGCTGCACGCGACCACCGTCGCGTTCACCGCGACCGTGCCGGATATCCTGAAGATCGCGCGCGACGTGAACTCGGCGACCTACATGTCGTTCCACGCATTCGGGATCGCCGCCCTGCTCTATCTCGTGATCTCGTTCACGCTCGTGTGGCTGTTCCGCCAGGCCGAGCGTCGCTGGCTCGCGTATCTGCGCCCGCAAGGCAAGTAAGTTTTCGCAGGACTATTGATGAATTCCCAGACTCAGAAGCTTTTCGTCGACGATCTGCACAAGCGGTACGGCGACAACGAGGTGCTCAAGGGCGTGTCGCTGAAAGCGAACTCGGGCGACGTGATCAGCGTGATCGGCTCGTCCGGTTCCGGCAAGAGCACGATGCTGCGCTGTATCAACTTCCTCGAGCAGCCGAACGCGGGCCGCATCATCGTCGACGGCGAGGAAGTGCGCACCACGCCGGACAAGACGGGCGCGCTGCGCGCGGCCGATTCGAAGCAGCTGCAGCGCGTGCGCACCAAGCTGTCGATGGTGTTCCAGCATTTCAATCTCTGGTCGCACATGAACGTGATCGAGAACGTGATGGAAGCGCCCGTCAACGTGCTCGGCATCCCGAAGAAGGAAGCCGAAGACCGTGCGCGCGAGTATCTCGAAAAGGTCGGCCTCGCGCCGCGCGTCGAGAAGCAGTATCCGTCGCACCTGTCGGGCGGGCAGCAGCAGCGTGTCGCGATCGCGCGCGCGCTGGCGATGCATCCGGACGTCATGCTGTTCGACGAGCCCACGTCGGCGCTCGACCCGGAACTGGTCGGTGAAGTGCTGAAGGTGATGCAGAAGCTGGCCGAGGAAGGCCGCACGATGATCGTCGTCACGCACGAGATGGGTTTCGCGCGCAACGTGTCGAATCACGTGATGTTCCTGCACCAGGGGCGCGTCGAGGAAGAAGGCGTGCCGTCCGAGGTGTTCGCCAACCCGAAGAGCGAACGCCTGCGCGGGTTCCTGTCGGGTAGTCTCAAGTAACGCGCGCGACACGCGAACGGGCGCCCGCGGTTCGCCGCGCGGCGCCCGTTTTGCGTTTACGCGGCGCTCACCGGTTCGCTGTCGGCGAATGCGCGCAGTTCATCGCCCGCGAGCCGGTAACGCACCCATTCGCTCTGCGGCGCGGCGCCGACGCTCTCGTAGAAACGGATCGCCGGCTCGTTCCAGTCGAGCACGCTCCATTCGAAGCGCCCGCATCCGGTGTCCACGGCGATGCGCGCGAGCGCCTTCAGCAGCCGCAGCCCGGCACCCGCGCCGCGAAAGCGCGGCGACACGTACAGATCCTCGAGATAGAGCCCCTGCCGGGCGAGCCACGTCGAATACGAGAAGAAATACACGGCGAAGCCGGCCGGCTCGCCGTCGACCTCGCAGATCAGCGCGCGCGCGGGCGACCCTTCGCCGAACAGGCTGCGCTCGAGCGACGCGGGCGTCGCGACCACTTCATGCTCCGCCTTCTCGTAGATGGCCAGCTCGGTGATGAAACGCAGGATTTGCGGCACGTCGGCGACGGTGGCGGAACGAATGTCGATTTGCACGGTGGGGAGCCCTCCTTCGGCCCGGATTGAAAACGGAATGCGGCACCCGCGCAAGCGCGCCTGGCGTCGGACAGATCGACATGCTACGTTCACGGCTCAACTGCAGGAAGTGCAGTTTCGTCATCCTGACATGAACATGATGCATCCCGACCTGCGCCGTCTCGACCTGAACCTGCTGCTCGCGTTCGACGCGCTGTACCGCCACCGGTCGGTCGCCGCGGCCGCGCACGAGCTGGCGATGAGCCCGTCCGCGCTGAGCCACGCGCTCGCCCGGCTGCGCGACGCGATCGGCGATGCGCTGTTTGTGCGGCTCGGCAACGAGATGCAGCCGACCGTGCGCGCCGACGACATCGCCACCTGGGCCGGCGATGCGCTCGACACGATGTCGAGGGGGCTCGCCCGCGCACGCCGCTTCGATCCCGCGCAAAGTGACCATACGTTCGTGTTCGCCGCGAGCGACTACACGGCATTCGCCGTGCTGCCGGCGTTGCTCGCGCGCATCGAGCAGGTCGCGCCGCGGCTGCGGATCCGCGTCGTCCACTCCGACCGCAAGATTTCGATCGACGAACTCGCGGCCGGCCGGATCGACTTCGCGCTCGGCTATCACGAGGAGTCGGCCGCCGACGCGCCGGGTATCGAGGATTTCGACTGGTTCTCGGACGACTACATCGTGATCGCGAGCGCCACGCATCCCGACATCCACCGGCGCCTGACGCTCGACCAGTACCTCGCGGCACGCCACGTGGTCGTCACGCCGTGGAACGAGTCGCGCGGCGTCATCGACTACGTGCTCGACCGCCTCGGCCTCGCACGGCAGGTCGCCGTGCAGTTGCCGAGCGTGCTGGCCGCACCGTTCGTGATCGCGGAATCGGCACTCCTGATGACGGTGCCGAACCGTGCCGCGCAGGCGCTGCGCCACGCGGCGCCGATCCGCATCTTCCCCGCGCCGTTCGAGATCCCGCGCTACACGGTGAAGGTCTACTCGCACGCGAAGCACGCGCGCAGCGACGCGCACCGATGGCTTCACGCGCAATTGCTCGCCGCACGGCCCGAGCAAGGTTGAGTCGGAAACGCTTGTACGACGGGCGCTGCCACCCTGCCGCCCGACCGTTTCCGGCATCACGCCGGCCGCAGCAGGCCGCCGCCTACTTATTACGAAATACTTACCAATTTTGTCGCTTCCGTGCTTACGCTCGCGCTCCGGCAACGTCAATAGTGGCAATCCTTGACCCATCGCCGCGGAATCCATGTCTGCCTTGCCGGACAAGGGTTTTCCGGTAATCGACCGGCTCCGCGATGCCCGCCGCGCACCGTGTTGCATGGCAAATTGGCGACACGTGTTAGTCAAACAACGATTTCCGTCGCCACAAAATTGTATTTTTGCTAAATTAGTAACCAAAGTAGCAAAACGAAGTTCGTGAAATGTAGTTTAGCTTCACGACACAACAAGGAGACCCCGCAAGCCGACCCGGCCGCGCGGGACCGCTCAACGGTTTTCCGTCCGCTTGCCCGCGTGCCGCGCTTACCGGCCCTGCACGAGGTCTCCCTGGTTATCCCGCTTTTCGCTTTTGCCCGGCGCTCGCTGCTCCGGGCATCTCGTGCAGTCTGGGTTGACTTTTTGACAGGGTATGGAGGAGATGATGAAGAAAGCTTTGGTCGCGGCCGCGCTGATGGCTGCTGGGGTGGTTACGGCGCACGCGCAGAGCAGCGTCACGCTGTATGGCCGTCTGGATGCCGGCATCGAGTACTTGAACGGCCTGCAAAACGGCCACCAAGTGCGCGCGGAAAGCGGCGACTGGGGCACGAGCCTGTGGGGCTTGAAGGGCAGCGAGGACATCGGCGGTGGCAACAAGGTCCTGTTCCACCTCGAAGGCGCGTTCAACACGATGACGGGCGGCTTCAGCGGCTCGATCTGGGATCGTTTCGCGACCGTCGGCATTTCGAACGACCGCTACGGTACGCTGCTGCTGGGTCGCGAACTCGCGATCGCCAACGGCGTGTGGGACTTCGATCCGCTGGGCCAGTCGAGCTGGTCGTCGGCATCGCTCGTGCGCGGCCGCAACTGGAACAAGACCAGCAACAACGTGTCGTACCAGTCGCCGCAGTTCTACGGCTTCGACTTCTACGGCCAGTTCGCGTTCTCGAACTCGACCAGCTTCAACGGCAACACGACGGCCGGCCAGCCGGGTCGTGCAGCCGGCGCGCAGGTTACCTACACGAACTCGCTGTTCCAGTTGCGCGGCATCTACGACGAAACGCGCGACAGCAACGGCCGCTTCTCGGACGTGTTCAACTACTCGCGTGAATACTTCGCGGGCGTGAACGTGTTCCTCGGCCAGTTCAAGGTGCAGGCGGCCTACCAGTCGTCGCACGCGGACGGCAGCGGCGGCCCGGCCGTCAACAACGGCATCACCGGCACCCAGCAGGTCTGGGGTGGCGTGACGTGGCAGGCAACGCCGGCGGCAGCGCTGATCGCGGCCGTGTACCACGTGAACGCCAACCACGGCGGCGGCAACGCGAACATCTACACGGTCGGCGGCTCGTACAACATTTCGAAGCGCACGCTGTTCGACGTGCAGGTCGCGACGGTGCGCAACAGCTCGACGGCCAACTTCGGCCTGAACGCGAACGGCGCCGGCACGGCCGTCTCGACGGGCAACCCGCATCCGGGCGGCAGCCAGACCGGCGTCTACGCCGGCATCCAGCACCTGTTCTGATCAGGCGCCGTCCAGAGAACGATTCGACAACACTTTCCACGCTGCTGCGAGAGGCGCGTATCGGTGCGGTACCCAACCGGGTATCCGCACCGTTTTTTATTGGCGAGCCGGGATCGAGCGATCCACGGCCCGATGCGGCGCTCAGACCGCCGCTTCGTTCTCTTCGCCGGTGCGGATGCGGATCACGCGCTCGACGTCCGACACGAAGATCTTGCCGTCGCCGATCTTGCCCGTGCGCGCCGCGCCGATCACCGCATCGATCACCTGGTCGACCTGCGCTTCCGCGACGACCACCTCGATCTTCATCTTCGGCAGGAAGTCGACCACGTATTCGGCGCCGCGATACAGCTCGGTGTGCCCTTTCTGGCGGCCAAAGCCTTTCACTTCCGTCACGGTCAGGCCGGTGAGGCCCACTTCGGCGAGCGCTTCGCGGACTTCGTCCAGCTTGAACGGCTTGATGATGGCGGTGATGCGTTTCATGATGGTTGTCCCTCAATGCTCGTTTGGATGCAAAATCGCGATCCCGATTGTAAGCCGGCCGGCCGCGTACGGCCCAGCACGGCTCAGTCGAGACGTTCGGTAAAGCGTGACGTGATCGGATAGCGCCAGTCGCGCCCGAATGCGCGATGCGTGACGCGAATACCGATCGGCGCCTGGCGGCGCTTGTATTCGTTGATCTTGATGAGTCGCGTCACGCGCGCGACGTCGGCCTCCGCATAGCCGGCCGCGACGATCTCCGCGAGCGGACGGTCCTCCTCCATGTACATCCGCATGATCGCGTCGAGCACGTCGTACGGCGGCAGGCTGTCCTGGTCCGTCTGATTCTCGCGCAGCTCGGCCGACGGCGCGCGCGTCAGGATCCGCTCGGGAATCACGTCGCGCAGTTCGTAGTCTGTCGTTGCGTTGCGATAGCGGCACAGCCGGTAGACCAGCGTTTTCGCGATGTCCTTGATCACCGCGAAGCCGCCGGCCATGTCGCCGTACAGCGTGCAGTAGCCGACCGCCATCTCGCTCTTGTTGCCGGTCGTCAACACGATCGAGCCGAACTTGTTCGACAGCGCCATCAGCAGCGTGCCGCGGATGCGCGCCTGGATGTTCTCTTCCGTCGCGTCCTCCGCGCGGCCCGCGAATTCGCCCGCGAGCGCCGCACGGAACGCGTCGAACATCGGAGCGATCGCGATCTCGTCGTAACGCACGCCGACGCGCCGCGCCATCTCCGCCGCGTCGGTGGTCGAGATGTCGGCCGTGTAGCGCGACGGCATCATCACCGCGCGCACGCGCTCCGGCCCAAGCGCGTCGCAGGCGACCGCGAGCACCAGCGCCGAATCGACGCCGCCCGACAGCCCGATCAGCACACCGGGAAAACCATTCTTGCCGATGTAGTCGCGCACGCCGGTCACGAGCGCGCGATAGACCTGCGCGTCGACCGGCAGCTCGGGCGCGATCGCGCCGGGCAGCGGGCGCGGCCCGTCGAATTCGACGATCGCGTGCCCTTCGTCGAACTGCGGCATCTTCGCGACGAGCGCGCCCTGCGCGTCGAGCACGAACGAGCCGCCGTCGAACACGAGCTCGTCCTGGCCGCCGACGAGGTTCACGTACACCATCGGCAGCCCGGTTTCGCGGATCCGCGCGCGCAGGATGTCGATGCGCAGCGCTTCCTTGTTCATGTGGTACGGGGAACCGTTCGGGATCAGCAGCACCTGCGCGCCCGCAGCCTTCGCGATCTGTGCGGCCGACGCATGCCAGGCGTCCTCGCAGATGATCACGCCGTATCTGACGCCGTTGAGCTCGAACACGAGCGGCTCGGTGTCCGTCGCGAAGTAGCGCTTCTCGTCGAACACGTCTGCGTTCGGCAGATCCTGCTTGCGGTACGTACCGACGATCTCGCCGCCGACGATCAGCGACACCGCGTTGTAGGTGTCGGTCGGCGGCACGCCGCGCTCGATCGGGCGGTTTGCATTACCATCGACGGCTGGCGCGTGCGGATCGCCGCCCGACGCATCGCCGCCTGCGCTCCGCAACGGATGGCCGACCAGCACCGCGAGCCCGTCGAACGCGCGCAGCGCATCGGCGAGCGTGTCGAGCGCGGCGGCCGCCGCCGTGTAGAACGCGGGCCGCAGCAGCAGGTCTTCCGGCGGGTAGCCGGACAGCGCGAGTTCGGGCGCGATCATCAGGTGCGCACCATCGTTGTGCGCGGCGCGGGCGGCAGCGACGATCCGCGCGACGTTGCCGGCGAAATCGCCGACGGTGACGTTGATCTGGGCGAGAGCGAGTCGGGTCTTCATGACGGGATTGGCGCAGCCCGGTGGCGCGCCCTGAACGGCTGACGAAATCGTCCCGGACGCGGGCCACGGCGGCACGCATCCGGCGGCATCCAACAGTACGGATTCACGCTTGAAACACGAACGCATCGATTATCGCACGGGCATCCTGTCGTCCCCCGCGGAGGTGCCGGCCGACGAATGGAACGCGCTGCTCGAGCGCGACGCGCAGCCGACGCCGTTCCTGCGCCACGAATTCCTCGACGCGCTGCACGTCGCGCGCTGCGCGGTCGACGACACCGGCTGGTCGCCGCACTTCGTCACGTTGACCGACGCGCGCACGGGCCGGCTCGCGGCCGCCGCCCCCGTCTACGCGAAACAGCATTCGTACGGAGAATACGTGTTCGACTGGGCGTGGGCCGACGCGTACCAGCGCAACAACCTGCCCTATTACCCGAAGCTGCTGTGCGCGGTGCCGTTCACGCCCGTGCAGGGCACGCGCCTGCTCGCCGCCGACGACGACGCACGCCGCCGGCTCGCGGCCACGCTGCTGGCGTTCGCCGAGCAGAGCGACGTGTCGTCGCTGCACGTGCTGTTCCCGACCGGCGACGAAGCGCGGCTGCTCGAATCGATGGGGATGATGCTGCGCGAAGGCGTGCAGTTCCACTGGCTCAACGACGGCTATCGCGACTTCGACGACTTCCTCGGCACGCTCGAGCAGAAGAAGCGCAAGAACATCCGCGCGGAACGGCGCAAGGTGCGCGATGCCGGTGTCACGTTCCGGCGGCTCACCGGCGAGCAGATCACCGACGCCGACTGGCGCTTCTTCACGCGCTGCTATCGGCAGACCTACCGCGAGCACTATTCGAGCCCGTACCTGAACCTCGACTTCTTCCGCGCGATCGGCGCGACGATGCCGGAGAACCTGCTGCTCGTGATCGCCGAGGCCGACGGCAAGCCGATCGCGAGCTCGCTCGCCGTGTACCGGCGCGGCGCGAACGGCATCGGCGGCACGCTGTACGGCCGCTACTGGGGCGCGCTCGAACACGTGCCCTGCCTGCATTTCGAAACTGCCTACTACCAGTTGCTCGAGTTCTGCATCGAGGCCGGGCTCGACACGTTCGAGGGCGGTGCGCAGGGCGAGCACAAGCTCGCGCGCGGCTTCCTGCCGACCGTCACGCATTCCGCGCACTGGCTCGCGCATCCGGCGTTCTCCGATGCGGTCGCGCGCTTTCTCGAACGCGAGACCGAGCATATCCACGCGTACGTCGACGAGCTGCGCGAACACGATCCGTTCCGGCGGGGCGCCGGGTAGCATCGGCACACCTGCACAGCGACCATCTGCCCGTCCTCTTCAGTGCGCGACGTGCGTCACCGTCTGCGACACCGCCCGCGGGTCACGCGACGACGCGGCCGCCGACAGCCCGCAACTGCCTGCACCGATCCGCCACGCGTGCGCATTCGCATCCCGGACCGCGAAGCGCTGCGCCGGCACCGCGATGCTGACGGTGCGCGCCTCGCCCGGCTGCAGCGCAATCTTCATCCAGCCGACGAGCCGCTTGCGCGACGGTCACGGCGATCGGTGGCGTTGACGCACGCCATTTCTGAGACACTGACGGCTTCGCATCCCGCCGCCTTCCCATGTCCTGGTTTCTGTATCTGATCGAGTGCGCCGATGACAGCGTCTACACGGGCATCACGACCGACGTCGCCGCGCGCTTCGACGAGCATGCGTCCGGCAAGGGCGCGCGCTATACGCGCTCGCGCAAGCCGCGCGCCGTGCTCGCATCGTTCCCGCTGCCCGACCGGTCGATCGCATCGCGCGCCGAGTACTGGGTGAAGCGGCTCACGGCCGCGCAGAAACGCGAGCTGGCGGCCGGGATCAGGACGCTCGAATCGGTGTTGCCGGCCGGGATGTCGCTCGACGGAAACGTCGACGCCGCCGAGCCGCAGGACGGCACACGCGGAAGGAAGAAGGTGAAGGCGAAGCGCGCCGACATTGCGAACGAGCCGGCCGAAACCAGAGGGGCTCGCGATAAAGCCGCGAAGAGCGGAACTACCGGAAAAAAGCCCGGGGCCGCGAAAACCCCGAAGCACGCACGAGCCGCAACGGCACCAACGTCGGCAAAAGCCTCGCCGGTCACCTTGAAACGTGCCAGGACCGCCGACGATACGGAAGGGAAAAAGACCGCCTCGCGCGGCACGCCGGCAAAACGGGGCAAGCCGGTCACGAACGCATCGCCCAAACGGAAAGCGGCGGCAGCCGGCGGCAAGCCCGCCGCGGACGGACGCGCCGCCCCTGCTTCCGCCCCGGCGCGCGGGCGTTCGTCGGCAAGGAGGGGCGCCGCCGAAATCATCGAGGCCGTCGCGCCCCCCGTTGCCCCCGTTGCCCCCGCACGCCGCGCAACGGAAGCGAAACGTGCGAAGACTGCGGCAAGTGCGGGCGCCCAGCCCGCTGCGGCGCGCAAGAAAACCCTCGCACACGCCATCCCGCGCGCAAAACAAAACCGCGCGGCCTCCTGAGGAGACACGCGCGGCTTGCGTTCCGAACGAACCGGCCGCGAGGCCGGCCTGCCGGCTTACTTCTTGTAGTTCGCGGCGCCGTCGGCGATTTCCTTGTGCGCGGCGTCGATGCCGGCCCAGCCTTCGACCTTCACCCACTTGCCCTTCTCGAGCGCCTTGTATTGCTCGAAGAAGTGCTTGATCTGGTCCTTCAGGTACTCGGGCACGTCGTCGATCGACTTCAGGTTCGCCGTCATCGGGCAGACCTTGTCGTGCGGCACGGCGACGAGCTTAGCGTCGACGCCCGACTCGTCGGTCATCTGCAGCATGCCGAGCACGCGCGAACGCACGATCGAGCCGGCCAGCAGCGGGAACGGCGTGATCACCAGCACGTCGACCGGATCGCCGTCGCCCGACAGCGTCTGCGGGATGTAGCCGTAGTTCACCGGGTAGCGCATGCCCGTGCCGATGAAGCGGTCGACGACGAGGAGACCCAGCTCCTTGTCCGCCTCGTACTTCACCGGATCGCTTTGCGCGGGGATCTCGATGATCACGTTGAAATCGTGCGGCAGGTCCTTGCCGGCCGGAACATGATTGAAGCTCATAGCGCTCTCTGTTGGTCGATGGGAATTCAGGACAGGGCGCCGCGGCCGATGCACCGCCGCGGGCGTCCCCGCAGGGAATGCGCCATTATAGCCAATCGACCGGTGGCGTCCGGATGACGATCGGCGCGATAATCGTTCCGGATGTCCGGCCGCCGAACCACGGGCGACGTTCATGGAATCCGGGAACCGCTGAAGCACCGACAGATTTGCATGGGACCGGACCAAGCGCTGAAACGCCAAGTCCGATCGACCGCGAAGCATGGGACCCGAGTAAGTACTGAAGCGCTAACTCGGATCGACCGCGAAGCATGGGACCCGAGTAAGTACTGAAGCGCTAACTCGGATCGACCGCGAAGCATGGGACCCGAGTAAGCGCTAAAGCGCTAACTCGGGTCGACAGGAGCAGGCATGGAAGAGGCGAAGCACTTCATCGCGGGCGAATGGACGTTGCCCGCGCAACTGGAGACGATTCCGGTCGTCGACCCATCCGACGGCCAGCCATTCGCAACGATCGCGCGCGGCACCGCGCCCGACATCGAGCGCGCGGTCGCGGCGGCCCGCGACGCGTTCTCGGGCCCGTGGGGCGCGGCGAGCGCCGCCGAGCGCGGCCGCGTGCTGATGCGGCTGTCCGCGCGCGTCGCCGACCACCTCGAGGAACTCGCCGCGATCGAGGCGCGCGACACCGGCAAGCCGTTGAAGCAGGCGCGTGCCGACGCCGCCGCGCTCGCACGCTACTTCGAGTTCTACGCGGGCGCCGCCGACAAGCTGCACGGCGAGACCCTCCCCTATCAGGCCGGATACACGGTGCTGACGGTGCGCGAGCCGCACGGCGTCACCGGCCACATCGTGCCGTGGAACTACCCGATGCAGATCTTCGGGCGCAGCGTCGGCGCGGCGCTCGCGGCCGGCAACGCATGCGTCGTGAAGCCGGCCGAGGATGCGTGCCTGTCCGTGCTGCGCGTGGCCGAGCTGGCCGCCGAAGCCGGGCTGCCCTCCGGTGCGCTGAACGTCGTCACCGGGTACGGCCATGAAGCCGGCGCCGCGCTTGCGCGCCATCCCGGCATCGACCACATCTCGTTCACGGGCTCGCCCGCGACCGGCAAGCTGGTCACGCAGATGGCCGCCGAGAACCATGTCCCCGTCACGCTCGAGCTCGGCGGCAAGTCGCCGCAGATCGTGTTCGCCGACGCCGATCTCGACGCGGCGCTGCCCGTGCTCGTGTCGGCGATCGTGCAGAACGGCGGGCAGACCTGCTCGGCCGGCAGCCGCGTGCTGATCGAGCGCGCGGTCTACGAACCGCTCGTCGAACGGCTCGCCACCGCCTTCAACGGGCTGCGGGTCGGCCCGAGCCGCGCGGATCTCGACTGCGGCCCGCTGATCAACGCGAAGCAGCAACAGCGCGTGTGGGATTTCCTCTCCGACGCGCAGCACGACGGCATTCCGATGGCCGCGCACGGCCAGGTCGTCGCCGAGGCGCCCGAAAGCGGCTTCTACCAGGCCCCCGCGCTGCTGCGCGACGTGCCGCCATCGCACCGCCTCGCGCAGGAGGAAGTGTTCGGCCCGGTGCTCGCCGCAATGCGTTTCGTCGACGAAGACGAAGCGATTGCGCTCGCGAACGGCACGCCGTACGGCCTCGTCGCGGGCATCTGGACCCGCGACGGCGCACGCCAGCTGCGTCTCGCGCGCCGCCTGCGCGCGGGGCAGGTCTTCGTCAACAACTACGGAGCGGGCGGCGGCGTCGAGCTGCCGTTCGGCGGCGTCGGCCACTCGGGGCATGGTCGCGAGAAAGGCTTCGAGGCGCTATACGGCTTCACCGCGCTGAAGACGATCGCGATCCGGCACGGCTGAACCAGACAAACGCGGCCGGCCACGACCGGCCGCGCACCGAAATACCACGCACGATTCCAACACAGGAGACACATCATGCGGCTGAGCGGCAAGACGGCCATCGTCACGGGCGGCGGTTCAGGCTTCGGCGAGGGAATCGCGAAGACCTATGCACGAGAAGGCGCGAACGTCGTCGTCAACGACCTGAACGGCGCGGCGGCCGAGCGCGTCGCGAGCGAGATCGCGCTGGCGGGCGGCAAGGCGATCGCGGTCGCGGGCGACGTGTCGAAGGACACCGACTGGCGCGCACTGCTCCAGGCCGCGCTCGACGATTTCCATTCGGTGCAGATCGTCGTGAACAACGCCGGCACCACGCACCGCAACAAGCCGGTCCTCGACGTGACGGAAGCCGAGTTCGACCGCGTGTATGCCGTCAACATGAAGAGCCTGTTCTGGAGCGTGCAGACGTTCGTGCCGTATTTCCGCACCCAGGGCGGCGGCGTGTTCGTGAACGTCGCGTCGACGGCCGGCGTGCGGCCGCGCCCGGGCCTCGTCTGGTACAACAGCACGAAGGGCGCGATGATCACCGCGAGCAAGTCGCTCGCGGCCGAGCTCGGCGCCGACCGGATCCGCGTGAACTGCATCAACCCGGTGCTCGGCGAGACGGCCCTGATGACCGAGTTCATGGGCTGCGAGGACACACCGGAGAATCGCCGCCGGTTCCTGGCGACGATTCCGCTCGGCCGCTTCTCGACGCCGCAGGACATCGCGAACGCGGCGCTGTACCTCGCGTCCGACGAAGCCGAGTTCATCACCGGCGTCTGCCTCGAAGTCGACGGCGGGCGCTGCATCTAGCCGCACCACCGTAATTGCGTGCACCGGCATCGCCGGCCGGCGCCGCATCCAAGCATCATCATTGCTTCGCACGACCGGATCGGGCGCCGACGCGCCGGCTCCGGACAACGACAAGAACTGGAGACAACATGGCAACATCGACGCAGTCGCTGCCGGGCTCGTCCGGCGCATTCGAGGAAGCAACCTACCGCAAGGTGTCCTGGCGGCTCACGCCGCTCCTGCTGCTGTGCTACGTGGTCGCGTATCTCGACCGCGTGAACGTCGGCTTCGCGAAGCTGCAGATGGCGAGCGACCTGAATCTCAGCGACACGGTCTACGGGCTCGGCGCCGGGATCTTCTTCTTCGGCTACTTCCTGTTCGAAGTGCCGAGCAACATCATCCTGCACAAGGTCGGCGCGCGCGTCTGGATCGCGCGCATCATGGCGACGTGGGGCGTGATCTCGATCCTGACGATGTTCGTCACGACGCCCGCGATGTTCTACGTGATGCGCTTCCTGCTCGGCGTCGCCGAAGCCGGCTTCTTCCCCGGCGTGATCCTGTACCTCACCTACTGGTATCCCGCGCACCGGCGCGGCCGGATGACGACGTTCTTCATGACGGCAGTCGCCTTGTCCGGCGTGATCGGCGGGCCGCTCTCCGGCTTCATCCTGAAGGCGTTCAACGGCGTGAGCGGCTGGCACGGCTGGCAATGGCTGTTCCTGCTCGAAGGGATCCCGTCGGTGCTGGCCGGCGTGCTCGTATTCTTCGCGCTCGACGACCGGATCGCGAAGGCCAAATGGCTCACCGACGACGAAAAGGCGCTGCTCGCGCGCAACGTCGACGCGGAGGAAGCGACCAAGGAAGACCTGCCGCTCGGCGCGGTAATGGCGAGCCCGCGCGTATGGCTGATGGCGCTCATCTACTTCTCGTTCGTGATGGGACTGTACGGCGTCGGCTTCTGGCTGCCGACGATCATCAAGGCGACCGGCGTGACCGACACCTTCATGATCGGCCTGCTGTCGGCGGTTCCGTATGCGGCGGCGGTGGTCGCGATGATTCTGATCGCGCGCAGCGCGGACAAGCGGCGCGAACGACGCTGGCACCTTGCGATTCCGGCCGCGTTCGGCGCGCTCGGGCTCGTGCTGTCGGTGATATGGGCGCACCAGACGGCGCTCGCGATGCTCGGCCTCACGCTCGCGACGATGGGCATCCTGACGACGCTGCCGCTGTTCTGGAGCCTGCCGACCGCGTTCCTCGGCGGTGCGGCAGCCGCAGCGGGCATCGCGATGATCAACTCGATCGGCAACCTCGCGGGCTTCCTGAGCCCGTACTTGATGGGCTGGCTCAAGCAGGTCACGGGCGCCAACGACGCGGGCATGTACATGCTCGCCGGGTTCCTCGTGCTCGGCGGGCTGCTCGCGCTGTCGGTGCCGAAGCGGCTCGTCGACAAGTGACGCGGCACGTGACGACGTGCCTGCCGCAGGGCAATGCATGAAGAAGCCCCGAAGGCCGGTTGGCGTTCGGGGCTTTTTTACGCGCGGCGGGCAAGCGCCGCCGCGTCAGACCACGGTGATCGCGAGCGCGCTTTCGCGGTAGTGCTTCGCCGCCTTGTCGGTTTCGCCAAGATGCTCGAACAGGCGTGCGAGCGCACGGTGCGCACGCACCTTCAGCGCCTCGTTGTCGGCCTGCTTCAACGCGGCTTCGAGGAACGACTGCGCCTTGCCCCACAGCTGCTGCTGCTGGCAGAGACGGCCAAGCGCGAACAGCAGGTCGGCATCGTCCGGGTGATCCTTCTTCCACCCTTCGGCCTTCTGGATCAGCGGCAACGCATCGCCGCCGGCCGTATCCGGATAGCGGCGCAGCAGGCGCGCATCCCAGTTGTGCGCGAGCGCGTCCTCGACGATGCGGCGCGCTTCGGTGCGGCGCTCGAGCGTCACCAGCAGGTCGGCCGCGAGATCGGCCAGGCGCGGCGACTGGCGCTCGAGCGGCGACAGCGACTGCCACACCTCGAGCAGCGCGTCCGGGTCATGCCGGCGTTCGCGCAGCAGATTCTCCGCCGCCTGCTGGCGCAGCCGCACGGCCGCAGCCGGATGCAGCGCCTCGCGCTTCTCGAGCGCCTTCGCGAGCTTCAGCACCTCGGCCCAGTTCTTCAACTGCTGCTGCGCGCGCAGGGCGACCTGCTGCGCATGGATGCGCTTGCCGCCCGCCTGCAGGTCGGCCAGCGCGGCGAGCGCACCGTCGGCATCGCGCGCATCCGCGCGCATGTCGGCCGCGGCGAGCAGCCGTGCATCCTGCCATTCCGGCGCGTCGACCTTCGACAGCCAGTCGTCGCGGCGCGTGTACTCGTGCATCCGGTGCGCGGCGGTCGCCGCGACGAGACTTGCGGCGCCCTGGTTCGCATCGACCGCGAGCGCGTCGCGCGCGGCCTTCTCGGCGCGCGAGAAGCGGCCCGCGTACAAGTTCGCGATCGCATCGCGCAGCGACGCCTGTGCCTTCTCGTTGCGCGAACGCGCACGATAGGCGGCGACCCGCTGCGGCATGCGCCAGATGTTGCGCACGATGCGCAGCAGCGCGTACACGACGATGAACAACACGACGATGGAGATCACGAACAGGTTCAGCGACACGTCGACCCGGTACGGCGGATAGACGAGCAGCACCTGCCCCGCGTCGAAACGGCCGACGGTGGCGAGTGCCGCGGCGATCGCGAACAGGATCGCGAGCCAGACGATTCCTCGAAGCGTCATCGTTACCCCCGACTCTTGAACTGCTGAACGGCGTTCAGGCTCGTGTTCAGGTTCGGCACGGCGACCGTCAGCGATGCGCCGTCGACCTGCTTGAGCAGATCCTCGACGGTTTGCGTGTCCCTCGATGCCTGGTCGAAATACTTGCCGAGCGCGGCCTGCGCCGCATGCAGGTCGGCCTTCATCGCGCCGTCATTGCGCGCGAGCAGCGACAGCCGCGCGGTGAGCAGGCGCAGCTTCACGTTCTCGCGCACGAAGTAGCCCTGGTCGGGCGACGCGAGCATCGCGTCGGCGTTGTCGATCCGGCGCACCTGCACGAGCCCCTTCAGCTGCTGGCCGAGCCCCGCCGAGAAGTCATGCCACCACACCTTCCAGCGCGGCTCGCCGGCCACGGCCGCAGCCGACGACGCGGTATCGGCCGGCACGGCCTTCGGCGCCGCGTGCGGGACGATCGCCTCGCCCGACAGCGGCAGCGCGTCGATCTTCGCGATCGCGTCGTCGAGCTTGATCGCGAGGCCCGTGAGGTCGGCCGACGGTGCGGCTTTCAGCTTCTCGATGTCCTGCGCGAGCGCCTTGCGCACCGTGACGGCCTGCGCGCTCTGGGACGTCGCGAGGCGCGCATCGGCATTCTGCAGCGCGATCAGCGCGAGTTGCGTGTTCCCCGTCAGCTGCAGTTGCTGGCTCGCGCTCGACAGCATCTGGTCGACTTCCTCGAGCATCCAGGCGTCGCGGTTGCGCGACAGGTCCTGGTATTGCTGCTGCAGCGCCTGCTGCGCGCTCTGCGCGTCGGCGAGCTTGCCGTCGAGCTGCGCGAGCTGCGTGTCGACCTGATGCGTGCTCGCGAGCGCCTGCTCCGTCTTCGTACGGGTCTCGGCCGTCTGCGCATCGAGCGCCTTCTGGCGCGCGACGAACGAATCGTCGAGCCGGTCGACCTTGCGGTTCAGCGCATAGCCGCCCACACCCGCCGCGCAGCCGAGCACGACGACGACGAACCACAGCGCCGCGCTGCCACCGCGGCGCGCATGCGGTTCGGACGCGAGATAAGGAGGACTGGACGGCGGTGCGGATGCAGCGGCCGGCTGGGAAGCGACGCCTTTGGAATCGTTGGTATCTGTCATGCGTTTAGTCACCGGTGCGGCTGTCGCCGGTTGGACGGCCTCGTCGGCCATCGTTCGAAACGCGCGGACGATGCGCTCATCGCCCGCGCCGGTCAGCGTAATCCTATCAAAACCCAGTGCGCGCGCGGTCTGCTCGATGCGCGGGTGCGGCGTCACGAGCGGCGCATGCTTCAGCGCCTCGATCTCGACGTCATTCAGATGCGTGCGCGCGAGTTCGTGCAGGTTGCGCACGCCCTCCGAGCTCGTGACGAGCCACGCGTGCGGCGCGCCGGCGAGCAGCGCATGCACGCGCTCCCACGCGCCGATGCGCGGCTCGGGCACCACGCGCCGGTACGCGGCGACCAGCGTGACCTCCGCGCCGGCTTCGCGCAGCCGCTCGGCGAGCCATTCGCGACCGCCGTCGCCGCGCACGATCAGCACGCGCTGGCCGGCGAGCGCATGCGCGCCGCCGAACGCGGTCTCGATGCTCGCGAACAGGTGTTCCGAATCGTAATGCGGGACGCCGTCATCGGCGAGCGCCTGCGGTGCGATCACGCGATGCGCGGGCGCCGCGATGCCGTGGCGCGCGAGCGCCGCGACGCTGCCGGGGCCGACGACACCGACCGGCAGCGCATTCGGCCAGATCGCGCCGTACTGCGCGAGCGCGCGGTCGATCGCGTTCGGCGACACGAAGATCACGAGCGCGTAACGCCCAAGCGCCGCGAACGCGGCGTCGAGCGGCACCGGATCGTCGACCGGCGCGATGTCGATCAGCGGGAATTCGAGCACGTCGCAACCGGCCTCGGCCAGTTGGGCCGCAAGCGCGGCCGACTGGCCGTCCGGGCGCGTCAGGACGGCGGTGAACCCGCGCGCGCCGCCCGCCATCAGGCGTCGCCCTTGCCGGCCTGCGAGCCGGCGAGCAGTGCGTTGACGATGTCGCGCGCGCCTTGCGCCTCGAGCTCGTCGGACACCGCGCGGCCGAGCGCGATCGCATCGGCGACGGTCATGACGGCACCGCACTCCTCGGCGGTCAGCACGCGCTGTCCGTCGGTCGTCGACACGCGGCCCGTCAGGTACAACTCGCCCGCGCGCCACACCGCGTGGGCGGCGAGCGGCACCTCGCAGCTGCCGCCGAGCGCGCGCGACACCATCCGCTCGGCCTCGACCGCGAGCGCGGTCCGCGGGTCGTGCAGCGGCGCGAGCCATCCGGCCACGTCCGTACGACGCGCGGCAATTTCGATGCCGAGCGCGCCCTGGCCGGCGGCCGGCGGGCTGTCCTCGACGCCGATAAGCGCGCGGATTCGCGCTTCGAGGCCAAGGCGCTTCAGGCCCGCGGCCGCGAGAATGATCGCCGCATAGTCGCCGCGATCGAGCTTCGACAGGCGCGTGTCGAGGTTGCCGCGTAGCGGCAGCACGTTCAGGTGCGGATAACGCGCACGCAGCATCGCCTCTCGTCGCAGGCTCGACGTGCCGACGACCGCACCGGCAGGCAGCGCGTCGAGCGACGCGTAGTCGTTCGACACGAACGCGTCGCGCGGATCCTCGCGCTCCATGATCGCGGCGAGCGCGAAGCCGTCGGGAAGCGCCATCGGCACATCCTTCAGCGAATGCACGGCCAGGTCGGCGCGACCGTCGGCGAGCGCATTCTCCAGCTCCTTCACGAACAGGCCCTTGCCGCCGACCTTCGACAGCGTACGATCGAGAATCTGATCGCCACGGGTCGTCATCCCGAGGATTTTCACGTCACAAGCTGGATATAATTTGCGCAGCGCATCACGCACATGTTCGGCTTGCCACATCGCCAGGCGGCTCTCGCGCGAGGCAATCGTCAGCGTCACGGGGGATTGTGCCGAAGAGATCTCGGAATTCATTGCAGGAACAATCGAAGGACGGGATTGAAGATCGAACAATGGTAGCACGCACGCCCCGGCCCGCCCGGGCCCGGCGCCTGCGCCCGCCGCGCTTCGGCGCCGGCGGCGACACCGATGCGCGGATGTGCCGCACGTAGCTGGTTGCTTGACCGCAGTTCCCGTAGTTTCCGTAGTCCCCGCAGTCCCTTTTGACTCGAGCTTTCCCAAGGAAACCCATCGTGAAGTCTTCCGGATCGGCGCGTACGGCGCGCCGCAATGCTGCCTTGCCCTCCTCCGACGCCCAGACGGGCTCCATCGCCACCGCCGCGAACGGCCGTGCGAAACCGGCAACGAAACCGAAAGACCCGATACGTCAGACAAAACGCGCGACCAAGGCCGCCGGCCCGGCTGCCCGCAAGGCCGGCGCGGCGAAGCCCGGCGCCCGCACGCGCGAGGACAAGGACGGTCCGCTGTTCGAGGACATCCGCTACCTCGGCCGCCTGCTCGGCGACGTCGTGCGCGAACAGGAAGGCGACACCGTGTTCGACGTCGTCGAGACCATTCGCCAGACGGCGGTGAAGTTTCGCCGCGAGGACGACAGCGAGGCGGCACAAACGCTGGAGAAGAAGCTGCGCAAGCTGACGCCGGAGCAGACGGTGAGCGTCGTGCGCGCGTTCAGCTATTTCTCGCATCTGGCGAACATCGCGGAAGACCGCCATCACAACCGCCGCCGCCGCATCCACGCGCTGGCCGGATCCGCGGCACAGCCCGGCACCGTCGCGTATGCGCTCGAGCAGCTGAAGACGACCGGCAACGCGTCGAAGCGCCTGCTGCAGCGCTTCTTCGACGATGCGCTGATCGTGCCGGTGCTGACCGCGCATCCGACCGAAGTGCAGCGCAAGAGCATCCTCGACGCGCAGCACGACATCGCGCGCCTGCTCGCCGAGCGCGACCAGCCGCTGACGGCGCGCGAACGCTCGTACAACGAATCGATGCTGCGCGCACGCGTGACCGCGCTGTGGCAGACCCGCATGCTGCGCGACGCGCGCCTGACGGTCGGCGACGAGATCGAGAACGCGCTGTCGTACTACCGCGCGACGTTCCTTGACGAACTGCCCGCGCTGTATGGCGACATCGAGGCCGCGCTCGCCGAGCACGGCCTGTCCGCGCGCGTGCCCGCATTCTTCCAGATGGGCAGCTGGATCGGCGGCGACCGCGACGGCAACCCGAACGTGACCGCCCCGACGCTCGAAGAAGCGATCAACCGCCAGTCCGCGGTGATTCTCGAACACTATCTGGAACAGGTGCACAAGCTCGGCGCCGAGCTGTCGGTGTCGAACCTGCTGGTCGGCGCGAACGACGCCGTGAAAGCGCTCGCGGCCGCGTCGCCCGACCAGTCGCCGCACCGTGTCGACGAACCGTATCGCCGTGCGCTGATCGGCATCTACACACGGCTCGCCGCAAGCGCGCGCGTACGACTGGGCGAAGGCACGGTGCCGGTGCGCAGCGCCGGCCGCGGCGCGCCGCCGGTGCGCGCGGTGCCCTACGCCGATTCCGAAGCCTTCGTCGCCGACCTCAAGGTGCTGACCGCCTCGCTCGACGAACACCACGGCACGTCGCTCGCCGCGCCGCGCCTCGCACCGCTCGTGCGCGCGGCCGAAGTGTTCGGATTCCATCTCGCGAGCATCGACCTGCGCCAGAGCTCCGACATCCACGAAGCCGTGGTCGCCGAGCTGTTCGCGCGTGCCGGCGTACATGCGGACTACGCGTCGCTCTCCGAGGACGACAAGCTGATCGCGCTGCTTGCCGCGCTGGCCGATCCGCGCCCGCTGCGCTCGCCGTACATCGAATACTCGGCGCTCGCGCAAAGCGAGCTGGGCGTGTTCGAGAAGGCACGCGAGGTGCGTGCGCAGTTCGGCCCGCGTGCGGTACGCAACTACATCATTTCGCACACCGAGACGGTCAGCGACCTCGTCGAAGTCCTGCTGCTGCAGAAGGAAACCGGGCTGCTCGAAGGCGCATTCGGCGCCGCTCACGACAGCGCGCGCAATGGCCTGATGGTGATTCCGCTGTTCGAGACGATCCCGGACCTGCGCGATGCTGCGCGCATCATGCGCGAATACTTCGCACTGCCGGGCATCGACGCGCTGATCGCGCACCAGGGTGCCGAGCAGGAAGTGATGCTCGGCTACTCGGACAGCAACAAGGACGGCGGCTTCCTGACATCGAACTGGGAGCTGTATCGCGCGGAGCTCGCGCTCGTCGACCTGTTCCGCGAACGCAAGATCACGCTGCGGCTGTTCCATGGCCGCGGCGGCACGGTCGGCCGCGGAGGCGGCCCGACCTACCAGGCGATCCTGTCGCAGCCGCCGGGCACCGTGAACGGCCAGATCCGCCTGACGGAACAGGGCGAGGTGATCGCGAGCAAGTTCGCGAACCCCGAGATCGGCCGGCGCAACCTGGAGACCGTGGTCGCCGCGACGCTCGAGGCGTCGCTGCTGCCGCAATCGAACGCGCCCGCGCAGCTGCCCGCGTTCGAAGCCGCGATGCAGACGCTGTCCGACGCCGCGATGGCGTCGTATCGCGCGCTCGTCTACGAAACGCCCGGCTTCACCGACTACTTCTTCTCGTCGACGCCGATCACCGAGATCGCCGAGCTGAACATCGGCAGCCGCCCGGCCTCGCGCAAGCTGCAGGATCCGAAGAATCGCAGGATCGAAGACCTGCGTGCGATTCCGTGGGGCTTCTCGTGGGGCCAGTGCCGACTGCTGCTGACGGGCTGGTACGGCTTCGGCAGCGCGGTGAGCGCGTATCTCGACGGCGCGCCGGACGCGGCCGAACGCACGAAGCGCCTGACGCTGCTCAAGAAGATGAACAAGACGTGGCCGTTCTTCGCGAACCTGCTGTCGAACATGGACATGGTGCTTGCGAAGACCGATCTCGCGGTCGCGTCGCGCTATGCGCAGCTGGTCGCCGACCGCAAGCTGCGCAAGCACGTGTTCGAGCGGATTGTCGCGGAATGGGAGCGCACGTCGCAGGCGCTCGCGGAAATCACCGGGCACGCTGGCCGCCTCGCGACCAACCCGCTGCTCGCGCGCTCGATCAAGAACCGCTTCCCGTATCTCGATCCACTGAACCACCTGCAGGTCGAGCTGATCAAGCGTCACCGCGCGGGCGACACGAACGCGCGGCTGCGCCGCGGGATTCACCTGACCATCAACGGGATCGCGGCCGGCCTGCGCAATACGGGCTGATCCGTGCGCGGCGCGGGCCTGCTCCGCGCCGCGCCGGCGTTGCGAAACGCGCGCCGCAAAACGAAAGCCGCGATACGCAACCACGCGTATCGCGGCTTTTTCGCGTGGAACGGCACGACGGCGCCGGCCGCCGTGTCGCCCCATACGCTCATTGCGCGTCGATCAGCAGCGCGTCGTGCTCGAACGACCCGTCCGGCTGCACTGCGTAGTAGCCGCGCACCTCGTCTGGCGCATGCGCCCACAGCGCGCGGATGCCCGCGACGCTGTCGGCCGGCGTGCGGATGCGCTCGACCCATGTGTCGAAATCGATCGGCAGGCGCCAGCGGCTCTGCACGTGCGCGTCGAACCCGGCGCCGCGGAACATCGCGAGCCATTCGTCGGCACGGTAGTCGCGCACGTGGGACGCGTCGCGCAGCACTTCGGCGGCCTGCAGATACGTGTCGAGCAGCGGATGATCGTTGCCCGCGATATCGATCACCAGCACGCGGCCGCCCGGCTTCAGCACGCGACGCACCTCCGCAAGCGCAGCGCTCACGTCGTGCCAGTGGTGCGCGCTCATCCGGCTGATTACCCAGTCGAAAGTGCCGGCTTCGAACGGCAGCCGTTCAGCCGGCCCCTGCTGCGTGCGGATGTTCGCGAGCCCGCGCTCGCGCGCGGCGGCGGCAACGGTCGCGAGCATCGGCGCCGCGAGATCGTAGGCGACCACGTCGCGCACGTGCGGCGCGACCGCGAAGCTCGCATGGCCCGCACCGCAACCGAGATCGAGCACCGCGGCGTCGGGCGTCGCGCGCACGGCGTCTGCCAGTGCCTGCAGATCGGCGCCCGTCGCGTGGACCGTGCTCGTCAGGTAGGCGGCGGCCGTCGTGCCGAATGCGTCGGCGACCTGGTCGTGGTGTTTCATCGTTCGCTCCTTCGTTGGGTGGGACGCCCGCTGCCTGCCAGCGCGCGAATCGCTACAATAGGGCCGCGCTTGTACCAGTACAAGTTAAGCAGTTATTCTGGTATTTGTTACACCTGCCTGATTTCCGGCCCGATCTACGCCGCGCGTCGCGCGCCCCTTTTTGTCGTTTCAGCCGTTTCCGCATGAACCAGCCGTCCTCCGCCCCCACCCCGCCGCTCGACGCCACACCCGCCCGCGCCCTCGGCGAATTCATCCGCGCGCATCGCGAACGGCTGTCGCCTCAGGCCGTCGGCCTGCCGCCCGGCCCACGCCGCCGCACGCCGGGGCTGCGGCGCGAGGAAGTCGCGCAGCTGTGCGGCGTCAGCCCGACCTGGTACACGTGGATCGAGCAGGGCCGCCCGGTGTCGGCGTCGGCCGATGCGCTCGCGCGGATCGCCGTCGCGCTGCAACTGTCGAAGGCCGAACGCGCGTACCTGTTCGAACTGGCCGCGCAGCGCGATCCGGCCGAGCCCGATGTCGCGGCTGGCGACCTGCCGCCCACGCTCGCGGCGACCGTCGCCGCGATCGCCACGCCTGCATATGTGCTCGACCGGCAATGGAACGCGCTCGCATGGAACGCGCCGGCCGCAGCGCTGTTCACGGGCTGGCTCGACGGCGAGCACGACCGCAACCTGCTGCGCTTCACGTTCATGGCGCCGGCCGCGCGCACGTTGATCGTCGACTGGGAAACCCGCGCGCGCCGGCTCGCGGCCGAATTCCGCGCCGACTCGATCCGCCACCTCGCCGATGCGCCGACCCGCGCGCTGATCGACGCGCTGATGGCCGGCAGCGATGCATTCGCGCAGTATTGGGCGTCGCAGGACGTGTTCGAGCGCGAAGGCGGCCTGCGCGAGTTCGACCATCCGGTCGACGGCCGGCTCGTGTACCAGCAGATCACGCTGAAGCCCGCGCACCGCGAAGACCTGAAGCTGGTCGTGCTCGTGCGCGATTGAGGCGGCTCAGAAGCTGATCGTCGCGGTGATCGATGCGCAGACGCTGCGCGCGCCGGACGGCACGCCGCTGCCGCCCGGCCTCGACGTTCGCCACGTCGAAAGCGGCCAGCGCACGATCGTCGGCTACGACGGCCTGACCTTCGTCGACGGCCTCGTCCAGAACAATCACCTCGAAATCTCGGGCGGCGGCCGCGACTGCGCCGTCGAATTCGCGTACCGGCGCCCGGACGACGGCACGCTGCCGCGGATCGGACCGCTGACCTGCGGCCCCCGGTAATCCGCGCCCGTTCGCGGCCGACGCGCGCGCCGGCCGCCAGCCCCGCGAATGCTAGAATTGCGGGATTCCCTCGGCGGCGCACGCCGCCCAACTCCCCTTCGAAGAATCGCCATGACGTCCCAACTGCACAAAAAGGGCGAGGCCTGGTCGGCCCGCTTCTCGGAACCGATGTCGGAGCTGGTCAAGCGCTACACGTCGTCGGTGTTTTTCGACAAGCGCCTCGCGCTCGTCGACATCGCCGGCTCGCTCGCGCACGCGAGCATGCTCGCGGCGCAGAAGATCATCAGCGCCGACGACCTCGCCGCGATCGAACGCGGGATGACGCAGATCAAGGGCGAGATCGAGCGCGGCGAATTCGAATGGCAGCTGGATCTCGAGGACGTCCACCTGAACATCGAGGCGCGCCTGACCGCGCTGATCGGTGACGCCGGCAAGCGCCTGCACACGGGCCGCTCGCGCAACGATCAGGTCGCGACCGACATCCGTCTGTGGCTGCGCGGCGAGATCGACCGCATCGGCGGCCTCCTGAACGACCTGCGCGGCGCGCTGATCGACCTCGCTGAAAAGAATGCGGACACGATCATGCCGGGCTTCACGCACCTGCAGGTCGCGCAGCCGGTCACGTTCGGCCATCACCTGCTCGCGTACGTCGAAATGTTCACGCGTGACGCCGAGCGCATGCGCGACTGCCGCACCCGCGTGAACCGCCTGCCGCTCGGCGCGGCCGCGCTCGCCGGCACCAGCTACCCGATCGACCGTCATGCCGTGGCGAAGACGCTCGGCTTCGACGGCATCTGCGCGAACTCGCTCGACGCGGTGTCGGATCGCGACTTCGCGATCGAATTCACGGCGGCATCCGCGCTCGTGATGACGCACGTGTCGCGCTTCTCCGAAGAACTCGTGCTGTGGATGAGCCCGCGCGTCGGCTTCATCGACATCGCCGACCGCTTCTGCACCGGCAGCTCGATCATGCCGCAGAAGAAGAACCCGGACGTGCCCGAGCTCGCACGCGGCAAGACGGGCCGCGTGAACGGCCACCTGATGGCGCTCCTCACGCTGATGAAGGGCCAGCCGCTCGCGTACAACAAGGACAACCAGGAAGACAAGGAACCGCTGTTCGACACGGTCGACACGGTCGCCGACACGCTGCGGATCTTCGCCGAGATGGTCGCCGGCATCACGGTGAAGCCGGACGCGATGCGCGCGGCCGCGCTGCAGGGCTTCTCGACCGCCACCGACCTCGCCGACTATCTCGTGAAGCGCGGGCTGCCGTTCCGCGACGCGCACGAAGCCGTCGCGCACGCGGTGAAGATCTGCGACGACCGCGGAATCGACCTCGCCGACCTCTCGCTCGACGAAATGAAGCAGGAACTGCCGAACGTCGCGCACCTGATCGGCGACGACGTGTTCGGCTACCTGACGCTCGAAGGTTCGGTCGCGAGCCGCAACCATCCGGGCGGCACCGCGCCCGATCAAGTGCGTGCGGCGGTCAAGGCCGCTCGCGCCGCGCTCGACAAGTAAGCCTGCCGGCCCGGACGGGCGCCTTCGGCGTCCGTCTTTCACTCGGGCGGCCGTCGTGCCGCCCGACGCCCTTCCCGCTTCCCGGATACCGCCGATGACCTTCTCCGCCGCGCTCTTCGACATGGACGGCCTGCTCATCGATTCCGAGCGGACCATCATGAACACGTGGATCGACGTGTCGACCGCGCACGGCGTCGTGCTGACCGAGATCGACTACCTGCAGATCGTCGGCCGCTCGTTCGCCGAGGGCCAGGTCATTCTCGCGCGGCTGATCGGCGACACCGACACGTTCGACGCCGTGCGCACCCTCGTGCGCGAACGGCTCGCCGCGCCCGAACCTCATCCGAAATTTCCGCTGAAGTCCGGCGCACTGGCGCTGCTCGAGACGCTCGCGCAGGCCGGCATTCCGTGCGCGGTCGCATCGTCGTCCGCGCGCGACGTGATCCGTGCGCGGCTCGACGCGGTCGGCGTGCTGCCGTTCTTCCACGCGATCGCGGGCGGCGACGAAGTCGCGCGCGGCAAACCCGACCCGGCCGTGTACCGGCTCGCGGCCGAACGCCTCGGCGTGCCGGCGCACGCGTGCGTCGCGTTCGAGGACAGCGACTTCGGCGCGCAATCGGCCGCCGGCGCAGGCGCATCGGTCGTCACCGTGCCCGACCTGAAGGCACCGACGCCCGAGATCGTCGCGCTGAGCCTGCACGTGCTCGCGTCGCTCGACGATGCGGTCGCGTTCGTGCCGTCGTGGTTCGGCCGCCTGGACACGCAGCAGCCCGGGTAGGCGCCGCTCGCGGCACGCCATATGCAAACGGGCACCCTCGGGTGCCCGTTTTCCGTTGCCGCGCCGAATGACCGGCGTCGCGGCGATCGTCAGTTGTTGCCGGCCGTCTCCGACAGCCGCTTCATCGTCGCGATGCGCGCGCCGATCAGGTCGACGCGTCCGTCCTCGCCGACGAGCGGCGCCGTCGCATCGCTGAACGCGACCCACGCGCGCTGCGCGCGCACGAGTGTCGCGGCCGAATGCGCGGGCATCTTGCGACGCAGCTTCTGGTAATAGCGGTTCAAATCGAACAGCGCGTGCTCGCACGCGGCATCCTGCACACACGGCCGCACGCGGCTTATCGCCGAATCGCGCGGCGCGTTCGCCGGCTTGCCGCCGGCTGGCGCGGCTGTGCCCGGCGCCGTGCCCGCACCGCCCTGGGTGTCGCCTTGCGCACCGCTCGTGGCCGCCACCGGCACGGCGGCAGGCGGCAGCGCATAGCGGTCGGCCGCCGCGCGCAGCGCCAATGCGCGATCGCGCACGGGCTGCAACTGCATGTCGGCGCTCGACATCGCGTACGCGGTGCCGCGCGTCGTGTCGTACACGGCTTTCAGCAGATGAACTTCATCCTTGCGCCACGTGACCCAGCGGCGCTGGCTGTCCTGCCAGCCGCGCTTCACGTTGGCCGGCGCATTCTTCGACAGGCGCTGGTACGCGCCGTCCATCACCGCCTGCCACTGCTGCTGCGCTTCGCCCATACACTGGATCTGGCCGGCCGTCGACGACCGGTCGCGCCGCGCGAGACACTGCCGCATCGCGACGTCGATCGGATCGGCCGCCGCGACTTCCGCGTGTGCGACACCCACGCCCGCCAGCCCGGCCGCCCCTGCCGCCCAGACGACGAGCGCGGCCAACGCCGCACGCATCGTCCGGATTCGTCCCTGCGTCGCCATCAGTCGCGCACGCAATCGACGAAGTACTCGACGCGGCCGTTCACCTCTTCCGCGACGAGGCCGTGGATGTCGGTGTGGAAGCCCGGGAAGCGCTCGTTGAAGTCGCGCGCGAACCGCAGGTAGTTCACGATCGTCTTGTTGAAGCGCTCGCCCGGAATCAGCAACGGGATGCCCGGCGGGTACGGCGTGAGCAGGATGCTCGTCACGCGGCCTTCGAGCTCGTCGAGCGGCACGCGGTCGATCTTGCGGTGCGCGAGCTTCGCGAACGCGTCCGACGGCTTCATCGCCGGCTCCATGTCCGACAGGTACATTTCCGTCGTCAGGCGCGCGATGTCGTTCGCGCGGTACACGTCGTGGATCTGCGTGCACAGGTCGCGCAGGCCGACGCGCTCGTAGCGCGGATGCTGCGCGACGAATTCCGGCAGCACGCGCCACAGCGGCTGGTTGTTGTCGTAGTCGTCCTTGAACTGCTGCAGCTCGGTCACCATCGAGTTCCAGCGGCCCTTCGTGATGCCGATCGTGAACATGATGAAGAACGAGTACAGGCCGGTCTTCTCGACGATGATCCCGTGCTCGGCCAGATACTTCGTGACGATCGCGGCCGGAATGCCCGTTTCGCCGAACTCGCCGTCGACATCGAGCCCCGGCGTGATGATCGTCGCCTTGATCGGGTCGAGCATGTTGAAGCCTTCCGCCAGCGGGCCGAAGCCGTGCCAGTGGTCGTTCGGCTTCAGCATCCAGTCCTCGCGCGAGCCGATGCCTTCTGCCGACAGGTTGTCCGGCCCCCACACGCTGAAGAACCAGTCGTCGCCGTATTCGGCGTCGACCTTGCGCATCGCGCGGCGGAAGTCGATCGCCTCGGCGATCGATTCCTCGACGAGCGCGGTGCCGCCCGGCGGTTCCATCATCGCGGCCGCGACGTCGCACGACGCGATGATCGCGTACTGCGGGCTCGTCGACGTGTGCATCAGGTACGCCTCGTTGAAGCGGTGCTTGTCGAAGGTGCGGTTCTCCGAATCCTGCACGACGATCTGCGACGCCTGCGAGATGCCCGCGAGCAGCTTGTGCGTCGAGTGCGTCGCGAACACGAGCGCGCCCGTGCGCGGACGGCCGTCGCCGATCGCGTGCATGTCGCGGTAGAAGTCGTGGAACGTCGCGTGCGGCAGCCACGCTTCGTCGAAGTGCAGCGTGTCGAGCAGGTCGCCGAGCAGGTCCTTGATCATCTCGACGTTGTAGACGACGCCGTCGTACGTGCTCTGCGTGATCGTCAGGATCCGCGGCTTCATGTCCGGGTTCTCGCGCAGCGCCTCGCGCGCGAACGGGTTCGCCTCGATCTTCTTGCGGATGTTCTCCGGCTTGAATTCGTCGCGCGGGATCGGCCCGATGATGCCGAAGTGATTGCGCGTCGGCGTGAGGAACACCGGAATCGCGCCCGTCATCGTGATCGCGTGCAGGATCGACTTGTGGCAGTTGCGGTCGACCAGCACGATGTCGCCGGGCGCGACCGTCGCATGCCAGACGATCTTGTTCGACGTCGACGTGCCGTTGGTCACGAAGAACAGGTGGTCCGCGCTGAAGATGCGCGCCGCGTTGCGCTCGGACGCCGCGACCGGGCCCGTGTGATCGAGCAGCTGGCCGAGTTCGTCGACCGCGTTGCAGACGTCGGCGCGCAGCATGTTCTCGCCGAAGAACTGGTGGAACATCTGGCCGAGCGGGTTCTTCAGGAACGCGACGCCACCCGAGTGGCCCGGGCAGTGCCACGAGTACGAGCCTTCGTCCGCGTACTTCACCAGCTCCTTGAAGAACGGCGGCGCGAGCGAGTCGAGATAGACCTTCGCCTCGCGGATGATGTGGCGCGCGACGAACTCCGGCGTGTCCTCGAACATGTGGATGAAGCCGTGCAGTTCGCGCAGGATGTCGTTCGGCAAGTGGCGCGACGTGCGCGTTTCGCCGTACAGGAAGATCGGGATGTCCGCGTTGCGGCGGCGCACTTCGGTGACGAACGCGCGCAGCTCGATGATCGCGGTCGCGAGCTCGGGCAGCTCGCCGTCCGGGCCCGTTTCGCCGAGCATGAGTTCGTCGTCGTCGATCGACAGGATGAAGCACGACGCGCGGCTCGACTGCTGCGCGAACGACGTCAGATCGCCGTAGCTCGTGAGGCCGAGGACTTCGACGCCCTCCTTCTCGATCGCTTCGGCCAACGCCCGGATGCCGGAGCCCGAGATGTTCTCGGAGCGGAAATCTTCGTCGATGATGACGACGGGGAAACGAAACTTCATGGGCGATTCTCCAAAAAGAACGACCGCGGCGCGTCACGCGCAGCGGTCACCCGGAAACTGGTGAGACGTTATGCAACCAGATCAGGTTTTCGGCAGCGTGACACCGCGCTGACCCTGATACTTGCCGCCGCGATCGGCGTACGACACGTCGCACACTTCGTCGCTTTCGAAGAACAGCACCTGCGCGACACCTTCGTTCGCGTAGATCTTCGCGGGCAGCGGCGTGGTATTCGAGAATTCCAGCGTGACGTAGCCTTCCCACTCGGGTTCGAACGGCGTCACGTTGACGATGATCCCGCAGCGCGCGTACGTCGACTTGCCGAGGCAGACGGTGAGCACGGTGCGCGGGATGCGGAAATATTCGACGGTGCGGGCCAGCGCGAACGAGTTCGGCGGGATGATGCACACGTCGCCCTTGAAATCGACAAACGAACCCTCGTCGAAGTTCTTCGGATCGACGATCGTCGAATTGATGTTCGTGAAGATCTTGAATTCGTCCGCGCAGCGAATGTCGTAGCCGTAGCTCGACGTGCCGTAGCTGACGATCCTGCGACCGTCCTCGGACGCGCGAACCTGATCGGGCACGAACGGCTCGATCATCTTGTGTTCTTCGGCCATGCGCCGAATCCACTTGTCGGACTTGATGCTCATAACAGGGCGCCTGGAAACGCTGCGTGACAGTCGGTGAGGGCCGGACCCGCGAGGCCGCGGCCGGGAAAGGCGCACATTTTACGCGATCATCGGCCCGCGCATGCGGCGTGCGTCATCGGATCACGCCACACGCGAGCGCCGGCCCCGCGCCGTGCCGCGGAAACGCCGGGTCGCTCGGGTCGCGGTGCACCAGCGCCGCGCGATTCAGCGCGGAGCGCACACCGTCGAGGGCCAGATCGGGCGCGATGATGAAACCCGCCGCCACGCCGTTCGCATCCGCATGGATGTTGCCGAGATCGCCGGCGACCCGCGCGCCCGCGCGCAGCCGGTCGGCTGCCGGCGCGAACACCTGGCCGGCGCTCGAGCCGTCGCCCGCGTTGCAGTCGCCGCGCTCGTGCACCTGCAGCGCGTAATCGCTGTTCGGCGGCAGGCCGGCCAGGTTGTACGTGACCTGGACGCCGTCCGGGCGTTCGACGAACGTTACCGCACCGCGTGCCTGCGAGCCGACGGTCGGCTGCAGTTGCGCGTCGGCGCGCTTTTCGTGCGACGAGGAAAAAGAGGTACAGCCGGCCAGCAGGCCCAGCGCGGCGGCGGCCAGCAGCGCGCGCCGCGCGCGGCCGGCGTGCACGCCGTGATGTCGTTGGTTCATTCGATCCTCATGCCGGTTGGCGGCCGTTCGACACGGCGGCCATGCCGGGCGGGTAAAGGGACCCGGGAAAAGTCGCCATGATACCGCGCCTCGCGGCGCCGTAAACAGCGTGAGGCCCCGCCCCGCAAGGGTTTTACGTATTTTGAACAACGATCGACGGGAACTTCGACGTCATATCGCGCGCGCGCTCGGCGATCGCCAGCGCGACCCCGCGCGCGATATCGCGGTAGCGCCGCGCCAGCGCGCCGTCCGGTTCGGCCACGACCGTCGGCGTGCCGCTGTCGGCGCGCTCGCGGATCGCGATGTCGAGCGGCAGGCTGCCGAGCACGTTCACACCATAATCCCGGGCCATCCGCTCGGCACCGCCCGCGCCGAAGATGTGCTCTTCGTGGCCGCAGTTCGAGCAGACATGGATGCTCATGTTCTCGACGATACCGAGGATCGGAATCCCGACCTTCTCGAACATCTTCAGGCCCTTCTTCGCGTCGAGCAGCGCGATGTCCTGCGGCGTCGTCACGATCACGGCGCCCGTCACCGGCACGCGCTGCGCGAGCGTGAGCTGGATGTCGCCCGTGCCCGGCGGCATGTCGACGATCAGGTAGTCGAGCTCGCGCCAGTTGGTCTGCCGCAGCAGCTGCTCGAGCGCCGACGTCGCCATCGGGCCGCGCCACACCATCGGGTTGTCTTCCTCGATCAGGAAGCCGATCGAGTTGGCCTGCAGCCCATGGCCGACCAGCGGATTCATCGACTGGTTGTCCGGCGACTCGGGGCGCTGGCCGTGAATGCCGAGCATGGTCGGCAGCGACGGACCGTAGATGTCGGCGTCGAGAATGCCGACCGACGCGCCTTCCGCGGCGAGCGCGAGCGCGAGGTTCACGGCCGTCGTGCTCTTGCCGACGCCGCCCTTGCCCGATGCGACCGCGACGATATTCTTCACGTTCGGCAGCAGCTTCACGCCACGCTGCACCGTATGCGCGACGATCTCCTGCGACACGGCGACGCGCGCGTCGCGCACGCCCGGCACGGCCTTCAGCGCATCGGCAATGCGTGCGCGCACGTCGTCATGCTGGCTGCGCGCGGGATAGCCGAGCACCACGTCCACCGCCACGACGTCGCCGTCGATCGCGACGTTGCGCACGCCCTTGTTCGCCGCGTACGGACGGCCGGTATTGGGGTCGACGACAGCCGCCAGTGCGGCGTCGACTTGTGCCCGGTCAATGCTCATTGAAACTCCGTGAAAACGTTTTTCTCGCGCGCAAACGTCAAGAAATATCAAATAACGCTGCGAAAATCGGGAAAAGTGAAAGAATCTGTTGCACGCCATTGCGCGAAGGCGCGCGTCGGAGCAATCTTCGCGTGCGGCATGCTATAGGGCCAAATCGGCCACTAACCGCCTATATTGTAGAGGCTGATGCGTCGCCCTGTCCGGAACAGCCCCGCTGGCGAACAGGGCATGCGGCCGCCTCGGCGGCTACCGCGGCACGGGCCTGCCCTTCCTTTTTCGGGCGTCCGTGCAGGGAGCCGTAACTGTTGTTTGTCGTCGTTGTCGACTCGTTCAACCAAGAGAGGAATCCAAGATGAACATGAAAATCGCGACTCGCCTGTCCGTCTTCGCACTCGCCGGCGCGCTGCTGGCAGGCTGCGCCACGCAGCAAGGCAGCAATACGGCCGTCGGCACCGGCACGGGTGCGGCGCTGGGCGCGGGCATCGGCGCGCTGGCCGGTGGCGGCAAGGGCGCGGCGATCGGCGCGGGCGTCGGCGCACTGGTCGGCGGCGTGACGGGTTACAACTGGCAAGCGATCAAGAACAAGCTCGCGCCGTCGGCAGCCAAGACGGGCACGCAGGTGACCGAGCAGCCGGACGGCTCGCTGAAGCTGAACGTGCCGAGCTCGGTGACGTTCGCGACGAACCAGTACGCGATCACGCCGGCCTTCACGCCGCTGCTGAACGACCTGGCCACGACGCTGAACCAGAACCCGCAAGTGACGGCATCGATCGTCGGCTACACGGACAGCACGGGCTCGGCACAGCTGAACCAGACGCTGTCGCAGAACCGCGCACAGAGCGTCGTGAACGCACTGGTGCAGCGCGGCGTCGCCGGCGGCCGCCTGTCGGCACAAGGCATGGGCCCGTCGAACCCGATCGCGGACAACGCGACCGAAGCCGGCCGTGCGCAAAACCGCCGCGTCGAGATCTACCTGCGCGCAGCACAGCAGTAAGCATCGCCGCGAGAGGAGGAAACGGGGGCGCGCGCCCCCGCCGCTCAAGGCTTCCAGCGGGATCCGTAACGAATCGAAAAAAATTTCGAACTTCTGTCGCGGCCTGCGGTCTGTCTTTACGGTACGCGGCTGGCGCAGCCGGCGCGTCACCATTCTCCTCTTGTCGTTGTTGCTCCGGGGCCGAATCCGCCCCGGTTTTTTTTGCCCGGAATTCGTATGCTGCGCCGCAGCATTGCGCCACCGGGCAAGCCGCCACGGCGGCCCCGCCCCTTCCTGCGTCCGCGCCATGGCGCCCGCGCCGGCTGACCTGCCCGCGCCCCTGCTAGAATCGCAGTTTCCGTCGTTTCCGCCGTTCTTCTACAGACCCTATGTCCGCATCCGACCTCACTTCCGTGCAGGCTGCGGCGCCGCAAGGCAGCCGCCAGATCCTCGTTACGTCCGCACTGCCCTATGCCAATGGCCAGATCCACATCGGCCACCTGGTCGAGTACATCCAGACCGACATCTGGGTGCGGACGCTTCGAATGCACGGCCACGAGGTCTACTACATCGGCGCCGACGACACGCACGGCACGCCGGTCATGCTGCGCGCGGAGAAGGAAGGCCTGACGCCGAAGCAGTTGATCGACCGCGTGTGGACCGAGCACAAGCGCGATTTCGACAGCTTCGGCGTGTCGTTCGACAACTTCTACTCGACCGACTCGGACGAGAACCGCGTGCTGAGCGAGAAGATCTACCTCGCGCTGAAGGAAAACGACCTGATCGCCGAGCGCGAGATCGAGCAGGCGTACGACCCGGTCAAGGAAATGTTCCTGCCGGACCGCTTCATCAAGGGCGAATGCCCGAAGTGCCACGCGAAGGATCAGTACGGCGACAACTGCGAAGTGTGCGGTTCGACCTATCTGCCGACGGAACTGCTGAATCCGTATTCGGTCGTGTCCGGTGCGACGCCGGTGCGCAAGACGTCGACGCACTATTTCTTCCGCCTGTCCGACCCGCGCTGCGAGTCGTTCCTGCGCGAATGGGTCAGCGGCCTCGCTCAGCCTGAAGCCACCAACAAGATGCGCGAATGGCTCGGCGACGCCGGCGAAGCCCGCCTCGCCGACTGGGACATCTCGCGCGACGCGCCGTACTTCGGCTTCGAGATCCCTGGCGCACCCGGCAAGTACTTCTACGTGTGGCTGGACGCGCCGGTCGGTTATTACGCAAGCTTCAAGAACCTGTGCGACCGCAAGGGCATCGACTTCGACGCGTGGATCCGGTCGGGCTCGACCGCCGAGCAGTACCACTTCATCGGCAAGGACATCCTGTATTTCCACACGCTGTTCTGGCCGGCGATGCTCGAGTTCTCGGGCCATCGCACGCCGACCAACGTGTTCGCGCACGGCTTCCTGACGGTCGACGGCGCGAAGATGTCGAAGTCGCGCGGCACGTTCATCACCGCGCAGAGCTACATCGACACCGGCCTGAACCCGGAATGGCTGCGCTACTACTTCGCCGCGAAGCTGAACGCGACGATGGAAGACATCGACCTGAACCTCGACGATTTCCAGGCGCGCGTGAACAGCGATCTCGTCGGCAAGTACGTGAACATCGCGAGCCGCGCGGCCGGCTTCCTGCTCAAGCGCTTCGACGGCCGCGTGCAGGACAGCGCGATGAACCATCCGCTCGTCGCGAAGCTGCGCGATGCGATTCCCGCGATCGCCGCGCACTACGAAGCGCGCGAATACAGCCGCGCGCTGCGCCAGACGATGGAACTCGCTGACGAAGTGAACGCGTACGTCGACGGCGCGAAGCCGTGGGAACTCGCGAAGGATCCGGCCAACGCGGTCGCGCTGCACGAAACCTGCAGCGTGAGCCTCGAGGCATTCCGCCTGCTGTCGCTCGCGCTGAAGCCGGTGATGCCGCGCGTGGCCGAAGCCGTCGAGACCTTCTTCGGGATCGCGCCGCTCACGTGGGCCGACGCCGCGAAACCGCTGTCGTCCGCGCAGCCGATCAAGGCGTACCAGCACCTGATGACGCGCGTCGATCCGAAGCAGATCGACGCGCTGCTCGCCGCGAACCGCGATTCGCTGCAGGCCGAGGCCACCGGCGCCGCTGCCGCGAGCGCGGCCAACGCCGCGAAGGAAGGCAAGAACGCCAAGGCGAACGCGAAGGCCGCCGCCGCGAACGGTGCCGACGACGGTCCGATCTCGATCGACGATTTCGCGAAGGTCGACCTGCGCATTGCGAAGATCGTCGCGTGCCAGGCCGTTGAAGGCTCGGACAAGCTGCTGCAGCTCACGCTCGACATCGGCGAGGAAAAGACCCGCAACGTGTTCTCGGGCATCAAGTCCGCGTACCAGCCCGAGCAGCTCATCGGCAAGCTGACGGTGATGGTCGCGAACCTCGCGCCGCGCAAGATGAAGTTCGGGCTGTCAGAAGGGATGGTGCTCGCCGCGTCGGCCGCCGACGAGAAAGCCGAGCCGGGCCTCTACATCCTCGAGCCGCACAGCGGCGCGAAGCCCGGCATGCGCGTGAAGTAAGCAGCACGCGCCGCCAGTTGCGCACGAAAGCCCCGCACGATACGTGCGGGGCTTTTTTCATGCGCGACGACGGTGCGAGTCGCGACGACGATTCCGATGCGCGTCGAAGCGCGTGCCGTCACCGCCGGCTGAACCAGCGATCGAAGCGCCGCGTGTAGTTCAGGTCGACGCCCTGGAACGTGCCGCCGTATGCAGACACGGACCAGAAGCGCGTCAGGTTGATCGTCGCCTTGAACGCGTTGCTCGCCGACTGGAGGCCCTGCTCGAAGCCGAGCACGAAACGCTCGTTGATCGCCTTCGAGACCTGGATGACCTGCGGATCGGTCAGACCGACGTCGCTGCGGCCGATCGAGAATTCGTCGAGGCCGAAGGTCTGCGCGACGCGCTTGCCGGTCACGCTGCCGAGCAGCGCGAGCGCCGCCGTCATCGTGCCCTGCTGGCCGACGTTGTTGCCCTGGTCGGTGCCGTGCCCGAACAGCAGCCACGACAGCTTTTCGTTGTCGGTGACGTTGGGTTCCGACACCAGCTTGACCGTCAAAGCCTGGATCGTGCCGGTAACCTGCACCCCGGCCTCGACCTCCTGGTTGCGCCGCATGGCGAGGATGTTCACGCCCGGATTCGACACGGGGCCGTTGAACGTGAAGAAGCCGTTCTCGACCGCGAGCTTGCGGCCGAACGACGTATACGTCGACCCTTCGGTCACGCGCACGTTGCCGATCGCGCGCAGTGGCACGCCAGGCGCGCTCATCACGGTGATCGTGCCGCGCAGCCCGAGATCCGCGCCGTGTCCCTTGAAGCGGAAGTTGTTGCCGAGGCCGATGTCGATGTTCGCGCGCGGCGCGAGCGACGGCGCCGGCTTGTCCTCGACCTTCTGCGGCTTCGCGACCGCCGTGCCGGTCGGCGTCTCGCCGCGCACGGTCCCGTCCGGTCGCACCACGACGACATCGTCGGACAAGTGCGGCGCCGCGTCTTCCGGCAGGTCGAACAGCGCACGGTCGACGACGAACTTGCCGTCGATCGACAGCGCGCCGCGCGGCCCGTCGTTCGCGACGGTCGCTTTGCCCGACAGCGACAGCTTGCGGTCCGGCGCCGCGAACAGTTCGAGTTTGTCGGCGACGATGCTCGCGGTCAGGTCCGACGCCTCGCCGTCGAGACGCACACGGCCGATCGCGCGCAGCGTGCCGTCGCCGCCATGGAACTCGACCTGCTGGAATTCGACGAGGTTCTCCGCAAGCTTCACGCGCACGATGCCGTCCTTCAGCTGCACGCCCTGGTCGACGAGCGTCGCGGACAGATCGTCGCCCGTCAGCATGCCCGACACGTTCGGCTTCACCGGCGTGCCAGCGACCGTCAGCTTCAGCGCCGCGCGCCCGCCGAGCAGATAGCTCGGCCCGAACAGGTTGCCGGTCGCCTTCAGCGACGGGATGTCGGCGTCGATGCGGCCCGCCAGCGGGCCGTCGTCGACGACGCCGAACACGCCGTCGCGCAGCGCGAACGGCACGGTGACGTTCGCGTCGAGCGTGCCGACCCGGTTCGCCTTCGCCAGCGCCACCACGTTGAGCCGGTTGCCCGGCGCAAAGCTCGCGCGCGCCGACAGGTCGGTCAGCCCGAGCGACGCGATGCCGCGCCCGGTCTCGATCGTCACGTCGCCGCCGCGCCGCTTCACCTGCACGTAGCCCGTCGCGTTCGCGCCGAGCGAGAAATCCCAGTCGGCATCGAGCACGACGTCGGTGCGCAGCGGCGGCCGCTGGCCCGTCAGCTCCTGGCGAATCTCGAGGAAGCGCGCGACCGACGCGCCGCGCACGGTGCCTGCCGAGCGCACCTGGCCGTGATCGAACACGAACGACTTCAGGTCGATCGCGGCGCCTTCGAGCGTGAGTCGCGTCGCGCCGAGCGTCACGCGGCCGGCCCCGGCCGACACGGCGAGCGGCGAGAGCAGCGCCACTGCCGGCGTGCCGCGGTTTGCGAGGCGCGTGACGGTGCCGTCCCAGCGCATCCCGTCGCGATTCTCGACCACGCCGCCGTTCGCCGCGAACGTCAGGTCGATCACGCGGCCGCCGGCCGTCCCGATCGCCGACGCGTCGAGCGTATGCTTCGCGCGCGTGCCGTCGAGATTCGCGCGTAGCGATTTCAATTGCAGCGAGCCGAGCGCGATGTCGGTCGCGTCGGCCGTGAATACGAGCGCACCGTGCGCGCCGTCGCGGATGTCGGCGCGCCCCTGCGCGGCACCGATCCGGTTCGAACCGAGCACGACGTGCTGGGCCTTGTAGGTGGCCGTCACGTTCGGATGCGCGAAGCTGCCGGTCAGCTCGCCCTGCGCCTGCACGAGGCCCTGCACGCCGAAGCCGAGCCGGTCGAGCTCGGGCGCGTCGACGACGAAGCGCAGCCGGTCGCCCGGCGCGCCGAAACTGCCGCGCAGGTCGACGTGGTTGCCCGCGATCGTCAGGTTCGCGTTGCTCGGCAGGATCCGCGCGCCGACGAGCTGCACGACGCCGGCGCCGGTCAGCGGCACGCCGTCGTAGAGGCTGTCGCCGAGCTTGAAGGTCGCCTTCGTCGACACCTGCGGCTCGAACGCGCCGGAGGCCGTCAGCGTGCCCGATACGCGCGTCTCGCCGCGCCTGGCCGGCGCCTTCGCTACTGTCTTCGCCGTTCTGGCGGCCGGCTTGCCGCCGCCCGCGCCCGGCGCGCTCATCGCGGCGAGCAGCAGCGGATCGAATGCGGTCAGCGTCGCCTTCGCGTCGTAGCTCGAATGCGCGTCGTGACGGAACACACCGGTCAGGTCGATACGGCCCTTGCCCGCCGTCACGCGCGCATCGGTCAGCGCCGTCTGCTGCGACGTCAGCGCGACTTTCGCACGCGCGCCGAGCGCAAGCTTCGGATCGTTCAGGTTGAAGTCGACGGTCGTCACGTCGCCGGCGAGCGTCACGCCGAGCGGGCCGCCGAGGCGCATCGGCCGCAATTCGGCGACGAACGCATTGAGGTCGAGGTTCGCGACCTTCAGGTCGAAGCGGCCCTTGCCGCCCGTCAGCGTGCCGTTGCCGGTCACGCTGCCGTCGCGGATCAGTTTCAGCGCGAGGCCGTCGATCCGCTGCGCGTGCGCGTCGAGATTGACGGTCGCATGGGCGTCGACGACGGGCAGCAGGTGCTCGCCGAGCGTGCCGGGCTTCGCGTTGACGATCGACACCGGGCCGGTCACCGCGAAACCCTTCGCCGGTGCGGCGCCGGCCGGCGCGGTCACGGGCGCCAGCTCCGCGCGCACCGCGAGATCGGCGGCCGGCGCGCCCGGCGCGATCGCCTGCGGGTTCACGTGATCGAACGCGAGCGACGCACGCGTGAGCGGCACCGCGCCGAACGGCGCGGCCTCGACGTGCGCGCGCCCGTTCAGCTTCATCCCGCTCGCGGCGACGTCGGCGACGAGCGCTTCGAGCGAACCCGATACGTTCGCGCTCGCGTTGACCGGTTCGTTCGCGAGCTTGCCCACGTAGGTCGCGTTGCCCGTCAGCGCGAACGGCTTCACGCCGTCGAGCTTCGCGCGGGCGGTCAGCGCGCCGTACGGTGTGTCGACGCCGTCGAGCGCGAGTTCATGGTGACGGCCGTCGCTGCGACCGTTCAACGCGAGATGGTCGAGCTGGGTCGTCGACCCACCTTCGTGAATCGCCAGGTGATCGACGCGCAGGTCGTCGATCCGCAACTGCAGCGGCAGGCTCAGGTCCTGCGGCGTCGCGGCCGGCGTCGACGGACCCGGCGCGATCCGTACATCGATCGTGCCCGCGCGAAGGTAGTCAACGGACAACCGCCACGGCGCGCGGGTGAGCGCCCAGCGGCCGTCGAGCCGGTCGATCCGCACTTCGGTGCCGGCGCCGCCGGGGCTCGTCCACGCGAAGCCGCGCACGCGCACGCCGGTTGCGAGCGAACCGCCTTCGAGCGTGCCCGCCAGCCGGCCGCCCAGCACGCGCACGGCCGCCTGCCACGCGAGCCGCGTGCCGCGCTCGGTCGTCGCCGCGGCCAGCACGAGCCCGGCCGCCAGCACGACGAGCAGCACGACCGTCACGAGCGCCCACGCGGCGATCCGGCCCCAACCCACGCGGCGCGGCGGCGCGTCCGGCGCGCGCTCGGGCGAGTCCGGATCGTTGGGCGGCGGCGTGTCGTTCGGATCCTTCGTCATGCGGTTCGTCGTGGCTCGTGCAACAAGGTCAGAAAGCGATGCCGAGCGTCAGGTACGGGCGCACGCTGTGGTTGCGCAGTCCGTACGCGACGTCGACGTTGATCGGGCCGACCGGGCTGCGCCAGCGCGCGCCGATGCCGACGCCCGGGTAGAACACGCGCTCGCCCCACGCATCGGTCGCGGTGCCGATGTCGAAGAAGGTCGCGGCGCCCCAGTCGCGGTTGAACCAGTGCTGGTATTCGGCGGTGCCCGTCATCAGGTACTTGGTCGGCAGCACGGAGCCGTCGACGCTGTTGCCGATGCTCTGGTAGCCATAGCCGCGCACCGAATTCGAGCCGCCCGCGCGAAACAGCAGCGACGCCGGCACGCCGCTCGAGCTGCCGCTCGTGAACACGCCGCCGAGCTCCGCGCGGAACACGAACAGGTCGCGCTTGCCGATCGGCACGTACTGCTGGCCGCGCGCGTAACCGCGGATGAAGGTCTGATCGGTCAGCACGCCCTTGATCGCGAAGCCGGCCTCCGCGTGAATCAGGTTGCCCGAGCGCGGGAACAGCGGATCGTCGACGTTGCGGCGCGTCCATGCCCATTGCGGCACCAGCGCGCGGCTCGTGGTCGGGCCGGCGCCGTTCTGGTCGAGCCGGTCCTGGTAGAACATCAGCGAGTACGCGTAGTCGATGAACTGGCCGGTGCGTGTCCGCTGCACGCCGACCCGCGCGCTGTAGATGCGCGTGTCCGACACGTTGGTGTTCGTGTACGACGCGAGCACGCTGTTGGTCCATCCTTTCTGGCCTGGCGGCATCGACAGCTGGACCTGGCCGTACTGCTGGATCTGGTCGAGCCGGCCCGACACGGTGAGCGGCCAGGCGGCGCCGAATGTGTCGAGATACGTGTAGGAGCCCTGCACGTGCGGGCCCGTATCGGTCGCATAGCCGACGCCGCCGCGGATGTTGTTGTACGGAAACTCGCTGACCTTCACGTGCACGGGCGTGCGCTCGGGCTTCGCCGTATCGTCGCCGACGTCGATCGCGACGCTCGCGTAGTACGGCGTGTTCTGCAACTGCCGCTGCAGCTCGGTGATCCGCTGCACGTCGTAGATCTCGCCTTCCGACAGCGGATTGACGTTCGTGACGATCTTTTCCGGATAGCGGCGCACGCCGTCGACGTCGACCTTGCCGATCGTAAACGTCGGGCCGCTGTCGAACGTGACGGCCAGCGTCGCGCGCTGCGTGCGTGGATCGACGCGCGCCTCCGACGACGCGATCTTCGCGCCCAGGTAGCGGCGCGACTGCAACTGCCTGAGCGCCGCCCCCTTCGCGCCGTCCCAGTCGGACTGCGTGAACGGGTCGCCCGGCTTCAGCGAGAACGCGAAGCGGGTCGCGGCCTCCTGCTTCGGATCCTCGGTGCCGACCGGGCCCTTGAATGCCAGGTCGACCGTCGACACGACGGTCTGCGGCCCCGGATCGACGGCGACGCGCACGTCGCGCTTGCCGTCGCGCGTGCGCACGTCGGTGCGCACGACCGGCGAGAAATAGCCGGCCGTCGCGGTCAGGTCGCGCACCTGCTGCGGCGTGGCGGTCACGAGGAAGTCGAACTGGTCGTCGCTGATGTCGTCGCGCTTGGCGAAGCGCGCGATGTCGAGATGGGCCTCGAGGAGCTTGCGGATCGCGCGCGGCGCGTCGATGTCGACGTCGTACTTCGCGTAAGCCGGCAGCACCACGAACGCGGCGAGACAGCCCACGAGGGCTGCCCGGGCCGCCGCGCCGGCGCCGCGCCGCGCGCGACGACCGCGGTGAAGCGCCGCGCGCGGGCTCGCCTCATGCGCCGTATGTGCCTGCTGGTTCACCTGACCCGCCAAATATGACCTCGTCCTCGGTTGTCGTGATTGTGTGGAAAACCCCGTATTTGACCACAGGGCGACGGCTCTGCCCGCACGGGCACCGCTTTGACGCCAGGACGCAACGAAGCGCGCGCGGGCCCGGCCGGTCGGGCCGCGGGTGTCGGCCAGCGGATTCGACGCGCGATTGCCGCCGGCTGTTCCCCGCGATGCGGTAAAATCCCGCCATCGCGAACCCGGCGCGTCGTGCGCCGCCCGAAACGGAAAGCCAAGCCATGCCGTACCAGTCCGACGTCACGCAATTCCTGAACCAGCTCAAGCAACAGAAGCCGACGCTCGAAGAAGAGCAGCGCAAGGGCCGTTCGCTGTTGTGGGACAAGCAGCCGATCGACCTCGACGAGCGCGCCGAGCAGCAGGAATCGCGCGTGAAGCAAACGTCCTACGTCTACTACCAGAACTTCTGACGACGTGAGCGCCGCCGACGAGGCCAGCGCCGCCCGGCAGGACGACGCGATTGCCGCGCCCGCGGGCGCCGATTCGACGCCCGACACGGTTGACGGTGTCGCGGCGTTCGCACGTCTGTACGGCGAGCCGCTCTTCAAGCTGCCGCAGGATCTCTACATCCCGCCCGATGCGCTCGAGGTGTTCCTCGAGACGTTCGAAGGCCCGCTCGACCTGCTGCTGTACCTGATCCGCAAGCAGAACTTCAACGTGCTCGACATCCCGATGGCGCAGGTCACCGCGCAATATCTGGGCTACGTCGACCAGATCCGCACGTCGAACCTCGAGCTGGCGGCCGAATACCTGCTGATGGCCGCGATGCTGATCGAGATCAAGTCGCGAATGCTGCTGCCGGTCAAGAAGGCCGATACCGGCGAGGAAGCCGAGGATCCGCGCGCGGAACTCGTGCGCCGCCTGCTCGAATACGAGCAGATGAAGCTCGCCGCGCAACGCCTCGACCAGCTGCCGCAGCTCGGCCGCGACTTCCTGCGGGCCGAGGTCTACATCGAGCAGAGCATCACGCCGCGCTTTCCGGACGTCGATTCGGACGACCTGCGCGCCGCATGGGCCGACGTGCTCAAGCGCGCGAAGCTCGTCCAGCACCACAAGATCTCCCGCGAGGAGTTGTCGGTGCGCGAACACATGAGCCTGATCCTGCGCCGGCTGCAAAACGCACGCTTCATGGAGTTCGCCGACCTGTTCGACACGTCGCGCGGCGTGCCAGTCGTCGTCGTGAACTTCATCGCGATGCTCGAACTCGCGCGCGAATCGCTCGTCGAGATCACGCAGGCCGAACCGTTCGCGCCGATCTACGTGCGCCTCGCGTACCTGCCCGCGTAAGGCGCGCCGCTGCGCCCGCGCCACCCCGCACACCGAAATGCACCGCATCCTGCCGCCGGGCCCGCCGGCGCGGCTCGCTCGCGGTGCGCCCGATCAAAAAGTGAACGATCGTACTTTTTTCGATGCGCCCGGCGGCCAAATCCTCTACAATCCGCCGACGCCCGATGCGCCGCCCGCGCGCCGGCGTTCTCCGCTTCGACCCCGACGCCGCTGTTGCGGCGCCAACGCGCGCCTGCGCGAGGAACCCGCTACCCGATCATGAAAGTCATCAGCTCGATCCAGGAACTGCGCGACCAGTTGCGCGGACAGAACCGCACGGCGTTCGTGCCGACGATGGGCAACCTGCACGAAGGTCACCTGTCGCTGATGCGCCTCGCGCGCCAGCACGGCGACCCGGTCGTGGCGAGCATCTTCGTCAACCGGCTGCAGTTCGGCCCGAACGAGGATTTCGACAAATATCCGCGCACGCTCCAGGACGACATCGAGAAGCTGCAGAAGGAAAACGTCTACGTGCTGTTCGCGCCGACCGAGCGCGACATGTATCCGGAGCCGCAGGAGTACCGCGTGCTGCCGCCCGACGATCTCGGCGGGATTCTCGAGGGCGAGTTTCGCCCGGGCTTCTTCGCCGGCGTGTGCACGGTCGTCACGAAGCTGATGTCGTGCGTGCAGCCGCGCGTCGCCGTGTTCGGCAAGAAGGACTACCAGCAGCTGATGATCGTGCGCCGGATGTGCCAGCAGCTTGCGCTGCCGGTCGACATCGTCGCGGCCGAGACCGTGCGCGACGAGGACGGCCTCGCGCTGTCGTCGCGCAACCGCTACCTGACGACCGACGAGCGCAAGGAAGCGCCCGAACTCGCGAAGACGCTGCAGCGCGTGCGCGACAGCGTGCTCGGCGGCGAGCGCGACCTCGGCAGGCTCGAGCAGACCGCGCGCGCGCACCTGGCCGAGCGCGGCTGGGCGCCCGACTACATCTCGATCCGCCGCCGCGCGAACCTGATCGCGCCGAGCGCCGCCGAACTCGAAGCCGGCGAGCCGCTCGTCGTGCTCGCGGCCGCGAAACTCGGCGCGACGCGCCTGATCGACAACCTGGAAATCTGACGGGCCGCCCGCCCTCGCCTCTCACGCATCACGGAGATACCATGCAGCGCCATATGCTCAAATCGAAGATCCACCGCGCGGCCGTCACGCACTGCGAGCTGCATTACGAAGGCTCGTGCGCGATCGACGAAGACCTGCTCGAAGCGGCGGGCCTCATCGAAAATGAACGGATCGACATCTGGAACATCAACAACGGCGAGCGCTTCTCGACGTACGCGATCAAGGGCGAGCGCGGCAGCGGGATGATTTCGCTGAACGGCTCGGCCGCTCGCCGCGCGCAACTCGGCGACCTCGTGATCATCGCGGCGTTCGCGATGGTCGATGAAGCCGAGCTGCAAGCCGGCTGGAAGCCGAAGCTCGTGTTCATCGACGAAGGCAACAAGATCAAGGGCCACCGCGATCACGTGCCGACGCAGAACTGGACCTGATCCACGCCGCGGCCGGCGTGTCGCGACGCGCCGGATCGCTGCCGCGGCGCGCCCACGCGCCGTGACGGCCGGCGCCGCGCAGTCGCATATGCAGGAAGAGGAAGGGCCTGATCCGTCACGATGCCGGATCAGGCCCTTCTTCATTCACCCTGCCGCACCTGGCCTCGCGGGTATTCGGCCATCGGCGATCAAGACGCCTTGGCGACCTTCTCCGCTTTCGGCGCGCGACGCTCGGCCCATTCGACGATCGGCCGCCACTGTTCGAGATCCTTCTCGACGCGGCTTTTCGCGACGTCCCACAGCGTCAGGCCGTGCGCGGCGATCTGCACGTAGTTCTGCGTGTCGCGCACGTAGCCGAGCACCGGCAGCCCGAGCCCTTCGACGAAACGGTGCAATTGGTCGGACGAGCGCGTGCGCGCGTCGACCCGCATCCCGACGATCCCGACCTCGACGCTGCCCTTGCGCACGGCCTTTTCGCCGGCGAGGCGCTCCAGAAACTGCTGGGTCGCGAGAATATCGAACATCGACGGCTGCAACGGCACGATCACCTTGTCGGCGAGTTGCAGCGCGACGTTCAGCCGGTTGCCGTGCAGGCCGGCCGGCGTGTCGATCACCGCATATTCGAGGCCGCGCGGCGGCTTCGACGGCGCGTCCGGATCGAGACTCCACGCCTCGATCGCCGGCAGGCCGGCCGGCCGCAGGTCGAGCCACGCATGCGCGGACTGCTGCCGATCCAGATCGGCGAGCGCGACCCATGCGCCCTGCGCCGCGAAATAGCCGGCAAGATTGGTGGACAGCGTGCTTTTCCCCACGCCGCCCTTCGGATTTGCCACCACGATGACCGTCATGAATTCCCCCGAAAAAGCCGCGCGGCACCTGCCGCCTGGCAGGCGCCGCTCGATTGCGGATACAGGGAGCGATGATATCGGCAAACGGGGTGTCACCGGAACGGGTTGCGCCGATGCGCGCCCCCTTTCAAGCGGTTCGCGCCGCGGCACGCGGTGCGCCGAGCGCGAATGCGCCGCCGCCCAGCAGCGCCTGCACGGCCAGCGTGACGGCCCAGAACGCCGGATATTCCCAGCCGCCGTTCGGCGACGCGAAGCTCCAGCCGTTGGGCAGATGCGCGGACACCGCGCCGAGCATGAACGGCAGCAGCACCAGCGCGGCGATACGCACGCGGAAGCCCGCGAGCAGCGCAAGGCCGCCGGCCAGTTCGACGAACGTCGTCACATACGCGAGCCAGCCCGGCAGGCCGATCGACGCGAAGAACTGCGCGGTGCCGGGCAGCGTGAAGACGAACACCTTCTGCGCGACGTGCGCGAGGTACAGCACACCGAGTGCGACGCGCAGCAGCGTCGCGCCGAGATCGTTCAGGCGATGCGGGGTCATGGCGAATTCCTTCATGAGTGGATGAGAATGGATCGCACTCTATTCGAATCAATTCGGTCAATAAACACGCGATACGGCTTTAACTGATTCCCCGCAGGAACGAATTGCGGCGTAAAAAGGGGCATGACCGATCATGCCCCGCTGCCAGTATTGGCGACTAACGTCAGCCGCCGCTTTTGCCTTGCGCGGCGTCACCCGAACCGGCCGGGCCGCCGCCCGGCGCGTACGAGTCGCACGCATGCGCCACCGCCGACGCGCCCAGCAGCGCCGCGAGCAGCATGCCCAACCACCATCGAGCCTTCATCGTCGCGCTCCTTCGGCGGACCTCCGCCCATCTGAGTTGTACACGCTCCGCCGCAAAATGCCAGGCCAGGCACGCCCTGCGTCAGCGGAACTCCGCGTACAGCGCGCGCAGGTCGAGATGCTCGGCGAACGAATCGGCCAGCCGCTCCAGCGACGCCTCGCGCAGCGCCGGATAGTCGATGCGCTCCGCCCCGTCGAGCCCCGCCCACGCGAGGAGTGCCGCACACGCGTCGGGCGCGTCGAACAGCCCGTGCACGTAGGTCGCGAGGATCTGCCCGTCGGCCGACCGTGCGCCGTCCGTGCGCACGCCGCCCGGTGCGTCGCCCGCCGCCAGTTCCAGCGCGGGCGACGCGAGCGCGGGTCCGCGCGTGTCGCCCATATGGATCTCATAGCCGTGCACGGCGGCCGCACCGGGCAGCGCGAGATGCCCGGTCACGTTCTTCAGCGTCTTGTCCGGCTGCAGCGTCGTGTCGAAATCGAGCAGCCCGAGCCCCGGCATGTTGCCGGGCGCGCCTTCGAGGCCGAGCGGATCGTCCAGTGTGCGGCCGAGCATCTGCATGCCGCCGCAGATGCCGATCACCTTGCCGCCATAGCGCAGGTGCCGGCGGATCAGCGCGTCCCAGCCTGCGTCGCGCAACCACGTGAGATCGCGCTGCACGTTTTTCGAGCCGGGCAGGATCAGCAGGTCGGCATCGGGCACCGGGCCGCTCTTCCAGTACGTGAACTCGACCTGCGGATGCGCGCGCAGCGGATCGAAATCGGTATGGTTGCTGATCCGCGGCAGCGCGGGCACCACCACGCGCAGCACGCCGGCGTCGCCGCGCAAGGCGGCGGCGCTGCGCGCCTGCGATGGCAGCATGTCTTCCGCGTCGAGCATCAACCCGTGCAGGTACGGGAGCACGCCGAACACCGGCTTGCCCGTCTGCGCGCGCAGCCAGTCGAGGCCCGGTTCGAGCAGCTTGATGTCGCCGCGAAAGCGGTTGATCACGAAGCCGCGCACGCGCGCGCGCTCGCTGTCCGACAGGCACGCGAGCGTGCCGACCAGGTGCGCGAACACGCCGCCGCGGTCGATGTCGGCCACCAGCACGACCGGGCAGTCCACGCGTTCGGCGAAGCCCATGTTCGCGATATCGCCTTCGCGCAGGTTGATTTCGGCCGGGCTGCCCGCGCCTTCGACGAGCACCGTGTCGTAGCCGGCACGCAGCCGCGCGTACGACTCGAGCACCGCGTCGAACGCGACCGGCTTGTAGTCGTGGTACGCACGCGCATCGAGGTTCATGCGCGCCTTGCCGTGGATGATCACCTGCGCGCCGCGATCGCTCGTCGGCTTCAGCAGCACCGGGTTGAAATCGGTATGTGGCAAGACACCCGCGGCGAGCGCCTGCAACGCCTGCGCGCGGCCGATCTCGCCGCCATCGGCCGTCACCGCGCTGTTCAGCGCCATGTTCTGCGGCTTGAACGGCGCGACGCGCGCGCCCGCGCGACGCGCGAGGCGGCACAGGCCCGCGACGAGCGTGCTCTTGCCCGCGTCGGACGTCGTGCCCTGGATCATCAACGTGCCGCGCGGCTGCGGTTCGGGTGCGTTCATCGTATGCAAGGTCGTGGCGAAGCAAAGGCCGCATTATCGCCCGCGCCGCCACGCGTGCGCCGTTACAATCACGCGATGATTCCGCACGACCTCACCTTCGTCCTCGGCGGCGCGCGCTCGGGCAAGAGCGCGCACGCCGAGCGGCTCGCCGCCGACAGCGGCCGCCCCGTCACCTATATCGCGACCGCGGCCGCGACGGCCGCCGATGCCGAATTCGAACGGCGCATCGCGCATCACCGCGCACGCCGGCCGGCCGACTGGGGCTTCGCCGACGCGCCCGTCGACCTCGCCGGCACGCTCGCGCGGCTCGACGATCCGCGCGCGTGCCTGCTCGTCGACTGCCTGACGCTTTGGCTCACGAACCTGCTGTGCCCGCTCGACGGCGAACCGCTCGACGATGCGCAGTATGCGGCGCAGGTCGAGCGGCTCGAGCACGCGTTGTGCGGGGCGCGCGCGAAGGTGATTGTCGTCAGCAACGAAATCGGGCTCGGCGTCGTGCCGCTCGGGTCGGTCACGCGCCGCTACGTCGACGAACTCGGGCGCCTGAACCAGCGCATCGCCGCGCTCGCGACGCGCGTGACGCTGCTGGTCGCCGGGCTGCCGCTCGAACTCAAGGCCGGAGCGCCGTCATGCTGATGCTGTCGCTGCCGGTCGTCGCGATGCTCGCCGTCGCGGCCGCGATCGTCGATCGCATCGTCGGCGAACCGGCCGGCTGGCATCCGCTCGTCGCGTTCGGCCGGCTCGCCGCGCGTATCGAAGGCGCGCTGAACACGGGCCGGCGCGGCCGCATGGTCGGCGTCGCCGCATGGCTCGCGGCGGTGGTGCCGCCGGTGGCCGTCGCCGCGTGGCTCGCGGCCGTGCTGCCCTGGCCGCTCGCGGCCGCGCTGCACGTCGCGCTGCTGTGGTTCGCGCTCGGCGCGAAAAGTCTCGCCGACCATGTCGCTCCGATCGCCGCCGCGCTGCTGCGGCACGACCTCGACGCCGCGCGCGCGCTGACCGCACGCATCGTCTCGCGCGACACGAGCGAAGCCGACGAAGGCGCATTGTCGCGCGCGGCCGTCGAATCGGCGCTCGAGAACGGCAACGACGCGATCTTCGGCGCGCTCTTCTGGTTCGTCGTCGCGGGCGGCCCCGGCGCGCTGCTGTTCCGCCTCGCGAACACGCTCGACGCGATGTGGGGCTACCGCACACCGCGCTTCCTGACGTTCGGCTGGGCCGCCGCGCGCCTCGACGACGCGCTCAACTGGATTCCCGCGCGCCTCACTGCCGCGAGCTACGCGCTGCTCGGCGACACGGCCGCCGCGTGGCGCTGCTGGCGCACGCAGGCGCGCCACTGGGACAGCCCGAACGCAGGCCCCGTGATGGCTGCCGGCGCCGGCAGCCTGAACGTGCAGCTCGGCGGCCCGGCCGTCTATCATGGCGAAATCGAAGACCGTCCCGCGCTCGGCACCGGCGCGCCGGCGACGGCCGTGCACGTCGTCGCCGCGCTGTCGCTCGTCACGCGCACGCTCGCGCTGTGGCTCGCGCTGCTCGTCGCGAGCGGCGCACTCATTCTCGCTACCCATCATGTCTGACGCACGCATCCCGCACGGCGGCAACCTGCACGAAGCCGTGCGCCGCCACGGCATTCCGTACGACGCCTGGCTCGACCTGTCGACCGGCATCAATCCGGTCGGCTATCCGGTGCCGCCGGTCCCGGCCGACGCATGGCGCCGGCTGCCCGACGACGGCGATACGCTCGCCGCATGCGCGGCCGGCTATTACGGCGCACCCGATGCCGCGCACGTGCTGCCGGTCGCCGGCAGCCAGGCCGCGATCCGCGCGTTGCCCGCGCTGCTGCCCACTGGCGACGCCGGCGTCGCTGCGCTCGCGTACGGCGAATACGCACCTGCATTCGCGCGCCACGGCCATCGCGTCGTCCCGCTCGACATCGACGCGGACGTGCTGCCCGCAACGCTACGCCACGTCATCGTCGGGAATCCGAATAATCCGACCGCCGAATTCGTTCCGGCCGAGCGGTTGCTCGGCTGGCATGCTCAGCTGTCGGCACGCGGCGGCACGCTGATCGTCGACGAGGCATTCGCGGATACGGGCGCCACGCCATCGCTGGCGCAGTTCACCGATCGTCCGGGCCTCGTCGTGCTGCGCTCGGTCGGCAAGTTCTTCGGACTCGCCGGCATTCGAGCGGGCTTCGTGCTCGCCTGTCCCGAGCGGGTCGCCGCGCTGCACGACATGCTCGGCGCATGGACCGTGAGCGGCCCCGCGCGTCACGCGGTCGCCGCCGCCTTCGCCGATCGCGCATGGCAGGCCGCCGCGCGCGCGCGGCTCGCGGCCGACGGCCAGCGCCTCGCCGCGCTGCTGCGCACGCACGGCTTCGCGGTGCACGCGACGCCGCTGTTCAGCTGGACCGACGATCCGCGCGCCGCCGCGCTGCACGTGGCGCTCGCCGCACACGGGATCTGGACGCGGTACTTTGCACGACCGTCGAGCGTGCGCGTCGGCTTGCCGGGCAACGAAGCCGAATGGCGGCGCGTCGCCGACGCACTCTCGCAGTGCGTCCCGACGGTGTCACCGGCATCCGCATGAACGCCTGCCTGTTCCGCCGGTCGCCGGCCCTCGCGTCGCTGGTCGCGCTCGCGCACGCGCCCTTCGCTCACGCGGACGTGACGACCCGCGACGATGCCGGTAATACGGTCGCGCTGCCCGCGCCGGCGCAACGCGTGATCAGCCTCGCGCCGCATGCGACCGAGCTGGTCTACGCGGCCGGCGGCGGTGCGAAACTGGTCGGCACGGTCACGTACAGCGACTACCCGCCCGCCGCGCAGGCCGTGCCGCGCGTCGGCGACAACAAGGCGCTCGACCTCGAACGAATCGCCGCGCTGAAGCCGGACCTGATCGTCGTCTGGCGACACGGCAACGCCGAACGGCAAACCGACGCGCTGCGTGCACTCCACATTCCGCTGTTCTTCAGTGAACCGAAACATCTCGACGACGTCGCCACGTCGCTGCGCCGGCTCGGCACGCTGCTCGGCACGGAACCGGTCGCCGACGCAGCCGCGGCATCGTTCTCGCACGATATCGCCGCGCTGCGCGCGCGTTACGCGGCACGCCCGCCCGTCACGATGTTCTTCCAGGTTTGGGATCGCCCGTTGACGACGCTCAACGGCGCGCATCTGTTCAACGAAGTCATCACGCTGTGCGGTGGTCGCAACGTGTTCGCGGCGCTGAAGCCGCTCGCGCCGACCGTCACCGACGAGGCCGTGCTTGCGGCGAATCCGGAAGCGATCGTGACGACGAGTGCCGGCGCGACACGTTCGGACGCACCGCTGCCGAGCCTCGCGCGCTGGCGTGCGTGGCCTGCGCTGACGGCCGTGGCGCGCAACAACCTGTTCGCGATCGACGGCGATTTGCTGACCCGCCCGTCGCCGCGCATCGCGCAAGGCGCGGCCGCACTGTGCGAGGATCTCGACGCCGCACGGGCGCGGCGGCCGGCGCGCTGACTTCGGGCCTCAATGCCCTTGCGCGCGTCAGACGAGCAAGCGCTAGCCTATTCGTCCCAGTGGACGACTTCCCATGTGCGCGCAGCATCCTCCGTCCGCAACCAGACGACGCCGCCCGTCGGCACCGGTCGCGACAGCAGCGTATCGAGCGGCACGCGCAACGCATGCGACGCGAATGCGCGAATCACGCCTGCATGCGTGAGCGCCCATTGCGGCGCGTCGGTCCGCGCGACCGCGTCCGCGATCCGTGCGACGCGCGCGGCGAACCGTGCGACGCTTTCGCCGCCATGCGCGCACGCATGCATCAGGTCGGCCGCCCATGCATCGAGCGCCGCGCGGTCGATATCGTCCCAGCGCCGCAGCTCCCACGCGCCGAAGTCCATTTCCTGCCAGCCGGCATCGCGCCGCAGCGGCACGTCGAACGTCTGTGCGAGCCGCTCGGCGACCGACGTGCACCGTGTCAGCGGGCTCGTCCAGACCTGCTCGGGCAACGGCGCCCCGAGCGCCGCCAGACGCTCGCGCACGGCCCGCGCCCCCGCCTCGGCCGATGCGGCGAGCGGCACGTCGCTGCGTCCGTAGCAAACGCCCGGTTCGACATCGACGGCCGGATGGCGAATCAGTACGAGATCCATCCGAGCACCACGAGATAAATCGCCAGCTCGCTCAACTGCTGCGCGAAGCCGAGGCAGTCGCCCGTATAACCGCCGATCCGCTTCACGAAATAGCGGGCCGCCCATGCGCGCACGAGCACGAGCGAGACGAGAGCCGCGAGACCCGCGCGCCAGTCCGGCCAGAACAGCCACGGCAGCCCGAATGCGGCCGCGATCCAGGCCGCGCGCGCGCCCATGCGTTGCGCGACCGGTTTCGCCTTGCCTTCCGGCCGGACATAGTCGAGCGACATCAGCAGGCTCACGGCCCCCGCGCGGCTCGCCGCATGCGCGGCGATCATCGTCCACGCGGCGCGCAGCGGCGGCATGGCCGCGAGCGCCTGCCATTTCAGGCCGAGCGCGATCACGAGCGCGACCGCGCCGAACGTGCCGATGCGCGAATCGTGCATGATGCGCAGCACGTCGTCTCGCGCGTAGCCACCGCCGAACGCATCGCAGCTGTCGGCCAGGCCATCCTCGTGGAACGCGCCGGTCGCGAGCAGCGTCGCGGCCATCGACAGGCCGACCGCGATCGACGCGGGCAACACGCGCAGTGTTGCGAGATAAACGAGCGCGCCCCACGCGCCGACGCACGCGCCGACCAGCGGAAAGTAACGTGCGGCCTGATCGAGATCGCCGGCTGCGTAGCCGATCGCGCGCGGCACCGGCACGCGCGTGAAATAGCCGAGCGCGACGAAGAAATAGCGCAGTTCGGCGCGTACACCGCTCGCGCGCTCAGGCGTCACGATTGTCTACGCCCGCGGATTCGAAGCTCGCCATCTCGGTGAGGAACGCGACCGCCGCGCGCACCAGCGGCAGCGCGAGCGCGGCGCCCGTGCCTTCGCCGAGGCGCAGGTCGAGCGCGAGCAGCGGCTTCGCGCCGAAATGCTCGAGCATGCGCCGGTGCCCGGCCTCGTGCGACGCGTGCGAGAACACGCAGTAGTCGCGCACGCCGGGCGCGATGCGCTCGGCGACCAGCAGCGCGGCCGTCGCGATGAAGCCGTCGACGAGGATCGTCATCCGCTCGCTCGCGGCCGCGAGATACGCGCCCGTCATCATCGCGATCTCGAAACCGCCGAACGTCGCGAGCACATCGAGCGGCGCGATCGCATGCGAATGCCGGACGAGCGCGCGGCCGAGCACCGCACGCTTGTGCGCGAGCCCCTGGTCGTCGAGGCCCGTGCCGCGCCCGACGCACGCGTCGATCGGCACGTCGAGCAGACGGCTCATCAGGCATGCGGCCGACGACGTGTTCGCGATCCCCATTTCGCCGAAGCCGATCACGTTCGTGCCTAGCGAGGCGTGCAGGCGCACGCGCGCCGCGCCGGCGGCGAGCGCCGTCTTCGCTTCGTCGGGCGTCATCGCCGGTTCAACCGCGAAGTTGCGCGTGCCGCGCGCGACGGGCAGCGACACGAGCCGGTCGGACACCGGCAGCGGCGACGCGACGCCCGCATCGACGATCTCGAGCACGCTCTGCGCGACGCCCGAGAACGCATTGATCGCCGCGCCGCCGGCCAGGAAGTTCGCGACCATCTGCGCGGTGACCGCCTGCGGATACGGGCTCACGCCCTCGGCCGCGATCCCGTGGTCGCCGGCGAACACGATCGTCACCGGACGCTGTACATGCGGCTTCTCGGTGCACTGGATCAGGCCGATCTGCAGCGCGAGAGCCTCGAGCTGGCCGAGGCTGCCGGGCGGCTTGGTCTTGTGATCGATCACATGCTGCAGGCGCTTTCGCAGCGTGTCGTCGAGCGGCGCGATCGCGGGCGGGAAGTCGGTCGGATTCGTCATCGGAAGGTTGCCTTGTTGGCGCGGCCGGTGCCGCGCATCGAAAGAATGAAGTTCATCGTCGCTCGGGCCACGCAGGCAGCAGCGCGTCGCGGCCGTTCTCGCGGATCAGCACGAGCGGGTAGCCGAACGCGTCGCTCGCGCGCGCCGGCGTCAGGACATCGTGCACGGGGCCCGCCCACGCATGGCCGCGGCCGTCGAGCAACAGCGCGTGCGTCGCGAAACGCCGCGCGAGATTCAGGTCGTGGCATGAGAACAGTACCGTGCGCGGGCCCCCTTCGAGCCATGCGCTCAGCGCGGTCAGGCCGTCGATCTGGTGATGCAGGTCAAGATGGGCGAGCGGTTCGTCGAGCAGCATCAGCGGCGCGTCCTGGCACAGCGTCGCGGCCAGCGCGACGCGCTGCCGCTCGCCGCCCGACAGCGACAGCACGTCGCGCGACGCGAGTGCGGTCAGCCCGAACGTCGCGAGCGCGTCGCGCGCGGCCGCGCGGTCGCCGTCGCGCTCCCATCCCCAGCCGCCGAGATACGGGAAGCGGTTGAGCAGCACCGTGTCGAATACCGTCGCGCTGAACGCATCGTGCAATTGCTGCGGCATCAGTGCGCGGCGCCGTGCGAGCTGTTCGGGCGGCCATGCGGCGAGCGGCCGGCCGTCGATCTCGACGTGGCCGCCGGCCGGTCGCTGCAGGCCCGCGAGCGTCGCGAGCAGCGTCGTCTTGCCCGCGCCGTTCGGCCCCGCGACGCACCAGATCTCGCCGGAACGGAACGCCTGCGTGAAGCCGTCGAGCAGCGTCCGTTCGCCGGCCTTCAGCGTGAGATCGATCGCTGCGTAGGTCATGTCGCCGGCAGTGTGCGGTGCGGCGTGCGTCATCGCATCGGTCTCCTCAGCAACATCCACAGGAACACCGGCACGCCGATCAACGCGGTCATCACGCCGACCGGCAATTGCGCGGGTGCGATCGCCGTGCGCGCGAGCAGGTCGGCGGCCATCACGCCGCCGCCGCCCGCGAGCATCGCGGCGGGCAGCAGCATGCGCTGGTCGTTTCCGAATGCGAGCCGCAACGCATGCGGCACGACGAGGCCGACGAAGCCGATCGTGCCGGCCGTCGTCACCGCGGCCGCGGCGGCCAGCGACGCGACGAGGTAGATCCGCACGCGAACTCGCGCGACCGGCACACCGAGCGCGAGTGCGGTCGCGTCGCCGCGCAGCAGCACGTTGAGCTGCGGCGCGGCCGGCAGCGCGACGCATGCGGCCACCAGCAGCGCGCCCCATGCGAACCACGGCGCCGTCACGCCGTTCAGGTCGCCCGTCAGCCAGAAGATGATGCCGCGCAGCCGCGCATCGGGCGCGAGCGACAGCAGCAGCGTGACGAGCGCGCCCCACCCGGCCGCGATCACGACACCCGTGAGCAGCAGCCGCGGCGACGCATCGCGCGAGTCGCCGCGCCACAGCTCGCGGCGAGCAAGCCCGAGCACGAGCGCGACGGAAACGAGGGCGCCGGCGAACGCGGACGCATCGACGAGCCACCACGCGCCGCCCGCGATCATCGTGACGAGCGCGAAGCCGGCCGCGCCGCCGGACACGCCGAGCACATACGGCTCCGCGAGCGGATTGCGCAGCAGCACCTGCAGCAGCGCACCGGCCAGCGCAAGCAGCGCGCCGCACGCGAACCCCGCGAGCGCACGCGGCAGCCGGAGCGTGCGCACGATGTCGGCGAACAGTGCGTCGCCGCCGTGCGGCACGAGCGACGCGAGCGCCTGCCACGGTGACATCGGCACGCTGCCGATCGACAGCGATGCGACGAACAGCAACGCGACCACGGCCGCGAGCGCTAGCCAGATCGCGGCGGCACGCGCGGCGCTCATGCGCCGCACGGCATCGCGCACGACGCGCGATGCTTCCGCCGACCATCGTTGCCGGCCGGGCGCGGCACCAGCGTCGCGCTCCGGTGTGTTGCAGACTTACGCAAGCTCGTCATCCTCGTCGAACAGGTTGTTGATGCGTGCACGGACGAATAGCGACCCGGTGATGTCATCGCGCGCGCGGCTCGGATGCCATGCCCATGTACGGCAAAGCGAGTGACGTACGGCCGGCGGCGCACTAGCGCGCGCACGACGATCGGTACCCCGATTCCCGCGTTTGGCCGATCGCGTCCCGCAAGCGTTCGGCCGGCCGAACGTCGGTCGCACCGGCGTGACACGGCCACGATCCATCGAGCCGCACCTGCGTGCGGCCGACATTCTGCGCAATATAGTGGAAGCCGCCGCATCGGGTCGATCGGCGTCGCGATTGCGTCGTAGCCATCAGGCATGTTCGGCGCGGCGACCGCGACTTCCGGCGGCGACGGCGCGGCGGCGCGCGGCGCGACAGGTGCCGGCATCGCAACGGCCTGCGTCGTCGCCGATCCGGGCGAACCAGCCGCCGCCGCAGTGTGCGCGACGGCGAGATGCGGCGCGCCGCGGCGTGCGCCGGAGGCCGTGCGGACGATTGGGGTCAGCATCGAAGACAAGTCCCGTGAAGCACTGCGCGCCCCGCGTCCCCGCAGGCCGCGCGTCATGAAGCCGTACAGGCTCCCCGCCTCGGCCGGTATCCGGGCTGGCGGCGTACCGGCTCGCCTTCCCGCGCGTATCACGCGCAGTGGCCCGCGCCCGCGTGCGACCTGCACGCGAAACGCGCCCGAGCCGGCCTGCGTCGTCCGACGCGGCCGCTTACCGTTGCGGGGGCAGCGCAGGTTGGCGATCTCCATGCGGAGCACGCGCCCTGCTTCCCGTTTAACCGCGCGACACGCGCGCGAGCACCGAGGCGGCGCCAGTTTAGGAGCGGGTCGCGCAAGCGTCAAGAAAGCGGCCGGACGTATGCCGGAAGCACGCCGCGAACACGCCGGAGCCGCGTATTCGCGGCAAGAAGCCGGGGTGTTACGACTGGAAACGTTACAGATGTCGGAATGCGCGTTATTCCGCGCTAAAATGCTGGGTCTTTAGAGGACGCAGCAAATGCTCAACGAACTCGAAACCTTATCTCAAAATATTGGCCGTCTGATCTCGCTGAACAAGCGCTATCACGCGGAACGGCTCGCGCTCGAGGAGCAAGTCGCGCAAATGCGCGCGGAAGCGGACACGGTCCGCGCGGAACTCGCGCAACTGCGCGACGAACGCAATGCGCTCGCGGCCGAGCGCGACACGCTGTCGGCAAAGATCGACGACGCTCAGGTCAAACTGAACGCGATTCTCGAAAAGCTGCCGCGCACGAAGAACGCAGAGCAAGCCGACAACCAGCTCGACCTGCTCGATGCGCAGGCGCGCACGGATGGCGACGACGCGGCCAGCCACGGAGAACATGCATGAGCACCAAGCAGATCGAAGTCTCGATTCTCGGTCAGCCCTATCGGCTCGCCTGTTCGGCCGAGACCGAAGCGGCGTTGCTCGAGGCCGTCGCACGCGTCGACGCTGAAATGTCGAAGATCCGCGCGAACAGTTCGGTGCGCGGCACCGACCGTATCGCGGTGATGGCGGCACTGTCGCTCGCATCCGAATTGCTGCGACTGCAAACGAGCGTGCGTCACGGTGAAGCATTTCCGGCGGAAGAAATCCGTCGTACAATGCACCAGATGAACGAACAGCTCGGCGCGGTGCTCGCACAGCACGAGACGCAGTAACGTTTGATCGATGCGTCGATTCCCCTTGATCTCGGCGATCAACGGTGGTCAAATTGGCGCAACGAAACACAGTTCAGTCAGCTTCCCTGCCTGGTTCGCCAAGGTCATATATTCCTTGAACCAATGCCATGTGCACGGTTGCGGAAATTTGTAGCACGGGCGCGCGCGTCACTCTGTCTGATGTACCCGAAGTGCTGCTAACTGCGACCAATTCTGAACCCCAGGTTCAGGATGCCGGCCTAGCGGCCAAGGCGGGGGCCTATCCAACGGCATCGGGGATCCCCGATGCCGTTTCCTTTTGTAGCAGCCCTTTCTGCGTCGATTACGATCCATGCAATACTGGCTGATGAAGTCCGAACCGGACGAAGCAAGCATCGACGATCTCGCGCACGCACCGCAGCACTCGCTGCCATGGACCGGCGTGCGCAACTATCAGGCGCGCAATTTCATGCGCGACACGATGAAGATCGGCGACGGCGTGCTGTTCTATCACTCGAGCTGCCCTGAGCCGGGCATCGCGGGCCTCGCCGAAGTCTCGTCGACGCCCTACCCCGACCCCACCCAGTTCGATCCGAAAAGCCCGTATTACGATCCGAAGTCGACGCAGGAAGCACCGCGCTGGCTGCTCGTCGACGTGCGCTTCGTGAAGAAGTCGCCGCTCGTGCCGCTCGCCGCATTGCGCGAGCATGACGAACTCGCCGACATGCGCGTGCTCGCACGCGGCAATCGGCTGTCGATCACGCCCGTCACGCGCGCCGAGTGGCGCTTCATCACCGAAAGGCTGATGAAGTAGGCGCACGCAGTCGCGGCACGCGCAACAGACAAACAGCAAAGGTCAAATCCCGTCAAGACGCGCCGCCGCCACGGAACTCGCGACGCGTTCGTGCGGCCTAAGCAACCGCTGTCGCCTGATCGGGGCGACAGCCGTTTTTTCGTCGCGCGGTACGCCCGCGTCGCGCACGCGTGATCCGCATGCGCGCCCTCGCACAAGGAGTCCAACAATGACCAAGAAATCCGCACTCGCGCTGTCGCTCGCCCTCGCCGCCGCCGTGCCCGTCGCGCTGACGCTCGCGTCACCGGCCGCGCACGCGCAGACCGCGAACCCGCACTTTCCGGAACCGGCGGGCGTACTGTCGCTGTCGTCGCAGGCCAGCGCCGACGTGCCGCAGGACATCATCCACATCACGCTGTTCTACGAACAGCAGGCGAAGGACCCGGGCAGCCTGACGTCCGCGCTCAACCAGCGGGCCGACGCGGCGCTCGCGCAGGCGAAGGGCGTATCGGGCGTCACCGCGCACACCGGTGCGTTCTCCGTGTATCCGAGCACCGATCGCGACGGCAAGATCTCCGCATGGCGCGGCCGTACCGAAGTCGTGCTCGAATCGCGCGATTTCGCGGCGGCGTCCAAGCTCGCGGGCCAGCTGGCGAACCAGATGCAGGTCGCGAACGTCGAGTTCTCGCTGTCGCCCGAAGCACAGCGCACGGCCGAGCAGAAGCTCACGACCGAAGCGATCAAGTCGTTCCGCGCGCGCGCGGACGAAGCCGCGAAGGCGTTCGGCTACAACAGCTACTCGATCCGCGACGTGAACGTCGGCGGCAGCCGCAACGTGCAGCCGTACCCGCGCATGCTGGCGATGGCCGCGGCACCGACGGACAGCGCGAAGATGAGCGCGCCGATCTCGGTCGAAGGCGGCAAGGCGACCGTGTCGGTCACGGTCAATGGCTCGGTGCAGATGAAGTAACGCACGTCGCGCAACGCGCGGCAGATGCGAAAACGCCGGCCTTCGGGCCGGCGTTTTTCGTTCGAGAGTCTGCGATCGATGCGCACGCCGATCGTGCGCATCCGCATCGCATCACGCATCACGCCGCCACGCTCGCCGCGCGGCGACGGTATGCCCACACCAGCAGCGCGATGCCCGCGAGAATCATCGGCAGCGACAGCCACTGCCCCATCGACAGGCCGAGGGCAAGCAGGCCGAGGAAGTCGTCCGGTTCACGCGCGAATTCAACCGTGAAGCGCGCGAGCCCGTAGCCGATCAGGAACAGCGCGGATATCGCGCCCATCGGCCGCGGCTTGCGCGAGAAGAAGAAGAGCACGAAGAACAGCGCAATGCCTTCGAGTGCGATTTCGTAGAGCTGCGAAGGATGGCGCGGCAACATCTGGTACTGCATGAACACGTCGGCGAGATGCCACTTCTCGACGAGCGCCGGATGCCTCGGCAGCCACGCCGCGTCGTCACGCATCGCACCCGGGAACAGCATCGCCCACGGCGCGCTCGGATCGGTCACGCGGCCCCACAGCTCGCCGTTGATGAAGTTGCCGAGCCGCCCGGCCGCGAGCCCCGTCGGCACCATCGGCGCGACGAAATCGGTGACCTGCAGCCAGTGACGCTTGCGCTGCCACGCGAACAGGGCCATCGCGAGCGTCACGCCGAGGAAGCCGCCGTGGAAGGACATTCCGCCTTCCCACACCTTGAACACGTCGAGCGGATGCGAGAAGTAGAAGTCGGCCTTGTAGAACAGCACGTAGCCGAGCCGGCCACCGAGCACGGTGCCGAGCACACCGTAGAACATCATGTCGTCGATGTCCTTGGCGGTCCAGCCCTGCGCGGCGACGTACGGCAGCTTCAGGCGGATCCGGCCGACGACGATCGCCGCGATGAAGCCGACGAGATACATGAGGCCGTACCAGCGCACGGCCAGCGGCCCGAGATGGATCGCTACGGGGTCGAAATTCGGGTGAATGATCATGGGTTAGCGATGAAGTTTTCGAATGCGGTACGGCGCTCGCACAGGCGCCGCACCGCGCATTGGACGGCGCTGGCGCGCCATCGTTCGCATCATGCGGCAAGACCGTGCGCGCGCACGACGTCGATGAAGCCGGCGAGCACCGGGCTGACATCGCCCGTGCGCCACACGAGGCCAGTCTCGACGACCGGTGCGTCGCCGGCGAGCGGCCGATAGACCACGCCGGTGCGCCGCAGGTTACGCAACGACTGCGGCACCAGTGCGACGCCCATGCCGGCCGACACGAGGCTGACGATCGTCTGCATCTGGATTGCCTCCTGGCCGATGCGCGGGGTTTCCCCCGCCGCGCCGTAGCAGCCCGTAATGATGTCATAAAAGCCGGGCGCCAAACGACGCGGGAAGATGACGAGCGGCAGCGCGGACAGCTCGGCCAGATGCACGGGTTCGTCTTCGGGCACGCCGGGGGCCGCGGCCGCCGGCATCGCGACCACCAGCGGCTCGCGCACGACCGGCAGGTACGACAGCCCGGCCGCGTGGCGCGGCGGCACCGGCGGAATCACGAGCCCCGCGTCGATGCGGCCGGCGACGAGTTCGTCGATCTGCACGTCGCTCGTCGCTTCAGCGAGCTGCAGCCGCACGTGCGGATAGCGTGCGCCGAACGCGCGCAGCAGCGACGGCAGCAGCCCGTAATCGGCGGTCGACACGAACGCGAGCGACAGCGAACCGGCTTCGCCGCGCGCGAGACGCCGCGCGAGCGGCGGCAGCGCGTCAGCCGACGCGAGCAGCCGGCGGACGTCGGGCAGCAGCGCCGCGCCGACCGCCGTCAGCGCGACCGAGCGCTTGGTACGCGCGAACAGCGCGACGCCGAGCGCCTCCTCCAGCGCCCGGATCGCCTGCGACAGCGGCGGCTGCGTCATCGACAGGCGCTCGGCCGCGCGGCCGAAATGGCGCTCGTCGGCAACGGTCACGAAATAGCGCCACTGGCGCAGATCGGGCGTCGGGTCGGCCATGTCTCACTCATTCGCAAAACGACTTAATAATCGACAAATAATATATTGGACATTCCAAACCGGAAACTCCATTCTTGATTGATCCGAACCGGCGCGCCGTTCGCGGGAGTCGCCAATACAACGATGGAGTCCCCCATGCCGTACAACCGTCGCTCGAAGCACATCACGCAAGGCGTGGCCCGTTCGCCGAATCGCTCGATGTATTACGCCCTCGGCTACCAGAAGGACGATTTCGACAAGCCGATGATCGGCATCGCGAACGGCCACTCGACGATCACGCCGTGCAACTCGGGCCTGCAGCGGCTGTCGGACGCGGCCGTCGCGGCCGTGAAGGCGGCCGATGCGAACCCGCAGATCTTCGGCACGCCGACGATCTCGGACGGCATGTCGATGGGAACCGAGGGCATGAAGTATTCGCTCGTGTCGCGCGAAGTGATCGCCGACTGCATCGAGACCTGCGTGCAGGGCCAGTGGATGGACGGCGTGGTGGTGGTCGGCGGCTGCGACAAGAACATGCCGGGCGGGATGATCGCGCTCGCGCGCCTGAACGTGCCGGGCATCTACGTGTACGGCGGCACGATCCGGCCCGGCCACTGGAAGGGCCGCGACCTGACGATCGTGTCGTCGTTCGAGGCGGTCGGCGAGTTCACCGCGGGCCGGATGTCGCAGGAAGATTTCGAGGGTGTCGAGCAGAACGCGTGTCCGACGTCGGGGTCGTGTGGCGGGATGTACACCGCGAACACGATGAGTTCGTCGTTCGAGGCGCTCGGCATGTCGCTGATGTACTCGTCGACGATGGCGAACCCCGATCAGGAGAAGGTCGACTCGGCCGCCGAATCGGCACGCGTGCTGGTCGAGGCCGTGAAGCGCGACCTGAAGCCGCGCGACATCATCACGAAGGCGTCGATCGAGAACGCGGTGTCGCTGATCATGGCGACCGGCGGCTCGACCAACGCGGTGCTGCACTATCTGGCGATCGCGCACGCGGCCGAGATCGACTGGACGATCGACGACTTCGAGCGCATCCGCAAGCGCGTGCCGGTGATCTGCGACCTGAAGCCGTCGGGCCAGTACGTGGCGACCGACCTGCACCAGGCCGGCGGCATCCCGCAGGTGCTGCGGATCCTGCTCGATGCGGGGTTGCTGCACGGCGACTGCATGACGATCACCGGCCGCACGATCGCCGAGGAGCTGAAGGACGTGCCGGGCGTACCGCGCGCGGACCAGAAGGTGATCTTCCCGATCGACCGCGCGCTATACAAGGAAGGGCATCTCGCGATCCTGAAGGGCAACCTCGCGCAAGACGGTGCGGTCGCGAAGATCACCGGCCTGAAGAACCCGGTGATCACGGGCCCGGCGCGCGTGTTCGACGACGAGCAAAGCGCGATGGACGCGATCCTCGGCGACCGGATCCGCGCAGGCGACGTGCTGGTGCTGCGCTATCTCGGTCCACAGGGCGGCCCCGGCATGCCGGAAATGCTCGCGCCGACGTCGGCGATCATCGGCAAGGGGCTCGGCGAATCGGTCGGCTTCATCACCGACGGCCGCTTCTCGGGCGGCACCTGGGGGATGGTGGTCGGGCACGTCGCGCCCGAGGCCTTCGTCGGCGGCACGATCGCGCTCGTGCAGGAAGGCGACTCGATCACGATCGATGCGCACCGGCTCGTGCTGCAGCTGAACGTCGACGACGCCGAGCTCGCGCGCCGGCGCGCCGCGTGGAAGCAGCCGGCACCGCGCTACACGCGCGGCGTGCTCGCCAAGTACGCAGCCCTCGCCCGCCCGGCGAACAAGGGTGCCGTCACCGGTTGATGCGGCACGCAGGTCATGCGACCCCATTGCAGACGGCCGCCGGGGAAACGCGCAAAACGCGCATTCCCTTTGCTTTTATAATGCGCGGACCGTGAAGCCGGCCGTTCCCGCCGGCGGAGAACCGCATGAAACAGACGATATCGCGCGCGCTGCTCGTGGCGCTGCTGACCGGCGGCGCGGCGGCGGCACACGCCGACCAGGCCAGCGACGGACTCGTGCTCGCGCAGCGCAAGAACTGCATGGCCTGCCATGCGGTCGGCAAGCCGCTGATGGGCCCGTCGTTCCACGACATCGCCGGCAAGTACGCGGCACGTGCCGACGCCGTCGATTACCTCGCGCAATCAATCGTGAAGGGCAGCGTCGGGGTGTGGGGCGGCGTGCCGATGCCCGCCAATACGCAGCTGACGAGCGTCGAGGCGCACACGCTCGCGCAGTGGGTGCTATCGCTCCACTGAGTTGGATGACCGGGCGCGTGCACGCGCGCCGCGCCTGGCGCCCGGCACGATTCCATGCCTCTCGTTGCAACCGGATCGGCGATCGTCAGCAACGGCGATCGGAGCCGCGCCCGCGGCGCCAGCGCACGACACTCGCCGTGCGCTCAGCCTGAACGACCCGTCCGGCGGCGAGCGATCTCTTCGTCGACCGCGTCGCGAACCCATTCCATCACTTCGGTTTCGAGCGCCAGCGCCACTTCGCGCGTGATCTGGCCGACCAGCCAGGCCGTATGGTCGTGCAGCGCGTCGCGGCAGCGTGCCTCGATGGCCTCGCGCCCTTCCCCGGTCAGATAATTCGTCAGCCGATTGCGCAGACGCTCGGCGATATGTTGCGCGTCCTCCGGCGTCAGCGCGGCGGCCGCACGCGACTCCGGAAGCGCTGCGCGAGCAGGATGATCGGTGGCCAGCCCGTCGGCAGCCGGTGCGCCCGCGTGGGACGGTATCGCTTCACCGGGCTCGCGCGGCGTCGCGGCAACGCCGGCCTGCTGCCCCTCGTCAGCGGCCAGCGCGGAGCGCAACGGCGCCTGCGCCGCAGCCGATTCCTCGGCGACGACGTGTCCGGCGGCACCGGGTTGCGCCGGCGCATCGCTGTCGCCCGGCAGTTCGACGGTCGGGACGTCCGGCGTCGGCACCCGCTCGACCACCACGAATTCGGGGTCGGTTCCCGTGCGCTCCGGCGTGGCGGCATCGTCGCGCGGCGGCACATCGGTCGCGGACGAACGCGCCGGCACCGGCTTGCCCGGCACCAGCACGTCGGTCAGCGTCGGGATCGAAGAGGATTCGGCTTGTGTCACGGGGACGCTCCGTCGACGGTTTCGGCTAGCTGCCTTGCTTGTAGTTGTTCAGCGCGTATCCGCGATCACGGTAGAAGCGGTAGCGGTCGCGGCCCGCGGCCAGTTCGTCCGGCGCATTGCCGACCACCTCGAGCAGGCGTTCGAAGCGCGCGAACTGCGCGGGCACGGCCGCGCCGAGGTTCAGCAGCACGTGGTGATGCGGCGCCTGGTCGAGATCAGCGGTCAGCACGATCGGCGTGCCGGCCGCATGCGCGCTGTCGACGCCGCAGTGCGGAATGAAATCGAGCGGCGAGAACGTCCAGAGCTGCTCGTCGAGCGCGCGCAGGCGCGCGGGTTCCGCGAGCACGACGACCGGCTGCCCGGCCTGGTAGGCCTTGCGCAGCAGCCGGCACGCGTACGCGAGCGAATCGCCGACGTTCGAATGGAAATCGATTCGCGTCATTGCCCGCGCACCCGCATCGTCGTGAAACCTGCCATCACTGGCCGGCGCGGTCGATCAGGAACTGCGCGAGCAGCGGCACCGGACGGCCGGTCGCGCCCTTCGCCGCGCCGCCCTTCCACGCTGTGCCGGCGATGTCCAGGTGCGCCCAAGGATAGCTGTCGGTGAAGCGCGACAGGAAGCACGCCGCCGTCACGGCGCCGGCCGGACGCCCGCCGATGTTCGCGATGTCCGCGAAATTCGACTTCAGCTGATCCTGGTATTCGTCGTCGAGCGGCATGCGCCAAGCCGGATCGTTCGCTTCGCGCGAAGCGTCGAGCAGCTCGCCCGCGAGTGCATCGTCCTTCGAGAACAGGCCGCTGTTGTGCCCGCCGAGCGCGATCACGCAAGCGCCCGTCAGCGTCGCCACGTCGATCACCGCCGCGGGCTTGAAGCGTTCCGCATAAGTGAGCGCGTCGCACAGGATCAGGCGGCCCTCGGCGTCGGTGTTGAGCACCTCGATCGTCAGCCCCTTCATGCTGGTGACGATGTCGCCCGGCTTCGTCGCGTTGCCGCCCGGCATGTTCTCGCAGGTCGGCACGATCGCGACGACGTTGATCTTCAGGCCCATTTCGGCGACCGCACGCATCGTGCCGAGCACCGAGCCCGCGCCGCACATGTCGTACTTCATCTCGTCCATGCCCTCGCCCGGCTTCAGCGAGATGCCGCCCGTGTCGAACGTGATGCCCTTGCCGACCAGCACGACCGGCGCGGCCTTCGCGGCGGCGCCCTGGTAATGCAGCACGATGAACTGCGGCGGCTCGACCGACGCGCGCGCGACCGACAGGAACGAGCCCATCTTGAGCGCCTGGATCTGCTTCAGGCCGAGCACCTCGACCTTCAGACCCCAATCCTTCGCGATCTTCTTCGCGGTATTGCCGAGATAGGTCGGCGTGCACACGTTGCCGGGCAGGTTGCCGAGGTCACGCGTGAGGTCCATCCCGTTCGCCAGCGCGACGGCCTGCTTGGCCGCCAGCTTCGCGGCCTTTTCATCGGCCGGATTGACGCTGAACACGACGCGCTTGAGCGCATGCGACGCCGGTTCCGGCTTGCTCTTCATCTGCGTGAAGCGGTAGGTCTCGTTGCGCAGCGCGAGAATCGCCGCACGCACGCCCCAGTCGGAGCCGCGCTCGTCGACCGGCAGTTGCGCGAGCGTGAACGTGACCTGCACGACCTTGGTGGCCAGCAGCGCGCGCCATGCGGCCGTCGCAGCGTCGTTGTAGGCTTTCTGATTGAAAGCATCCTGCTTGCCGAGGCCGACGAGCAGCACGCGCGACGCACCGATGCCCGATACCTCGTGCAGGAACAGCGTCTTGCCGCGCTTGCCGTCCATGTCGCCGGCCTTCACCACGCGCGAGATCAGCCCCTTGGTGGCCGTGTCGATGTCGAGCGCCGCGCCCGAGAGAGTCTGCGCCTCGAAGATGCCGAGCACGATGCAGTCGGACTTCCCGGTCAGGAACCCCTTGGCCTCGCCTTTGCTCCAATCACAGCCTTTTATGCTAAAGTCCATCGCGCTTGTCCTCGGATAAAATCTGGGCTAAGGATGAAAGCCGCAATTATCCGCTATTTTTCCCGTGGCGGCGCGAGCGCTCCACCACGCGTGCGCAGCCTCCCGCCCTCTTCTCATCAAGAATGATCTTCGAACGCTCCCTCCAGCGCGAGCTTGCGTATACGGCTGGCGCCGTGTTCATGGTGCTGCTCACGATCATGCTCACGACGATGATGATCCGCATCGTCGGCTATGCCGCGTCCGGCGAAATCGATCCGCGCGACGTGCTCGTGCTGATCGGCCTGACCGTGATCGGCTATCTCGCCGTGATGCTCGTCGTCACGCTGTTCGTGTCGATCCTGTTCGTGCTGACCCGGTGGTACCGGGACTCCGAAATGGTCGTCTGGCTCGCGTCGGGCGTGAGCCTGACGCGCCTGATCAAGCCGATCGGCGTGTTCGCCACGCCGATCATCCTGCTGATCGCGTTCTTCGCGTTCGTCGGCTGGCCGTGGTCGAACCAGCAGAGCAAGATGATCAAGGCGCGCTTCCAGCAGCGCGACGAGATCTCGCTGCTCGCGCCGGGCCAGTTCCGCGAATCGGCGTCGAACCATCGCGTGTTCTTCATCGAGAAGATGTCGCCGGACCAGAGCAAGGTGCAGAACGTGTTCGTCACGTCGACCGAGAACGGCAAGGTCAACGTCGTGGTATCGCACACCGGCCACACGGAAACCAAGGACGGCGATCGCTTCGTCGTACTGGAGGACGGCCGCCGCTACGACGGCACGCCCGGCCAGCCGAACTTCAAGATCATGGAGTTCCAGCGCTACGGCGTGAAGATCACGAACACGCCGGTCACCAACGTACCGACCACCAACAGCACGCCGACGCCCGACCTGCTGCGCAACCCGACGCGCGACAACCTCGCGGAATTCGCGTGGCGCGCGGGGCTGCCGCTGATCGCGATCAACCTGATGGTGCTCGGCATTCCGCTGTCGTACCAGAACCCGCGCCGCAGCCGCACGATCAACCTCGTGATGGCCGTGCTGATCTACCTGACGTACTCGAACCTGCTGAACGTCGTGCAGTCGCAGATCGAGCAGGGCAAGATGTCGTTCGGCGTCGGCCTCGTCGGCCTGCACCTGGTCGTCGCGGCGATCGTCGCGTTCATCTTCTGGTTGCGCGTGCGCAATCGTCCGCTGTTTACACGCGCGCTGTTCGGCCGCTCGGGAGCATGATCGATGCGGCTCTATGAAAAATACTTCGCGCGGCAGATCTACGTCACGTTCGTCTTCATCCTGTTCGCGTTCTCGGGCCTGTTCTTCTTCTTCGACCTGATCAGCGAACTGAACTCGGTCGGGCACGGCAACTACAAGTTCGGCTACGCGGTGCTGCGCGTCGCGCTGCAGACCCCGTCGCGCTTCTACGAGATCATCCCGGTCGCCGCGCTGATCAGCGCGATCTACGTGTTCGCGCAAATGGCGGCGAACTCGGAATTCACGATCTTTCGCGTGTCGGGCCTCGCGACCAACCAGGCGCTGCGCTCGCTGCTGAAGATCGGCATTCCGCTCGTGATCATCACCTACCTGATCGGCGAATTCGTCGGCCCGTACGCCGACCAGCTGTCCGAACGCGTGCGGCTGCAGGCGCTCGGCGCGTCGGTGTCGTCGAACTTCCAGTCGGGCGTGTGGGTGAAGGACACGCTCGCGGCCCGCGAGAACGGCGAGCAGGTCACGCGCTTCGTCAACGTCGGCAGCCTGTCGCCCGATTCGACGATCAGCAACGTGCGCATCTACGAATTCGACTCGAAATTCCAGCTGCAGAACGTTCGCATCGCGCAGACCGGCCGCTACGAGCCGCCCGGCCACTGGCTGCTCAAGGGCGTGACGGAAACCGAACTGACGCCGATCAAGCCGATCAGCGGCGAACCGGCCGACGCGCTGAACCCCGTATACCGGTCGCAGCAGGTGATGCTGCCCGAATACCGGCTGCGCTCGGACCTGACGCCGCAGATCCTGTCGGTGCTGCTCGTGTCGCCGGAACGGATGTCGCTCATCAACCTGTTCCGCTACATCCAGCACTTGCGCGAAAACCAGCAGGACACGCAGCGCTACGACATCGCACTGTGGCGCAAGCTGCTCTACCCGTTCGCGGTGTTCGTGATGCTCGTGCTGTCGCTGCCGTTCGCGTACCTGCATACGCGTGCCGGCGTGGTCGGCGTGAAGGTGTTCGGCGGCATCATGCTCGGCATGAGCTTCCAGCTGCTCAACACGCTGTTCTCGCACATCGGCACGCTGAACACGTGGCCCGCGCCGCTGACCGCGGCGACACCGGGCCTCATCTATCTCGCGCTCGGCCTGTTCGCGCTCAAGTGGGTCGACCGGCACTGAGCGCCGTCACGACGGAGGCTTCGACATGAGTTCGCACGGTATCGTCCTGTTCGGCCACGGCGCACGCGATCCGCGCTGGGCCGAGCCGTTCGAGCGGCTCGCCGCACGGCTGCGCGCGGCCGGCTCCCCCGCCCCGCACGTGTCGCTCGCGTTTCTCGAGCTGATGACGCCGTCGCTCGATACGGCCGTTGCCGCGCAGGTCGCGGCCGGCTGCACGCGCATCACCGTGGTGCCCGTGTTCTTCGGCCAGGGCGGCCATGTGCGCCGCGACCTGCCGCAGCTCGTCGACGCGTGCCGTGCCGCGCATCCGGGCATCGAGATCCATTGCGCGACGGCCGTCGGGGAAGACGACGGCGTGCTCGATGCGATCGCACGCTACTGCATCGACCAGCTCGGCCGCGACGCATAAGCGAATCGTTGGCCCAAACAAAAAAGCGCTGGCCTCCGAAGCCAGCGCTTTTTTTTGCCTGCAAACCACGCGTTCGACTCAAGCGGCGTCCTGCAGCGCATCGCCCTCTTTCACGCGCCGCACGCGTTCGGCGAACGCATCGCCGATCATCAGCAGGCTCGGTTCCGCAGGGTCGAGCCACGCCTGCGCGTCGCCCGCCGCCATCTGCGCAAGCGTGAGCGTCAGCGTGCGCTCGCGCACGGTGCTGCAGGCCTCGACGATCGCCACCGGCGTCGCGGGCGCACGGCCCGCGTCGATCAGTTCGCGGGCGATGCCCGGCGCGCTGTCGCGGCCCATGTAGTAGACGATCGAATCGGCGCGCGCGGCCTCGCGAATCTCGTCGCTGCCCGGTGCGCGGCTGTGCGTCGCGAACGCGACGCTGCGCGACACGCCGCGCAACGTCAGCGAGCGCTTCAGCGTCGCCGCGCCGGCCAGCGCCGCGGTGATGCCCGGCACGACCTCGTAATCGATGCCGGCCGCCTCGAGCGCGCGCATTTCCTCTTCGGCGCGACCGAACAGCATCGGATCGCCGCCCTTCAGGCGGACGACGCACGCATGCTCGCGCGCCGCGTCGACGATCTGCTTGTTGATGAAGTGCTGCGCGGTCGAACGCTGCCCGCAGCGCTTGCCGACCGCGATTTTCCGCGCGTTCGGCGCATGGTCGAGCATCGCCGGCTCGACGAGCGCGTCGTGCAGCACGACGTCGGCTTGCTCGAGCAGCCGCGCGCCGCGCACCGTGATGAGGTCCGCAGCGCCCGGCCCTGCTCCGATCAGATACACCTTGCCCATGTTTGTCGCTTCGCTTGTCCTGCTCGTGGACGGCAACCGGCGCGCGCCGCCCGCACGGGCGGCGCTCAACGCCGGTTATGCCGAGAACGCCCGGATCATGCCGGCGGCGACCGTATGATGCGTCGCCTCGTCGATCAGCACGAACGCGCCCGTGCCCGGGTGCGCGTCGTACGTGTCGCAGACGATCGGCTTCTGCAGCGTCAGCGCCACGCGGCCGATGTCGTTCATCTTCAGTTCCTGGCGGTCGGTCGCGTGCGACAGCGTATGCACGTCGAGCACTTCCTTCACCGCGCCGATCTTCGCGAACACCGTGCTCGTGGTCTGCTTCAGCAGATACTTGCGGTGCGGCGACAGCGGCGTCTCGTCGAACCAGCACAGGTCCGCCTCGAGCTTCTTCGCCGGCGCGACCGTCTCGGCGGTCGTGACGAACATGTCGCCGCGCGACACGTCGACGTCCTGTTCAAGGCGAATCGTCACCGTCTGGCCCGCGAACGCGTGCGCAACCGACGCGGTGCCGCCCGGCACCGGCGCGACGATCTCGGCGATCGTCGCGGTGCGGTTCGACGGCAGCACGACGATTTCGTCGCCGACCTTCACCTCGCCCGACTCGATCCGGCCCATGTAGCCGCGGAAATCGTCGGCCGAGCTGCCGTCCTGGCGTGCGACCCACTGCACCGGGAAGCGCAGCGCGTCATGGGCCTGCGTCTCGACCGGCAGCGATTCGAGCACGTCGAGCAGCGGCTCGCCCGCATACCACGGCATGCGCTCGCTCGCGCCGACGATGTTGTCGCCCTTCAGCGCCGACACCGGCACGAAACGCACGTCTTTCAGGCCGAGCTGCTTCGCGAGCGCAACGTACGCATCGCGGATCTCGTTGAAGCGCGCTTCGCTGTAGTCGACGAGGTCCATCTTGTTGATCGCGACGATCACGTGCTGCAGCGCGAGCAGCTTCACGATCGCGCTGTGGCGCTTCGTTTGCGGCAGCAGTTCCGCAACGCCGTTCTCGACCGTCACGCGCGTCGCATCGACCAGGATGATCGCCGCATGCGCGGTCGATGCGCCCGTCACCATGTTGCGCGTGTACTGCTCGTGGCCCGGCGTGTCGGCGATGATGAACTTGCGCTTCGCGGTCGCGAAGTAGCGGTATGCGACGTCGATCGTGATGCCCTGCTCGCGCTCGGCTTCGAGCCCGTCCGTCAGCAGCGCGAGGTCGATCTCGTCACCGACCGTGCGCTTGTTCTTCGCGCGCGACAGCGCGGACAGCTGGTCGGACAGCACGGCCTTGCTGTCGTACAGCAGGCGGCCGATCAGCGTGCTCTTGCCGTCGTCGACGCTGCCCGCGGTGATGAAGCGCAACACGCCGAGGTCTTCGGTGTTCTCGATGATGCTCATGATGTGAATGTCCTCGTGTGCTTCAGAAATAACCTTGCTTCTTGCGCTGTTCCATCGCGGCTTCGGATGCCTGGTCGTCCATCCGGGTCGCGCCGCGTTCGGTGATCTCGGTCACCGCCGTCTCGGCGATGATCTTCTCGACGTCGTCCGCATCGCTCTCGACCGGGCACGTGCAGCTGATGTCGCCGACCGTGCGGAAGCGCACCTGCGCGAGTTCGCTCGTCTCGCCGTCACGCATCGGCGTGAGCGGCGTGACCGGCACGAGCAGACCGTTGCGGCGTACGATCTCGCGCTGGTGCGCGTAGTAGATCGACGGCAGTTCGAGGTTCTCGCGCGCGATGTACTGCCACACGTCGAGCTCGGTCCAGTTCGAGATCGGGAACACGCGCAGGTGCTCGCCCTTGTGCAGGCGTGCGTTGAACAGGCTCCACAGTTCCGGGCGCTGCGCCTTCGGATCCCACTGGCCGAATTCGTCGCGGAACGAGAAGATCCGCTCCTTCGCGCGCGCCTTCTCTTCGTCGCGGCGCGCACCGCCGATCAGCGCCGTGTAGCCGTGCTGTTCGATCGTCTCGAGCAGCGTGACGGCCTGCGCGGCGTTGCGCGAATCGGTTTCGCGGCGCAGCACGACCGTGCCGCGCCGGATCGAATCCTCGACGTGGCCGACCACCAGCTCGGCGCCCAGCTCTTGCGCACGGCGGTCGCGGAAGTCGATCACTTCCTCGTAGTTGTGGCCCGTGTCGATGTGCACGAGCGGGAACGGCAGCGTCGTCTTGCGGTTCGCGCCGAGGCCGAATGCCTTCAGCGCGAGGTGCAGCACGACGACCGAGTCCTTGCCGCCCGAGAACAACAGCGCCGGCTTGCTGCATTCGGCAACGAGTTCGCGCAGGATGTGGATCGACTCGGCTTCGAGCCAGTCGAGGTGGCCCATGCGGTCGTCGGCACCGGTGGGCGGGGCAAAGGCGGATTGCTCGAGCGTCGTGCTCATGATTTCAGTCCTTCTTTTCTGGGTTCGTGCCGCCCGCTGTCGCAGGCGGCGCAATATTCGGTTTCTTGTCGGCTTTCAGTGCGCGGCGCCGGCTTCGGCATTCGCGGGAATCGGCGTGATCGTGATGTGCAGCCCGCATTCCTTCGTGTCGCGCGACTCCCACCACCAGCGGCCCGCCCGGCTGTCCTCGCCGGGGCGGATCGCGCGCGTACACGGCTCGCAGCCGATGCTCGGGTAACCGCGCGCATGCAGCGGGTTGACCGGCACGTCGAACGCCTTCAGGTACGCCCATACGTCGGCTTCCGTCCAGTCAGCGAGCGGGTTGTACTTCGCGATCCCGCGCGCTTCGTCCTGCTCTTCCTCGTGCAGCTCGGCACGCGTGACCGACTGCTCGCGGCGCTGGCCCGTGACCCACGCGCCGACGTCGGCCAGCGCGCGGTTCAGCGGCTCGACCTTGCGGATGTGGCAGCACGACTTGCGCAGCTCGACGCTTTCGTAAAACGCGTTCAGGCCGTGCTCGGCGACGTACTGGTCGACCGCGTCCTGGCGCGGGTGAAACTGCTCGATCTCGTAGCCGTAGCGCTCGCGCACGCGGTCGATCATGCCCACGGTTTCCGCGTGCAGGCGGCCGGTGTTCAGCGAGAAGATGCCGATCGACACGCCCTTCGACAGGATCGCGTGCGTGAGCAGCATGTCTTCCGCGGCGAGGCTGCTCGCGAACTTCACCTTCTCGTGGCGCGCGCCGATCTGCGCAAGCAGTGCGTCGAGGCGCTCGACCTTCGCGGCGAGTTCCGGCGTCAGTGCGGTCGCGGTGCTCATGCGCTCACCTTGGCGTCGGCCGCGGCGTCGCGGCGGCGGAACAGCGGTGCCGGCTCGTCGAACGCGCCCTGGTAACGCTGCGTGAATTCGCCGAACGCGTTCAGCGCGTCGCGGATGTCCTTGTCGGCACGCACCGCGAATGCGTCGAAGCCGCAACGCGACATGTACAGCAACTGGTCACGCAGCACGTCGCCGATCGCGCGCAGCTCGCCGGTCCAGCCGTGGCGCTCGCGCAGCAGGCGCGCGATGCTGTAGCCGCGGCCGTCCGCGAAGCGCGGGAAATCGACGGCGATCAGCGAGATCGCACCGAAGTCGGCCACGAGATCGGCCGGCTCGCTGTCCGGCGCGAGCCACACGCCGAGTTCGTCCTTCGTCTTCGCGGCGACGAGCGCCGCGCGCTCGGCCTGCCACAGGGCGAACGGCACCAGCACCTTGCCGGCCGGCAACGCGTCGACCGCGGGCAGCGCACCGTCTTCCGCCGCGCGCACGACCTGCCATGCGTCGTCGATCACTGCGCGGTTCTTGATAATCGAAGCCATCTGCAAATTCCTTCTAGCCGGTTGGTTACGCGTTCACTGCCTGGCGCGCTGCATACACGCGCTCCTTGAACGGTGCGATGCCGATGCGGTCGTACGTGTCGATGAAGCGCTCGCCGTCGATGCGTGCCTCGACGAACGTGTCGATCAGCTTCGCGATCACGTCCGGCACTTCCTCCGCGGAGAACGACGGCCCGATCACGCGGCCGAGGCGCGCGCCGTTGCGGCCCGTGCCCTGCTCGCCGCCAAGCGACACCTGGTACCACTCGGCACCGTCCTTGTCGACGCCGAGGATGCCGATGTTGCCGACGTGGTGGTGACCGCACGAGTTCATGCAACCGGAAATGTTCAGCGACAGGTCGCCGAGGTCGTACACGTAGTCCAGATCGTCGAAACGTTGCTGGATCGCCAGCGCGATCGGGATCGACTTCGCGTTCGCGAGCGAGCAGAAATCGCCGCCCGGGCACGCGATGATGTCGGTCAGCAGGCCGACGTTCGGCGTCGCGAAACCGGCCGCCTTCGCCTTTTCCCACAGCGCGAACAGGTCGCGCTTCTTCACGTTGGCGAGGATCAGGTTCTGCTCGTGCGACACGCGCAGTTCGCCGAACGAGTACGCGTCGGCCCAGTCGGCCACCAGGTCCATCTGCGCGTCGGTCGCGTCGCCCGGGGCCACGCGGTGATCCTTCAGCGACAGCGTGACGGCGGCATAGCCCGGCACCTTGTGCGGCGCGACGTTGCGCTCGACCCAGCGCGCGAACGCCTTGTTCTCGAGCAGGTGCTGTTCGAACGACGCGTCGGTGTCGGCGAGCTTCTCGTAGACGGGAGGCTTGAAGTATTGCGACACGCGGTCGAGTTCGGCTTGCGTGAGCGTCGACGGGCCGTCCTTCAGGTGCTGCCACTCTTCCTCGACCTGCTGCGCGAACTTCGCGGGCGACAGCGCCTTCACGAGGATCTTGATACGCGCCTTGTACAGGTTGTCACGGCGACCGTAGCGGTTGTACACGCGCAGCACGGCTTCGCAGTAGGTCAGCAGGTGCTGCCACGGCAGGTCTTCCTTGATCACCGCGCCGACGATCGGCGTGCGGCCGAGACCGCCGCCCGCGAGGATGCTCGCGACCACTTCGCCCTGTGCGTTCTTCTTCAGGTACACGCCGAGGTCGTGGATCTGCACGGCCGCGCGATCGTCCTTCGAACCGGACACCGCGATCTTGAACTTGCGCGGCAGCCATGCGAATTCGGGATGGAACGTCGACCACTGGCGCAGGATTTCCGACCACGGACGCGGATCGATCTCCTCGTCCTGAGCGACGCCGGCGAACTGGTCGGCCGTGATGTTACGGATGCAGTTGCCCGACGTCTGGATCGCGTGCATCTGCACCGACGCGAGCTTCGCCAAGATCTCGGGCGTTTCCTCGAGCTGGACCCAGTTGAACTGGATGTTCGAGCGGGTCGAGAAGTGGCCGTAGCCGCGGTCGTGTTCGCGGGCGATGCGCGCCAGCATGCGGAGTTGCTCGCTGCGCAGGTTGCCGTACGGAATCGCGATGCGGTGCATGTACGCGTGGCGCTGCATGTACAGGCCGTTCTGCAGGCGCAGCGGACGGAACTCGTCTTCGCTCAACTCGCCCGACAGGCGGCGGCGCACCTGATCGCGGTACTGCGCGACTCGCTCGTCGACGATCGTCTGGTCGTACTGGTCGTACTGATACATTCGGGGACCCCAGGGTTTTCGTGGTGACTGCGCGACGTCCTAGCCACGTCGCGCCCGAATCTCCGTTCCGCCGTCACCGCCACCATCCGCTGCCGGGTGGATTGCTAATGACGAAAACAGATATCCATATTTGAAAAACTCCGGTGAATCGTAATAAACTCGCCTTATATTTCAAACGACTAAAAAATTCTGTTGATATGCGGAAGGGTTATAAATGAACCTGCACCAATTTCGCTTCGTGCGCGAGGCCGTCCGGCAGAATTTCAACCTCACCGAGGCCGCCAAGGCGCTCTACACGTCGCAACCAGGGGTATCGAAGGCGATCATCGAGCTCGAGGACGAGCTGGGCGTGGAGATCTTCACGCGACACGGCAAGCGCGTGCGCTCGCTGACCGAGCCGGGCAGGATCATCCTCGCGTCGGTCGAGCGGATTCTTCAGGAGGTTGAGAGCCTCAAAAGGGTCGGGAAGGATTATGCGGCGCAGGATCAGGGCAACCTGACCATCGCGGCGACCCATACGCAGGCCCGCTACTCGCTGCCCGCCGCGATCGCCGAATTCAAGAAGCGCTTCCCGAAGGTGCACCTGTCGATCCTGCAGGGCAGCCCGACGCAGGTGGCCGAGATGGTGATCCACGACCAGGCCGATCTCGCGATCGCGACCGAGGCGATCGCCGACTACAAGGAACTCGTGTCGCTGCCCTGCTTCCAGTGGCACCACGCGGCCGTCGTGCCCGCCGACCATCCGCTGCTGGAGCGCAAGCCGGTCACGCTGGACGATCTGGCGCAGTATCCGCTGATTACGTACGACGACGCGTTCGCGGGCCGCAAGAAGATCAATCACGCGTTCGCGCTGCGCGGGCTGTCGCCGGACATCGTGCTCGAGGCGATCGACGCCGACGTGATCAAGACCTACGTCGAACTCGGCCTCGGCGTCGGGATCATGGCCGACATCGCGTTCAATCCCGAGCGCGACCGCAACCTGCGGCTGATCCCGGTCGGCCACCTGTTCGGCAGCAACGTGACGCGCGTCGCGCTCAAGCAGGGCGCCTACCTGCGCAGCTATGTGTATACGCTCGTCGAGCTGCTGTCGCCGACGCTGAACCGCAAGCTGATCGAACAGGCGCTCAAGGGCGAATCCGAATCGTACGAACTCTGAGCGGCGTGTATAACCACGGGGGCGCATATCGCGCCCCTTTTTGCTGTCCGACGGAGAATCCCGCATGACGCTTCCCGCCCTGTTGCGCCGCGCCGCCGGCGCCGCCCTCGTGCTCGCCTGCGCGGCCGCGCATGCCGACCTGAAGGTCGGCGTCGACCTGTCGTCGACCGGCCCGGCCGCCGCGATCGGCATCACCAGCAAGAACGCGATCCTGATGTGGCCCAAGACGATCGCCGGGCAGCCGCTGCAGGTGACGGTGCTCGACGACGCGTCCGATCCGGGCGCCGCCGTGCGCAACATCCGCAAGCTGGTCGACGAGGATCAAGTCGACGTCGTGGTCGGGCCGAACATCACGCCGGCCGCGCTCGCGGCGCTCGACGCGGTGGCGGCCGCGCAGACGCCGATGATCACGCTGGTCGGCTCCGGCGCGATCGTCGAGCCGCAGGAAGGCGCGCGGACCTGGGCATTCAAGATGGCGCAGAGCGACAGCGCGATGGCGGACGTGATGACGCGCTACATGGCCAACCACGGCGTCAAGACGGTCGGCTTCATTGGCTTCGCGGACAGCTACGGCGACAGCTGGCTGAACGAATTCACACGCTTCGCCGAAGTCCGCAAGATCCGCGTGATCGCGACGGAGCGCTTCAACCGCACCGACGCAAGCGTCACCGGCCAGGCGCTGAAGCTGATCGCGGCGAAGCCGGACGCGATCCTGATCGCGGGCTCGGGCACGCCGGCCGTGCTGCCGCAGCGCACGCTGATCGAGCGCGGCTACAAGGGCGCGATCTACCAGACACACGGGATCGCGACGCCGGAATTCATCAAGCTCGGCGGCAAGGACGTCGACGGGACGCTGTTTCCGACCCAGCCGGTCGTCGTCGCGCGCACGCTGCCGGCAGACCATCCGGCCCGCAGGGCCGCGCTCGCGTTCGTCGATGCATATGAAGCGAAATACGGCGCCGGCACCGTCACGCAGTTCGCTGGCGACGCGGCGGGCGTGTACCCGCGCCTTGCCGACGCAGTCGGCCGCGCGCTCAAGGCCGCGCAGCCCGGCACGCCGGCCTTCCGCGCGGCGCTGCGGCGCGAGCTCGAACGCGCGCACGAGCTCGTCGTGCCGAACGGCGTCGTCAACACCAGCAACAAGGATCATGTGGGGCTCGACCAACGCGCGAGCGTGATGGGGATCGTGAAGCACGGCCAGTTCGTTTACCTGAGCCAGTAACACTGGCGGCCGCCGGAAAGCTTGCCCGGTGCCCCGTTTTCCGCCATAATTTGCGTTTCGCCGCGCACAATCGCATGCGCGGCCAGGATCAAAGCCCAGGTGGTGAAATTGGTAGACGCAGGGGACTCAAAATCCCCCGCCGCAAGGCGTGCCGGTTCGATTCCGGCCCTGGGCACCAGTATTTCGCAGCGTCCATGCGCTGCACCTGTCGAAACCCGCGCAAGCTCACCGCTTCGCGGGTTTTTTGTTTTTTCCCGCGCGTTTTCCCCGCGCGCATCGCACACTGCAACGCGCGCCCTCCCTCGGCAGTCCAAGTATCAGGACACGCAAGCACGGAGGCCCCCATGTCCACGCGCGTCCTCTTTTCGAGCCGGATTGCCCGAGGCATGCTCGTCGCGCTGCTGTCGATCATGCTGGGCGGATGCGACCTGCTCCGCCAGCCACCCGTGCCCGAATGGCCCGGGCCGCATGCGCCCTACCCGTTCCCGGACAACATTCCCCACCGCACCGAGTGACCGGCTCGACCGACCTCGCCCCCACGCACGCGCCGCGCGTTCAGCCCTGCTCGCAGAACCGCGGGATCGCGAACGCGCGTCGGCGCGAAGCCGCGCAGCGCGGGGCGAGCACGCGGTAGCCGCGCGCGGCCAGCGTTTCGCCACGGCTTCCCAGCCGACCGGGCTGAAGGCGCGCGCTGGCCGCAATACCGCAATACCTGTCGAATGCCGCCGTCGATCGCAGTCGGCGCGGGCGGGCGCGGCGCCCCTTTTCAGTCGCCGGTCGCGGTCGCGCCCTTGTCGTTCAACGCATCCGCCATCAACTCCGCGAACCATTCGATGAACGCGTTGAGCCGTCTCGACCGGTGCCGGCGATGCGGATAGACGGCCGACACGTCCATCGGCGCGGCCCGATGGCCGGGCATCACCTCGACCAATGCCCCGCTGTCGAGCAGATGCACGACGTCGAAGCGCGGAATCTGGATCAGCCCCATCCCGGCAATGCAGCTCGCGATATAGGTTTCGGCGTTGTTGACCGTCACGCGGCTCGGCAGCGCCAGGGTGTGGTGGCCGCCGTCCGCGCAGTATTCCCAGCGAAGCTCGCGGCCGTTCGTCGGTGACGCATAGCCGATTCCCCAGTGCCCGTGCGCGAGCGCATCGGGGTGCTCGGGCACGCCGCATTCTCGCAGGTAGTCGGGGCTCGCGCAGTTGATCAGCGCGAATTGCCCGAGCGGCCGCACGACGAGGCTGCTGTCCGCGAGCCGCCCGACCCGGATTGCGCAATCGACGCCCTCCTGCACGAGATCGATCGAGCGGTCCGTCGAGCCGAGCGACAGTTGCAGCTTCGGGTAGCGGCGAAACAGCGACGGCAGCGCGGGCGCGATCACGCGGCGCGCGATCCGGCTCGGCACATCGACGTTCAGCCGCCCGATCACGTCGCGATCGCGGCGCCGGAACAGCCGGTCGAGCTCGTCGGCTTCCGCGAGCAGGCGCCGGCCGCGCTCCAGCAGCAGCGCGCCGTCGGCCGTCAGCTGCACCTGCCGCGTCGTACGGTGCAACAAGCGCGTGCCGAGCGCGGCCTCGAGCTGCTGGACAGCGGCCGACACCGTCGCGCGCGGCACGTCGAGCGCATGCGCGGCCTTGATGAAGCTGCCCATCTCGGCAACCTGAAGGAAGATTCTGACCTGATCCAGCTTGTCCATCGGCGGGCGGAAAACGTGGGTTCGGACGACCGTCACCGGCAAGCGCCGCGCGTCGCGGCCGATCCCGGCGGCACAGAAAAAACGGGCGCGCGGCCTTGTGCCCACACGCCCGCCCATTGTCCATGCAAACGGTCCATTGCGGATCGCCGCGCGCACGCGACGACCGCCGGCACGGCCCGTTACTTGGTCGTATAGCCGCCGTTGATCAGGATCGTCTGGCCGGTGATCCACCAGCCGTCGGTCACGAGATGGCGGATGAACGGCACGACGTCCTCGATATCGGTGAGGCCCGTCTTGCTGAACGGCGACAGCGCAGCCGCCGTCTTGTGATACGCGACCGCGTCGGCGCCCTCGGCCGGGTAGAAGAACGGCGTGTCCATCGGGCCCGGCCCGACCGCCGTCACCGAGATGCCGCGCGCGCCGTATTCTTTCGACGCCGCGCGCGTGAAGTGCTCGACGGGCGCCTTCGATCCTTCGTAGGCCGCATAGAACGGCGTGAACGCGCCGAGCAGCGACGTCACGAGCGTGACGAGCTTGCCGTGATCCTCGAGGTGCCGCCCCGCTTCCTTGATGAAGAAGAATGCGGACTTGCTGTTTACCGCGAACATCTCGTCGTATTCGGCCTCGGAGATTTCGGTGATCGGCTTCTTCAACACCTTGCCGACGGTATTGATCGCGATGTCGATCTTGCCGAAGCGCTGCTTCGCGTCGCCGAACAGCTTCTCGACCGCGGCGGCCGTCGTCAGGTCGGCCTGGAACGTCGCAGCTTGCGCGCCAGCCGCGCGCACGGCGGCGGCCGTCTCTTCGGCCTGCGCCTGCGACGCCGCGCTGTTGTAGTGAATCGCCACCGCCTTCGCACCGTGGCCGGCCAGATCCCGGGCGATCAAGCCGCCGAGATTCTTGGCGCCACCGGCGATCAGGACGACCTTGTCTGCGAGCGTGTGAGTAGCCACGGTTAACTCCTTTTTGCGTTGAATGAAGCTAGGAGTGTAGGCACGCGCGACGCGCCGGTCAGCCGGGCATGGCTGGATGGATTATCCAGAGAAACGATCCAATCAGGCATCCGGAATGGTGGGCTGCCCCACCGACATGGGCGGCGAAGTTCGTGCCGACGCCGGCGCGCCGCTTGATAGAATGCGCGCGCTATGGATCTCGAAAGCATTCTCTACACGCAGGGCTTCGGCTCGCGCCGCCAGTGCCGCGGACTGATCGAAACGGGCCGCGTCACCGTCGCGGGCGCGAGCGCGACCGACCCCGACGCGTCGTTCGACACCGACGGCCTCGTGTTCACGGTCGACGACACCGCTTGGCCATTCCACGCCCGCGCGTATCTCGCGCTCAACAAGCCGGCCGGCTACGAGTGCTCGCGCGAGCCGCAACACCATGCGAGCGTGTTCAGCCTGCTGCCCGCACCGCTCGTCGCACGCGGCGTGCAGTGCGTCGGCCGCCTCGACCAGGACACGACAGGCCTGCTCCTGCTGTCCGACGACGGCCAGTTCGTGCACGCGTACACGTCGCCGAAGCGCAAGGTGCCGAAGACCTACGTCGCGACCGTGCGCCACCCGCTCGACGACGCCCAGCTGGACGCGCTGCGCGCCGGCGTGCAGCTCCACGGCGAGCCGAAGCCGATCGCGGCGGTCGCCGCCGACGCGCGCGACACGCACGCGCTCGCGCTGACCGTCCTCGAAGGCAAATATCATCAAGTGAAACGCATGGTCGCCGCGGCCAGCAATCGCGTCGAGGCGCTGCACCGCGAAAGCATCGGCGGCTTCACGCTGCCGGATGACCTGGCGCCCGGCGCATGGCGCTGGCTCGGGGAAGACGACCTTTCAGCACTGCGCCATTCCGTCAAAACCCTGTAAGGGAAAATCCGCACGACCGTTCGGTGTCCGGCCGCGTCGCGGCCGCACGATCCCCCGCTATACTGAAATCACAAGCTGTACGAGCAGCGATGCAGGGGAGACATCATGAACATCAACCATTCTTTCGAACTGTCGTACGTGACAATCGCGTTCGCGATCGTGGGTGCTATCGTGATCGGCGGGCTGCTGGCCACGATGCACATGAGGCACAAGTATCATCCGAACCTGATCGGCGCGCTGATCGGTGCGTTGCTGTGCTTCCTGCTGATCGAGGCGTTACCGGCGCTGACCTGACGCGCCGCGCGGCGCGACCGTTTGAAGGAATTCGTCTACGGTCGGATAGCGCAACGTCACGCACAATTCGGCCTTGAGCCGCGCATTGGACAGGCGCCGCGACTCGCGCATGAACGACAGGAGCGTCGGCTCGAGCCGATGCTCGGCGTCCGCGCGACTGATCCGCGGCGGCAGCGGCAGGCCGAACGCCTGCGCGACCCGGTCGAAATACTCTCCCATCCGCAGTTCGCTGTCGTCCGACGCGTGCACGGCGCGCGCCGGCTTGCCGCGCACGGCCACGCGCCGCAGGATCGCCGCGAGATCGTCCGCGTGGATATGGTTCGTGTAGACGTCGTCGGCCGCGTCGAGCGCCGGTGTGCCGCGCTCGAGCCGCGCGAGCGGCAGCCGGTTCGCCGCATAGATGCCGGGAATGCGCACGATGCGCGCGGACAGCACGCCGCGCACCGTCGCCGCCCGCAACTGACGCTCGGCCGACACGCGCCGGAACGCGCGCGGATTCGCGGGGCGCAGCGGCTGCGTTTCGTCGATTCGCGCCCCGCCGCAATCGCCGTATACGCCCGTCGTGCTGGCGTAGACGAGCGTCGGCGCGCGAAGGGCGTCGGGTACAATACGCGCTGCCCGCACCGGCACGCCGGCCTGTCGGGTCGCGGCATGCAGCGTGCGGAGCCGGCCGACCGACGACACCGGCGGTGCGGATGGCCGCCGTGCAGGCACGGACAATGCGGCGATCAGCGCGCGGGTGCGGCGATCGTCGCGGCCGTCGGATTGCGGCGGCGCGAGATGCAGGATCGTGCGGGCGAGCCCCGCGAGACGTCCGAGCGTCGCCCGGCGATCGAGGTCGCCGACGATCGGCGTCGCGCCTGCCGCGCGCAATTCGTCGCAGCGGCCCGGATGGCTCGTCAGCGCGACAATGCGCAGGTTGCGGCGCGCGGCGCGCCATTGCGCGACGCAGCGCAGGCCGACGTCGCCGCAGCCGACGATCAGTACGCGCGGCCGGCGCAGGATTCGAGTCGCGATCATGTTGGTTGCGAAATCAGTAGCCACCGTTGCGCGGCGCGCAACGGGTTTGCATTGTAGCTGCCGTGCCGACACGCACGGTCCCCACATTTTGTTCTATTTGGTTCTATGGCATTCAACGTTACTCTCAAGCAAAGCGGCCGGCAGTTCCAGGTCGAGTCGGACGAAACCGTGCTGGCGGCGGCGCTGCGCCAGAACGTCCATCTGCCGTACGGATGCAAGAACGGCGCGTGCGGCTCCTGCAAGGGCCAGATCGTGTCGGGCCAGATCGAACAGGGCCCGCACGCCGCGTCGGCACTGTCCAACGACGAACGCACGCGCGGCCTCGCGCTGCTCTGCTGTTCGAAGGCGCAATGCGACCTCGAGATCGACGTGCGCGAAATCGCCGGCGTCGACGGCGTGCAGGTGAAGAAGCTGCCGTGCCGGATCGCGGCGCTCGAGCGCCGCGCCGACGACGTGATGGTCGTGAAGCTGCAGTTGCCCGCCAACGAGCGCCTGCAATACCTCGCGGGCCAGTACGTCGAGTTCATCCTGAAGGACGGCTCGCGCCGCAGCTACTCGATGGCGAATGCGCCGCACGAGGAAGGCCCGATCGAGCTGCACATCCGCCACATGCCGGGCGGCAAGTTCACCGACCACGTGTTCGGCGCGATGAAGGAGCGCGACATCCTGCGCTTCGAAGGCCCGCTCGGCACGTTCTTCCTGCGCGAGGATTCCGACAAGCCGATCGTGCTGCTCGCGTCCGGCACCGGCTTCGCGCCGATCAAGGCGATCATCGAGCACGTCAGGCATTCGGGCATCACGCGCCCGATGACGCTCTATTGGGGCGCACGCCGCAAGAAGGACATCTACCTCGGCGAGCTCGCCGAGCAATGGGCGCGCGAGATCCCGAACTTCAAGTACGTGCCGGTGCTGTCCGAGCCGGACGACGCCGACCAGTGGACCGGCCGCACCGGCTTCGTCCACCGCGCAGTGATCGAGGACCTGCCCGATCTGTCGGGCCACCAGGTGTACGCATGCGGCGCGCCGGTGATGGTCGAATCCGCGCAGCGCGACTTCACCCAGCACCACGCGCTGCCGGCCGACGAGTTCTACGCGGACTCGTTCACGAGCGCCGCCGATCTCGCGCATCCGGTCTGAGCACCGGGCGCGCCCGCGTCCCCTCCTGCGCGCCGCCGTGACACATTCGTGGCATCGCGGCGGTTTACAGTGGGGCGCGGGATGCCTTATGCTTGCGCACATGAACCGCTTCCTGTCCGCTCTCCGACGTCGCCGCTCGCCGCTCCGCCCGGATGCCGCCGGCTCGTCACGGACTCGCGCGTAACCCTCCTCCGCTTCACCGGTTACGCACAAGCTGTTCGACCTACCAGCCACGGCCTCCCGTGGCTTTTTTATTGCCCGTTTCCCTTTCAACGTCCGCTGGAGTCTGCTGTCATGCCCCTGAACGATTACCCGATCGACTCGCTGATGTACATCACGAACCGCCCCGACATCGTGTTTACGCACGGCAAGGGTTCGTGGCTCTACGATCACACGGGCAAGCGCTATCTGGACTTCATTCAGGGCTGGGCCGTCAACAGCCTCGGCCACTGCAACGACGGCATCGTCGAAGCGCTGAAGACGCAGGCGGAAAAGCTGCTGAACCCGTCGCCCGCGTTCTACAACGAACCGATGGCGAAGCTCGCGGGGCTGCTGACGCAGCACAGCGTGTTCGACAAGGTGTTCTTCACGAACAGCGGCGCGGAAGCCAACGAAGGCGCGATCAAGCTCGCGCGCAAGTGGGGCCGCAAGTTCAAGAACGGCGCGTACGAGATCATCACGTTCGACCACAGCTTCCACGGCCGCACGCTCGCGACGATGTCGGCCAGCGGCAAGCCGGGCTGGGACACGATCTACGCACCGCAGGTGCCGGGATTCCCGAAGGCCGAGCTGAACGACATCAACTCGGTCGAGAAGCTGATCACCGACAAGACCGTCGCGGTGATGCTCGAGCCGATCCAGGGCGAAGGCGGCGTGATTCCGGCGACGCGTGAATTCATGCAGGCGCTGCGCGCGCTGACGAAGCAGCACGACCTGCTGCTGATCGTCGACGAAGTGCAGAGCGGCTGCGGCCGCGCGGGCACGCTGTTCGCGTACGAGCTGTCCGGCATCGAGCCGGACATCATGACGCTCGCGAAGGGCATCGGCGGCGGCGCACCGCTCGGCGCGCTGCTGTCGAAGGCCGACGTCGCGGTGTTCGAGGCCGGCGACCAGGGCGGCACCTACAACGGCAACCCGCTGATGACGGCGGTCGGCTATTCGGTGATCTCGCAGCTCGTCGCGCCCGGTTTCCTCGAAGGCGTGCGTGAGCGCAGCGAATACCTGAAGCGCAAGCTGCTCGAGCTGTCGGAGGAGCGCGGTTTCGAGGGCGAACGCGGCGAAGGCCTGCTGCGCGCGCTGCTGCTCGGCAAGGACATCGGCCCGCAGATCGTCGAGAAGGCGCGCGACATGCAGCCCGACGGCCTACTGCTGAACGCGGCGCGCCCGAACCTGCTGCGCTTCATGCCCGCGCTGAACGTCACGACCGAGGAAATCGACCAGATGATGGCGATGCTGCGGTCGATTCTCGACACGCTCTGAGGAGACCGCCGCGATGGATGCCGCCGCCGAGGCTGTTGCTATCCGCCCGTTCGAACGCGCCGACACCGATGCCGTGCTCGCGGTTTGGCGCGACGCGTTCCCGCACTACGACGAAGCCGGCGCGCCGCCGCACCGCGATCCGCTGCGATCGATCGAGCTGAAGCTCGCGACGCAGCCGGAACTGTTCTTCGTCGCGACCAGCGGCGCGCGGGTCGTCGGCACGCTGATGGCGGGTTTCGACGGTCATCGCGGCTGGCTTTACTCGTTCGGCGTGTCGAACGATGCTCGGCGACTCGGCATCGGCCGCGCGCTGATCGCGCATGCGGAACGCGCGCTCGCCGCGCGCGGCTGCCTCAAGATCAATCTGCAGGTGCTGCCTGGCAACGACGATGCGTGCCGCTTCTATGCGGCGCTCGGCTATCGCGTCGAGGAACGCATCTCGTTCGGCAAGACGCTGCCGGCCGCCTGACGCCGCCGGCAGCCCCCATCAGCGCGTGATCGGCCCCGCGTCCGGCAGCGGATTGCCGAGCGCGTCGGTCGGCACGGCCTGCTGCTCGAACGCCGCGAAATACGCGGCCCATTGCGTCTCGCTCACGCGCACGATCAGCGCGCCGTCCTGCCACACGTCGTTGTGATCGTTGTGGTCGTCGCCCGCGCGGTGCAGGTAGTTCGAGCCCGTCGAACCCTGGTTCATGTGCGTGTCGTGGATGCCGTTGCCTTCCGAATACGTGCGGCCGAACACGACGACGTCGAGCCCCTGCGACTGCGCGGCGTTGACGAGCCGCAGCAGAGACGGGATCGGCTCCGCGTTTTCGGTGCCGTCCATCACGGCGCTCGCGCGCCATGCCCCGGTCTCGTTCAGGATGTCGCTGCGCAGATAGTCGAGCGCCGGCAGCGCGGTTTGCCCGGTGAGATCGTTGTAGCCTTCGGCCGCGGCCGCGAGCGTCGCCGTGACCGGATGATGGAAATCGTAGACGAGCTTGTAGTTCAGCAGGTCGTCCGAGTCGTTGGTGCCGACGTTGATCGCGACGTCCCAGTCGCCGGTCGGCAATGCGAGCGTCAGGTGGATGTGATACTGGATCTCGCCGCCGTGCGGCGAGCCCTTCAGCCGCGCCACCGACGTCACCTTCGCCTTCACGAAACCGTAGTCCAGACTCATGCGTGCTCTCCGTGTCCCGATGGATCGACCATGCTACGCAGCCCGCGTGTCGGTTTGCGGACGGCCGGTTGCGGACGGCCTGCTGCCGAGTCGCGCACCGCATGGTCGGCGTCACCGCCGAATGAATGGAGTCGCCTGCGCACGCACAGTTCGTCGCCGGGCGCGCCGCACGAAAAAAAAGCTGTCACGGCATCCCGTGACAGCCTTTCGAAGCCCTTGTGCGGCGCGCCGGCATCCGCCGCCGCGCCGCACCGGGCCCGCTCATTCACCCAGATACGCGGCCCGCACCTTCGGATCGTCGAGCATCTGCTTCGCATCGCCTTCCATCGTGACCACACCCGAGTCCATCACATAACCGCGGTCGGCCGCCTGCAGCGCGAGGCGTGCGTTCTGCTCGACCAGCAGCACCGTGATGCCCTCCTTCGAGATCTCGCGAACCACTTCGAAGATCTTCTCGACCATGATCGGCGACAGCCCCATCGACGGCTCGTCGAGCAGCAGCAGCTTCGGCTTGCTCAGGATCGCGCGCGACATCGCCAGCATCTGCTGCTCGCCGCCCGACAGCGTGCCCGCGAGCTGCGTCGCACGCTCCTTGAGACGCGGGAAGAAGCCGAACATCCGGTCGACGTCCTTCTTGATCTGCTCCTTGTCGTTGCGCAGGTACGCGCCCATCTGCATGTTCTCGATGATCGACATCCGCGCGAAGATCCCGCGGCCTTCCGGCACCATCGCGAGCCCGCGTTTGAGCAGTTCGTGCGACGGCACGCCCTTGATCGACTTGCCGTCGTACTCGATGTCACCCGCCGAATACGGCTTGAGACCCGTGATCGCCTTCATCGTCGTGGTCTTGCCGGCACCGTTCGCGCCAATCAGCGTCACGAGTTCGCCCTGGCGGACTTCCATGTCAACGCCCTTGACGGCCTGGATGCCGCCGTAGTTGACCTGCAAGCCCTTGATTTTCAACATTGCCGCTGCCATCAGTGCACCCCTGCGCCGAGATATGCCTCAATCACCTTCGGATTCTTCTGCACGTCCTGCGGCAGACCCTCGGCGATCACCTTGCCGTAATCGAGCACCGTCATCCGGTTGCACAGCCCCATCACGAGCTTCACGTCGTGCTCGATCAGGAGAATCGTGCGGCCGTCCGAGCGGATCTTGTCGAGCAGGCGCGTGAGTTCGACCTTCTCGGTCGCGTTCATCCCGGCCGCCGGCTCGTCGAGCGCGAGCAGCTTCGGGTCGGTCGCCAGCGCGCGGGCGATTTCCAGCCGGCGCTGGTGGCCGTACGACAGGTTGCGCGACGTGTAGTCCGCGTACTGCAGCACGCCCACGTATTCGAGCAGCTCGATCGCGCGCTCCTTGATCTCACGCTCTTCCTGGCGTTCCGCCGGCGTCTGGAACACCGCGCCGAGCAGCCCGTGCTTGGTCCGCACGTGGCGGCCCACCATCACGTTCTCGAGCGCGGTCATCCCGCCGAACAGTCGAATGTTCTGGAACGTACGCGCGATGCCCGTCTTCGCGACCTGGTGCACCGCGGTCGGCTTGTATTCCGTGCCGTCGAGCTTGAACTCGCCGGAGTCCGGCGTGTAAAGGCCGGTGATCACGTTGAAGAACGTCGTCTTGCCGGCGCCGTTAGGGCCGATCAGGCCGTAGATCTCGCCTTCCTTGATCTCGAGGCCGACGTCGGACAGTGCCTGCAAGCCGCCGAAGCGCTTGTTCACGCCTTTGACGGACAGTCGGATTTGCTTGTCGCTCATGTGTGATATCCCCTTGTCCGTTGGTTAAGCGCGCACCGGCTTCTTGCTGTTGCGTTTCGCCAGTTTCGCGATCTTGTCCTCATGCTTCGGCGCCGGCCACAGGCCTTCCGAGCGGTACAGCATGATGATGACCATCGCGAGGCCGTACAGCGCCTGACGGATCACTTCGGTATCGACGATGTCGTGACCGAAGATCGCATGCTGCAGCGGGCTCATCGTCGAGCGCAGGAATTCCGGGAAGATCGCGAGGAGCACCGCGCCCAGGATCACGCCCGGGATGTGGCCCATGCCGCCGAGCACCACGCAGGCGAGCACGACGATCGATTCCCAGAACGTGAACGACTCGGGCGACACGAAGCCCTGGAACGCGCCGAACATCGAGCCCGACAGGCCGCCGAACGACGCGCCCATCGCGAACGCGAGCAGCTTCACGTTACGGGTGTTGATGCCCATCGCCTTCGCCGCGATTTCGTCCTCGCGGATCGCGGCCCAAGCGCGGCCGATACGCGAGTGCTGCAGGCGCGTACACACCCAGATCACCAGCAGCGAGCACAGCACGAACAGGTAGTAGTACATGTACACGGACGGCAGCTGGAAGCCGAACAGTGAGTGCGTCTGCGACAGGTTGAAGCCGCCGATGTGCACCGGATCGATGCCCGTGATCCCCTTCGGGCCGTTGGTGATGTTCACCGGACGGTCGAGGTTGTTCATGAAGATCCGGACGATTTCACCGAAGCCGAGCGTGACGATCGCCAGGTAGTCGCCGCGCAGGCGCAGCGTCGGCGCGCCGAGCAGGATCCCGAAGGTCGCCGCCAGCGCCATCGCGATCGGCACGATGATCAGGAACGGGATGTGCAGGCCGTTCGGCGCGAGCGCCGCGATCCACTCGAACTGCGAGGTCAGGTGCGGCGAGCTCAGCAGTGCCGCCGTATACGCGCCCACCGCGTAGAACGCGATGTAGCCGAGGTCGAGCAGGCCGGCGAAGCCGACCACCACGTTCAGCCCCAGCGCGAGCATCACGTACAGCATCGCGAAGTCGAGCACGCGGACCCAGTAATTGCCGCCTGCCGAGCCGATGATGATCGGCGCCGCGATCACGAAGGCCGCGGTCAGGATGCCGATGATGACGGTCTTGGCCGTGTTGCGTTCTTCGACGAGCGACGTCGAGGATTCGATCGGTTGAATGGATGTCATGTTGTTTGCTCCCCTTCCGTTACGCGCGGTCCGCGACACGTTCGCCCAGCAGGCCCGACGGACGGAACACCAGCACGATGATCAGCACGATGAATGCGAACACGTCCTGGTAGTTACTGCCGAATACGCCGCCCGTGAGGTCGCCGATGTAGCCCGCGCCGAGCTGCTCGATCAGGCCGAGCACCACGCCGCCGACCATCGCGCCGCCGAGGTTGCCGATCCCGCCGAGCACCGCCGCCGTGAACGCCTTCATGCCGGGGATGAAGCCCATGTAGAAGTGCACGTTGCCGTATTCGGACGCGATCATCACGCCGGCCAGCGCGGCGAGCGCGGAGCCGATCATGAACGTCGCCGAGATCACGAAGTTCGGGTTCACGCCCATCAGGCTCGCGGTGTTCGGGCTTTCGGCGATCGCACGCATCGCGCGGCCGAGCTTGGTCTTGTGCACGAGCAGCAGGAGACCTGCCATCACGATGAACGCCACCGCGATGATCACGATTTCAGTCACCGAGATCACGGCGCCGGGCGTCGTGTCGGTCGCCTTGATCACGTTGATCGGATCGGTCGGCAGCAATTGCGGGAACGGCAGCGGGTTGCGCGACCAGATGATCATCGCGGCCGTCTGCAGCAGGATCGACACGCCGATCGCGGTGATCAGCGGGGCGAGACGCGGCGCGCGGCGCAGCGGCCGGTACGCGACACGCTCGATCGTGTAGCCCACGCATGCGCAGACGACCGCGGCGATGCCAAGGCCGATCGTCAGCGTCGCGACGTTGCCGAGTCCAGGGAAGTGGTTCTGCAGCACGGTGATCGCCGACAGGGCGACCATCGCGCCGATCATCAGCACGTCGCCGTGCGCGAAGTTGATGATGCCGAGAATGCCGTACACCATCGTGTAGCCCAACGCGATGATGGCGTAGACACTGCCGAGCACCAGCCCGTTGAGGATCTGCTGGATGAAAATATCCATTTAAAGCTCCTTGGCCCATGCTGCCGGAGGACGTTGCGCCCCGCGGGTAAGCGAGGAATCGCGCCTTCTCGGCGACACTGCGGGTACTAGTCGATACCGGTAAGGGTGGATCGTCCCGGCGCGCGCCGCCCGGCCTGTACGGCCGGACCTGCCGCCGGAGCGGATACAGAACGGCACCGCACTGTTTCGGTGCCATCATGAGTCCCGTCGCTAAATCGTCACGACATCGAGGACGGTGTACTTGGCCTCCTTGAAGTCGTAAGGCACGTGCCGCAACGGCCGGTGTCCGGTTTCCCGAACGCCATGCCTTTTTCCGTCCGGGCCGGGACGAACCCTGCATCCGGACAGATCAGGTTGCGCGCCGCGTCGCCCGCGGGCTCGACCACCTTGGCGACGCACATGCCGTTGTCGCCAAGGGTTTGCGCTCCGATGCCGGACGCCGTCGCCTGCGCTGCAAGCGGGCCGTCCGCCGCCACCCCCGCGGCGCCCGAACCGGCATCGCGAAGGTGGCGCCCGACTCTCGTCAGGACTGCGTCGGAATCCGTGAAACGAAGCAGACCGCCCGCCGCGACGCGATGGGTCGCGGCGACACGCTGTTTCGTCGAATCGAAATGAAAGGGGGCCCGTGACATTTGCACGTCGCCTGCGTTGCCCCGAAACCCGGGCGTCCGTCGTTCGACGCGCCCTGCCGTTGCCGCATCGCGGTCCGCGGCTCGTTGTCGGACAATCTGCAGGCCCGTCGCCCGGTCGATGGCGGCGGCGCCGGCGCGTGCTGCCTGCCGTACCGAATGCATGCCGATCTTCGAGCCCTGCGCGTTGATTTCCTCGATCGCCAAACGTGCCCCGTAGTCCTTGTCACTGTCCGATTGCGCAATGCGGCACACCAACGGCACCGCACGACCGGTTCCGGCAGCGCGCACGTCGCTGGCTGCCAGTGCTGCGCGTGCCGCAGCGTCCCTGCTCGCCTCGTCGTCGCTCTTTTTGCTGCAGCCGGCAGTCATTGCAACCGGTGCGGCGACGGACATGGCGTAAGCCAACTTCACATGCATCGAGTAGGTCTCCCGCGCCTTGCCAAAACCCGATTTCAAAGCCATTCCGGCCTGAAAACGGGCGCATTGTAACTCCATTTATAGGACGCCAATAATCCTGATTCGATGGGGTTTTCCTGCATTGCAACCAATTTTGAGAGACGGTTCAGCGCGGCGATAGCAACCGGGTTGCACCATTGATGTGAATAATGGTTGCGATCTCGTTTTCGCAACGCAAAAAAAAAGCGCGCCAAACGGCGCGCTTCGGGGTATCGCGGGTGCGATGCGGCAATCAGGCGGCAGGCGGCAGGTTCAGCCCGCGCGGCAGCGGAAACGACACGTTTTCCTCGATGCCTTCGAGTGCGCGGACGTTGCGCACACCCAACTCGCGCAGCCGCGCGATCACGGCCTGGGCGAGCACTTCCGGCGCCGATGCCCCGGCCGTCACGCCGATGCGGCGCTTGCCGGCGACCCATGCCGGATCGATCTGGTCCGGTGCGTCGACCATGTACGCGGCCACGCCACGCTTCTCGGCCACTTCACGCAGCCGGCTCGAATTCGAGCTGTTCGGGCTGCCGACGACGATCACGACGTCGCACTGCGGCGCCATGAACTTCACCGCATCCTGGCGGTTCTGCGTCGCGTAGCAGATGTCCTGTTTCTTCGGTTCGCGAATCTTCGGATACTTCGCCTTCAGCGCGCCGATGATCTCGGCGGCGTCGTCGACGGACAGCGTCGTCTGCGTGACGAGTGCGATGCGCTCGGGATCGGCGAGCTCGAGCTTCTGCACGTCCTCGACGCTTTCGACGAGATGCATGCCGCGCTCGACCTGCCCCATCGTGCCCTCGACTTCCGGGTGGCCCTTGTGGCCGATCATCACGATGTCGACACCGTCCTGGCGCATCTTCGCCACTTCGACGTGCACCTTCGTGACGAGCGGGCACGTTGCGTCGTAAATGCGCAAACCGCGCACGTCCGCCTCGTCGCGCACGGCCTTCGACACGCCGTGCGCGCTGAAGATCACGGTGTTGCCGGCCGGCACTTCCTCGAGTTCCTCGACGAAGATCGCGCCTTTCTTCTTCAGATCCTCGACCACGTACTTGTTGTGGACGATCTCGTGACGGACGTAGATCGGCGCACCGTGCATCGCGATCGCGCGCTCGACGATCTCGATCGCACGATCGACGCCCGCGCAGAAGCCCCGCGGCTGGGCCAGCAGGATTTCGGCATCGGCGGCGACGGTCTGCCCGGACAGCGTATCGGTGGTGCTCATGATTACAGGATTCCGATGATTTTCACTTCGAACGTGAGCGCTTGGCCCGCGAGCGGATGATTGAAGTCGAACAGCGCCGAGGTTTCGCTGACTTCCTTCAGCACCCCTGCATAGCGGCCGCCGTCCGGCGCGTTGAACTCGATCAGGTCGCCCGGCGTGAAATCGTCGCCGACCATCCCGTTCTCGCGCAGCGTCGACAGCGTCACGCGCTGGAGCATGTCGGGATTGCGGGGACCGAACCCCTGCTCGGGCGTTAGCTGATAAGTCGAATGGTCGCCCACCCTGAGCCCGATCAGAATCTGTTCCAGCGAGGGCGCCAGTTGCCCCGCGCCGAGCAGCAGCGTGGCGGGCTTGTCGGAGAAGGTGTTGACGATGTCGGCGCCGTCGGCCAACGCAAGCCGGTAATGCAGCGTGACATGGGAACCGGGCTTCACTTCGGATAGGTCGATGATGCTCATGAATGACTCGTGTTCGTCGGCGCCCGAACTGGCCGAAAGGCCCGGCGCAAAGCCAATATTGTAAGTCACCTGAGCGCGCAAGGCTGAAAGTGCGACGACATCGCGCCCGCGCACGCCGCCAATGGAGTCTGGATCATGCCGTCACCCTGTCTCGCCGCCCCGGCGACCGAATGTCGCGACATCGCCGATGCGCCCGTCGCTCCGGCCCGCCGCATCGACGCAGCCACGCCGCCGCGCACGCGCCGCCCGCGAAACTGGAAACCCCATCTGCCGCGCGAGCGGTTGCTGGAACGCGGGCCGGCCGCGCTGACCGACGCGGAGCTGATCGCGCTGCTGCTCGGCACGGGCGGCGGCGGCCACGACGTGTTCGCCAGCGCCCGCGCGCTGCTCGCACGTTTCGGCGACTCGCTGCGCAACATGCTCGACGCGGAGCCCGGCGCGTTCGCCATGCACCCCGGCATCGGCCCCGCTCGCTCGGCGGTACTGATCGCGGTGACCGAGATCGTTCAGCGCGCGCTGGCCGAGAAAGCCCGCGAGCGGATGCAGATCGGCTCGCCAGGCGCGGTCGAGGACTATCTGCGGCTCAGGATCGGCACGCGTCCGCACGAAGTATTCATCACGCTGTACCTGGACGCCCGTCATGGCCTCATCGACGTTGAAGAGAGCGCACGCGGCTCGCTGACACGGATGGTCGTCTATCCGCGCGAGATCGTGCGGCGCGCGCTCATGCTGAATGCCGCCGCGCTGATCATCGCGCACAATCACCCGTCCGGCGCGGTGCAGCCCAGCGCGGAAGATCGTCGCCTGACGCGCATGCTGCACGAAGCGCTCACGCTCGTCGACGCGAAGCTGCTCGATCACGTCGTCGTCGGCACCGACGATACATTTTCGTTCGCACGCGCCGGTTGGCTGTAGACTGTGGCCCGGCGACCCGCCCCGGGGTCTCCGCAACGACGAAGCGAAATTGGGTTTGATTTTTCTGAACTTTTTCTGCTAGAATCGTCGTCTGTCTTTTTTCCAACCAGTTCTAGCCATCGAAGGGCCTTGTCTGTAAAGGCTTCGGCGTTCTGAGTGCAGCCATGGATCACGTGGCGGTACGATGGAACCTTCATCGGCGATCGAACCCCGAATTTAGCGTATTAGGAGTGCTCTCATGGCACGCGTATGCCAAGTAACTGGGAAAGCGCCGATGAGCGGCAACAACGTTTCCCACGCCAACAACAAGACGAAGCGCCGCTTCCTCCCGAACCTGCAAAACCGCCGGTTCTGGGTTGAGAGCGAAAACCGCTGGGTGCGCCTGCGCGTCTCGAACGCCGGCCTGCGCCTGATCGACAAGAACGGCATCGATTCCGTGCTCGCTGACCTGCGCGCACGCGGCGAAGCCTAAGCCCAAGGAGCACAATCATGGCAAAAGGCGCACGCGACAAGATCAAGCTGGAGTCGACCGCTGGTACGGGTCACTTCTACACGACCACGAAGAACAAGCGCAACATGCCGGAAAAGATGGCGATCAAGAAGTTCGATCCCGTCGTCCGCAAGCATGTGGAATACAAAGAAACCAAGATCAAGTAATCTCCGGTTTCTGCCAGCCTGACGGCGACCAAAAAGCCCCGCACATGCGGGGCTTTTTGTTTTGCGCGCACAGGTGGGGTTTTGCGCGCACGCGCGAGCCCGACGCGGTATGCTCTCCTCTTTCCCCGGCCACGGCCGACGGAACGCACAAGAGCTAAAGCGTAACGATGGAGATGCAGCATGAAATTCGACGTGGCGATCGTCGGCAGCGGCCTGGCAGGGCTGTCGGTCGCACTCAACCTGGCCAGCACGCGACGTGTCGCGCTGATCGCTAAACGTTCGATGATGGAGGGGGCAAGCGATCACGCGCAAGGCGGCATTGCGGCCGTCCTCGATTCGGCGGACAGCATCGAGAACCACGTCGACGACACGCTGGTCGCCGGCGGCGGGCTGTGCGACGAAGGCGCGACGCGCTACATCGTCGAGCACGGCCGCGAAGCGATCGAATGGCTGATTTCGCAGGGCGTGCCGTTCACGAAGGACGATGCGGCCGAACTCGGTTTCCATCTGACGCGCGAAGGCGGCCATAGTCACCGCCGAATCATCCACGCCGCCGACGCAACCGGCCATGCGGTGCTCGCGACGCTGTCCGACCGCGCGCGCCAGCATCCGAACATCACGTTCTTCGAAAACCACCATGCGATCGACCTGATCACGTCGGACCGGCTCGGACTGCCCGGCCGCCGCTGTCACGGGCTGTATGCGCTCGACGTCGACAACGATCGCACGATCACGATCGAGGCGCCGCACACGGTACTCGCGACCGGCGGCGCCGGCAAGGTCTACCTGTACACGACGAACCCCGACACCGCGACCGGCGACGGCATCGCGATGGCGTGGCGCGCGGGCTGCCGCGTGTCGAACATGGAATTCATCCAGTTCCACCCGACCTGCCTGTTCCATCCGTACGCGAAATCGTTCCTGATTTCGGAAGCCGTGCGCGGCGAAGGCGGCCTGCTGAAACTGCCGGATGGCACGCGCTTCATGCCCGCGCACGATCCGCGCGCGGAACTCGCGCCGCGCGACATCGTCGCGCGCGCGATCGACTTCGAGATCAAGAAGCGCGGGATCGACTGCGTGTATCTCGACATCAGCCATCAGCCGGAAGCATTCCTGCGCGAACACTTCCCGACGATCCACGCGCGCTGCCTCGAATTCGGCATCGACATCGCGAAGCAGCCGATTCCGGTCGTGCCGGCCGCGCACTACACGTGCGGCGGCGTCGTCACCGACCTCGCGGGACGCACCGATCTCGCGGGCCTGTATGCGGTCGGCGAGACGTCGTACACGGGGCTGCACGGCGCGAACCGGCTCGCGAGCAATTCGCTGCTCGAATGCCTCGTGATCGGCCGCGCGGCGGCCGAGGCGATCGAGGCCGCCGGTTTCGACGCCGAAACGCCGGGCACGCTGCCCGCATGGGACGAAAGCCGCGTGTCGGATGCGGACGAGGAAGTCGTCGTCGCGCACAACTGGGACGAACTGCGCCGGCTGATGTGGAACTACGTCGGCATCGTGCGCACAGACAAGCGTCTCGAGCGCGCGAAGCATCGTTTGTCGCTGCTGCGCGACGAGATCCACGAGTACTACGCAAACTTCCGCGTGACGCGCGACCTGCTCGAACTGCGCAATCTCGTCGACGTCGCGACACTGATCGTGAAGAGCGCGTACTCGCGCCGCGAAAGCCGCGGGCTGCACTACAGCCGCGACTGGCCGCACACGCTGCCGAAGGCGCTGCCGAGCGTGCTCACGCCCCGCTCGCGCCGCTGAGCGGCAGGCCCTTCCCGGCTTGAGGCCCACAAAAAAGCCGCTGGCGTTTGCGCGCCAGCGGCTTTTTTCGTCAGACGAACTATCGCGCGGTCAGTCGACGATCCGCATCGAATAGTCGGTCGCGCGCACGTCCTTCGTCAGCGCGCCGATCGAGATGCGGTCGACGCCCGTCTCCGCGAACGTGCGCACCGTATCGAAATTGACACCGCCCGACACTTCGAGCACGGCCTTGCCAGTCGCGACACGCACCGCTTCGCGCATCATGTCGAGCGTGAAGTTGTCGAGCAGCACCGATTGCGCGCCATGCGCGAGCGCCGTGTCGAGCTGCGCGAGCGTTTCGACCTCGACCTGCACCGGCACGCCTGAATCGAGGGCGAACGCCGCATCGAGCGCTTCGCCGACGCCGCCGGCTGCCGCAATGTGGTTTTCCTTGATCAGGATGCCGTCGTACAGCGCGAGACGCTGGTTCTCGCCGCCACCGACCCGCACCGCGTACTTCTGCGCGAGCCGCAGGCCCGGCAGCGTCTTGCGCGTATCGAGAATCTTCGCGCGCGTGCCTTCGACGCGATCGACGTAACGACGCGTTGCGGTCGCGACGCCCGACAGCAGTTGCAGGAAGTTCAGGCCGTTGCGCTCGGCCGTCAACAGCGCGCGCGCCGGTCCTTCGAGTTCGCAGACCGTCGAATCCGGCGTCATCCGGTCGCCTTCGCGATACCGCCACTGCACGACAATCGACGGATCGATGCGCGAGATGACGGCCTCGAACCACGGCACGCCGCACAACACCGCTTCCTCACGCACGATGATGCGCGCACGGCGCCGCTCCCCGGCCGGCACGAGCCGCCCGGTCTGGTCACCGGTGCCGACGTCTTCGGCGATCGCATCGGCCACGTTGCGTGCAATCGCTTCGTCGAATGCCGCGCCGTATTGTGCGCGCACGGCTTCGAACAGTGGAGAAACTGCGCCGATCATGCAGCCCCCACGTTCGCGAACAGTTGCTGATCGCGCTGCAGATCGCCGCTCGCCTGCACGCGCTTCTTGTGCGCCGCTGCGAAATCGAGCATCCGGTCGATCGGCAGACGCGCGCGCGCGCCGATCGCGGGATCGACGAAGATCTCGTTGTGACCGCGCTCGAGCACGTCGGCGAGGTTCGCGAGGCCGTTCATCGCCATCCACGGGCAATGGGCGCAGCTCTTGCAGGTCGCGCTGTTGCCGGCCGTCGGCGCGGCGATGAAGGTCTTGCCGGGCGCCGCGAGCTGCATCTTGTGCAGGATGCCGAGGTCGGTCGCGACGATGAAGTGCGTCGCGTCGAACTTCACGGCTGCGTCGATCAGTTGCGTCGTCGAGCCGACGACGTCCGCCTGCGCGACGACGTTTTCCGGCGACTCGGGATGCACGAGCACCTTCGCGTCCGGATACTCGGCGCGCAGCAGGTCGAGCTCGATGCCCTTGAATTCGTCGTGGACGAGGCACGAACCCTGCCACAACAGCATGTCCGCGCCGGTTTTCTTCTGGATGTAGCTGCCGAGGTGGCGATCGGGTGCCCAGATGATCTTCTCGCCCCGCGCGTGCAGGTCAGCGACGATCTCGAGGCCGATCGACGACGTGACCATCCAGTCGGCGCGCGCCTTCACGGCGGCGCTGGTGTTTGCGTAGACGACGACGGTGCGATCGGGATGCGCATCGCAGAACGCGGAGAATTCGTCGACCGGGCAACCGAGATCGAGCGAGCAGGTCGCGTCGAGATCGGGCATCAGTACGCGTTTCCCGGGGCTCAGGATCTTGGCGGTTTCGCCCATGAAGCGCACGCCTGCGACGACGAGCGTCTGTGCGTCGTGGTCGCGGCCGAAGCGTGCCATTTCAAGCGAATCGGCGACGCAGCCGCCGGTTTCGTCGGCCAGTTCCTGCAGCTCGGCGTCCACGTAGTAGTGAGCGACGAGCACGGCCTTTTCACGTGCGAGCAGCGCCTTGATGCGCGCCTTCAGGGCGGCGCGTTCTTCGGCCGACGGTGCATCGGGCACCTTGGCCCACGCTTGCCCGACGCCACAGACGGTTCCTGCCGAGACCGGCCGGTCGTACTCGACGGATTTGATCGTCGATTGCATCTCCATATCTCCTGTCGGCCCGAGTTAGTGCTTCAGCACTTACTCGGGTCCCATGCTTCGCGGTCGGCCCGAGTCAGTCCTTTAGCACTTACTCGGGCCCCATGCTTCGCGGTCGGCCCGAGTCAGCGCTTCAGCGCGCACTCCAGCCCCATCCGCTACGCTATCACCCGGAGCGCCACGTCGCCGCGCCCCAAGCCTCACACGAATTCCGGCGCTTCCGGTCGCCCTTCGAAAACCAGCCGCCCAAATGAAAAAACCCCGCCAACGCGGGGTTTGTGACGTCCTGAGATTCTAATCGATTTCGAATCAGGCGTAGCGACGCAGGCGCGTCGCGAATTCCTGCAGCGCCTTGATGCCGCTTTGTTCCGCGCGATGGCACCAATCCTGCAATTGCGCGAGCAGCTGTTCGCGCGAGGCGGTCGAACGATCCCAGATCGCGGCCAGATCCTGGCGCAGCTGGAAGTACGTATGCAGCTTCTGGCTGTTCGCGAAAATCTCCGGCAGCAGCTTCTTCTGCGGCTCGTCGAGGCCGTCGGCATCCTTGTGGAACCACTTGCGCGCGCCACGCATCAGCTGGTACTTCTCGCTCGAACCGAGTTCCTTCAGGTGCGCGAGCTCCTGGCGGTACGCACGCTTCACGGCCTTGCCGTAGCGCGCCATCACTTCGTAGCGGTTCGACAGCACGGCCTGCAGCGTTTCCTGGTCGAGCACCGTCTTCGGCTTGTTCAGACGCGGGGTCGGGGCGACCTTCTTCACCTTCGCGAGACCGAATGCCGACATGATGCGGATGTACATCCAGCCGATATCGAACTCGTACCACTTGTTCGACAGCTTCGCCGACGTCGCGAACGTGTGGTGGTTGTTGTGCAGTTCTTCGCCGCCGATCACGATGCCCCACGGGAACAGGTTCGTGCTCGCGTCGGCCGAGTTGAAGTTGCGGTAGCCCCAGAAGTGGCCGAACCCGTTCACGACACCCGCGGCCCAGAACGGAATCCAGACCATCTGCACGGCCCACACGGTCAGGCCGAGCACGCCGAACAGCGCGACGTCGATCACCATCATCAGGCTCACGCCAAGGATCGGGTACTTCGAGTACAGATTGCGCTCGATCCAGTCATTCGGCGTGCCGTGGCTGAACTTGCGCATCGTTTCTTCGTTCTTCGCTTCCGCGCGATACAGCTCGGCGCCTTCGAGGAACACCTTCCAGATGCCGCGCGTCTGCGGGCTGTGCGGATCTTCCTCGGTTTCGCATTTCGCGTGGTGCTTGCGATGGATCGCGGCCCACTGGCCCGTCAGCATGCCCGTCGTCATCCACAGCCAGACACGGAAGAAGTGGCTCGCGATCGGGTGCAGCTCCAGCGCGCGGTGCGCCTGGCAGCGGTGCAGGTAGACCGTCACGCCGATGATCGTGACGTGCGTGACGGCGAGCGCGAACAGCGCGACCTGCCACCACGAAAAGCGCAGGAGCCCGTGGGAAAGAAAATCGAGCAGGGAATTCAACAAGGCAGTTACCTGTGGTGAGAGCGACGCCGACGCAGGACGACGTCATAAAAATGAAAGCATACCGCGTGTAGACCGGAATTTTACTTCAACCGTTCCAAGTCTTTGTAAAAAATGAATATTTTCTTGTCTTGACGCAACGCGGACAGTCCATCGGCGGACCGGGAAAGCCCCGCGCTCCGGTTCTGACCGCCCGATTTGCCCGATTCGCGCCTAGGCCGCCGACGCCCGCCCGTCCCCCGCGCCGTTGACCGCCGCCGCGGACACACCCTCTGCCACCATGCCGGTCGCGGCAAACCCGTCGGGCAGGCCGACCACGCGCACTTCGCGCTGCGGGAACGGAATCGAGATTCCGTGCTCGCCGAAAAGCCGCCAGATGTTGCGGTTCACGGACGAACGCACGCCCGACGTGCCTTTCGCCGAATCCTCGATCCAGAAACCGAGCTCCAGATCGATCCCGTCCGCGCCGAAGCTGACCAGGTACGCGGTCGGCGCCGGCTCCGCGAGCACGCGCGGCACGCCGTTCGCGGCTTCCGCGAGCACCGAGAGCGCCTGCTCGACGTCGCTGGTATAGGCGACCTGCACGGCGACCTTCGCGTAGCCGCGCGTCAGGTACGACGACTGGTTCTGCACGACGTCGGTGATCAGTTTCTCGTTCGGGATCAGCGTCTCGTTGCCGTCGAGGCCGCGCACGACCGTATAACGCGTGCGAATCTGCGTGACGACGCCCTGCAGCCCGCCGACGCTGATCGCGTCGCCGAGCCGCAACGAGCGGTCGAGCAGGATGATGAAGCCCGACACGTAATTGCTGGCGATCTTCTGCAGCCCGAAGCCGAGGCCGACGCCCACCGCGCCGCCGAACACGCCGAGCACCGTCACGTCGATGCCGACGAGCGACAGCCCGATCAGGATCGCCGCGAACACGAGCAGCGCGCGGCCGACCCGTGACAGCACGACCTTCAGGTTCGCGTCGAGCGTGGAGGCGCGCGCGAGACGCTCCTCGAACACGGAGCCGAGCCACATCGCGACCATCAGCGTCACGCACACCCACAGCGCGCCGGATATCACCGACAGCAGCGTCAGGTGCGCATTCGCGACGCGGAACTGCACGCTGTCGAGCCACGCGATCACGTCGCGCTGGATCCCCAGCACCGTGAGCACCATCGCCGCCCACACGATCACCGACACGATCTTCTCGACGATCGACAGCCACGCATGCGTGTGGCCGTCACGGGCAAACACGCGCCGCGCGAAGAAGAACAGCACGTAGATCAACCCGATGCCGAACAGCGGCACGAGCGCGAGCGACAGCAGCGACGTCGACATGAACGGGTCGAACCCAAGCTGCGCGGCCAGCACGAACAGGCCGCCGAACAGCGGGAACAACGCGCGCTTCAGGCTCTGCGCACCGGCACCCGGCGTCCGGCCGGCCGCGCGCCGGCGCGCGTCGATGCGGCCGTGCACGAAGCGCGCGGCGACCCACGCGAAACACAGCGCGCCGACGAGGATCGCTGCCTGCCAGATCATCACGGGCTGGTTGAAGTCGCGGATCACCGACGCGAGCCGGTGCGACAGCAGGCGGTTCTGCATCATCCGTGGGTCCTGCCGTTACTGCGCGCGCCGTTCAAGGACCGCGGCGAAGAAGCCGTCGGTCGCATGGCGGTGCGGCCACAGCGACAGGTAGTCGCCGGTCTCGAGCGCGATGCGCTGGTCGGCCAGCACCTTCTGCGCGGGCACCAGCACGAAGTCCGGATGATCGGCCAGGAACTGCTCGACGATCGCTTCGTTCTCCGCGTCGAGCACGCTGCAGGTCGCATATACGAGCCGGCCGCCCTTCTTCACGAGACGCGCGGCGCTCGCTAGGATCGACGCCTGCTTCGGCGTGAGTTCCTCGATCGACGTGCGCGTCTGGCGCCACTTGAGGTCGGGGTTGCGGCGCAGCGTGCCGAGACCGCTGCACGGCGCGTCGACCAGCACGCGGTCGATCTTGCCGGCGAGCCGCTTGATTTTCGCGTCGTGCTCGCTGTCGATCAGCACCGGATTCACGTTCGACAGCCCGCTGCGCGCGAGGCGCGGCTTCAGCTTCGTGAGGCGCTTTTCCGACACGTCGAACGCATACAGGCGCCCGGTCGAGCGCATCATCGCGCCGAGCGCGAGCGTCTTGCCGCCGGCGCCCGCGCAGAAATCGACGACCATCTCGCCGCGTCGCGGCGCGACCAGCGAGCACAGCAGCTGGCTGCCCTCGTCCTGCACCTCGATCTGACCTTCCTCGAACAGCTTCAGGCGCGTGAGCGCCGGCTTGCCGACGACGCGCACGCCGTGCGGCGCAAACGGCGTCTCGCCCGCGTCGATGCCGTTCGCGCGCAGCGCGTCGATCACCTGATCGCGCGTCGCCTTCTGTGCGTTGGCGCGCAGGTCCAGCGGCGCCGGGTAGTTCAGCGCCGCGGCGAGCTGCGCGAGTTCCTCGGCATCGAAACGGGCCGACAGCGCCTGGTAGATCCAGTCCGGCAGGTTCGTGCGCACGCGCACCGGCAGGCTCGCCGGATCGATCTTCGACACGTGCTCGAGCCACGCGGCCTCGGTGTCGGACACGAACGGCTTCAGCGCATTGCGGCCGAGCGTCTGCATCAGGCCGAGCAGCGTCAGGCGCCGCGCGGGGCTGCCCGTGCCACTCTCGGCCAGGTGCGAAAACTCCATCTTCCGGCGCAGCACCGCGAACACCGCCTCGGCGATCACGCCGCGCTCGGCGTGGCCGAGCTTCGGGTGCGCGCGGAAGAACCGGCTCGTGGTCGCGTCGGCCGGGCCGGTGAACTTCAGCACCTCGGCCAGCAAGGTCTCGGTCTGGCCAATCAGGAATCCGTGCAGCTTCATACGCCCTCGCTCGTTTCGGTATGCGGTTGATCCGCGAAAATCCAGCGCGCCTCATCCGGCGGCACCACTGCCCGGCCGTTCTCGAGGCGCAGGCGCCCCTCGACGAACCAGCGCACGGCACGCGGATACAGCACGTGCTCGACCGTCAGCACGCGCTGCGCGAGCGCGGCCGCGTCGTCGCCCGCGCGCACGGGCACCGCGCCCTGCGCGACGATCGCGCCGCTGTCGAGCTCGGGAATCACGAAATGCACGCTCGCGCCATGCAGCGCGACGCCGGCATCCAGCGCCTGCTGGTGCGTGTGGATGCCCTTGAAGCTCGGCAGCAACGACGGATGGATGTTCAGCAGCCGGCCCTCATATCGTCTGACGAAATCAGGCGTGAGGATGCGCATGAAGCCGGCGAGCACGACGAGATCGGGCGCGAAACGGTCAATCTCGGCGGCGAGCGCCGCGTCAAAGCTGTCGCGGCCGTCGAACGAGCGATGGTCGACCACCGCGGTCGCCACCCCGTGCGACGCGGCAAAAGCCAGGCCGGCCGCGTCGGGCCGGTTGGCGATCACGGCAGCGACCTCGGCCGGCCAGCGTTCCTGCGCGCACGCGCGGACGATGGCCTCCATGTTGCTGCCGCGACCGGAAATCAGGATCACGAGTTTTTTCATCCGCGAATTTTACCATTCGCCCCCGCGTTTCCCCCCTTCTCGGCCGCCGGGCCGCCCGAACGTTTATAATCTTCTGCTTTGCGGCATCCCACCGCCCATTCCCCGACCGCTGCATCCGCTATCGTGAAAGTCTTCCGCGGCCTGCCCAACGCCGAGAGCCGTGCCCCGTGCGCGCTGACGATCGGCAACTTCGACGGTGTCCATCGCGGCCACCAGGCCCTGCTCGCGCGCGTGCGCGCGGCAGCGGACGCGCGCGGCCTGCCCGTGTGCGTGATGACGTTCGAGCCGCACCCGCGCGAATTCTTCAATCCGGCCGGCGCGCCGCCGCGCATCGCGATGCTGCGCGACAAGCTCGAGGCGCTGCGCGATCACGGTGTCGACCGCGTCGTCGTCGAGCACTTCAACCACACCTTCGCGAGCCAGTCGCCGCAGGCGTTCGTCGAACGCACGCTGGTGAACGGGCTGCACACGCGCTGGATGATGGTCGGCGACGATTTCTGCTACGGCGCGAAGCGCGCGGGCACCTTCGACACGCTGAAGGCGGCCGGCGAACAGTACGGCTTCGAGGTCGAGCAGATGGGCACGGTCGCCGGCAGCGACGGCACGCGCATCTCGAGCTCGGGCGTGCGCGCCGCGCTCGCCGCGGGCGATCTCGGCGCGGCTGCGCAGGCGCTGGGCCACGGCTATGCGATCAGCGGCCACGTCGCGCACGGGCTGAAGCTCGGCCGCGACCTCGGTTTCCCGACGCTGAACCTGCCGATCGCGCACAAGCGGCCGGCGCTCGCGGGCATCTTCGTCGTGCAGGTGCACGGCCTCGGCCCCGACCCGCTGCCGGGCGTCGCGAGCCTCGGGCTGCGCCCGACCGTCGACGATTCCGGCCGCGTGCTGCTCGAAGTCCACCTGCTCGACTGGCACGGCGACGCGTACGGCAAGCTGATCCGCGTTGAATTCCTGAAGAAGCTGCGTGACGAGGCGAAGTACGACGATCTCGAGGCGCTGTCGCGCGCGATCGCACTGGACGTCGCGAACGCGCGCGCGTACTTCATCGAGCGCGACCGTGCGCCGGGCAGCCGCGCGACCGGCTTCTCGACGTCGGCAACCGACCGAATTAGCTGATCCGGACGGCGGCGCCTGGCGCCGCACCCTCGCGCCGCCCACTCGCGCGCATCCCCGATTCACGACGCCCGAGCGTCCCCCGATTTAGATAGCGATCCCATCATGAGCAACAAGAAAGCCGATTCGAAACCGCAGGCCAAGTATCCGGTCAACCTGCTCGACACGCCGTTCCCGATGCGCGGCGACCTGCCCAAGCGCGAGCCGCAGTGGGTCAAGGAATGGGAAGAGCGCGGCATCTACGAGAAGATCCGCGCGGCCAGCCAGGGCCGGCCGAAGTTCATCCTGCACGACGGCCCCCCGTATGCGAACGGCGACATCCACCTCGGTCACGCGGTCAACAAGATCCTGAAGGACATCGTCGTCAAGTCGCGCAACATGGCCGGCTTCGACGCGCCGTACGTGCCGGGCTGGGATTGCCACGGGATGCCGATCGAGATCCAGATCGAAAAGCAGTTCGGCAAGTCGCTGCCGGCGGCCGAAGTGATGAGCAAGGCGCGCGCGTACGCGACCGAGCAGATCGAGAAGCAGAAGGTCGGCTTCAAGCGCCTCGGCGTGCTCGGCGACTGGGCGAATCCGTACAAGACGATGAACTTCGTCAACGAGGCGGAAGAGATCCGCGCGCTCGGCAAGATCATCGACAAGGGCTATGTGTATCGCGGGCTGAAGCCGGTGAACTGGTGCTTCGACTGCGGCTCGGCACTCGCCGAGGCGGAGGTCGAGTACAAGGACCGCACCGACCCGACGATCGACGTGATGTTCGCATTCGCGGAACCGGAAAAGACCGCGCAGGCGTTCGGCCTGCCGGCGCTGCCGCGCGCCGAGGGCGGCATCGTGATCTGGACCACCACGCCGTGGACGATCCCCGCCAACCAGGCGCTGAACCTCCATCCGGAAATCGTCTATGCGCTGGTCGACACCGAGCGCGGGCTGCTGATCATCGCGCAAGAACGCGTCGAAGCCTGCATGACCGAGTTCAAGCTGACCGGCCGCGTCGTCGCGACCACCCCCGGCGTGAAGCTCGCGAACCTGCGCTTCCACCACCCGCTCGCATCGGCCCACCCCGGCTACAAGCGCACCGCGCCCGTCTACCTCGGCGACTACGTGACGACCGACACGGGTACCGGCGTCGTGCACTCGTCGCCCGCGTACGGCATCGAGGACTTCCAGTCGTGCAAGGCGCACGGGATGACCGACTCGGACATCATCAACCCGGTGATGGGCGACGGCCGCTACATCGAATCGCTGCCGCTGTTCGGCGGCCTGTCGATCTGGGACGCGAACCCGAAGATCGTCGACGCACTGAACGCGGCCGGCTCGCTGCTGCGCAGCGAGAAGTACACGCACAGCTACATGCACTGCTGGCGCCACAAGACGCCGATCATCTACCGCGCGACGTCGCAGTGGTTCGCCGGCATGGACGTCACCCCGCGCGACGACGGCAAGACGCTGCGCGAAACCGCGCTCGAGGGCATCGAGGCGACCGCGTTCTACCCGTCGTGGGGCAAGCAGCGCCTGTTCAGCATGATCGCGAACCGTCCCGACTGGACACTGTCGCGCCAGCGCCAGTGGGGCGTGCCGATGGCGTTCTTCGTGCACAAGGAAACCGGCGAGCTGCACCCGCGCACGCTGGAGCTGCTCGAGGAAGTCGCGAAACGTGTCGAGCAGTCGGGCATCGAGGCGTGGCAGACGCTCGACCCGCGCGAGCTGATCGGCGACGACGCGAACCTGTACGAAAAGAACCGCGACACGCTCGACGTGTGGTTCGATTCGGGCACGACGCACTGGCACGTGCTGCGCGGCTCGCACAAGGATCAACTGCAGTTCCCGGCCGACCTGTACCTCGAAGGCTCCGACCAGCACCGCGGCTGGTTCCACTCGTCGCTGCTGACCGCGTCGATGATCGACGGCCGCGCGCCGTACAAGGGCCTGCTCACGCACGGCTTCACGGTCGACGGCGAAGGCCGCAAGATGAGCAAGTCGCTCGGCAACGGCATTGACCCGCATGAGGTCGCGAACCGTCTCGGCGCGGAAATCATCCGCCTGTGGATCGCGTCGACCGACTATTCGGGCGAGCTCGCGATCTCCGAGGAAATCCTGAAGCGCGTGACCGAAGGCTATCGCCGCATCCGCAACACGCTGCGCTTCCTGCTCGCGAACCTGTCGGACTTCGACTATGCGCAGCACGCGGTGCCGGTCGACGAATGGCTCGAGATCGACCGCTACGCGGTCGCGTTCTCCGCGCAACTGCAGACGGAACTGCTCGGCCACTACGAGAAGTACGAGTTCCACCCGGTCGTCGCGAAGCTGCAAACGTACTGCTCGGAAGACCTCGGCGGCTTCTACCTCGACGTGCTGAAGGACCGCCTGTACACGAGCGCGGCCGATTCGCGCGCACGCCGCTCCGCGCAGACCGCGCTGTACCACCTCACGCACGGCCTGCTGCGCGTGCTCGCGCCGTTCCTGTCGTTCACGGCGGAAGAAGCGTGGAAGGTGTTCCAGCCGGCCAGCGACACCGTATTCACGGAAACCTACTACGCGTATCCGGAAGTTGCCGGCTCGGCCGCGCTGATCGAGAAGTGGGCGCTGCTGCGCGACGTACGCGGCAACGTGACGAAGGCGCTCGAGGAGGCACGCACCGCGAACCGCATCGGTTCGTCGCTGCAGGCGGAAGTGGCCGTGCATGCGAGCGGCGCGCGCTACGACGCACTCGCGAGCCTCGGCGAAGACCTGAAGTTCGTGCTGATCACGTCGGCGGCAACGGTCGTGAAGGTCGACGACGAAGCGCAGGAAAGCGTCGACGTTGCGGCGTCGAAGTACCAGAAGTGCGAACGCTGCTGGCACTATCGCGAGGACGTCGGCGCGCACGCCGATCATCCGACGCTGTGCGGCCGCTGCTTCTCGAACCTGTTTGAAAACGGCGAAACCCGGAGCGCTGCTTGAATATGGCGAAGACTGTGTCGAAACCGGCCAGCGGCGCGCTCGCGCCCTGGCTCGGCATTTCGCTGATCGTGATCCTGTTCGATCAGCTGTCGAAGATCGCGATCCTGAAAACGTTCGTGTACGGCGCGCAGCATGCGCTGACGTCGTTCTTCAACCTCGTGCTGGTGTACAACCGCGGCGCCGCGTTCGGCTTCCTGTCGACCGCGAGCGGCTGGCAGCGCTGGGCGTTCACCGCGCTCGGCATCGGCGCCACGCTCGTGATCTGCTTCCTGCTGCGCCGTCACGGCCAGCAGCGGCTGTTCAGCCTGTCGCTCGCGCTGATCCTCGGGGGCGCGCTCGGCAACGTGATCGACCGGCTGATCTACGGCCACGTGATCGACTTTCTCGATTTCCACGTCGGCGCCTGGCACTTCCCGGCGTTCAACCTCGCCGATTCCGCGATCACGATCGGTGCGGTGCTGCTGATCTACGACGAACTGCGTCGCGTGCGCGGCTCGCGCTGAGCGCGCATACTCGGTGTCGACGGCCGGCTTCGCGCCGGCCGTTCCGTTTGACCCTTGGAGGCCTGAGTTGGCACACGCAGAACTCGCAGGAAAACACCTCGTTCTCGGCCTGACGGGCGGCATCGCCTGCTACAAGATCGCCGAACTCACCCGGCTGCTGACGAAGGCAGGCGCGACCGTGCAGGTCGCGATGACCGAAGCCGCGACGCAGTTCATCACGCCCGTCACGATGCAGGCGCTGTCCGGCCGGCCCGTCTACACGAGCCAGTGGGACGCACGCATCGACAACAACATGGCGCACATCGACCTGTCGCGCGAAGCCGACGCGATCGTGATCGCGCCCGCGTCGACGGATTTCCTCGCGAAGCTCGCGCACGGGTTCGCGGACGACCTGCTGTCGACGCTGTGCGTCGCGCGCGACTGCCCGCTGCTCGTCGTGCCCGCGATGAACCGCCAGATGTGGCAGAACCCGGCCACGCAGCGCAACGTCGCGCAGTTGCGCGCCGACGGCGTGTCGGTGCTCGGCCCCGATTCGGGCGCTCAGGCCTGCGGCGAAGTCGGCGACGGCCGCATGCTCGAACCCGAGGCGATTTACGAAGCGATCGTCGCGCACTTCGCGCCGAAGGTGCTCGCGCACCGGCGCGTGCTGATCACGGCCGGCCCGACGTTCGAGCCGCTCGATCCGGTGCGCGGCCTCACGAACCGCTCGAGCGGCAAGATGGGCTTCGCGCTCGCGCGCGCCGCGCAGCAGGCCGGCGCCGATGTGCATCTCGTCGCGGGGCCGGTCGCGCTCGACACGCCGTGGGGCGTGACCCGCCAGGACGTGCAGACGGCACAGCAGATGTACGACGCAGTGATGCAAGCGGTGTCCGACGCCGACATCTTCATCGCGGTGGCCGCAGTCGCCGACTGGCGCGTCGATCATCCGGCCGAGCACAAGATGAAGAAGACGGCCGACCGCAAGATGCCCGCGCTCGCGTTCGTCGAGAACCCGGACATCCTCGCGTCGGTCGCGGCGCTGCCCGATCCGCCGTATTGTGTCGGGTTCGCGGCCGAAAGCGGCGACCTCGACGTGCACGGCGACGAGAAGCGCAAGCGCAAGAACGTGCCGCTCCTGGTCGGCAATCTCGGCCCGCTGACGTTCGGCCGCGACGACAACGAAGTCGTGCTGTTCGAGGCGGCCGGCCTTACGCGCCTGCCGCGCGCACCGAAGGACGAACTCGCGCACGTGCTCGTCGCGGAAATCGCGAAGCGCCTGCCGGACAACCGCCTGATCTGATCACCCGCGCGGCGGCCCGCGCCGCCGCGCCCTTCCCGACCGATTCGACGACCGCATGAAACTCGATCTGAAGATTCTCGACGCGCGCATGCGCGATTACCTGCCCGCCTACGCCACCACCGGCAGCGCGGGCCTCGACCTGCGCGCGTGTCTCGACGCACCCGTCACGCTGCAGCCGGGCGAAACGACGCTCGTGCCGACCGGCCTCGCGATCCACATCGCGGATCCCGGCTACGCGGCGCTGATCCTGCCGCGCTCGGGCCTCGGCCACAAGCACGGTATCGTGCTCGGCAACCTTGTCGGCCTGATCGATTCCGACTACCAGGGCCAGTTGATGGTCTCGACGTGGAATCGCGGCCAGACCGAATTCGTGCTGAACCCGTTCGAGCGGCTCGCGCAGCTCGTGATCGTGCCGGTCGTGCAGGCGCAGTTCAACATCGTCGACGACTTCGCGCAAAGCGATCGCGGCGAAGGCGGCTTCGGCAGCACCGGCCGACACTGAACGACACCATGCAAAAAAGGGGCCTCGCGGCCCCTTTCCTTTTTCCGTTACCGCTCACCGATCGGCCGTCTGCGCGATCCGCGCGGGCACAAGCTCGCGTCGCCGCGCCTGCGCGATGCTTGCATAGATCACCATCGCGACGAGCACGCCGAGCAGCACCGCCGACGATCCGACCGTGCCGAGCGCGAGTCCGCCCTTGGCAACCGGTTTCGTCAACAAGTCGCCGACCGTCGCCCCAAACGGCCGCGTGAGCACGAATGCGGCCCAGAACAGCAGCACGCCTGAAATGCGCGTGAAATAGTGGGCCAGAACGATCAGCGTGAGCAGCCCGCCGATCAGCAGCGCGCCGCCGCCGAAGCCGAGGCCCGAACTGTCCGCGAGAAAATCGCCGAGCGCCGTGCCGAGCGTGTTCGAGAACAGGATCGCGATCCAGTACAGCAGTTCGACCTTGCGCGTGCGGATCAGATCGACCGACAGCGATTCGCCGCTCAGGCGCCACACCGCGAAGATTGCCAGCAGGATCGCGACTAGAATCGACGAGCCGGCCGCATAGCCGAGGCCGAGTGTCCGGTCCATGAAATCGGACATCGTCGTGCCGGCGGTGCTCGTCGCGACGATCACGGCCCAGTAGATCGCCGGGCGATACTGCGTCGTTCTGAGCTGTGCGCCCAGCGTCGCGAGAAAGAAACCGAACAGCAGGATCGAGCTCACCGCATAGCCGACGTTCAGCGTCATCGACAGCAAGTCGCCGCCGGTCTCGCCAAGCGTCGTCGCGCAGATCTTCATGATCCAGAACGCGAGCGTGATTTCAGGAAGTTTGTTCATTCGAACCCCTTTATGCAGGAAAGCGGCGAGCCGGCGCGTGCCGGCCCGCGTTGCAGACAGGATCGAATGCTAGTCTCCGCCGGCTTAACGAAACCTTAGCGAACGCGAAGAACGGTATGGCCGGCGAGCGCGGCCGTGGGCGGCCGCGCGGGCACCGTCAGCGTGCGTGTTCGTGCCGGTAGTGCAGCGCATACGCGAGCGTCAGCAGCACGACGAACACGACGCCGACCACCATCGTCATCCGGAATTCGCGCGTGAACGCGGTCGTCAGCAGGATCGCGCCGACGAGCCCGGCGCCGAGCAGGCTGCCGAACGGGTGCCCCCACATCCGGAACGGGAGCGTCGGGCCGCGATATTGCGCGCGAAAACGCAGGTGCGTGACGAAGATCATCAGCCACGTGAACAGCGCACCGAACATCGCGATCGCCATCATCACGGTAAACGCGGTATCCGGCGACAGCGCGACCAGCACGGCCGCGACCGCGACGCCGCTGGTCGAGATCCACAGCGCCGCACGCGGCACGCCGTTGTTGCCGAGCCGGCCGAACACGGCCGGCGCGAGCCGCGCGCGCGACAGGCTGAACATCATCCGCGTCGTCACGTAGAGCTGGCTGTTCATCGCCGACAGCGCGGCGATCAGCAGCACGAAGTTGATTACGCCGGCCGCATACGGCACGTGCGTTGCGGCCATCACCTTCACGAACGGGCTCTCGTCGGTGCCGGCCTGCGTCCACGGCACGATCGCGAGCATCAGCGCGAGCGTGAGCAGGTAGAACAGCACGAGGCGGAATACCGTCGAGCGGAACGCGCGCGTGACCGCGTGCTGCGGATCGCGCGCCTCGCCGGCCGCGATCGCGACCGCCTCGATGCTCATGTAGCTGAAGATCGCGACGATCACCGCGACCCAGGTGCCCCACGGCCCCTTCGGCATGAATCCGCCGTGCGCGGTGTAGTTCGCGAAGCCGATGCCCGATGCGGTCGGCGCCGACCACACGAAATAAGCGCCGAGCACGATGAACACGACGATCGCCGCGATCTTCAGCAACGAGAACGCATATTCGACCGAGCCGTACAGCGTGACGCTCGCGAGATTCACCGCGATCAGCAGCGCGGAGAAGCCGATCACCCAGTACCAGCCGGGCACGGCCGGGAACCAGTACTTCATGAAGACGGCGATCGCGCTGATTTCGGTGCCGATCGCGAACACGACCGCGAACCAGTACGCATAGCGCACGAGAAAGCCCGCGAGCGGGCCGACGTAGTGCTCGGCGTACGCGCCGAACGAGCCGGCCGTCGGATGCGCGACCGTCATTTCCGCGAGCGCGCCCATCAACAGCAGCGCGATCAGCGCGCCGATCGCGTACGAAACCAGCACGCTCGGGCCCGCGAGCCCGATCGCGAACCCGCTGCCGAGGAACAGCCCCGTGCCGATCGCGCCGCCGATCGCGATCATCGCCATCTGCCCCGACGTCAGCGCATGGCGCAACCCTTGTTCGCGCGCGACGATGTTGTCGAACGACCGTTGTTGTTGTGTCACCGCGTTACCACTCCCCTGCACCACCATCGCGCCACCGGCGCCAGATAAAACGAAACGGCGCGGAAAACTTCCCGCGCCGTTCGCATGAACAACGAATTATCGCTTACTCGACTTCGACCGTCTCTTCGTTCGGCTTGTGCGGCGGATTCGCCAGCTTGTCGAACGACAGCTGCACCTTGTCGTTTTCGTCGACGTCGACCGTCACGTGACCGCCATTGACGAGCTTGCCGAACAGCAGTTCATCGGCCAGCGCGCGACGGATCGTGTCCTGGATCAGCCGCTGCATCGGCCGCGCGCCCATCAGCGGGTCGAAGCCGTGCTTCGCGAGATGCTTGCGCAACGCGTCGGTGAAGAGCGCGTCGACCTTCTTCTCGTGCAGCTGCTCCTCGAGCTGGATCAGGAACTTGTCGACCACGCGCATGATGATTTCCTCATCGAGCGAGCGGAAGCTGATGATCGCATCCAGGCGGTTGCGGAACTCCGGCGTGAACAGGCGCTTGATGTCGGTCATCTCGTCGCCCGTTTCACGGCGCGTCGTGAAGCCGATCGTCGCCTTCTGCATCGACTCGGCGCCCGCGTTCGTCGTCATGATGATGATGACGTTGCGGAAATCCGCCTTGCGGCCGTTGTTGTCGGTCAGCGTGCCGTGGTCCATCACCTGCAGCAGCACGTTGAAGATGTCCGGATGCGCCTTCTCGATCTCGTCGAGCAGCAGCACGCAGTGCGGCTTCTTCGTGACGGCTTCGGTCAACAGGCCACCCTGGTCGAACCCGACGTAGCCCGGCGGCGCGCCGATCAGGCGGCTCACCGCGTGACGCTCCATGTATTCCGACATGTCGAAGCGGATCAGCTCGATGCCGAGCGTGAACGCAAGCTGGCGCGCCACTTCGGTCTTGCCGACGCCCGTCGGGCCGGAGAACAGGAACGCGCCGATCGGCTTGTCCATCTTGCCGAGACCGGCTCGCGCCATCTTGATCGACGCCGCGAGCGCGTCGATCGCCGGATCCTGGCCGAACACGACGCTCTTCAGGTCGCGATCGAGCGTCTGCAGCTTGCTGCGATCGTCCTGCGACACGCTCTGCGCCGGCACGCGCGCGATCTTCGAGATGATTTCCTCGATCTCGCTCTTGCCGATCGTCTTCTTCTGCTTCGACTTCGGCAGGATGCGCTGCGCGGCGCCCGCTTCGTCGATCACGTCGATCGCCTTGTCCGGCAGATGACGGTCGGTGATGAAGCGTGCCGACAGCTCGGCCGCGGCCGACAGGGCACCCGACGAATACTTGACGCCGTGATGCTCCTCGAACCGCGACTTCAGCCCGCGCAGGATCGCGACCGTCTGCTCGACGGTCGGCTCCGTCACGTCGACCTTCTGGAAGCGCCGCGACAGCGCCGCGTCCTTTTCGAAGATGCCGCGATATTCGGTGAACGTGGTCGCGCCGATGCACTTGAGCGTGCCCGACGACAGCGCCGGCTTCAGCAGGTTCGATGCGTCGAGCGTGCCGCCCGAAGCGGCGCCCGCGCCGATCAGCGTGTGAATTTCGTCGATGAACAGGATCGCGTGCGGCCGTTCCTTCAGCTCCTTCAGCACCGTCTTCAGACGCTGCTCGAAGTCGCCGCGATACTTGGTGCCCGCGAGCAGCGCGCCCATGTCGAGCGAATACACCTGCGCGTTCGCGAGGATGTCCGGCACTTCACCGCGCGTGATGCGATAGGCGAGCCCTTCGGCGATCGCGGTCTTGCCGACGCCGGCTTCGCCGACGAGCAGCGGATTGTTCTTGCGGCGACGGCACAGCACCTGCACGACGCGCTCGACCTCCGGCTCGCGGCCGATCAGCGGATCGATGCGGCCGTCCTTCGCCATCTGGTTCAGGTTCTGCGTGAACTGCGCGAGCGGGGTTTCCTTCTGCGCGTTCGCGTCTTCGCTTTCCGCGTTCGCGTCGGTCGACTTCGCGGCTTCGCCGCCGTTCGTCTTCGCGATGCCGTGCGAAATGAAGTTCACGACGTCCAGGCGCGTGACGCCCTGCTGCTGCAGGTAATAGACGGCGTGCGAGTCCTTCTCGCCGAAGATCGCGACCAGCACGTTCGCGCCGGTGACTTCCTTCTTGCCATTCGACGTCGACTGGACGTGCATGATCGCGCGCTGGATCACGCGCTGGAAACCGAGCGTCGGCTGGGTATCGACATCGTCGGTGCCCGGGACGGTAGGTGTGTTGTCGTGGATGAAATTGCGCAGGTTCTGACGCAAGTCCTCGATGTTGGCCGCACACGCGCGCAACACCTCGGCTGCCGTCGGATTATCCAGCAGGGCCAGCAACAGATGCTCGACCGTAATGAACTCATGGCGCGCCTGGCGTGCTTCCATGAACGCCATGTGCAGGCTGACTTCCAATTCCTGGGCAATCATGCTTCCTCCATCACGCACTGCAGCGGATGCCCGGCCTGCCGCGCATGGGTAACGACTTGCTCAACCTTGGTCGACGCGATGTCCCGCGTATAGACCCCACATACCCCTCGCCCTTCACGATGGACCTTCAGCATGATCTGCGTGGCCGTCTCGCGATCCTTCTTGAAATACTCCTGTACGACCATCACGACGAACTCCATCGGCGTGAAGTCGTCGTTCAGCAGCACCACCTTGTACATCGAAGGCGGCTTGAGCTTCTGCTGCTTGCGTTCCAGGACGGTGCTGTCCTGCTTGTCCGGGATAATCGCCATACACCCATTCTAAACAACTCGGACAGGCCCGCAATCCTGCCATTACCCGACCGACCGGCCGGCGCCCTCCCTGGTTCCCGACGACTCGCGATCGTCTTCGCACCATACGAAAGCCGGCTGCGGTGCCGGCTTTCACGCTTGGCGCGGAACACGAACCGTCAGGGGGAAACCGCACCGGACGTCGCATCCGCATCCAGTATCCCACAAGCCGGGACGACTCGATCGCGTGTCACTCGAGCCTGGTATATGAGCCGATTATGCGACTTTTCAAGTCCGCGCGCTCGGCGGCATGCTGCAAAGCAAAGCCGGAAAAACCCTGAAAATGGGTTCTTTACAACGGCCCTCTAACCGTCTAAAAATTCCGCTTGACACTCAAATAAAGAGCGCCAACAATCAAGCTGGCACTTTTTTCAACTCGTCGGTTGGCGAAATGAAAGAGGCCGAAGGTGAGCTTGTGAGGGGGGAACGGCTGTATTTTCCGGTCGTTTAGCTTTTCGAGCGTGCTCGTGGTAAGTAGCAGCGACTGTGTGACAGGGGAAGTAGGAAAATGGCAACTGGTATCGTTAAGTGGTTCAACGACGCGAAGGGCTTCGGTTTCATCACTCCCGACGAGGGCGGTGAAGATCTGTTTGCGCACTTCTCGGCCATCAACATGCAGGGCTTCAAGACCCTGAAGGAAGGCCAGAAGGTGAGCTTCGAGGTCGTTCAAGGGCCGAAGGGCAAGCAAGCGTCGAACATCCAGGCCGCGTAAAGGCACCGGATATCAGACGAAGAAACCCGGCATTGCGCCGGGTTTCTTTTTTTTCAGACCAGCCACGCGTTAATTCGATTGGCAGGCCTTTTCGTTCAATCCCGATAATTGAACATGCATTGTCCTGTTTCACGCGCAAATCGAATGCCGACATACGCGTGAAACATATTCAATACTCGTTACACGACCTTCAGCGTGCCCATCATGCCGAGATCCTCGTGTTCGAGAATATGGCAGTGAAACATGCGCTCGCCTGGCATGTCCTGCATGACGAGTATCGTCACGGTCTCGCCGCTGCGCACGTTCACGGTGTCGCGCCACGCGCGGAACGGTTCGCTCGTGCGCGTGCCGCCCGATGCGCGCTCGATCACCTGGAATTGCGTGCCGTGCAAGTGGAACGGGTGATCCATGTCGGTGGCGTTGCGAATTGCCCAGCGTTCGACGTCGCCTCGGCGGCTCGTCAGCGTCGCACGGTGCGGCGCGTAGGTCGCGCCGTTGATCGTGAAGCGCATCCCGGCCGGGCGACCATGCGCCGGGCTGCTCATCATCGCGTCCATGTCCATCTCTTCGCCGAACGCGACTTCCTTGTGCGCGACCGGTTCGCCGAGGGCGGGCACCGCGCGCAGCGTGGCCGGCAGCGCACGGGCGGCGGCCGGTGCGAACGCGACGTCGGCGAGCGGCAGCGCCGGATCGGGCGGCAGGCTGCCGCGGCCGCCGTCGTGCGACATCGCCATCTTGCGGCGGTCGTATTCGGCCGCCTGCAGCACCGCGCGTGACGCGCGATCGCCGGCGCGCACCAGCAGTTCCGCGCGCTCGCCCGGCGCGAGCAGCAGCGACGTCACGCGGCGCGGCGCATCGAACAACCCGCCGTCGGTGCCGACCTGCTCGAACGCGCGGCCGTCGTCGAACGCAATGCGCAGGTAGCGCGCGCTGCACGCGTTCCACACGCGCCAGCGCTCGTCGCCCGAGACGTCGATCCGCGGCCGGCGCGCACCGTTGACCAGCACGAACTGGCCTTCGCGGCCGTTCATCCAGTCCATCATGTCGTTCGGCGGGATCGTGCCGTCGCGCGCGAGTTTCAGGTCGGACACGAACAGGTTGCGCTCGGGCCAGCCGGCGAGCGGATCGTCGGCGGCACGCACGATGAACGGGCCGGCCAGCCCGCGGAACACCTGCTCGGCGGTCATCATGTGCGGATGCGGGTGATACCAGTATGTGCCGGCGCTCCCCTTCGGCAGCGTGAAGCGATACACGCGCGACGCGCCCGGCGCGACGGGATCGGACGGGTTGCCGTCCTGGTCGGGCGGCACCGGCAGGCCGTGCCAGTGGATCGTCGACGGCTGCGGCAGCTTGTTTACGAAGCGGATTTCGACCGTGTCGCCCTCGCGCACGTCGATCAGCGAGCCGACCACCGGCCCTTGCGTGCCCGCGCCGAACTGCCAGAACGTCGTCGGACGCGCACCGTGCAGCATCGGACGCGCGACCGGCTGGGCGACCAGCGTCGCGCGGAACGTGCCCGGCTCGCGGCTTTCGTTCGCAAGCGTGCGCAGCGACGCGAGCGGCGCGCCGGCCGGCAGCGCATCGGCCACCGCGAGCGCAGCCGGCGCCGGTTTCGCGTGTTGCGCGTGGTCTGCCATCCCTGACATGCCCGGCATGTCGTCCATCTGATCCGTGCCTGCCATGCCCGTATGACCGGCATGCTGCGCCCAGGCGGTGCGCGCAAACAGCGATGCCGCCGCGACGCCGATGGCGTGCGACAGGAAGGTTCTCCGTATCATCAATCGTTCCTCGTTATCCATGCCGCGTCGCGCCGCCGTCGCGACACTCGCACCGGCGGGCACGGAGAAGCGCTCGTGCGCGACGCGAATCCTGATGCCCGCGTCATCATAACCGCAGCCCCCGGCTGAGGCACGGCAGCAGCGGACGAGCGTCGATACGACTCAGGGCGGCCGGTCGGACGAACAGGCCGGCTTGCGATCATCGAGCGTTTTCGATCGTCGCCGGGTGCTGCGGCACCTCACCGCATTCATCGCAATTGGAGCCGACCGCCGGCCTTCGCCGATCGCTTTCGCCACGCCCGGTCGAGACAGTTCGCCCCTGCCGCTCATCCCGCGATCGGCATGCCGCGCGCCACCCACGCATGAACCCGCCAATTTTTCACGATCCGGAATAAGTCACTGCGTTATAAAAATTCGTGGTGCATGGCACAAATTCGCTGTTTCGCGATGCCGAAAAACGTTCCGCGATACAAAACGCGCGCAATAAGCCTCTGTTTTTACGAGAGATTTTTTGTTTCGAGAAAGCGCTCTACGCGCACCATCGGGCGCCGCCCCGGACGTAGACTTTGTTCCATGCACTGACGCTTCGCCACGACGGTCGATATGGACCCCGGCGCAAGCAGCCAGTCGGGCCACAGCCGGACGAGCCGGCGGGCGGCACAACAGAATCGCTTGTGATCAGAAAGGGAGAACGGAAATGAAGGGATTTCGCTTTGGTTCAGCGCTCGGGTCGTTCTATATCCTGCCGGGTAACGGCGGCTGGGAAGCGACGTTCGGCAACGCCCTGCTCGGCGCGTTCTCGTGCCCGGAAGTGGCGGCCGACCACATCTCCCGCGGCGACTGCGAGCAATTGTCCGAACTGGATACGGCCACGCTCGAAGTGCCGCACGAAATCGCGGAGTGGGAAATCGTTCACGTCTGAATGGCACGCCGGCAACGAAAAACGCCCCGGGTGACCGGGGCGTTTTCATGTTCGGCGGAACGGCGAGCCGCATCGGCCGCTGCCGCTGCCGTGGCGCGCGCGGGAGCGCGGCCTGCGTCAGGCGACTGCGTCGACGATGCCGTTCAGCGTTGCGCTCGGGCGCATCGCCCGGCTCGTCAGCTCGACGTTCGGACGGTAGTAGCCGCCGATCGCCTGCGCGGTGCCCTGCGCGGCCGACAGTTCTTCCAGGATGCGCGCTTCGCTGTCGGACAGCGACTTCGCGACGCCTTCGAACTGCGCCTTCAGCGCGGCATCCTCGGTCTGCTCGGCCAGCGCCTGCGCCCAGTAAAGGCACAGATAGAAGTGGCTGCCGCGATTGTCGAGGCCGCCGACCTTGCGCGCCGGCGATTTGTTCTCGTCCAGGAACTTGCCGGTCGCCTGGTCGAGCGTCTTCGCGAGCACGAGCGCCTTCGGGTTCTGGTACGCGTTGCCGAGGTGTTCGAGCGACGCGGCCAGCGCGAGGAATTCGCCGAGCGAATCCCAGCGCAGGAAGCCTTCCTCGACGAACTGCTGCACGTGCTTCGGTGCCGAGCCGCCCGCGCCCGTTTCGAACATCCCGCCGCCGGCCATCAGCGGCACGATGGACAGCATCTTCGCGCTGGTGCCGAGTTCCATGATCGGGAACAGGTCGGTCAGGTAGTCGCGCAGCACGTTGCCCGTGACCGAAATCGTGTCCTTGCCCGCGCGGATGCGCTCGAGCGAGAAACGCGTCGCGTCTTCCGGCGTCATGATGCGGATGTCGAGGCCGTTCGTGTCGTGATCCTTCAGGTAGCGTTCGACCTTCGCGATGATCTGCGCGTCGTGCGCACGTGCCGGATCGAGCCAGAACACGGCCGGCACGCCGGTCGCGCGGGCGCGGTTCACCGCGAGCTTGACCCAGTCCTGCACCGGAGCGTCCTTCGTCTGGCACATGCGCCAGATGTCGCCCGACTCGACCGCGTGCTCGAGCAGCACGTTGCCGGCTTCGTCCGTGACGCGCACGACGCCGTCGGCCGGAATCTGGAACGTCTTGTCATGCGAACCGTATTCCTCGGCCGCCTGCGCCATCAGGCCGACGTTCGGCACGCTGCCCATCGTGACCGGGTCGAATGCGCCGTGCTGCTTGCAGTCCTCGATCACGGCCTGATAGACACCCGCGTAGCAGCGGTCCGGAATCACGGCCTTCGCGTCGTACAGTTCGCCGTCCGGGCCCCACATGCAGCCCGACTCGCGGATCATCGCCGGCATCGATGCGTCGACGATCACGTCGCTCGGCACGTGCAGGTTCGTGATGCCCTTGTCCGAGTTGACCATCGCGAGGCGCGGACGCACTGCGTATTCGGCCTTGACGTCGGCTTCGATCGCTTCGCGCGTGTCGGCCGGCAGGTCCTTCAGGCGCGCGTACAGGTCGCCGATGCCGTTGTTCGGGTTGAAGCCGACCTGCGCCAGCACCTCCGCGTGCTTCGCGAGCACGTCGCGGTAGAACACCGACACGAAGTGACCGAACAGGACCGGGTCCGAGACCTTCATCATGGTCGCCTTCAGGTGCACCGAAAACAGCACGTCCTGCGCCTTCGCGTCGGCGATCTGCGCTTCGATGAAGCTGCGCAGCGCCTTGCGGCTCATCACCGATGCATCGATGACTTCACCGGCCTTCACGGCCGTCTTTTCCTTCAGCACCTTCTTCACGCCGTCGGCCGTCGTGAGTTCGATCTTCACGCTGCCGGCATCGGCGATCAGCGCCGACTTCTCGCTGCCGTAGAAGTCGCCTTCGCTCATGTGCGCGACGTGCGCCTTCGACGTGGCCTTCCATGCGCCCATCTTGTGCGGGTGCTTGCGTGCGTAGTTCTTGACCGACAGCGGCGCGCGACGGTCGGAGTTGCCTTCGCGCAGCACCGGGTTCACCGCGCTGCCCTTGATCTTGTCGTAGCGGGCCTTGACGGCCTTCTCTTCGTCGGTCGACGGCTCTTCCGGGTACGCCGGCAGCTTGTAGCCCTGCGCCTGCAGTTCGGCGATCGCGGCCTTGAGCTGCGGCACCGATGCGCTGATGTTCGGCAGCTTGATGATGTTCGCTTCCGGCTTCAGCGTGAGCTGGCCCAGTTCGGCCAGATCGTCGGAACCCTTCTGCTCCGGCGGCAGGACGTCGGCGAATGCCGCGATGATGCGGCCGGCGAGCGAGATGTCGCGCGTTTCGACGGCGACGCCCGACGAGCGCGTGAAGGCCTTGACGATCGGCAGCAGCGAATAGGTCGCGAGCGCCGGCGCTTCGTCGGTGAGGGTGTAGATGATCTTGGGCGAAGTGGACATGGTCGATGCGTTGCTACGTGAAAATTTGGGACTGAGGGGCGCCGACGGTAATCGGCGGGGAGCGACCGGGTCGATCGCGAAAGGGGCGTGCCGGCTAGCCGGGCGGTGGTGTTGCGAGGGCCGTCATGTTCTACCTTGCAGGGCATGCGGGCCGCATCGCGGCGCCGCGGCCCGCATGCCGGACCGCCCTGCCAACAAACCTGCCGTTCATGAAACGCCCCGGCGCCGGCAGTAGGCGCCGGGGCTGCCGGCTGTCCGCCGGCCTGCCCCGGAAGGGGACTTACATGTTCTCGATCAGCACTTCGCCGAAGCCCGAGCACGACACCTGCGTCGCGCCTTCCATCAGGCGCGCGAAGTCGTACGTGACGCGCTTCTGCAGGATCGACTTCTCCATCGCGGCGATGATCGTGTCGGCCGCTTCCGTCCAGCCGAGGTGGCGCAGCATCATTTCCGCCGACAGGATCTCGGAACCGGGGTTCACGTAATCCTTGCCCGCGTACTTCGGTGCCGTGCCGTGGGTCGCCTCGAACATCGCGACCGAATCAGACAGGTTCGCGCCCGGCGCGATCCCGATGCCGCCGACCTGAGCGGCCAGCGCGTCGGAGATGTAGTCGCCGTTCAGGTTCAACGTCGCGATCACGTCGTATTCGGCCGGACGCAGCAGGATCTGCTGCAGGAACGCGTCGGCGATCGAATCCTTGATGACGATCTCGTTGCCCGTCTTCGGGTTCTTCACGCGCATCCACGGGCCGCCGTCGATCAGCTCGCCGCCGAACTCCTTCTGCGCGAGCGCATAGCCGGCGTCACGGAACAAGCCTTCCGTGAACTTCATGATGTTGCCCTTGTGCACCAGCGTGACCGACTTGCGATCGTTGTCGATCGCGTACTGGATCGCCTTGCGCACGAGACGCTCGGTGCCTTCGGTCGACACGGGCTTGACGCCGATCCCCGAGGTTTCCGGGAAGCGGATCTTCTTCACGCCCATTTCTTCCTGCAGGAACTTGATGACCTTCTTCGCCTGCTCGGAGCCCGCGGCCCATTCGATGCCCGCGTAGATGTCTTCCGAGTTCTCGCGGAAGATCACCATGTCGATCTTTTGCGGCTCGCGCACCGGCGACGGCACGCCCTTGAAATACTGGACCGGGCGCAGGCACACGTAGAGGTCGAGCTCCTGGCGCAGCGCGACGTTCAGCGAACGGATGCCGCCGCCGACCGGGGTCGTCAGCGGCCCCTTGATCGACACCACGTATTCCTTCAGCACCTGCAGCGTTTCGTCCGGCAGCCACACGTCCGGACCGTACACCTTCGTCGCCTTCTCGCCCGCGAAGATCTCCATCCAGTGGATCTTGAGCTTGCCCTTGTAGGCATGCGCGACCGCCGCATCGACGACCTTGATCATCACCGGCGTGATATCGAAGCCCGTACCGTCGCCTTCGATATAGGGAATGATCGGCTGATCGGAAACATTGAGCGAGAAGTCCTTGTTGACGGTGATCTTGTCACCGCCCTCCGGAACCTTGATGTGCTGATACGGCATGATCGACTCCAGTGACGTGGCTGAGCAGGTGATGCTGGTCGAAACTGCGCGCGCGGCGAGGTGGCCCTGCCACCCTCGTGACGGCAACAGCGAGCGCTATTCTAGCGCCCCAACCGGGGCCGGCGGCACGAAGCGCGACGCTGCGTATCAAGTCTTCCCTTATGTCTTATATAAGACAGAGGACTTGCCGTTCCGTATTATGCATTAAGATTCCGCCATTTGCCATAGACCGCCCGTCCCGCTTCCGCCGCGGCACGCCGGGCGGACGCCCGCCATGACCCTGATCGCCCTCAACAAGCCGTTCGGCACGATTTGCCAGTTTTCCGCGCACGAGACGCGGCCGTCGCTCGGCGACTGGGTAAAAGCACCCGGCGTCTACCCGGCCGGCCGGCTCGACGCGGACAGCGAGGGCCTGCTGCTGCTCACCGACGACGGCGCGCTGCAGGCGCGCATCGCCGAACCACGCCACAAGCTCGTCAAGCGCTACTGGGCGCAGGTCGACGGTGCGCCGGGCCCGGCCGACCTGAAGGCGCTCGCGCGCGGCGTCGATCTCGGCGACTACGTGACGCGCCCGTGCCGCGCCGAATTCATCGAACCGCCGGACACGCTGTGGCCGCGCAATCCGCCGATCCGCTATCGCGCCGCGATCCCGACCACGTGGATCGAACTTGCGATCACCGAAGGCAAGAATCGGCAGGTGCGGCGGATGACTGCCGCTATCGGCTTCCCGACGTTGCGTCTCGTGCGCGTCGGCATCGGCGCGCTCGACATATTCGCGCTCGGCATTGCACCGGGCGAAACAATCGCGCTGCCACCGCGTGCCCCGTGGGACGGTTTCGCACGCGCCGAATGACACATTCCGGACGCGCGAATTTTTCGTCATCTTTTTCGTCAACCGCCTGCGAAGATCGCGCGTTAAACCACGCAGATGCCAACCTTAGCTATCCGGCATTGGCAGCCGAACCCGTGTTTGCGTCACGAAAGCGACGTTTTTATCGAATACGATTCGGCGCCCGCAGCGCAATGAGAAATTTCTCGAAGCGTCTGTCAACCGAAAGGTGGATGGCACCGTTAGACGACATGACTCCTATTGCCGGGTCATTTGGTTAATTAACTAAAGCTGAGGAACACAACATGAACAAACTGATCGCCGCTCTGGTCGCTGGCCTCTTCGCAACGGCAGCTTTCGCACAAGCTTCGGCTCCGGAAGCTGCTTCGGCTGCTGCTCCGGCAGCTGCTTCGGCACCGGCAAAGCACGCTGCCAAGAAGCACCACGCAAAGAAGAAGCACCACGCAGCTAAGAAGGCAGCTAGCGAAGCCGAAGCACCGGCAGCTGCTTCGAACTAAGTAAGCAAGCTGTAATAACGCAGTCAAGAACACGCAGTCTTGCCGTTCTTACGGCGTTGAAAGGCAGATCACCGCGAGGCGATCTGCCTTTTTCTTTTTTGTGCCCGCCGGCGCGCTTCGCGTACCATGCGGGTCTCGTTTTCCCGATAGGAGCCCTGCTGTGCGATTCTCCCTGCGCTCGTCGCTCGGCCGCCTTGCGCGCGCCGCCGTGTTTCCCGCCGCGCTCGCCGTCCTCGCGCTCGGCATGCAGACCGCCCACGCGCAGATGCCGCCCGGCGCCAAGCAGCCGAGCGAGTTCCCGCGCGCGAAGCTGCGCGCCGGCATGTACGTGATCGACGCGGCCGTCGCCGCGAACGACGCCGACCGCGAACAGGGGCTGATGTACCGGTCGCAGCTCGCACCGAACGAAGGCATGCTGTTCGTGTTCAACGAGAACGCCGTGCACTGCTTCTGGATGAAGAACACGCTGATCCCGCTGTCGATCGCGTTCATCCGCGCGGACGGCACGATCACCGACATCGACGAAATGAAGGCCGAGACGACCGACAACCACTGCCCGCGCAACAACGGCGTCTATGCGCTCGAAATGAGCAAGGGCTGGTTCGCGGCGAAGGGCATCAAGCCGGGCATGAAGCTCGAAGGCCTGCCCAAGGCCCAGTAACGGCCATTGCCGCGGCGCCGCCGCACGTCGACCGAAGCCGGCCGCCCATCACTCGTTGTTGGGCGCCGGTTTTTTTTCGCCGGCCGATGGCGACGCGCGCCTTGATTCGGCCAACGCTGCCCGCATCTGCAAAAGCCTCGGACAAGCGCTATGCTTTAAATCTCGCTTGTTTCAGCCCGGGCCGGTGCAGCCGGCCCCCTTACGATCCGAACCACCAGGAGGTTCACGTGCCCCGCAAAACCCCCATCGAGCGCTATCGCAATATCGGGATCAGCGCTCACATCGATGCCGGCAAGACCACGACGACCGAGCGCATCCTGTTTTACACCGGCGTGAGCCACAAGATCGGTGAAGTGCACGACGGCGCGGCCACGATGGACTGGATGGAGCAGGAGCAGGAACGCGGCATCACGATCACGTCGGCCGCGACCACGGCCTTCTGGAAGGGCATGGCCGGCAACTATCCTGAACACCGGATCAACATCATCGACACCCCCGGGCACGTCGACTTCACGATCGAGGTCGAGCGCTCGATGCGCGTGCTCGACGGTGCGTGCATGGTCTACGACTCGGTCGGCGGCGTGCAGCCGCAATCCGAAACCGTGTGGCGCCAGGCGAACAAGTACAAGGTGCCGCGCATCGCGTTCGTCAACAAGATGGACCGCGTCGGCGCGGACTTCTTCCGCGTGCAGCGCCAGATCGGCGAGCGCCTGAAGGGCGTCGCCGTGCCGATCCAGATTCCGATCGGCGCGGAAGATCATTTCCAGGGCGTCGTCGATCTCGTCAAGATGAAGGCGATCGTATGGGACGACGAAAGCCAGGGCGTGAAGTTCACGTACGAGGAGATCCCGGCGAATCTCGTCGAGCTTGCACACGAATGGCGCGAGAAGATGGTCGAAGCCGCCGCGGAAGCCAGCGAGGAACTGCTCGAGAAGTACCTGCACGACCATGAATCGCTGACCGAGGACGAGATCAAGGCCGCGCTGCGCCAGCGCACGATCGCGAACGAGATCGTGCCGATGCTGTGCGGCAGCGCGTTCAAGAACAAGGGCGTGCAGGCGATGCTCGACGCGGTGATCGACTACCTGCCGTCGCCGGTCGACGTGCCCGCGATCCTCGGTCACGACTTCCACGATCCCGAGAAGCCGGCGGAACGTCACCCGAGCGACGACGAGCCGTTCTCGTCGCTCGCGTTCAAGATCATGACCGACCCGTTCGTCGGCCAGTTGATCTTCTTCCGTGTGTATTCGGGCGTCGTCGAATCGGGCGACACGGTGCTGAACGCGACGAAGGACAAGAAGGAGCGGCTCGGCCGGATCCTGCAGATGCACGCGAACGAGCGCAAGGAAATCAAGGAAGTGCGCGCGGGCGACATCGCGGCGGCGGTCGGCCTGAAGGAAGCGACGACGGGCGACACGCTGTGCGATCCGGCCAAGCCGATCATCCTCGAGAAGATGGAATTCCCGGAGCCGGTGATCTCGCAGGCCGTCGAGCCGAAGACGAAGGCCGACCAGGAAAAGATGGGCCTCGCGCTGAACCGTCTCGCGCAGGAAGATCCGTCGTTCCGCGTGCAGACCGACGAGGAATCCGGCCAGACGATCATCTCGGGGATGGGCGAGCTGCACCTCGAAATCCTGGTCGACCGGATGAAGCGCGAGTTCGGCGTCGAGGCCACGGTCGGCAAGCCGCAGGTCGCGTATCGCGAAACGGTGCGCACGACGGCCTCCGATGTCGAAGGCAAGTTCGTCAAGCAGTCGGGCGGGCGCGGCCAGTACGGGCATGCGGTGATCACGCTGGAGCCGAACCCCGGCAAGGGCTACGAGTTCCTCGACGAGATCAAGGGCGGCGTGATTCCGCGCGAATTCATCCCGGCCGTCGACAAGGGCATCACCGAAACGCTCAAGAGCGGCGTGCTCGCGGGCTACCCGGTCGTCGACGTGAAGGTGCACCTGACGTTCGGCTCGTACCACGACGTCGACTCGAACGAAAACGCGTTCCGGATGGCCGGCTCGATGGCGTTCAAGGAAGCGATGCGTCGCGCGAAGCCGGTGCTGCTCGAGCCGATGATGGCGGTCGAGGTCGAGACGCCGGAGGATTTCATGGGCAACGTGATGGGCGACCTGTCGAGCCGGCGCGGCATCGTGCAGGGCATGGAGGACATCGCGGGCGGCGGCGGCAAGCTGGTGCGCGCCGAAGTGCCGCTCGCCGAGATGTTCGGCTATTCGACGTCGCTGCGCTCGGCGACGCAAGGTCGTGCGACGTACACGATGGAGTTCAAGCACTACGCGGAAACGCCGGCGAACGTGTCGGAAGGCGTGATCAACGCGAAAGTGAAGTAAGCGCGGGGCGCGCGCCCAGCTGCGCGCAGACCTCAGGCCCGTCCGGTTCCGGACGGGCTTTTTTTATCCGTCCAGCGCAGCACGGCGGATGGCCGACGCCCCGACGCCGTTTTTGATCGGCACGCCAGGCCATTTTTGCGCATGCCACAATACATCGCGATTCGTCCGATGGAACCACCCCGATGCCGCCCACCCCTGCCCTGCGCCGCCTGTTGATGCTGTATGCCGGCCTGATCGCCGCGAACGTCGCCGTCTGGCTGTGGGCGCTCGCGGTGCTGCACGACCGTCCGCTGCTGCTCGGCACCGCGGCGATCGCGTACGGGCTCGGGCTGCGTCATGCGGTCGACGCCGATCACATCGCCGCGATCGACGTCGCGACGCGCAAGCTGATGCAGGACGGCCAGCGTCCGGTGACGGTCGGCCTGTTCTTCTCGCTCGGCCACTCGACGATCGTGGTCGTCGCGACGCTCGGCATCGCGCTGAGCGCGTTCGCGCTGCGCGACCGCTTCGACGCATTCCGCGAAATCGGAGGCACGATCGGCACGGCGGTATCAGCAACCTTCCTGCTCGTGCTCGCGTGCATGAACCTCGTGATCCTGCGCCACGTGTGGCGGCGCTATCGCGGCGCGCCGGACGCGGCTCACGGTGCCGCGCACGCGCATCGCGCGGGCGGCCTCGTGTCGCGGCTGCTGCGCCCGCTGTTCCGGTTCGTGTCGAAAAGCTGGCACATGTATCCGGTCGGCGTGCTGTTCGGCCTGGGTTTCGATACTGCAACAGAAATCGCGTTGCTCGCGATCGCTGCCGCGCAGGCAAGCCACGCGCTACCGATCCATTCGGTCATGCTGTTTCCCGCGCTGTTCGCGGCCGGCATGACGCTGATCGACTCTACCGATAACGTGCTGATGATTCATGCGTACGGCTGGGCGATGGACGACCCGCGGCGCAAGCTGCTCTATAACGCGAGCATCACGCTGCTCTCCGCGGCCGTCGCACTGGCGGTCGGCGGGATCGAGGCCGCCGGCCTGCTCGCCGACAAGCTGTCGCTGACGGGCCCAGTACGCGAGGCGCTCGACGCACTTGGCGCGCGCTTCGGCGCGATCGGTTACGGCATCGTCGCGCTGTTTCTCGTCGCCTGGATCGCGTCGATCCTTTGCCATCGCTGGCCGCGTGCTGCCGGCCCGACGGCGCGATAGACGTAGTCAGACGTTTCATTTCGGAAACAAAACGCTCACGACGGCGTATCACACGCTGTCGCGCGATACGTGCGCGCCTTGCGCCACGGGCACGGCCGGTCGGTGGCACGAATCTCGCAGTTAGGGATTCGCACGGCGGGCCCGCGTGCCGATTCGTGTTCCCGGCTGGCTTCTGACGCCGGTCCGACACGCATCGGCCGCCGATACGACAATGCATCGTTGCTGGTCCCCTGCATCACACGTTGATGGTCGCGCGTGACGAGGCATCGCGCGCATCGGGGAGATCAATAATGAGCAGAACGAATCAACTGTCCCGTACGGCGGGATGGTGCTATCGCACGACCCTGCTGGCCGCGGCCGCGTTTGCATGCTGCTGTTCTTACGCGATTGCCCAGGATTCGATGCCCGGCGTCGCGTCCGACCCGACCGCCAGCGCAGACCCCGTCATGATGCTCGCCGACGACACGACGTCCTGTGCCGCCAGTCCGGCTGCTTGCGCGGTCCACATCTATGCCGGCCGAGGCGCTGTGGGCAGCGGCGCCGGAAGCACCTCTGGCAGTAGCAGCCCAGGCAGCAGCGGGAATGGTGGAAGCGGCACCGTCGGGCCTGCAGGCGTCGGTGGATCGACCGGGGCGACATCCGGTGGTACGAGCGGAACAGGTCGTAGCGGCGGTGCATCAGGCAACGAGGGTAAAGGTGGTGGTACTTCGGGTGGCGGCACCTCGGGTGGCGGTACCTCCGGTGGGGGTACCTCAGGAGGTGGCACCTCGGGTGGCGGCACCTCAGGAGGCGGTACCTCGGGTGGCGGCACCTCAGGTGGCGGTACCTCGGGTGGCGGTACCTCGGGTGGCGGCACCTCAGGTGGCGGTACCTCGGGTGGCGGTACCTCAGGTGGCGGTACCTCGGGTGGTCATGGTGGCCACGGCGGCGGTGGCAACGGCGGTGGCAATGGCGGCGGTAACGGCGGCGGCAACGGCGGCGGCAACGGCGGTGGCAATGGTGGCGGCAACGGCGGCGGCAACGGCGGCGGCAACGGCGGCGGCAACGGCGGCGGCAACGGCGGTCACGGTAACGGCGGCGGCAACGGCGGTCACGGTAACGGCGGCGGCAACGGCGGTCACGGTAATGGCGGTGGCAATGGCGGTGGCAATGGCGGCGGTAACGGCGGCGGCAACGGCGGCGGCAACGGCGGCGGCAACGGCGGCGGCAACGGCGGCGGCAACGGCGGCGGCAACGGCGGCGGCAACGGCGGCGGCAACGGCGGCGGCAACGGCGGCGGCAACGGCGGCGGCAACGGCGGCGGCAACGGCGGCGGCAACGGCGGTCACGGTAACGGCGGCGGCAATGGCGGCGGCAACGGCGGCGGCAACGGCGGCGGCAACGGCGGCGGCAACGGCGGCGGCAACGGCGGCGGCAACGGCGGTCACGGTAACGGCGGCGGCAATGGCGGCGGTAACGGCGGCGGCAACGGCGGCGGCAACGGCGGTCACGGTAACGGCGGTGGCAATGGCGGTGGCAATGGCGGCGGTAACGGCGGCGGCGGCAACGGCGGTGGCAGCGGCGGCAGCGGCGGCAGCGGCGGCAACGGCGGCAACGGTGGCCACGGCAATGGCGGCGGCAACGGCAATGGCAACGGGAGTGGTGGCGCCGGCAACGGCGGTGCCAACGGTGTCGGCAACGGAAACGGCAATGGCGGCAACGGTGGATCGGCCGGTGGCCATGGCCACTGACCGATGCATCGCCTGACCCGGCACGGTCAGAGCATTTCGAGCGCGCGCTTGCTGCGCGGCGGACGGAAGTAGCCGTCGAGTTGCGCGCGCTCGTCATCGCTCAACTCGAGATCGAGCGCCGCGCGATTGTCGCGGACGTGTTCGATCCGCGACGCCTTCGGGATCGCGAATACACCCGGCCGAGAGAGCACCCAGGCAAGCGCGACGCGCATCACCGATACACCGCGTTGCCGCGCGATCTCGTCGAGCGGCGAACGCTTCGGCAGCCGCCCGTGATCGACCGGGCTGTAGGCCATCGCCGGCATCCGGTGCTTGGCGAGCCATGGCAACAGGTCGAATTCCGGGCCGCGCCGCGCGATGTTGTAGAGGATCTGGTTGGTCGCGCACGCGCTGCCGCCCGCCTCGTCGACGAGTTCCGCCATGTCGGCCGTGTCGAAGTTGCTGACACCCCAATGGCGGATCTTGCCCGCGCGCCGCAGCGCCTCGAATCCCTCGACCGTCTCCTCGAGCGGCACCGAACCACGCCAGTGCAGCAGGTACAGGTCGAGACGGTCGGTACGCAAACGCTTGAGGCTCGCATCGCACGCGGCGACGACGCCACGCCTGCTCGCATGATGCGGATACACCTTGCTGACAAGGAACACGCCGTCGCGCAGTCCGGTCAGCGCCTCGCCGACGAGCGCCTCGGTCGCGCCGTCTCCGTACATCTCGGCGGTGTCGACCAGCGTCATCCCGAGCGCGATACCCTCACGCAATGCGGCGATCTCGTCCGCGCGACGCGCGGGCCGCTCGCCCATTTCCCAAGTGCCCAGGCCGAGCTTCGGAATCGTCTCGCCGTCCGGCAGGACGACCGTGGCGATCGTGTCTGTCATGCGCTCCTCGCTGCGGATTGGTGGCCGCGCACCCGCGGCCGTAGCATCGAATACGACGCATCAGTGTAGTCAATCGGCGCGGCGTCCACCTGCTGCACGGCAAAAACCGGATATAACGGCGCCGCATGATGACTTAGAATGGCCGGCAATCTGATCGATACCCATTCCATGAAGGCACCCACGGACGACCGCTGGCAGGACCTGCGCCCCGACCCCGAGAACGATACGCCGCTCTACCTGCAGCTCGCCCGCAAGCTCGGTGACGCGATCCACGACAATCGCTGGGCGGCCGGCGAGGCGCTGCCGTCCGAACGCGTGCTGTCCGAAGCGCTCGGCGTGTCGCGCATCACCGCGCGCAAGGCGATCGCGCTGCTCGTCGAGCAGGGCTTGATCCGCCGCACGCAAGGCGCCGGCAACTTCATCCAGCCGCGCTACGAGGATCCGCTGTCGCGGCTGTCGAGCTTCAGCGAGATGCTCGAGCGCCGTGGCTTCAAGCCGAGCTCGCAGTGGCTCGAACGTGAGATTCAGCCGGCGAACCGGGACGAAGTCATCCAGCTCGGCCTGTCGCCGGCCGCATCGGTTACACGGCTGAAACGCCTGCGCCTCGCCGACGGCATCGTGATGGCCGTCGAGAACTCGACGTTCCCCGCCACGCTGATTCCCGATCCGCAGGCGATCGGCGGTTCGCTGTACAGCTATCTCGAAGCACGCGGCACGCCCATCGTGCGCGCGCTGCAGCATTTCCGCGCGGTCAACGCGACCGACGAGATCGCGCAGCAGATGGGCATCGCGCCGCACGACGCGCTGCTGCTGATCACGCGAATCGGCTATACGGCCGACCAGCGCGCGATCGAGCTCACCGATACCTACTGCCGCAACGACTACTACGACTTCGTCGTCGAGCTGCGCAAGTAATGCGCACGGTGCCGCCGGCGCTCATTGCCAGCGCGCTTTGTCCGTGCCGAGCGGCACGGGCGGCCGCGTGAATCGCGGCGGGGTCGTCGACAGACGTTCGGCCGGACGCACGGCATCGATCATGCCGAACGGCGAAGCGGTCCGGTCGATCCGGTCGCGCACGTCGTCGAACGTGAAATCCGGCGCATGCAGGCCGTCCGGCACCGTGCCGAACGATTGCAGCCAGCGTCCCGTCTGCGCGAGCGACAGCCGCACGTGCCAGCTCCCCCCTTCCGTTGCACGGCGCGCAAGCGCGATCATCGCGCCGAACGCCGCGAGATAACCGGTCGCATGATCGAGCGCCTGGCACGGCAGATGGCGCGGGCCGTCCGCGTGCGCGGCATGCTGCTCGCACCAGGCGATACCGCTCGCCGACTGCACGAGGCTGTCAAAGCCGCGCCGCATCGACCACGGCCCCGCATGCCCGTATGCGGACACCGACACGCACACGATGCCGGGTCGCAATTCCGCCAGCGCCTGCGGCGAGAACCCGCGCGCCGCGAGCGCGCCGGGGCGATAGGCCTGCAGGAATACATCGGCGTCGCGTGCAAGCTCGCGCAGCGTGGCAACGCCGGCCGCCTCGCGCAGGTCGATCCACGTCGAGCGCTTGCCGCGCCCGTTGTCGATCACGAGCGATGCGATGTTCGGCAGGTGCGGACCGTTGACGAGCAGCGTCTGTGCACCGTGCGATGCCAGCGTGCGGCCCGCGACCGGCCCCGCGATGATGCGCGTGAGATCGAGCACGCGCACGCCCGCGAGCGGCTGGTCGGGCTCGCCGCGGCCGATCGCCTCGACGGGCGCGTCGCCGATCCGCTCGATCTCGAACAACGGCAGCGACGCGAGCGCGCGTGCCTGGTCGTGCGACGCCCATTCGTCAGGGGTTCTGATCAATGCCGCGCACAGGCCGGCCTCGGCCAGCGCGGTATCCAGCGCCGCGCCGTCCCACGTGCGGATCGCCGCCGCAACGTCGTCACGCTGCGGGCCGCAGCCGAGCACGTCGAGAATCCCGTGCAGGTGATGCGGAAAGTTCGCATGCAGCTGGATCCAGCGTCCGTCGCGCGTGTCGTAGAAACCCGTTACCGGATGGCGCGGCTCGGGCGGCAGGCCGTCGTCCACGCGCAGGTAGCGTTCGCTGCGAAATGCGACGAGCGCGTCGCGCATCGACACGTCGACGCGCTGCGCCACGCCCGTGCGCAGCCGGTGGCATTCCGCCGCCGCGAGCCCGGCTGCCGCGATCGTCGCCGCGGCGAGCGTGCCGACGTGGAACGTCGACGGCAGCGTGGGGTCCTGCCCCGTCACGGCCGCGCGGGCCAGCGCGCCGGGTTCGCCGCGTGCAAGTTGCCACAAGCGGGACAATGCGAGTTCGGGTGTCATGGTGAAAGCGAGCCGTTGAGGAGACGGATTCGAGTCTAGAATTCGCGACGGGCGCGATCAATGTTGATTGCGCGAATCAATACATAACGAATAGTTGTAGCCGGGCCGCGCTTCATGCGCCCCGACAGGAGCGATCGGCATGACGTCCCTCAGCGCGCCGGAAGCCGCCGGCATCCTTGGTGTCAGCGTGAGCACCCTTTACGCGTATGTGAGCCGCGGCCTGCTGCGCTCGCTGCCGGACGGCGCGAGCAAGCGCCGCCGCTACGACGCGGACGAGGTGCGCCTGCTCGCGCGCCGCCGCGCCGATGCAAAACGCGCGGGCGGCGTCGCCGAACGCTCGCTCGACTGGGGCGTGCCCGTGCTCGAATCACGGATCACGCAGATCGCCGGCGGCCGCCTGCACTATCGCGGCGCCGATGCGATCGCGCTCGCGAACGACGCGACACTCGAGGAAACGGCCGCACGACTGTGGGATTGTCCGCCCGCGCGGCTGGGCGCGGCATCGCTTGCGTCGACCGGTTTCGACGCCGCGCAGTGGGACGACTGGGCTCGCCGCTGGGCACATCTCGCGCCGCTCGAGCGCACGCTGGTGCTGCTCCCCGCCGCAGCCGCCTCGCTGCCGCGCCTGTGGGCGCAAGGGCGCGACGCGCAGCTCGACTCGGCCACGCTGCTGCTGCGCGTGACGACGGCCGCGCTGGCCGGCATCGCGCCGAGCGACGCGCCCGTGCATCGGCAGCTCGCCGCAGCATGGCGGCTCCGGCGACGCGACGAAGCCGACCTGCTGCGCCGCGCCCTCGTGCTGTGCGCCGATCATGAACTGAACCCGTCGACCTTTGCGGTGCGCTGCATCGCGTCGACCGGCACCCACCTGTTCGGTGCGATCGCGGGCGGGCTCGCAGCGCTGTCGGGCCCGCGCCACGGCGGCGAGACGTTCCGCGCGGGCGCGCTGCTCGACGAAGCGGCGCGTGCCGCCGACCTCGACCGCTACCTCGCGCTGCGCGTCGCGCACGACGAACGGGCAGACGGTGCGCGCACCGCGCTGTCCGGTTTCGCGCACCCGCTCTATCCCGACGGCGATCCGCGCGCCCGCGCGTTGCTCGACGCGCTGCACGCGATGCTGCCCGACCGGACGCCGCTACGCATGGCCCGTGGGCTCGCCGCGCGCGTCGAGGCGGCGACCGGCCTGCGACCGGCGATCGATTTCGCGCTCGCGGTGCTGGAACGCTCGCTTGCGCTACCCGAGGGCGCCGCGTTCACGCTGTTCGCGGCCGGCCGCACCGCGGGCTGGATCGCACACGCGCTCGAACAATATGCGGACGGCAAGCTGATCCGGCCCCGCGCGCGCTACGTCGGCAGCGACGCGGCTGCCTGACCACGGCCGCCGCGCCATGCGGCGAACCGTCGCCACGCGATCGGCGCGGCCTGCAGGTCCGGCGCCGCCTTCGGGCCGAACGCGAACACCGCACCGCCCGCCGCCGCGCTGATCCATACGCACATGCCGGGCAGCAGCGCCAGCGTCTCGCCGGCGCGCAGCCAGTGATCGTCGGGCCGGCCCTCGATCGTCACCCACAGGTCGCCGTCCGCGACCTGCAGCGCGGTGCGATCGACGATGCGCCACCGCCCGGCCGGCTCGTTGCCGTCCATCTCGTAGAGTCGCAGTTCTCGCATGGCCGCCTCCGGGTCGCGTGGGTTCGAGGACACCAGTATTTCGGACAGCGTCGCCCCCCGGACAGATACGCCCGCAGACACTTTCGGCTGAACTGTACCGGTCGGCTGACGGACGGGCGTCCGGCGCACCCGCGCCGATCCTGCGCGGCACGGCGGCTTTGCCTACAATGGCGGCTGTCCCGCGCCACTGGTCCGCCCCCATGTTCCAACGCCCGCCCGCCGCCGCTCCCGGCGAAAAGAACCTCACCGTGATGCTCTGGCTCGTTGCGACGGGCTTCTTCATGCAGACGCTCGATGCGACGATCGTCAACACGGCGCTGCCGTCGATGGCCGCGAGCCTCGGCGAATCGCCGTTGCGGATGCAGTCGGTCGTGATCGCATACTCGCTGACGATGGCGGTGATGATCCCCGTCTCGGGCTGGCTCGCCGACACGTTCGGCACGCGGCGCGTGTTCTTCAGCGCAATCCTGGTGTTCTCGCTCGGGTCGTTGCTGTGCGCGAACGCGCATACGCTGTCGCAGCTCGTCGTGTTCCGCGTCGTGCAGGGGGTGGGCGGCGCGATGCTGTTGCCGGTCGGGCGGCTCGCGGTGCTGCGCACGTTCCCGGCCGAGCGCTACCTGGCCGCGCTGTCGTTCGTCGCGGTCCCCGGGCTGATCGGTCCGCTGATCGGGCCGACGCTTGGCGGCTGGCTCGTGAAGATCGCGTCGTGGCACTGGATCTTCCTGATCAACGTGCCGGTCGGCATCGCCGGCTGCGTCGCGACCTTCTACTCGATGCCCGACTCGCGCAACCCGGCCGTCGGCCGCTTCGACCTGAAGGGCTATCTGCTGCTGACGATCGGGATGGTCGCGATCTCGCTGTCGCTCGACGGGCTCGCCGATCTCGGCATGCAGCACGCGGCCGTGCTCGTGCTGCTGATCCTGAGCCTTGCGTGCTTCGTCGCGTACGGGCTGTACGCGGTGCGCGCGCCGCAGCCGATCTTCTCGCTCGAACTGTTCAAGATCCACACGTTCAGCGTGGGCCTGCTCGGCAACCTGTTCGCGCGGATCGGCAGCGGCGCGATGCCGTACCTGATTCCGCTGCTGCTGCAGGTGAGTCTCGGTTATTCGGCATTCGAGGCCGGGCTGATGATGTTGCCGGTCGCGGCGGCCGGGATGTTCTCGAAGCGGATCATCACGCGTCTGATCACGCAGCACGGCTACCGCAAGGTACTGCTCGCGAACACGATCATGGTCGGCGTGATGATGGCGAGCTTCGCGCTGATGCGCGACTCGGTGCCCGTCTGGGTGAAGGTCATCCATCTCGCGCTGTTCGGCGGGTTCAACTCGATGCAGTTCACCGCGATGAACACGCTGACGCTGAAGGACCTCGGCACTGGCGGCGCGAGCAGCGGCAACAGCCTGTTCTCGCTCGTGCAGATGCTGTCGATGAGCCTCGGCGTCACGGTCGCGGGCGCGCTGCTGGCCACCTTCACCGGGATGCTGCGCACGGTGACGCCGAGCAACACACTGCCCGCGTTCCATGCGACCTTCGTCTGCGTCGGGATCATCACGGCCGCGTCCGCGTGGATCTTCGCGCAGCTCGCGCCCGAGATCCGCGGCCGCGCGCAGCACAAGACCGATCCGTCCGAGCGCGCGTGACGCACCGCGCGCGCCGTGCCGGGAAACCCCACGACGGCGCGCCGCGCACCATGTCGGTGCAACATGGCTGCGCCGCGCGGCACCCGGCGACCGCGACGGGGCGTGGCACGGGGCCCGATGCCGTGCATGCTTCTTGCTGGCCTATTCTCTAGGTAAACTGGCAGTCTTCCTTCGGCCGACATCATGAGCATGATCGACATCGATCCACCCGGCTTTCAGCCGCCCCGCCCCGTCGCCGGCGACGACGGGAAGCGGCGCACCGTGCTGTACGGTGCGTACACCGTGTTTAGCGTGTTCCAGCCCGTTTTCTCGGTGTCGCACCGCCGCGCGATCGGTTACCACGCGTCGCTGCGCGCGCACGACGAGGACAGCCGCCAGGTCGCGTCGCACGAGGTGTTCACGCAGGCGGCGCGGCGCGGCGACCTGCTCGAGCTCGGCCGGCTCGCCGAATCGCTGCATCTCGGCAACTTCCACGCGTTCGACAGTCACGACGAATGGCTCTTCCTGAGCCTGCATCCGGCCGCGCTGATGGACACCGTCTACGGCGACGCGCTGCTCGCGAACCTGAAGGCGCTCGGCCTGCCGCCGCATCGCGTGGTGCTCGAAGTGCCCGAGCAGGCCGGCGGCGAGACGCCGCGCTATGCGGCGATCGTCGACGGCCTGCGCAAGGCCGGCTTCCTGATCGCGCTCGGCGGCTTCGGTGCGAAACATTCGAACATCGACCGCGTGTGGCACCTGCATCCCGACATTGTCACGCTCGACCGCGGGATCCTCGCGCAGGCGAGCGAACACTCGCATCTCGAGCGCGTGCTGCCGGGGCTCGTGTCGCTGCTGCACGAATCCGGCCAGCTCGTGCTGATGGGCGGGCTCTCGACCGAGCGCGACGCGCTGATCGCGCTCGAATGCGATGTCGATTTCGTGCAAGGGCAATACTTCGCGGGGCCGAGCGTCGACCCCGTGCAACCGCAGGCCGCCGCGGGCTGCATGGATACGCTGTCGGCCGCGTTGCGGCTGCGCGTCGCGCAACGCGAGCGCACGCAGGCCGAACGCCTCGCGCCGTATGTCGCCGCGCTGGAGGAGGCGAGCCAGAAGCTCGTCGCGGGCGAACCGCTGATCGACGCCGCCGGCGCCGTGCTCGGGTTGCCGGAAACCGCGCGCTGCTTCCTGCTCGATGCATCGGGCCGCCAGATCGGCGACAACGTGCTCGCGCGCGGCAGCGTGTCGCAGCGGGCCAAACGCTTCCGGCCGCTGCTGCATTCGGAAGGCGCGAGCTGGGAACGTCGCCCCTACTTCATCCATGCGATGCGCGCGCCGGGCCGCGTGCATCTGACGCCGCCGTACCTGTCGATCAACGAAGCGCACCTGTGCGTGACCGCATCGATCGCCGCGCCGGCCGCGACCGGCATGCAGGTGCTGTGCGTCGACATCAACTGGGAAGCGGCGCTCAACCGCGACTGAGTTCGCGCGCCGCGCTCATGCGGCGCCATCGACGTCGTCGTCCCGGCGCGCGATCAGCCGATGCACGCGCTTGCCGGATGACGCGCTGACCACCTCGTGCTCGTCGATCACGTGCATGCCGGGGCCGAGCGCCGCGTGCATGCGCGCCGAATCGAGCGGTGTGTACAAGCGGCCGCGCTCGTCGCGCAACGCGCCGTTGCCGGCCACCCGCCAGCTCAGGTACAACGTGCCGCCGGGCATCAGCAGCGCAGCCAGCCGCGCGGCCGCCGCAGCGGCATCCGCCTGGTCGAGATGCATGACGACCGTCTCGCACAACACGTTTCGAAACGCGCCGGACGGCACGCCCGCGAGCGCCGGCAGCGCAGCCAGTTCGAACGTCAGGGACGGGTGACGCAAGCGAGCCTCGGCGAGCAGCGCCGCGCTCGCATCGTAGCCGCGCACGTCGAATCCTTGCGACGCGAGCCACGCAGTGTCGCGCCCCGCGCCGCAGCCGACGTCGGCGGTCGGCCCCGGCGAGAAATACTGCTCGAGCAGCGCATACATGTCGTCGGGGGCGGCCTGGTCGAGCCAGTCCTGCGCGTATTGCGCGGCATGGGCTTCGTAGGCATCGAGAGTCGGGCGATCCACCATGGCGATTGCTCCGCATACGCGTCCTGTCGTGCGACGCACCCCGCATCTTAGCCGTTGCGCATCGCGCGTGGTGTAGCGCGGGATTATGCCGCCCTCATGTCGCCCGCGCGATGCGCGTGCGCGGTCAACTCGGCTCACAACGCATCGCCGCGCCAGGCGGGCCGCGATGCCGCGGTTTCGGCGTCGTGAACGAGCGCGCACAGCTGCGCGTTGACCGGCGCCTGCGCACCGAAGCGCGCGGCCAGCCGGACGATCTCGCCGTTGATCCACTCGACTTCGGTCGCACGGCGCATGGCGAGATCGTCGGACATCGACGAACGCGCGAGCGGATCGATCGCAAGCATCCGGCCGCCCAGCGCGCGAAACACGGGATCGGGCGAGTCGAGCACGGCGGGAATCCAGGCAGCCGGCAACGGCGTGAGCCGCGCGGGCCGGATCGCGGCGCGCGCCAGCACGTGCAGTGCCTCGCGTTGCGCCAGCGCGACGCAGCGTCGATACGCGCGTTGCGAGAGTTCGTCGCGCAACGGCAGGTTCGCGAGCGCATTGACCGCGTTGTTCAGGTTCAGCAGCAGCTTCGCCCACTGCACGGCACGCATGTCGCGGTGCAGCGCGAGCGGTAGCCCGGCACGGGCGAACGCGCCGGCGAATGGCTGCAGCGCCGGTGACGCGTCGGCCGCGAGCACGCCGGCCGAGCCCTGGTGAAACGCGCCGGGCCCGCGTTCGATCACGTTGAACGGCACCATGCCGGCCAGCACGGTCGCTTGCGGCAGCGCATCGCGCAACACGTCGGCGTTGTAGAGACCGTTCTGGAAACTGACGACGATCGTGCCGGGCCGCAGCACGTCGGCCAGTTGCGCCGCGGTGTCCTGCGTCGCGGCCGACTTCACCGCGACAAGCACGAGCCGCGCGGCGGCCGCGGCGGCCGGATCGGTCGAGAATGCGACCTCGGACGGCGCGAGCGTCGCGCGATGGCCGCGCCGGTCTGTCAGGGTCAGCCCGTTTGCGCGAATCGCGTCGCCGATCCGTGCGCGGCCGACGAGCGTGACAGGCGTCCCCGCCGCCGCGAGCCGGCCGCCGAGATAGCAGCCGACCGCGCCCGCGCCGAACACGCAGACCGGCGCGGCCGACGTGTCAGACATGCGAGTGCACGCCGCCGTGGACCGGGCCCGCGCGCCGCTCGACTTCACGGCGCACGTCGCCGCGCAGGCCCACGAAGAACGCGACTTCGGCGACGACGAACAGCGGCCCAACCATCAGGCCGACCAGGTCGTCGACGAACGCGGGCTTGCGCCCTTCGAACCAGTGTCCGACGAACTGCACGATCCAGCCGACCACGAACGCGCCGACGCCGATCGCGAGCCATTGCGCGGTCGGCAGCAACGCGAGCGTCTGCGCAGCCCACACGCCGAGCGCAAACAGCGCGGTCATCGCCAACCCGAAGCGCAGGTCGAGACGCAGGTAGAACGCCGCGAACGCCACGGCGAGCAGCAGCGCCGGCGACAGCGCGACGCCCGCCAGCACGCCGATCGCCGGCCGTGACAGCAGCACCTCGACCGCGAACACGATCATCGGAATGCCGACCAGATGCGTCGCAATGTTGCGCACGTCGCGATGGTAGGCCGCATACTGGGAAAGGTGATCCTCGAGCGTCTTCATGGTGTCTCCTGAACGATCATCGAGCGCTATGATGCGCGTCACGCCCGACAACCTCTGTCAGCTACCCGACATCGCGTGCCCATGCCCTCGCCGCTCGCCCCGTACCTGCCGCAGATCGAAGCGCACCCGTGGTTCGCCGCGCTGCCGCCCGCGTTGCGCGAGACGCTGCTCGCCCGCGCCGCGTTGCGGCACCTGCCGGCCGGCCAGGCGCTGTTCCGCCGCGGCGACCCGCCGTGCGGGCTGTATGCGGTGCTGGCCGGTTCCCTCACCATAGGCGCGGTCGATCCGCAGGGCAAGGAAGCGCTGCTGACGGTCGCCGACCCCGTCACGTGGTTCGGCGAGATCGCGCTGTTCGACGGCCAACCGCGCACGCACGACGCGATCGCGCTCGACGACACGCTGCTGCTGCACGTCCCGCAGGCCGCGCTCGTGGCGATGCTCGACGCGACACCGCAATACTGGCGGCAGTTCGCGCTGTTGATGGCGCAAAAGCTCCGGCTGAGCTTCCTGACCGTCGAATCGATGAGCGTGATGCCGGCCGCGCAGCGGCTTGCCGCGCGACTGCTGATGATCGCCGACGGCTACGGCGGGATCAGCGCCGGCCGCACGCGCATCCGGATGTCGCAGGAAAAGCTCGCGGCAATGCTCTCGCTCACGCGGCAGACCACCAACCAGCTGCTGAAGGCGCTGCAGGCCGACGGCATCGTGCGGCTGCATGTCGGCGAAATCGAACTCGTCGACGTCGACGCGCTGCGCCGCGCGAGCGGCCTGCCCGGCGGTACGCCGTGACGGCGCCCTGACGCCGCCGTGAAATCGTCGCAACGCCGCATTCCCGCCGTCATGGCATTGCGCTATCGTGGCGGCTCGTTCGCCCTCCCCGCATCCGCTCTTGAACACGTCCACCGTCACTACTCCGTCCCGTCATGCGTGGCCCGTATTCGTCGCATTCCTGCGGCTCGGCCTCACATCGTTCGGCGGGCCCGTCGCGCATCTCGGCTACTTCCGTGACGCGTTCGTCACGCGACGCAGCTGGCTGACCGAGCGCGCCTATGCGGATCTCGTCGGCCTGTGCCAGTTCCTGCCGGGGCCGGCGAGCAGCCAGGTCGGGATGGCGATCGGTCTGTCGCGCGCAGGCTATGCGGGGATGTTCGCCGCATGGCTCGGCTTCACGCTGCCGTCCGCGCTGCTGATGATGCTGTTCGCGCTCGGCGTCCACGCGACGGGCATGCCGGTCGCGGCAGGCGCCCTGCACGGGTTGCGCATCGTGTCGGTCGCGGTGATCGCGCAGGCGGTGTGGGGCATGGCGCGCACGCTTTGCCCGGATGCGCGCCGCGTCACGCTGATGGCGATCGCGACCTGCATCGCGCTGCTCGTCCCGGCCGCGTGGCTGCAGGTGGTCGTGATCGTCGCGGCAGGCGCCGCCGGTCTCATGCTGCTGCCGCAGCCCGAGCGCGGCGCCCACGAGCCGTTGCCGCTGCACGTGTCACGCCGCGCGGGGCTGCTGTGGCTGCTACTGTTCGCCGCGCTGATCGTCGTGTTGCCGGTCGCGGCAAGCGCGCTCCACTCCAACACACTCGCCGTCGTCGATGCATTCTTCCGCACCGGCGCGCTGGTGTTCGGCGGCGGCCACGTGGTGCTGCCGCTGCTGCAAGCGGCCGTCGTCGCGCCGGGCTGGGTCGGCGACTCGGCATTCCTGGCCGGCTATGGCGTCGCGCAGGCCGTACCGGGGCCGCTCTTCACGTTCTCGGCCTTCCTCGGTGCGTTGCTGCGCGACGCGCCGAACGGCTGGCTCGGCGGGATGATCGCGCTGGTGTCGATCTTCGCGCCGTCGTTCCTGCTTGTCGCGGGCACTGCCCCGTTCTGGGAACGCCTGCGTCGCAGCACGCGTATGCAGGCCGCGCTCGCGGGCGTGAACGCGGCGGTCGTCGGGCTGCTGCTTGCCGCGCTCTATCATCCGGTGTGGAGCGACACGATCGTGTCGCCGCGCGACTTCGCTGCCGCGCTCGTCGCGTTCGTCGCGCTCGTGTTCTGGCGCGTGCCGCCGTGGGCTGTCGTGATCGCGAGCGCGGCGCTCGGCTGGTTGTCGGGGATGATCGTCTGATCGGGCGAATGCCGCGCGTCGATTCATGCCCGATCAAAACAAAAAAGCCCTCGTGACGAGGGCTTTTTTTGGGGGGATGCCGCGCGCCGCAGAGGCGCGGGATGCCCGGACTTACGCGAAGTTCTTCGCTGCGAAGTCCCAGTTCACGATGTTCCAGAACGCTTCAACGAACTTCGGACGTGCGTTGCGGTAGTCGATGTAGTACGCGTGCTCCCACACGTCGATCGTCAGCAGCGGCTTGTCGGCCGTCGTCAGCGGCGTGGCGGCGTTGCTCGTCGAGACGATGTCGAGCGAACCGTCGGCCTTCTTCACGAGCCATGCCCAGCCCGAACCGAACGTGCCGACCGCGGCCTTCGTGAACGCTTCCTTGAATGCGTCGTACGAACCCCACTTCGCATTGATCGCGTCGCCGAGCGCGCCCGACGGTGCGCCGCCGCCGTTCGGCGACAGGCTGTTCCAGAAGAACGTGTGGTTCCAGATTTGCGCGGCGTTGTTGAAGATGCCGCCCGACGACTTCTTCACGATCTCTTCCAGCGACAGGTTTTCGAATTCCGTGCCCGGGATCAGATTGTTCAGGTTCGTCACATATGCCTGGTGATGCTTGCCGTAGTGGTACTCGATCGTCTCTTTCGAGATGGTCGGCGCGAGTGCGTCTTCAGCGTACGGGAGCGGCGGGAGCGTATGAGCCATGGCGATTCCTTCGTTGAGTATGTAGGGAGGCTGTGTTGAATGCTGCCGAGCGTCCGATTGTAGGCGAGTCCGAATATCCCCGCAAACTCACGGGCATTTATCCGCGGTATGCAGAAAATCGCCGCTGGCGCTTCATCCGGCAGGACGAGACGGCGATGCGCAGCATCCGTTCCCGCGCCCGGCGTTCGATACGTCCGGACCGCCGGGCGCGCGACCTTCGTTTCGCTTACGCCGTCGTCGTCAGATCGTGTCGGTCAGCCGCGGCTGCACGTCGGCGAGCGACACGTCGGCCGAGCCTTCGGCGAGATGCACGGTGAGTCGGCGCTGCGGCTTCAGCGCGCTCGGCGCCCGCACCGCGCGGCCGGTCTGCGCGTCGATCAGCGCCGCATAGCCGCGCTCGAGCGTGCGCTGCGGGCTCAGCACCTCGAGCCGCGCCGCGCAGGCCGACACGCGCGCGGTATCGCGCTCGTGACGGCGCTGCATCGCCACCGCCAGACGTTGCGACAGTCCGGCGAGGGCCTGACGCGCCTGCGCCGGGTCGGGCCGCGCGCGCTGCCAGCGCAACTGCGCGAGCGCGAAACGCGCACGCGCGTCGCGCACCGGCCGCGACGCCGCCGATGCGAGCCGCACCGCCAGCTGTTCGACGTGGGTACGTTGCCGCTGCAGCCGTTCGGCCGGGCTGACGAGCCGGCGCGCGAGCCAGTCGAGCTGCTGCGCACGCTGCTCGAGCCCGCGCTCCAGGCTGCGCGCAAGCGCGCGCTGCCGGTCGGCGACCTCGCGCAACAGCAACGCGCGCTGCGGACTCGCGAGTTCGGCCGCGCCGGTCGGCGTCGGCGCGCGCAGGTCGGCCGCGAAGTCCGCGATCGTGAAATCGGTTTCGTGGCCGACGCCGCTGACGACCGGCAGTTCGCTCGCCGCGATCGCACGTGCGAGCGCTTCGTCGTTGAACGACCACAGATCCTCGATCGACCCGCCGCCGCGGCACACGAGCAGCACGTCGACCTCGCGCCGCGCGTTCGCGGTCTGCACGGCCGCGACGAGCTTTTCGGCGGAACCGGCCCCCTGCACGGGCGCCGGATAGACGATCACCGGAATGTGCGGCGCGCGGCGCGCGAGCGTGGTCAGCACGTCGCGCAGCGCGGCGGCCTGCAGCGACGTGACGATGCCGATCGCGCGCGGGTGCGCCGGCAGCGGCCGCTTGCGCTCGGCTGCGAACAGCCCTTCGGCCTCGAGCTGCGCCTTCAGCCGCAGGAATGCCTCGTAAAGACGCCCCTGGCCCGTGCGCCGCACGGCTTCGACGTTGAGCTGCACTTCGCCGCGCGGCTCGTACATCGTGACGACCGCGCGCACCTCGATCCGGTCGCCTTCGCGCGGCGTGAATTCCGCGTACTGCGCGCGACCGCGAAACATCACGCAGCGCATCTGCGCCTGCTGGTCCTTGATCGAGAAATACCAGTGGCCGCTGGCGGCGCGCGTGAAATTCGACACTTCGCCCGAGATCCACAGCAGCGGGAACGAGCGCTCGAGCATCGTCGAAATCGCGCGATTAAGCGCCGAAACGGGAATCACTTCGTCGCCGCCGCGAGTCGCGCCGGGAGCGGAAAAAGGAGAGTCGGAAAGCATGGGCGGTCGGATGAATGCTGGCGGCGACACGATAGTCCGACACGCGCGCGGCGTCCAGCACCGCCCGCCCGCACTGCAACACGCTGAAGGTGTCCACACTCTGGTAATCGTCCGCCAAAAACACTTGAAAACCTCGGAAAAAACCAGACAATTCCGTATAACGCATTGATTTTTATATATTTTTAAACCTTGCAGTTTGATTCGACGCCGATTCGATGTCCATCCGACGGGCGTTTGACGCGAACGGGCGGGGAGTTTTTCACAGAGTTATCCACAACCCGCTCCGATCCGCCCCCATCGGATGCGTCGCCCGGCCGCGCTTGCCGCGCCCGCGTGCGGCGCGCTAGAGTGCCGCCTTCCGAAGACCTTGCGGCATGCGCCGCCCAACGGAGAATCCGCATTGATGAATCCGTCCCACGCCGCGGCGCACGACGCGCCGCGTCCGGCCCGATGAGCGCGCCCGGCGGCCCGCTCGCGCGGCTCGAAGCACGCCTCACGCGCGAATGGCAGCGACGCGGCGCCCTCGCCTGGGCGCTCACGCCGTTCGCCTGCGTGTTCGGCCTGTGCGCGGCGCTGCGCCGCACGGCCTACGCGCAGGGCTGGAAGCAACCGGTCGACGTCGGTGTGCCCGTCGTCGTGGTCGGCAACGTGACCGTCGGCGGCACCGGCAAGACGCCGACCGTGATCGCGCTCGTCGACGCGCTGCGCGCGGCCGGGTTCACGCCGGGCGTCGTGTCGCGCGGCTACGGCGCGAACGTGAAGGCCCCCATCGCGGTCACGCCCGCATCGCGCGCGAGCGCGGCCGGCGACGAACCGCTCCTGATCGCGCGCCGCACCGGCGCGCCCGTGTGGGTATGCCCCGACCGCGTCGCGGCCGCGCAGGCGCTGCGCGCCGCGCACCCGAACGTCGACGTGATCGTCAGCGACGACGGCCTCCAGCACTACCGTCTCGCACGGACGGTCGAGCTCGTCGTGTTCGACCATCGCCTCGGCGGCAACGGCTTTCTGCTGCCGGCCGGGCCGCTGCGCGAGCCGCTGTCGCGCCACCGCGACGCGACGCTCGTCAACGATCCGTACAGCGGCGCGCTGCCGCCGTGGCCCGATACCTATGCGCTCGCGCTCACGCCGGGCGCCGCGTGGCACCTCGACCAGCCGGCGCTGCGCCGTCCGCTGTCGCAGTTCGCGAACGAGCGCGTGCTCGCCGCGGCCGGCATCGGCGCGCCGGAACGCTTCTTCGCGACGCTGCGCGCGGCCGGCCTCGCGCCGGCGACGCGCGCGCTGCCCGACCACTACGCGTTCCCCGACAATCCGTTCGTCGACGACGCGGTCGATGCGATCCTGATCACCGAGAAGGATGCAGTAAAATTGGGCGCTTCCTGGCGCGACGCTCGGCTGTGGGTCGTCCCCGTCGAAGCCGCGCTCGATCCTCGCCTCATTGCCCTCGTTGTGGAGAAACTCCGTGGACGCTCGCCTGCTTGAAATCCTTGTGTGCCCTATCTGCAAAGGCCCGCTCCACTATGACCGCGCCGCGCAGGAGCTGATCTGCAACGCGGACAAGCTCGCCTACCCGATCCGCGACGGCATCCCCGTGATGCTCGTCGACGAAGCACGCCAGACCGTCGAAGGCACGCCGGTCGACCCCGCCGGCCCGGCCGGCAGCTGACGCCTCAACGCTACGCCGGCGCCTGGCCGCGGTTCGCTGCGGCCGCGTGCCGGCCCCTGCCCCGGGCGGCCTGCCTTCGACGCGCCGCCCGCCCCGCCCTCCTCACCGCCCAGCCCCGATGACTCATCCGCAGCCCTTCATCGCCGTCATTCCTGCCCGGCTCGCGTCGACGCGCCTGCCGAACAAGCCGCTCGCCGATCTCGGCGGCAAGCCGATGGTCGTGCGCGTCGCCGAGCGCGCGCGCGAAGCGGGCGCGCAGCAGGTGCTCGTCGCGTCCGATGCACAGAGCGTGCTCGACGCGGCCCGCGAGCACGGTTTCGAAGCCGTGCTGACGCGCGCCGATCATCCGTCCGGCACCGACCGGCTCGCGGAAGTCGCCGCGACGTTCGGGTGGAGCGACGACACCGTCGTCGTCAACGTGCAAGGCGACGAACCGCTGATCGACCCGGCACTCGTGCGCGACGTAGCGTCGCACCTCGCCGCGCATCCGGACTGCGCGATCGCGACCGCGGCGCACCCGATCCACGCCGCCGCAGACGTGTTCAACCCGAACATCGTGAAAGTCGCGCTCGACGCGCGCAACGTCGCGATGTACTTCTCGCGCGCGCCGATTCCATGGAGCCGCGATGCGTACCAGCCGCACTGGCCCGACGTCGCGGCCATGCCGGCGCCGGCCTTTCCGGTCCATCGTCACATCGGCCTGTACGCGTATCGCGCGCGTTTTCTGCGCACCTATCCGTCGCTCGCGCAGGCGCCGATCGAGCAGGCCGAGCAGCTCGAACAGCTGCGCGCGATGTGGCACGGCGAGCGCATCGCAGTGCTGATCACCGAGCATGCACCCGAAGCCGGCATTGACACGCCGGCCGATCTCGCACGCGTGCAGGCCCTTTTTCGGCCGGGTTCAAAATAACCCGTGGCATAATCAGGTGATTGTGCGAGCCGTCCGCGACCCGCGCGTCCACGCTTGACCCCGCCACGGCCCGCCCCGGCAGTCGCGCGTCGCTTTTCGCCGACGCGCCGCATCAGACCGGTCCGCCGCGTGCAAGGCAAGCCCCGCGTACGTTGTCGCCGACGCTTTTGCGTCTCGCCACACGAATCTACATACTGGAGATATCACCATGCGTTTGATCCTGTTGGGCGCGCCCGGCGCGGGAAAGGGCACCCAGGCAAACTTCATCAAGGAAAAGTTCGGCATCCCGCAAATCTCGACGGGTGACATGCTGCGCGCGGCCGTCAAGGCCGGCACGCCGCTCGGCATCGAGGCGAAGCGCTTCATGGACGAAGGCAAGCTCGTGACGGACGACCTGATCATCGGTCTCGTGAAGGAGCGCCTGAAGGAAGCCGATTGCGCGAACGGCTATCTGTTCGATGGCTTCCCGCGCACGATCGCGCAGGCTGACGCAATGAAGGAAGCTGGTGTCGCGATCGATTACGTGCTCGAAATCGACGTCCCGTTCTCGGAGATCGTCGAGCGCATGAGCGGCCGCCGCACGCACCCGGCGTCGGGCCGCACGTACCACGTCAAGTTCAACCCGCCGAAGGTCGAGGGTGTGGACGACGTGACGGGCGAACCGCTGATCCAGCGCGACGACGACAAGGAAGAAACCGTCAAGAAGCGTCTCGAAGTGTACGAAGCGCAGACCAAGCCGCTCATCAAGTATTACGGCGACTGGGCGCAGCGCGGCGAGGAAAACGGCCTGAAAGCCCCGCAGTATCGCAAGATCTCGGGCCTCGGCAGCGTCGATGAAATCCGCGAGCGTGCGTTCGACGCACTGAAGTAAGCACCGCGTCGTGCACCGCAAGCCGCCCTTCCGGGCGGTTTTTTTTTCGTCTGCCGCGACCGTTTCGTCTGACCTGGATTCGCACGACCGTGCCGCACTGGCCGGCGTACGACGGCGCCCCGTACAATCGATCGAACGCGTGCGCCGCGTGGGCCGGCGCACCGCCTTTCCTCCGATCGACCGGCATCGGACCCAACCAAGGAGAAAGTGATGGAGATTCGCGGCAACGTCTTTCTGATCACGGGCGGCGCATCGGGCCTCGGCGCCGGGACGGCCCGCATGTTCGCGCGTGCCGGCGGCAAGGTCGTGCTCGCCGACCTGAACGAGGCGGCCGGCACGGCGCTCGCGAGCGAGCTGGGCGGCGTGTTCGTGCGCTGCGACGTGTCGAGCGAGGCCGATGCGCAGGCGGCCGTCGACGCCGCGACGCGCGCGGGCACGCTGCGCGGCCTCGTGAACTGCGCGGGCATCGCGCCCGCCGCGAAGACCGTCGGCAAGGACGGCGCGCATCCGCTCGACGTATTCGCGAAAACGATCAACGTGAACCTGGTCGGCACCTTCAACATGATCCGGCTCGCGGCCGCTGCGATGGCTGCGACCGCGCCGAACGACGGCGGCGAGCGCGGCGTGATCGTCAGCACCGCGTCGGTCGCCGCTTACGACGGCCAGATCGGCCAGGCCGCATACGCGGCGTCGAAGGCCGGCGTCGCAGGCATGACGCTGCCGATCGCACGCGATCTGTCGCGCCACGGCATCCGCGTGATGACGATCGCGCCCGGACTGTTCGAGACGCCGATGCTGCTCGGCATGCCGAAGGACGTGCAGGACGCGCTCGGCGCGATGGTGCCGTTCCCGCCGCGGCTCGGCAAACCGGACGAGTACGCGATGCTGGTGCGCCAGATCGTCGAGAATCCGATGCTCAACGGCGAAGTGATCCGCCTCGACGGCGCGATCCGGATGCAGCCGAAGTAAGGGCCACGCAATTGCAAATGAAAAACGCCCGCGATGCGGGCGTTTTTACGTTCGGGGCTCCGGGGAGACGTGACGGCTCAGTCCTCGCCGTCGCGCTGCATCCGCTGCCGCAACTCGGTCACCTGCGATTCGACGACGGTCGCGTCGTCCGCATCGGGCCGCTCGCCGAGATACTGCTCGAGATCCTCGAGCGCTGGGCGCAGATAGTCGAGCCGCGCATAGGCGAAGCCGCGGTCGCGCACCTCGTCGAGTTGTTCCGGCAGCAGGATCACGAGCCGCTGCTGCACGGCAAGCAGCCGCTGCCAGCGTTCCGTCTGCAGGTAGATCGTCTTGAGGTTGCGCAGCATCCGCGCGATGATCTCGCGGCTCGTGGCCGGCTGCAGCAGCGCGCGCAACGCGCTGTCGACCGCGCCCGCCGCACGCGCGACGTACGGCTCGAGCATCTCGACCATTTCAGCTTCGGACAGCGAATGGCCGTTGGTCGGATCGATGATCAGGTCGCCATCCGGCAGCGTCACGCGCAGCAGGAAGTGGCCGGGGAACGACACGCCGCGCGCCGGCACGCCGATCTGCTCGGCGAGTTCCAGGTAAAGCACCGACAGCGAGATCGGGATCCCGCGCCGCCGTTTGAGCACGGCGTTCAGGTGGCTGTTATCGGGGTCGTAGTAATCGTTGTGATTGCACGCGAAGCCGAGCTCGCGGAAGAAGAAGTCGTTCAGCGCGGCGACGCGGCCCTTCAGGTCCGCATCGTCGGCGAGCCGCCGGCGCAGCCGCGCCGCCAGCATGTCGAGTTCGGCCAGCGTGCCCTGCAGGTCGAGGTCGGGATACGCGTCCTGCGCCAGCGACAGCGCGGCTTCCGTGACGGGCAGACTGTCGTCGTCCGCCACGAGCGTGCTGAAGTAGTCGAGGACGCGGGTCATTGCGGTCATCACTTGGCGCGCCTTCTGAAGTAAGCGTATTTGAAGCCCATCACCCACAACATACCGAAATATAGTGCAGCGAACAGCACCAGGCACGCCGCCATCAGCGCGATGCGATCGAGCGGCTGCGCGCGCATGCCGGTCCAGTCGAAGCTGATCGCGCACCAGTGCATCAGGCCCGCGAGCACGAGCGCCGCGCCGAGCAGTTGCACGAAGAAGCGCAGCCAGCCCGGCGACGGCTGGTAGATGCCGCGCTTGCGCAGCCCGAGGAACAGCAGCAGCGAGTTCAGGCATGCGCCGACGCCGATGCTCAGCGTGAGGCCCGCAGCGCCGATCAGCGGCACGAACACGTAGTTCGAGATCTGCGTGACGATCAGCACGCCGATCGCGATCTTCACGGGCGTCTTGATGTCCTGCTTCGCGTAGAAGCCCGGCGCGAGGATCTTGATCAGGATGATGCCGACGAGGCCGATCCCGTAGGTCGCGAGCGCGCGTGCGACCATCGTGACCGTATGCGCGTCGAACTTGCCGTAGTTGAACAGCGTCGCGGTGAGCGGCGTCGCAAAGAAGAACAGCGCGAGCGCGCTCGGCGCCGCGAGCAGGAACGTGACGCGCAGCCCCCAGTCGAGCAGCGCCGAATATTCGGTCGAATCGGCGTCGACGTGCGCCTTCGACAGGCTCGGCAGCAGGATCGTGCCGAGCGCGACGCCGAGCAGCGCGGTCGGGAATTCCATCAGGCGGTCGGCGTAGTTGATCCACGACACGGCGCCCTGCCCGAGCCGCGACGCGATGTTGGTGTTGATGATCAGCGACAGTTGCGCGACCGACACCGCGAACGTCGCGGGCACCATCTTCGCGAGCACGCGCTTGACGCCGGGATGACGCAGCGCGCGCACCGGGTTGAGGCCGATCAGCGGCACCATGTCGATCTTCTTCAGCCCCGGCAGCTGCACGATGAACTGCAGCACGCCGCCCACGATGACGGCCCATGCGAGCGCATAGACCGGCACCTTCAGGTGCGGCGCGACGAACACGGCCGCGGCGATGAACGCGACGTTGAGCAGCACCGGCGCGAACGCCGGCAGCGAGAAGCTCTTGTAGGTATTCAGCACGCCGGACGCGAGCGTCGTCAGCGAGATGAACACGATGTACGGGAACATGATCCGCGTCATCGTGACCGCGAGCGGGAACGCCTGTCCGTCGGTATGCAGGCCGGACGCGACCGCGAACACGACCCACGACGCGCCGGCGATCCCGAGGACCGACAGCACGGCGAGCGCCCAGGCGAGCACGGTCGACATCGCGTCGACGAGCGCCTTGGTCGCATCGTGCCCCTGCTGGTTCTTGAATTCGGCCAGGATCGGCACGAACGCCTGCGAGAACGCGCCTTCGGCGGACAGGCGGCGCAGCAGGTTCGGGATGCGGAAAGCGACGTAGAACGCGTCGGTGTATTGACTGGCGCCGAACGCACGGGCGATCAGCGTCTCGCGGGCCAGTCCGGTCACGCGCGACAGCAGCGTGAAGCCGCTGACCGTCAGCAGGGCTCGGAATAGATTCATGGGGCGCTTATTATACGGACGTTGCGTGCCCCGGCACGGACGGATGCCGAAAAGGGCCCATGTCGCCGGCGCCCCCGTCCGTCCGACATCACGTTGACCTTGCCACGCGCTTGATTTTGTTGCTATAATCGCCGGTTTCTGAGCCTGTTACATGCACGGCGCCTGTCGTTTTCATGTCTCGGCCTCGGTTAAAATCACCGTTTTTTATGCGCCCCTGGGCAATCGCTCTCAGGGGACGGATCGAAAAGCAGCGCTTGGCCGTCAGGCTCCAAGCTCTGGAAACAGGACAGGATAAGGAACCGTCATGGCTAACTCCGCACAAGCACGCAAGCGCGCCCGCCAAGCCGCGAAGGCAAATTCGCACAACTCGGCGCTGCGCTCGAAATTCCGTACCGCGATCAAGTCGGTTCGCAAGGCTGTTGAAGCCGGCGACCAGGCAAAGGCTGCCGAGCTGTTCAAGGCTGCCGTGAAGACGATCGACACGATCGCCGACAAGAAGATCGTTCACAAGAACAAGGCCGCTCGCAGCAAGAGCCGCCTCGCCGCAGCCGTCAAGGGCCTGCAGGCAGCAGCGTAAATCCGGCGCGCCCGCTCTCGCGGGCGTTCCTGTTTCCTGCGATCACGAAAAAGCCCGCCTAGGCGGGCTTTTTTGTTGCGCGTCGCCTGCGCATCGCGCCGGGCGACCATCAGGCGCGGGCGCGGGATGCCCCCTCGCCCGCCGAATTCACTTCTTCTCGTTGTAGTCCGGTAACTCGCACGCCTCGGTGACGACGAGGTTGTTGTCCTTCGCGAAGTTCAGCACGAAATCGAACGCCATCGGCTCGATGTCGCGCAGCCGGGAATCGAGGATCACGCATTTCAGGTCGCCGAGCATCGTCGGGCGCACGTACAGCGAATATTTCAGGCGCGCGTTCGGCCCGCTCGCACCCGGCCCGAAACAGGCCATCACGCCGGCCAGACGCTCCGACCAGTCGCTCGGGCGAAACTTTTTCCCGTCTTTCGTGATGCCCTGGATGAAGAATTCGGTCGGAGGGGTTTCAGCCATGTGGTTACCCAAGTGACGGCCCGGCGATGTCCAGGCGACGGCGCCTGGATACGCGAACACAAAGCTGGAGTGGACGACGACAGACGCGCTCCGATATCCCGAAAACAGGCCGTCGCTGCGTGCCGCCGACGCGCCGCACCGGATTTGTGCAGCGCATGGCTTGTGTCCGGCAGAGCGCGAAGAGCCTTGCCTGCCGGGCTGGAGAAAACTTTTGAATTATACCGCAGCGCGACATCGCGCGTCGTCTCGCGCCCCCTCTTCCGGCATCCTCCAGTGTGCGCCACGATCGCGCCCCGGTTTTCGGCGCGGCTCGTCAAAGCACAGAAAATCCTTTATGCTGCTTTGAGTTATCCACACCCGACGGCGGCGCCGTCCGGCTCCGCTGCCGGTTCAGACCCGCCGTATTTCGTTTCATGACCGCCAAAACCATTCGTCACTACCTGCAGTTCAAGGATTTCTCGCTGGAAGACTACGAGTACGTGCTCGAACGCACGGGTATCCTGAAGCGCAAGTTCAAGAACTACGAGACCTATCACCCGCTGCACGACCGCACGCTCGCGATGATCTTCGAGAAGAGCTCGACGCGCACGCGCCTGTCGTTCGAAGCCGGCATCTTCCAGCTCGGCGGCCACGCGGTGTTCATGAGCACGCGCGACACGCAGCTCGGCCGCGGCGAGCCGGTCGAGGATTCCGCGCAGGTCATCTCGCGGATGGTCGACATCATCATGATCCGCACGTTCGAGCAAGAGGTCATCAAGCGCTTCGCGGAGAACTCCCGCGTGCCGGTGATCAACGGCCTGACCAACGAATACCACCCGTGCCAGGTGCTCGCCGACATCTTCACGTACTACGAGCACCGCGGCCCGATCGCCGGCAAGACGGTCGCGTGGGTCGGTGATGCGAACAACATGCTCTATACGTGGATCGAAGCCGCGCAGATCCTCGGCTTCAAGCTGCGCCTGTCGACGCCGCCGGGCTATGCGCTCGACATGAAGCTCGTGTCGCCGGACAGCGCGCCGTTCTACGAGGTGTTCGACGATCCGAACGAAGCGTGCAAGGGCGCCGATCTCGTGACGACCGACGTGTGGACGAGCATGGGCTTCGAAGCCGAGAACGAAGCGCGCAAGCAGGCATTTGCCGACTGGTGCGTCGACGAGGAAATGATGGGCCATGCGAACGCGGACGCGCTCTTCATGCACTGCCTGCCCGCGCACCGCGGCGAGGAAGTGACGGCCGGCGTGATCGACGGCCCGCAGAGCGTCGTGTGGGACGAGGCGGAAAACCGCCTGCACGTGCAGAAGGCGCTGATGGAGTTCCTGCTGCTCGGCCGGCTCAAGCACTGATCGCAGCACCCCGCAGCACCCGAGCACCGCCGGCATCCGGCGGCATGCAAAAAAGCGCCGATCGTCGATCGGCGCTTTTTGTTTGTACGCGGCGGAAGCGAATGAAATGCGCGGTACGAAAGACCGCGTTACAGGCACACCGGCTCGGGTTCGAGCTCGACACCGAACCGCTCGCGCACGTCGTCCTGGATCGCGCGCGCCAGCGCGAGGACCTCGACACCCGTCGCGCCGCCGTGATTCACCAGCACGAGCGCCTGCCGGTCGTGCACGGCCGCCGCCCCCAGCGCGCGCCCTTTCCAGCCGCAGCGGTCGATCAACCAGCCGGCCGCGAGCTTCACCTGCCCGTCCGGCTGCGGATACGACACCACGTCCGGCACGCGCGCGCGCAGCGCGTCGAACTGCGCGGCATCGATCACCGGATTCTTGAAGAAGCTGCCCGCGTTGCCGAGCACGAGCGGATCGGGCAGCTTCGCGCGGCGGATCGCGACGACTGCATCGAACACGTCGCGCGGCGTTGCCGCGTCCGGCGCGATGCCGCGCGCGTCGAGCTCGCGCGTGACGTCCGCGTAGCCGAGCCGCGGCGTCCAGCGCTTGGGCAGCCGGAACGTCACCGATACGATCGCGAACCGGCCGCGCCCTTCCCGCTTGAAGAAGCTGTCGCGATAGCCGAACGCGCAGCGCGCGGCGTCGAAGCGCTCGCTGCGCCCCGTCGCGAGCTCGACGGCGACCAGCGAGTCGAAACAGGTCTTCATCTCGAGGCCGTACGCGCCGATGTTCTGGATCGGCGCGGCGCCGACGGTGCCCGGAATCAACGCAAGGTTCTCCAGGCCCGGCATCCCGTGCTCGAGCGTCCACGCGACGAACGCGTGCCAGGTCTCGCCGCCGCCGGCCTCGACGTACCACGCGTCGTCGTCCTCGCGCACGACGCGGCGGCCGGCGATCTCGTCGAGCAGCACGACGCCGTCGAAATCGCGCGTGAACACGACGTTGCTGCCGCCGCCGAGCACGAGCTGCGGCAGCGACGCGACGCGCTGGTCGCGGTGCAGCGCCTCGAACTGCGCCGCCTGCGTGATGCGCGCGGCAAAGCGCGCCTTCGCGGCGATGCCGAACGTATTGTGCGCAGCAAGCGGATGGTCGGGGAGCAGCGACAGGGCGGAATCGTCAGGAGGCATCGGCATTCGCGGTCACGTCCGCCGGGCGGCCTTACGGCCGGCCTTGGGCAAACGGAGGGGCATCGGTAAAATGGCAAACAGTCCGCAATTATAGCGAGTGCCCGCGCGCGAGCCGGGCGCACGCATCTCAAGGGAGAATGCCATGCCATCGTTCGACGTCGTTTCCGAAGCGAACATGATCGAAGTGAAGAACGCCATCGAGCAGTCGAACAAGGAAATTTCGACGCGCTTCGACTTCAAGGGCTCCGACGCGCGCGTCGAACAGAAGGAGCGCGAGCTGACGCTGTTCGCCGACGACGATTTCAAGCTCGGCCAGGTCAAGGACGTGCTGATCAACAAGCTCGCGAAGCGCAACGTCGATGTGCGCTTCCTCGACTATGGCAAGGTCGAGAAGATCGGCGGCGACAAGGTCAAGCAGATCGTCACCGTGAAGAAGGGCGTGACGGGCGACCTCGCGAAGAAGATCGTCAGGCTCGTGAAAGACAGCAAGATCAAGGTGCAGGCGAGCATTCAGGGCGACGCGGTGCGCGTGGCCGGCACGAAGCGCGACGACCTGCAGAGCGTGATCGCGATGCTGCGCAAGGACGTGACCGACACCCCGCTCGACTTCAACAACTTCCGCGACTGATCGACGCCATCGACCGCAGCGTCGCCGCTCACGCCGCGCCGCCGGGCCCCGCATGCCGGGCGCCCCTGCGGGCGGCAGCAGTCATCCCCTTCCTCAGGCCTTCCCGCCGTCCTGCGCGCCGCCGTCGGACGCGGCCTTCTTCTTCTCGCCGATCCGGCTTTCCTGCCCCGCCAGCAGCTTCGAGATGTTGCCGCGGTGACGCCACACGAGCAGCACGCTCATCGCGAGCACGGCCCACGCGACCGGGTTGTGGCCGGTGCCGAACAGGAACACGTCGAACACCGGTGCGAACACGGCCGCCACCAGCGCCGCGAGCGACGAATAGCGGAAGAAGAATGCGACGATCAGCCAGGTCAGCGCAGTCGCCAGGCCGAGCACCGGATGCACGGCGAGCAGCACGCCGGCCGCGGTCGCCACGCCCTTGCCGCCCTGGAAGCGGAAGAACACCGGATACAGGTGGCCGAGGAACACGGCGATCGCGACCCACGCAACGGCGACGTCAGGCAACCCGAAATGCCGCGCGAGCCAGACGGCGAGCCAGCCCTTGAATGCGTCGCCGACGAGTGTCAGGATCGCGGCCTTCTTGTTGCCGCTGCGCAGCACGTTGGTCGCGCCGGGATTCTTCGACCCGTACGAACGGGGATCGGCCAGGCCCATCGCGGCGCTGACGACGACGGCGAACGACACCGAACCGATCAGGTAGGCAACAAGTGCGGCGAGCAGGATCTGCATGCGGAGAACTCTTCTTTCAACGTATCGGTGAATTGGCGGCCAGACGCGCGGCATGCCGGCCAGTTGCGGCGGACGCCGTCGCGGCGAACCGCCGGGAGGCCGTTTCGGCCGGTCGTGCGGTCCGACCGGCCGAAACGGCGCCCATTCTACCGAACGAGCACGGCCTGCCACGAAGGTGAAACCCTCAGTCGACGCTCGCGCACTCCACGGGCGTCGCGCCGAGCAGCGTCGTGAGCACCGCCGGCGCGAGGCTGACGAGATAGCCGCGGCGGCCGCCGTTCAGGTAGATCGTCGGCAATTCGAGGATGGTCGACTCGACGTACACGGGCATCGTCTTGCGCGTGCCGAACGGCGACGTGCCGCCGACCAGATAGCCGGAATGGCGGTTCGCGACGTCGGGCTTGCACGGCTCGACGCGTTTCGCGCCGATCTGCCGCGCGAGGTTCTTGGTCGACACCGTGCGGTCGCCGTGCATCAGCACGATCAGCGGCTTCGCGTGCTCGTCCTCCATCACCAGCGTCTTCACGACGCAGTGCTCGTCGACGCCGAGCTGGCGCGCCGACTCGCCGGTGCCACCATGCTCGACGTAATCGTACGGATGCTCGCCGAAGGCGACGCCGTGACGGCGCAGCAGTTGGGTCGCGGGTGTCTCGGACACGTGTCTGGATTTGCTCATGGCGGCATTTTAATGGCGAACGACCGGCTGGCGGGCGTCAACCCACGATCGCCCTGTCTCGTCTTCGCGGCGGCGTGCCGCGCACCGGCGGTATACTCGCGGCCCTTTTGCACCGGTATCCGGGGCGAGCACCCGTCACCGCGGCGCACCTGTCCGTCAGTCCGTCCGCCCGTCATCATTGCGGACATCGCGACGCGCTATTGCCCGATTGACCGATTGTGGCGCGCCCGCCGTCATGGCACGATCGTTCGCAAAACTGGCCGCGCCGCCGCCCGGCCCTTCTTCTGGAGACGCCATGTCCTCGCCTGTCCGCTCATCCGCGCCGCTCGACGTCCCGGCGTTGCTCGCCGCCTTGCCCGGCCGCATCGCCGACGTGCCCGCCCGCTGGGCCGCGCAAGCACCCGCGCATCCGGCGCTGATCGAGGACGCGCGCCGCCTGTCGTACGGCGAGCTGTCGCGAGCGGTCGATGCGGCCGCCGAGCGGCTCGCGCGCCTTGGCGTGCACGGCGGCGATCGCGTGATGATCGTCGCGGAAAACAGCGTCGCGCAGATCGTGCTGCTGTTCGCGGCCGCGCGCGTCGACGCATGGGCGCTCGTGTCGAATGCCCGGCTGTCGGCCGGCGAACTCGATGCGATCGCCGCGCATGCGCGGCCGAAGCTGATCGCATTCGCGACCGAGGCGTCGCCCGATGCGCGCGCACACGCGGCACGCCACGACGCGGCGCCGGCCGACACGCTGCCGGTCGACATCGGCGCGTGGTCGTACCGCGTCGACACGAGCGCGCCCGACGAACCGGTGGTGGCCGATGGCGCCGCGCAATGCGCGGCGCTGATCTACACGACCGGCACGACGGGTGCGCCGAAAGGCGTGATGCTGTCGCACCGCAACCTGCTGTTCATCGCGGCGACGTCGAGCGCGCTGCGCCGCGTGTCGCCGGACGACGTCGTCTATACGGTGCTGCCGGTGTCGCACGTGTACGGGCTCGCGTCTGTCTGCCTCGGCAGCCTGTACGCGGGGGCGACGCTGCGGCTTGCACCGCGCTTCTCGCCGGAGGCCGTGCGCATCGCGCTCGCCGACGAAGGCGTGACGATCTTCCAGGGTGTACCCGCGATGCACGCGAAGCTCCTCGAGCACCTGCACACGCACGCGCACGCGTGGCACGCGCCGCGGCTGCGTTTCGCGTATTCGGGCGGCTCGCCGCTCGACGCCAACCTGAAGGCGCGCGTCGAGCGCATGTACGGCGTGCCGCTGCACAACGGCTACGGAATGACCGAGAGCAGCCCGACGATCACGCAGACGCCGCTCGACGCGCCGCGTGCCGACTGCTCGGTCGGCGTGCCGATCCCGGGCGTCGAGATGCGGATCGTCGCGCCGGACGGCACGGACGTGCCGCAGGGTGAAGTGGGTGAAATCCGCGTGCGCGGGCCGAACGTGATGCTCGGCTACTACCGCAACGCGGAGGCCACGCGCGCGGCCGTGTCTCCGGACGGCTGGCTGAGCACCGGCGATCTCGCGCGCCAGGAAGCCGACGGCTCGGTGACGATCGCGGGCCGCAGCAAGGAGCTGATCATCCGCTCGGGCTTCAACGTCTATCCGGTCGAAGTCGAACAGGTGCTGAACGCGCACCCGGACGTCGTGCAGGCAGCCGTCGTCGGCCGCGCGGTCGAGGGCAACGAGGAAGTGCTCGCGTTCGTCGAGCTGGTGCCGGGCGCGACCGCGACCGAGGACGCGCTGCAGGCATGGTGCGCACAACGGCTCGCGCCTTACAAGCGGCCCGCGCGCATCCGCGTGCTCGATGCGCTGCCCGCCGCATCGACGGGCAAGGTGCTGAAGCACAAGCTGCGCGAACTCGCGTGACGCGCGGGTGCGGGCCGCATCCCGCATGTGGCCGACGCGCGCCGCGCTAGCCGCGCGGGTGGTGCTGCGCGTGCAGCGTCTTCAGCCGCTCGCGCGCGACGTGCGTGTAGATCTGCGTGGTCGAGATGTCGCTGTGGCCGAGCAGCAGCTGCACGACGCGCAGGTCGGCGCCGTGGTTCAGCAGATGCGTCGCGAACGCGTGCCGCAGCGTATGCGGCGACAGGTGCGCGCGCACGTCGGCCTGCTGCGCGTGGCGCTTGATGATGTTCCAGAACTGCTGGCGCGTCATCCCGTCGCCGCGTCCGGTCACGAACAGCGCGTCGGCCGCGCGCGCGCCGAGCAGCGCGGGCCGCGCGTCGCGCAGGTAACGCTCGATCCAGCCGTGCGCAACTTCGCCGAACGGCACGAGCCGTTCCTTCGAGCCCTTGCCCATCACGCGCACGACACCCTCGTTGAGCCCGACCTCGACGGTCTTGAGCATGACGAGTTCGCTCACGCGCAGGCCGCTCGCGTACATCAGCTCCAGCATCGTGCGATCGCGCAGGCCGAGCGGCGTGCCGATGTCGGGCGCGCCGAGCAGCGCTTCGACCTGCGCCTCGGACAGCGTCGACGGAAACCGTGCGGCCTGTTTCGCCGACGTGATGCGCAGCGTCGGGTCCGCGCTCGCGCGATGCTCGCGCACGGCCCAGCCGTAATAGCGACGGAACACCGACAACCGCCGGTTCGACGATGTCGCCTTGCCGTCGCTGCGCGCGGCGATGTAGCCGGTCACCATCGCTTCGTCGACCGAGTCGAGCGACGCGTCGTGGGTCACGGCCAGCCATTGCGAAAACAGCATCAGATCGCGCCGGTACGCATCGAGCGTGTTGCGCGCGAGCCCGTGCTCTAGCCACAGCGCGTCGCAGAACACGTCGATCGACGCGCGGCTCGCGAGCAGCGCGGGCGATGCCGCGGCCTCGTCGCTGTCAGCGCCGGGCGCGGAGTCGGGGGAAAGCAAGGGTTCACTCATCAGTACGGCACGCCTTCGTGCGCCAGCAGCCAGCGCTTCACTTTCTGGTAATAGCCATTGTCGTCGTGGTTCGCGAAGCCGCCGAGGCCGCCTGCCGCCACGACGCGATGACACGGAATCACGAGCGGGAAATAGTTCGCGCCGCACGCCTGGCCGACCGCGCGTGGCGCGCTGCCGATCCGCTTCGCGACCTGCCCGTAGGTCAGCACCGCGCCCGGCGGAATGTCGCTGATCACGTTCCACACGCGATGCTGGAAGGCACTGCCGACGTCGGCGAGCGGCAGGTCGAAACGCGCCGACGCGCGCTCGAAATAACGTTCGATCTGCTCGACCGCGCGCTTCGCGAGTGGCGAGTCCGGATCGACCGATCTGACCGACTCGGGCAGATAGACGATCTCGCGCACCACCGCGGCATCGGTGCGAATGCCGACCTTGCCGAACGGTGCGTCGATGACTGCGTTGAACATGAGCTTCTCCTCACCGGTGAAACGCGCGGCGCCGCGCGCCGCCGACACTTTACGCCGCCTTCATGCGGCACGCAGCGCCCATTCGACATGCTCGCGCACGACCGGCGACGGATCGTCGGCCCGTGCACGCAACGCGGCGACGATCGCGTCGCGCGCATCGGGCGTGAGCCGGTCGGCCGGCGCGCGCAGCGCATTGCCGAGCCCGACCGCGAGATTGCGCAGCCAGCTTTCGTAACCGATGCGCCGGATCGCGCTCCCCTGCATCCGCGTGTCGAACGATTCGGCATCCCAGCCGAACAGCTCGACGAGCGTCGCGCGGTCGAGACCGTGCCGCACGTCGAAATCGGCGACGGGTGCGGCCTGCGCGAACTTGTTCCACGGGCACACGAGCTGGCAGTCGTCGCAGCCGTATACGCGGTTGCCGATCATCGGCCTCAGCGGCTCCGGAATGCTGCCTTTCAGTTCGATCGTCAGGTAAGAAATGCAACGGCGCGCGTCGACGCGATACGGTTCCACGATCGCGCCGGTCGGGCACGCGCCGATGCAGCGCGTGCAACTGCCGCAGTGCGCGCCGGGCGTCTCGGGCGCGACGTCGGGCGCGGTTTGCGCGTCGGTCGGCAGCGGAACGTCGACATAGATCTCGCCGAGGAAGAACAGTGAACCCGCGTCGCGCTGCAGCAGCAGCGTGTGCTTGCCGCGCCAGCCGACGCCGGCCTTCTGCGCGAGCTCGACCTCGAGTACCGGCGCCGAATCGGTGAACACGCGGTAGCCGAACGCGCCGATCTCCTGCTCGATGCGCTCCGCGAGCGTCTGCAGCCGGTTGCGCAGCACCTTGTGATAGTCGCGGCCGCGTGCATAGATGGACACGACGGCCGCCTGCGGATCGTCGAGACGCGCACGCTCGCGAGCGCGCCAGTCGTGCGGCACGAGCGCGCCAGATGACGCATCGGGCGCGTCGGCGGCAAGCGTTTCGGCCGGCAGATAGGCGAGCCGCGCGGAGATCACGCGTCGCGTACCGGCCACAAGTTCGGCCGGCCGCGCGCGTTTCATCCCGTGTTTCGCCATATAATCCATTTCGCCGTGGCACCCGGCTTCCAGCCAGGCGGCGAGGCCTGCTTCGGCATCCGAGAGATCGGTATCGCTGATGCCGATCGCCCCGAAACCCAATTCGCGCCCCCACGCCCTGATGCGAGCGGCGAGCGCTGTCAACGTCGCATCATCGAGCGCGCACGGTGCCGCGCCTTCGGCATGTGTCGAAGGCCTGTCGGATGCGGCGAGTTCCGGTAATCGGTTCATCGCACTATTTTACGAGAATGCCAGCCACGTCCCATACGCCTCATGCCGACACGCTGCCCGCCCCGCTCGCGGAGCGCGTGATCGCACTCGCCGACGAAGCGGCGACCGAGGCCTTCGGCACCCGCTTCGCGCACGCGCTCGACGCGGCACGCAGCGAACTTGCCCATGCACACGCGTTCGACGGGCTGCAAATCCAGCTGATCGGCGACCTCGGCGCGGGCAAAACGACCCTCGTGCGCGCGATCCTGCGCGGCCTCGGCCACCCGGGGCGCGTGCGCAGCCCGACCTACACGCTCGTCGAACCTTACGCATTCGCACGCGACGATGGGGAACTTGAGGTCTATCACTTCGATCTGTATCGATTCAACGATCCGGCCGAATGGTCCGACGCCGGCTTTCGCGAGTATTTCAATTCCAGCGCGATTTGCCTCGTCGAATGGCCGCAACAGGCGGGCACCCTGCTCGGCGTGCCCGATCTGGTTTTCTCGCTCGACGTGGATGGCGACGGCCGCGCCCTCACCGTCCGGGCGTTCAGCGCTTCAGGAAAGGCATGTCTCGAAAGATGTTGATCAAACCGTTCCGCTCGATCGAATCGGCGGCCACCGCGACGCACAACTGGCGGCGCCGCCAGATCCTGCGCGCGGGTGCGTCGACGCTCGTGCTCGGTCTCGTCGCGCCGCGGCTCGCGCACGCATCGTCGGTGCTCGGCGTGCGCGTGTGGCCCGCGCGCGATTACACGCGCGTCACGATCGAATCCGACCAGCCGCTGCAGAATAGCCAACAACTGCTGCAGGGTCCCGACCGGCTGGTCGTCGACCTGAACGGGCTCGATCTCGACCAGGCGCTGCGCGACCTCGTGTCGAAGATCGCGCCGAACGATCCGCAGATCCAGTCGGTGCGCGTCGGCCAGTATCAGCCGCACGTCGTGCGGATGGTGTTCGACCTGAAAGGTTCGGTGAAGCCGCAGGTGTTCACGCTGCCGCCGGTCGGCACCTACAAGTACCGGCTCGTGTTCGACCTGTATCCGGCCGTCGCGCCCGATCCGCTGACCGACCTGATCGCGCAGACGGAGCGCAAGGAGCAGGCGCTCAACGACACGGCGCGCGCGCAGCAGATGCAGCCGCCAAGCGCGCTGAACGGGCCGGCGACGCCGCCCGTCGCGGGCAACGACAACAGCGACGCGTTCTTCCAGCGCTTCGCGCAGAACACGCCGGCCACGCCGCGCACGCCGCCGGCCGCCGCGACGCCTTCCACGCCCGCGAAGCCGGCCACCAAGCCGCCGCCCGTCATCGCACGCCGCGACGACAGCGAAGACGACGGCGACACCTACAAGTTCACCGCGCCGAAATCGGGCAAGGGCGGCACCGTGCGCCTGCTGACGGTCGCGATCGATCCGGGCCACGGCGGCGAGGATCCGGGCGCGATCGGCGGCGGTGGCACGTACGAGAAACACATCGCGCTCGACATCGCGAAGAAGCTGCGCGCGAAGATCGACGGCGCGCCGAACATGCGCGCGATGATGACGCGCGACGCCGACTTCTTCGTGCCGCTGAACGTGCGCGTGCAGAAGGCGCGCCGCGTCGGCGCCGACCTGTTCGTGTCGATCCACGCGGATGCGTTCACGACGCCGTCCGCGCGCGGCTCGTCGGTGTTCGCGCTGTCCGACCACGGCGCGTCGAGCGCCGCGGCACGCTGGCTCGCGAACAAGGAGAACTCGTCCGACCTGATCGGCGGCATCAACATCAAGACACAGGACGCGGCCGTCAGCCGCGCGCTGTTCGACATGTCGACGACCGCGCAGATCCGCGATTCGCTGCGCTACGGCAATTACGTGCTGAAGGAAGTCGGCGGCATCAACAAGCTGCACAAGGGCTCGGTCGAGCAGGCCGGGTTCGCGGTGCTGAAGGCGCCCGACATTCCGTCGATCCTTGTCGAGACCGCGTTCATCAGCAACCCTGACGAAGAACGCAGGCTCAACGACGACAGCTATCGCGACGAGATGGCCGACGCGATCTTCCGCGGCATCAAACGCTACTTCGCCGCGAATCCGCCGCTCGCGAAGAACCGGATGGCCTGACCCGGCTGCCTTCCCGCCGCCGGCACGCGCTGCGTGCCGGCGCGTCACGACGCCGCGAAGCGGCGCACCAGCTTTGCCCCGAACACGTTCACCGCGAGCCCGCCCATCACGAGCGCGGCGCCGATCAGTTGCGCGTGCGTCAGATGCTCGTCGAGCAGCAGCGCCGACGACGCCAGCCCGACGATCGGCACCAGCAGCGAGAACTGCGCGACCTGCGCGGCCGGATAGCGCGACATCAGGCGGCTCCACAAGCCGTAGCCGACGAGCGTCGCGACGAACGCGAGATAGACGACCGCGAAGATCGACGCGCCGTCGAGCCCGGCCAGCGCGGCCCCGATCCGCTGCGGCCCCTCGAACCAGAGCGACAGCAGGAAGAACGGCACGGGCGGCACGAGGCTCGCCCACACGACGAGCGACACCAGATTGGCCTTGCCGACTTTCTTCGTGACGATATTGCCGAACGCCCACATCGCGGCCGAGCAGATGGTCAGCAGGAAGCCCGCGAGCGTCATCGCGCGGCCGCCCTGCGCCGCGATCACGACGAGCCCGCCCGCGGCGATCGCGAGCCCGATCAGGTTCTGCACACGCAGCCGCTCGCCGAGGAACAGCATCGCGAACACGAGCGTGAAGAACGCCTGCGACTGCAGCACGAGCGACGCGAGGCCGGCCGGCATACCGACGTACATGCCGGTAAACAGGAACACGAACTGGCCGAGCTGGATCGTCGCGCCATACAGGATCAGCATCCGCCACGGAATCTGCGGCCGGCGCACGAAGAACACCGCGGGCACCGCCGCGAGCGTGAAGCGCAGCGCGCCGAGCAGCATCGGCGGCATGCCGTGCAGGCCGACCTTGATCACGACGAAGTTCACGCCCCATGCCACGATCACGACCAGCGCGAGCAGCAAGTCCTTCGTGGCCATCATCGGCGTCTCCTCAATTGTCGGATGGTTTCCTGAAGCCGATCAGTCTACCGAATTTCGCCGTGCGGCCCGATACCCGCGCGGCGCGCATGGAATCGGCGACGGGCACAACGACATGGCGCTCGCACGACTCGCGCCCGCACGTCCGCAACACCCGGGAATCAGTTTGCACGCGCCCCCGACACGCGCGTCGCCACCGCGCCGCCAGTACAATGACCGGCATTCCAGCCGTTGCCCACGAGGCCGCCATGACCGATTCGATCAAAGCCCTGCTCAAGCCGCACATCCGCGACATCGGCAACCTGCAGGTGCGCCGCACGCTGCCCGCGCTCGCCGCACGCCTCGTCGGTCCGTTCATCTTCTTCGATCACATGGGGCCCGCGACGCTGCCGGCCGGCACCGGGCTCGACGTGCGCCCGCACCCGCACATCGGGCTCGCCACCGTCACCTACCTGTTCGACGGCGCGATCCTGCACCGCGACAGCCTCGGCTCGCTGCAGGAAATCGTGCCGGGCGACGTGAACTGGATGACGGCCGGTCGCGGCATCGTCCATTCGGAGCGCACGCCCGACGCTCAGCGTGCGAGCGGCCACACGGTACACGGGATCCAGACCTGGGTCGCGCTGCCCGTCGCCCACGAGACCACCGAGCCGTCGTTCGAGCACCATGCGGCCGACACGCTGCCCAAGCGCGACGAGAACGGCGTGTCGCTGACGGTGATCGCCGGCGACGCGTTCGGCCTGCGCTCGCCCGTCAAGACGTTCTCGCGCACGCTGTACGTGGCCGCCGAATTCGCGGCCGGCGGCCGCCTCGAACTCGACGCGTCGCACGAGGAGCGCGCGGTCTACGTGGTCGACGGCGACCTCTCGATCGACGGCACGCCGGTGCCGGCCGAACAGATGGCCGTGCTCGCGCCCGGCGCCACCGTTACGCTCGCGAGCGGCAGCGGCGCGCGCGCGATGCTGCTGGGCGGCGAGAAGATCGACGGCGAGCGCTTCATCGAATGGAACTTCGTCGCCAGCAGCCGCGACGCGATCGAGCGCGCGAAACGGGCGTGGACGAACCAGGAAATGGGCAAGGTGCCCGGCGAAACCGAGTGGATTCCGCTGCCCGAATCGAAGCCGCGTTGAAAAAGGGGCACGCTGCCCCCATCCTGACGACATTCGAACGGAAGAGAACGACATGGACACCACGCTTGCCACTTTCGAGAAAGACGTCATCGAGGCGTCGCTGGACACGCCCGTGCTGGTCGACTTCTGGGCGCCGTGGTGCGGCCCCTGCAAGACGCTCGGTCCGTTGCTCGAAAAGCTCGAAGCCGACTATGAAGGCCGCTGGAAGCTCGTGAAGGTAAACGTCGACGAAAACCAGGAACTCGCCGCGCACTTCCAGACGCGCAGCATCCCGCACGTGATCGCGTTCGCCGACGGGCGTCCCGTCGACCAGTTCATCGGCGTGCTGCCGGAAGGCCAGTTGCGCGCGTTCCTCGACCGGCTGCTGCCGGCGCCCGACGAAGCCGAACGCCGCGCCGCGCAATATGCAATCGCCGAATCGCGCTACGACGATGCGCTCACCCACCTCGAAGCGGCGCTCGCGCTGAACCCCGGCTTCGACGACGCACGGCTCGACCTGATCGAACTGCTCCTCGCGAACAACCAGGTGGACACCGCGCGCGCCGAGGCCGAGCGCCTGTCGCCGCAGACGGTACAAAGCGCCGATCCGCGCTATCAGGCGATCAAGACCCGTTTCGATGCGCTTGACGCGACGGCCGACCTGCCGCCGACCGACGCGCTCGAAGCGCGCATCGCGGCGGCCCCCGCCGATCTCGAGGCACGCTTCGACCTCGCGCAGAGCCTGATCGCGCGACGCGCATACGAAGGTGCGCTCGAGCAGTTGCTGGAAATCGTGTTGCGCGACCGCGCGTATGGCGACGACCTCGGCCGCCGCACGATGATCTCGGTGTTCGAGCTGGCGGGCGATCGCCCCGAACTCGTCGCCGCATGGCGGCGGAAGCTGAGCATGGCGCTCAACTGACGAACGACCGGCCGGGCCGCGATGGCCTGGCCGAATCGCGTTGCCGCGCGCGGCAGGTCTGCCGCGCCGCGACATTGCCTTGCGCGTCGACCGGTTCCCCGATCAGCCCGCGGCCCGCGCCGCGATCGCGCGCAGCGCATGCGCGGCGGCCGCGAAGCCGAAGCTCGCGGTCACGCATACGCTCGAACCGAACCCCGCGCAGTTGAGCCCCGCGACATGCGCGGCGGCGGACGGCTCCGCGCCGTCCTCGATGTCGCACGCGGCCGCTTCCGGATAGATCAGCGGCTCGTCCGAATACACGGCGCTGACCTTGAAGCGCGCCTTCGGCCCGCGCGGAAAGCCGTGCTGCTTGCGCAGCTGCGCGCGCACCTTCGACAACAGCGGATCCTGGATCGTCAGCGCGAGATCGTCGATGCGGATGCGTGTCGGGTCGAGCTGCCCGCCCGCGCCGCCGACCGTGACGAGCGGCTGCCCTTTTGCGATGCACCACGCGATCAGCGCGACCTTCGTGCGTACGCTGTCGATCGCGTCGACCACGTAGTCGAAGCCGCCGCCGAGCAGTGCGTCGAAGTTGTCGGGTTCCGCGAAATCCTCGATCCGGTTCACACGGCAAGCAGGATCGATCAGCGCGATCCGCTCGGCCATCGCGTCGACCTTCGGCTTGCCGTAATTGCCGTCGAGCGCGTGGATCTGCCTGTTCGTATTGCTTTCCGCGACGTTGTCGAGATCGATCAGCGTCAGCGTGCCGATCGCGCTGCGTGCGAGCGCCTCGGCCGTCCACGACCCGACGCCGCCGATGCCGATCACGGCGACGTGCGCGCGTTCGAACGCCGCGAGCGCGGGGGCGCCGTACAGGCGCGCGATGCCGCCGAAGCGGCGCTCGCGATCCACGTCAAGCTGGATTGTCGGGCTCGGGGTAAGATCAGAAGAACTGTGCGGGGCAGTGTCGGCAGCGGGCATGGCAGCAAGGAAAACGTAAGTCGTGCAGCCCTCTATTTTGCCTGAACTCCCCGCCGGCACGCGCCCCTGTGCACGCACGATTCTCGCGCGTTCGCTATACTGGCCCCAGATTGAAGCGTTTGCATAACATGACGACTCTCGCCGATCTCCGCATCAATTACTCGCGTGCTTCGCTCGACGAAGCCGACGCCGCCCCGAACCCCTTCGCCCAGTTCGATCGCTGGTTCAAGGAGGCGCTCGCCGCCAAGCTCCCCGAGCCCAACACGATGACGCTCGCCACCGTCGGCGACGACGGCCGGCCGTCGGCCCGCATCGTGCTCATCAAGGGTGTCGACGAACGCGGGTTCGTCTTCTTTACCAATTACGAAAGCCGCAAGGGCCGCGATCTCGCCGCCAATCCGCACGCGGCGCTGCTGTTCTACTGGATCGAGCTGGAGCGCCAGGTGCGCATCGAAGGCCGGATCGAGAAAACCAGCGCCGACGAAAGCGACCGCTATTTCGCGTCGCGCCCGCTCGGCTCGCGCATCGGCGCGTGGGCGTCCGATCAGAGCGCCGTGATCGACAGCCGCGCGACGCTCGAAGCGCGTGAAAAGGCCGTGACCGAACGCTACGGCGAGAACCCGCCGCGCCCGCCGCACTGGGGCGGTTACCGCGTCGTGCCCGACGCGATCGAGTTCTGGCAGGGCCGCCCGTCGCGGCTGCACGACCGCCTGCTCTATACGCGCGACGACGTGGCAGGGTCGGGCTGGACGATCTCGCGCCTGTCGCCGTAAGCGCGTCTGCCGTGGTGCCGGCGCGCGCCGGCCGTGTCTCGTGTTGCATCCGGGCGCCCGCCTCGCAAGGGGCGTGCGCCGGTCAAGATACTTGGCTGTATTCGATTCAACGAACAAACGGAGAATCCAAATGTTCTGGGAAAAGAAGCTGGCACAGTGGGCGGACGAAGTACGGGCGAAAGCGAACATACCGGCGCGACTCGTGCTGTGGAACGGCGATCAACTCGATTTCGGCACCTTCAGCGCGCCGCAGGTCACGCTCAAGGTCAACAGCGCGTCGGCATTGCCGCTCCTGCTCGAACCGAGCCTCGACAATCTCGGCGAGGCGTACGTGAAGGGCAAGATCGACATCGAGGGCAGGCTGTCGGACATCATCAACATCAGCTACTCGCTCGCGCGCAGCACGGTCACCAGTGCGAGCAAGCTCGCGCGCGTGAAGCGCTACTTCAATCACACGAAAAACACCGACAAGAAGGCGATCCAGTATCACTACGACGTTTCGAACGCCTTCTACCGGCTGTGGCTGGACGAAAACATGGTGTATTCGTGCGCGTACTTCGAGAACGGCGACGAGGATCTCGCGACCGCACAGATCAAGAAGATCGACCATATCCTGACCAAGATCCGGCTCGAGCCCGGCCAGCGCCTGCTCGACATCGGTTGCGGCTGGGGCGCGCTCGTGCTGCGTGCCGCGCAGAAGTTCGGCGCGACGTGCCTGGGCGTGACGCTGTCACAGAACCAGTTCGATCTCGCGACCGCGCGCGTGAAAGCCGCCGGGCTCGAGGACAAGATCGAGATCCGCCTGCAGGACTACCGCGAGATCGAGGGACAGTTCGACCGAATCACGAGCGTCGGGATGTTCGAGCACGTCGGCCGCAAGAACCTGCCCCTCTATTTCTCGCGCGTGCGCGACCTGCTGACCGACGACGGCATCGCGATGAACCACGGGATCACGTCGACCGACGCGGAAAGCGGCGAAACGGCGCTCGGCGGCGGCGAATTCATCGACCGCTATGTGTTCCCGGACGGCGAGCTGCCGCACATCAGCCTCGCGCTCGAAGCGGCGCAGCGCGGCGGGCTCGAGGCGATTGACGTCGAAAGCCTGCGGCGGCACTATGCGCGCACGCTCGAAATCTGGACCGAGAACTTCGAGGCGAAGGCGGAAGAGGCGCGCACGCTCGTCGACGACGAAAAATTCCGCATCTGGCGCGTGTATCTCGCCGGTTGCGCGTATGCGTTCGAGCACGACGACGTGTCGATCTTTCAGATCGTGTGCCGCAAGGCCGGACGCAGCGCGAAAACGCTGCCGTGGTCGAGGCGCTACATGTACGAACACACGCTGCCGCGCTAGGCGGCACTTCACGCTGGGCATGCATGGGTGACGGCAGGACGCGGCGCAGCACGACGCCGCAACGACAGCAGCGCGACGAAGCGGACGGGTCGCACGCCGAGGGGCAGTTCGACCTGTTCGGCGCGTCGCCCGACGACGCGCGCACGGCCGCGCCTGCAAACGACGACAACCCTGCAGGCGCCGGCGAACGCGCGACGCCGGACGAACACGACGCTGCGCGACCGGCAAAGTCGCCCGCGCGCACCGGCCGCGCATCGCCCGGCGCGTGCGCCGACCAGGAACCGGAACCGTCCCCTGCTTCCGGCCTGCTGTGGGACGAACCGTCGCCGCCGACCGCGCCGCCGAAGAAGGTCCGGCGTCGGCGCGGCGTGCCGCCAGCACCGGTTTCCGCGGAAGTCGCCGACGCGGCGGCCGCGCTGCCGCCGAACGTGCGCCTCGGCACATCGTCGTGGTATTTCCCCGGCTGGGACGGCATCGTCTACGACGGCGATTTCGCGCAGACGAAGCTGTCTCGCGAGGGGCTCGAGGCGTACGGCGCGCATCCGCTGCTGAAGAGCGTGAGCCTCGACCGGTCGTTCTACGGGCCGCTGTCGGTGGCCGACTACCTGCGCTACGCGCAACAGGTGCCGGACGATTTCCGCTTCGTCGTGAAGGCGCCGGCGTCCGTCACCGATGCGGTCGTGCGCGGCCGGCGCGGCGAGCCGTCGGGCCCGAACCCGACCTTTCTCGACGCGCAGCTCGCCACTCGCGAATTCGTGCAACCGTGCCTCGAAGGGCTCGGCAGGAAGGCCGGCGTGCTGGTGTTCCAGTTTTCTCCGATGCCCGATCATCTGCTCGCCGAACCGGCCGCGCTGATCGACCGACTGTCGGCATTCTTCGCGGCGCTGCCGACGCTGCCGCCGGACGCCGACGGCACGCGCTACGCGATCGAGATCCGCGACGCGAGCCTGCTCACGCCGCGCTTCATCCGCGCGCTCGCGACGCTCGGCGTGCGCTACTGCGTCGGCCTGCATGCGCGGATGCCCGACCCGCTGCGCCAGGCAGCCGCGCTCGCGCTGCTCGACGGCGATGCGCCGGGCCCGCTGATCGTGCGCTGGAGCCTGCATGGCGGCTTCAAGTACGAACAGGCAAAAGCGAAATACGAGCCGTTCGACAAGCTCGTCGACGAAGATCCGGCCACACGCTCGGCGCTCGCCGAACTGGCCGCGCGCTACGCGCTGGCCGGACAGCCCGTGATCATCACGATCAACAACAAGGCGGAAGGCTCCGCGCCGCTGTCGTGCCTCGCGCTCGCGCGCGAGATCGCCGCAGCTTGCGCGCAGTGGCGCAGCGAGGCGGCGTAAGCATCGCTGCGCGGGCGCCGCTTGCGCGTCGGCGAACCGGTTACGCGCCGCGCAGCGACTTCAGCCGGTGCGAGAACTTCTGGCGGAATTTCGCGAGCTTCGGCCCGATCACGACCGAGCAATAGCCCTGCCCCGGATTGCGCGCGTAATAGTTCTGGTGATAATCCTCGGCCGGCCAGTAGTTGCCGTCGAGCGGCACGACCTGCGTGACGATCGGCTGCCCGAACACCTGCTCGCGCTCCAGTTCGCGGATCACGTCGAGCGCGACGTCGCGCTGCGCGTCCGAATGTGTGAACACGACCGAACGGTATTGCGTGCCGACGTCGTTGCCCTGCCGGTTCAGCTGGGTCGGATCGTGCGTCGCGAAGAAGATCTCGAGGATATCGCGATATCCGATGCGCGCCGGATCGAACGTCACGTTCACGACCTCCGCGTGACCGGTATCGCCGTCGCATACGTCGCGATAGCCGGGATTGCGCGTATGGCCGCCTGCATAGCCCGACTGGACGGCCGTCACGCCGTCGACGTCGAGAAACACGGCCTCCGTGCACCAGAAGCACCCGCCGCCTACAGTCGCGGTTTCAAGCATCTCGTTCACCATGAAATCATTACCTCGTTGATGACAACGGCCGGCACGCGGGCGCGCGCCGGGGTCGCCGGTCCGTATCGCCGCGGCCCGGTTGCCCGGTGCGCAGCGGCAGCGTTCAAGTATCTCACTCGTGCGCGAATCCGGCAGAACGGCATGCGCGCCGCGCACCACCGGCCGCGCGTTTCTCGTCTACACTTAGGCACGCCTCGCCGCAACGGCACACCGTCCGGCTGCGCGCAGCGTCCGATGCATGCCCGTCCTGATGCCAACATCATCCGCCGGAACATCGATATGCACGCCTCAGCAGACAGCGCCCGCATCGCGGGCCCGACCGCCGTCGCTTTCACCGCACCCTCGCGCCGCCGTGCGCCCGTTGCGCCGCATGCGCGGCGATCCGGCGCACCGCGTTTCCCTGCTTTCCCGACCTGATGCACCGCACCGCGCGTCCTCGATCGCGCGGCCGCCGGGGCATTCCCGTCACGCAACCTGTTCGACCCGCACGTTCGCAGCGAACGTCCGTGCACCCGTGATCCGATACGACCGAGAGAGGCACCACGATGAGCATGCGGCCTGACCCGACATTTCACGCTTCGCCGGAACTTGCGATGCAGGCGCCGGCGGAGGAATTTGCCTATACGTTGTTGCTGAGCCCCGATTTTTCCAGACCCGACGCGCTCGCCGTGATCGACGTGAAACCCGGCTCGGCGACCTACGGCAAGATCGTGCACACGGTGACGATGCCGAACACCGGAGACGAATTCCACCACTTCGGCTGGAATGCGTGTTCGTCGTCGCTGTCGCCGCTGACCGGCCACGCATTCCTCGAACGCCGCTTCCTGATCATCCCGGGCCTGCGTTCGTCGCGGATCTACGTGATCGACACGAAGCCGCACCCGGCTCAGGCGCGCATCCACAAGATCATCGAGCCCGACGAGGTGTTCGCCAAGACCGGCTATTCGCGGCCGCATACGGTTCATTGCGGCCCCGAAGGCATCTACGTAAGCACGCTCGGCGGCGCGGGCAAGGACGGCACCGACGGCGCGCCCGGCATCTTCATCATGGACTGCGAGACCTTCGACGTGCTCGGCCGCTGGGAGATCGACCGCGGCTCGCAGGACAAGCATTACGACTTCTGGTGGAACCTGCCGCGCGACTACATGGTGTCGAGCGAATGGGCGCTGCCGCCGCAATTCGAGAAGGGCATCGTCCCGGAGGACTTGCTCGCGAACAAGTACGGGCACCGGCTGCATTTCTGGGACCTGCGCGCGCGGCGCAACGTGCAGACGATCGATCTCGGCGCGCAGCACCAGATGGCGCTCGAGGTGCGGCCCGCGCACGATCCGGTGCGCGAATACGGGTTCGTCGGCGTCGTGGTCGACACGACCAATCTCGAAGGCTCGATCTGGACCTGGTGGCGCGAAGGCGGCCAGTTTCATGTGAAGAAGACCGCGACAATTCCGCCCGAGCCGGCCGCGGCCGACGAACTGCCGCCGCTGCTCCAGGGTTTCGGCGCGGTGCCGCCGCTCGTGACCGACATCGACCTGTCGCTCGACGACCGCTTTCTGTACGTGTCGTGCTGGGGCACCGGCGAGATGCGCCAGTACGACGTGTCGGATCCGCATCATCCGGTGCTCGCGGCGTCGGTGCGTATCGGCGGGATCGTGCGCCGCGCGCCGCACACGAACGGCCGCGCGTTCGCCGGCGGCCCGCAGATGGTGGAAATCAGCCGCGACGGCCGGCGCGTGTACTGGACCAACTCGCTTTACTCGACGTGGGACGACCAGTTCTATCCGGACGGCGTGCCGGCCGCGCAGGTGCTCGCGCATGCGGGGCCGGACGGCGGGCTGACGCTCGCCGACGACTACTGGGTCGACTTCCCCGACGGCTATCGCGCACACCAGATCCGGCTCGAAGGCGGCGACTGCTCGACCGACTCGTTCTGCTATCCGTCGGTCAAGCGTTGAGCGCCGGCCTCTCCGCGCCGCTCGCGCTGTGGGCGGCCGTGCTCGCGAGCGGCGCCTATCACGGGCTCAATCCGGCGATGGGCTGGCCGCTCGCGGTGTCGAACGCGCTGATGACGCGCCGCGGCGGCGCGCTCGTTGCGGCGCTCGGCTATCTCGCGCTCGGCCATGCGCTCGCGGTATTCATGGTGATGCTGCCGTTCGGGCTGCTTGCCGCGCTGCTTGCGTGGCAGTCGGCGATCCGGATCGGCGCGAGCGTGCTCGTGATCGGCTTCGGCGTGGTGCTGCTGATCCGGCGGCGGCATCCGCGTGCGCTCGCGCGGATACCGCCCGCGCGGCTCGGGCTATGGTCGTTCGCGGTTGCGCTCGCGCACGGCGCGGGGCTGATGCTGGTGCCGATCTACCTCGGGCTCTGCGGGTTCGACCGGGACGCCGGCCATCGCGCGGCGACCACGCTCGTCGATGCGCATCTCGGGATGGCACTCGTCGTCGCGGCCGCGCACGCAGCCGCGATGTTCGGCGCGGGCGGCGTGCTCGCGTGGCTCGTGTACCGCTATCTCGGGCTGAAGTTCGTCGCGCGGAGCTGGTTCAATCTCGATGCGGTGTGGGCGTCCAGCCTGATCCTGACGGGCGCGCTGTCGCTCAGGCTGGCGGCGGCGCGATAGCGCCCGGCTCGCGGAGCGGCCTCGGACGGCGCGCAACGAAAGGCGCGAGAACGACCGTTCCAGCACCACGCCGGCGCCGCGCGACAGTGTTCGCTACCTCACGCTAGCCCCGCGATGCGCCGTCCGCACGGGTCCGGCGGTCGCGATTCCGCTAAAATCGGGCCATGCGCACCACTTCCCAATCGACCGCCCTGGCCTTGTCGCCTTTCGTCCGCCGCGCCCGTTGCAGCCGCCGCGCGCCGCGCCCGTCCGTTTCGTTCCGGATGGCCGCCCGATGAACCACGCCACCCCGCCGGATTTCGACTCGGCCGCCTTTCGCCAGGCGCTCGGGCAGTTCGCGACCGGCGTCACGGTCATCACGACGCGTGCGCCGTCCGGGCAGCTGATCGGCATCACCGCGAGCTCGTTCAACTCGGTGTCGCTCGACCCGCCGCTCGTGCTGTGGAGCCTCGCGCACAAATCGGCGTCGACCCCGGTGTTCCGCAACAACAGCCATTACGTGGTGAACGTGCTCGCGGCGTCGCAGCTCGACCTGTGCAAGCGCTTCTCGACCTACAAGGGCGACCGCTTCGAAGGGATCGCGCACGCGGCCGGCAACTCGGGCATGCCGGTGCTCGACGGCGCGCTCGCGTGGTTCGAATGCCACAACCGCAGCCGCTACGACGAAGGCGACCATGTGATCTTCGTCGGCGAAGTGGAACGCTGCGGCGTGCGTGCCGCGTCGGATGCCGCAGCGCCGCTCGTGTTCCACGGCGGCGGCTTCCACGGCCTCACACCGCTTTGATCGACCCCATGCGCGCCAGCCCGACCGGCGCGCCCGCTTCGTCCTTCAGCGTCTGCAGCACGATGTTCGAACGGATGTCCATCACGCCCGGCGCCTTGTAGAGCCGGTTCAGCACGAAATCCGAATAGTGCTTGAGGTTGTGCGCGAGCACCCGGAGCAGATAGTGGCTCTCGCCCGTCACGACGAACGCGCCGACCACCTCCGGCCATTCGCGCAGCGCTTCCGCGAAGCGCTCGTGCCATTGATTCTCTTCGTTGCGCATCGACACCTGCACGAACGCCTCGAGCTCGAAGCCGAGCTTCTCGCGACTCAGGCACGCGCGATAGTGCTCGATCACGCCCTGCTCCTCGAGCAGGCGCATCCGGCGCAGACAGGCGGACGGCGAAAGCGAGATCCGTTCCGCCAGGTCGAGATTGCTGATTCTGCCCTCCTCCTGCAGTACCGCCAGAATCCGGCAGTCGGTGGCATCAAGCGTGATCGCGTGCATTTTTGGTCCCCGTTTTCCCTCTGATTCGAATTATCTGCCAATCCAGCGGATTGTCCATGTTTATTTCGCAAGCACTTTCTGCGAGCGTCCGCCTATCATTCGAAGCATCGATTCACCGATTCGTCATGCCATGGACACACTCTGGGACATCTCGCCGCCCGTCAGCCCCTCCACCCCCGTATGGCCGGGCGACACGGCGGTTTCCGTCGAACGCGTCTGGCGGATGGAGGCCGGCTCGCCGGTCAACGTAGCGCGCCTGACGCTGTCGCCGCACACGGGCGCGCACTGCGACGCACCGCTCCACTATGACGCCGACGGCGCGCCGATCGGCGCGGTGCCGCTCGACACCTATCTCGGCCCGTGCCGCGTGATCCACTGCATCGGCGCCTCGCCGGTCGTGCGCCCGGCCGACATCGAGGCCGCGCTGGACGGCGTGCCACCGCGCGTGCTGCTGCGCACCTATGCGCGTGCCAGCGTCGAGCAATGGGATAGCGGCTTCTGCGCGGTCGCGCCCGAAACCGTCGACCTGCTCGCCGCGCGCGGCGTGAAGCTGATCGGCATCGACACGCCGTCGCTCGACCCGCAGGAATCGAAGACCATGGATGCGCATCACCGCGTGCGCGCGCACCGGATGGCGATCCTCGAAGGGATCGTGCTCGACGACGTGCCGCCCGGCGACTACGAACTGATCGCGCTGCCGCTGAAGTTCGCGACGCTCGACGCGAGCCCCGTGCGTGCGGTGCTGCGTGCGCTGCCCGGCCGATCCTCCTGATTCACCGAACCACTGACCCGAGAACCACTGACCCGACATCATGATCAAGACCCGTGAAGACGCGCTCGCCCTCGACCGCGACGACCCGCTCGCCCTGCTGCGCGACCAGTTCGCGCTGCCCGACGGCGTGATCTATCTCGACGGCAACTCGCTCGGCGCGCAGCCGCGTGCGTCGGCCGCCCGCGCGCAACAGGTGATCGGCGCCGAATGGGGCGAAGGTCTGATCCGCAGCTGGAACACCGCCGGCTGGTTCGCGCTGCCGCGCCGCCTCGGCGACAAGCTCGCGACGCTGATCGGCGGCGCCCCCGGCGAGACCGTCGTGACCGACACCATCTCGATCAATCTGTTCAAGCTGCTGTCGGCGATGCTGCGCCATCAGGCCGAGCGCGCGCCGGAACGCCGCGTGATCGTGTCGGAGCGCTCGAACTTCCCGACCGACCTGTACATCGCGCAAGGGCTGATCGAACAGCTCGGCGGCGGCTATGAGCTGCGCCTGATCGACGATCCGGCGGACTTGCCCGGCGCGCTCGGCGCGGACACGGCCGTCGCGATGATCACGCACGTGAACTACCGCACCGGCTACATGCACGACATGCCGGCCGTCACGCAGCTCGCGCACGACGCGGGCGCGCTGATGCTGTGGGATCTCGCGCATTCGGCCGGCGCGGTGCCGGTCGACCTGAACGGCGCGCATGCGGACGGCGCGGTCGGCTGCACGTACAAGTACCTGAACGGCGGCCCCGGTTCGCCGGCGTTCGTGTGGGTGCCACACCGTCATCACGCGCACTTCTCGCAGCCGCTGTCGGGCTGGTGGGGCCACCGCGCGCCGTTCGCGATGCAGCCGGGCTTCGCGCCCGATCCGGGCATCGCGCGCTTCCTCTGCGGCACGCAGCCGATCGTGTCGATGTCGATGGTCGAATGCGGGCTCGACGTGTTCCTGCAGACCGACATGCACGCGATCCGCCGCAAGTCGCTCGCGCTGACCGATGCGTTCATCGCACTCGTCGAGGCACGCTGCGCGGGCCTGTCGCTGAAGCTCGTCACGCCGCGCGCGCATCACCAGCGCGGCTCGCAGGCGAGCTTCGAGCATCCGCACGGCTACGAGGTGATGCAGGCGCTGATCGCGCGCGGCGTGATCGGCGACTACCGCGAGCCGTACGTGCTGCGCTTCGGCTTCACGCCGCTCTATACGCGCTTCGTCGACGTGTGGGATGCCGTCGAGACGCTGCGCGACATCCTGGCCACCGATGCGTGGAAGGCACCCGAGTTCGCCGAGCGCGGCGCGGTGACCTGATCGGCTTTTTGCCCGGCGCGCACCGCGGTTCCATGCGGATTGCGCGCCGCGCCCCCGTCATTCAATTCTGGAGAGAGTCGTGAATTCTGGTCATATGCAGCCACCCGGCGACGATGCGCCGGCGGGCTGCCCGTTCTCGGGCGCCCGCACGGCCCAACCGGCACACGAAGCACCGCACGTGCCGGGCGATGCCTCGGGCGATGCCGGCTGGCACAACGCGCAGCTCGATTTCTCGAAGTCGATGAGCTACGGCGACTACCTGTCGCTGAATTCGATCCTCGACGCGCAGCATCCGCTGTCGCCCGATCACAACGAGATGCTGTTCATCATCCAGCATCAGACGAGCGAGCTGTGGATGAAGCTCGCGCTGTTCGAATTGCGCGGCGCGCTCGACGCGGTGCGTGGCGACGCGCTGCCGCCCGCATTCAAGATGCTCGCGCGCGTGTCGCGCATTCTCGAGCAACTCGTGCAGGCGTGGAACGTGCTGTCGACGATGACGCCGTCCGAGTATTCGGCGATGCGGCCGTACCTCGGCCAGTCGTCGGGCTTCCAGTCGTATCAGTACCGGCAGCTCGAATTCCTGCTCGGCAACAAGAACGTGCAGATGCTGCAGCCGCATGCGCACCGGCCCGACATCCTCGAACAGGTGCGCGCGACGCTTGAGGCGCCGTCGTTCTATGACGAGGTCGTGCGCCTGCTCGCGCGGCGCGGTTTCCCGATCGCACCCGAGCGGCTCGAGCGCGACTGGACGCAGCCGATGCGGCACGACGAGACCGTCGAGGCTGCGTGGCTCGAAGTCTACCGTCACCCGCAGCAGCACTGGGAGCTCTACGAGATGGCCGAGGAACTCGTCGATCTCGAGGACGCGTTCCGCCAGTGGCGCTTCCGTCACGTGACGACCGTCGAGCGCATCATCGGCTTCAAGCAGGGCACCGGCGGCACGAGCGGCGCGCCGTACCTGCGCAAGATGCTCGACGTCGTGCTGTTCCCCGAGCTCTGGCACGTACGCACCACGCTGTAACGTACGCGTGCGTCATGCGCCCGCGCGTCACGACGACGTGCGGGCCAGTTCCTCCCCTTCGCGCGGCAACGCGCGTTCGCGCGTGAGCCGCGGAATGTGCCGCCGCATCGCGAGCAGCGCGACGCACACCACACTCATCGCGGCGGCCAGCATCGTCAGGTACGCCGTCGCACCGCCCGCGGTGATGACTATCGCGCCCGCGAACGCGCTGAGGATCGCGCCAAGCCGGCCGAATGCGAGCGCGCTCGCGGTGCCGGTCGCGCGAACCGCCGTCGGGTAGATGTACGCGCACAGCGCATACATCGTCGACTGCACCGCGTTGACGAACAGCCCGTGCAGACCGAGCCCGACGATCAGCCAGCCCGTGTGGCGCCCCGCATCGACCCCCATCAGCCACACCGCGCTCGCCGCGCCGCCGATGCTGCAGAGCGCGAGCGGCCAGCGCGAACCCGCATGCGTGATCGCCCATGCGCACAGCAGCGCGCCGATCACGCCGCCAAGGTTGTACGCGGTGAGCCCGGAGCCCGCGACCGACACGCTCAGTCCGCTCGCGGCCAGCATCGTCGGCAGCCAGCTGAACGCCGCATACACGGCGAGCAGGCACATGAAGAACGCGCACCACAGCGCGATCGTGTCGCGCGCCTGGCCGGTGGCGAACAGCGCGCCGAACCCGCCTCGTGCGCCGGGCGCGCGTGCATCGCGCAGATCGGTGAACGTGGCGTCGGGCGCGACCGGCCGCTGCATGCGCGCGAGCAGCGCGCCGAGTTCCGGCCAGCGCGCGGGGCGGCGTGCCAGGAAGCGCGGCGATTCGGGCAACGCACGCACGAGCACGAAGCCAAGCACGAGCGGCAGCGCGCCGCCGGCGAAGAACAGCCCGCGCCAGCCATAGCGCGGCAGCACCTCGTGCGCGAACAGCCCGGCCAGCATGCCGCCGAGCGGCACGCAGACGATCGTCGCCGTCACCATCATCGTGCGGCGCCGCGCAGGCGTGTATTCGGCCGTCATCGTCGTGGCCGTCGGCAGCGCGCCGCCGATCCCGAGCCCCGCGCAGAAGCGCAACATCGCGATCGTCGCGACATCCGGCGCGAAGCCGATCGCGCAGGTCGCGATGCCGAACAGGAACACGCTGCCGATCACGGCCTGGCGGCGCCCGAAACGGTCCGCGACGAAGCCCGCACACGCGCTGCCGATGCCCATCCCGATCAGCCCGGCGGCCACCGCCGGCGCGAACGCGCCGCGCGTGATCCCCCATTCGCGGATCAGTACCGGAATCGCGAAACCGATCAACTGCCCGTCGAAGCCGTCGAGCACGATCGCAAGCGCGGCGAGCAGCACCACGCAACGCTGCATCGTCGTGAACGGTCCGTCGTCAAGCGTCGCGCCGATGTCGACCGGGGGCGGTTCCAATCCGTCGCGCATGCTCATGCGACCTCCCGTGCGCCACGCGTCGGCGGCAAGGTGCGCGCACGGCGCGCGGCAAGGCAACGGCATTCGATGACTTTCATGGCGTCTCCAGTTGCCCGGGCTGGCGCTTGCGCGTGCCCGGATCTCGTGCTGCAGGGTCAGTCGGCGTCCGTGCATCGGCGCCGCCCCCGCGTCTTGTCCAATCCAACCCGATCCGGCGACATCGGCTGCATGCGGCGCGGCCGTATCGTCGTGCGGCGCAAGCCCGCCGCCGGCGTGATGCTCAGTCGCGCCGCGCGTCGATCAGCCTGACGAGTGCGAGCAGCGTATCGGTATGCGGCACCGCGATACCCGTCTCGCGCGCGGCCGCGACGATCTTGCCGCTGATCGCGTCGATCTCGGTGCGGCGGCCCGCGAGCACGTCCTGCAGCATCGACGGTCGATGGCCGCGATGCGCGTGGATCGCATGCTCGACGTTGCGCGCGATGCGTTCGCCGTCCACCGCGATGCCTTTCGCGCGCGCGACGGCGGCCGTCTCCGCCGCGATCGCGAGCGCGAGCCGTGGGCCGTCAGGTTCACGGCCGAGCTGGTCGACCGTGCAGCCCGTCGCCGCACACAGCGTGTTGAGCGCCGCGTTGAACGCGACCTTCTCCCAGATCGCGGCCCACACGTCGGCGTCGAGCGAACACGCGAGCCCGGCACGCGACAGCGCGTCGGCCACAGCCGCCGCGAACGGGCGCGCCGCACCGTCGGCCGTCATCATGCGGATCGCGCCGGCACCGTGCGAGCGGACGTGTCCGGCGCCGGCGAAGTCGGCCGGCCACGTCGTGACGCCGACCAGAATCCGTTCGAGCGGCACGAACGCGTTCAGCGTCTCGACATTGCCGAGGCCGTTCTGCAGCGTCAGCACGTACGTACGTGAGGTCAGCAATGCGCGCACGCCTTCGAGCGCCGCACGCGTGTGCAGCGATTTCGTGAAAACGATCAGCAGATCGAACGGTATGTCGGGCGATGCACTTGCCTGCGCATTCGCCGTTTCTGGCCGGACGGCCTGCAGCGCGCGGATGTGGCGTTCGCCGCGATCGTCGTCGATGCGCAGCCCGTCGCGACGGATCGCATCGAGATGCGCATCGTTCACGTCGATCAGCGTGACGGCCTCGCCGTGCTCCGCCAGCAGCGCCCCGAACAGCGAGCCCATCGCACCGGCACCGAGAATCGCAATCTTCATCGTCTGCGGCCTCTCAGAATGGATACTGGCGCGGCGCGGTCTGCACGGTCATCCAGCGCAGGTCCGTGAACGCGGCGATGCCGGCCTTGCCGCCGAAGTGGCCGAAGCCGCTGTCCTTCACGCCGCCGAACGGCATTTGCGCCTCGTCGTGCACGGTCGGGCCGTTCACGTGGCAGATGCCCGATTCGATGCGCGCCGCGACCCGCATCGCGCGGGCGACGTCGCGGCTGAACACGGCCGAAGCCAGCCCGAACGCGTTGTCGTTCGCGCAGCGGACCGCGGCCGCCTCGCCGTCGACCCGGACGATGCCCTTCACCGGCCCGAACGACTCCTCCGCGTAGATCCGCATCGCGGGCGTCACGTGATCGAGCAGCGTCGCCGGGAACAGCGTGCTGTCCGACTTGCCGCCGCACAGCAGCGTCGCGCCGTGCGCGAGCGCATCGTCGATCAGCGCGTTGCAGCGCTCGACGGCCTTCATGTCGATCAGCGAACCGAGCACGACCGGCCCTTGGCGCGGATCGCCGAGCGGCAGCGAAGCGGCCTTGGCGGCGAGCTTCGCGACGAATGCGTCGGCGATCGACGCATCGACGACAATCCGCTCGGTCGACATGCAGATCTGTCCGGAATTCGCGAATGCGCCGAATGCGGCCGCCGCGACCGCCGCATCGAGATCCGCATCGTCGAGCACGACGAACGGCGCCTTGCCGCCGAGTTCGAGCACCGACGGTTTCAGATGACGCGCGCACGCTTCGGCGACGATTCGCCCGACGCGCGTCGAGCCGGTGAAATTCACGCGGCGCACGGCCGGATGTGCGATCAGCGCATCGACGACGGCACCCGCGTCGTCGGGCGCGTTCGTCACGAAGTTGACGACGCCCGGCGGCAGCCCGGCCTCCTGCAGCGCCTCGACGATCAGCCCGTGCGTGACGGGGCACAGCTCGGAGCCCTTCAGCACGACCGTGTTGCCGCAAGCGAGCGGTAGCGCGAGCGCACGCGCCGCGAGGATCACCGGCGCGTTCCACGGTGCGATGCCGAGCACCACGCCGGCCGGCTGCCGCACGCCCATCGCCAGCGAGCCGGGCACGTCGGACGGGATCAGCTCGCCGCCGGTCTGCGTGGTCAGCGACGCGGCCTCGACGAGCCCGCTCGCGGCAAGGTGCACGTTGAAGCCTGCCCACAGCGCCGACGCGCCGGTTTCGGCCGCCATCGCGGCGACGAACTGCTCGTGCTTCGCCTCGAGCGCGGCGGCAGCCTTCAGCAGCAGCGCGCGGCGCGCGCCGGGGCCGACCGCGGCCCATTCAGGAAACGCGCGAGCGGCCGCGTCGGCCGCCGCGCGGGCATCGTCGACCGTGCCCGCGGGCGCGACCGACGCGACTTCGCCGTCGAGCGGGTTACGGCGCACGAAGGTCGCGCCGCTGGACGACTGGCGGCGTTCGCCGCCGATCAGCATCGATACGGTTTGCATGGATTCTCCGGAAGGACGCGCAACGCGCGTCAGGCAACTTCGACGTCGACGACGACCGGCGTATCGGCCCGCAGCGCGTCGGTCAGCGTTTCGTGCAGGCGAGCGGCATCGGCGACGCGGATGCCGCGGCACCCCATCCCTTGCGCGAGCGCGACGAAATCCAGGTCGGGCAGATCGGTACCCTGCACCGGATCGTCAGGACCGAAGCCGAACACCGGCGCGAAATCCTGCAGCGCAGCATAGCGCCGATTATTCAGGATCACGAACGTGATCGGCAGCTTCAGCTGCGCGGCGCTCCACAATGCCTGGATCGAATAGAGGCTCGACCCGTCGCCGATCAGCCCGATCACGCGCCGCCCCGGCCGCGCGAGCGCGACGCCAACCGCGGCCGGCATCCCGTAACCGAGCCCGCCGCTATCCATCGTGTAGAACGTGCCGCTGCGCGTGAACGGCAGGTGCGCCTGCATCACCGGCCGCGCGCTCGGCGCTTCCTCGACGACGATGTCGTGCGCGTCGCGCACGTCGTCGAGCGTCTGCAGCGCGAATGCCACCGACATCCGTTCGCCGGCGGCCGGCGCTTCGGCGCGCGGGCGCATCGGCCGCGGCGCGGGCATCGGCCGCTCGCGCGGCGCCGGCCGGGCCAGCAGATCGCGTGCCGCGAGCCGCAGGTTGCCGACGACCGCGTCGCCCGACGGCGTCCATGCGGCGATGCCGGGATCGTCGACGAGCTGCACGAGCTTGGCGCCCGGCGGCACGTGCGGGCCGCAGCCCTCGATGTGATAGGTGAACGCGGGCGCGCCGAACGCGAACACGAGGTCGTGCCCGTCGAGCCGCGCGACGATCTTCTCGCGGATCGCGGGCAGGAAGCCGGCGAACAGCGGATGATCCTCGGGAAAGCTGCAGCGCCCCGACATCGGCGCGACGTACACGCTGACCCGGTGCCGCTCGGCGAGCCGCACGACGTCGTCCCACGCACCGGCCCGATCGACGGCCGCGCCGACCACCAGCGCGGGACGCCGCGCGGCATCGAGCGCGTCGCCGAGCCGCGCGAGCGCATCGGGATCGGGCCGCACGACGCTGCTCACGTCACGGCGCGGCAGCAGCTCGGCCGGTTGGTCCCAGTCGTCGACCGGGATCGACACGAACACCGGCCCGCGCGGCTCCTGCATCGCGATCCGGTACGCCCGCGCGATCGCGGCCGGCACGTCCTGCGCACGCGCGGGCTCGATGCTCCATTTCACGTACGGCTTCGGCAGCTCGGCGGCCTGCGTCGCGCCGAGAAACGGATCGAACGGCAGGATCGCGCGTGCCTGCTGGCCTGCCGTGACGATCAGCGGCGTGCGGTTCCTGAACGCGGTGAACAGGTTGCCCATCGCGTTGCCGACGCCGGCCGCCGAATGCAGGTTGACGACCGCCGCGTTGCCGGTGGCCTGCGCATGACCGTCCGCCATTCCGACCACGACGGCCTCCTGCAGGCCGAGCACGTAGCGGAAATCGGCGGGGAAATCGCGGAACATCGGCAGCTCGGTCGAGCCAGGATTGCCGAACACGCAATCGATGCCGAACTGGCGAAACAGGTCGATGACGGCATCGCGGACGGTGATCGGGGCGGACGGTGTGGCGGAATGGGACGGGGTGCCGGACATGCTCGGGCGTCTCCTCGGTGGCTTGGCGGTTTCCACAGTATCGAAGCGCGAGCCATTCACGGATACTGTATTTTTTGCGAAAAGCCATTACGGTTCGGCATGACTTTCGATCTCCGGCAATTGCGGGCATTCACGACCATCGTCGCGTGCGGCAGCCTCGGCCGCGCAGCCGACGCGCTGCACGTGACCCAGCCGGCGCTGAGCCGGATCCTGAAGCGGCTCGAGGACCAGGTCGGCGCGCCCCTGTTCGAGCGCCATTCGAAAGGCGTGCAGCTGACGGCGTTCGGCGAGGCGCTGCTGCCGCACGCGACGCTGCTGCAGCACGAGGCCGAGCATGCGCGCGAGGAGCTCGACGCGATGCGCGGCTTCGCGAAGGGCACGATCAAGGTCGGCGCGGTGGGCAGCATCGCGAGCCTCGTGCTGCCGGTCGCGGTCGGCCGCGTGCTCGACCGCTGGCCGAACCTGCGTGTCGAGATTCTCGAAGGCGTGTGGGATCGGCTCGCGGAAGGGCTGAACAAGCATGAGATCGATCTCGCGCTGTCCGCGCACGGGCCCGACACCGACGAGATCGTCGCGATTCCGGAGTGCCGCTGGGAAGATCGCAGCCATATCGTTGCGGCGCCGCACCATCCGCTGCGCGCGCTCGGTCGCGCGCCGACGCTCGCCGACACGCTGCACGCGCGCTGGGCGATTCCGCCGCGCGGCACCGCGCCGTTCGACCACATGCGCGCAACCTTCGACGCGCACGGGCTTGCCCTGCCCGACATCGCGGTCGAGACACGCTCGGTCACGACGCTGAAGAGCCTCGTCGCGCATGCGGGCTTCCTGAGCTGGATGGCCGAACCGATGTACGGCGCCGAACAGCGCGCCGGCACAATCGACACGCTGCCGGTGCGCGAGGTCGTCGCGGTGCGCACGCTCACCGCGTTCCGGCGCCGCCACGGGATCCTGCCGGGGCCGGCCGGCAAGCTGCTCGACGAACTCGTCGCGCTCACACGCGAAGGGCGCTGATCCCGCTCCCCCTTTCGCGCCGCGCGCGCCGCCGCAGCGCACCATCGAAATGCCGTGTCTCGCCTTGACTTTCGTTCGCCCGAATACGATCATTCGCTCACACAAAGAGCAAATGATCGTATTCAACAGGAAAGACTGGCACGAACAGGAGACACCGGATGAGCGAATCGTCCTCCGCCCGCGCGCCCGTGCTGCTGCACATCGGCGCGGGCTCTTTCCACCGCGCGCACCAGGCGTGGTATCTGCATCGCGTGAACGCGGCCGTGCCGGCCGACGAACGCTGGTCGCTGACCGTCGGCAACATCCGCGACGACATGCGCGCGACGATGGACGCGCTCGCCGCGCAGCACGGCGCGTACACGCTCGAAACCGTCACGCCGCAGGGCGAGCGCGCATACGAGACGGTCCGCGCGATCTCGCGCGTGCTGCCGTGGTCGATCGACCTCGCCGCGCTGATCGACGCCGGCGCGGACCCGGCATGCCGGATCGTGTCGTTCACCGTGACCGAAGGCGGCTACTACCTCGACGAACACAACCGGCTCGACCTCGCGAACGCCGATCTCGCGGCCGACCTGCAGGGCGCGCGCACGACGCTGTACGGCGCGCTCGCGGCGCTGCTTGCCGAGCGCGTGAAGCGCGGCGCGGGCCCGCTCACGCTGCAGAGCTGCGACAACCTGCGCAACAACGGCGCGCGCTTTCGCGCGGGCATGCGCGAATTCCTCGAACGGCGCGGCGAGGACGGCCTGCTCGCGTGGTTCGATGCGCACGTCGCGACGCCGAGCGCGATGGTCGACCGCATCACGCCGCGCCCGACCGCCGACGTGCGCGAGCGCGTACGCGCGGCCACCGGCGTCGACGACGCATGCCCGGTGATGGGCGAATCGTTCATCCAGTGGGTGATCGAGGACCGCTTCGCGGCCGGCCGGCCGCGCTGGGAGCTGGCCGGCGCGGAGCTGGTGGACGACGTGCACCCGTACGAGGAAGCGAAGATCCGCATCCTCAACGCGACGCACAGTTGCATCGCGTGGGCCGGCACGCTCGCGGGCTACACATACATCCACGAGGGCACGCACGACGCGGCGATCCGCCGGTTCGCGCACGACTACGTGACGCAGGACGTGATCCCGTGTCTCAGCCCGAGCCCGCTCGATCTCGAACGCTACCGCGACGTCGTGCTCGAACGCTTCGGCAACCCGTACGTGCTCGACACGAACCAGCGCGTCGCGGCCGACGGCTTCTCGAAGATTCCCGGCTTCATCGCGCCGACGTTCGTCGAATCGCTCGCACGCGGCGCGGCGCCGGTCGCCACCGCCGTGTTGCCGGCGCTGTTCCTGCGCTTTCTCGAACGCTGGGCGCGAGGCTTGCTGCCGTATGCGTACCAGGACGGCGTGATGGACGACGGCGCCGCGCGCGCGATCGTCGAAGCCGACGACCCGGTCGTCTCGCTGTGCGCAAGCCGCGCGCTGTGGGGCTCGCTCGCCGGCAACGCGGCGCTGTTCGAAGCGCTGCGCGCCGGGCTCGCCCGCGTCGACGCATGGCTCGCGCAGCGCTGAAGCGCGACGGCCCGCGGCCGCGCATCCGGGCGAACCTGCGTTGGCATGTACGCATGCGTGCGGCTAAAGTAGCGGCTCCCCACTGACGGAACGGATCGCTCATGTATCTCGGCATCGACCTCGGCACCTCGGAAGTGAAGGTGCTGCTGCTTGCCCCGGACGGTACGGTGGTCGGCACCGCGGGCACGCCGTTCAGCGTGTCGCGGCCGCACCCGCGCTGGGCGGAACAGCATCCGGAGGACTGGTGGCGAGGCACGCTCGCCGCGCTCGCGGCGCTGCGCGAACGGCATCCGCAGGCATTCGCGCAGGTGCGCGGGATCGGCCTGTCGGGCCAGATGCACGGCGCGGTGCTGCTCGGCCGCGACGACCGCGTGCTGCGCCCCGCGATTCTGTGGAACGACATGCGCAGCGCCGACGAATGCGCGCTGCTCACCGAACGCGCCCCCGATCTGCATGCACTGGCCGGCAACCTGGCGATGCCCGGCTTCACCGCGCCGAAACTGCTGTGGGTCGCGAAGCACGAGCCCGACGTGTTCGCGGCGACCGCGTGCGTGCTGATGCCGAAGGACTACCTGCGTTTCCGTCTGACCGGCGCGAAGGTGTCCGACCCGTCCGACGCGGCCGGCACGCTGTGGCTCGACGTCGCGCGCCGCGACTGGTCCGACGCGCTGCTCGCCGCGTGCGACATGACGCGCGGGCAGATGCCGCGCATCGTGGAAGGCAACGCGCCGTCCGGCACGCTGCGCGCGGATCTCGCGCGCGAGCTTGGGCTGTCGGAGGCCGTCGTGGTGGCAGGCGGCGGCGGCGACAACGCGACCAGCGCGCTCGGCATCGGCGCGATCCACGCGGGCGACGGCTTCGTGTCGCTCGGCACGTCGGGCGTGCTGAGCGTGGTCGGCGACCGCTTCATGCCGAACTCCGCATCGGCCGTGCATGCGTTCTGCCACGCGATTCCCGATCGCTGGCAGCTGATGAGCGTCGTGCTGTCGGCCGCGAGCTGCCTGCGCTGGGTCTGCAAGCTGACGGGCACGGACGAGCCGGCGCTGCTCGCCGAAATCGAGGCGCTCGACGCGGGCGCGCTCGCGACGGCGCCGCTGTTCCTGCCCTACCTCTCCGGCGAACGCACGCCGCACAACGATCCTTATGCGCAGGGCGTGTTCTTCGGGATGACGCATGCAACCGAACGCGCGCACCTCGGCTACGCGGTGCTCGAAGGCGTGACGCTCGGCCTCGCGGACGGCCTCGACGCGCTGCATGCGGCCGGCGTCGAAACCGACCGTCTGTCGCTGATCGGCGGCGGCGCGCGCAGCGCGTTCTGGGCGCAGCTGATCGCCGACGCACTGAACGTACGGACGTGCCAGCACGGTGGCGGTGAAACCGGTGCGGCGCTCGGCGCCGCACGCCTGGGCTGGCTCGCCGTCGGCGGCGATCCGCATGCCGTGCTGACCAAGCCGCCGGTGCGCGCCGAATACGCGCCCGATGCCGGCCGTCATACGCTGCTGCGCGAGCGCCTCGACGCGTTCCGCGCGCTGTATCGCCACGTGCGCCCGCTTTACGAACCGTCGCGCGCGCGGCTCGCGTAAGCGGCGACGCGCAGCGGCCGTCGGCCGCGCACCCGGCATGCGTTACAGTGGATGCCCGTTGCGCCGCCCGACGGCCGGCCCAGATCCGAACCGAACCGCTATCGTGTCCAAGTCCTCAGAAAAACTCGATCTCGCCACGCGTGCCGCGTGGCTCTACTACGTCGCGGGCGACACGCAGAACGAAATCGCCGAGAAGCTGCAGGTGTCGCGCCCGGTCGCGCAGCGCCTCGTCGCGTTCGCGGTCGAGAAGAATCTGATCCGCGTGCGCGTCGATCATCAGCTCGCCGACTGTCTCGACCTCGGCGCGCAGCTGTCGAAGCGCTACGGGCTCGCGATGTGCGAAGTCGTGCCCGTCGATGCCGACGCGCCGGAAGCGATCGACCGCAAGCTCGCGGTCGCCGGCGCGCAGGTGATGGAGCGCTACCTGAACGAGACGCGACCGATGGTGATCGCCGTCAGCAGCGGCCGGACGCTGAAGGCCGTGGTCGCGCAGATCGCGCAGATCGAGCGGCCGCAGCACCGGCTCGTGTCGATGGTCGGCGCGATCGCGGCCGACGGCTCGTCGAACCGCTACGACGTCGCGCAGTACATTTCCGAAAAAACCGGCGGCAAGCACTTCCTGCTGCCCGCGCCGCTGTTCGCCGACAGCGACGCCGAGCGCGCGCAATGGTGCAATCACCGGCTGTACCGGATCGTCGACGCGCTGTCGGCGCAGGCCGACGTCGCGTTCGTCGGGATCGGCAACATCGGCCCGCACTGCCCGCTCTACGAGGACGGCTTCATCACCGAACAGGAACGCGACGAGATGACCGCGCGCGGCGCGGTGGCCGAACTGCTCGGCGTGCCGATCGATGCGCAGGGCAAGCTGGTCGACGTGTCGACCAGCGCGCGCGTCACGAGCGTCGCGCTCGACACGCCGCCGAAGCGCCCGACGATCGCGTTCGCCGGCGGCCCGAAGAAGCGCGACGCCGTGATCGCCGCGTTGCGCGGCGGCTGGCTGTCGGGGCTCGTCACCGACGAGACCTGCGCGCGCGCCGCGCTCGACGCGAAGGCGGACTGACGCCGCGGTCGAACATTCAGGCCGCGCGCGGCGCCGGAAACGCGTGCCTGCCCGAATTCTTCGTGCGCGGTTTGACGACAGCGCGCTGCGCGCGGTGCTCGACGAACACGTCGCGAGCCGCACGCCGTTCTACGCGCTGTGGCCGTCAGGCCGCCATCCGACGCCGAAGCTGCGCGCATTCGTCGATTACATGGCCGCGCACCTGCACCTCTGACCGAAGTCGACCGTCACGCCGCCTTCGCGTGCGGGCTCAGCCGGCGCAACGCCTGCCCGTGCTCGTCGAACAGATGGCAGTGCTCGGCCTGCGCGTGCACGTGCAGCGCCTCGCCGTTGCGATACGTGTCGAGCGGTGGAATCCGCGCGATCAGGCCGTCGGGCGCGACCGCCGACTCCGCATACAGATACGCGGCATCGCCGAGCGACTCGACGGCCATCGTCCGCGCGGCAACGCCCGCGGCCGCCGTGCCCACCAGAAGGTGCTCGGGCCGCACGCCGACCGTCACTGCCGCACCGCGCTGCAACCCGGCCGCATCAACCGCGACGCGCTGCGTCTCGCCGCTGTCGAAACGCACGAGCACGCCAGTCGCATCGACCGACTCGACGGTGCCCTTCAGGAAGTTCATCTTCGGCGAGCCGATGAAGCCTGCGACGAACAGGTTCGCCGGCGCGTGATACAGCGCGTTCGGCGTGCCGACCTGCTGCACCGCGCCGCCCGACAGCACGACGATCTTGTCGGCGAGCGTCATCGCCTCGACCTGGTCGTGCGTCACGTAGATCATCGTCGTCTTCAGCTCGTCGTGCAGCCGCGCGAATTCCAGCCGCATCTTCACGCGCAGCGCGGCGTCGAGGTTCGACAGCGGCTCGTCGAACAGGAACACCTTCGGCTTGCGCGTGATCGCGCGGCCGATCGCGACGCGCTGTCGCTGGCCGCCCGACAGCTGCTTCGGCTTGCGGTCGAGCAGGTGATCGATGTGCAGGATCTTCGCGGCCTGCTTCACCGCCTGGTCGATCTCGGGCTTCTTCGCGCCGGCGAGCTTCAGGCCGAACGCCATGTTGTCGTACAGCGTCATGTGCGGGTACAGCGCATACGACTGGAACACCATCGCGATGCCGCGCTTCGCGCTCGGCACGTCGTTGACCTTCGCGCCGTCGATCAGCAGATCGCCGCTCGAGATGTCCTCGAGGCCGGCGATCATCCGCATCAGCGTGGATTTGCCGCAGCCGCTCGGCCCGACGAACACGACGAATTCGCCGTCGGCGATGTCGAGGTTCACGTTGCGCAGCACTTCGGTGTCGTCGTAGCGCTTCGCGATGTTGCGCAGGAGCACGCTTGCCATGATCTGTCTCCGTTCGTTCGTGATGCGCCGCGTTCGACGCGGCGCGCAATCTTGCCAGGTTAGTTCGGCAGCACGGCACCCGTCGCCTGCCAGCGCGCGACGTAGCCGGGCAGCTCGTGCATGTCGTCGAATACGTGACGCGCGCCGATCCCGCGCAGCGCGTCGATCTGCGCGGCCGACGCATGCCCGCCGCCGATGAAGCCGAGCACGGTCATGCCGGCCGCGGCGGCCGCGGTGATGCCGGTCACGCTGTCCTCGACGACGAGGCATTGCGCGGGCACCGCGCCGAGCGCGTGTGCGGCCGCGAGATACACGTCGGGCGCGGGCTTCGGCCTGGCGACGGCGTCCGCGCAGAACAGCCGGTCGCCGAAGAAGCGCGCGAGGCCGGTGCGGGTGAGCGCCGCCTCGACGTATGCGCGGTAGCTGTTGCTCGCGCATGCCGTCGTCAGACCGATCGCGGCGAGTGCCGCATCGATGCCGTCGACCATCGGCGCGTTGACGGCCGCCGCCTCGACCGCGCGGCGGATCGCGTCGACGTCGCCCGCCGTCAGCGTGCGGCCGACCGCCTCGCTCGCGCCGGCCAGCACGCACTCGATGCGCAGCCCGAGCAGCGGCATCACCGCCGGCCGCGCGTCGACGCCCGGCCAGCGCGCGTCCAGCTCGCGCACGATCACGTCGGCGGCGACGGCCTCGCTGTCGATCAGCACGCCGTCGCAATCGCAGATCAGCACGTTCATCCCGTGGCCGACCGCGCCTTTTCCGCCCATGCCTTCGCCGGCCGCGCTCATTTGACCGCCCCGAACGTGAGCCCGCGCACGAGCTGCTTCTGCGACAGCCAGCCGACGATCAGGATCGGCGCGACGGCCAGCAACGAAGCTGCGGACAGCTTCGCCCAGAACAGCCCCTCCGGACTCGAATACGACGCGATGAACACGGTCAGCGGCGCGGCGTTCGAGCTCGACAGGTTGATGCTCCAGAACGCCTCGTTCCACGACAGGATCACGAGCAGGAGCGCGGTGGACGCGAGACCCGGCAGCGCCATCGGCATCAGCAGGTAGACGATCTCCTGCCACGTCGACGCGCCGTCGATGCGCCCCGCTTCGAGGATGTCCTTGGGGATCTCGTTGAAGTACGTGAAGGTCATCCAGACCGCGATCGGCAGGTTGATCAGCGTGTAGACGATCACCAGGCCCGACACGGTATCGAGCAGCCCCGCGTTCTTCCACAGCAGGTAGATCGGCACGAGCACGCCGACCGACGGCATCATCTTCGTCGACAGCATCCACAGCAGCACCTTCTGCGTGCGGTGGTTCGGGAAGAACGCCATCGCGTAGGCCGCCGGCACCGCGAACAGCAGCGAGATCACCGTGACGCCAGCCGAAATCAGCACCGAATTCCACGCGAACGCGAAGTAGTTGCTGCGCGCGAACACCTCGCGGAAGCTGTCGAGCGTCGGCATGAAGAACAGCGTCGACGCATACGCCTGCTGCTCGGTCTTGAATGCGGTGATCGCCATCCAGAAGATCGGGAAGAACAGCAGCAGCGCGAGCAGCCATGCGAGCGTGCCGGGCAGCGCGCGCCGCACGCGGTCGAACGGGGCCGGCGCGCGCCGGCCTTCGAAGGTCAGGTCGCTCATTTCTCGTACTCTCCCTTCAGGTTGCGCGCGAGCATCCGCACCAGGAAGAACGACACGACGTTCGCAACCACGACGGCGATGATCCCGCCCGCGGATGCGAGGCCGACGTCGAACTGCTGCAGGCCAAGCGCATAGATCAGGTACGACAGGTTGGTCGTCGCGTTGCCGGGGCCGCCGCCCGTCGTCGTGTAGATCTCGGCGAAGATCGACAGCAGGAAGATCGTCTCCATCATCACGACCACGGCGATCGCGCGCTTCAGGTGCGGCAGCGTGATGTAGAAGAACATCGCGATCGGGCCCGCGCCGTCGATGCGCGCGGCTTCCTTCTGCTCCTGGTCGAGCGACTGGATCGCGGTGAACAGGATCAGGAACGCGAACGGCAGCCACTGCCAGGCGACGATGATGATCACGGCGGTGAGCGGGTAGTCGGCGAACCAGTCGATCGGCGTCATCCCGAACGCACGCATCGCGTTCGCGACGAGCCCGTACACCGGATGAAGAATCATGTTCTTCCAGATCAACGCGGCGACCGTTGGCATCACGAAGAACGGCGCGATCACGAGCAGGCGCGCCACGCCCTGCCCGTAGAACTTGCGGTCGAACAGCACGGCCATCAGCACGCCGCCGACCACGGTGATCGCGAGCACCGCGCCGATCAGCACGAGCGTGTGCCAGATCGCGGGCAGGAACGACGGATCGGTCGCGAGGAAGCGGTAGTTGTCGAACCCGGCGAAGCCCTTCACGTCCGGGTTCAGCAGGTTGTAGCGCGAGAACGAATACCAGATCGTCATCGCGAGCGGGATCGACATCCACAGCAGCAGCACCGCGACGGACGGTGACACCAGCCAGCTGGCGCCGCCGCGCGCGCGGCGCGGCGCGCCCGGCGGCGACGACGCATCGCCGACCGACGGCGCGTGGCTCAGGGGAAGACGCAAATGACGCATGATCGGAGTCCCTCCGGTTGAGGCGCGGGCGCGAATGGCCGCCCGCCCTGTCTGCTTCGGCGACGTGCACCGTGCGCGGCGGCGCGCACGGCGGGGGCCGCGTTACTTCTTGTAGCCGGCCTGGCGCACCGCGCGATCGGCGGCGGCCTGCCCGGCGGCGAGCGCCTGGTCGACCGTCATCTGGCCGGCCACCGCACCCGCGATCGCCTGCCCGACCACCGTGCCGAACGACTGGAATTCAGGAATCCCGACGTACTGCACGCCCGTGTACGGCACCTTCTTCAGCGACGGATCGTTCGGGTCGGCCGTCTCGATCGCCTTCAGCACGAAGTCCGAGAACGGCGCGGCGGCCTTGTACTCGGGGCGCTGGTAGGTCGACGCGCGCGTACCCGGCGGCACCGACGCCCAGCCTTCGTCCTTGCCGACCATCTCGATGTACTGCTTCGACGTCGCCCATGCGATGAACTTGCGCGCGGCATCTTGCTGCTTCGACGTCTTCGGCACGGCCAGCGCCCACGCCCACAGCCAGTGCGAGCCCTTCGGCGTGGCGGCGACCGGCGCGGCCGCGAAGCCGACCTTGTCGGCGACCTGAGACTGCTGTTTGTTATAGAGCATCCCGGCCGCGACCGTCGCGTCGATCCACATCGCGCACTTGCCCGATGCGGTCAGGGTCAGGTTCTCGTTGAAGCCGTTCGAGCTCGCTCCCGGCGGGCCGTCCTTCTTCAGCAGGTTCACGTAGAAATTGATCGCCTTCTTCCATTCCGGCGACGTCAGCTGCGCGTTCCAGTTCTCGTCGAACCAGCGCCCGCCGAACGTGTTCACGACCGTCGACACGTACGCCATGTTCTCGCCCCACCCGGCCTTGCCGCGCAGGCAGATGCCGTAGGTGCCCTTCGACTTGTCGGTGAGCTTGTCCGCGAATTCGGCGATCTGGTCGTAGGTCGGCTGGTCGGGCATCTTCAGCCCCTTCGCCGCGAACAAGTCCTTGCGGTAGAACGTCATCGAGCTTTCGACGTAGAACGGCAGCGCATACAGCTGGCCGTTGTACGACAGGCTGTCGCGCGCGGTCTTCACGATGTCGTTCAGGTCGTAGTCGGCGGGCAGTCCGGTCATCGGCGCGAGCCAGCCGCGCTTGCCCCACTGCGGCGTTTCATACGTGCCGATCGCCATCACGTCGAACTGGCCGCTGCCGGTCGTGATGTCGGTGGTCGCGCGCTGGCGCAGCACGTTTTCCTCGAGGATCACCCAGTTCAGCTTGATGTCCGGGTTCGCCTTCTCGAACGCCGGCGACAGCTTCTTCAACTCGATCATGTCCGGGTTGTTCAGCGTCGCGATCGTCAGCGTGCCGGCCGACGCCGCGCACGCAGCCGTCGCGAGCGCGGCTCCGGCGAAGCAGCGTGCGGCGGCATCGAGCATCTTTCGTTGCATGGCATGTCTCCTGTGATTGTTCGAACTGTCGTCGGTGTTGCGTATTGCGTGTTGCTTGTTTCGTGTTGCCGTGTTTCCTTCGCGACCCGTCACGACGGCCGCTGCATCCCGCACGCGCGCGCATAGTGCGCGATCACGTCGCGTATCCGGTGGCGCACCCATGCGCGCGGCTCTCTCGCGAGGCCGCCCGCGCGGCAAGCCGCGTACACGTCCGGCAGCCACTGCGCGACGAGCGTCTCGGGCACGGGCTGCCGCGCAAGGTTGTCGAACAACTGCTCGACCGCCGCCGCGACGGCCGGCTGCAGCCAGTAGTAGCGGATCCGGTCGCTGTAGCTGAACTGGCGCGCGAGCCGCTGCTCGGTTTCGTCGCCGCGGTAATACGGCGCCCAGTGCTCGGGTTGCGCGCGCATCGCGGCGTCGACCACGTCGCGCAACCGCGAGCGCTGCGCGACGTCGACGATCAGCGCGTCCTCGATGAAGGTGAGCGCGAACAGCGCCTCGCGCAACGCGAAGGTCAGCGCGGGCCCAACCTTCAGCACCGCGAAGTGGTCGCGCACGAGCGCGGCGAGTGCGCCTTCGGTCTGGTAGTCGGTCGAATGCGCTTCGAACACGAGGCGCGGCGTGCGCAGGATGCTCGCACCAAGCGACGCGGCCTTCGCGCTGTCGTAGTCGAGCACGTGGCGATCGTCGAAATCGACGCCCGGCTGCGCGACAATCGCGACCACGCGCGTCCATGCGTCGTCGAGCCCCGCCGCCGCGAATGCGGCGCGATGCGCGTCCAGCGTCGCGGCGATGCTGTCGCTGCGCGTGACCGCGATCCGCGCGATCCCATCGCCGCCCGTGTCGCCGGCCACTTCGCCGCCCGGCGTCGGCACCTCGGTGCCGATCACGTAGACGGGCGCAAGGCCGGCGCGCGCCGCCGCGTCTTCGGCCGCGCGGCACAGCTCGGCCGCGCGGGCGGCAATCGTCCGGTCGTCGAGCCGCTCCGGATCGTCCGCGCACGCCATGCTCGCGTCCAGGTGGATCTTCTCGAACCCGGCTTCGACATACGCGGCGACCATCGCGGCCGCTTCGCGCATCGCATCGGCCGCGCGACGGTGCCGCCACGGGTTCGGGCCCAGATGGTCGCCGCCGAGCACGAGCGCCGACGGCGCGAGCCCGCAGCGCTGCGCGATCGCATCGACGTCGCGCCGGAAATCGGCGGGCGTCATGCCCGTGTAGCCGCCGAGATGGTTCACCTGGTTGCAGGTCGCCTCGATCAGAAGCGGCGAGCCGTCCGCGCGCGCGGCCTCGCACGCGGCCTCCAGCACGAGCCGGTGCGCGCTGCAGATCGAATAGATGCCGCGCTGCGCATCCGCGCGGTTCGCATCGAAGATCATCCGCAGCACGGCGTCGGCGTGCGCGTTGCGCGGGCGTTCGGCGACGGGGGTCAGGCCGGACATGCGATACCTCGTTCGGTCAGGAAGCGGTCGATTTCAGTCGCGCTGCTGTTGCCCTCCATCGGGCCGCGCCGCGTGACCGCGATCGCGCCGGCCGCGTTCGCGCGGCGCAGCGCGACGTCGATCGGCAGGCCGGCGACGAGGCTCGCGACCAACGTGCCGCCGAAGCAGTCGCCGGCACCGGTCGGATCGAGTTCGTCGACCGGCCAGGCCGGCACGTCCACACGGCTCGCACGGTCGAACGCGGCGCTGCCGGCCGCGCCACGCTTGAGCACGACGCGCTCGAGCAGCGGATGCGTCGCGAGCAGCCCGGCGATCGCGCGCTCGGCTGGCTGCGGCCCGCAGAAGAACGGCAGGTCGGCCTCGCTCGGCAGAAACAGATGGCAAGCGGCGAGCATCGTGTCGAGCGCCGCGCGCATCGGACGGAAGCTCAGTATCTCGGGCCGCACGTTCGGGTCGAACGACACCTTCGCGCCGACGCGCGCCGCTTCGATCACGCCGCGCTGGACGGCCGCGATCGCCGATTCGCTCGTCAGCGACGAGCCCATCACATGGAAGTAGCGGCAACCGTCGAACATCGCGGTGTCGACGTCGGATGCGTCGACGCACGCGGCCGCGCTGGTCGACAGGCTGAACACGAAGCTGCGCGAACCGTCGTCGCGATACGCGACGAACGCGGTGCCGGTCGGACGCGCGACACGACGGATGCGCGCGACGTCGACGCCGTCGCGCTCGAGCCGCGCGACGATCGCGTCGCCGAACGCATCGCGGCCGACGCAGCCCGCATACGCGACGCGCGCGCCGAGCCGCGCGGCCTGGTCGGCGAAGATCGCCGGCGCACCGCTCGGAAACGGGCCCGCGAACAGGCCCGGCGTGTCGAAACCCTGGCCACGCTCGGCGGCGACGAATTCGGCCAGCAGTTCGCCGGCCACGACGATTTCGGCCATCATGCGTGCCCTCGTGCGGCGGCGGCCGCACGCGGCGCGGACGCCCGGGTTGCGCGTGCGAGCGGCGTCATGTCAGCTCATCCAGTTGCCGCCGTCGACGTTCAGCGTCTGGGCGGTGATGTAGTCGGCGTCGGCCGACGCGAGGAACAGCGCGGCGCCCGTCAGGTCGCCCGGCACGCCCATCCGGCCGAGCGGCACGGCTTCGCCAACGAGCCGCTTCTTCTCGCCGAGCGGCCGGTTCTCGTAGCGCGCGAACAGCGCATCGACCTGCTCCCACATCGGTGTGTCGACCACGCCCGGCGCGATGCCGTTCACGTTGATCCGGTGCGGCGCGAGCGCGAGCGCGGCCGACTGCGTGTAGCTGATCACCGCGGCCTTGGTCGCGCAGTAGTGCGAAACGAGCGCCTCGCCGCGACGCCCGGCCTGCGACGACATGTTGACGATCTTGCCGCCGCGCCCCTGTTCGACCATCCGCTGCGCGACGGCCTGCATCAGGAAGAACAGCCCTTTCACGTTGACCGCGAACAGCCGGTCGAACACGTCCCAGGATTCGTCGAGGATCGGGCGCATGTCGAACAGCGCCGCGTTGTTGAACAGGATGTCGACGCCGCCGAACCGCTCGACGGCGGTGGCGACGATCCGCGCGATATCGTCGCGTCGCGTGACGTCCGCGGTGACGGCCACCGCGCGGCCGGGGTTCGCCTCGATCAGCCGTGCGAGCGAACCGCCCGCGGGCTTCACGTCGACCAGCACGCAGCGCGCGCCCTCGTCCAGATAGCGTTGCGCGACCGCTTCGCCGATGCCGCTGGCCGCACCCGTCAGGATCGCGACCTTGTCTTCCAGTCTCACTGGTTGTCTCCGGTTCGTTCTGCTGTACGAAGGCCGCGAGGTGAGCGAACGCTCGCCGACCGATCAATTGCTCTCTTGTTGGTCGAATGATCGGATACGCGATTCACGCTGTCAAGGCGACACGGCGGCTTTCGATGATGCGCTGCGGCACGACTGCGCCTTGCCGGGCGCGGAGAACCGCGCCCGGCAAGGCGCGGCGCGCTGGGTGCGGCGCGGCTGAAACGGCGATGAAGGGGACACAGCCGGTGCGCGGGGCAGAATTCGGGCTGCACGATGAGAAGATACGTTATATCATCGCGATACTTCGTCTCATTGCCAGCTCCACGCCATGGCCACCTCATCGCACATCGACGCCCGGCTGTCCCGGGCCGACGCATTCGCCGCCGAGCACGGGCTCGCGTGGACGCCGCTGCGCCGCCAGGTCTACGAACGCGTGCTGGCCGCGCAGCGCCCGATCGGCGCGTACGACCTGCTCGCCGAGCTCGAGCCGCAGCGCGGCCGCGTGCCGCCGACGACCGTCTATCGCGCGCTGGATTTCCTCGTCGAGCACGGCTTCATCCACCGGATCGAATCGAAGAACGCGTTCTTCGCGTGCTGCGAGATCGGCGTGCCGCACGAAGGGCAGTTCCTGATCTGCGACTCGTGCGGCGAGACCGTCGAGATTCCGGGCAGCGACCTCGCGAAACAGCTGTCAGCGAGCGCGCCCGCGCACGGGTTCGAAGTCCACCACCAGGTCGTCGAGCTGAACGGCCTGTGCGGGCACTGCAAGGGCAAGCCCGCGCAACGCTGACACCGCATACGCGCGGCGCACGCGCCGCCCCTTCCAACGAGGAGTTTCATGTCCATTGCCCTGAAGCGCGCGCCGCGGCGTGCCCTGCCGCTTGCTCGTCTGTTCGCCGCCGCGGCCGCCGCGCTGTCGATCGCCTCACCCGCCTTCGCGCAGGCCGCGACCGTCAATGTGGTCGCCGCCGAGAATTTCTATGGCGACGTCGCATCGCAGATCGGCGGCCGCCATGTCGCGGTGACCAGCATCCTCAGCAATCCCGACCAGGATCCGCACCTGTTCGAAGCGAGCCCGAAGACCGCGCGCGCGCTGCAGCACGCGCAGGTCGTGATCTACAACGGCGCGGACTACGATCCGTGGATGGGCAAACTGCTCGGCGCATCGAAGCAGGCGAAGCGCGCGACGATCGTCGTGGCGGATCTCGTCGGCAAGAAGGCCGGCGACAACCCGCACCTGTGGTACGACCCGGCGACCATGCCGGCCGCCGCGCGCGCGATCGCGGCCGAGCTCGGCCGTGCCGATCCGGCGAACAAGGCCGACTACGACGCGAACCTGCAGAAGTTCGTCGCGTCGCTGAAGCCCGTCGACGACAAGGTCGCCGCGCTGCGCGCGCAATACAAGGGCGTGCCGGTGACGGCCACCGAGCCGGTGTTCGGCTACATGTCCGACGCGATCGGCCTCGACATGCGCAACCAGCGCTTCCAGCTTGCGACGATGAACGACACCGAAGCCAGCGCGCAGGACGTCGCCGCGTTCGAGAACGACCTGCGCAAGAAACAGGTGCGCGTGCTGATCTACAACAGCCAGGCCGAAGCGCCGATGACCAAGCGCCTGCTGAAGATCGCGCGCGACAGCGGTGTGCCGGGCGTGAGCGTCACCGAGACGCAGCCGGCCGGCAAGACCTTCCAGCAATGGATGGCCGGCCAGCTCGACGCGCTCGCGGCCGCGCTTTCCGCCAGCAAGAAGTGACCCAGTCAACACCATGACCGACACTCCCCACGCACTCGCACTCGATCGCGTCACGCTCGAACTGGGCGGACGCACGATCCTTCGCGACGTGAGTTTCTCGATCGAGCCCGGCGAATTCGTCGGCGTGCTCGGGCCGAACGGCGCGGGCAAGACGACGCTGATGCGCGCGGTGCTCGGTCTCGTGCCCGTCACGGGCGGCACGCTGTCGGTCGGCGGCGTGCCGGTCGCGCGCGGCAACGCGTCGATCGGCTACATGCCGCAGATCAGAAGCGGCCTCGCGAATCGCCGGATGCGCGGCTACGACTTCGTCGCGATGGCCGCCGACGGCCACCGCTGGGGGCTGCCGCACGCGAACGCCGCGACGCGGCGCGACGTCGACCGCGTGCTCGACCTCGTCGGCGGCCAGACGCTCGCGCGCCGGCCGCTGTCGGAGCTGTCGGGCGGCGAGCGGCAGCGCCTGCTGCTCGCGCAATGCCTGCTCGGCAATCCGCAGCTGCTGCTGCTCGACGAACCGCTGATCAGCCTCGACCCGAACCACCAGCGCGGCGTCGTCGAACTCGTGCGCAACGTGCAGCGCGAGCTCGGCATCACCGTGCTGTTCTCCGCGCACGAACTGAATCCGCTGCTGAACGCGCTCGACCGCGTGCTGTATCTCGGCAACGGCGTCGCGGCGCTCGGCACCGTCGACGAGGTCATCACCAGGCCGGTGCTGTCGCGGCTCTACGGCTCGCCGATCGACGTGATGCGCGTGAACGGCAAGATCTTCGTGATGTCGGGCGACGTCGAGATCGAGAAGCACGACCACGAACACGAGGACGACGACGGCCACTCGCACGGCGGTGGCGGCGGACACGGCCATCACCACCACGGACATGCTCATCCCGGGCATTCGCACGATGTTTGAATACGACTTCATGATCAACGCGTTCGCCGCGTCGGGAATCGTCGCGGTGCTCGCGGGCATCGTCGGCTACTTCCTGGTGCTGCGCGGACAAACCTTCGCCGGCCATGCGCTGTCGCACGTCGGCTTTACCGGCGCGACGGGCGCGGTGCTGCTCGGCATCTCGCCGATCTGGGGGATGGTCGGCTTCACGCTCGCGGCCGGGATCGGCATGGGCGCGCTCGGCGAAAAACTCGCGGGCCGCGACGTCGCGATCGGCGTGATCCTGTCCGGCGCGCTCGGCTTCGGCCTGTTGTTCCTGCACTTCTATACGTCGTTCGCGACGCAGGTCACCGCATTGCTGTTCGGCAACGTGCTCGCGGTCAGCCGCGACACGCTCGCGGTGCTGGCCGGCATCGGCGCGGTGAGCCTCGTCGCGCTCGCGCTGATCGCGCGGCCGCTGCTGTTCGCGTCGCTGCAGCCTGAGCTGGCCGAAGCCAAGGGCGTGTCGCTGCGCACGGTGTCGGTGCTGTTCCTCGCGGTGTGCGCGCTCGCGGTGGCGGCGGCAACGCAGATCGTCGGCGTGCTGCTCGTGTTCACGCTGCTGGTCGGGCCGGCCGCGGCCGCGCAAAACGTGTCGACGCGGCTGTCGACCGGTGTGCTGCTCGCCGCGCTGTTCGCGCTGTTCGAGGCGTGGGCCGGGATCGCTCTCGCGTATCACACCGACTGGCCGACGAGCTTCTGGATCACCGCGCTGTCCGCGCTCGTATATGGCGCGAGCCTGTTGCGGCGCCACTGATCGTCGAGCGGCGAAAACCAAAACGCCGGCGTAGCCGAAAGGCCGCCGGCGTTTTTGCATGCGCGCGCGACGTGCGGCGCGCACCGCGGGTCACGCGTGCCGCACCCCGCTCACAGTGCGAGCACGCGTGCGTGATGCGCGATGTGAGCGGCGATGAACGTCGAGATGAAGTAGTAACCGTGGTCGTAGCCCGCATGGCGGCGCAGCGTCAGCGGCTGGCCGGCCTTCGCGCACGCGGCTTCGAATACGTCCGGATTCAGTTGGTTCGCGAGGAATTGATCGGCGAGGCCCTGGTCGACGAGGATGCCGTCCGCGAACTTCGGCGCATCCGCGCGCATGACGAGTTCGCTCGCGTCGTGCTGCTTCCACGCGTCGCGATCGTCGCCGAGGTAGCCCGAGAACGCCTTCTCGCCCCACGGGCAACGCGTCGGCGCGGCAATCGGCGCGAACGCCGACACCGATCGGTACAGGTCGGGATGACGCAGCGCGAGCGTCAGCGCGCCGTGCCCACCCATCGAGTGGCCGAAGATCCCGAGCCGCGTGCCGTCGATCGGCAACTCGGCCGCGACAAGCTCGCGCAACTCGCCCGTCACGTACGATTCCATCCGGTAATGCGTCGACCACGGAGCTTGCGTCGCGTCGACATAGAAACCCGCGCCGACGCCGAAATCCCATGTATCGGTCTCGCCCGGCACGCCCGCGCCGCGCGGGCTCGTATCGGGCATCACGAGCGCGAGGCCGTGCTGCGCCGCGTACTGCTGCGCGCCGCCCTTGATCGCGAACGTCTCCTCGGTGCACGTAAGCCCCGCGAGATAGAACAGCGCCGGCACGCGCCCGTGCGCGGCCTGCGGCGGCAGGTACACCGAGAACTTCATCGGCAGGCCGATCGCCTTCGAATCGTGGCGATAGAAGCGTTGCTCGCCACCGTGGCAAGCATGCGAAGTAACGAGTTCGAGCATGGAGTTCCCTTCCGTTCAATACAGCACGATCGGGCGAATCGATTCGCCCGTCTTCATCGGGTCGGCGCCGCCGGGGAGCGTCTCGAGCGGCAGCGCGTGCGTGATCAGGTCGGGCCGTGCCGCGCGACACGGCGATACCGGAGCGTGCCCGTCATGATCCCCGATCCCGCCGCCCGTCGCGTGCGGGAAACAGCCGCCGGCTTGCCGCGACGCGTCACCGCTGGCGCGACAGGACAAGTGCCCGAGTTTAAACGCCGGTCGTGAACCACGCATCCGTTCGCGCATACAGATCGACGAAACGCGCATGGCGTGCGGCCAGCGCGCGATCGTCGTGCGGTGCGGCGACCGGCGACGCGGTCGGCGCCAGCGTGCGCAGCGCGTCTTCGCGCCAGTGTCCGATCGCGACGCCCGCGAGCAGCGCGGCGCCGCGCGTCGCGGCGTTCGGGCAATCGACCGCGTCGAGCGACGCGCCGAGCGCATCCGCGAGCAACTGACGCCAGCGCGGATCGACCGAGCCACCACCGGCGAGGCGCAGCGTCGTCACCGGATCGACCCGGTTCGCATCGCGAATCGCATCGAGCCCCGCGCGCAACGCGAATGCGACGCCCTCGAACGCGGCGCGCATCATCGCGCCGCGCGTGTCGCCGAGCCCGAGACCGAGCCAGCCGCCGCGCGCGTCGGGATTCATCCACGGCGAACGCTCGCCCGTCAGGTACGGCAGGAAGCAGAGCCGCTCCGACGCCGGCCCGGCGAACGCGTCGTCGTACGCATCCGGCCAGCCCGGATAGCCGAGCCAGCCGCGCACGGCTTCGAGCGCGAGCCCGACGTTCTGCATCGCGGCCATCGTGTAATAGCCGCCGCCCGCCGCCGTGCGATAACGATGCAGCCCGCGCCGTGCGGGCGGCAACCTGTCCGCGAGGACGACGATCTGGCCACCGCTGCCGGTGGTCAGCAGCGCGTCGCCGGCCGCGACGAGTCCGCTGCCGAGCGCCGCGCACGCCGTATCGGCCGCCCCCGTCGCGAGCGGCACGCCGGCCGGCAGCCCGAGTGCCGCCGCCGCCGTCGCATCGAGCACACCGCAGCGCGCACCCGACGCCCGCTCAGGTGCGAACCGGTCGACGGGCAAGCCCAGCGCGTCGATCAGCGCCGAATCCCACGCGCCGTCCGGCGTCGCGAGCGCCGTCGCGCATGCATCGCTCGGATCGGCCGCGATCTCGCCGCCCAGCGCGACGCGCAGCCAGTCCTTCGGCTGCACGGCCCAGCGTGCGTCCCGCAACGCGTGCGGTTCGTGTGCGGCCAGCCAGCGCAACAGGGGGCCCGCCATGCCGGGCGCGACGGGATTCGGCGCGTCCGGCCAGTCGGCCGCGTCCGCTTCGCGCACCGCGCGCGTATCGGGCCACAACAGCGCGGGCCGCACCGGCTGCCCGGCCGCGTCGATCAGCACGACGCCATGCATCTGGCCGGAGAAGCCGATCGCCGCGACCTGCGCGCGCTCACCGGCCGGCAGCCGCGCAGCGGCGCGCACGAGCGCCTGCCACCACACGTCGGGGGCAATTTCCGCCCAGCCCGGCTGCGGCGACGACAACGCATAGGGTTGGCTCGCAACCGCGCGCTCGACGCCATCGGCATCGAGCGTGACGAGTTTGACGGAGCCGGTACCGAGGTCGATTCCGAGCAGGCGCATGACGGGTTGGCGTATTCGAGTGAACGGATATCGATGATAGCGGGATCGCGACATGCGGCCCGACTTGCTCGGCGTTTTTGACACCCTGGCGACGTGAAAAACGCAGCCGCGCACCATCGGTTTCACCCGGCCACGCGTTACGCGCCAGAACGGCCGCCAGCGGGTTAACCCGGCGCGATTTTCCACCGGTCGTTTTTTCCACTATGCCACGATCGCGATACACACCATAAAGCCGCCGATATTTGACATGGCGGCATGCACTATTTTGAAGGGCTATAAAACCGGGGAACCTCACTCCAGCGGCAGTTTCCCGATGATCGACACCCTGTTTCATGCCGAAATGGCATATCGAACCAGCAAAGAACGGAATAGAACCCAGTGCTCTTGTTGCGATGTTCCATTCCGCATAACTTCGTATCACCCCGAAAACAAGATCATGGAGTGAGACAGATGCAATCGAACACGGTCCATCCGTGCGATGAGGTGCTGCCGACCGGCAAGCTTGTAACGCTTGGTCTGCAGCACGTCCTCGTCATGTACGCCGGCGCCGTAGCCGTGCCGCTTATCGTCGGCGGCGCGCTGAAGCTGCCGAAAGACCAGATCGCGTTCCTGATCAGCGCCGATCTGTTTTCGTGCGGTATCGCCACGCTGATCCAGACGCTCGGCCTGTGGATCTTCGGGATCCGCCTGCCCGTCATCATGGGCTGCACGTTCGCGGCCGTCGGCCCGATGATCGCGATCGGCACCAACCCCGGCCTCGGCATTCTCGACGTCTTCGGCTCGACCATCGCGGCCGGCATCATCGGCATCGTGCTCGCGCCGATGATCGGCAAGCTGTTGCGGTTCTTTCCGCCGGTCGTCGTCGGCACCGTGATCGCGGTGATCGGGCTGTCGCTGATGGAAGTCGGGATCAACTGGGCAGCGGGCGGCGTCGGCAACCCCGAATACGGCAGCCCCGTCTACCTCGGCCTGTCGCTGCTCGTGCTCACGCTGATCCTGCTGATCAACAAGTTCGGCCGCGGCTTCATCGCGAACATCTCGGTGCTGCTCGGCATCGTCGCCGGCTTCGTGATCGCATTCGCGATCGGTCGCGTGAATACCGACGGCGTCGCGCACGCACCGTGGGTCGGTTTCGTGATGCCGTTCCACTTCGGCCTGCCGCATTTCGACCCGCTGTCGATCGCGACGATGGTCACGGTGATGTTCGTCACGTTCATCGAATCGACCGGCATGTTCCTCGCGGTCGGCGACATGGTCGATCGCCCGGTCAACCAGGAGCGCCTCGTGCGCGGCCTGCGCGTCGACGGCCTCGGCACGCTGATCGGCGGCATCTTCAACTCGTTTCCGCATACGTCGTTCTCGCAGAACGTCGGCCTGATCGGCGTGACGGGCGTGAAGAGCCGGTTCGTCTGCGCGACGGGCGGCGTGATCCTGGTGCTGCTCGGCCTGTTCCCGAAGATGGCGCAGGTCGTCGCATCGGTGCCGCCGTTCGTGCTCGGCGGCGCGGGTATCGTGATGTTCGGGATGGTGGCCGCGAACGGCATCAAGGTGCTGTCGAAGGTCGACTTCGTAGACAACTCGCACAACCTGTTCATCGTCGCCGTCAGCGTCGGGATGGGCCTCGTGCCGGTCGTGTCACCGCACTTCTTTTCGAAGCTGCCGCCCGCGCTCGCACCGATCCTGCACAGCGGCATCCTGCTCGCGTCCGCCACCGCCGTGATCCTGAACATCGTGTTCAACGGCGTGAAGGCCGAGAAGGACGCACGTTGCGAGATCCGTCGCGCAGGGCACGACTTCGACGGACGCCCGGCCGACGTGCATCACTGATCGATCCGCCCCGGATGCGCCGGCGCATGGCGCGATACGGTAGAGGAAAAACGCCACGGCTTGCCGTGGCGTTTTGCTTTGTGGCGAGTGGTTGGGCGGCGATAGCGGTGGTGCCGGCGGTGCCGGTGATGACGATCCGCGGTCGCCGCAAACCAAACTGGCCGCAAAAAAACGCCACGGACTTTCGTCCGTGGCGTTGTCGTATCCCGGGAACCGCGACCTCGGCGAACCGGAGCGGTCGCCCGCCCCTGCCCGCCTTCGTGCTTACCCGTTCGTCGCCGCTGCCGACGCAGGCGCCGGTGCGGCCGCCTTGTCGTAGTCGACCGTTTCGTCCGGTGCGCGCGGCGTCTCGCCGGCGCGCTGGATCCAGCCGCCGCCCAATGCGCGGTAAAGCGTGACCAGGTTCGTCCAGCGTGCCAGACGCGCGCTGATCAGCGACTGCTGCGCCGAGTACAGGTCGGTCTGCGCAGTCAGCACCGACAGGTAGCTGTCGACACCATTCTTGTAGCGCAGGTCCGACAGGTCGAAGCGACGCTGCTGCGCGTGCTCGTTTCGCTCGAGCGCGGCGATCTGCTGATCGTACGTGCCGCGTGCAGCCAGCCCGTCCGACACTTCGCGGAACGCCGACTGGATCGCCTTCTCGTAGTTGGCGATCTCGATACGCTTCTGCACGTTCGCGAGGTTCAGGTTCGCGATGTTCTGCCCGCCTTCGAAGATCGGCATCGTGATCTGCGGCGCGAACGACCACGCCGCCGTGCCGGCCTTGAACAGGCCGCCGAGCGTCGGGCTGCCGGTGCCGAACGCGCCCGTCAGCGAGATACGCGGGAAGAACGCCGCGCGTGCCGCGCCGATGTTCGCGTTCGCGGCCAGGAGCGTCTGCTCGGCCTGCATCACGTCAGGACGACGCGTCAGCAGGTCGGACGGCAGACCGGCCGGCACGTCCGTCAGCAGGTTCTGCGCATCGAGTGGCATGCCCGCCGGCAGATCGTCCGGCAGCGGCTCGCCGATCAGCAGCACCAGCGCGTTCAGCGCCTGCGCACGCGCACGCGCCTGCGCCTGCTGGTTCGCGAGCGCCGTCTCGACGACCGTCTGCGCCTGACGCAGCTCGAGCTCGGAGCCCGTGCCGTTGTCGAACTGCAGCTTCGTCAGGTCGTACGACGCCTGTGCCGTCTTCAGCGTGTTCTCCGTGACCTGCAGCAGGTCATCGGTGGACAGCAGCGTCAGGTACTGGTCCGCGACCTGCGACACGAGCGAGATCTCGGCAGCCTGCCGCGCATACGACGTCGACAGGTACTGCGCGAGCGCCTGGTCCTTCAGGCTCTGCACGCGGCCGAACAGGTCGAGTTCCCACGACGCCGAAACGCCGACGTTGTAGGCGCGCGAGATATACGGCGCACCCGTCTGCGACAGGCCCTGCGGCACGCGCTGGATGCTGCCCGTGCCGGTGCCGTCGAGCGTCGGGAACAGGCCCGCGCGCGTGATCTGGTACTGCGCGCGCGCCGCCTCGATGTTCAGCACCGACACGCGCAGGTCGCGGTTGTTCTTCAGCGCGATCTCGATCAGCCGCTGCAGGCGCGGATCGACGAAGAATTCGCGCCAGCCGATGGCGGTCGCCGCCTGGCCGTTCGCGCTGCGCGCGCCGGCAGCGCCCGGCTGCGTCGCATAGACGCCGCCGGCCGGGTACGCCTGTGCGACGGGCGCGTCGGGCCGCTTGTAATGCGGCGCCATCGTGCAGCCCGTGGCAAAGAGCGCGACCGCGATTGCAGTCAAAGCGTGTTTTTGCATCATCACTGTCCCTTGTTGCCTTCGTCGCCGTTGCCCGGCTTCTCTTCGTGGTGCGAGTGCTCCTGAGCGAGGCGCAGCGCCTGATCGACGTCTTCCTTCTCGCCGCTGAAGATCGCGCGGATCTTCACGAAGAACATCGGGATCATGAAGATCGCGAGGAACGTCGCCGTGATCATCCCGCCGATCACGCCCGTGCCGATCGCGTGCTGGCTCGCCGAACCCGCGCCGTTGCTGATCGCGAGCGGCATCACGCCGAGAATGAACGCGAGCGACGTCATCAGGATCGGACGCAGCCGCAGGCGCGCTGCTTCCAGCGCGGCCTCGATCGGCCCCATCTTCTCCGTCATCTGCAGTTCGCGCGCGAATTCCACGATCAGGATCGCGTTCTTCGCGGACAAGCCCACGGTGGTCAGCAGGCCGACCTGGAAGAACACGTCGTTCTCGAGGCCGCGCATCGTCGCCGCGAGCAGTGCACCGATCACGCCGAGCGGCACCACCATGATCACCGAGAACGGGATCGACCAGCTTTCATACAGCGCCGCGAGACACAGGAACACGACGAGGATCGAGATTGCATACAGGATCGGCGCCTGCGAACCCGACTGGATTTCCTGGAACGACAGGCCGGTCCACGAATAGCCGATACCGACCGGCAGCTTCTTCGCGAGCCCTTCCATCGCGGTCATCGCCTGGCCGGTCGACTTGCCCGGCGCGGCCTGACCCTGGATTTCCATCGCCGACACGCCGTTGTAGCGCTCGAGCTTCGGCGAACCGTACGTCCAGTGACCGGTCGCGAACGCGCTGAACGGCACCATCCCGCCCGACCCGTTGCGCACGTACCAGATGTTCATGTCCTCCGGCGTCATCCGGAACGGCGCGTCGGCCTGCACGTACACCTTCTTGATCCGGCCGTCGGTGTCGAGGAAGTTGTTCACGTACTTCGACGCCCACGCGATCGAGAACGTCTGGTCGATCGCATCCGCCGTCACGCCGAGCGCATTCGCCTTCTCGCGGTCGATGTCGACCTTGTACTGCGGCGTGTCGTTCAGACCGTTCGGGCGCACGCCCTGCAGCGTCGGATCCTTCGAGGCCATCCCGAGCAGCTGGTTACGCGCGGCCATCAGCGCGTCGTGGCCAAGACCGGCGTTGTCCGTCAGCTCGAAGTCGAAGCCCGCGGCCGTGCCGAGTTCGGGAATCGACGGCGGGTTGAACGGGATCACGATCGCGTCCTTGTAGCCCGCGTAGCGCCCGAACATCCGGCCGATCAGCGCCTGCACCTTCTGGTTCGCATGCTGACGCTGCGAGTAGTCCTTCAGTCGCACGAACACGAGACCCGAGTTCTGGCCGCGACCCGCGAAGCTGAAGCCGTTGACCGTGAACGCCGATTCGACGATTTCCTTCTCGTCCTTCAGCAGGTAGTCGGAAATATTCGCGAGCGTCTTCGCGGTCGTTTCCTGCGTCGAGCCCGACGGCGTCTGCACGATCACGAACATCAGGCCCTGGTCTTCATCCGGCAGGAACGACTTCGGCAGGCGCACGAACAGCAGGCCAACCGCGACGATCACGACCAGGTAGATGATGAGCCAGCGGCCCGAACGCTTGATCACGTGGTGCACGCCGACGTGGTACTTGTCGCGGCTGTTGTTGAACGTGCGGTTGAACCAGCCGAAGAAGCCCTTCTTCTCTTCGTGATGCCCTTGCGGGATCGGCTTCAGGATCGTCGCGCACAGTGCGGGCGTCAGAATCAACGCGACCAGCACCGACAGCACCATCGCCGACACGATCGTCAGCGAGAACTGACGATAGATCGCGCCGACCGAACCGCCGGAGAACGCGACCGGCACGAACACCGCCGACAGCACCAGCGCCACGCCGACGAGTGCGCCGGTGATCTGGCCCATCGCCTTGCGGGTCGCCTCCTTCGGTGACAGGCCCTCTTCCGCCATCACGCGCTCGACGTTCTCGACCACCACGATCGCATCGTCCACCAGCAGGCCGATCGCGAGCACGAGGCCGAACATCGACAGCGTGTTGATCGAGAAGCCCACGAGCGACATGATCGCGAACGTGCCGAGCAGCACCACCGGCACCGCAATCGTCGGGATGATCGTCGCCCGCAGGTTCTGCAGGAACAGATACATCACGAGGAACACGAGCACGATACCTTCGAGCAGCGTCTTGACCACTTCCTCGATCGACAGCTTCACGAACGGCGTCGTGTCGTACGGATACTTCACGACGAGGCCGTGCGGGAAGAACGGTGCGAGCTCGTCGATCTTCGCGCGCACGGCCTTCGCGGTCGCGAGCGCGTTCGCGTTGGTCGCGAGCTGGATACCGAGTGCCGCGGTCGGCTGACCGTTGTACTTCGTGTCGAAGTTGTAGTTTTCGCCGCCGAGCTCGATCTTCGAGACGTCCTTCAGGCGAACCTGCGAGCCGTCCTGGTTGACCTTCAGCAGGATGTTGCCGAACTGCTCGGGCGTCTGCAGCAGCGTCGATTCGGTGATCGTCGCCTGCAGCATGGTGCCCGGCTTGGCCGGCGTGCCGCCGATCTGACCGCCCGCGATCTGCACGTTCTGCGCGGTGATCGCCGAGCTCACGTCGACCGGCGTGAGGCCGTAGTTCGTCAGGCGGGTCGGGTCGAGCCAGATCCGCATCGCGTACTGCGAGCCGAACAGCGTGACGGTGCCGACGCCGTTCAGCCGGCTGATCGGATCCTTCACGTGCGACGCCACGAAGTTCGCGAGGTCGTACTTGTTCATGCTGCCGTCTTCGGAGTTGAAGGCGAGCACCAGCAGGAAGCTGCTGCTCGACTTCGTCACCGACAGGCCGAGCTGCTGCACGACCTGGGGCAGAACCGGCGTCGCGAGCGACAGCTTGTTCTGCACCTGGACCTGCGCGATGTCGGCGTTGGTGCCCGGCGCGAACGTCAGCGTGATCGTCGCGTTGCCCGAGTCGTCACTGGTCGACGACATGTACAGGAAGTTGTCGAGACCGCTCATCTGCTGCTCGATCACCTGCGTCACCGTGTCTTCCACCGTCTTCGCGGAAGCGCCCGGGTAGTTCGCGGTGATCTGGATCGATGGCGGCGCGATCGTCGGATACTGCGAGATCGGCAGCGTGAAGATCGCCGCGACCCCGGCCAGCATCAGGATGATGGCGATCACCCACGCGAAGATCGGGCGATCGATAAAAAACTTTGCCATGAAACAGGCTCCCTGTTATTGCGCGCTCGAAGCAGCGGCGGCACTCGCCGGCGCGGCGCCCGATGCGGCGGCACCGGACGCGGCGGCGGCGCCGGAACCGGCGGCAGCCGGCGCGGCGGTGGCAGCGGCGACACCCGATGCGGCACCGGCCGCCGGGGCGAGTTGTGCCGCCACCGACTTCACGGTCGCGCCCGGACGCACCTTCTCGCCGCCCTGCACGATCACGTGGTCGCCCGCCTGCAGACCGCCTTCGACGATCCAGTCCTGGCCGCGCATGCCCGACGTCTTCAGCGTACGCGGCTCGACCTTGTTGCTCGCGTTCACCACCATCGCGATCGCCTGGCCCTTCTGGTCATGCGTGACGCCGATCTGCGGCACCAGGAACGCATTCTCGTTCACGCCTTCCTCGATACGCGCACGCACGAACATCCCCGGCAGCAGCACGCGGCCCGGGTTCGGGAAGACCGCGCGGATCGTCACCGAGCCGGTTGCCTGGTCGACCGTCACGTCGGAAAACTGCAGCTTGCCGACTTCCGAATACGTCTTGCCGTCCTCGAGGATCAGCGACACCTTCGCCGCGCCCGGGCCGCTCGTCTTCAGGCGGCCGCTCTGCACGTCCTGGCGCAGCTTCAGGCCCTCGAGGCTCGATTGCGTGAGGTCCACGTACACGGGGTCGAGCTGCTGCACCGTCGACATCAGCGTCGCCTGGCTCGCCTGCACGTAGGCGCCCGGCGTCACTTGCGAAATGCCGACGCGGCCCGTGATCGGCGAGACCACGTCCGTGTAGCCGAGGTTGATCTGTGCGGTATCGACCGCCGCCTTGCCGGCCGCGACGTCCGCCGCGGCCTGCCCCTGGGTGGCCACCGCGTTGTCGTAGTCCTGCTTGCTGACCGCGTTCGCGGCCACGAGCACCTTGTAGCGCGCGACCAGCGCGTTCTGCGTGACGAGGTTCGCCTGCGCCTTCGCGAGCGTCGCCTTCGCGCTGTTCAATGCCGCGATGTACGGCGCCGGATCGATCTTGTACAGACGCTGGCCAGCCTTGACGTCGGTGCCTTCGGTGAACTCACGACGCAGCACGATGCCGTCGACCCGCGCGCGGACCTGCGCGACGAGGAATGCGCTGGTGCGGCCCGGCAGTTCGCTGAAGACCGGCACGGCTTGCGGCTGGACGGTGACGACGCCGACTTCCGGCGTTTGCGGCGGCGGTGCCGATTCTTTTTTTCCGCATGCAGCCAGAAAAACCGCGGCTGCCGCGACAGTGATCAAGCGGTATGGAACCCGTTCGACGCGCATGGAGCGACCTCTGTGTATAACCAATGGAATAAGTGCAGCACCCGACGGGAGCGCAACACGGATGCGCCTCGCGGCGCAGATCGAACACCTGAATTACTGGACTACTGGATACAGCAAGTCGGCACGAGACCTCCATGCCGACGAGATGCCGCGAACTGCGGACTGGTACTTTGGCGGGAATCAGCAGAGTGGGATATTAACTGATTGCCACTTTGGTCATTCGATCGTAGGGTGGTATTGTATATACATTCACGAATGTATGTAAAAAGCCCGCTCGCCCGTCGCCAACCGCTAGGTCTCACGAATTATTACCAGTCGCAAGCATAGCCCGTCCGCACAGCGACGACGAGGGTTGCCGACCCTATATTCACCTACGATCGATCCATTCAGGCCTGCACATGGTCAGACGCACCAAGGAGGAGGCGCTCGAGACGCGCAACCGCATTCTCGACGCCGCCGAACACGTGTTCTTCGAGAAGGGCGTGTCGCACACGTCGCTCGCCGACATCGCCCAGCACGCCGGCGTGACGCGCGGCGCGATCTACTGGCATTTCGCGAACAAGAGTGAGCTGTTCGACGCGATGTTCGACCGCGTGTTCCTGCCGATCGACGAGCTCAAGCGGATGCCGCTCGACGCACCCGGCGGCAATCCGCTGGAGAAAATCCGCAAGATCCTGATCTGGTGCCTGCTCGGTGTACAGCGCGACTCGCAGTTGCGGCGCGTGTTCAGCATCCTGTTCATGAAGTGCGAGTACGTCGCGGACATGGAGCCGCTGCTGCAGCGCAACCGTGCGGGGATGAGCGAGGCGCTGCACGCGATCGATGCCGATCTCGCGGGCGCCGTGCGGCTCAAGCTGCTGCCCGAGCGGCTCGACACATGGCGCGCGACGCTGATGCTGCACACGCTCGTCAGCGGTTTCGTGCGTGACATGCTGATGCTGCCCGACGAGATCGATGCCGAGCAGCATGCGGAACAGCTCGTCGACGGCTGCTTCGACATGATGCGTTACAGCCCGGCGATGCTGAAGACGAGCGACTGACCGACGGCCCCTCCGCCGGCGCGCCGCAGGCCGTGTCATCGCGACCGGCCGGTCGAACCGGCCACGCGCAGACGGCGGCACCGCTCCGCCCGGTCGCCCCTGCCCTCCCCGATTCGCTCAGGCGGCCTTCGCGCGTTGCGCGCGGGCCCGCCGGTTCGACGCGGCCACCGAATCGCGCGCCGGCATCGCCGCGCCGCCGAGCCCCGCGATCCATTCATCGGTCGACATCACGGCCGCGAAATTAGACTGAAACACGACCGTGTACGCGCGGTGAATCTCTTCAGCACTCGCCGCACCCGCGCCATTCACGTACGGCAACGCGCCGGTCGCGTCCGCCAGATACTCGACGGCGAGCCCCGCGTGCGCCGCGTGATAGACCGTCGATGCATTGCAGTTGTGCGTCATGTAGCCGGCGACCGCGAGCGTGTCGATGCCGTGCGCGTCGAGCCATGCGGCAAGATCGGTGCCGGCGAACGAACTGGCCTGCGCCTTCACGATCAGGTGCGCATACGGCCGGTCGGCGACGACCGGATGCAGCGCGACGCCGTCCGTCCCCGGCGCGAAGATCGGCGCACCCGCCGGCGCGACGTGCTGGACGACGATCACGGGCACGCCCGCCGCGTGCGCGGCGTCGATCGCACGGCCGATGTTCGCCAGCGATGCGTCGACGGGCGGATACTCTATCGGCAGGTTGCCCGTTACGTATTCGTTCTGGACATCGATCACGATCAGCGCGCGGCGGGAAGCGGAAGGCAATATGGCATTCGACATGGCAGGCTCCGGTTTCGGCAGCGCCGCCCCGCTCCGGAACGGGGCGGCCAGCAGCGCGATGCGATGCATTGTCGGATCGCATCGCGCAGACGGACAGTGGCCCGATAGCCATTCTTCGATAGAATCGGGCCATCGCCATTCCGGAGCCCGTCATGCGCGCCGCCGCGTCGTCCGTTGCCCCTGCCCCGACCGTCGTCGCCGTGATCGCGTACGACGGCATCAGCCCGTTCCACCTGTCGGTGCCATCCGTCGTGTTCGGCAAGGAACGCGATGCGGCCGCGATGCCCACGTTCGAGTTTCGCGTGTGCTCGGCCGAGCGCGGCCCGCTGTCGACGACGGGCGGCTTCACGATCACCGCGCCGTACGGGCTCGATGCGCTCGACGACGCGGACATCGTCATCGTGCCGGCATGGCGCGATCCCGACGAAGCGCCGCCTGACGTGCTGGTCGATGCAGTGCGCGCGGCCGCCGCGCGCGGCGCGCAGGTCGTCGGCCTGTGCCTCGGCGCGTACGTGCTCGCCGCGGCCGGGCTGCTCGACGGACGCCCGGCCACGACGCACTGGGCATGGGCCGACGACTTCGCCCAGCGCTTTCCGCGCGTGAAGCTCGACCCCGATGTGCTGTACGTCGACGACGGCAACCTGATGACGTCGGCCGGCACGGCCGCGGGGCTCGACTGCTGCCTGCACGTCGTGCGGCGGCGCTTCGGCTCGGACGCCGCGAACCGGATCGCGCGCCGCCTCGTGATCCCGCCGCACCGCCAGGGCGGGCAGGCGCAATACGTGCCGCAGCCGGTTGCCGCGCACCCGCGCGATGCGCGGCTCGCGGGCCTGCTCGACTGGGTGCGCGCGCATCTGGACATCGCGCACAGTGTGGATTCGCTCGCCGAACGCGTGCTGATGAGCCGGCGCACGTTCACGCGCCACTTCCGCCAGGCGACGGGCACGACCGTCACCGCGTGGCTGCAGGCCGAGCGGCTCACGCGCGCGCAGCATCTACTGGAAACTACGGGACAATCGATCGACGCGATCGCGCAGGCGGCCGGCTACGGCTCGAGCGTATCGCTGCGCCAGCATTTCGCGGGCTCGCTCGGCACGTCGCCATCGGCCTATCGGAGGGAATTTCGCGGCGCCGGGCCCGATGCGCGGCGCTAATGGCCGCCGCGCCGCCGGCGTCCGGCCGGGTAACGCGGTGGCACGCCGGCCGCTCAGACGCCGTTGATCCAGCGCGCCGCATACAGCAGCAGCGCGACGAACACGACGATCGCCGCCCACGCCCAGACGGGCAGCGGGCCGGATTCGCGATGATGCACGGCGCTCGCGACGCGGCCGCTCAGCGCGCCGCCAAGGTGCGGCGGCAGCGGACGCTTCGCCGCGGCCATCAGCGACGCGGGCCGCAGGAACACATGCTGGCGACGTTGCGGGCGCGAACGCGCGCGGTTCGGCACGAGACCGTGCTTCGCCTGCACGACCGCGCAGAATTCGCGGAAGAAATCGTCGGTCCACGCGAACAGCGCATTCTCGATCTGCCGCGCCGGCAGTTCGGCAAGCGGGCCGCTCGCCGTCGCCCACACCACGTATTCGATACGTGTCGCGGCCGCGTCGTCATCGTCCGGCCGCAGCACCAGCTCGACCTGCCCGCGCACCGCGCCGAGGCCGTCGGCCCGCGCCTTGAAGTTGAGCACGCGGCGCGGCTGGCCTTCCGCGTCGCCCTGCTCGCTCGCCAGATGCGCACGCACGTCGTAGCGGGCACGCAGCGGGCCGAGCGGCACCGTGATGGTCAGCGCGAACTCGCCGTGCGCGTGCTTCACGAACGATTCGCAATGGTCGAAGCTCGCCCGCAGCAACGCGAGATCCTCGAGTGCCTCCCGCACGACGGCCGGCGCGAGCGGTACGCGTAACGTGTCGTTCAGTTCCATGATGCCTCCCCGATGAACACGCGCCGCATCAGGACGTCTCGATGAGACTGTCGACCCGCGCGACATCGAAGGCGACGTAGTGCGCAAGCGCGGACGCGGTCTCCCCCGGTTCCTCGTAACTCCATGCGGCGTTCTCGATCACGCCGTCTTCCGTCTGCAGGTTGAAATACACGGCACGGCCCCTCAGCGGACAATCCGTCGTGACGCTCGACATCACGAGCCTGTGCATGTTGACGTCGCCGCGCGGCAGGTAATGGATGTCCGGCAGGCCCGTTTCGCGCACGGTCAGCGCGCCGTGTGAATCGGCATACGTGATGCCGCGATGGATCACGCGCACGCGATGGCGGTTCGGTACGATTTCCAGGCGAGGGTCGGCAGCATCGGACATCGTTTCTCCTCCGGACGGCGGCCCCGGCGGGCAAGCCGGGCGCAGGAAACGAAAAAGCCACGGCACAGGTGCCGTGGCTCTCATTATGGGCGAAACCGCCTCCGATTGCGCGGCCTGACCGCGCCCGCGCGCGATGCGCTACTGCGCACTCCACTGGAACGCGGCCTTCGCCCCGCCCTTCGCACCGACCGTGACCGCGCGCGATTCGTCGCTGCCCTGGTACGCCGCATGCACCGTGTAGCGCCCAGGCGGCAGCTTGACGAGCATGTACGGCCCGCGCGCGTCCGTCGTCAGCAGCTCGGTGCCCTTGCTGTCGACGATCCGCACATGGACGTCGGCCAGGTATTCGCCGCCCTTGCCGGTGAAGCGCAGTGCGAGCGGCCACGCCGCCTCGTTCTGCTCGAATGCCGTCGATTGATCCTTGCCGATGCCGCCTGACACGTAGCTGACATCGCCCTGCTGGCTCGCCGCGGGCAAGCCGTCCGATTGTGCGTACGCGCCCGACGCGGCGACGGCGCAGCCGGCAGCCAGCGCCGCGGCGGCGGCAAATCGGGACACGTTGCGTAGATATTGCATGGCTCCCTCCTTTCGGGTCGGAACACGGCACCACGGGTCGAACGCCGGCGGCGCCCGCCAAGGCCGGCGAGGCCGGCCCGCAGCGGCCGCCGGTCAGCTCAGGTCGACCGGCACGAAGATCTGTGCATTATCGCGCTGGATCAGGAGAGCAAGACTGTTGCCCGCTCCCTTGACCGCGTCGCGCAACTGCTCGGGGCTCGTGACCGGGCGGCCGTTCACCGCGAGGATCACGTCGCCGGGCTGGATGCCCGCGCTGGCTGCCGGGCCGCCGGCCTGCTGCACGATCAGCCCGTGCGACAAGTTGGTTGCGCTGCGCTCCTGCGGCGTGAGCGGACGCACCGCGACGCCGAGGCGCCCCTGCTCGACGGGGCCGCCGTCGTTCGAGGCCAGCTTCGCGTCGGTCATCGCGCCGAGCGTCACGCTGATCGACTTCCTCGACTTGTCGCGCCACACCTGCAGATCGGCCTTCGAGCCCGGCTTCAGGTTCGCGATCTGCGCGGGCAGCGACGTGGAGTCGGCGACCGGCGAGCCGTTGACCGCGAGGATCACGTCGCCCGGCTGCAAGCCCGCCTTCGCGGCCGGGCCGTTCGGGTCGACCGAACTGACGAGCGCGCCGTCCGGCTTCTGCAATCCGAACGAGCTCGCGAGCGTCTGGTTCAGCCCCTGCACGGCGACCCCGAGGCGGCCGCGGCTCACGCGCCCCGTCTTCACGAGCTCGTCCTTGACCTTGATCGCCTCGTTGATCGGAATCGCGAACGACAGGCCCTGGAAGCCGCCCGTCTGCGAGTAGATCATCGAGTTGATGCCGATCACCTCGCCCTGCAGGTTGAACAGCGGGCCGCCCGAGTTGCCGGGGTTCACCGGCACGTCGGTCTGGATGAACGGCGTGTAGTTCTCGTCGGGCAGCGAGCGCGATTTCGCGCTGATGATGCCGGACGTGACCGTGTTGTCGAAGCCGTACGGCGAACCGATCGCGACGACCCACTGGCCGACCTTGCTCTGCGCCGGGTCGCCGATCTTCACGGTCGGCAGGCCGCTCGCGTCGATCTTCAGCACCGCGACGTCGGATTGCTTGTCGGCGCCGACGACCTTCGCCTTGTACTCGCGCTTGTCGGTCAGCTTGACCGTGACGACGTTCGCGCCGTCGATCACGTGCGCGTTGGTGAGGATGTACCCGTCCGCGCTGACGATGAATCCCGAACCGAGGCTCGCGCTCGGCTGGTCGTCCGGCTGCGTGTCGCCGCCCATGCCCGGCACCTGGCCGTAGAAGTGCTTGAAGAACTGGTAGAACGGATCGCTCGGATCGATCGGCAGCTGCGGCTGTGGCACACGCCGCGACACCTGCTTCACGACGTGCTTCGCGCTGATGTTCACGACGGCCGGGCCGTAAGTTTCGACCAGCCCGGAGAAATCGGGAATGCCGGTCTTCGCCGCGGCCTCGGCCGGCATGAGCGCGGCGGCCTGCGCGGGCGTGATGATCTGCGGATCGGCGCGGCGGGTGCCTGCGACATAGCCGGCAGACAGGGCAGTCGCCACGGCGACCGCGACGGCGCCGCGCGCAAGGAATCGGGTGTTCATCGTAGGACCTCCTCGTTGTTAGGACGCAGCGTAACGACCCTGACTTAAAGGAGGCTTAATCGACCTTAAACGGGGCTTAGGCCGCCACCCGCGCGGTTCGTCATACGGATTCGGACGCCTGCGGCGCCTGCGCCGGCATCTCGGCGTCTCGGAACACGACGCTCACGAGCAGGCCGCCCGCGGCCGCGTCGCCGAGCGTCACCGTCGCGCCCTGCTGCGCCGCGACGCGCTTGACGATCGCCAGCCCGAGCCCGCTGCCCGACACGTCGGCGCGCGCCCGCGCGGAGCTGTCCCGGTAGAAGCGGTCGAACACGCGCTCGCGCTCGTCCGCCGGGATGCCGGGGCCGCTGTCGCCGATCTGCACGCATACGCGGCCGGCCGCGTCGCGGGTCAGCGACACGTCGATGCGGCCGCCGTCCGGCGTGTACTTCACCGCGTTGTCGAGCAGGTTGCCGAACATCACGCGCAGCGCGCCGACATCCGCGACGACGGTCGCCGCGCAGCTCTCCTCGAAGCCGAGATCGATGCTGTGCCGTTGCGCGAGCGGTGCATGCGCGGCCACGCATTCGACGAGCAGCGCCTGCAGGTCGACCGGCTCGCGCATCGTGGCGCCGTCCGGTTCGGCACGTGCCAGCGCGAGCAACTGCTCGGCGAGGCGCGTCGCGCGCGTGACGCCGTCCTGCAGATCGGCGACCGCCTCGCGGCGCGACGTATCGTCCTTCGCGCGCGCGACGAGCTGCGCCTGGATCTGCACGGCCGCGAGTGGCGTGCGCAGTTCGTGCGCGGCATCGGCGACGAAGGCCTTCTGCGTATCGAGCGCCGCCGACAGCCGCGCAAGCAGCCCGTTCAGCGCACGCACGAGCGGCTGCACCTCGAGCGGCAGGCGCGCATCGGGTAGCGGATCGAGCGCTTCGGGCCGGCGCGTCTCGACCGCGCGCGTCACGCGGCCGAGCGGCGCGAGCCCGCGCCCGACGATCACCCAGACCGCCGCGCCGAGGAACGGCAGCAGCACGATCAGCGGCCACAGCGTGCGCAGCGCCACGTTCGCCGCGAGCCGGTTGCGCACCGACAGCGGCTGCGCGAGCTGCACGACGTTGTCGCCGACGATCGCGCCGTACACGCGCCATTCGCCGCGATCGGTGCGCTCGGTCGAGAAGCCGAGCTCCGCGCGCGGCGCGATCGGCGCACGTGGATGCGAGAAGTACATCAGCACGCCGTTGCGGTTCCAGATCTGGATCACGATGCCTTCGTCGCCGTTGGTGCGCGAACCGAACACCTGCGAGAACGGCTCGGACGGCAGCGCCGCGGCGATTTCCTGCAGCTGGTAGTCGAACAATTCGTTCGCCTCGGCGAGCGCCTGCCGGTAGATGAGCCAGCCCGCGGCGCCCACACCCGCGACGACGATCGCGAGCAGCCAGATCAGCAATTGATGACGAATCGACCTCACGCGTCAGCTTTCCTTGACGACCATGTAGCCGAGCCCGCGCACGTTGCGGATCAGGTCCGAGCCGAGCTTCTTGCGCAGCGCGTGGATGTAGACCTCGACCGTGTTGCTGCCGATCTCCTCGCCCCAGCCGTACATCTTTTCCTCGAGCTGACTCTTCGACAGCACCGCACCGGGCCGCGCGAGCAGCGCCTCGAGCAGCGCGAACTCGCGCGCGGACAGCGCGACGGGCGCGCCGTCGAGCGTCACCTGGTGCGCCGCGGGATCGAGCGTCAGCGCGCCGTGACGGATCAGCGACTCGCTGCGCCCTGCCTGGCGGCGGATCAGCGCGCGCATCCGCGCGCCCAGTTCGTCGAGGTCGAACGGCTTGACGAGGTAGTCGTCGGCGCCCGCGTCGAGCCCCTTCACGCGATCGGCCACCGCATCGCGCGCGGTGACGATCAGCACCGGCAGCGACAGCCCGCGCGCGCGCAGCGTGCGCAGCACGTCGATGCCGTCGCGCTTCGGCAGGCCGAGGTCGAGCAGCAGCAGGTCGTACGTCTCGCCGCCGAGCGCCGTGAGCGCGGCGTCGCCGTCCTGCACCCAGTCGACTGCGAAGCCGTCGGCGCGCAACGCCTTGCGTACGCCCTCGGCAATCATTCGATCGTCTTCAACAAGCAGAATCCGCATCGGAGCTGGAACCCATCGGGCGAGTGAAACATGGCGACCATTGTAGCGCCGCGAATCGCGTGCGCCCCGTGCAATGCAACAGAAAGGCGGATCGCCGGGAGCGTGTCCGCACTTGTCTCTACAATGTGCGCTCCAGCGCCGCGCGCGCTCTGCCCGAATCCCGTGCTTTTCCCGTATTCGCCCATGCCGATTTCCGAACTTTCCGCCCGGTTCGCCCCCCGCGCCCGCCCCTTCCTGCGCGCGGCCGCCGTCGTCGCCACCTGCACGGCCCTTGCGTTCGCACCGCCCGCGCAGGCCCGCAAGAAGTCCCACAAGGAGGCGCGCAAGACCGCCGTCGTGTCGCCCGCCGCGCGGGCGGCCGGCCTGCCGGCGTCCGTGCTCGTCGCGCTGCAGCGCGCGAAGGTGCCGGCCTCGGCGATGAGCGTTGTGGTCGAGCGCGTCGGCGATCCCGAGCCGCTGATCGCATGGAATGCGAACCGGCCGATGATGCCGGCGTCGACTATGAAGCTCGTCACGACCTTCTCGGGCCTGTCGATCCTCGGCCCCGACTACCGCTGGCGCACCACCGCGTACGCGGACGGCCCGGTCGATCCGGACGGTACGCTGCAGGGCAACCTGTACATCAAGGGCACCGGCGATCCGAAGCTCGTACCGGAGGAACTGATCGACCTCGTCGACAAGATCCGCAAGGCCGGCATCAAGCGCGTGGCCGGCGGCCTCGTGCTCGACAAGAGCTATTTCGCCGCGTCGACGCGCGACCTGCCGTCGTTCGACGACGACGCCAGCGCACCGTACAACGTCGGCCCCGATCCGCTGCTGTACGCGTTCAAGGCCGTGTCGTTCACGGTCACGCCGGGCGACGACGGCAAGGTCGCCGTCGACGTGCTGCCACCGCTCGCGAACCTGTCGATCGACAACCAGCTGGTCGAAGGCAACGGGTCGTGCGGTGCGGCGGCGGCCGCCGCGCGTCCGACGCTGTCGGCAGGCGGCGGGATCATGACCGCGTCGTTCGCCGGCGACTATCCGCTGCGCTGCGGCGCGCACACGACCAACCTCGCGATCCTCGATCACACGACGTTCTTCGCGCGCGGCTTCCTCGCGCTGTGGCAGCAGGACGGCGGCACGATCGCGGGCCCCGTCAGCGAAGGCAAGGTGCCGACCACCGCGCGCCCGCTCGCCGTCCATCACAGCCCCGTGCTCGGCAGCATCGTCTACGACATCAACAAGTTCAGCAACAACGTGATGGCGCGCAACCTGTTCCTGACGATCGGCGCGGTCGCCGGCAAGCCGCCCGCGAGCCCCGAGCAGTCAAGCCACGCGATTCACGCGTTCCTGCAGAAGAGCGGAATCGCGATGCCCGACCTCGAGCTCGAGAACGGCTCGGGCCTCTCGCGCGAGGAGCACGTCAGCGCGCAGTCGCTCGCTGCGCTGCTGCAGGCCGCGAACGCGAGCCCCGTCGCACAGGCGTTCATCGATTCGCTGCCGATCGCCGGCATCGACGGCACGATGAAGAACCGCCTGACCAACGCCGGCGTGCTCGGCAACGCGCACATCAAGACCGGCACGCTGCGCGACGTGCGCGCGATCGCGGGCTACGTCGCGGGCGCCGACGGCCAGAGCTACATCGTCGTCAGTTTCATCAACGACGATCACGCGGAAGCCGCGCGCGCCGCGCACGACACGCTGCTCGAATGGATCTACGCAGGCGCGCACTGACGACGCACTCGCCGCGGCGCGGCGCACGCAGGCCCCGCTGTCGGCTTGCGTAGATCGCGGGGAGACACCGTGCATCGGGCGCCCCGTCCTCGGGGATTTCGCCCTGTGCAGTTTGAAACGCCCTCGGCCGCCGGCGCGCCGCGCACGGCCCGCCAGATGTGCCCGCAAAACGGGGCGGCACCGCGAGGCCCCGTTCCGCATGACTTCCGTAGAAACCCTGTCCTCAGAGGGAACCCTCTACGCTGCCCCCTCGCCTAGCGCGTGGCGATTGCGTAGGCTGTTGGCCTGACCGATATCTACAACGGGCCGTACGCCCGGCCTCACGGCTTGCAGGGGAAAGGAGGAGACACGTCCATGCGATTCGACGTCGAATTGCTTCTGCTCGCGCTGGCGCCCGTCTTCCTGCTCTGCATCGCGTGGGAAGCCTGGCACCTCGCCCGCACGCGTGCGCAGGACCATGTCTATGCGTGGCGCGACACGCTGTGCAACGCGGCGCTCGCACTGATGCACCAGGGCGCCGACAAGCTCGCGTGGCTGTTCGTGATCCCCGTTTATGCGTACTGCTACGCACATTTCCGGCTGTTCACGTGGCACGACGGCTGGCTGTCGTTTGCCGTGCTGTTCGTCGGCCAGGACTTCCTCTACTACGTGTTCCATCGCGCGAGCCATCGCGTACGCTGGCTGTGGGCCGCGCACGTCGTGCATCACTCGTCCGAGCGGATGAATTTCTCGACCGCGTTCCGGCAGAGCCTGATGTATCCCGTCGCAGGCATGTGGGCGTTCTGGCTGCCGCTCGCGTTCGTCGGCTTTCCGCCGCAGCAGATCGTCGGCATCGTGCTGATCAACCTCGCGTTCCAGTTCTTCGTGCACACGCAGGCGATCGGCAAGCTCGGCTGGCTCGAATACGTGCTCAACACGCCGTCGATCCATCGCGCGCACCATGCGCGCAACCCCCGCTACATCGACCGCAATTACGCAGGTGTGCTCGTGATCTGGGACCGCCTGTTCGGCAGCTACGTCGAGGAGTCGTCCGACGATCCGCCGCAATACGGGATCGTCGAGCCGCTCGGCTCGAACAACCCGCTCGTCGCGACGTTTCACGAGTGGGTGTCGATGGCGGCCGACGCGTTGCGCATCCACGGATGGCGCAACAAGCTGCGCGCGATTTTCGGCCCGCCCGAATGGGCGAGCGCTTATCATGCGCAGATTGCCGAGGCCGCAAACCACGATCCGCGCACCGTGCCGCTTGCGGCCGTGCGCGACCAATAACCGTTTCAGCCAACGGCCGCCGCGCAGCCCTGATCCGAGCAGGCGCGCGGCAGATGAGAAACACATCGGGCCATATCTACGAGGAGATCGAACGATGCAGTCACAACAACAATTCCCGTCGCGCAACCGTCAACGCCTGCTGCGCACCGTGCAGGTCGCGATCGCGGGCGCCGCGCTCGCCCTGCTCGCCGCGTGCGGCGGCGGTGACAACAACAACAGCAGCGCGTCGAACACGCCGCCGTCCGGCGTGAAGATGCAGGTCGTGTCGTTCGGCGACAGCCTGTCGGACGCCGGCACCTACTCGCAGATCAAGCTTGGCTTCGGCGGCGGCCGCTTCACGACCAACCCCGGCCAGGTGTGGACGCAGGACGTCGCGCAGTATTACGGCGACACGCTGCAGCCCGCGAACCAGGGCGGCTTCGGCATTCCGCTGCAGGCCACGGGCGGCCTCGGCTACGCACAGGGCGGCTCGCGCGTGACGCTGCAACCGGGTCTCGGCCACGCGGACTCGAGCGTGCCGAACGCCGACTACGCACAGGCCACGACGACGCCGATCGCCGACCAGGTCAAGCAGTACCTGACGCAGCGCGGCAGCTTCAACGCGGGCCAGATCGTGCTGGTCAACGGCGGCGCCAACGACATCTTCTATCAGGCACAGGTCGCGCAGGCGCAGGGCAACACGCCGGCCGCGCAGCTCGCGGCCGCGCAGGCGATCGGCCTCGCCGCGCAGCAGCTCGGTGGCATCGTCCAGCAGATCGTCGCGGCGGGCGCATCGCACGTGTTCGTCGCGACGGTGCCGGACATCGGCGGCACGCCGCTCGCGCTGCAGGGCGGCGCGCAGACGCAGGCCGCATTCACGCAACTGTCGGGGCTGTTCAACCAGACGCTGGTCGGCACGCTCGCCGCGCTGAAGGTCGACACGACGAAGTACGCCGTGGTCGACGCGTTCAAGTGGCAGGACGGCATCGCGGCCAACTACCAGGCGAACGGCTTCAGCGTGTCGAACACCGACACCGCATGCAACCTGAAGGCGATGGTCGCGGCGGCGACCCAGTACGGCGTCGCGGATGCAACCGCCTTCGGCTCGTCGCTGTTCTGCTCGCCGCAGACCTACACGACCGCCAACGCGGACCAGACCTACATGTTCGCCGACTTGGTCCACCCGACGACGCGCTTGCACGCGCTGTTCGCGCAGTACGTCGAGCAGCAGATCGCGGCCTCGGGCGTCGGCAAGTAAGCCGAGCGCCACGCGCACAAACGAGAACGCCCGACCGGTTCGCCGGTCGGGCGTTTTTCATTTCACGAGCGGATACGAACGGCTGCGTCAGTCGCGCGCTTCGAACGCGGCGGCCGCACGACCGAGGCGATCGTTGACCGCGATCCATTCGACCGTCTCGGGCAGTTTCTCGACGAGGATACGTGCGACCTGCGCGCGGTCGAGCGCGCGCAGCATGCCGTACAGGTCGCGCGCATACGCCTGCGGATCTTCCGGCGCCGCGACGAAATGCACGCCGCCGGCGTGCGCCCAGCGTCCCGCGCGCGACGCGCGTGCGACGAGCGCGACACGTTCACCGTCGGTCTGCGCGGCCGCGAGCAGCGGCTCGAGTGCATCGAACGGCAGCAGCGCGAGCGGCGTGCGCGGCGCGTAATGGGCCTTCAGCGTGCCCGACGCGCGCGGCGCGGTCGCGTCGCTGCCGTCGGGCAGGCGCGGCGCGCGGCCGAGCACGTCGGCAATCTGCTGCGGCGTCACGTGGCCCGGGCGCAGCAGCGCCGGGAAGCCGCGCGACAGGTCGAGGATCGTCGATTCGATGCCGACTTCCGACGGGCCGCCATCGAGCACGTGCACGGTGTCGCCGAATTCGTCGCGCACGTGTTGAGCGGTGGTCGGGCTCACGTGGCCGAAGCGGTTCGCGGACGGTGCGGCGACGCCGCCGTGGCCGCCGCGCCGCGCGCTGAACGCGGCCAGCAGCGCCTGCGCGACCGGATGCGACGGACAGCGCAGGCCGACCGAATCCTGGCCGCCGCTCACGGCGTCTGGAATGCGCGCATGGCGCTTCAGGATCAGCGTCAGCGGGCCCGGCCAGAATGCATCGATCAGCGCCTGCGCATCGGCCGGCAGGTCTTCGGCCCAGTAACCGGGATCGCCGCCGGGCGGCAGGTGCACGATCACCGGATGGTTCGCCGGGCGCCCCTTCGCCGCGTAGATGCGCGCGACGGCCTCGGGATTCGCCGCGTCGCCGCCGAGCCCGTACACGGTTTCGGTCGGGAATGCGACGAGTTGCCCCGCGTCGAGCAGCGCGGCAGCCGCGTCGATCTGCGCGGGCGTCACGGAGGTCGGGAGATCGATGGACATCGGCTGGCGCCTCAGTCGAGCGGCACGCGCAGCAGCTGCGCGCACGCGGTGGCGGCAGCGACGGCATCGTCGCGCGTCTCGGCCGTGAAGTTCACGTGGCCCATCTTGCGCCCGACGCGCGCTTCTTCCTTGCCGTACAGGTGCAGGTGCGCGGCCGGCATGGCGGCGACCGTGTCCCACGGCGGCGTGACGGCCTCGGCTGCGGCACCGTTCGGGAACCACACGTCGCCGAGGATGTTCAGCATCGCGGCCGGCGAATGCTGGCGCGGGTTGCCGAGCGGCATGCGCGTCATCGCGCGCACCTGCTGCTCGAACTGGCTCGTTGCGCACGCATCGACCGTGTAGTGGCCGGAGTTGTGCGGGCGTGGCGCCATTTCGTTCGCGACGAACGAGCCGTCTTCCAGCACGAAGAATTCGACGCAGAGCACGCCGACGTAGCCGAGCGTATCGGCGATCCGGACGGCTGCCTGCTGCGCCTCCTCGACGCGTGCGGCATCGGCGGCCGGGGCCGGCACGACGGTCAGCGCGAGGATGCCGTTGTAATGCACGTTCTGCGCGAGCGGGAATGCGGCCGAGCGGCCGTCCGCGCCGCGCGCGATCAGCGCGGACACTTCGTATTTCAGCGGCAGGCGCTTTTCGAGCACGCACGGCACGCCGCCGAGCGACGCATGCGCGTCGCGCGCTTCCCGCGCGGTGCTCACGCGCACCTGGCCCTTGCCGTCGTATCCGAGACGCGCCGTCTTCAGGATGCCCGGCAGCACCGCGTCGAGCGCGGCGTCGTCGAGCGCGGCGAGCGCCGCCGCCGATTCGATCACGACGTGCGGTGCGACCGGCACGCCCGACGCCTCGATGAAACGCTTCTCCGCGATCCGGTCCTGCGCGACCGCGACGCAGCGGCCGGCCGGCGCAACGAACGTCGTGCGCGCGAGGAAATCGAGGCTCGCGGCCGGCACGTTCTCGAATTCCGTCGACACGGCCGCGCACAGCGCGGCCAGTTCGGCGAGCGCCGCTTCGTCGTCGTAGGCCGCGCGCAGGTGACGGTCGGCGACCGCGCCGGCGGGGCTCGTCGGATCGGGATCGAGCACGGCGACGCGATAGCCCATCGACTGGGCGGCAAAGCAGAACATGCGGCCGAGCTGGCCACCGCCGACCATGCCCAGCCACGCGCCGGGCAGGATCGGGGAAACGGAATCAGGAGTTGCGTTCATGTCAGTGTTCGGTCGCGGCGGGCGCCGCCCGCCGCAGTGATGAGGATCAGGCGGCCGCTGGAACGGCAGTGCGGCCGCCGGCGCGCCGTCATGCGAGCGGCGGCAGCACCATCGCGTGCGCGGCTTCGTTCTGTCGCACGCGGAACGCGGCGAGCCGGTTCGCGTAGTCGACCGACGTGCCGGACAGGATCGACACCGCGAACAGAGCGGCATTCGCAGCGCCGGCCTCGCCGATCGCGAACGTCGCGACCGGCACGCCCTTCGGCATCTGCACGATCGAGTGCAGCGAATCGACGCCCTTCAGGTACTTGCTCGCGACCGGTACGCCGAGCACCGGCACCGTGGTTTTCGCGGCCAGCATGCCGGGCAGGTGCGCGGCACCGCCGGCGCCCGCGATGATCGCGCGCAGTCCGCGCTCGCGCGCCTTCTCCGCATAGTCGAACATCTCGTCGGGCATCCGGTGCGCGGACACGACCTTCGCTTCGTACGGTACGCCGAATTCCTGCAGGATCGCGACCGCGTTCTTCATCACGTCCCAGTCGGAACTCGAACCCATCAGCACGCCGACGAGCGGCGCGCTGTGCGTGTGGGCAGTCTGGACTTCACTCATTTCGTGCGTTCCTTCCTTCAGGCGAGCGGCTGGCCGGTGATGCGCTCGAGCGCTTCCTGGTACTTCGCGGCCGTCTTCTCGACGACGTCGGCCGGCAGTGCCGGTGCCGGCGCGGTCTTGCCCCACGGCTGCGCCTCGAGCCAGTCGCGCACGAACTGCTTGTCGAACGACGGCGGGTTGGTGCCGACCTGGTACTGGTCGGCCGGCCAGAAGCGCGACGAATCGGCCGTCAGCACCTCGTCCATCAGGTACAGCTTGCCGTGATTGTCGAGGCCGAATTCGAACTTCGTGTCGGCGATGATGATGCCGCGCGTCGCCGCGTAATCGGCCGCTTCCTTGTACAGGCGGATCGAGATGTCGCGGATCGTCGCGGCCAGCTCGGTGCCGATGCGGCGCTCGGTTTCCTCGAACGTGATGTTCTCGTCGTGCTCGCCCATCTCGGCCTTCGCGGCCGGCGTGAAGATCGGCTCGGGCAGCTTCTGCGCGTTCTGCAGGCCTTCCGGCAGCTTCACGCCGCACACGGCGCCCGACGCCTGGTATTCCTTCCAGCCGCTGCCCGCCAGGTAGCCGCGCACGACCGCCTCGATCATGATCGGCTCGAGACGCTTGACGACCACGCCGCGCCCCTTGACCTGCTCGACCTCGTCCGCCGAGACGACCGCTTCCGGCGCGTCACCCGTCAGGTGGTTCGGCACGATGTGCGCGAGCTTGTCGAACCAGAAGTTCGCCATCTGGTTCAACACGCGACCCTTGTTCGGAATCGGCTCCCCCATGATCACGTCGAATGCCGACAGGCGATCCGTCGTGACGATCAGGAGCTTGTCGTTGCCGACCGCGTAGTTGTCGCGGACCTTGCCGCGACCGAGGAGCGGCAGCGAGCGGAGCGTGGATTCGTAAAGGGTAGACATCGTCTTTTCGCAGATAAGGAGCCAAACAAAAAGGGAAACGCCGTTCCCCGCGGCAGGCGGGAACGGCGGTCTTGCAATGCGTCGGCGAACCGGCGGGCGACAGCGCCCGGGCGGTTGCCGGCCGGCCCTCGTTCGGCCGGACGGAGCGGCTGCGGGGCCGGATCAAATCCGGCCGGACAGCCTTGCCTCAGCCTTTCGGCGCGGCAATCGTACTACATCTCAGCGCACGACCTGCGCGAGCGCGCCGGACTTGTACTGCTCGGCGATCTTGTCGAGCGACACCGGCTTGATCTTCGCGGCCTGGCCTTCGCAGCCGAACGCGAGGTAGCGGTCGACACACACCTGCTTCGCCGCTTCACGCGCGGGCTTCAGGTAGTCGCGCGGATCGAACTTGCCCGGGTTCTCGAACAGGTAGCGGCGGATCGCGCCGGTGATCGCGAGACGCAGGTCGGTGTCGATGTTGATCTTGCGCACGCCGTGCTTGATGCCTTCCTGGATTTCCTCGACCGGCACGCCGTAGGTTTCCTTCATGTCGCCGCCGAATTCGCGAATCTCGGCCAGCAGTTCCTGCGGCACCGACGACGAACCGTGCATCACCAGGTGCGTGTTCGGGATGCGTGCGTGAATTTCCTTGATGCGCTGGATCGACAGGATGTCGCCCGTCGGCTTCTTCGAGAACTTGTACGCGCCGTGCGACGTGCCGATCGCAATCGCGAGCGCGTCGCACTGCGTGAGCTTCACGAAGTCGGCGGCCTGCTCCGGATCGGTCAGCAGTTGCTCGCGGGTCATCGTGCCTTCCGCGCCATGGCCGTCTTCCTTGTCGCCCTTCATCGTCTCGAGCGAGCCGAGCACGCCGAGTTCGGCTTCGACCGTCACGCCGATCGAGTGCGCCATCTCGACGACCTTGCGCGACACGTCGACGTTGTATTCGTACGAGGCGACCGTCTTGCCGTCGGCTTCGAGCGAACCGTCCATCATCACGCTGGTGAAGCCGCTGCGGATCGCGCCCATGCACACGGCCGGCGACTGGCCGTGGTCCTGGTGCATCACGACCGGGATGTGCGGGTACGACTCGACCGCCGCTTCGATCAGGTGGCGCAGGAACGGCTCGCCAGCGTACTTACGCGCGCCGGCCGATGCCTGCATGATCACGGGCGCGCCGACCTGATCCGCCGCCGCCATGATCGCCTGGACCTGCTCCAGGTTGTTCACGTTGAAGGCCGGCAGGCCGTAACCGTGCTCTGCCGCGTGGTCCAGCAATTGACGCATTGATACGAGAGGCATTGTGGAACTCCTTGGAATGAAAACCGGTGCGCCCTGACGCCGGCGCGGCGCTCGCTCCCCGTCGAAACCGGGGCGGCACGGCGCGGCTGAGCGTCGAATAGCCGCATTTTATCGCGAAGCGCCTCCGATTCCGACCGGCCGGTGGCGCGTACTCGCAATTTGTTACCTTCGCACGGCACAATCCGGGCAAAAAACAGAAAAAAAGCCGCGCGGGGCATCGGACCCCGCGCGGCTTTCGTCAAAAAAATGGTGCCCGATCGGCTCGGGCGGCCGGTGAACCGGCCAACGGACCGAACCGACCGGCCCGATGCATGCCGGCGCTCAATAATGCTCGCCGACCCGCACGATCTTCAGCGTGTTGGTGCCGCCCGCCTGCCCCATCGGCTCGCCGACGGTCAGCACGACCATGTCGCCGTGCTGCACGTAGCCCTGCTTGACGACGAGCTCCAGCGCCGCCTGCAGCGCCGAATCGCGATCGCTGTTGAAGTCGACGTGCAGCGGCGTCACGTTGCGGTACAGCGCCATCGTGCGCTCGCTGCCGACGCGCGGCGTCAGCGCGAAGATCGGCACGTGCGTGTAGTGGCGCGACATCCACAGCGCGGTCGCGCCCGATTCGGTCAGCGCGATGATCGCCTTCGCGCCCAGGTGATATGCGGTGAACAGCGCGCCCATCGCGATCGACTGGTCGATCCGCGTGAACGTGCGGTCGAGGAAATCCTTGTCCAGCTCGACGTGTTCCGACTTTTCCGCCTCGACACACACGGCAGCCATCGTCTCGATCGTGACGACCGGGTACTTGCCGGCGGCCGTCTCGGCCGACAGCATCACCGCGTCGGTGCCGTCGAGCACCGCGTTCGCGACGTCCGACACTTCCGCGCGGGTCGGCACCGGCGCGTGGATCATCGACTCCATCATTTGCGTCGCGGTGATCACGAGCTTGTTCGACTCGCGCGCCATCCGGATCATCCGCTTCTGCAGCGCCGGCACGGCCGCGTTGCCGACTTCCACCGCGAGGTCGCCGCGCGCGACCATGATGCCGTCGGACGCGTCGAGAATGCTCTGCAGCGCCGGAATCGCCTCGGCGCGCTCGATCTTAGCGATCATCTTCGGCTTGATGCCGTACGGCGCGCCCGCGATGTTCGCGAGCTGGCGCGCCATTTCCATGTCGGTGGCGTTCTTCGGGAACGACACCGCGACCAGATCCGCGCCGAGCGACATCGCCGTGCGGATGTCCTCCATGTCCTTCGCGGTCAGCGCGGGCGCCGACAGGCCGCCGCCCTGGCGGTTGATCCCCTTGTTGTTCGACAGCTCGCCGCCCACCTTGACGATCGTGTGGATCTCTTCGCCGAGCACGCGCTCGACGGTCAGCACGATCAGGCCGTCGTTCAGCAGCAGCAGGTCGCCCGGCTTCAGGTCGCGCGGCAGTTCCTTGTAGTCGAGGCCGACGCGCTCGTCGTTGCCGAGTTCACAGCCCGCGTCGAGGATGAAGGCCTGGCCCGGCACGAGGGTCGTCTTGCCGTTCTCGAACTTGCCGACGCGGATCTTCGGGCCCTGGAGGTCGGCCATGATCGCGATCTCGCGGCCGACCTTGCGGGCGGCCTCGCGCACCATCTCGGCGCGCTGGCGGTGATCGTCGGCCGTGCCGTGCGAAAAGTTGAGCCGCACGACGTCGAGGCCCGCCTGCATCATCTGCAGCAGAATCTCCGGCGAACTGGAAGCCGGGCCGATCGTGGCGACTATCTTGGTGGCGCGCTGCATGAAACTCCTCATCTGGATCAAGGTGGATGCACTGGGTGAAACGCTGCGAGAGCCGGAATCGGCGGGCCCAGCGGCGGCCGTTCCGGGGGGCGTGCCGGTGCTTGCGCCCGGCATCGCTTTGTTCTGAATTTCGTGGTGCTGCACGACCGCGTCGCCGGCGGCCGCCGGTGCGCGCGGGGTCGAGTTCGCCCGCGCGGGCGCGCGTTTGCGCTTGCCCGCGCCGGCCGGCTGCTCCGCTTTCGCGGAGCGCGCGGCCCTCGTCACCCCTGCGCGCGCCGCCACGCTCAGGCCGCCCGCGTTTCCAGCACTTCCACCGCCGGCAGCTTCTTCCCCTCGAGGAACTCGAGGAAGGCACCGCCGCCCGTCGAGATGTAGCTGACCTGGTCATGGATGCCGTACTTCGCGATGGCCGCGAGCGTGTCGCCGCCGCCCGCGATCGAGAACGCGGACGATTTCGCGATCGCTTCCGCGAGCGTCTTGGTGCCGTTGCCGAACTGGTCGAACTCGAACACGCCGACCGGGCCGTTCCACACGATCGTGCCGGCCTTCTCGAGCTGGCTCGCGAGCGCCTTGGCCGTATCCGGGCCGATGTCGAGGATCATGTCGTCCGCCTCGATGTCGGCGACCTGCTTCACCGTGGCCGCGGCCGTCGGCGAGAATTCCTTGGCCGTCACGACGTCGGTCGGGATCGGCACCGACGCGCCGCGCTCGCGCGCTTCGTCGATGATCGCCTTCGCCTCGGCGACGAGATCGGCTTCCGCGAGCGACTTGCCGATCGACAGGCCGGCCGCGAGCATGAACGTGTTCGCGATGCCGCCACCGACGATCAGCTGGTCGACCTTGCCGGCCAGCGACTTGAGAATCGTCAGCTTGGTCGACACCTTCGAACCGGCGACGATCGCCACCAGCGGGCGAGCCGGGTTGCCGAGCGCCTTGCCCAGTGCGTCGAGTTCGGCGGCCAGCAGCGGGCCCGCGCACGCGACCGGCGCGTACTTCGCAATCCCGTGGGTGGTCGCTTCCGCGCGGTGCGCGGTGCCGAACGCGTCGTTCACGTAGACGTCGCAGAGCTTCGCCATCTTTTGCGCGAGCTCGTCCGAATTCTTCTTCTCGCCCTTGTTCACGCGGCAGTTCTCGAGCAGCACGACCTGGCCCGGCGCGACGTTCACGCCGTTCTCGACCCAGTTCGAGACGAGCGGCACGTCGCGGCCGAGCAACTCGGCGAGGCGCTTCGCGACCGGCGCGAGCGAATCTTCCGGCTTGAATTCGCCTTCGGTCGGACGACCGAGGTGCGACGTGACCATCACGGCCGCGCCGGCGTCGAGCGCGGCCTGGATGGCCGGCACGGATGCGCGCACGCGCGTGTCTTCGGTGATGTTGCCGTGATCGTCCTGCGGGACGTTCAGGTCGGCGCGGATGAACACCCGCTTGCCGGCGAGCTGGCCGGCGGCGATCAGGTCGGTAAGACGCTTGACTTGGCTCATGTTGAACAGATTGAAGTAGTGGATGGGGAAAGGGGGTTCACGCTGGACGTGCGCGGGCTGCCGCGAAAGGGCGCCGGATGCGGCCGTGGCTGGCGGTTCGCATGACGCGCACGGGTAAAAAATCTCGAACGGGCATTCTAGCCGATCCACCCGGCAGACTGACCCGTGCGGCGGCGAATTCCGCCTATTTGGGATCGCGCACGGCCGCCAACACGTTTCCGCAACGCAACAATAGGTGCTCGCCAGCGGCCAGCACCCGGTGGGCGGGCACGGCGATTCGTCAGAAGATCAGCCGCAGCACGGTGAAAACGAGCATCCCGACGATGATCGTGCCGAGCATGCTGCGCCGCCACAAAAACCAGCCGAGACCCGCGAGCGCGGCGTAGAACGGATGGTTGGACAGCGCGAACGAAAGCCCGGCGGGCGTTTCGAGCACGTCGGGCAGCACGACCGCGACGAGCGCGGCGGCCGGCGCGTAGCGCAGCGCGCGCTGCGCGCGCTCGGGCAGCACGGTGCGTTCGCCGCCGATCAGGAACAGCGCGCGCGTGACGGCCGTGACGATCGTCATCCCGACGATCACGATCCAGATTTCCGTCGCGCTCATTCGATTTCCTTTTCGTGCACGGTTTCGGTGCGGATGCGGCGCCAGTCGGCGCGTTCGACGAAGAAATCGGCCGTGCACCCGGCCGCGAGCGCGGCCAGCACCGCGATCGGCAGCGCGAGCCGGTACGGCAGGTCGAACGCGATCAACGACACGATGCCCGCCACCGCGACGGCCGCGAGCGTCGAGCGGTTCGCGACCGCCGACACCATGATCGGGAGCAGCGCGAGCGTGCCGGCCAGCTCCAGCCCCCAGCTCGCGGGAAAGAAGCTCGCGAGCAGGATGCCGGCGAGCGACGACACCTGCCACGACGCCCAGCTGGCGAGCGCCATCCCCCAGAAATAGGCCTCCTTGCCCGGCACGTGGCCGTATGCGAAGCCCTGTTTCTGGAACAGCAGGTAGATCACGTCGCCGTTGAAATAGCCGATCGCGAGGCGCCGCCACAGCGGCAGGTAGGAAAAATGGGGCGCAAGCCCGGCGCTGAAGATCACGAAGCGCATGTTGACCATCGTGGCCGTGAGCAGGATCGTCCAGATCGGCAGCTTCGCGACGAGAAGCGGCAGCACCGCGAGCTGCGACGAGCCCGCATAGACGAAGATCGACATCGCGCTCGCCTGCCCGAGCGTCATCACCGACTTGCTCATCGCGACCCCGGTGACGAGCCCCCAGGACAGGATCGCCATCAGTGTCGGGGAATAGTCGCGCGCGCCCTGGATCAGCGCGAAGCGGTCGGTGGCGGAGAATCGAGCGAGCATGGGAAACGGGCCGCGGCGGGCGGTTCGTCGGGCCGCCGGCGCCTCCTGCCGGTACGACCCGTCGTTATTGGAATCGGTACCGGGCGATTATAGCGCCGGCCCTGTGCCGACCGACCGGATCGCCTTCAAATGACGCTAAAATAAGCGTCTTTCCGGCTCAATGCTGCACACAACCCGCTGTACAACCGCTTCCCAGGAGAATCCTATGTCAATGGCCGACCGCGACGGCAAGATCTGGATGGACGGCAAGCTGATCGACTGGCGCGATGCCAAGATCCACGTCCTGACCCATACGCTGCACTACGGCATGGGCGTCTTCGAGGGCGTGCGTGCGTACAAGACGGCCGACGGCAGCACCGCGATCTTCCGTCTGCGCGAGCACACCAAACGTCTGCTGAATTCGGCGAAGATCTTCCAGATGGACGTGCCGTTCGACCGCGAAACGCTCGAAGCCGCGCAGCTCGAAGTCGTGCGCGAGAACAAGCTCGAGTCGTGCTACCTGCGCCCGATCATCTGGGTCGGCTCGGAAAAACTTGGCGTGTCGGCGAAGGGCAACACGATCCACGTCGCGATCGCCGCATGGCCGTGGGGCGCATATCTCGGCGAGGACGGCCTCGCGAAGGGTATCCGCGTGAAGACGTCGTCGTTCACGCGCCACCACGTGAACGTGTCCATGGTGCGCGCGAAGGCGTCGGGCTGGTACGTGAACTCGATCCTCGCGAACCAGGAAGCGACCGCCGACGGCTACGACGAAGCGCTGCTGCTCGACGTCGACGGCTACGTGTCGGAAGGCTCCGGCGAGAATTTCTTCCTGGTGAACAACGGCAAGCTGTACACGCCCGACCTGTCGTCGTGCCTCGACGGCATCACGCGCGACACGATCATCACGCTCGCGAAGGACGCCGGCATCGAGGTGATCGAGAAGCGCATCACGCGCGACGAGGTCTACACGGCCGACGAAGCGTTCTTCACGGGCACGGCCGCCGAAGTCACGCCGATCCGCGAGCTCGACAACCGCACGATCGGCAGCGGCGCCCGCGGCCCGGTCACGGAAAAGCTCCAGTCGGCATTTTTCGATATCGTGTCGGGCAAGAACGCGAAGTACGCGCACTGGCTGACGAAAGTCTGAGCGCGCCGCGCCACCGACCGCCCCACAAAAGAGTGATAAGAGAAAGTCTCATGAGTGAAATCAAGGAAATGCCGCTGGTCGAGCTGACGGCCAAGGATCTCCCCGCCTACTGCCCGAACCCGGCCATGGCGCGCTGGAGTGCGCACCCGCGCGTCTTCATCGACGTGTCGCACGGCGAGGCACGCTGCCCGTACTGCGGCACGCGCTACAAGCTGCGCGACGGCGAGGTGGTCAAGGGCCACTGAGCCCCGGCCGGCCGGGCCCGCGGGCCCGCCGCACGCGAGGCGGCGCAGCCGGAACCCGGCGCGCCGCCCTTTTGCTGTTCTGACAACCCGAACGCGGCGCATGCGCGCCGTGCTTCATTACGACATCGGAAGTCGACCTGATGCGTCGAGCGCTGGTTATCGCACCGAATTGGATCGGTGACGCATTGATGGCGCAGCCGCTTTTTGCGCTGCTGAAAAAGCTCCATCCCCGCATCGCGATCGATGCCGTCGCGCCCACCTGGGTCGCGCCCGTGCTCGAGCGGATGCCCGAGATCCACGATGTCTACGCGACCGACCTCGCGCACGGCAAGCTGCAGCTGCTGCGCCGCTGGCAGCTCGCGACCGACCTGCGTGACGTCGGCTACGACGCGGCGTACGTGCTGCCGAATTCGCTGAAGTCCGCGGTGATCCCGTGGCTCGCGAACATCCCGCTGCGGATCGGCTACACGGGCGAGCATCGCTACGGCCTGCTGAACGTGCGGCACGGGAACCCCGACAAGTCGGCCGAGCGTCCGCCGATGACGACCCACTACGCGGCGCTCGCATATGCGCCGGGCGCGAAGCTGCCCGAGTCGATGAAGACGCTGCCCGCCCCGCGCCTCGACGCCGACCTGAACGAGACGGCGCGCGTGTCCGCACGTTTCAATCTCGATACACGCAAGCCGCTCGTCGTGTTCTGCCCCGGCGCGGAATACGGCCCGGCCAAGCGCTGGCCGCCCGAGCACTTCGCGACGCTCGCGACGATCGTCCACCAGTCGTTCCCGTACACGCAGATCGTCGCGCTCGGCTCGCAGAAGGACGCCGCCGCCGCGCAGGCGATCGCCGACCATGCGCCGAACGTGCGTAACCTGTGCGGGCAGACGTCGCTGTCCGAGGCGTGCGCGCTGATCGCGCGCGCGAACGCGGTCGTGACCAACGATTCGGGGCTGATGCACGTCGCGGCCGCCTTGCGCCGGCCGCTCGTCGCGCTGTACGGCTCGACGGATCCGCGCCACACCCCTCCGCTGTCGGAGCTGGCGAAGGTACAATGGTTGCATCTCGAATGCAGTCCCTGCTTCGAACGCGAGTGCCCGCTCGGCCATCTGAACTGCCTGCGCGAACTCGGTCCCGAACAGGTATTCGGCGATTTGCGCGGCATGCTCGTCGGGCAGCGCTGACCCTGACCGGCAGCGTCGCACGACGCGCCGGGCAATCCGATTCACCGGTGTACGGCGGCTCCATCCGGGCCGCCGTGCTGAATACGGCGCGCGACGCGCGCGAGAGATAACCCCGATGCCACGTTTTGCCCGCCTTTTCGAAGCCGCTGCCGATACGCTGAACGCTTACTACCAGGCCGTCGCCGATGCCAATCTCGACGCGCTGCTGGGGTTGTGGATCGACGAGGACTTCGCCAGCTGCGTCTGGGCCGACGGTGAGCATCTGCACGGCCTCGACCAGATCCGCAGCGGGCTGGCGAACCGCCTCGCGACGCGTCCCGTGACGATCGAACCGCTCGACATTCGCGTATACGACAGTCTCGGCACCGTCGTCTACACGATCGCCGAAGCGCATCAGCAGGCCGACCTGACGGCCGAACCGGACATGGTTTTCGCCACGTACGTGATGATTCACGAACGCGGCGAGTGGCGCATCGCGCATATTCACGCGAGCCCGATTCCCGAACAAGCGGCCGGACAATTCGCCGCGAAGATCCGTCACGGGCAGGGTCCGCTGCACTGACGAAGAACGAAGCAACGCATTAGCGGGGCGATCATGAGTACGGCTTCTCCGCCCACCTCGCCGCTGACCGGGGCCCCGGCCCCCGACGACGATTCATTGCGCTATCGCGCACCGCGCTGGCTGCCGAACAGCCATGCCCAAACCATCGTGCCCGCGCTGTTCGCACGGCGTCCGGCGGTCGCGTACCGACGAGAGCGATGGGAAACCCCCGACCACGACTTCATCGATCTCGACTGGGTCGCGCATCTCGACAGTGCCGCACCGCCGCCCGACGCACCGCTTTTCGTGCTGTTCCACGGCCTCGAAGGCAGTTCCGGCTCGCATTACGCGCTGGCGATGATGGCCGCCGCGCGCGCGAAGGGCTGGCACGCGGTCGTCCCGCACTTTCGCAGTTGCAGCGGCGAGCTCAACCGGCAGCCGCGCTTCTACCATCTCGCCGACAGCGCCGAGGTCGACTGGATCCTGCGCCGGCTCGCCGCGCAGCATCGCGGGCCGGTCGTCGCGGCCGGCGTGTCGCTCGGCGGCAACGTGCTGCTGCGCTGGCTCGGCGAGCACCGCAGCGACACGTCGATCGTGCACGCGGCCGCCGCGATCTCGACGCCGATCGACGTGCATGCGGGCGGCCGCGCGCTGTCGCAGGGCTTCGCGATGGTCTACACGCGCAGCTTCCTGAAGACGCTGAAGCGCAAGGCGCTCGCGAAGCTCGACCAATATCCGGGGCTGTTCGACCGCGACGCAATGCTCCGTGCCGTGACGATGCGCGACTTCGACGAAGTCGTGACCGCGCCGCTGCACGGCTTCGCCGACGCCGACGACTACTGGACCCAGGCCACGACGCGCCCGCTGCTGCCCGCGATCGACGTGCCGACGCTGATCCTCAACGCCCGCAACGATCCGTTCCTGCCCGAATCCGCGCTGCCCAGCGCCGCCGACGTGTCGCCGGCCGTCGAGCTCGACCAGCCCGCGGACGGCGGCCACGCGGGATTCATGACCGGGCCGTTCCCCGGCCGCCTCGACTGGCTGTCGGCGCGGGTGTTCGGCTATTGCTCGAAATTCGTCGACCATGGATGACATCGTCAGGCAGGCCCTCGCCAAATGGCCGAACGTGCCGCACTGCACCGGCTGGCTGCTGCTCGACCGGCGCGGCGAGTGGCGGCTGCGCGACGAGGCCGCGCAGGCCGCGGGCGAACTCGGCTCGCCGGTCCGGCATGCGGCACTGAACGCGTTCATCGGGCGCAACTACGACTGCGACCCGCACGGCCAGTGGTTCTTCCAGAACGGGCCGCAGCGCGTGTACGTCGAGCTCGCATACACGCCGTGGGTCGTGCGCCTGGCCGAACGCGACGGGCAACTCGCGCTGGCCGACCAGACCGGCGCGCCGTTCGAGCCCGACGCCGCATGGCTCGACGATGCGGGCGGCGTGCTGTTCCGCTCGGCGGGCACGCCGCCGCGCATCGCGGCGCTGCACGACCACGACCTCGGCCTGTTCGCCGATCATGCGGACTTCGACGCGACGCCGCCCGTGCTGCGCTGGCGTGACGGGCGCACGCTGGCGCTCGGCAACCTGGCGTGTGCCGATGTGCCGGCAACGTTCGGCTTCGTCGCGAGTCCCGCGCAGCGTGCGCGGCACGACACGTCGGATGGTGGCAACGGCAACGGCAACGGCAACGACAGCGCCGCAAGCTGAAGCGCCGCCGCCCTGCCCGCCTCGCGGCCGTTATCCGCGGCCGTTCTTCTCGTCCTCGCGCTCTTCCTTGTAGCGCGCCTCGAATTCCAGCAGCCGCGCGCCGATGATCGACTGGTCGTAGAACGACACGTCCTTCGCGTCGCGCGCCTCCTTCAGCTGGCGAATCGCAGACGGCCACGCGCCGTCGAGCGCCAGCTTCTCCGCGAGCGCACGGCGCCGCGCGAGCACGTCGCCCTTGCCGTCGCTCGCCTTCGCGAGGTAGTCCCACCAGTCCGGCTGCTCCGGGTCCGCTTTCGCCTGCGTGCGTGCGAGCGTCTGCGCTTCGTCGAAGCGGCGCGCGGCGATCAGCGCCTGCAGGTGCGCGACGATCGCCGCGTGCGACGCCGGCCAGCGCCGCTGCGCGAGCGCCGCGAGCCGCACCGCGTCGTCGGTCCGGCCCGCGCGGCGGGCGAGGTCGGCGGCGAGCACGTCGAGGCTCGGCGAACTCGTCTGCGGATCGTCCGCGCGCCGCTCGCGCGCGTCGAAGGCGGCGCGGGCCGACGCGAGCGCCTTGTCGGCCGCGTCGTACTGGCCGAGCAGCGTGTTCGCGAGCGCGATCCCGTACTCGTTCGCCGCGACGTTCGGCGCCGTGCGATCGTCGATCTCGAGCTGCATCCGGCGCGCCTCGGCCGCGATGTCGTTCGGCGCACGGTTCTGCAGAATGCGCAGCCGCGCGCGCACGAAGCCGTATTCGGCCGACTGGCGCGGCTGCCGGTACGGCGCGCGGCGCGCGCGATCCTCCATGTCGGCGATCCGTTCACCCGTCAGCGGGTGCGTGCGCGCATAGGCCGGCACGCCCGCGTCGCCCATCGACGCGCGCTCGAGCCGCTCGAAGAAGCCCGGCATCCCGTACGGATCGTAGCCGGCGCCCGCGAGCAGCTGGAAACCGACGCGATCGGCCTCGCGCTCGGCCGAGCGCGAGAAGCGCAGCTGGTTGTCGACCGCAAACGCCTGCCCGCCCATCGCGATCGCGCTGCCGAGATCGCCGCTGCGCGCGAGCACGCCCGCCAGCACCCCGAGCAGCATCGTCGCGAGCGCGGTGTAGCCCGTCTTCTCGTTCGCGCCGATCATCCGCGCGATGTGCCGCTGCAGCACGTGGCCCATCTCGTGGCCGACCACCGAGGCGAGTTCGGATTCCGTTTGCGTCGTGACGACCAGGCCGCTGTTGATCCCGATGAAACCGCCCGGCATCGAGAATGCGTTGATCTGCGGATCGCGCACGGGGAACAACTCGAAGTCCGGCGTGTAGCCGCCGATGTAGCGCGCCGCGGCCGCGGCCGCGAGCCGCTTCGCGATCGCGTTCAGGTAGTCGCGCGCGAGCCAGTCGTCGAGGTAGTCCGGGTCGCGCCGCACCTCGCGCATCACGCGCTCGCCGAGACGGCGCTCGGCCTGCGGCGTAAGCGAACCGCCGGAGCCGTCGCCGAGGTCGGGCAGTTCCAGCGCGCGCAGGGGTGCACGCAGGCTCGCGACCGGCGCGGACGCGCCGTCGCCGCCGGAGAACCGGCTTTCCGCGCCGCCGTAGGTGCCGAATACGCCGGTCGCGATGCCGGAAGGCACCGTGGAAATCGACGGCGAAGCGCCGGCCGCCGGCTCGAGCGGCAGCGCGGACAGGCGCTGTGCATGGCCGCTCGGCGGCAGCACGAGCGCCGTCGACAGCAACACGGCAAGCAACTGTTTGACACGCATGGCAGGATGAAGACGACGCGTCCCGCGCGCCGGGCGCGCATCGCGGCGTTTGGTCTGAAGATCCTGGTCATTGTACCGGCGGGATCGCGACTGTTCGCTGCGGCGGATGCGCCGTCTGCACGCCCGGCGTCGTGCAGGCCGCTGCTATGATAGGCGCCCGTTGAAACGTTGCAGATGGTTGCGGCACGGTGCCCGACGCGGTGGATCGACCGGCCGCGACACAAGAGATCGGAGCAGGACATGTCAGGACTTACCCATTTCGACGCCGCCGGCCACGCGCACATGGTCGACGTCGGCGGCAAGCAGGAAACGCAACGTATCGCGATCGCGCGCGGCACGATCCGGATGCTGCCGGCGACGTTCGCGCTGATCCGCGACGGCAAGGCGAAGAAAGGCGACGTGCTCGGCGTCGCGCGCATCGCCGCGATCCAGGGTGCCAAGCGCACCGCCGACCTCATTCCGCTGTGTCATCCGCTCGCGCTGACGCGCGTGGCCGTCGACTTCGAACTCGACGACGCGCTGCCGGGCGTGCACTGCGTCGCGCAGGTCGAGACGTTCGGGCGCACCGGTGTCGAGATGGAAGCGCTGACCGCCGTGCAGGTCGGGCTGCTGACCGTGTACGACATGTGCAAGGCGGTCGACCGGGGGATGGTGATCACCGAGGTGAGCGTGAGAGAAAAGCGTGGCGGGAAGTCGGGGGACTGGAAGGCCGAGGACACCGCCGGCTGACCGGTCGGCACCCTGTCGGCCGGTAAATTCGGGATACCGCCCGTTTATCTCATACAATTACCGGATTCCGCACGGGAGAGCGTGCGACCCAGCACAAAAAAAGCGAGCACGGGTGATGAAATCGCAAGCGTTAAGAAGCGCATTGCTGGCCGGACCGGTTCAGCACGAGCGCCTTGTCAAACTGGATACGCCGGTGGGCCCCGACGTGCTGCTGCCGCATCGCGTCATCGGCCGATCGCGGCTCGGGCGTCACTTCGAGTTCACGGTCGATACCGTGTCGGTGTCCGATAACCTCGAGCTCAAGAAGCTGATCGCGCAGCCGGTGACGCTGTGGATCCTGCAGGCCGACCAGTCTTATGCGCCTCACCACGGCTACGTGCATTGCGCCCGCCGGCTCGGCTCGGACAGCGGCGTCACGCACTACCAGATCGTCTTCGCTTCGTTCCTGCACTTCCTGAAGTTCCGCCGCGACCAGCGAATCTGGCAGGACCAGTCCGCGGACGACATCATTGCCGACGTGCTGAACCAGCATCCGCAGGCCAAGGGTCGCTTCACCTTCAAGCTCCACCAGCCGCTGCCGCTCCGCTCGTTCTGCATGCAGTACGAGGATGACTGGAATTTCGTGCATCGCCTGATGGAATCGGAAGGCCTGTATGGCTTCTGGGAACAGGACCAGGACGGCAAGTCGCACCGGCTTGTCGTCGTCGACCGCGTCGACGCGTTGCCCGCGCTGTCGCCGCGAACGGTGCGCTTTCATCATGCGGGCACGGGTGACGAGGCCGACACGTTCGTCCAGTTCTCCGGCACGCGCACGCTGCGAAGTGTCGCCCGCGCCACACGCACGTTCGACTACAAGCAGCCGCCGAGCGCGGCGAATCCGAAGGCGACCCATACGCCGACGATCGCCAATCAGGGTGACCTGCCGCCGCAGCTCGAGGTCTACGAATACACCGGTGCGTACACGTACCTCGAACAGTCCCGCGGTGACCATCTGTCGAAGATATGGATGGAGGAACAGGAGTCGCGCGCGAAACGCTTTCATGGCGTCGGCGGCGTGCGGCGCATGGATGCCGGGCGGACCTTCGAGCTGGCGGATCACCCCGAACACGACAAGGACGATGCCGGGCAGCGCGAATTCGCCGTGATCGAGACGGCGTGGGTCATCGTCAACAATCTGCCCGTTGCCGACGAACAGGCGGTTTTCCCGCACAGCCTGCGCGCCGAGGTCGGCAGCATCGTGCAGGCAACCGATACGGCCCAGTCGCGCGTGCGTCATCCCGACGGCAGCGAAGGCTTCTTTCAGATCCGCGTCGAAGCCCAGCGCACGACCGTACCGTTCCGCAGCCCGTTCGAACACGCGAAGCCGCCGATGCACCTGCAATCGGCGATCGTCGTCGCACCGAAAGGCGAGGAAATCCACACCGACGCGCTCAACCGGGTCAAGGTTCGCTTCCATTGGGACCGCCTGAACGACGGCGACGAAAAGGCGTCGTGCTGGCTGCGTGCCACCGCGTCGGATTCGGGCAAGGGTTATGGGGCCGTTCACCCGCACCGCAGCGGCGAGGAGGTGCTGGTCGATTTCCTCGGCGGCGACTGCGATCGCCCGATCATCGTCGGCAAGCTGTACAACGGCGCGACGAGCCCGCAGTGGCACAGCAACGGGATCCTGTCCGGATACCGGTCCAAGGAATATGCGGGCGCCGGCTACAACCAGCTCGTGCTCGACGACGCGACCTCGCAGAACCGCGTGCACCTCTACAGCAGCGAGACCAACGCGCACTTGCATCTCGGTTACCTGATCGACCATGCGGGCAACAACCGCGGCAGCTATCTCGGCAGCGGCTTCGACCTGCGCTCGGACGCGTACGGCGCCGTACGCGCGAGCCGCGGGCTGTACGTCACGACGCACCCGAAGCAGCCGGCGAGCCAGCCGCTCGACGTTCAGGAAACGCAACAGCAGCTCGTCCGTGCAGAAGGCCTGATGGAGGCCATGTCGGAGGTCGGCGCGCAGCATCAGGCCGAACCGCTCGACCACGGCCACTCGGCGCTGAAGCAGTTCACCGACGCGACGCAGAACAGCGTGAGCGGCGGCACGTCGGGCGGCAGGACCGCGGGCGGCGGAACCGGCACGGCCAACGCGTTCAAGGAGCCGGTGATGCTGTTCGGCAGCCCGGCCGGTATCGGGATGTCCACGCAACAGTCCGTGCAGCTTGCCGCGGACCAGCACGTCAACCTCGTCAGCGGGCAAAGCACGCACGTGGCCGCCGGAAAGTCGCTGATCGCGAGCGTCCTCGACCGGATCAGCCTGTTCGCGCAGAACTCCGGGATCAAGCTATTCGCCGGCAAGGGCAAGGTCGAAGTGCAGGCGCACGCGGACAACATCGAGCTGACGGCCCAGAAGGCGCTGAAGCTGATGGCGGTAACCGAGTCGATCGAAGGCGCCGCGGCGAAGGAAATCCTGCTGACCTCCGGCGGCGCGTACATCCGCATCGCGAACGGCAACATCGAAGTGCACGCACCCGGCAAGATCGACATCAAGGGGGCGCAGCACGCGTTCAGCGGCCCCACGCACCTGTCGCAGACGATGCCGACCCTGCCGAACTCGACCGGCAACTACGATCAGGCGTTCATCGCGCACTGGGCCGGCACCGACATTCCGGTAGCGAACACGCGATACCAGATGTTCTCGAACGGCAAGCTGCTCTCGGAAGGCGTCACCAATGCGGCAGGTGAGACGGGGCTCACGCAGAGCCACGTGCCGCACGACGTCGTCGTCAAGTTTCTAGGGAAATCGAATGGCTGACGGACAACAGGACAACAACGTACTGGGCAGCGGCTCGGGGATGCTGACGCCGACGGGGTACAAGGATCGGCCGAAGGTGGCGATCAATATCTGCGACAAGCATGTGACGCCGGCACCGAAATGGATCGTCGGCACCTGTCCGTTCTACTATCGGCCGCTTCACGGGGCGTATATGGAGACGGTCGAGAAGGTCAGCATGTCGAGCATCTGGTCGACCATCAAGGGTTTCGCCCTATCGTGGGATCCGTGGACCGACTCGGACGTCGCGCACCGACTCCTGCACCGCCGTGAAGAATTGATCAAGATAGACAGCACGAATTCCGACTGGTCTCGTCATGGCAACTTCATGATGCGTCACATCGGGTGCGGACATAAGCCGCCCGATTACTACATCAGCTACGGCTACTACTACTGCTCCGACTATGGAGCGAATCTCTATCCGAGCCTCAGCCCCCAAGGGAAAGCGTGGCTGAACAAAGCGCGCAAGCTGCTCCAGGTCAACATGGAAGACGGGTTGAATCAGAACATGATGGGCAACACGATCCAGATGGCCAGCCCGACGCCGGGAAACGGTAGCGTCGATATGACGTGGCCACAGTTCGAGCTGGAAATAAACACCGAAAAGTTCAAGGAATTTGCATTCAAGACACACCCGATGGCCTACCTCGACGGAGGATTGGCCGACCTGCCGATCATGGATCTCGTCAGGATCGGGATGCGGCCGAACATTCAGGAATGGGGCGACGGAAGAACGTGGGGGCAGGCTTTCGATTCCGCCATCCCTGTTCTCCGGAAAAAAGCCGAGGAATCGGACGCCGACGATCCGGTCGGCAAGGCGCTCGGAAGGCTGCTGGCGAAGTGACATGCGAAAAGGCAAACGATGGCTTTGGGTCGCGGGATGCGTGCTTGTTCTCCCGATCGCTATTTACGGATATACGGAAATGACATCAGGGTGGGACACGGTATCGACCGAATTCATGCGCAACGACAAGCCGTACGGTGCGGGCGCATTTCGCGTGCAACGCAACGATTTCATGTCACTGAAGGTTGCGCGACCGGAACTCAAGTTCAAGCCGGAGAGCGAGCAGAAGAACCCTGACCTCGCGGAATTCACCGAACCTTGGATGGACGATTCGAACCAGCGGCTGAACCGGTCGACCGTCAGTTTCCTGCGCGGCACGCTGGACGGGAGCGCCGTGCGCCACTTCCAGCAACCGGGCCAGACCGCGTCATGGTGGTACTCGCCTGACTGGCAGATCCTGTACGTCAGTACGGGCTGGATGGATTACGCGGCGCCGCGCACCGTCGACGGTGCGTCCCCTCAGACAACCCGACTCTGGAAGTCGAGCGACGGTGGCCAGCACTGGGCCCAGCTCGAATGGCCGACGGAGCGCAACATCAACCGCTTGCTGTTCATTGATGCGCAACGGGGCTACGCCATCGGATGGGGACCCCGCGTGTGGCGAACGGCGGACGGCGGGCAATCGTGGCAGGAAATCAAGGAACCGCCGGGTGCCGCCCTTCAGGACAAGCCACGCCGGACTTTCGACGGGACCAACCTCGGTCCCGACGGTGTATTGCGCATTGCCTATCAGGTTGAAGACGCCGAGCATCCGCAACCGGCAACGGTGGTCTGGCGGCTCGATTGGAATCAGCAGGATTTCATCCGGGAAGCGGTGCTCCCCGGACAAGTCATCGTCAGCCTCGAATCGTCGCCGGCCCCCGTCCGGAATTACGCACTGTATGCGTTGTCGCGTACAAGCGGCGAATCCGGCAGCGGTCATGGTGCGGGCGTCATTTCGACCTGGACTAGCGAGCACCCCGAACACATCCAGGAACTGCATGCGTTTGACAGCCCGCTGACGCTCAACGGACTGAGCGCGGGTCGCAACGGCGTCCTGCTGGTCCACGCGACCGACCCGAACACCGCAAACGGCGGCGGCGCACCGATCGACCTGACGATCAGCAGCACCGACGGTGGAAAGACATGGCAGCAGACCGCCGACAAGGCTTCACAGGGCGGCTACTTCGATCCACAAACGAACACGCTCTATTCGGTGTTCGCCTATACGCTGCGGAAACGGCAATTCTGATCGGCGCCCGATGCGTTTGTCGCAGGCCGTGTCCGCGGAAACGAACGACGTCCGCGGCACGGCCAGCCACGAGATTCCTCTATCGACTTCAGCCAATCCCATGCGCCATCGATCTCGACTGAAGGGGCTGGCCGTCATCGCGATCGGCGGCATCGTATTGAATCTGTTTTACGAGAGCACCGGTCCTCACTGGAAGACCGTTTCGTCGCAGATCACATGGTCCGACCCGCCAGCAGGTGTGGGTGATTTCTACATCGCCGGCAACGAAATCATGTCGCTCACGTTTGCCGATCCTGTCGTGACGCTGAAGCCGGCCGGCGAGTGGAAGGTTCCGACGGTCGCCGAACCCACCGAAGCATGGATGAACAGTGCGGGAGAAACCCTCAATCGACGAACCGTGAATTTCTTCCGCGGCACGCTCGATCACGGACTGCAGCGCTTCTTGCAAGCGCCCGGCCAACACACCGCGTGGTGGCATTCGCGAGACGGTCAGGTCCACTTGATCAGCATCGGCTGGCTGGACTATACGTCGCAGCATTCCGCGGACGACCTCGTCTCGCGGCAAACCCGTGTCTGGAAATCGCTCGACGGCGGCCGCCACTGGTCGCAGATGGCATGGCCGGAGCACGAAGATATCGACGACCTGCTCTTCATCGACGCGCAGCACGGCTATGCGATTGGCCGCGGCCCCACCGTCCGGCGAACATCCGACGGCGGCGAGTCCTGGCAACTGATCGCACTACCGCCGGATGCAGTCGTCCCCAGTGGCCGTCGGCGCAACCTCAGAGCGGTGAATCTTGGTCCCGACGGCACCCTGCGAGTGGCTTACCATGTCGATCCGTCGGCAACGGGGCCCGCTCGCAGCGTCGTATACGGGCTTCCGCCAAATCAGCAGACGTTCGTTCCCGATATCGTTCTGCCGAACCAGACCGTCATCCGACTCGCTTCGACGCCGGCCACGACCAGCGGTTACGCGCTTTACGCACTGTCTCTCCTCGACGACGAGGGCGGCAAAGATACGGCACCGGATCGCGCACGCCGGGCCGGCGTGCTTTCGACGTGGACGGACACGCAACCCGCGCGCGTCCGGCAAGTGATGACGTTTGACATGAAGCTCATCGTGAACGGCCTCGACGTGGGCCGCGACGGCCTGTTACTCGTATATGCCACCGATCCCGGGCAAGCAATCGACGATCCACCAATCCCCCTGATGATCAGCAGCACTGACGCAGGCAGGACCTGGAAACAGAATGCCGACGGGATCGTCTATCACAACCGGTACTTCGACCAGGATACGAACACGCTCTACTCGCTGCTCGATGAAAGACTGAAGAAGCTGTCATTCCCCATCCGACATTCCCCCGCCTCACAAGACTGAATCCCCTCGCTACATCCGGAGACCCTATTCGATGAAAAAAGCGCTGCATCGCGCCGCATTCGTACTGTGCGCTGCCGCGGCGGCCACCGCCTCCGCCGCCAGCCCCTGCCCCGCCGCCGACACCGCCGCACGCGCGGCGCTCGACGCGCAGCACCGCGTACAGCAAGTCCGGAATCCGCAAGGCGACGGCGGCGGCACGGTCGACGTCTCGCCGCCTTTGCGCGACGCGCTTCGCGCGTACAAGCAGGCGCTCGTCGGCGCGATCGACGCGCGGCTTGCGTGCAGCGACGAACACGTCGAGCCGGCTGCGCTGAAACGCACGCTTGCGGCCGCACTCGGCGTACCCGCCCAATCCACCCAATCCGCCCAGCCGAAAAACGCCGAATCGGCATTCGGTCGCAACCCGGACGTCGACGTCCAACGCGACGGCACGTCCCGCCCGCTCCTCTTCGTGCGCGCCGGCTTCGACATCCCATGCGGCGACGACAACCTGCTCACTGCCTACGCATGGGAAAACGGCGGCTGGCGGCGGGTGCTGCGCTGGCAGGCCGACGACTACAAGGACATCGGCGGCGCCTACGGCGGCGGCTTCTGGTTCGGCGCATTGCCCGGCGGCCAGGTGGCGGTCGTCCACGGCACGCCGTGGTGCTCGTCGCGCTGGAGCCGGTTCGGCGCGGACGTGGTCGCGCCGGCAAGCGGCGCGGCCGCGCAACACACGCTGTTCCATACGGCTCACGGCTACGTGCTCGACGACGACGCGATCCGCTTCAAGGTGCGCCCCGACGGCTTCGAACTGCGCATGACGGTCGGCTCGCGCGACAGCGACGTGATGACACGGCCGGGCATCTTCCGCTATCGCGTCGACGGCGACACCGTGCAACGCGTGCAGCCGGTCGCGGTCAACGGTCGCGATTTCGTCGATGAATGGCTGGGCGTGGACGATACGCTCGCGCGCGCCTGGAGCGAACCCGCGGCCGCTGCGGCGGCGCTGCAAGCGCGACAGGCGTTCATTGCGGAAAGCAAGGCGCCCGATACCGGGTTCGCCTACGGACCGGTACGCGGCTGCGCGGACAGCAAGGATCTCTTCCAGGTCGAACTGGATCTGACGGGCAAGGACGGAAACACGGTTGCGCGACGCTACGCGCTGATCCGCCAGGAGCGCAACGGGTTCACGATGCTCGGGCTACGCAAGGCGGCCGAGCCGGCATGCCACGGCGCGAACCTGATGCCGCGGCACTGAACGTCGGCGGCACGGCGACGCCTCACAGGAATCGACGGCAAGCGGCACGCGCGCCTCGGCGTGCCCGGCCGCCCATCATTGGGCGCGTCGCGGCTCGAACACGAACGGTTGCGTGAGCAGGAACGGATTCGCGGTGGCGCCGGTCTGCGCGCAGGTCGCGTGCGTCATTGCGTCGACGGCCGCGCGGTCTGCCGCCGCATTGCGGCTGCTCGTCGTCACGGTGACGTTCTGCGCTTCGCCCGACGTCGTCATCAGCGCGCGCACGAGCACGGTGACGGGACGCGTGAGCGGCTTCGCGCTATCCGGATAGACGGCGCGCGGAATGTGGCAGGTCAGCTTGCTTTCCTGCGACGACGACAGCATCGCGCAGCCGGAAACCAGCACGGCGACGGCAGGCAGGATCAGGAGGGGCGAGCGAAGGGCCATGGTCGAATATCGTTCTTCAGTACTGTTGCGGACGAACGCCGCGCCGGCGGACATCGCCCCGCGCCGCGGCCATCGGACCGGCGCGCCGTTACGGCCGCACGACCGGCGGCTGCCCGGTCGCGATCCTGCTTGTCGGGTTCCCGGAGATCCGGGGCGGCGTTCGCGGTAGCGGCCCGCAGCGGGCGGCCGCGCACGCGAACGCTTTGCCGCATTGTGCACGCGCCGCCTTGCGCGTGGCCGCGATTTGACAATGGTTGACGCGAATCACACCGGATTCGGCAGGCATCCATTCCGCGGGGGAAGCAATCGCCGCCCCCTTCGCCCCGCCATCGCCCACCCGCCTCACCGCAATGCGGCCGGCGCCGGGATTCCCCGCCCGGCGCCGCGCGGTGTCGGCACGGTGTTCAGCGTGGCGTCACTCGGAATCGTCGTCGGAGTCGTCCTCGTCCGCATCGGCCGGCACTTCCCCGTACTTCGCGACGACGGCCGCCTTGAACGCCTTCAGTGCCGGTTGCTGGTCGCACAGCTTGTACAGCAACGCCAACTGCTGCGGCCAGTCCTTCAACTCCTTCGCAAACACATGCAGGCGCGCGACTGTATCCAGGGCGTCGGCTTCGCGACCGGCCAGCGCCTGCAGCACCGCATAGCGGCGCAGCACCGTCTCGCCGGGCAGCAGCGCGATCGCGCGCTCATGCGCGACGAGCTTGAGCGGCAGGTTGTCCGGCGAAATTGCCAGCAGCGTGGCCGCCCCGTAATCGCCCCACGCGCCGAACAACAGCGACGGCGCATCGCGGTACTGTGCCGCCGGATCGCTGCCGTAATACAGCACTTCCGCGCGCTGGTAGTCGCGCAGCACGGGCACCGCCGCCAGCACGCCGCCGAACGACAGCACCGCGAACAGCCCGAACGCCGCGCGCCCCGGCAGGATGCGCAACGGCTTCACCTCGAGCAGGCCGATCACGAACATCGCCGGCAGCAGGAAGAACATGTACTGCTGCGGATATTCGACGAGCGCATGCATCAACAGGATGCCGATCAGCGCGAGGCCGAACACGCGCGAGCTCGACTGCGGCGCGCGCACCGCGCGCACGAACCACGTCACGAGCGCGACGACGAGCACGCCGAGGCCGACGAGGCCGGACTTCGCGAGCAGGTCGATGAAGATGTCGTGCGAGTTGTTCGCGATCTCGACACCGCCGAGCGTGCGCACGAGCGCGAACTGGTGCGACGGAAACTCGCCCCAGCCGACGCCGAGCACCGGATGCTCGCGGAACATCGCGAGCCCGTACTTCCACAACGCGAGGCGCGGCGCGATCTGCCCCGCGTCGCGCATGCGGTCGGCCGCCGACTCGGCGAGCCCCAGATGGAAATGCACGTTGGCCCAGCGCACCGCAACGTTCACCGCGACGAAGGCCACCGCGAGCGCGACCGGCATCACCCATGCGCGGCGGTTGCCCGGCGCGCGGCGCGATTCGAGCCACGCCATCCAGAAGCCCGCGACGACCAGCACCGCAACCTGCAGCCACGGGCCGCGCGACACCGTCAGCGCGAGACCGCCCGACAGCACGATCGACAGCGCGAGCCAGGCCCATACCGCGAGCCGGCGCGTCTGCACCAGATACAGCGCGCCCGCGAGCGCAAACGCGATGTAGGTCGCGAGGTGGTTGGCCTGCGCCATGTTGCCGTACGGACGGCGATCGACCGCGATGTTGTAGACCACGACGAACGGCGACACCGCGGTTTCGAGATGGAACAACTGCACGACCTGGCTCGCGACCGCGAGCATCCCGCCGAGCAGCAGCGCGCCGGACATCATTTGCGCGGCGGCTTCGGCGAGCCCCTCGCGCGCCAGCGTGTAGCCGGCCTGCATCGCGACCAACGCGGCGGCCAGGTAGCCGACCGCCAGCCAGTTCATCGACGGCACCTTGAGCGGCATGAGCGCGACCTGCGCGATCAGCACTGCCGCGAACCCGAGCGGCGCGACGAACGCGGCCGGCGCGGCGAACGGCTCGGCCGGGCGGCCCGTGCGTGCGAGCAGCACGACGGAGAGCCCCACCAGCAGATACAGCACCAGCGCGGCAAACTCGGAATAGAAGGTCGGGATCGGATACGTGTGATTCGTGATCGAATACGGCACGATCAGGGCGACAGCCAGCGCAACGAGCGGCAACGAACGGGAAAAAGTAGAAGGCATGAGCGAACCGGATGTCAGCAACCGGCGCACTATACAAAACTTTCCCCCCTGTGCGGGCCCGTCGTGCCATCCCCCACACGCCGGGGCGGGCGCAGCCGGCCGGCGGGCGCCGCGCCGCGCACGCGGCCACGGACTTGCCGGCATGCCCCCGACACTACGCGCGGCACTCCGCGGGCGCATATTGCGCGGGCAAAGTCGCGGCCTCCGCCGGCAACGGGCCCGCGCCCGGCGCCGGAAGCGACGACGCAGACTTGCCGGCGGCAAAGCACTCCCACGCGATCGCACCCGCCTGCATCGCGCCCTTTTTCAGCGGCACGCGCGCGGTTGGCGTGTCGGCCTTGTCCGGGGCGGACGGCACCAGGACGAGCGTATTCGCGCCGGCCGCGGCGACTCGGGCGGTGAACGCCACCGTGATCTGGCCGGTGTCGCCGTCGATGGCGACGGATTCGACGTTGCGGGTAGCGGCCGGCGGGCTGTAGCCGCCGTCGAGGCCCGCGCCGCTCGCGGCGTTGTCGGCAACTGCGAGCCGTGCGGACGAAGCAAGCGCGAGCCCCTCGCCGACACGCGACCGCGCGAGGTAATCCTGGTACGCGGGAATCGCATAGGCCGCGATCACGCCGACGATCGCGAGCACGATCATCAGCTCGATCAGCGTGAAGCCGGCCGGCCGGCAGCGCGGCAACGGCCGGCTCGCGCGCCGCAGATCGGCGGCGATGCGACGGAACATGGAAACGGAAAAGGCTTCGAACATGACTGGCTCCGGAAACGAAAAACGCCTGCCGAATCAGGCAGGCGTTTCGATCGTAGCCAGCGGGCCGCGGCCCCGGCAGTCGGCCGGACGGCCAATGTCACGCGTGCGTGGCGCTGCGGCGTCGCCGGAGCGCGTAACCGGTGGCGACGACGAACAGCGCGCCGGCGATGCTCGCGCCGTAGATCGCCGCCGGCGTATCGAGCACCGGCCAGCGGTCGCCGACCGGGTCGTGCACCATCAGCCCGCCGGCGATCCAGCCCAGCAGCCCGGCGCCGAGCGCCACGACGATCGGGAACCGATCGAGCAGCTTGAGCACCAGCGTGCTGCCCCACACGATGATCGGCACGCTGACGACGAGCCCGAAGATCACCAGCGCCAGCCGGTGCGACGGATCGGCCTGCTCGGCCGCGCCGGCGATCGCGATCACGTTGTCGAGGCTCATCACGGCGTCGGCGATCACGATCGTCTTCACCGCGTCCCACAGCCTGTCGGCCGGCTTCACGTTGTCGTGCGCGTCGGCGTCGGGCGCCATCAGCTTGACGCCGATCCACAACAGCAGCAGGCCGCCGCCGAACTTCAGGAACGGCACGTCGAGCAGCACGACCGCGAACGCGATCAGTGCGACCCGCAGCAGGATCGCGCCGGCCGTGCCCCACACGACGCCGCGCAGCCGCTGGTTGGCCGGCAGGTTGCGGCACGCGAGCGCGATCACGACCGCGTTGTCGCCGCCGAGGAGGATGTCGATGATGACGATCTGAAACACCGCGCCCCAGTGGAGCGAGGTCAGGAATTCAAGCATGAGCGGTATCGGGTGCGGGGTAACGGCTGTCGGACAGACGTGCCGGGTGAACGCCGGGACATGCATCGCGCATGCCGGGGGCTTACAAATTCATTGCGAGAGCATAACAAAAAACGCCGGCAAGGCCGGCGTTTTTTGCAGGACGAACCACGCGGAAATTACAGCGCCTTCTTCAGCAGGCGACCCATTTCCGACGGGTTGCGCGTGACGGTGATGCCGCACGCTTCCATGATTTCCAGCTTCGCTTCGGCCGTATCCGCACCGCCCGAGATCAGCGCGCCGGCGTGGCCCATGCGCTTGCCCGGAGGCGCCGTGACGCCAGCGATGAAGCCGACGACCGGCTTCTTCATGTTGTCCTTGATCCACTGAGCGGCGTTGGCTTCGTCCGGACCGCCGATCTCGCCGATCATCACGACCGCGTCCGTATCCGGATCGTCGTTGAACATCTTCATCACGTCGATGTGCTTCAGACCGTTGATCGGGTCGCCGCCGATGCCGACTGCCGACGACTGGCCGAGGCCCAGCGCCGTCAGCTGTGCAACGGCTTCATACGTCAGCGTGCCCGAACGCGACACGACGCCGATGCGGCCCTTGCGGTGGATGTGACCCGGCATGATGCCGATCTTCAGCTCGTCCGGCGTGATCGTGCCCGGGCAGTTCGGCCCGAGCAGCAGCGTCTTGCGGCCTTCACGACGCATGCGGTCCTTCACTTCGATCATGTCACGGACGGGAATGCCTTCCGTGATGCAGATCGCGAGATCGAGGTCGGCTTCGACCGCTTCCCAGATCGCAGCGGCTGCGCCTGCCGGCGGAACGTAGATGACCGAAACGGTCGCGCCGGTTTCTGCCTTCGCTTCCTTGACGCTCGCGTAGATCGGAATGCCTTCGAAGTCTTCGCCGGCCTTCTTCGGGTTCACGCCCGCGACGAATGCTTCGCGGCCGTTTGCATATTCACGGCAGGCGCGCGTATGGAACTGACCGGTTTTGCCGGTAATGCCCTGCGTGATGACCTTCGTGTCCTTGTTGATCAGAATCGACATGTATTTTGACCTCTGTTCGATTGGCGTCGCGTATCTGCCGCGCCGCCATGCGTATTCGATAGCGTTACTTGCCTTCGGCAGCCGCGACGACCTTCTGTGCAGCCTCTTCCATGCTGTCCGCCGAGATGATCGGCAGGCCCGAATCGGCCAGCATCTTCTTGCCGAGGTCCTCGTTCGTGCCCTTCATGCGCACGACGAGCGGCACGTTCAGGTTCACGGCCTTCGAACCGGCGATCACGCCTTCCGCGATCACGTCGCAGCGCATGATGCCGCCGAAGATGTTCACGAGGATCGCCTTCAGGTCCGGGTTCTTCAGCATCAGTTTGAACGCTTCGGTAACCTTCTCGGTCGTCGCGCCACCGCCGACGTCCAGGAAGTTCGCCGGCTCGCCGCCGAACAGCTTGATCGTGTCCATCGTCGCCATCGCGAGGCCTGCGCCGTTCACGAGACAGCCGATGTTGCCGTCGAGCGAGATGTATGCGAGGTCGAACTTCGACGCTTCGATTTCAGCCGGGTCTTCTTCGTCCAGGTCGCGGTACGCGACGATTTCCGGGTGGCGGAACAGCGCGTTCGAGTCGAAGTTGAACTTCGCGTCGAGTGCGATGACCTTGCCGTCGCCGGAGACGTTCAGCGGGTTGATTTCAGCCAGCGACGCGTCGGTTTCCCAGAATGCCTTGTACAGGCCTTGCAGGATGGCGCGCGCTTGCGGAATCGAAGCAGCCGGCACGCCGATCTTCGCGGCGAGGTCGTCGGCCTGCGCGTCGAGCAGGCCCGTCGACGGCTCGACGATGACCTTGTGGATCAGTTCCGGGTGCTTTTCGGCAACTTCTTCGATGTCCATGCCGCCTTCGCTCGAACCCATCAGAACGATCTTTTGCGACACGCGATCAACGACGAGGCTGACGTACAGTTCCTGCTTGATGTCGGCGCCTTCTTCGATCATCAGACGGTTGACCTTCTGGCCTTCCGGACCGGTCTGGTGCGTGACGAGCTGCATGCCGAGGATCTGATTCGCGTATTCGCGAACCTGCTCGATCGACTTCGCCACCTTCACGCCGCCGCCCTTGCCACGGCCACCCGCGTGAATCTGAGCCTTCACGACCCACACCGGGCCGCCCAGCTCTTCTGCCACCTTGACGGCCTCTTCAACCGAGAACGCCGGCTTGCCGCGCGGTACCGCGACTCCGAATTTCCGCAGGATTTCCTTACCCTGGTACTCGTGAATCTTCATGCGTGATTCCCTTCAGTCTGAGAGTTGGATGAAATGTCGCTTAAGACGCTTCTTCGAATGATTTCCGTTCATTCCTTCGTGCTGCCCTCACCGGGCAAGTCCGGCCGGTTCGTGCCATACCAGCGCGGGTAGTACTGCCGCACGACCTCGCCGTCGAACCGCAACGCCCGGCAGCGACCGAGCTGGAAAGGCGGTTCGGCGTGCTCGCCGTCATGGTCCGGCCCTTCGCCTCCCTCCTCGCGCACGTTCCACACGTCACCGGCGAACGCCTGGATCGCTGCCGTCGGCAGCACGGCACACAGTTCGGTGAGATGGGAACAGCCAGCGACGCCGGCGAGCAGCCGGTTCGCGTTGCGGCGGAAATTGCGGAAGAGATTGAGCCCGATGAGGGCCCGATAGGCGGGAGGGGCGGATTGACAGTGACCGGGATAGGGAACCCACTCCGAAGACGCTTCGGCGTCGACGACGTTGAGGTCACGATCGATAGTCACGCGCAGCCAGAGTTCGTGGATCGGCAGGCCTTGGGGCCGGATGCCCGACGCAAGCGCGACATCGCGCGGCTTGTGGTCGGTCAGGCAGGCTTCGATGTCCCACAAGCCGTCGCCGCGCTCGTAGGCTTCCGCTCGGATTGCGCGTCGATGTCGCAACTGACGGGGCACGGGCTCGGATAGCGGCATGCTGGAGGTTGAGGCCGAAGAGGAAAACCCGTGGATTTTAGCATATTGGGTATTTGAGGCATCCGGCCGCGACGGCGGGTATTCCCGCCTGTCCGGAAACGGTTGCATTGCAGCAAAATCGCGCGCAGCGCGCGCGACCGGACCGGTCAGTCGTCGATCGAGAAATCGTCGCCGACCTTCAGCAACTTCACGATGGTCGAGCTCGAGAAGCCGCGCGCGGCAAGGAAGCGCGCCTGCTTCGCGCGCTCGGCGGGCGTTTGCGGCAGTGCACCGAATTTCTTGCGCCAGACGGCCTGCGCGCGTGCCCACTCGGTCTCGCGCAATTGCGCATTCACTTCCTCGACGAGACTGTCGCCAACCGCATGACGCTTCAGTTCGCTGACGATGCGCGCGACGCCGACGCGCGATGCGCGGCGATGCACGAGGCTCTCGGCAAAGCGTGCGTCGGACAGCCAGCCTTCCTTTTCCAGTGCATCGAGCACCGGCTCGACGGATTCGTCCTCACCGACGTACGGCGCGAGCTTGCGCGCGAGTTCGGCCCGGCTGTACTCGCGCCGGGACAAATAGCCGAGCGCGCGGCCCTTCAGCGAACGCGGCGGTTTCGACGACTTGCGCTCGGTGGCACCGGATTCGTCGCCGGAAGCAGCGTCGGCTGAACCGCTGGACGCACGGCGCGTGCGACGCGGATGCTGGCTGCTGCGCGTATACACATCTTCCTTGACCGACGCAGACACATCAGCCGCGCGCTCGCCCGGAAAGTTGACACCGGACACGCGACGGCGCGACCGGTCGTGCGCGTCGAACGATTCGTCGTCGTCGAATGGATCGACCGGTACGGTCATCTCAAACGAAACGAGGGCATCCTCGGATGCCCTCGTCGCGGTACGGCTCGCGGCATGACTGCCCGCTCTCCGCCGGTTGGCCCCCGAGGATTCGGCTTGCCGGCCGGAGCGACCCGCCGTGTCGGACGCGTCGCTCGGTTCCGGTTCGCCAGCCTGACCTCGGCGCCCGACCATCACTCTTCTTCGTCCATCGCCTCGGCTTCGTCGACCCTTGCACCATCGGGCATGGCGGCAACGCCGAGCGATTCGCGAATGCGGTTTTCGATCTCGCGCGCGATTTCCGGATTCTCGCGCAGGAATTCACGCGCGTTGTCCTTGCCCTGGCCGATCTTCTCGCCGTTGTAGCTGTACCAGGCACCCGCCTTGTCGACGATCTTCGCCTGCACGCCGAGATCGATGATCTCGCCCTGACGCGAAATGCCTTCGCCGTACAGGATGTCGAAGATCGCTTCGCGGAACGGCGGCGACACCTTGTTCTTGACGACCTTCACGCGGGTTTCGTTGCCGATCACCTCGTCGTTCTTCTTGATCGAACCGATGCGGCGGATATCCAGACGCACCGACGAATAGAACTTGAGCGCATTGCCGCCCGTCGTGGTTTCCGGGTTGCCGAACATCACGCCGATCTTCATCCGGATCTGGTTGATGAAGATCACGAGGCAGTTCGTGCGCTTGATCGTGCCCGTCAGCTTGCGCAGTGCCTGCGACATCAGGCGAGCCTGCAGGCCCGGCAGCGAATCGCCCATCTCGCCTTCGATTTCGGCCTTCGGCACGAGCGCCGCGACCGAGTCGATGACGATCATGTCGATCGAGCCCGAGCGTACCAGCGCGTCGGTGATTTCAAGCGCCTGCTCGCCGGTGTCCGGCTGCGAGATCAGCAGCTCCGGCACGTTCACGCCGAGCTTCGCTGCATATTGAACGTCGAGCGCGTGCTCGGCGTCGATGAAGGCTGCCGTGCCGCCCAGCTTCTGCAGTTCGGCGATGACCTGCAGCGTGAGCGTGGTCTTACCGGACGATTCCGGACCGTAGATCTCGACCACCCGGCCGCGCGGCAGACCGCCGACGCCGAGCGCGATATCGAGACCCAGCGAGCCCGTGGAGACGACCTGGATGTCTTCGGCCGCTTCGCCGTCGCCCATCCGCATGATCGACCCCTTGCCGAACTGCTTCTCGATCTGCGCGAGCGCGGCCGCCAGCGCCTTGCTCTTCTCGGCGGTCATCCCGGAGCCCTTCTTGCTATCTTCCATGAATCGTCCTTTGCTATGATGAGCAGCGTCTGTCAGAGGCGCGCCCGCTTTCAAGCGCTGCCCACGAATGCAGACACTGTATAAAAAAACAGTGTTTTATGCAAGCCCGCAATGCAGGCTGCGTTGTACACGGATAACTTCGGAGACAGCCGCGCCGGCGCGAACGCCCCGCCGGCCATCGGTCAGCAACATGCGAATTCTCATCGCCGAAGACGACAGCATACTCGCGGACGGCCTCACCCGGTCACTCCGCCAATCGGGCTATGCCGTCGACCACGTGAAGAGCGGCGTCGAGGCCGATACCGCGCTGTCGATGCAGTCCTTCGACCTGCTGATCCTCGATCTCGGGCTGCCCAAGATGTCCGGGCTCGACGTGCTCAAGCGCCTGCGCGCGCGCAATTCCAATCTCCCCGTGCTGATCCTGACCGCCGCCGACAGCGTCGACGAGCGCGTGAAGGGGCTCGACCTCGGCGCGGACGACTACATGGCCAAGCCGTTCGCGCTCAACGAGCTCGAGGCGCGCGTGCGCGCGCTAACCCGGCGCGGCGCGGGCGGCGGCCCGACCGTCGTGCGCCACGGCTCGCTCGCGTTCGACCAGGTCGGCCGCATCGCCTATGCGAACGATCGCGTGCTCGATCTGTCCGCGCGCGAGCTCGGGCTGCTCGAAGTGCTGCTGCAGCGCATCGGCCGGCTCGTGTCGAAGGAGCAGCTCGTCGACCATCTGTGCGAATGGGGCGAGGAAGTCAGCAACAACGCGATCGAAGTGTACGTGCACCGGCTGCGCAAGAAGATCGAGCCGAGCGGTGTGCGGATTTCCACCGTGCGCGGCCTCGGCTACTGCCTCGAGAAAGTCGCGCCCGCGGCGCCGGCCGACTCGGCCGCGCCCCAGTCCGCGGCGGCCGGCACGCCGCTGCGCTGACCCCGGCCGTCGCCGCGATGGCCACGCCGGCCCATTCCCGCCATCCGACCGGCGATCAACCGTCCGCCGCCGACGTCGCGCGCGACGCGCGCTACGAGAACCCGTTCGCGCCGCCCGACGAAACCGACACGTCCGAGGCCGCGCGTCCGCGCTCGCTGTTCGGCGAAATCCTCGACTGGATGCTCGCGCCGCTCCTGCTGCTGTGGCCGATGAGCATCGCCGTCACCTATCTCGTCGCGAAGACGATCGCGAACGGCCCGTTCGACCGCGCGCTCGAGACCAACGCGTACGTGCTCGCGCGGCAGATCCATCCGGTCAACGGCGTCGCCGAGCTGACGCTGCCGCAGCAGACGCGCGACTTCCTGCGCGCGGACAACGTCGACAGCGTTTACTTCCAGGTGCTGGGCACGCGCGGCGAGCTGGTCGCGGGCGAGGCCGACATGCCGCTGCCGCGCGACGAGGACCGTCCGCCGCCGGGCGTCGTCGTATTTCGCGACGACCTGCTGCGCGGCAACGACGTGCGCGTCGCGTATACGACCGTCGCGCTGCCCGAGTCGAACAGCGCGCAGCCCGTGCTCGTGCAGGTCGGCGAGACGCTCGACAAGCGCAACGCGCTCGCGAACGACATCATCAAGGGCGTGATCCTGCCGCAGTTCGTGATCCTGCCGCTCGCGATCCTGCTCGTCTGGTTCGGGCTGTCGCGAGGGCTCGCGCCGCTCAACGCGCTGCAGGCGCAGATCCGTGCACGGCGGCCCGACGACCTGTCGCCCGTCGAGGCGCAGCGCGCGCCGCCCGAGATCGAGCCGCTCGTCACGTCGTTCAACGACCTGCTCGCGCGTCTCGAACAGAGCATGGCGCTGCAGAAGCGCTTCATCGCCGACGCCGCGCACCAGATGAAGACGCCGCTCGCGGGGCTGCGCACCCAAGCCGAGTTCGCGTTGCGCCACCCCGTGCCGCCCGACGTGCAGCGTTCGCTCGAACAGATCGCGACGAGCTCCGAGCAGGCCGGGCGACTCGTCACGCAACTGCTCGCGCTCGCGCGCGCCGAGAACCGCGCGAGCGGGCTGACGTTCGAGCCGGTCGAGATCGCCGCGCTGGCACGCCGCACGGTGCGCGACTGGGTGCAGGCCGCGCTCGCGAAGCGTATGGACCTCGGCTACGAAGGTCCGGAGGACGACGCGCCGCTCGAGGTCGACGGCAATCCCGTGATGCTGCGCGAGATGCTCGGCAACCTGGTCGACAACGCGATCCGCTACACGCCCGAAGGCGGCCGCATCACCGTGCGCGTGCGGGCCGAGCGTGCGACGCGACGCGTGCATCTCGAAGTCGAGGACACCGGGCCCGGCATCCCGGCCACGGAACGCGACCGCGTGGTCGAACGCTTCTACCGGATCCTCGGCCGCGAAGGCGACGGCAGCGGGCTCGGACTTGCGATCGTGCGCGAGATCGCCGCCCAGCACGGCGGCACGCTGACGCTCGACGATCACGTCTACCAAAGCGCACCTCGCCTCGCGGGCACGCTCGTGCGCATCAGCCTGCCGCTGTCGGACACCGCGCCGGACCAATCCTGATACGCGCGAGTCCGTACCGCGCCGCGATCGCGTCGAAACCCGAGCTTTACCACCCGATTGCGACACGATCGGAACGCGAAACGACCGATTCGGCGCGGGTTAACGCGCAGTCGATTTGTGCCCGCGAGTCAGTGCGCCGTAAGTTTCCGTGCCAATAATCGTCGACAGGCCCGCCCACCCAAGGCGGCCGCATATCTATATCAAGGGACTTGGAGACGATTCATGGCAACGTTAGGCGAGCAAATTTCGCACTCGCCGATGACGGGCGAAGAGAAGAAGGTGATCTTCGCGTCGTCGCTCGGCACCGTGTTCGAGTGGTACGACTTTTACCTGGCCGGATCACTCGCGGCCTACATCAGCAAGAGCTTCTTCTCCGGGGTCAATCCGACCGCCGCATTCATCTTCACGCTGCTCGGCTTCGCGGCGGGCTTCGCCGTGCGTCCGTTCGGCGCGATCGTGTTCGGCCGGCTCGGCGACCTCGTCGGCCGCAAGCACACGTTCCTCGTGACGATCGTGATCATGGGTATCTCGACCTTCGTGGTCGGCTTCCTGCCCGGCTACACATCGATCGGCATCGCGGCGCCCGTGATCTTCATCGCGATGCGGCTGCTGCAGGGCCTCGCGCTCGGCGGCGAGTACGGCGGCGCGGCGACCTACGTCGCCGAGCATGCGCCGGCGAACCGTCGCGGCTTCTATACCGCGTGGATCCAGACGACCGCGACCCTCGGCCTGTTCCTGTCGCTGCTCGTGATCCTCGGCGTGCGCACGTTCATCGGCGAGGAAGCGTTCGGCAGCTGGGGCTGGCGCGTGCCGTTCGTCGCGTCGATCCTGCTGCTCGCGGTGTCGGTGTGGATCCGGATGCAGCTGAACGAATCGCCGGTGTTCCTGCGCATCAAGGCGGAAGGCAAGACGTCGAAGGCGCCGCTGACCGAAGCGTTCGGCCAGTGGAAGAACCTGAAGATCGTGATCCTCGCGCTCATCGGCCTGACGGCCGGCCAGGCCGTCGTGTGGTACACCGGCCAGTTCTACGCACTGTTCTTCCTCACGCAGACGCTGAAGGTCGACGGTGCCAGCGCGAACATCCTGATCGCGATCGCACTCCTGATCGGCACACCGTTCTTCCTGTTCTTCGGTTCGCTGTCGGACAAGATCGGCCGCAAGCCGATCATCCTCGCGGGCTGCCTGATCGCGGCGCTCACCTACTTCCCGCTGTTCAAGGCGCTCACGCACTACGCGAACCCGCAGCTCGAACTCGCGACGCAGAAGGCGCCGATCACGGTCGTCGCCGATCCGGCCACCTGCTCGTTCCAGTTCAACCCGGTGGGCACGTCGAAGTTCACGAGCTCGTGCGACATCGCGAAGAGCGCGCTCGCCAAGGCCGGCCTGAACTACGAGAACGTCGCGGCTCCGGCCGGTACGCTGGCCGAAATCAAGGTCGGCGATACGGTGATCCAGACCTACGACGGCAAGGCGGCCGACGCGAAGGCGCAGGGCGCGGCGTTCGACAAGACGCTCGCGTCGACACTGAAGGGGGCCGGCTACCCGGCGAAGGCCGACCCGGCGCAGCTCAACTGGCCGATGACGATCGTGATCCTGACGATCCTCGTGATCTACGTGACGATGGTCTACGGCCCGATCGCCGCGATGCTGGTCGAGATGTTCCCGACGCGCATCCGCTACACGTCGATGTCGCTGCCCTATCACATTGGCAACGGCTGGTTCGGCGGCTTCCTGCCGGCGACCGCGTTCGCGATCGTCGCGGCGAAGGGCGACATCTACTCGGGGCTCTGGTATCCGATCGTGATCGCGCTGGCCACGTTCGTGATCGGCCTGCTGTTCGTCAAGGAGACGAAGGACTCGAATATCTACGCGCAGGATTGAGGTAGGTCGGTTGCGGGCGGCATCCCCGCCCGCAATCGGTGCCGGCGCCGGCACCGGCACTTTTTTTCAGGAAAGTGAAAAAAGGTGTTGACAGCCCGGCGGCACATCTGCATAATTCAATTCTTCGGCGAATTAGCTCAGTCGGTTAGAGCGACGGAATCATAATCCGCAGGTCCGGGGTTCGAGTCCCTGATTCGCCACCAAATGCAAGAAGCCGCTGTTCCGCAAGGACAGCGGCTTTTCGCTTTTCCGAGAGCCTTGATTTATAAGGCTTTCAGGGCTGCTGGCCTAAAGATTTTCGCTTGCCGACCGTAACACTGGACCGTAGCAATTTCCGTACGGCTCCGTTCGTTAAGGTCAACCTGTGAGCGATAAATTGCAGCAATACATGTACAAGCGGCCGGACAGCGAGCGGTGGCAATTCCGACGCCCCGTTCCCAAACACCTGCAGGCCTCCATTGGCAAACCCACCATCACGGCGTCCCTGCGCACAGCCAACCACAAGGAAGCCGCCAAACTGGCGCGCGCGCTAGCCGCCGAGACCGATACACTCTTCGCAGAGCACGAAGCTAGACTGAGCGCCATGGAGGACAGGCTTGGCGCGAACACCCCCGAAGCGCGCATCCAAGCCACGGCTTCCGGCCGACCGACACGCCTTGAGCGCTGGATGGTGCCTCAGCTTCTTGAGCGCTACAAGGCGGCCATGCTCGCGCTGCCCGAAACCGACCGCCCGAAAACGGTCGCCGCCCTTCGGGCCGAGCGCGTCGAAATCGAGGGAGAGCGCCAGGAACTCGAAGACGCGTGCGCGCTGCAGGACATCGCGTATGCAGAAGATAACGTCAGGAACGTTCTCACTACAGAGGGCTTCGACCTAGAGCAGGTCACCCCGGAACTGCGGCACTACTTCACGCTGCAACTGATGCAGACCGACCTCGCGGTTATCAAAGACCAGCTCGCACGACTGAATGGCATCGCGGTGCTGGAGCCCGAGATGCCGGCCGCCCCAGGCGAAAATGACAGCTGGAGCCACTACCTAGATTATTGGGTGGCAGAACGCACTCCCGAGGCGAAGTCCGCTGACGAGACGCGGTCGCAGGTCAAGCGGCTGCGCGAGTTTTCCGGCGACAAAGCCCCCGTTGAGCTGACCGCCACAGACCTGCGTGACTTTGCCATTTACCTCGAGAAAGACGAGGGTCTCTCGAAAAGCCGCGTCAAGACGATTTTCGCGCTGTTGCGCACGGTTCTCCAGACGAACCTGGAAAGTGGCCTGACGGCTTTGCGGTCCAATCCCTTCAGGGAAGTCAAAATCACTGTCCCATCGAAGCAAAGGGAGGAGCGTCAGCCATTTGAACTGCGGCACCTCCGCCTCCTATTCGAGACCGAAGTGTTTACGTCTGGCAAGCGACCGGCCAAAGGCGGTCGCGATGCCGCGTTCTGGCTGCCGCTGCTCGCGGCCTTTGGTGGCGAACGCGAGGAAGAGCTCGGCCAGTTGATGGTCTGTGACGTGGAAACGTGGAACGAACGCATGTTTTTGCGCATCACCGACCTAGACGACGCACAGGGCATCAAGAATTCGGTCTCGAAGCGGCACGTTCCCGTCCACGGCGAACTGCTGAAAATCGGCTTTGGCCGCTACGTCGACGCTGTCCGTTCGTCTGGCAAGGACCGGCTCTTTCCAGACCTCAAGCCCAACAAATACGGCGTGTTCACGGCGCAGTTCTCGACCTGGTTCAACGAGTACCTCGATGCACAAGTCGTCGACGATGTCCGTTACAACTTCCACTCGTTCCGCCACACGTTTGAAGAATACGGCGGTCGGTGCGGGCTATCGGAATATCAAATCAACGGCATCCTGGGTCACCAACCCGAAGGCATGTCGGGCCGGTATGGGCAGACGCGTGGCGGCCGTCGCGTGTATGACCGTATGGAGCTGGCGACGGGGATGGACCGCTTCAAGCTGGAAGGTGTTGATTTGTCGCATTTGTACGGTACGTACTGAGGCGGACTCTGCGACGACATGCTTGGGGGCGAGGTAACGTAAATCACCGGCATGGCGCCGTTGAGCCAAGTACCTCGCGCCTCAGTCCCGCCCTACGAGATAACGCTCGCATCTGCGCAGTCACATTCCCATCCCGGACGCGCGCGACCGCGACCCGTTACGGCGGGATTACCGATGTGACGTTGGCCCAATGCCCTCCTCCCTCAAATTGAGGTTGGGTGGGAGGGTTGCCGTGAGGGACGGTCCAGCTTGTCAAATCAAGCCTCAGTCGGATTCATCGAAACGGGGCCACTTCCGTGCCACCACCGACTGGCAATCTGACCGTGAGGATGAGGACCAAATGGAAAACACGAAGAACTCGACCAGCGAGCACCGAACGAAGCAGACTGTACGGACGCTGTACACCTACAAGCTGTTCCGAGTCAAAAACCAAGACGGCAAGAGCACAACGGTTTCTGTCGACCCCGCTCTGGTAACCGCCGCTATCAAAGCATTGGGCGACGCCGCGAGAGTCGGTCAGGTCGTTCGCGATGCCAGTCGCAAGTACGACACCGCAAACGCGGGTTGCAGCCGTTCCCGCTTCGTGCAGCGGGAGTTATTGGCCGCGCATACGCGAGCACTGACAAGCAACCAAGCGATTTCTGCCGCCGTGCTAGCGGCCTAGCAACGTGGGCAATCGCCCAACACACCGGACCTCTCGGCCGCAGTCCGGCCAAGCCATCTGCTTTGCAGCCGGGACGGTCCATTCACTTTCTGGGAGGCTCGGCGCCTCAATTGGCCGCGTAAAACCAAAAATCGAAAACGACGCGGCCAATGAATCAGTCCCCACTTGGGTTGCGGGAATCCCTCACGTCAGCACGACTGATATTGACGCCGGCTGGGCACTATCGTTTGATAGCGCGCGAGCCAAGCGTCACTTTGTCTCAACTGGTCCCTATATCGCGACGCATTACACATTGCTACGCTTATTGCTGCCGATTCCCAAATTCAAACGTGTTGCCGTCATAGGAAAGCTCGGCGGCGGGCATGAGGAGCGCCTCGGGAACATTGATAGACATCAACATGTAGAGCCGGCCCGTCGGACTCCGCACGACGCCGAACTCATGTAATTGTTCGGCTTCTTGATTGAAGCGCGGGTCTTCTGCACTGACTTCCTCGTCGTCGTGCAAACCAACGACCTTTGCATCAGCGACCAACGTCCATGAGACATCTTTCACGAAGTTTGGTGGCGACGTCAGTTCGGACACAGCGAACCCGGCGTCGTCATAGTCAGTCACGCCTCCTAACCCGTCGACGATAAACCATCCCTTCTGTCCGGCCTCTCGGAGCGGAGCAACCGCCGTCTTGTACAACAACATCGTCATGAGATTTTCCTGTTGGTACTAGGGCACTGCATAACGGCAGAGTACGGCAAAAACTTTAGACATCCCGTCATCGCTAGTCATCACGGAGCGTGGATGCAGTGTCCGTATGCAGTCTGCAATCTACCGCACGCGCACCCCGCGAAGGTATGATGCTGGCCGTCGATGACGCAAGGCTATGGGGCACTTTCGTGTGCGTCGCAGGGGCATCCTCGGATTCGCCGCAAGTTTCCGCGCGGAAACTTCACGTGCAGGCCCCGCGCCGTGTCCTCTCATCGACAAGCCGAGTATTTGACGCCGCGCCAGGAAGCGGAGCGCTGATTGAAATTGATGCCCGCGCGTGACTGAAAGAACGAGTGCCAGGCTTCCATGGCAGCGCGAACAATGGCTGTTTAGGAACTTGCGCGAGACAAGGATGCCGATGAAGTCCGCTGAAAAGTACACAAACCGATACAGGGCCGTCGCAGCACGTGCACGCGGCGCTGTTCTGAAACTGTCCGCACTTGATGCATGGACGCGTCAGAACGACTGGCCGGTCAATATCGCTCAACTTTTCCGATACGACGGAGAGGGCGAGAGCCCACCAGAACACCGTCACTTCGTTGATTTCATAGTCGTCGGGATGAAGGTCGCCGACGCATTCGTCGAGGCAGCCGACGACCATGCCATCGCGGAGTACGCCCAGAGGCTGGGCGTGGATGAGGTTGACCGCCAGACGGCTCGAACGGTCATGATGGCAGATGTGGACTATCGCATCCTTTGCGCGGTGTATGACGGCGAGCTCATGTTCTACGACCAGGCCGGGCTTCCACTTGACGTCACCGCTGAGCGACTCGAATACGGTGCCTCGCCTGAGGCATACATGCCACCCGATTTCCCTCCCTCGGAGACACCGGAAAAGCGACTCGGTCAGCAGCGCAGTCAGGAAGAGGCGATATTGAGGCACCTGAGTCAGCATGGCTGGACTGCGCGTGCTCTCCCGCGCGCGGAGGCGGGAAAGCGCGGTGTCAAAGCAGCTGTGCGGTCAGCTTTGTCGCTCGACAGGCGACTGTTTCGGTCAGCAAAGACTTTCGACATGGCCTGGGAGCGACTTCGGAAGTCTGGTGAAATTGCTGACCAAACGGAATCAGCGACTCTCCTCCCTCGACTTGAGGATTAGCGGGAGGGTTGCGCGGGAGCAGGGTCCGGCGATTCCAATAGGCAAGGTCATTCAAAGTTCCGCAGCGAGGGAATCCCTCCCGAGTCGGAGCCAATTGACACGTCTATTATCGAAGGGAGAACCGAATGTCAAGTGGTCCAATCTCGCAACGCAGACCCGGCGTAGCTAAGAAGATTTCCAGCTCAGAGCTCACCAGATATCGACTGCGCATGGAATGCACTGGCGACGGGGAGTTGATTGCTTGGGCACTGCGCGGTATCGCATTTGAGATTACTGAGGAGGACGCCTTTCTTCCACAGTCGGATGGCTTCCATTTCAAACCAACCTGGGATGTGGGAATGTCGTTCTGGACGCAACGACATATTACGGCGGCGATGCTACGCTGGCTCCTCAATGAATTTATCGACTGCCACATTGCCGTCGAGTCGCTTGCCCTGTACAGCGAATACACGGCCGACCGCATCGAGCTTGAGCCGAATCAGCACTGCTTTCCGCCTCCGGCCCTGACTGTCGCCAAGGTGCGCGGGAACCTCCTCGCCTATGCGGAATATCTAAACTCGCAGCAGTCGCGTGCATTAGACGGCGCACTTCGGATGGAGGAGAAGCGTGGCGAGCAGATGCGGCCCTCCTGCTAGTTGCGCCTAGGACGCGGCGCGTATCAAATTGCGCCCGTCGGGCTCTGGACGCCAACACAAGTCCACCATCTGCGCGTGCTGCCGAGGCAACCTGGCGCCAGGAGTCCTTGTGGGGAAGCTCCCAAGGGGCACTGCTGGGGACGCTCCGACACCTGCATCCCACCCCGGCCATGCCGGGATTATTTTTTCTGTGCCGCCTGAATCTCAGCGGTAGACTGAGCAGGGATGGCGACAACAGCATCGCAGGTGTCGCACACAGCTACAAGGATGTTCCGCACCACGCCTTTCCCATCGCTGAATGGAACATCGCGACGCAGAAATGTTGTCGTGACAATCCTCTCGCAGTAAGGGCAGATGGCACTGCCCGCGTGTCCCTCGCTATACATCAATCCCGGCGGTTCCTGGTCTTCTGCCTGGGCGTCAAAGAATGCCCGCGCCTCACGCTGCTTCTTCGCCTTGTACGCGAGTACATCCGCCTTTCTCAGGAACCGGTGTTCGCCAGTGATGTGATGAAGTGGGAGCGTCCCGGACTCGACCAGCTTCACCACGTGCTGGTGAGATACAAACAGAAGCTGCGCAGCTTCGAACGTCGAGATGAATTCGCCAGCCTTTGCGGTCGTCATTGCTCGTGAACGGTCCTGTTCAGGCCACACGTCGAGCGTTAAGAAGCGGCAGCTGGAGAAGGAACCTCAGCCAAACCAATGCAGCGCTATCGAAACTCATTGCGCCTCCTCGAGACTTTCGGTGATTACCTCCGCCATTGGTATGCGTCAAAGCATCGCAGCCGCCCCGCTCGTAAGCTCGTCATCGCCGCCACCATCTGACGGTAGAATCTTGCGGATTACCGCCACGATATCGGCCTTCTTCCCAACCTTGACCGGGCGCAAGTCATAGCTAGGATAGTCGTCTATCGTGACCCTGCAATGCGCGACGCCATTCGTGATATCCACGTCGAGCCTTGCCTCCGGCACCTCGTGCGACTCACCCATCATGTGCCTTGAAACAACCACCGTCACTGCCCGCGCCTGTGGGTACGGGCCCTCTAGCCGGATATTCGCGTCGTCTTGTACGGCACACGCGGTGCGCTCAAGCCATCTCACCCGGGGGTCAATGTTGGCAACCGCAGTACATACCAGCAGAAGCGCCTCATCTTTGCCACGGAATGCGCCGACGTAAATTCTGACTATTGTTCGGGAAAACTCCTCCGCCCACCCTAGCGCGAACTCCCGCAACAGCCGGCGACCTTCTCTCGTGCGCAGCGCTTCCAACGGCGTGCTATCCCCGAGCGGAGCCCAGCGTGACATCAGAAAATTCAGACGGGAAAGAGGCGGCGCCGGATACAGGACGCGACACAACTTTGCGAGGCGCCGACGGTCATGCGCAGGGTCAACTAATAACGCGGGATAGTAGCCTGTTCCGTCGATTTCGATTGAAAACACGCTACCGCTTGCTGTCAGCCGAGCCAGTTGCTTCAAGCTCACGCCCCGTCGTAGGCAAAACTCCTCCGCATTGAGAGCCTCGCCGTTTCGAATCATTTGGCGGCGCGCCCGAAGCGCATCGCGCCGCGTTTTCTCTATCCATTCTGGCATAACCGTAAATGTCCTAGACAGGCACCGTCACACCGCCACTCACCCTTACACTTGGGACTTTATGGCCTTACCGCGACCAGTATGAGTATGGTGTGGCGTCCAATGCCTCCTGTTCTGCTCGAAGCCGCTCGCCGACCTAATTTTCAATATATCCAGGTCATGTGATATGAACGCTCCTGCGGCATCAGCAGTGGCTGATGGACTCCAGATTAGTAGCGATTCCACGAGTCGGGCGTCACTTTCGACTCCTAGAGTTATTGAACGTTCTTAGCCGAGACGTTCATAATTATATTCAGCCACAGTACACTTCGTTTTACTAACATTCAAGGGTATAAATAGCGTAGCAACTGTAGATGGCGACTCCGCCCCCTCTCGAATCTAGATTTTGTCGCCGGCGAATGACTCCGGTCGACATGTGCTGATGTGAGAGCCAAGGGGAGCACTTTGCGACGTCACCAGCGTCTCTCGACGTAGCGTCGCATCAGTTTCCGCGCGGAAACCGTGTGACGCCTACAATCGCCTCACAACTTTGTTACCACGGGATGGGTAGGTTATATGCCCTTCCGACGGTGACTCGCCTACGTTTGCGAGACACCATAGGCCGCCACTGGCGTCGAGGAAATCAGCTTGGGGTAGCTAGCCTAGATGCGCGGCCGACGTGGCGCTCAGTGCCATCGAGCATGATAAGGGTAACACGTGACCACCTCGCCGCGCGACGTCTGCGCTGGGCCTCGCGCAACCGCACAAGGCGCTGCCTTCGTTGTTTTCGGTTCATAGAGGTCTCGATGTCCATGCCCCTAGTTTACTGTGCCCTAGGCCTTCGCGGCCACAACAATGGGACGCGCCGGCACAAAGAGGTTTATCTCATCCAACGGGCCGTCGCCGGCCTGCGACGACGGGAGGCCTTTGGTATAAATAGATTTGCACGAATCAGCCGTTTTCATGCAATTCTATTTTTAAGATGGCGTCCTCCAGTCGGCTCGCACAGGACCGCGAGCGCTGTGGCCGTCGGTGCGTGGCCGACAGGCCGTCAGTGCCTTACAATTGACGGAAAGGTAAGGAGGAAGCCACGGCCGAATCAACAGTGACATCCAAAGAACGGACCACTGTTCCTGTAGAAGTGAGAGCAGCACTTCACGCTGAACCGGGCACCCGCCTCGAGTGGTGTGACGCCGGACGGCGACGTCAACGTGCGTGCGAAAACTCTGTCGATTCTTAACCTGGCAGGGTCAGTGAAGACTGACAAGCACGTGGACATCGAGGACATGAATCCCTGGAGTAGCTGATGGCCTCCCTGGATACGAATGTGCTCGCTCGCTATCTCGTTCGTGATGACGAAAGTCAGTTTGAACAGGCGCGCCAGTTAGCCCAACAACAGGTTCACGGGCGGCAGCCGCTGCACATACCGACAACCTGCGAGTCCCCGACCGCGCTCTTATGCGAAACTGCCACCAAACGATTATGCTGCCCCCGATGCCGCGAGATGCCACCGTTTTGGGCGTAGGCACGTGATTTCCCTAAACAACGTTTGGCGTAGGGGAAAAGGCGCGTCCCTCACCGACTTCATCAACGAGAGCTAGACGCAGACGCGGAATGGCGGCACTTTGGCATAAGGTTTGGGTTTTACGCGTCTCCGGTGGATTCCAGGCAACAATGGACTACATCTGTATGCGGGTTGCCAGAGTTACCCCCTGCCGGGCAGTTATGTGGTTCGTGGACGCCAGCACCGGACGCGACTTAGCGGGCCGATTTCGGCCATATTCGGGAGAAGGTAGGCAGCGGCTCACCAATGGGCAGGGCCGGATTCGCATATGGATGTAGTCCATGGCGGCGGCTCACCAACGGCCGGACCGGACGCGCATATGGATGTAGTCCATGGTAGCGGCTCACCAACTGCCGTGGACCGGACGCGCATATGGATGTAGTCCATGGTAGCGGCTCACCAACTGCCGTGGACCGGACGCGCATATGGATGTAGTCCATGGTAGGGCCAGTCACCGTGTGCAGCGACCAGTTCGCAGCTTACATAGTTTCCGCGCGGAAACCACGTTCGCACAAACCAAGCAAATTCCATCGCAGGAACGTGCTCTGAAATCGCTACCGCAAGCCAAACCCTTGAGCAAGAAGCAACAGCAAAATCAAGAGCCAGTTCTTCTCATGGGATTAGCCCGCCTTCATCTTCCATTTCCAAATAATACTGTTTCCATTCAATAGTTTTACTAACTTTAGTATTGCATAAACACAATATCTGACTTACTTTACTGACCAATACTTCCCCGCCCCCGGTCTCGAGCTATCCTTATGGATGGTAGTGGTCGCCGTATTTAGGGCACTGAAGAAGCGTATATGTCGCTGACATCTCGAAGGCGCCGAAAGACGAGTCCGTGGTGAGCGCTCGAACAATGGTCTCAGTAGCCTGGCAAGTTTCCGCGCGGAAACCACATGATGGACCACAACCGTAACACCACTTGCCGAGCCACATCGAATGCTGCCCTCACTACGCCGTGCCTCCGAGGTAGAGGGAGTATCGAAGGGAAGAGGCCGCATCTCGGGGCACCCCACCACTGCTCCGACCCACACGAAGTTTCCGCGCGGAAATTTTTTGTAGCTGCATAACTCAGCCGCATGGAAGCTACCATGAAGGAGTCGAGGAATTGAACTCGGGTGAGCAACGAAAGCCGGTCATCTTTACGAATATCGACGGTGTTTTGCATCCGCATGGCGCAGTAATTATGCGAGACGGCACAGTTCGCATGCGCGATGACCGCTATGTGCTGTTTGAATGGTCGGAGCCCCTGATAGAAATCGTCCGCGAATTCAATGCGGACATAGTGCTAAGAAGCAGCTGGACCTCTCGCCTTCCTCTTTACCAGGTTCTCTCATTGATGCCCCCACAATTAGCGAGTGCCGTCGCTGGCGTGACACAGCCTATAGCGACAAGCCGCTGGGACAGGACGCAGTGCCGCAGCCGCTACGAAGTTGTCCGTGAATACGTTGCGTGGCACGGATTCGTAAACTGGGTCGCACTTGACGATGTTCTCGATGGCTGGCCGGATGCCGAGCGTGAACGACTGGTCTTATGCGACGAGTCAGGTCTGAGCAGGCTTCTTACGGAACTTGAGCTCCGGGAGCGATTGCTCCGGTGGAGAACAGACGGCTCAACGAATGCAATGAACTGAACGGTCGAGACAACGTACTCGCCATTCAAGTTGATGGAAGCCGGTGGCGCGTGGTCATAAGCGAAGATTGTGACCGAATTTTCTCGTTTGACATGGAGACAGGCGTGTTACGAATTACGATAGAGCTGTGGCCTGGCGGCAGGGAAACCGGCAAACGCGTGATTGCCAGTGGTGACATCGGCAGGATTCGCGCTGGCGAGTTGGCAGACTACGAGGTGGACCTGCGTGAGGACTTGCTTGGTGACGTTGGCGACACAGCACAGGTGCGTAACTATCCGAGACGGTCATCATCGGTGTGGGATTTAGTGGCACGCTGTATTTCAGCTGCGTTAAATGACGGTAGAGAGGAACTACCACCGCGCCCGACGCTCCCGGATGTGCCCGTGCATGTGCGCGACGATGGCGTGCGCTACGTGCGGCTCGATGAAATTCCGGAGCCAGCAAGAAGTCTTTTCAGGCATAACCTGGCTGGGTCCGGGATTCCCAGTCATGGCTGCGCCTATGCGCATGATTGGACAGATTTTTTATTCGGCGGCCGCTAACTCACGGATTTTGATAGATATCGCGGCAACTGATATAAGCTGTCGAACTCGTTTACCGCTCCCGAAAGGAGAACTATGCAAAGTTTCCGCGCGGAAACTTTGCGTCCAGACAGATGAGTTAGATAGCCTGGGCCGCCATACCCCCTGTGGAAACCCACCCTAGAACGCGTCGCAAACTGTCGTTACGCGGCATCTTCCCAGTATGCGTGCAAGAAACGCTGCACCTCGCCATGCGTTACCGGATGCTGCCCCAACAGGGTCTCGATGTCTTTCTGGTTCAGCAAGGCAACGTTGTTCTTGCGGGCGCTGTCCACGGCCGTTTCGTTGAAGTATTGGTTGGTCGCCGCCCACTTGGAGAAGTTGACACCCGGGTGCCGCAACCGGTATTCGGCCTCTCCCCACATGACGTCCTTGACGCCCTGTGAATCGAGCGCGGCATCCTCCGTCGCCGAACTCTTGCACTGAATGAGGTCCCCTGTGTTGCCCGTGAACGCGACCACATCGACGCCCTCGTCCTGACGCGGCGTGCGATACACCGTGCGAAAGCCCTTCTTCTGCCAGATAGCGGCCACCAGGGCCTCGAAGTAGTCCCACTCCATGCGCAGCACATCGTCGAGCGTCAGGGCACGACCGAACACAGGGTCATTGGCACCCCCAGGAATGATGTCCTGAAGATTCCAGTCGCTCGGCAGAACCGTTCCTGTACCGTTAAGCATGTCGCTCGCGAGTTTGCGCTTGGCTTCGAGCAGCTCGTTAAGCCGCACTTCGAACGTGGTGAAGTCGGACGCACTCAGAATCGGGAGATAGACCCACACTTCCCGCTTCTGCCCGATACGGTAAGCCCGGTCGGTCGCCTGGTCTTCCTTCGCAGGGTTCCAGTTGCGTGTGTAGTGGATAACGTGGTTGGCTTCCTGAACGTTCACGCCAAAACCCACTGCGACAGGCGAAAGAATGATGACCCCAAATCCGGGCCTGGCCTGGAACGCCTTGATGCGTTTCTGGCGACTCGCGACGTGCTTTGCCGATGCCGTCACATCGCCGTTGATGATGTCCGGGGAGAATCCGAACACCTCGTTGATGTAATGCGCCAGCATCTGCTGGGTTTCGCGGAACTCCGCGAACACAATGGCCTTCTCGCCCTTCGCTCGAATCTGCTCGAGCGTGTCGATGAGCCACGAGAGCTTGGGCGCGTCATTACGCGCCTGTTCAAGCGCCTGCGGCTTGAATCGCCCCATACCAGGCGCGTGAGGTGTCGTACAGATAGAGCGCAGGTACTGAAGCAGTCCGAGATGGTTCTTGAAGGGCGAGACTATCGTTTCCTTGCTGTCCGGGTCCTTGCTTGCCCTGAATGCGTTGACTGCGCTGGTGTAGTAGGTTCGTTGAAGATTCGATATCGGCACAAGCGCTGGAACCACATGTTTGGGCGGGAGCGTCGCAACCTGGGTCTTCATTCGGCGCAGAATCTGCGGTTCAATAAGACGACGCAACTCGTCCACGCGTGCGTTTTCCTCTTCTGTCTCAGCCTCAATCGGTTTGCGATAACGCTTACCGAATTCGTTGAGCGCACCGAGGTAACCCGCCTGTACCAGGTCAAAGAGGCACCACAGGTCGACCAGCGTGTTTTCTACCGGGGTTCCCGTACACGCAATCTTGAACATCACGTTCTGCTTCTTTGCCGCACGCGTGACCATTGCGTTCGGGTTCTTGATTTTCTGCGCTTCGTCGCAGGCCATGATGGACCATTTCTGTGCGGCGAACGAAAACTCTAGGTCCCGCAGAGTCTCGTAGGTCGTCAGCACGACATTGGCGTCGCCGACCCAGTCTGGGCGAAGGAACCGGACAAGGTTCTCACTACGCAGTTCTTCGTCGATGGCGGCACGAGGCACTCGCAGCGAAGCCAGATTGTCGCCATATGCGATGAGCGGCCGGAAGGTGCCCGGCTTGAAGAACTTGCCGATTTCTTCCGCCCAGTTCTCCAGAAGCGACACGGGCGCCACGATGAGCGCAGGCGGCAGCGTCGGGTCGTCCTCGAACGCGCGCGCCATGAAGGTGAGCAGCTGCAGGGTCTTGCCGAGACCCATGTCGTCAGCCACCACGGCTCCACGGCAATGGTTGGGCGCGTGGCGAAAGAGGTGCTGCAACCAGGCCACCCCTTCCTCCTGGTGCGTCAGGAGTTGGGTCGTAGCCAGGAAACCGGCCGGCAGCGCGGGCGTGGGAGAAAACGTCGTCAGGATGTCGTGACGGATTTCCTCGTAGTCAACGGCATTGACGTTGGGCTTGATGAGAAGCTGCTTGGCCTTGGGTCGTTTATCGTGGCCTCCCTCATCATCACGCGACTTGGGAGGCTTGTCATGCCCGTCGCGAACGCTCTTGCCGAACTGGTCAAACGCGTCGAGGATGTCCCGCGCTTCGGTCACCGGCAGCGGCTTGGGAAAGCCCGGCAGTTCGACGGACGATTGCCCCGATGCCTGAGCCTGTTCGACTTTTGCCTGCAATTCGTCCCGCACCACATCAGTAACCGGCACGGCAACCGGTTCGGTGCTGCCTTCGGGCGTGTAGACGATGACATTGACCAGGTTCTCCGGCCACCATTCTTCGCCCTTCTTGGCAATGTATGGCGAGTAGTAAGGCTGCTCGATGCCGATATCATTAACGCGCGAGGTGTACGCGCTCAGGTCGTAGACGTCTTCATAGCGCACCAGAATGCGGGGCTGCTGCCGTTCCGCGAGCGCCAGCTTGAGCAGCTCGACCTGCGCAGCGCTGTCGCCCAACAGCTCGAAATCGTACCCCTGCCATCCGTACAGCTGCTTGTCGGTTGCCAGCGCCCGCTCCGCACCCCGGATGAAGTCTTCCAGCTCGGTGTCATCTGCAAAGAACCGTTCCTCCGCAGCGACCTGGGTTGGCCCCGGCGTCTCGATGGCGAGCGCCACCTTCTCGGGGAATCCGAGGGCGTCCCGCTGGATGAGTGCCGTGAAGTGGTCAAAGAAGATGTCGGCTTCGATGCGTGCACGCTCGAACTGCTCTTCATCGATGACCGCACTGGCATCCTCGCCCAGCGTCGCAAACGGATTCAGAAGGAAAGCCTCGGCCCGGGAGCCCGCAACCAGGCGTCCAGGCAGGCGACGGATGTTATCGAGAACCGTGCGGACCTCGGGCGTGATGAGCACTTGGACAATGCCTTTGTCCGTGTTGACGTCGTACCGTTGAGGCACGCTGTTCCGGTACGAATCGAAGACTTCCAGCCAGTTTTCAGGCGCCCCTTCGAATCCGGGCATGATTTCAACGACTTTCGTGCCGCCGACGTCCGTCTTGCGCAGGTGGATATCGATGGTGTCGGGCGTCAGAACGATGCTTTGGTAGAGAAACTCGTCCATGCGCGCCTTGGCGGCCATGGCGGTGCGGCGAATTTGCCCCCAGCGCAGCCGCTGCGAAGCTTCGTCACGCTCGGATTCCGGTCGATTGTGGAACCGGGCGACCTGCTCAGCCGTATCCCATACCCGGCGCGAGAGCAGTTGGGAGTGGCCTGCGACCTGGATAAGCGCTCCAGTTCGCGTCGCGCCGTCCAGGACACGTCCGGCTTCGTCACGCCAGCGGGTCACGCCAATGGCGAAGTTCGGTTCCGACAGGCTGCTATGGCTCTTGAGTTCCGGGACGTAGTCGCAGGCAGGGGGAAGCTCGAGCAGCTCGAGACTGTTGGCATAGGCCCGGTCTTCCATCAGGCTGTACAGCGACTCCCACGACAGACGCGCGCTTTGTTCTTCGGCGACCGCATAGCCTTCGTCGTGCAGCTGCGTAATCATCGCAGGCATCATGGGCGATGTCAGGGGTGTTGCTCCGGGGATAGCACCGACCGATTCGAAGGTGCCAAGCAGGAGACCCTGGCTATCCAGGTGGCGCCACACCTCGGCGGACTTCTCTTCATTGCGGGAGGCGCCTGTGCGTTTGAGCCACTTCAGCATGGTCCAATTCCTTTTTTGTTATTCCGGGTCCTTGTACCACCAGCCTTTGCCGGCCCGGTAGTTAAAGCCCCATTCGTTCAGTTGAGGCGTAATGCGGGAATCGCGCGGCCAGTCGTGAAATACCCACAGGTTGCCGTTTTTGTCACGAAGGTCCTCGCACTTGATGCCGAGCCTTCCGCAGAGCGCCTTGACACCCGCTTCCTGCTGGGATGTCAGCCGGTGCGCCCGCGTCCGCGATACAGGGGCCGCGCTGTCCGCCTCACCATTCGCGGCCTGCTGGGGTTCCGTGGCTCTTGTTGCCACCTGTTGCATGCGAGACCCGTCATGCGGGGTGCTGTCCGGACGTGTCTCGACCTGCCTCACGGTGCCGGGAGCTGAACTTCGCCCAGCCGATTGAAGCGCCACGGTCGGCTTGCCTGGGAAAATGTCGCGCGCGCTCAGAACCCGCGCGAAGGTGGTTTCCCAATCTGCCCTGTTGCGGTCCCGGTGCTCGCGTCGGACGGCATCCCTTGGGCGGTCCGAATCGCCCTGGATGTGATTCTTGACGGCCGGCACAGCGACGTCGCGGTTCAGTTCGAATGGAAGGTCGGATTCCCGGAAGAAGAAGCAGGCGTTACCCTTCTGGCCGAACTCAACAACCACCCACTCCCCGAACTGCATGATGAACGCGTTGTTGTTCGAGGAGCCGCTGCCCACGAGGTCGACAATCAGGCCGTCCATGAGCTTGCGCGCATGAACCATGTCCGGGTCGGTACTCCAGCGGGTTTGCGGGCCCAGGGCGAACGTTACGGTACCGACTGCCTCATAGTACTTTTCCCAGAACTTCAGACGTCGAGGGTCGCTCTTGCCCTCCTGTGCGAGGACGCTGAAGAAGTGCTGGATGTAATGGAGCTTCAGCCACGACGACACCATGGTGCGGACGGGCTCGGGCACGAGTACCCAGCCACTGTTGTTTCGCTTGAGCCACGGATTGCCCCAGTGCAGCACCGTGAAGTCCTGCAAGGCCTTGTGCGCCGCAAGCGGGGGCTTTGCGTGGTAATACGCCAGAATCTGCGCGAGCGCCTTGTTAAAGAGCGTTTTGTTGTCGGCGCTGACCGTCCCCAGCAAGCGGATAAGCCCAGGCAGGTAGTGCCTGAATTCGGGACCGCTGAAGCGTCCTGCCGCATGCACCTGCTCAAGGACGAGTTGGTCGATAATCCACGACGAGTCCTTGATACCCAGCGCCTTCCGGAAAAGCAGAAAGGATTCCTGATGGCCACGAAGAGCTTCCTCCCCAAACCGTGCAACGGGTGATTCGGAGAAGACATCCGGATGCCCCGCCACCTCAGTCACCCAGTCTTCGTCGACACCGTTGCGCTCGCGGATATCCGAAATGTTGCCTTCGAGCCAGCGGCGCAGTGCCTCCCAGTTTGGGCGCCCTTCCGGCAGACTCCCCTTGTTATCGGGATGGTAGTCAAGGTACGCGTCCAGGAGCCCCTGGTAGCAGTTTCGAAACGTCTGGCGATGGCTGCGGAAGTTCTCAACGCCCTTGAGCACGTATCCGAAGCATTCCGTGTCCTCAATCAGGCGGTAGCGCATCTTGCCGACCGGTTCGATACAGCCGAGCGCAACAAGCCGGGCCTGCCGGGAATTGGCCAGCCGTCGCGTTTCGCGGAAAAGCTCGATGGCTTCGATGACCAGGTCTATCGGAGGCGGCACCGAGCGCTTTTCCCGTATCTGCTTTCCAAGCTCTCGTTCCTGGCGGTCAAGCTCAGTGAGTGGATATTCCCCGACGATGGGCTTGGGACCGAGCGCAAGCTTGCGGCGCATCTTCTCGAGGACATCGTCCATCACGAAGCTCCCAGTGCGCAGGTCCCGAAATTGCCCCGTGGAGCACTAGACACGGACGGACGCTGCTCGCCGATGCCGAGAAACTCGAGCCTCAACTCAACGCGCCGGCTGTCCTCGTACGACGCCTTGGCCGCATTGAAGGAGTATCCGCCAACCAGGAACAGGTCCCGAACCTGCTCCAGTTCGTCGCCGCTCATCGCGTGCTCGTCCGGATAGGGTTTGGTGAGCAGGACACAGAGTACACGCTGGCTGCGCTCAAGACTCAGGTTGAGGTTGTAGAGGTAATCGCCCTCAGGACTGGAGAACCCCTCCACCACAATCTGCTTGAGCCACTTCTTGCCGAGCGGGTTGCGCGCGATGGTCAGCACTTCAGGTACGAACGCGCGAAGCAGCCGCTGTTGGTCTGCCTTGAGGTCGTAACTGTTCTTGTCGAAGTGGGCCTTGTCGCCGAAGTCGATGACGTTGCGCGAACGGTCGACCTTGACACCGGGATATTTGCTCGCGGCCACCTCAACCCGATGCAGGAGTTCACTGATGTCCCGGTCGCGTTGCGCCTTGAGGCGCTCGGCCTCACTGACCTGCTTGGTCACGGCAAGCAGCGCGACCGACACGGTCACCAGGAAGAGCACCATGAGGGCGGTCATAAGGTCCGCGTAGCTAATCCAGAAAGGCTTTTCGGCCTCCGACCGGGCGCCACGCTTGATGACAATGCGTGTGCCTAGCACTTAAGCCTCCGGATTCGGTACGACCAGCTCGATAGCCTGGGCGAGGTTTGCAATCGTCTGCTTGAGGAGGCTCGTGACCGCCCCCGTCTTGTTCACAAGCTCCTTGTTGACCTCCGTCATCGAGTCCGCCAGCCGTTGCTGGAAGGACGTCAGCGATTCGGTCATGACGTCACCCACGCCCTCGAGGAACTCCTCCGCGCTGCGCTGCGCCACATTCAACGCTTGGGTGGAGGCCTCAATCCGGCTCAACACGTCGCTCGTGAGGGATGCGTTGGTCCGCGCGTCATCCACGACCCGGGTCAGTTCCGTGAGCATCTGCGCCAGCTGGTCACGCGTTGCCCGATAGTCGGTGACGACGCCCTGCATGGTCTGAGCGGCCGTGCTGACCGAGGCTGCGGCGGCAGCCAGCTTGTCGGTGGTGCCCGTTGCCTGCTGGAGCACGCCGGTCACCGCTGCGCCTGCCTTGCCGAATTCGCTGGAAGCCACATAGAGGGTCTCCGCGCCCGAATTCATCCGGGTCACTGCGTCGGTCGTGACGGTACGCATGGAGTCGACGCTAGCACGCATGGTATCGACCGCGCTCCGGGTGCCAGCCACGAGCGTACGCATTTCGGCAGTCAGCGCCTCCACGGCGCTCTTCACCCCCGCCGTAGCGGCTTCTGCCTGCGCAACCAGCTGTGCCTGCCGCTCCCGGTGCTCGGTATCCGCCGAAGCGGCCTGCTGGGTCAGGTCGGAGACGAGCGTATTGACGGTCTGACCTACGCTCGACACGGTTTGCTGCAAGCGGTCGTTGCTTTGCGCCTGGGAGGCTGCCACCGACTGCGACAGGTTTGTTACCAGGTTCTCGACCGCATTGCTGACGTTAGCCAACGTGTCCTGAAGCTTCGTGCTGACTTCGGACTGGGAGCTCGCTACTTGCTGCGACAGGGAGCTGATGAGCGACTCAACCGATTGCGTCACCCCATTCAGTGCGCCCTGAAGCTTTTCGTTGGTCGCGTCCTGGGAGGTAGCCACGGACTGCGAGAGCGACGAAATGAGGGATTCGATGGTGGCGCTCACCCCTGCCAGCGTTTCCTGCAACCGGTTGTTGGTCTCCGTCTGCGAACTGGCAACGGTCGCCTTCATGTCCTCGACAATCTGCGCCATCTGTCGGGCCATCATTTCCTGGCGCGCCTCCATGCCGGTGATGGCTTCGCCCAGTTTCGCGGCCATGGTGTCCGTTGCGCGCGTGCCGGCGGTTTCCAGGGATGAGGACATCTGTTCCATGCGGGCCACAGCAGTTTGCAAAGCTGTAATGGTCTGCTGCTGCATCGTATTGATGCCGGCAATCTGGTCACCAAACAGGTCCTTCAGGCTCTGGTTCAACCCCTGCACTACTTCCGTGAGCAGCGTATGGACGGCGCCTGTACGGTCACCCGTTGCACTCTGGACGGCTTGCTGCACTGCCTTCATCGGTTCTTCGAGTGCCTCCTTCAGCCCTTCGGTGATGTGCTGCCCAATCTGGCGGCCGAGTTCTTCGCTCGTCTGGTTATGCGCCCTGATTTGCTCGTCGATAATTTTCTGCTGCGCCTGAATCTGGCTCTCCGTCAGCGACGTGAGGATGCCCTTCAGGTCCTGGACAAGGGCGTCCTTCAGCGTCTTGCTGTTGGAAACATATTCTTTTGAGGAGTGAAGCAGCTCTTCGAGCATCTCTTCGCCCGCGCCCGCCTTGTAAAGGCTGTCGAGCAGACACGCCACCTCTTCGGTTTTCTGGTAAAGCCGGGAGATGAAGAACTTCTCGATGACCGTGATGACCATCGCGCAGAAAATCGCGGTAGCCGAAACGAGAAAGGCTTCAGCCACGCTATGCAGCAGCGCGCTCAGGCTGGCACGAACCACCTGGGTGTTATCCGAAATGATGAAGCCATACAGGCCGTGCAACAGCCCTGCAAACGTGCCGATAATCCCGATACCCGTCAGGATGCCTGGCAGGTGCCGGAAGAACTCCGCACCGACGCGGCTGTCGACGACGACCTGTGCGTTGAAAATCTGCTCGGCCGGCACCGTCCGGCGAGAGGTTTCCGGGACGTATTCGCCGGTTACCGAATCAAACGATTTCGGGTCGAAGAGGCTCTTGCGGAACTCACTCCACAGGTGCGCCAGGTCCTGCTTTCGGGCAAAGAGCGACGTTGGGTCGCCGCCGGACCCCTTGAGACGGGTAAGCCCCGCAATGATGCTGTTCAGGTCACGCCAGCGTCCCGTGGCACGCGGGACAAACCGGACAAAAAACCAGCCGACAAAGAGAAGGATGAAGAGCGCACACACCTTTGCCACAAGGGGCGCTTCAAGGATGGTCTCAATCATTGAAGTATCTGCTTAGTCTTGTTGATTGGCCGGCGTGTCCGGCACCTCGATACCTTTCAGGCGGCAAAACTCGTAGACGAGCGTCTCGAGCAGGTTGGCCTGACTCCGGTTTTCGTGCTGGGCCGCGCGCGCCAGCGCCGTCTTGAAGCGCGCGGACGCACGAAAGCTCATTGGCGTGTCTTTTCGTTCTTTCATCAGAGGTATCCCCGTTACCTGCCATGTATGGTAGGTGTATAGCGATACACAATGCAATCGGCACACTCACGCTCACGCCGCGAACTGCAGCTGACACCCGGTCACCGGTATAGCCGTCCGTCTAAATCCGTTGCGCCGCGTTCCAAGGAGCGGTGCCGGACCCGTTGTGGAATCGCCCTACAGGCGTGGTTTCCGCGCGGAAACCAAACCAGCCCAGCCCAGCCAATAACGTCTCACGTAGCTCCGCACTGGCTTCACTGTAAAGCCGCCCTCCCAATCCAATGCTGCCGACGTCAAGCGCCGGCTTCAGAGCCAAATAACGACTTGAGCTGCTTTGTGGCGTGGCACGAGCCCCATCCCGCGTACAGAGCGCGGTTCACCAATAAGTCCTGTTCGTACCTTTTTCACCTCATCGTGCCTGCGCATTGATGGCCCGTATCCACGGCTTCGAGAGCCATGCCTGTCCGTGCAGACCCACTGGCAAGCAGCAATTCCGCGCTCCTCGCGACGCGGCTGACCTGCCAGTACGACGCGTTCGTCTACACACAATTCTCGTTGGCTTCCGCCTACTGGGCACTCGGTTGTTTAAAAAGGTTTTGCTAGACGGCGTTTAAAACCTCCCGGTTGATGACGCAAGCAGACCATAACGAATGCACGAATACTTCCTTGGTAAAGCAGTGTTCGGAGGCCATGTGAATAATCTCTATGTTTTCAACAACCTACAAAATCTTCGTTACAGCGTAACGTACACCCATAACGTAACCGTTACGAGCTGGCGTCAGGACCGGGCAACAAACGACGCTGATATGAACCTAACCTATAAAGAACTGATTCAGCACCACAAATCGCGACTCTCTGACGACACACCGGCCGCCGCCGGAACGTCGCAGACCTTCAAAAACCAACTGTCGACATTGCACTCCTACCTATCGTTCAGCGGAAAAACCGTCGACGCCTGGGTCGGACTGGAACTGCTCGGGGAATACGAGACGCGAGTCAAGGATTACCTCGCGAGTATCGATGTAGCTTCCAGAACGAAATCCGACCGCCGGAGCCACCTCAAAGCCTGGCGGCGAACAGCAGAGATTGTCGTCGCCACGAAGCAGCAGAAAATACGCGGCCAAGCCGCCCGCGCCCCGGGCGACACCGAATTCCATCGGGTGTTGCGCGGGGCTTTCGCCGCACGCACTGAAAGTTCGATGAGCATCGCCCGCAAGGCTGGGGCCGACGAACAGGCGGTGAAACGGTGGCTCAAGGGTGGAATACCAAACCAGCGTGCGTATCCATCGCTGCGACGCCTCGAAAGGGAGCTTGGCCTTCAGGCTGATGCCCTCCGGCAGCTTGTGCCGAAACAGCGGCAAGCCAAGGTTTCGGCGCCACCCCAAGCTACTCCACCCGAAATACCTTACCGAACGCGCCTTAGAGGCAACATCCGGGATGAATACCGCCTGAAGCACGAGCAGTTCGGTCCGGCTTTCGCAGACCAATGGCAGGCGTTTTTTGACTACAAAACCTCTCGACTCCCCAAGCTGGCTCGGGCAGACAAGGGAGTCTGGCGTCTGCTTCCCCGGAGCAAGGGCGCCAACGCCCTGTCAAAATGGGCAATCAAGGGGGAGTCTGGCTGCGAAACGGCGCAGGCCTGTTTCGAACAGGTCCGGTCCTACTTCGGCTTCCTCGTGCGGCCCCAGGCGACCGGCGGCCTCGGCTTGCCCGTTGACCAGGTACAGACGCTGGGGTGGCTCGCTGTGCCGGATGCCGTAAACGCCTTCCTCGAATTCCTCACTGACAGGTCCGGGGGAACAGTGCACGGTGGTCATCAAAAGTTCTGCGCCCTGGTTTGCAGCCTGACCCGTGCCGACACCGGCTTCCTCGCCCAACAGCCACACATGGCAAGTGGACTTCCAACCTGCTACGCCATTCGAGAATGGCGCGAGTCCTGCCGGGATGTCTACAAGCTTTGTCGTGAATGGAAACGGCAAGCCACGGAAAAATCGCGTGACCCACTTGACCCAATTCGACCACTGCTTGACCTGGCGGAACCGTTCGGCCCCGTGCTACGCGCCGTGGCGGACCTCGACGCCGCCGCTGCCGCTGCACCGGCCGGTAGCCTCGAGGAGGCGTTACACAAACGCGACGCCCTCCTTTTGTCGATGTTGATGGCGAACCCTCTCAGACGACGCAACTACATTCAGATGACCTGGAACGACGTCAATACCGGTAACCTCTATCGGCGACAGGACGGCCAGTGGCGTCTACGCTTTTCTGCCGGCGACTTCAAGAATGAAAAGCGTTCCCAAAAGTCGCCATATGACGCGCCGCTGCCGAAGGCGCTAGCAGAGCGAATCGACGCGTACATCGCTGAATACCGCCCTCGACTGGTGCGACATTCGCCGGATTCGCAGCGAGTATTCCCGAACCGAACTGGCGATGACTGGAAGGCACTCGGCAGACAGGTCGAGGAACTCACGCGACGCTTGATTCCCGAGACGCTCGGCTTCGGCCCGCACGGATTTCGCCATCTCGTCGCGACCGACTACCTTCGAAAAAATCCTAACGACTACCCGACGGTAGCATTGCTCTTACACGACAAACTGGAGACTGTTCTAGCCGAGTACGCACATTTGCGCCAGGACGACTCATTCGGAAGATATGAGCAACACCTGCTCCAAATAGATGGCGCGCTTTCAAGCAAATAAATAATTATGACCCGCGTTGACAATGACGCGGGCTTCTAAACTAGGAGCGTACCCATCAGGTAAACTTTAAACTGCAGCTTTGGTGGGGTAGAGTGCTTGAAGGGCAAAGCACCCCCAACCCACTGGACATGGTAAGCGTGCAGCCCTTGCGCGATGCAGCTTCGGAGCCGGCGTCGGCCGTCAGGGCGCGCGAGTCGCGATGATGCGCTGGCGCTAGTCGAACTTTAACGTGAATTCATCTCACGCCAGCCGCCCTTCGACTCAGCACCGGGCCACGTCCCTGGCTTCCCGCTTGGACGTATCAAACGGTCGCGGTGGTCTACCCCCCTCCTCCGTAGGGAATCGCTAGGATTCGAAGGAGTATTTGCACGGCGTTTTAGCCAAAACCACATGTTTAGAATGGGTATAACGCATGTGTGGTAAAGACCTTGCCGACACCCTCCAACGCTCCCTCTAGCCTGGCCGCTGATAAATCGAGAAACGGGAGAAAGAACGGTGCTAAAAGTCGTGGTCGAGTTGTGGCCTGGTGGAAACGAGGCGGGACGGCGCGTCATTGCCACGGCCGAAATAGCACGTGTGCGAAACGGTGCACTTGCAGACTATGAAGTTGACCTTGAAGAAAGAGCCCTTGGCACTGTGGGCGACACCGCTTATGTGCGCGGTTACGCGCGATGGTCAGCGACCGTGTGGGACCTCGTTGCGCGCTGCATTGTCATGGCGCTACATGGCAAAGAACAGTTGCCCCCAATGCCTGTGCTCCCGGACGTCCCCATACACACTAGCGCAGACGGCCGGCATTATGTACGCCTGCGAGAAATACAGGAACCCACACGCAGCTTCTTTCGCCAGAATCTGGCTAACAGCGCCCGGCCGTTGGTCGAAGACGACCCGCAACCATTCGACTGCGCCCATGCTGATGACTGGAAGAACTTTCTTGAGGGGCAACGCTAGTCAGGCTGAGCTAGCCGAAAGTGTCGCCCTCTTACGAATCAACGCCAGAAGCACAGATTCGGGTAACTCGATGACAATCTTTCATTGGTATGCAGCACTAGTGCGAGACATCGGCGAGTCGGTGATGTTCGTCCAACAGGAAAGAAGCGGTTCCCTTGGGATGTTGAAGAGCACTGACGGCACATCGCTTAGACTGCTCGACCCTGTCCAGACTGGCGGCTTGCTCGATGACTTTTTCGTCAGTCTGCAGTAGCGCATTCAATAGTGGCTTGGCGAGGTCGTCCGAACAGTTGCTCAGTTGAACTGCCTGCCGCGTTTCCCGCCATACCAATCCGATTGCGCTCGTCGGCAGCCCAATGAGGAGCCCCATCACCGCTGCAGACAGCTTAATCCTAGCTTGCGTCGATAGCCCATCCCACAAATCATGCAACGCGTTTAGCACCCTCATTGGCTACCTCCTCGGTTGTAAGCATCAAGCCGTTCTACGGCAAGCGTCACCATTTCTTTATCCATGAACGCACAACGAGCCGCTCTGCCGAAGTGGGCACGCTCCTGTTGTCACTCACGCGCTACGCTTACGAGCGCGCCCAGCCAAGCTCCCGCAATACGAGACTCATCGATGCGAGCGCCGCTTCTGCGTCGGCCTCCGTCAGCCGGCGGGCTCCACGGGAAAACTCCTCATTGGGCTTTAGCCGAGCATGAAGCCGGGCAATAACCTTCGCCGCATTTATGAGCAGGGCCATCGGCGAAGGATTTCGCTCAAGGTGCTTGATGTGCTCATTCAAATCCACGGCCCTGAACCGTTCATCACTCTCCCGGCCAGACAACCACAACCCAATCGCTGCCGGCGCGGCGTATCGACACGCATCGATGATGGCCTCGGGACCCTGCCGATGTTCGGCATCGCTGACGCGGTCAATCTGACGTCGGATTCCATTCGTACTCTTCACTGTTCACGGTGAGAGGTCCGATGCCGCCCGGGAACGCCGCCGAAATGGCCATCGCCCTGGCGAGGCCAAAGTCCTCGACGCCCGCATATCCGAGCTCGTAGTCCCCCATCGTCACCCCCTTGAACCGGAAGCGACGCCCCGTTTCTCCCATAGTGCAGTTGATGGACCAAACTGGCGAAGTTCCAATAGCGCTGAGCGGCTTTCTTACATCCCACAGGGCCTCAATAGCCTGGGCCACCACGTTCGCTCGCGATAGCAAGAAGCGCCAGTTGAGGGGGTTAAGCAGGAGCCTCGCTGCGGCGGACCACTGCAGCGATTGCTTCGTCAGCGTTTGGCGAAAACGAGGAAACACATCGCTCTGATAGGCCTGCGAACTCGGCCAACGGTAATCTGCAAGGCGAAACACCATGCCGACAAAAAGACTGCCGCCCGACACCGACGAAACGTGTGCGACGTCCGCCAGAAGCTGTTGCTCTGCTAAGTAGCGCAGGACTCCAGCGTGAAAAGCGGCAGCACGCACGCCCCCACCAGAGAGAGCTAGCCCAATCGCATTTTTTGATTCCGAACAAATGTCGTTCATGCGTCGGCTCCTTCCCCAAGTGAAATCGAAATATCGGTTTCGCCGACGATGACCATCAGCGCAGGCACATCGTCCATTGCCAAGGTCTCCGCGAGGTAAGCCAGCAATGCGGCATCCGCAACACTAGGCGCAGCCGAGGAGTGTCTCGGATGCGAGTGCCATTCCCCGAGATAACCCACAATGTTCGCGGTCAGCACCGAAGAGCATTCAATCGCCTCTTTCACGCCGTTATCGAACCGAGCAATCAACGGCAAAGGCGCGGCTCCTCGAGCCGCGCAGGCCTAATGGGAAAACCGCTCTGGGCGGCAGGACAATTACTCAATTACTTGAGCAACTTGAACTTGCGTTTAACCTCCTCCATAGACTCGTTGTCAATGTAGTACGCAACCGCCGCCATTCCGATTGCTTTCGTGGTCGCACCAGCGACAGCAGCCGACACACCTTCGCCAAATATCGGAATCACAATCTTTACAAGTTGCCGCGCCGAAGTTGCTGCGGCCAGAAGCAAACCCAGCGCTGCAATGAATTCCTTTACATCCACATCATTTAGCCTCTTTCCGCCAAGGTATCCGATTGCGGTAATCATCAATACTTGCAAGGCTGTTAATGGGATGATGTCTGACATTGGAATCGGGAGAAGGGCCACGCATGAACATGCTACGCAAAATATGTTGATGATTTTGTCGGCGACAGCTTTCTGCAATTTCCTGTACTTGAAGCTGGCTACAGAATCGAGCAGCGCCTCGGAGGGCACAATACCCGCGATTTCCATAGCAACAACATCGATTTGGAAACGCAAGTCGCAATCATCATCGAAATAAGACGCGGCCGGAATCACTTTCTTGAACTCAATCTGTGCGTTCCGAAGAAGCTCTTCCATGCGTGCAGCCAAGGTATCAATCTTGTCTCGCTTTGCCGGCTTATAGGGCGGGATAACATCAGCCGGGGACGGCAGACCGTCGACTTGATTGAGCACAACAAGCATTTCGCAGGGCCGCCCTTCGTCGACCGTGCATTCCACTATCTGACGAAGGTCATCGAGGGTGGCATCCACTTCAGAATCGACTTCCGATGCCTTATGGATAAACACAATGACGTCAGGCCTCTTCGTCTTGAACTCATCCCGAAGCATCCCGATGCGGTCAGCCTTCAAGTTCCCTGCACCAAGTCCGGGCGTGTCGAGCCAATCAACCGTCCCACCGTCGGACAACGTGTACTGTTCCCACGCAAAGTCCTTAGTTGTATCAACTGACCCCTCCGGTAGGACTTTCGCGCCGACTAAGGCATTGAATAGCGCACTTTTACCCGCACCGCGCCGGCCAACGACGGCCACGCGAGGAGCCCGCTTATCCAGGAGTATTCGCTTGAGCTCGGCCAGCCTGTCAGCCAAATCCTTAAAAGCATCAGTCGACTTGACGCGGTCGGGTAGGATGTCGAGCATTTTTAAAAGCTCCTCAAGCGTCTCTTTCTTATCCATTTAGCAACCCCGAGTAAAAACTCAATTGATAAATTATCAAAACCGATAACAACATCGCCAGCAAATTGAACGGACAACCATTGTTTCCATGGCATCTTTCACTGCAATTCTCAAACTTGAATGCAGCAGTTCCACGCGGGCACACCGGCGCTCCGGTTAAACGGCGGCTTCCGCGCCGGTCGTGGGCGGCTCCGAACTTTCACAAACATCAAGGCCCGGCTCAGCTTGAGGCGCGACGATAGGCCAGCGTTCGGCAACTAATGCGGCCAGCGCTTTGGAACGTACATCAATACTCTGAGCATTAAACCCCTGCCCTATGCCCGCATGGTGGGCAGACAGGGCGCGCACCGCCTTGAGTTTTGAAGAGCGGTACAAGTCCGGGTCGGACATTTTGTCTTCGACACTACGGTTGTTGCACGCGCTGTTCAACGGTTTTTCCAGCAGCACGAGATTGCCAATGCGGTGGTTTTGCTGCTCGTACGCCTCTCCATCGCCAAACCCGTACGCCTTCACATCGAATTCGGGCTTCTGCGGCAAGATGTGCTCGATGGTTAGATTGATGCGATTGAACTCAGCGAGTTGAGCAATGTCGAGTGCCGGCAGGCTCAGGGCCGCGCGGGCGAGCGTTTCCTCCTCGAGCAACATCCGCGTCAAGCCGAGGTTGCGGTACATGTCTTCTTCGACCAAGCGCAATTGCAGCGAGGCGTCGGACATGAAGCGCTGGCAGAACTGCTGCAGCCCAGTTACGACGTCATCCACCTTGAGCTTCGGCAGCTCCCGCGTAAGCCAGAAGATGTCAGCCTGAGGGTTGGTGCCCTTGAGCTTAAAAACTCGCAAGTCCGCCAACGCGAGCATCTCTAGCAGGCAACGCGAGTCACTGGTCAAACCCGTCTCCGACAGCCACCCCTTCAAATGCAGCCGAATTGCTAACGGATATAGCGTCGCAGCAAGGTCCTGCACCACGAAGAGCAGATACGTATCACGATGATTGCGCGTTTCGCTGACCAACTCTTCCAGACCAGCGAAGAATGCGGCCAAATCCGCCACATACGCAGCGATGAATTCTCGAAGTCGAGCAGGCTCGCTGCGAAGGACCTGTAGCGTCGGCTTAAGAAAAACCTCGAGCACTGTCTCTGACGTAGCGTTGTAATCCGCGCCTGCTTTCGCCGTGCCAAAGGTCACGCCGTCGAAGGCAAAGTAGTGATAGCGTAATACATCGTCCTCGGTGAACGTCTCGCGGTCAATCAAGCGAATCTGATAGCCCGGCTCCCGGGCCAGTCTCTTGATGCGGCTAAAGCTCTTGAATGCACAACCGAACCGTTCGGATATGGTGTCATCCAATTCGGCATCGAGGTAGCGGTTGGAGTAATAGACCAGGAGACTCTTGACGATGTCCATCTTGGCGAGCGGCACCCCCCGGTCGTTCACCGACTGGAACATGCGGATGGCCTTGCCTTCGTTGGGCTCAATGAACTCGAGCACCTCCATCTCGGTGATGCAGAGCAACCACCTTTTCAGAAGCTCTTGCCCGCCTTGCACCCGCAAACCCTTAACGCGGAAACAGATGCGTTGATAGGCCTCGAGCAGGCGACACTGCCCGTCGGAGGCCGGTTCAGGGTTCAGCTTGCCCATCAAGCCTCGGAAGAAGACGTCGTTGTCCCCCAATACTCGAAACTTTGAGCCTTTTGCTGGATGTTCGATGAACGTACTGTAATAGTACTGCTTGAGGTTGACGTCCTCGAGTTCGTCAATCAGAGCATGCAGCAGCATGGTAAGCGTCGTCAACCGTTGCTGACCGTCGACAACTTGCGCGGGTGCGCTTCGGTCCGACTGGGAGAGAATGAAGGTGCCAAGGTAGTGTCCGCTCCCATCCTCGAGAGCTTCCGCGACGTCTTCAAAAAGGTCATCGACGTTGCGCTCTTTCCAGGCGTAATCGCGCTGATACTTGGGGACGACGAAAGTCTTACCGGTAAAAAATGTCTCAATAGTTGATTTGCTCACGATTTTTCCTCGACATGCTCACGACTTTTTCGCCGGTATTGAGCCACGGCATCGTAGTTGGAGCTCTTGCAATAAAAGACGCCTTGCGGTAATTCGATTACACGAACAATGCTTGTGGTCAGCTCTGCGACACGAATCCCGCTCGTGTCCCCAGACGGCAGGAATATCTGACTAGTCTGGGGACACGAAGTCATGCCGGAAATCCGTGACGCTCTCGATGAGCTTTGAGATACGGCGCGTGTCGGTCCGTCACAAACATTAATTTTGAGTCCTTTCTCAGACCCAAGTGTCCGAGCTCTTCCACGTCCAAACGGTTATTTACGAGGAGCTTTCCCTCGTCGCAAAACGAAATGAGCCCAGAGTCGAACAATCGGTCCACCGAGGCGCAAAGCAACAAGCCGTTGTGCTCATCGAGCCGCTCTTCGTTAGATGACTCCGCCCAGGGCTTCGCGTGAGAGGCAACTAGGACCTCCTCGATTGCGCATCGGGTCACCGCGCACTTCCCGCCCCACAATCGAAGCATGCGCTTGCGGTAGCCGCCCTGTCCGATACGGGCATTGATGAGGGCTTGCCTTGTAGTCTCCGAGAGCCCGCAAGCTTTAGGGTCACAGTCAATTTCTCTTGTCGCATCAGCGAGCCCAAAGCTCTCGACTGTACCTTCGACCATACCGAGCTGCACCAAAGCCTCATGCAAAGTTGGCCGCAGGACCCACAGCCAATGACCTTCATCGTCGCGACCACCTTGGATGGCCAGAGCTTGCGTCTGGTTTTCGAGTCCTTCTATCCCGAATTGTGATGAGAATAGGCGTCCGAGCTTGCCGTACTGAACGTTCGCCGTGGAATAATCGTCGTAACCGCCAAGTCGGGCGATAGACATCATGGACAGGCTACGTCCCGGCGCCGATGCATGACCCCGTAGCATCTCTAGCTGGTTTGCCGTCATGTTCGATGCAACTGCATCCCAGGCGGCAACGTAGTCACTGGCCGTTAGGCGGTCGACTCTCACTTGCGGGTCGTTGACGGCGTGCGCTATCGGGATTCCTATATCGATTCCATCGTCGACCGGTCGGAATTCCGCACCGTCGACAAGAGGCAGAAGCTCCGGCGAAATCCAGTAGCCGACGATTTCATCCCGCGCGTGCAGTGACAGCGTGTTGCCACGCTTCCCAGGGTTATCGTCGTCTGTCTTGACACGTACGCCACTTCCCTCGAAAACGACGGCTTGTATCACTCGCTCAAGGTTGTCTGCGTATTCGCCTTGGCCATGGCGGTCTCGACCAAGGACGAAGCCGTGCCGACCGGTCGCCCGCTGCGTCTTCTTGTAAGGATAGCGGTAATCACCGTCTCTATCGATAAGCGAAAACCGTTTATCGATTGTCATGCCACCTCCAGCTCAGCAATTTTTCTCATACGAAGTCATGTCTAATTTTGATGTACTTTTGTCGTTCCACGGCTCACATCTCGCGAGAATGAATCCGAGTAGTCCTTGACCCAGCACAAAGCATTTACCAGCGCCATCTCCTCTGGTTTTGTGCAACGAATCGCCATCAGCGCTGGATTCGCGACAAAGAGCGCCAAGCACTTGGCTCGTGAAATCGCGACATTGAGCCGGTTCTTGCTATACAGGAATTCGATATTGCGGGGCAGGTAATCGCCGCTCGAGGTCGCCATCGAAACGATAACCACCTCTGCTTCCTGCCCCTGGAACTTGTCGACGGTGCCCACCCGCGCGCCTTCCGGCAGCACCTGCTTAAGCAGATTGACCTGCATGTTATAGGGGGCGACGACCAGAATGTCTTGCAGCGCAATCGGCTGCTCCCGCCCTTGCTTGTCCCGGTAGCGCTGAGCTAACAGACTCTCGACCAGTTCACGAACAACCGAAGCCTCCGCCTCGCTGCGTTGCGAACAGGAGTCGTGTCCAACCGGGACGTACCGGAGGCCCGAGGGCAACAGAGCCGGATGCGCGCCCTCAGAAAGGAGCAGGCGCTGCACGGAGTTACTCGGCTCGGGCCTAAGACGACCGTCGTAGACAACTTCTGAGATGAACCGGCACAGGTCCGGATTCATTCGCCAAGTGGTACCGAGGAAAATACCTCTTTCCGGCGGGATGGTCGCCATACCGTTCAGCAAGTATTCGAGCGACGATTCGCCAGAGCGTCCCGGATGGATACCCTGAACCGGCTGCCCCAGCTGCATCTGGTCCCCGAGCAATACAATGTTCTTTGCACTGGTTCCCATCGCAACAAGGTTGCCCAAAGCCACTTGACCTGCTTCATCAACAAAGAGATAGTCCAGGGTCTGGTCAAGTCTGGCGTCAGCGAAGAGCCATGCGGTGCCGGCGATTAATTCCGCGCCTCCGTCCAACGCGGCGACAACATCATCATTGTCGAACACGTCGTCAACGAACGTTCCCGCAAACATTGAATCCGAACTGCCTTTGGTCGACTTCTTGACGCCACGAAAATCGAGTCCAATCTTGCTGGCGACCTTCTCGACGGCCGTCAGCAAGTTGTTGATGGCCTTATGGCTGTTGGACGACACGCCGACCCGATAGCCTCGCTTCACCAGCGCCGCAATGATGCGCGAGCCCGTGTATGTCTTTCCGGCGCCCGGCGGCCCCTGGATGAAAAGGTAGCTGCCATCAAGGTTGGCGACGGCTTCGACAGTGTGTGGTTGCGCATCGGGAACGTCGGGAATGATTGGGGCCCCTGCGTGCAAATTGCGGATTCTGGGCACCGCCTGGGTGAGCACGGCCTCGATGGCCGAATAGCAGTCCCCTCCTTGCGCAACGCTGTGGGCAAAGCGGAAAACAGCCTCCCTAAGACTTTTTGTGGAAACGGGCGCTCCCGGCCCGAGGCAGACTTCCGCAGGTAGCGGTTCACGGTCGGCACCGCGCTTAAAGCTGACTCTACGATTGTCCTCATCAACTTTAAGCTCTCTTACAGACTCACCAGTCTGCGCGATGGTCGCGGTGTCGCCCGTCTTCAGCTTGGTTTCCTGCTCCGCGAAACGATAGGTAAATACGATGGAACGCTTTTCGGCGCGCGGCGGGTTCTGCTGGTCCGGTGTGAGTCCAGCCAGACATTCTCCATCCTCGAGCAGTTCGTCGACCGTCATGTCCATCCGGGAGAACATGCTCCACCACTCCGGTTTCGCCGCGCGACGGTGGAAGTCGAGAAGCTGGTACGTCAGCTCCCGCAGGTGCTCCTGCTTGCCCCAGCTCGACCGGTCCTCCGGCAACACGTCTATCAATCGCTGACGGTATGCGACGAGGCGTTTCTCGTCGTCTGTCATTTCACCCACTTCCGGGGAATCCCTATCGACGCCCGCATTGGCCTGTCCGGCCCAGGGGATGTCATTCGGGCGCAACGTGAGCAACCATTGCCGCAGTTCATAAGTCGACCGTACGTCATCGAAGTTGTAGTCTTCGATTTCCTTTAGGAGCTGGGCATCTCCTGATTCCTTCCAGCGCTCGTAGTACACGATGCTGGCACCGGCGTTCTTGACATCGCCAGTCCGCTGTTCGAGATAGAAATGCTCGATGTTCTTGATTGAGTAACGTGGCTCCGAAACGCGGATGCCCTCGCGCACCACCTTGTAGAGGTCCACCAGCTTCCTCGCCCGCAGCAGGTTATCGACCTCAGCCTCACAGGTGCCATGCAACGACATCAGCTTCTTGAGCGCCGTCTCCTCATAGGAGGCGTAGTGGTAAATGTGAGCCGCCGGATGCTGCTGCAGCCAGACGCTCACAAAGTCCATGAACTGCTCGAAGGCCACCTTCTCCTCGGCGCGGCTGTGGGCCCAGAACGCCTTGAATTCGCCCTCGCCGTTCCAGACATAATAGAGCCCGAAGAGGTATTCCAAGCCGCCCTCTTCGAGCGGGTCGCCCTCCATATCAAAGAAGAGGTCCCCCCCATCCGGTCGCGGCAGTCGTGCAAATCCACGAGCACCTGCTTCATCGCGTGGCAGCAGCTCAAGGTGGTTCTTGCCGGTTTCTCTAGCCCGCAACTGGAGCGCGGCCTGATGATGAAGCTTGTCGAGCATCTCGGCGGCCAGCTTCGGAACCGTTGTCCCTGCAGGGAGGGTAGCCAACGCCGCCAGCGTCGGGACGCCGGCGCCCTGCAGCTTCTTTGTTTGAATTTTCGTGATATTGGCAACCTGGCACAGGTGGTCGTCCTCGATGCGACGCTTCTCGCAGAGCTCGCTCCACTTGCACATGCCGCATTTCTCACAGGGCTCAGGGTACGTTTCAACGATGGTGCCATTTACCCTTCCCAAGAAACGCTCGATGAGCATGTCGAGATATTTGGCGTAGTCGGCACAGCGATAGGAGTCTTGTGTCCGGTCGCCCAGTATGACGTGCATCATCAGCGGTTCGATTCCCTGAGCCTTCGCCAGCAAGGCGGAATAGAACCCGAGCTGGATGATGAACTTCGCCTTGGTCGACCTGGCGAGCTTCGTGTCAAGGACTTCGTAGCTGTGGTTGCCCAGCGCTGAGGGACGGTCGACCTTCCTCAGGAAATCCGCATGCCCGATGAGGCAGCCGTCACGCAGGCTTGCCTGGTAGATGACTTCCACACCATTGCGCATGGCATTGAGCGTGGCACCGACCTTCTGCTCCAGCGTCCCGCCAGACCGGGCGATATCGACGAAGGAGCAGTGCTGCGCCTTGAGCGCTTCGAGGAAGCGCGCCTCGTGCTCGTGGCCCTTATCCTGAATCAGTTTGGCCTCGTCGCTGTCTTCGGTGCGCGGCAACGGCGTGTCGAGGTCGATGAGGTCGAGCGACGTTAGATGCTCACATTCCAGAAAATTGACCAAGTCCGACGCAGAGTACGCGATGCCTCCATTCACCTTCTGCATGTTGCCCCCGTGGTTGCCCTGTTTGTGCCATTTTGCTGAAGGCCTGGCTCATAGCATGAGCCACCTCATAGATTTCTTAGTGCGGCATGCAACTTTTCGACGACCATCTCCTGCAGCGACGCCGGCGAGACGACGCGGACCTCGGGCAAGTGCCGCAGGATGTCCATGATGAGCTCGGTCGGTGCGCTATAGGGTACGCGCAGGTGGTATGCCCCGTCGTCTGTGAACCAGCTTTGCTGTTCTTCGTGCCATTTCTCTTGAGCGACCCAGCGGGCGCGCGCGGGCGAGAACATCAGTTCCGCCCATTCGACGGCCTTCCCGGCGAAAATCCCGTATCCGCCATCCAGCGCGACACGGATTTCATCGTCTGGAACGTCTTTGGCGGCTTCCTCCTTCAATTCAACGCCACGGACGGCGTCAAGCCCGAAACTCCGCAGGTCTTCGCGCAGATGACAGTAGCCGTCTAGATACCAGTTCTCTCGGTAGTAGGTCAGACGCTGCGGCGACACCTCGCGGCGCACGGTCTCATTGCGGACCTTGTTGTAGTGGTCGATAACAACGCGTCGCCTTTGCAGGACAGCCGTTGCCAGCGGACTAAAATATTTGGGTTCGTAGGTGCGCGCACTCACCCGCAGCAGGCGAATGCGCTTCTCCACTGATTCAATTGGAATTCCGTCCTGCTCGAGCAATATCCGCAGTCGGGACAGCAACGGTGCGATGTGGGGAGTCAGCAGGCCGGGCTCGAGATTCTTGAGCAGTTCCTGCATCATGAGCAACGCATGAATCTCGGACGCATTGAACCAAAGCCCCGGCAGTTCGTACCGGTCGCCCGTCTCCTGCCTGTCAAACCGATAGCCCCCAAGGTCACGGTCCCACACGATGGGCGCATTCAGCCGGTCGCGGAGGTACTCGAGGTCGCGCTTGAACGTAGCCGGTGACACCTCGAGTTCGCCAAGAAACACATCCACTGGGACGACCTGCCGCTCCTGCAGCAGATGGTCAATGCGATAGAGCCGCTCCGTGCGATTCATGTGTGCACCGAGTGGCCAATGGCAGCGAATGCGGTCGGCTCCGTGCCGATTGGGACCGCATCCTTCACTCCGCCGCCGCAACGCAGGTGGACGGTCCGCATTCCTTGAAAAGCACTATTCGCTGGCTCACAGCAGATTCGCTTTCGATTCCCTTTCCCCGTGTGAATCATCGCCGCCTCTTTGTGGCCTTATCAATTGTTCTGGGGTCGACGGACCGTCACCAATGCGGCAGCCCGGCACTCTGCAGAATCCGAACGCCAGCTCGTAACGTAAGCTTCCCGGCTATGTTATCGGCAATCTGAAGAGATGGGTGAGTATCGCCAGAGTCCGAACTTTCCTGGGCCATCTCAACTAGCTCACACCATGAGCCACGCTGACCGAATAATTGCCTCATCGACGCGAAAAGGGGAAAGTCGTGAAATTCAACCGTAGGTGGATTTCAACGTTGCTGCAAGCTACCGGAATGTGGTCCACCAGCACCACCGCACCAACGCTATGACAGGGAGCTGCATCGAAGGCTTATTCGGACGTTCCAGCATACATCCGGCGCGGCGCACATATCCCCGACCTTGAGCGTTTCCTCCACGCATAACCTTCCAATTGGTGCAAGAGACACCAAGTGCACCGACGCACTTCGGCGATGAGGCATCTCCAGCCTGCGGAATTCATGCATTCGCTGGGCGGACGGGGTCCGCGCTCGGCCCAAGCTGGCCTGTCGCTACTTGCAAAACGCAAGCTTTCATTTCCACACTTCGTGAAGTCACTCCCTGGGGCGAGCCTCGTATGCCGTGTCGAAGATAGCCTCTGGCACTGGATGAATGCCACGGAGCCCGTAGACCTCAGTCTTGGCCGAATCGCTGTCCCCACTTCCCAATTCAGAATTGCCCTGTCCTGCCGTTGGCCAATTAGAAGCACCTGTCACCAAAGAATGGGACACAAGGTGGAATGGAATTTGCCCATAGTCGTGCAACAGCGGTGGCTAGCCGCCCTGCTACTGCGCGGCTACGTGTTATCCACCGCTGACCCGTATGAAAAAGTGCACTAGATTAGTTTTGTGCCACAATGACGCCCGACTTGGGTACACAAGACTTAGACTGACTCTATCATCACGATGATGCGATAGCCCAGACAAATCACCGTCCACCGAGCGAACCCAGGAGAGCCAGATGAAGCTGCACGACATTCAATCAGACCGCCTCCCAGAGATAGACGATTCCGTGAAGGAATGTGTCAATCTGGGAGAATGGCTCCTGTTCAAATCGGAAGCTTCCGCCGGTCATCGAGCAGTTGCTTTTTACTTAAAGACCGCTACGAGCGTCTTTGAACTGAGCGACAGTGGAAAGGTGCTGCACGAGGTTGAAGACGGTGCAGACAAGCTCGAGATTGACGAGCTCTTCTATTTTTCGGACATTCGCAAGCCAACCTCTTTAAGCAATATGCGCTTCTAAGTTCATGAGGGCGGGCGCGCTTCGAAACACCAAAAAATAATGAGTCTAATTGGCGGCAACACTAGGTGGGTGCTGTTTCTGTCGGCGCGTGCAGATGCCGAACCGCGTCACGTTATGGACCTTGCGTTCGGCGTTATGTCTTTGGAACGCGCCGGTGTCAGCATCGCGAACATCGCCATATACGTTGACGGGACAGACAGAGTCTCTATCGAGAACTTCATAAAGAGTGGGACGACGTCCACTTTCGTAGTAAAGCAGTCCAAGGACTTCTTTACGGACCAAGCAAGCAACGCACACGAAAATTTGGTCATGTTTGTGACCGGACACGGAGGTCCCGATGGACTTGACGCTGCGCCGCCGATAACGCCACATGGGCTGTTGAATAGTATCAAGTCGTCGCCCAATTTGAAGCGAGCGGTCGTGTATCTTGGGCAGTGCTACGCCGGCATTTTCAACTACATCGGAGCGGGGAGCAAGCCAAGTCAGAACGGCGCGAGCGACCCGGAAGTTGTATTTATCGGCGCAACCAATCTCCACGAGAGCCTTAGCTCCTACACCTCCGAGTCTCTTGTAACGGGGCCGCAGAATTGGCCGGCAAACCTCTTCTTGTTGCTCGCGTTCAAGTGGTTTTCCAATCCGGTTGACGTCGATGGTGACGGCAAGTTCACAATCATAGACTCTTTTAAATTCGCCGGCGTGTACTCGAACGCAGCGAACAAGCAAATAAAGGCACAAACCTTTCCGCAGACCCTCGAGCTACAGAAGAAATGGTCGGACGCGAAGGAGATAGACGATAAGAACTCGACACCGACGACCAAGGCAAACCTAGACGCCGCGCATACTCTTTACAAAAAGCACTTAGAGTTGCTCTATGTCCATCAAGAGTGTTGGATTCTCAACGCTATCCCGTCGCAACGAATCGAGGTCAAATGATTGACAGGGTCGGTCGGCAGCAGAGCTCCGAGACACCTTTAACCACCGCGAACATCTCTTTCGGTTCGAAATTCTTGAACCGCGACCAGCGCAGGTCTTCATAGCTGCGGCCCTTTTCGTCATTCCCCTCAGGGAAGATGCGTCGGACCATGGGCTTCTTGAGCCGCAGCGCCTTGTTCTCTTCGAGCGTATGGATATCGTCCAGTCGGCGCAGGAACAGCAGGTAGGTGATTTGCTCCATCACCTCCATCGGGTTCGAGATGCCGCCAGACCAGAAGGCATTCCAGATGCTGTCGATTTGACTGCGAAGTTCACCTGTGAGCATGTTGCGGGTATTTCTCCAATCAGTTTTGCCTGGGGCGGGCCAACGACCGGCCGTGCCGGATACCGCTTGCCAAGGCTCACAAACCGTGCATTTTACTGTTTGCCGAAAGAAAGGGGACCAGCGCCCGTGCCCAGCCGGAAGATGATGGCCGCAAGCCCGGCGCAATGCGCATGGCACATTGGCTGCGCAATGGCACCGCCGAGATTGTGGACGCCGAGCCCCGGCACGCAGGCGGTGGTGAGCGGCCCAAATGGCAAGAAGGTCTACATTGCCACGTCCGAGAACGGATTCGACGCCATCGACACCTAGGACCTTGCGGAACCCGGCGAACGCAACGCCTCGCGGGGCCGCCTCCCTACGAGGAGCGCCGGTGGTTGCGCCGCCGCCAGTAGCTGCTGGACAGGTGCCTCGCCAGCTCAGTGGTTCCGGGACGCTGCCTAGGACCGTAACAATCGCGGTGCTTGAAACCGTACGAATTCATCCGTATAGTTACTTATACGCGGTCGACTTGCGACAAACAAGCCAATCAAATCAAGGGGTTGGGAAGTTCCGGAAGCAGAAAATATCCGGCCCTTTTTCGAGTCCCTGATTCGCCACCAAATGCGAAAAGCCGCTGTTCCGAAAGGATCAGCGGCTTTTTTCATTGCATCGTCCGGGCGTGCGCGGATTCACGCGTCGCCTGTCCGTCAGGTGCGCGCGCGTTCCACTCGTTACGCCACCACCGGCCCGCGCTCCTCCATCACCTCCGCCCGCACCTTCCCTCGCCAGTTCTCCCCGCCCTCCAGCGCCGGCGTCGACTCGAACAGCTCCGCGATCCAGTCCGCGAACACGCGCACCTTCTGCGACAGATGCCGGTTGTGCGGATACACGATCGAGATCGGCTTGGGCTTCGGATTGCAGTCGGGCAGCACCTCGACCAGCGAGCCGTCGCGCAGGTGCGGCAGCACCATGAACAGCGTCGGCTGGATCATCCCGAACCCTTCGAGCCCGCACGTCACGTACGCATCCGAATCGTTGACGGTGACGCTGCCGTTCATCCGCACCTCAACCGGCTTGCCCTCGATCATGAACACCCACGGAATCGCCCGTGCACCGTGGCTCGCGCGGAAATTCACCGCATGATGGTCGGCCAGGTCGGCGATCTCCTGAGGCTCGCCGCGACGCGCCAGATAGTCGGGCGACGCGCAGGTCACGCGCTTGAGCATCCCGATCCGCCGCGCGACCATCGACGAATCCTCGAGCGGCCCGACCCGGATCATGCAGTCGATGCCCTCCTCGACCGGATCCACGTAGCGGTCCGACAAGCCGAGGTCGAGCGTGATGTCCGGATAACGCTGCCGGAAGACCGACAGCGCCGGCAACACGACGCGCCGCCCGAGCGAACTCGGCATGTGGACGCGCAGCACGCCGCTCGGCTTGCGGTTGCCGGTCTGGAAACTCGCGTCGGCTTCCGCGATCTCCGAGATGATCTTCATGCAATGCTCGTAATACGCGGCGCCCTCCGGCGTCAGCGACAGCCGGCGCGTCGTCCGGTGCATCAGACGCACTCCGAGCAGCGCCTCGAGATTCTGGATGATGGTCGTCACCGACGCGCGCGGCATCGCGAGCGTGTCGGCCGCGCGCGTGAAGCTGTTCGCGTCGACCACGCGAGTGAAAACTTCCATTGCCTGAATGCGGTCCATGCTGCGCCCCCTTCGAATCGCCAACGGAACAGAATAGAGCGCGCAACCCAAGCGGCACAAGCCCCCGTCTATTGTTTGCCTTGTCTGAATAGTTTCAGCGATTCGGACTGGAAAGTGATACGGATTCGTGCAGTTCCAGACGTTGCGGCTCCGTCCCCGGTCGCCATGCGCGGCGCGTTCGCCGTTCGCCGTTCGCCGTTCGCCGTTCGCCGTTCGCCGTTCGCCGGCACGTTACCGCACGAACCGCTCGCGATAGCCCTGCGGCGACACGCCGAGCACGCGCACGAAACTGCGCCGCAGCGTCTCTTCCGAGCCGAATCCGCACCGAGTGGCGATCCGCTTGACGGGCCACGCGGTTTCGCCGAGCAGACGCTGCGCGGCCTCGACGCGAATCTGCTCGACCGCGCGCGCGGGCGTGCGGCCGGTTTCCGCACGATAGTGACGCACGAAGCTGCGCTCGCTCATGCTGACGCGCTCGGCGAGCGCCGGCACCGACAGGTCGGCCGTCAAGTGCTCGGCGATCCATGCATGGAGTTCACCGAAGCGGTCGTCGGTACGCTGCATCGATAACATCGTGCTGAACTGCGCCTGCCCGCCCGGCCGCTTCAGGAACACGACGAGCTCGCGCGCGGCGTCGAGCGCGACCGCCCGCCCGAGATCCTCCTCGACCAGCGCGAGCGCGAGATCGATGCCGGCCGTCACGCCGGCCGACGTCCACAGCGCGCCTTCGCGGATGAAGATCGGATCGGGCTCGACGCGCACGTTCGGATAGCGCGCCGAGAATTCGTCGCAGCGCGCCCAGTGCGTGACCGCGCGCCGCCCGTCGAGCAGGCCGGCCTCGGCGAGCAGGAACGCGCCGGTGCAGACCGATGCCACACGGCGCGCGCGCTGCGCCTGCTGCCGGACCCACCGCACCATCCGCGCATCCTGCGAAGCGGCGTGCACGCCCTTGCCGCCGGCCACGATCAGCGTATCGGGCCGCCCGGCCGAGCGCAGCGAGTCGGCCATCACCACGAGGCCGGAGGACGTCTCGACCGGCCCCGCCTCCGCGGCGACGACACGTGGCGCGTACGGTGCGGGCCGCCCGCGCTCCTGCGCGAGATCGTTGACGGATGCGAACACCTGCAGCGGCCCGGACACGTCGAGCAACTGCGCACGGGGAAACGCGAGGACGAGGATCGAGCGCGGAGCGGCAGGCATGGCGATTGGCTGAAAACGTGGGCGATATGGCAATTTCGCCAAACACTACGCGCCTAGAATCGATCTGTCCATCGTGCGCCGACCGTGGCGCATCCCCTTCCCTTCGGAGCGTTCGCATGACCCTGCATATCGGCCTTCTCGTGTTTCCGGGCGTCCAGCAACTCGATCTCACCGGCCCGCACGACGTGTTCGCGTCGTTGCCCGACGTGACCGTCCATCTGGTCTGGAAATCGCGCGGCACCGTCGCGTCGAGCAGCGGCCTCGCGCTCGCGCCAACCTGCACGTTCGACGATTGCCCGCCGCTCGACGTGATCTGCGTGCCCGGCGGGATCGGCATCAACGACCTGCTGCTCGATGCCGAAACGATCGCGTTCGTGCAGCAGCGCGCAGCCGCCGCGCGCTACGTGACGTCGGTCTGCACGGGTGCGCTGCTGCTCGGCGTGGCCGGCCTGCTGCGCGGCCGCCGCGCGACGACGCACTGGGCATTTCATTCGCTGCTCGCGCCGCTCGGGGCGGTGCCCGTGCGCGAGCGCGTGGTACGCGACGGCAACCTGATCACCGGCGGCGGCGTGACGGCCGGCATCGACTTCGCGTTGACGATCGCCGCCGAACTCGTCGGCGACGAAGAGGCGCAGTCGATCCAGCTGGCGCTCGAATACGCGCCCGCGCCGCCGTTCGATGCGGGCTCGCCGGATACCGCGCCGGCGTCGGTGCTGAAGCGCGTGACCGAGCGCTCGGCGGCAGGGCTGGAGAAGCGCAGGCAGACGATCGACGCGGCGTTGCGCGCGATGTCGCGCTGAAAACGGGCACACGAAAACCGAAGGGTGGGCGAGCCGCACGGCCACGCAGCCTGCCCGACCTCCGTAGCGCATTGACGGACCGGACCTACCGATGAACATCATCCGCAGCACCGCATTCACCGCGCAATGCCCGTGGGGCGCGCTGGACATCGCGAACCTGAACGGCATCACGGTCCGCCTGCACTGGACCGATCGGCCATACCATTGGCATGTGAACGACGGCGAGGAAGTTTTCGCGGTGCTCGACGGCCGCGTCGAGATGCGTTACCGCGCAGCAGGCATCGAGCACGCGACGGTGCTCGAAACGGGAGACGTATTTCACGCGACGATCGGCACCGAACACGTCGCACACCCGCTCGGCGAAGCGCGCATCCTCGTGATCGAGACCGAGGGCAGCGACTGACGACGGGCCTCAGCCCGAGATGGTGCCCGTCCCCTGCGACGGGATCAGCTTCGGCTGCGGCGTGCACAGGCACTGGCACAGGTCGTGTTCGAGCGCGACGACCTTGCCCATCACGGTCATCGTCCGCTCACCGCCGTCGGACACGATCACACCCTGGGTCTTGCACGCGGCGCAGAACACCGGCGCGCCGAGATAGGCGAGTTCGCGGCCGTCGAACGACGAATTGGCGATTCCGTCGAGCACGACACCGCCATGGTCGGTCGTGTCGCCCTTCAGGATGAATTTGCGGCTCATGCTTCGGCTCTCCCTCGGAAACGCCGCGCAGCGTGGCGTCGGGCCGCGCGCGGGCAGTCGGTATCCGCCCGTCGGTCGCGGGCGTTTCGCGAGGATATCACCGCGCAGTCGATCGTCGAATGCACGTCGTTCAGCGCGGCGTTCGCACTGTCGCTATGCACCGACACCGTGTCGTGCGCGTCGAAGCACTTCATGGAAATCGACTGGATGCGCGAGCGGATGGTCACGATCGACGTGAAGGAGTCGATCCCGGCCTTGTCGGCCGGCGTGCGCACGCGGCGCAATGCGCTGAACACGATCGCGTGCGACTACCGGATTCACTGCTTCGTCGAAGCCGTGCGCCGGCACGATCGCACGACGCGGCCAGGGCGATAGCGACGCGCTCAAACGAACAACGCGACGCAAAGCGCGGCGCCGCACAGATACGTGCCGAGCGCGCCGATGAAACGCAGGGGGTTCGGCTTGCCCATCGTCGGCCACGCAAGCAGTCCGATCACGAGCAGACAGCGGCACGCGGTTGCCGCGACGATCAACGAGACGATCGCGCGCGACGGGTCGTGTGCGCCGAAATAGAGAAACAGCACCGCGAGAAACGGCGCGTATTCGGCCGTGTTGCCGTGCGCGCGCACGATCTTGTGCAACCCGTCGGTCGGATCGGACGCACACCCGGAACCGGTGGTGTGCCGGAAGCGCGTAACGGACACGGTCAGGCCGAGCCCGAACAGCAGCAATCCCAAGATCGTCGTGCAAACGAGCGCGACGGGATGGATCGACATGGCACCCCCGGTGAGAGCGGTCACGCGCCGCACATCCGCCGATCGTACCTGCAGCCGGTGCACCCGGCTATCGCGGAAACCCGTACCGTCCTCACGCACCGGCCACGGAGAGGATCGGACCCGAATTGCGATCGATACGGCGGCAATGCACAAACCCGGTGCGTGAACGGCCGGCGCGGCCTGCCGCCGTCGCTCGTGGCGTGCCAGCGGTGCGCGCAAACGTTACTCCACGGCGACACATGCCACCGCAACGCAACGCCGATGCCGCATGTCACGGGCATGTGCGTTGCGTCGACGCATCTCGGTATTGAACCGCCCTTGGCAGCCCGCTGCGGAGGACTACACTAATCCTTAATGAGGTGCGGCCGGAGCCTGCGCCTTCAGGGAGACGCCGCCATGAATCGGCCGCTGAATCGCATCCTGCCGCGTGTGACCGGGAGTGCCTCGGTCTGGACGTGGATCAAGTGGTCCTTGCTGGCCGCGCTGGTGATCGCGATCGCGATCATCGCGCGACTCGTGATGACCGAGATCGAGACGTCGCGCCTGCAGGCGCACTATCTGTCCGAGCTCACCCGAGACGTCGGCTACACCGTCGAGGCCGGCGCAAGCGACCACATCCGCTTCCCCGCCAACGGGCCGTACGACCAGCGCCTCGGCTACTCGATGATTCCCGCGTTCCAGCAGCATCTGCTCGCGCGCGGCTTCGTCGTCGGCAAGCAGGCGCGCGATTCGCAACGCATGCTGTCGCTCGCCGATCACGGCCTGTTCCTGCCTTACGAAGAGAAAGACCAGGCCGGGCTGACGCTGTTCGATTCGACCGGCGCGCCGCTGTTCGCGACCGTGTTCCCGCAGCGCGTCTATACCGACTTCGACACGGTGCCGCGCGTGATCGCGGATTCGCTGCTGTTCATCGAGGATCGCTACCTGCTCGACGCGAACCAGCCGAACCGCAACCCGGCGATCGACTGGGGACGCTTCAGCCGCGCGCTCGCCGACCAGGCGATGCACGTCGTCAACCATCACCAGGCGCGTCCGGGCGGCAGCACGCTCGCGACGCAGATCGAGAAGTTCCGCCATTCGCCCGACGGCCGCACCGCGACGCCGCCGGAGAAGCTGCGACAGATCGCGTCCGCGTCGGTCCTCGCGTACCTGAACGGTCCGCAGACGATGCTCGCGCGGCGCGCGATCCTGGTGCGCTACCTGAACTCGGTGCCGCTCGCCGCGCGGCCGCACGTGGGCGAAATCACCGGCATCGGCGACGGTCTCGCCGCGTGGTACGGCCGCGACTTCAACGACGTGAACCGGATTCTGTCCGCGCCGACGAGCGGCGACAACGTCGACGAACAGGGCAAGACGTTCCGCGAGGTGCTGTCGCTGATCATCGCGCAGCGCGCGCCATCGTACTTCCTGAATCGCGGCTATCCGGCGCTGCAGAAGCTGACCGACAGCTATCTGCGGCTCCTGTCGAACGGCGGCGTGATCTCGCCCGCGCTGCGCGATGCGGCGCTCGCCGCGCAGATCGAGCGCAGCGCGCCGCCGGCCGCCGCGCACGTGCAGTCGTTCGTGTCGCGCAAGGCCATATCGTCCGCGCGCGCGTCGCTGCTGTCGGCACTGGGGATCAGCGACCTGTACCAGCTCGACCAGCTCGACCTCGAAGCAACCAGCACGCTCGACAACGGCGTGCAGCAGGCGGTCGCCGAACGGCTCGCGCAGGCGTCGACCCGCGACGGCGCGCAGGCCGCCGGCCTGTACGGCTTCGAGATGCTCGCCCCGAAGGACGACCCGTCGCACCTCACGTACAGCTTCACGCTGTACGAGCACCGCAACGGCGCGAACATGCTGCGCGTGCAGACCGATAGCGTGAACCAGCCGTTCGACGTGAACCGCGGCGGCCGCATCAACCTCGGCTCGACCGCGAAGCTGCGCACGCTGATCACCTACCTGCAGATCGTCTCCGACCTGCATGCGCGCTACGGCGACCTGTCGAACGCGCAACTCGCGAAGGTGAAGCCCGACCCGATCGACGGGCTGTCGCGCTGGGCGCTCGATTACCTGTCGCATACGCGCGATCGCTCGCTGCAGGCGATGCTCGACGCGGCGGTCGAGCGCAAGTACTCGGCGAGCCCCGACGTGTTCTACACGGGAGGCGGCGCGCAGGTGTTCTCGAACTTCGAGAAGTCGGACAACGGCCGCATCCTGACGCTGCATGCTGCGTTCGAACACTCGGTCAACCTCGTGTTCGTGCGGCTGATGCGCGACATCGTCCATTACGAGATGCTGCAGGCAGCCGGCCCGTCGTCGTCGTGGCTCGGCGATCCGGAGCAGCGCAAGCATTACCTCGAGCAGTTCGTCGACGCCGAAAGCAAGGTCTACGTGAAGCGCTACTACACGCGCTATGCGGGCAAGGCGCCCGACGACGCGCTCGCGCTGATGCTGCAGGACGTGCGCAAGTCGCCGCCGAAGTTCGCGACGGTGCTGCGCAGCGTCGCGCCGAACGAATCGCTCGCGTGGTTCAGCGCGCAGATGCGCGCGCATCTGAAGGGCACGCCGGCCGCGACGCTTTCGGACGACGATCTCGCCGCGCTCTACGCGAAGTATGCGATCGAGCGGTTCAACCTCAACGATCGCGGCTATATCGCGAGCGTCCACCCGCTCGCGCTGTGGACGCTCAACTATCTGCGCGCGCACCCGAACGCGCCGCTCGGCGAAGTTCAGCGCGAAAGCCGCGATGCGCGCTTCTACACGTACTCGTGGCTGTACAAGACGCGCTACCACGCGACCCAGGACCGGCGCATTCGCCACATGGTCGAGCTGCGCGCGTACGGGGAGATCACGAAAGCGTGGCGTGCGCTCGGCTACCCGTTCGCGGAAGTCACGCCGTCATACGCGGCCGCGATCGGGGCATCGGGCGACCAGCCCGACGCGCTCGCGAAACTGATCGGCCTGATCGCGAACGGCGGCCAGAAAGCGCCGACCGAGACGATCACGCGCCTCGACTTCGCGAAGGGCACGCCGTACGAAACGCGCTTCGTGCGCGCGGCCGCGCAGCCGCAGCCGATGCTGTCACCGGAGATCGTCAACGTGGCGCGCACGCTGCTGCGCGACGTCGTGCTCAACGGCACCGCGCGGCGTCTGGCGGGCGGCTTCACGCTGCCCGACGGCAAGACGCTCCAGGTGTACGGCAAGACCGGGACGGGCGATCAGCGCTTCAACGTCTACGCGCGCGGCGCGCGGCTGATCGAGTCGCGCAAGGTCAATCGCAGCGGCACGTTCGTGTTCATGCTCGGCGACCGCTTCTTCGGTGTGCTGACGGCGACCGCGCACGAGCCGTACGCTGCACGCTACGACTTCACGAGCGCAATGGCCGTGCAGTTGCTGAAGTCGATGGCGCCGGCGCTCGCGCCGCTGATCGAGCGTCCTGTCACGGCCGGCACGCGCACGACGGGCCCGGCGCCGCAGGCCGCGCCGGTCGAGCCGTCCTGACGGCGGCGCGCGCGTCGGCAACGTCCTGACCGGAGACCATTGGCGGGGCCGATTCAAGCGCGTACAGTAGCGCGCACCGCGTCGCGCGCATTGTGCGACAGCGCCCGCCCCACCCACGCCGACCACGAGGAAAACCGCCATGCTCGAACTGCGCCCCGGCTGCGAATGCTGCGACAAGGACCTGCCGCCCGATTCGCCGGACGCACGCATTTGTACCTTCGAATGCACGTTCTGCGCGACCTGCGCGGACGACGTGCTGAAGGGCCGCTGCCCGAACTGCGGCGGCGATCTGGTGGTGCGGCCGCGCCGCCCGGCGAGCCTGCTCGCGAAATATCCGGCGTCGACGCAACGCGTGCTGAAACCGGGCGGCTGCGCGAACCACTGAAGGCCCGCACCGCCCTCCCCGTCAAGACATCTCGATCCGCGCGCGCGTCACCGCGAGCAGCGACGCCATCGCGCGGCGCGCGCCGTCCTCGTCGCGCACGCGAATCGCGTCGCTGACGGCCACGTGCTCCGCGAGCGACGCGTTGAACACATGCGCCCGGCGCGCGTTCAGATGCAGCTGTGCCTCGAGCGTCCGATCGATCAGTGCGCCGAGCGGCACCAGCAGCTCGTTGCCGCCGGCCTCCAGCACGCTCAGGTGAAAGCGCAGGTCCGCGCGCACCCATTCGTCTATGTTGCGGGCGGCGGCCATCGCGCGCACCGCGTCCTCGATCGCGTCAAAGGCGCCCGGCCCGTGTGCACGCGCGGCCAGCGCGGCCGCATGCGGCTCGATCATCTCGCGCATCTCCTGCAGCTTCAGCGCGAACGCGAGCGGCGGCGCGACGCGCGCGTACCAGTCGAGCAGGTCGGCGTCGAGCAGGTTCCATGCGCGGCGCGGCCGCACGCGCGTGCCGACCTTCGGCCGCGATTCGACCAGCCCCTTCGACGTCAGCGTGCGCAGCGCCTCGCGCATCACCGTGCGGCTCACACCGAACATCTCCATCAGGTCCGGCTCCCGCGGCAGCAGCGACTCGGGCGGATAGTCGCCGCGCAGGATCGCCGTCGCCAGCCGGAAGGCCGTCTGTCCATGCAGGTCGCGTTGAATGATCGTTCTCCGGTGGCCAAGTGCGCGGGCGGCTGCCCACTATCTGCACAATAGTGCTATTAATACTATTTTTTATCGGGCTACGCTAGGATAACCGTCACGCATTCGACCGGCGCCGCATCTGCATGTCCGCGCCGGTCAACCCTGGAGACTCGCGACATGAAAATCACCCGCCTCGAAACCTTCGTCGTCCCGCCGCGCTGGCTGTTCCTCAAGATCGAAACCGACGAAGGGATTGTCGGCTGGGGCGAACCGGTCGTCGAGGGCCGCGCGCACACGGTCGAAGCCGCCGTGCACGAACTCGCCGACTATCTGGTCGGCAAGGATCCGCTGCTGATCGAGGATCACTGGCAGGTGATGTACCGCGCCGGCTTCTACCGCGGCGGCCCGATCACGATGAGCGCGATCGCGGGTGTCGACCAGGCGTTGTGGGACATCAAGGGCAAGCATCACGGCGTGCCCGTGCACGCGCTGCTCGGCGGCCAGGTGCGCGACCGCATCAAGGTGTATTCGTGGATTGGCGGCGACCGACCGAGCGACGTCGCGAACAACGCGCGCGCGGTGGTCGAGCGCGGCTTCAAGGCCGTGAAGATGAACGGCTCCGAGGAGTTGCAGATTGTCGACACGTACGACAAGGTCGAGCAGGTGATCGCGAACGTCGCGGCGGTGCGCGACGCGGTCGGCCCGCACGTCGGGATCGGCGTCGACTTCCACGGCCGCGTGCACAAGCCGATGGCGAAGGTGCTCGCGAAGGAGCTCGATCCGTACAAGCTGATGTTCATCGAGGAGCCGGTGCTGTCGGAAAACGCCGAGGCGCTGCGCGACATCGTCAACCAGACCAACACGCCGATCGCGCTCGGCGAGCGGCTCTACTCGCGCTGGGATTTCAAGCACATCCTCGCGGGCGGCTACGTCGACATCATCCAGCCCGATGCGTCGCACGCGGGAGGCATCACCGAGTGCCGCAAGATCGCGACGCTCGCGGAAAGCTATGACGTCGCGCTCGCGCTGCACTGCCCGCTCGGCCCGATCGCGCTGGCCGCGTGCCTGCAGCTCGATGCAGTCAGCTACAACGCGTTCATCCAGGAACAGAGCCTCGGCATCCACTACAACCAGGGCAACGACCTGCTCGACTACCTGCGCAACCCCGAGGTATTCCGCTACGAAGACGGCTTCGTCGCGATCCCGCAGGGCCCGGGGCTCGGCATCGACGTCAATGAGGAGAAAGTGCGCGAGATGGCGAAGACGGGACATCGCTGGCGCAACCCGGTGTGGCGTCACGCGGACGGCAGCGTCGCCGAGTGGTGATGAGGGCGTGAGATGAGGTGCGTTGCGCGGCGCGCATGCCGCGCACGGCTTCGAGACGGCCGCCCGACAGGCGGCCGTTTGTGCATCTAAAGCACGGCGACGCGCGGGCATCCGGCCCGGCACCGCGCCGCCCCGGCCGTCAGCCGAGCGCCGCGAACCCGGGCACGCTGAACGACAGCACGGCGGCCGCGACGAATACGCCGATCATCGTCAGCGCCTCGAGATGCAGGATGTTGCGGAACGTGTGCGCGTCTTCGGTCGACGCGGTACGGCGCAGGCGCGGCAGCGCGGAGAAGCGGTTCAACCCGCCGAGCACGAGCGCGAGCGCGACGAGCAGCAGCTTGAGCAACAGCACGCGCCCCCACGTGCTGCCGTCGAGCGGCGCAAGCGAGCCGCCGAGCCCGCGCAGCGCGTTGAGCACGCCCGTGCCGAGCACGAACACGACCGCGATCGCCGACGTGCGCGACAGTTGCTGGCCGATCCGGATCAGCGCGCCGCGCGCGACCGACGAGCCGAGCACCGGCAGCACCGCGAGCCCACCCGCGAGCACGAGGCCGCCCCACACCGCGGTGGCGAGCAGGTGCAGCGTCTGCACGCCGACCGCCGCGGACAGCGGGCCGGTATCGGCCGCATGGCCGAGCGACGCCTTGCCTGCCGCGACCACGATCACCGCGAACCACAGCACCGCGTGCGCGACCGGGCCCTCCGGCTTCGCCAGCGCGACGATCGCGAGCACGACGGCGCCGGCGAACGCGACGCTCCATGCGAAGCCCGTGTGCGTCTGCGCGAGCATGACGGGAATCGCGGCGAACGCGCCGCCGAGCCCCGCGCCGCTCATCGACGCGGCTTCGTACACCAGCCAGCCGAGATCGGCGAGCACGAGCGCCAGCGCCGCCGCGACCAGCGAATGTTGCGCGCGCAGCCACGCGGGATGCGACGGCGCGACGACCGGACGTGCGCCGTCCTTGCCGAGCCACGCCTTGAGCAGCGCCGAGCCGACGGCCATCGCGAACGTCGCGTCCATCAATGCCGCCAACGCGACCTGCCCGATCCACAAGCTGTCGATCCTCATCGCGCGCGCCCTCCCGGGAACGGCCGGCCTGCGGTGCGGCGGCAAATGGAATGACAGCGGGAAGACGGCAACGGCATGGTAGGGAACGTCATCGATGAATCCGGAAACGGGAGAAATGACTGGGTCTGCGGCGAAGGCGGCGCCGCGCGACCCGCGAGTGTAGGTCTTCGATGGTCAAAGCGCACGCCGGTTCACACAACCCGCGCACAAAGCGCGTCAAATTGTCGCAAGTCGCAATCAGGCAGGAACCGATGTCCTTTTGCCAAATAGCCGTCATTACCCATCGATGATAGAATGCCGCGTCGCAGCAGCCCGGCTGTCCTGCCGTCCATGCGCCGAGCCGATCGTAGCCCGGACAGGTCCCCGACGAATAAACATGGAGTCTCGTGTGTCTTCAAGACGCCTCTTCCGTCCGTTGCTTGCCGTTCTCCTGATCGGTGGCGCGGGCCTTACGAGCGCTGCCCAAGCGCAGACCAAGCCCACGGAGCAAGCGCACGCCCAGCAGGCGCCGCTCAAGGCACCCGATACCATGGCCGAGCGTGTGCGCGGCTGTACCGCATGCCATGGCGTTCACGGCCAGGGTACGGACAACGACTATTTCCCGCGGCTTGCCGGCAAGCCGGCGGAGTACCTGTACAACCAGCTCGTCAACTTCCGTGATGGCCGGCGCAAGTACCCGCCGATGAACTATCTGCTGACGTACCTGAACGACGATTACCTGAAAGAGATCGCCGAGCACTTCTCGGCCGAGCGCCCGCCGTACCCGACGCCGGCCAAGCCGACGCTGCCGGCTGCCACGCTCGCGCGCGGCAAACAGCTCGTCACGCAAGGCGATCCGTCGCGCAAGCTGCCGGCCTGCGTGGCCTGCCACGGCGCGGGCCTGACCGGCATGCAGCCGGCGATCCCGGGCCTCGTCGGCCTGCACGCCGATTACCTGAGCGCACAGCTCGGCGCATGGCGCTCGGGCAACCGCCACGCGAAGGCACCGGATTGCATGCACGAAATCGCGTCGAAGCTGTCGGACGAAGACGTGACGGCCGTGACCGCATGGCTCGCCGCGCAACCGGCGCCCGCCAACCCCGTGCCGGCCCCGGCGCGTTCGATGAAGACTCCGCTCGCCTGCGGCAGCGAACCGCAATAAGGCAAGGGAGACAGACACAATGAAACGCAAGTCCCTGTTTGCACTCTCGGCCGTCGCGATCGTCGCGGCTGCCGCCCTCGTGCCGGTCCTGTGGCCGGGCAACGACACGCTGCACGGCAACGCTGCCGTCGCGGCCACGCCGGCCGACCAGGCCGCGCTGATCAAGAAGGGCGAATACCTCGCGCGCGTCGGCGACTGTATCGCGTGCCACACCGTGCGCGGCGGCAAGTCGTTCGCGGGCGGCCTGCCGATGGCGACGCCGTTCGGCACGATGTACACGCCGAACATCACGCCGGACGACAAGGACGGTATCGGCAAGTGGACGTCGGACGACTTCTACCGCGCGATGCACACCGGCCGTTCGAAGGACGGCAGCCTGCTCTACCCGGGCTTCCCGTTCGCGAGCTACACGAAGGTCACGCGCGCCGACTCGGACGCGATCTACGCGTACCTGCGCTCGGTCCCGCCGGTCTCGGTGCCGAGCCGTCCGCATGAACTGAAGTTCCCGTTCAACAACCGCAACCTGCTGATCGGCTGGCGCACGCTGTTCTTCAAGGAAGGCGAATACAAGCCGGATCCGACCAAGTCGGTCGAATGGAACCGCGGCGCGTACCTCGTCGAAGGCCTCGGCCACTGCTCGATGTGCCACACGTCGATCAACATGATGGGCGGCCCGGTGAGCTCGGCGGCCTTCGCGGGCGGCCTGATCCCGCTGCAGAACTGGTATGCGCCCTCGCTGACGAACGACAAGGAACTCGGCCTCGGCGACTGGCACGTGCAGGAGCTGTCGGACCTGCTGCAGGCCGGCGTGTCGAACAAGGGTGCGGTGTTCGGCCCGATGGCCGACGTCGTTCACAACAGCCTGCAGTACATGAGCGACGAAGATACGCGCGCGATGTCGACGTACCTGAAGTCGATCCCGCAGAAGGCTGAAGCGCCGAAGAACATGCAGTACGAGCCGTCGAAGCAATTCGGCAACGCGCTGTTCGACCAGGGCAAGAAGATCTACGCGGACAACTGCGCGACCTGCCACGCCGAAACCGGCGCGGGCAAGCCGCCGGCGTATCCGCCGCTCGCGGGCAACCATTCGATCGTGATGGAATCGGCAGTCAACCCGATCCGCATGGTGCTGAATGGCGGCTATCCGCCGAGCACGTTCAAGAATCCGCGCCCCTACGGCATGCCGCCGTTCGCGCAGTCGCTGTCGAACCAGGAAGTCGCAGCCGTTGTAACGTATATCCGGATGTCCTGGGGCAACAACGGTACGCCGATCTCGCCGCAACAGGTGAGTGACCTGCGTTCCGCGCCGCTTGACTAAATAACGCGTGACGCAAACGGGGCGCGGCTGCGGGAAATCGCAGCCGCGCCCCTTTGCTTTTTGCGACGCCAGTCCCCGCGCGGGCCGCGCGAGGCGTCGCCGATCATAAAACTCAAGAGTGGTATCTATGTCTTTCGAATCTCTCGGCCTGGCCGAACCGCTCGTCAGGGCAGTCAACGAGCTCGGCTACACGTCGCCGACTCCCATCCAGCAGCAGGCGATCCCGGCCGTCCTCGGCGGCGGCGACCTGCTCGCCGGCGCACAGACCGGCACAGGCAAGACCGCCGGTTTCACGCTGCCGATCCTGCAGCGCCTGCACACCTTCTACGCCGAGCATCGCGGCGCGAAGCGCGCGGTGCGTGCGCTGATCCTCACGCCGACGCGCGAACTCGCCGCCCAGGTCGAGGAAAGCGTGCGCGCGTACAGCAAGTACCTGAAGCTGCGCTCGACCGTGATGTTCGGCGGCGTCAGCATCAATCCTCAGATCGATGCGCTCAAGCGCGGCGTCGACATCGTCGTCGCGACGCCGGGCCGTCTGCTCGACCACATGCAGCAGAAGACGATCGACCTGTCGGATCTCGACATCCTCGTGCTCGACGAAGCCGACCGGATGCTCGACATGGGCTTCATCCACGACATCAAGCGCGTGCTCGCGAAGCTGCCGCCGCAACGCCAGAACCTGCTGTTCTCGGCCACCTTCTCCGACGAGATCAAGTCGCTCGCCGACAGCCTGCTCGATTCGCCGGCACTGATCGAGGTCGCGCGCCGCAATACCACCGCCGAAAGCATCGCGCAGAAGATCCACCCGGTCGACCGCGATCGCAAGCGCGAGTTGCTCACGCACCTGATCCGCGAACACAACTGGTTCCAGGTGCTCGTGTTCACGCGCACCAAGCATGGTGCGAACCGGCTCGCGGAACAGCTGACGAAGGACGGCATCAGCGCGATGGCGATCCACGGCAACAAGAGCCAGTCGGCCCGCACGCGCGCGCTTGCGGAATTCAAGAACAGCACGCTGCAGGTGCTGGTCGCGACCGACATCGCCGCACGCGGGATCGACATCGACCAGCTGCCGCACGTCGTCAACTTCGACCTGCCGAACGTGCCGGAAGATTACGTGCACCGGATCGGCCGCACGGGCCGCGCGGGCGCGACGGGCGAAGCCGTGTCGCTCGTATGCGTCGACGAGAAGCAGCTGCTGCGCGACATCGAGCGGCTGATCAAGCGCGAGATTCCGCAGGAGGTGATCGCGGGCTTCGAACCCGATCCGAACGTGAAGCCGGAGCCGATCCAGCAACGCCGCGGACAGCAGCAGCCGCGCGGCGGTGGTGGTGGCGGCAATCGCCAGCCGCGTGCAGGCGGCTCCGGCCAGCCGGCCGCGAAGCGCGAAGGCAATGCGCAGCCGAAGGCTGCGAAGGCGGCCAAGCCGCGCACGGCCGGCAGCGCGAGCGGCAACGCCGGCGCCGGCGGTCGCCCGTCAGGCGGCAACGGCGCGCGTCCGGCGACCGGCAATGCCGCGCACGCGAACCGCAACCGTTCGTCGCGCAGCGGCCAGCGCGGTCACTGAAGCCGCGCGGCCGCGCGCCGCAGGTGCTCGACCTGGCGCTGCCAGCGCGCGAACACCTCGGCGCGCGCCTCCCCTTCCAGCGCGAACGTGATACCCGTCGCGAGACGGGCATAGCCAACCCGCTGCGCATCGCCATGCGCGATCGTCGCGGCGAACCCGGCCAGTCCGCCGAAGTCTCCTTCGAGCGGCTCGATCCTCAGTTGTGCCTGAAAGAATGCGCCGTCCGCGACGAGCGTCAACGCGGCCGCGCGCCGTTGCGCCAGCGCGCGCGCCGCGCGCGATTGCGGCCATAGCGCAAGCAGCAGCGTGCGTGCGTCGCGTGCATGAATCTCGCCGACGCTGAGCAGCGTCGTGCGCAACTGGCCATCGTCGGTCGCGACGATCAGCGATGCGGCGAAGTCGGCATGGCGTTCGAGCGCGGTGCCGTCGAACAGCGCAACGACGGCCGGCGGCCACGCGTCGAACGTCCATTGTTCGAGCGCGTGGCGATGGGTATCGGTCATGATGGCGGCCCCGGTGAGAAGCAGACGATGATGCCGAAGCATACGCGCGCCGCCGGACCGCGCGGCGACATTCAGCGCATGAACACGTGCCGCGTGATCTTCGTCAGCGGATAGTGGACACTCGGCTGGATCTTCGCGGGCAGGTCGAGCGGCTTGAGCAGCATCTTCACGCACATGTCGGCCGACAGGTTGCGACGCACGAGCGAGCTGATGCGCGCAGCGCGCTCGCGGTTGTATTGATTGTCGCCGACACGATCCGGGTAGCGGATCGCGAATACGTGGCGCAGCGCGATCTCGGAATCCTCGTTCTTGATTTCCATCACACGGCGCATCAGTGCGCCGAGCACCGCGAGCCGACCGTTGCCTTCGAGCTTGTTGTACTTCTTGAAGAACTTGAAGAAGTGCTTGTAGTGACGCACTTCGTCCGTGCGGATGTTGTCGGTGATTTCCTTCAGCACCGGCTCGTCCGAGCATTCGTTGATCGCGCGATAGAGCGTGGCCGTGCCCGTCTCGACAACGCAGCGCGCGACCATCTCGAGCGCACGGGTCTTCTCGAACGCGTCGACCGAGCAGGTCTTCGAATACTCGGCGAAGAAATTCGCGAAAGCGGTATCCCAGTCGAACTCGGGCCACACGTGCGCAATGTACGCCTTCAGCGCGCGCCCGTGCTGCAGTTCCTCGTGCTCCCACGCATTGTTGAGCCACGCGGACACTTCCGGATCGTCGTTGAAGAACTCGTTCAGGTTGCTCGTGTAGAGATCCGAGCCGCTTTCGATGAACGACGACGCGCACAGCAACAGCAGCAGATCCTCATTCGCGGCGGCGCGCTGACGATCGATCCGGTTCAGGTCGATGTCCTCGATACGCCACGGCATGACATGCGTCGTTTCAGTAGGCATGGTGGTGCGCTCCCAGTCGTCGCGCGGCCGGCCGGCCCGATCTTCGGCACAGGCCCGGCGCGCCCGCAGGCGACGTTTTGCTTGCATTTTTAGTGAGTTGGTCCGGCCGAACCATCCTGGCATCTTAGCCGGACTTTTATGTTCGTGCTTCAAAGCACTGACCATAGCCGACGGGCGCAGTTCCGCCGCGCATGCTGCGGTTCGTTAGATGAGTTGTTCGAACCGGGTGCGCGCGTTCGATGAGATGCGCTGCGTCAAGCAAAACGGGCGGCCATCCGGCCGCCCGTCGAGCGCAAGACCGGAAGCGTTCCGTCAGAAACCGGCCGCGAGACCGTCGCGGCGGCTGTCGCTCGCGGCCACGTAGCCGCGCTCGGGATCGTCGCGATCGAGCCGCCACACGAACTGCCCCGAGCCGAAATCCATGTAAGGATCGTCGATCGATTTGATTGTATGACCGCGCGCGGCGAGCGCATCGACCGTCTCACGATTCATCGTCGACTCGACGTCGAGCGTGAAGTCGCGATTGACCTTCCAGCGCGGCGCGTCGCAGGCGGCCTGCGGCTGCTGCCCGTAGCCGAGCATCCGCACGACGGTCTGCAGGTGGCCCTGCGGCTGCATGTCGCCGCCCATTACGCCGAAACTCATCGCCGCCTCGGTGCGGCCATCGACTTCCTCGGTGACGAACGCCGGGATGATCGTATGAAACGGCCGCTTGCCGCCCGCGACCACGTTCGGCGACGCCGGGTCCATCGAGAAGCCGTGCCCGCGGTTCTGCAACGCAATGCCGGTACCCGGCACGACGAGCCCCGAACCGAAACCCATGTAGTTCGACTGAATGAAGCTCACCATCATCCCGCGCTCGTCCGCCGCGGACAGATAGATCGTGCCGCCCGAATGCGGCCGGCCGGCAGCGAAGTGCGTCGCGCGCGCGATCGATCAGCTTCGCGCGTTCCGCGAGATAGGCGTCGTCGAGCATCTGCGCGGGCGTCACGTCCATCGCGCGCGGATCGGCGACGTAACGATAGACGTCCGCGAACGCGAGCTTCATCGCCTCGATCTGCAGGTGCTGCGAGTCGGCCGAATCGACCGGCCATTCGGCCACGCCCGCGTGTTCGGCGATCCCGAGCGCGATCAGCGCCGCGATGCCCTGCCCGTTCGGCGGAATCTCGTGAATCGTGTGGCGGCCGAAGCGCTTGCCGATCGGTTCGACCCATTCCGGCCGGTACGCACGCAGGTCGGCTTCGGTCAGCGCGCCGCCGCCTTCGCGCGCGAATGCCGCGATCTGCCCGGCGAGCGCGCCCTCGTAGAACGCGCGCGGACCGTCCTTCGCGAGGGTGCGCAGCGTCCGCGCGTGGCCCGGCAGGCACATGCGCTCGCCGACGAGCGGCGCGCGCCCACGCGGCATGAACGTATCGGCGAAGCCCGGCAGCGCGTGCAGCTCGGGCACCGCGGCCGCCCACTTGTGCGCGACGATCGGCGACACCGAATAGCCGCGCTCGGCGATCTCGATCGCCGGCTCGAGCAGGTCCGCGAACGGCAGCGAACCGAACTTCGCGTGCAGCGCTTCCCAGCCCGCGATCACGCCCGGCACGGTGACGGTGTCCCAGCCGCGCGTCGGCTTGTTCGCGATGCCGCGTGCGTCCTCGCCGTGGCGCTGGCGGAAGTATTCGGGGTTCCACGCGGCCGGCGCGACGCCCGACGCATTCAACCCCGACAGCCGCGCGCCGTCCCACACGAGCGCGAACGCATCGCCTCCGAGCCCGCACGACACGGGCTCGACCACCGTGATCGCGGCCGCCGCGGCCAGCGCCGCATCCACGGCATTGCCGCCCTTCCACAGCATCCGCAGACCGGCCTGCGCCGCGAGCGGGTGCGACGTCGACACGACGTTGCGCGCGAACACCGGAATGCGGGTCGTCGGATACGGGTTGTGCCAGTTGAAGCCAGTCATCGGTTGCACCTCGTCGAAAGCTGAATGAACGCGCCGGACGCACGACCGGTGCGCGCGGACAGTCCGCCATTGCAGCGCGATCCGCGCGATCGCACAAATTCATTTGTCACATGAATACATGTGCTTTACGCATGAATTCCGCACAGTGATATGCCGGAGGCCGGTCGAACGCGCTTCCCGCCCTTACAATACCCGCTCCGCCTCACGATGACCGCCGAGCCATGACCCGAGATCCCCGCCTCACCCTCAACGCGCGCCAGCAGGAACTGCTCGAATGGGTGCAGCGTGACGGCTTCGTGACCGTCGACGATCTCGCCGCGCACTTCGCGGTCACGCCGCAGACGATCCGCCGCGACGTGAACTGGCTCGCCGACCTGAACCTGCTGCGCCGCTACCACGGCGGCGCGAGCCTGCCGACCAGCTCGGAGAACGTGTCGTACACCGCGCGCCAGCGGATGTTCCACGACGAGAAGCGGCGCATCGCGGCGCTCGCCGCGTCGCACATACCCGACCAGGCATCGCTGTTCATCAACCTCGGCACCACGACCGAGGAAGTTGCGCGCGCGCTGAACCGCCACCATGGGCTGCACGTGATCACGAACAACCTGAACGTTGCGTCGATGATGAGCGGCTACCCCGACTGCGAGGTGCTGATCACGGGCGGCATCGTGCGGCCGTGGGACAAGGGGATCGTCGGCGAACTCGCGATCGACTTCATCCGCCAGTTCAAGGTCGACTACGCGATCATCGGCACGTCGGCGATCGAGGCCGACGGCACGCTGCGCGACTTCGACACGCGCGAGGTGCGCGTGGCCGAGGCGATCATGCAGCATGCGCGCACGGTCTACCTCGTGGCCGACCATTCGAAGGTCGGCCGGCCCGCGCTGGTGCGCCAGGGCCATCTGAGCCAGGTGCACGCGCTCTTCACCGACAAGCCGCTGCCCCCCGAGATGGCCGATACGGTGGCGGCCGCCGGCACCCAGGTCTACGTCGCGGAATGACCGCACCGATGCTGCACCGCACCCGAAACTTCAAGTGAAATCAAGAAGTTGGCGTCGCAAGCAAACCGCTTGCGCGCGGCCCGGCTGTCAAAGGGAAAATTAACGGGGCACGATTTGTCGTTGCCCGCGCGCTCGACTAGACTCCAGTTCCCCGGCCCGTTCGACCGTTCCGCCTGTGCCAGGGCGCGGACGAATGGCATGGCCGGCGAATACAGCTTTCCCCCCAAGCCATATCCCGATGGGTATCGCGCGTCGGTTTTTACGCCGGCCGCGCGGGCTGACTGGTCGCCATGGAGAGAACGATGCTGAGTCCGCATGAATTCGCCACGCTATTGCTTGTGAAAGACGCCCCCGATCAAACCAACATGGATCGGGACGAGATCGACGCACTGCTCGAACAGCAGCTCGTTCGCCTGGAAGCACTCGGATCGGGGCGCAAATACTGCGTGACCGAAACCGGCGACGCCGCGCTGCGATCCATCAAATACCGATATTCGTAAAACCACACCGTTCCTGACCTGACCGCGCGGCCCGGATTCCGGGCCGCGCGGCCGTTCCCGCACCCGCCGCCAGCCCGCCGCGGCCTGCTTCAGCCGCCGCGCAACGTCGGATCGACCGCCGCCCGCCAGCTGATGGCCTGCGCACGCGCGCCGTTGAAATACGCGATCCAGCCGGCACGCGCCGCCGCATCAGGCGCCGCATAGCGCGTCGAAAGTTCGTTTACGAACGCACAATAGTTCGCTTCGGTCAGCCCGCGATACCGTTTCGCCACATACGCGTCGTACAGCGTCGCGTAGACCGGCTGCGCGTCCGCGCCCCAGTCGCGCGCCGTGCCGCCGCACGACGTCTGCAGGTCGACGAACGACGGCGTGCGCCAGTTGCCGACGAGCGGCGGCATGCCGGCACCGCACCCCGCCAGAAGGACGGCGCACACGCCGGCCCACATCCCAATACGCATGATTCACCTCGCGAAACGGTCGATTCCGCCAGTATCGTCCGGGATCGTGTCGCGCGCTACTGGCCCCGCTTTTTCGAACTTTACTTTTTCGATTTCGTTCGTTAAATTTCGAATTCGAACATTTTCTGTTCATCCATTTCCCTCAGACGATAAGGACAGCAGGTGACCCAACCGAATCGCTACGATCTGCTCGTCGTCGGCGGCGGCATCAACGGCGCTGGCATCGCGCGCGATGCGGCCGGCCGCGGCCTGTCGGTCATGCTCTGCGAGCAGGACGATCTCGCGTCGCACACGTCGTCGTCCAGCACGAAGCTGATTCACGGCGGCCTGCGCTACCTCGAATACAACGAGTTCGGGCTCGTGCGCAAGGCGCTGCAGGAGCGCGAGACGCTGCTGCGCGCGGCGCCGCACATCATGTGGCCGCTGCGCTTCGTGATGCCGCACATGCCGAACCTGCGTCCGGCCTGGCTGATCCGCATCGGCCTGTTCCTTTACGATCACCTCGCGAAACGCGAACTGCTGCCCGGCTCGCGCGGCATCGACATGCGCCGCCATGCGGCCGGCGCACCGCTGATCGATTCGATCAAGCGCGGCTTCGTCTATTCGGACGGCTGGGTCGACGACGCGCGCCTCGTCGTGCTGAACGCGATGGATGCGAAGGAGCGCGGCGCCGAGATCCTGACGCGCACGAAGCTGGTGTCCGCCGAACGCCGCGGCGACGAATGGGAAGCGCGGCTGCAGCACGCCGACGGGTCGATCCGCGTCGTGCATGCGCGCGCGATCGCGAACGCGGCCGGCCCGTGGGTCGGCGAAGTGCTGCACGGCGCGCTCGGCCGCGGCGCGCAGCACAGCGTGCGGCTTGTGAAGGGCAGCCACATCATCACGCGCCGCCTGTTCGATCACGACCACGCGTACATCTTCCAGAACCCGGACAAGCGGATCATCTTCGCGATTCCGTACGAACACGATTTCACGCTGATCGGCACGACCGACGTCGAATACACGAACGATCCCGCGAAGGTCGCGATCGATCGCGACGAAACGCAGTACCTGTGCGATTCGATCAACCGCTACTTCAAGCGCAAGATCTCGCCGGCGGACGTGCACTGGACCTACTCGGGCGTGCGCCCGCTGCTGGAAGACGAGAACGCCGCGAACGCATCGGCCGTCACGCGCGACTACCGTCTCGAGCTGGACGACGGCGCGGGCGCCCCGCTGCTGTCCGTGTTCGGCGGCAAGATCACGACGTTCCGCAAGCTCGCGGAAGAAGCCGGCGACATGCTGTGCCGCGCGCTCGGCCGCGACGCGAAGACCTGGACGGCCGGCGTCGCGCTGCCGGGCGGCGACATCGCCGATGCGAAGTTCGACGCGTTCGCCGCGCAGTTCGCGAAGCGCCATCCGTGGCTGCCCGCCGCACTCGCACGCCGCTACGCGCGCGCGTACGGCACGCGCGCGGAACGCGTGGTCGACGGCGCGACGTCGCTCGCCGACCTCGGCGCCGAGATCGCGCCGGGCATCCACGATGCCGAACTGCGCTACCTGCGCGACGCCGAATGGGCGACCTGCGCGCAGGACGTGCTGTGGCGCCGCTCCAAGCTCGGCCTGCACGTCGCGCCGGGCACGCTCGACGCAGTGACGGCCGCGGTCGACGCGTGGTTCGCCGCCGTACATGCGCCGCACGCATGATTCGTTTGCAGTTGCATTTGCCTGACCGATGTTGATTCACCGACGCGCCGCGTAACATGCGGCGCGCATCACAACTACGCCAATCCACGGATGGAGATGAGAGACATGCAGGATCAGTACATCCTCGCGCTTGACCAGGGCACGACGAGCTCCCGCGCGATGCTGTTCGATCGCCAGGGCAACATCGTATCGATCGCCCAGAAGGAATTCGAACAGATCTACCCGCAACCCGGCTGGGTCGAGCACGACCCGCAGGAAATCTGGTCGACGCAAGCGGGCGTCGCCGCCGAAGCGGTCACGCGCACGGGCCTGAACGGCACGTCGATCGCCGCGATCGGGATCACCAACCAGCGCGAGACGACGATCGTCTGGGATCGCGAGACGGGCCAGCCCGTCTACAACGCGATCGTGTGGCAGGACCGCCGCACCGCCGACTTCTGCGATTCGCTGAAGAAGCAGGGCCTCGAAGCCAAGGTACGCGCGAAGACCGGCCTGCCCATCGACTCGTACTTCTCCGCGACCAAGATCCGCTGGATCCTCGACAACGTGCCGGGTGCGCGCGACAAGGCGCGCCAGGGCAAGCTCGCGTTCGGCACCGTCGACAGCTGGCTCGTGTGGAACTTCACGAAGCACGAACTGCACGTGACCGACGTGACCAACGCATCGCGCACGATGCTGTTCAACATCCACACGCGCGAGTGGGACAGCGAGCTGCTGGAACTGCTCGACATCCCGCGCAGCATGCTGCCGGAAGTGAAGGCGTCGTCGGAAATCTACGGCCATACGAAAACCACGGTGTTCGCGTCTAAGATCCCGCTCGCGGGCATCGCCGGCGACCAGCACGCGGCGCTGTTCGGCCAGATGTGCACGACGTCGGGCATGGTGAAGAACACCTACGGCACCGGCTGCTTCCTGATGATGAACACCGGCGACAAGCCGATCGAGTCGAAGAACAACCTCGTCACGACGATCGCCTGGCAGATCGGCGACGACGTGCAGTACGCGCTCGAAGGCAGCATCTTCATCGCGGGCGCGGTCGTGCAGTGGCTGCGCGACGGCGTCGGCATCATCAAGTCGGCCGCCGAGATCGAAGCGCTCGCCGCGAGCGTGCCGCATACCGACGGCGTCTATCTCGTGCCGGCGTTCGCGGGCCTCGGCGCGCCGCACTGGAACGCACGGGCACGCGGTTCGGTATTCGGCGTCACGCGCGGCACGACGTCCGCGCACCTCGCGCGCGCGGCGCTCGACGCGATCGCTTACCAGTCGCTCGACGTGCTGGCCGCGATGGAAGCCGACTCCGGCATCAGCATCGGCGAGCTGCGCGTCGACGGCGGCGCGAGCGCGAACAATCTGCTGATGCAGTTCCAGGCCGACCTGCTCGGCGTCGACGCGGTGCGACCGCAGATCACCGAGACGACCGCGCTCGGCGCGGCCTATCTCGCGGGCCTCGCGATCGGCTACTGGAAGAACCTCGACGAAGTGCGCAGCCAGTGGCAGCTCGATCGCCGCTTCTCCCCGTCGATGCCGAAGGATCAGGTCGAGCGCTGCATGGCCGGCTGGCAACGCGCGGTGCGCGCCGCCAAGGCGTGGGCCGACGACACGCAGTAACCCGCGGCAACCAGAAGCAATCCGAACGAATTAAAACAACACCGGCGGACCGTGCCACGCGCGAGTCCGCCGTCATCTACGAGAGACAACATGTCACCTTATATTGCGGAATTCATCGGCACGGCGATCCTCGTGCTGCTCGGCAACGGCGCGGTCGCAAACGTGCTGCTTGCGAAGACCAAGGGCAAAGGCGCGGACCTCATCGTGATCGTCATGGGCTGGGCGATGGCGGTGTTCGTCGCCGTCTACGTGACCGCGTCATTCAGCGGCGCGCACCTGAACCCGATCGTCACGATCAGCCTCGCGCTCGCGGGCAAGTTCGCATGGTCGAAGGTCGGCGGCTACATCCTCGCGCAGATGCTCGGCGGGATGGCCGGCGCGCTGCTCGTGTGGCTCGCGTATCGCCAGCACTTCGCGAAGGAGGTCGATGCGGACCTGAAGCTCGCGGTGTTCTGCACGGCGCCCGCCATCCGCAGCACCACGCACAACGTGCTGACCGAAGCCATCTGCACGTTCGTGCTGATCCTCGGCGTGCTGTACCTCGCGTCGCCGCAGATCGGTCTCGGCGCGCTCGACGCACTGCCCGTCGGCCTGCTCGTGCTTGGCATCGGCATCTCGCTCGGCGGCCCGACCGGCTATGCGATGAGCCCGGCGCGCGACCTGTCGCCGCGCATCATGCACGCGCTGCTGCCGATTCCCGGCAAGCGCGACAGCGACTGGCGCTATGCGTGGGTGCCGGTGATCGGCCCGCTGCTCGGCGGCGCCGCGGCGGCCGGCCTGTATCTGCACCTGCACGCGATGGCCTGATCGCGGGTTCGATCGAGCTCGATCCCGAGCACGCGGCAGCAACTGCCGCGTGCTTCCGCCTCCCCCTTCCGCCCTGCTTTCGTCACACGATCGACGACGCGCCCGCCTCGCTCTCGCCGGGCAACGCCGCGGTGACGCCTCGGCCTGACGGAGTGCATAGTCGGGACGGGACGCAGGCGCCGAACGGCTCGCGGTGCAACTTCGAAAGCACGTATCATGGCGGGATGCTCGGCGTCGCCGACACCCCGCTTCTTCACCATCATGCTCGATCACCTTATCTGCGACTGCGACGGCGTCCTCGTCGACAGCGAAGTCATCGCCGACCGCGTGCTGTTCGAAACGCTGTCCGCCACCTTCCCTCACCTCGATTTCGAAGACGCCGCGAAGTCCGCCTTCGGCCAGCAGACATCGCGCTTTCTCGCCGGGCTCGAAGCGCGTTTCGGCATCCGGATGCCCGACGACTTCATCGAGACCGTCGAGCGCAACATCGAGACCGGTCTCGCACAATCGCTCGCGCCGATCAGCGGCGTGCGCGACGCGCTGCTGAAGGTCAGCCTGCCGGCCGCGGTGGTATCGAACAGCCGGCTCGTGCGCGTGCGCAGTTCGCTGAAGCGCGCATCGCTCACCGAAATCTTCGGCGATCGCGTGTTCAGCTCCGAGCAGGTCGCACGGCCGAAACCCTATCCCGACGTCTACCTGCACGCGGCGCAGACGCTCGGCGTCGCGCCGACGCGCTGCATCGTCGTGGAGGACAGCGTGTCGGGCCTGAACGCCGCGCGTGCGGCGGGGATGAAGACGATCGCGTTCGTCGGCGCGAGCCACATCCCGGACAACTACGCGGACGCGCTGCGCGCGATGGGCATCACGCGGATCATGCGCAGGATGAATGAACTGCCGGCGCTCGTCGAAGCCGGCCTGCGCGGCGAATTCGGCGACGTGCAGTCCTGACGGACGGTCGCGCCGGAGCCACATGACCGGCGTGCGGCTCGATGCGCACGCCGTCCCGCGGGCGCATCGGCGCGCCCGCTACACCGATCGTCAGGCCGGCTCGCAGCAGCGCTCGCGCGCGGCCGCCAGCGCCTCGCGGAATTCGACGAGTTCCGCGATCGTCAGCATCGGCAACCCGTGCTGCTGCGCGAAACGCTCGACGTCGTCGCCGCGCGTCATCGTGCCGTCCGGATTCATCAGCTCGCACAGCACGCCCGCCGGCTTCAGGCCAGCGAGGATCGACAGGTCGACCGTTCCTTCGGTGTGACCGCGGCGCGCAAGCACGCCGCCCGGTTGCGCACGCAGCGGAAACACGTGGCCGGGGCGCACGATGTCGTACGGCTTCGCATCGTCGGCGATCGCCGCGCGGATCGTCGTCACGCGATCGGCCGCGGACACGCCGGTATGCACGCCTTCGCGCGCCTCGATCGACACGGTGAACGCGGTGCCGTTGCGGCTCTCGTTGGTCTGCACCATCGGCGGCAGCTCGAGCGCGCGGACCTTGTCGTCGGTCAGGCACAGGCACACGATGCCGCTGCACTCGCGGATCAGGAGCGCCATCGTCTCGGGCGTGATGCGCTCGGCGGCGACGATCAGGTCGGCCTCGTTTTCACGGTCGTGATCGTCCTGCAACACGACCGCGCGGCCCGCGCGCAACGCGTCGAGCGCGGCGGCGATGCGCGGCGGCACCGGTTCGGAATCGAGCAACGGGAGATCGGCAAAGGCGTCGGCGGGTGCCGACGAAACGGACATGAAGGACATGTGAAACGCTCCTCGCAATTACGATTTGGGCGAAAAACGTTTCAGGGCATTGCAAACAGACAGAACGACAACCCGCTTCGCACGCATGGCAAAGCGGCCCTGACGGACATGACTATCTGCACATCTTCTCTCATCCGGACTGTGACCGTCGGCTCTGGTATTCGACCAGATCTGCTGACCCCGCGCGGATGCGCGAGCGCTCGCGGGCTCGCCGGCTAACGCCAGCCTACCGCCGGTGGGGAATTTCGCCCCGCCCTGAAGACGCACTGATTACCGGCCGGGGTCTACCCCGGAACCGGCGGGCCAAGCATACATCAGCTGCGCACGCGGCGCAGCGAACCACACTTAAAACCTTACTGACGACTCCGTCTAACGGCATCGTCCGAACGGCCGACACCGGGCCTGCACGCCGTCCTGAACGGAACCGGCGCCGGCCCTGCGAGCCGCGCGTTCAGCCGGCCGCGTGCGCGGCGTCGGGCACGAGCCAGCGCGGCGGCACCTCGGGGCTCACCGTCACGCGGAACGCTCGCGCCTCGCTATCGCCCGGATTGCGCAGGCTGTACGGCTGGTCGGCGTCGAACACGATCGCGTCGCCGGTCGCGAGCAGCTGGCGCCGATCGTGCACGCCGACTTCGAGCGTGCCTTCGCTGACGACCAGGTTGACCGTCGTGCCGGGCGCGCGGCGCGTGCCGGGTTCCGTGTGCAGCGGCGCGATCCGCAGCTCGTGGAATTCGGCCGCGGCAGGCTCGCCTTCCGGATACAGCGCGCGCGCCGAGAAGCGGCCGTTCGAGCTGACGACGCGCGCCGCGCGCTCGGCCGCCAGATGCTCGAAGCCGTTCACGGCATGACGGCGCAGGAACGCGGCGACCGATACCTTCAGCGCCGCGGCGATCTTGCAGAGCACCTTGATCGACGGCACGCTGCGCGCGGATTCGATCTGCGCGAGCATCGCGCGCGACACGCCGGACAGCCGCGCGAGCGCATCGAGCGACAGCTGCCGCTCGGCGCGCAAGCGCGCGAGATTCACGCCGACGACCTGCTCGAGGACGTCGAGCGACGCGGACGTCCGCGCGTCGGCGGCATTGCCGGACTCGAAGGAAGACACGTCGCGCACCAGCGCCAGGGGTGAAGACATAACATGGCCTCCGGGCCGCCGCGCGGCCCTGCGAATGGGGTTAGCCGGAATCGGGTTGCGCCACGAACGGCGCGTATCGAGACGCTATCACCCGGTCCCGACCCGGCAAACGAAGTTATCTTCACACCGTTATCAGCATCGCGGAGGAAAGCGTTTCTCGCGAACCTTTTCCTGTCGCCATAGCGCCGGCACACCGCCGCCCGGTGCACCGCTCAATGCGCGGCCGGTGCCGCGCAGCGCGCCGGTGCGCGGGCATCGAGCCGCATCGCGAGCCACGTGACGACGAGCGCCGCGAACGTCACCGCGACGGCGACCCACGGCAACGCATCGAGCGCAAAGCCGTGCCCCAGCGCGAGACCGCCGAGCCACGCGCCGCCCGCGTTGCCGACGTTGAACGCGCCGATGTTCAGTGTCGACGCGAGATGCGGCGCGCTCGCGGCCTTTTCGACTACGCGGGCCTGCAGCGGCGGCACCGTCGCGAACGCGGCGATCCCCCAGACGAATACGGTCACCGCGGCCGCGACTGGCAGGTGGCTCGTCTTCGCGAATACGGCCATCACGGCCATCAGCGCGACCAGGATCGCGATCAGCGACGGCATCAGCGCGCGGTCGGCGAGCCTGCCGCCGAGCATGTTGCCGACCGTCAGCCCCGCGCCGAACAGCACGAGGATCAACGCGACCGCACGCGGCGAATAACCGGTGACGGTTTCGAGGATCGGCGCGATGTACGTGAACACGACGAACACGCCGCCGAAACCGAGCACGGTCATCAGGAGCGCGAGCCAGACCTGCGGCTCCTTCAGCACCCGCACTTCGTGGCCGAGGCCGACGGGCCCGCTGTCGTGGCGGTTCGGCACCAGCAGGGCGACGCCGCCGAGCGACAGCACGCCGAGCGCGGCGACGATCCAGAACGATGCGCGCCAGCCGAGCAGCTGGCCGACGAACGTGCCGAACGGCACGCCGAGCACGTTCGACAGCGTGAGGCCCGTGAACATCAGCGCGATCGCGCTCGCGCGCTTGTCGGCCGGCACGAGCGACGCGGCCACCACCGCGCCGATCCCGAAGAACGAGCCGTGCGCGAACGACGTGACGACGCGCGCGACCATCAGCATCGCGTAGCCGGACGCGGTCGCGCACAACACGTTGCCGACGATGAAGATCGCCATCAGCAGCTGCAGCGCGGCCTTGCGCGGCATGCGGCTCGTCAGCACCGCGAGCAGCGGCGCGCCGACCGCGACGCCGAGCGCGTAGCCCGTGACCAGCAGGCCGGCCGACGGCAGCGACACGGCGAGGTCGTGCGCGACTTCGGGCAGGAGTCCCATGATGATGAATTCGGTGGTGCCGATGGCGAAGGCGCTGATCGCGAGCGCCAGTAACGGTATGGGCATGACGTTCTCCGAAAAGGCGGCGGACGCGGCAGCCGGTCCGTACCGCACCGCACAAAAAGCGGGATGTGCGCGCATTGTCCCGAATACGCCTATCTTTGATAATTGGCGCGGCATTTGAACCATTTTCAAAAGATTGTGGAAAATCCGATGGATCGACTGGGCGACATCCGGCTGTTTGTCGAGGCGGCGGAACTGGGCAGCCTGTCCGCGGCAGGGCGCAAGCTGAACCTCACGCCGGCCGCCGCGAGCGCGCGCCTCGCGAAGCTCGAGGCGAAAGTCGCGACGCGGCTGTTCGAGCGCTCGACGCGGCAGCTGCGCCTCACCGACGAAGGCCGGCTCTACCTGAACTGCTGCCGGCAGGCGCTGCAGGCGCTCGACGACGCACACGCGCTACTGCAGGAAGGCCGCAACGTGGTGGCCGGCAAGGTGCGGCTGTCGTCGACGTCCGATTTCGGCCGCAATCAGCTGCTCGACTGGCTCGACGAATTCACCACGCTGCATCCGGGCGTCACGTTCTCGCTGACGGCGTCCGATTCGTCGTCGAACCTGTGGCAGGACGAGATCGACCTCGCGATCCGCTTCGCCGCCCCGCCCGACGGCGCGCTGATCGCACGCCGGCTCGCCGCGAACCGGCGCGTGCTGTGCGCGGCGCCGTCGTTCGTCGAGCGCCACGGCGTGCCGGCCGATCCGCACGATCTGGCCCGCTTTCCGTGCAACGTGATCACGATCGCGTCGGGCCCGATGAACACGTGGCGCTTCACGCGCGGCGACGAGGTACAGACCCACACGGTGCCGGTGTCGACGGCTTTCGAGACCAACGACGGCGGCCTCACCCGCGAATGGACGCTGCGCGGCCACGGCATCGCGCTGAAGTCGCTCTGGGACATCGCCGACGACGTGCGCGCCGGCCGGCTGCGCGTGCTACTGCCCGACTGGCGACACCAGGACGCGCCGCTGCACGCGCTCTATCACGGCAAGCGCTACATGGCGCCGCGCGTGCGCGTGCTGCTCGACTTCCTCGCCGAACGCTTCGCGCGCGAGGAAGCGGCGCTCGACGACCTGCTGAACGCGTGCCGCTGAAGGTTGCCGCGCCGCCATATCGGGGTCGGAGTTCAATGAAAGGCGTCGCGCGGCAGCAACCTGCCGCCCGCCCGGAGCAGCGCGTAAAGCTATAATGGAAAGCTTTCCCGACGGCTTTTCATGCATGCGCGAGTATTCGCGACATGTTCGCTCGACGCGCACCGCGCGCCCCAGTCCGCCACGCTGCACCGGCAGCAGCCGTCCCGATTCACCCTTGACGACGCCCCCAGGTCAACCACTGCGAACGGCGAATCCCCATGACCAAGAAAGTTTACGTAAAGACCTTCGGCTGCCAGATGAACGAGTACGACTCGGACAAGATGGTGGACGTGCTCAATGCCGCCGAAGGCCTCGAAAAGACCGATACCCCGGAAGACGCGGACATCATCCTGTTCAACACGTGCTCGGTGCGCGAGAAGGCGCAGGAAAAGGTGTTCTCCGACCTCGGCCGCGTGCGCGAGCTGAAGGAAGCGAAGCCGGGCCTGCTGATCGGCGTCGGCGGCTGCGTCGCCAGCCAGGAAGGCGCGTCGATCGTGTCGCGCGCGCCGTACGTCGACCTCGTGTTCGGCCCGCAGACGTTGCACCGCCTGCCGCAGATGATCGATGCGCGCCGCGAAAGCGGCCGCGCGCAGGTCGACATCACGTTCCCCGAGATCGAGAAGTTCGACCACCTGCCGCCCGCGCGCGTCGAGGGGCCGAGCGCGTTCGTGTCGATCATGGAAGGCTGCTCGAAGTACTGCAGCTACTGCGTCGTGCCGTACACGCGCGGCGACGAAGTGTCGCGTCCGCTCGACGACGTGCTGACCGAAGTGGCCGGCCTCGCCGATCAGGGCGTGCGCGAAGTCACGCTGCTCGGCCAGAACGTGAACGCGTATCGCGGCGCGCTGACGGCCGGTTCGACCGAGATCGCCGATTTCGCGACGCTGATCGAATACGTCGCCGACATCCCCGGCATCGAGCGAATCCGCTACACGACGTCGCATCCGAAGGAATTCACGCAGCGCCTGATCGACACCTATGCGAAGGTGCCGAAGCTCGTGAGCCACCTGCACCTGCCGGTCCAGCACGGCTCCGACCGCATCCTGATGGCGATGAAGCGCGGCTACACCGTGCTCGAATACAAGTCGGTGATCCGCAAGCTGCGCGCGATCCGCCCGGACCTGTCGCTGTCGACCGACATGATCGTCGGCTTCCCCGGCGAGACCGAGGAAGATTTCGACAAGATGATGGCGCTCGTGCACGAGATGAGCTACGACACCAGCTTCTCGTTCATCTACAGCCCGCGCCCCGGCACGCCGGCCGCGAACCTGCACGACGACACGCCGCGCGAGGTCAAGCTCAAACGCCTGCAACATCTGCAGGCGACCATCGAGGAAAACGTCGCGCGCATCAGCCAGTCGATGGTCGGGAAGGTCGAGCGGATCCTCGTCGAGGGCCCGTCGCGCAAGGACCCGAACGAACTGTCGGGCCGCACCGAGAACAACCGGGTCGTGAACTTCCCGGCGCCGCTCGCGTCGCACCCGCGCCTGATCGGCCAGATGATCGACGTGAAGATCAACCATGCGTACCCGCACTCGCTGCGCGGCGAGCTCCTGCTCGTCAGCGACGACGCGAGCGCGGCCACCCACTGACCTGACCGACTGACGTTCAACAGGAGCCCGACGCTACTTTGAAGACCGTCCAAGCACTGGAATTCACCGCGCCGCGCGACGACAACGCGCGCCTCGCCAACCTCTGCGGCCCGCTCGACGAGAACCTGCGGCAGATCGAACAGGCGCTCGACGTCACGCTCGCGCGGCGCGGCCACCGGATCACGATCCGCGGGCGCGGCGCGAAGCTCGCGCTCGCGGCGCTCGAGAACTTCTACAACCGCGCGCGCGATCCGCTGTCGGTCGACGATATCCAGCTCGCGCTGGTCGAAGTGCGCCACACGTCCGGCAACGGCCGCCAGGACACGATCGACGTGCGCTTTCGCGGCGACCCCGACCATCCGTTCGACGAGCCCGTCGTGCAGCTCGACGCGGACACGCCGGACGAAGAGCCCGCGCCGAAGCTCTATACGCGGCGCGCCGACCTGCGCGGTCGCACGCCCGCGCAGCGCGAATACCTGAAGCAGATCCTGTCGCACGACGTGACGTTCGGCATCGGGCCGGCCGGCACCGGCAAGACCTACCTCGCGGTCGCATGCGCGGTCGACGCACTGGAGCGCGACCAGGTCAAGCGGATCGTGCTGACGCGCCCGGCCGTCGAGGCCGGCGAGCGGCTTGGCTTCCTGCCGGGCGATCTCGCGCAGAAGGTCGACCCGTACCTGCGGCCGCTGTACGACGCGCTGTACGACCTGCTCGGCTTCGACAAGACCGCGAAGATGTTCGAGCGCCAGATGATCGAGATCGCGCCGCTCGCCTATATGCGCGGCCGCACGCTGAACCACGCGTTCATCATCCTCGACGAGGCGCAGAACACGACGCCCGAGCAGATGAAGATGTTCCTCACGCGGATCGGCTTCGGCTCGAAGGCCGTCGTCACCGGCGACACGAGCCAGGTCGACCTGCCGCGCGGGCACAAGAGCGGCCTCGTCGAGGCGCAGCAGGTGCTCGGCGGCGTGCGCGGCATCGCGCTCACGCGCTTCACGAGCGCGGACGTCGTGCGCCATCCGCTCGTCGCGCGCATCGTCGAGGCGTACGACGAGTTCCACGCGCAGCATCAGGACGGCTGACCGGCGGCGCCCGCGCGCTGCCCCGGCCTGCCGGCCCGGCCCGCCCGACGGCGCGCCGGGCTTTTTTTCACCCGCGCGCGGCCGTTTCGAATTCGGGAGCGATCGGCCGTTTGGTGTATCCTCAACGCGTTCCAATCGCCGCACCCGTCATGAAATCTTCCCGTTCCCGCAAGTCCGGGCGCGACCAGTCCGCCGCGCCCGATTTCCCCCGTCTCTCGCTGTTCGATGCGAAGGGCAAGGCCCGGACCGTCAGCGCGCAAGGGCTTCGAATCGACTTCCCCGACGGCCGCAGCCTGATGTTCGACCTGTCGGGCAGTTCGGGCGAGGCGGCCGTTGCGATCGTTGCGCAGCACCACGATCCGGCGATGCGCGCGAAGCTCGCGCTGCAGCCCGAGCACTACGACAGCGTCACGCTGCACGTGGGTGCCGAACCCGCGCCGCGCGACGAGGAAATCGCGGAAATGGCGAACGAGGTGCGCGAGCTGGAGCTCGACCTGTCCGTGCAGTACGGTGACGAAATCACCGGCGACATCCGCAAGACGCTTCCCAAGCGCAAGCTGATCGCCGAATGGATCGAGCCGGCGCTGTTCGCGAGCGCGCAGCTCACCGTGCGCTTCGTCGGCGAGGAAGAGGGCCGCACGCTGAACGCCGGCTACCGCCACAAGGACTACCCGACCAACGTGCTGACCTTCGCGTACGATCCGGCGCCAGACGGCACCGTGATCGGCGACCTCGTGCTGTGCTGCCCGGTCGTCGAGAAGGAAGCGCACGACCAGGGCAAGCCGCTCGCCGCCCACTACGCGCACCTGCTGGTGCACGGCGCGCTGCACGCGCAGGGCTACGATCACGAGACGAGCGACGAGGACGCCGCCGAAATGGAAGCGCTCGAAGTCGACATCCTCGCGAAACTGGGCTTTCCGAACCCGTACCAGTAAAGCCGTCCGCACCATGCACCACGCCGCGCTGCTGCCGCCCGCCTACCCACCGTCGATCGGCGAGGGACGGCTGCTGACGGACGATGAGCTCGCCGCGTCGCTCGCGCACACGATGCGCGACTGGGATGGCCGGCAGGATCTCTGGCTGTTCGGCTATGGCTCGCTGATCTGGAACCCCGGGCTGCCGACCGTCTCCGCCGTGCGCGGCAAGGTGCATGGCTATCATCGCGGGCTCTACCTGTGGTCGCGCGTGAACCGCGGCACGCCCGAACGTCCGGGCCTCGTGCTCGCGCTCGATCGCGGCGGCTCCTGCTCGGGCATCGCATTCCGGCTCGCGGGCCCGACGGCGCAGCCGCATCTCGAGACGTTGTGGAAACGCGAAATGCCGATGGGGTCGTACCGGCCCGCGTGGCTGCCGTGCTCGCTCGAAACCGGCGAACGCGTGCGCGCACTCGCGTTCGTGATGCGCCGCGACGTGCCCACTTACACCGGCAAGCTTACCGACCCCGTCGTCAAGGAAGTGTTCAGCTGCGCGGCCGGCCGCTACGGCACGACGCTCGACTACGTGAGCCGCACCGTGGACGCGCTGCGTGCGAGCGGCATCCCCGATCGCGCGCTGGAAGGGCTGCTCGCGCGATGCCGGTAACGCTCGACAGGGCCGGCCGCACCGCCCGTGCACGCGAAGGCGGCACGACGCCCATGAAACCGGCACGCAAATCGCGCATGACGCTGGCCGCGCTGCTTGTCGCCGCGAGCGTCGCGCTGTCCGGCTGCGGCATCCTCGGCTGCGGCGGCGCCGCGACCAACGGCGCGGCTGCCGGCGGCTGCTCTGCCGGCATGCGCTTCTGAGGGCCAGAACGTCGGCTCGGCTTGTCGCGCTCGCGACGAAATGCCGCTGACACCGACTGACCGGCCGGTCGCCCCCGCTTTTTTGCCGCCGCTGCCCCGCCGCCCCTTTCTGAGATAGGATGGAGACGAAGGACTGCGCCGCGCCCGATGCGGCTGTTCCCGAGCGGGGCTCGCGCGCGCCGCATGCCCCTGGCCGGACGGCCGGGGCGACACGGCCGCGCCATGTCCTTGGTGTATCCTTGCCTACTCCGTGACCGCGCGCTCCGGCATGACCCGGGCGCACCACCATGAACGATTCGTATCCCAGTCGTAAGCTCACCGACAAACCGCAAGAAAAGCGCTCGCTGCTCGAGCGCCTGACCGACTTCATCTCGCCCGAGCCGGAATCCCGGACCGAGTTGCTGGAAATTCTCCAGGACGCCCACGAACGCAACCTGATCGACGCCGATTCGCTGTCGATGATCGAAGGCGTGTTCCAGGTGTCCGACCTGTGCGCCCGCGACATCATGGTGCCGCGCGCGCAGATGGACGCGATCAACATCGCCGACAAGCCCGAAGACTTCATCCCGTTCGTCCTCGAGAAGGCGCACTCGCGCTACCCCGTGTTCGAGGAGAACCGCGACAACGTGATCGGCGTGCTGCTCGCGAAGGACCTGCTGCGCTTCTATGCCGAAGATGAATTCGACGTGCGCGGGATGCTGCGCCCCGCCGTGTTCATTCCCGAATCGAAGCGCCTGAACGTGCTGCTGCACGACTTCCGCGTGAACCGCAACCACCTCGCGATCGTCGTCGACGAATACGGCGGCGTCGCTGGCCTCATCACGATCGAGGACGTGCTCGAACAGATCGTCGGCGACATCGAGGACGAATACGACTTCGACGAGGAAGCCGGCAACATCATCTCTGGGCCGGACGGCCGCTACCGCGTGCGCGCGCTCACCGAGATCCAGCAGTTCAACGAGACGTTCGGCACCGACTTCCCCGACGACGAGGTCGACACGATCGGCGGGCTGATCACCCATCACTTCGGCCGCGTGCCGCACCGCGGCGAGAAGCTGCAACTCGGCAACCTCGTGTTCGAGATCCAGCGCGGCGATGCGCGCCAGGTCCACGTGCTGCTGGTGCGCCGCAACCCGCTCGCGAGCCGCCGCGCCGAAACCTCGCACGAGGACTGACCGTCTCGCGCCGGCCGCGTCTCCTTCAACCGCTCGCCCTCTTTCGCTTCACATGGACGATCCGATCCCGTCTCGCCCGGCTGGCGGCCTTTTCGCGCCGGCCCCCGGCCGCACGCTGCCGCGCTGGCACTATCCGGCCGCACTGCTCGCCGGTGCGGCCAATACGCTCAGCTTCGCACCGACCCCGCACGGCGGCTGGCTGCAGCTCGCCGTATTCGTCTGGTTTTTCGCGCAGCTGACGCGCACGTCGAGCTGGCGCGGCGCCGCGCTCACCGGCGGCGCGTTCGGCTTCGGCAACTTCATCAGCGGCATCTGGTGGCTGTACATCAGCATGCACGTGTACGGCGAGATGGCCGCGCCGCTCGCGGGCGGCGCGCTGGTGCTGTTCTCGCTCTACCTGTCGCTGTACCCGGCGTTCTCGGCGGGGCTCTGGTCGTTCTGCGCGGGCCATGCGTGGCATCGCCGCGCACCCGATCCGCGGCCGTTCTCGCCGAGCTGGCACGGCGCGTTCGCCTTCGCGAGCGCATGGGCGCTCGGCGAATGGCTGCGCGGCACCGTGTTCACCGGCTTTCCGTGGCTCGCGAGCGGCTATCCGCAGGTCGACGGCCCGTTCGCGGGCTTCGCGCCGGTCGTCGGTGTGTACGGGGTCGCCTGGGTGCTCGCGCTGTTCGCCGCGCTGGTCGTGCAGGCGCTCGTCGCCGGCCGCCGGTCGTCCGAATTTGAATCGGAATCCGGCGGTGCCGGCAACGCGCGCGTGCGCGTCGTCGCGCCGGCCGGCATCGCCGTCGCGCTCGTCGCGGCCGGCCTCGGGCTGTCGCAGGCCACGTGGACCGTGCCCGCGAACGCGCCGCTCACGGTGCGGCTGCTGCAGGGCAACGTGAAGCAGGACATCAAGTTCGAGCAGGAAGGCATCGACGCGGCGATCAAGATGTACACGCAGATGATCGTCGAGAAGCCCGCCGACCTGATCGTCACGCCGGAGACCGCGATCGCGGTGATGATCCAGGAGCTGCCCGAACCGTTCGCCGTCGCGATCCGCAAGTTCAGCGACACGACGGGCTCGGCCGTGCTGTTCGGCGCGGTCGGCGCGTCGGTGACGCCGGACGGTCATTACGTCGATTACACGAACAGCCTGTACGGCGTGACGCCGCATTCGCGCGACATCTATCACTACGACAAGCACCATCTCGTGCCCTTCGGCGAATTCATCCCGTGGGGCTTCCGGTGGTTCGTCGACCTGATGAAGATGCCGCTCGGCGACTTCGCGCGCGGCGCGCCGGTGCAGAAGCCGTTCCTCGTGCACAACCAGCCGGTGATGGCCGACATCTGCTACGAGGACTTGTTCGGCGAGGAAATCGCCGCGACGATCCGCGACAACCCGCAGCCGCCCGGTGTGCTCGTCAACGTGACGAACCTCGCGTGGTTCGGCGACACGATCGCGCTCGACCAGCATCTGCAGATCGCGCGGATGCGCGCGCTCGAAACGGGCCGGCCGATGCTGCGCTCGACCAACACGGGGATGACGGCCGCGATCGACGCGCACGGCCGCGTGCTCGGCCAGCTCAAGCCGTTCACGATCGGCTCGCTCGACGTGCGCATCGAAGGCACGAGCGGCTTCACGCCTTACGTGACGAGCGGCAACAACATCGTGCTCGCTGTGTCGCTGGTACTGCTCGCGTTCGGCTTCACGTTCGGGCCGGGCCTGCGCCGCCGCAACGGCGCGAAGGCCGGCGACGACCGGAACGCCTGACGCATCGAGCGGCCGTCGCACGCGGTGCGGCGGCCGCTCAGCCCCTGCGCCTCACGTCCGCAGCCAGGCCGCGGAGATCCCGCCCGAGTGTCTCCATCACCGGCGCCCATGCGCCGAACGTCGGCTGCCGGTACAGCGTCGCGGTCGGATACCACGGGCTGTCGGTGCGCTCGAGCAGCCACGGCCAGTGCGGATTCACGTCGAGCAACACCCAGGTGCGCGCGCCGAGCGCGCCCGACAGGTGCGCGACCGACGTGCACACCGTGATCACCAGATCCAGCGCGCCGATGAAGGCGGCCGTATCATCGAAACTCTTCAGTTCGGCGGTAAAGTCCTCGATCGCGAAACCGGCTGCGCGCGCCGCGGCGACATCCGCTTCCGCACCCGGCTGCAGCGAGTGGAACGCGACGCCGTCGATGCCGCGAAACGCATCGGCATAGCGCTCGAGCCCGACGCGCCGGAACGGATTACGCTGGTGCCCCGCGCTGCCCGTCCACACGAGCCCGACCTTCAGCCGGCCGTCGCCCGCGAGCCGCGCCCGCCAGGCGTCGCGCGCGTGCGGATCGGCATGCAGGTACGGCACCGACGCGCCGAGCGTCGACGTCTCCATCCCGAGCATCAGCGGCAGGCCGATGAGCGGCACTTCATAGTCGAAGGCAGGCAGCGCGTCGACGCCGCCGCCCACGCTGAACGCGTCCGCATGTGCGCCGAGACTGCGCCGCATCAGCGTGCCCACCTGCGGAAACGTGTTCCACGCGAGACGGCCGCCCTCGCGGTGCACGCGCTCGGCGAGCGGCGCGACGAAGCGCGCGAACTGCAGCACGTCGCCGAGCCCCTGCTCGCCCCAGACGAGCAGCGTCTTGCCCGCGAGCGGCTCGCCCTGCCAGCGCGGGCCGGGCAGCACCGGCCGCTGGCCGCGCAGCTCGCCAGCGCCGTCCCAGCGTGCTTCGTGGCCGCGCCAGCCCGCCGCGTAATTGCCGCGCACGAGCTGGATGATCGCGAGGTTGAAACGGAACGACGCGTCGTCGGGCGCCAGCTCGCACGCGCGCGCCGCGTAGCGCTCGGCGTCGTCCCAGCGCTGCGCCTCCTTCATCGCCATCGCGATGTTGTTCGACGCGAGCGCATTGTCCGGCGCGATCTCTGCAAGCCGTGCCGCACAGGCGAGCGCGCCGTCGAGGTCGAGCGTCGCGAGCCGCGCGACGATCAGGTTGATCCACGCCTGCACGTCGTGCGGGTCGGCTTCCACGGCCGCGTCGAGCAGCGCGATTTCCTCGCGGCGGTCGCCGCCCGACAGCCGCAGCGCGATCGCCAGGTTGTTGCGCAGCGACGGCCAGCGTGGATCGAGCGCATAGGCGGCGCGGTACGGCGCGACGGCATCCGCGTGACGACCGAGCATCTGCAGGGCGTAGCCATGATTGAAATGGCCACCGGCGTCCGGATGAATGCGCGCCGCGCACTCGGCCAGCGCGAGCGCGTCGGCCGTGCGCTGCCGCGCCACGAGCGTCACGGTGAGCTGCGAGAGCGCTGCCATGTCGACTGCGTGCAGATGGCCGGCGGCGGCGAGCCAGCGTGCGTATGCGTCGTGCTCGCCGCGCGCTTGCGCGTCGGCGGCCTGCCCGAGCAGCGCGAGCAGCGGCGGCATCAGTGGAATGAGGAGATCGTTCGAATCGTCCATGCGGTCCGGAGTGGAAAATCGGTCGCGCGGCAGGCGTCGCGCGCACCGCGATACGCGCATCTTAACGCCCTCGCAAAGCGGCGCGGCAGGCAGTGCAACAAGCGCATCGCGACGCCGCACGCGCGCACACACCGCGCATACGGGCGAGCCGCGCACAGGCTGCGCACGGCTCGCCGGAACGCCGCCGGCGGCACCTTCGTCCGCGTTCCAGCCGCATCCGCCCGCCGATCCGGTAAAATTGCACGTTTCAGCACACTAACAAGCCGCGCCGCCGCGCGAGCCGACCCTCCGGGCCCCGCCCGGAGCGCCGCCCGCAACGGAGCGCCAGCGCCACGAAGGCTCTTCATGCTTACGTTTCAGCAAATCATCCTGACGCTGCAGTCCTACTGGGACAAGCAGGGTTGCGCCCTGCTCCAGCCCATCGACATGGAAGTCGGCGCGGGCACGTCGCACGTTCACACGTTCCTGCGCGCGGTCGGCCCCGAGCCGTGGCGCGCCGCTTACGTGCAGCCGTCGCGCCGCCCGAAGGACGGCCGCTATGGCGAGAACCCGAACCGCCTGCAGCATTACTACCAGTACCAGGTCGTGCTCAAGCCGGCGCCGGAAAACATCCTCGACCTGTACCTCGGCTCGCTGGAAGCGCTCGGCTTCGACCTGCAGCAGAACGACGTGCGCTTCGTCGAGGACGACTGGGAGAACCCGACGCTCGGCGCGTGGGGCCTCGGCTGGGAAGTGTGGCTGAACGGGATGGAAGTCACGCAGTTCACGTATTTCCAGCAGGTCGGCGGCCTCGACTGCAAGCCGGTGCTCGGCGAGATCACCTACGGCCTCGAGCGCCTCGCGATGTACCTGCAGAAGGTCGAGAACGTGTACGACCTCGTGTGGACCGAGTGGGAAGAGCACGGCCCGAACGGCCCCGAGCTGCGCCGCCTGTCGTACGGCGACGTCTACCACCAGAACGAGGTCGAGCAGTCGACCTACAACTTCGAGCACGCGAACGTCGACCTGCTGTTCACGTTCTTCAACAGCTACGAAGCGGAAGCGAAGAAGATGATCGACGCGCAGCTCGCGCTGCCCGCGTACGAACTCGTGCTGAAGGCCGGCCACACGTTCAACCTGCTCGATGCGCGCGGCGCGATCTCGGTCACCGAGCGCGCGGCGTACATCGGCCGCATCCGCGCGCTGTCGCGTCTCGTCGCGCAGGCTTACTACGACTCGCGCGAGAAGCTCGGCTTCCCGATGCTCGGCAACCCGCCGGGCGTGCCGGGCCTCACCACCGACGCCCAGGACGCCGCCCAGCCGGCATGGGCGCCGCCGCTCAAGGTCGAACGCAAGATCGATCAGGACTGACGAGACGAGATTTATTCCAGACATGACGCACAATCATCCCGCCCCCCTGCTCGTCGAACTGCTGACCGAAGAGCTGCCGCCGAAGGCCCTCGCGCGCCTCGGCGACGCATTCGCCGAAGGTCTTGCGCAACGCCTCGCGGCGCGCGACCTCATCGAAGGCGAACTCGTATTCGAACGCTACGCCACACCGCGCCGCCTCGCGGTCGTCGTGCAGAACGTGCGCGCCGTCGCGCCTGAAAAGCAGGTCCGCGAAAAGGTCCTGCCCGTGTCGGTCGCGCTCGACGCCGAAGGAAAGCCGACCGCCCCGCTCGCGAAGAAGCTCGCGGCGCTCGGCCATCCGAACCTGTCGATCGCCGATCTCGAGCGCGCGCAGGACGGCAAGGCCGAAGCATTCTTCGTCAACTACTCGGCCGCCGGCGCGACGCTCGCCGACGGGCTGCAGGCCGCGCTCGACGAAACGCTCGAGAAGCTGCCGATCCCGAAGGTCATGACCTATCAGCGTCCGGACGGCTCCGACGTGAAGTTCGTGCGCCCGGTGCACCGCCTGACCGTCCTGCACGACGATCGGATCGTGCCCGTTACCGCGTTCGGCGTCGACGCCGGCGACACCACGCTCGGCCACCGCTTCCTGTCCGACGGCCTCGTCGCGATCCAGCATGCGCGCGCCTACGCCGACACGCTGCGCGACAAGGGCCGCGTGATCGCGCACTTCGCCGATCGCCGCGAAACGATCCGCACGCAGCTGAACGAGCACGCGAACGGCGACACCGTCGTGATGCCCGAATCGCTGCTCGACGAAGTGACGTCGCTGGTCGAATGGCCGGTCGTGTACCCGTGCCGCTTCGAGGACGAATTCCTGCAGGTTCCGCAGGAATGCCTGATCCTCACGATGCAGACGAACCAGAAGTATTTCGCGCTGACCGACATCGCCGGCAAGCTGCGCTCGCGCTTCCTGATCGTGTCGAACATCGAGACGACCACGCCGGGCGAGATCGTCGAAGGCAACGAGCGCGTCGTGCGCCCGCGCCTCGCCGACGCGAAATTCTTCTTCGAGCAGGACAAGAAGAAGCCGCTCGCCGAGCGCGTGCCGCTGCTCGCGAACGTCGTCTATCACAACAAGCTCGGTTCGGCGCTCGCGCGCGTCGAGCGCCTCGAAGTGCTGGCCGGCGAGATCGCGCCCGCGATCGGTGCCGACGCCACGCACGCGAAGCGCGCCGCGCGCCTCGCGAAGGCCGACCTGCTGACCGACATGGTCGGCGAGTTCCCGGAACTGCAGGGCACGATGGGCACGTACTACGCGCGCCACGACGGCGAAGCCGACGACGTCGCGCTCGCCTGCGCCGAGCACTACCAGCCGCGCTTCTCCGGCGACGCGCTGCCGACCACGCCGGTGTCCACCGCCGTCGCGCTGGCCGACAAGCTCGAGACGATCGTCGGCATCTGGGGCATCGGCCTCGCGCCGACCGGCGAGAAGGATCCGTTCGCGCTGCGCCGTCACGCGCTCGGCGTGCTGCGCCTGCTGGTCGAGAAGCAACTGCCGCTCGATCTCGTCTCGCTGCTGCGCACGGCGCACGCACGCTTCGAAGGCGTGCCGGGCGTCGCCGAATCGACCGATGCGATCTTCGCGTTCTTCATGGACCGGCTGCGCGGCCTGCTGCGCGAACGCGGCTACTCGGCAGGCGAAGTCGACGCGGTGCTGAGCCTGAACCCGACGCGCGTCGACGATCTCGTCGCACGCCTCGACGCGGTGCGCGAATTCACGCGCCTCGCGGAAGCCGAAGCGCTCGCGGCCGCGAACAAGCGGATCTCGAACATCCTGAAGAAGTCGGAAGGCGGCGCGAACGGTGCGGTGCAGCCGACGCTGCTCGTCGAGGCCGCCGAAAAGGCGCTGCACGAACAGCTCGCGGCCGTGACGCCGCGCGTGCAGTCGCAGCTCGAGGCGCGTGAGTACACGGGCGCGCTGTCGGCGCTCGCGGCGCTGCGCGCGCCGGTCGACACGTTCTTCAACGACGTGATGGTCAACGCCGAGGATCCCGCGCTGCGCGCGAACCGTCTCGCGCTGCTGTCCGCGCTGCATCAGCAGATGAACTGCGTCGCCGACATCTCGAAGCTCGCCGCATAAGGGCCGAACGATGCCGACCAGCCCCAACCGCAAGCTCGTCGTCCTCGACCGGGACGGCGTGATCAACGTCGATTCGGACGCGTTCATCAAGACGCCCGACGAGTGGATCGCGCTGCCCGGCAGCCTCGAGGCGATCGCACGACTCAACCACGCAGGCTATCGCGTGGTCGTCGCGACCAACCAGTCCGGCATCGGCCGCGGGCTGTTCGACATGGCCGCGCTCAACGCGATGCACCTGAAGATGCATCGCGCGGCGGCCGCCGTCGGCGCGCGCATCGACGCGGTGTTCTTCTGCCCGCACGTGTCGGAAGACCACTGCGACTGCCGCAAGCCAAAGCCCGGCATGATGCAGATGATCGCGGAGCGCTTCGAGGTCGACCCCGGTCACACGCCGGCCGTCGGCGATTCCCTGCGCGACCTGCAGGCCGGCGTCGCGGTCGGCTTCAAGCCGCACCTCGTGCTGACCGGCAAGGGCAAGAAGACGCTCGCCGCGGGGAATCTGCCGGACGGCACGAAGGTCCACGACGACCTGCGCGCATTCGCGCTCGACTTCCTTTCACACGAACACGAGTGATGCGGCTGCCGCGCGCATCCTCCCTACTGTCAAACCCACGCCGATGCGCTTCGTCCGCTCCCTGCTGCTGCTGATCTACTTCATCGTATACACGGTGCCTTACGCCACCGCGTGCTTCATCGCGTTCCCGTTCATGCGTCCCGACGCGCGCTACTGGATGGCGGCCGGCTGGTGCAAATCGACGCTGTGGGTCGTGCGCTGGCTGAACGGCATCCGCTACCGGATCGAAGGGATGGAAAACCTGCCCGACGGCCCGGCCGTGCTGCTGTCGAAGCACCAGTCCGCGTGGGAGACGCTCGCGTTTCCGGCGCTGATGCCGAAGCCGCTCTGCTATGTGTTCAAGCGCGAACTGCTGTACGTGCCGTTCTTCGGCTGGGCGCTCGGGCTGCTGCATATGGTCAACATCAACCGCAAGGAAGGCAAGAACGCGTTCACGTCGGTGATCCGCCAGGGCAAGAAGCGCCTGTCGGAAGGCGCCTGGATGATCATGTTCCCGGAAGGCACGCGCACGCCGGTCGGCAAGCAGGGCAAGTACAAGACGGGCGGCGCGCGCTTCGCGATCGAAACCGGCACGCCGGTCGTGCCGATCGCGCACAATGCAGGTCGCGTGTGGCCGCGCAATTCGTTCACGAAATTCCCGGGCGTCGTCACCGTGTCGATCGGCAAGCCGATTCCCGTCGACGGCAAGACGCCCGACGTATTGAACTCGCAGGTCGAAGCATGGATCGAAGCGGAAATGCGCCGCATCGATCCCGAAGCCTATCGCCAGTCGGGCAGTGCCGGCGCGCGCGATGCCGCGCGCGTCTGAATCACCCGGATTGCAGCCGTTGCGAACGACGAAACGAAGCGAACTGATGAAAAAGCGTCCGCGGCCACGGCCTGCCGTCGTGGCCCTCGATCATCGCCAGATGGACCTGCCGCTCTTCGACGGGCCGGCGGCCTCGCCGGCACCGTCGGCGCCCGCCGCACCACCCTCGTCGCCTGAAGCGGCTGCGGCTCCCGCGGTGCCCACGGCGCCGCTCGATCCGGGCCCCGCGCCCGATCGCTCCCGCGTCCGCACGTTCGCACTCGACAGCCGTGTGCTCGAATATCGGCTGAAACGCTCCGCGCGCCGCACGATCGGCTTCACGATCGACGGCAGCGGGCTGTCGATCACCGCGCCGCGCTGGGTCACGCTCGCCGACATCGAAGCCGCCATCGCCGAGAAGCAGCGCTGGATCTTCGCGAAGCTCGCGGAGTGGAAAACCCGCACCGAGCAGCGCGCGCTGCCGCAGATCGACTGGCGCGACGGCGCGCAACTCCCGTATCTCGGCAAGACGATCACGATCGCGCTCGGCGCCGGTGCGGCCGCATTCGATGCCGATGCGCAGCGGCTGTCGCTGCCGCTGCCCGCACAAGCCGACATGCAGCAGATCAAGGATCGCGTGCAGGGCTGGCTGCAGGGCGAAGCGAAGCGAATCTTCGGCGAGCGCCTCGTCGTCTATGCGGAAAAGCTCGGCGTCACGTATTCGATGTACGCGCTGTCGTCGGCCGCGACGCGCTGGGGCAGTTGCTCGAGCGACGGCAAGATCCGGCTGAACTGGCGGCTGATCCACTTCCCGATGTCGATCATCGACTACGTCGTCGCGCACGAGCTGTCGCACCTGCGCGAAATGAACCACAGCCCGGCCTTCTGGCACACCGTCGAATCGATCTTCCCGGAATTCCGCGAAGCGCGGCACACGCTCAAGCATCACCCGCCCGAGCTGCTGCCGTCGCTGTAACGCGATCGGCCGCACCGAAAATACGAACGGGCGATGCGGATCCCTCCGCATCGCCCGTTTTCCTTGCCCGCCACGCCCATCGTGCGTCGCGCGCCGCTCATCCCGCGCTCAGTGCGCCTTCTTCTGGATGAACTCGATCTTGTAGCCGTCCGGATCCTCGACGAATGCGATCACGGTCGTGCCGTGCTTCATCGGGCCCGCTTCGCGAGTCACCTTGCCGCCTTGCGCCTTGATCTTGTCGCAGGCCGCGTACGCGTCGTCGACTTCCACCGCCAGGTGGCCGAAGCCGTTGCCGAGATCGTAGGACGGCGTATCCCAGTTATGGGTCAGCTCGATCACGGTGCCCGTGCTTTCGGCCTCATAGCCGACGAACGCGAGCGTGAACTTGCCTTCCGGATAATCCTCGCGACGCAGCAGCTTCATGCCGAGCAATTCGGTGTAGAACTTGATCGAGCGGTCGAGATCGCCGACTCGCAGCATCGTATGCAGCAAACGCATGTGTTGTACTCCTGTGGGGACTTTCCAGAAGCGGAAATTCTACCGGAGTCGGGTGAATCCCGCCGCCGGCGGCCCCGTCCGCCCTCGGCCGATACCGGGCTTCCGGACGGCGAGCCCGATGCCGTGCGGCGGCAGTGATCACCGGATCCGACGGCCCCCGGCAAGTCCACCGATCGGGTAACATCCTCTCACCTCGCACCAAAAGCGGGCATGCCGTCCGCCGCTTGAACGCGACCACCCCCTCATTCAGCCACACAGCCTGCCGTGCGAAATCGCCGAATCGAGCGCGCCGGACGCGACATCCGTCCGCCGCTGCCCATGCCCGTGCCCCCTTCCCGCCGCATCGGCGAGGTCCGCCGATGACCGCGCTCGCCGGCACACACGCGCGCCGCGCGCTCGACACGCGCGCCATCGGTGTGATGCTGCTGCTGTGCGCGATCTGGGGCTTCCAGCAGGTCGCGATCAAGAGCACGAACGCTGCGATCCCGCCGATGTTCCAGGCCGGGCTGCGCTCGGTGATCGCCGCGCTCCTGCTGTGGGGCTGGGCCCGCTCGCGCGGCACGCCGCTGTTCCGCGCGGACGGCACACTCGGCGCGGGCATCGCGGCCGGTGCGCTGTTCGCCGGCGAGTTCGTCTGCGTTTTCCTGGGGCTGACGCTGACGAGCGCGTCGCACATGGCGATCTTCCTTTACACGGCACCGTGCTTCACGGCGCTCGGCCTGCACCTGTTCGCGCCGGGCGAGCGGCTGCAGCGCGTCCAGTGGGCCGGTGTCGGCCTCGCGTTCGCCGGCATCGCGCTCGCGTTCGCGGACGGCTTCCTCAAGCCGCGCGCGCCCGGCGCATCGGTGCTGGCAGGGCTGGCCGGTGACGCGCTCGGCATCCTCGGCGGCGCGATGTGGGCTGCCACGACGGTCGTCGTGCGCTCGACGTCGCTCGCGCGGACCAGCGCGAGCAAGACGCTGTTCTACCAGCTCACAGTGTCGGCCGTCGTGCTGATCGCGCTCGCCGCGCTGCTCGGCCAGACGTCGTTCGCTCAGGTCACGCCGATCGCGCTCGCAAGCCTCGCGTATCAGTCGGTGATCGTCGCGTTCGTCAGCTATCTGTCGTGGTTCTGGCTGCTGACGCGCTACAGCGCGTCGCGGCTGTCGGTGTTCACGTTCCTGTCGCCATTGTTCGGCGTCGCGTTCGGCGTGCTGCTGCTCGGCGAGTCGGTCGGCTGGCGCTTCATGTCCGCGGCCGCGCTGGTGCTGACCGGGATCGCGCTCGTCAACGCGCCGCCGCGCGGGCGCGCGTAACGCCGCCCGGCCGCGGTCCGGCCTCGACGCGAGCGGCACGGAAAAACAAAAAGGCTGCCCGTCAGGGCAGCCTCATGAATCTCGAGCCGGCGGGCACCACGCGCGTTGCCCGCATGATCCTGCTACTCCGCGGCCTTGCGCACCTTCGCAAGCGCCTGCGCGACGCCGACATATTCGGCCACGCTCACATCCTCCGCGCGTCGCGCGAGGTCGAAGCCGAGCCCGTCGAAATCGATCGTCTCGCGGTAGTCGCCGAGCGTGTTGCGCAGCATCTTCCGACGCTGCGAGAACGCAGCCGTGACCACTTCGCCGAGCAGCACGGGATCGACGTCCGGCAGTTCGTGCGGCTCGTACGGAATCATCCGGACGATCGCCGAATCGACCTTCGGCGGCGGCTGGAACGACTCCGGCGGCACGTCGAGCATCTTCTCCATCACGTAGCGGTACTGCAGCATCACCGACAGCCGCGAGAACGCCTTCGTGCCCGGCTCCGCGACCATCCGTTCGACGACCTCGTTCTGCAGCATGAAATGCTGGTCGATGACCACACCGGCAAACGTCATCAGGTGAAACAGCAGCGGGCTGGAAATGTTGTACGGCAGGTTGCCGACGATCCGCAGCGACGGCTTGTCACCGGGTGCCGCGAGCGAGCCGAAGTCGAACGCGAGCGCATCGCCCGCGTGCAGCTCCAGCAGCGCACCGAAGCGCTGCTGCAGACGACCGATCAGGTCGCGGTCGAGCTCGACCGCATGCAGCGGCGACTCGGGCGTCGCGAGACGCGCGATCAGGGGCTCGGTCAGCGCACCGAGGCCGGGGCCGATCTCGACCATTCGCTGGCCGCGCGCGGGACCGATCGTCGCGACGATCGAGTCGATCACGCCGTGATCGACGAGGAAGTTCTGCCCGAAGCGCTTGCGCGCGAAGTGGCCTTGGTGCTGTCTGCTGTTCGACATCGACTGAGAAAAACGAAAAATACGACGAATGAAGTGAGGCCTGGGGCCGTGCGCGTCAGGCCGCGCGGCGATGGCGCGCCATCGTGACGGCCGTGTCGAGCGCGGCGACCATGCTGCCCGGATCCGCGCGGCCCGTGCCGGCCAGATCCAGCGCGGTGCCGTGATCGACCGACGTGCGGATGATCGGCAGCCCGAGCGTGACGTTGATGCCCTCGCCGAAGGTCGCATACTTCAGCACGGGCAAGCCCTGATCGTGGAACATCGCGAGCACGCAATCGGCATCCTCGAGATGGCGCGGCTGGAACAGCGTGTCGGCCGGATACGGGCCGCGCGCGTCGATGCCCCGCGCTTGCGCGCGCGCGAGCGCCGGCGAGATCACGTCGATCTCCTCGCGCCCGAGATAGCCGTTCTCGCCCGCGTGCGGGTTCAGCCCCGTCACAAGGATGCGCGGCGCCGCGAGGCCGAAGTCGCGCCGCAGGTCGCGATCGACGATCGCCAGCGTCTCGACGAGCCCGTCGATCGTCAGCGCGGCCGACACGTCCTTCAGCGGCAGGTGCGTGGTCGCGAGCGCGACGCGCAGCGGCCGCTCGCCCGTGCCCGCCAGCATCATCACGACGCGTGGCGTGTGCGTGCGTTCCGCAAGGTATTCGGTATGGCCGGTAAACGGCACGCCGGCATCGTTGATCGTGCTCTTCTGCAGCGGCGCGGTGACGATCGCGTCGAACCGGCCCGCCATCGCGCCGTCGATCGCGGCATCGAGCAGCGCGAGCACGTAGCGGCCGTTGGCCGCATCGAGCTTGCCGGCCTGCGCGGGCACGGCGAGCGGATGATGCTCGACCGACACCGGACCGCCGCCGGCGAGCAGCGCACGGTCGGCATTGACCGCCGCCGCGCGCGCGTCGAGCAGCGCGGCATCGCCGAGCACGGTGAAATGCGCGCCCGGCCAGCGCCGCGCGGCATCCTGCAACGCCTGCACGGTCAGCTCCGGGCCGACACCCGCGGGTTCGCCGGTCGTGATCGCGATCTGCAGCGCGGATGCCGTCATGTGAAGCTCGCTCAGTTCGCCGGTCCGACGCCGCCGATCTTATACTGCACGTACGACGAATCGCGCAATTCGCGCAGCCAGTCGGCGTACGCCTGCTCGGCCTTGCGCTGGCCGATCGCCTGGCGCGCGATATCCATCTGCTGCTGCACCGAGCCTTCCGCCTCGCGGCGCCCGATCACCTGGATCAGGTGGTAGCCGTATTCGGTACGAATCGGCTGGCTGATCTGGCCGTCCTGCAGATTGTTCATCGCGCGCTCGAATTCCGGCACGGTCTCGCCCGGGCTGATCCAGCCGAGATCGCCGCCTTGCGACGCCGAACCGTCCTGCGAGTAAGTGCGTGCGAACTTCGCGAAATCGCCGCCCGCCTCGACCTGGCGGCGGATGTCCTGCAGCTGCTGGCGCGCCTGGCCTTCCGACTTGCCTTCGCCGACGCGCAACAGGATGTGGCGCACGTGCGTCTGGACGATCTTCGGTGCCGCGGCGGTCGCGCCCTGGCTCTGGCGGCGGTCGACGAGGCGCACGATCTCGAAGCCGTCCGGCACGCGGATCAGCGTCGGGTTGACCTGGCCCGGGCGCAGCTTCGATGCGGCTTCGACGACGTCGGCCGGCAGCGCGCCCGGCGCCTTGAAGCCGAGATCGCCGCCCTTCTTCGCGTCATTCGCTTCCGAATTGTTCTTCGCGAGCTTCTCGAAATCGGCGCCCGACGTGGCCTGCTGCAGCAGCGCCTCAGCCTTCTTCTGTGCGACTTCGATGTCGGCCTGCGGCGCGTTGGTCGGTGCCTTGATGAAGATGTGCTGGAAGCGCAGGTCCTGCTGCTGCGATGCGTTCGGCCCGCGCTGGCTCGCGATGTAGTTCGCGACCTCGGCGTCCGACACGGTGATCTTGCCGTCGACCTCGCGCTCGCGCAGCTTCGACAGCATCAGCTCGGTGCGGGCGTCGCTCGTGAACACGCTCCAGGGCACGCCTTGCGCCACGATCCGCGCGCGGTACTGCTCGAGCGTCATCCCGTTCGCCTGCGCAAGGCGCTGCAACGTGGACTGCACGGTCGCGTCGTCGATGCGGATCCCGTCGTCCTTGGCCTTCTGCACCTGGATGCGTTCGAGCACCATCTGGTTCAGCACCTGCGCGCGCAGCTGGTCGGCCGGCGGCACGGGCGCGTTCTGCTGCTGCAGCCGGCGCGAGATCAGGCCGACGCGCTGGTCGAGTTCGCGGCCCGTGATCACGTCGTTGTTGACGACCGCGACGACTTCGTCGGCGAGCTGCGCACCTTGCGAACCGAGCGCCTGCGCCGCGGCCGGCGCGGCGGCGAGCAGCGCGGCGGACGCGGCGAGGCTGGACACGACTGCCGCGAAACGAAGGGTTTTCTTCATTGCCACTGATACTCCATTGAAATCGTGCTGACCGGTGCAGACAAGCCGGCGTTACTCGTAGTTGCTGAAGCGGGACATCGGCGGCGGCGTGGACGGCAGCGGCGTGTAGCCCGGCACCCCGGCGCGGAATGCGGCCACGAGACCATTGTCGACGCTCGAGAGCCCCTTCAACGTCAGTTGCATCATGACTCGCGTCGACGAATTCTGCTGCCCCGATGTGTTCACGCCGTTTGCGTACCGCTGGACACCGACCCCGAGCGCCCAGCAATCCGCGTCGTATTGTAAGCCGAGCAGACCGTCGACGATCCGGTCGGCGGCCAGGTCGTAGTTGAAGCGGCCGATCGCATACAGACGTCGCGTGAGCGGCCATTGCGCGGACACCAGGAACTGGTTGATCGGCTGGTTGTCGAGCGTCGTGTTCGCGCGCGTATAGCGGTAGCCGACGTTGATCACGCGGCGCTCGCCCGGGCTGAAACCGAAACCGACGCTCGACTTCACGAGCTGGTTGTTGTTCTGGTTGTACTGGAACGCCGTCTCCGACATGAAGCCGGAGCCGAGTTTCAGCGCGGCGCCGACGATCAAGTCCGAGTGGCGCGCCAGCACGGCGCTCTGGCCGGAGTTCAGCGTGACGCGCTGGTCGGCGAAATAGTACTGCTGCGCGACCACGAAGCGCGCGCGTTCGTCACCGGTGCGCGGATCGATGAAGCGCGACGTCAGGCCGGCCGTGATCCGGTTCGCGTCCGCGATCCGGTCGTTGCCGACGAACGTGTTCGGCTGGTAGATCTCCGCGAGGCCGAAGTCCGATTCCGCCGTGTCGAACAGCGGCGCGTTCGACTGGTCGCGATACGGCGTGTACACGTAGTACAGGCGCGGCTCGAGGGTCTGGATGAAGTCCTGGCCGAACAGGCGCACCGAGCGGTCGAAGATCAGGCCCGTGTCGAAGCTCACGGTCGGGATCGACTCGGTGAAGCGCTTCGGGTTGTTCGGCGTGCTCGACGACAGGTAGTTCAGGTCGTACGACGCGAAGTGATATTGGACCTTCGGCACGACGAAGTAGCCGGGGCCGTACACGCCGTACGCGATGTACGGGTTGAAGACGATCCGGTCGCCTTCGGTCGCATCGGCGGTCGTGATGCGGAACCGCGAATAGTCGGCTTCCGCGCCGAAGTCGAAGCCGCCGACGTTGTACTTCGTGTACTTCACGTTCAACTGCGGTTCGCGGCTGTACGGCGCGATCGACGGCGGCAGCGTCTGCCAGTGCTGGTAGCGCGCGAGCACCGACCACGGGCCGTTGTTGTACGTGAGCCCGGCTTCCTGCTGGTACAGCGTCTGCGTCCCGTTGATGAACTGGTTCATCGACCCAAGGTCTTCGGGATACGTGTTGTCCGAGACCTTGTTGAAGTAGACGTAGCCGCCGAAACCGCCGCCGAAGTTCTGCTGGTGCTGCCAGTAGATCGCGTAGCGGTCGCGGTGAGCGAGCCGGTCATCCGGCAGGTAATTGGCCGTAAACGTGCCCGAATACGTCGGCGACAGATAGCGGAACGTCGCTTCGGTCTGCACGCCGCGCCGCGAAATGATGCGCGGCGTGAGCGTCAGGTCGCGGTTCGGCGCGATGTTGAAGTAGTACGGCAGCGTCAGCTCGAACCCGTTGTTCGAGTTCATCGAGAACGTCGGCGGCAAGAGGCCGCTGCGCCGCTCGCCCGACAGCGGGAACGTCATCCACGGGCTCGCGAAGATCGGCACGCCCTGGAAGAACAGCACGCCGTTGCGCGCGGTGCCTTCGTCGGCACCCGTGTCGAAGTCGAAACGGCTGCCCTTGATGTACCACGCAGGGTTCGTCGAGCACTGGCACGCGGTGTAGGTGCCGTTGACGAACACCGAGCGCTCGCTGTCGAGCAGGTCGACGCGCTCCGCGCTGCCGGACCCACCCGTCACGTTGAAGTGGTACTTCGGCGCCGTCATGAAGCCCTGGTTCGCCTCGACCTTCAGATGCGCCTCGGGGCCCGCGAACGACGTGCCGCCGTTGATCACCTTGACCTGGCCGTACGCATCGGCCATGTCGGTATCCTGATCGTAGTGGATCGCGTCGGCCTTCACGACCGCGTCGCCGCGGCGCAGCTCGGCCGAACCCTTCGCGGCGAGGTCCTGATCGGCCGTGCCGCTCGTATGGTCGGCAATCACGAAGGTGGCCGGCTTCGCGCCGTCCTTCAGCGGATGATCCTCGAGCTGCGGGGCGAGACGCAGGTCCCACGGCGAGTCGAGCGGCTGCGGCTGCGCGGCCGCACCCGACAGCTGCGCGTACGACACGGCCGGCACGAGGCCGGGCACGGCCAGGAGCGCGAGCGCGAGCCGCCTTTTGCGCGGCGCCCCGTCACCGGGGAAGACATTCGGGAATAGCGGTTTGGGCGGCATCTATCGTTTGGCGAATCGCCCCTTGTCAACCGCACCTGCACGGCACATTCGCGCACGGCGGGCCGCGCCGTCGCACCGCGACTGCGGCTGAGCGCAAACCGGGGAGGCGATCGGGCGGACGGCGCGACAGGCGGCGGGCCTGCACGGCGGAAGCTGACGCGGGGCGCGTCAAAAAAGTCGTGGGGTATTATATGGCAAGACGTTCCCCCCTCCGCCGAGTTTCATGACACCCCCATCCGCCGCATCCCAGCCCGACGCCCGTCTCGACGCCCTGACCGCGTGGCTGCGCCCGCTCGCCGAGCGCTTCGCCCTCGACCTGTCGACCCTCGCACCCGCGTCGTCGGACGCCAGTTTCCGCCGCTATTTCCGGCTCGCATCGGCCACGAGCCCCGGCGGCTCGCTGGTCGCGGTCGACGCGCCGCCGCCCGAGAAGTGTCGCGAATTCGTTCAGGTCGCGCAGTTGCTCGCCGCGGCCGGCGACCACGTGCCGGACGTGCTGGCCCACGATTTCGACGCGGGCTTCATGCTCGTGACCGACCTCGGCCGCACGGCGTACATCTCGGTGCTCGATCCGGCCGACCCGGTCGCGGCGCGCCCGCTGATGCGCGACGCGCTCGACGCACTGATCCGCTTCCAGCTGAGCTCGAAGCCCGACGTGCTGCCGCCGTTCGACGAGGCATTCCTGCGCCGCGAGATGGAGCTGCTGCCCGAATGGTTCGTCGGCCGGCACCTCGGCAAGCCCGTCACCGACGCGATGCGCGGCACGCTCGACCGCACCTTCGCGCTGCTGGTCGCGAGCGCCCATGCGCAGCCGCAGGGCTTCATGCTGCGCGATTTCATGCCGCGCAACCTGATGGTCTGCGAGCCGAACCCCGGCGTGCTCGACTTCCAGGACGCCGTGTACGGGCCGCTGACGTACGACGTCGTGTCGCTGCTGCGCGACGCGTTCATCAGCTGGGACGAGGAGTTCGAGCTCGACTGCTTCGCGTATTACTGGGAAAAGGCGAAGAAGGCCGGCCTGCCGGTCGATCCGGACTTCGGCGAGTTCTACCGCCAGCTCGAGTGGATGGGGCTGCAGCGCCACATCAAGATCCTCGGCCTGTTCGCACGGATCAACTACCGCGACGGCAAACCGCATTACCTGAACGACCTGCCGCGCTTCCTCGCGTATGCGCGCAAGGTCGCGCTGCGCTACCGCCCGCTCGTGCCGTTCGCGAAGCTGCTCGACGAGCTCGAGGGCAAGGGCGCGGCCGACGTCGGCTATACGTTCTGACCGCCCTCACATTCAGCCGAACATGAGCACTACCCTGACCACGGCGATGATCTTCGCCGCCGGACGCGGCGAACGGATGCGCCCGCTGACCGACACCCGCCCGAAGCCGCTGCTCGAAGTCGGCGGCAAGCCGCTGATCGTCTGGCAGATCGAGGCGCTCGCGCGCGCGGGCATCGAGACGATCGTGATCAACCACGCGTGGCTCGGCGAACAGCTTGAGGCAACGCTCGGCGACGGCTCGCGCTGGGGCGTGCGGCTCGCGTATTCGGCCGAAGGCGACGCGCTGGAAACCGCCGGCGGCATCGCGCAGGCGCTGCCGCTGCTCGAGCGCGACGGTCGGCCGACGGTGTTCGCGGCGGTCGCGGGCGACGTGTACTGCGCATTCGACTACCGGACGCTCGCCGCCCGCGCCGCGCGGATGGCCGCGCTCGACGCGCCCGCGATGCATCTCGTGATGGTGCCGAACCCGCCGTTCCATCCGGACGGCGATTTCGTGCTCCGCGACGACGGCCGGCTGGCACTCGCCGGCGCGCCGCGTGTCACGTTCGGCAGCATCGGCGTGTACGACACGCGGATGTTCCGCGACATCGTGCCCGGCACGCACCGGCCGCTGACGCCGTACTTCAAGGCGACCATCGAGGCCGGCCGCGCGAGCGGCGAATTGTATGAAGGTATCTGGGAGAACGTCGGCACGCCCGCGCAGCTCGGCGAACTGGATGCGCGGCTGCGTGCCGCCGCGGGCTGAGCTGATTCGCGGCTGACCGTCGGGCCACCCGGCGCGGCGGCCAAGGGCCCGAAAGGCCGATGACGGCCGGGTCGATCGCCGGCAGGCCGCGCCTGGATCAAACGCCGCGAACGCTGCGCCGCAGCGCCGGGCCGTGACGGCGCAACGCCGCCCGATGCCGAACGGCCGGCGAACCCACCGTTCCCGCGCCGCCCGGCGCAGCATCCACGCTCACGCGGCCTCGGCCGCTTCCCCGCCCGCCGCCGCGCGCTGCTGCTGCAGCGCCCACATCTGCGCATACAGCCCGTCCGCGCGCACGAGTTCGTCGTGCGTGCCGCGCTCGACGATCCGCCCGTGGTCCATCACGAGAATCTGCTGCGCATGCACGACCGTCGACAGCCGGTGCGCGATCACGAGCGTCGTGCGGTGCCGCGCGATCTGGTCGAGTTCGTGCTGGATCGCACGCTCCGAGCGCGAATCGAGCGCCGACGTCGCCTCGTCGAACAGCAGCACCGGCGGATTCTTCAGCAGCGTGCGCGCGATCGCGACGCGCTGCTTCTCGCCGCCCGACAGCTTGAGCCCGCGCTCGCCGACCGGCGTGTCATAGCCCTTCGGCAAGCTCTCGATGAAGTCGTGGATGTGCGCGGCGCGCGCGGCCGCGATCACTTCGTCGCGGGTCGCGGTCGGCCGGCCATAGGCGATGTTGTAGTAGATCGAGTCGTTGAACAGCACGGTGTCCTGCGGCACGATCCCGATCGATGCACGCAGCGAGTCCTGCGTGACGTCGCGAATGTCCTGGCCGTCGATCCGGATCGCACCGCCCGCCTGCCGGTCGAGATCGTAGAAGCGGAACAAGAGGCGCGACAGCGTCGACTTCCCGGAGCCGCTGTGGCCGACCACCGCGGTCGTCGTGCCCGCGTCGATCGTAAACGTCACGTCGTGCAGGATCTGCCGCGCCGGCTCGTATGCGAAGTTCACGTGCTCGAAACGCACCTGCGCGCCGGCCACCGCGAGCGGCCGCGCATCGGGCAGGTCGGCCACTTCCTTCGCGGCCGACAGCAGCCCGAACATGCGGTCCATGTCGGTGAGGCTCTGCTTCAGTTCGCGATAGACGACGCCGAGAAAGTTCAGCGGAATGTACAGCTGCAGCATGAACGTGTTGATCAGCACCAGATCGCCGAGCGTCAGCTTGCCCGCGAGCACGCCCTGCGTCGCGCGCCACAGGATGAACACGAGCCCCGTGCCGATGATCGCCTGCTGGCCGAAGTTCAGCACCGACAGCGAATTCTGCGAACGAATCGCGGCCTTGCGGTAGCGCTTCAGGTTCTCGTCGTAGCGCTGCGCTTCCCACTCCTCGTTGCCGAAATACTTCACCGTCTCGTAGTTGATCAGCGAATCGATCGCCCGCGAGTTGGCGCGCGAATCGAGTTCGTTCATCGTGCGGCGGAAATGCGTGCGCCAGTTGGTGACTTTCACCGTGAACACGATGTAGGTGACCAGCGCCGCGAACGTCACGTAGGCGTAATAGGCCTCGTACTTGACCACGAAGAAGCCGAGCACGAGCCCGACCTCGACGAGCGTCGGCAGGATGCTGTACAGCGAATACGAAATCAGCTGCTGGATGCCGCGCGTGCCGCGCTCGATGTCGCGCGACATGCCGCCCGTCTGGCGCTCGAGATGGAAGCGCAGCGACAGCCCGTGCAGATGCCGGAACACCTGCAGCGCGAGCTGGCGCACCGCGCTCTCGGTGACCTTCGAGAACAGGATCTCACGCAGCTCGGTGAACAGCGACGTCGACAGCCGCACGAGCGCATACGCGACGACCAGCAGCCCCACGCCGCCCGCGAGCACGATGCCGGCCGACTGTTCGGCGCGGCCGAGTGCGGTGATCTGCTGGACGTAGGACAGGTGGTCGACGATGCGCTTCATCACGACCGGCACGCCGAGGTTGGCGACCTTCGCACCGATCAGGCAGCCGAGCGCGAGCGCGACGCGCCATTTGTAGGTGGTCAGGTACGGCAGCAACGACCGGATGGTCTGCCAGTCGTTGCGGGGCCCGGTCGAAGCCGGCGCGGGCTCGCCGGAAGCAGGAAATCGGCGCATGGGGGGGAAGGATCGGCGGCGGCGCCAGGCGCGTGCATCGGCGGCCGGCTTGGTCACTTTCTCGTACAATTTGCGAACGTTGTATTGTCGCAGAAGCCGCTTCGCGCCGCTGCCGGCGCCCTCGCCGGCCGGCCTGCGCGCGGCGGCATGTTTATTACAGGATGAAAGCCCCCGCCATGACCGATTCGACCCTCGAACTCCCGCAAAAGCAACCCGCGCTGCGCGTCGTCCCGCAACCGCACGACGCGAACGTCCACGGCGACGTGTTCGGCGGCTGGATCATGTCGCAGGTCGACATCGCCGGCTCGATCCCCGCGAGCCAGCGCGCGAACGGTCGCGTCGCGACGGTCGCGGTCAACTCGTTCGTGTTCAAGCAGCCGGTGTTCGTCGGCGATCTGCTGAGCTTCTACGCGACCATCATGCGCACCGGCAACACGTCGATCACGGTCGACGTCGAGGTGTACGCGCAGCGCATGCGCCTGATGGGTGAAATCGTGAAGGTCACCGAAGCAACCCTCACCTACGTCGCGACCGGCACTGACCGCAAGCCGCGCCAACTGCCGCCGCTCTGACGGGCGAGTGCCGCGCGACGGCGCCCTCCACCGGCCCGCGGCCGCCTCAGTGCGTGGCCGTCAGCCCGAACTCCCGCATCGCGGGCAGGAAATCGTGGTTCAGCTTCGGCTTGCGCGACAGCTTCATCAGCACGTACCGCTGGAACGGCGCGAGCCGCTGCCACTGCGCGAGCGCGGGCGCCGGCAGCCCGGCCAGCGCGCTCTGCTGCACAAGCGCGTCCGGCACCGAATCGGTCGCGCGCCAGCTCGGCTGCTCGTCCGGCTGGAACCACGACGGTTCGAGGTCGGCGTGCGTGCGCAGCATTTCGAACAGCGCGTGATCGAAATTGGGCTCGATCGCGGTGTCGTCGTCGGCCGGAAAGCGCGCGAGCAGCTTGCGGTCCTCGAGCGGCAGCAGTTGCCACTGCTCCAGCGAAATCCGCAGACCGAAACGGTCGAGATTGAAACGCACGATCATCGGGATGTACGTCAGGTTTTCCGACGAATCGTGTTCGAAATTGAATAGCAGCGGAGCGTCGCTGAGTCCCATGGTCGTTACCTGAGTGGCGGATGCCGGCGCGGCCGGCCTGCCTGAGGTATTTTAGAACCTCTGCGCGCGACCGGCGGACACGATCGTCGCCGCCCTGCCTCGAATCAACGGGAGTGCTCGTGAATCCGACTGAAACAGAAGAACCTCGCGGCGCAATCGAGCTGTCCGTGCGCCGCACGCGCGGCGGCGCCGTCGAAACCGCGCACGACTACGTCGGCCAGGAATGGCCGGTCGCGCTGGTCTTCAACGGCATCTCGCACGCGGTGATGATGTGCACGCCGCGCGACCTCGAGGCGTTCGCGGTCGGCTTCGCGATCTCGGAAGGGATCGTCGAACGCGGCAGCGACATCAAGGACATCGAGGTGATCCTCCACGCCGACGCGTCGCTGCCGCACGCGGAGGTGCATCTGGAGGTCGTCCAGCAGGCGTTCGCCGCGCTGAAGGACCGCCGCCGCGCACTCGCGGGGCGCACCGGCTGCGGCGTGTGCGGGATCGAGAGCATCGACCTGCTCGATCTCGCGCCCGAACGGGTGCCCGATACCGGCTTTCTCGCGCGCCTCGCGCCCGACGCGCTCGCGCGCGCGGCCCACGCGCTGCCGGCGCACCAGGCGCTCACGAGACTCACCGGTGGCCTGCATGCGGCCGCGTGGTGCGACGCAACAGGCGCGATCCGGATGGCGTTCGAGGATGTCGGACGCCACAACGCGCTCGACAAGCTGATCGGCTCGCTCGTGCTGTCGCGCGCCGACGCGACCGACGGCTTCGTGTTCCTGTCGAGCCGCGCGAGCTACGAACTCGTGCGCAAGTCGGCGCGGGTCGGAATCCCGTTGGTCGCGACGATCTCCGCGCCGTCGTCGCTCGCGATCGAGATCGCGAAGGCGGCCGGCCTCCGGCTGCTCTGCTTCTGCCGTGAAACCGGCCACGTCGATTACGGCACGGCCTGATGCCGTCAGGCCGCGCCGTCAGTCGAACTGACGGAAATCCGGCTTGCGCTTCTCGAAGAACGCCGTCATCGCCTCGCGTGCCTCCGGCGCGCGCAGCATCGCGGAGAAATGGCCGGCCTCCTCGCTCATCCGCGCGGCAACGGCCACGCCTCCCGTCTCCTTCAACAGCGCCTTCGTCACGCGCAGCGACGACGCCGGCAGCGCCGCGAGTTTCGCGGCCTGCTTCGCCGCGAATGCGTCGAGCTCCGCGGCCGGCAGCACGCGATTGACGATGCCGATGCGGTGCGCTTCCAGCGCGTCGAAGGCTTCGCCGAGCAGCAGCTTTTCAGCGGCGACCTGATGGCCGGCCAGGCGCGGCAGCAGCACGCTCGACGCGGCTTCCGGGCACAGCCCGAGCTGCGCGAATGGCAGCGAGAACGCCGCGGTGTCGGCCGCGTAGACGAGATCGCAGTGCAGCAGCATCGTCACGCCGACGCCAACGGCGATGCCCGGCACCGCCGCGACGATCGGCTTGGTCGCGCTGCTGATCCGCGCGAGAAACTGGAATACCGACGCGTTTTCGTCCTTCGGCGGCGCCTTCAGGAAATCCTCGAGATCGTTCCCCGAGCTGAAGTTGCCATCGCTGCCGCGCAGCAGGATCACGCGGACCGCCTTGTCTTCCTGCGCGTCGGCGAGCGCATCGGCCATCGTCTGGTACATCGCCGCCGTCAGCGCGTTCTTCTTCGCCGGGCGCGCGATCGTGATCGTCATCACGCCGTCGGCGCGTTCCACTTGAATTTCGGCCACAACCGTCTCCTTTGACTTTCCTCTATCGGAATGAAAAAACGGTGCGCGAGCTCGTGGCCCGCGCACCGTCGTCGCTCTTGTCCCGCCCCGCTTACAGGCGTTCGATGATGCCCGCGGCGCCCATGCCGGTGCCGACGCACATCGTGACCATCCCGTACTTCAGGTTACGGCGACGCAGGCCGTGCACGACGGTCGCCGCGCGGATCGCGCCGGTCGCGCCGAGCGGGTGGCCGAGTGCGATCGCACCGCCCATCGGGTTGACCTTCGACGGGTCGAGGCCGAGATCGCGCATCACCGCCAGCGATTGCGCGGCGAACGCTTCATTCAGCTCGATCCAGTCGAGATCGTCCTGCTTCAGGCCGGCAGCCTTCAGCGCGGCCGGAATCGCTTCCTTCGGGCCGATGCCCATGATTTCCGGCGGCACGCCACGCACCGCGAAGCTCACGAAGCGCGCGAGCGGCGTCAGGTTGAATTCCTTGAGCACCTTCTCCGACACGACGAGCAGCGCACCCGCGCCATCCGACGTCTGCGAGCTGTTGCCGGCCGTGACCGAGCCCTTGTTCGCGAACACCGTGCGCAGCTTCGCGAGGCCTTCGATCGACGTATCCGCACGCGGACCTTCGTCGAGCTTGATCTCGCGCGTCTTCACGTCGACTTCGCCCGTCGCCAGGTTCGGGAAACGCTCGGTGATCGTGTACGCGGCGATTTCGTCGCCGAACTCGCCGGCCTGCTGGGCGGCGAGCGCCTTGCGGTGCGATTCGACCGAGAACGCGTCCTGGTCTTCGCGGCTCACCTTCCACTGCTCGGCGACGCGCTCGGCGGTCAGGCCCATCCCGTATGCAATGCCGAAATCCTCGCTGCGATCGAAGATGTGCGGCGACATCGACGGCTTGTTGCCCATCATCGGCACCATGCTCATCGATTCGCAGCCGCCCGCGAGCAGCGCGTCCGATTCGCCGACGCGGATGCGGTCCGCCGCCATCGCCAGCGCCGTGATGCCCGACGCGCAAAAGCGGTTGACCGTCACGCCGCCGACCGTCTGCGGCAGCCCCGCGAGCAGCGCGCCCATGCGGGCCACGTTCAGGCCCTGCTCGGCTTCCGGAATCGCGCAGCCGATGATCGCGTCCTCGATCACCTTCGTGTCGAGGCCGGGCACCTGCGCGACCGCCGACTTGATCGCGTGAACCAGCAGCTCGTCGGGGCGCGTGTTCTTGAAGACACCGCGCGGAGCCTTGCCGATCGGGGTGCGGCTTGCGGCGACGATGTATGCGTCTTGCAGTTGTTTGCTCATTTCAGACTCCTTGCCTTGTCGCTCGCTCAGTTACGCACCGGCTTGCCGGTCTGCAACATGCCCATGATCCGTTCCTGCGTCTTCTGCGTGCCGAGCAGCTCGACGAACGCGCGGCGCTCGAGTGCGAGCAGCCACTGCTCGTCGACGAGGCTGCCTGCTTCGACGTCCCCGCCACACACGGCTTCGGCGATACGGCTCGCGATCAGGTAGTCGTGGTCGCTGATGAAGCGGCCGTCACGCATGTTGACGAGCGATGCCTTGATCGTCGCGATCGCCGAGCGGCCTGCGACCGGCACGTCCTTCGCGCGCAGCGGCGCACGGTAGCCGACGGCTGCCAGCGCGCGTGCTTCCTTCTTCGCTGTGTCGAGCAGCTCGAACACGTTGAAGATGATCGTGTCGGACGGCTTCAGGTAGCCCATCGCGCGTGCATCGTGCGCCGACGACGAAACCTTGGCCATCGCCGCGTTCTCGAACGACTTCGTGACGAACTTCAGGATGTCGGTGGTCGCGTTCGCGGCCGTTGCCGCATCCGCCGCGCGCAGCGCCGCTTCCTTCAGGCCGCCGCCCGCCGGCACGAGGCCGACGCCCACTTCGACGAGACCGATGTAGCTCTCGACGTGCACGACGCGCTTCGCGCTGTGCAGCATCAGTTCGCACCCGCCGCCGAGCGCGATGCCCGACACGGCCGCAACGACCGGCACGTTCGCGTACTTCACGCGCAGCATGCCTTCCTGGAACTTCTTCACGAACGGCTCGATGCCCTTCGCGCCGCCCATCATGAACGCGGGCATCGCCTCCTCGAGGTTCGCACCGGCCGAGAACGGGCCACCCGGCGTGCCGAGCTTCAGCGACGTCGGCTGCCAGATCACCACGCCCTTGTAGTCCTTCTCCGCGAGCTCGATCGCCTGCACGAGGCCGTCGATCACGCTCGGCCCGATCGTGTTCATCTTCGACTTGAACGACACGATCACGACGTCGTCCTCGCCCGCACGGTCGTCGACCCATGCACGCACCGCGTCGGTTTCGAACAGCGTCTTGCCGTACGTCTTCGGATCGGCGCCGGCTTCGCCGACGAGCGGCGCGCGGAACACCTGCTTGCCGTAGACGGCGAGGTCGGAACGCGGCACGAAGCGCTTCGAAGCAGGCGCCCACGAGCCTTCGGCCGTGTGCACGCCGCCCTTCTCGGCAACCGCGCCTTCGAGCACCCACGACGGCAGCGGCACGTTCGCGAGTGCCTTGCCGGCCGCGATGTCTTCCTGCACCCACTCGGCAACCTGCTTCCAGCCGGCAGCCTGCCAGCCTTCGAACGGGCCTTCGTTCCAGCCGAAGCCCCAGCGGATCGCGAGGTCGACGTCACGCGCATTGTCGGCGATCGACTCCAGATGCACGCCGATGTAGTGGAACACGTCGCGGAAGATCGACCACAGGAACTGCGCGTGCGGATGGTCCGTCTCGCGCAGCAGCTTCAGGCGTTCCGCCGGCGGGCGCTTCAGGATGCGGCCGACGGTTTCGTCCGCCTTCGCACCCGAATCGACGTAAGTGCCCGTCTTCGCGTCGAGCACCTTGATCGCCTTGCCTTCCTTCTTGTAGAAGCCGCCGCCCGTCTTCTGGCCGAGCGCGCCCTGCTTCACCAGTTCGGCGAGCACGGCAGGCGTCTGGTAGACCGGGAAGAACGGATCGTCGGCGAGGTTGTCCTGCATCGTCTTGATCACGTGCGCCATCGTGTCGAGGCCGACCACGTCCGCCGTGCGGAACGTCGCCGACTTCGCGCGGCCGAGGCGGCTGCCCGTCAGGTCGTCGACTTCATCGAAGCGCAGGCCGAACTTCGCAGCCTCGGTGATCACCGCGAGGATCGAGAAGATGCCGACGCGGTTCGCGATGAAGTTCGGCGTGTCCTTCGCGCGCACGACGCCCTTGCCGACGATGCTCGTCAGGAAGGTTTCGAGCTGGTCGAGGATCTCCGGGCGCGTATGCGCGGTCGGGATCAGCTCGACGAGGTGCATGTAGCGCGGCGGGTTGAAGAAGTGCACGCCGCAAAAGCGCGATTTGAGCTCGTCCGAGAAACCTTCGGACAGCTTCGTGATCGACAGGCCCGACGTGTTGGTCGCGAAAATCGCATTCGGTGCGATGTGCGGCGCGACCTTCTTGTACAGGTCGTGCTTCCAGTCCATCCGCTCGGCGATCGCCTCGATCACGACGTCGCATTCGGCGAGCTTCGCGATGTCGTCTTCATAGTTCGCGGCTTCGAGATATTTCGCATCGTCCTTCACGCCGAACGGCGCGGGCGACAGCTTCTTCAGGTTCTCGATCGCCTTCAGCGCGATCGCGTTTTTCGGGCCTTCCTTGGCCGGCAGGTCGAACAGCAGCACCGGCACGCGCGCGTTGACGAGATGCGCGGCGATCTGCGCGCCCATCACGCCGGCGCCCAGCACGGCGACCTTGCGAATCAGGAAATTGCTCACGGGATGTCTCCGGATAGTGTCGTGCAGCGCGGGTTGTGAGGGCTGCACGGCGAATTGAGTACCAGGAACCGTTGCGTTCGGGCGGCGCTCGGCGCGCACCGCCCGGACTCGCGTCAGAACAGCGATTCGTCGACTTCCATCAGCGTCTTCGAACCGGCGCGCGCGGCGCGGATCGTCGCCGCCGTTTCGGGCAGCAGGCGCGCGAAGTAGAAGCGTGCGGTCGCGAGCTTCGACTTGTAGAACGGGTCGCCCGACGCTTCCTTGTCGAGGGCGAGGCGCGCCATGCGCGCCCAGAAGTACGAGAACACCAGGTGGCCCACGGTGCGCAGGTACGGCACGGCGGCAGCGCCGACTTCGTCCGGGTTCTGCATCGCCTTCATGCCGATTTCCATCGTCAGCTTCTGCACCTTGTCGCCGATGTCGGCGAGCGGGTTGATGAACTCGGCCATTTCCGGCTTCACGCCTTCGGCTTCCGCGAATTCCGTGACGAGCTTGCCGAATTTCTTCAGCTTCGCGCCCATGTCGCCGAGTACCTTGCGACCCAGCAGGTCGAGCGACTGGATCGAGTTCGTGCCTTCGTAGATCATGTTGATCCGCGCGTCGCGCACGTACTGCTCCATGCCCCACTCGGAGATGAAGCCGTGGCCGCCGTAGATCTGCATCGCGTGGTTGGTCGACTCGAACGCGTTGTCGGTCAGGAACGCCTTGATGATCGGCGTGAGCAGCGCGACGAGATCGGCCGCTTCCTTGCGCACCGCTTCGTCAGCGTGCGACAGTTCCTTGTCGATCTGCAGCGCGGACCAGTACGTGAACGCGCGCGCGCCTTCGGCGTAGGCCTTCTGCGTGAGCAGCATGCGGCGCACGTCCGGGTGCACGATGATCGGGTCGGCCGGCTTGTCCGGTGCCTTCGGGCCCGTCAGCGAGCGCATCTGCAGGCGCTCCTTCGCGTACGTCAGCGAGTTCTGGTATGCGACTTCCGTGAGACCCAGACCCTGCATGCCGACGCCCAGACGCGCGGCGTTCATCATCACGAACATCGCGTTGAGGCCCTTGTTCGGCTCGCCGACCATCCAGCCCTTCGCGTTGTCGAGGTTCATCACGCACGTCGAGTTGCCGTGGATGCCCATCTTGTGTTCGATCGAGCCACACTTGATGCCGTTGCGCTCGCCCGGCTCGCCCGCGGCGTCCGGAATGAACTTCGGCACGATGAACAGCGAGATCCCCTTGGTACCCTGCGGTGCGTCCGGCAGGCGTGCGAGCACGAGGTGGACGATGTTCTTCGACATGTCGTGCTCGCCGCTCGAGATGAAGATCTTCGTGCCGCTGATCGAGTACGAGCCGTCGCCGTTCGGTTCGGCCTTGGTGCGCAGGATGCCGAGGTCGGTGCCGCAGTGCGGCTCGGTCAGGCACATCGTGCCCGTCCATTCGCCCGACACGAGCTTCGGCAGATACTGCTTCTGGAGTTCCGGCGCGCCGTGCGCATGCAGGCATTCGTAGGCGCCGTGCGACAGGCCCGGATACATCGTCCACGCCTGGTTCGCCGAGTTCAGCATTTCGTAGAGCGCGTTGTTCACGAACGCGGGCAGGCCCTGGCCGCCGTAGTCCGGATCGCAGCCGAGCGCCGGCCAGCCGGCCTCGACGTACTGCTGGTACGCTTCCTTGAAGCCGGTCGGGGTCTTCACGACGCCGTCGCCTTCATACGTGCAGCCTTCACGGTCGCCGACCTGGTTCAGCGGGAACAGTACCTCGGAGCAGAACTTGCCCGCCTCCTCGAGGACCTGGTTGATCGTGTCGGCGTCGAGGTCCGCATGCCGCGGCATTTGCTTGACCTCGGCTTCGACGTTCAGAAGCTCGTGCAACACGAATTGCATGTCGCGCAGCGGCGCGGCGTACTGTCCCATGACTCTCTCCAAAGGTGGGCAAAACGGCTCGAGCTCCTGGCGGGCGGATCACGCGCCGCTAACGGCTCTCGCTCTGATACGAAACGATCGTCTTTTCCAGCGCGGCCCACGTGAGGCGCACGGCATCCGGCGAATGCAGGAATCGTGCGTCGTGATGCAGGCCGAGCGTGAAGCTGTACAACTCGAAGAGCATCAGGTCCGGATCCGTATCCGCACGCAGATGGCCTTCTTCCTTCGCCTGCGAAATGGCACGCAGCATCGCGGCACGCCAGGCCGTCACGCTCGCGATCAACTGCTCGCGCACGGGGCTGTCGGGCCGGTCGTCGTACTCGACGGCGCCGCTGATGTAGATGCATCCGGTCGTCACTTCCTGGATGCGCTTCTCCGTCCAGCGGGCCAGCATCGCCCGGAGGCGCGGCAAGCCTCGCGGCTCACGCAGGCTCGGAAAGAACACCTCGTTTTCGAAACGATGGTGATACTCGCGGACGACCTCGACCTGCAGGTCCTCGCGCGATCCGAAGTGCGCGAACACACCACTCTTGCTCATCTGCATGCGCTCGGCCAGCAGGCCGATCGTCAGCCCCTCCAGCCCGTCACGGCTGGCGAGGTCCAAAGCAGCTTCGAGTATCGCGGCACGCGTCTGTTCGCCTTTTCGCATAGCTATTTCTGTAACCGTTCGGGGGTTCGAATAAAATCGAACGGCCGTACTATTATTGAGTGCGGCCGCTCGCGAAACAAGGAAATTATTAGAAACCGGTGTCTAACCGAGCCGCTATTTTGCGCGATTCCGGCGGGACCGGAGCGGCTTTTCCGCACGAACGTGCGGACAGATTTTTGAAGCGAACGCTTAGTCTTCGTCAGTCGTAACCACCGACCGTCAGCGCCTTCATCACGATGCGGTACGTGTTGTATGCGAGCCAGTTCAGCATACGCTCGATGCGCGGCCGTGCGGCGTACCGGGCCGCATCAATTTCACGGCCTTCGGTGAAGGCGGCCGCGATTGCGTCGCGCAGTTCGTTGGTGATCTCATCGTAGCGCACCAGCACGACGTTCGCCTCATTGTTCAGCATCAGGCTCAGCGCGTCGAGGTTCGACGAGCCGACGGTCGCCCAGTTGTCGTCGATCACCGCCACTTTGCCGTGCAGGATCGTCTTGTCGTATTCCGCCACGCGCACGCCCGCGCGCAGCAGCGCGTGATACAGGAACGGCACGGCCGTATCGAGCGCCGTGAACTCGTTACGGCCGATCAGGATCCGCACGTCGACGCCGCGGCGTGCGGCGCCCGTCAGCGCGCGGCGCAGCTTGCGGCCCGGCATGAAATACGGATTCGCGAGCAGGATCCGCTGGCGCGCCTGGCCGATTGCGGCGAGATACGCCTTCTCGATCGCGCGGCGGTTCACGACATTGTCGCGCGCGACGAACGCGACGCTCGGCTCCGTCACGACCCGCAGCGCACCGGCCTTGATCCATCGGTGGCTGCGCATCCAGCGCCGGAACATGTCCGGGAACGCCTCGCCGCCGTGCAGCCCCGCCGCGTACTGCGCATAAGGCTTGTGGCCGAACTGGATGCGGTGCCACTGCAGCTCGAACGCGGCGCGCACGTCCGACACCGCCGGCCCGGCCATCTCGACCGCGAAATCCCAGCGCGGGAACGGTAGCGTCGCGCTGCCCTGCGTGTAGTCGTCGACGATGTTGATGCCGCCGCAGAACGCGACCGCATGATCGATCACCGCGAGCTTGCGGTGCGTGCGCGAGAAGCCGAAGCGGCCGAACAGGAAGCGGTTGTAGATGCAGTGCTCGACACCGGCCTCGGCCCACGTATCGAACAGCGGCAGGCGCGCGGTGCCGACGCCGTCGGTGATCACGCGCACGCGCACGCCGCGCTGCGCCGCGCGAATCAGCGCATCCGACACCGGGCGGCCGGCCGCGTCGTCGCAGAAGATGTAGGTTTCGAGCATCACCTGCTCGCGCGCCGCATCGATCCGTTCGATCAGCGCGTGGAAGAATTCGTTGCCGGTCTCGCAAAGGCGCACCGTGTTGCCGGCCGTGAACGCGAGCCGCGACGCGGAGCCGCGCTCCTGCAGGAACATCTGCCGCAATTGCGCGAAGCGCTTGCGGGTTTCCGCATTCATGCGGAAGAGCCGTGCGGCGATTGCGCGAGCGACACGCGCACGGGCAGTTGCAGGATCGCTTCGGCATTCGATGGCGAAAAGCAGCGCGCGGCCGCTTCGCGGAACGGCAGCCATGCGTAGTCGACATGCTCGCGCGGCGACAGCGTCACGTCGACGCGGCGCGGCACGCACAGGCCGAACCAGTGCTCGATATTGCGCGTGACGCCCGGCGCATAGCGATGCAGGTATTGCGGATAGATGCTGTATTCGATCCGGTGGTGCCAGTCGATCAGCGCGGTGGCCGGCACGTCGGGCGACCCGACCGAGATGCCGGTTTCCTCGGCGACTTCGCGCGCGGCCGTGAGCGCGAGCGGCTCGTCGAGCGCGTCCTTCGATCCGGTCACCGATTGCCAGAAATCGGGCTGGTCGGCACGCTTGATCACCAGTACGTCGAGTTCGGGTGTGTAGATCACGACGAGAACGGATTCGGGGATTTTCGGCGGCTTCGTCATCTTTGTTTCATGCGGCACAGGGCCGTGCGCCGGGCCTGGGCCCGAACGTGCGGCAAGTGCTGCGACTGTACCGCAAAAAGCGAAAAAGGCGCACAACGGCGCCTTTTTCGTTGGGCGTCGTGCGCGCGTCGCCGCGCACACGACCTGTGACAAGCGTTACGCCTTCGGCTGTTCCGGCTGACGCAGACGGATGTGCAGCTCGCGCAGCTGACGCTCGTCGACCGGGCTCGGCGCCTGCGTGAGCAGATCCTGCGCACGCTGCGTCTTCGGGAACGCGATCACGTCGCGGATCGAGTCGGCGCCGGCCATCATCGTGACGATGCGGTCGAGACCGAACGCGATACCGCCGTGCGGCGGCGCGCCGTACTGCAGCGCGTCCAGCAGGAAGCCGAACTTCGCCTGCGCTTCTTCCGCACCGATCTTCAGCGCGCGGAACACCTTGCTCTGCACTTCCTCGCGGTGGATACGCACCGAGCCGCCGCCGATTTCCCAGCCGTTCAGCACCATGTCGTACGCCTTCGCGAGGCAACGGCCCGGATCCGTCTCGAGGTACTCGAGGTGCTCGTCCTTCGGGCTGGTGAACGGGTGGTGCGCGGCGACGTAGCGCGCGTCTTCGTCGTCGTATTCGAACATCGGGAAGTCGACGACCCACAGCGGCTTCCAGCCGGCCTGGACGAGGCCGTTCGCCTTGCCGAATTCCGAATGGCCGATCTTCAGGCGCAGTGCGCCGAGGCTGTCGTTGACGACCTTCGCGCGGTCGGCCGCGAAGAAGATGATGTCGCCGTCTTCAGCGCCGGTGCGCTCGAGGATCGCCGCGATCGATGCGTCGTGCAGGTTCTTGACGATCGGGCTTTGCAGGCCGTCGCGGCCCTTCGCCTTCTCGTTGACCTTGATCCAGGCGAGGCCCTTCGCGCCGTAGATGCGCACGAATTCCGTGTAACCGTCGATGTCGCCGCGCGACAGCTCGCCGCCCTTCGGCACGCGCAGCGCCGCGACACGGCCGTCCTTCGCGTTGGCCGGCGTGCTGAACACCTTGAAGTCGACGTCCTTCATCGCGTCGGTCAGCTCGGTGAATTCGAGTTGCACACGCAGGTCCGGCTTGTCCGAACCGAAACGCGCCATCGCTTCCGAGTACGGCATCACCGGGAATTTCGCGTCGAGTTCGACGTCGATCGTCGTCTTGAAGATGTGACGGATCATGTCTTCGAACAGGTCGCGGATTTCCTGCTCGCCGAGGAACGACGTCTCGCAGTCGATCTGCGTGAATTCCGGCTGACGGTCGGCACGGAGGTCCTCGTCGCGGAAGCACTTGGTGATCTGGTAGTAACGGTCGAAGTTCGCGACCATCAGCAGCTGCTTGAACAGCTGCGGCGACTGCGGCAGCGCGAAGAACTGCCCCGCGTTCACGCGCGACGGCACGAGGTAGTCGCGCGCGCCTTCCGGCGTGCTCTTCGTCAGCATCGGCGTTTCGATGTCGATGAAGCCCTGCTCGTCGAGGTACTTGCGCGCTTCGATCGCGACGCGGTAGCGCAGGCGCAGGTTGTGCTGCATCTGCGGACGGCGCAGGTCGAGCACGCGGTGCGTGAGACGCGTCGTTTCCGACAGGTTGTCGTCGTCGAGCTGGAACGGCGGCGTGACCGACGCGTTCAGCACGATCAGCTCGTGGCACAGCACTTCGATCTTGCCGCTCTTCAGGCCGGCGTTGACCGTGCCTTCCGGACGGTTGCGCACGAGACCCTTGATCTGCACGCAGAACTCGTTGCGCACGCCTTCGGCGGTCGCGAACATCTCCGCGCGATCCGGATCGCACACCACCTGCACGAGGCCTTCACGATCGCGCAGGTCGATGAAGATCACACCGCCGTGATCGCGGCGGCGCTGCACCCAGCCGCACAGCGACACGGTTTGGCCCAGCAGGTGTTCGGTCACGAGACCGCAGTATTCAGTACGCATCGACATGATGTTTGCTTTCGTTCGGTTTGATCAACGGGTGCCGCAACGCGCGGCCCGGGCGATGATTCTTTACTTACAGCGGCGGCTCGACGGGACGACGGGCGGGCGCCGGAGCGGGCGCCGAAGGCGCCACGACGCCCATCGAGACGATGTACTTGAGCGCGGCATCGACCGACATGTCGAGTTCGATGACTTCGCTCTTCGGCAGCATCAGGAAGAAGCCCGACGTCGGGTTCGGCGTCGTGGGCACGTACACGCTCACGTACTCTTCCGTCAGATGGTTGACCACGTCGCCGCCGGGCGTGCCGGTCAGAAACGCAATCGTATACGAGCCGCGACGCGGGTATTCGATCAGCAGCGCCTTGCGGAACGCGTTGCCGCTGCTCGACAGCAGCGTGTCCGACACCTGCTTGACGCTCGTGTAGATCGGCCCGACGACCGGGATGTGACGCACGACCGCGTTCCACCACGTGACGAGCTTCTGGCCGATGAAGTTCTGCGTGGCCAGCCCGACGACGAAGATGAACGCGAGCGTCAGCACCGCGCCGATCCCCGGCAGGTGGAAGCCGAGCATCCGCTCCGGCTGCCACGATTCGGGCAACAGCAGCAGCGTCTGGTCCATCGTGCCGATGATGAGGCCGAGCACCCACAGCGTGATCGCGAGCGGGACGAGAACCAGCAGGCCGGTCAGGAACACCGTTTTCAGGGTCGTCTTTTTCATCATCTGCCGTCAATGAACCGCGCCGGAAGCGCGGGTTGGTCGCGGCCCGGCCGGGCCGCGACAGTCAACTGCTGGCGGCGGGCGCTGCAGCCGGGGCGGGCGCGGCGCTCGTCGTCGTACTTTCGGAGCTCGCGGCAGCGGGCGCGGCTGCCGCAGGCGCCGCGGCGGCCGGTGTTGCCGCCGTGTCGCCGGACGCCGTCGCCGGCGCGCTGGTGCCGCTCGAGCCACCGCGGAAATCGGTGACATACCAGCCGGAGCCCTTCAGCTGGAAGCCGGCGGCGGTGACCTGCTTGCGAAAAGCATCCTTCCCGCATTCGGGGCATTGCGACAGCGGCGCGTCGCTCATCTTCTGGAGCACGTCCTTCGCGAAACCGCACGCTTCGCATCGATAGGCGTAGATCGGCATGATATTTTTCCCGCAGAAACTGGAAACGGCTTGCAAAACCTTGAATTATAGCTGAAACCCCGGCGCGCTCCGGCAACGGCCGCGACGCCCGAGCTTCAGCGACGGCGCCACGTGAGCCAGCGCTCGTGCCCTTCGAACACGGCCAGCGAATCGGTCACCGGCAGATCCTCGATCAGTTCGAAGTGCGGCGCGAGCAGCGCATCGAGTTCCGCGCGCTCGATGCCGAACGGCGGCCCCTTTGGTTTCGCCGTCACGAAGAAATAACCGGCCAGCAGCGCACCGGCGGGCAGCAGTTCGGCCATCCGCGCCGCATAGCCGGCGCGCAGGCTCGGCGGCAACGCGCACAGGAACGCGCGCTCGTACACCCACTGCACATCGAACGGCGGTCGGTACGCGAAGAAATCGGCCTGCTCCACGACGTCCGCATGCGCGCCGAGCTGCGCCTTCGCCGCCGCCACCGCCTGCGCCGAGAAATCGATCGCGCGCACGGGCCAGCCGGCCTGCGCGAGCCAGCCGGCCTCCTGCGCACTGCCGCAGCCCGGAATCAGCACCGCACAAGGCTCGAGGCGCTGGGCAAACGCGCGAAACCCGTTCGGCACGCCGCCGAACTCCCACGGCGTCACGCCGCGCGCGAAACGCTCGTCCCAGAACGCGGCGTTGCCGGGGTCGCGCGTCTCGAAATCGGCGGTGCTCGATGCGGGCGGTCGTTTCGGTTCGGACATCGCGCGGCTCCCTTCGGTCATGCGCCGTATGCGAGCGCGAGCAGCACGCGCGCGACGAGCGCCCCGACGCCGACGGCAAGGCCGAAGATCAGCAATGCCTGAAGCAGCCGGTTGGTACGTTTCTGCTCGACGAGGATCTGACGCATCAGGTCCTCGCTCGCCGCGCGCGGTGCGTCGTGGTGCGCCGCCATCGCGTGGTGGATCAGGCGCGGCAGTTGCGGCAGCGTCTTGCTCCACTGCGGCGCTTCGACCTTGAAGCGCTCGTACCAGCCGCGCAGGCCGATCTGCTCGGTCATCCAGCGCTCGAGATACGGCTTCGCCGTCTTCCACAGGTCGAGTTCAGGATCGAGGGAACGGCCGAGCCCCTCGACGTTCAGCATCGTCTTCTGCAGCAGCACGAGCTGCGGCTGGATCTCGACGTTGAAGCGGCGCGACGTCGAGAACAGACGCATCAGCACCTGACCGAGCGAGATGTCCTTCAGTGCGCGGTCGAAATATGGCTCGCACACCGCGCGGATCGCGCTTTCGAGCTCCTCGACGCGTGTCTCGGGCGGCACCCAGCCCGATTCGAGGTGCAGCGTCGCGACGCGGTGGTAGTCGCGCTTGAAGAAGGCGAGGAAGTTCTGCGCGAGGTAGTTCTTGTCGAAATCCGACAACGCGCCGACGATCCCGAAATCGAGCGCGATATAGCGGCCGAACGTGTTCGGATCGAGGCTCACCTGGATGTTGCCCGGGTGCATGTCCGCATGAAAGAAACCGTCGCGGAACACCTGCGTGAAGAAGATCTCGACGCCTTCGCGCGCGAGCTTCTTGATGTCGACGCCGGCCGAGCGCAGCGTCTCGACCTGGCTGATCGGCACGCCGGTCATGCGCTCCATCACGAGCACCTGCGACGTCGAGAAATCCCAGAACATCTCGGGCACGAGCAGCAGGTCGAGGCCCGCGAAGTTGCGGCGCAGCTGGCTGCCGTTCGCGGCCTCGCGCATCAGGTCCAGTTCGTCGTGCAGATACTTGTCGAATTCGGCGACGACTTCGCGCGGCTTCAGGCGCCGGCCGTCTGCCCACATGCGCTCCGTCCACGTCGCGATGTCGCGCATCAGCGCGAGGTCCGAATCGATCACCGGCAGCATGTTCGGGCGCAGCACCTTGACCGCGACGGCCTTGCCCGCGTGCACGCCCTGCTTGAGCTTCGCGAAGTGCACCTGCGCGATCGACGCGCTCGCGACCGGCTCGCGCTCGAATTCGTCGAACAGCTCGTCGACCGGCGCGCCGAGCGACTTCTCGATGATCGCGATCGCGACCGCCGAATCGAACGGCGGCACCTGGTCCTGCAGCTTCGCGAGTTCGTTCGCGAAATCGACCGACAGCAGGTCGCGGCGTGTCGACAGCACCTGGCCGAACTTCACGAAGATCGGGCCGAGGCTTTCGAGCGCGTGACGCAGCCGCACGGCGGGCGGATCGGAATAGCGGCGGCCGATCGTCGTGATCCGCAACAGCAGCTTCACGCGCCGGTCGTCGATCCGGGACAGCATCACTTCGTCGAGGCCAAAGCGGATGACGGTGTAGACAATCTTGATGAAACGGAAAATGCGCATGCCCTGCGGCCCTCAGTGCGCGCCGCGCGGGCCGGAGCCCGTGCGCGCGCCGATTTTTTGTTCGAGTCGCTCGACCCGCTTTTCGACCCGCGCGAGCGCATCGCGCGCACGCGCCAGTTCGGCGTCGAAACCGCCGAGCACCGTGCGCCGGACGACTTGCGGGTTTTCGTCGAGCCAGTATTCGGCGACGGAATCGAGCACGTTGCGGCCGGTGCGGCGCGCGCGCGCGCCGGCGTCGCGCACGACCGTCGCGATCCGGTGCGCCGCCGCGTCGCCAACCAGCTTCGCGAGATCTTCCTCAGGTTCCCAGCGCAGGTGCTCGGCCAGCTTCGCGATCTGCGTCGCGAACTCCGCGTCCCCCTCGATCTTCACGTGCTTCATCACGGCCGCCTGGCCGCCCTGCAGGAATGCGGCGACGGTGTCGCCCGCGAGTGCGATCGACACGTCGACGTGTTTCGCATCGTGCGCTTCCACAGCGGACAGATAGCCGTCGGGCTGCACGAGCAGCGTCAGCGTGACGGGCGGCACGTCGAGCCGGGCGGTCTTGCCCGCGTAGGGGATCAGGCGGTCGCGCGCCCACGATTCGCGCGCGAGCAGGTGATTGACAGCAGCAGCAAAAGGCTTGGCGGCAAAGGTCATCGGGCTGGGAAAGAAAAAACCCGCGCGGGCCGGGCGCCCACGCGGGTTTCTATTGTAACGTCGGATCGTCGGTAGACCGCGGCCAACCGCACACCCAGGCGGCAAGCGGTCGCAGTGCGGCAGCCGTCGACCAGGCATCCGGCGGCGCGGGCCGCCGGTCACGCTCAATGCGTGTTGAGTTGCTGGATGCCCGCGAGCAGCCAGCCCTGACTGCCCGACTTCGACAGGTTCCACACCTCGTCGAACGGTGCGGCCGACGCATTCGCCGATTCGCGGATCAGCCCGTGGAAGCGCACGCTCGCCGACTGCTCGATGCCGCGATCCTCGATCGCGACCAGCTCCGCGTCGAGCTGCACGACGTCGGTCTGGTTCGACTCGTTGCCGCGCGAATCGAGGTCGATCTTGATCTCGGCGAACATTTCGGGCGTCGTGAACTCGCGGATGTCGGCCAGGTTGCCCTGGTCCCACGCGGCCTGCAGGCGCACGAAATAGACCTTCGCGCTGCGCAGGAACGCTTCGGTGTCGAAGCCCGCCGGCACCTGCAGCGGCGCGGCCGCCATCGCGCCCGCCGCGCCGGCGGCGGCTGCGCCGCCGCCGAACACGCCTTGCGCTTCGTTCGCATAGCTGCTGCCGCTGCCGGCATAGTTGTTACCGGTGCTGCCCTGCTGGAACGACGGGCTCTGCGAGTAGCCGCCCGACGACGATGCCGAACCGCCCACCGAGTACGCCGGTTCGTGCGGGCGGCGACGGTTCATGAACTTGCGGATCAGCCAGATGCCGACCATCGCGAGCAATGCGATCACGATGACGTTCGCCATCATGCTCGCGAACGCGCCGCCCAGGCCGAAGTGCGACAGCAGCGCCGCGATGCCGAGGCCGGCCGCGAGACCGGCGATCGGCCCGAGCCAGCGCGAGCGGTTCGGCTGCGCGGCCGGAGCCGGTGCGGCCGGGTTCGCGCGCTGCGCCTGCGTCGGCGCGGCCTGCTGCATCGGCTGCTGCGCGGGCGGCGTGGCCTGGCGCTGCGTGACGGTGGAGTTTTGACGGCCGATGCTGCGCCCGCCGCCCATGCGCTTGGCTTCGGCATCGAGCGATGCGAACGTGCCGGCCGTGAGCAGGCCGACCATCAGCAGCGTGCCGACCCGTCGAGCCCACGGCTTCGACGGCTTGCTACGGTTGAACAACGAACGCGATTCGGACATCACTTTCTCCAGATGTAAGGCGAATGTATGGAAAGAACCCCTTAGTACTTGGTTCCCATGTGTAAAGCTACCACGCCACCTGACAAATTGTAATATTTGACGGCGTCGAGGCCCGCTTGTTCCATCATCGTCTTCAGCGTGTCCTGATCGGGGTGCATCCGGATAGATTCAGCAAGATACCTGTAACTTTCGGCATCTTTCGCGAACTTGTCGCCAAGCCACGGTAATACTTTGAAAGAATACAAATCGTACGCTTTTTTCAGCGGATCCCAGACTTTCGAGAATTCCAGCACCATCACGCGGCCGCCGGGCTTCGTCACGCGGCGCATCTCGGCGAGCGCGGCGTCCTTGTGCGTCATGTTGCGCAGCCCGAACGCGACCGTGACCACATCGAAGTAGTTGTCCGGAAAGGGGGTTTTCTCGGCGTCGCACAGCAGCGACGGCGTCACGATGCCCTTGTCGAGCAGCCGGTCGCGGCCGACGCGCAGCATCGATTCGTTGATGTCGGTGTGCCAGACCTCGCCCGTCGGGCCCGCCGCCTTCGCGAACGCCTTGGTCAGGTCGCCCGTGCCAGCCGCGATGTCGAGCACCTTGAAGCCGGGGCGCACGTTCGCCTGCGCGATCGTGAACGCCTTCCACGCGCGGTGCATGCCCGCCGACATCAGGTCGTTCATCAGATCGTAGTTGCTCGCGACCGAATGGAACACACCCGCCACTTTCTTCGCTTTTTCGGTTTCCTCGACGCTTTCGAAGCCGAAGTGGGTTTTGCTCATCGCGTTGATCCTCAGTTAATGGCAAGACGGCGCCGATCGGGCGCCGTCGATTTCAGTGGCAGTGGCCGTGCGGCGCGGGGGCCGCCTGCATCGGCGCGTCGCGCTCGACGCCCGCCGCCTTCAGTTTGTCGAAATAGTCGCGCCACAGCGCGTCCTGCTGCGTCGCCAGTTCGTACAGCAGATCCCACGAGTAGATGCCGGTCGAATGGCCGTCCGAGAACGTCGGCTGCAGCGCGTAGTTGCCCACACCCTCGAGCGCGGTGATCGTCACTTCGCGCTTGCCCGTCTGCAGCGTCTCCTGGCCTGGCCCGTGGCCGCGCACCTCGGCCGACGGCGAATAAACGCGCATCAGCTCGAACGGAATCCGGTAGCTCTCGCCGTTCGGGTACTGCAATTCAAGCACGCGCGACACCGCGTGCACGACGACGCCGGACGGAATCGGCGTCGTGGAAGTCAAACCGCTCATGGCTGCCTCGAATCTGTCATGCGTTGAATTTCCTCGCGCACCGCATTGTGCAGCAGCGAGGCCTGCGCCGCGCGCGCGCGCAGCAGCGCCTCTGACACGCTGCGCTGGCGCGGCGCCCAGACGGGCTGCGGGAAATGGGCGTCGTTGGAGAAGCGCGGGATCACGTGCCAGTGCACGTGCGGCACCATGTTGCCGAGGCTCGCGAGATTCACCTTGTTCGGCTGCATCACGCGGCGCACTGCCCGTTCGACCGCGTAGACCACGCGCATCAGGTGTGCCCGCTCGGGTTCGCCGAGATCGGAGAACTCGGCCACGTGCGCGCCCCAGATCACCCGGCAGAAACCCGGGTAGTCGTGCTCGCCCGTCGCCAGCACGACGCGCAGCGCATCGTCCTGCCAGAGCACCTCGCCGCCGTCTTCACGGCAAAACACGCATTCCATCGTCGCTCCCATGTGGACGGGCGCCGGCGCTTCAGCGCAGGCGCCCGCTCTCATCCTTGGCCCGGCCGGGCGGTCGTCATGCCCGCATTAGACCAGCACGCGCTCGATCCCGCCATTGTTCGCGTGTGCGACATAGTCGGCCATCCAGTTCTCGCCGAGCACCTGGCGCGCGATCTCGACCACGATGTAGTCGGCCTCGATGTTCGCATCCTCGTTGTAGCGCGACAGGCCCTGCAGGCACGACGGGCAGCTCGTCAGGATCTTCACGTCCGGGCCGCCGTTCGCGGCCGGCGCCGGTGCGCTCGCGCCGTCGGCGACGACCGGGATGCTGCGCAGCTTCGCGGCACCCTTGCGGATCTCTTCTTCCTTGCGGAAGCGGACCTGCGTCGACACGTCCGGGCGCGTGACCGCGAGCGTGCCCGATTCGCCGCAGCAACGGTCGTTCTTCTCGATCTTGTAGCCGTCCTTCTCCGTGCCCATCAGCTCGTTGACGAGCTTGACCGGGTCCATCGTCTTGATCGGCGTGTGGCACGGGTCGTGATACATGTAGCGCGTGCCCGTCACGCCGTCGAGCTTCATCCCCTTCTCGAGCAGGAACTCGTGGATGTCGATGATCCGGCAGCCCGGGAAGATCTTGTCGAATTCGTAGCCCGCGAGCTGGTCGTAGCAGGTGCCGCACGACACGACCACCGTCTTGATGTCGAGGTAGTTCAGCGTGTTCGCGACCCGGTGGAACAGCACGCGGTTGTCGGTGACGATCTTCTCGGCCTTGTCGTACTGGCCCGAGCCGCGCTGCGGATAGCCGCAGCACAGGTAGCCCGGCGGCAGCACGGTCTGCACGCCCGCCTCCCACAGCATCGCCTGCGTAGCCAGCCCGACCTGCGAGAACAGGCGCTCGGAGCCGCAGCCCGGGAAGTAGAACACCGCTTCCGAATCGACGGTCGTCGACTTCGGGTTGCGGATGATCGGCACGATCTTGTTGTCCTCGATGTCGAGCAGCGCGCGCGCCGTCTTCTTCGGCAGGTTGCCCGGCATCTTCTTGTTGACGAAGTGGATCACCTGCTCGACCACGGGCGGCTTGCCGACCGTCGCCGGCGGGTGCTGCGTCTGCTTCGTCACGACCTTCTTCAGCATGTCGTTCGCGAAGCGCTGCACCTTGTAGCCGACGCCCATCATCACGCTGCGCGCGGCGTTGATCGTCTGCGGATTGGTCGCGTTCAGGAAGAACATGCCCGCCGCATTGCCGGCGTTGAATTTCTTCTTGCCCATCTTGCGCAACAGGTTGCGCATGTTCATCGTGACGTCGCCGAAGTCGATCTTCACCGGGCACGGCGTCGCGCACTTGTGGCACACCGTGCAGTGGTCGGCCACGTCGTTGAACTCGTCCCAGTGCTTGATCGACACGCCGCGGCGCGTCTGTTCTTCATACAGGAACGCCTCGACCAGCAGCGAGGTCGCGAGAATCTTGTTGCGCGGGCTGTACAGCAGGTTCGCGCGCGGCACGTGCGTCGCGCACACCGGCTTGCACTTGCCGCAGCGCAGGCAGTCCTTCACCGAATCGGCGATCGCGCCGATGTCGGACTGCTGCATGATCAGCGACTCGTAGCCCATCAGCCCGAAGCTCGGCGTATAAGCGTTGCGCAGGTCGGCGCCTTCGAGCAGCTTGCCCTTGTTGAAGCGGCCGTTCGGGTCGACGCGCTGCTTGTACGCGCGGAATTCGGCGATCTCGTCGTCGGTCAGGAACTCGAGCTTCGTGATGCCGATGCCGTGTTCGCCGGAGATCACGCCGTCAAGCGAACGCGCGAGCGTCATGATGCGCGCGACCGCCGCGTGGGCGTCCTGCAGCATCTCGTAGTTGTCGGAGTTGACCGGCAGGTTCGTGTGAACGTTGCCGTCGCCTGCGTGCATGTGCAGCGCGACGAACACGCGCCCGCGCAGCACCTGCTTGTGGATCGCCTGCGCCTCGTCGAGGATCTGCTTGAACGCGCCGCCGTTGAAGATCGCGCGCAGCTCCGCGCGGATCTCCTGCTTCCACGAGATGCGCACCGTGCGGTCCTGCGTGACGTGGAACACGGTCGCGCCCGGCTGATCGTCCGCCCGATCGGCGAACTTCTCGGCGAGCGCCTCGTAGCCGAGCTGCACGAGATAGTGCTGCGCCTCGCGCAGCGGCTGGTCGAGCCGGTCGCGCACGAATTCCCAGCGCGCACGCACGCGCTTGAGCAGCTCCAGCGCCTGTTGCACGCGATCCTCGAGCAGTTCGGCGCTCGGGATTTCATTCGCGTCGTCGGTCTTGCCGAGCGGCAGGTTGCCGGCGCGGAAGAACGCTTCGAGCGCGTCGACCAGCTGCAGCTTGTTCTTCAGCGACAGCTCGATGTTGATCCGCTCGATGCCGTCGGTGTACTCGCCCATCCGGTTCAGCGGGATGACGACGTCCTCGTTGATCTTGAACGCGTTCGTGTGCTTCGCGATCGCGGCCGTGCGGCTGCGGTCGAGCCAGAAGCGCTTGCGCGCCTCCGCGCTGATCGCGACGAAGCCTTCGCCGCTCTTGCCGTTCGCCATCCGGATCACTTCGGACGTCGCGTGCGCGACCGCATCGGCGTCATCGCCGACAATGTCGCCGATCAGCACCATCTTGGGGAATGCGTTGCGCTTGCTCTTGGTCGCGTAGCCGACCGCGCGCAGATAGCGCTCGTCGAGGTGCTCGAGGCCCGCGAGAATCGCGCCGCCCTGCTTCGACGTCTCGAACAGGTAATCCTTGATCTCGACGATGCTCGGGATCGCCTCGCGCGCCTGGCCGAAGAATTCGAGACAGACGGTGCGCGTGTGCGCGGGCATCTTGTGCAGCACCCAGCGCGCGGACGTGATCAGCCCGTCGCAGCCTTCCTTCTGCACGCCCGGCAGGCCGGCCAGGAACTTGTCGGTGACGTCCTTGCCGAGGCCTTCCTTGCGGAACCGGCGGCCTTCGATCTCGAGCATCTCGCTCTTCAGCAGCTTCTCGCCCGGCGCGTACGCGCCGTCGAACCACTTCAGCTCGAAACGCGCGACCGCGATGTCGTGGATCTTGCCCTGGTTGTGCTCGTGGCGCGTGACTTCGAGCCAGTTGCCGTCCGGGTCGACCATCCGCCACCAGGCCAGGTTGTCGAGCGCGGTGCCCCACAGCACGGCCTTCTTGCCGCCGGCGTTCATCGCGACGTTGCCGCCGATGCACGATGCGTCCAGCGAGGTCGGATCGACCGCGAACACGTAGCCGGCCGCCTCGGCCGCCTCGGTCACGCGGCGCGTGACGACGCCCGCGCCGGAGAAGATCGTCGGCACCTTGTGCGCGACGCCCGGCAGCTCGGTCAGCTCGACCGCGCCGAGCTGTTCGAGCTTCTCGGTATTGATCACCGCGGAGAACGGCGTGAGCGGCACCGCGCCGCCCGTGTAGCCGGTGCCGCCGCCGCGCGGGATCACGGTGAGGCCGAGCTCGAAGCAGGCCTTGATGAGGCCGGCGATCTCGGCTTCGGTATCGGGGGTCAGCACGACGAACGGGTATTCGACGCGCCAGTCGGTCGCGTCGGTGACGTGCGACACGCGCGACAGCCCGTCGAAGCGGATGTTGTCCTTCTGCGTGCAGCGGCCGAGCGCCTTGGTCGCGCGGCGGCGCAGGTCGGCCATTTTCTCGAATTCGTCGGCGAACTCGTTGACCGCGCGCTGCGCGGCGGCTTCGAGCATCTCGACGCGTCCCGCACGTTCGCGGCCCGCGTCGTCGCGGTGCTCGGTCAGGTCGGCGCGACGGCGCTTGCCGATCTCGGTCAGGCGGTGATTCAGCGCCTCGATCAGCAGCGCGCGGCGCTTCGGGTTGTCGAGCAGGTCATCCTGCAGGTACGGGTTGCGGCGCACGACCCAGATATCGCCGAGCACTTCATACAGCATCCGTGCCGAGCGGCCCGTGCGGCGTTCGGCACGCAGCTCGTCGAGCACCGACCACGCTTCCTCGCCGAGCAGACGGATCACGATCTCGCGGTCGGAGAAGGACGTGTAGTTGTAGGGAATCTCGCGCAGACGGGGCGCGGGGTCGGCGGCGACGGCGGCGGCCGCGCCATTCGGATCGAAAACTTGTGGTGCGTTCATGTTCGGACGACTCGGAGGGCCGATACCCCGTGCACGGGCGTCGGCAAGCGCGTGGGCGCAATCTTGGGGAAATCTGTTCTGGTGCCAGGCGCGCGACTATCTCGCATGGGGCCGGAGCGGGTCTGAACTCACCGTTCCGGGCCGGCGGGGCCTGGCGGCACTCGGAGCCATCAGCACGATCGCGCGCGGCGCGCATGCCGCTCCGCCGCGGGGCTGGCTGCGCGCGGCGTCGGCTTCAACGGGGCGATCCGAGGGTGCCTCTGCATCTTCCGATCCTTGATTCAAAACGGAATTCTAACCCATGATCGGCCCGCCCGTGAGACGCCGGACAGCGCGTGGGGCTTTCGCCGCAACCCGCGCCGGGCCTGCTTCGGCGCGATTTCGCGCTCGCATTCGCCGTCCGTCCGGTCGGTAACCATGCGGTTAAACCGGTAAAAAAGAACATTCCGAGCGGCAAACATGCCCGCCGGCGCGGTTCCGCGACCGTACGCCCGGCATGCCGCTTGCGTGCGGACGGACCCTTGGCGCTATCATTGATCCTTTACCGTCTGCTTCCGCACTGCACGCGAGCGCCCATGGCATCCCACGATTACCTGAAGAAAATCCTTACCGCGCGCGTCTACGACGTCGCGCTCGAGACGGAACTCGAATCCGCCCGCAACCTGTCGGCCCGACTGCGCAACCCCGTCTACCTGAAGCGCGAGGACAACCAGCCGGTGTTCTCGTTCAAGCTGCGCGGCGCGTACAACAAGATGGCGCACATTCCGGCCGACGCGCTCGCGCGCGGCGTGATTACCGCGTCGGCCGGCAACCACGCACAGGGCGTCGCGTTCTCGGCGGCACGGATGGGCGTCAAGGCGGTGATCGTCGTGCCCATCACGACACCGCAGGTGAAAGTGGATGCGGTGCGCGCACACGGCGGCCCGAGCGTCGAGGTGATCCAGGCGGGCGAGTCGTACAGCGATGCTTACGCGCACGCGGTCAAGGTGCAGGCGGAGCGCGACCTCACGTTCGTCCACCCGTTCGACGATCCGTACGTGATCGCCGGCCAGGGCACGATCGCGATGGAAATCCTGCGTCAGCACCAGGGGCCGATTCACGCGATCTTCGTGCCGATCGGCGGCGGCGGGCTCGCGGCCGGCGTGGCGGCCTACGTCAAGGCGGTGCGGCCGGAAATCAAGGTGTTCGGCGTGCAGGCCGAGGATTCGTGCGCAATGGCGCAGTCGCTGCAGAAGGGCGAGCGCGTCGAGCTGAGCGAGGTCGGCCTGTTCGCGGACGGCACCGCGGTGAAGCTCGTCGGCGAGGAAACCTTCCGGCTCTGCCGCGAATTCCTCGACGGCGTGCTGACGGTCGACACCGACGCGCTGTGCGCGGCGATCAAGGACGTGTTCCAGGATACGCGCAGCGTGCTCGAACCGTCCGGCGCGCTCGCGGTCGCGGGCGCGAAACGCTACGCGGAGCGCGAAGGCATCGAGAACCAGACGCTCGTCGCGGTCACGTCCGGCGCGAACATGAACTTCGACCGGATGCGCTTCGTTGCCGAACGCGCGGAAGTCGGCGAGGCGCGCGAAGCCGTGTTCGCGGTCACGATCCCCGAGGAGCGCGGCAGCTTCAAGCGCTTCTGCTCGCTCGTGGGCGACCGCAACGTGACCGAGTTCAACTACCGGATCGCCGATGCGCAATCCGCGCACATCTTCGTCGGCGTGCAGATCAAGCGGCGTGACGAATCGGCCGAGATCGCCGCGAACTTCGAGTCGCACGGCTTCAAGACCGTCGACCTGACGCACGACGAGTTGTCGAAGGAACACATCCGCTACATGGTGGGCGGCCGCTCGCCGCTTGCGCTTGACGAACGCCTGTTCCGCTTCGAATTCCCGGAGCGGCCGGGCGCGCTGATGAAGTTCCTGTCGTCGATGGCGCCGGACTGGAACATCAGCCTGTTCCACTACCGCAACCAGGGCGCGGACTACAGCTCGATCCTCGTCGGGCTGCAGGTGCCGCAGGCCGATCGCGCCGAATTCGAACGCTTCCTCGCGGCGCTCGGCTATCCGTATGTCGAAGAGAGCGCCAATCCGGCTTACCGCCTCTTCCTGTCGTAAAGGCTTCGCGCAATGAATCCCGAACACTCCCCGCTCGGCAAGGCCACCGTCTACGCAGCCCAGTACGACGCGTCGCTGCTGTTCCCGATCCCGCGCGCGGGCGCGCGCGAGCAGCTCGGCATCACGGCCGCGCTGCCGTTCTTCGGCACCGACATCTGGAACGCCTACGAGCTGTCGTGGCTCAATGCGCGCGGCAAGCCGCAGGTCGCGGTCGCGACCTTCTACGTGCCGGCCGAATCGCCGAACATCGTCGAATCGAAGTCGTTCAAGCTGTATCTCGGCTCGTTCGCGCAGTCGAAGTTCGACTCGATCGACGCGGTGCGCGACACGCTCAAGCGCGACGTCTCGGCCGCATGCGGCGCGAGCGTCTCGGTGCAGCTCGTGTCGGCGCACGATTTCGGCAAGCTCGAGATGGAAGAGCTCGACGGACTGTCGCTCGACCGGCTCGACCTCGACACCGACGTGTACGAACCCGATCCGTCGCTGCTGTCGGCGGCCGAGGACGAAGCGCCGGTCGAGGAAACGCTCGTGTCCGATCTGCTGCGCTCGAACTGCCCGGTCACCGGCCAGCCCGACTGGGGCAGCGTGCAAATTCACTACGTCGGGCCGCAGATCGATCACGCGGGGCTGCTGCGCTACATCATCTCGTTCCGCAACCACACGGGCTTTCACGAGCAGTGCGTCGAGCGGATCTTCCTCGACATCCTGCATGCGTGCAAACCGGTGAAGCTCGCCGTCTATGCGCGCTATACGCGCCGCGGCGGGCTCGACATCAATCCGTTCCGCACCAACTACAACCAGCCGATGCCGGACAACGCGCGGACCGCGCGGCAGTAACACCGGCCCGCCCGAAACGAAACAGCCCCGCCGGCTCGCGTCGACGGGGCTGTTTCACTGTGCGCCGGGGATTGCGCGGGTGCGTTACTTCGCCGGCGCCTTGTAAGCGATGCAGTCGACTTCGACCTTGCAGTCGATGACCATGCTCGACTGCACGCATGCGCGTGCCGGCGGATGCTCGCCGAAGTACGACACGAACACCTTGTTGAACGATGCGAAATCGCGCGCGTCGTCGAGCCACACGCCGCAGCGCACGACGTGCTCGAGGCCGTAGCCGGCTTCCTTCAGGATCGCGATCACGTTCTCGATCGTCTGCTTCGACTGCGTGACGATGCCGCCTTCGACGACCTCGCCGTTCACCATCGGCGTCTGGCCCGACACGTACAGCCAGCCATCGGCCTCGACCGCACGTGCAAACGGCATCACCTGGCCGCCCGTTCCCTTCGCTTCGCCCACGCCATATCGCTTCATCGTTTCACTCCTTGTATGTCGACCGCAGCCCGCGCGTCAGCGCTGGCTCCGGCCCATGCAACGCACGGTTGCGGATGCGCGCACCGACGACGGCACGCGCGGCAGATCGGAACGACGACCGCGCTCAGAACGCGGCGTCGGCACTCGCCGGCACGCGCTCGCCGCGCGCGACGAAGCCGCCGGCGCGCTCGCCGGTCGGATGGCCGTTTTCATACGTGAGCACGCCGTTCACCCACACCGCGTCGATCCCGTGCGCGGGCTGCTGCGGCTTCTCGAACGTCGCGGCATCGATCACACGCGCCGGATCGAACAGCACGAGATCCGCGTGGTAGCCGACATGCACTTCGCCGCGCCGCGCGATCCCGTAGCGGCGCGCGGACAGCGACGTCATCTTGCGGATCGCCTCCTCGAGCGGCAGCAGGTTCGTGTCGCGCACGTAGTGGCCGAGCACGCGCGGGAATGCGCCCCACAGCCGCGGATGCGGCAGCGGATCGTTCGGCAGGCCGTCGGAGCCGACCATCGTCGCCGGATGCGACAGAATCCGCCGCACGTCGTCCTCGGACATGTTGTGGTACACGGCGCCCGCCGGGCGGATGCGTTGCGCGGCTTCCTGCTCGGTCACGCCCCAGTCGGCAGCGATCGCCTTCAGCAGCTTGCCCGCCACCTCCGGGTGCGGCTCCGACCACGTGATCGTGATGTCGATGTCGCCCGTCACCTGCTTCAGGTCGAGCGTCGACGAACTGCGGCTGTACGGATAGCAGTCGCAGCCGACCGGCTGGTAGCGGCGCGCGCCTTCGAGCGACGCGAGCACTTCCGTGCTGCGCCCCCAGTTCGACGGGCCCGCGCACTTCAGGTGCGAGATCACGACCGGCACGCGCGCATGGCGGCCAACCTGGTACGCCTCTTCCATCGCGTCGAGGATCGCGTCGAACTCGGTGCGCATGTGCGTCGTGTACAGCGCGCCCGCGTTCGCGAGCGGCTCGGCGAGCGCCATCACCTCTTCGGTCGGCGCCGCGAACGCGGAGCCGTACGCGAGGCCCGACGACAACCCCAGCGCGCCGTTCGCGAGCGCCTCCTCGAGCTGCGCGCGCATGCCGGCGATTTCGCCGTCGGTCGCCGCGCGATCGAGGCGGTCCATCTGGTTGTTGCGCAGCGCGGTGTGCCCGACGAGCGCCGCGACGTTCACGGCCGGACGCGCGTCGCTCACGGCCGCGACATAGGCGGCGAAGGTCGGGTACTGGAACGCGCCACGCTCGCCGAGCAGGTTCATCGGATCGGGCGGATCGCCCGCGAGCGTCACCGGCGACGCGCTGATCCCGCAGTTGCCGACGATCACCGTCGTCACACCCTGCGAGATCTTCGGCAGCATCTCCGGCGCGCGGATCACGTGCGTGTCGTCGTGCGTGTGCACGTCGACGAAGCCCGGCGCGAGCGCGCGGCCGTTCGCATCGACGACGGTCTCGGCAAGCCAGTTCGACAGATTGCCGATCGCCGCGATCACACCGCTGCGGATCGCGACGTCGCGCGTGACGGGCGGCGCGCCGGTGCCGTCGTACAGCTGCGCGCCGACGATCAGCGTATCGGCGGCTTCGGGATGCGAATGCATGGTCAGTCTCCTACCGGTTGACGGTCTCCGCCGCCGCGGTGCGCATCGAGCGCATGCTTGATGCGGCGCAGCGATTCTCGGCCCGCATCGCCGAGCCGCAATGCGACGCCGGTGACGAGCACGTCGATCGCCATCATCATCGCGTAGCGCGATGTCGAAGGCTTGTAAATGAAATCGGTTTCGAACGCGACGACCGGGATCAGGTGGTCGGCGAGCTTCGCGAGCGGCGAAGCCGGCGCGGTGATCGCGATCAGCTTCGCGCCGTAGCGCTTCGCGAGACGGCAGCTCTCGAGCAGTTCGGGCACGCGCCCGCTCACCGACAGCGCGACGACCACGGCGTCGCGCGACAGCGTCGCCGACACCATCCGCTGCAGCAGGCTGTCCTGGTAGGTCGCGACCGGCCGGCCGAAGCGCACGAGCCGGAAGCGCAATTCGTCGGCGAGCGCGGTCGAGCCGCCGCCCTGCCCGTACACGTAGATCATCTTCGCGCCGGCGAGCAGGTCGGCCGCCGCGTCGAACGACGTGTTGCGCAGCAACTGGTGGTTGTGCGCGAGTGCCACGCGGATTTCGTCGTAGACGACCGATGCGGGGCTCGCGTCTTCTTCCGGATGCTCATCGGCCGGCACGAGAAAGCGCTGGCCGACGGCCGCCGCCTGCGCAACGAGCACCTTCAGTTCGCGCACGTCGCGGCAGCCCACCGCCTTCGCGAAACGCGTGACCGTCGCGACACTGACCTCCGCGTCGCGCGCGAGCGCGCCGATGCTCGCATGCGCGGCGCGCGCGAGATCGGCGAGGATGAATGCGGCGACCTTGCGTTCGGCCTCGCGCAACTCGGGCGCACATTCGGCAATCCGCGCGACGATGTCGAGGACCGGCTGGGCGACCGAAGCCGGTTGCCCGGCTGCGAACGGAGCGGACGGGGTAGCGTGCGAATTCATCTGCTGAAAAGTGTGTGGCGCCTCATGTTACTAAATAACATCACCGCGCCGATGCTACTTTCTGTACCATCTGCGTGTCAACTTCAGTGCAATGCATAGTGATGATGGAGCGGGATGACATGAAAGTTACAAACTATCAGGAACCGACAATCAATCCGTTGGGCAAGGGCCTCGGCAACCTGCCGAGCGCGAGCGTGCCGCTCGACGACGCGGGCCGCCTCGAGTGGAACCTGCTTGCGGAAGACGTCAGCCTGCCGGCCGCCGTGCTGTACGCGGATCGCATCGAACACAATCTGAACTGGATGCAGGCGTTCGTCCAGCAGTACGGCGTGAAGTTCGCGCCACACGGCAAGACGACGATGGCGCCGCAACTGTTCCGCCGCCAGCTCGACGCCGGCGCATGGGGCATCACGCTCGCGACCGCGCACCAGACGCAGGCCGCGTATCACGGCGGCGTACGGCGCGTGCTGCTCGCGAACCAGCTGGTCGGCCGCCAGAACATGACGATCATCGCTCAGCTGCTGTCCGATCCCGAGTTCGAATTCTTCTGCCTCGTCGATTCGGCCGACGGCGTCGACCAGCTCGGCCGTTTCTTCGGCGACGCGAAGAAGACGCTGAACGTCCTGCTCGAGCTCGGCGTGCCAGGCGGCCGCGCGGGTGTGCGCGACGCCGCCCAACGCCAGGCCGTGCTCGACGCAATCGCGCGCTATCCGGACACGCTGAAGCTGGCCGGCATCGAACTCTACGAAGGCGTGCTGAAGGAGGAAGGCGAGATCCGCACGTTCCTGCAGGACGCGGTCGCGCTCACGCGAGAGCTGGCCGAAGCCGGCCGCTTCGCGCGCACGCCGGCGATCCTGTCGGGCGCCGGGTCGGCGTGGTACGACGTGGTCGCGGAGGAATTCGCGAAGGCATCCGACGCCGGTTTTGCGGAAGTCGTGCTGCGTCCGGGCTGCTATCTGACGCACGACGTCGGCATCTACAAGAAGGCGCAGACCGACGTGTTCGCGCGCAACCCGATCGCCCGCAGGATGGGCGAAGGGCTGCTGCCGGCGCTGCAGCTGTGGGCATACGTGCAGTCGGTGCCCGAGCAGGATCGCGCGATCATCGCGCTCGGCAAGCGCGACGCAGCGTTCGACGCGGGCCTGCCCGAGCCGGCGCGCCACTTCCGCCCGGGCCGCGACAGCGCGCCGCGCGATGTCGCCGCGAGCGAAGGCTGGGCCGTCACCGGGATGATGGACCAGCACGCGTACCTGCAGATCCCGCCGGGCGCGGACGTGAAGGTCGGCGACATGGTCGCGTTCGACATCTCGCACCCGTGCCTGACGTTCGACAAGTGGCGCCAGCTGCTCGTCCTCGATCCGCAGTTCCGCGTGACGGAAGTCGTCGAAACCTTCTTCTGAAGCTCCGCGCACACCGCCCTGCCGCCGCGCGGGGCGGCCGTCACGCGCGCTTCAAGCGGCCGGAGTACACTGCGCTTTCGTCCTCGGGGCCGCTTCGCCGCCGCAGCGCCGTCTGCCGTACGCGGCGCGAACGGGCCCTCAACGCTGTTGAATGGAGAAAGCCATGGCCGCGAAGAAGATCCTGTTCCTGACCGGCGATTTCGCCGAAGACTACGAAACGATGGTGCCGTTCCAGGCGCTGCAGGCCGTCGGTCATCACGTCGATGCGGTCTGCCCGGGCAAGCGCGCGGGCGACAAGGTCAAGACCGCGATCCACGATTTCGAGGGCGACCAGACCTACACCGAAAAGCCCGGCCACAACTTCACGCTGAACGCGACGTTCGACGATGTCGATGCGTCGGCCTACGACGCGCTCGCGATCGCGGGCGGCCGCGCGCCCGAGTACCTGCGTCTCGATGCGAAGGTGATCGCGCTGGTGCGCGCGTTCGCCGAAGCCGGCAAGCCGATCGCCGCGATCTGCCATGCGGCGCAGCTGCTCGCGGCCGCCGACGTGATCCGCGGCAAGCGCATCTCGGCCTACCCGGCCTGCGCGCCGGAAGTGAAGCTCGCGGGCGGCGAGTACGCGGACATCCCGGTCGATGCGGCCGTGACCGACGCGCCGTTCGTCACCGCACCCGCGTGGCCCGCGCATCCGGCATGGCTCGCGCAGTTCCTCACGTTGCTGGGCACGCGCATCGAGCTGTAGACGAAGCTGAATGAAATGAAGTGAAACGCCGGCTAGCGGCCGGTTCGCGCGACCCGCATGCCGTGCCGATCCGGATCGGTCGACGGGGCGCGCCCCGTCGTGCCGCTTCCGCCCGGCCCTTCAGTGCTGCGCCGGCGTCGAGCCGACTTCCGCAATCCGCGACTCCAGCATCGCCAGCGCACCCGACAGCGCGGTCAGCACGTCGTCCGGCAGTTGCGCCATCGTCTGGTCGAGAAACGCCTTGCGGCGCGGCAGGCACGCGTCGAACGCGGCGCGGCCGTCTTCGGTCAGCGTGACGTTGGTCACGCGGTTGTCGCGGGCGTCGGACGCGCGCTCGATCCAGCCGAGCGCGTCGAGCGATTTCAGCTGGCGCGTGAGCGCGCCCGGATCGATGCGCAACACCTCGACGAGCTTCTTCTGCGACGAATGCCCGCCCATCGTGTGCAGCGCGACCATGATGCGCCAGCGCGGCATCGGCTGCCCGACGTGCGTTTCGAACGCGCTCATGAATGCGCGATACGTGCGTCCGAATTGCTGCAAGATCGCGACGCGGTCCTGTTCTTCCATGCGCTGATGTCTACTCGTTCAATCGGTGAATCGTTCAATCGGCCGCGACATGCGGTTCGATCTTGCGCCGCAGCGCGATCGGCGGCACGCGGCGACACTGCCACACCGACACCACGGCGACGACGGCCGCCATCGCGACCCCCAGGTGAATCGCGCCGACCAGCGATTCGCGGGCCGCTTCCAGCAGCAGCGCGCCATTATGCCCGGCGCGGGTCAGTTCCGCGACGAGACCACCCTGCGCGGCGCGGTCGATCAGGATCTGCGGATCGGCGAGTTGCGCGTGCCACTGCAGCGCGTGGTCGCCCGACAACGCATCGCGCACGCCGCTCGAATACATCTGGTTGACCAGCGTGCCCGTCAGCGCGGTGCCGATCATCCCGCCGACCATCCGCAGCGACTGCAGCAGCGCCGTCGCGATGCCGAGGTGCTCGCGGCCGGCCGTCTGCTGCGCGAACACGGTGAGGTTCGGCAGCACGAAGCCGAGGCCGATGCCGCCGGCGACCATCAGCGCCATCAGCACCCAGGTCGGCGTCGTGTGCGTCGACACGACGATGCCCGCGCACGCGATCGCGAACAGCACGAAACCGACGTGCAGCATCGTATTCGGATTGCGGATGCGTGTGACGACGCGGCCGTTCATGATGCTGCCGATCGTGATGAACACGACGAGCGGCGTGATCACGAGCCCCGCCTCCTTCGGCGACATCCCGAAGCCGCCCTGGAACAGCAGCGGAGCGTAGAACAGCAGCGAGAACATCGAGAAGCCGGCAAGGATCGCGAGCACGAACAGCGCCGACAGCGCGCGGTTGCCGAACATGTCGAACGGCAGAATCGGCTGCGTGCAGCGCTTTTCCCAATGCCACAGGCCGACGCCGGCGCCGACCGCGACGACCAGCAGCAGCGACGCCCAGCTCATGACGCCATACTTCGGCAGCCATTCGACGAACAGCTGGAGCGCGCCGAGCGACAGCGCGATCAGCAGCGCGCCGGGCCAGTCGAGCTGCATCTTGCGGTCGTGCTCGACATGGCGCAGATGCGGCAGGTAGCGCCACACGAAGAACAGCGACAGCAAGCCGACCGGCAGGTTGACGTAGAACACCGAACGCCAGCCGAACGACTGGGTCAGAATCCCGCCGAGCGACGGCCCGACCGCGTTCGCAATGCCGAACGCAGAGCTCATCAATACCTGCCAGCGCAGCCGCACGACGGAATCGGGAAACAGGTCCGGAATGCACGCGAACGCGGTGCCGACCAGCATCCCGCCGCCGATCCCCTGCAGGCCGCGCGCCAGCACCAGGAACAGCATGTCGTTGGCCATCCCGCATAGCACCGACGCGCCGGTGAACACGACGATCGACACGATCACGAACGGCTTGCGGCCGTAATAGTCGCCGAGCCGGCCGAAGATCGGCACGGTGATCACGGAACTGAGCAGATACGAGGTCGCAACCCACGCATACAGGTCGAACCCCTTGAGCTCGGCGACGATGGTCGGCAACGCGGTGCCGACGACCGTCTGGTCGAGCGCGACGAGCATGGTGACGAACGAAATCCCGATCATCGCCAGCAGCGATTCACGGAACGGCAGGACTTGCCCGCTCGAATGGTGGGCGGCAGTATGGACGGCCATTTTTTGTTGATGCAACTTTTGACGAGTCAAACAATCTCAAAATTCTAGCACGCCGGAGTAATCTAGGCTGGCGACGGATTTGGGGCCTATGGCCGCCAGGGAGAAAGATGGAACCGATTTCAATCACGCCTGCCGCGACGCTGTCGCCGGACGACCAGGACGCCTTGCGGCGCGCGAAACAGGTGCTGGAAAGCCCGTCGCTGACGATGAAGCTGACGGGCGTGCTGGGCGCGCCAGTCGAGAAGATGATCGCACGGCTGCCCGACTTCGCGACCGGCAAGATCAACGACGCGACGCAGCTTGCGCTGCGCAAGTGCCTGAACATCGCGCTGCGCACGCTCGGCAAGCCGCAGACGCCCGATGCCGAGCCGGACAAGCCGAGCAACCTGCTGCACAAGCTCGCGGTCGCGACGACCGGCGCGGCGGGCGGCGCGTTCGGTTTCCTCGCGCTGCCGGTCGAGCTACCGGTGACGACCACGCTGATCTTCCGCTCGGTGTGCGACATCGCGCGCAGCGAGGGCGAGGACCTGGGCTCGGTGGATACGCAGTTGCAGTGCCTGGCCGTGCTCGGCATGGGCGGCAACGCGGACAAGCGGGAAGAGGACGCCGATCTCGGCTATTTCGTGCTGCGCGGCGCGCTCGCGCAGGCGATTTCGAAGGCGTCGTCCGACATCACGACGAAAGGGGTCGCCGCGCACAGCTCGGCGGCGGTGTTCAAGCTCGTGCAGACTGTGGCATCACGCTTTTCGGTACAGGTCACCGAGCAGATGGCCGCGAAGTCGATCCCGGCGATCGGCGCGGTGCTCGGCGCGACCGTCAACACGCTGTTCATCGACCACTTCCAGCAGATGGCGCACGGCCACTTCACCGTGCGCCGGCTCGAGCGCAAGTACGGCCCGGTCGCCGTGCAGGCCGCGTATCAGGCGATCGACGGCTCGCCCACGCGCTGAACCGCCCGCTCGACCGCGACGCGGCGCAGGAACGCGGCCGCACGGTCGAGCGCGTCGCGCGACTCCGGCACCATCGGCGTGTACAGCTGCCACACGTGCGGCATGTCGGGCCACACCTCGATCTCCACCGGCACGCCGGCCGCCTTCGCGTTGTCGGCGACACGGCGTGAATCGTCGAGAAGCACCTCGGTGCTGCCGGCCTGGATGAAGAGCGGCGGCAGCCCCGTGAAGTCCGCATAGAGCGGCGACGCGTACGGATGCGTCGCCGATTCGTCTCCCAGATACAGCTTCGCTGCCTTCGGCAGCGCCGCGGCCGCGAACATCGGGTCGAGGCCGTCGTTGCTGCGCATCGTGTCGCCGGTGCCGGCCAGGTCGGTCCACGGCGAGAACAGGATCGCGCCTGCCGGCAACGGCTCGCCGCGATCGCGCAGCGCGACGAGCGTCGCGAGCGCGAGGCCCCCGCCCGCCGAATCGCCGCCGAACACGATTGACTCGGGCGGCGTGCCAAGCGCGAGCAATTGCCGGTACGCGGCCAGCGCGTCGTCGAGCGCGGCCGGGAAGCGGTTCTCGGGCGCGAGCCGGTAGTCGAGCGAGAACGAGCGCACGCCCGCGCGCTTCGTGAGGCCGAACACGAGCGGCCGATGGGTCTTCGTCGAACAGAAGTAGTAGCCGCCGCCGTGGAAGTACAGCAGCGTGCGGCCGGGCCCGCGAGCGGCGACCGCATCGGTGCGTTCGAGCCATTCGCCGCGCAGCGGCGCGTCGCCGGGACCGTAGCATTCGCGCAGCCGGTAGCCCGACGGCGCGCGACGCGGCACGATCATTCTCAGGTCGGTAAAGCGCCGCGCGCGGGCAGGATCGAGCACCGGGCGCGTGGTCTCGGGACGAAACTGCCAGCGCAGCAGCCAGCACGCGAACTTGCTTTGCCAACTCATCGAACACCCACTCCGTCGTCGCAGTGTGACGATGGTACGTGCGATCGTCGCCGCGCTGCTCGACGGGAGCCTCTATATCAAACGCCGGCCTCAGTTCGCCGGCATCATCTGGCCGCGGATCTCGCCGGACGGATGCTCCTTCGTGTGCACGTTGAAGTACCACTTGCCGCCCATCAGGTCGGTCACTTGCGAGTCGGTGAGCTCCTTCGAACCCTTGATCGGGCTCGCGAGCGCGTCCTTCGGGATCGGTACCTGCACGCCGGCGTTCTGGCCGACCGGCGCGGGCCCGTGGAAATGCGCGGCGGTAGCCGGCCCCGTGAGGTGTTCGTAAGTCACCGTCCACTGCAGCATGTGGGTGGCCGTGTCGTAGGTCGCATCGACGGCGCCGGCGCCCTTGGTCGCGGTGGGCGGCACTTCGCTCGACGGCTGCAGGCTGGCGGACAGGCGCACCGTTTCGGCGGCGGCACTGCCGGCGGCCAGGACGCCCGCGAGCAACGCCACCTGGAGCAAACGCAGCTTCGGCATGAATCCTCCTTGTACGACGGGGTACGCCGCCCGGACGGCGACGTTCCATGATGGTAGTCGATCGCCGCCGATCCGGCACCGCTGCGTCGCTCGCCAGCCTGACGGAACCTGGAAGAGACCTTTGCAGCGGGAGCCCTGAATCCGCGCGCGGCCTTTCGCTACACTTCGTCTCACAGTTGCTTGTTTCCTTCGTCCGAAGGAGTCTGCGAGTATTCACGCGGCCATCCGGCCGCGTTTTTTTTGCCCGTGCCCGGGTGGCGTGCACGCATCGTCGGGCACGTTCCGCTTCGCGGGCCGTCAAGCATCACGAATCAATTGTCGCCGCGGCGATCGAGTCCGACGTCGCAGACACCGCGCCCTCACGCGCGATAGCCCGGATCGATCCGATCGACGATGCGCTGCAACGCGTCGAATGCGTCCTGCCCCGCGCCGTGCTTCGGATCGAAGTTAAGCGAATCGCGCACGCAGCCCTCGAGCACCGGCGGCGCGATCGGCAGTGCGTCGCCGATCGCGTGGGTCGCGACCTGCACCTCGCACGCGCGATTGAGCAGCCACATCAACGAGAAGGTCTGCGCGAGCGTCGCGCCGATCGTCACGGGCCCATGGTTGCGCAGCAGCAGCACGGGCCGCCCGCCGGCGCTCTCGACGATGCGCCGCCCCTCCTCCAGATGCACGGTGATGCCCTCGAAGTCGTGATACGCGATCTTCCCGTACAACTGCGCCGAATAGAAGTTCGAGAACGACAGCCCGTCGCGCGAGCAGCACACGGCCATCGTCGGCGTCGTGTGCACGTGCATCACGCAGTGCGCGTCGGGCAGCGCCGCATGGATCGCGCTGTGGAACGTGAAGCCGGCCGGATTGATCGGCCAGTCGGAATGGCTGGTCACGTTGCCGTCGATGTCGATCTTCACGAGGTTCGACGCGCATACCTCGCGGTAATGGAGCCCGAACGGATTGATCAGGAAATGGCCGTCCTCACCCGGCACGCGCAGCGAGATATGGTTGTAGATCAGCTCGGTCCAGCCGAGATGGTCGAAGATCCGGTAGGCGGCCGCGAGCTGCACGCGCGCCTGCCATTCGGCTTCGGAAAAGCGGGCGGGACGCGTGAACGGCTGGTTCGGTACACGTTGCATGGGGCACTCCGGTTGCGGGCGCGGCGGCCGCGCGGGCGGCTCGCGCAACGTCCCTCGTCTCCTGGCGGCGCACGCGGCGCGCCGGTGCGTCAAGCGCGCGCGTGCTGTGCGTCGTTCGGCACCGCCGCGGCCCGCATTGCACGAGCCGTCCGGCGGCACCCGTCACGATACGCATATGGTTGCGCGCACAACCATATCACCTTTCCTCGCGCACCGGTATCGCGGGTTTGGCCCGAGCCGTTCCGGCCCTTACAACTGGTCGCCGAACGGCAGCAGCATGAAGAGGCCGGTCATCAGGTTGCGCATCAGCCCGGCATGCGGATCGACGTGATAGGTGGCCGGCTCGTCGTTGTCGGTGCCGGTCCACACGAGTTCGGGCGTGCCTCCGCCCGCCGGCGTCGCGAGGCTCACGCGGTAGCTTTCGTCGGGCTGCGTCACGCGCGCGAAGATCGTCGCGGCCTGCTGCGCGATCGTCGGGCTGTGGATCACGAGCGCGAGTTCCGTATTCAGGTGCGCGGAACGCGGATCGAGGTTCAACGAGCCGATCACGAGGATCTTGCGGTCGATCACATACGCTTTCGCATGCAGGCTCGCGCGCGAGCGTGAGCCGAACAGGCCCGCACGCGGCGCGTTCGGCCGCGCCTTGAATTCGTACAGTTCGACACCGTGAAGCAGCAGCGGCACGCGGTACGGCGCGTAGCCGGCCTGTACGGCGACCGCGTCGGTCGCGGCGAGCGAATTGGTCAGGATTGCGACGCGCACGCCGCGCGCGGTCGTGTCGCCGAGGATCTTCACGCCCGCGTCGTGCGGCACGAAATACGGCGAAAACGCGAGAAATTCCTGCTGCGCGCCGCGCGTCAGTTCGACGAGGCGCTGCATCGGCGGGCTCACGTACGCGTCGGTCGGCCGCATGACCTTGTCCGGTGCGTCGACCTTGAATTCGGCGGGCGCCCACACGAGCTCGAGCTCGTCGCGCGCGATCTGCTGCGCGAGCGGCGTCGCGTTCAGCGGCTTCGCGTTGTACGGATCTGCGTTCTTGCGCCAGTGGTCGCGCAGCTCGTCGCGCATCGCGTCGAGATCCTTCGGATCGAACGTCTGATGATTCAGCACCCGCAGCGGATAGCTGCTCGCGCTTGCCCAGTAGTCGTCGAAGCTCGTCGAGATGTCGTTCGTCACGGGGCCGGCCGCGAGCACGTCGAGATCGCGGAACTGCAGCGTCGGGCTCGCGCTGAAGTATTCGTCGCCGAGATTGCGGCCGCCGACGATCGCGATCTGGTTGTCCGCGATCATCGCCTTGTTGTGCATCCGCCGCGTAAACCTGTCGATTCGCGTCAGGGAGTTGGCCGTGCGCTCGATCACTCCGTACCGCGACGCGCCGAACGGGTTGAACACGCGAATCTCGATCTTCGGGTGCGTATTCAGCGCGGCCATGACGCGGTCGATGTCGCGGAAATTCAGGTCGTCGACCAGCATGCGCACACGCACGCCGCGATCGGCCGCATAAAGCGCCGCGCCGAGCAGCAGTTTGCCGGTCGTGTCCTCGGTCGCGATGTAGTACTGCATGTCGAGCGTCTTCGTCGCCGCGCGCGCGAGCGCGATGCGCATCTGCAGCGCGGTCGCGCCGTCGGGCAACAGCCGGAAGCCCGATTGCCCCGGATGCGCCGCTTCCGGCGCGGCCAGCGCGTTGCGCAGCGGCGTCGCGGTATCGGTCGGCAACGCGTGCGAGACGGGGCGATCGAGCGTGGTGGCGGGCGGATGCGTCGCGCAGGCGGCGACCAGCGACAGCAGCGCGCAGACGGCGAGCGCACGGGCCGGGCGGCAGGCGGCGCGCCACGACAGCGCGGCCGGCGCGCGCCGGATCAAAGACGTAAGCACGGAAACTTCCTCGACAGGCGGATCAACGGGTCCGAAAACGCCGCAGCGTGCGGCTGACGGGTGGCTCCGGTCGATTCTAGTGGGCGCCCGATGAACCGGTCAATCGCGCGGCTCGCGCATGCGGCGCCGTGCAACCGCTACGCGCGCCGCCGGCGAGGGCATCCAGGAACGGCAGCCCGCGGCTCGGCCGCCGGACAGGCCTGCGGCACCCATGGTCCAACCAATCTCAAGGTGTGTCGCCGCTTCGCTCGAAGTGGCTGCGCACGTAGTCGATATGGGTCTGCATCGCGGTGCGCGCCTCCTCGGGCCGGTGCGCGCAGATCGCCTCGCACACTACCCGGTGCTGCAGCAACAGCAGCTCGGACGCCTGCTCGTCGTGCGTCGTCATCCCCGCGACGTTGATCGAAATGTGCTCGCGCAGCATCCCGATCACGCTCGTGTGCAGGTGCAGGAACATCGTGTTGTGCGACGCCAGCGCGATCGCCTCGTGCAGCTTCGCGTCGGTCGATGCCTCGACGGCCGCGTCGTCGTTCGCGTGCGCGGTCTCGAGCTCGCGCAGCAGCGTACGGATCCGGCGCCGGTCGTTCGCATCCGCGCGCAGCGCGGCGAAATACGCGGTCGCGCCTTCGAGCACGCGACGGAATTCGAGTATGTCGTCGCGCAGCGCCGGGTGGTCGGCGACCAGCTGGCCCCACGGCGATGCAATGCCCGAGCGCAACTGGTCCGTCACGTACACGCCCGCGCCACGCCGGCTCTGCAGCAGCCCGCGCGCGACGAGCCGCTGGGTCGCCTCGCGCACCGTATTGCGCGCCACGCCGTACTGTTGCGCGAGCACGCGCTCGGCCGGCAGCCGCGCGCCGGCCGGCCAGGTGCCGTCGAGCAGCGCCGTCTCGATCTTGCGCATCACCACTTCGGTCCGGCCCCGTGCCGTCATCGCCGCCATCGCCGTCTCTCCATCGGAATACCCGCCGTGCCGATTGGCCCAACCAATTTGAGCTACGGCGCCGTCGCGGGAATTATGCAGCGAAATCGTCGTCCCGCATTCACCTGCCGGGCCGGCCCCCTGGAGCGAGACATGAACGAAAGGCACTACCCCGCCGCCGCCCCCGCGCACGTCTATCTGTTCGCGACCTGCCTGGTCGACCTGTTCGTCCCCGAAGCCGGGCTCGACGCGGTCCGCCTGCTGGAACGCGAAGGCCTGACCGTCCACTATCCGCGCGGCCAGAGCTGCTGCGGGCAGCCGGCCTATAGCAGCGGCAATCCCGACGAGGCGCACGGCGTCGCGGCCGCGCAGCTCGATCTGTTCGCCGAGCCGTGGCCCGTGATCGTGCCGTCCGGCTCGTGCGCGGGCATGATCCGGCACCATTGGCCGGCCCTGTTCGCCGACGACCCCGTGCACGGCCCCAAGGCGCGCGCGATCGCGGAGCGCACCTACGAACTCGCCGAATTCCTCGTCCACGTGCTCGACGTGCGGCTCGACCGCATCGACACGAACGCCGGCCCGGACGAGCGCGTGGTGCTGCATACGTCGTGCGCGGCCCGCCGTGAAATGGGCACGCGCGTGCACGGCGTCGCGCTCGTCGACGCGCTGCCGGGCGTCACGCGCATCGAACACGAACGCGAATCGGAATGCTGCGGCTTTGGCGGCACGTTCTCATTGAAGCACCCCGACATCTCCGGCGCGATGGTGCACGACAAGGTCGCATCGGCCTGCGCGACGGGCTGCGACCGACTCGTGTCGGCGGACTGCGGCTGCCTGCTGAACATCGGCCACGCAGCGGCCAAGGCCGGCGCGACGCTGCCCGTCGAGCATCTCGCGAGCTTCCTGTGGCGCCGCACGGCAGGCGCCGGCTCGCTGCGCGGAGACGCGCAATGAGCGCGCGCGACGCCATCCTCGCACGCCTGCGCGCCGCCGCGCCCGGCGTCGCAGCGAACGCCGCCCCCGCCCTCGATGCGCGCATCGACACGCATTACGCGGCGCGCCGCGCACCGGTCGCCCCCGATTCCCATGCGCTCGCGCAGACGATGCAGGCCGCACTCGCCGCGTCGCACGCCGACGTCTGGTGCGCCACCGCCGATGCGTGGCCCGCGCAGCTTGCCGCGCGGCTCGCCGACGCCGGCGTGCGTCGCCTGCTGCTCGACCCGGCCCGGGCCGAATCCGCTGCCCTCGCGCGCGTGCTGCCCGACGCGGTCGCGCCGGTGCCGTTCGACCGGCCGATCGACGTGTGGAAAGCCGAACTGTTCGACACGATCGACGCCGGCTTCACCGTCGCGCGCTCGGGCATCGCGGCAACCGGCACCATCGTGCTCGCGCCCGATGCCGCCACGCCGCGCACGGTGTCGCTGGTGCCGCCGCTGCACGTCGCGCTCGTCCATGCGAACACGCTGCACGCGGACCTCCACGCGGCCGTGCAGGCGGAGCGCTGGCACGCCGGCATGCCGACCAACGTCGTGCTGGTGTCGGGCCCGTCGAAGACCTCCGACATCCAGCAGACCCTCGCGTATGGCGCACACGGGCCGCGCAACCTCTGGGTCGTGATCGTCACCGAACCGACCGCAACCGCCTGCCAGGACCTGCCGCGATGAGCGACCAACCGCTGCAATTCGTCGCCCCCGGCGACTTCAAGGCCCGCGCGCGCGCCGCGCTCGACGATCCCGCACTGCGCCGCAGCTTTCGCGGCGCGATGGACTTCCTGCAGGGCAAGCGCGCGACCCAGTTCCCCGACGACACCGAGCTGCAGCAGCTGCGCGATCTCGGCGAAGCCGTGCGGCAGCACGCGCTCGCGCAACTGCCCGCGCTGCTCGAGCGGCTGGAGGCGAAGCTCACGGCAGCCGGCGTGCACGTGCACTGGGCCGAGACGGCCGCCGACGCGAACGCGATCGTGCTCGGCATCGCGCAGGCGAAGAAGGCGCGCCGCGTGATCAAGGGCAAGTCGATGGCGAGCGAGGAAATCGAGCTGAACCATTACCTCGCGGATCACGGCGTCGACTGCATCGAGTCCGACATGGGCGAGTTCATCGTGCAACTCGCGGGCGAGAAGCCGTCGCATATCGTGATGCCGGCGATCCACAAGACGCGCGGCGACATCGCCGGATTGTTCGAGAAACACATCCCCGGCACGCGCTACACCGAGGACGTCGACGAGCTGATCCAGACCGGCCGGCGCGCGCTGCGCCGCGCATTCGCGGAAGCCGACATCGGCCTGTCGGGCGTGAACTTCGCGGCGGCCGACACGGGCACGCTGTGGCTCGTCGAGAACGAAGGCAACGGCCGCCTGTCGACGACGGTGCCCGACACGCACGTCGCGATCATGGGCATCGAGAAGGTCGTCGAGAAACTCGAGCACATCGTGCCGCTGTCGAGCCTGCTCACGCGCTCGGCCACCGGCCAGGCGATCACGACCTACTTCAACCTGATCTCGGGCCCGCGCCGCGACGGCGAACGCGACGGCCCGCGCGAACTGCATCTCGTGCTGCTCGACAACGGGCGCACGCAGGCCTACGCGGACGAACAACTGCGCGCGACGCTGCAGTGCATCCGCTGCGGCGCGTGCATGAACCACTGCCCGGTCTACACGCGCATCGGCGGCCACGCGTACGGGACGACCTACCCGGGGCCGATCGGCAAGATCATCTCGCCGCACCTGCTCGGCCTCGACGCGACGGCCGACCTGCCGACCGCGTCGACGCTGTGCGGCGCATGCGGCGAGGTGTGCCCGGTCCGGATCCCGATCCCGCAACTGCTCGTGCGGCTGCGCACCGAGGCGAACCGCAAGCCCGACGAACCCGTCGCGCATCCGCTGCGCGGCCAGGGCGCGAACTACAACCGCGCGGAATACCTCGTGTGGCGCTTCTGGTCCGGCGCATTCGCGCATCCGCGCGCGTACCGCGCGTTCCGCTGGACGGCGACACGCCTGCGCGCGCTGACGCCCGCGAAACAGATGGGCTGGACGCAGCACCGCACGCCGCTCGAACCGGCGCCGCGCAGCCTGTCCGACCTGCTGCGCGCACGCGGCCAGCCCGAATAGACCACCTCGCTTTCAAACCCGTACCGATAGAAATCCATGGAGGAGACAACCATGCAGGTTTGGCATCAGATCTACACCCCGCTCGGCAGCCTCGGGCTGTCGGCGTTCGTCGCCGCGATCCCGATCATCTTCTTTTTCGTCGCGCTCGCCGCGTTGCGGATGAAGGGCCACGTCGCGGCCGCGATCACGCTGCTGCTGGCGCTCGGCGTCGCGATCCTCGCTTACGGCATGCCCGTGCCGCAGGCACTCGCGGCCGCCGGCTTCGGCTTCGCGTACGGCCTGTGGCCGATCGCGTGGATCATCGTCGCGGCCGTGTTCCTGTACAAGATCGTCGTGAAGACCGGCCAGTTCGACATCATCCGCGCGTCCGTGCTGTCGATCACCGACGACCAGCGCCTGCAGATGCTGCTGATCGGCTTCTCGTTCGGCGCGTTCCTCGAAGGCGCGGCAGGCTTCGGCGCGCCCGTCGCGATCACGGCCGCGCTGCTCGTCGGCCTCGGCTTCAAGCCGCTGCATGCGGCCGGACTGTGTCTGATTGCAAACACCGCGCCGGTCGCGTTCGGCGCGATGGGCATCCCGATCATCGTCGCCGGGCAGGTGACGGGCATCGACCCATTCCACATCGGCGCGATGGCCGGCCGCCAGCTGCCGCTGCTGTCGCTCGCGGTGCCGTTCTGGCTCGTGTTCATGATGGACGGGCTGCGCGGCGTGCGGCAGACCTGGCCGGCCGCGCTCGTCGCGGGCGGCAGCTTCGCGCTCACGCAGTACTTCACGTCGAACCACATCGGGCCCGAGCTGCCGGACATCACGTCGTCGCTCGTCAGCCTCGTCGCGCTCGCGACGTTCCTGAAGGTGTGGCAGCCGCGCACCGCGCAGCAGCCGGCCGGCGGCGTCGTCGCGTCCGGCGGCGGCGCGGCGCTGGCCGGGTTCGGCGCGGGCAGGTTCGGCGCTAGCGGCACCGGCACGAGCAGGCAGGCGTCGCCGTACACGCTCGCACAGACCGTGCGCGCGTGGTCGCCGTTCCTGATCCTGACGGCCGTCGTCACGGTGTGGAGCATCGCGCCGTTCAAGGCGCTGTTCGCCGCGCACGGCGCGCTCGCGTCGACCGTGCTGAAGTTCCATGTGGCAGGGCTCGACCAGCTCGTCGTGAAGACCGCGCCGATCGCCGCGACGCCGAAGGCGCTCGACGCCGTGCTGAAGATCGATCTGGTGTCGGCGGTGGGCAGCGCGATCCTCGTGACCGCGCTGATCTCGATGGCGCTGTTGCGGATGAAGCCGCGCGACGCGCTCGTCACGTTCGGCGAGACGCTGAAGGAACTCACGCGCCCGATCCTGTCGATCGGCCTCGTGCTCGCGTTCGCATTCGTCGCGAATTACTCGGGGATGTCGTCGACGCTCGCGCTGATGCTGGCCGCGACCGGCGCCGCGTTCCCGTTCTTCTCGCCGTTCCTCGGCTGGCTCGGCGTGTTCCTGACCGGCTCGGACACGTCGTCGAACGCCCTCTTCTGCTCGCTGCAGCAGGCCACAGCCCATCAGCTCGGCGTGCCCGAGACGCTCGCGGTCGCCGCGAACACCACGGGCGGCGTGACCGCGAAGATGATCTCGCCGCAGTCGATCGCGGTGGCATGCGCAGCGACCGGCCTCGTCGGCAAGGAATCGGAGCTGTTCCGCTTCACGGTGCGCCACAGCCTGTTGTTCGCGGTGATCGTGGGCCTGATCACGCTCGTGCAGGCCTACGTGCTGCCGGGGATGGTGCCGTAAGCAAGAGGCACGGCCCTTTTCCGGTTCCCCGAAAAACAAAAACCCCACGCCCGCAAGAGCGTGGGGTTTCGTTCATCCCGGGCGCCGAACGCGGCCGGCGCCCCCGGCGGCGATCAGCTGCCCTTCGCGATGCGATCCTGGATGTGCTGCGCACGGCTAGCCGACGACGGGTGCGAGCTCATCATCGAGCTCTTGCCGCCATCGAGCTGTGCAAGCTTCTGGAACGCGGTGACGAGGCCCTTCTGGTTCATGTTCTTCTGCTTCATCAGGTCGAACGAGTAGTCGTCGGCCGCGCTTTCCTGCGTTTGCGAGAATTGCGCGTTGATGAACTTCTCGGTGATGTCGCCGAGCTGCGAGCTCGTCAGGGCCGCGACGCCCGGTGATGCCGCACCGGCCGCGGTGCGTGCCGCGCTGACCGCGTAGGCGGTCTGCATCGCCTTCTTCGAGTGACCCAGCGCGACGTGGCCCATTTCATGACCGATCACACCGCGCAGTTCGTCGTCGTTCATCATGTCCATCAGGCCGCTGTACACGCGCACGCAGCCGTTGCCCATCGCCCACGCGTTGACGTCCTTGGTCACGTAGACCTTGTAGTTGATTTTCTGGCCGTTCAGCGTCATGTCGCCGAAGCCCTTCATCACCTTCGTCAGGCGCTTCGAGTACGCGCTGTTCGGCGCGGCGATCTTCGATTCGGCGTCGCTCGCCTTGCACGAGTCGTTCGACAGCGCCGCGATGTCGGTGTCGGACAGCGTCGCCGCCTTGAACAGGCTGGTCCCCGCCGACGTCAGGCTGTTCGCGTCGAGATTCTGCACGCCGCCGCATGCGCTCAACAGGAACGCCATGCCACACGCTGCCGCCGCTTTCTTGATATGCATCCCGGATCCCTCGGTAGTTGTATTTGGAAGCGGGGATTTTGCATAATCCGGCAGAAAATTACCAGACGTTTACATCAAATGACAGCTTGATTACTCACCGATTCGAAACGAACGGCGCGATTACTCAGTCATTTGATAGCAATCACGTCATCAATCGCCGTGACCGGATGACCGGCTGAACGTCGAACGCGACCGGCGCGTGAGCCGCCGCGCAACCAGCATCGGCAGCCGCACCACAAAACCGGCGAAGAGCCGCAGGTGCATCCACGCGAGCAGCGCGTTGTCGCGGCCATAGTGGAAATGCGACACGCCGCCCTCGTGCGCGCCGAAGTAGCGCACCGGCGCTTCGATGCGGATCGGTCGAACCCCGGCCCAGCACAGCCGCACGGCGGCTTCCGGATCGAAGTCGAAACCGCGCATCCACGGCTGGCGATGCATGATCGCGGCGAGCGGAGCGACCGGGTACACGCGGAAGCCGTACAGCGAATCGCCGATCCCGGCCCATAGCGTCTCGAGGTCGGCCCATCCGTTCGACAGCCGCCGGCCCTGCACGCGCAGCTGCGGCGCGCTCGCGTCGAACTTCGGCAGGCCCAGCACCATCGCATCCGGCGCCGCCTGCGACGCGGCCATGAATTCGGGAATCAGGTCGGCCGGATGCTGGCCGTCGGAGTCCATCGTCAGCACGTGCGTGAAGCCGCTTGCGGCCGCCGCGTCGAGCCCGGCCAGCACCGCGGCGCCCTTGCCGCGGTTCTCCGGCAGCACGATCACTCGCAGCCCGGGGTCGCGCTCGGCCATCGCCTGCAGTCGCTCGGCGCTGCCGTCGGTGCTGCCGTCGACGACGACCCACACCGGGTTCCACTGCGCGCGGGCGTTGCGCACGGTCGTGTCGACCTTGACGCCCGGGTTGTAGCTCGGAATCAGTACGAGATGGGTGGACGAGGCGTGCAGCTTGAACATGGGAACGGCCGATTGCGAAGACGAGGATCCTGACAAAAGTTTATGACCTGCAGGCGACTGCCGACAGGCTTCGTCGACGCCGCCTTCGCGCAGCGACAGGCCCGCGCGCTTCACGACAGGTGCTCCAGCGGATGGCCGGCGCTCGCTTCGATCTCGACCAGCAGATCGTCGCGGCACACGTCCGCGTGGACGAACAACGGCCGCACGCCGGAGCCCGCCGCATCGCGCAGCGCGCGTTCGATCGCGGCGAGCGCCACGGCATCGCCGGCGTCGCGCACGTAGACGCGGTAGTTCAGGTCGGCGAGCGCGAACGGGCCGTGCCCCTGTCGCGCGGCCTGCTCGAGCACGGCGGCCAGGTTCGCGATCGTCTCGCGTGTTTGCGCGACGACGTCGCCACGATGCACGGTGCGATGCCCGACGATGCTGGCGGTGCCCGACACGAACAGCAGCGGCGCGGCATCGTCGTCCGGCCACGCGGCCGCGCGCGCGAACGTCGGCGCACGTGGGCCGTACTCCGCCGGGTAGTGATACGCGCTGACCTGGCGCGGGTTCTCGACCGGATCGGCCGGCGTGCGGGTCGCGATGAAATGGATCGCGAGCGGCGCGGCCGGCGGCGTGTCGCCCGTGACGGGCAAGACCGAGCCAAGCGCGCAGGCCGCCGGCACGCTGCCCGTCAGCGCGCGACGGCACGCGTCGAACGCACGCTGCCTGCCGATATTGAACTGACGATAGCGCTCGATCCCGAACTGCAGCGCGTTGATCGCGGGCACGGTATTCCAGATTCGCAGCGGATGCGCAATGCCGAGCGCATCGAGCACGTCGAACAGCGCGCGGTATGCATCGTATGTCGCGCGCTCGAGCGGCGTGCCGCCGTCGCGATCCGCATCGGCCGCTTCCTGCTCTTCCTGCACGACGATGCTGCCGAACACGAGCCCCGCCGTTTCGCTGTAGCGATACTGCAGTGCGCCGCGTCGCTCGCTGCGCAGATCGGGCGCGTCGCACTGCCAGATTTCGCAGACCGCACCGGCGCGTGCGTGGCCGCCGGCGTCGAGCAGCGCCATCTGCACCGGTGCGCGCGGCAGGTCGGGCACGGCGGCGGCAAGCATGCTGGCCATCGCGTCGGTCGGCGCTCCGGCCGCACCGATGCAGACCGCACCGAGCGCACCGGGGAACACGTGGTCGAATGCGTCGCCCCGCTGCCGCGCAGCGTGCAGCAGCGCAGCCAGCCGCGCATGATCGATCTGGACGAGTCGCAGCGCACGGTTGCCGCCGTTCGCGGCGGGCGAGATGCCAGCCCGCGATGCGACGGCTCCGCCTGTCATGTGTTCGCGCGCGACCGCGGTCGTGGCGGACGACGGGGAACACGCTCGCCGTTCGGCGTCGACTGGATACACTGACACTTCGATTTCCTCACTATGCGGTGCGGGCTCGCGGCGTCGTGGCCACGCGCCGCGTTGCGCGCCGTTGCTTCGCGTCAGGCCGACACCGCGCGCGTCGTCATGCGAGCCCGCCGTTGACGGACAACACTTGTCCCGTCACATAAGCGGCCGCATCGGATACCAGAAACGCGACCATCGCCGCGACTTCGTCGGGCCGGCCCGCGCGTTGCACCGGCACGAGCTGCTTGATCCGTTCGGCGGGAAATGCATGGTCGGCCATCGGCGATTCGATAATGCCGGGCGCGACCGCATTCACCGTGATGCCGCGCGAGGCGAGCTCCAGCGACAGCGACTTCGTCGCGCCGATCAGCCCCGCCTTCGCGGCCGCGTAGTTGACCTGCCCGCGGTTGCCGGTCACGCCGGCGACCGACGCGATGTTGACGATCCTGCCGCGCCGCGTGCGGATCATCGGCAGCAGCAACGGCTGCGTCACGTTGAAAAAACCGTTGAGCGTCACGTCGATCACGCTATGCCACTGCCGGCGCGACATGCCGGCCATCGGGGCGTCGTCGTGAATGCCCGCGTTGTTGACGAGGATCTGCACCGGTGCGTCGTCGATGAACGGCGCGAGCGCGGCGAGCGTCGCATCGGCGTCGGTCACGTCGAATGCAATCGCATGCGCGGTGCCGCCGGCCGCGACGATCTGCTGCGCGACCGCCTCCGCCTGCGCGAGATTCCGGTTCGCGTGCACCCAGACTTCGTGGCCGGCCTGCGCGAGCGCCGCGCAGATCGCCTGCCCGAGTGCGCCGCTGCCACCCGTTACGAGCGCCCGCATCGCATTGCTCCGTTCATGGCGTTTCCTCTCGATCGACGCGGCCGTGGTTCGTCCAGCGACCGCCGCCGCGTGCCGTCATCGTCTGCGTGCCGCGTCGCGTTCGCGCGCGCCGCCGTCACTTGGTGCGATGCGCGGCGACGTACTCGGCAAGCGCGCCGAGCGTCGCGAAGATCTTCTGGTTGTCCGGATTGTCCGAGCGCAGCTCGAAGCCGTATTTCTTCGAGATCAGCAGCGCGATTTCCAGGATGTCGATGGAGTCGAGCCCGAAGCCCTCGCCATACAGCGGGGTCCCGGCCGTCACCGTTTCGAGCGGGACGTCTTCGAGATTCAGTTCGCCGATGATCAGCGTGGCGAGCTCTTGTTCCAGTGCGTTCATCATGCTTGCGGGCAGGCGGCCCATGGCAGCGGGAGGCACCCGGAAACGGCAATCGTCGTGCACGCCCGGCGCGTGCGAAGCGCGCGCGAATCTCCGTCCCTCCGGCGTCTGCCGGCTTCCCCGCCTGCGTTATTGGGGGTCGTTTGTAAAAGTTACGCGGATTCTAGACGATGGGTATCGGCACGTATACGGGGATTGGTTACAGACTGAAGGCCCCCGCCGCGGCCGGTTTCGGGCCCCGATCGCAGCAGACGCTTGAGCCGCTTCGGGCGGAAATGAATCGCCGCCGCGAAAGGTTCAGTGCGCTGCCATACATTCGGTTACAAAACCCGGCTGCGTCGACCTCGAACCGCCGCGCCGCGGCCCTAAAATGTGCATGCACGACAGCCGGCCCGGACACGCGTCCCGGCCGCCATTCATATGATGTTTGACGGCCCGACGAATGCGTCCGGCCGCGATCCGTCCGATGTTTCCAGCAGCCATGCCGCGCCCGTCCATTCGTCTCGCCCCGGTTTGCCCGCCCGTCCGCCGCCGCGCCGCGACGGACGACAGCAATGCGCGCACGCGCCGCGCGCCCGGAGCGCCGCGATGACCTCGCCGCTCGGCATCGCACGCGGCGTCGGCGCGGTCGCCGCGGTGGCGGCGTACCAGATCGGCGCGCACTACGCGGCCACGACTCCCGGCGCGCACGGCTTCGGCCTCGCGATGGCGCTCGTGCCGCCGCTGCTGCTCGCGCTCGGCGCGGCATTGCGCTCGCCGAGGCGTGGATGGCTGGTGCCCGCATGGCTGCTCGCCGCGGCCGCGCTGTGGGCCGCGCGCATTCCGCTCGCGCGCCATTTCGAATGGGGCCTGTATCTGGAGCACGCGAGCTTCAACCTCGCGCTGGCGCTGCTGTTCGGCCGCACGCTCGCGGCCGGCCAGGTGCCGCTGTGCACGCGCTTCGCGACCATGATCCACGGCACGATCACGCCGGCCGTCGCGATCTACACGCGGCGCATCACGTTCGCATGGACGCTGTTCTTCGTCGCGATCGCCGCCGTGTCGACGCTGCTGTTCGCGACCGCGCCGATCGTCGCATGGTCGACGTTCGCGAACTACCTGTCGCTGCCGCTCGTCGCGGTGATGTTCGCCGCCGAGCATGCGTGCCGGCGCTTCGCACTGCCGCACGACGCACGGCCGAGGATGATCGACGCGGTGCGCGCGTACCGCGCGTCGACGCAGCCGTCACGATGAATTCATGACCGGCGCGGCGCCGCATCGCGGCCGCGCCGGTGACCGTCTCCCGCTTTCGCCGATTTATGCCGACTTACCCGCTGGTGTTCCATTCCTCGCCGGACCAGGTGATTGCCTGGCGCGACGGCACGCCCGTCAGCGTGCGCGCGTTCGTCGCCGACGTCGCGCGCGTGGCCGCCGCGCTGCCCGCCGGCGGCCACGTGTTCAACGTGTGCCGCGATCGCTACCGCTTCGCCGTCAGCCTGTGCGCGGCGCTCGTCACCGGCAGGATCAGCCTGCTGCCGTCGACACACACGCCGGAGATGGTGCGCCAGCTCGCGTCGTTCGCACCGGACGCGTTCTGCCTGCACGACGCGCCGGACTGCACGATCGACCTGCCGCGCTTCGCCTATCCGGACGCCGCACCCGTCGACCTCCCCGACGACGCGCCGTGCGTGGTGCCGCAGATCGACGCGTCGCGAATCATGGCGTACGTGTTCACGTCGGGCTCGACCGGCGCGCCGGTACCGCATCGCAAGACCTGGGGCTTCCTGGTCGGCTGCGTGCGCGCGGCGGCCGACCGCCTCGGCCTGCTCGACGGCCGCGCGGCCACGCTGATCGGCACCGTGCCCGCGCAACACATGTACGGCTTCGAGTCGACGGTGCTGCTCGCACTGATCGGCGGCCTCGCGTTCAGCAACCGCCAGCCGTTCTACCCCGTCGACATTCGCGACGAACTCGCCGCGATCCCGCAGCCGCGCGTGCTCGTCACGTCGCCGATTCACCTGCGCGCGCTGCTGTCGGCCGGCCATGCGCTGCCGCCGGCCGCGCTCGTGCTGTCCGCCACCGCGCCGCTGTCGGAAAAGCTCGCGTGCGAAGCCGAGGCCGCGCTCGATGCGCCGCTCGTCGAGATCTACGGCAGCACCGAGACCGGCCAGATCGCGACGCGCCGCACGTCGCAAGGCGCGACGTGGCAGCTGTTCCCGGGCATCCGCCTCGACGCACGCCCGGCACATGACGCGCCGGGCCGCGACACCGCAGGCGACGACAGCGGTCCGACCGTGTGGGCGTCGGGCGGACACGTCGAAACCCCCGTACCGATGGGCGATGCGCTCGAACTGCTCGGCGACGGCCGCTTCCTGCTGCACGGCCGCAAGGCAGACCTCGTCAACATCGCAGGCAAGCGCACGTCGCTCGCCTATCTGAATCACCAATTGAACGCGATCGCCGACGTCGTCGACGGCGTGTTCTTCATGCCGGACGACGCCACGCCGGCCGATGCCGATGCGACCCGCGAACCGGTCACGCGGCTCGTCGCGCTCGTGGTCGCGCCGACACTCGCCGCGGCCGACCTGCAGCGCGCGCTGCGCGAACGGATCGATCCCGCGTTCATGCCGCGTCCGCTCGTGTTCGTCGACGCTTTGCCGCGCAACGAAACGGGCAAGCTGCCGCGCGACGTGCTCGCCGCGCTCGTCGCACGGCACACGCGGGCCGCAGCGGCCGAAGCGGACGAGCGCGCCGTGACGGCTGCGCCGCTCGCGTTCACGATTCCCGCCGATCACCCGGCGCTGCCCGGTCATTTCCCCGGTCATCCGATCGTGCCGGGCGTCGTGCTGCTCGATCACGCGATCGCCGCGCTCGGTGCGTCGCTGAACCGCCCGCTGCACACGTGGCGGTTGGCTTCCGCGAAATTCCTGAGCCCGGTCGCGCCCGGCGAGCCGCTCGATCTCGCGTTCGATGCAGCGGCCGGCGGCGCGATCCGCTTCACGCTGCGCGCCGGCGCACGCGACGTCGCCACCGGCGTGCTGTCCGCACCGGCCGCCGCGCAGGAGGGTGCACGGCCATGAAGCGCACCGCATGGGCCGAGCGCCAGGAACGCAGCAACGCGGCGTTGCTGCGCGCGATGACCTGGATCTCGCTGCGGTTCGGCCGGCGGCCGTCGCGTGTCGTGCTGCATGCCATCGCGACCTATTTCGTGCTGTTCTCGCCGGTCGCCTGCTCGGCGTCACGCGACTATCTGCGCCGCGTGCTCGGCCGTCCAGTGCGCTGGCGCGACGTGTACCGGCACGTGTTCACGTTCGCGGCGACGATCCACGACCGCATCTACCTGATGAACGGCCGCTTCGACCTGTTCGACATCCGGCTGCATGGCGAAACGCGGGTCGACGATGCGCTCGCCGGCGGGCGCGGCGCATTCCTGATGGGCGCGCACCTCGGCAGCTTCGAAGTCGTGCGCGCGATCGGCCGCACGCGTCCGGACCTGCGCGTCGTCGTCACGATGTTCGAAGAGAACGCGCGCAAGATCAACGCGACGCTCGCCGCCGTGAACCCGGCCGCGAAACCGGACGTGATTCCGCTCGGGCAAGTCGACTCGATGCTGAAGGTGCGCGAGCGTCTCGACGCGAACTGCATGGTCGGCATGCTCGCCGACCGCACGCTGCTCGACGATGCAGCAACCTCGATGCGGCGGCTGCCGCTGCTCGGCGCACCGGCCGCGTTCCCGCTCGGGCCGCTGTACATGGCCGCGATGCTGCGGCGCCCGGTGCTGTTCATGACGGGCCTCTATCGCGACGGCAACCGCTATGACGTGCACTTCGAGACGCTCGCCGATTTCTCCGACGTGCGCCGCGACGCGCGCGCGGCGGCCGTCGACGCGGCGCTCGCGCGCTACGTCGCGCTGCTCGACAGGTATTGCCGCACGGCCCCGTACAACTGGTTCAACTATTTCGATTTCTGGCAGACCGGCACGGCCGCCGCGCGCCGCGACGATGCGCGCGCGTGCGCCAACCTGTCCGCCACGAGGGATTCCGACGCATGACCGCCGTTCTCCGCTTCCTGTCGCTGTTCCCGCTACCGTCCGCGCCCGCGCTGCGCCGCTCGGCGCGCACGTTCGCCATCACGGCCGCCGTCGCGCTCGCGCTGCCCGCGCACGCGGCCGACACCGGTGCGGCGTGGACCCTCGACCGGCTGATGTCGACGCTCGCGCAGCACAAGTCCGGACGCGCGACGTTCATCGAGACGAAGACGCTATCGATCGCCGCGCAACCGCTCGAATCGTCGGGCGAACTCGTGTTCGTCGCGCCCGATCACCTCGAGAAGCACACGCTGAGCCCGAAGCCAGAACATCTCGTCGTCGACGGCGACATGCTCACCGTCGAGCGCAACAACCGCAAGTACACGCTCGCGCTCGCGCGCTATCCGGAACTCGGCGCGTTCATCGACAGCATCCGCGCGACGCTCGCCGGCAATCGTTACGCGCTCGAGCAGGTCTACAAGGTCGCACTCGCCGGTCGCGGCGACGACTGGACGCTGATGCTCACGCCGCTCGATTCGCGGATGCTGAAGGTCGTCAGCACGATCACGCTCGAGGGCTCGCGCGACGAGTTGCGCAGCGTCGCGATCCGGCAGGCCGACGGCGACCATTCGACGATGCGCCTGCAACCCGTCCCGGCGAAGTGATGGACGAGCGCACCCGGCCGACCGCCCCCGTCGCGCATCGCCCGTCCGCGTGGCGGCAGCGCGCCGTGCTCGTGTGGCTGGTTGCGCTCGTCGCATGCGGGATCGCGATCGCCCGTGCGAATTTCACGGCTGACCTGTCCGCATTCCTGCCGAGCGCGCCGAGCGCCGGGCAGCGCGTGCTCGTCGATCAACTGCGTGACGGCATCGTGTCGCGGCTGATCCTCGTCGCGATCGACGGCGGCGATGCGGCCACGCGCGCCGCGCTGTCGCGGCGCGTCGCCGGCACGCTGCGCGCCGACCGGCAATTCTCGGCGATCAACAACGGCGAAGCGGTCAACGACGTGCAAGACCGGCAGTTCGTGTTCGACCATCGTTATCTGCTGAGCCCGGCCGTCTCGCCGCAACGCTTCAGCGCGGGCGGCCTGCACCAGGCGCTCGGCGACAGCCTCGACCTGCTGAGCTCGACGGCGGGCCTCGTCGCGAAGGCGATGTTGCCGCGCGACCCGACCGGCGAAGTGACCGCACTCGTCGACCAGCTCGACAGCGGCGCGCAGCCCGCGATGCGCGATGGCGTGTGGACGTCGCGCGACGGCACGCGCGCGGTGCTGGTCGTGCAGACGGCCGCCGCCGGCTCCGACACCGACGCGCAGGCGCGCGCGATCGACGCGGTGCGCCACGCGTTCTCCGCCGCGACGCAGACGCTGTCGAACCGCGCCGCGTACACGCTCGCGATGACCGGCCCCGGCGTGTTCTCGGTCGACACGCGCGACACGATCCGGCACGACGTCGAGCGGCTGTCGACGGCGAGCGTCGTGCTGATCGTCGCGCTGCTGATGACGCTGTACCGCTCGCCGCGCACGCTCGCGCTGGGGCTGCTGCCGGTGCTGACAGGCATCGCGGCCGGCATCGCGGCGGTCAGCATCGTGTTCGGCACGGTCCACGGGCTGACGCTCGGCTTCGGCACGACGCTGATCGGCGAAGCCGTCGACTATTCGATCTACCTGTTCGTGCAATCGGCGCAGGTCGGCGCGCGCGGCACCGCGCGGCCTGCCGACGCGACGCGCGCATGGGTCGCCGCGTACTGGCCGACGATCAGGCTCGGCGTGCTGACGTCCGTGTGCGGCTTTGCGTCGATGCTGTTCTCCGGTTTTCCGGGCCTCGTGCAGCTCGGGCTGTACTCGATCGCCGGGTTGATGGCCGCCGCGCTCGTCACGCGCTTCGTGCTGCCTCACCTGCGCGGCGAGCACGTCGCGATTCGCGACGTGTCGCGCGTCGGCGCGGTGCTCGCGCGTGCGGCCGCCGCGGCGCCGCGGCTGCGCTGGCCGCTCGCCGCGCTCGTGCTCGCCGCGTGCGCGACGCTCGTGTTGCATCGCGACGGCCTGTGGAGCCGCGAGCTTGCAGCGCTGAGCCCCGTTCCCGCCCGCGCGCAGGCACTCGACGCACGCCTGCGCGCCGATGTCGGCGCGCCGGACGTGCGCTACCTCGTCATGATTTCCGCGCCGACCGAACAGGCCGCGCTCGAACGCGCGGAACAGGTCGCCGCGCAATTGCAGCCGCTCGTCGATCGCGGCACGCTCGCGGGCTTCGAAAGTCCCGCGCGCTATCTGCCGAGCGAAGCCGCGCAGCGCGCGCGCCAGGCGAGCCTGCCGGACGCGGACGTGCTTGCCACGCGCATGCGGGCGGCCGTCGCGAACCAGCCGATCTCGGTCCGGCCCGAGCTGTTCGCACCGTTCATCGCCGATGTCGAGACCGCACGCCGCGCGCCGCCGATCACGCGCGCGGACCTGCGCGGCACGTCGATGGCGCTCGCCGTCGACGCGCTGCTGACCGAGCGCGCGGGCCGCTGGAGCGCGATGTTGCCGCTGCGCGCGCCTGATACCGCACGTACCGCGTCGGCGGCCACGCCGGCGCTCGATGCCGCGCCGATCCGCGCGGCGGTCGCGCGCGCCGGCGTGCCGGATGCGCTGTTCGTCGACATGAAGGCCGAGGCCGACCGCCTGTACGTGAACTACGTGCACGAGGACATCCGGCTGTCGCTCGCGGGTTTCGCGGCGATCGCCGTGCTGCTGCTGATCGCGCTGCGCTCGCCGCGTCGCGTCGTGCGCGCGCTCGCGCCGCTGGTCGCGGCCGTGCTGGTGGTGACGGCCGGCTTCGCGCTCGCCGGCGTGCCGCTGACCATCCTGCATCTCGTCGGGATGCTGCTGATCGTCGCGGTCGGCTCGAACTATGCGCTGTTCTTCAACAAGCGCGACGACGCACAACCGGTCACGCCGCACACGCTCGTGTCGCTGCTGATCGCGAACCTCGCGACGGTGGCCGGCTTCGGCCTGCTCGCGCTGTCGCGCGTGCCGCTGCTCGAAACCTTCGGGCTGACCGTCGGCCCTGGCGCGATGCTCGCGCTCGCGTTCGCCGCGATTCTCGCGCCACGCGCCGCAGCGACGAGCAGCGCTCGTCCCCACCTGACAGGAGCCCGCGCATGAACGCGCCGTCGTCCGTTCCACCGCGGCAGCCCGGCGATGCGCGCCGCTGGAAACCGACGCCGCTGATCGCGGGTACTGCCGCGCTGCACGCGGGCGCGCTCGCGGCCGTCGTCGCGCAACCGGCTGCATGGCCGTGGGCAGCCGGCGGCGTGGTCGCGTCGCATCTCGCGCTGACTGCCGCCGGCCTGTGGCCGCGCAGCGCGCTGCTCGGACCGAACTGGACGCGCCTGCCGGACGGCGCCGGCCGTCGGATCGCGTTGACGATCGACGACGGCCCGGACCCCGACGTCACGCCGCGTGTGCTCGACCTGCTCGATCGTCACGATGCGCGCGCGACGTTCTTCTGCATCGGCGATCTCGCGCGCCGCCATCCGCGGTGGATAGAAGCGATCGTCGCGCGCGGCCATGCGGTCGAGAACCACAGCCAGCGGCACCGGCATACGTTCTCGCTGTCGGGGCCCGCCGCGCTGCGGCGCGAGATCGCGGCCGCGCAGCAGACGCTGACCGAGATCGCCGGCACGCGCCCGCGCTTCTTCCGCGCGCCGGCCGGCCTGCGCAATCCATTTCTCGAGCCGGTGCTGTGCGAGCTCGGCCTGCGGCTCGCCAGCTGGACGCGCCGCGGCTTCGACACGCGCGCGAGCGACGCGGACATCGTCACGCGCCGCCTGCTCGACGGTCTGGCGCCGCGCGACATCCTGCTCGTGCACGACGGCCACGCGGCACGCGACGCGCGCGGCGAACCGGTCGTGCTCGACGTGCTGCCGGCGCTGCTGCGCGCGGCCGCCGATGCGCAGTTGCACTGGACCACGCTGCGCGCCGCGCTCGCGCCCGAATCGCCCGCCCAGCCCGGCACGCCGGCCCCCCCGTTTGATAAAATCTGACCCTGCCCGGCGCGCCCGCCAGCCCTGCTGCGGCGCCCGTTCCGGCCACCGGATACGACCCTCGTGAAACCTCTCCTGCTCTCGCACTTCACCGCCACCAGTTGCATCGGCAGCGGCCTCGATGCGACCCTCGACGCGCTGCGCAACGCACGCGGCGGGCTCACGCCGTGCGACTTCGAACGCGCCGATCTCGACACCTGGATCGGCGCGGTGGACGGCGTCGATGCGCATCCCGTGCGCACGGATCTCGCCGACTTCGACTGCCGCAACAACCGCCTCGCACAACTCGGCCTCGTCCAGGACGGCTTCGACGCGCGCGTCGCGGCGGCCGTATCGCGCCATGGCGCCGCGCGCGTCGGCGTGTTCATCGGCACGAGCACGTCCGGCATCCTCGAGACCGAACGCGCGTACGCGCAACGCGATCCGGCGAGCGGCGCGCTGCCCGCAGGGTTCCGCTATGCGCACACGCACAACCCGTATTCGCCGGCCGCGTTCGTGCGCGCGTATTTCGCGCTGCGCGGGCCGGCGATGGCGATCTCGTCAGCGTGTTCGTCCGGCGCGAAGGTATTCGGCTCCGCGCGCCGGATGATCGAAGCGGGGCTGATCGATGCGGCCGTCGTCGGCGGCGTCGATTCGCTGTGCCTGACGACGCTGTACGGCTTCAATTCGCTCGAACTGCTGTCGCGCAGGCCGTGCCGGCCGTTCGACGTCGCGCGCGACGGCATCTCGATCGGCGAAGCGGCTGCGTTCGCGCTGCTCGAACGCGTGCCGGATACACGCGCCGCGCTCGACGACGACGCGATCCTGCTGCTCGGCATCGGCGAATCGAGCGATGCGCATCACATGTCGTCGCCGCATCCGGAAGGGCTCGGCGCGCGCATCGCGATCGAACAGGCACTCGCGTCGGCCGGCCTCGCGGCAGGGGACATCGACTACGTGAACCTGCACGGCACCGCGACGCCCAGCAACGATGCCGCCGAAAGCCGCGCCGTCGGCGCGCTGCTCGCGCGCACGCCGTGCAGCTCGACGAAGGGGGCGACCGGGCACACGCTCGGTGCGGCCGGCGCGCTCGAAGCGGTCGTCGCCGCGATCGCGCTCCGCGAGCAGTTCGTGCCGGCCGGCGTCAACACGACGCAGCCCGACCCGGCGCTGGCCGCCGACTACGTGCTCGCGAGCCGCGCGGCGCGCGTGCGTGCGGTCCTGTCGAATTCGTTCGGATTCGGCGGCACGAACTGCAGCCTGATCCTCGGCCGCGCCGAGCATGCCCGCCGCCGGGAGCCGACATGACCCTCACCGCCTTCATCGAAAGTGTCGGCCTCGTCGGGCCGGGATTGAACGACTGGCCGCACGCGGCCGACGTGCTCGCGGGCCGCGCGGCCTATGCGAGCGCGCGCACCGTGCTGCCGCCGCCCGCCAGCCTGCCGCCGGCGGAACGCCGCCGCACCGGCCCCGTCGTGCGCGTCGCGCTTGCGGTCGGCCTCGAGGCGGCAGCCGCGAGCGGGCGCGATGCCGCCACGCTCGCGACCGTGTTCAGCGCGTCCGGCGGCGACGGCCAGAACTGCCATGCGATCTGCGAGACCCTCGCCGGCGACGATCGCCACCTGTCGCCCACCCGCTTTCACAACTCCGTGCACAACGCGCCGGCCGGCTACTGGAGCATCGCGACCCGCGCGATGGCGACGTCGAACGTGCTGTGCGCTCACGACGGCAGCTTTGCCGCGGGCTTGCTGGAGAGCCTGTGCCAGGTCGCGGTCGATCATGTGCCGAGCCTGCTGATCGCCTACGACACCGACTATCCGGAGCCGCTGCGTGCGGTGCGACCGATCGTCGACGCATTCGGCGTCGCGCTCGTGCTCGTGCCCGACGCGAGCGAACGCACGCTCGCGCGCATCGACGTGCAGCTCACCGACGCGCCGGCGACGACGCTCGCGAACCCCGAACTCGACGCGCTGCGCACCGGCAATCCGGCCGCGCGCGCACTGCCGCTGCTCGACGCGCTCGCGGCTCGGCACACGGCGAGCGTCGTGCTCGACTATCTGGACGATACGCGCGTGCAGGTCGATATCGCGCTGGCGAATCCCGCGGCGGAGCACGCGCAATGACGACGACGCCTGCGCTGACGACGGCAACGCTCGATCGCGCATGGATCGCCGCGCACATTCCGCACGAAGGCGCGATGTGCTTGCTCGATCGCGTCGATGCATGGGATGCCGTGCGGATCCGCTGCAGCGCGACGAGCCATCGCGATCCGCACAACCCGCTTCGCTCGCACGGCCGGCTCGCATCGGTCTGCGGAATCGAATACGCGGCACAGGCGATGGCCGTGCACGGCGCGCTGGTCGGTACGCAACACGCGCAAACGGAACCTGCGCGGCCGCGCGCCGGCTATCTGGCGAGCGTGCGCAACGTCGACGCGTTCGTCGATCGGCTCGACACGTTCGAGTTGCCGCTGATCGTCGACGCCGAGCGCATCGGCGGCGACGACCGCTCCGTGCTGTACGGCTTTACGCTGCGCTGCGGCGAGCGCGTGCTGCTCGGCGGCCGCGCCGCGGTGATGCTCGATGCATCGGCGGCCGGCGTATTCGTTCCGCCGCCTGCCGGCCGCGCGGACCCTCGATGACTAGCCCCAAGGAAACCAGGTCGTGAAAGCACGTCAGTTCATTTGCACCGCGTTCGTTCTCGCGCTGATCAGCCCGATCGCGCACGCGGACATGTCGGAAGTGAAGCAGGACATCAAGCGCGATTCGAAAGAAGCTGCGCACAAGACCGGCGAGGCCGCGCGAAGCTTCGGCCACGCAACCGCGAGCGCCGCGAAGACGGTCGGCCACGGCATCGCGCACGCGTCGCGCGAGGGCTGGGATGCCACCAAGCGCACGACGAAGCGGATCTTCCACAAGAACGATTCGGGCGAAGGTTCGGCGAAAAGCAGCGATTGACCGCGGGCGTTCCGCGTACCGCACACGAACGCGCGCGATGCGGCACGACGCGTGAACGCGCCGTTGCCGCACCGCCGCCGTCAGCGCGCGCCGCTACGCGTGCGACGCGCCGGCCCGCGCGCGAGGCGCTTGCCATACGCGACGAGCCAGCAATCGAGAGGATCGAAGTTGCGCAGCCGCCGCGCACGGCGCCGCTCGAGCCAGTGAAGCGCGATCGCCATCGTCAGCGCGACGGCCAGTGCCGAGCCGCCGATCGCGAGTCCCATCCAGGTGTCACCCATGCCTCCTCCGGAATGCGAGGCCGGGGCGGCGCGCGTGCCGCGCCATCCCGGCGCTGGATACAGCGGAAGCACGGCCCGGGCGCGCGCGAACGCCGCCCGGGCCGCCGCGCGTCAGTGCATGTGCTGGCCGCCGTTGATCGCGATGTTGGAGCCCGTCACGAAGCCGGCCTCCTCCGAGCACAGATACGCGATCAGCGCCGCGACTTCCTCGGGTTGACCGAGCCGTCCCGCCGGAATCTGCGGAAGGATCTTCGTATCGAGGATGTCCTGCGGGATCGCCGTCACCATCTTCGTCGCGAGATAGCCCGGCGATACCGTATTCACCGTCACGCCCTTGCGCGCGATCTCGAGCGCGAGCGATTTCGTGAAGCCGTGCATGCCGGCCTTCGCGGCCGCGTAGTTGGTCTGGCCGACCGAGCCCTTCGAGCCGTTGACCGACGAGATGTTGACGATGCGTCCCCAGCCGCGCTCGACCATGCCGTCGCAGACCGGCTTCGTCATGTTGAACACGGAATCGAGGTTGGTGCGGATCACCGCATCCCAGTTGACCTTGTCGAGCTTGCGCAGCGTCATGTCGCGCGTGATGCCCGCGTTGTTCACCAGGATGTCGACCGGGCCGACGTCCCGCACGATCGTGTCGATGCACTGCTGGCACGAATCGTGGTCGGCCACGTCCACCGGATACGCATGGAATTCGCGGCCGGCCGCATGCATTTCCGTCAGCCAGCGATCGGCGCCCGCGTTGTTCGGCGAATACGTGACGACGACCCGGTGGCCCGCATCGTTCAACCGGATGCTGATCGCTTCGCCGAGGCCGCCCATTCCACCAGTCACAACTGCAATTCGCTTAGTCATCCTATAAGTTACCGACAAAAAGGTAGTCAATGATGCGGAGCGACGGCATGGCACATGCTGCCGCCCCACCGCTGCGATGCGCTGGCACCCGCAAGGCGGGCACGGCGCACCGGTACATCACGCTTGTTGTTGGTTGCTTGTTCCGCGCGAAGGTTGCTGCGCACGCGGGCGGCACCGGCCGGCGCCACCCGCGTGCAATATCGTCAGACCCTGCTCAACCGCGTTCGACCGCGAGCGCGACGCCCATCCCGCCGCCGATGCACAGCGACGCCAGCCCGCGCTTCGCATCGCGCTTGACCATCTCGTGCAGCAGCGTCACCAGGATCCGGCAGCCCGACGCGCCGATCGGGTGACCGATCGCGATCGCCCCGCCGTTCACGTTCACCTTCGACGTGTCCCAGCCCATCTGCTTGTGCACCGCCAGCGCCTGCGCCGCGAATGCCTCGTTGATTTCCATCAGGTCCAGGTCGCCCGGCGTCCAGCCCGCACGCTCCAGGCAGCGGCGCGAGGCCGGCACCGGACCCATGCCCATCACGCTCGGATCCACGCCCGCGTTCGCGTATGCCTTGATCCGCGCAAGCGGCGTCAGGCCCAGCGCTGCCGCCTTCTGCGCCGACATCACCAGCACCGCCGCCGCGCCATCATTCAGCCCCGACGCGTTCGCCGCCGTCACCGAGCCGTCCTTCGAGAACGCCGGCTTCAGCCCCGCCAGCGATTCCGCCGTCACGCCGTGACGCACGAACTCGTCGGTCGCGAACTGCAGCGGCTCGCCCTTGCGCTGCGGAATCGACACCGGCACGATCTCCGCATCGAAGCGCCCGGCCTTCTGCGCGGCTTCCGCCTTGTTCTGCGACAGCGCCGCGAACGCGTCCTGCTCCTCGCGCGTGATCCCGTATTCCTTCGCGACGTTCTCCGCCGTGATGCCCATGTGGTACTGGTTGTACACGTCCCACAGGCCGTCCACGATCATCGTGTCGACCAGCTTCGCGTCGCCCATCCGGAACCCGTCGCGCGAGCCCGGCAGCACGTGCGGCGCCGCGCTCATGTTTTCCTGGCCGCCCGCGATCACGATGTCCGCGTCGCCCGCCACGATCGCGTTCGCCGCCAGCATCACGGCCTTCAGGCCCGAGCCGCACACCTTGTTGATCGTCATGCCCGGCACCGCGGTCGGCAGGCCGGCCTTGATCAGCGATTGGCGCGCCGGGTTCTGCCCCGAACCCGCCGCCAGCACCTGGCCCATGATCACTTCGCTCACCTGCTCGGGCTTCACGCCCGAACGCTCCAGCACCGCGCGAATCACCGTCGCCCCCAGCTCCGGTGCCGCGATCTTCGCGAGCGAACCGCCGAATTTGCCGACCGCGGTCCGCGCGGCCGATACGATCACTACGTCCGTCATGTTCTCTTCCTGCATTGAAATCAGTGGGTCGATCCGTGTTGCGTGCCGGTACCGCGCGGCGGCGGCGCGTGAGCGCCGTGCGGCCGGCGATGCGGCTGCACGTTCGCACGCTCACGCGTGCCGCGCATGCGCCCGCCCCGACCGTGTCCGGGCACGCTGCGGCGGCCGGACATACGCCGAACGCCACGCGGCACACGCGGCGGCCGGCGCCCGCCGGCGCCGCTCAATCAGCGTCGCGCCTGCGCGCGACATGCGCTCATGCAGCCGATTCGCGCGAAGCGGTTTCCTTGCGAGCAGCGGCGGCGGTCTGCTTGGCACCGCGGGCCGTCGTTTCGCTGACTGCGTCGAAACCGCTTTGCGCGGCTTCGATCGCCTGCCCCGTCGCAGCACGCACGGAGTCGGCCGCGGCCGTCGCCGCGGACAGCGCCGAATTCAGCGCGGCGACCACGGCGCCCGAACCCGCCGGCGCATGCTTCGTCAACTCGCCGACCACTTCCTTCACGCGCTGGTCGTTCTGTTCGTACTGAGCCTGGGCAACCTTCGCCCACTCGGCCTGCGTCGACACGGCAATATCGAACAGATGGCGACCGTATGCGACGGCCTTGCCGGCGGCTTCCTGCGGTGCGGCGACTTGCTGCGCGAAGCCTGCAGCCGGGTTGCTCGCGTTGAACGCGTTCTTCAGCTTGTCCTCGTATTCCTGGAGCGCCGTCTTGGCCGCTTGCAGGTTGAGTTCGACGACTGCCTCGAAACCATTGATTGCCGGACGGGCAATCGCGAACCAGGCGGCGATTCCGGACTGATAATCGGCGGCGAATTTTTCGGGGGCAAATACGGACATCGGGCACGCTCCTGTTGGCAATGCGAGAGACGACGTAAAGAAAATGGAAGTCAGATCGAGGGCCTGCTTCCTTATTCACAACCCTCAGGCACGATTGATTGTGAAGAGTTGAGGATGGCCATTTTAGATGGATTAATTGTCAATTAAGTGGCATTAATACTAGGTGAAAACCCTTAAATGTCGAAGTGACCGCTTCACAACGGTGCTTGTTCATAATGGGGTCGCCTCGCAACGCCTTGCCCAACAATGACCTTTACCTTTTTACAGCATAACCCGCGGTAGCCGGCCGCAACATTTACCCCGTCATTATTCCCGTTATTAGAAAAAGGGCGCGCATTGAAAACGGGACAGATGATTATGTAATCGTTTTTCCAGATTTATTTTGAAATCGTTTCCGGGATTATTAATGGCGAATTCAATGATCGTATATGAATTGCCGGGAGGGAGCTGCGGCGCCCCCCCTCACCCGACCAGTTCGCGATGCAGCGCCCGAAACTCCTGCGCGAGCTTGTGCGCCGGCTCGAGATGGATCACCGGCGTCGACTGCTGATGCGACTCGCGGATCTTCACCGACGCCGACAGCCGCGACGCCAGCACCGGCAGGCCTTCCTCGACGAGTTCGTCGACCAGCCGCTGCGGCAGGCTCGCGCGCGGCTGGAACTGGTTGATGACGATCCCTTCGACCTCGAGCGCCGCGTTGTGGTCCTGCTGGATTTCCTTCACGTTCTCGAGCAGCGTGTACAGGGCCCGACGCGAGAAGTCGTCGCAGTCGAACGGAATCAGGCAACGCTCGACCGCGATCAGCGCCGAGCGCGTGTAGAAATTCAGCGCGGGCGGCGTGTCGATGTAGACGGCATCGTAGGTGTCGAGCTCGTTGAGCGCATCGCGCAGCTTGTAAATCTTGTAGCGCGATTCGAGCTTGCCGTGCAGCGCGTCGAGGTCCGGATGCGCGGGCATCACGTCGAGCCCGTCGAACGGCGTCGGATGGATGAACGAGGCGACGTCGACCGGCCGGAAGTTGAACGTCAGCGCGGTCTCGAAGAAGTCGGCGACGCCGGGATGCGCGTCGGCCGCGCGGTCGCCGAGCAGGTAGCGCGTGGAATTCGCCTGCGCGTCGAGGTCGATGACGAGCGTGCGCAGCCCTTCGCTCGCGCTGATCGCCGCCAGGTTGCAGACGATCGTCGACTTGCCCACACCGCCCTTCTGGTTGAATACGACCCGCCGCATGGTGTCTCCTTCGATCGAAACGTCGAAAGAACGAGCTTAGCCGGTCATTCGTGGCGACCGCGTGACATACGTCAGATGCGCGGCAGCGGTCCCGACACATGACGGTTGCCGGGCACGCTCCATCGCCAGGGCAGCTCCTGGCCGACGCGAATGCCGACGCGCGGCCCGCCCGCCAGGTTCGCGGGCGGCGCCATGCCGTCATCCACGAGCGCGAAACCTTCAAGCGCGGCGACCAGATCGACCCCGTCCTGCGCGCCGGCGATGCCGAGTGCCTGAGTCAGCCGCGCGGGCCCCCGGCACAGATCGCGATCGCGCGTCAGCGGCGGCCGGACCGCACGCATCCGTTCGAGCCCGTGCAGCGGCTCCAGCGCACGGATCAGCACGCCCGTCCCGGCGCCTTGCGGACCGCACACGCAGTTGCAGCACCAGTGCATGCCATAGGTGAAATAGACGTACATATGCCCGGGCGGCCCGAACATCGTCGCATTGCGCGGCGTTTTGCCGCGGTAGGTGTGCGCGGCCGGGTCGATCGCACCCGCATAGGCCTCCACTTCGACGATCCGGCCCGCACGGCCGTCCGCTGCCGCCAGGATCTTGTTCAGCAGTTGCGGTGCGACTTCGGTGGCCGCGCGATCGAAGAACGCGCGCGGCAACAGCGCGCCCGGCCAGCACGACGCGGGCTTATTGCGCGGCATCCGACGTCCCCTGCTGCCGGCGGCCCGAAACGGCGTGCGCCGCTTCTCGTAGCTCGCGATACGCGTCGACCAGGTCGTCGATGCCGAATGCGCGGTTCCTGCCGCTCGGATTCGGCAGGATCCAGACGGTCGCGCGCTGCAAGTGCTCGGCTTGCCGGCCCCACGTGATCTCGCGTCGTCCGGAGAGCGCGGCGTACGCGGCCTTGCCCAGGAACGCGACGAAGCGCGGCGCGTAATGCACGATCTTCTGCTCGAGGACGGCCGCCTCGGCGACGAATTCCGCGTGCGTCAGCTGATCGGCGCTCGCGGTCGGTCGCGGTATGACCGCGGTCAGCCCGCATCCGTACGCGAGGATCGTCCGGTCGTCCCTCGGCGCGATTTCGTCCGGCGTGAAGCCCGCGAGATGCAGCACGCGCCAGAAGCGGTTGTTCCTGCCCGCGAAATGATGCCCTGTCGCGGCGGCGGTCATGCCGGGGTTGATCCCGCAGAACAGCACATCGAGCCGCGGGGAGATGAGGTCGGGGAGCGCGTCAGCCACTGGCGGTCTCCGGGGCGCGGGGCGTAAACGGAAAAAGACCCGAAGGTCCGTGCCAAGCGATTGGCTTGACTCGGACATTCGGGCCCATTCCGGTGCGGGATGCCGACGTTCCGTCAGAACGGAATATCGTCGTCCATCTCGTCGAAACCGCCGCCTGCCGGCGCGCTCGGACGGCTCTGACCGCCGCCTGCACCGCCGCGCGGCGCACCGCCGGCACGGCCGCCGCCACCGCCGCGTTCCATCTGTTCGCCGCCGCGACCGCCGCCACCACCACCACCGTAGCCGCCGCCGTAACCGCCTTCGTCACCGCCGCCACCGCCGCCGCCCGAACCGCCGCGGCCGCCGAGCATTTGCATCTGGTCGGCGACGATTTCGGTCGAATAGCGATCCTGGCCGTCCTGGCCCTGCCACTTGCGCGTGCGGATACGGCCTTCGATATAGACCGACGAACCCTTCTTCAGGTATTCGCTGACGATTTCAGCGAGACGGCCGAAAAACGCGACGCGGTGCCACTCGGTCATTTCCTTGAAATCGCCGCTTGCCTTGTCCTTGTAGCGATCGGTCGTCGCGAGACGGATGTTCGCAACCGCGTCGCCGCTCGGCAGGTAACGGACTTCAGGATCGGCGCCGAGATTGCCGACGAGGATGACCTTGTTGACGGATGCCATGTGTTTCTCCAGTAAATTCGATGCCGGGCCGCCCGCGAATATCGTCGGAGCGGCCCGCCGGGCAAGCCGGCGAGCGCCGCCGGTGCCTGCCCGAAAAGAGGGTTCAGGCCTTGCGCGGCGGCGCTTTCATGCTGGCCGCGATTATAAGCCACGCCGCCACGAGCCCCGAGCAGGCATAGAAGACGGTGTTCGCGCCGCCGTGCTTCAGCAGCCAGCCGCCCACGATGCCGCCGAGCGCGAGCCCGATCGATTGCGTGGTGTTGTAGACGCCCGTGGCCGCGCCCTTGCGCGAACCGGGCGCGAGCTTCGACACGAGCGACGGCTGCGACGCTTCCAGGATGTTGAAGCCCAGGAAGTACACGAACAGGATCGCCGCCACAATCAGGATGGTATGCGGTGCGCTGCCGAGCAACAATTGGCCGATGAGGATAGCCAGAATGCCGCCGAGCAGCACCGGTTTCATCTTGCCCCGTTTTTCCGCGACGATGATCGCCGGGACCATCATCACGAACGCGAGCCCCATCACCGGCAGGTAGACCTTCCAGTGCGCGGCGACCGGCAGCCCGCCGTCGACCAGCAGGCGCGGCACGACGAGGAACAGCGCCGTCTGCGTCGCGTGCAGCACCAGCACGCCGAAGTTCAGGCGCAGCAGCTCGACGTTGTGCAGCACCTCGCCGAACGGCGCCGGCACGTGCACGGGCCTCGCCGCGTCGGGCACGATCCACACCACGACGCCGATCGCGAGGATCGACAGCACGCCGACGATCGCGAACAGCCCGCTCATCCCGACCCAGTGAAACACGATCGGCGCGCCGACGATCGCGACCGCGAATGACACGCCGATCGAGCCGCCGACCATCGCCATCGCCTTCGTGCGGTTCTGCTCGGAGGTCAGGTCGGCGATGAACGCGAGCACCGCGGACGACACGGCACCCATGCCCTGGATCACACGGCCGACGATGATCCACGTGATGTCGTGCGCGAACGCGGCGACGAAGCTGCCGAGCGCGAAGATCAGCAGGCCGGTGGCGATCACGGGCTTGCGGCCGAACTTGTCTGACGCCCACCCGTAGAAGATGTACAGCAGCGACTGCGTGACGCCGTAGGCCCCGAGCGCGATGCCGACGAGCAGCACGTTGTCGCCGCCCGGGATGGTTTTCGCGTAGACCGAGAACACCGGCATGATCATGAACAGGCCGAGCATGCGCAGCGCGAAGATCGCCGCGAGCGACGTGGTCGCGCGCAGTTCGGGCGCACTCATGCGGGAAGACGTGGCGGACGGATTGGACATCGGGAATGAATTTCGAATGATCGGAATGTCCGCCCGGCGGCGGGCGGCGGAAGATCAGGGCCACCGGCCCGGCAGGCGCTTTCCGGGACCGCTTTCCGGGAGGTCACGCAGGCTGCCTGCGGGCCGCCTCGAGCCGTGCGGCGCGGCCGCTTCCCCGGCGTGGACACCGCCTTGCTGCCAGCTGCTGCAAAGGCTGGGGACCCCCAACGACGGCCTCGAAAAGCCGTTATAGTAGCAGGTTTGGTTCCCTCCATTTTCGCCAGGTTCATGGAACAGATCCGTATCCGTGGGGCACGCACCCACAACCTGAAAAACGTCAATCTCGACCTGCCGCGCCACAAGCTGGTCGTGATTACCGGGTTGTCCGGGTCGGGCAAGTCGTCGCTCGCGTTCGACACCCTTTATGCCGAGGGCCAGCGCCGCTACGTCGAGAGCCTGTCCGCGTACGCCCGCCAGTTCCTGCAACTGATGGAGAAACCCGACGTCGACCTGATCGAGGGCCTGTCGCCCGCGATCTCGATCGAGCAGAAGGCGACGTCCCACAACCCGCGTTCGACCGTCGGCACGGTCACCGAGATCCACGACTACCTGCGACTTTTGTTCGCACGTGTCGGCACGCCGTATTGCCCCGACCACGACATCCCGCTCGAGGCGCAGAGCGTGTCGCAGATGGTCGACGCGGCGCTCGCGCTGCCCGAGGAAACCAAGCTGATGATCCTCGCGCCCGTGGTCGCGAACCGCAAGGGCGAGCACGTCGAGCTGTTCGAGGAGATGCAGGCGCAGGGCTTCGTGCGCTTTCGCGTGCGCTCGGGCGGCGGCACCGCGAACGAGGGCGTCGCGAAGATCTACGAGGTCGAGTCGCTGCCGAAGCTCAAGAAGAACGACAAGCACACGATCGACGTCGTCGTCGACCGCCTGAAGGTGCGCCCGGACATGAAGCAGCGCCTCGCGGAATCGTTCGAGACCGCGCTGCGCCTCGCCGACGGCCGCGCGATCGCGCTGGAAATGGACACCGACCGCGAACACCTGTTCAGCTCGAAGTTCGCCTGCCCGATCTGCTCGTACTCGCTGCAGGAGCTCGAGCCGCGCCTGTTCTCGTTCAACAACCCGATGGGCGCGTGCCCGGAATGCGACGGCCTCGGCCAGATCACGTTCTTCGATCCGAAGCGGGTCGTCGCGCACCCGTCGCTGTCGCTCGCCGCGGGCGCCGTGAAGGGCTGGGACCGCCGCAACCAGTTCTACTTCCAGATGCTGCAGAGCCTGGCGGCATTCTACGAATTCGACATCGACGCCGCGTTCGAGGACCTGCCGGAGAAGATCCGCAAGGTGCTGCTGTTCGGCTCGGGCAAGCAGACGATCCCGTTCTCGTACATCAATGAACGCGGCCGCACGACGATCCGCGAGCACGTGTTCGAAGGGATCATCCCGAACCTCGAGCGCCGCTACCGCGAAACCGATTCGGTCGCGGTGCGCGAAGAACTCGCGAAATACCAGAACAACCAGCCATGCCCGTCGTGCGACGGCACGCGGCTGCGCCGCGAGGCGCGCCACGTGCGGGTCGGCACCGGCGACTACGCGCGCGGCATCTATGAAATCAGCGGCTGGCCGCTGCGCGACGCGCTCGGCTATTTCGACGGCCTGTCGCTCGACGGCGCGAAGCGCGAGATCGCCGACAAGGTGATCAAGGAAATCGTCGCGCGCCTGACCTTCCTGAACAACGTCGGCCTCGACTACCTGTCGCTCGAGCGCAGCGCCGAGACGCTGTCCGGCGGCGAGGCGCAGCGCATCCGCCTCGCGTCGCAGATCGGCTCGGGCCTGACGGGCGTGATGTACGTGCTCGACGAGCCGTCGATCGGCCTGCACCAGCGCGACAACGACCGCCTGATCTCGACGCTCAAGCACCTGCGCGACCTCGGCAACTCGGTGATCGTCGTCGAGCACGACGAGGACATGATCCGCACGGCCGACTACGTCGTCGACATGGGCCCCGGCGCGGGCGAGCACGGCGGCGTGGTGGTCGCCGAAGGCACGCCGAAGCAGGTGCAGTCGAACCCGCAGTCGCTGACGGGCCAGTATCTCGTCGGCAACCGCACGATCGAGTATCCGGACGAGCGGATCGCGCCCGATCCGGAGCGGATGCTGCGCATCGTCGACGCGCACGGCAACAACCTGAAGCACGTCGATCTCGAGCTGCCGGTCGGCCTGTTGACCTGCATCACCGGCGTGTCGGGTTCCGGCAAGTCGACGCTGATCAACGACACGCTGTACCACGCGGTCGCGCGCCACCTGTACGGCTCGTCGGCCGAGCCGGCGCCGCACGAGGCGATCGAAGGCCTCGAGCACTTCGACAAGGTGATCAACGTCGACCAGTCGCCGATCGGCCGCACGCCGCGTTCGAACCCGGCCACCTACACGGGCCTGTTCACGCCGATCCGCGAGCTGTTCTCGGGCGTGCCGACCGCGAAGGAGCGCGGCTACGATCCGGGCCGATTCTCGTTCAACGTGAAGGGTGGCCGCTGCGAGTCGTGCCAGGGCGACGGCGTGCTGAAGGTCGAGATGCACTTCCTGCCGGACGTCTACGTGCCGTGCGACGTGTGCCACGGCAAGCGCTACAACCGCGAAACGCTCGAAGTGCAGTACAAGGGCAAGAACATCAGCGAAGTACTCGACATGACGGTCGAGCACGCGTACGAATTCTTCAGCGCGGTGCCGGTCATCGCCCGCAAGCTGAAGACGCTGCTCGACGTCGGCCTGGGCTACATCCGCCTCGGCCAGTCGGCCACGACGCTGTCGGGCGGCGAGGCGCAGCGCGTGAAGCTGTCGCTGGAGCTGTCGAAGCGCGACACGGGCCGCACGCTGTACATCCTCGACGAGCCGACCACCGGCCTGCATTTCCACGACATCGCGCTGCTGCTCGAGGTGATCCACCGGCTGCGCGACCAGGGCAACACGGTCGTGATCATCGAGCACAACCTCGACGTGATCAAGACGGCCGACTGGGTGATCGACCTCGGCCCCGAAGGCGGCGCCGGCGGCGGCCAGATCATCGCGCAGGGCACGCCCGAGCAGGTCGCGAAGACGAAGGCGAGCTTCACCGGCAAGTACCTCGCGCCGCTGCTCAAGCGTCCGACCCGCAAGGCGGCGGCCGGCTGACAATTGCCGTTCCCGCGCGCGGCTGCCGGCCGCGCGCGCCCGGCGCCCGCGGCGGCGCCGGCGTCATCGTTTCCCCTTCCGCGGTTTTCCCCTCTGCGTTTACACCACGAGCCAAACAGCCCCGTGGCGGACCATAATGGCAGCTATACTTTACGGTCGTAAGGTTCGCCATCCGCACCAATCCGGTGCGGCGCCGGGCGACCGCCGTCCTGCCGCCCACCGCGCGGCATGACACACGAACGACAGGAATCCACGATGGAGAAGCAACAAGAGTCGCGCGACGCCCAGAGCCGCGAGCCGCACCTGCGCAGCGTGCGGCTGACGAGCGACTTCAGCCTGCCGAAGCTGTCTGCGATCGAGATCGGCAGCTATCTGTTCGCCCTCGTCGCGATGGTGCTCGTCATCGAGCTCAAGCTGCTGGGCGGGCTGCTGGCCGGCCTGCTGGTCTATCAGCTGATCCACACGATCGCGCCGGTCATCGAACGCCACACCACAAGCATGCGCGCCCGCTGGGTCGCCGTCGTGCTGCTGTCGATCGCGATCGTCGGCGGGCTCACCGGCCTGACGATCGGCATCATCGAGCACTTCGAGCACACGGTGCCGAACCTGCAGAGCCTGCTCGACCAGCTGATGCAGATCGTCGAGCAGACCCGCGCCCGCACGCCAGCCTGGATCGCGAACCTGCTGCCCGTCGACGTCGAACAGATGAAGACCAAGGCGGCGCTGCTGATGCACTCGCACATGGATCAGCTCCAGCAAGGCGGCAAGAGCGTCGCGCGCGGCTTCGGCCACGTGCTGTTCGGGATGATCATCGGCGCGATGATCGCGATCGGCGTCGAGCACGGCAAGGTGCGCCGGCCGCTGTCGACCGCGCTCGTCACGCGCGTGTCGCGCTTCGCCGAGTCGTTCCGCCGGATCGTGTTCGCGCAGATCAAGATCTCGGCGATCAACGCGGCATTCACGGCGGTCTACCTGCTCGTCGCGCTGCCGATCTTCCACCAGCAGCTGCCGCTGTCGAAGACGCTCGTGCTCGTCACGTTCATCGTCGGGCTGCTGCCGGTGATCGGCAACCTGATCTCCAACACGCTGATCGTCGCGGTGTCGCTGTCGGTCAGCATGGGCACCGCGATCGCGTCGCTCGCGTTCCTCGTCGTGATCCACAAGTTTGAATACTTCCTGAACGCGAAGATCATCGGCGGCCAGATCGAGTCGCGCGCGTGGGAACTGCTGCTCGCGATGCTGATCATGGAAGCCGCGTTCGGGCTGCCGGGCGTGATCGCCGCACCGATCTTCTATGCATACCTGAAGCGCGAGCTGTACATGCTGCGGCTGATCTGACGCAACGCTGCCCGGCGCGTCACGCGCGTCACGCGATAAAAAAACGCCGCGCCCCATCAAGGGCGCGGCGTTTTTGCATCCGGGCCAGCGGCCGGCCAATGGCCGCCCCGCACCGCCGATCAGCGGAACACGACCGTCTTCGTGCCGTTCAGCACGACCCGGTGCTCGACGTGCCACTTCACGGCGCGCGCGAGCGTCACGCACTCGACGTCGCGGCCGATCGCGGTGAGCTGGTCGGGCGTCATGCTGTGGTCGACGCGCTCGACTTCCTGCTCGATGATCGGGCCTTCGTCGAGATCGGTCGTCACGTAGTGCGCGGTCGCGCCGATCAGCTTCACGCCGCGGTCGAACGCCTGGTAGTACGGTTTCGCACCCTTGAAGCTCGGCAGGAACGAATGGTGGATGTTGATCGCCCGGCCGGCGAGCTGCTGGCACATATTCGGCGACAGGATCTGCATGTAGCGCGCGAGCACGACGAGATCGGCCTGGTGTTCGTCGATCACTTCGAGCACACGCGCTTCCTGCGCGGCTTTCGCCGCATCGGACGAACCGCCGACGAGCGGGAAGTGATGGAACGGAATGTTGTAGCTCGCGGCGAGCTGGTAGAACTCCTTGTGGTTCGACACGATCGCCGGGATCTCGATCGGCAGCTGGCCGGTGCGGTAGCGGAACAGCAGGTCGTTCAGGCAGTGGCCGATCTTCGACACCATGATCACGACGCGCGGTTTCACGGCCGCGTCGTGCATCTCCCAGCGCATCGCGAACTGCTCGGCGAGCGGCGCGAATTCGTTGCGAAGCGTGTCGAGCGCCGACGCGGCATCCGCGCCCCCGCCGTCCTGCACGAAGTGCACGCGCATGAAGAACTCGCCGGTGCGGCTGTCGCCGAACTGCGCCGAATCGAGGATGTTGTTGGCGCGTTCGAACAGGAAGCCCGAGACTGCGTGGACGATGCCGTGCCGGTCGGGGCACGACAGTTTCAAGATAAAGCTGTGATCGGTCGACATGACCGCTACTCCCTTCGTTTCGGTGTTCGTCAAATAGGCCATTCGTTCGGCCGCGCCCGGGCCGGCGTGCTGCGCATTACGCGGCCGGCGCGAACAGCGCGTCGATGCCCGCTGCGTCGGCCGCCGCGAGCCAGCGATGGCGCAGCAGCGTGTCGAGCATCGCGAGGCTCGCATCCATCGTCGCGCGGCCTTCGCGCAGCCAGCCGACCACTTCGGATACACCGGCCAGCAGGTGCTCGGCCACTTCGCCATCCTGGTTGTGCGGCGCGAAGTCGCGCGGCAGCGGCAGGTCGTACACGAAGATCAGTTCGGACTGCGTGCCTTCCGGCAGCGAGCACAGCACCTGCACCGCCCGGCCCGCGATCGCGCGCGCCGCCAGTTCGGCCGGCATGCCGGCCTCTTCCCAGCATTCCTTCGTGAGCGTCTCGTGAACGCCCAGGCCCCAGCCGATGCCGCCCGCGACGACGTTGTCGAGCATGCCGGGATCGGTTGCCTTGGTCGCGCTGCGGCGGCCGAGCCACATCCGCGGCACGGCCGGCTCACCCGGCGCAACCGCATATTCTACGATGCCGTTCAGGTGCACTGCATACGTCTGCGTGCCGAAGAAGCGCGACGCGGCGCGTTCGATATACGCGAGCGGTGGATCGTCGAAGCGGTTGCGGATCGCGTAGATCTCGTCGCGCCAGCCCGGAATCGCGCCCTCGGCCGCCAGCGCACCGATCGCGCTCGCGAGCGCCATGCTGCGCGCGTCGACCGTGTCATAACGCGCCGACAGCACGACGCGCATGTCGGTCAGCTCGAACACGTCGGGCCAGCGGGCGAGCTTGACGACGTCCTGGCGACGCACCCAGCCGACCTGCTCGCCGGCGATCTCGAAACGCAGGTGCGCGGCCGGATCGAAGCGGCGCGCGGCCGCGATGCAAGGAAACGTCATCGGGCTCAGTCCTTCAGCGCGACGCGAATGCCGATCGCGATGAACGTCGCGCCGGCGATCCGGTCGAGCCATACGCCGGCCTTCGGGCGGCGCTTCAGCCATGTGCCGATCGCGCCCGCGCCGACGCCGAACAGCGAGAACACCACGGCCGTCTGCAGCATGAACAGCGCCCCGAGCTCGAACATCTGCAGCGTCACGCCCTGCACGCCATGCGGATCGACGAACTGCGGCAGGAACACGACGAAGAACAGCGTGACCTTCGGGTTCATCAGGTTACCGATCACGCTCTGCCGGAAGATCGCGCCAAGCGGCTGCGGCGGACGCGCGTGCGCGTTCGCGAGCCCCTGGCTGCGCAACGCCTTGATGCCGATCCACACGAGGTACGCGGCGCCCGCGAGCTTCAGTGTCTGGAACGCGACCGGCGACGAGCGCAGCACGGCCGCGACGCCGAGCGCCGCGAGCGTCGTATGGAACAGGATCCCGGCCGTGAAGCCGAGCGCGGCGACGAAGCCGGCCGCTCGGCCCTGCGAGATGCCGCGCGCGAGCACCTGCAGGTTGTCGGGACCCGGCGCGAACGTGATCGCGATCGACGTGGCGAGAAACAGCATGAAGTTGGGCATCGTGACCTCGCGGCGTGGGCCGGCGTCCAGTGGTTCAGTGGCCGGCGAATTCGGTGACGGTATAGACGGGCAGCCCCGCGTTGCGCAGCAGCGTCGAGCCGCCAAGATCGGGCAAATCGATGATCGCCGCACCTTCGACGACGACCGCGCCGAGCCGCTGCAGCAGGTTGCGCCCCGCCATCATCGTGCCGCCGGTCGCGATCAGGTCATCCATGATGATCACGCGGTCGCCGGCGCGGCACGCGTCTTCGTGGATCTCGACGGTCGCGCTGCCGTATTCGAGGTCATACGACTCCGAGCACGTCTTGTACGGCAGCTTGCCGACCTTGCGGATCGGCACGAAGCCGACGCTCAACTCGTACGCGACGATCGGCGCGATGATGAAGCCGCGCGCGTCGAGGCCCGCGACATAGTCGAGCTTCGCATCGACATAGCGTTCGACGAACAGGTCGACGAGGATGCGCAGCGCCTTCGGGCTCTGCAGCAGCGTCGTGATGTCGCGGAACATCACGCCCGGTTGCGGCCAGTCGGGCACGGTGCGGATCTGGCTGTGGATGAAGGCGACCGGATCGAGCGGTGCGCCCGACGACGAATGCGGCATGAAATTCTCCGAAAAAAACGGTGCGCGAAGATCGGGCACCGTTTCGAGTAAATACGGGTCAGGTTATCGAATCGCGACTCACGCGACTGCGGCCGGCGGTTCGCGCCGATGCCGCGACAGCCGCTCCTCGGCAAGCGCGAGCGCCTCGGGCAGCCCGCGCAGCACGACGATGTCGCTCGCGCGCAGCTTGGTCTGCGGATCGGGTTCGACGCCGCGGATGCCGTGCCGGCGGATCGCCGTGACTTCCAGCCCGAGCGCATACAGCCCGAGTTCCTCCAGCGAGCGTCCGACCGCATCCGCGCGCGCGTCGACCGGCACCGATTGTAGCCGCACCTGCTCGTGATCGTCGTCGTCCGCATCGTCCGCGCCGCGGAAATAGCCGCGCAGCAGGCTGTAGCGCTCGTCGCGCATCTCCTCGACGCGCCGCACGACCTTGCGCATCGGCACGCCGACCAGCACCAGCGTGTGCGACGCAAGCATCAGGCTGCCCTCGACGATCTCCGGAATCACCTCGGTCGCGCCGGCCGCGAGCAGCTTCTCGAGATCGGCGTCGTCGACCGTGCGCACGATCGCCGGCAGCGTCGGCTCGAGTTCGTGCACGTGATGCAGCACGCGCAGCGCGGACGGCGTGTTCGCATACGTGATCGCGACGGCCGCCGCGCGATGGATACCGGCCGCGAGCAGCGACTCGCGACGCGCCGCGTCGCCGAACACGACCGATTCGCCGGCCGTCGCAGCCGCGCTCACGCGATCGGGGTCGAGGTCGAGCGCGACGTATGGAATGCCTTCCTGCTCGAGCATGCGCGCCAGGTTCTGCCCCGCGCGGCCGTAGCCGCAGATGATCACGTGGCCGCGCTGCTTGAGGCTTTGCGTCGCGATCCGCGTCATCTGCAGCGACTGCTGCATCCATTCCGTCGACGACAGCCGCATCACGATCCGATCGGCGTTCTGGATCAGGAACGGCGCGGCGAGCATCGACAGCAGCATCGACGCGAGGATCGCCTGCAGCAGCGTCGAATCGACGAGATGGCGGTCGAGGATCAGGTTCAGCAGCACGAAGCCGAATTCGCCGGCCTGCGCCAGGCCGATGCCGGTGCGCATCGCGACGCCCGGCGTCGCGCCGAACAACCGCGCAAGTCCGGCGATCGTCGTCGCCTTGAACAGGATCTGCCCGACGAAGAAGCCGAACACGAGCACCGGATGCTCCCAGATCACGCGCGGATCGAGCAGCATCCCCGTCGTCACGAAGAACAGGCCGAGCAGCACGTCGCGGAACGGCTTGATGTCCTCCTCCACCTGATGGCGGAACGGGGTCTCGGAGATCAGCATCCCCGCGATGAACGCGCCGAGCGCGAGCGACAGGCCAAAGCGGTCGGTGATGAACGCGGCGCCGAGCGTGACGAGCAGCAGGTTCAGCACGAACAGCTCCTGCGAGCGGCGCCGAGCGACGACGTTCAGCCAGCGCGTCATGAAACGCTGCCCGATGACCAGCAGCAGCGTCAGCGCGATCACGATCTTGACCGCCGCGAAGCCGAGCGTGAGCGCGAGATCCTTCGACGACTCGGCGCCGAACGCGGCGATCACGATCAGCAGCGGCACCACGGCCAGATCCTGGAACAGCAGCACGCCGAAGATGTTGCGGCCGTGCGCGGTCTCGATCTCGAGCCGCTCGGCGAGCATCTTCGACACGATCGCCGTCGACGACATCGCGAGCGCGCCGCCGAGCGCGATGCAGCCCTGCCACGTGATGTGCACCCAGCGCTCGAACAGCAGGCCGAGCGCCAGCGCGAGCACGAGCGTCGCGACCACCTGCAGGAGGCCCAGCCCGAACACGAGCCGCTGCATCGCCCGCAGCTTCGCGAGCGAGAATTCGAGGCCGATCGAGAACATCAGGAACACCACGCCGAATTCCGCGAGATGCTCGGCCCGCTCCAGATCCGCGGCGACGCCGAACGCGTGCGGCCCGACCAGGATGCCGACGGTCAGGTAGCCGAGCATCGGCGGCAGGTTCAGCGAGCGAAATACGACGACGCCCACCACCGAGGCCAGCAGCAGCAGCAGGGTCATTTCGAGCGGGGAAATCACGGGCGAAGCGTCCTCGTTCGTCGGGGCCACGGCAATGCGGGCGCGGGTGGTGGCGGTGGGCAAGCGGCATCGGACGAGTCCGAAGGCGCGGCGCGGCGAACAAACGCCTTTGCTATACTCCGCGCATGATAGCGAAAATCAATGATGATCGGGCGCTCGCGCTCGCCCGCGACGTGCTCGACATCGAGGCGGACGCCGTGCGCGCGCTGCGCGACCAGCTCGACGGCGACTTCGTCCAGGCCGTCGCGCTGCTGCTCGGCTGCCGCGGCCGCGTCGTCGTATCCGGCATCGGCAAATCCGGGCATATCGCCCGCAAGATCGCGGCCACGCTGGCGAGCACCGGCACGCCGGCCTTCTTCGTCCACCCGGCCGAGGCCAGCCACGGCGACCTCGGCATGGTCACGTCGGACGACGTCTTCATCGGCATCTCCTATTCCGGCGAGTCGGAAGAACTCGTCGCGATCCTGCCGCTCGTGAAGCGGATCGGTGCGAAGCTGATCGCGATCACGGGCCGTGCGGAATCGAGCCTCGGCACGCTCGCCGACGTGAACCTGAACGCCGCGGTCTCGAAGGAAGCCTGCCCGCTGAACCTCGCCCCCACCGCGAGCACGACCGCCGCGCTCGCGCTCGGCGACGCGCTCGCCGTCGCGGTGCTCGACGCGCGCGGCTTCGGCTCCGAGGATTTCGCGCGCTCGCATCCGGGTGGCGCGCTCGGCCGGCGCCTGCTCACCCACGTGCGCGACGTAATGCGCTCGGGCGACGACATTCCGCGCGTCGGGCTCGACGCGACGCTGTCGGACGCACTGTTCCAGATCACCGCGAAGCGCCTGGGCATGACCGCCGTGGTCGACACCGACGGCCGCGTGGCCGGCATCTTCACCGACGGCGACCTGCGCCGCGTGCTGGCGCGCGACGGTGATTTCCGCACGCTGCCGATCGTCGACGTGATGACGCGCGAACCGCGCACGATCGGCCCCGACAATCTCGCGGTCGAGGCCGTGGAACTGATGGAGCGCCACCGGATCAACCAGATGCTGGTGGTCGATGCCGACGGTGCGCTGATCGGCGCGCTGAACATGCACGACCTGTTTTCGAAGAAGGTGATCTGATGAGTGCAGCGCTGACTGCGGCCGAACGCGCGAGCCGCGTGAAGCTGATGGTTTTCGACGTCGACGGCGTGCTGACCGACGGCGGCCTGTTGTTTACCGCGGCAGGCGACGCGATGAAGTCGTTCAATTCGCTCGACGGCCACGGCGTGAAGCTGCTCGGCGAGGCCGGCATCGCAACCGCGATCATCACCGGGCGCCGCTCGGACATCGTCGCGGCCCGCGCGAAGGAAATGAAGATCGCGCATCTGTTCCAGGGCGTCGAGAACAAGCTCGCCGTGTTCGGCGACCTGATCGCATCGCTCGGCATCACCGCCGACGCTTGCGGCTATATGGGCGACGACTGGCCCGACCTGCCGGTGATGCTGCGCTGCGGCTTCGCGACGGCACCGGCCAACGCGCACCCCGAGGTGATCGCCCGCGCGCACTGGGTGGCCGAGGCCCGTGGCGGCCACGGCGCGGTGCGCGAAGTCTGCGACGCGATCCTGCGCGCGCAGCGCCGCTACGACGCGCTGCTCGCCGCTGCCTGCGGAGCCTGACGGATGAACACGCATTTCCGCTGGACCCAGCTGCTGCCGCTCGTCGCGGTCGCCGCGCTCGCGGGCATCACGTGGTGGCTGCTGCAGGCGACGCTGCCGCCGCCCGGCGAAGGCACCGTGCAGCCGAAGCGCCACACGCCCGACTATTTCGCGGACAACTTCTCGGTCACCGAGCTCGACCAGACGGGCACAACGCAGTACCGTCTGACGGCCGCGAAGCTGATTCATTACGAAGACACCGAAAACAGCGACCTGACCGATCCGGCCATGCGCGCATTCCAGCCCGGCAAGCCGGTCGTGACGACCACCGCGAAGCGCGGCACCGTCAACGGCGACGTGTCGATCGTCGACTTGTACGACGACGCGCGCATCCTGCGCGTGGCCGGCGGCGGCGACCCGCAGATGCAGGCCGATTCGCAGCATTTCCGGATCTTCGTCAATGACGATGTGATCCAGACCGAAAAGCCGGTTAAACTTCAGCGCGGCCTGTCGCTCGTCAACGCGACCGACGGCATGAAGTACAACAACGTCACCCGGGTCATCGAGCTTTACGGCAACGTGCGCGGCACGATCGCCGCGGCGGACACGTCCGGCGGCTCGAAAGGTCAATCCAGGTGACGCATCCCTCACGTGACTGCATGAACGAACCGTTCCCTCGACAGAATTCCGGCGGCGCTGCGCGCGCCGTCCGCGCCGCGCTCGCCGCGACGCTCGTGGCGCTCCCGCTCGTCGGGCTGGCGCCGCTCGCCCATGCCGAGAAGGCCGACCAGAACAAGCCGATCAACGTCGAGGCGGACAACCTGACCTATGACGACCTGAAGCAGGTGACGGTCGCGACCGGCAACGTCGTGATCACGAAAGGCACGATCATCATCAAGGGCGACCGCGTCGAAGTGCGCCAGGATCCCGAAGGCTATCAGTACGCGACATCGTTCGGCAGCGGCAAGAAGCACGCGACGTTCCGTCAGAAACGCGAAGGTCTCGACGAATACATCGACGGCGACGCCGAGCGCATCGACTACGACGGCAAGCAGGACCTGACGACGCTGACCACCGCCGCGACCGTGCGCCGCCTGCAGGGCACGTCGACGATCGCCGACACCGTGCACGGCAGCGTGATCACGTACGACGGCCAGCGCGACTTCTACACCGCGAAGGGCGGCAAGGACGTGGCGGCACCGGGCAACCCGAACGGCCGCGTGCGCGCGATGCTGTCGCCGAAGAACGGTGGCCCCGGGCAGCTGAACGGCGCGCCGGCGAAGCTGTCGCCGTCGACCACGATCCAGGGAGCGCCGGGCCAATGAACGCGCTTTCGAACCGCCAGCCAGCCGGCACGACGAGCTCGCTCGTCGTCCGCAACCTGAAGAAACGCTACGGCTCGCGCACGGTCGTCAAGGACGTGTCGCTCGACGTGAAGAGCGGCGAAGTCGTCGGCCTGCTCGGCCCGAACGGCGCCGGCAAGACGACGTCGTTCTACATGATCGTCGGCCTCGTGCCGCTCGACGCGGGCGAGATTTCGCTGAACGGCAGCTCGATCAGCCTGCTGCCGATCCACAAGCGTGCGTCGCTCGGCCTGTCGTACCTGCCGCAGGAAGCGTCGGTGTTCCGCAAGCTGACCGTCGAGGAAAACATCCGCGCGGTGCTCGAACTGCAGCACGGCGACGACGGCAAGCGGCTATCGAAGGACGCGATCGCGGCGCGCACCGAGGCGCTGCTCGACGAGCTGCAGATCGGCCACCTGCGCGAGAACCCGGCGCTGTCGCTGTCGGGCGGCGAACGCCGTCGCGTCGAAATCGCGCGCGCGCTGGCGACCAACCCGAACTTCATCCTGCTCGACGAACCGTTCGCCGGCGTCGACCCGATCGCAGTGCTCGAGATCCAGAAGATCGTCAAGTTCCTGAAACAGCGTAACATCGGCGTGTTGATTACCGATCACAACGTCCGCGAAACGCTCGGCATCTGCGACCACGCATACATCATCAGCGACGGTTCGGTGCTCGCCGCCGGCGCGCCGAGCGAAATCATCGAAAACGAAAGCGTGCGCCGCGTGTACCTCGGCGAACACTTCCGCATGTAACCTTCCCCGCGGCTGGCCGCCCCTCCGGCGTCCGGCGGCTCCCGCCTGCGGCCGTGCGCCGCGCCGCGCGTAATCGCGGATGGCTCAAGGCACCTGGGTCGTGGCAAACTGCCGGTATGACTCCCTCTCTGCCATGAAAGCCAGCCTTCAACTCCGCCTGTCGCAACACCTGGCACTGACACCGCAACTGCAGCAGTCGATCCGGCTGCTGCAGTTGTCGACGCTCGAACTGCAGCAGGAAGTCGCGATGGCCGTCGCGCAGAATCCGCTGCTCGAGAACGATGACGAATGGATCGCGAGCCCGCTGCGCGTCGCGGCGGACGGATCGCTGATCGCGCAGACGCCGCCCAGCCAGAATACCGAGTCGGGCGCCGCGAACGGCAGCAGCCAGTCGAGCGATCGCGCCGAGCGCGACGAACCGGCCGCCGCCGACGAATACGACAGCTACGCGTCGGGCGACGCGGGCGACGGCCCGCAGTGGAATCTCGACGAGTTCGGCCGTTCGAGCGGCGCATCGGACGACGACGACCTCCCGCCGCTGCAGGTGCAGGAAGCCGCGACGTCGTTGCGCGACCACCTGTCCGCGCAATTGCGCGTCACGCAGGCCAGCCCGCGCGATCGCGCGCTCGTGATGTTCCTGATCGAATCGCTCGACGACGACGGTTACCTGACCGCCTCCCTCGACGAAGTGCTCGCCGACCTGCCGCCGGAACTGGAAATCGACTGCGACGAACTGAATGCGGCGCTCGCGCTGCTGCACAGTTTCGACCCGGCCGGGGTCGGGGCCCGCTCGGCGTCCGAATGCCTGAAGCTGCAGTTGCTGCGCCTCGATCCGTCCCCGACACGCACGCTCGCGCTCGAGATCGTGTCGCAGCATCTCGAACTGCTCGCCGCGCGCGACTTCACGCGGCTGCGCAAGCACCTGAAGGCGAGCGACGACGCGCTGCGCGACGCGCACGCGCTGATCCGTTCGCTGGAGCCGTTCCCCGGCGCCGCGTACGGCAAGGCCGAGGCCGACTACGTCGTGCCCGACATCATCGTGAAGAAGGCCGGCCAGGGCTGGCTCGCGGAACTCAATCCGGAAGTGATGCCGCGCCTGCGAATCAACAACCTGTACGCGAACATCCTGCGCAACAGCCGTGGCGACCCGTCGGCCGGATCGTTGAAACAGCAGCTCCAGGAAGCACGCTGGCTGATCAAGAACATCCAGCAGCGATTCGACACGATCCTGCGTGTCGCGCAGGCTATTGTCGAACGTCAGAAGAATTTCTTTGCGCACGGTGAAATTGCCATGCGCCCCTTGGTTTTGCGGGAAATAGCTGATACGCTGGGCCTACACGAGTCGACTGTCAGCCGTGTGACAACTGGCAAGTACATGCTGACCCCGTTCGGGACGCTTGAATTTAAGTACTTCTTCGGATCACACGTTTCGACCGACACCGGAGGCGCCGCATCGTCGACCGCCATCCGAGCCCTGATCAAGCAACTGATAGGAGCTGAAGACCCAAAATCGCCACTTTCGGACAGCCGCATTGCCGAGCTGCTGGCAGAACAGGGATTCGTGGTCGCGCGCCGCACGGTTGCCAAGTATCGCGAAGCCCTCAAAATCCCGGCAGTGAATCTGCGCAAGTCTCTTTAAGCCTGCTGCCTGCCCGGCGGCAGGCGTGTTCCGGCCACCGCGCACACGGGGAACAGGCCGGGCGACTTGTCCGCGAATGTGCCGCTACCTGCGGCAGGGGCAAGTCGACCGGAGCGCCGCCTCGATGCGGCCGGGTGGTCACTCGCTTGGAGAAGCACTATGAACCTGAAGATCAGTGGACATCATCTCGAAGTCACGCCTGCAATTCGCGAATACGTGATCACCAAGCTGGACCGGGTGCTACGGCATAGCGATCAGGTAATCGATGGCACTGTGATCCTCTCGGTCGACAATCACAAGGAAAAGGACAAGCAGCAGCGCGCGGAAATCAATCTGCATCTGAAGGGCAAGGACATCTTCGTCGAAAGCGCGAACGGCAACCTGTACGCTGCGATCGATCTGCTGATCGACAAGCTGGATCGCCAGGTCGTCAAGCACATGGAGCGTCTGCAGACCCATGCGCACGACCCGATCAAGCTGCAGCCGTCGATCGACCAGATCGAACTGCCGCCGCAATAACGTTCACCGCAATACACATGCCGCCCGGTTCGCCGGGCGTTTTTTTTGTGTCCGAGCGGCAGTGGTGCGACCGGTCCGTCCATGCCGCGCCACGCACGCGGCTGTGCTCTATAATGTTCCGGTTATCGCCGGGGGGCGTTGGGTGCGGTAGCTGCCTTGCAGGTTTCCGATGCCGAACGCCTTGATATCGCCGAACATGGAAAATCAGTCTGCCGCCGCAAGGAGACCCCAGGCCGCCCAATCGCCTGCCAACATGAATCGCCTAGCCAAAATCCTGCCCATAGAGAACGTCGTCATCGACCTCTCCGTCACCAGCAAGAAACGCGTCTTCGAACAAGCCGGGTTGATCTTCGAGAATCAGAATGGCATCGCCCGCAGCACCGTCACGGATAACCTGTTCGCGCGCGAGCGCCTCGGTTCGACCGGGCTCGGCGAAGGCGTCGCGATTCCGCACGGGCGCATCAAGGGGCTCAAGCACCCGCTCGCCGCGTTCGTGCGGCTGGCCGACGCGATCCCGTTCGAAGCGCCCGACGGCCAGCCCGTCGGTCTCCTGATTTTCCTGCTCGTCCCCGAGCAAGCCACCCAGCAGCACCTCGAGATCCTGTCGGAAATCGCGCAACTGCTGTCCGATCGCGACGCGCGCGAGCGTCTGCACAACGAAACGGATATCGCCGAGTTGCATCGCCTGCTCACTCAGTGGCAACCTTGAGTTGATCCGGGCGGAATTTTTCCGGTACGCGGCGGCACACGCCGTCGTCCAGGGCCGCCCGGCATGGCGACGTCCGTCGCCGCGCGCCTGCACACCGGCCCATTGGAGTGACGAGAGTCATGGATACGTCCAGCATCAACGCCCAGAGCATCTTCGACGACAACGCGGCCACGCTGAAGCTGAGCTGGCTGACGGGGCATGAAGGCTGGGAGCGCGGTTTTTCGGCCGACACCGTCGCCAACGCAACGTCGAGCGCCGACCTCGTCGGCCACCTGAACCTGATCCACCCGAACCGGATCCAGGTGCTCGGCGAAGCCGAAATCGACTACTACCAGCGGCAGACCGACGAAGACCGTTCGCGCCACATGGCCGAGCTGATCGCCCTCGAGCCACCGTTCCTCGTCGTCGCCGGCGGCGCCGCGGCGCCGCCCGAACTCGTGCTGCGCTGCACGCGCTCGTCCACGCCGCTGTTCACGACGCCGATGTCGGCCGCCGCGGTGATCGACAGCCTGCGGCTCTACATGTCGCGCATCCTCGCGCCGCGCGCGACGCTGCACGGCGTGTTCCTCGACATCCTCGGGATGGGCGTGCTGCTCACCGGCGACTCCGGGCTCGGCAAGAGCGAACTGGGCCTCGAACTCATCAGTCGCGGCCACGGCCTCGTCGCGGACGATGCCGTCGATTTCGTCCGACTTGGCCCCGATTTCGTCGAAGGCCGCTGCCCGCCGCTGCTGCAGAACCTGCTCGAAGTGCGCGGTCTCGGCCTGCTCGACATCAAGACGATCTTCGGTGAAACGGCGGTCCGCCGGAAAATGAAGCTGAAGCTGATCGTCCAGCTCGTGCGCCGCCCGGACGGCGAATTCCAGCGGCTGCCGCTGGAAAGCCAGACGGTCGACGTGCTTGGCCTGCCGATCAGCAAGGTCACGATCCAGGTTGCGGCCGGCCGCAACCTCGCGGTGCTCGTCGAGGCGGCCGTGCGGAATACGATCCTGCAGTTGCGCGGAATCGACACGTTGCGCGATTTCATGGATCGGCAACGACTCGCAATGCAAGATCCCGACAGTCAGTTCCCCGGCAAGCTCGTGTAACGCTCCCCGCGCCGGCCTCGCAGCGCCGACGCGTCGAGCCGGTGCTATGATGAAACGTCAGGATTCTCTGCTTCCCATGCGCATCGTCCTTATCACCGGCATCTCCGGCTCAGGCAAGTCCGTCGCGCTGAACGCGCTCGAAGACGCAGGCTACTACTGCGTCGACAACCTGCCGCCGCACGTGCTTCCCGAACTCGCCCGCTACCTGGCCGACGGCGGCCAGCACCGGCTCGCAGTCGCGATCGACGCGCGTTCGAGCGCGTCGCTGGACGAAATGCCCGGTCTGATCCGCGCGCTGTCGCTCGAGCACGATGTCCGCGTGCTGTTCCTCAACGCGAGCACGCAGGCGCTGATCCAGCGCTTCTCCGAAACGCGCCGGCGCCACCCGCTGTCCGGCTCGCCGTCGCACGACGCGAACGTCGGGCTGCTGTCGTCGCTCGAGGAAGCGATCGAGCGCGAACGCGAGCTGGTCGCACCGCTCGCCGAATTCGGCCACCAGATCGATACCAGCACGCTGCGCGCGAACGTGCTGCGCACGTGGGTCAAGCGCTTCATCGAGCAGAAGAACAACGACCTGATGGTGATGTTCGAGTCGTTCGGCTTCAAGCGCGGCGTGCCGCTCGATGCCGACCTGATGTTCGACGTGCGCGCGCTGCCGAACCCGTACTACGACCATGAGCTGCGCCCGCTCACCGGGCTGGACCAGCCGGTCATCGCCTTTCTCGACGCACTGCCGATCGTCCACCAGATGATCGACGACATCCATGCGTTCCTGACGAAATGGCTCCCGCACTTTCGCGAAGACAACCGCAGCTACCTGACCGTCGCCATCGGCTGCACGGGCGGTCAGCATCGCTCGGTGTTCATCGCGGAAACGCTCGCCGCGCGCCTCGCGCACGATGCGAACGTGATCGTGCGGCATCGTGACGCGCCCGTGGATGTCGACGCGTCGTCGCGGCTCGTCGCCGAGGTCGAACGACCTTAGCGACACCGCCCTCTTGCCGGTGCGCCATGTCCACGCTATCGACCACCCTGATCGACCTGCCGCTGTTTCCGCTGCACACGGTGCTGTTCCCCGGTGGCTGGCTGCCGCTCAAGGTGTTCGAGGCGCGCTATCTCGACATGTCCCGCGCATGCCTGCGCGACGACGCGCCGTTCGGCGTGTGCCTGCTGAAGAGCGGGCCAGAAGTCGCGCAGGACGGCGCCGTGTCGGTGCCCGAGACGATCGGCTGCATGGCGCGCATCACCGAGTGCGATACCGGCGAATTCGGGATGCTGTACCTGCAGGCGATCGGCACGCAGCGATTCGAGCTGCTGTCGTATCGCGTCGAAGGCAACGGGCTGCTGGTCGGGATCGCGGAGCCGCTGCCCGACGACATCCCGCTCGAAGGTGAACAGGCGCTCGCGCAATTCGGCTCGTGTGCCGAGGTGCTGGAGCGCATCATCGAAGCGCTGAAGAAATCCGAACCGGACAAGATGCCGTTCGCCGAACCGTTTCGTCTCGACGACCCGAGCTGGGTATCGAACCGCCTCGCTGAACTGCTGCCGCTCGACCTGCGTGCGCGGCAGAAATTGATGGAATTTCCGGACGTCGGCGCGCGGATCGATGCCGTGCACCACGTGCTCGATCGGCACGGTTGGCTGTAAGCCTCGGCTGACCAAGCGCGTCGCAGCGGCGTCGCCGAGCGAATCATCCTGGCGGGCAAAACACCCGCGGCGGCCCGGCGCTTCCGTGAGCGCGCCGCGCCCTTCCCTTTTCTTTACAGCAGCGACCCGCTCAACGCATCGAGTAGCTTGCGCACGGGCGCCGGCACGCCGTACGCATCGAGCCCCGCCAACGGCACCCACGCCGTCTCGGCATCCTGCACGTGCGTGAGCGGCCGCCCGCCGTTCGCCACATCGCTCAGCCGCGGCTCGATCTCGAGCCGGAAATGCGTGAACGTGTGCGTGAACGGCGCGAGCGGCACCGGGCCGCCACCGCCGAAGCCGCGTGCGAGTTCCGCGAGTGCCACATCGCCGTCTGCCTGCGGCAGGCACCACAGGCCGCCCCAGATGCCGGCCGGCGGACGCCGCTCGAGCAGCACGGCGTCGCCGTCGCGCAACACGAGCATCCAGGTCTTGCGCGTCGGCACCGCCTTCTTCGGCCGCGCGGCCGGAAGTTCGCGCTGCCGGCCCGTCGATTGCGCGACACAGTCGCCCGCGAACGGGCAGCGCGCGCAATCCGGCTTGCCGCGCACGCACAGCGTCGCGCCGAGATCCATCAGCCCCTGCGTATAGGCACTCACGTCGGCCGCGTTCGCGGCATCCGGCAGCAGCGATTCCGCAAGCGCCCACATGTCGTTCTCGACGCGCTTCTCGCCCGGAAAGCCTTCGACGCCGAACACCCGCGCCAGCACGCGCTTCACGTTGCCGTCGAGGATCGTCGCGCGCGCACCGTACGCGAACGACGCAATCGCCGCGGCCGTCGAACGGCCGATGCCCGGCAGTTCGGCGAGCGCTTCCGGCGTCGACGGGAATACGCCGCCATGCTCGGCGACGACGACCTGCGCGCAGCGATGCAGGTTGCGTGCGCGCGAGTAGTAGCCGAGCCCGGCCCACAGCGCCATCACGTCGTCGGACGGCGCGGCCGCGAGCGCGGCGACGTCGGGAAAGCGCTCGAGAAAGCGCGTGTAATACGGGACGACGGTCGAGACCTGCGTCTGCTGCAGCATGATTTCCGACAGCCAGATCCAGTAGGGATCACGGGTGTTCTGCCACGGCAGGTCGTGGCGACCGTGCACGCGCTGCCAGGCGATCAGGCGCGTGGCGAACGTGCGATGCAGCGGTGTGACGGGGAACGGAGCGGGAGCAATGCGGGGCGGCTTCAAGTGTTCGAATCTTTGGAAAGAGGTTGCAACGCGCGACTCAACGCTGGCAGGTCGGGCAGAAATAGGTCGAGCGCTGCCCCTGCACGATCTGGCGGATCGGCGTGCCGCATGTGCGGCAAGGTAGCCCCGCCCGGTCGTAGACGAAGCAGTCGAGCTGGAAATAGCCGCTTTCGCCGTTGCTGCCGACGAAATCGCGCAGCGTGCTGCCGCCGCGCTCGATCGCGTCGGCGAGGGTCGCGCGCACCGCGTCGGCCAGCCGCTCGTAGCGCGGCAGCGACACCTTGCCGGCGGCGGTCGTCGGCCGGATGCCCGCGCGAAACAGGCTCTCCGACGCATAGATGTTGCCGACGCCGACGACCATGTTGCCCGCGAGCAGCGCCTGCTTGACCGACACCGTGCGGCCGCGCGTGCGCGCGTGCAGCAGCGCGCCGGTGAACGCCGGCGAGAACGGCTCGACGCCGAGGCTGGCGAGCAGCGGATGCGCATGCACGTCGCCCGCTTCGCGCGGGTGCCACAGCACCGCGCCGAAACGGCGCGGATCGCGGAACCGGAGCACGAATTCGTCGAAGATCCAGTCGATGTGGTCGTGTTTCGCGGCGACCGGCACGCCGGCCGCGGGCAGCACGCGCAGCGTGCCCGTCATCCCGAGATGAACGATGAACCAGCCCGCGTCGACCTCGAACAGCAGATACTTGCCGCGACGCTCGACGGCGAGCACCTCGCGCGCGCGCAATTGCTCGGAGAGCTCCGCCGGCACGGGCCAGCGCAGCATCGCGGTACGGACGTCGACACGCTCGACGCGGCGGCCCGCGACAAAGGGCTCGATGCCCCGGCGCGTGACTTCGACTTCTGGCAACTCTGGCATGTTTTGCGGGTCTGAGACTGGATTCACGATCGTGCGTGTATTGTAGCGAGCGCGTTACAATCGGTTGAAACATCGAACGGATTTCCATGACCTTGCCCTCGAAGCTGCTTCTGAAGCGCCCCGCCGCCGTGCGCGGCGCGCGCGCCTTCCCGGTCCGCCGTGCGCTCGGCGCCGCGCTGTTCGCCGCGTGGACCCTCACCGCCTTCCCGGCTCACGCGCAGAATCCGGCATCGGACGACGCGGAGCCGCAGGGCGCGTTCGAGCACGTAATGCCGGACGAGAAAAAGGATCTCCCGGGCGTCCCGCTGACGAGCCAGATCGTCTATCAGGTGCTGGCCGCCGAGGTCGCGCTCCAGCGCAACCAGCCCGCGCCGGCCTACCAGACCTACCTCGCGCTCGCCCGCGACACGCGCGACCCCCGCATGGCGCAGCGTGCGACCGAGATCGCGCTCGGCGCGCAAAGCCCGGCCGACGCGCTGTCCGCAGCCAATCTGTGGCGCCAGTACGCACCCGATTCGAACCGCGCATCGCAAGTCGACGCCGCGCTGCTCGTGCTCGCCGGCAAGCCGGCCGACGCGCAGCCGATGCTCGCGCGCGAACTGGCCCGCGCGACCGGTGAAACGCGCGGCCCCGCGATCCTCGCGCTGCAGGCACTGCTGGTGCGCGGCGCCGACCGCGTCGGCGGCCTCGCGGTGCTGAAGGACATGCTGAAGAACGACATGAACCGCCCCGAGGCGCAGCTCGCGATCGCGCGGCAGCAAATCGCGGTCGACGACAAGGAAGGCGCGGCGCAGTCGCTGAAGCAGGCGCTGCAGATCCGCCCCGACTATCTGCCGGCGGCGCTGATGCTGTCGCAGATGGGGCCCGCCGAGCGCGCGGCCGGCATCGCGTCGTTCGAGAAATATGTTCAGCAGAATCCGAAGTCGCGCGATGCGCGCCTCGCTCTGTCGCAGCTCTATCTCTCCGACGACCGCCTCGACGACGCGCAGAAGCAGTTCGAGACGATGCGCGAGCTCGACTCGAAGGACCCGACGCCGCTGATGGCGCTCGCGCTGATCAAGATCCAGCAGAAGAAGCTCGACGACGCGAGCGCGTACCTGAAACAGTACGTGCAGCTCGGCGACAAGCAGCCGAACCTCGACGTCGGCCAGGGCTACATCTACCTCGCGCAGATTTCGATCGAACAGGGCAACGATGCGCAGGCGTCGCAATGGCTCGACAAGGTCGACCAGACGAGCCAGCACTACCTGCCCGCGCAGATCACGCGCGCGCAGCTGCTGCAGAAACAGGGCAAGACCGACGAGGCACGCAAGGTGCTCGACGACCTGCCGATCAGCGATCCGCGCGATGCGGCCGTGGTCGCACGCACCGATGCGTCGATCCTGTTCACCGCGAAGCGCTATCCGGAAGCCGAGGCGCGACTCGCGCAGGCAGTCCAGGATTTCCCGGACGATCCCGACCTGCGCTACGACTACGCGATGGCGGCCGAGAAGACCGGCCACTACGCGGCGATGGAAAAGCAGCTGCGCGAGCTGATCCGCACGCAGCCCGACAACCCGCAGGCGTACAACGCGCTCGGCTATTCGCTGGCCGATCGCAACCAGCGCCTGCCCGAGGCCAGCAAGCTGATCGACAAGGCACTGTCGCTCGCGCCGAACGACGCGTACATCATGGACAGCCTCGGCTGGGTGAAGTACCGGATGGGCGACACGGCGGGCGCGACGAAGGTGCTGCGGCGCGCGTACGAGCTGCAGCCGAACGCCGAGATCGGCGCGCACCTCGGCGAAGTGCTGTGGAAGAGCGGCGCGCAGGACGACGCGCGCGTCGCGTGGCGTGCCGCGCAGAAGCTCGAACCCGACAACGACACGCTCGTGCAGACGCTCAAGCGCCTGCAGGTCAACGGCCTGTGATGCGGATGTTCCCGATGCTTTCCCCGTCTTCCCGCGCGCTGCGCGCGCTTGCCGCGGCTGGCGCCGCGCTCGCGCTCGTCGGCTGCGCGAGCACGCCGCCGTCGGCAAATGCGCCGTCGGGCGCCGTGCTGCAGACGGCCGCGACACACGCGTACCACGGCCGCTTCGCGGTGCAGTACAGTGACCGCCTCGGCCGACCACAGAACGTGTACGGCAACTTCGACTGGCAGGAGCACGGCGACGACGTGTCGCTCGAACTGCGCAGCCCGCTCGGCCAGACGCTCGCGGTCGTGAAATCGACGCCGCAGGCCGCATCGCTCGAACTGCCGAACCGCCAGCCGCAATACGCGACGGACGTCGGCGAACTGATGCAGAACGCGCTCGGCTTCTCGCTGCCGCTGGCCGGTCTGCGCTATTGGCTGCTGCCGACGCCCGCGCCCGCGACGCCCGCGCAGACGGTGCGCGACCCGGCGGACACGACGCACGTCAAGCAGATCCGCCAGGACGGCTGGACGATCGACTATCTCGCCTACGCGGACGCACCGGCGACGGGCGTCAAACGCGTCAACCTCGTGCGCGCGACGCCGCCGCTCGACATCAAGCTCGTGCTCGACCAGTAAGCACGTGAACCTAGCCCCGACATACGCATGACCGATTCGACCCGCTCGCTGCGCAACTGCCTTGCGCCCGCGAAACTCAACCTGTTCCTGCACATCACCGGCCGTCGACCGAACGGCTATCACGATCTGCAGAGCGTGTTCCAGCTGCTGAACTGGGGCGATACGCTGCACTTCACACTGCGCGACGACGGTCGCGTCGCACGCGTCACCGACGTGCCGGGCGTGCCCGAGGAAAGCGATCTCGTCGTGCGCGCGGCTAACCTGCTGAAAACGCACACGGGCACCACGGCCGGCGTCGACATCGAGATCGACAAGCGCCTGCCGATGGGCGCGGGCCTCGGCGGCGGCAGCTCGGACGCGGCGACGACGCTGCTCGCGCTGAACCGCCTGTGGCAACTCGATCTGCCGCGCACGGAACTGCAGTCGCTCGCGGTGAAACTCGGCGCGGACGTCCCGTTTTTTGTTTTTGGAAAAAATGCGTTCGCAGAGGGTATCGGAGAAGAATTAGCTGAGGTAGAATTGCCGACTCGCTGGTTCTTGGTTGTGACGCCACGAGTTCATGTCCCCACCGCTGAAATTTTTTCAGATGAGTTGTTGACAAGAGATACGAAGCGCGTCACAATTACGGACTTTCTTGCACAGCAAAGCCGCGATGCGGGATGGCCAGACAGCTTCGGCCGGAACGACATGCAGCAAGTTGTGACAAGTAAATACGCGGAAGTTGCGCAGGTGGTCAAATGGTTGTATGATGTGACCCCCGCGAGGATGACCGGCTCCGGAGCAAGCGTGTTTGCAGCGTTTCATAGCAGGCACGAGGCAGAAGCGGCGAAAGCCAAGCTGCCCACCAGTTGGAACGGTGCAGTTGCCGAGAGTCTGAACGAGCATCCGCTCTTCGCTTTCGCGTCATGAAGTTTTGCTTTATCGGATAGCCTACAAGTCCGGTGAAGTTATCAGTTGAGTGTAGGGGAGTCGCCAAGTTGGTCAAGGCACCGGATTTTGATTCCGGCATGCGAGGGTTCGAGTCCTTCCTCCCCTGCCAAAAATTTTCCCGCATTTCCCGCCTAAGCCTGAAGCAGGTGCACGATGAGCAGCCACAGCCATGATGGCTTGATGGTCTTTACTGGCAACGCGAATCCCGCGCTCGCCCAGGAAGTCGTCAATATCCTTGGAATCCCCCTCGGCAAAGCAATGGTCAGCCGTTTCTCCGACGGCGAGATCCAGGTCGAGATCCAGGAAAACGTGCGCGGCAAGGACGTCTTCGTCCTGCAATCCACGTGCGCGCCCACGAACGACAACCTGATGGAACTGATGATCATGGTCGACGCGCTCAAGCGTGCGTCCGCCGGCCGGATCACTGCCGCCATCCCCTACTTCGGCTATGCCCGCCAGGACCGTCGCCCGCGCTCGGCGCGCGTCGCGATCTCGGCGAAGGTCATCGCGAACATGCTGGAAATCGCCGGTGTCGAGCGGATCATCACGATGGATCTGCACGCCGATCAGATTCAAGGCTTCTTCGACATCCCGGTCGACAACATCTACGCAACGCCGATCCTGCTGGGCGACCTGCGCAAGCAGAACTACTCGGATCTGCTCGTCGTGTCGCCGGACGTCGGCGGCGTGGTCCGTGCCCGGGCACTCGCGAAGCAGCTCAACTGCGATCTCGCGATCATCGACAAGCGTCGTCCGAAGGCGAACGTCGCCGAAGTGATGAACATCATCGGTGAAGTCGAAGGCCGCACCTGCGTGATCATGGACGACATGGTCGATACGGCAGGCACGCTCTGCAAGGCAGCGCAAGTGCTGAAGGATCGCGGTGCGAAGCAGGTGTTCGCGTACGCGACGCACCCGGTTCTGTCGGGCGGCGCCGCCGACCGCATCGCCGCATCGGCACTCGACGAGCTGGTCGTCACCGATACGATCCCGCTGTCGGCCGAATCGCTGGCGTGCTCGAAGATCCGCTCACTGACGAGCGCGAGCCTGCTGGCCGAAACGTTCTCGCGGATTCGCCGCGGCGACTCGGTGATGTCGCTGTTCGCGGAATCCTGATCGCGGAACGACACGACATAGCATGCGCGGAAAGCGAAGCGGCAACGCTTCGCTTTTTGCACAATCGGACGGGATAGACGAAGCCCCGTCCGTTTCATCGGGGGCCGCCATTTCGCCGGCCCCGTTTTACTGCCTGGTCGCGGGCAGCTAATGGAGAATCACATGAAAGTCGTCGCTTTCGAGCGCCAACAGCAAGGTACGGGTGCGAGCCGCCGCCTGCGCAACGCCGGTAAGACCACGGGTATCGTCTACGGTGGCGAAGCAGCCCCGCAAAAGATCGAACTCGATCACAACGCGCTGTGGCACGCACTGAAGAAGGAAGCCTTCCACTCGTCGATCCTCGACCTCGAAGTGGCTGGCCAGTCGCAACAGGTTCTGCTGCGCGACGTGCAATACCACCCGTTCAAGCAACTCGTGCTGCACGTGGACTTCCAGCGCGTCGACGCGAAGAAGAAGCTGCACACGAAGGTGCCGCTGCACTTCCTGAACGCTGAAGTCAGCCCGGCAGTGAAGCTGTCGAGCGCAATCGTCTCGCACGTCACGACGGAAATCGAAGTCGAGTGCCTGCCGTCGGCTCTGCCGGAATTCCTGGAAGTCGATCTGTCGAAGATCGAAGCAGGTCAGTCGCTGCACGCGAAGGACATCGCACTGCCGAAGGGCGTGACGCTGGTCGCGCACGTCGACGCGGAAAACCCGGTTGTCGCATCGGCGACGGTCCCGGCTGGTGCCGTGTCGGACGCAGCAGGCGAAGGCGAAACGCCGGCTGCCTAAACGGCCGCCTACGCGCCCGTTCGATCCGTTTCAAGAAACGGTCGACACAACCCGCCGCGGCTTGCCCGGCGGGTTTTTCTTTTTCTGCGCCCAGGCGGGCGCTGCCGCCTACGAAACGTCATGATCAAACTGATCGTCGGCCTCGGCAATCCCGGGGCAGAATATACTGCGACGCGCCACAACGCCGGCTTCTGGCTGATCGACCAGCTCGCCCGCGAAGCAGGCGCGACGCTGCGCGACGAGCGCCGCTTCCATGGCTTCTATGCGAAGGCGCGCCTGCACGGCGAGGAAGTCCACCTGCTCGAGCCGCAAACCTACATGAACCGCTCCGGCCAGTCGGTCGTCGCGCTCGCGAGCTTCTTCAAGATCCTGCCCGACCAGATCCTCGTCGCACACGACGAACTCGATCTGCCGCCCGGCACGGTGAAGCTGAAGCTCGGCGGCGGCAGCGGCGGTCACAACGGCCTGAAGGACATCACCGCGCATCTGTCGTCGCAGCAGTACTGGCGCCTGCGCATCGGCATCGGCCATCCGCGCGACCTGATCCCGGAAGGCGCGCGCGCCGGCGCGAAGCCCGACGTCGCGAACTTCGTGCTGAAGCCGCCGCGCCGCGAAGAGCAGGACGTGATCGACGCATCGATCGAGCGTGCGCTCGCCGTCATGCCGATGGTCGTCAAGGGCGAACTCGACCGCGCGACGATGCAGTTGCATCGCAACTGACTGCGCACCGCACCGGCATGGTGCACGTGCCGTCCGGCGCCGCCGGGCGGCGTCTCGGTCGTGCGCAATCGCGCACCGCCGCATCCACATGCGGTAATCTGGTTGTTTTTGCCCGTCAGGAGCCAAGCGGTGAGCCGTTACTGGAGCGACATCGTTCAGCAACTCGTGCCTTACGTGCCGGGCGAACAGCCCGCGCTCGCACACCCCGTCAAGCTGAACACCAACGAGAATCCCTATCCGCCTTCGCCGCGCGTCGTCGCGGCGATCGCACGCGAACTCGGCGACACCGGCGACACGCTGCGCCGCTATCCCGACCCGCTCGCGCGCGCACTGCGCGAGACGGTCGCGGCCCATCATCGCATCAAGCCCGAGCAGGTCTTCGTCGGCAACGGCTCCGACGAGGTGCTCGCGCACGCGTTCCAGGCACTGCTCAAGCATGACCGGCCGCTGCGCTTTCCCGATATTTCGTACAGCTTCTACCCGACCTACGCGCGCCTGTACGGTGTCGAGACCGCAATCGTGCCGCTCGCGGACGACTTCTCGATCCGTGTCGAAGACTATCTCGACGATGTGGGCGGCGTGCTGTTTCCGAACCCGAACGCGCCGACCGGGCGCGCGCTGCCGCTCGCGGACATTGAGCGGATTGCGGCCGCGAACCCGTCGTCGGTCGTGTTGATCGACGAGGCGTACGTCGATTTCGGCGCGCAATCCGCGATCACGCTGATCGACCGCCATCCGAACCTGCTCGTCGTGCACACGACGTCGAAGGCGCGCTCGCTCGCGGGCATGCGCGTCGGCTTCGCGTTCGGCGATGCGGCGTTGATCGACGCACTGAATCGTGTGAAGGACAGCTTCAATTCCTATCCGCTCGACCGGCTCGCGCAGGTCGCCGCGCAGGCGGCATACGAGGACACCGACTACTTCGGTGCGACCTGCCGACGCGTGATCGACAGCCGCGCGCGGCTCACGCACGCGCTGGAGGCACTCGGTTTCGACGTCGTGCCGTCGAGCGCGAATTTCGTGTTCGCGCGCCATCCCGCGCACGATGCGGGCACGATCGCGGCAAAGCTGAAGGATCGGGAAATTTTCGTACGGCACTTCCGGGCGCCACGCATCGACCAGCATTTGCGCATCACCGTCGGCACCGACGCCGAATGCGACGCGCTCGTCGCGGCATTGCGCGACCTGATCGGCTGAAGCGAAGGGAGAAGTGGAACCGGCGCCGAACGGCGCCGGTCAGGGAATTCATGCCGTTGCGACGCGCGCGTCACCACACGGTCACTGCGCGTCGTCGCCCTTCGCGGCGATCAACGCGTGATACTTCGCCATCAACTGCGCGTGCGATTCCTCATGCTGCGGATCGCGCGGAATGCATTCGACCGGACACACCTGCTGGCACTGCGGTTCGTCGAAATGGCCGACGCACTCGGTGCACTTGTTGGGGTCGATCACGTAGATATCCGGGCCCATCGAAATCGCGCCGTTCGGGCACTCTGGCTCGCACACGTCGCAATTGATGCACTCGTCGGTAATCATCAAAGACATACTGATCTCACTTCTTCAGGCCGGCGGCCGGCTTCGCAGCGAAACCGGCCGGCGCCGCGTCACGCGGCCGGGCCTCCCATCGCGGCGACTTTCTCGGTCAGCCACTTCTCGACGGACGGGAACACGAACTTGCTGACATCGCCGCCCAACTGCGCGATTTCGCGCACGATCGTCCCCGAGATGAACTGATACTGATCGGATGGCGTCATGAACATCGTCTCGACGTCAGGCAACAGATAGCGGTTCATCCCCGCCATCTGGAACTCATATTCGAAATCGGACACGGCACGCAGGCCGCGCACGATCACGCGCGCGTTGTTGGTGCGGACAAAGTCCTTCAACAGGCCCTTGAAACCCATCACCTTCACGTTCGGATAATGGCCGAGCACCTCGTTCGCAATCTTCAGACGTTCTTCCAGCGAGAAAAACGGCTTCTTTGCGCGGCTGTCGGCAACACCGACCACCAGCGTATCAAAAATGCTCGACGCACGCCGCACGAGGTCTTCGTGCCCGCGTGTCAGCGGATCGAACGTACCGGGATACACGGCGACTACCATGTCGCTCCTCCTGTCATCACGCAAACGGGGTGGCAGCCGTGCGACGCGCACGCCGCTGCCGAGATGGGCATGCGTCGCCTTTGCGGCGCGCCGCCTCGTATGGAACGCGCATTATTCATCATTTTCGCGCCGCAGCAAATGAAAGTGAACCGCACCCGCCTTGCCGTGCTTCACCACCTGCCAACCGGCCAGCGCTTCGTGGGCGGCCGGGTCGAGCTCCGCGCCCGTCTCGACGTACAGGGCGCCCTCCGGCGCGACGAGCGGCGCCGCCAGCGCGATCGCGCGATCGAGTACGGCCGGCTCACCGAACGGCGGATCGAGGAACACGACGTCGAACGCACCCGGGGTCAGCCCGGCCGCGAGCCGCAGCGCGTCGGCTTCCGCGACCTCGACCGAGCGTGCGCCGAGCTTGTCCTTGATCGCGCGCAGTTGCTGCGCCGCGCGCGGGTGGCGCTCGACCATCACGACGCTCGTCGCGCCGCGCGACGCGGCCTCGAACCCGAGCGCACCGGTGCCCGCGAACAGGTCGAGGCAGCGCCGGCCTTCGAGATCCTGGCCGAGCCAGTTGAACAGCGTCTCGCGCACGCGATCGGGCGTCGGCCGCAGGCCGTCGAGATCGAGCACGGCGAGCGGCGTGCGTTTCCAGTCACCGCCGATGATGCGGATCGTGTGCGGCTTGCCACGGCCAGGGGGGGCCGTCGGGCGGCCGGAAGAGGAACGGGACATACGGAATATCGACAACGGGGGAACCGGGTGCGCAGGAGGGCGCACCGCCAAACAGGCGCACGTTACCACAGCGGCGGCACCGGCTGACGCGAGTGCGCCGCCGCACTGATAAAATGCACGGTTTAGGCCGCCATGCGCACGCACGACGGCCCGTCCGGCGCTGCGCCCTAGCGGCGCCCCGCCCTCTTCCCGACGTCAGACCATGTTCAGCTTCTTCAAACGATTCAAGAAAACGCAGGAGCCCGACTCCGCGGAATCGCAATCGATCGATGCGCCGCAACCGGACGAACCGTCCGACACGCGCCAGGCGATCGAGGCGCCGCAAGCACCCGCGCAACCGCAGCAGGCCGCGCCTGCCGTCGTGATGACGGTCACGCCGACCAACGACGGCAGCGACGAAGTCGTCGAAGCGGTCGAGATCGTGCCGCCGCCGACGCAGGACGCCTCCGCAAAGAAATCGTGGCTCGCGCGCCTGAAGTCGGGCCTCGCAAAGACGGGCTCGAGCATCACCGGCGTATTCGTCAATACGAAGATCGACGAGGACCTGTACGAAGAGCTCGAGGCCGCACTGCTGATGTCCGACGCCGGCGTCGATGCGACCGAGTACCTGCTCGGCGCGCTGCGCGAGAAGGTGCGCGCTGGCCGGCTGACCGATCCGCAGCAGGTGAAGGGCGCGCTGCACGACCTGCTCGTCGAACTGCTGAAGCCGCTCGAGAAATCGCTGATGCTCGGCCGCGCGCAGCCGCTCGTGATGATGATCACGGGCGTGAACGGCGCAGGCAAGACCACCAGCATCGGCAAGCTCGCGAAGCACCTGCAGAGCTTCGACCAGTCGGTGCTGCTGGCTGCGGGCGACACGTTCCGCGCGGCCGCGCGCGAACAACTGGCGGTCTGGGGCGAGCGCAACAACGTGACGGTCGTCCAGCAGGAAAGCGGCGACCCGGCCGCCGTGATCTTCGACGCGGTCAGCGCGGCGCGCGCGCGCAGGATCGACGTGATGATGGCCGACACGGCCGGCCGCCTGCCGACGCAACTGCACCTGATGGAAGAGCTGAAGAAGGTGAAGCGCGTGATCTCGAAGGCGCACGATGGCGCGCCGCACGAGGTGCTGCTCGTGATCGACGCGAACACGGGCCAGAACGCGCTCACGCAGGTGAAGGCATTCGACGATGCACTCGGCCTCACGGGCCTGATCGTCACGAAGCTCGACGGCACCGCGAAGGGCGGCATTCTCGCCGCGATCGCGCGGCAGCGCCCGGTGCCCGTCTACTTCATCGGCGTCGGCGAGAAAGTCGAGGACCTGCAGCCGTTCAGCGCAGTCGAATTCGCGGACGCGCTGCTCGACTGAACGCCGCCGGCCCGCACCGCACAGGGCGCCTTCGGGCGCCCTTTTTTCATGCACGTCCGGAAGCCGTCAGCCGGCGGCTGGCTGACCCACGGCGTCATTCGGCGTCGGGCTGCACGCCGGGCTCGGCGGCCTTGAACGCGTCGAGCGTCGACGCATGATCGGCGATCCGCTGGATCGTCGGAAAGCGCGTCGTGTCGATCGAGAAACGGTTCGCGTTGAACACCTGCGGCACGATGCAGATATCGGCGAGCGTCGGCGTGTCACCGAAGCACAGCTTGCCGGTGCGCGGATCGTTCGCGAGGCGCGTCTCGAGCGATGCGAAACCCGCCTCGATCCAGTGCCGGTACCAGTCGTTCTTCGCTTCCTCGGACACCTTCAGCGAGTGCTTCAGGTACTTGAGCACGCGCAGGTTGTTCAGCGGATGGATCTCGCACGCGACCTGCAGCGCAATCGCCCGCACATATGCGCGGTCGACCGGCTGCTTTGGCAACAGCGCCGGTTCGGGATGCGTTTCCTCGAGATATTCGATGATCGCGAGCGATTGCTGCAGCGTGGCATTGCCGTCGATCAGCGTCGGCACGACCGCATCCGGATTCACCGCGCGGTAGGCGTCCTTCAATTGCTCACCGCCGTCGCGCAGCATGTGCACGGGAACCGTGTCGTACGGCAGCTGCTTCAGGTTCAGGGCGATCCGCACGCGGTACGACGCGGAACTGCGGAAATAGCTGTAGAGCTTCATGGGATGTCTCTCTGGTTCGTATTCGGCCGGCGACTGCGTCCGCGGCGCACGCGGCACCGCCGGGAACCCGAGTTTAGCGCGCCGCGCCGCATCGGCGCGCGCGGCCGTGCCCGTGCGATACTCGGGGCATTCCTCACCGCTCACCGCGCGGCCCGATGCCGGCCGCCCGCCCCACGCCCCGATGACCGCTCCCCTCGACCCAGCAGCCTCGCCGTTTCCTTGCGCCCGCTTCATCAAGGAAATCGGCCGCGGCCCGCACGGCGCACGCGCACTGACCGCCGAAGACACGTTCGAGCTCTATCGCGCGATGCTCGATGCGCGCGTGTCGGACGTCGAACTCGGCGCGATCCTGATCGCCTATCGCCTGAAGGGCGAAAGCGCCGACGAACTGGCCGCGATGCTCGCCGCCGCGCAGGCGTCGTTCGAACCCGTGCACGTGCAGGACGCCGCGTTCCGCCCGGTGTCGATCCCGAGCTACAACGGCGCGCGCAAGCAGCCGAACCTGGTGCCGCTGCTCGCGCTGCTGCTCGCGCGCGAAGGCGTACCGGTGCTCGTACACGGTGTCGAGCGCGATCCGGGCCGCGTGACGAGCGCGGAGATCTTCTCTGCGCTGTCGATCCCGCCGTCGACATCGCACGACGCGATCGAGGACACGCTCGCGGAGCGCCGCGTCGCGTTCGCGCCCATTGACGCGCTGGCGCCGCGCATCGCGCGTCTGCTGTCGCTGCGCGGCGTGCTCGGCGTGCGCAACTCGACGCACACGCTCGTGAAGATCCTGCAGCCGTTCGCGCCGGCCGGGCTGCGGCTCGTCAACTACACGCATCCGCCGTACCGCGACAGCCTCGCGCAACTGTTCCGCGATCATCCGGACGCCGCACTGGGCGGCGCGCTGCTCGCGCGCGGCACCGAAGGCGAAGCGGTGGCCGACACGCGGCGCCAGGTGCAGGTCGACTGGCTGCACGACGGCGTGTGCGACACGCTGATCGAGCCAGAGCGCTCGTCGAGCGACGCGCCGCCTGTGGCGCTGCCCGAATCGCGCGACGCGGCCACCACGGCCGCGTGGACGGACGCCGTGCTGCGCGGCGAAATTCCGGTACCCGACACGCTTGCGCGGCAGGTCGAGACGATCGTGCGGATCGTACGAATCGAGCGGACAGCCCGGCTCGCACCGTGACCGGCGTCCCGGGCCGGCACGCCGTCGCGCCGGCCTTTCAACCGACCATTTGACACGCGCATGCATCCTGACATAGAGTTGTCGCCATGCGTTCCTTTCCGAACACCCTCCGAATTACCTCCGGCCGCCTAGCGCGGTCGCTATCGCTACGACTAGCCTAAGGCTGTCGTAGCGCCGTGTGCTGTCCGCACGGTCCCTCCCTGCAGTTCCTCGCAGCACCCTTCTCGCAGTTTTTACAACCCGAAGTCGTCAGCATTCGTCCGTCTATCCGTCGGCCGATTCGCGAAGATCATCCGCATCCGCAGCGCGTTTCCGGCGCCACGGTGCGAGGCAGCGCCACCCGTCGCCCATGCCGCCCGTCTTCGCTCGCGACTTGAGACCCGAGGTCCAGAAGATGAAGCGCAACCCGCAAGACAAGTACCGTCCGTTCGAACCCGTCCGCATCAATGGCCGCCGCTGGCCGACCCGCACCATCGAGCGTGCGCCGGTCTGGATGAGCACCGACCTGCGCGACGGCAACCAGTCGCTGATCGAGCCGATGAGCATCGAACAGAAGCTGGAATTCTTCGACATGCTGGTCGCGATCGGTTTCAAGGAGATCGAAGTCGGTTTTCCGTCGGCGTCGCAAACCGATTTCGATTTCGTCCGCAAGCTGATCGACGACAAGCGCATTCCCGACGACGTGACGATCGAAGTGCTCGTGCAGTCGCGTGAAGACCTGATCGCTCGCACCTTCGACGCGCTCGAAGGCGTGCCGCGCGCGATCGTGCACCTGTACAACGCGATCTGCCCGTCGTTCCGGCGCATCGTGTTCGGGATGTCGAAGGACGACGTGAAGGCGCTCGCGGTCGAGGGCACGCGACTCATCAAGGAACACGCGGCGGCCCGCCCGGACACGCACTGGACCTACCAGTACTCACCGGAAACCTTCAGCATGACCGAGCTGACGTTCGCGCGCGAGGTGTGCGACGCGGTCGCGCAGGCGTGGCGGCCGACCCGCGATCACAAGATGATCGTCAACCTGCCGGCGACCGTCGAAGCCGCGAGCCCGAACGTGTTCGCCGACCAGATCGAGTGGATGGACCGCAACCTCGCGTATCGCGACAGCATCGTGCTGTCCGTGCATCCGCACAACGATCGCGGCACCGCGGTCGCGGCCGCGGAACTCGCGCTGCTCGCGGGCGCCGACCGCATCGAGGGCTGCCTGTTCGGCAATGGGGAGCGCACCGGCAACGTCGATCTCGTCACGCTCGCGCTGAACCTCTATACGCAGGGCATCGATCCGGGCCTCGATTTCTCCGACATCGACGCGGTGCGCCGCGTGGTCGAGCGCTGCAACCAGATTCCGGTGCATCCGCGCCATCCGTACGCAGGCGACCTCGTATTCACCGCGTTCTCGGGCTCGCACCAGGACGCGATCCGCAAGGGCTTCGCGCAGCAGCGCCCCGACGCGGTGTGGGAGGTGCCTTACCTGCCGATCGACCCGGCCGATCTGGGCCGCAGCTATGACGCGGTCATTCGCGTGAACAGCCAGTCCGGCAAGGGCGGCGCGACGTTCCTGCTCGAACGCGGGATGGGCTTCACGCCGACGCGGCGCGTGCAGATCGAATTCAGCCACGCGGTGCAGACACTCGCCGATGTCTCCGGCGAGGAAGTGACCGGCGACGCGATCTGCGCGCTGTTCGCCCGCGAATTCTTCGAGACCGACGGCCCGGCCGCGCGCCACGGCGACGCCGCACGCTGGCAGAACCGCGACATCGCGGGCGCACCGCCGGCCGACGCGGCACCGGAAGAGGTCGTGCAACGAATGGCCGCGGCCTTCTCGACGGCGGCCGGCGCGACGGTCGACGTCGCCTCGTGCGAACACGCGCGCACGACGGACGGACGAATCGCGGTATCGGTCGGCTGCCGGGTCGGCGATGCGCCGCTGCGGCACGGCGTCGGAGTGCATGCCGAAGCGACGAGCGCCGCGCTCGATGCGGTCGTCAGCGCGATCAACCGCTCGGCCTGGCAGTGCGCCGACCGCCGTGCGGCGGCCTGACCGGCGGGTTTTCGCTTCAGGGTTCAAACGTCAAGCGAGCGGTGCGTGACCGCCCGCGCTGCGCGCAATCCGCGCCGCACGGGCAATAAAAAGCGGCCCAGAAGGCCGCTTCGGTCGGGACACGAAAAAGGAGCGCCACGCGCGCTCATGTCTCGGTCGCGCACCGCGTCGCCTGCCACGCCAGCAGACGCCACTGCCCCTGCTCATGGGTATGGACGGCGGTATAGGCGATCGGAAACACCAGCCCGCCGTTGTTCGTTTCCATCTCGATCAGAGCGCGCCCGGTGACGACGCAGGTTGCGTCACCGACGGGAAGCAGATCCTGCGACTGGATTTCGATCTGGCGATAGCGGCGGCGGCCGGCGACGATGGCGTCGATGAACTGCTGCTTGGTTTCGCGTTTGCCGTTGGTGTGCACGAAGAACACCTTGTCCGACAATTGCGCATCGAGCGCCTCGCCGTCCCCGTCGACCATCGCCCGGAACCGATCGCGCTCGAGCGCGCGAATCGCATCGACCACCTTCGCCATCGCCTGACTCCTCGGCAACGCGCCCGCCGTGCGCGGGCGTGCGGATCAGAAGTTGTACTGCACGTAGAACTGGTGGAAATTTATACCAGGATTCGGCTCTTTGATACCCGCGTTAGACACATGTTGAAAACGGTAGCCGAGCTGATACTGTTGCCGTTCTCCGAACTGCGCGCCGACACCGGCGACGTCCACGAACTGGAACGACGTCGCCAGCGACAGTTTGTTGGAGATCGTCGGGGAAGTCAGGAAGCGGATGCCGGCGCCGGCCTCGATGAACGGGCGCACCTGGCCCGCGCTCTTGATGAAGCGGAACATCGGCGTCGCGCCGAATTCACCGATGCTGCCATGAACATTGCCGCCCGTGTGCCAGTAGCCGGCGTGGCCTTCCATCACGAACGCGAAGTGCCAGCCGCCGATTTCCCACCAGTTCCAGCCCGGATCCCACACGACGCTGAGATCGGCCTTGTCGATCCCGTGGCGATCGGAAAACCCGCCGCCCGCCTGGATTCCCCATCGATCCGCGAACGCCGCACCCGATCCGCCCAGCAGCGACGCCGCCAGCAGCGCATGCAGCGCAAGCCGGCTACGGGGCCGGCAATTCTTCTTATTGTTCATCAGACACTCCAACTTTGTGGATTGAATGGAGCCTTGCCGCAGCGGCCGGGCCCGAGCGAACTGAATGGTATGGTAAAGGACTTTTCGGATCGGCATCACGAAGCGAAATTGTTTGCTTCCAAAACTACAAAAATCGAAACCGTCTACTGATTACTATCAGAAACAACAACTTACGGAACTTCCTCCGGTCAGCCTTGTCGCAAATTAGACTATCGATTCGACAAGTTCGATAGAGAATCGGGAACTTGCATGCCCCCGCCCCCTCTAAGGAATTAGCACTCAGATTACGGGAGTGCTAAGATGAGCCTCGGAATCTCATCCGAGACCAGGGGTTTGTCCCTGATTCCAAAGGAGTTTTTTAGTGAGCTACGCCCTGACCCTTCCGAACACCCTGAGCCCGACGCCGGCCAAGGCCGAATCGGCAGGCTCGCTGGCGCTCGCAACTCAATCGATGTTGCCGGGCCAGCTTGGCAACATCGACGCGTACATCCAGGCCGTCAACCGGATCCCGCTCCTGACCGCCGAAGAGGAACGCCAGTACGCGACCGAATTCCGCGAAGACAACAACCTCGACTCGGCACGCCGCCTCGTGCTGTCGCACCTGCGGCTTGTCGTGTCGATCGCGCGCAACTACCTCGGCTACGGCCTGCCGCACGGCGACCTGATCCAGGAAGGCAATATCGGCCTGATGAAGGCTGTGAAACGTTTCGACCCGGCGCAAAACGTGCGCCTGGTGTCGTATGCGATCCACTGGATCAAGGCCGAGATCCACGAGTACATCCTGCGCAACTGGCGGATGGTGAAGGTCGCGACGACGAAGGCGCAGCGCAAGCTGTTCTTCAACCTGCGCAGCCACAAGAAGAGCATGCAGGCGATGACGCCCGAGGAAATCGACGGCCTCGCGCAAGAGCTCAACGTCAAGCGCGAAGACGTGACCGAGATGGAAACCCGTCTGTCGGGCGGCGACATCGCGCTCGAGGGCCAAGTGGAAGATGGCGAGGAGTCGTACGCACCGATCGCCTACCTGGCCGATTCGCACAACGAGCCGACCGCCGTGCTCGCCGCGCGTCAGCGCGACATGCTGCAGACGGACGGCATCGCGCAGGCGCTCGAGGCGCTCGACGCGCGCAGCCGCCGGATCATCGAGGCGCGCTGGCTGAACGTCGACGACGACGGCTCGGGCGGCTCGACACTGCACGATCTCGCGGCCGAGTTCGGTGTGTCGGCGGAACGCATCCGCCAGATCGAAGCGAGCGCCATGAAAAAGATGCGCACGGCACTCGCCGAATACGCCTGACTCCCGATTTAGAGCGCTTCACCCAAAACCGCTGCCCGCCCGGCAGCGGTTTTTTTTCGTCTGTTATTTCGCCTCGATCGCGCCGCGTTAATCGACCGTATTGATCGGGTATCGGGCAAATTCCGGCCCCTTCCGCATAACCTTGATCTACCTCAAGTTTTGACATGCGCTTCGCGACGGTCTGCCGCAGCGCAGCACTCGGCTTCGGAAAGCCGGCATTTTAAAATTGGCATGTCGGCTTAAAAGGATTAAAACAGCTTAACCGCCGTCATAAATCCGACGTAGAGTCGCCCCAAAACCCACGTAAATCGATTCAGGATAATCACCTTGATCTCGATCAATAAAGAGCCTGCGCCGCCTCCCCCGCAGGCCACCGGCACGCTCGGCTGGCGCGCGCGCATCGCCGCGTGGGCTCGCGGGCCAACCCTCGCCCGCGACATCACCCTGGTGTTGATCGTCAAGCTGATCCTTTTGATGTCGCTCAAATACGCATTCTTCAATCATCCGCAGGCTGAGCACATGTCGCTTCCGCCTGCCGCCGTCGCCGAGAAGTTGCTCTCGGTACCGGCGCCCGCACCTACCGAGGGAGACCACCATGATAAGCAGTGAAGTCGTCGATCTGTCACGTCTGCAGTTCGGCATCACGGCGCTCTACCACTTCCTGTTCGTGCCGCTGACGCTCGGCCTGTCCTGGCTGCTCGTCATCATGGAAGCCGTCTACGTGATGACCGGCAAACAGGTCTACAAGGACATGACCCAGTTCTGGGGCAAGTTGTTCGGGATCAACTTCGCGATGGGCGTGACGACCGGCATCACGCTCGAATTCCAGTTCGGCACGAACTGGTCGTACTACTCGCACTACGTCGGCGACATCTTCGGCGTGCCGCTCGCGGTCGAAGGGCTGATGGCGTTCTTCCTCGAATCGACGTTCGTCGGCCTGTTCTTCTTCGGCTGGAACCGCCTGTCGAAGGTCAAGCACCTGATGGTCACGTTCCTCGTCGCGCTGGGCTCGAACCTGTCCGCGCTGTGGATCCTCGTCGCGAACGGCTGGATGAACAACCCGGTCGGCGCCGAGTTCAACTATCAGACGATGCGCATGGAGCTGACGAACCTGTTCGACGTGCTGTTCAACCCGGTCGCGCAGGTGAAATTCGTGCACACGGTGTCGGCCGGCTACGTGACGGCTGCGATGTTCGTGCTCGGCATCTCGTCGTGGTATCTGCTGAAAAAGCGCGACACCGATTTCGCGCTGCGCTCGTTCGCGGTCGCGGCCGGCTTCGGCCTCGCGTCGACGCTTTGCGTGATCGTGCTCGGCGACGAGTCGGGCTACACGACCGGCGAAGTGCAGAAGATGAAGCTCGCCGCGATCGAGTCCGAATGGGAAACGCAGCCGGCACCCGCATCGTTCACGCTGATCGGCCTTCCGAACCAGGAAGAACAGCGTACCGACTATGCAATCAAGATTCCGTACGCGCTCGGCCTGATCGCGACGCGCTCGGTCGATGAACCCGTGGTCGGCCTGCGCGAACTCGCGAAGCACAGCGAGGAGCACATCCAGAGCGGGATGGTCGCGTACGGCGCGCTGCAGAAGATGAAGGAAGGCGACACGAGCGCGGCCACGCGCGAACTGTTCGACCAGCACAAGCAGTATCTCGGCTACGGGCTGATGCTCAAGCAGTTCACGCCGAACGTGGTCGATGCGACGCCCGAGCAGATCAAAGCCGCCGCGAAGAAGACGATCCCGCCGGTCGCGCCCGTGTTCTTCTCGTTCCGGATCATGGTGTTCCTCGGTTTCCTGTTCCTCGCGACCTTCGTCGCCGCGTTCTGGTTCTGCGCGCGCCGCCAGTTGCTGCAGGACAACCGCCGCTGGTTCCTGCGCTATGCGGTGTGGGCGATCCCGCTGCCGTGGCTCGCCGCGGAATTCGGCTGGGTCGTCGCCGAGCTCGGCCGCCAGCCCTGGACGATCGCGGGCATCCTGCCGACGCATCTGTCCGCGTCGAGCCTCACGCCCTCGGACCTGTACCTGAGCCTCGCCGGTTTCATCGCGTTCTACACGGCGCTGTTCATCATCGAGATCAAACTGATGTTCAAGTACGCACGCCTCGGCCCGTCGTCGCTGCATACCGGCCGCTATCACCACGAACTCGCCGCGGCCAGCGAGCGCGCTCCGGCCTGAGCACGCACCTGAAACGGAACAAGGAATCGCTATGGACTATGCAACTCTCAAGCTGATCTGGTGGCTGCTCGTCGGCGTGCTGCTGATCGGCTTCGCCGTCACCGACGGCTTCGACATGGGCGCGACCGCGTTGCTGCCGTTCCTCGGCAAGACCGACGAGGAGCGCCGCATCATCGTCAACACGGTCGGCGCGACGTGGGAAGGCAACCAGGTGTGGCTGATCACGGCCGGCGGCGCGATGTTCGCCGCCTGGCCGCTCGTCTATGCCGCGTCGTTCTCCGGCTTCTACTTCGCAATGCTGCTCGTGCTGTTCGCGCTGTTCTTCCGGCCGGTCGGCTTCGACTATCGCAGCAAGCGGCCCGACCCGCGCTGGCGCGCGGGCTGGGACTGGGGCCTGTTCGTCGGCGGCTTCGTGCCGGCGCTGGTGTTCGGCGTCGCGTTCGGCAACCTCCTGCAGGGCGTGCCGTTCAAGTTCGACAGCGACCTGCGCGTAACCTACTACGGCGGCTTCTGGGCGTTGCTGAACCCGTTCGCGCTGCTCTGCGGGCTCGTCAGCCTCACGATGCTGGTCGCGCACGGCGCCGCGTTCATCAAGATGAAGACCGACGGCGTGATCGCACGCCGCGCGTCGGTCGCGCTGCGCGTGTCGGCGCTCCTCGCGGTCGTGCTGTTCGTGCTGGCCGGCGTGCTGATCGCGTCGACCATCGGCGGCTTCCACATCACGCACGCCGCGCCGACCGACACGGTCGCGAACCCGCTGCTCAAGGACGTCGCCGCCGGCTCGGGCCTGTGGCTCGCGAATTACGGCGAGTATCCGTGGATGATCGCGGCACCCGTGGTCGGGATCGCGGGCGGCCTGCTCGCGCTGCTGCTCGCCGGCTCGAAGCAGGAAAAGACGGCGTTCTTCTGCACCGGCCTGATGATCGCCGGCGTGATCCTGACCGCAGGCTTCTCGATGTTCCCGTTCATCATGCCGTCGTCGCTCGACCCGCGCAGCAGCCTGACCGTGTGGGATTCGACGTCGAGCCACAAGACGCTGCAGGTGATGCTGTTCGCGGTGATCGTGTTCCTGCCGATCATCCTGCTTTACACGAGCTGGGTGTACCGCGTGATGCGCGGCAAGGTCACGCATCAGTCGCTCGAAGAGAACAAGCACTCGATGTATTGAACCCGGCCGGGGCGCCTGCGCGCCCTCGCCCACCGTTTCGCAAGGAGTCGGATCATGTGGTATTTCAGCTGGATTCTCGGTATCGGCGTCGCGCTGTCGTTCGGCATCGTCAACGCGATGTGGCTCGAAGTGCGGCAGAAGCCGCAGGAAGCGCCGGTGCGCGCACGTCGCGATTGATCGCGCGCGGGAGGCGCACCGCCCCTCCCGTCCGGAACGAACCTCGCGTCACGCGAGGTTTTTTTTCGTCCGTACCATCGGCGCACCCGCGATTCCTCGATGCCAATTTAGCGCCAGATTGATACCACTTGAATACCAATCAAAGGTTTCATAAGATCTTTGAACACGGCCGCCGACAGGCCGAATCCATCGGGTGGGGGAGACATGCGAATCCCGTGTCTGGCGCGCGCCTGCGCGCCGAGTTGCCATGCGTATGCGGCAGCATCCGCCGTTGCGATCATGCGCGGCCGGTCGAACGCGGCCTGCTGCGGCCGCATCGTTGCCGCGGCGTTTACCGTGCGCCGCCGATGAGCACCCATATGCCGCCCCGCCGATCCGATCGGCACGCGTGCCCGCCTCCCGTTCCGTAACGCACGCCCCTGCGTGCCGAATGCGCGCGGTGCAGCCGCATCGCCCCGTGCGCGGGTATCTCCCGCAGCTCCATTGAAAGACCCCGATCGCAGCGACGTCGCCCCACGACGCCGCTACGCCCACCTTTTTCTCAGGAGTTCGAATGAAGCACACCTTGCCATCCTTCGTTGCCGGCCTGTTGATCGCAGCGCTGCCGCCTGTCGCGATCGGCGCGCAGCCGACCGCCGCCGTCGCGACTGCCGGCATCGCACATCCAGCCGCGCAAGCGGCCAGTCTCGCGACGCTTCTGTCGAACGACCTCGCGCTGCGCGTCGCCGTCGACAACAACCACGCGGCCGCGGCCGGCGTGCCGTGCGCCGATCTCGGCGCCGACGGCGCGGCCTGCGCGACCGGCCGCCTGATCCTGCAGAACCGCGGCCACCAGACGATCGCCGACGGCGGCTGGAAGCTGTACCTGCACAGCATCCGACGCCTGCTGCGAATCGATCGTCCGGGCTTCGCGCTGCGGCGGCTCACCGGCGACCTGTACGAGCTGACGCCGCAGCCGGGCTCGGTGCGGCTTGCGCCCGGCGAACGCATCGAACTGCCGTTCGTCGCCGAATACTGGCTGCTGCGCTACAGCGACGTGATTCCGCGCCCGTACGTCGTCGTCGACGGCGCATCGCCCGCCGTGCTCCGCTACAACGACACCGACGACGAGCTCCGCTATGTCGAATCGCTGCCGGCCGACGCGCAAAACAATTCGACCGGCAACGCGCCGCCCGTGGCGGCACGCCCCGACGCGAGCCGCGCGCTGCCGAGCGTGAAGCGCGAACAGCGGCTGCCCGGCACGCTCGACCTGCGCGGCATCGAGCTCGCGCTGCCGGAGCTGCCGGACGTGCAGATCGCGGCGCTGCGCGAACGTGCGACGACACTCGGGCTCGACGGCGCGCGCGTGCCGGTCCGCGGTGCCGTCGCACCGCGCCGGCTGCCGGCCGACATTGCGGTGCCGGGCGGGTACCGGCTCGCGATCGGGCCGCGCGGCGTGCTGATCGAAGGCTACGATCGCGCGGGCCTCTACTACGGCGTGCAGACGCTCTACTCGCTCGCGCCCGCCGGCGGCGGCCCGATCCCGGCAATGCTCGTCGAGGATGCGCCGCGCTTCACGCATCGCGGGATGCACGTCGACCTCGCGCGCAACTTCAAGCACCCGGCGACGCTGCGCCGCCTGATCGACCAGATGAGCGCGTACAAGCTCAACCGCCTGCACCTGCATCTGTCCGACGACGAGGGCTGGCGTATCGAGATTCCCGGCCTGCCGGAGCTGACCGAAATCGGCTCACGCCGCTGTCACGACCCGAGCGAGACACGCTGCCTGCTGCCGCAACTCGGCTCGGGCCCCGACAACCGCTCGGGCGGCGGCTACCTGACGCGCGACGATTACGTGGCGCTCGTGCGCTACGCAGCTGCCCGCTTCGTCACGATCATCCCCGAGATCGACATGCCCGCGCATGCGCGTGCGGCCGTCGTGACGATGGAGGCGCGCTACCGCCGGCTGCATGCGGCCGGCCGCGAGCAGGAAGCGAATGCGTACCGGCTGCTCGATCCGCAGGACACGACGAACCTGACGACGGTGCAGTTCTACGACCGGCGCAGCGACCTGAACCCGTGCGTGCCGGGCGCGCTCAATTTCGCATCGAAGGTGATCCGCGAGATCGCGGCGATGCATGCGGACGCGCAGGCGCCGCTGCACACCTGGCACTACGGCGGCGACGAGGCGAAGAACATTTTCCTCGGCGCGGGCTTCCAGCCCGTGAACGGCACCGACCCGAACAAGGGGCGCATCGATGTCGCCGCACAGGACAAACCGTGGGCGCGTTCGCCCGCGTGCACGGCGCTGCTCCAGCGCGGCGAGATCAAGTCGATCGACGAGTTGCCGACGCGTTTCGCGAAACAGGTGAGCGCGGCGGTCGACGCGAACGGAATCGACACGATGGCCGCGTGGCAAGACGGCATCAAGCATGCGAACGGGCCGCAGGACTTCAGCACGCGACACGTGATGGTGTCGCTGTGGGACACGATCTTCTGGGGCGCATCGGACAGCGCGCGCGATCTGAGCGGCAAGGGCTACCTGACGGTGCTCGCGCTGCCCGACTACCTGTACTTCGACTTCCCGTACACGCTCAACCCGCGCGAGCGCGGCTACTACTGGGGCTCGCACGCGACGGACGAGTACAAGGTGTTCTCGTTCGCGCCCGAGAACCTGCCGCAGAACGCCGAAGTGATGGGCGATCGTGACGGCAACGCGTTCGAGGTGACGGGCTCGGGCCCCGCGCCGCGCATCGAAGGCATGCAGGGGCAGGCGTGGGGCGAGGTGATGCGCAACGACACCTTCCTCGAATACATGGCCTATCCGCGGCTGCTCGCGCTCGCCGAGCGCGCGTGGCACCGGGCCGACTGGGAGCTGCCGTATGCGGCCGGCGAGCGCTTCAAGCGCGGCGACACGCATCACGTCGACCTGGCCGCGCTGCAGCGCGACTGGGCCGGCTTCGCGACGCTGCTCACGCAGCGCGAATTGCCGAAGCTCGACCGGGCCGGCATCGGCTACCGGAAGCCGACCTTCACGCTGACGAATCCGTGAACGGTGAAGCAGTTGAGCAACTGAGCGGTTGCTGATCCACGCAAACGGTGCGCGGTGCGGACGAATGCATCGCGCACACGCCCCGCCAAGAAAAAACGGCTTGCGACGCATCGCAAGCCGTTCTCGTTTTACCGACCGGCGGCCCGAACCCGCCACGCGGACCGGGCCTGCCTCATCGCATCATGCCGGATCAGGCCGGTTGCGGGGCCGCCCCGCCGCCCGTCGACGTCAGGCGCGCGCCGAGCTGTTCCGCGTAGCGTGCCGCCGCGTTGCCGCAGACGATGTGGAACGTGTCCGGCGACACCCATGCGACATCGAGCGCGCCGAGTCGATCGCGATCGACCGCCGATGCGTCACGCACGACGACGCGCAGGCGCGTGGTCGCGATCGCGTCGAGCGAAGCGACGTTGGTCGCACCACCGAACACCGCGAGCCAGCGCAGCGGATCGGGATCGAGCGGACCGGCCGCCGCACCCGTGACCGGCTGAGCTGCAGGGGCCGTCGCCGTCGCCGCCGCGATGGTCGCGCCGCTGCCGATCGCCGAGCGCATCTCGTCGGCAATGATGTCGGCCTCGGGCCCGATGATCACCTGCACGCTGTTGCCGCCGCGCTTGAGCACGCCGCGCGCGCCGATCGACTTCAGTTCCGGCTCCGACACCTTCTCCGGATCGACGACGGTCAGGCGCAGGCGCGTCGTGCATGCGTCGACGACCGTCAGGTTGCCGGCGCCGCCGAGCGCGGCGATGTAGCGCTGCGCACGCGGTGCCGCCGCCGCGCCAGCTGCCGGCGCGACGAAGCCGCCCGATGCGTACGACTCGGCCGCAGCGTCGGTCGAGGCCGGCTCGCGGCCCGGCGTCGCCATGTTGAACTTGCGGATGAAGAAGCGGAACAGTCCGTAATACGCGACGCCGTATGCGATACCGAGCGGCACCGCGATCCAGCCCTTCGTCGACAGCCCATAGTTCAGCACGTAGTCGATCGCGCCGGCCGAGAACGTGAAGCCGAGCTTCACGCCGAGGATCTGGCAGATCGCGAGCGACAGCCCCGTGAGCACCGCGTGGATCACGTACAGCACCGGCGCGAGGAACATGAAGCTGAATTCGATCGGCTCGGTCACACCGGTCAGGAACGACGTGAGCGCCATCGAGAACAGCAGGCCGCCGACCATCGCGCGGCGCTCCTTCGGTGCTTCGTGCAGCATCGCGAGACACGCGGCCGGCAGGCCGAACATCATGATCGGGAAGAAGCCGGCCATGAAGGTGCCCGCGGTCGGATCGCCCGCGAAGAAGCGGTGCAGGTCGCCGTGCACGAGCTCGCCGCCGGCCGGCGGCGTGAAGTTGCCGAACACGAACCAAGCGAGCGAATTGATGATGTGGTGCAGGCCCGTGACGAGCAGCAGGCGGTTCAGGAAGCCGAACACGAATGCACCGATCGCGCCCGCCGTCGTCAGCCACTGGCCGGCCGCGTCGATCGCATGCTGGACCGGCTGCCACACATACCCGAACACGATGCCGAGTACCACGCAGACCAGCCCCGTGATGATCGGCACGAACCGTTTCCCGCCGAAGAACGCGAGGTAGTCGGGCAGCTTGATGTCCTTGTAGCGGTTGTACAGCAAGCCCGCGACCACGCCCGCGATGATCCCGGACAGCACGCCCATGTTCAGCTTGGGATCGATATCCTTCATGATCGCGGTTTCGATCAGGTAACCGATCGCACCCGCGAGTGCCGCCACGCCGTTGTTGTCCTTCGCGAAACCGACCGCCACGCCGATTGCGAACAGCAGCGGCAGGTTGTCGAAGATCGCGCCGCCGGCGTCGGCGATCATCTTGATGTTGAACACGTCCGGCTGTCCGAGCCGCAGCAGGATGCCGGCGACCGGCAACACCGCGATCGGCAGCATCAGCGCCCGGCCCAGGCCCTGTATCTTCAGAAACGGATTCCCGTCCATTCAGTCCTCCAATCCATGTCTCGTCATTAATCGTCGTTGACCTAATTGCTTGCGTCGTGAAACGCTCGCGCGCCCGCCGTCGACGTTCAGTCGAGCGGCCAGACCTCGCGGCTTGCTGCCCTTACCGCCTGTGCCGAGTCGAGTGCGAGCAGATCCTGCGCACGCTGGCGACACAACTGGTAATCGAGACGGCGCACGCGCGCCTTGATGCCCGGCACCGACACCGGGTCGACCGACAGTTCGGTCACGCCGAGGCCGACGAGGATCGGTACCGCGAGCGGATCGCCGCCGAGCGCGCCGCACACGCCGACCCACTTGCCGTGCTTCGCCGCGCCGCGCACCGCGATGTCGATCAGGCGCAGCACGGCCGGATGCAGGCCGTCGGACTGCGCGGCCAGATCGGCCTGGCAGCGGTCCATCGCGAGCGTGTACTGCGTCAGGTCGTTGGTGCCGATCGACAGGAAATCCGCATGCTGCGCGAGCTGGTCGGCGAGCAGCGCCGCCGACGGCACCTCGATCATCACGCCGACTTCGATCGGCTCGGTACGGCCCTGCGCACGCGCGAATTCGTCGATACGCTTGCGCAGCCGCACGAGCTCGCCCGCATCCGTCACCATCGGCAGCAGGATGCGCACCGCGCCGAACGGCTTCACCGCGAGCAGGCCCTGCAGCTGATCGTCGAGCAGATCGGGGCGCACCTGCGCGAGGCGAATGCCGCGCAGGCCGAGCGCCGGGTTCGGTTCGGGCGGCAGCGTCAGGTAGTCGACTTCCTTGTCGGCGCCGACGTCGAGCGTGCGGATGATCGCGGTGCGGCCCTGCAGCGCGTCGACAATCGACTGGTAGCTCTGCTGGTGCTCGACGACGCTCGGTGCGGCCTGGCGATGGATGAACATCAGTTCGGTGCGCAACAGGCCGACCGCGTCCGCGCCGTTGTCCACCGCGGTGTTCGCGTCGTCGAGCGTCGCGATGTTCGCGGCGATCTCGATGGCGCGGCCGTCGACGGTCGCGGCGGCGGCGCCGGCCAGTTGCCGGTTCGCTTCGCGCACGCCGTCCAGGCGCTGGCGTTCGTGGCGCGCGCGTTCGACGTCGAGCGCGGTCGGCGCGTGTTCGAGACGGCCCGCGCTCGCATCGACGACGACCTGCGTGCCGTCCGGAATCGCGTACAGCGCGTCGCCGACCGCGACGAGCGCCGGAATGCCGAGCTGGCGCGCGATGATCGCCGCATGCGACGTCGCGCCGCCGCGTGCCATCACGAGCGCGGTCACGCGCTGGCGATCGAGCGACGACAGGTCCGACGGCGTGAATTCCTCGGCCGCGAGCACGGCCTCGTCGGGCAGCGTGCGCGTCGCGCCGCTCGTGTGGCCGAGCGCGCGCAGCACGCGCTTCTCGATATCGCGCAGGTCCGCCGCACGCTCGGCGAGCAGTGCGTCGTCGAGCTTCGACAGCGTGTCGATCTGCGTGCGGATCGTCGCGCGCCATGCGAAGCCCGCGCTCTTGCCGAGGCTGATCAGGTCGCGTGCTGCGTCGATCAGCGTCGGATCCTCGAGCAGCACGCGATGCACTGCGAAGATGCCCGCTTCGCCAACCGCGCCGCGCGCCGATGCGCTGCGCACCGTTTCGTCGAGTTCGGCGTCGACCGCCATCAGCGCCTGGTCGAGCCGGCGGCTTTCCGACGCGGGCGTGCCGGTCGCCTGCTCGGGCGGCACGATATCCGCATCGTCGAGACGCACCAGCGTGCCGACCGCAATGCCGGGCGCCGCGCACACGCCCGCGAGCGTGTTCGGATCGAGTGTTGCGCCGGTGTTGCGCACGATCGGCTGCGGTGCGGGCGACTTGAGCCGCGCCGGCGTTTCCTCGACCTCGCCGTGCGCTTCGCGCAGCAACTCGTGCTCGACCGCTTCGACGGCTTGCTGCGCGTGCGCACCGCGGCCGACCAGCTCGATCGTCGCGCCCTCGCCGGCGCCGAGGCCGAGCAGGCCGACCACGCTTGCGATCGGCGCCTTGCGACCGTCGAAATGCACTTCGACATGTGCGTCGAGCCCGCGCGCGGCTTCGCGCGCCCGCGCGGCCGGACGCGCATGCAGGCCACCGGGCTGCGTCAGCACGACCTTGCGGCGCACTTCGTTCATCGCCGCCGCGCCGGCCTGCGCCGCCTGCGCGGCGGCCTCGCCCTTGCCGCGCAGCGTCAGCAGCGGCGTCTCGCCGGCCGTCGCGATACCGCTCGCGCGCTCGACGACGTCGAACGCGTCGGAGTTCGCGATGGCGATCACGGAGACCAGCGAATGCGCGCTGCGTGCAACCGCGTCCTGGTCGAACTCGATCAGCAGGTCGCCCGCCGCGACACGCGCGCCGGCTTCGACGCGCGCGGTGAAGCCCTGTCCGTTCAGCTCGACGGTGTCGATGCCGATGTGCAGCAGCACTTCCGCGCCTTGCGGCGTCGTGATCGTCACCGCATGGCCGGTGCGCGCGAGATGCGACACGATGCCGGCGCACGGCGCGACGAGCCGGCCCGCGAGCGGATCGATGCCGATGCCGTCGCCGAACATCCCGCCGGAGAACACCGGATCGGGCACATCGGCCAGCGCGACGATCGGCCCGGTCAGCGGGGCAAGCAGGACGATCTGATCATGGGTGGAACTCTTCAACTGGGACTCCTCGGCGCGTCTCATCGGCTGTCTCGGCTATCAGTGCGTTTCGGTGACTTTGTTCAGGTGGCGCGGCGTGTCGGGATTGCGGCCGCGCGCGACGGCGAGATCCGCCGCCATCACGTAGAACGAAAGAATGGCGGCGATCGGGTCGAGCGCCGAATGGGCGGACTGCGCGAGCGGCAAGGTCGCGCCGGGCGTGCCGGCGGGCGCCGCGAGCAGCACGGCCGCGCCACGTGCGCGCATGTCCTGCGCGAGCTGCAGCAGCCCGGCCTGCTCCGGGCCCGGCGGCGCGAACACGAGCAGCGGATAGTCGCGATCGATCAGCTCCATCGGGCCGTGACGGACTTCGGCACTCGAGAATGCCTCGGCCTGGATGCCGGAGGTTTCCTTCAGTTTCAGCGCGGCTTCCTGAGCGATCGCAAGACCGAGGCCGCGGCCGATCACGATCATCCGCTCGATGCCCGCGAGCGCGGCAACGGCCGGCGACCAGTCGAGCCGGCCGGCCTGCGCGAGCACGTCGGGCAGGCCGCGCAATGCCGTCATCAGCGCGGCGTCGCGCTGCCAGTACGCGACGATCTGCGCGGACAGCGACAGCATCGCGATGTAACTCTTGGTCGCGGCGACCGACAGTTCGGGGCCGGCAAGCAGCGGCAACTGGTGCTCGCACGCATCGGCGAGCGGCGACGGCAGGACGTTGACGGCGGCGACGGTACGCGCGCCGGCTTCGCGCAGCGCGGCCATCGTGTTGACGAGGTCGGGGCTCTTGCCCGACTGGGAAAATGCGATCGCGAGCTGATCCTGCACCTTCAGCGGCGCCTGCTGCAGCGTCGCGACCGACATCGGCAGCGACGCGACGGGCACGCCGAGGCGGCTCATCGTCAGGCTCGCGAAATAGCTGGCGGCGTGATCCGAGCTGCCGCGCGCGACCGTCAGCGCGACGGCCGGCGGGTGATCGAGGAGTTGGCCCGCGAGCGCTTCGACGCGCGTGGTGTCGGCGAGTTGCGCGGCGACGACCTGGGCGGACTCGCGCGCTTCCTTAAGCATATTCGACAATCGATTCTCCTTCGACGTAGGTCGCGGTGAGGTTCAGGTCGCGATCGAACACGGCGAGGTCGGCCCATGCGCCTCGCTCGAGGCGGCCGCGATCGGTGACGCCGAGGTAGTCGGCCGCATAGCGCGACATCCGGTTCGACACGTCGGCGATCGGCAGGCCGAGCGACACGAGGTTGCGCAGCGCCTGGTCCATCGTCAGCGTGCTGCCGGCGAGCGTGCCGTCGGCCAGCCGCACGCCGCCGAGGCACTTGGTCACGTGCTGGCTGCCGAGCCGGTATTCGCCGTCGGGCATGCCGGTGGCGGACGTGCTGTCGGTCACGACGTACAGGCGCGGGATCGCGCGCAGCGCCGCACGAATCGCGCCCGGGTGCACGTGCAACAGATCGGGGATGATTTCCGCGTATTCGGCATGCGCGAGTGCGGCGCCGACGAGGCCCGGGTTGCGGTGATGCAGCGGCGACATCGCGTTGAACAGGTGCGTGAAGCCGCATGCGCCGTGCTTGAGCGCGGCGACGGCGTCGTCGTAGGTCGCGAGCGAGTGGCCGAGCTGCACGCGCACGCCGCGCGCGGCCATCTCGCCGATGATCTCGATGTGACCGGCGATTTCCGGCGCGAGCGTGACGACCCGGATCGGCGCGATCGACAGATACTTCAGCACTTCGTCGAGCACGGCCGACACGGCCGCGTCCGGCTGCGCGCCGAGCTTGCCGGGGTTGATGTACGGCCCTTCGAGATGCACGCCGAGCACGCGCGCGCCGCCCGGCGTGCGGGTGCGCGCGACGGTGCCGAGATTCGCGACGACCTGCATCAGTTCGTCGCGCGGCGCGGTCATCGTCGTCGCGAGCAGGCTCGTCGTGCCGAACTGCGCGTGTGTGCGTGCGATCGTCTCGATCGCGTCGCCGCCTTCCATCACGTCGGCGCCGCCGCCGCCGTGCACGTGCAGGTCGATGAAGCCGGGCAGGATGTACGGCGCATCGTTCTTCGCGGGATCGGCGGGCGTGCCGTCGAGCGTGGTGATGCGGCCGTTCTCGCTGTCGAGCGAGCCGAGAATCCAGCCGTCGGGGGTAAGGATGTTGCCAGTCAGCATGACGTTTCTCTTGATGATCTGGTGACGCGGACATCCGCGTCGCGATTTGCAAATCCGTTGTGCTTCGTTGCGCTGCGCCGCGCGTGGCGCGCGGGCAGTCTCGCGCGTCAGCGTTTCAGTTCGGCGACGAAGTCGTAATAGTCGTCGCGGCAATACGTTTCGGACACTTCGATCGCGCGCTGGTCGGCACCGTAGCCGATGCGCGTGATCACGAGCAGGGCCGAGCCCGGCTTCACTGACATCCACTTCGCGATCTCGTGCGTCGCGTTCGCCGCGCGAAAGTGCTGCAGCGCGCGCACGACGGTCATCCCGCGCGCGTCGAGGTATTCGTACAGCGACGCGCCAAGCGCCTGAGGATCCGGCACCACCGCGGCCGGCAGCGTCGAATGCTCGACGGCCATCACGATGCCGTCCGCGCGGCGCAGCCGCTCGAGCCGCGCGACCGTCGCGCCCGGCGCGAGGCCGAGACGCGTGATCTCGTCGCGGCTCGCGGTGCGCAGCGTTCGCGACAGCCACACCGAATCGGGCACGAAACCGCGCTGCCGCATCTTCGCGGTGAAGCCGACGAGACGCGACAGCGGATCGGCAACGCGCGGCGTGATGAAGCTGCCCGCCCCGCGCGCCCGCTTGATCAGCCCCTGCTCGACCAGCAGCGCGAGCGCACGGCGGGCCGTGATCCGCGACACGCCGACCGTTCCCGACAGCAGCCGCTCCGACGGCAGCGCCTCGCCGGCCCGCCACGCGCCGGCGTGAATCGCGCTCGCCAGGTTGCGGGCGAGCTGCAGATAGAGCGGCGTGTCGTCGAGGGGATCGGGCGCCAGTTCGGACCAGCCGGTTTCCATGTGCCTCCGGGTGTCGGACGACGACCTCGGGCCGTCGAAAGTGAACGCATTATATAACCACCATAATACCAGTCAACGAACTGGTATTAGTGACGCGAAAATCGCCGAAAGCCTTGCCCGGCAAGCGTTTTAGTTGCCAGAAAGCCTTTGTTTACAAAGCGATGCAGGATAGGGATTTACCCGGATTGGTATGCAAGGGGACAGTTCCCGGGCCGGATTTCCCAGGCTTGGGAAGCTGGAAACGATACCGGAATAGAACCAGTTGGGCCGACTGGTATGCATGCGGCGGCGGCGCGCGGGCGGCGTGCCGGCGCGCCGTGTCAGTGGAACTCGCGGCTCGACGTGCGCAGCCCGCCGAGCAGCGGCGTCAGATCCTCGAAATGCTGCGCGACGAGGTGCCTCACGTCGCTGACGACCTGCCATACGCCCGATGCCGCGAGCAGTCGCGAATCGAGCGTTTCGCGGCGCTGCCGCGCGAGCAGCTCGGGCCGCACGATCACGTTCACGCAGCCCGTCTCGTCCTCGAGCGTCATGAACATCACGCCCTTCGCGGTGCCCGGCATCTGCCGTGCGGTCACGAGCCCGCACGCGCGCGCGAGCCGGCCATCGGGACGGTCGCGCAACTCGGCCGCGGACGACAGCCGCTGCGCGCGCAACGCGGGCCGCAGCAGCGCGACCGGGTGGCGGTTCAGCGTGAGGCCGGTGGTGTGATAGTCGGCAAGGATGTCGTCGGCTTCCGAAGGCGCGCCGAGCACGGGCTGCTCCGTTTCGTCGATCGGCGCGGCGGCGAGCAGGTCGCGCTCCGGTGCTGCGGCGACGGCCTGCCACAATGCATCGCGGCGATGGCCGGCGAGCGTCGCGAGCGCGTTCGCGGCGGCGAGCGCTTCGAGATCGCGTCGTTCGAGCTGCGCGCGGCGCGCGAGCGCGTCGACGTTCTCGAACGGGCCGGCCGCGCGCGCGGCCTCGATGCGCCGCGCGGCAGCCTCGCCGAGGCCGCGCACGAGCGACAGGCCGAGCCGCACCGCGGGCTGACCATGCGGCGGCGGCTGGCCGGGCAGCGCTTCGAGCGAGGCTTCCCAGTTGCTTTGCGTCACGTCGATCGGCAGCACCTTCACGCGATGACGCTTCGCGTCCTGCACGAGTTGCGACGGCGGATAGAAACCCATCGGCTGGCTGTTCAGCAGCGCGGCGAGGAAGATCGCCGGTTCGTGGCATTTGAGCCAACTGCTCGCATAGGCGAGTTTCGCGAAACTGGCCGCATGGCTCTCGGGGAAACCGTATTCGCCGAAGCCCTTGATCTGCTCGAAGATCTGCTCGGCGAATTCGCGTGTGTAGTTGCGTTCGAGCATCCCGTCGACGATCTTGTCGTAATACTTCTCGAGGTTGCCCTTGCGTTTCCACGCAGCCATTGCCCGGCGCAACTCGTCGGCCTCGCCAGGCGTGAAGCCTGCCGCGACGATCGCGATCTGCATCACCTGTTCCTGGAAGATCGGCACGCCGAGCGTGCGTTCGAGCACTTCCTTGAGCGCATCGCTCGGATACGTGACCTCACCCTCCTCTTCGCCGGCCATGATCCTGCGCCGCTTCAGATACGGATGCACCGCGCCGCCCTGAATCGGACCGGGCCGCACGATCGACACCTGGACGACGAGATCGTAGTAGTTGCGCGGCCTCAACCGCGGCAGCATCGACATCTGCGCACGCGATTCGATCTGGAACACGCCGACCGTATCGGCGCGGCAGATCATGTCGTAGGTTGGTTCGTCATCCTGCGGAATATGCTTCAGCGTGAACGGCTCACCACCCGGCTCCGGCGGCCCGCGCCATGCGGTGCGCATGTCGAACGCGCGATGCAGCGCCGACAGCATGCCGAGCGCGAGCACGTCGACCTTCATCAGCCCGAGCGCCTCGAGATCGTCCTTGTCCCATTGAATCACGCGCCGCCCGTCCATCGCCGCGTTCTCGACCGGCACGAGCCGCGTGAGCTTGCCGCGGCTGATCACGAAGCCGCCCGAATGCTGCGACAGGTGGCGCGGAAAGTTGAGCAAGCGCCCCGCGAGTTCGGCCCATGCGCGAATGATCGGCGTGGCCGGGTCAAGCCCGGTCGTCGCGAATTGCTGCAGCAGATCGCGACTGCCGTCGAACCAGCGATGCCCTTTCGCGACGCGATCGATCAGCATCGGATCGACACCGAGCGCCTTGCCGGTTTCGCGCAGCACGCCGCGCGGGCGATACGTCGAGACCGCCGCCGCGAGTGCTGCGCGGTCCTTGCCGTATTTTTCGTAGATATGCTGAATGACCTCTTCCCGGCGCTGATGCTCGAAGTCGACGTCGATATCCGGCGGCTCGCCGCGCTCCTCGCTGATGAAGCGCTCGAACAGCATCGTGCTCTGGTCGGGATCGACCTCGGTGATGCCGAGGCAGTAGCAGACGACCGAGTTTGCCGCCGAGCCCCGGCCCTGGCACAGGATGTTCTGGCTGCGCGCGTATTTGACGATGTCGTAGACGGTCAGGAAGAACGGTTCGTAGCTCAACCTCGCGATCAGGTCGAGTTCATGGCGGATCTGCTTCTCGACCTTCTCCGGAATGCCTTGCGGATAACGCCCCGCCGCCCCCGCGAAGGTTTCCTGTTCCAGATAGCGCGTCGGCGTCAGCCCCTTCGGCACGATCTCGTCGGGATACTCGTAGCGCAGCGAATCGAGTTCGAAAAGACAAGCATCGAGAATCGCGCACGTCTCCGCGATCTCCTCCGGCGAGTACAGTTGCCCGATCCGCTGTCGCGAACGCAGATGCTGTTCCGCATTCGGCGCGAGCGCATAGCCGCACTCTGAAACCGGCATCCCGACGCGGATCGCCGTCATCACGTCCTGCAGCGGCTTGCATGAACGCCGGTGCATCGTCACATCGCCAAGCGCGACGATACGCACGCCGCGCCGCGCGCCGGCCGCACGAATCTCCTCGCGCTGCGCACCGTCCAGCGCGCGCTGCAACTGCACGAGCCCGAGCCGCGCCCGTTCGCCGAACGTCGCGCGAAACCACGCGACCTGCGCATCGAGTACATCAGCACGCACCGGATACGTGGGCACGAGAATCGCGAAACAGTCGGGCATGCCGCGCAAGTGGGCAAACTCGGCAGGCGGCGCCGACAGCATCCGCGACGTCAGCTTGTAAGTGCCCTTCGGCGATGCCATCCGCCGCCACGAGATCAGCTCGGACAGGTTGCCGTAGCCCTCGCGGTTCTGCGCAAGCAACACGAGCCCGAACGCGCCGGGGCCCGGATCGTGGCCGGGCGCGACTTCATCCGGCATGACTTCGAAATACGAACCGATGACGAGCGGCAGCCCTTTCGCCTTCGCCGCGACATGCATGCGCGGCGCACCTGCGAGCGAGCATTCGTCGGTGATCGCGATCCCGCGATAGCCGAGTTCGGCCGCGCGCTCGACCAGTTCGTCCGCATGCGACGCGCCATGCAGGAACGAAAAGTTCGATCGGCAGAACAACTCCGCGTAATCGGGCAGCCAGCTGAATTCTGCAATCATGACGGCTCACCCGAACAGGCCGTGCAGGAACCAGCGCGGCTCGGACTCGCTCCCCGCCCGTTCCTTGAATACCCAGTAGCACGCACCGACCTCGTCTTGCGCGACGTAGTAATCGCGTGCGGCCAGTTGCCCGTCGAACCACCCGGCTTCGATCCGCTCGGCCGACGACATCATCCTGAGCGGCGTATGGAACACCGGCCGGTTCTCGCGCATCAGGAGCGGCTGCGGCTCGGCCAGCAGCCATGCGGGGCGCGGCGGCACGGCCGGCGGACCAGCGGCCGGCTTGCCTGCTTGCGCATCGAGCGGCAGCCAGCGGTTCGCGGCCTCCGGACGGTGATCGGCGACGGGTGCCGCGCGCAGCACGTTCTCCGCGCCGAGCCGTGCGATCAGCAGTTCGAACAGCCGCGCGCGCGTCTCGCGCGTGCCGCCCGGCTCGGGAAAGAGATCGTCGGCCGGCGGCGCGACCGATTCGACGCGCGTGGCCTTCAGCCGCACCGCGATCACCGCGGACGGCAATTCGACGCGCGCGAGCCGCTCGCCGAGCAGCCGCATGAAGTGCGTCTCGTCGCGCACGGGCGCGGCGAACGCGAGTTCGAGCGGTGTCGGCGGCACGGCCTGACGGCCGCGCTCGTGCTCGAGATCGAACGTCATCGCGGCCAGCGACAGCTGCCGCGCGGCCAGCCACCCGCAGAGCTGCACGACGAGCCGCCGCGCGGCGAACAGCACAGCTTCCGCGTATTCGACGCGCTCCGGCAATTCGAGCCGCACGTCGAACACGGGCGGCACCGCCATCCACGCAAGCGGCTCGACCGCATCGCCGTACGCGCGATCGAGTGCGGCGAGCAGCGCCGGGCCGCAGCGGCGCTGCAACCCCGCGCGCGGCAAGCCGCGCAGATCGGCGAGCGTGCGGCAACCGAGGCCGTCGAACCAGCCCGCATACGGGCGCGCGTCGGGCAGCAGCGCGCACGGCAGCCCATCGAGCGCGCGAACCAGCGACGCAGGGGCGGCCAACCGGCGCCGGATCCGCGCGCGGGCCGAGACACGCGCGAGCAGCCACGCACCGCGCCCGGTCGGCGCGGCGGACAGGCGCGCCGCATAACCGAGCGTCGCGAGCGTCGCGCGCACCTGACGGCACAGCGACGGCAAGCCGCCGAACAGGCGCAGGCTCGGACCGACGTCGACGATCAGCGTCGCTTCGTCGTCGAGCGCGACGCACGGCGAGAAGCGCAGCAATGCGAGCGCGACCGCGCGCAGCGCATCGGCCTCGCGCGCGGGATCGCGTTCGACGAGTTGCGTCTCGGGCGCGAGCGTCAGCACGCCGCCGCGCTTCATGCCCGCGCGCACGCCTTGCCGGCGCGCGGCTGCATCGGCGATCAGCACGACGCCTTGCTCGAGCACCGCGCAGCCGGCGCCGCCGGCCGCTGCGTCAGACGGCTGCGGGGCGCACACGTCGAGCGGCAGGCGCGGCAGATGGATGCCGAGCAAGACGCGCATAGCGGCTCTCCACGATGGGCGACGGCAGGTCGAGCACGAGCGGCTCGCCGCTCGCAGGCCCGCGACGCTTGACGATGTCGAGCGACACACCGCCCGGCACGGGATACAGCGCGACGCGCAGCACGGCCGGCGACGGCTGCCGCGCGGCCGACAGCGGGCGCAGCATCACGAACAGCGTGTCGCCCGTGCGCGCGGCCGCGAGATGCAGGCGCCGCAGTGCATCGGGCCGCGCGTCCTGCCAGAGCAGCAGCGCGCCGCAACAGCCGGTCTTGAGCGCCTGTTCGGCGGCCCATAACGCATCCGTGCGGCTGCCGGCGCGCAGCCACAGCAACGCGTCGGCCGGCACGCCGAGACTGGCGAGCGCGGTCGCATGCGGCGATTGCGGCGGCGCGACGAGCGCGAGCGGACGCCGCGCGCTGACGGTGCGCGCGAGCGCGGGTGCAAGCAGCCGCATCTCGCCGCAGCCCGGCTGCGCGGCCAGCAACTCGACGAGCCCGCCGACCGGCCAGCCGCCGCCCGGCAGCTCGGCGGACAGCGGCGCAAAGCCGGTGTCGATCGTGCGCAGACCGCCGCGCGCGAGCTGCGAGCCACGCCAGAGCGATGGATGAAGGGATTCGGGAGAAATGGAGGATGCGAGCATGACGCCACCCACAACTGTATGGATATACAGTATATGGCAATGCGCTCGCATCGCACAGCGCCGGTGCGAAACCGGCTTTTGTCGGAGGAAAAAACGGGGAGAAAGCCGGCGCGCCCCGTCATGCTACGGCGCGCCGGATCGGGCGTGGCCGGATCGCGCCGCCCGAACGCCCGCCCAACCATCCGGCCCGATGCGGCGCACGCGCGCCGAATCGCCCGGCCGGATCGGCATGCCAACCCTCACGCAAACCGGCACGATGCAGCACCTCGCACCGCGCCGGCCCGCCCGCCGCGCGTCAGCCGAGCAGCAACGCGTCGTCGTCGAGCTGCTCGTGCCGCACCTTCTCGAACATCTGCAGCAGGTCCGGCACGTCGAGCCCGCGGCGCTGGTCGCCCGACACGTCGAGCACGACCTGCCCCTGGTGCAGCATCACCGTGCGGTCGCCGTAGTCGAGCGCCTGCCGCATGCTGTGCGTGACCATCATCGTCGTCAGCTTGCTTTCGGCGACGATGCGCGCGGTCAGTTCCAGCACGAACGCGGCCGTCTTGGGGTCGAGCGCGGCCGTGTGCTCGTCGAGCAGCAGGATCCGCGACGGCCGCAGCGACGCCATCAACAGGCTCACCGCCTGCCGCTGACCGCCCGACAGCAGCCCGATCCGGTCGGTCAGCCGGTTCTCGAGACCGAGGTTCAGCAGACGCAGCTTGTCGCGGAACAGCTCGCGCGACGGACGGTCGAGCGCGGCCCGGAAGCCGCGCCGCACGCCGCGCGCCGTCGCGAGCGCCATGTTCTCCTCGATCGTCAGCGCCTCGCAGGTGCCGGCCATCGGATCCTGGAACACGCGCGCGACGAGGTGCGCGCGGTCCCACGCGGGCTGGCGCGTGACATCCGTGCCGTCGATCGCGATGCGTCCCGAATCGACGCGCTGGTCGCCGCTGACCGCATTGAGGAAGGTCGACTTGCCGGCGCCGTTCGAGCCGATCACCGCGACGAACTGGCCGTCGGGAATCTCGAGCGACAGCCCGCGCAGCGCACGCGTCTCGATCGGCGTGCCGGGATTGAACGTGAGTTTCAGGTCTTGTGCGGACAGCATGTCAGGCCCCTCCGTTCTTGCGCGCGAACAGCTTCTTGCGCGTCGCCGGCAGCACCAGCGCGATCGTGACGAGCGCAGCCGTCACGAGGTTCAGGTCCTGCGCTTTCAGGCCGATGAATTCGCTGTTCAGCGCGAGCGCGATGAAGAAGCGGTAGACGATCGCACCGAGCACGACCGCGAGCGTCGTCAGCACGAGCCGGCGCGCGGGCAGCAGCGTCTCGCCGATGATCACCGCGGCCAGCCCGATCACGATCGTGCCGATCCCCATCGAGATGTCGGCGCCGCCCTGCGTCTGCGCAAACAGCGCACCGGCGAGCGCGACGAGCGCGTTCGACAGCGCCATCCCGGCGAGCGTCGCGCGGCCCGTCGCGATGCCCTGCGCGCGCGCCATCCGCGGGTTCGCGCCGGTCGCGCGCATCGCGAGGCCGAGCTGCGACGAGAAGAACCAGTCGAGGCCGAGCTTCGCGACCACGACGACGATCGCGAGCAGCGCCGGGCGCAGCACGTAGTCGGGCATCCAGTCGGGCTGCAGCACGGTGAAGATCGTCGGCTCGGTGATGAGCGGTACGTTCGGCCGGCCCATGATCCGCAGGTTCACCGAATAGAGCGCGATCATCATCAGGATGCTGGCGAGCAGGTCCATGATCTTCAGGCGCACGTTGAGCCAGCCCGTGACGAAGCCGGCCAGCGCGCCCGCGACGATCGCGAGCACCGTCGACGTGAACGGGTCGTGGCCGGCGGAGATCAGCGTCGCGGCGACGGCGCCGCCGAGCGGAAAGCTGCCGTCGACGGTCAGGTCGGGGAAGTTGAGGATGCGAAACGAGATCAGCACCCCGAGGGCGACGAGACTGAAGATCAGGCCGATCTCCAGCGCGCCCAGAAACGAGAACAGAGACATGATGGGGAAATCCTGTTGCTTCCCGGCCTCACGTGTACGGCCGGGCGAAGCGGATGGGCGGCCCCGGGTGGGAGCCGCCCGACCGGCGGTTTCGTTCGGGCCCGGATCGGGCCTGCAAGCGCGGCGGTCGGGCCGCGGCTTACTTGATGACCGTCTTCGCTTCCTTGAGCAGATCCGGCGACAGTGTCACGCCCTGCTTCGCGGCCGCGCCCGTGTTCGCGAACAGCTCGACGTTGCTGCTCGTTTCCGACGCGATCGCGCCCGGCTTCTCGCCCTTCAGGATGCGCGCGACGACCTTGCCGGTCTGCCGGCCGAGGTCGCCGTAGTTGATGCCGAGCGCCGCGATGCCGCCGCGCTTCACGCTGTCGGTGTCGCCGGCGACGAGCGGGATCTTCGCTTCGTTCGCGACCTTCACGAGCGCTTCGTATGCGGACACGACGTTGTTGTCGGTGTTCGTGTAGATCACGTCGACCTTGCCGATCAGGCTCTTCGCGGCCGGGCCGATGTCGACGGTGCGCGGCGCGGCCGCTTCCTTCAACGTCATCCCCTGCTTCGCGAGGATCTCCTTGAGCTCCTTCACGACCACGACCGAGTTCGCCTCGCCCGGGTTGTAGACCATGCCGACCGTCTTCGCCTTCGGCACGACGCGCTTGATCAGCGCGACCTGACGGTCGAGCGGCAGCTTGTCGGAGACGCCCGTCACGTTGGTGCCCGACGGGCCCCAGCCCTTCACGAGCTGGGCTGCGACCGGATCGGTCACCCCCGAATAGACGACCGGCACGCTCTTCGTCGATGCAACCACCGCCTGCGCGGCCGGCGTCGCGATCGCGACGATCACGTCGGGCTGGTCGCCGACGAACTTGCGCGCGATCTGCGCGGCCGTGCCCGTGTTGCCCTGCGCGCTCTGGTATTCCCACTTGAGCTTGTCGTCGCCGTAGCCTTGCGCCTTCAGTTCGGCGCGCACGCCGTCGCGGATCGCATCGAGTGCCGGGTGGTCGACGATCGACAGCACCTTGACCGTCTGTGCGTGCGCGGCGCCCGCGAGCGCGAATGCGGCGACGCCGGCCGTGATCGAACGGATCGCGAAAATCTTGAAACGCTTCATGGGTGAGTCTCCCCCGTATTTGTGTCGGTTCTGGATGATGGATTCCCGCCGCCGTCATGCAGGTGCCGAGCACGCGCAACCGGGTGACGGTGTGGGCGGCAGCGGCCCCGCGCGGGCCCCGGGAAGGCGCGCGGCGGCGAACGCACGAGGATACCATTTCCGCAGACCACCACCTGACTTCGCGCTTTCGGGCGTCCGGCCGGCACACGCGGCCGCCGAGCCGCTGCGAAACGCTCGGGAAGCCCGGCCGGCGGCGCTTGGCGCCGGCCCCGGCACAACACGTCAGCCGCGTTCACAGCTTTACGTTATGCTGTCCGCCGACCCAATCCACACCCACGGAGCGTGCATGAAACGGGGAATCCGTGCGATCGCGTGCGCGGTCGTTGCGCTGGCGCTGCCGGGTGCGGCATTCGCGCTGACCGACGGCTATGCGCAATACGACGACTGCATGCTGGGCGCGCTGCGCGAGAGCCGCAACGGCGCGGCCGCGCAACTGATCCAGCGCTCGTGCGACGCGCTGTACCGCAACAACGCGATGCTGCTGCCGCGCGAGCGGCGCTTTCACGAGTGTGTCGTGCAGTCGCTGCCGGGCGTGCGCGACAACTACGCGATCCAGCAGATCATGGCGATCTGCTCGCGGCGCGGCGAGATGTGAGCCAGCGCTGAACGCCGAGCGCCGCGCAATGATCTGCGGCCGCGCCAATGAAAAAGGGCCTGCACGAGGCAGGCCCTTTCGTTTCAGCGGTACGACCGGTGTGCGGCGTTCAGAACGACGCGACCATCGAGCCCTTGAACTGCTTCTTGATGAATTCCCGCACTTCCGGCGACTGGTACGCCTTGACCAGCTTCTTCACCCACGGCTGATCCTTGTCCTTCGCGCGCACGGCGATCAGGTTCGCATACGGGCTCGTCAGCGATTCGAGCGCGATCGCGTCCTTGGTCGGCTGCAGGTTCGCGGCGAGCGCGTAGTTCGTGTTGATCACGGCGGCGTCGACATCCGACAGCACGCGCGGCAGTTGCGCGGCGTCGAGCTCGGAGATCTTCAGCTTCTTCGGATTCTCGGCGATGTCGAGCACCGTCGCGTTGTTGCCGCCCGTGCCGGCGCCGGCCTTCAGCTTGATCACGCCTTGCGTCTGCAGCAGCAGCAGCGCGCGGTTCTCGTTCGACGGATCGTTCGGCACCGCGAGCTTCGCGCCTTGCGGCAGGTCCTTCAGCGCCTTGAACTTCTTCGAGTACACGCCGATCGGCGAGATGTAGGTCAGGCCCGCGCTGACGATCTTGTAGCCGCGCTGCTTCACCTGGCTGTCGAGGTAGGGCTGGTGCTGGAAGCTGTTCGCGTCGAGGTCGCCCGCATCGAGCGCCGCGTTCGGCTGCACGTAGTCGTTGAACTCGATGACCTTCACGTTCAGGCCTTCCTTCTCCTTCGCGACCTTCTGCACGACCTGCCACACTTCCGCATCCGGGCCGGCGACCGTGCCGACCTTGATGACCTTGTCTTCGGCGTGCGCGCCCGCCGACAGCGTCAGCGCGGCACCGGTGGCCAGCACGGAAAATACCTTCAGGAGACTGCGACGCTTCATCTGTTTCTCGCTTTCTTGCTAACTGAAAATGGGGCGCGATACGGGTATCCCCGAACTCGCAGGAAGGGGCAAATGGTGTCACAGGATCGGCCGGAAGTGAAATACATCCCGCTCATATGGGTATGCACCGCAGCGGTGCTGGCAAACGATGCGCGACCAGGCCGCTACCACGCCGCCATCAGGCCGTTAGTTGCGTTCAATGCGCGCGGCCACCAGCATCGGCGACCCGGAACGCGCTGATCGCGTCGCGCAGCCGGCCGGCCTGCTCCTGCAGCGACGCCGCGGCCGCGCTGGCCTCCTCGACGAGCGCCGCGTTCTGCTGCGTGACCTGATCCATCTGTGTGACCGCGCGCCCAACCTGCGTGATGCCGCTCGCCTGCTCTTCGGACGCCGCCGCGATCTCACCCATGATGTCGGTCACGCGCGCGACCGCCTGCAGGATCTCGCCCATCGTCGTGCCGGCCTGGCCGACCAGCGTCGAGCCGTTACGCACGCGCTCGACCGAATCGACGATCAGTTGGCGAATCTCCTTCGCGGCCGTCGCGCTGCGCTGCGCGAGCGAACGCACCTCGCCCGCGACCACCGCGAAGCCGCGCCCCTGCTCGCCGGCCCGCGCTGCCTCGACCGCCGCGTTCAGCGCGAGGATGTTGGTCTGGAACGCAATGCCCTCGATCACGCCGATGATGTCGGCGATCTTGCGCGAGCTGTCGTCGATCTCGCCCATCGTTCCGATCACGCGACTGACGACGTCGTTGCCCGCCCGCGCGATCTCCGATGCGTTGTTCGCGAGCCCGCTCGCCTGCCGCGCGTTGTCGGCGTTCTGCTTCACCGTCGCGGTCAGCTGCTCCATGCTCGCGGCCGTTTCCTCGAGCGACGCGGCCTGCTCCTCCGTGCGCTGCGACAGGTCGTCGTTGCCGGCCGCGATCTCGCGGCTCGCCGACGCAATCGACTCGGCCGACTGGCGGATTCCGCCGATCGTCGCCTGCAGGCGCGCCTGCATGTCGCGCATCGCCGCCATCATGCTCGTGTCGTCGCCTGCGCGCACCGGCACCGGCCGCGTGAGGTCGCCCTGCGCGATGCGGGTCGCCAGCGCGGCCGCTTCGTCCGGCTCGCCGCCAAGGCTGCCGCGCACGTTGCGGATGATCACGAGCATCGCCGCGCTGATCGCGAAGCCGATCGCGAACACGACCGCGAGGTGGCCGAACAGCGTCCGGTAGTAGACGGTATCGATGTCCTTGAGGAACACGCCGCTCGAGATGTTCCAGTCCCACGGCGCGAAGCGCGTGACGTAGCTGATCTTCGGCACCGCGGTCTCGCTGTGCGGCAGCCGCCCGCGATACTCGGCGAAGCCGCTGCCGGTCGCCTTCGCGGCGTTCAGGATCGTGACGAACAGCGGCTTGCCGTCCGGGTCGAGATAGTCGCCGACCTGCGTGCCGACAAGTTTCGGCAGCGTCGGGTGCATCAGCACGACGGGTTTCGAATCCATCACGAACACATAGCCCGACTCGCCGTAGCGCATCGCGGCCACGCTCGCGAGCGCGTCGCGCTTCGCGTCGGCCTCGGACAGCGTGCCGCTCTGCACGAGCGCGTGATATGCGCTGACGATGCCGGCCGCCGAGTCGACCAGGTTGGCGATGCCTGCCTTGCGTTCGGCGAGCATCGTCGCGCGCGTCTCGTATGCGCTCCATGCGCCGACGCCGAGCAAGCCGATCCATACCAGCGCAAGCGCGAGCCACAGCTTGCGATTCAAACTCATTCTGCTCATCTGCGTGCCTTGTTGTCGAAGTCGATGCCTGCGATACGCGCGAACGGCCGGTCGCGCGCAAACGGTTGCCTCCGTATTTACGGCAACGAGACTTACAACTTGAATACACGCACGACGGCCGGCACGACACGGGACGGCCGCTGTGCTAAAAAGACCGGCTGACCGGCACACGACGCGCCGGCGACATTCCAGGGCCATCCATGTACGTCATCGACATCCACTACAACGCGTCGCTCGAGCGCATCGACGATGCGCTCGAACGCCATCGTGCGTATCTGCAGCCGCTGTTCGAGCGCGGCATCTTCATCGCAGCGGGGCCGAAGGTGCCGCGCGAAGGCGGCGTGATCCTCGCGGCCCGCATCGACCGCGACGAACTGGACGCGATCCTCGAGACCGATCCGTTCGTGACCGAAGGGCTCGCGACGTATCGCGTGACGGAATTCCGGATCACGCGTGCCGCGCAGGGCTTCAACGTGCCGGCACTGCCGTAACGCGCGCCGGTGCGCGAATGTGCGCACGCACGCCGCCTCGCGAGGCGGCGCATGCAGATCGAAGGGAAACAGGAAGAATGCGTGACGGCGCATCGCGGCCGTCACGCGTTTCGCCGGGCGAACGCCCGCGCGAACATGCGGCGCGCGCCGCTCAGTCGACCAGCAGCTTCAGGTCGTGAACCCACGGGCCGGGGCCCTGGCCGTCGCGCACGAACAGGCGCAGCTTGCCGTCGCGGTCGAACACGTAGCTCGCGGCGGTGTGATCCATCGTGTAGCTGCCGGGCGTCTTGCCGGGCACCTTCGCGTAGTACACGCGGAAATCCTTCGTGACCTTCTTGAGCGCCGCTTCGTCGGCAGGCCGCAGGCCGATGAACGACGGATCGAACGCGGGCACGTACTGGCCGAGCAGCGCCGGCGTGTCGCGCTCCGGATCGACGGTGACGAACAGCACCTGCACGCGCTTCGCGGCGTCGGGCCCGAGCTGCTTCAGTGCTTCAGACAGTTCGGCCATCGTCGTCGGGCACACGTCCGGGCAGTGCGTATAGCCGAAGAACATCACGACCGCACGGCCCTTGAAGTCGGCGAGCGTGCGTACCTTGCCCGTCGTGTCGGGCAGCGAGAAATCGCTGCCGAACTGCGTGTTGCCGGTAATGTCGAGATTCTGGAACTTCGGCGCGTTGTCGCAGCCGGCGAGCAGCGTGGCTGCCGCGAATGCGCACGCGAGCATCCAGCCTTGGCGCGCGCGGCGCCCGAACCATGAATGGAGCATTGCGTTCAAACCGTGCGGTTACACGCCGAGCAGCGGGCGTGCATAGTGATCGACGAGCAGCGCGGCGAACAGCAGCGACAGATAGACGATCGAGTAGCGGAAAGCCTTGCGGGCGAGTTCATCCGAATAGTCGCGGTGGATCTTCCAGGCATAGGCGAGGAACACCGCGCCGAGCAGCACCGCGCTCGTCAGGTAGACGGCCCCGCTCATCCCCGAGATGAACGGCATCAGCGTGACCGCGAACAGGATCACCGTGTACAGCAGGATGTGCAGCCGCGTGAATTTCTCGCCGTGCGTGACGGGCAGCATCGGCAGGCCCGCGTTTTCATAATCCTTGCGGCGATACAGCGCGAGCACCCAGAAATGCGGCGGCGTCCACACGAAGATGATCAGCACGAGGATCCAAGCATCGCCGGGCACCGCGCCGGTGACCGCGGCCCAGCCGAGCGCCGGCGGCATCGCGCCCGATGCGCCGCCGATCACGATGTTCTGCGGCGTCATCGGCTTGAGCAACAGCGTGTAGATCACCGCGTAGCCGACGAAGGTGGCGATCGTCAGCCACATCGTCAGCGGGTTCGTGAACGTATAGAGCGTCCATGCGCCGACGCTGCCGAGCACGGCCGAGAACAGCAGGATCTGCGGGGTCGTGATCTCGCCGCGCGCGGACGGACGCCATGCGGTGCGCCGCATCATCGCGTCGATCTTCTGTTCGACGAGGCAGTTGATCGCGAACGCCGCGCCGGCCAGCAGCCAGATGCCGACGGTGCCGCCGATCAGCACATGCCACGGCACCATGCCCGGCGTCGCGAGAAACATGCCGATCACCGCACAGAACACCGCAAGCTGCGTGACACGCGGCTTCGTCAGCGCCATGTACTGAGAAAACCGGCTACCGGGCGATTGGGAAAGGGTGCTTTGCATGGGGGCGGTCACGCCGGGGCGGCGTCGCGCGCGGGCTGCGCGACACGGCCGGGGCGGCTTGAAAGGATGCGAAAGTTTAACATGACGACGAGCAGCAGCAGGATCGCGGCGCCGCCGTTGTGCGCGACGGCGACCGGCAGCGGCCACTGCAGCACGATGTTGGTCAGGCCCGTCAGGAACTGCAGCAGGACCACCAGCAGCACGCCGTTCGCGGGCCGGCGCAGCGACTCGAAGCGGCGCATCTTCAGCGCGAATGCGACCAGGAACGCGACCACGACGAACGCGAACGTGCGGTGCGTCCAGTGGATCGCGACCAGCGCGTCCTGCGTGATCGCGTCGCCATCCTTCGTCATGCCGAGCGCGCGCCACAGATGGAAGCCCTGCTCGAAATTCATCGGCGGAATCCACTGACCGTTGCAGGTGGGGAAGTCGGTACACGCGAGCACCGCGTAGTTGGTGCTCACCCAGCCGCCGAGCGCGATCTGCACGACCAGCAGCACCAGCGCCGCGAGCGCGGCCGCGCGGTAGCGGCCGGCCTCCGGGTCATGCGACGGCAGCGGCGTCTGCCGCGCCGCGAGCCAGCCGAGCGTGCCGAGCAGCGTGAGGCCGAGCAGCAGGTGCGTCGTGACAATCACCGGCTGCAGCTTCATCGTGACCGTCCACGCGCCGAACACGCCCTGCACGACGATCAGCAGCAAGAGGCTCGTCGGCCACCACGGCGACACGTGCAGCGCGCGGCGGCGCAACCGCGCGGACCACGCAATCACGACCTGCGCGATGATCAGCACGCCGATCGCCATCGCGAAATAACGGTGGATCATCTCGATCCACGCCTTCGTCATGCTGACGGGGCCGGTCGGCATCGCCTGGTGCGCGGCCGTGATCGCGGCGTGCGCGATGAACGGCGACGACGTGCCGTAGCAGCCGGGCCAGTCCGGGCAGCCGAGGCCCGAATCGGTCAGCCGCGTGAAGCCGCCGAACATCACGAGATCGAGGGTCAGGAACGTGGTGATCCACACCAGCTTGCGGAACTTGTCGTCGTCGGCCTTGACCCACACGTACGACAGCGGCAGCAGCGCGATGCAGAGGCCGATCAGGCCGAGTTGCAGTAGATACGACATTGAATGGTTGCCTCGTCGTCTCGCCTTAGCCGATGCTCGACCACTTCAGCAGCTTCGTGACGTCCGCCTTGATCTTGCTGGGATTCGGGTCCTTCGGGAAACGCATCATCAGGTTGCCGTTCGGATCGACCATGTAGATGTGGTCGCTGTCCTTGGTGCCGGCTTCCGCCGGCAGCCACGCGGCGACCGCGGCCGGATCGGCGACCAGCCGGCGCGTGTCCGGATAGGCCTCCAGCACCTTCGGCGGTACCGCGCCCGCATCGCTGCGCAGCCATACCATCGTGATCCGGTGCCGCTCGCCCGCCTGCGTGACACGGACCTGGCGCATGAAGTAGAGCTTTTGCGCGCAGGCGTCATCGCACGCGCTGCGGTCGGTCATCACGAACAGCCACACGCCGCGCAGCGACGACAGCGGCACCGTCTTGCCGGTTTCGTCGGTCACCTGCAGATCGGCCGGGATCGGCCGCTGCGGCTCGATCAGCGTGCCGTAGTTGGTCGAGCCGCCCTTCGGCTTGATCACGTAATAGGTGAAGTACGACGCGATGATCGGTGCTGCGCACACGAGACCCAGCAGCACGAGCATCCAGCGGCCGCGCTTGCGGGCCGCAGGCGAAATCGGCGCTGAGGCCGGACCCCGACGGGAAGATTGCATGGACAAATCAGACCTCTCGAAACGAACCCGCGGCGCGTGCGCCGCGTCCTGTCATGGCGCTCACGCGCCGGCCGATTTCTTCGCCGCACGCCGCGCGGCGTACAGGCCGAAACCGAGCGCGGCAGCCGCCATGGCCCACCACTGAAACATGTAACCGTAATTGCGCTCGACGCCGGTCGTCGCCGCCGGCCAGTCGCGCACGAGCTTGTCGCCATCGTCGCTCGTCTGCTGGATCACGAACGGCTGCAGCGGCAGCCCCGTTTCCTTCGCATACGCGGCGACGTCCAGGTTCTGCCGGATCTTCTGGTGCGCGGCCGAGCCGCCTTCGCCAAGCTCGAACGCGCGCGACGCATCGGCCCGCGCGATGCCTTCGATCTCGATGTCGCCATCCGGCGTCGAAAACGGCTCGATCGCCGTGCGATCGGCGATGTTGCGCGGCAGCCAGCCGCGGTTCACCAGCACGACGCCGCCGCCCGAGAGTTTAAACGGCATCACGACGTAAAAACCCGGCTGGTCGTTATACGGCCGATTGTCGAGGAACACCGCTTGCTCCGGCAGGAAGCGCCCCCTGGCCCGCACGCGATGGAACTCGATCGACGCGAGCGGAATCGGCTGCGCACCGACGTCGACGGGCACCGCGTGCTCGTAGCGCACGATGCTCGCCTGCAGCGCCTCCTTCTGATGCGCACGGTCGCGCTGCCAGAACCCGAGGCGAATCGTGACCGCGACGATGGCGAGTATCAGCAGCGCAGGCAGCCAGCGGATCCTCATCGGGCCACCCGCGAGACGCATTCGCGAAAGCGAAGTGCGATAATTATCCTCTTCCTTTCGAATTGCCGTCGTCCGGTTCGCGTCATGCACATCCTCGTTCCCATCGCCTTCGTCCTCATCGTCGCCAGCATGGGCTCGGCGCTCTACTTCATGATGCAAGACCGCGGCCACACGAAACGCATGGTGTGGTCGCTTGCCACCCGCGTCGGGCTGTCGGTCTCGCTGTTCCTGTTCATCCTGTTCGCGAACTGGATGGGCTGGATCCATTCGACCGGCCTGCCGATCGGGCGTTGATGCATTCGTGCCGGCGGTCACCGTGACCGCCGCGACCGCTGTGACATTTCGCCGCACAACGGCGCCACCAAGCAAAAGCGCCGCCTGACGAAGTCGCGGCGGCGCCGGGTTGGCGTTGAGCGCAGGCAACCAGCCGCTGCCCCGTCCCCGCCAATGAAAACGGCCCGCGCATCGCTGCGCGGGCCGTTCCTGCATTTACAGCCAGTAGACGACGACGTACAGGCCGAGCCAGACGACGTCGACGAAGTGCCAGTACCATGCGGCGCCTTCGAATGCGAAGTGGTGATCGGGCTTGAAGTGGCCGCGGATCATCCGCACCAGCACCACCGCGAGCATCGTGCCGCCGAGGAACACGTGGAAGCCGTGGAAGCCCGTCAGCAGGAAGAAGGTCGAGCCGTACACGCCCGAGTTCAGCGTCAGGTTCAGTTCGTTGTACGCGTGGTAGTACTCGAAGCCCTGCATGAACAGGAAGCAGACACCGAGCACGAGCGTCGCGGCCAGCCAGGCGATCGCCTTGTTGCGGTGATCGTCGCGCAGCGCGTGGTGCGACACCGTCAGCGTCGCACCCGACGTCAGCAGGAATGCGGTGTTCAGCGTCGGGATCGGCCACGGGCCCATCGTCTTGAAATGACCGGCGAGGGCAGCGGGGCCTTCGTTCGGCCACACGGCGGAGAAGTCCGGCCAGATCAGCTTGTAGTCGAGGCTGCCGAGTTGGTGCAGCGCGATTTCACGCGCATAGAACAGCGCGCCGAAGAATGCGCCGAAGAACATGACTTCGGAGAAGATGAACCAGCTCATGCTCCAGCGGTACGACTTGTCGACGTTCTTGCCGTAATGACCGCCTTCCGACTCGGCGATCGCGTCGCCGAACCAGTGATACAGCGTGAAGAGCAACCACAGCAGGCCAAGCAGCGCCGTGTACGGAGCCCAGTCGTGACCGTTGATCCACAGCGCCACCGACGCGAGCATGACCAGCAGGCCGATGGCCGCGCTGATCGGATGCTGCGACGGATGCGGCACGAAATAGTACGGGGTCTGGTTTTGACCGCTCATGCTTGATTCTCCACTTCAGTCCAATTTGTGTACCGGAAACCGCTCCGGCTTTATTTCTTGCACGGCGCGTGCCGCCGCCGCTCTTTCCCGCACGCAGCGCCCGGGCGCCACGCACTGCATTCTTTCGTGGCCGCGGGCCTCAACCCACGACCGCGCGCACGATCAGGATCAGCACGCCGATGAACACACCGGCCGCGATCAACGCGACGATCAGCACGTGCAGCGGATTGAGCTGCGTCGCGTCGGCCTCCAGGTCGCGCCGCTTGCGCACCCCGAAGAACGACCACAGCACCGCTTTCACCGCCTGGCCGAACGACCCGCTCCGCTTGGTCTCTGTCACCGCCCCGTCTCCGTCGTCATGCGTCCGGCTTCGCCGCGCCCTGCGCCGCCGTCTTGCGCGGTGCCGGCGCCGGCGCGGCCGGCGTGTTCAGCTCGAAGAACGTGTACGACAGCGTGATCGTCTTCACGTCCTTCGGCAGCTTCGGATCGATCACGAACACCACCGGCATCTTGCGCGACTCGTTCGCGGCCAGCGTCTGTTGCGTGAAGCAAAAACATTCGATCTTCTTGAAGAATTCCGTTGCCTGCTTCGGCGCGTAGCTCGGAATCGCTTGCGCCACCATCGGCCGGCCCTGCCCGTTGGTCACGTCGTACACGATCGTCGTCAGCTCGCCCGGATGCACGTCGAGGCTGTTGTGCTCCGGCTTGAACCCGAGCGGGCCGCGCGCATTCGCATCGAACTCGACCGACACCGTGCGGCTGTAGTCGACCTGCGAGTTCTTCGCCTCGCGTTCGCTGACATCGCGCTGCACCAGGTTGTTGATGCCGGTGATCTGGCAAATCGCGCGATACATCGGAATCAGCGCGAAGCCGAAGCCGAACATCAGTCCGGCCACGACGAAGAGCTTCATCAGCATCGAACGATTGAACGCGCGATCGACGGCGCCCTCTTCCGGCTTCGACATACGACTACTTCCTCGCTACTGCGTCAGTTGCTGCATCAGTGAGTGGACAGCCACCACTGCTTGATCACGACACCCACAAAAAAAACGGCGGCGATGACGAGCAGGATGAGGCCGAGCCGCTTGTTGCCCGCGCGAATCTGCTCGGGCGTTCGTCTTTCTTGTGGATTCCGGTTCATCTTAAACTTCGCTGAAACTTCGATTCGGCGCCCGCCGCGCCTGCCTGCACGGCAGGCAGCGACGGAACGCCAAGTGAAACTTATTCGACGTGCGGCGGTTGCTCGAACGTGTGGAAGGGAGCCGGGCTCGGCACCGTCCACTCGAGGCCGGTCGCGCCATCCCACGGCTTGTCCGACGCCTTTTCCAGCTCGCCGCCGCCACGGTAGGCCGGCAGCGCGACCGCGAACAGGAAGTACACCTGCGCGAGGCCGAAGCCGAATGCACCGATCGTCGCTACCTGGTTGAAGTCCGTGAACTGCGCCGGGTAGTCCGCATAGCGGCGCGGCATGCCCGCGAGACCGACGAAGTGCATTGGGAAGAACGTCAGGTTGAAGAAGATCATCGACGCCCAGAAGTGGATCTTGCCGCGCGTCTCGTTGTACATCCAGCCCGTCCACTTCGGCGCCCAGTAGTACCAACCCGCGAACAGCGCGAATAGCGAACCGGCCACCAGCACGTAGTGGAAGTGCGCCACCACGAAGTAGGTGCCGTGATACTGGATGTCGAGCGGCGCCATCGCCAGCATCAGGCCCGTCAGACCGCCGAACGTGAACACGAACAGGAAGCCGATCGCGAACAGCATCGGGGTTTCGAACGTCATCGAGCCGCGCCACATCGTCGCGAGCCAGTTGAACACCTTCACACCCGTCGGCACCGCGATCAGCATCGTCGCGTACATGAAGAACAGCTGGCCGGTGACCGGCATGCCCGTTGCGAACATGTGGTGCGCCCAGACCATGAACGACAGGATCGCGATCGAAGCCGTCGCGTACACCATCGAGCTATAGCCGAACAGCGTCTTGCGTGCGAACGCCGGGATCACCTGCGACACGATCCCGAACGCCGGCAGAATCATGATGTACACCTCGGGGTGGCCGAAGAACCAGAAGATGTGCTGGTACATCACCGGGTCGCCGCCGCCTGCCGCGTTGAAGAACGACGTGCCGAAGTGGCGGTCGAACAGCACCATCGTGATCGCGCCTGCCAGAACCGGCATCACGGCGATCAGCAGGTACGCGGTGATCAGCCAGGTCCATGCGAACATCGGCATCTTCATCAGCGTCATGCCCGGTGCGCGCATGTTCAGGATCGTCACGACGATGTTGATCCCGCCCATGATCGACGAAGCACCCATGATGTGGACCGCGAAGATCGCGAAGTCCATGCCCGGGCCCATCTGCGTCGACAGCGGTGCGTACAGCGTCCAGCCGGCGGCCGTCGCGCCGCCCGGCGCGAAGAACGAACCGACCAGCAGCACGGCCGCGACCGGCAGCAGCCAGAAGCTGAAGTTGTTCATCCGCGCGAACGCCATGTCGGATGCGCCGATCTGCAGCGGAATCATCCAGTTCGCGAAGCCGACGAACGCCGGCATGATCGCGCCGAACACCATGATCAGGCCGTGCATCGTCGTGAGTTCGTTGAAGAACTCCGGACGCATGATCTGCAGGCCCGGCTCGAACAGCTCGGCACGGATGGCGAGCGCCATCACGCCGCCCGACAGGAACATGATGAACGAGAACAGCAGGTACAGCGTACCGATGTCCTTGTGGTTGGTGGCGAACAGCCAGCGCCGCCAGCCGTGCGGGGCTTCGTGCGCGTGGTCGTCGTGCGCGTGGTCCGCGGCTACGTCGTGCCCGATGCTAGACATGAGAATCTCCTAATGCGAATACGTCGACTAACTCAGCGACACGTCAAGCCGCCGGCCCGATCTCGACACGCCGGGCTTCCTTGGCGTCAGCCCCGCCCGTGATCGTTTCCGGCTTTTTGAGAATAATGTGGTCTTCCGCCACGCCTGCTGCCTTCAGCGCGTCGCGCACGGCCTGTGCACGATGCTTGGCGAGTTCGGCATTCGCGTCGGCCGAGCCCGTCTTGTCGGTGAAACCCGACAGCGCGAGCTTCGCGTCCGGATGTGCCTTCGCATAGTCGGCCGCTGCAGCGATCGCCGCTTTCGCGTCGGCCGGCAGCACGCTCTTGCCCGTCTCGAAGTAGATCGTCGACAGCGCAGCCGATGCCGACGCTGCCTCCGCGCCCGACGCGGCTTGCGCCGGTGCCGAGGCCGCTTCGGCCGGGGCCGCCACACCTGCCGCGTCTTCCGGCATCTTGCCGTTGCGCGCGTCAGCCACTTGCTTCGGCTGCAGCAGGTCGTTCTTGTGGTTGCCCCACGAATTGCGCTCGTACGTGATGACCGATGCGATGTCGAGGTCCGACAGCGATGCCCACGACGGCATTGCACCCTTGCCGTGCAGCACGCGCTCGACGTGACCTGCGATCGGGCCGTTCACGATCTGGCTGCCGTCCATCGCCGGGAAGGCGCCGAGGCCCTTGCCGTTCACCTGGTGGCAGGCCGCGCAGTTCGCCTTGTAGACTTCCTCGCCGTGCGCGACGAGTTCGGCCATCGTGTAGACCTTGTTCGGATCGACCGAAGCGCTGGCCAGCTTGGCCTTCTGCGCGGTCACCCACTTCGCGTAGTCGTCGTCCGACAGCACCACGACCACGACAGGCATGAACGCGTGTTCCTTGCCGCACAGTTCGGTACAGAAGCCGCGGAACGTGCCGACCTTGTCGGCCTTGAACCACGTGTCGCGCACGAAGCCGGGGATCGCATCCTGCTTCACGCCGAACGCGGGCACGTACCACGAGTGAACGACGTCGTTCGCGGTCGTGATGATGCGGATCTTCTTGTTGACCGGCACGACGAGCGGGTTGTCGACTTCCTGCAGGTACGTCTCGGTGATCGGCTTCTTGCCCATCACTTCGTCACGCGGGGTGCTGAGCGTCGACAGGAAGCTGATGCCCTCGCCCGGGCCCTTCACGTAGTCGTAGCCCCACTTCCACTGGTAGCCGGTGACCTTGATCGTGAGATCGGCGTTGGTCGTGTCCTTCATCGCGACGACGGCCTTCGTGGCCGGCAGCGCCATCAGCACGACGATGATGAACGGCACGATCGTCCAGATGATTTCGACGGTCGTGCTTTCATGGAAATTGGCGGCCTTGTGGCCTTTGGATTTGCGATGCGCGAAGATCGAATAGAACATCACGCCGAACACGCCGACGAAGATCACCGTACACAGGATCAGCATCATCGTGTGGAGATCGTAGAGCTCCTCGGCGATCTTCGTGACAGGCGGCTGAAAATTGATTTCGTTGACGCGGGGGCCGCCCGGGCTATCACCGACCGCCAGAGCAGCGCCGGCAAAGAGCAATCCGCTGCATGCCAGCACGCCCGTGAGGGCTCGCTTGATTGTTTTCATAGCATCCTTACCCAAAATTTCCATTCAAACCCCTCCCCCGTCGCAAGCCGCCGGCCCGTTCCGGCCGATGCCCGCGCCTCGTCAGCCGCAGCGCCTGAGCGACACGCGCAGTTCATCGGCGAACTGCGCCCGCTTGTGCTGCGCGAGATGCTGCCCAATTACGACGGTCTGCCCGCGCGATACGAGTCGAATCGGATCGCGTGGCGTCGCCCCCGGCTCGACCCGCACCCAGCGCGGGTTGAATTCGATCTGCGTGAACCGCTCCGCATCCATCCGCTCGATCACGAGCCGGTGCGGAAACAGCCTGATGCGCTCGTAATCGACCGCATGACGGGCGTAGACCGCAAACGCGACGCCTACCGCCAGCAATTCGATTCCGGTGAAGGGCATGACGAGCCAGGCCCCCCGCCACATCAGCAATGCCGCGATCACCAGCGAGAAGCCCGCGAGCGACGCGTAAAACAGCACGAACTGGCGCGGCGACACCGAACAGTTACGTTTCATGAGCCAGTCTTCGAGGACCGGCTCACCGTTCGTCGTCTCCGCCAAAACCCTCGCTGCTTCCATCGCCGCCTCACGCGAATGGCATGCGATGCATGCCTGCATCGGACTCGTCGGCCCGTATTGCGGGGACCCCGGGACGACAAGCTGACGCATTATAGGCGGGTTCAATGGCATCCACAAGCAAGCGGCTATCGGCCCGCGAGCCAAGCGCCACAAGCTTCCCGGCCGTTTTTCACGTCAATTCGACCCCGCTTTGCGCCGCTAATTTCGGGCATAACAAAACCCCTCTTTACCGCTTTACCGATTCTTCGGACGCCCCTTTCCGATATCTTCGATGCGCACGATCCCGTGCCCCTCGGCGGTCGTGCGCGGCACGGCCTTCCACGCATGGCCGTAGATCACTTCGAACGTCAGGGCAATCGTGCCGTCCGCGCGCCGGCGCGCTTCCAGCGCATCGCCGAGCGCCGCGCGAAAGCGCCGCGCCGCGCGCTGCGGCACCGCGCGGTCGAACGGATAGGCGCCCCAGCGGCGCACGTCGGCCAGCAGGGAATCGGGCGTCTTGTACGTCACGGTCAGCACTTCCTGGTCCATCACCGGAATCTCGAAGCCGCTTTCGACGAGCATGTCGCCGAGGTCGTGCATGTCGACGAAATCGACGACGCGCGCGGCGGGCGGCGCGATGCCGAGCGCCGCTTCGGCGTCCGCGCAGGCCGCGCGCAGTTCGCGCAGCGTGTCGGGGCCGAGCGTGCTGAACATCAGCAGGCCGTTCACCCGCAGCACGCGCTGCCATTCAGGAAATACCGCATCGGGACGCGAATGCCAGTGCAGCGCGAGATTCGACCAGATCAGGTCGAACGCGCCGGCCGCGAACGGCAGCATCGAGAAGTCGGCCTGCGCGACGCGCGGGCCGCGCTGGCCCAGCGCCCGGCCGAGCGACGCGGGCAGCCAGCGGCGCCAGCTCGTCTGCTCGACCTCGCGGTGGCCCGCCCGCGCGAGCATCGCGCCGGACAGGTCGACACCGAACACCGGCGCTTCGGGAAAGCGCGCGCGCAGCGCCGGCAGGTCGTCGCCCGGACCGCAGCCCGCGTCGAGCACGGCCGCGGGGCTCACCTTGATGTATTCGAGACGCTCGTTCATCCGCTGCGCGATCTCGCGCGGCAGGAACGCGACCGCGTCGAACGCGGCGGCGCGGCGATCGAAGATCCGCCGCAAACGCCGGGCGTCATTGGCCGGACGGCCGGTTGAAGTCGAAGCTGGGGACATGTCAGGCACACTGGCGAAGAGCCCGAAGTATACTCGCTCGCCTCGCGGCCTTCAGCGAGACGGGGGCCGCCAGGAGTGTTCGCAATGGATCGCCGTTTCGCCCCGCGCCCGATGCGCGTCGTTTTGTCGCAGGTTCGTGCGCTAGCCGTGCGCGTCGTCGCGCTCGCGTTGCCGAATCGGTGCGCACTGTGCGGCAATTTGTCACATACGGTGATTTGCGGCGCCTGCGACGCAGCGTACTGGAACGAAGCGCGGCTGCGCTGCGACGTCTGCGCGGTGCCGCTGGGCGTCGGGCAGCCGCGGCTGCGCGAAGCGCGCGGCCGGCACTGTGGTGCCGCTTCCGCATCCGCGTACCGGTGCGACGCATGCTGCGCGACGCCGCCGCCGTTCGATGCAACGCTCGCGCTCGCCGATTACCGCGCGCCACTCAACGGGCTCGCGCGCGGCCTGAAGTTTCATGCGCGGCTCGCGCTGGGTGCGGAATTCGCGGCCCGGCTCGCGGAGCGGATCGAAGACACGGACGCGATGCGCGCCGCCGGCGGCTTCGACGTGATCGCACCGGTGCCCCTGTCGCGCGGACGGCTCGTCGCGCGCGGCTACAACCAGGCGTGGGCGATCGCGCGGCCGCTCGCGCGCCGGCTCGGCGTGCGCGCCGACACGGCGCTGCTTGCACGCGTGACCGAAACCGCGCCGCAGTCGCGGCTCGACCGGCGTGCGCGGCGCGACAACGTGCAGGCAGCGTTCGCAGCGTCGGGCGACCTCACCGGCCGCCACGTGGCGCTCGTTGACGACGTGATGACGTCCGGTGCGACGCTCGCGGCAGCCGCGCGTGCATTGAAGGCGGCGGGTGCCGCGCGCGTGACGAATCTGGTTGCGCTGCGCACCGCCAGGGATTAATTAGTTAGAGAGGCCGGCCGCCCGCATGCGGCGACGGTCGTCACGAACCGGCCGGCCGGGACGGAATGCACGCTGCTCCGCCCCGGCCAGCCCAGCCAGACCCAACCATGTTCAACGTCGTCCTCGTCGCCCCCGAAATTCCGCCGAACACCGGCAACGTGATCCGCCTGTGCGCCAATACCGGCGCGCGTCTGCATCTGATCGAGCCGCTCGGCTTTCCGCTCGACGACGCGAAGATGCGTCGCGCGGGCCTCGACTATCACGAGTACGCGGAAATGCGCGTGCACCGCGACTGGGACGCGTTCGTCGCCACCGAAGCGCCCGATACCGCGCGAATGTTCGCGTTCACGACCCGCGGCTCGGGCCGCTTCCACGACCATGCGTTCGTGCCCGGCGACTGGTTCGTGTTCGGCTCCGAGACGCGCGGCCTGCCGGCCGAATTGCTGGAACGCTTCCCGAACGAACAGCGCGTACGCCTGCCAATGCGGCCGGGCAACCGCAGCCTGAACCTGTCGAACACGGTGGCCGTGGTCGTGTTCGAGGCGTGGCGTCAGGCCGGTTTCGAAGGCGGCGCCTGACGCGCGCCCGGCCCGAACCGCACCGCGCGGCCGGGCAGCGCTAGCTGCGCGCGAGCCGCGCGCGATACAGGTCGTAGATATCGGATGAAAAACACGCGAATATCACGCGTGCGAGGTTCGGCGCCTGCGGCAGCATTTCGGCGACCGTGCCGACGGCGATCTCGACGGCCTCCTCGGCTGGATAGCGGTACACGCCGCAGCTGATCGCCGGGAAGGCGATCGAGGTCGCCGCCACCTCCTCGGCCAGCTCTATCACGCGCCGGTAGCATGCCGCGAGCAGCTCGGGCTCGCCGCGCCCGCCGCCGTGCCACACCGGGCCGACTGCATGAATCACATATTTCGCCGGCAACCCGTGGCCACGCGTGAGCTTCGCGTCGCCGGTGTCACAGCCGCCGAGCGTGCGGCACTCGGCCAGGAGGCCCGGGCCGGCCGCGCGATGGATCGCGCCGTCGACCCCGCCACCGCCGAGCAGCGAACCGTTCGCGGCGTTGACGATCGCGTCGACGTCGAGCGTCGTGATGTCGACGAGTTGCGCGTCGAACGTGGTGGAACCGATCTGCAGCATGACACCCTCCCGAAACGCCGGAGACAGTTCAAGCGTAGTGCGCTTTGGCGCGGCCCGCTTTGCGCGAGCGCGCCCGGCCGCAATAATCGGTGCGATTCGTCCGTGCTATTCGGCGCGCGCGTCGCGCCGCAGCAGGCCGCTGACCGCATCGCGCGGTGCGACGCCGTCGAACAGCACGCCGCACACGGCTTCGGTAATCGGCATTTCGATCGCTTGCGCGCGCGCGAGCGCGAGCACGGCCTGCGCGCAGCGCACGCCTTCGGCCACATGGCCGAGCGCGCCGAGGATGTCGTTCAGCGAGCGGCCAGCCGCCAGTTGCAGGCCGACCGTGCGATTGCGCGACAGGTCGCCCGTCGCGGTGAGGATCAGGTCGCCGAGGCCCGTGAGGCCCGTGAAGGTTTCAGCACGGCCGCCGAGCGCGACGCCGAGCCGCGACATTTCGGCGAGGCCGCGCGTGATCAGCGCGGCGCGCGCGTTCAGCCCGAGCCCGAGGCCGTCGGAGATGCCGGTCGCGATCGCCAGCACGTTCTTCACCGCGCCGCCGACCTCGACGCCGACCACGTCGTCACCCGTGTAGATCCGCATCGCGCCGTGATGGAACGCGGCGAGCGTGCGCTCGCGGCATTCGGCGGAGGTGCTTGCGACCGTCAGCGCGACGGGCAGCGCGAGCCCGACCTCGCGTGCGAAGCTCGGCCCCGACAGCACGCCGTTGCTGTGCTGCTCCGGCAGCTCGGCCGCGATCACCTGATGCGGCAGCAGGTGCGTGTCGGCCTCGAAGCCCTTGCAGACCCACACGATGTGCGCAGGCACGCAGCCTGCGTCGCGCATCGCGCCGAACAGCGTGCGCAGCCCGGCCACGGGCGCGGCGATCACGCACAGCGCGTCGTCCGCGGCGCCGTGCGCGAGCGCGGCGCCGAGATCGGCGTCGTAGCGCAGCGCATCGGGCAGCGCGATGCCGTCCAGATAGCGGGAATTTTCGTGCCGGGCCTGCAGCCCGGCGATCAGCGCAGCGTCGCGCGCCCAGAGAAGCGTATCGTGCCGCGCGGCCAGATGGCCCGCGAGCGCGGTGCCCCAGGCACCGGCGCCGAGAACGGCTACTTTCATACCCAGCACCGGTCCGGAGTGAAACGTCAGTTCAGCGTCGTGCCGTTCGGCGCGCCTGCCGCACCGGCCTGCTGCTGCTGAAGCTGCGCGAGACGCTGCTCGTACAGCGCCTGGAAGTTGATTTCCGCCAGGTGGATCGGCGGGAAGCCCGCACGCGTGATCGCGTCGGCGATGTTCGAGCGCAGGTACGGGAACAGGATCGTCGGGCACGCGATGCCGACGAGCGGGTCGAGCTGTTCGTCCGGAATGTTGCGAATGTCGAAAATGCCGGCCTGCTTCGCTTCGATCAGGAACGCGACCTTGTCCTTCACCTTCGCGGTGACGGTACCCGACACGACGACCTCGAACACGCTTTCCGCGAGGCGTTCGGCCTTGACGTCGACTTCGACTTCAACCGACGGCATGTCCTGCTCGAGGAAGATCGCCGGCGAATTCGGCTGCTCGAGCGACATATCCTTCAGGTAGACGCGCTGGATGTTGAAGAACGGTTGGTTTTCGACGTCGGACATGGTGTTTCCCTAAAAGTGGTGACGGGGCGGCCCGGCTTCACGCCGGCCGCCTCGGTTGAATCCTGCGCGCTCGAGCCGCGGCGCGACCGGCGGCCATTCTGCCCTAATCAGGCCGCTTGCAGAAGCGGCAAGAGCCCGCCTTCGCGGTCGAGCTTCGACAGATCGTCGTAACCGCCGACATGCGTGTCGCCGATGTAGATCTGCGGCACCGTGCGACGGCCCGTGCGCGTCATCATTTCCTCACGGCGGGCCGGGTCACGGTCGATCAGCACCTTCTCGATCTGCTCGACGCCGCGCAGCTTCAGCAGGCGCTCGGCCTGAATGCAATACGGACACACCTGCGTGCTGTACATCAAAACCTTGCTCACTTCGCCACTCCTTGTTTGACGACCGGCATCCCGGCCTGCTGCCAGGCGGCGACGCCGCCCTCGAGCACGTGCACCTCGGCATAGCCCGCCGCCTCGACCTCGCGCGCCGCCTTCTGCGACTGCTGGCCGTTCTGGCAGACGAGCAGCACGGGGGTGCTCTTGTTTTTCGCGACCTGCGCGATCTTCGCGCCGATCTCGCCGGCGGCGACCTGGCGCGCCGACGGCAGATGGCCGGCGGCGAAGTCGGACGCGGTACGCAGGTCGATCACGACCGCGTTGCGGCGATTGATGAGCTGCGTCGCCTCCGCGGCCGACAGGCCGCCGCGGCCGCGGCGCAGGGCCGGCCATGCGAGCAGGCCGCCGGAAACCACCAGGATCGCGATAAGGGCCAGGTTCGTGTAATTGGTAAAGAACGTCACGGAATGCCGCCGGAAAAAGAGAAATCGGAAAAGGACAATCCCGCCATTATAAAATAACCGTCTTGCGCGATGGCGGACCCGGACCGGGTACCGCGCGACGCGCCCCGCTTCCTTCACTACCGACCGCAAGATCCATGTACAAACTCGTTCTCATCCGCCACGGCGAATCGACGTGGAACAAGGAAAACCGCTTCACCGGCTGGGTCGACGTCGACCTGACCGAACAGGGTCGCAACGAGGCCTACCAGGCCGGCGAATTGCTCAAGGAAGCCGGCTACACGTTCGACATCGCGTACACGTCGGTGCTCAAGCGCGCGATCCGCACGCTGTGGCACGTGCAGGACAAGATGGACCTGATGTATCTGCCGGTCGTTCACTCGTGGCGCCTGAACGAGCGCCACTACGGCGCGCTGTCGGGCCTGAACAAGGCGGAAACGGCCGCCAAGTTCGGCGACGACCAGGTGCTCGTGTGGCGCCGCAGCTACGACACGCCGCCGCCGGCGCTCGAGCCGACCGACGAGCGCGCGCCGTTCGACGACCCGCGCTACGCGAAGGTGCCGCGCGAGCAACTGCCGCTCACCGAGTGCCTGAAGGACACGGTCGCGCGCGTGCTGCCGCTGTGGAACGAATCGATCGCGCCGGCCGTCCGTGCGGGCAAGCAGGTGCTGATCGCCGCACACGGCAACTCGCTGCGCGCGCTGATCAAGTACCTCGACGGCATCTCGGACAGCGATATCGTCGGCCTGAACATCCCGAACGGCGTGCCGCTCGTGTATGAACTCGACGAGAACCTGAAGCCGATCCAGCACTACTACCTGGGCGACCAGGACGCGATCGCGAAGGCTCAGGCCGCCGTCGCGAAGCAGGGCAAGGCGGGCTGATACCGCGATGCCGGGCATGCCGCCGCGCGCGCGGCCTGCCCGGCGCACCCCGGCGTGCGGCGCGAACCTTCGCGGCCCCGGTGCTGTCGAATCCGCTTTCGAATCCGCTGCGCGTGGGGCGGCACCCCGCCGGGAACCAGGGCTCCGGGGCCATTTCGCACCGTTGCACTGAGCAATCGGACGAACAGTTATACTTGTCCGCTACATCCCCGCTACCGCCACGCGCTTCCCGACCGCACCAGACTCTCTATGCGAATGAAATTGAAGAACATCGGCCTGATTGCCGCGGGCCTCGCCACGGGCGTATTCGCCACGCTGCAGGTTTCGGCGTCGGCCGAGCAGACCGCCACGGCGCCGCTTCCCCTCGACCAGCTCCGCCTGTTCGCGGAAGTGTTCGGCCAGATCAAGCGCGAGTACGTCGAACCGGTCGACGACAAGAAGCTGCTGACGGCGGCGATCAAGGGCATGGTGTCGAGCCTCGACCCGCATTCGTCGTTCCTCGACAAGACCGACTATGACGAACTGCAGGAGCAGACCAAGGGTCGCTTCGCGGGTCTCGGCATCGAGATCTCGCAGGAAGACGGCCTCGTCAAGGTGATCTCCCCGATCGAAGATACCCCCGCGTTCCGCGCCGGCATCCGTCCGGGCGACCTGATCACCCGCATCAACGACAAGCCCGTGCGCGGCATGACGCTCGACAAGGCCGTCAAGCAGATGCGCGGCGAGCCGGGCACCAAGGTCACGCTGACGATCTTCCGCAAGAGCGACGACCGCACGTTCCCGATCACGGTCACGCGCGCGATCATCAAGGTCCAGAGCGTGAAGATGAAGCTGCTCGACCCGGGCTACGCATACATCCGGATCACGAGCTTCCAGGAGCGCACGACGCCCGATCTCGCCGCGAAGCTGCAGGACATCGCACGCCAGCAGCCGAATCTGAAGGGCCTGATCCTCGACCTGCGCAACAACGGCGGCGGCCTCCTGCAAAGCGCGGTCGGCGTCGCCGGCGCGTTCCTGCCGCCCGACTCCGTCGTCGTGTCTACCAACGGCCAGATTCCGGATTCGAAGCAGGTCTACCGCGATACCTACGACAACTATCGCTTGCCTTCCTTCGACAGCGATCCGCTGAAGAACCTGCCTCCGGTCTTCAAGACCGTGCCGATGGTCGTGCTGACAAACGCGTATTCGGCGTCCGCGTCGGAAATCGTCGCCGGCGCGCTGCAGGATTCGAAGCGCGCGCAGATCATGGGCAAGACGACGTTCGGCAAGGGCTCGGTGCAGACGGTCCGTCCGATGACGGCCGACACCGCGCTGCGCCTGACGACGGCCTACTACTACACGCCGAGCGGCCGTTCGATCCAGAACAAGGGCATCACGCCCGACGTACCGGTCGATCAGTACGCGGACGGCGATCCGGACGACGTGCTCGTGACGCGCGAGGTCGACTACACGAACCACCTCGCAAACACGCAGGATCCGAACGAGAAGAAGGAGCAGGAAGCACGCGAGCAGCGCCGCATGGACCAGCTGCGCGTCCTCGAGGAGCAGAACGACAAGAAGACGCCGGAGCAGCGCCAGAAGGACCGCGATCGCAAGCCGATCGAGTTCGGCAGCACCGACGACTTCATGATGCAGCAGGCGCTCAACAAGCTGGAGGGCAAGCCGGTGCAGGAATCGAAGTCGCTGCTCGCCGAGAGCACGGCGAAGAGCCCGGCCGGCAAGGCCGCGTCCACCACGAAGGCGTCGGGCGCGAAGGCGGCCGCACCGAAGCCCGCGTCGGCACCGCAGTAAGCGCCGGCCGGCATCCGACGGGCCATCGCGGGAAGACCGCGATGGCCCGTTTTTCATGTACGCCTAGAATGAATCGATACGCCGGCGCTTCCGCCCCGCTCACGACTGTCCCATGAACGACGATCAACTCCTCCGCTACTCCCGCCACATCCTCGTCGACGAAATCGGCATCGAGGCGCAGCAGCGCTTTCTCGACGCGCATGCGATCGTCGTCGGCGCCGGCGGTCTCGGCTCGCCGGCCGCGATGTATCTCGCGGCGTCCGGGGTCGGTACGATCACGCTCGTCGATGCCGACACGGTCGACCTCACGAACCTGCAGCGGCAGATCCTCCACGTGACCGCATCGGTCGGCCGCAGCAAGGTCGAATCGGGGCGCGACGCGCTCGCGCAGCTGAACCCGGAAGTGACCGTGCATGCGGTCGCGGCGCGCGTCAACGATGCGTGGCTCGACGAACACGTGCCGCGGGCAACCGTCGTGCTCGACTGCACCGACAACTTCGCGACGCGCCATGCGATCAACCGCGCGTGCGTCGCGCACGGCGTGCCGCTCGTGTCGGGCGCCGCGCTGCGCTTCGACGGCCAGATCAGCACGTTCGACTTCCGCGACCCGAGTGCGCCCTGCTACGCGTGCGTGTTTCCGGAAGACCAGCCGTTCGAGGAAGTCGCGTGCGCGACGATGGGCGTGTTCGCGCCGACGGTCGGCATCATCGGTGCGATGCAGGCCGCCGAGGCGCTGCGCGTGATCGGCGATATCGGCAAGACGCTCAACGGGCGGCTGATGATGCTCGATTCGCTGCGGATGGAATGGACGACGATGAAGATCGCGCGCCAGGCCGACTGCCCCGTGTGCCAGGGCCGGCACTGACGCGCGCGGGATGCATGCGCCGGGCGGCGCATGCGTGACGTTTCGCAACCTTCGCGACGGTTCCGCGGCGCGGCGCGTGCCGCCTAGGCAGCCGCGTCCGCGCGCGGTTCCGCGACCGACAGGCGCTTGAGCGCCGCCTGCACTTCCTCCGGCTCGAACGCGGCCAGCACGTCGGCCGTGGGCTTCTCGAGCGCCTTCAGGTGCGCGCGCAGGATCTCCTGCTTCACGACCAGCAACTGGCTCGGGTGCATCGAGAACTCGGTAAGCCCCATCCCGAGCAACAGGCGCGTGAGCGCCGGATCGCCCGCCATCTCCCCGCACACCGACACCGACACGCCCGCCCGCTTCGCTTCGCGCAGCGTATAGGAGATCAGGTGCAGCACGGCCGGATGCAGCGGGTCGTACAGGTGCGCGACCGCGTTGTCCGCGCGGTCGATCGCGAGCGTGTACTGGATCAGGTCGTTCGTGCCGATCGACAGGAAATCGAACCGCTTCAGGAACAGTGGCAGCGCGATCGCCGCGGCCGGAATCTCGATCATCGCGCCGATGCGCACGTTCGGATCGTACGCGAGCCCCGCGTCGTCGAGCTGGCGCTTCGCCTCGCGGATCAGGTCGAGCGTCTGGTCGATCTCCTGCGCGTGCGCGAGCATCGGGATCAGGATCTTCACCTGCCCGAACGCGGACGCGCGCAGGATCGCGCGCAACTGCGTGAGGAACATCTGCGGCTCGGACAGGCTCCAGCGGATCGCACGCAGGCCGAGCGCCGGGTTCGGCGCCGTCTCGTAGCCCTCGTCGAGCGCCTCGAGCGGCTTGTCCGCGCCGACGTCGATCGTGCGGATCGTCACCGGCATGCCCTTCATCCACTCGACCGCGCGCTTGTACGCGGCGAACTGCTCCTCCTCCTCGGGCATCTCCTTTTGATGCATGAACAGGAACTCGGAGCGGAACAGCCCGACGCCGACCGCGCCAGCCTCGACCGCGGCCTTCGCGTCGTCGGGCAGCTCGATGTTCGCGTACAGCTCGATCTTCGTGCCGCACAGCGTTTGCGTCGGCGAGAACTTCAGGCGCTGCAGCTTGCGTTGCTCGAGCAGCTTCTCGGACTGGCGGTACGAATATTCCTCGAGGACGATCGGCGCGGGATCGACGATCACGATCCCCTGGTCGCCGTCGACGATGATCAGGTCGTCCTGCCGGATCAGCGCGCTCGCATGCTGGACGCCGACCGCGGCGGGAATGCCGAGGCTGCGCGCGACGATCGCCGTGTGCGACGTGCGGCCGCCGAGATCGGTGACGAACGCCTGGAACGACTGCGACTTGAACTGCATCATGTCGGCCGGCGCGATGTCGTGCGCGACGACGATCATCTCGTTCGTGCCGTTCGCGGCCGCTCGGTCGAGCGCCTGCGACGCGGACGGCGCACCGGCGAGTGCCTTCAGCACGCGCTCGACCACCTGTTCGATGTCGGCCTTGCGCTCGCGCAAGTATTCGTCCTCGATGTCGTCGAAGTGACGCGTGAGCAATTCGAGCTGCTCGGTCAGCGCCCACTCGACGTTGTAGCGGCGCGTGCGGATCAGGTCGATGGTTTCCTGCACGAGCATCGCGTCGCTCAGGATCATCATGTGGACGTCGATGAACGCGCCCACTTCGCTCGGGGTGTCGTCGGTCAGGTCGGCGCGCAACGCGTCGAGCTCGCGATGCACGACTTCGAGCGCCGTGCGGAAACGCTCGACCTCGGCGTCGATCTGGTTCGCCTCGACCAGGTAATGGGCGACGTCGAGCGCCGCCGGCGCGATCAGATACGCTCGCCCGATCGCGATACCACGTGAGACGGGAATGCCATGCAGCGTGAAGGACACGCGCACCTCCTCTGTACATGTAAAGCCGCGGCACACTGCTGCGATGCGCTTATGACCCCGGTTGGTGATTATAAATTCCGTACCTCCATGCTGACTGCGTGCAGCGCAGCATTACCATTTCCGCATCAACGCCGCGGACGAAAAAAATGCCGCGGCAAACGCGGCATTCTGCTTCGAAACGACAACGATCCCGCGCGGGGATCACTGACCTTCGCCGAACTTGTCCGCGATCAGCTTGAGCAGTGCATCCATCGCCTCGCGTTCGTCGGGACCGTCGGTCTCGATCGACACGGTGCTGCCGATGCCCGCCGCGAGCATCATCACGCCCATGATGCTTTTCGCGTTGATCTTGCGTCCGTTACGCGTCATCCAGACTTCGGACTGGAAGTTGCCGGCCAGTTGCGTAAGCTTGGCCGATGCGCGCGCATGGAGCCCCAATTTGTTGACGATGGTGGTTTCTTGTTGAAGCATGATTCTCGGTCGGGTCGGTCGCGGCCGCCGGCGACGTGCGTCGGCGGGTCGGTCTAAAACGAAAAACGGGACGGTCAGTGCGATTCGGTGCGCGGTTGCGGCTCGGGCGGAATCGGCGCGCATTGGCCGCAGCCGACTTCGGTCGGCGGCGGCGGTGTGCCGGCCGCCACTTCGTGGACGCCCTTCGCGCCGCCGGACAGCGCCTTGTCGACGAGCTTGTCGAGCGGCACGGAACGGTAGCAGACGGCCCGCACCAGCATCGGCAGGTTCACGCCGGCCAGCACGCGCACGTTGTCGAGCTTCGCGAGCTGGCCCGCGATGTTCGCGGGCGTCGCGCCGTACATGTCGGTCAGCACGACGACGCCATTTTCTTCCCTGAGCCGCGCGAGCTCCGCGTGCGCGAACGCCATCACCTGGGTGGGATCGCTGTCGGCCAGCACGTCGATGCAGCCGATGCGCGCGGGCACGCCGCCGTAGATGTGCGCGATGCAGTCCCGCAGCGCGGTGGCGAGCGGTGCGTGCGCGATGATCAGAATCCCGGCCATGTCAGACTGCCCCCGGCCGCCCCTGGCGGGCCGACGCCCCGCAGCGGGGCAACGAGCATAGCGAGTGAGGGAATCGTTTCATGTTCAGCCTTGCAACGGTTTCGGCCCGACCGCCGGGCCTTCGGCGCGCTGGTCGCGGCACCGGGCAAGCGGGCATTGTAGCAGGCCAGTCAAGCTGCTCCGGCGACGGGGGACCTGCGCGGCCGCCGCCGGGGTTGCGCGGGAAGACGGCCTACGCGGCCGCACGCTCCAGCGCGTCGATGAACATCGCGGCGACGTCGAAGCCCGTCTGCTCCATGATCTCGCGGAAGCACGTCGGGCTCGTCACGTTCACCTCGGTCAGCCAGTCGCCGATCGCGTCGAGCCCGACCAGCAGAAGCCCGCGCGACGCGAGCACCGGCCCGAGCGTCTCCGCGATCTCGCGATCGCGGGCAGTCAGCGGCTGTGCGACGCCGAGCCCGCCCGCGGCGAGATTGCCGCGCACTTCGCTGCCCTGCGGAATGCGCGCGAGCGAATACGGCACCGGCTCGCCCGCGATCAGCAGAATGCGTTTGTCGCCCGCCGTGATCTCGGGGATGAACTTCTGGATCATCAGCGAGCGCGTGCCGTCGTGGCCGAGCATCTCGATGATCGCGCCGAGATTCATCCCGTCGGCCTTCACGCGGAACACGCCCATCCCGCCCATGCCGTCGAGCGGCTTCACGATCACGTCGCCGTGCTCGGCATGGAACGCGCGCAATCGTGCGGCATCGCGCGTGACCAGCGTCGGCGCGACGAATTGCGGAAACTCGCCGATCGCCAGCTTCTCCGAATGGTCGCGGATCGACTGCGGCTTGTTGAACACGCGCGCGCCCGCGCGCTCGGCGAGTTCGAGCATCCACGTGGCCGTCACGTACTCCATGTCGAACGGCGGATCCTTGCGCATCAGCACCGCGCCGAACGACGTCAGCAGACGCGATTGATGCGCGGCCGCCTCGTACCACGGATGGCGATGCAGGTCGGCCGTGTCGCCGACGATCGTCACGCGCTGCACGTCCGCCTCGACGCCCGACCCCGTCCATGCAAGCTGGTGCGGCTCGCACGTGTAGATCGCGTGCCCGCGCCGCGCGGCCTCCGCCATCATCGCGTAGGTCGAATCCTTGTAGATCTTGAAGCGCTCGAGCGGGTCGGCGATAAAGAGAATGTCCATGCGGGTCCTGTACGTAGCGAAGCCGTTACACCTGGATGGCTTCGGGATCGGTCTTTTCCAGTTCGATCGACGACGCGATCAGCGACAGCCGCGCGACGACGCCGTACATGTAGAAACGGTTCGGCGGCGCGGCGCCCGGCTTCGCGCCGGCATCCGGCAGCGCGGTGTGCTCGAAGCCGAGCGGGACGTAGTGCATGCCGGGCGCGTTCAGGTTCTGGTCGCGCTCGCGGCCGCCGTGCGTGCGGTAGAAACCGCCGACCACGTAGCGGTCGATCATGTACACGACCGGCTCCGCGACTTCGTCGCCGACGCGCTCGAACGTATAGACGCCTTCCTGCACGATCACGTCGCGCACCGCGAGGCCGGCCTTCGACTCGGCCATCTGCGCGCGCTCGGCCTTCGACATGCGGCCGATCTCGGCCGCGTCGTGCACGGTCATCACGCCGCGCCCGGCGGTGCCCGCGTCGGCCTTCACGACGACGTACGGCTTTTCGCTGATCCCGTATTCGCGATACTTGCGCGCGATCTTCTTCAGCACGCCGTCGATCGCGTCGGCGAGCGCCTGCTCGCCTTCATGGCCCTGCCAGTCGACGCCTTCGACGTGTGCGAAATACGGATTCACCATCCACGGATCGACACCGACCATCTTCGCGAACTTCTTCGCGACGTCGTCGTAGCACGAGAAGTGCGTCGACTTGCTGCGCACGGCCCAGCCCGCGTGCAGCGGCGGCAGGAGGTACTGCTCGTGCAGGTTTTCCAGCACGGCGGGAATGCCGGCCGACAGGTCGTTGTTCAGCAGGATCGAACACGGATCGAAATTCTTCAGGCCGAGGCGGCGCTGCGAACGCTCGAGCGGTTCGAGCACGATCTTCTGGCCGTCGGCCAGCGTGATCGGTGTCATGTCGGTGATGCTCGGGTCGAGCGAGCCGAAGCGCACGTTCAGGCCGGCCTGGCGCATGATCGTCGCGAGCCGCGCGACGTTTTCCAGGTAGAACGCGTTGCGGGTCGGCAGCTCGGGAATCACGAGCAGGTTCTTCGCGTCCGGGCAGATCTTCTCGATCGCGGCCATCGCGGCCTGGACGGCGAGCGGCAGCACTTCGGACGGCAGATTATTGAACGCGCCGGGGAACAGGTTCGCGTCGACGGGCGCCAGCTTGAAACCGGCGTTGCGCAGGTCCACCGAACAATAGAACGGCGGGGTGTGTTCCTGCCATTCGAGCCTGAACCAGCGTTCGATCGCAGGCGTCGCGTCGAGGATCTTCTGCTCGAGCTCGAGCAGCGGACCGTTCAACGCGGTAACGAGGTGGGGAACCATGAATCACTCGCGAGCGGGAGAATGAAGATTGTAGAGCAATTGCCCTGTCCATTTGGGGATTGTTCCCGGCTTCGCAAGGGTTTGGAGGAAGTTTTCGGCTATTGACCCGATAGCGTGAAGGGTTATGCGCTACGGCAGCACGCGGCAGGAGAAAAAAAAGCCCGCCGGGCGGGCGGGCCGAAGTCGCTGCGCTCATTCGTGGCGGGTGCCGTCTGCGCGGCGGCCCGCCGTCATCCGTACGACTTATTCGACGTGCTCGCCGTGCAGGATCACGTCGAGGCCTTCGCGCTCTTCCTCTTCGGACACGCGCAAACCAATCGTCAGGTCGATCAGCTTGAGCAGCACGAAGCTCAGCACGCCGCTGTAGACCAGCGTGATCAGCACGCCCTTCGCCTGCAGCAGCAGGCTGCCGTCGGCGCCGCCGATGTCCTTGACCGCGAACACGCCCGTCAGCAGCGCGCCGAGAATCCCGCCCACGCCGTGCACGCCGAACGCATCGAGCGAATCGTCGTAGCCGAGCTTCGACTTGAGCCACGTCGCCGACCAGAAGCAGACCACGCCTGCCGCGATGCCGATCACGAGCGCACCCGCCACGCCGACGAAGCCGGCAGCCGGGGTGATCGCCACGAGACCCGCGACCGCGCCCGACACGATGCCGAGCACCGACGGCTTGCCCTTCGCGACCCATTCGGCAAACATCCAGCCGAGCGCCGCGCAGGCCGTCGCCACTTGCGTGGTCAGCATCGCGAAGCCGGCACGGCCGTCAGCCGCGACCGCCGAACCCGCGTTGAAACCGAACCAGCCGACCCACAGCATCGAGCCGCCGATCATCGTCAGCACGAGGTTGTGCGGCGCCATCGATTCGCGACCGTAGCCGACGCGCTTGCCGAGCACGAGGCACGACATCAGGCCCGCGATACCGGCGTTGATGTGCACCACCGTGCCGCCCGCGAAGTCGAGCACGCCGTCGGCCGACAGCCAGCCGGTCGGCTCCCACACCATGTGCGCGATCGGCACATAGACGATCAGCGACCAGAGCGTCATGAACACGAGCATCGCCGAGAACTTCATCCGGTCGGCGAACGCGCCGCAGATCAGTGCCGGCGTGATGATCGCGAACGTCATCTGGTAGACGAAGTAGACCGATTCCGGAATCGTCGTCGCCAGGTGGCTGACGGTCAGCGTGGTCGCCTTGTCGCCCTTCACGTAGGTCATCCCGTGCAGGAACGCGCGCGACAGGCCGCCGATGAAGCCGTTGCCCGGTGTGAACGCGAGGCTGTAGCCGACCACCGTCCACAGCACCGTGATCAGTGCGGTGATCGCGAAGCTCTGCATCACGGTCGCGAGCACGTTCTTCTTGCGGACCATGCCCGCGTAGAACAGCGCGAGGCCGGGGACCGTCATGAACAGCACGAGCGCGGTGGACGTCAGCATCCACGCGGTGTCGCCCGAGTTGATCTTCGACGAATCGACGGAGAACGGCTCGGTCGGCGCGGCGGGTGCGGCCGGCGCGGACGCGGCGGCGGCAGCCGATGCGTCGGAGGCGGCGCCCGAAGCGGGTGCGGCGGCAGCGGCGGATGCGTCAGGCGCGGCGCTCGCCGTCGCGGCGGGTGCCGCGGCAGCCGATGCGTCGGAAGCCGTTGCGGCGGGCGCGGACGCAGCCGCGGCGGACGCCGCGTCGTCGGCGAGCGCGGGGCCGACACCGGCCGCGATCAGCGAGCCGGCCATCAGCAGGGACATCAGAAGTTTGCGCATCTTGGATTTCCTCTTGTCGCTTGTCTTTGTCTGTTACAGCGCGTCTGCGCCGGTCTCCCCGGTCCGGATCCGGATCACTTGCTCGATCGGCGTGACGAAGATCTTCCCGTCGCCGATCTTGCCGGTGCGGGCGGCCCGCTCGATCGCCTCGACCGCCTGGTCGACCAGATCGTCGGACACGGCCGCCTCGATCTTCATCTTCGGCAGGAAGTCGACCACGTATTCGGCGCCCCGGTACAGCTCCGTGTGCCCCTTCTGGCGCCCGAACCCTTTCACCTCCGTGACCGTGATGCCGGAGACGCCGAGCGCTGAGAGCGCTTCGCGCGTCTCATCGAGCTTGAACGGCTTGATGATTGCGGTAATGAGTTTCATGAAGTCCTCTCGCTGGGTGGTCCCGTCGAATTGGTTGGAATGGTGTGTCGGTCTCTCCTCAGCAACTCGCATGCCATGTTCGTGCGAACACCGCCTCGAACGGCTCTTAAACAGGGTCGCATCTGATGCTGAAAGGTGCGAAAGCCCGGCCGAATGGCCAACATGGCCCGGTTCGCTGGCGCGCCGAAAGGATCGTTGCTAGAGTGCACGCACGTCCCGGCTTACCGGGCCATTCACCCATGCGGGCGCCATGCCCGGAAATCGCGCCACGGGCGCACCATTTCCGGTCATGCGTGCATCATGGGCACGTATGCAACTGAAGATGCACATTTTTTGTGCAAGGAAGGGAAATCTCATGAAGCAACCCAGCGATGTTTTCAACGACCTGCAGTCGCGCGTCAGCGACCTGCTAAAAAACTCGCCGGCCAAGGATGTCGAGCGCAACGTGAAGGCCATGTTGTCGCAAGGCTTCTCGAAGCTCGATCTCGTCACGCGCGAGGAGTTCGACACGCAGGCACATGTGCTCGCCCGCACTCGCGTGCGTCTCGAGGAACTCGAGAAGCGCGTCGCGGAACTCGAGCAGAAGCTCGCAGCGCCCCAGGCCTGACGCCCCCACCCGACCGACTGGTCGGGGCGCGGGCCGCCTCGCGCGGCCCGCGCCTGCCCCCCGGAAATCAGCCAGTCGGCAAGCCGTTCCGTCGTTCTTCGCTGTTCCTCGCTCTTCGCAGTTCGTCGTTCCTCGTTCTTTTCCGCGCCACGCCGGCAGCGCGCAACGATTCCTCCGATTCCCGCGGCATGCGGCCCTGAACGGCCGTCGCCCGTCCGATTCATCTACAGGAGCCTCGCCATGTCGCTCGCCGTGGTGCGCAGTCGCGCGCCGGCGGCCGGCCGCGCGCCGGACGTCACCGTCGAAGTTCATCTTGCCAACGGGTTGCCGTCATTCTCGATCGTCGGCCTGCCTGATCTCGAAGTCCGCGAAAGCCGCGAGCGCGTGCGCGCCGCGCTGCAGAACTGCGGATTCGACTTCCCCGTCAGGCGTATCACCGTCAATCTCGCGCCGGCCGACTTGCCGAAGGAGTCGGGCCGCTTCGACCTGCCGATCGCGCTCGGCATCCTCGCCGCGAACGGCCAGCTCCCGGCCGACGCGCTGGCCGGCCGCGAATTCGCGGGAGAACTGTCGCTGACCGGCGCGCTGCGGCCGATGCGCGGCGCGTTCGCGATGGCGTGCGGCGCCGCGCGCGACTGGCGCGCGGGTCATGCCGAAGCGCAACTCGATTCCGGCGCCCGTTTCAGTTTCGATTCCAGCGGCCATGCCGGCGTCGATTGCGCCGCGATATCCGGCGAGACAGCCCCGTCGCGCCCGCCCGAGCTGTACCTGCCGCTCGACAGCGCGGCCGAGGCCGCGCTGGTGCCGGGCGTCACCGTGTTCGGCGCCCCCGACCTCCCCGCGCTGTGCGCGCACCTGGCCGGTGCGCCGGATGCCCGGCTCGCGCCGGTCGCGGCGCCCTGCCTCGATGGCGTGCCGGCGCCGGCCGCGCCCGATCTCGCGGACGTCGTTGGCCAACGCGGCGCCCGGCGCGCGCTCGAAGTCGCCGCCGCCGGCGGGCACCACATGCTGATGATCGGGCCGCCCGGCGCCGGCAAGTCGATGCTCGCCGCGCGGCTGCCCGGCCTCCTGCCGCCGCTGACCGACGACGAGGCGCTGACGTCGGCCGCGCTCCTTTCCGCGAGTCGCATCGGCTTCTCGCCCCCGCAGTGGCGGCGGCGCCCGTTCCGCTCGCCGCACCATTCGTCGAGCGCCGCCGCGCTGGTCGGCGGCCGCAACCCGCCTCAGCCGGGCGAGATCACGCTCGCGCACCTCGGCGTGCTGTTTCTCGACGAGTTGCCCGAATTCGACCGGCATGTGCTGGAAATGCTGCGCGAACCGCTGGAAGCGGGCCGCATCACGATCTCGCGCGCGGCCCAGCAGGCCGACTTCCCCGCCGCATGCCAGCTGATCGCCGCGATGAATCCGTGCCCGTGCGGGTGGCACGGCGATCCGTCCGGGCGCTGCCGGTGCACGCCGGATGTCGCCACGCGCTACCTGCGCAAGCTGTCGGGCCCGTTGCTCGACCGGATCGACATCCAGATCGACCTGCCAGCGCTGTCGCCGGCCGAACTCGCGTCGCGCGCGACGGCACCGGGCGAGCCGAGCGCGGCGGTCGCCGCGCGGGTCGCCCAGGCGCGTGCGTTGCAGCTCGAGCGGCAGGGCAAGACCAATCACATGCTGAGCGGCCGCGAGACCGACGACCTGTGCCGACCGACCGACGACGGCGAGCGGCTGCTGCGCGAGGCCGGCGAGCGCTTCGGCTGGTCGGCGCGCGCGTATTTCCGCGTGCTGAAGGTCGCGCGCACGATCGCCGACCTGGCCGGCGACCCGTTGCCGACGGCCGCGCAGATCGCCGAAGCGATCCGCTACCGGCGTGCGCTCACGGCGCTGTGAGCGCCTTCGGAGGACAAAATACGGCTGTCAAGACTTGACTTATGCACAATTTCACGAACCCGGCCCCAGATCACCCTGCACGGCCGCCCTTTCGTCGAAAAAATCATATCCCGTTGTTTTTATTGATTTTTCTCAAGGGGAGCGTGAGCTGTCAAATGCGCCGGAGGGCCGTCCGGCGCGGCTTTGCGGGAGATCCGGTCAACTTTTCAACAAAGTTATCCACATGCGCTGTGGATAGCCGAAAAATCCCCGCAAAATCCGGCGATTAGCGTCGAAAGCTGCGAATGAACTTTCAATTGCCACGGGAGTCGGAGGCGCCCTCGCCGGCCGCTGTCAGTCGAGTTTGAACGAGCCGAAAAACTGGTCGAGTTGTTCCTGCGCGAGCGGCCGGTCGGCGATCGCGACGGCCTGGTACGCGTGCCGGCCCCGCGCCACGAGCCGCGCCACGATTGTCTTGTGGGAATGGTCGCCGCCGCTGGCCGCGCCCGCGATATGCAGTTCGAGCCCGTTTACCGCACCGCCGGCCGCGAGCGGCACCGGCACCGAGGCCGTCTCTGACACGCCTTCGAGATTGCGCGACAACCCGGCCCGCAGGAACTCGAGCGCCGCGCGGCGCGTATCGTCGCGATCGTCGGGCAGCGTCAGCGTGCCGACCGCGAACACCGCGCCGTCGACATGCGCGGCCTGCATCCGCATCGGCATCGACGCACCGCCGACCGCCACCGGCTGATCCTCGACGGTCGGCTTCGCCGGCAGGTCGATCGTGTAGCCGGCGTCGTTGTGCAGCGTACGCCAGTCATATGACGGCGAGCACGCGGCCAGCGCCGCGCTCACGCACGCGAGCGCGGCGAAGTGTCGCAGGGGGCGAAAAAGGGGGCGCAACGAATGGAGAACTTCCTTCGGCATGGCAGTGATGGGGACAGGCAAAACGCCATTATCCGCCGAAGCCGACGCCCGGTATGCGCGGCGGCCGCCGGTGCATGCGCCGCATTCGCGCTAAAATGAGCGCCGAATTTCGACGTCCTTTGCATCGATCCGCGTCATCGACCGACTCCGAGAGCACCGCAGATGAACACCACGCCTCCCGCCCAGCGCCGCACCGGCCCCGCCCGCTATATCGTCGCGGCCGTCGTCGTCGCGGCCATCGCCGTTGCCGGCTTCTTCGCGTTCAACGGCAAGTCCACCGTGCCGGACGCCACGTTCACGCTGCTGTCGGGCCAGAAGGTGTCGACGGCCGGCGACCTGAAAGGCAAGGTCTACCTCGTGAATTTCTGGGCGACGAGCTGCGCGACCTGCATGCAGGAAATGCCGCAGATGGTCGATACCTACAATCGCTTCAAGGGCCAGGGGCTGGAATTCGTCGCGGTCGCGATGAACTACGATCCGCCGATGTACGTCGCGAACTACGCGCAGACGCGCCAGCTGCCGTTCAAGGTCGCGCTCGACGACGGCAGCGTCGCGAAGCAGTTCGGCAACGTGCAGCTCACGCCAACGACCTTCGTCGTCGACAAGGACGGCAAGATCCTGAAGCGCTACGTCGGCGCCCCGCAATTCGCGGAACTCGACGCGCTGCTCAAGAAGGCGCTCGACGGCAACGCGGCCTGAGCGCCGCACGACAGGACTCGCGGGGGCGTCCACTGCGCCCTGCTCCGCACCACGGACCGCCCGACCGGCCAGCCCGGTTCCGCGGTCCGTCTCTTTTTCAGCGCTCGGTTTCGCCTTTCGCCGACAGCCCGTAGCGCTTCATCTTCTCGTACAGCGTCGCCTTGCCGACATGCAGCCGGTCGGCCGTCGCCGCGACCGCGCCGCCCGTCTGGTTCAGCGCCTCGGCGATCACTGCGCGCTCGAACTGCTCGATGCGCTCCTTCAGCGTCTGGTCGCTCTGAGCATCGTCGCCGCCCGCGCCGGCTTCCTGCGGCATGTCGGCGACGCCGAGCACGAAGCGGTCGGCCGCGTTGCGCAGCTCGCGCACGTTGCCGGGCCAGTCGCGCTGCATCAGGCTCGCGCGCTGCCGGTCGGTCAGCACGGGGGCCGGCCGCCCGTAGCGCACGGCCGCGTCGAGCATGAAGTGCTCGAACAGCGGCACGATGTCCTCGCGGCGCTCGGCGAGCGGCGGCAGCGCGATCGTCACGACGTTGAGCCGGTACAGCAGGTCGCGCCGGAACGTGCCGGCCGCGACGAGTTCGCTCATGTCGCCTTTCGCGGCCGCGACGACGCGGCAGTTCACGCGGATCGGCTGGTTCGAGCCGAGCCGCTCCAGCACGCCGTCCTGCAGCACGCGCAAGAGCTTCACCTGCAGCGCGAGCGGCATGCTTTCGATTTCGTCGAGGAACAGCGTGCCGCCGGATGCGTATTCGAGCTTGCCGACGCGGCGTTTCGCGGCGCCGGTGAACGCGCCGGGCTCGTAGCCGAACATCTCCGACTCGAACATCGGCTCGGGCAGCGCGCCGCAGTTCACCGCGATGAACGGCTTGTCGCGACGCGGCGACAGCTCGTGCAGGCTGCGCGCGATCAGCTCCTTGCCGGCGCCCGTGTCGCCGTTGATCAACACCGATGCGTCGGTCGGCGCGACGTTCGCGATCAGCTTGCGCACTTGTTCGATCGCCGGGCTGCGCCCGATGATGCGCGGCGCGACGACGTTCTGCCCGGCCAGCTCGCGCCGCAGCGCATGGTTCTCGAGCACGAGCTCGCGCCGCTCGAGCGCGCGGCGCACGGTCTCGATCAGCCGCTCGGCAGCGAACGGCTTCTCGATGAAATCGTACGCGCCGTCGCGCATCGCCTGCACGGCCATCGAGATGTCACCGTGGCCTGTGACGAGGATCACCGGCACGTCGGGCACGCGCTCGCGGCACTGCGCGAGCAGGTCGAGCCCGCTCGCGCCGGGCAGCCGGATGTCGCTGACGATCGCGCCGGCGGTTTCCGCGACGATCGCCTTGTCGGCCGCCTCGGCCGATTCGAACCCGACGACGTCGAACCCCGCGAGCTGGAGGCTCTGCACGCTCGCCCGGCGAACGAGCGCATCGTCTTCGATATAGATCACTTGCAGCCGGTTGGCCATCTTGGTCACTTGCTCCTGACAGGCCGCGCGGCGCAGGTGCGCGCGGCTCTCGTTGATGCCGGTCGTGCGGCGAACGGGTTTGCGGCGGGTCCTAGTGCGAGCCCGCCGGCTCGGACACCGAGTCCGGATGATGCGTGCGCGCGCGCCGCAGCGTCAAGACGAACAGCGCGCCGCCGGACGGTGCATTGCGCGCGGTCAGCGCGCCGCCCGCGTCGCTCGCGATCGACGACGAGATCGCGAGGCCCAGCCCGAGCCCGCGCCCCATTTCCTTGGTCGTGAAGAACGGCTCGAACAAGCGTGGCAGCAAGTCGGGCGCGATGCCGGAGCCGTTGTCGCGTACCTCGATCGCGAGCGTCGCGACCGACACCGCGATCGTCACTTCGATTGCCGGTGCCGCGACGCCCGCGACCGCGTCGAGCGCGTTGCCGAGCAGGTTGATCAGCACCTGTTCGAGACGCAAGTCCTCGCAGCGGGCGACGAGTTCCGGATAGTCGCACGCGAGGTCGAGCGGCGCATCCTGCGCGGGCGATACGGTCGCATCCTGCAGCGTCAGCGTGAGCGCGATGCCGTGCAGCCGGTCGCCGAGCAGCGACAGCACGCTGCGCAGCGCGCGCACGACGAGCGCCCGTTCGTTGCGCGGCTTCGCGCGGCCGACGAACAGCTTCAGCTGGTTGGTGATCTTGCCCATCCGCTCGGTCAGCGCGGCGATCGCCTCGAGGTTTTCGCGCGCGGCCGCCTGCTCGCCTCGATCGAGCAGCACGCGCGTGTTGTCCGAGAAGCTGCGCAGCGCCGCGAGCGGCTGGTTCAGTTCATGCGTGATGCCGGCCGCCATCTGGCCGAGCGCGGCGAGCTTGCTCGCCTGGATCAGTTCGTCGTGCGCGGCGCGCAATTCCTGTTCCGCGCGGATCCGGTCGCCGACTTCCTTCTGCAATTGCTCGTTCGCCTCCGACAGGTCGGCCGTGCGCTCCTCGACGCGCCGGTTCAGCTCGGCATACGCCTGCTGCAGCAGTGCGCGGCCGCGGATCATCTCGCGCACGCGTGCGCGGCGCATGCGCCAGTAGAACGCGAGCAAGGCGACCGACACGAAGCCGAAGCCGGTGACGATCGTCGCATTGCGCGCGTCGGCGTCGATGGGCGCGATCGGCGCGAGCGTCACCAGCAGCCAGTCGGGTTCGCCGATCCGCCGCTTGCTGGCGAGGAAGCGCGGCGCGCGCAGGCCGGGACCGAGACGCACCATCTCCGCGTCGGCGTCGAGCACCTGCTCGACGCGCAGCGGCAGCGGCGTGACGGGTTGCTGCGCGTACTGGCGCGTCTCGTAGATCGACGCGGCGACGGGCCCCGTCAACGGATGCAGCGTGTGGTATTTCCACGCGGGCACGGACGACAGGAACACGACGCCGTGATCGTCCGCGACGACGAGCGGCTCGGACGCGTCGGCGCCCTGGAACCATTCGAGATTGAGCTTCACGACGACGACGCCCGCGATCCTGCCGTCGCGCCACACAGGCTGCGAGATGTAGTAGCCGGGATCGCGCGAGATCGTGCCGATCCCGAAGAAGCGGCCGACCTGGCCGCCCATCGCATCGATGAAATACGGACGAAACTGGTATCCGGTCCCGACGAAGCTGTCGGGTGCGCGCCAGTTGCTGGCGGCGACGCACAGGCCGTCCGCGCCGATCACGTAGGTGACGGTCGCGTGCGCGTGTTCGTTGAGGTCTTCGAGATAGCGGTTCGCGCGCGCGGTGAAATCGGCGCGCTTCGGCTCGGCGAGCAGGTCCAGGACGTACGGGTGGCTGCCGAGCAGATAAGGCAGCGACTCGTAACGGTCGAGCGTGCTCTTGAGCGCGTTGGTGGTGCGGTCGGCCCGCACCGCGGCGTTGCGCTGCAGCTCGGCGACGCCGCGCCGCCACGTGATGGTCCACGTCAGCGCGCACGCCGCCGCGAGCGCGGCGGCAAGCATGACGAGGATGAGCAGGCGGCGCTTCACGGACGTGACTTCCTGGCGATGCGGATCGCCTATTGTGTCATAGGGCTCCATATCGCCGCCCGGGCCGCCGCGCGGCGCACCGCCCGCGGGCGGTGCCGCCGCCTGCTCATTCATGACGTCAGACGCCGGCCGTCTCGGTCGTCGCGACCTCGCCGCCGCCCTTCAGCGCCTGGCGCAGCTTGTTGCGGTCGAGCTCCTTTTCCCAGGCCGACACGACGACCGTCGCCACGCCGTTGCCGACGATGTTGGTCAGCGCGCGGCATTCGCTCATGAAGCGATCGATGCCGAGGATCAGCACCATGCCCGACAGCGGGATCGTCGGCACGACGGCGAGCGTCGCGGCGAGCGTGATGAAGCCCGCGCCCGTGACACCGCTCGCGCCCTTCGACGTCAGCATCGCGACCGCGAGCAGCGTGAGCTGCTGCATCCACGTCAGCTCGATGTTGGTCGCCTGCGCGATGAACAGCACGGCCATCGTCATGTAGATGTTGGTGCCGTCGAGGTTGAACGAGTAACCGGTCGGCACGACGAGGCCAACCACCGAGCGCGAGCAGCCGGCCTTCTCCAGCTTTTCCATCAGCTGCGGCAGCGCGGCTTCCGACGAACTCGTGCCGAGCACGATCAGCAGCTCTTCCTTGATGTACGACACGAAGCGGATGATCGAGAAGCCCGTGGCGCGTGCGATCGCGCCGAGCACGACCAGCACGAACACGACCGCGGTCAGGTAGAACGTGCCGATCAGCTTGAGCAGCGGCACCAGCGAGCCGACGCCGTACTTGCCGATCGTGAACGCCATCGCGCCGAACGCGCCGATCGGTGCCAGCTTCGTGACGATGTGCACGATGCCGAACAGCACGCGCGTGAAGCCGTCGATGAAGTCGGTCACGACCTTGCCGCGCTCGCCGAGGTGCGCGAGCACGCTGCCGAACAGCAGCGCAATCAGCAGGATCTGCAGGATCTCGCCCTGCGCGAACGCATCGACCATCGTGTTCGGGATGATGTGCATCAGGAAGTCGACCGTCGACTGCCCGTGCGCCTTCGCCGCGTACGACGCGACGGCCTTGCCGTCGAGCGTCGCCGGATCGATGTTGAAGCCGACGCCCGGACGCAGGATGTGCGTGGCCGCGAGGCCGAGCAGCAGCGCGAAGGTCGACACGATCTCGAAGTACAGCAGCGCCTTGCCGCCGACGCGTCCGACCTTCTTCATGTCCTCCATGCCGGCGATGCCGGTGACGACCGTACAGAAGATGATCGGACCGATCACCATCTTGATCAGCTTGATGAAGCCGTCGCCGAGCGGCTTCATGTCGGTGGCGAGCGCCGGGTAGAAGTGGCCGAGGATCACGCCGACGATGATGGCGAAGATCACCTGCACGTAGAGCACTTTGTAGAAGGGTTTCTTCTTCACGATGGTTCCTGCTGAAGTAGATGAGCCGATGGAAACGGCGTCACGCGCGCGGACGAATGTGTCAGGGGAAAAGTTACTCGCCCGCGCGGCTGCCGTGCCGCAACAAGCGATGCCTCAGGACGTCCGGAGGGAGTGGAAGGCAGTGGTCATCGATTGTCTCCTTGGTTTAATAGTCGGCCGGGGGATGGCCGTGCTTTTCATATTGCAAGGTCGATGCCAGGTGTCCGGAACCCCTCAAGCCGTTGTTTTCATTGTATTTCTCATAATGCGGCAGGCAAGGAAATCCGGGATTCCGGATTTCCGGAAAACATCCGTCCGGCGATCCGGACGGATGGGGCATTTCATCTGACGAATCAGTGCTGCACGGCTTCACCGGCCAGCACGCCCGTCTGCGCATAGAACTCCTGCCGCGCGAAGGCCTCGCGTTCGCGCCGCGCGCGCTCGCCGCGGTCCGCGAGCGAGCCGACGACGATCCCGACGAACGCGAGCGGCACCGACACGAGCGCCGGGTTGTCGAGGAACACCAGCGCATGCGCGTGGTGCAGCACGTCGACCCACACCGACTTCGACAGCACCGTGAGCGCCACCGCCGACGCGAGGCCCAGGCCGCCGCCGAGCACCGCGCCGCGCGTCGTCATCCCGCGCCAGAAGATCGACATCGCGAGCACCGGGAAATTCGCGCTGGCGGCCACCGCGGCGACGAGGCCGACCATGAACGCGACGTTCACGTGCTCGAAGAGGATCGACAGCGCGATCGCGACCGCGGACAGCCCGATCGTCGCCGCGCGCGAGATGCGCATTTCCAGCCGCTCGTCGGGCTTGCCGCGCGCCCACATCTGCGCGTACAGGTCATGCGAGATCGTGGTCGCGCCGGCGAGCGTCAGCCCGGCGACCACCGCGAGGATCGTCGCGAACGTGACGGCCGCGATGAAGCCGTAGAACCAGTTGCCGCCGACCGCCAGCGCGAGCTTCACCGCCACCATGTTGGAGCCGCCGAGCAGGTCGTGCGTCAGGTTGAAGGTGCCGTTCGCGCCGAGCTTGAAGAACTCGGGATGCTGCGCGAGCAGCACGATCGCGGAGAAGCCGATCACGAAGGTCAGCAGGTAGAAGTAGCCGATGAAGCCGGTCGCGTAGAGCACCGACTTGCGCGCCTCCTTCGCGTTCGGCACCGTGAAGAAGCGCATCAGGATGTGCGGGAAGCCGGCCGTGCCGAACATCAGCGCGATGCCGAGCGACAGCGCATTGGCCGGATCGCGGATCAGCTTGCCGGGCCCCATGATGCCGAGCGCGCCCGGATGTACGGCCACCGCGCGGCGGAACATCTCGTCGATGCTGAAGCCGAATTCGGCGAGCGCGAGCAATACGAGCAGCGTCGCACCGCACAGCAGCAGCACGGCCTTGATCACCTGCACCCAGGTGGTCGCGGTCATCCCGCCGAAGAACACATAGACCACCATCAACACGCCGACGATCAGCTCGGCCGTGCCGTACGACAGCCCGAACAGCAACTGGATCAGCTTGCCCGCGCCGACCATCTGCACGACCAGGTACAGCACGACGATCGTCAGCGCGTTCGCGGATGTCAGCAGCCGGATCGGCCGCTGCGCGAAGCGGTACGCGACGACGTCGACGAACGTGAACTTGCCGAGGTTGCGCAGCGGCTCGGCGATCAGGAACATCACGAACGGCCAGCCGACCAGGAAGCCGATCGAGTAGATCAGTCCGTCGAAGCCGAACATGAACACCATCCCCGACAGTCCGAGGAACGACGCGGCCGACATGTAGTCGCCCGCGATCGCGAGCCCGTTCTGCAGCCCGGTGATGCCGCCGCCGGCCGTGTAGAAGTCGCGCGTCGAGCGCGTGCGGCGCGCGGCCCAGCGCGTGAGCGCGAGCGTCGCGAACACGAACGCGAAGAACATCGCGATCGCGACCGGATTCAGCTCGACCTTGTCGGGCATCGGCCCCGCGACGGCGCTTGCGTGCACGGTGGAGGGGGAGGTGGAGAAAACGAGAACGGCCAGCGCGCCGAGCGCGCTCGAGATGCGTCGCATGTCGGCCTCCGTCACGAACGTTGCAGGATCGCGTCGACGCGGCGGTCGAACGCACGGTTCGCGCGCAGCACGTAGCACGCGGTCAGTCCGATCGCGACCAGGATGATCGCGACGCCCGCGACGATCCCGACCGTGGTCGTCGCGCCGCGGTACAGCGGCGCGGCCAGCACGTGCGGCGCGAGCGCGACGAGCAGGATGAAGCCGTAGTAGGTGGCGATCATCAGCGCCGTCAGCGTGAAGCTGAAGCGGCGTCGCGCACGCACGAGCTGCTGGTAGTCACGGCGCGCCGTGACCGATTCGATGAAGGAATGCTGCATGGTGTCTCCAATGTCCCCTCGTCGTTCGCGAGGCGTGTCTTATGGATGGTCGGCGCGCGTCGACTGCTCCGCCCGCGCCGCGGCGGCAATACATGAAACGCGCTACACGACGCGATCCGCATGCAGCCGCGCCAGGTCGTCCGGCGACAGCCCGAGCCAGCTACCGAGCACGTCGTCCGTATCGGCGCCGAGCACGGGCGGCGCACCGCGCACCGGCAGGCGCGCGCCGTCGAAGCGATACGGCGGCGCGAGCACGTCGACGCCGCCCGCGACCGGATGCGGCTGCCGCGTGACGAGCCCCGCGCGGGTCGCGCGCTCCGACGTCAGCGCGTCGTGCAGCCCGAGCACCTCGCCGCACGGAATGCCCGCATCGGCGAGTGCCGCGAGCAGCATCGCGCGCGGCCGCCGCGCGAGTTCGCCGCGAATCTCCGGCAGCAGCGCGGCGCGGTTCTCCGAGCGGCCGAGGTTGGTCCTGTAGCGGTCGTCCGCGGCGAGGTCGGGCCGCTCGATCGCGTCGCAAAAACGCGCGAACTGCGTGTTGTTGCCGACCGTGATCACGAGCGGACCGTCGGCCGCATCGAACACGCCGTACGGCACGATCGACGGATGCGCGTTGCCGTAGCGCGGCGGATCCTCGCCCATCAGCAGCGCATCGAGTCCGTAGTACGCGGTGATCATCAGCCCGCAGTCGAACAGCGCCATCTCGATGCGCCGCCCGCGCCCCGTCGCATGGCGCTCGTACAACGCGGCGAGGATCGCCTGCGCCGAATACATGCCGGTGAACAGGTCGACCGCCGCGACGCCGAATTTCAGCGGCGGCTGGCCGGCCTCGCCGTTCAGCGCCATCAGCCCCGCCTCGCCCTGCACAACGAGGTCGTAGCCGGGCCGCGCGGCCTCCGGGCCCGAGCGGTCGTAGCCGGAAATCGCGCAATGCACGAGCCGCGGATTCAATTCGGCCAGCGCGTCGTAGCCGAGGCCGAGCTTCTCCGCGCCGCCATACTTGAAGTTGTGGATCAGCACGTCGGCCTGCGCGGCCAGCTCGCGCGCGATGCGCTGCCCTTCTTCGGTCTGCAGGTCGACGCAGATCGACCGCTTGCTCCGGTTCACGCTGTTGAAGTAGGTCGTCTCGGTCTCGCCGATCCGCAGCCCCCAGTCGCGCGTGTCGTCGCCGCGCACCGGATGCTCGACCTTGATCACGTCCGCGCCGAAATCGGCGAGCACCATCGCGCTCCACGGGCCCGCGAGCACGCGCGAGAAATCGAGCACCTTCACACCGGCCAGCGGCAATGCGCGCGGGTCGTTCGTCATCCTTGTCTCCTCCATTCGCGTCGTATGCCTTTACTGTTTCGACAGCGCGATGTAGCGCGCGAGATGGTGATCCTCGTCGCCGAGCTGGTGATCGATCATCACGAGCCGCTTCGCGTAATGCGACAGCGGCAGCTCCCATGTCATCCCGATCCCGCCGTGCAGCTGAATGCTTTCCTCGGCGACCAGCGTGCCGATCCGGCCGATGCTGTATTTCGCCGCTGCGAGCGCGCGCTCGCGCACCACACGCGGCGCATCGAGCTGCGCGGCCGCATTGATCACCGCCGAGCGCGCCTGCTCGACTTCGAGCAGCAGATCGGCCATCCGGTGCTGCAGCGCCTGGAAGCTGCCGATCGGCAGCCCGAACTGCTTGCGCGTGCGCAGGTAGTCGAGCGTCGCGTCCTTCGCGACGTCCATCGCGCCGAGCGCCTCCGCCGACAGCGCGAGCAGCCCGTAGCCGAGCACGCGTTCGAGTAGTGCCGCGCCCGTTTCGCCGTCGAGCGCATCCGGCGCGCCGAGCGCGGCATCGGCCGGCAGCGCGACACGCTCGAAGCGCACTTCGGCCGCGCGGCCGCCGTCGATCTTCCGGTAGTCGCGCAGCGACACGCCCGGCGCGTCGGCCGGCACGACGAACAGGCCGATGCCCGCCGCGTCGTCGTCGCGTCCCGACACGCGCGCGCTCACGACGAAGAACGCCGCCTGCGCGGCCTGGTCGACGACGCCCTTCGCGCCCGTCAGCACCCAGCCGTCGCCGGCACGCTCGGCGCGCGTGCGCACGGTCGTCAGTTCGTAGTGCGAGCCCGGCTCGTCGTGCGCGAACGCGGCGCTCGCGCGGCCGTCGATCAGCGCGGCAAGCCGTTCACGATGCGCGGCGCCGCCGGCGAGCGACAGCGCGCGGCCGGCGAGCAGCGCGCCGAGGAACGGCTCGACGACGAGCCCGCGCCCGAGGCATTCGAACACCACGGCGATGTCGAAGCCCGCGCCGCCAAAGCCGCCGTCGGCTTCGGGAAACAGCGCGCCGACCGCGCCGAGTTCGGCGAAGCGCTGCCACATCGTGCGATCGAAGCCGTCGGCCGACTGCGCGATGCGGTCGCGCACCGGGAACGCATACTGTTCGGCGATGAAGCGGTTCAACGTGTCCGCCAGCATCCGGCGGTCTTCTGTGTGCTGGAAATCCATCGTCGCGTCCCTCGTTACAGCCCGAGCATCATCTTCGCGATGATGTTCTTCTGGATCTCGTTCGAGCCGCCGAAGATCGACAGCTTGCGGTTGTTGAAGTACTGCTGCGCGGCGCTCGCGGCGCCGTCCGGGCCGACCGGCTCGCCGTCGTGATCGGCGTCGAGCGCCTCCGCGATGAACGGCTGCGCGTATGGCCCCATCGCGCGGCGCATCAGCGCGGTGATCTCCTGGCGGATCTGCGTGCCGCGGATCTTCAGCATCGAGCTTTCCGCGCCCGGCACGCCGCCGCCCGCGACCGCGGCCAGCACGCGCAGGTTGGTCGTGCGCATGTTCTCGAGCTCGATCTCGACGCGCGCGACGCGCGCCGCGAAGAACGGATCGTCCGCGAGCGGCCGGCCATTCTTCGTCACCTTCGCGGCGACCGCGCGCAGGCGGTCGAGCGCGGCCGTCGAGAAGCCGATTCCGGCGATGTTGGTGCGCTCGTACGTGAGCAGGTATTTCGCGTAGGTCCAGCCGCGGTTCTCTTCGCCGACGAGGTTCTCCACAGGCACGCGCACGTCGGTGAAGAACACTTCGTTCACCTCGTGCTCGCCGTCGAGCGTGATGATCGGGCGCACTTCGACGCCCGGCGTGTTCATGTCGATCAGCAGGAAGCTGATGCCTTCCTGCTTGCGCACGTCGGTCGCGGTGCGCACGAGGCAGAAGATCATGTTCGCGTAGTGGCCGAGCGTGGTCCACGTCTTCTGGCCGTTCACGATGTAGTGCTTGCCGTCGCGCACCGCGCTCGTCTTCACCGACGCGAGATCGGAACCGGCGCCCGGCTCCGAATAGCCCTGGCACCACCAGTCGGTGCCGTCGAGAATGCGCGGCAGCCAGTGGCGCTTCTGCGCTTCGTCGCCGTACTTGATCAGCACGGGCCCGAGCATGTTGACGCCGAACGGGACGATGCGCGGCGCGCCGGCGAGCGCGCATTCGTTGTCGAACAGAAATTTCTGCGCGACGCTCCAGCCGGGGCCGCCATACTCGCGCGGCCAGTGGCTCGCGAGCCAGCCGCGGGCATTCAGGATTGCGTGCCATTCGCGCATGTCGTCGCGCGTCAGATGCAGGCCGCCCTTCACCTTGCGCGCGGTGCGCGCGGGCAGTTCGGCGGCGAGAAAGCGCTGCACGTCGGTGCGGAACGCTTCCTCTTCGGGAGTGAAATTGAGGTCCATCGTGAGTCCGTTGCGAATGCGGTGGGCGTTCAGTCGATATGGTTCAGGCTCGCGAAATCCGCGCCGCGCTCGACCAGCTCGACGATCAGCGGCGAAGGCTTCCAGAACAGCGGATCTTCCTTCGCGAACGCGCGGATGTCGGCGAGCACGTTCGCGAGGCCGACCGTGTCCGCGTAGTGCATCGGGCCGCCGCGATAGCGCGGGAAGCCGTAGCCGTACAGGAACACGGCGTCGACGTCGAGCGGGCGCAGCGCGATCTTCTCGTGCACGACGTTCGCGCCTTCGTTGATCATCGCGGCGAGGTAGCGGCGCATGATCTCGTCGTCGGTGAACGAGCGCGGCGCGATGCCCTTCTTCGCGCGCTCGTCGGCGACGATCGCCTCGACTTCCGGGTCCGGCGTGCCGACGCGCGCGCCGTCCGGATACAGGTAGTAGCCGCGCGCGGTCTTCTGCCCGAACCAGCCGCGCTCGCACAGCCGGTCGGAAATCTCCACGTAGCGCGCGCGCGGGTCGCGCGTCGCCGCGCGGCGCTTGCGGGTCGCCCAGCCGATGTCGCCGCCCGCGAGGTCGACGACCTGGAACGGCCCCATCGGGAAGCCGAATTCACGCACCGCGCGATCGATCTGATACGGCGACGCGCCATCTTCCATCAGGTAGTCGGCGGCGGTGCGATAGACCGCGAGGATCCGGTTGCCGATGAAGCCGTCGCACACGCCGGCGCGCACCGGCGTCTTCTTCAGCTGTTTGGCCAGCGCGAACGCGGTCGCGACGACATCCGCACTCACGCGCGCCGGCACGACGATCTCGAGCAGCTTCATCACGTTGGCCGGCGAGAAGAAATGCAGGCCGATCACGTCGGACGGGCGGTCGACGCTGGCGGCCAGCTCGTCGATGTCGAGATACGACGTGTTGGTCGCGAGCACCGCGCCGGGCTTGCACACGCGCGAAAGTTCCGCGAACACCGCCTTCTTCACGCCCATGTCCTCGAACACGGCTTCGATGACCACGTCGGCCTGCGCGAGCGCGTCATACGACGTGCTGCCCTTGAAGCGCGCGAGCCGCGCCGCGTGCGCGGCCGGCGTCATCCGCCCCTTCGCGACGAGGCCGTCGTACACCTTCTCGACATGCGCGCGGCCGCGCGCGAGCGACGCTTCGTCGCGCTCGATCATCGTCACGGGCAGCCCGGCATCGAGCGCCGCGACCGCGATGCCGGCGCCCATCGTGCCGCCACCGACCACGCCGATCCGCTCGACCGCACGCGCGCTCGCGCGGCGCGCCTCGGGTGCCTTGGCCGCCTCGCGTTCCGCGAAGAATGCATGCACGAGGCCCGCGCGCTGCGGGCTGTCGATGCATTGCAGGAACAGGCCGCGTTCGAGCTTCATCCCCGCGTCGAACGACAGCGTGAGCGCGGCCTCGACCGCATCGACGATCTTCGCCGGCGAGAACAGGCCGCGCGACTTCTTCGGCAGGTCGGCGCGCGCCGCGTCGATCGCGGCCTGCGCGGCCGCGCGATCGGCAAGCCCCTGCGCATCGCGCGTGCGCCGCGCCGGCGCGCCGAGCGACACGAGCTCCTGCGCATAGGCGAGACCTTCGGCGAGCGTGTCGTCGCTGTGCGCGACGCGATCGACGAGGCCGAGCGCGAGCGCTTCGTCGGCGCTTGCGTGACGCCCCGTCAGCATCAGGTCGAGCGCGGCCTTCGCGCCGATCAGGCGCGGCGTGCGCTGCGTGCCGCCCGCGCCGGGCAGCAGGCCGAGCGTGACTTCGGGAAGGCCGAGCTTCGCGCCGGGCACCGCCAGCCGGTAATGCGCGGCGAGCGCGACCTCGAGGCCGCCGCCGAGCGTCGCGCCGTGCAGCGCCACCACGACCGGCTTCGCGCTCGACTCGATCCGCTCGCACACGTCCGGCAGCGACGGCGGCACCGGCGGCTTGCCGAACTCGCGGATGTCGGCGCCCGCGATGAAGTTGCGGCCGGCGCCGACGATCAGCACCGCACGGATCGCGTCGTCGGCCTGCGCGGCGTCGAGCGCGTCGGCGAGACCGCGCCGCACGTCGGCGGACAGCGCGTTGACGGGCGGATGGTCGATCGTGACGACGAGCACCTTGTCGCGCCGTTCGCGCGTGACGGTGCCGGCTCGGGATGGTTCGGTGGAAGCGGGTGAATTCATCGTGTCTCCAGTGCGGTGCGCCGCGCGGGCGGAACCGGTCGTCGGGCCGGCGAGCGGTGCCGGCTCCCGAGCCGGGTGCCGCGCGGCGGGAAACGATCCGGCGTGTTTGCCGGGCATGACTCGATTCTCGATTGATCGAGATTTATTGACAATTCCCGCGCGCCTTTACAAGCTGTCAAGTCTGACTTGACATTGAATGTTTTCGGACCGTTAAACGGGCCGGATCGGGAGACACCGGGCATGGACCTGAACGCGCTGACGCTGCTCGTCGAGATCCTCGACGCGGGCAATCTGAGCAAGGCCGCGCAGCGGCTCAAGATGAGCCGCGCGAACGTCAGCTACCGGCTGAACCAGCTCGAACGCTCGATCGGCCAGCAGCTCGTGCGTCGCACGACGCGCCGCATCGAGCCGACCGAGATCGGGCTGAAGCTGTACGAGCACGGCCGGCGCATCCGCAACGAACTGCTCGCCGCGCAGGAATCGGTGACGACGCTCGGCCAGGACCTGCAGGGCCGCGTGCGGCTGTCAGTGCCGAGCGGCTACGGGCAGATGGTGATGTCCGAGTGGCTGCTCGCGTTCAAGCGCCTGCATCCGGGCATCGTGCTCGACGTGGTGTTCGAGAATCGCGTGGAGGACCTGATGCGCGACGAAGTCGACATCGCGATCCGCGTGATGTCCGAGCCGCCTCAGAACCTCGTCGCGCGCGACATGGGCGCGGTGCGCTACGTCGCGTGCGCGTCGCCCGCGTTCGCGGCCGCGCACGGGATGCCCGCGAGCCTCGAGGCGCTGGCCGCCGCGCCGGTCGTCACCGCGACGGTGCTGGGGCGGCAGTTGCGGATCGCCGCGTATCTCGGCGACGAGCGCCACGAGGTGCTGCTCGAACCCACACTGATTTCGGAGAACTTCCTGTTCCTGCGCCAGGCGATCCTCGCCGGGATCGGCGTCGGCATCGTGCCCGACTACGTGATGCAGGACGACATGCGGCGCGGCATCGTCGTCACGTCGCTCGACGCGTACCGGCTCAGCATCTTCGGCACGCACATGTACATGCTCTACATGCCGAACCGGCACCACACGCGCGCGACCGCGACGTTCATAGAGTTCATCCTCGAACAGGCCGGAAAGACCGGCCGGGGCGGGCCGGACGGGATGCGTCAGGGTTTCCTGTCGGGTGACAACCCGCCGGCCGCGCGGCGACAATAGCGCGCCGCCCGTGCGGAGCGCGTGCCGCGCACACGCTGCCTCCTTCGAATTCACTGTTGCCGAGGGTTCAATGTTCGACCGGATTCGTCCGCATTCGCGTCCCTGGACGCCCGTTGCCGCGCTCGCGCACGTCACGCTCGCCGCGCTCGTCACGTTCAGCGCCGGCTGCACGTCCCCGTCCGCGCCGTCGGGCGCCGTCGTCCCGGTCGCCGCCGCGTCGGGCGCCGCGGTGCCGCTGCCCGGCGTGCACGCGCCGGAACAGTCGTCCGGCTGGACCGACAAGCCGGGCTGGACCTCGCAGCACTTCATGATCGCGGCCGCGAACCCGCTCGCGACGCAGGCCGGCTACGAGATGCTGAAGGCCGGCGGCACCGCGATCGACGCCGCGATCGCGACGCAGATGGTGCTCGCGCTCGTCGAGCCGCAATCGTCGGGGATCGGCGGCGGCGCGTTCATGCTGTACTTCGACGGCCGTGCGACGCAGGCGTACGACGGCCGCGAAACCGCGCCGGCCGCCGCGACCGACCGCCTGTTCTACGGGCCGACCGGCCAGCCGATGGGCTTCTACGAAGGCGTCGTCGGCGGTCGCTCGGTCGGCACTCCGGGCGTGCTGCGCATGCTCGACGCCGCGCACCGTGCGCACGGCAAGCTGCCGTGGCGCCGGCTGTTCCAGCCCGCGATCCGGCTCGCCGAGCACGGCTTCACGATCAGCCCGCGCCTGGCGATGCTGATCGCGAACGACCGGTACCTGAAGAACGACCCGGCCGCGCGTGCGTACTTCTACAACAAGGACGGCACGCCGAAGACGGCCGGCACGGTGTTGAAGAACCCCGCGCTCGCGACCGTGCTGCGCCAGATCGCCGAGCGCGGCGCGAACGCGTTCTACTCCGGCGCGATCGCGCGCGACATCGTCGCGAAGGTGCGCAAGCACCCGACCAACCCGGGCCTGCTGTCGCTGCAGGATCTCGCGCACTACAAGGCGAAGGTGCGCGCGCCGCTGTGCGCCGACTACCGGCGCTCGGTGGTGTGCGGGATGCCGCCGCCGTCGTCGGGCGGCCTCGCGGTCGCGCAGATGCTCGGCATCCTCGAGGCGATGCCCGACTGGCAGCAGATCGGCGCGCAGAAGCCGGTGCGGACCGAGCTGGGCTACGAGCCGACGCCGTTCGCCGCGCACCTGTTCAGCGAGGCCGGACGCCTCGCGTATGCGGACCGCGCGCGCTATGTCGCCGATCCCGATTTCGCGCCGCTGCCGGGCGGCAACTGGGCGAGCCTCACCGACAAGACCTATCTCGCGCAGCGCGCGCGCCTGATCGGCGACACGAGCATGGGCGTCGCGCAGGCCGGCACGCCGCAGGGTGCGACGCTCGCGCTGGCCGACGACCGCAGCCCCGACATGCCGTCGACGTCCGACATCGCCATCGTCGACCGCTACGGCCAGGCGCTGTCGATGACGACCAGCGTCGAGGACGCATTCGGCTCGCGGCTGATGGTGCGCGGTTTCATGCTGAACAACCAGCTCACCGATTTCTCGTTCGTGGCGAGCGAGAACGGCCGGCCCGTCGCGAACCGCGTGCAGCCGGGCAAGCGGCCGCGCTCGTCGATGTCGCCGGAACTCGTGTTCGACAAGAAGACGAAGCAGGTGACCATGATCGTCGGTTCGGCCGGCGGCCCCGCGATCATCAACCACGTCGCGAAGACGCTGATCGGCGTGATGGACTGGGGGATGACGATGCAGCAGGCGATCGCGCTGCCGAACCTCGGGTCGATGAACGGGCCGACGCAGCTCGAGCGCGGCCGCGTGTCGGACGCGCTCGTCGACGGGCTGAAGGGGCGCGGGCACGACGTGCAGGTCGTCGAGATGAATTCGGGACTGCAGGGGATCCAGCGGCTGAACGTGCAGGGGCAGACGGTGTGGTTCGGCGGCGCCGACCCGCGGCGCGAAGGGATCGCGATGGGGGATTGAAAGCAGCCGGCCGAGGCGGCGCGCATGCGCCGCCTGCTGCGTGTCATCCGCGCCCTTTCCACGGCACGATCCGCCGCTCGACCCATCGCATCGCGAGATCGAACAGCCACGCGATCGCGCCGATGATCAGGATGCCCATCACGACGATATCCGTGCGCAGGAAGCTCGACGCATTGAGCACCATCTGCCCGAGTCCGGCCGTCGCGGCGACCATCTCGGCTGCGACGAGCGTCGTCCAGCCGAACCCGATGGCGATCCGCAGGCCGGTGAGGATTTCCGGCAGCGCGGCCGGCAGCACGACGTGGCGCACGACCTGCGCGAAGCTGCCGCCGAGCGAATATGCGGCGTTGATCTGCTCGACCGTCGCCGCACGCACGCCCGCACGGGCGGCCATCGCGATCGGCGCGAAGCACGCGAGGAAGATCACGACCAGCTTCGCCGTCTCGTCGATGCCGAACCAGATCACGACGAGCGGCAGGTACGCGAGCGGCGGCAGCGGCCGGTAGAACTCCAGCAGCGGATCGAGCACGCCGCGCGCGACACGGCTCACGCCCATCAGGACGCCGGCCGGCACGCCGGCCACGGTGGCGAGCAGGAACGCCCCGAACACGCGCGCGGCACTCCACAGCAGATGCTCGGACAGCGGCAGGCCGCCCTGGATGCGGCCGTGCCACGCGTCGACGAATGCCGCCCACACCGCTTCCGGCGCGGGCAGGAACAGTGGCGGCAACCACTGCCGATGCGTCGCGACCCACCACAGCACGGCCAGCGCCGCGACCGTCGCCGCGCTGAGCCCTGCGGTTTTTCCCTGGCCCGGCAACCGGTAGCGGCGCGACGGCCGCGCCGCCTTGCGCCGCGTCGTGCGCTCGTCCTGCTCGAACCTCCCGGCCGCTCGATCGGCCACCCAGGAATCCTGCGTGCTCATGTCGTCCTGCCTGTGCAAAGTACTGATCCGGCCGCGCCCGACGGACGCGCCCTGCCGTGCGAACTCGTGCATCACGCGGTCTCCCCGACCGCCTCGTCGCGATGCAGATACGCGATCAGCCGCTCGCGCCATGCGATGAATTCCGGCGACGACTTCACCGCGCGCGCATCGCGCGATTCGACGTAGCGCCGCGCGAACGGCAGCTCGAAGGTTTCCGCGATGCGGCCGGGGCCGGGCGTCATCACGACGAGACGCGTCGCGAGGAACAGCGCCTCCTCGACGTCGTGCGTGATGAAGAACACCGTCTTGCCCGTGCGCGCCCATACTTCGAGGACGAGCGCCTGCATCGTGCCGCGCGTCATCGCATCGAGCGCGCCCATCGGCTCGTCCATCAGCAGCACGCGCGGATCGCTCGCGAGCGCACGCGCGATGCCGACGCGCTGCTGCATCCCGCCCGACAGTTCGTACACGCGCGCATGCGCATGGCGCTCGAGGCCGACGAGCGCGAGCATCTCCGTCGCACGCGCTTGGCGTTCGGCCTTCGACACGCGTGCGAAGCGCAGCCCGAGCGCGACGTTGTCGAGCACGTCGAGCCATGGCAGCAACGCGTATTTCTGGAATACGACGCCGCGATCGGCGCCGGGGCCCGTGACCGGTACGCCGTCGACGCGCACGTCGCCCGTCGTCGGCGCGACGAAGCCGGCCATGCAGTTCAGCAGCGTCGTCTTCCCGCACCCCGACGCGCCGAGCGCGACGACGAATTCACCGGAATCGATGCGCAGGTCGACGCGCGCGAGCGCCTGCGTCGTCGTCCGACCGCGTGCGCCCGGATAGGCGACCGATACCTGACGGACTTCCAGCGTGCTCATGATCGAGGGCTCCGCGATGAGTGGGCTGAGTCGCCTGATGCGCCGCGCTCAGCGCGCGGCCTTCTGCACGAACTGCGGATCGACGCCGACCGAGTAGTCGGCGAGCACCGTCTGGATCGTGCCTTGCGATTTGAGGAAGGTGGCGGTAGCCGCGAGCGACTTCGCGGCGCCCGACTGCGCACCGCCGCCGAGCCAGGTCGGCGACGCCTGCTCGGCCGGCGTCGGGAACGCGTAGAGCGCGAGGCTCGCGGGCACGTCCTGCACGTTCGCGCCCGACACCTTCGCGACCGCCGCGACCTGCGGCGAACCGGCCTTCCACGCGGTCGCGTGCGCGCGGTAATCGGCGTCGGCGGACGCGAGCACCTTCACGAAGCGCGTGACGAACTCGGGGTTCTCGCGCGCGAACTTGCGGCTCACGACGAAGCCGTCGAACGTCGCCTTGCCACTTTCTTTCGCAACCTGGCCGGACGTCGTCAGCACCGTGCCAGACTGCTTGACCTTCGCGAGCACGGGATCCCAGATATAGGTCGCGTCGATGTCGCCGCGCGCCCACGCGGCCGCGACTTCGGGCGGACGCAGGTTGACGATCTTCACGTCGTTCGGATTCACGCCGGCGGCCTGCAGCGCGACGAGCGTATGGAAATGCGACGTCGACACGAACGGCACGCCGATCTTCTTGCCCTTCAGCGCCGCGATGCTCGTGACGCCCGAGCCGTTGCGCGCGACGAGCGCCTCGGCGTCGTTGATGTTGTCGAGCACCCAGAACAGCGAGATATCGAGCCCCTGCGACAGGCCGGCCGCGATCGGGCTCGACCCGGCCTCGCCGAGCTGCACGGAGCCCGACGCGAGCGCGCGGATCACGTCGGCGCCGCTGTCGAGCTTGCGGAACGTGACCTTGTAGCCGGTCGCCTTTTCGACTTCACCGCTTGCCTGCGCGTAGCGCCACGGCACGACCATGTCCTGGTACGCGATCACGACTTCGCGCGATTCGGCGTGCGCCGCGCCCAGCGCGGCAAAGGCGGTCAGCGCGACGGTGGCGCGGCGGATGAAGCTGAAACGGGACATGCGGCTCTCCTTCGAATGCGGGCATTGCTGCGGGAGAGCCGACTTTACGAGCTTTGCGCGCGGCGGGAGCGAACTTATCCTGCGAAGCTATCGATGCCGTTTCAGCTTTGCTTTCCACGTTCGACCGGATCGGGCATCCGGTCGGGTGGCGATTGTCGTGCGAACGCGCGGGCGGCCGCCGCACCAACGAAAAAGCCCGCATCGCTGCGGGCTTTTTTCGACTGCATGACTTCTGCGGAACAGGCCAATGGCGCTCAGACCACCCCTGCCCCGTGCGCCTGCAGATCGGCGTGATAGCTCGACCGCACCATCGCGCCGACGGCCGCGTGCGTGAAGCCCATCTTGTACGCCTCTTCCTCGTACATCTTGAACGTGTCGGGATGCACATACGCACGCACCGGCAGGTGGTGCTCGGACGGCTGCAGGTACTGGCCGATCGTCAGCATGTCGACGTCGTGCGCGCGCAGGTCGCGCATCACCTGCAGGATTTCCTCTTCGGTCTCGCCGAGGCCGACCATCAGGCCCGACTTCGTCGCGACGTCCGGATGCTGCGCCTTGAAGTCCTTCAGGAGCTTCAGCGAGTGCGCGTAGTCCGAACCCGGGCGCGCTTCCTTGTACAGGCGCGGCACCGTTTCGAGGTTGTGGTTCATCACGTCGGGCGGTGCCGCGTTCAGGATCGAGATCGCGCGGTCGAGACGGCCGCGGAAGTCCGGCGTCAGGATCTCGATGCGCGTTTCCGGCGACTGCGCGCGCGTTTCGCGGATGCACTCGACGAAGTGGGCGGCGCCGCCGTCGCGCAGGTCGTCGCGGTCGACGCTCGTGATCACCACGTACTTGAGCTTCAGCGCGGCGATCGTGCGGGCCAGGTTCTTCGGTTCATCCGCGTCGAGCGGATCGGGACGGCCGTGGCCGACGTCGCAGAACGGGCAGCGGCGCGTGCACTTGTCGCCCATGATCATGAACGTCGCGGTGCCCTTGCCGAAGCATTCGCCGATGTTCGGGCAGCTCGCTTCCTCGCACACGGTGTGCAGGTTGTGCTCGCGCAGGATCGTCTTGATCTCGTTGAAGCGCGAACTGCCGGTGGCCGCCTTCACGCGGATCCATTCCGGCTTCTTCAGCTTCTCGATCGGAATGACCTTGATCGGGATGCGCGCCGTCTTCGCCTGCGCCTTCTGCTTGGCGGTCGGATCGTAGGCAGGGGTCGCGGCCGAATCGGCCGGTGCGGGGGAAGCGGTAACGTCAGTCATTCGATTGTTCCAGTGCCTGCGGCTTGTCGGCGGCCGCGGATTCGCCGTCGAGGTTGGCGATCAGACGCCCCACCAGCGTGTGGGCGACGTCGTTCCAGTCGGCGGCAACCTCGAGGCTCGCCATGTCGACGGTTTCCAGTCCGGCATAGCCGCACGGGTTGATCGCGAGAAACGGGCGCAGATCCATCTTCACGTTCAGGCTCAGGCCGTGATAGCTGCAGCCGTTGCGGATCTTCAGGCCGAGGGCCGCGATCTTCGCGCCCTCGTGCACGCCGGATGCCACGTAGATTCCCGGCGCGCCCGCCTTGCGGACCGAAGCGAGATTATACGCCGCGAGGGTTTCGATCACGGCCTCCTCGATCTTCGTCACGAGCGTGCGCACCATCAGCTTGCGCCGGCGCAGGTCCAGCAGCAGGTAGACGACGATCTGGCCGGGGCCGTGGTAGGTGATTTGTCCGCCGCGGTCGACCTTCACGAGCGGCACGCCGCTGTCGGCCACCAGCAGGTGGGCCGGGTCGCCGGCCTGGCCGAGCGTGTAGACGGGCGGATGCTCGACGACCCAGATTTCGTCGCCGGTGTCGGCCGTGCGCGTGTCGGTGAACGCGCGCATCGCGTCGAAGCTCGTCTCGTAGGCCTCGCTGCCCCGCCAGCGCACGGTGACCGGCACGACGGGCTGAACCGGAGACCCGGCGGGCGATTCGGAAACAGCGACAGGCGTGGACACGATGGCAACCGGCGAGACGGACATGGCCGGTAGTTTACCGAAAACCCATGCGTCTCGCCGGCTCTGGAAGGGGACGGATCGCGAGTATCCGTCGGAGGAAAGGCTCGTCAGACGGTGCGCCAGCCGTCGTGGAGCAGCGCATTCAAGCGATTGCGCAGCCGTGCGAGCGCGCCGCGCGCGACCTCCCCGGCCGGCCGCGACACCGAGAACGCGACCTGCGCGCCCTGCCGGCCTTCCGCGCTGAGCCACAGCCGCTCGCCGCGATGCAGCCGCAGCGTCTCGCCGTCGACCAGGAAGTAGTCTTCGACGTCATTGCTGCGCGTCGCCCATACCGGCCCGCACTGCACCGTCAGGCGGGTGCTGCGCTGCACCTTCATCGGCACGGTTTCGCCCGCGGGAATTTCGAAGGTGATGCTTGAAGAAATTTCTTGCATGATCGACTCCGCCAATAAATGCTTCGATGGCTACAATCGTAGTCATTTGAAGGCACTCGACCAAACGACCAATTTTCACGTCGATGTGAGGAAAATTAGCAAATGGACCTCCGCCAGCTGCCTGCGCTGAACGCGATTCGCGCGTTCGAAGCCGCCGCCCGCCACGAGAATTTCTCCCGCGCCGCTGACGAGCTGTATGTCACGCACGGCGCGGTCAGTCACCAGGTTCGCGCGCTCGAGGAGGAGCTCGGCGTGCAGCTGTTCACGCGCAACGGCAAGCGGCTGTGCCTGACCGACGCCGGCATGCGCTACGCGCAGCAGGTCCGCAGCGCGCTGATGGTGATCGCCGATGCGACGCGCGAGGTGCGCGCAAGCGACCGCAGCCGACGGCTGGTGGTGTCGATGCTGTCGTCGTTCGCCGCACGCTTCATCACGCCGCGCATCGGCACGTTCATCGAGCGGCATCCGGAAATCGACGTCGAGCTGCAGTCGACCAACTCGCTCACCGATTTCGCGCGCGACGACGTCGACCTCGCGATCCGGTTCGGCTCGGGCAGCTATCCGGGGCTGCATGTCGAGCCGCTGTTCGAGGAGGTGTTCTTTCCGGCGTGCTCGCCGACGCTGAACGGCGGCAAGCTGCCGCAGACGCCCGCCGATCTCGTGCACTACAAGCTGCTGCGCTCGGACGACGAGCTGTGGCGGCCGTGGTTCGACGCGGCCGGGCTCGATACGCTGACCGAGCCGAAACGGGGGATTCTGTACCAGGATTCGTCGAACCTGTTGCTGGCCGCGATCGACGGCCAGGGCATCGCGCTGGTGCGCCGCTCGCTCGCGGTGCACGACCTGCTGGACGGGCGCCTCGTGCGCCTGTTCGACATCGACGGGCAGAGCCCGTGGCACTATTTTTTCGTGTGTCCGCCGCCGCTCCTGAACACGCCGCGCGTGCAGGCGTTCAGGACCTGGCTGCTTCAGGAAGTCGCCGAATACAAGCTGCTGTGCGACGAGCTGGACGCGCGGCGCGCGGCGGGGAAGACCCCCGCCGAGTGCGCGCAGGAAGGCGGGTGGAAAGCGGCGCTCAGAGCACGACCTTGACCATCGGATGGCCGGTCAGTGCGCGGTAGATGTCGTCGAGCTGTTGCTGGCTGGTCGCGCGCACGGTGATCGTGAGGCCGGTGTAGTTACCGCCGCTCGATGCACGCTCCTCGATTTTCTCGACGTCGATCTCGTTGTCGTGGACGGCCACGACCTTGAAGATCGTGTCCTTGAATTCCGGGTGCGCCTTGCCCATGATCTTGATCGGGAAATCGCACGGAAACTCCAGCAGCGACTCCTTCCGGGTATCGATCGCGCCGGTGACCTCGATGGTTTTGGTCGGTTCGCTCATCATTTTCTCCGGGTTAGGTCAAACTGTTCAAACTCGCGTGCCTTCGCACGCTGATATGCGTCGTACAACGCCGCGAACACGGGGCCCGGTTTGCCGCCCTGCACGGGCAGATCGTCGAGCGACGTGACGGGCAAAATTTCCTTCGTGGCCGACGTGATCATGATCTCGTCCGCCGAACGCAACTCGACCTCGCTGATCTCGCGCGCGACGAACCGAATGCCGCACTCCTCGGCCAGCTGCTCGACCAGCGCGTAGCGGATCCCTTCAAGGATCCTGTTGCTGCGCGGCGGCGCCATCAGCTCGCCGTTCTTCACGATCCATACGTTCGACGACGAACCTTCGGTCACGTTGTCGTCGCGCAGCTGGATCGTCTCGAACGCGTCGCGTTCGGCCGCATGCTGCGCCATCAGCACGTTGCCGAGCAGCGAAATCGACTTGATGTCGCAATGCAGCCAACGGCGATCCTCCGCCGTCACGCAGCGCACGCCCCGCGCGCGTTCCTCTTCCGACGGCAGCCGCAGCGGGTTCGTCATGACGAACACCGTCGGCACCACATTCGCCGGGAACGCATGGCCGCGCTTCGCGACGCCGCGCGTCACCTGCAGGTAGACGAGCGCATGGCCGTCGCCGAGGCCTTCCGCGTTCGCGGCGACCACGCGCTCGATCAACGCGCGCCAGCCGGCCGCGTCATGCGGATCGTCGATGCCGATCTTCTTCAGGCTGCGCGCGAGCCGCTCCAGATGCTGTTCGATCCGGAACGGCACGTGCGCGCCGTCGTGCGCATAAACGGGGACGACTTCATACACGCCATCGCCGAAGATGAACCCGCGGTCGAGCACCGGCACCCGGGCTTGCGACAGCGGCACCAGCTCCTCCTGCGACGACACGCTGAGGTAGACGATCGGTTCGAATTCGGCTTGGCTCATGGCTATGACAGATGGGGATGAAGTCGTGAAAACAAAGGCCCGTCGTGCTTACTTCTTCTTGCTGAACATCAGCAGGATCGAGTCCCAGATACGACCGAAGATACCCGCTTCCGGCACCGCCTGCAGCGCGACGACCGGGAACTCCGACAGCGTCTTGCCGTCGGCGACGATCTTCACGGTACCGACCTGCTGGCCTTCCGCGAGCGGCGCGATCAGCGGCGCGTTGACCTCGACTTCCGGCTTGACCTTGTCACCCAGGCCGCGCGGCACGGTCACCCACTGGTCGCCCTTCACGCCGACCTGCACGGTGTTTTCCTTGCCCTTGTAGATGCGCGGCGTCGACATCGCCTGGCCGCCCTTGAACAGGCGCACCGCGTCGAACGCGCTATAGCCGTAGTTCAGCATCTTCATGCTGTCCTGCGTGCGCTCGCCTTCCTTCTGCTCGCCCATCATCACCGACACGAGACGGCGCTGGCTGTCGACACCCGGGATCGCGCGCTTGGCCGACGCGATCAGGCAATAGCCGGCCGCTTGCGTATGGCCCGTCTTCAGGCCGTCGACCGTCGGATCCAGCCACAGCAGGCGGTTGCGGTTGCCCTGGCGGATGTTGTTGTACTTGAATTCCTTCTCCGAGAAGATGCTGTAGTACTGCGGAAAATCGCGGATCAGGTGCGCGGACAGCTTCGCGAGGTCGCCGGCCGTCGTGTAGTGGTTCGGGTCGGGCATGCCGTTCACGTCGGCGAAGTGCGTGCCCTTCATGCCGAGGCGCGCCGCCTCGTCGTTCATCATCGTGACGAACTGCCCTTCGCTGCCGCCGACAAGCTCGGCCAGCGCGATCGCGGCGTCGTTGCCCGACTGGATGATCATCCCGTACACGAGATCGTGCACCGACACCGGCTTGTTCGCCTCGATGAACATGCGCGACTCGTCGCGGCCGACGCGGCGCACCGCTTCGCTCGGCGTGACGATCTGCTCCATCGAGATCTTCTTCTTGTCGAGCGCCTCGAACACCAGGTAGGCCGTCATCAGCTTCGTCAGCGACGCGGGCTCGACGCGTTCGTCGGCGTTGCCCGATGCGAGCACGGTGTTGCTCGTCGCATCGACGAGCACCCACGAGCGCGCGTTCACGCCCGGCGGCGGCACCGCGCCCGGCATGAACGTCGCGGGCGCGCCGGTGAACTGCTCGGTGGCGGCGGCCGGCGCGGCATGCGCGGCCTTTGCCTTGGCGGCCGGCTTCGCCTCGGCGACGACGATCGTCGACGCGAGTGCGACGGGCAGCATCACGCCCAGCGCGACGTTGCGCGCGGCGGTGCCGAAGGCGATGGAAGAAGCGAGGGACTTGAGGCCTTGGGGAGACAGACGCATGATCGATTCAGGCTGGTGGCAGAAAGTGCGGCGCGAAACGCGCAGGGGTTGAACGGCAAGGCGGCGAGCGTTCCGGCGTTCGTCCGACTGCGTCGGACGGCGCGAAACGCGCCGGTTGGACTCGTGCGGACGCGTTCGGTTCGCGGCCGTCGCGAGCGGGCGGACAGGCGGCGAAACGAGCGCCGCATGGGCCCGGCCGGGCCGCGGGCGACGCGAAATGCGGCCATTATACGTGGCCGCGAACGGCGTTTTCGCGAACCATGGCTCAGGTGGCCACACCCAGGCTTCGGGAGGATAGCGCGGCTTCGCTGCGGAGAATCGTGCGCGAAGCCGCGCGAAAGGCGTGCGCAGGCGCCGTGCAAGCCGGGTTGCGCCGCGCTGGAGCGGGCATGTGCGATCGTGTCGTGACACGGCGCGGCGCGATGTCGCGCGCGCGGCGGCATCGCGGTCGTGCGGCGGCGGCGCCGCACGCCGGGTTCAGCGGATCAACGCCACGCGTCGACGATGATGCGCTTCAGCACGTGCAGCTTGCGATGCAGGAAATGCTCGGCGCCGGGGATCACGACGACCGGCAGTTCCTGCGGCCGCGCCCAGTCGTAGACCGATCCGATCGGCACCGTGTCATCGGTTTCGCCATGGATCACGAGCGTGTTCTCCGGCACGTCGGCGACCTGCCAGCGGCTCGCGGCCGTGCCGACGAACACCATCCGCTCGACCGTCTCGCCCGCGTCGCGCAACCGCTTCGCGACGTGCGACAGCACGAAAGTGCCGAACGAGAAGCCCGCGAGCACGAGCGGCAGGTCCGCATAGGCGGGCTGCGCGCGCATGTGCGCGAGCACGGCGAGCAGGTCGTCGGCCTCGCCGATGCCGTTGTCGTGCACGCCCTCGGTCGCGCCGACGCCGCGGAAGTTCGACCGGTACACCACGTAGTCGAGCTGGACCAGCGTGCGCGCGAGCGTTTGCGCGACCTTGTTGTCCATCGTGCCGCCGAACAGCGGATGCGGATGCGCGACGAGCGCGATGCCGCGCGGCGCGGCGCCGCCTTCGCGCACGGCGTCGGGCAGGTCGACCGCGATTTCGATCTGCCCGACCGGGCCGGGGATCAGCGACTTCTGCGTATGAACGTTCATTCGGCCAGCCCGCTCAGATCTTCAGGCGGTCGACGACCTTGCCGTCGCGCAGGTGCGATTCGACGATCTCGTCGATGTCGGCCTGATCGACGTACGTGTACCACGTGCCCTCCGGATACACGACCATCACCGGCCCTTCCTCGCAGCGGTCGAGGCAGCCGGCCTTGTTGATGCGCACCTTGCCGGGCCCCGCGAGGCCGAGTTCCTTCACGCGCTTTTTCGCGTACTCCTGCATGGTCTGCGCATCGCATTGCGCGCAGCTCGGACGCTCGGCGCCCGGATCGCGCTGATTCAGGCAGAAAAAGACGTGGTGCTGGTAGTAGGAATCCATGATGGTGACGAGCGGCCCGGTGCGGTGCCGGGCGGAAAGAAGGGCGATTGCCGTTGCGCGCGGCAACGGATGTGCGGACGATTATAGCGACCGGCGCGCACGGCTGCCCGCGATCGCCGCGAGGCGCGGCCGCGCGGCCCCGTTGCCGCTCCTGCGGCGTCAGCGCCGCCGCGCGGCCGGCAGCCACGCGTGCTCGACCCGCTGACCGAGCCAGATCAGCGCCGCGTAGGGCCAGATCCACGCAAGCCAGCGCGCGATGCTGTTGAAGTGCACGTAGCGGCCCTGCCGCCAGCCCGACAGCGTGAAATCGAAGAACGGGTTGACGGGCAGCAGGTTGACGAGCACCACACCGGCCAGCAGCGCGAGCGCCGCGAGCAGCGCGCGCCACGCGGCCGGCACGCGCAACGCGAGCAGCGCCGCCGCGAAGCCGAGCTCGATGCCGAGCCGCGCGCCGGGCGTCGCCCACACGACGACGAGGCCGGTGCTCGACTGCATGAAGGTCGAGGCCGCCTTCAGCGCGAGCGTCGCGCCGACGAACGCGATCAGGAGCCGCACGCGCGGCGCGCCGGCACGCATCGCGAGCGACGCGATCGCCAACGCGGCGAACAGCATCAACCCGCCGAGCGCGGCTTCCCACGCGGAGTCGGACAGCCAGCCGTCGACGCGCTCGGGCCATTCGCTCACGCGCCACGCGGCCGGCAGCCATGCGAGCAGCGCGTCCTGCATCGAGCCGTCGGCGCGCTCCCACAGCGCGGCCGGCCAGTCGCCGATGCCGAACAGGAACGGCGACGGAAACAGGATCGCGAACGGCCACAGCGCGGCGAGCAGCAGCGGCGTCGCGCCGTCGGTCTCGAACCACGCGAAGCGCAGCCGGCGCAATGCGCCGCGGTCGAGCAGCGCGCCGGTGGCCGGTGCCGCGAGCGCCGCGCCGAGCAGCGCGCCGAGCGCGTTGGCCGCGAGGTCGAGATTCGACGCGACGCGCGTCGGCAGGTAGGTCTGCAGCGCCTCCATCGATCCCGACAGCAGCACGCCGAGGCCGCCCACGATCAGCGTCGCGGCGACGCCGCGCCAGCGCGGATGCAGCGCGAGCACGCCGAGTGCGCCGAACGGCATGTAGCCGAGCACGTTGGTGACCACGTCGAACGCGGTCACATAACGCTGCATCGGAGCGAACAAATAATCGAACGGCCCGATGCCGAGCGATACCCAGCCGCCGAACGGATACAGCGATGCATAGACGATGAGCGCCGCATACGCGGCGAACGCCTGCCGCGCCAGCGACGACGCGCGCGACGTGCCCGGCGCGCTCATCGCGGCTGCGCGTGCGGCGTCACGGGTTGCCCGCGTACGCCTGCACGCCGACCCACGCGGCGATCTGCGACACGAGCTCGTCGCTCGCGGCCGCGAGCGCCCGCGCGCCGCCGGCCGCATCGGGCGTGCTCGATGGCGCGCGCGCGACGAACGTGCGCTGGCCGAGCACCTTGCCGCCCTGCACCAGCGTCGCGCGCGCGGTGACCGCGCCGTGGCTCTTCGACTCCCCGTCGAACACCTGCTCGAATTCGTTCAGGTCGACCTTGAGCGTCGGCGCGCGCACGCCGTCGGAACCCTCGAGCACCGCGCCGCGCGACGACAACGCGCCGCGCAGCCGCTGCGTGAGCAGTTGCGCGGGCGGCGCGATCCAGCGGCTGTCGCGATAGACGGCCATGCGCTGCGCATCCGCATACGCGAGCCGGTAGACGAACTTGTCCGTGTCGAGCGCGTCGGGCGCGGCGACGTCGAGCACCTTCAGCGCGGGGCCCGTGCCGGCCGTGACGGCCGATGCGGCCGGCCCGAGGTCGTAGCGGACGTTCGACAGCGCCGCACTGTTGCCGGCGCAGCCGGCGGCGAACACGAGCGTCAGCATCGCGAGCGCGGTCGCGGCGGGACGCAGCCCGCGATCAGGGATTCGTGGCATGGCATGTTCCTGCATGATGTTTCCGGTTTCGATGGCGTCGTGGCCCGGTCTCGCGCCGGGCCGGCCGATCAACGTCGATGGACTGTCGATCGGCTTCATTTCCCGGCCGCGGCCCCTGCCCCCGGCCAGACGAAGCCCGCCTCGCCGGGGCCGGGCGCGGAGCCGGGCGAACCGAACAACAGACTGCTCGGATTGCGGCCGAGTTCACCGGCGACGTCCTTCAATTGCCGCGACGCATCGCCGACGCTGCCGGCCAGCGCGTTGAAGCGCGGCAGCGTGTCGTACTGGACCCGCGCGTTCAGGTCGTTCAGCGCGACGCCGACCTGCTCGGCAGCCGAGCCGGCCTTGTTCAGGTTCGACACGAGCGGCCCGTTCGGCTGCAGCAGCGTGTTCGCCGACGCCATCGCGCGATCGACCTGGTGCATCGTTTCCGGCAGCGCGGCCACCGCCGGCGCGAGCTGCTTCGACAGCGTCGTCGCGCCATCGGCCGCGTGCTGCAGGCTTTCGGCCGTCGCGCGCAACTGCTCGCGCATCTCGGGCGACATCAGCGCGTTCGCGCTTTTCGCGGCCAGTTCGAGCTGCCGCAGCAGCACGTCGCCGCGCTCCTGGATCTGGTCGAACAGGCTCGGCCGCATCGGGATCTGCGCGATCGCCTTCGGCGACGACGGCAGCGGCGCCAGGTCGCGGCCCGTATCCTCGAGCTGCACGAACGCGATGCCCGTCACGCCCTGGAAGCCGAGGCTGCCGTAGGTCGACTGCGTGATCGGCGCATCGTGGTCGACGAGAATCCGGATCCGGATCTGGCCCGGGTGCGTGCGGTCGAAGCCGATCGACTGCACCTTGCCGACGTCGAGGCCGCGAAAGCGCACGGCCGCGTCCGGGAACAGGCCCGTCACGTTGGTGCGCGCGAGCAGGTCGTACGGCACGCGCACGGTCCGGTCGACGTTGAACCAGAACACGGTGCCCGCGATCGCCAGCGTCAGCGCGATCGTGAACAGGCCGGCCCAGAACGCATGTGATTTGTTTTCCATTCGCGGGTTCCTTGCTTCTTGCCTTTCCTACAATTCGACGCTCGACAGCGCCGGCTCGAGGGCCGCCTTCGGCAGCTTCGCGCGCCGCTCGGGCGGCAGCGCCTGCAGTGCGCGGCGCCCGCGCAGCCCCAGGAAATATTCGTGGATGAACGGATGGTCGACGTTCGCGGCCTCCTCGACCGGCGCCGCGACCAGCACCTTGCGATCGGCCAGCACCGCGACGCGCGTCGACAGCGCGACCATCGTGTCGAGATCGTGCGTCACCATCACGACGGTCAGCCCGAGCGTGCGATGCAGCGTCGCGATCAACTCGACGAATTCGTCGGACGCCTGCGGGTCGAGGCCAGCGGTCGGCTCGTCGAGGAACAGCAGCTCGGGCTCGAGCGCGATCGCGCGCGCGATGCCGACCCGCTTCACCATCCCGCCCGACAGCGCGGCCGGCATCTTCGACGCGTGCTTGCACGGCAGCCCGACCATCTCGAGCTTCAGCATCACGATGTCGTGCAGCAGGTCCGACGGCACGCGGCCGAGCTCGCGCAGCGGCTGCGCGACGTTGTCGAACACCGTCATCGACGAAAACAGCGCGCCCTGCTGGAACAGCATCCCCGAACGCGTGCGCATCATCCGCGCGGTCGCGTCGTCGATCTTCGACGTGTCTTCGCCGAACACCTTGATCGTGCCCGACGTCGGCCGCTCGAGGCCGAGGATCTGCCGCACGAGCGTCGTCTTGCCCGAGCCCGAGCCGCCGACGATCGCGACGATCTCGCCGCGCCGCACGTCGAAATCGAGCTTCTGGTGAATGATGTTGCGCCCGTAGCGCTTGGTCAGGTTGCGCACCTCGATCACGAGGTCGCCGCCATGCGCGGCCGCCGCCGGCGGCATGCCGACCGTGCCCGCGCCGACTGCCGTGGCATGTGCGCTGGCGCCATCGGCCGGCGCGGCACCGGCCGGCGATTCATTCGACGCGTTCATCCGAGCCCCACGTTCTGGAACAGGATCGCGAACACCGCGTCGGCGAGGATCACGACCGTGATCGACGACACGACCGACGTCGTCGTGCCTTCGCCGAGGCTTTGCGAGTTCGCCTTGATCCGGAAACCGAAATGACATGCGACCAGCGCGATCAGCATGCCGAACACGACGCCCTTGCCGAGGCCGATGTACAGGTTCGCGATCGGCACGACGCCCGGCAGCGAGCGCACGAAATAGTTGACGTCGATCCCGAGCACGAACTTCGCGGCAAGCGCGCCGCCCGTCAGCGCGACGATGTTGGTCCACATCACGAGCAGCGGCATCGCGACGCCGAGCGCGAGCACGCGCGGCAGGATCAGCCGCAGCCCGTGCGGAATGCCCATCACGCGCATCGCGTCGAGCTCCTCGGTCACGCGCATCACGCCGATCTGCGCGGTGATCGCCGAGCCCGAGCGGCCCGCGACGAGGATCGCCGAAAGCACGGGCCCGAGTTCGCGAATCACCGACAGCCCGAGGATGTTCACGATGTAGCGGTTCGCGCCGAACATCTGCAGCTGCTGCGCGGACAGATAGCTGAGCACGATGCCGATCAGGAATGCGACCAGCGCGGTGATCGGCAGCGCCTGCGCGCCGGCGCTGTAGATGTTCGCCGAGGTTTCCTTCCACGGCATCGTCTGCGGACGGCGCAGCACCGACAGCGCGTCGAGGATCACGAGGCCGAACATCGCGATGCCGCCCTGCAGGTGTTCGCCGAACGCGAAGATCGCCTGGCCGAGGCGCGTGACGGGATCGAAGCGCACGACGCGCTCGGGTGCCTCGCGCTGGCTGTCGAGACGTTCGATCCGCTCGAAGATCGTGCGCTGCGTGTCGGTCAGCTCGACGCCCGCCGGCAGCTTGCGGCCCCATACGCGCCACAGCGCCTGGCCGCCGACGTGGTCGAGCCGCTCGATGCCGGACAGGTCCCATTCGTTCACGCGTCCGGACGCGATGCCCGCGATGCGGCGCGCGACCTCGCCGCGATTGCGTGCGAGCGCGAGCGCGGTCCACTGGCCGGTCAGGCGCACCGTCTGGCCCTGGCCGCCGGCGTCGACCAACAGGCCGGGAGGTGTCTCGAAGTCCAAGGGCGGGTTGTTTGCAAAAGGATGACAGCGGCCATTGTAGCGAACCGTCCGGCGCCGCGACGTGAGGATTTCCGTCGGGGCGCGCAGCCGGCGGCGTCCGGCGGAAATGCCGGGTGAGAGGCGCCTCTTTGCGGATGCCCGCCCCGCCACGGCACGGGGTTCGCCGCCGGAACGGCGTGCCGGGCACGCGACCTTTCATTCTTCCGTCACGTTTCCTTTCGATACTCTCACGCGCCGCACGTCAGGCCGTCGGCGCCCGCGCCGCCATTTCGCTGCGCTCCTCGCGATTCATAGAACAGAACACAGAACAGGACAATCGATGCGTCTCCCCCCGCTTTCCCGCCGCCGCGTGACCGCCGCCGCCGCGCTCGCCAGCCTCGCCTTCGCCCTCGCCGGTTGCGGCGGCGACGACGTCACCGCCCCGCCGTCGTCGCAGACGCAGGCGCCCGCCGGCACGACGGCCACGCTCGCGCTGCTCGAAACGACCGACCTGCACACCAACGTGCTGTCGTACGACTATTTCAAGCTCGCCGCCGACAAGTCGCTCGGCTTCGAGCGCGTGTCGACGCTGATCGCGCAGGCGCGCGCGCAGTACCCGAACACGCTGCTGCTCGACAACGGCGACACGATCCAGGGCACCGCGCTGTCGGACTACCAGGCGCTCGTGAACCCGATCGGCTGCGACCAGACGCTCGCGATCTACAAGGTGATGAACGCGGCGAAGTTCGACGGCGGCGGGATCGGCAACCATGAGTTCAACTACGGGCTGCCGTACCTGTCGCAGGTGACCGGCAACACGTTCGACGTCGACGGGCTGCCGGCCCCCGCGCAGCAGAAGAAGTGCGCGGGCCCGAGCTTCCCGCAGGTGCTCGCGAACGTGATCAGCGCGAAGACCAACGCGCCGCTGTTCACGCCGTACACGATCCTGACCCGCACGGTGACGGCCGTCGCGCCCGACGGCAAGACCATCAGCGCGCCGGTGAAGATCGGCATCATCGGCTTCACGCCGCCCGCGATCATGAGCTGGGACAAGCGCTGGCTCGACGGCAAGGTCTACACGACCGGCCTGAAGGAAGCGGCCGAGAAGTACATCCCGGAGATGCGCGCGAAGGGCGCCGATCTCGTCGTCGCGATCTCGCACGGCGGCCTCGACAACACCGCGTATTCGCCGACCATGGAGAACGGCAGCTGGTGGCTGTCGAAGGTGCCCGGCATCGACGCGATGCTGATCGGCCACTCGCACCAGGTGTTCCCGGACGCGAACAGCACCGTGGCGCAGTTCAACCTGCCGGGCGTCGACAAGGCGAAGGGCACCGTCAACGGCGTGCCGACCGTGATGGCCAACTACTGGGGCAAGCATCTCGGCGTGATCAAGCTCGGCCTGACGTTCGACGGCAAGACGTGGAGCGTCGACAAGTCGCAGACGACCGTCGAGGCGCGGCCGATCCAGAACGCGGACAAGAGCTACGTCGCCGCCGATCCGTCGGTGTCCGCCGCGATCGCCGCCGAACACCAGGCGACGATCGACTACGTGAAGACGCCGATCGGCTCGACCGACTACCGGATGAACTCGTACTTCGCGGACGTCGGCGATCCGGGCGCGATCCAGATCGTCAACGAGGCGCAGGCCGATTACGTGAAGACCTACGTGCAGGCGAACCTGCCGCAATACGCATCGCTGCCGGTGCTGTCGGTCAGCGCGCCGTTCAAGAGCGGCTTCGGCGGCGGCAGCGACTACACCGACGTCGCGCCCGGCGCACTTGCGATCAACAACGCGGCCGACCTGTATCTGTATCCGAACACCGTGTACGCGGTAAAGGTGAGCGGCAGCGACGTGAAGAACTGGCTCGAGACGGCCGCGAAGCGCTTCAACACGATCGATCCGACCAAGGCGACGGTGCAACCGCTCGTCAGCAGCTTCCCCGGCTACAACTTCGACATGTTCACGTCCGCGGATCTCGCTTACGAGATCGACGTCACGCAGCCGGTCGGCAGCCGGATCAGGAACCTGACGTACAAGGGCGCGCCGATCGACCCGAACGCGCAGTTCATCGTCGCGACCAACAACTACCGCGCGAGCGGTGGCGGCAACTTCCCGGGCCTCGACGGCAGCAAGACGATCTTCGCATCGCCCGACGCGAACCGCGACGTGCTGATCGCGTTCATCAAGAAGCGCGGCGCGATCACGCGCGCGGCGGACGGCGCGCAGCGCAGCTGGCGCTTCACGAAGCTGGCGAGCTCGGTCGCGCACGTGCAGTTCACGTCCGCGCCGAACCGGCTCGGCGACGCGGCGGCAGCCGGCCTGACCGGCCTCACGCAGGTCGCGGCCGACGACGGCTCGGGCAAGAACCTCGCCATCTACGAGATCGACCTCACGCAATGACCACGAGACCCGCGATGCAACCGATCCGGACGATGCGGCCTGCCGAGGCCGGCTTCACCACCGCCGCGCGGCGCCTGCTGCGCGCGAAACTCCCGCCGGCCGCGTTGCTCGCGGCGGCGGCCATCACCGTTGCGGCCGTGGTCGCTGCGACCGGCTGGCGCGCCGCCGGCCCCGCGCCGAGCGCCGCGCAGCTCGACGAATGGCAGGCGATGGTCGCGCAGGCCGTCGAGCCGCACGCGCTCGCGCAGTTGCGCACCCTCGCGCGGCACGGCTCGGGCGACGCGCAGGCGGCGCTCGGCATCGCGCTCGTCGATGCGCGCGAGCCGGGGCTGCGCGACGAGGGACGCGGCTGGCTCGAAACCGCCGCGCAGGCGGACACGAAAGCCGACACGCCGGCCGCACGGCGTGCGCAGCTGGCACTCGGCAAGGCGCTGCTGCTCGGCAGCGGCGACATCCCGAAGGACTACGCACGCGCCCGCACGCTGCTCGGCGAAGCGGCCGGCCAAGGCGAGCCAGCCGCCGCGTATTACCTCGGGCTGATCTATCGCAGCGGCTATGGCGTCGCAGCCGATCCGGTGCAGGCCGCGCACTGGTTCGAGATCGCGTCGCGCGCGGACATCCCGGCCGCGGATTTCATGCTTGCGAACGCGTACCGAGAAGGCAGCGGCGTGCCGCGCGACGAGGCGCGCGCGCTCGCGCTGTATCGCCGTGCGGCGGAGCACGAGCTGCCGGAAGCCGTGCAGACGCTCGCGATGGCTTATCGCAACGGCGAGCTGGGGCTGCGACCCGACGCGGACGCGTTCCACGCGCAGTGGATCGAGACCGCGCATGCGTTGAAGCATCCGGTCGTCGCGCCGTAGCGGTGCGTCGGCGGCGCGGGCACGAACGCGCGGCGGCGGCGCGACGGGCATGACCTGGCGCGCCGCCCGTCACGTACTGCCCCCTGTCGCTACAATAGGCGCCATGAACGCCCCCACCTCCTCCGACACGCCCGATTCCGGCGACGCGCACATCGCGCGCAACCGGCTCGAGGCGCACCTGGACGCCGCGCCGCGCGCGTGGCCGCTCGACATCGTCGCCGCCACCGGCTCGACCAACGCCGACGTCGCGACGCGCCTCAAGGCGCTGCCGCGCACCGCGAACGCGCTGCCCGCGCCGCTCGTGCGCGTCGCGTTCGAGCAGACGGCGGGCCGCGGCCGGCAAGGCCGTCCCTGGTTCGCGCAGCCTGGCAACGCACTGCTGTGCTCGGTCGGCTGCATCGTGCCGCGCCCCGTCGATGCGCTCGGCGGCCTCAGCATCGCGATCGGCGTCGCGCTCGCGGAAGGGCTCGCCACGCTGCCGCTCGACGCCCACTCGCGCGTCGCGCTCAAGTGGCCGAACGACCTGCTGCTGACGACCACCGACGACGGCACGTCGCGCATCGTCGGCAAGCTTGCCGGGATCCTGATCGAAACCGTCTGGACCACCGCCGACGCGACCGCCGTCGTGATCGGCTTCGGTATCAACGTGCGCGGCGCGGAGGCCGTCGCCGCGCAGGTCGATGCGCTGCGTGCGCGCGAAGCGTCGCTCGCGAGCGGGCTGCCGCCGGCCGCGTTGTCGGCCGCATGCGCATCGGCGAACCTCACCGATACGCTCGCCGCGGCGCTGAACGCGCTCACGCCCGCACTCGCGCAGTTCGGCACCGACGGGCTCGCGCCGTTCTTGCCGCGCTGGCACGCGCTGCACGCGTACGCGGGACGCGAAGTCGTGCTACTCGAACAGGGCGTCGAACGCGTGCGCGGCATCGCGACGGGCATCGACGCGACCGGCCAACTGCTGCTCGACACGCCCGACGGCATCAAGGCGATCGCGGCCGGCGACATATCGCTGCGCGAAGCGCAATGAACGAACCGCATCTGCTGATCGACGCCGGCAACAGCCGGATCAAGTGGGCGCTCGCCGACGCGCAGCGCACGCTCGTCGAGACCGGCGCATTCGGCCATACGCGCGACGGCGGTGCCGATCCCGACTGGTCGTCCCTGCCGCGTCCGCATGGCGCATGGATCTCGAACGTCGCGGGCGCCGACGTGGCCGCGCGGCTCGACGCGCTGCTCGACGCCCGCTGGCCGGGCCTGGCGCGCACGACGATCCGCTCGCGGCCTGCGCAATGCGGCGTGACGAACGGCTATACGACGCCCGAGCAGCTTGGCAGCGATCGCTGGGCCGGCCTGATCGGTGCACGGGCGGCGTTTCCGGGCGAGCATCTGCTGATCGCGACGTTCGGCACGGCGACGACGCTCGAAGCGCTGCGCGCGGACGGCCGCTTCGCCGGCGGGCTGATCGCGCCGGGCTGGGCCCTGATGATGCGCGCGCTCGGCACGCACACCGCGCAGTTGCCGACGCTGACCACCGACATCGCGAGCGGGCTGCTCGCGGGCGCGCAGGCCGAGCCGTTCCAGGTCGATACGCCGCGCTCGCTGTCGGCGGGCTGCCTGTATGCGCAGGCGGGGCTGATCGAGCGCGCATGGCGCGATCTCGCCGCTGCGTGGCAGGCACCCGTGCGGCTCGTGCTGGCAGGCGGCGCGGCGGACGATGTCGCGCGCGCGCTGACGCTGCCGCATACGCGGCACGACGCGCTGATCCTGTCGGGGCTTGCGTTGATCGCCGCAGAAGCCGCGGCGCAGAATTGACGGAAACCGGTCGGCATCGCGCCGGGCGCGTTGATGCAGGCTCGGCTGCGGGCTTCGTCACGGTGAGGATGGAAAGCGGGCGCCGGTGCGTGCGCCCATGCAGAATGCCGGCCGCGCATGCCTGCGGCCCGGCCGACGCGTAAGATCGCCGGCGGCAACCGCCGCGCGTGCCGTGCGGCCGGCCCGACCGAACGGTTGAACGACTGAACAACGACGAGGAGTGTCGACGATGCTGCGCTGGCTGATCGCTGTTCTCATTCTCGCGAACCTGCTTGCGTTCGTCGCCGTGCGCGGCGTGTTCGGGCCGCTGCCGGCGGCAGGCCCGCGCGAACCGGGCGTGCTGTCCCGGCAGGTTCGGCCCGATGCGTTGCATGCGATGCCGCTCGCGCAGGCGAGCGATCAGCCCGTGATCGGCGGTCCGATCGGCCCGCCGGCCGTGACGGCCGAGCCGCTCGCGGCTTCCGCGCCCTGACGGCGCGGCACCCGCATCAGGACTGCTGCGCGCGCACCTTCTTCAGCAGCGCGGTGGTCGAGCGGTCGTGCTCGAACGGAATCGCGAGCGCACGCCCGCCCCAGCTGCGCACGATGGCCGATTCCGGCAGCACGTCCATGTCGTAGTCGCCGCCCTTCACGAGAATGTCCGGACGGACGGCCTCGATCAGCGACACCGGCGTCTTTTCCTCGAATTTCACGACCCAGTCGACGCTTTCCAGCGCCGCGAGCAACGCCATCCGGTCTTCCTCGCGGTTGATCGGACGGTCGTCGCCCTTGCCGAGCATGCGCACCGACGCATCGCTGTTCACGCCGACGATCAGGCATGCGCCGAGCGCCTTCGCATCGGCGAGATACGTGACGTGGCCACGGTGCAGGATGTCGAACACGCCGTTCGTGAACACGACGGGCGAAGGCAGCGAAGCGCGCAGGGCAACCAAGGCGTCGCGGGTGATCAGCTTGCGTTCGAAGGTAGCGGACATGATGAATATCGGTTGGCGAGAGCGGCGCGCGGTGCACGTCGCGACGGAACACGGCGGCGCCAGATAAAAAGCCCGCCGGATGGCCGGGCGGGCTTCATGCGGGAATACACTGCGGCGATCGCGACCGGCGGCGCTTCACGCCGGCTGCGATGCCGCGCAGCCTCAAGCCGGTTGCGCGGCCGACGACGGGCCACTTTCGGACTGCAGGCGTCCGGTGACTTCCTTGCGGTAGCGGTTCAGCTCCTGGGCGGTCGCGAACGTGCGCTCGAACAGGATCGACAGGTTGTGCAGGATCCGTTCGACGACCTTCTTTTCCCATTCGCCGTCGAAGCGGATCTGCTCGTCGAGCCAGCGCTCGAGCCATTCCGGATCGGGCAGGCGCGACTGCACGGTGTCGCGCGGGAACAGCGCCTGGTTCACGTGCAGGTTGGTCGGGTGCAGCGGCTTCTCGGTGCGGCGCGCCGACGCCATCAGCACGCCGATCTTCGCGAACGCCGCGCGCGCGACGTCGCCGCAATTGTTCAGCGCCTTCTTCATGTAGCGCAGGTAGGCGCCGCCATGGCGCGCTTCATCGCGCGAAATCGTTTCGTAGATGTGCTTGATGACCGGCTCGGTGTGCCAGTCGGCCGCGCAGCGATACCAGTGGTTCAGGCGGATCTCGCCGCAGAAATGCAGCATCAGCGTCTCGAGCGGCGGCGCCGGATCGAACTCGAAGCGCACCGCGTGCAGTTCCTCTTCGGTCGGCACCATTTCCGGCCGGAAGCGGCGCAGGTATTCCATCAGCACGAGCGAATGCTTCTGCTCCTCGAAGAACCACACGCTCATGAACGCGGAAAAGTCGCTGTCGTGCTGGTTGTCGCGCAGGAACATTTCCGTCGCGGGCAGCGCCGACCATTCGGTGATCGCGTTCATCTTGATCGTCTTCGCCTGCTCGTCGGTGAGCAGCGAAGCGTCGAACTTGTCCCACGGAATGTCCTTCTCCATGTCCCAGCGGACAGCTTCGAGCGACCTGTAAAGTTCCGGATAAAGCATGGTGTTCATGATGGTCCCACCCCTGTTCTGCGCAATGCGACTTCTCTAAACGTGACTGTTGCCGCGTCGGCGCGCGAGCGCGCCTTTCGCAGCCAAGACTGTAATTTTACGCGTGTATCCAGCCCCCGGGACGCAGTTTCCGCCTCCGGCAGCCGGGCGGCCGCGTCGCCGCCTTGAAGCACGCCGCGACCCCGCTCCGCTCGAACGGAACCGGCCGCGCGTGCCTGATGTGGGGGCCGGCGCAGGCCGGCTCGGTGGCGAGCCCGCCCGGCGCCACGCGGTTCCCTGACGGGCTCCCGTGCGACCGCCGGACCGGCGGGCTGCTCGATATGGTGTATACGGCGGCGGCCATGATAGCACGTGCGCATGACGGTTCCGAGACGCGGAACCGGTCGCGCGCCGCCACCTGCGGTGCGGCGATCGGTCGCGGGCAGGCGTCGCGAAAACGCAACCGATATGTAAGTTTCATCCGTTTCGGCCCCGCTCTGCTCGCGTCAGACCCGTATTTCGCCGATCGCGCGGCCGCTCTCCGGCGGCATGCCGGATGCCGGCGCGCTGCCGCCGTCGGCCCCCGCGATCCAGTTCGCCAGCGTGTCGCGCTGCGCGCGCCCGTCGCGATAGCCGAGCTCGATCAGCTCGCGCGTGAAGGCTTCCTCGAACAGCAGGTAGCTCGCGAACGACGCGCCGGCCGGCTGGCTGCCGCCGATCGCGCCGAGCAGCCCGCGCATCGTCGCCGGCATCTGCTTCAGGTGTTTCGCGGCGATCAGCTCGATGCGCTCGGACGGCGCGATCGCGAGCACGTCGACGTGCCGCCAGCCGCTGTCCACTTCGACCTGGTGCGGCAGGTGCTCGATCATCCGGTTGATGTGCTCGATCCGCTCGATGTCCGAGCCGATCGAGTCGAGAAACACGCTCGCGAGCACCTGCTGGCCGATCTGCGCGAGCGTCGGGTAGCCGCGCACCCGTCCCGAGCCGTTCGCGGCCGGAATCTCCGGCCGCGGATCGGCCGCGCCGACGACGACGATCCGGTGCGCGCCGAAGTGGATCGCCGGCGACAGCGGCGCGACCTGCCGGATCGAGCCGTCACCGAAATATTCGATCTGGCCGTCGAGCACGAGCGGCACGGCCGGAAACACGAACGGAATGGCCGACGACGCGAGCAGGTGCGATGCCGACAGATCGACGAGCCGCGCGGTGCGCTGCGCGCGCCGCCATGCCTGGATCGGCTCGGCGGCCTGGTAGAACGTCAGGTGCCGGCCGCTCGAATAGCTGAGCGCCGTCACCGAGAGCGCGTGCAGCAGCCTGCTCTCGAGCATCTGCTCGATCCGGTGAAAGCTCAGCTCGCGCTGCAGCAGGTGCGCGAGCGGAGCGTTATCGAGCAGCCCGCGCGGCGAGCGGCGCGCCGCCCAGCCGAATGACATCGTCGCGAGCCAGCGTGCGCCCGCCGCCGCGATGCCGAGCCAGTCGGTGCGATAGACGTAGTCCGCGCGCAGCGGCTCCCAGAATTCGAGCAGACGCCGCACGCCGTGCGAAAAGTCGTCCGCGTGGCTCGCGATCGACGTCGCATTGATCGCGCCGGCCGACGAGCCGCAGACAACCGTGAACGGTACCGTGTGCCGGTTCGGATCGGCCTCGCGCGCGATCTCGGCCAGCGCCTTCAGCACGCCGACCTGGTAGGCGGCACGTGCGCCGCCCCCCATCAGCACGAGCGCGAGCCGCATGATCGACCTGCTATCCGGTTCGCGTCACGTCGAGCGCTTCGGCGGACGCGTTTCGGGCGACGAGGCCGCCGCCGCGCGCGCCGCGGCCGATCCTGCCGGCTTCGCACGCTTCGCGGCCGGCTTGCGCGGCGCGGCGGCCGCGGCCGCAGCCGGTGCGGGCTGCTCCGCCCGCGCCGTCGATGCGGTCTGCCCGGACGGCGCGGCGCCCGGCTCCGCGGGCTGCGCGCCCGGCTGCGTCATCGCGAGGCTCGCGAGCTGGTTGAACTGCGCCTGCAGCAGGTTCCACCAGCCGGCCGGATCGAACGCCTGCTGCGCGGCGTCGCCTGCCGGCGGTGCGTCAGCCGCGCCAGCGGCATCCGGCGCTTGCGGCGCATCGGCGCGCGGCGCGGACGCCGCTTGCGCGGCCGCGACCGCCGCTTCCTCGGCCGCCGACATCGAGCTTTGCGCGAACGCCCCGAACGCACGCAGCGTCGCGAGCGTCGCGCGCTGCACCTCGAGCGCCTGGATCGCGGACTGCAGCATGCCGAGATTGAGCTTGAGCCACTGCTCGACCGCGCGCAGATCGGTGATTCGCTTGTCGAGCTCCTCGACGCTCGTGAGCGGCGCCATCATGTCGGACATGCTCGACAGCGACGGCGGCAGCCCCGACGCGGCGCCGGGAAACGACGCCATCCCGCCGAACGGCGACATCCGCATCATGTCCCACATCCGGTCGAGCATGTCGGCAGGCTTGAAACCGGCAAAGCCGGCAAAAGGATTGGAGCCGGGGGCATCGGTCGTCATACGGGCATCCTGGTTGGCTGGGTGGGCGATGCGGTCGGCACGAGTCGTGCGGCCGCCCTTGGTCCGATCATAACGCGCGTCAGAACGGTGCGTCGCCGGGGAAGTCTGGCGGGCGCCGCTCGCGCAGCGAGCGGATGCCCTCCTGAACGTCGGGCCCCGAGAAGCCCATGAATTCGAGCGCGAGCGACGTATCGAAGGTTGGCCCGGCGCTGCGCAGCCAGTTGTTCAGCGCGTACTTGGTCCAGCGGATCGCCGACTGGGATCCGTGCGCGAGCCGCTCCGCGACCTCGTACGCCTTCGGCAGCAGGTCCGCCGGCTCGACCGCGAGCGACACGAGGCCGATCCGCTCGGCCTCCTCGCCGCTCACCGGTTCGCACAGCAGCAGGTAATACTTCGCCTTCGCCATCCCGCACAACAGCGGCCACACGATCGCCGCGTGATCGCCGGCCGCGACGCCGAGCCGCGTATGGCCGTCGATGATGCGCGCATCCTTCGCGGCGATCGAGATGTCGGCGAGCAGCCCGGCGACGAGCCCCGCGCCGACGGCCGGGCCGTGCATCGCGGACACGATCGGCTTGCTGCAGTTGATCACGTTGTAGACGAGGTCGCGCGCCTCGCGCCACACGCGGGCGCGCACGTCGAAGTCGTTCGCCATCGCCTCGACGAGCGCGAGATCGCCGCCCGCCGAAAAACCCTTGCCCTCGCCGCGGATCACCGCGACGCGCGTGTCGGGATCGCGGTCGACGTCGCGCCAGATGTCGGCGAGCTCGCGATGCATGCGCTCGTTCGCGGTCGCGAGGCCGCTGCGGTTGGCGCCCTCGCCGCTCATCACGATGTCGAGCACGCCATGATCGCGGCGCGTCACCTTCAATGCTTCGTAACCGCCGTATGCGGCGAGATCGGCCATGCGCAGCTCCCGGGTTCGTGAAATGCTTGAAACGCCTGAATCGAGTGTAGCCAAGCCCGCGCGGGCAAACATCAGGCGAAACCCGGCGCGCGGGCCGGGACCGGGTTTCGCGCGGACGTCAGGCCGCGCCGTCGGGCGGGGCGACCGCCTGCTCGATCGCACCGAAGATCGACTTGCCGGCCGCGTCGAACATTTCGATGCGCACGGTGTCGCCGTAGCGCATGAATTCGGTCTGCGGCGCGCCGTGCTCGATCGTCTCGAGGCAGCGCTTCTCGGCGATACAGCAGTAGCCGCGCTTCGCGTCCTTGTTCGACACCGTGCCCGAGCCGACGATCGAGCCGGCACGCAGGTTGCGCGTCTTCGCCGCATGCGCGATCAGCTGGCCGAAGTGGAACACCATGTCGGTGCCCGCGTCGGGCTGGCCGACCTTCCTGCCGTTCCAGTGAACGATCATCGGCCGGTGCACGCGGCCTTCGCGCCATTCGTCGCCGAGTTCGTCGGGCGTCACAGCGACCGGTGCGAATGCGGTGGCCGGCTTGCTCTGGAAGAAACCGAAGCCCTTCGCGAGTTCGGCCGGAATCAGGTTGCGCAGCGACACGTCGTTCACGAGCGTGACCAGCCGCACGGCCTTCAGCGCGTCGTCGGGCGATGCGCTCATCGGCACGTCGCCGGTGATCACCGCGACCTCGGCCTCGAAGTCGATGCCCCACGCCTCGGACGGGCACACGATGTCGTCGCGCGCGCCGAGGAAATCGTCGCTGCCGCCCTGGTACATCAGCGGATCTGTCCAGAACTCCGGCGGCATCTCGGCGCCGCGCGCGCGGCGCACGAGCTCGACGTGGTTCACGTACGCGGAGCCGTCGGCCCACTGGAAGGCGCGCGGCAGCGGCGCCATGCAGTTCGCCGGGTCGAACGCGAACGCGTTGCGCGCGCGGCCGTGGTTCAGCGCGTCGTACAGGTCGCGCAGCTGCGGCGCGTAGAACGCCCAGTCGTCGAGGACGCGCTGCAGCGTCGGTGCGATCGCATCGGCGATCGCCGCGGTGTGCAGGTCGCGCGACACGACGATCAGCTGGCCGTCGCGCGTGCCGTCCTTCAGCGATGCAAGTTTCATGGGGTATCTGCCGTTGTAGTGACGATGGAGGGAATCTATTTTACGATGGTGAATCCGCGCGGCGCGCCACGATCGTGCACGCCGTTTTCGTCCCGACCCTTGCCGCCTTGTCGCGCCCCGTTGCCCATGCCCGCCAGCCCGCTTCCCGACGACGATCTCGCCGATTCCGACACCGACGACACCGGCTCCGGCGAGCATGGCGAAGGCGGCGAGAAGGTCCGCTCCGGCATCCAGTCGATCGAGGTCGGCTTCCGCCTGCTCGACGTGCTGACGAGCGAGCCGCGCGCGATGATGCTGCGCGATCTCGCGCAGCGCGCGGGCATGAGCCCGGCGAAGGCGCACCGCTATCTGGTCAGCTTCTCGCGGCTCGGCGTCGTGTCGCAGGATCCCGTGTCGGGCCGCTACGAACTCGGCGGCTTCGCGCTGCAGATGGGGCTCGCGCGGCTCGCGCGCGTCGACGGTGTGAAGCTCGCGCGGATCGCGCTGACCGAGTTGCGCGACCGCGTCGACCAGACGGTCGGCATCGCGGTGTGGGGCAACCAGGGGCCGACGATCGTGCACTGGATGGAATCGAGCCATCCCGCGAAGGCGTCGCTGAAGCTCGGCGACGTGATGCCGCTGCTCGGCTCCGCGACGGGCCTGCTGTTCGCCGCGTACCTGCCGCGCAGCAAGACCGCGGCGATGCTCGAACGCGAGCTCGCCGACACGCGCCGCTCGCCGCATCACGGCGGCCCGCGCACGCTCGACGAGGTCGAGGCGGTGCTCGCCGACGTGCGCGCGCATCAGGCAGCACGCGTCGAAGGGATGCTGCTGCCAACGATCCATGCATTCTGCATGCCGGTGTTCGACGCGGTCGGCGAACTCGCGCTCGCGATCGTCGCGCTCGGCCAGGAAGGCATGTTCGACATCGCGTGGGGCGGCGAGATGGATACCGCGCTGCGTGCATGCGCGCAGAAACTGTCTTACGAACTCGGCTATAGTCCGGACGCGCGCGACGCCTGACACGCGGGGCGTGTGACACCCGCGCGATGTACCGCGAACGCGCGGCGCACCCGGCGGTCCGATGGCTGTGACGCGCGATGCGCGCCGCGACCGCCCCAACCCTGTTCCGTTTCGCCGATGCCGCCTGCCGACACCCGTCCTCGTCACGCCCTGCCCCGCCACTGGCTGCGCGTGGGCGTCGCGCTCGTCGTCGTGCTGGTGCTGCACGCGCTCGCGGCGTTGTGGCTGGCGCGCAGCCGCGACGCGTTCACGCCGCCCGCGCCCGCCGAGATACCGGTGCAGATCGAGCTGCTGAAGCCGCGGCCGATCGAGCGCCAGCCCGCGCCGAAGCCGGCAGAACGACCGGCCGAGCCAGCGCAGGCGAAGCCGGCCCCCGCCGCACCGAAATCAGCACCGAAATCTGCACCGAAGCCCGCGCCGTCGCCCGAGCCGGTCCTCACGTCGACGCAAACGGCCGAGCAAGGCGAGCCGCCAGCCGCCGCCTCAGCCGCCTCAGCCGCCTCAGCCGCCTCAGCCGCGAGCGGCGCGGCAGGCGCATCCGGCACGCATCCGGCATCGGCCGGCGATGCCGGCAGTGCCGCGACGCCGGGCCCCGCGACGCACGGCGTGAAGTTCGCGGCGCCGCCGCCCGGCGACCTGCAGTACGACACGTTCTACAACGGGATGCAGAACATGATCGGCACGATCCACTGGCGCACCGACGGCCGCACCTACGACCTGTCGGTGTCCATGCCCGTGCCGTTCGTCGGCCCGTTCACCTACCGCAGCGAAGGCCGCATCGACGCATTCGGCGTCGCGCCCGACCGCTATGTCGAGAAACGCGGCAAACGGCCCGAGGACATCGCGATCTTCAACCGCGAAATCCGCCAGGTGGTCTTCACGCGCACGCCGAACAACGCGCCGCTGCCCGACGGCGTGCAGGATCGCTTCAGCATGCTGATGCAGCTGTCGGGGCTCGTGCGCGGCAATCCGTCCGCCTACCAGCCGGGCGTCACGCAGCAGTTCTTCGTGATCGACAACAACAACGGCGAGACCTGGCCGATCACGGTGATCGGCGACGAGGACGTGCAGACGCAGGCCGGCATCGTCCGCGCACGCCACTTCATGCGGCTGCCGCGACGCGACGGCGACACGCGCCGCATCGACATGTGGCTCGCGCCGTCGCTCGACTGGCTGCCCGCGCGGCTCGTACAATCGGAGCCGAACGGCTCGCAGATCGAGCTGCTGTGGCACGGCCGGCTCGCCCCGCCCGGTGCGCCCGCCGATGGCGCGACGCGAGGCGCACCGAACGAAGACGCAACGAACGCGCCCGCCAGCGTGCCGGCCTCCGCCGCACCGGCCATGGAGCCGGCACAGCCCGCAGCGCCGCCCGCGGAGCAGGCGCCCGCGCCAGCGGCTGCGCCGCCGGCAGCGTCGCAGCCCGCGCCGTAACGATCGACTAATCGGCAATTTCGACCGATTAAAGCTCTCGCCAAAATGGCCGATGACACTCTTTAACAACTATTTCGGTATTCCGGATCACAATAAGAAACGTTTGATAGATATCGGCTTCTAACCCGATACACCCCACGCAAACGGGAGAACGGGGTGTGCAGCGCAAGCCCCTTGAAACCGGCAAGGTCTACCCCACCTACGGGACAACAAGGCCAGATGCCACTGCGAAGAGGAGTGCCGCCATGCAAATGATCTACAACAGCCCCAACTACTGCGTCGTCGAATTTGCGCCGCAGGCCGGCCACCATCTGATGAATGCCGGCGGATACGAAATCGTCGACAAGAACGCGCAGCGCGAGATCTTCATCGACGGCGAGCTCGCCGAGCGATTCCGCGCACACGTGAAGCAACTGATCGAGGATGAACCGTCGCTCGACGAAGTGGACGAGTTCCTCGGACAGTTCGACAGTCTGATGATGATGCCCGTCGTCCTGCACTGACGACCCGCGGCCCGGCGCATCGCCGGGCCATTCGCCGCTTTCGGGCGGCGCCGCGAGCACTCCGATCCAAGCCCCCGTCCGGTTCGCCGGGCGGGGGTTTTCATTTGGGGCGGGCCGGGCGGCGCCTTGGCGCACCGGCTACAATGACGGTTTTCCCGTCTTCGCCGCTCTTCCGCCATGTCCGCGACCCCTCTCGCCGCTTCCGCCCCGCTCGACGCGCCCTACACGCGCGGCGCCGACCTGCCCGCGCTGCTGAAATCGCGCATCCTGATCCTCGACGGCGCAATGGGCACGATGATCCAGCGCTACAAGCTCGACGAGGCCGCGTATCGCGGCGAGCGTTTCAAGGATTTCCCGCGCGACATCAAGGGCAACAACGAACTGCTGTCGCTCACGCAGCCGCAGATCATCAGTGAGATCCACGACCAGTATTTCGCGGCCGGCGCGGACATCGTCGAAACCAACACGTTCGGCGCGACGACGGTCGCGCAGGCCGACTACGGGATGGAAGACCTCGTCGTCGAGATGAATGTCGAATCGGCGCGGCTCGCGCGCGAGTCCGCCGCCCGCTACGCCACGCCCGACAAGCCGCGCTTCGTTGCCGGCGCGATCGGGCCGACGCCGAAGACGGCGAGCATCTCGCCGGACGTCAACGACCCGGGCGCGCGCAACGTCACGTTCGACGAGCTGCGCGACGCGTATTACCAGCAGGCGAAGGCGCTGCTCGATGGCGGCGTCGACCTGTTCCTCGTCGAGACGATCTTCGACACGCTGAACGCAAAGGCCGCGCTCTTCGCGCTCGACGAACTGTTCGAGAACACCGGAGAGCGCCTGCCGATCATGATCTCGGGCACCGTGACCGACGCGTCGGGCCGCATCCTGTCGGGCCAGACGGTCGAGGCATTCTGGAATTCGCTGCGTCACGCGAAGCCGCTCACGTTCGGCCTGAACTGCGCGCTCGGCGCGGCGCTGATGCGCCCGTACATCGCCGAGCTCGCGAAGCTGTGCGACACCTACGTGTCGTGCTACCCGAACGCGGGCCTGCCGAACCCGATGAGCGACACCGGCTTCGACGAAACGCCGGACGTGACGTCGGGCCTCCTGAAGGAATTCGCGCAGGCCGGGCTCGTGAACCTCGCGGGCGGCTGCTGCGGCACGACGCCCGAGCACATCGCCGAGATCGCGAAGGCGCTCGCCGACGTGAAACCGCGCCGCTGGCCGAGCCAGTACAGCGACGCCGCCTGACCGACAGCCCCAACGCCCGCCCTACATCACACGAATTCGCACCGCCATGACCGATCACATGATGCGCCTTGCCGGCCTCGAGCCGTTCAACGTCACGTCCGGGACACTCTTCATCAACGTCGGTGAACGCACCAACGTCACCGGCTCGAAGGCATTCGCGCGGATGATCCTCAACGGCCAGTTCGACGAGGCGCTCGCCGTCGCGCGCCAGCAGGTCGAGAACGGCGCGCAGGTGATCGACATCAACATGGACGAGGCGATGCTCGATTCGAAGGCGGCGATGGTGCGCTTCCTGAACCTGATCGCATCCGAGCCGGACATCGCGCGCGTGCCGATCATGATCGACTCGTCGAAGTGGGAAGTCATCGAAGCGGGCCTCAAGTGCGTGCAGGGCAAGGCGATCGTGAACTCGATCTCGCTGAAGGAAGGCGAGGAAGCGTTCCGTCACCACGCGAACCTGATCCGCCGCTACGGCGCGGCCGCGGTCGTGATGGCGTTCGACGAGAAGGGCCAGGCCGATACGTACGAACGCAAGACCGAGATCTGCAAGCGCTCGTACGACTTCCTCGTGAACGAAGTCGGCTTCCCGCCGGAAGACATCATCTTCGACCCGAACATCTTCGCGGTCGCGACCGGCATCGAGGAGCACAACAACTACGCGGTCGACTTCATCGAGGCGACCCGCTGGATCAAGCAGAACCTGCCGTACGCGAAGGTGAGCGGCGGCGTGTCGAACGTGTCGTTCTCGTTCCGCGGCAACGACCCGGTGCGCGAGGCGATCCACACCGTGTTCCTGTACCACGCGATCCAGGCGGGCATGGACATGGGCATCGTGAACGCGGGCCAGCTCGGCGTGTACGCCGATCTCGACCCGGAGCTGCGCGAGCGCGTCGAGGACGTGATCCTGAACCGCCGCGCGGATTCCACCGATCGCCTGCTCGAGATCGCCGACAAGTTCAAGACCGGCGGCGCGAAGAAGGAAGAGAACCTCGAGTGGCGCAACCAGCCGGTCGAGAAACGGCTCTCGCATGCGCTCGTGCACGGCATCACGACCTTCATCGTCGAGGATACCGAGGAAGTGCGCGCGAAGATCGACGCGGCGGGCGGTCGCCCGATCAACGTGATCGAAGGCCCGCTGATGGACGGGATGAACATCGTCGGCGACCTGTTCGGCCAGGGCAAGATGTTCCTGCCGCAGGTCGTGAAGTCGGCGCGCGTGATGAAGCAGGCCGTCGCGCACCTGATCCCGTTCATCGAGGAAGAAAAGCGCCTGCTCGCGGAAGCGGGCGGCGACGTGCGCGCGAAGGGCAAGATCGTCATCGCGACCGTGAAGGGCGATGTGCACGACATCGGCAAGAACATCGTGTCGGTCGTGCTCCAGTGCAACAACTTCGAAGTGGTCAACATGGGCGTGATGGTCCCGTGCAACGAGATCCTCGCGAAGGCGAAGGTCGAGGGCGCGGACATCATCGGGCTGTCGGGCCTCATCACGCCGAGCCTCGAGGAAATGGCGTACGTCGCGTCCGAAATGCAGCGCGACGACTACTTCCGCGTGAAGAAGATTCCGCTCCTGATCGGCGGCGCGACGACCTCGCGCGTGCACACGGCCGTGAAGATCGCGCCGCACTACGAAGGCCCGGTCGTCTACGTGCCGGACGCCTCGCGCTCGGTGTCGGTCGCGTCGAATCTGCTGTCGGACGAAGGCGCGGCGAAGTACCTCGACGAGCTGAAATCCGATTACGAACGGATCCGCGACCAGCACGCGAACCGCAAGGCGCAGCCGATGGTCACGCTCGCCGAGGCGCGCGCGAACAAGACGAAGGTCGACTGGGCAGGCTACCAGCCCGTGAAGCCGAAATTCATCGGCCGGCGCGTGTTCAAGAACTACGACCTGAACGAGCTCGCGAACTACATCGACTGGGGCCCGTTCTTCCAGACCTGGGATCTCGCGGGCCCGTACCCGGCGATCCTGAACGACGAGATCGTCGGCGAATCGGCGCGGCGCGTGTTCTCCGACGCGAAGTCGATGCTCGCGCGCCTGATCCAGGGCCGCTGGCTGACCGCGAACGGCGTGATCTCGCTGCTGCCCGCGAACACGGTCAACGACGACGACATCGAGATCTACACCGACGACTCGCGCTCGGAAGTGCTGATGACGTGGCGCAACCTGCGCCAGCAGAGCGTGCGTCCGGTGGTCGACGGCGTGATGCGCCCGAACCGCTCGCTCGCCGACTTCATCGCGCCGAAGGAAACGGGTGTCGCCGACTACATCGGGATGTTCGCGGTGACGGCCGGGCTCGGTGTCGACGTGAAGGAAAAGCAGTTCGAAGCCGACCACGACGACTACAGCGCGATCATGCTGAAGGCGCTCGCGGACCGCTTCGCGGAAGCGTTCGCCGAAGCGATGCACGCGCGCGTGCGCCGCGAGCTGTGGGGCTACGCGAGCGGCGAGACGCTCGACAACGATGCGCTGATCGCCGAAAAGTACGCGGGCATCCGCCCGGCGCCCGGCTACCCGGCCTGCCCCGACCACCTCGTGAAACGCGACATGTTCGACGCGCTGCAGGCGAACGAGATCGGCATGAGCGTGACCGATTCGCTGGCGATGCTGCCGGCGGCCAGCGTGTCGGGTTTCTACCTCGCGCACCCCGACAGCACGTATTTCTCGGTCGGGAAAATCGGTCAGGATCAGCTCGAGGACTACGCGCGACGCATGGCGCTGTCGCTCGACGATGCGCGCCGCGCGCTCGCGCCGCAGCTCTGATCGATGCGCGACCGGGGCGGCCTCGCCGCATTTTGATCAGACAAATAAAAAGCCCGCATCGAGCGGGCTTTTTCTTGCCGGACCCATCTTGCGGTCGGCGTCGCCGGGCGACGAGGCTCAGAAGCCCCAGTGCACGTCGGCCTGGCCGGCCTTCGCTTCGCGCAGCATCGTGAGGAACGGGGCCACGCGCTGCGCCAGGCTCGGCGGCACTTCGTGGTGCGCGTGGTCGTCTTCGTCCTCGTGGAAATGGCCGGCGTGCTCGGCGCGCTCCTGCTTCGCCTGCGCGACCGCGCCTTCCAGCTTCGCAATCGCGTGGTCCAGTTCGTCGTGCGTAATGACACCGCGTTCGCCCAGCTGCTTGCCGACGAGGCCCAGCACGTACACGGCGAAATCCTTCAGCACGTCGAGATCCTGTGCCGCCTTGCTCTTGAACGTAATCATGACAATTCCCTTTTCATCTTGTTGTGCCTGCGCGGCGCAGTTGGGGGGACGCCGGCAGACCGGCGTCCGGCCTCGCGGACGCGGGGCGCCTGAGCGGCATATTAGCACCTGTTAAAATTCTGCGATCCCTGAAACGCGCGCTTAAAAAGCGCGCCGGCCGGCCGGCGTTTCCGGCCGCCACCAACGAAGCCTTCTACCAGCATGCTGCCAGCACACAAACAGACCCTCGAAGCCCTGCTCGCGGATAGCGTCACGCAGGTCGCACACGCGCTGAAAGGCGCCGACGCGGCATTCGTCACCCCGGCCATCACGCTGGAGCGCCCGAAGGTCGCCGCGCACGGCGACGTCGCGTGCAACGTCGCCATGCAGCTCGCCAAGCCGCTCGGCACGAACCCGCGCCAGCTCGCCGAGAAGATCGTCGCCGCCCTCACGGCCCAGCCGGCCGCGCAAGGGCTCGTCGACGCAGCCGAAATCGCCGGCCCCGGCTTCATCAACCTGCGCCTGACGGCCGCCGCGAAACAGGCGGTGATCGCCGCCGTGTTCGACCAGGGCCGCGCGTTCGGCACGTCGGATCGCGAAAAGGGCAAGCAGGTGCTGCTCGAGTTCGTGTCGGCCAACCCGACCGGCCCGCTGCACGTCGGCCACGGCCGCCAGGCAGCGCTCGGCGACGTGCTCGCGAACGTGATCGCGAGCCAGGGCTACGCGGTACACCGCGAGTTCTACTACAACGACGCCGGCGTGCAGATCGGCAACCTCGCGATCTCGACGCAGGCGCGCGCGCGCGGCCTGAAGCCGGGCGACGCGGGCTGGCCGGAAGCCGCGTACAACGGTGAATACATCGCCGACATCGCACGCGACTACCTGAACCGCGAGACGGTGGCCGCGAAGGACGGCGAGCCGGTCACCGGCGCCGGAGACATCGACGATCTCGACGCGATCCGCAAGTTCGCGGTCGCGTACCTGCGTCACGAGCAGGACATGGACCTGCAGGCGTTCGGCGTGAAATTCGACCAGTACTACCTCGAGTCGTCGCTGTACAGCGAAGGCCGGGTCGAGAAGACGGTCGACGCGCTGGTCAAGGCCGGCATGACCTACGAGCAGGACGGCGCGCTGTGGCTGCGCACGACCGACGAAGGCGACGACAAGGACCGCGTGATGCGCAAGTCGGACGGCACGTACACGTACTTCGTGCCGGACGTCGCGTACCACGTGACGAAATGGGAGCGCGGCTTCACGAAGGTGATCAACATCCAGGGCTCGGACCACCACGGCACGATCGCGCGCGTGCGCGCGGGCCTGCAAGGCCTGCACGTCGGCATCCCGAAGGGCTACCCCGACTACGTGCTGCACAAGATGGTCACCGTGATGCGCGACGGCCAGGAAGTGAAGCTGTCGAAGCGCGCGGGCAGCTACGTGACGGTCCGTGACCTGATCGAATGGTCGGGCGGCGCGACGCCGGGCCAGGAAGCGGCACCCGACCTGATCGACGAGGCGACCATCACGCGCGGTCGCGACGCGGTCCGTTTCTTCCTGATCTCCCGCAAGGCCGACACCGAATTCGTGTTCGACATCGACCTCGCGCTGAAACAGAACGACGAGAACCCGGTCTATTACGTCCAGTACGCGCATGCGCGGATCTGCTCGGTGCTCAACGAACTGAAGTCGCGCTACAACGTCGAGGCGGCGCAGCTGCCGGGCGCCGACCTGTCGCAGCTCACGAGCCCGCAGGCCGTGTCGCTGATGCAGAAGCTCGCCGAGTATCCGGACATGCTCACGCACGCGGCGAACGAACTGGCGCCGCACGCGGTCGCGTTCTACCTGCGCGATCTCGCTGGTGAATTCCACTCGTTCTACAATGCGGAGCGCGTGCTGGTCGACGACGAAGCGCCGCGCAACGCGCGCGCCGCGCTCCTCGCCGCGACCCGGCAGGTGCTCGAGAATGGTCTGGCGGTACTCGGCGTGTCTGCGCCCGCCAAGATGTAACGACGCAAGCGGCCCGAACCGGGCAACGAATGGCCGCGGCAGCGCCCGCCGCGACCTTTTCACGATTCTTTTTGCAGGTGACTCAAGCAATGGCACAACCACGCCGAACTTCGAAGCAATCGAAACAAGCCGGAGGGACATTTCTTGGAATCGTGCTGGGCCTGATCGTCGGCCTCGCGATCGCGGTGGTGGTGGCGCTCTACATCACGCGTTCGCCGTCGCCGTTCGTGTCGAAGGTCGCGCCGCCGCCCGCCGACAACGGCGCGAGCCAGCCGCAGCAGTTCGACCCGAACCGCGCGCTGCAGGGCAAGACGCCCGGCCAGCCGGTGCCGCAGGCCGCGCAGTCCGCGCCGCCCAATACCGCGCCCGGCCAGGCCGCGAACCAGACCCAGGGCGGCCTGCTGCCCGAGCCGCAGATCGTCGAAGTGCCGCCGTCGGGCGACACGAACGGCACGACCGGCTCGAGCAACACCACCGCGTCGAACAATGCGTCTTCGGGCAACGGCGTCGCCGTCGCGCCGAAGCCGGCCGACAACACGCCGCCGCCGAAGAAGACGCAGCAGGCGCAGCAACACCCACAACAGCAGCAAGGCGGCGAGGACAATCTCGCGCGCTTCGCCGCGCAGAAGCAGGCGCAGCAGGCTGCCGCGCAAAAGCAGCAGCAACAGCAACTGGCCGCGAACACGCCGAAGCCGACCTCGTCGGCCACGGCCGCCGCCGCAGCGAAGCCGCCGACCGCGAACGACGCGAACACCGGCTACTTCCTGCAGGTCGGCGCGTACAAGACGGAAGGCGACGCCGAGCAGCAACGCGCGCGCCTGGGCTTCCAGGGCTTCGAGTCGAAGGTGTCGAAGCGCGATGTCAGCGGCGTGACCTATTTCCGCGTGCGCGTCGGCCCGTTCTCGAAATTCGAGGATATGAACTCGGCCCGTCAGCGCCTGTCCGATGCAGGTGTCGACACGGCGGTGATCCGTTTCACGAAGCAGTAAGCAACCGGCCGCGCCCACGCAGAACCCGTTACGTTTCGTAACCCGAGCAACTGATTCGACGTCTACAACATGAAAAAACTGCTTAGCACGCTTCTTCTGTCCCTGGGCCTCGCCGCTGCAGGCTTCGCCCAGGCAACGCCTGCCGCACCGGTGTCCGGCAAGGACTTCGAGGTGATGAAGTCGCCGCAGCCGGTGTCCGCGCCGGCCGGCAAGGTCGAGGTCATCGAGTTCTTCTGGTACGGCTGCCCGCACTGCTACGAATTCGAGCCGACGATCGAGGCCTGGGTGAAGAAGCAGGGCAACAACATCGACTTCAAGCGCGTGCCGGTCGCCTTCCGCGACGATTTCGTCCCGCACTCGAAGCTGTTCTACGCGGTGTCGGCGCTCGGCATCTCGGAGAAGGTCACGCCGGCGATCTTCAACGCGATCCACAAGCAGAAGAACTACCTGCTCACGCCGCAGGCGCAAGCCGACTTCCTGGCGACGCAAGGCGTCGACAAGAAGCAGTTCATGGACGCGTACAACTCGTTCAGCGTGCAGGGCCAGGTGAAGCAGTCGGCCGAGCTGCTGAAGAACTACGCGATCGACGGCGTGCCGACGGTCATCGTCCAGGGCAAGTACAAGACGGGCCCGGCTTACACGAACAGCATCCCGGGTACCGCGCAGGTGCTCGATTACCTCGTGAAGCAGGTTCAGGACAAGAAACTCTGATCCCCGCCCGCGCGCCGGCATGACTACTCCGCTGAAGGTCTTCATCACCGGCGCGTCGAGCGGCCTCGGCCTCGCGATGGCCGAGGAATACGCCCGCCAGGGCGCCACGCTCGCACTCGTCGCGCGCCGCACCGATGCCCTCGATGCGTTCGCGCGACGCTTTCCCAAGCTGTCCGTCTCCGTCTATTCCGCCGACGTGCGCGACGCCGATGCGCTCGCCACGGCCGCCGCGTCGTTCATCGCCGCGCACGGCTGCCCCGACGTCGTGATCGCGAACGCGGGCATCAGCCAGGGCGCCGTCACCGGACAAGGCGATCTCGCCACGTTCCGCAACGTCATGGACATCAATTACTACGGGATGGTCGCGACGTTCGAGCCGTTCGTCGGCCCGATGACGGCCGCGCGCCACGGCACGCTGGTGGGCGTCGCGAGCGTCGCCGGCGTGCGCGGCCTGCCCGGTTCCGGCGCGTACAGCGCGTCCAAATCGGCCGCGATCAAGTATCTCGAGGCGCTGCGCGTCGAGTTGCGCCCGGCCGGCGTCGGCGTCGTGACGATCGCGCCCGGCTACATCCGCACGCCGATGACCGCGCACAACCCGTACCGGATGCCGTTCCTGATGGACGCCGACCGCTTCGCGGCCCGCGCCGCACGCGCGATCGCTCGGCAGCACGCGTTCCGCGTGATTCCATGGCAGATGGGCGTCGTCGCGAAGGTGCTGCACGTGCTGCCGCGCTGGCTCTACGACCGTCTGTTCGAAAAGGCGCCGCGCAAGCCGAAGGCCGGCACGCACTGAGCGCATCGGGGGCATCGGGCGTCCGGCGCGTCTGGCGCGCCGTTCATGCCGGCCGGTGCAGCGCCACGGTTCGGTGCCAACGCAGCGCGCGCCGCTTCCTCCTGTCGGCCGTACCACGCGTCGCACGCCGGTACCGAGCTTCCTCCGCTTCTTCCGCTTCTTCCGCTTCTTCCGCTTCTTCCGCTTCTTCCGCTTCTTCCGCTTCTTCCGCTTCTTCCGCTTCCCTCGCCTCCGCCGCTCCAACAGATTCGCGCCGACCCGCTTCGATTCGCGGCCTCCCCACAACAGTCTCGCCCGCCCGCCGTTCGCCGCCGCACCTGCCCCGCCTCCCCGCCGCTGCGCCGCCCCAACACGCATTCCGTCGCCAACGCAGCCGTTTTTCGCTCAACTCACCTCGTTCCGGCGCCTTTTTTCACGCGCGGCACGCTTTGACGGTATGCTATCCGCCAGCCGCGCCGGCCCTGCCCGCTTCCGGGCCGCGCCCGCATTCCGACACCCGGCAAAAAATCACAAGTCACGTGGGAGATCCTATGCAGGTCAAGCTGTTCGCCGCGGCCACGCTCGCCGCCGCCCTCGCCGCCCCCGGCCTCGCCGCCAAGCCGCTCACCGTCTGCACGGAGTCGAGCCCGGACGGCTTCGACGTCGTGCAGTACAACTCGCTCGTCACGACCAACGCATCGGCCGACGTGATCTTCAACACGCTCGTGTCGTACGACGAAGCCGCGAAGAAGGTCGTACCCGCGCTCGCCGACAAATGGGAAGCGAGCGCCGACGGCCTGACGTACACGTTCCACCTGCGCCCCAACGTCGCGTTCCAGACCACCGACTACTTCAAGCCGGGCCGCACGCTCAATGCGGACGACGTCGTGTTCACGTTCTCGCGGATGCTCGACGATACGAATCCGTGGCACAAGGTGGCCGGCGCGAGCGGCTTCCCGCACGCGCAGTCGATGGGCCTCGTGAAACTCGTGAAGTCGGTCACGAAGGTCGACGACAGCACGGTGAAGTTCGTGCTGAACGAGCCGAATGCGACGTTCGTGCCGATCCTGACGATGGGCTTCGCGTCGATCTACTCGGCCGAATACGCGGACCAGCTGCTGAAGGCCGGCAAGCAGGCCGACCTGAATGCGAAGCCGGTCGGCACCGGCCCGTTCGTGCTCAAGAGCTACACGAAGGATGCGCTGATCCGCTACGACGTGAACCCGGCCTACTGGGGCACGAAGCCGAAGGTCGACCGGCTGATCTACGCGATCACGCCCGACGCGTCGGTGCGCATGCAGAAGGTGAAGGCCGGCGAATGCCAGATCGCGCTGTCGCCGAAGCCGCAGGACGTGCTCGCGGCGAAGGGCGAAAGCGCGCTGAAGGTCGTGCAGACGCCCGCGTTCATGACCGCGTTCGTCGCGCTGAACACGCAGAAGAAGCCGCTCGACAACGACAAGGTGCGCGAGGCCCTGAACCTCGCGTTCGATCGCGCGACCTATCTGAAGGTGGTGTTCGACAACACCGCGACGGCCGCGAACAACCCGTATCCGCCGAACACGTGGAGCTACGCGAAGGACATCGCGCCGTATGCGTACGATCCCGCGAAGGCGAAGCAGCTGCTCGCGCAGGCCGGCTTCCCGAACGGCTTTTCGACGACGATCTGGACGCGCCCGACGGGCAGCGTGCTGAACCCGAACCCGAAGGCCGGCGCGGAACTGCTGCAGGCCGACCTCGCGAAGATCGGTGTGAAGGCCGAAGTCAAGGTGATCGAATGGGGCGAGCTCATCAAGCAGGCGAAGCTCGGCCAGCATGACATGCTGTTCATGGGCTGGGCCGGCGACAACGGCGATCCGGACAACTACCTGTCGCCGCTGTTCAGTTGCAACGCGGTGAAGTCGGGCATCAACTTCGCACGCTTTTGCGACGCGCAGCTCGACAAGCTGATCGCCGACGGCAAGTCGACCGCCGATCAGGCCAAGCGCGCGAAGCTGTACGAATCCGCGCAGAAGATCATCCACGACCAGGCGCTGTGGATTCCGCTCGGCTACCCGACCGCGGCCGCGCTCACGCGCGCGAACGTGAGCGGCTATCGCGTGAGCCCGTTCGGCCGCCAGAACTTCGCTGCGGTCACGGTGCAGTAACCGCGCGTGGCACGCAAGCGACGGCATGCTCGCCCGTCGCTTGGGGCGCGCGCGCCGCGCTTGCTACACTGCGCGCTCATTCCTCATACCGGACGCCAGCCGAAGTGAACAACTAAGCCTTCCCAAAAATGTTTTCGCCGCCGTGCCACGCACGCCGCGCGAAGGGTTTCACGCATTTTCGGAGGTGCTTATGGCTGCTGCCACGCCGACCGGCGCGCTCGTCGCGCTTCATCACGTTTCCTTCCGCTTCGACGACGGCGTCACGCTGTTCGACTCGCTCGACCTGTCCATCGATCGCACGCCGACGGGCATCGTCGGCCGCAACGGCGCCGGCAAGAGCCTGCTCGCGCAACTGATCGCGGGCCGGCGTGCGCCGAGCGCGGGCACGATCGACCGGCAGACGCCGGTCGTCTACGTCGCGCAGCAGCATGACGACGCGCCGGCCGGCACGCGGACCGTCGCCGAGATCGCCGCGCTGGATGGGCCGCTCGCGGCCCTGGCGCGCCTCGCCGACGGGCGCGCGCACGCGCACGACTTCGACCTGATCGGCGATCGCTGGGACCTCGCCGAGCGGTTGCGCGCGGCGCTCGACGCAGCCGGCCTGCACGACGTGCGCGCCGACACGCCGGCGCACGCGCTGAGCGGTGGCCAGCTCGCGCGCGTCGCGCTGATCGGCGCCCTGCTGTCGGAAGCCGGGCTGCTGGTGCTCGACGAACCGACCAACCACCTCGATGCGCCGGGCCGTGCGTGGCTGCGCGCGGCGCTCGACGGCTGGCGCGGCGGTGTCGTCGTCGTCAGCCATGACCGCGCGTTACTCGCGCACGTGCAGCGCATCGTCGAACTGACGCCGCACGGCGTGCGCACGTATGGCGGCAACTACGCGCTGTACCGCGCGCAGCGCGATGCGGAGCACGATGCCGCGCAGGCGGCGCTCGAGCATGCGCGCAACGAGCGCGGACGCGCGCGGCGTCGGCTCGAACAGGAACACGACACGATCCAGCGTCATGCGGCCGGCTCGCTGCGCGATGCGAAGACGGCCAACCTGTCGTCGATGGCAAAACAGAGCCGCAAGGGAGCGGCACGCAGCATCATGGGGGCGGTCCGCCGTCACCAGAGCGAATTCAAGGCGACGCTCGATGCGCGCGTGCAGGAAGCAGCCGCGCGCGTCGAAGCCGCCGCGCCGGTGCTCGTATCGCTGCCGGGCACCGAGGTGAGCGCGCGCCGCCATCTGTTCGCGCTCGAGCGCGCGCAATTGCCGTGGCGCACCGCGGGCCGCACGGACGCGATCACCTGGTCGGCCAGCGGCCCCGTGCGCATCGCGCTGACGGGCCCGAACGGCTGCGGAAAATCGACGCTGCTGCGCATGCTCGCCGGCGAACTCGCTCCGCGCGCCGGGACCTGCACGACGCACGTGAGCGCTGCGTATCTCGACCAGCGGCTCGCGCTGCTCGATCCTGAACGCTCGATCGTCGAGCAGTTGGGACTCCTCGACACGCCGCTCTCCGAAGGCGAACTGCGCAGCCGGCTCGCGCTGCTGCAGCTCAATGCCGCGCGCGCGACGCAGCCGGTGCACCGCCTGAGCGGCGGCGAACGGCTGAAGGCCGCGCTCGCATGCGCGCTGTGGCGCGGCACGCCCGCGCAGCTGCTGCTGCTCGACGAGCCGACCAATCACCTCGATCTGGAATCGGTGCGCGCGATCGAAGCCGCGCTGGCCGGCTTCCCCGGCGCGATCGTGGTCGCGTCGCACGACGCCGCGTTTCTCGCGGCGCTCGCACCGACGCACACGATGCAATGGCAGCGCGACGGGTGGCGTTACGAACCCGTCGCGTGACGGTAACGACGCGCGCTCAGCGCGCGGTACGGAAACGCAGCACGCCGTCGTCACCCTGCTCGCGCACGAGTTCGCCCGCGAGCCACAGCAGGTTCAGGTGGGCGAGCGCCTCGCCGAGCGCGAACGTCATCTGGTGGATGTCGAGCTCGCGGCGGCGGAACATGATCGGCACGATGTCGGCCGCGCTCGCCGGCTTCTCCGCGCAGGCGACGCGCACTTCGTCGAGCCGCGCGTCGTGGTGCGCGCGCAGTTGCGCGATGCGCGTGCGCACGCCGCGGAACGGCTTGCCGTGCGACGGCAGCACGAGCGTGTCGGGCGCCATCGTCTCGTAGCGGCCGAGCGATTCCAGGTACAGCGCGAGCGGGTTGGCTTCCGGTTCGAGATCGAACACGGACACGTTGGTCGAGATGCGCGGCAGCACCATGTCGCCGGAAATCAGCACGCCGTCCGCTTCACTGTGGAGCGCGCAATGTTCAGGCGAATGACCGTAGCCGGTGACGACGCGCCACGTGCGCGCGCCGATCTTCACCGCGTCGCCTTCGCGCAGGCGCCGGTAGCGCGGCGGCACGGCCGGCACGAGGTCCGAGTAGTAGCTGCGGCGGCTGCGCAGCTTCTCGAGCGCGACCGGGTCGGTCAGGCCGTGGCGCGCGAAATGATCGGCCGCGGCCGCGCCGCCGGCGTTCGAACCGTTGCCGGCCGCCATCAGGCAGCCGAACATGTATTCGCCGAGCGTCATCCACAGCCGCACGTTCCAGCGGCCCTTGTCGCCGCCTTCGCAAAGCCAGTTCGCGAGGCCGAAGTGATCGGGATGGCAATGCGTGACGAGCACGCGCAGCACCGGCAGCCCGTCGAGATGCGTGTCGAAAATCTGTTCCCAGTGCGTACGGATCGCGTCCGACGAGATCCCGCAGTCGACGATCGTCCAGCCGGCCTGTCCGTCGATCTCGTCGCGCAGCAGCCAGAGGTTGATGTGATCCAGCGAGAACGGCAGCGGCATGCGCAGCCAGCGCACGCCGGGCGCGACCTCGAACGTGTCGCCCGCGGCGGGCAGCGTGTCGGCGAAGGGATAGTCGAGTTGGTGTTCCAGTGCGTTCATCGGTGGGGCGTCTCGTCGTTATCAGGGCAGGCAAGTGCGAATGCGGGGCAGGCGCGCGCGGGCTGCAGGCCGCGCGGGGATCGCGTCGATTCTATCGCCGTCGCGCGAAACGCGCGCCCGCGCTGGCGCCGGACGGGCAAAAAAAGTTCGTGCCAGAATCAATTCCGTACCCGTATCTTTACGCGAAGATGCACCGAACGGCATGTAACGGCGCACAACCCGCGCATTGACGGCGCTTGGGCGCCGGCCCTGAAAGTCATTGAAACGCCGACTTGGGCGCTAAAATGGCGAGTGCTTACAGCCCCTCTCGAACGAGCCTGCACGCGATGAATCACTTCCCCAAACTGCTGTCGTCGCAGATCGGTTTCGACGTCGCACAGACGATGCTCGAATACTTCGACCGCCACTACCGGATCTTCCGGGAAGCCGCCGTCGAGGCGAAGACGCTATACGAGCGCACCGACTGGCACGGCCTGCAGCGGCTGGCGCGCGAGCGGATCACGTCGTACGACGATCGCGTGCAGGAATGCGTCGAGGTGCTGGAGGACGAATACGACGCGGAGAACATCGACGACGAGGTGTGGCAGCAGATCAAGCTGCACTACATCGGCCTGCTCACGTCGCACCGCCAGCCCGAGTGCGCGGAGACGTTCTTCAATTCGGTGTGCTGCAAGATCCTGCACCGCTCGTATTTCAGCAACGATTTCATCTTCGTGCGGCCCGCGATCTCGACCGAATACCTCGAGAACGACGAGCCGGCCGCGAAGCCGACCTATCGCGCGTACTACCCGGGCACCGACGGGCTCGCGGCCACGCTCGAGCGCATCGTCACGAACTTCCAGCTCGAGCCGCCGTTCGAGGATCTCACGCGCGACATCGGCTGCGTGATGCAGTCGATCACCGACGAATTCGGCGAGTTCGACGCCGCGCCGAATTTCCAGATCCACGTGCTGTCGTCGCTCTTCTTCCGCAACAAGAGCGCGTACATCGTCGGCCGCATCATCAACGCCGATCGCGTGCTGCCGTTCGCGGTGCCGATCCGCCACGTGCGCCCGGGCCTGCTCGCGCTCGACACCGTGCTGCTGCGCCGCGAGCAGCTGCAGATCATCTTCAGCTTCTCGCATTCGTATTTCCTCGTCGACATGGGCGTGCCGTCCGCGTACGTGGACTTCCTCTGCACGATCATGCCGGGCAAGCCGAAGGCCGAGATCTACACGTCGGTCGGCTTGCAGAAGCAGGGCAAGAACCTGTTCTACCGCGACCTGCTGCACCATCTGTCGCATTCGAGCGACCGCTTCATCATCGCGCCCGGCATCAAGGGCCTCGTGATGCTCGTGTTCACGCTGCCGTCGTTCCCGTACGTGTTCAAGATCATCAAGGATCACTTCCCGCCGCCGAAGGAAACGACGCGCGCGCAGATCATGGAGAAGTACCAGCTCGTGAAGCGCCACGACCGTCTCGGGCGGATGGCCGACACGCTCGAGTATTCGAGCGTCGCGCTGCCGCTGTCGCGGCTCGACCATGCGCTCGTGCGCGAGCTGGAGAAGGAAGTGCCGTCGCTGCTCGAATACGAGGACGACAATCTCGTGATCAAGCACCTGTACATCGAGCGCCGGATGACGCCGCTCAACCTGTACCTGCAGAACGGCACCGACGCGGACATCGAGCACGGCGTGAAGGAATACGGCAACGCGGTGAAAGAGCTGATGAAGGCCAACATCTTCCCGGGCGACATGCTGTACAAGAACTTCGGCGTCACGCGCCACGGCCGCGTCGTGTTCTACGACTACGACGAGATCGAGTACCTGACCGACTGCAACGTGCGGCGCGTGCCGCCGCCGCGCAACGAGGAAGACGAACTGTCCGGCGAGCCGTGGTATACCGTCGGCCCGCACGACATCTTTCCGGAAACCTACGGACCGTTCCTGCTCGGCGACCCGCGCGTGCGGACGGTCTTCATGAAGCATCACGCGGACTTTTTCGACCCTGCGCTGTGGCAGTCCAGCAAGGACAAGCTGCTGCAGGGCGAGTTGCCCGATTTTTTCCCGTACGACGCGTCGCTGCGCTTCAGCGTGCGCTACCCCGCGCGCTTCGACGCGACGCCGGGCGCCGATGACGCCGGTGACGATGCAGGCGACGCGCAGCGCGCCGCCTGACGCGCGACCGGATCCGATCGAATCGAACCCGTTATCGACCCGCTTTCCGCCAACGGAATCCACACCGATGAATACCCAAGACAATCCGCTTTCACATCTGTTCGACAACAACGACGCCTGGGTCAAGCGCCAGCTCGCCGAAGATCCCGACTTCTTCGCGCGTCTCGCCGACCAGCAGGCGCCGGAATATCTGTGGATCGGCTGCTCGGATTCGCGCGTGCCCGCGAACCAGATCATCGGCCTGCCGCCGGGCGAAGTGTTCGTGCACCGCAACATCGCGAACGTCGTCGTCCATAGCGACCTGAACTGCCTGTCGGTCATCCAGTTCGCGGTCGACATCCTGCGCGTGAAGCACATCATGGTCGTCGGCCACTACGGCTGCTCGGGCGTGAACGCGGCGCTCCACAACCGCCGCGTCGGCCTCGCCGACAACTGGCTGCATCACGTGCAGGACGTGCGCGAGCGCCACGCGGCGCTGCTCGACGAATGGCCGGTCGGGGAGGCGCGCTATCGCCGCCTGATCGAGCTGAACTCGATCGAGCAGGTCGTCAACGTGTGCCGCACGACGATCGTCAACGACGCCTGGGCGCGCGGCCAGTCGCTCACCGTGCACGGGCTCGTGTATGGCGTGCACGACGGGCGGATGCGCAACCTCGGGATGTCCGTGTCGAACTTCGACGCGCTCGATGCGACCTACAAGCGCTGCGTCGCGGCGCTGACCGCGCGTGGCCAGCACGCGCCCGACAACGACATGGTCGCGGCGGATGCCGCGCGGCTCGACGACGTCGCGCAGGCGGTCGCCGCCACGCTGAAACCGTGCGGCGACGCGAAGTAACGTCCGCCGGCGCGGCGCGCACGCGCCGCGCGGCACCCGGCCGAAGACGCATCACGCGCCTGGCCGCGACGGGCATCGCATTGATCTGACACCGACACTGCCGCGACGGCGGTGCACTGAGAAGGAGCGGCGAACATGAAAACCGTATTGATCGTCGGCGCATCGCGCGGCCTCGGACGCGAATTCGTCCGGCAATACCGGCGCGACGGCTGGAACGTGATCGCGACCGCGCGCGACGACGCGTCGCTCGCCGCGCTGCGCGAACTCGGCGCGCACGCGCACGCGCTCGACATCGCGCGGCCCGAACAGATCGCGGCGCTCGGCTGGAAGCTCGACGGCGAACGGCTCGACGCCGCGGTGCTCGTGTCGGGCGTGTACGGGCCGCGCACCGAAGGCGTCGAAACGATCGGCGCCGAGGATTTCGACGCGGTGATGCATACGAACGTGCGCGGGCCGATGCAGTTGCTGCCGATCCTGCTGCCGCTCGTCGAGGACGCGCGCGGCGTGCTCGCCGTCGTCTCGAGCCGGATGGGCAGCATCGCCGAGGCGACCGGCACGACCGGCTGGCTGTACCGCGCGAGCAAGGCCGCGCTGAACGACGTGCTGCGCATCGCGTCGCTGCAGACGCGCCACGCCGCATGCATCTCGCTCCATCCCGGCTGGGTGCGCACCGACATGGGCGGCGCGCAGGCCGCGATCGATCCGGAAACCAGCGTGACCGGCATGCGCCGCGTGATCGCGGAAGCCGGCGCGGACGTGTCGCGGTCCAACGGCCGTTTCTTCCAGTACGACGGCGTCGAGCTCAGCTGGTGAGCCGACATCACAACCCGGCGTCGTTAATTCACGATTCGCATGATTTTGAACCGACCTGACGCGTGCCCGTGCGGCGGCGCGTCCCCCGCGCCTGCCGGCAAAGCCCCGGCACCGCGCTATGCGGCCTGCTGCGGCCGCTTCATCGACGGCGGCGAAGCCGCGCCGACCGCGCTCGAGTTGATGCGCTCGCGGTACAGCGCGTACGTGCTCGGCGCGACCGACTACCTGCGCGCGACCTGGGACGCGCGCACCTGCCCGGCCGATCTCGATGCGGACCCGGATGCGCCCGACGCGCCGCGCTGGCTCGGCCTCGCGATCAAGCGCCATGCGCCGCTCGACGAACGGCACGCGGAGGTTGAATTCGTGGCCCGCTACAAGGTCGGCGGGCGCGCTTACCGGCTCCACGAGACGAGCCGGTTCACCCGCGACGAGCACGGGTTCTGGCGCTATGTCGACGGTGAAGTAAGTGAACGCTGACAAATAGTTGCTGTGTCAGACGCCGGGTAATTCCCGCATTGCACAACCTGAATTTGTCGGGCTAGGATGGCCCTCAGATTGGTCATGTTGCATGGCAGGGCTTACGAATGGCGTTCAGCAAGGTATTGGTGGGATGGATGGCGGCCTGTGCGCTGTCGGCCGCTCAGGCCGGTGCGCTGCCGAACGTCGGCGCGGCCACGGCAAGCGGCTCGCTCGCCCACGCCGAGCGCTTCGATTACGGCGATTCGGGCCTCCCGCAAGTCGCCGCGAACCTCAACGAACAAATCATCAGCATTCCGGCCGATGCCTCGGGTTCCGTGATGCTCGAGGCCACGCTGTTCAAGCCGAACGGCCCCGGCCCCTTCCCGCTCGTCGTCTTCAACCACGGCAAGAACACCGGTGACCTCCATCAGCAGCCGCGCAGCCGGCCGCTCGCGTTCGCGCGCGAATTCGTGCGCCGCGGCTATGCGGTGATCGCGCCGAACCGCCAGGGCTTCGCCGGGTCGGGCGGCTCGTACCAGCAGGAAGGCTGCAACGTCGGCAAGAACGGGCTCACGCAGGCCGCCGACGTCGACGCGACGGTCCGCTACATGTCGCGTCAGTCGTACATCGATGCGTCGCGCATCGTCGTCGCGGGCACGTCGCACGGCGGCCTCGTGTCGGTCGCGTACGGCACCGAAGCGGCGCCCGGCGTGCGCGGCATCATCAACTTCTCCGGCGGGCTGCGCCAGGATCTTTGCGACGGCTGGCAGCGCAATCTCGTCGATGCGTTCGACCAGTACGGCGCGCATACGGCCGTACGTTCGCTGTGGCTGTACGGCGACAACGATTCGGTGTGGACCCCCGCGCTCGTCGCTCAGATGCACGACGCGTACGTGTCGCACGGCACGCAGGCGCAGTTCATCGATTTCGGCCGCTACAAGGACGACGCGCACCGGCTGATCGTCGATCGCGACGGCGTGCCCGTGTGGTGGCCGGCCGTCAATGCGTTCCTCGCGGAACTGAACCTGCCGACCTCGGTGCGCTACGCGGTCGCCAACCCGCACGAACCGAAGGCGACCGGCTATGCGTCGATCGATGCGATCGACGCGGTGCCGTTCCTCGACGAGGCCGGCCGCGAAGGCTATCGCCGCTTCCTGAGCCAGCATCCGAGCCGTGCCTTCGCGGTGTCCGCCGAAGGCGCGTGGTCGTGGGCCGAAGGCGGCGACGATCCGATGGCGCTCGCGCTCGACAACTGCTCGAAGCAGGGTGCGGGCGCATGCCGGCTGTATGCGGTCAACGACCGCGTCGTGTGGAACGCGAACGCGACGCAGACGGCCGACGACGGCAACGCCAACTCGCGCGCACTCGCTTCGCGCTGACGCGCGAGCCGCGGCGCTCCGGGGCGGGCGCGGCCTGCGTCTGCCCTTCTCCCTTCTCCGTTTCGTGAACGCTCGCGCGGCCCGTGGCGGCGTTCGCACGCCCGTTCCCACGCCCGTTCACGCGGCCGCATGAGCCGCCGAAGAGCGCCCCGCCCGCCAAGCCCTCCGGGGTCGCTTTCCGGTCTTTCCTGAACCGCGGCCGCGCCTGAGTCCGCACGCCATTCGCCTACGACCGCGCACATCGCATCGCGCTTCCGCCCCTTTTTATTCGTGCCCCGATTTTTCGCCCATCGGCAACCGCCTGCGCCGCGATTTTTTTCTGTCGGGGGGTGTCACTCGAACGTCGTCATCTGCGGTCATTTCTGGGCATCTGGCGCGTACCGTCCCGAGCACCCCGTATCTGCGCCGAACTCCCGTCCAGCAAGGCTTTGCGGTGTTTGTAACCGGTAGTGCAACGTGCGGCGGAACACGCTAATCTCACCGCGTTTTCCGTCTGTCGCCGCGCGGCATCCCGTTCGATGCCCGCCGCCGTTTTACCCCCGGAGTTGCCTTGAGTACGCCAGCCACCGACGACTGGGTCGCGCGCAGCCTGCGCGCGGTCTGGCATCCCTGCACCCAGATGAAGCACCACGAGCGCATGCCGCTCATTCCCGTCGCGCGCGGCGCGGGCCTGTGGCTGTACGATCGCGACGGGCGCCGCTACTTCGACGCGATCAGCTCGTGGTGGGTGAACCTGTTCGGCCATGCGAACCCGGACATCAACGCGGCGCTGAAGGACCAGCTCGACACGCTCGAGCACGCGATGCTCGCCGGCTGCACGCACGAGCCGGCGATCGAGCTCGCCGAGCGGCTGCATGCGCTCACCGCGCGCACGCTCGGCCATGCGTTCTTCGCGTCGGACGGCGCGTCGGCGGTCGAGATCGCGCTGAAGATGAGCTTCCATGCGTGGCGCAACCGCGGCCGCGCGGACAAGCGCGAATTCGTGTGCGTTGCAAACAGCTATCACGGCGAGACCATCGGCGCGCTCGGCGTGACCGACGTCGCGCTGTTCAAGGATGCGTACGACCCGTTGATCCGCCACGCGCACGTGGTCGCGTCGCCCGACGCACGCGGCGCGCTGCCGGGCGAGACGGCCGCCGACGTCGCGGGGCGCGCGCTCGACGACGTGCGGCGCCTGTTCACCGAACGCGCCGACCGGATCGCCGCGTTGATCGTCGAGCCGCTCGTGCAATGCGCGGCCGGCATGGCGATGCACGATCCGTCGTACGTGCGCGGGCTGCGCGCGCTGTGCGACGAATTCGGCGTGCACCTGATCGCCGACGAGATCGCGGTCGGCTGCGGCCGCACCGGCACCTTCTTCGCATGCGAGCAGGCAGGCGTGTGGCCCGATTTCCTGTGCCTGTCGAAGGGCATCAGCGGCGGGTACCTGCCGCTGTCGCTCGTGCTCACGCGCGACGACGTGTTCGCGGCCTTCTACGACGACGACACGACGCGCGGCTTCCTGCATTCGCATTCGTACACCGGCAACCCGCTCGCGTGCCGCGCGGCGGTCGCGACGCTCGACCTGTTCGCGCGCGACGACGTGCTCGCGAGCAACGCGCGCAAGTCGGCCGCGATGCGCGCGGCGCTCGCTCCGCTCGACGCGCACCCGCAGGTGCGTCACCTGCGCGAGCGCGGCACGCTGTTCGCCTTCGACGTCGCGCTCGACGGCGACGCGGCACGCGGCTTCTCGCGGCGCTTCTTCGAACGCGCGCTGGAACGCGAGCTGCTGCTGCGCCCGATCGGCACGACCGTGTACCTGATGCCGCCGTACGTGATGAGCGACGACGACATCGCGTGGCTCGCGCAACGCACGCGCGACACGCTCGACGTGACGCTCGCGGAGGTGGCGCGATGAAGCAATCCTCACGGGAAACGACCATGCCCCTGCTCGACACGCTGCAGCGCGGCCTCGCCGAACTCGATGCGCAGGGCCTGCGACGCGTGCGCCGCACCGCCGACACCGCGTGCGACGCGCACATGCGCGTCGACGGCCGCGACATCGTCGGCTTCGCGAGCAACGATTACCTCGGCCTCGCCGCGCATCCCGCGCTCGTCGCCGCGTTCGCCGAAGGCGCGCAGCGCTACGGCTCCGGCAGCGGCGGCTCGCATCTGCTCGGCGGCCATTCGCGCGCGCACGCGACGCTCGAGGACGAACTCGCCGGCTTCGCGGGCGGCTTCTCCGATGCACCGCGCGCGCTGTACTTCAGCACCGGCTACATGGCGAACCTCGCCGCGATGACGGCGCTTGCGGGCAAGCACGCGACGATCTTCTCGGACGCGCTGAATCACGCATCGCTGATCGACGGGATCCGGCTGTCGCGCGCGACCGTGCAGGTCTACCCGCATGCGGACATGGCCGCGCTCGCCGCGCTGCTCGATGCGTCGGAGGCCGAAACGAAACTGATCGTCAGCGACACCGTGTTCAGCATGGACGGCGACATCGCGCCGCTCGCCGAACTCGTCGCGCTGGCCGAACGCCACGGCGCGTGGCTCGTCGTCGACGACGCGCACGGCTTCGGCGTGCTCGGCCCGCAGGGCCGCGGCGCGCTCGCGGCCGCCGCGCTACGCTCGCCGAACCTTGTGTACGTCGGCACGCTGGGCAAGGCCGCCGGCGTCGCGGGTGCATTCGTCATCGCGCACGAGACCGTGATCGAATGGATGATCCAGCGCGCGCGCAGCTACATCTTCACGACGGCCGCGCCGCCGGCCGTCGCGCATGCCGTCTCGGCAAGCCTGAAGGTCATCGCCGGCGACGAAGGCGATGCGCGACGCGCACACCTCGCAGCGCTGATCGAGCGCACGCGCGCGCTGCTGCGCATGACGCGGTGGCAGCCGGTCGACTCGCACACGGCCGTGCAGCCGCTCGTGATCGGCAGCAACGACGCGACGCTCGCGGCGATGCGCTCGCTCGACGCGCACGGCCTGTGGGTGCCCGCGATCCGGCCGCCGACGGTGCCCGCCGGCACGTCGCGGCTGCGCATCTCGCTGTCGGCCGCGCATTCGTTCGACGATCTCGCGCGGCTCGAAACCGCGCTGATCGAAGCCAGCGAAGGACCGGACCACCCCGACGCTCACGCGCGTTCGCTGCCCCCCGAGGAGGCTGCAGCATGACGGCCCCGCTTTCCCTCTTCGTCACCGGCACCGACACCGAGATCGGCAAGACCTTCGTGTCGGCCGCGATGCTGCACGGCTTCGCGCGGCACGGGCTGCGCGCGGCCGCGCTGAAGCCCGTCGCCGCCGGCGCGTACGAACGCGACGGCGTCTGGCGCAACGAGGACGCCGACCAGCTCGACGCGGCCGCGAACGTCGTGCTGCCGCCCGAGCTGCGCACGCCGTTCCTGCTGAAGGCGCCGGCCGCACCGCACATCGTCGCCGCGCAGGAAGGCGTGACGCTCGACATCGACACGATCGTCGCGAGCCACCGCGAAGCGCTGACGCGCGCGGACGTCGTCGTCGTCGAAGGCGTCGGCGGCTTCCGCGTGCCGCTGAACGACACGCAGGACACGGCCGATCTCGCGGTTGCGCTCGCCCTGCCCGTCGTGCTGGTCGTCGGCGTGCGGCTCGGCTGCATCAGCCACGCGCTGCTGACGGCCGACGCGATTCGCCAGCGCGGTCTCACGCTCGCCGGCTGGGTGGCGAACCACGTCGACCCGGCCATGTCGTACACCGACGAGAACATCGCGACGATCCGCGACTGGCTCGCGCGCGAGCATCGCGCGCCGCTCCTCGGCCGCATCGCGCACCTGCGCCCGGCCGCCCCCGAATCCGCGGCGGCGATGCTCGACATCGCCACGCTCATCGACACGCTGCGCCACGCGCGGCACTGATCTCCCGATCCCCGCATCCACGACAGGAAAACCACCATGACCCAAGCCCAGACCGCCGCCGTGCAACCCGACGCGATCCCCGTGGCCGCCCCGGCATCGCAGCGCTGGCGCGTCGCCGACGTCGTCGCGCTGTTCGAGCTGCCGTTCAACGACCTGATGTTCCGCGCGCAGCAGGTGCATCGCGAGCACTTCGACGCGAACGCGGTGCAACTGTCGACGCTGCTGTCGATCAAGACGGGCGGCTGCGAGGAGGATTGCGGCTACTGCTCCCAGTCGTCGCATCACGAAACGGGCCTGAAGGCCGAGAAGCTGATGGACGTCGACACGGTGCTCGACGCCGCGCGCGCGGCGAAGGCGAACGGCGCGAGCCGCTTCTGCATGGGCGCCGCATGGCGCAACCCCAAGGAGCGCCACATGCCGGCGCTGACCGAGATGGTGCGCGGCGTGAAGGAGCTGGGCCTCGAGACCTGCATGACGCTCGGCATGCTCGAGGACGAGCAGGCGCAGCAACTCGCCGACGCGGGCCTCGACTACTACAACCACAACCTCGACACGTCGCCGGAGTTCTACGGCCAGGTGATCTCGACGCGCACGTACCAGGACCGTCTCGACACGCTCGACCGCGTGCGCGATGCGGGCATCAACGTGTGCTGCGGCGGCATCATCGGGATGGGCGAATCGCGCCGCGAACGCGCGGGCCTGATTTCGCAGCTCGCGAATCTGAACCCGTATCCGGAGTCGGTGCCGATCAACAACCTCGTCGCGATCGAAGGCACGCCGCTCGAAGGCACCGCGCCGCTCGACCCGTTCGAATTCGTGCGCACGATCGCGGTTGCGCGCATCACGATGCCCAAGGCCGTGGTGCGCCTGTCGGCCGGCCGAGAGCAGCTCGACGACGCGATGCAGGCGATGTGCTTCCTCGCGGGCGCGAACTCGATGTTCTACGGCGACCAGTTGCTGACCACGAGCAATCCGCAGACGCAGCGCGACCGCGCGCTGTTCGAGCGCCTCGGCATCCGCGCAAGCCAGGCCGACGCGCTGGCGGAGAACGCGTAAGCGACTGCGGCGCGTCTGGCTTGCAGACGAAAAAGCCGGGGCAGGCCCCGGCTTTTTTTCACCCGATCGTCAGCGCACGGCTTTCAGCACCGCCCGTCACACATGCGCCGCCGCGCCGTCGAGCGCCGCGCGCACGCGCTCGACGCGCTGTTCGTCGACGGGCGCCAGCACCTCGCCGCGCGGCCGCACGCCCGAGCCGAAATGCACCGCGCGCACGCCGGTGGCGCGGATGAAATCACCCACGGCGTCGATCGTGAGCCCCGAGCCGGCCAGCACCGTGCAGGTCGAACCCGCCGCCTGCCGCACCAGCCGCGTGATCGTCGCGACCGCGTCCAGCACCGACGGATGGCCGCCCGAGGTCAGCACCGACGTGACGGCCGGCACGCGCAGCAGCGCGTCGAACGCGGCATTGAGGTCGCGCGACACGTCGAATGCACGATGAAACGTCAGGTCGCGTCCGTCCACGGCTGTCGCGACGCGCTCGAGCGCATCGAGATCGACGTCGCCGCGCGCATCGAGCGCGCCGAACACGACGCCGTTCGCACCGGCCGCGACAGCCGCGCGCACATCGCGCTCGATCACGCGCAGGTCGTCGGTGTCGTAGACGAACGATCGGCTGTGCGGCCGCACGATCACGTTCACCGGAATCGCCACGGCAGCCACGACGGCCTCGATCAGGCCGATGCTCGGCGTCAGCCCGCCTTCGCTGATGGCGGTCACGAGTTCGAGGCGGTCGGCGCCCGCGCGGGCGGCGGCCTTCGCGTCGCCGACGGTGGTGGCGATCACTTCGAGGAGGACGGAGGAAGCGGCGGTTCGGCTCATCGGCGGCTCGCGAATCGTCAGGACAATTCGCGCATCCTAGCCGAGCGGCGTGAACCGCGCCAGCGCGACGCCGTGGCTATGCGCCGTCCGCTTCCTCGTCGATCCAGTCGATATCGCCGCACAGCACGTGCTGCGCATCGCCGATGCGCACGGCCACCGACAGCGTCACGCATGGCTGCGCCTCGTTGATCGACAGGTACGGGCGCGTGACCTGCACGCGTCCGGGCTCGGCGATCGCCGTGCGGAAATACGGCCTGCGCAGCCAGTTCGCACCCTGCGCGTCGGACAGCGGCGAGAAACGCGCCTCGGCGAGCGCGCGGTCCGCGCGCAGCACGACGTTGCGGCCCGCCTGGCGGCCCCGCGCGTCGAGCAGGAAGCAGCGCGCGGCGGCGTCGAGGGCGAGGAAGTTCCAGCACACCTCGTCGAGCGGCGCGCCGGCCGCCACCCGCTCGGCCGCACGCTCGAACGCGCGCAGGTACGGCGCGAGCCGCTGCGTATCGCGCCGCTCGCGCGCTTCGGTTTGTTGCCGAAAGCGCTCGGTCAGCTCGCCGATGCAGCCGGTCGCCGTCGCGCTGTCGGGCAGCCCGGGCGCCGGGCGGCCGAAGTAATAGCCCTGCACGAAATCCGCCTCGCACGACAGCGCGATCTGCGCGTCGTGCTCGGTCTCGATCCCCTCGACGAGCACGAGCTTGCCGGCCTCGTGCAGCAGCGTGACGAGCCCGTGCAGGATCGCGGTGAGCCCCGTGCGGTGCGCCGCGTGCGACAGCATGATCCGGTCGAGTTTCACGATGTCGGGGTTCAACTGCCAGATCCGCTCGAGGTTCGAGTGGCCGGCGCCGAAATCGTCGAGCGCGATCAGGAAGCCCTGCGCGCGGAATTCGCGCACGGCTTCGGCGAGCCGCTCGATGTCCTCCGCGCGCTGTTCGAGCACTTCGAGCACGACGCGGCGCGGCGGCATGCCGACCCGCTTCAGGTTCGCGAGCAGCGCGGCCGCCTGGAACGGGTCGGTGAGCACGCCGGGATGCACGTTGAGGAACAGCCATTCGCGCTCGGCGCCGAGCAGCGCGAAGTTCTCGAGATGCAGCGCCTGCGCGAGCCGGTCGAGCTGCAGCAATTCGCCCTGGCGCGCGGCCTCGCCGAACACGTCGAGCGGCGACACCGCCCGGTCGAGCGCGTCATGGGCGCGCAATAGCGCCTCGTAGCCCACCGCACGCTGGTGCGACAGGCTGAAGATCGGCTGGAACACGGTCGTGAGCGTCAGGTCGCGATGCTGCGTCGCGAGGCGTTCGAGGCCGGAGCTCATCTCCCGCTCGAAACGATACGGCGAAGCGGTGGCCGGACGCTCCTGTTGCACGATCGTCATGGCGCCCTCCTGGTGTTGCAGCCGAACGCGGCGAGTGCTTGAAACGGCGCGCGCAATGTCATGGTGGAATCCTCGGTTGTCCGGCCGGTGCCGGACGGTACGCAAGCATCAAGCAAGCTCCGTGCAAGGCCTTGAACCACGCGCCACGCATACGTGCGGCGCCGCCGCACCAGCGTGGCGCAGGCCGGATGCACCGTTTGCGTGCACCCGCACCGGCGCGCTCGAGCGCACCCGTCATGCCGTCACGCTAAACTCCGTACGGTCGTTTCATTCTCCGCAATTGCCGTATCGATGGAAATCGTCTTCACAGTCCTGATCCTGCTGCTGACCGTCGCGCTGTCCGGCGCGGTCACGCGCATCCTGCCGCTGCAGTTGCCGCTGCCACTGATGCAGATCGCGTTCGGCGCGATGCTCGCGTGGCCGAAGCTGAACCTGCACGTCACGTTCGATCCCGAAATCTTCATGCTGCTGTTCATTCCGCCGCTGCTGTTCGCGGACGGCTGGCGGATTCCGAAACGCGAGCTGTACCTGCAGCGCCGCGCGATCCTGATGCTCGCATTCGGGCTCGTGTTCATGACGGTACTCGCAGTCGGGTACTTCGCGCACTGGCTGATACCCGAGTTGCCGCTGCCGATCGCGTTCGCGCTCGCGGCCGTGCTGTCGCCCACCGACGCGGTCGCGCTGTCAGGCATCGCCGGCAAGGGGCGGATTCCGCCGCAGCTGATGCACATCCTCGAAGGCGAGGCGCTGATGAACGACGCGTCGGGCCTGGTCGCGCTGAAGTTCGCGGTCGCGGCTGCGCTCACCGGCGTGTTCTCGCTGCGCGATGCGTCGATCTCGTTCGTGATCGTCGCCGCCGGCGGGCTCGCGACGGGCGCGGTCGTGTCGTGGGTGTTCAGCGCGCTGTCGACGCGCTTCCTGAACGCCGAGCAGGAAGGCGACCCGGCCCCCGGCATCGTGATGACGCTGCTCGTGCCGTTCGCCGCCTATCTGTTCGCCGAGCACCTCGAGCTGTCGGGCGTGCTCGCGGCCGTGTCGGCCGGGATGATGATGAACTACACGAGCTTCTCCCGCAAAAGCACGGTCGCGTCGCGCGTGCGGGCCGAAAGCACGTGGGCGATGATCGAGTTCGTGTTCAACGGCATGGTGTTCATCATGCTCGGGCTGCAGCTGCCGCACATCATCGGCCGCGCGCTCGTCGACGCGCATCACACGAGCGACGCGCTCGTCGGCCGGATGATCTTCAACGTATGCGCGATGATGCTCGCGCTGTACGCGATCCGCTTCCTGTGGGTCTGGCTGCTGCGCTGGATCGCGAGCCGCCGCGCCGCGCGCCACGGCCTCGCGGGCACGATGGCCGGCGTGCGCACGATCGCGGTGATGACGGTCGGCGGCGTGCGCGGCGCGGTCACGCTCGCGGGCGTGCTGTCGATCCCCGTCGCGCTCGCCGACGGCGCGCCGCTGCCCGGGCGCGACACCGCGATCTTCGTCGCGTCGGCCGTGATCCTCGGTTCGCTGGTCGTGGCGGTGATCGGCCTGCCGTTGCTGCTGCGCGGCGTGCGCTCGACGCGCAACCCGCTCGCCGACGAGGAGCGCACCGCGCGCGCGGCCGCCGCGCAGGCCGCGATTCGCGCGATCGACTCGTCGCACGACGCGATCTCGGCCGATCTCGACGAATCGGGCGCCGCGCGCTGCGCTGACATCTCCGCGCGCGTGATGGACCAGTATCGCCGCCGCCTCGCCGCGCTCGCCGAGGATGGCCCGACGCCGCGCGCGGAAGCCAAGCAGACCGAAACGATGGAACTGCAGATGCGGATCGCGGCGGTGCGCGCGGAACGTTCGGTGTTGTACCGGCTGCGCAGCGAAAGCAAGATTTCCGACGAAACGCTGACGAAGCTCATCCGCGAGATCGATCTGTCGGAAACGGCGCTGTCGACGCGCAAGAAAGGCATTCTCTGACGGGCTGGTCGATGCTCGTAAGCAATCGCCCATAAAAAACGGCGACGCCGAAGCGTCGCCGTTTCCCCATCCGCCCGTGTTCGCGTTACTTCGCGACGACGACCGGAATTCCCTTCAACATGCCGGCGCCCTTCATCTCGTCGAGCGCGTGCTGCACGGCCGCGCTCGTCGCCGCGTCGATGCCGAGCTGCAGCGCGAGCTCGCGCTCCGCGCGCTTCACGCCGGCCAGGTTGCGCACCTTCACGTGACCGAAGCCGCGCACGCGGGCGTGCAGGTCGGCCAGTTGCGCGACCTGCGCCGCATTGCCGGCCGTCATCGCGGCGAGCGCACGGGCGATCGTCATCTCGTAGTCGTCCGCGAGCGCGCGCTCCATCCTGCGCTCGACGGTGCGGCCGAACGGATCGAGCCACGTGCCGCGCAGGCTGCGCACACGCGCCAGCATGCCGAACACCGGCCACATCCACTGGCCGAACACGCGCTTCTTCGGCACGCTGCCGTCGCGGCCGGCCTTCGCGACCGTCGGCGGCGCCAGGTTGAACTTCACGCGATATGCCTGCCCCGGCACGCCTTCGAACTGCGCCTCGAGCGCCGTGCGGAACGCGTCGTCCGTGAAAAGCCGCGCGACCTCGTATTCGTCCTTCACCGCGAGCAGCCGGTAGAACGTCGTGGCGACCGCGCGTGTCAGCGCGTCGTCGCCCTTCGCGGCCGCCGCGTTCACGAGCGCACGGTAACGCTCGACGTAACGCGCGCCGCCATATGCCTCGAGACGCGCTTCGCGATCGGCGATCAGTTCGGCAAGCGTTTCCGGCGCGGCGTGCGCGGCCACCGCGTGACGCGCGTTCCACAACGCATCGAGGCCCGCCGCATCGCCGGCCGCCATTCGGCCGATCGCGAACGCGAGCTTGTTCATCGGCACCGCGACGTTGTTCAGCTCGATCGCGCGCATCATCGCGGCGAGCGACACCGGCACGAGGCCGAGCTGCCATGCGTAGCCGAGCATCAGGATGTTCGCGCCGATCGAATCGCCGAGGAATTTCGCGGCGAGCGCCTGAGCGTCGCAGCTCGACAGGTAGCCTTCACCGGCCGCATGGTGCATTTTTTCGAGCAGCGCATCCGCGTGCAGGTTCGCGTCGGGGTTCTGCACGAACGACGCGTTCGGAATCCTGTGCGTGTTGACGACGATCCGCGTGCGCTCATGGCGCACCGTCTGCAGCGCCTCGGCGCTCGCGCCGACGACCATGTCGCACGCGAGCAGCACGTCGGCCTGCTGCGTGTCGATGCGCACCTGGTTGAGCCACCGGTCGCTCGACGCGATCCGCACGAACGACAGCACCGAACCGCCCTTCTGCGCGAAGCCCATGAAGTCGAGCACCGACGCGCTCTTGCCTTCGAGGTGCGCGGCCATGCTGATAAGCGCGCCGACCGTCACGACGCCGGTGCCGCCTACGCCCGTGACGAGCATGTCGTACGGCGCCGCGTCGAGATGCGTCGCGGGCACCGGCAGCGCGTCGACGCGCACGGCGAGCGCCGCCTCGTCGAACGCCGCGCCCGCGGCCTTCTTCAACGCCGCGCCTTCGACCGTCACGAAGCTCGGGCAGAAACCGTTCACGCACGAGTAGTCCTTGTTGCACGACGACTGATCGATGCGGCGCTTGCGGCCGAGCGGCGTCTCGAGCGGCTCGACCGACAGGCAGTTCGACTGCACGCCGCAGTCGCCGCAGCCTTCGCATACTGCGTCGTTGATGAACAGGCGCTTGTCCGGGTCGGGGAACTCGCCCTTCTTGCGGCGGCGGCGCTTCTCGGCCGCGCAAGTCTGGTCGTAGATCAGCACGGTGACGCCCGGCGTCTCGCGCAGCTCGCGCTGCACCGCGTCGAGTTCGCTGCGGTGATGGAACGTCGTGCCCTTCGGGAACAAGCCGTGATGGCCGTCGTACTTCTCCGGTTCGTCGGACACCACGACGAAGCGCGACACGCCTTCCGCCTCGACCTGCCGTGCGATCTGCGGCACCGAGATGCTGCCGTCGACCGGCTGGCCGCCCGTCATCGCGACCGCATCGTTGTAGAGGATCTTGTACGTGATGTTCGCTTTCGCGGCGACGGCCTGGCGGATCGCGAGGATGCCCGAGTGGAAGTAGGTGCCGTCGCCGAGGTTCTGGAACACGTGCTTCGTGTTGGTGAACATCGCGTGCGCGGCCCAGTCGACGCCCTCGCCGCCCATCTGGATGAGGCCCGTCGTGTCGCGCTCCATCCACGACGCCATGAAGTGGCAGCCGATGCCGGCCTGCGCGATCGATCCTTCGGGCACCTTCGTCGACGTGTTGTGCGGGCAGCCGGAGCAGAAGTACGGCGTGCGCTTCACCGCGTCCGCCTCGTTCGACAGGATCTGCGGCGCGACGAGATCGACGACGCGCTCGCGGCGATCGAGCGCCGGCTTGTGGCGCGCGAGCCAGGTGGCGAACACCGGCAGAATGCGCGACGGGCGCAGCTCGCCGAGCTCGGACAGCAGGCACGCGCCTTCGGCATCGTGCTTGCCGAGCACGCGCGGGCGCGCACCGTCCGCGCGGTTGTACAGGTAGTCCTTGATCTGCTGCTCGATCACCGGGCCCTTCTCTTCGATGACGAGCACTTCCGACAGGCCGTCGACGAAGGTTTCGATCCGCGTCATCTCGAGCGGATACGACAGGCCGACCTTGTAGATCCGCACGCCGGCCGCTTCCAGGTCGGCGACGGTGAGGTCGAGCCGGCGCAGCGCTTCCATCAGGTCGAGGTGCGCCTTGCCGCACGTGACGATGCCGACGTTCGCGTGCGTGCTCGGCGCGATCCACTTGTCGATGCTGTTGGTGCGCGCGAAATGGCGCACCGCGTCGAGCTTCGCCGCGAGGCGCGCCTCGATCGTGAGGCTCGGCAGGTCGGGCCAGCGGTTGTGCAGACCGCCCGACGGCGGCGTAAAGCCCGCTGGCGCCGGCCATTGCGTCTGCAGCGCGTCGAGATCGACGGTCGAGCCCGACTCGACGGTCTCCGAGATCGCCTTGAAGCCGACCCACGCGCCCGAGAAGCGCGACAGCGCCCAGCCGTACAGCCCGAACTCGAGCATGTCCGCGATGTTCGACGGGTTCACGACCGGCATGTGCCACGCGATCATCGCGAAGTCGCTCTGGTGCGGCATCGACGACGACACGCAGCCATGGTCATCGCCCGCCACCACCAGCACGCCGCCGTGGGGCGACGAGCCATATGCGTTGCCGTGCTTCAGCGCGTCGCCGGCGCGGTCGACGCCGGGGCCCTTGCCGTACCACATCGCATACACGCCATCGACGGTGCGCTCCGGGTCGGCCTCGACGCGCTGCGTGCCGAGCACCGCGGTGCCGCCGAGTTCCTCGTTGATCGCGGGCAGGAAGCGCACGCCGCCGCCGTCGAGCAGCTTCTTCGCCTTCCATAGCTGCTGGTCGACCATCCCGAGCGGCGAGCCGCGGTAGCCGCTGACGAAGCCGGCCGTGTTCAGGCCCTGCGCGGTATCGGACGCGCGCTGCATCAGCAGCAGGCGTACCAGCGCCTGCGTGCCGGTCAGGAAGATCCGGCCGCGCGTGGCGGTCAGGTTGTCGGTCAGGCGGTAGTCGGATAGCGCGGGCGTGCCGTCAACGGGCAGTCGGGCGGTCATGGGGGATGTCTCCTGATTGTGTGTTCTGGGCTGTGCATCGGGGGCGTCGGGCGACGCCGGCCGGGGCCAACTGGATGGCTCTATTTTTTCGCGGGAGGACGAGAAAGTTTTTTCTCATCTTGCTCGAACGGCGCCGGAGTGAGAAAAACTGCGCAGGATTTGGCCGGGAATTGAGAGAGTTTTCGCGCGGGGCGGCGGACGGCTTCTGGAGGCATCTCGGCGTGGGCGAAGCGGTTGCCTCGAAAACGCGGGGATAGGCGGGAAGCCGCCCGCGGGCGCGGCGGTGGGCGCTCGCGGGCCGTGCGGCAAGGGTTCACGCGGCAGAACAGGCGCGTCCTCACCCATCGGATGCACAGCGTTCCGATTGGTCGCGGATGCGGGATGTCCACAATGCCGGGGATTGCGGGCGAAACGGGCGGGCGCGCTCACCGGTCGATTGCACAGGGTTTCGAGTCGCGTCGGAGGCCGGATGTCCACACCTCGATCGCCCCGCGGTTCGAGCGGATGCCGGCGCTCACCGTTGAAATCCACAGCAAGGCGAGTCGATGTTGGCGGGAGATATCCACACCGCCCGATGCCTGTCCGGCCGCGGCGACGCTCGCTCTCACCTGTCGGATGCACAGATTTGCGACTCGGTTCGGCGGTGCGATATCCACACCGCTGTCCGCCCGTGCGTTGCTCCGGAGCGCGGTCCGCTCGTCGCGGCAATGCAAGCGCGGGTCCTGCGAGCGCGTGTCGGGTGCCGCGGCCGGCTTCGGCGCGGATGGGGGCGTCCGTGCGCGAGCCCTGACGAGGCTTTGGGGTTCATCGATACATGCCGTCGCGCGGCCGAACGAGGCGCAGGTCCGCGTGTGGACATCACCACCACCAGACACTAAAAACCCTGTGAATTTCGATGGTGAGCACCGGCACGCGATCGAACGAGGATGTCGATTCAGGTGTGGACAACCCAACCCGCGACGACTCGAAACGCTGTGAAATTCGACGGTGAGCGGCAATCGTCGATCAAACGAGAGCGCCGATTCCGGTGTGAACAGCGCGATCCACGACGACTCGAAACGCTGTGAATTCCGACGGTGAGCGGTGGCACGGCGATCGAACGAGGACGCCACCCCCGGGTGCGGACAGCCCGACCCACGACCACTCCAAACGCTGTGAAATTCAACGGTGAGCGTCGGCACGCTATCGCACGCAGTCGCCGCACGCAGTCGCCGATTCAGGCATGAACAGCAGCGCCCGCAACCCCGCCGAGGCCGCTAGATCCGGCCTCACACCGACGCGGCCGAACAGCACGCGCCCGCCCTCACCGCTGAAATACACAGCACGTCGACTGGTTCCGGCGACCGGATATCCACATCGCGGCACACACTCGAATGAAACGCGCGATCGCGAGTGCGGTTAGAATGCGCGACCCTCGAAGCCGCAGTCGACGATCAGAAACCGGCGCACGAGCCGACGCCCGGTCCGACCGGTCGCCGACGCTCACCATTGAAATACACAGCGATTCGAGTGAAGCCTGCGGCAGGATATCCACACCATGATGCGGGTGCGGACCTGTCGACGATCCGCGCACGCCGTTAGAATGCGCGGCGTTCCGGATTGTGCGCGACGCCCTGAAAGTCCGCACCAGGCAAGTCTCACGTGCAATCGGGCGACGGCGCTCACCGTTCCAGCGCACAGCTTTTTTCGTCGTCGGGAACCCGGTTGTCCACACCCCGCCTCGCGCATCGGGCCGCACGAGGTCGCACTCACCGGTGAAATGCACAGCGTGCCGAGTGGTTCCGGGGCCCGGATATCCACAACCGCCCCGGCGCGAAGATTTGCCGTCGGCGCATCGGCAACGTCGGTTCACGGCCCTGCCGGCGATCGGCGTCAAATGCCGGAAAGCCCCGCAAATTCGGCCTCCGGCGGCACGCTCACCGCTCGAATCCACAGCATTTCGAGTGAACCGCGCGGCCGGTTGTCCACATTCGCTCCGCAGCCGGCGGCGCCCGCAAGCGCCCTCACTCGGCAATCGAACGGATGATCCGCGCCGGGTTTCCGCCGACCAGCGTATTCGGTGGAACGTCGCGCGTCACGACGGAACCCGCGCCGACAACCGAGTTCTCGCCAACCGACACGCCGCCGATGATCGTCGCGCCCGCGCCGATCCACACATTGCGCCCGATCGCGATCGGCCGGGCGACGACTGCGTCGCGTCGGCGGGATGGCTCGAGCGGATGGCCCGACGTGATGAGGCTGACGTTCGGGCCGATCATCACGTCGTCGCCGATATCGAGGCCGCCGAGGTCGTAGAATGTGCAGTTCTGGTTGACGAATACATTGCGGCCGATCCGCGTATCGGCGCCGCCCGTTGCGTAGAACGGCGGGATCAGCAGGAAGCCGTCGTCCATCGGCTTGCCGATCAGTTCCCCGAACAATGCCCGGACTTCGTCCGCATCGTCGAACGTCAGACGGTTGAGCCGCGTCGTGATCGCCATCGTCCGCTGGAGCTCCGTGCGCATCGCAGCCGATTGCGGCGTGCGCCGGGGAATGATCGTGGTGCGATCGTCGTTCGCCATTCGTTGATGTGCTCCGTATGCGATCGAACCGGCACGCTGCGCATCACGCAGCGCCTGACTCGCCGAATGCGATCGCCTGGCCTTGAATTCAATCTACTCGTTCGACCCGCTGGGTGGCCGACTTTCGTGTTTCGCGTCCCGTCGACGACCATCGTCCGGGCTCGCGCGACCAGCCGCCGACTCTGCCGTCGGACCCGCGTGGTCGCGGCCGCGTCGGTCGGGCATTCATCCGTCAATTCACGACTAGTTCATTAATAACTAGTTATTTCATGAACTTCGGCAGCACCTGGCTTTGCGCGGAACTCGCTACCAGATTCCAGCTTCCACCTTCCGCCCCTGTCCGAACCTCTCCCGCTCGGGTACGCTTGAGCATCCACCGAACGACACGCACACCGATACGCGGAGGCGCGATGAAGCTCTACTACTGGCCGAAGACCCGGGCATTCCGGGCGCTGTGGATGCTGGAGGAAATCGGCGCCGTCTACGAGCTCGTGCCGATCGACCTGCGTTCGCACGAACAGGGCAGCGACGCGTTCGTCCAGGTCAATCCGATGGCCAAGCTGCCCGCGCTCGACGACGGCAGCGAACCGTTCGCCGAATCCGGTGCCGTGCTGCTCTATCTCGCCGATCGCTGCCCGGGCGCCGGGCTCGGCATCGCGCCGGACGATCCGCTGCGTGGCCGCTTCCTGCAGTGGATGTTCTTCACGTCCACCTGCCTCGAACCCGCGATGGCCGAGAAATTCACCGGCGCGTCGGGCAATCCGGTCGCCTTCGGCTGGGGCAACATCACGCGCGTGCAGCGTGCACTCGCGCAAACGCTCGCTCACAATCGCTGGCTCGTCGGCGATCATTTCACTGCGGCCGACCTGTTGCTCGCCAGCACGCTGAAGACCGCGTTCGACGCGCACCTGCTGCCGCACGAAGGCGTGCTCGGCGACTATGTCGCGCGCGCCGAGGATCGCGACGGCCATCGCCGCGCGGTCGTGGTCGAACAGCGGGAAGCGGCGCGTCTGCTGCATGCGTGACGCATGAACGGCACGGCATTCGGTCGCGACAGCCGCGACCGAATGCCGGCGACCGTTAGCGCCGGTCGCCGACGTCATGCAGCCGACCCGGGCGCCTGCGTCGCCGCGTCGGCCCCGACCACCACGCCCGGCGAGCCACGCTCGTCGGTATCGGCATCGACCGGCACGACTTCGTGAAAATGCGTGTAATCGATGTGCGTGATGCCGCCTTCGTCGTGCATCAGGTCGACATAGCGATGACGCCAGCGGATCTCCGCATGCGCCCATGAGTAGCGCGCCTGCATGACTTGCGCGGTCGTCTCGTCGGAACCTTCGATCGTGATCAACAGCGACGCATCGCGCGCGGCGAGCGACTCGGCGGTCTCGCCGAACAGCGGGCTCGTTTCGTCGATCACGTGCATCAGGTTCCAGCCGAGCAGGAAGATCGGATGCTCGCTGCGCACGAGCGGCAGGTCGTGGATCTTGCGCAGCGTATAACCCTCGTGCGTGCCTTCGACGCGCATCAGCCGCAGTTTCGCCTGCGCTTCGGCGATCACGTTCTGGCGCGCATTCGCGGCACGCACCATCAGCGTCATCTTGCCGTTCAGCGGGCGCACGATCGCGTAACGCGCGAACAGGATCTTCGCCTGCGGCCGCGAGAACCGCGCGAACACGAGGCCGGTCGCCAGCGCGATGCCCGACATCCCGATGAAGATTTCGAAGGTTGAGACAAGATGCGCATAGACGGTCTGCGGATGCATGTCGCCGTAGCCGACCGTGGCGAGCGTCTCGACGCTGAAGAAGAATGCGCCGACGAACCCGGCCGGCGACTGGTTCGCGATCGGCGCGTCGCCGAGCAGGTAAAGCGTCGCGAAGCCGCCGTTGAGCAGCAGGAACAGCACCGCGAGCGACAGGAAGAATACGGGCCAGCTCACCGTCAGCGCACGGTGATAGAGGTCGCGCCAGCCGAGCGGCGGCATCCCGTAAGCAATCACGGGGCGAGTGCCCGACCAGAGCTTGCGGCCACGGCCGCGGGAAGCTGGAGAGGACGGATCGACGTTCATCGCGCGAGGCCTGAAGCAGGGAGGCGATGAGCGTAGCACGCGAAGGCGGTGGCCGGGAATGCGGAGCGGGCGTGACGCGTGACGCGCAAAAAAAACGGCCGCATGAGCGGCCGGTTTCGCGGTCAGCTTGACCGCACGCGCGCGGCGTGCGGCGTGCTTACTTGCGGTCGACGATCACGCGGTCGAACGTGCCGCCGTCGGCGAAGTGGGTCTTCTGCGCGTTCGCCCAGCTGCCGAAAACCTGCTCGACGCTGAACGTCTTCAGCGGCTTGAACTCGGCCGCATGCTTCTTCAGCACGGCCGCGTCGCGCGGGCGCAGATGGTGCCGCGCGATGATCTCCTGCGCCTGCGGCGTGTACAGGTAGTCGAGATACGCCTGCGCGACCTTGCGCGTGCCCTTCTTGTCGACGACCTTGTCGACGACGGCGACGGGCGGCTCCGCGAGGATGCTCGCCGACGGGTACACGGCGTCGAATTCCGCCCCCGACGCGCCCGTGTCCATCAGCGCGACCTCGTTCTCGAACGTGACGAGCACGTCGCCGATGCCGCGCTGCGTGAAGGTCGTCGTCGCGCCGCGGCCGCCCGAGTCCAGCACCGGCACGTTGCGGAACACCGCCTTCTCGAAGTCGAGCGCCTGCTGATCGGTCGCGCCCTTCTGCTTCTGATAGCCCCACGCGGCGAGGTACGCGTAGCGGCCGTTGCCCGACGTCTTCGGGTTCGCGATGATCACCTGCACGCCCGGCTTCGCGAGATCGCTCCAGTCCTTGATCGCCTTCGGATTGCCCTTGCGCACGAGGAACACCATCGTCGTCGAGTACGGCGAGCTGTTGTCCGGGAAGCGCGTGCGCCAGTCCTTCGGCAGCAGCTGGCCGCGCTCGGCGAGCAGGTCGATGTCGTTCGGCTGGTTCATCGTCACGACGTCGGCCTGCAGCCCCTGCAGCACCGACAGCGCCTGCGCGCTCGACGCGCCGTGCGACTGCTTGATCGTCACGGTTTCGCCTGTCTGCTGCTTGTACGCGGCCGCGAAGCTCGTGTTGATGTCCTTGTACAGCTCGCGCGTCACGTCGTACGACACGTTCAGGATCGACGTGTCCGCGTGCGCGGCCGTTGCCGCCACGACCAGCGCCGCCGCGGCGCCCGTGTGCAGCCAGCGGCCGATCCCGTTGATGCTTGCCATCGTGATATGCCCCGTTTCCAGTGATGGTGAATGTGCGTGACGGCACGCGTACGCGCTGTCATCCAAACGTAAGCGGGCATTCTAGCGGCCGGACGCCGCGCGCTTTCCAATCTGTCGTGCAAAGCAAATCTCGAATCCTGCTAAACGGGGCGCGCATCGCTCGCGTACGCGCCGGATCCGATGTTAAGATCGCCGCTCAGCCCTTTTCACGGTTCATCCATGTCCGCTGCCCTGCGCTCGCCCTCGATCCTTGCCGCCATCGCGGCAGGTGCGCGCGCGGCCGGGCTGAAACTGAAAAAACGACTCCTCGACTGACGGGGACGTCGCGTCCCGTCAGGCGAATGCCGGACGGGATGCGCGCAGGTCGTTTTCATCTTCTTGCTTGCACGCCTCGCTCCGGCGCACCGCCGGCGGAACGGTTCCTTTCCACTCCGTTTCCACCATGAGGTTTTTCATGCAAGCACGTTTCGAAGGTATCTGGCTGCCGCTCATCACGCCGTTCCACGACGGCGACGTCGACCACGGCGCGCTCGCGCGGCTCGCGCGTCACTATGCGACGGCGGGCATCGCGGGTTTCGTCGCGTGCGCGACGACCGGTGAAGGCGTGCTGCTCGACGCGCGCGAACAGGACGCCGTGTTCGCGACGCTGCGCGATGCCGTACCCGGCCTGCCGATCGTCGTCGGGCTCACCGCGAGCGCGACGCACTTCGCGGCCGCCCGCGCACGCGAACTCGCCGCGCTGCGCCCCGACGGGCTACTCGTCACGCCGCCCGTCTACGTTCGGCCGACGCAGGACGGAATCCGCCGCCACGTCGAAGCGATCGTCGATGCGGCCGACCTGCCGGTGCTCGTCTACAACATCCCGTACCGCACCGGCGTGAACGTCGAACTGGAAACGCTGCAGGCGCTCGCGCGCGATCCGCGCGTCGCGGGCATCAAGGAGTGCGGCGGGACGCTCGACCGGATGAGCCGGCTCGTGCACGACACGCCGCTCGCGATCCTCTCCGGCGACGACAACCAGAACTTCGCCGCGCTGTGTGCCGGTGCGCACGGCGCGATCGCCAGCAGCGCGCATGTGCTGCCCGAATGGCACGTGCGCATTCATGCGCTGCTGCGCGACGGCCGGCTCGCCGACGCGCGGCGGCTGTCGGTCGCGCTGCAGCCGCTCGTCGCGGCACTGTTCGCGGAGCCGAATCCGGCACCGGTGAAGGCGGTGCTGGCCGCGCAAGGGTGGTGCGAAGACGGGTTGAGGTTGCCGTTCGTGCCGGCGAGCGAGGGGTTGCGGGAGCGGCTGGCAGCGACGCTTGCGGCACTCGACGAGATCGAGCCGGACATGGCCGTTGCATAGGCAACGGCTCGCTGCTCGACTCGGCTCGACTCGACTCGGCAACCAGCGCGTTCTGCGTCCGGCGTGTTTCAAGCAGTCGGAACCTGAGACAGGCCGTAGCGTGCAAGCCGGGCGTCGGCCGTCACGCGTTTCTGCGGTTCATGCCGAGCTTGCGCGACGAGCAAGCGATCGAACGGGTCGCGACGATGGTGCGGCAGATCATGCACTGCGGCCCCGTGCACGGCGCGAACCGGCAGTTCGCCTTGCGGGACGCCGAGTCACGCCGCGAGCGCCGCCCCCTCCCGCGCCGTCGCGTCCCGCACCGCCTGCGTGACGATCCGCGCGAGCCGCTCGACGGTCGGTGTCGCCGACGACGTTCGCCGCAGCAGCATCAGCGGCAGGCTCGGCAGCGCCGGCAGCCCGGACGACCCCGCGTCGAGCACGCGCACCGACGCGGGCAACCCGTAGTGCGAGCGCACCGTCAGCCCGAGGCCGGCCGCCGCCGCGGCCCACAGCCCGGCCAGGCTCGGCGTCGTGAACGCGACGCGCCACGGCACGTTCGCGCGATCGAGCGCATCGGTCGCCGCGCCGAAGAAGCGGCACGGCCGGTCGAACACGACGAGCGGCAGCGGCTCGCCCGACGCGCGCATCGCACGAAGACGCGCGCCGCCGTCGTCATCCGCCTCCGCCGGCCCGTCGCCGTCCGGCATCCCGAAGCCGCTCGCGCCGACCGCCGCGATCCACTGCATCGGCACCTGCGCGATCGCGTCGCTGTCGATGCCCGCGCGCGACACCAGCGTCGCCGACGCCGGGTCGCCCCACACGAGCGCGAGATCGAGCTGGTTGGCGTCCAGCCGCTCGAGCAACTCGGCATTGCGCGCGACGCGCGCCTCGATCCTCACCTTCGGATGCGCCCGCGCGAAACGCCCGAGCACGTCGGGCAGGATCGCTTCGCCGAAGTCCTCCTGCAGGCCGACCCGCACCCAGCCGTCGAGATTCACGCCGCGCACCGCCGCGGCCGCTTCATCGTTCAACTCGATCATCCGCCGCGCATAGCGCAGCATCGCGTCGCCGGCGTCGGTCAGGGCGAGCCCGCGCCCGGCCTTCACGAACAACGGCGTGCCGGCCTGTTCCTCGAGCTTGCGGATCTGCGCGCTCACCGCCGACGACGAACGCGCGACGCGATCGGCGGCCTTCGCGAAGCTGCCGAGATCCACGCCCGCCACCAGGCTGCGCAACGCCGCGACGTCGAAGTTCGGCCGGGCCAGCGCGGCGTCGGGTGCGAGCGCCACCGCGCCGTGGGCATTGTCTTGTCCGGACATCTCAATCATCCCGTTTTATCGAACGATTCATCAAAAACTTTCCGATTTTCGGGATGAATGTAGATCGCCACACTGACGATGTCAATTTCCAGAACGGGCCCTGTCGCCATGGATACCTCCTGCCTTGCTTCCCCGCCCTCGCCCGCGCACGCCGCGCGCGGCCCGGCCCACCGCTGGCGCGTGCTCGCGGCCGGCGTCGCCGCGAACATGAGCTTTTCCGCGGCCGCGGCCGGCATTCCGACCACCGCCGTGTGGATGCGCTCGGCCTATCACCTCGACAACGGCGCGCTCGGCCTCGTGCTCGGCGCGCTCGGCTTCGGCGTCGCGCTCTCGGAGTTGCCGTGGGGAATCGCCGCCGACCGTTTCGGCGATCGCCGCGTGCTGCTCACCGGCCTCGTCGCGACGGCCGCGATGCTCGCGCTGATGGTGGCCACGATCGTCCCGACCGCGCACGCGGTGCCGCCGCTCATGCGCGTCGTCGCGGCGATGTGCTGCGTCGGCCTGCTCGGCGGCAGCGTGAACGGATCGAGCGGACGCGCGGTGATGCGCTGGTTCGGCGAGCGCGAACGCGGGCTCGCGATGAGCATCCGCCAGACGGCCGTGCCGCTCGGCGGCGGCGTCGGCGCGGCGCTGCTGCCGTCGCTCGCGTCGCATGCGGGCTTCGCCGCGGTGTACGGCGCGTTGATGCTGCTGTGCGCCGGATCGGCCGCGCTGACGTGGCGCTGGCTGCACGAACCGCCCAACGCGCCGGCCGGCACGCACCGCCCTGTCGCGCAGCAGCAGCCGGCCGCGCCCGTGCGCAGTCCGCTTGCGAGCGGCCGCGTGTGGCGCATCGTGCTCGGCATCGGCGCGCTGTGTGCGCCGCAGTTCGCGGTGCTCACGTTCGCGACCGTCTTCTTGCACGATTTCGGCCGGCTCGGCCTCGCCGGCATCAGCGCGGCGATGGTGGCGCTGCAGCTCGGCGCAATGGTGATGCGCGTGTGGAGCGGCCGCCATACCGACCGGCACGGCAACCGGCGCGCGTACCTGCGCGGGTCGGTCTGCGTCGCGGCCGGATCGTTCGCGCTGCTCGCGGCCGCGACCGCCGGCAGCCCACACGTACCGCTCGCCGCGATCGTCGCGATCCTCGTGTTCGCCGGCATCTGCGTGTCGGCCTGGCACGGCGTCGCGTATACCGAACTTGCGACGCTCGCGGGCGCGAACCACGCAGGCACCGCGCTCGGGATGGCGAACACGATCGTCTATCTCGGGCTGTTCGCGACGCCGCTCGCGATTCCGCCGCTGCTCGCCGTCAGTTCGTGGAGCGTGGTCTGGCTCGCGGCCGCGCTGATCGCGGGCGCGACCTGGCCGCTGTTTGCCCGATAGCGAGCCGTCGCGCGGAACACGCGGACGCCGCGCGGTCCATACCGCGACGCAAGCACGCCGTCGTCCCACCTCGCGGGCCAGCGCGCGCCGAGCGGCGGCTGCGTCGCCCGCACGGCCACCGTGCGACATCCGTTGCGCGTTCGCACGTGATCGCTTCCACTGCGTTGCCCTCCCGTGCAAACGTGGTGGTTGCGTGCGCGGCGCGCACGGCGGCGGCGATGTTCGGGGACGCGCCGCAGCGACACAGGTTGCCGCTCATGCGCTCGCGAATCTTGTCGTCCGACAGTTGCACGGGACGATGCCGCACGTCGCCGGTGGCAGCGCTCGCGGCACCCGCCGCGAACGCGTCGAACAGCGCGGCCGCGCAGCAGGGCTGGCCGGACGTGGAATAGCCGCCCTGAAATGCATCGTGTTCGATGAATGATGCTGCACCGGGCTCGACACGCCGCCGCGTGCGGGCCCTTCGACGGTCGTGATCCGCGCACCTTCGTGCATCACCGCGAGCCCCCGGTCGTCGCGCCGCACGCGCATGCTAATGCGTGCAGCATCTGCATCCGCCGGAAAATTCCGCCATCCGTGGATGCGACTTTCCGCGAAAGCGTTCGGTCAGGTTTGCGAAAGCATTTCGCGATCATGCTCCGGTCGCAAACGATTCACCGAATCGTCGCATCCTCCCGGCATACTCGAAAACGTTTCCCGATCCGCCTGCCAGGAGAGAAGTCATGCGTCGCGCTGCCCTCGTCGTCGTTCTATGTGCCGCCACCCTCGCCGCCGCCTGCAGCGACGACGCGCCGCACGACGCGCACGCGGCCGACGCCTCCCAACAGGCCGGCGCATCGTCCGGCTCCGCGAGCGCGTTCAACAGCGCCGCGGGCGCGAGCGCCGCCGCGTCCGATGCCGCACCGCTCGCGCCGCCCGTCGTCCACTACCCGCCCGACGATGACGACGACACGAAGCCCGCGATGAACCCGGGCGCGTCCGGCGTCGCCGCATCGTCGGCGCATTGATTCCGCCGTTCCTGTCCCTGCCCCCCGATCGCAGAACCGAGGTGAAATAACATGACGTCATCGAGCCGCCGCCGTTTCCTGCATACCGTCGCACAATCCGCGGGCGCCGCCGTCGCGCTCAACGCGTTCCCCGAATCGATCCGCCGCGCGCTCGCGATTCCTGCCGCGCGCGGCACCGGCACGATCCGCGATGTCGAGCACATCGTCGTGTTCATGCAGGAGAACCGTTCGTTCGATCATTACTTCGGACACCTGCGCGGTGTGCGCGGCTACAACGACCGCTTCCCGATTCCGCTGCCGAACGGCAAGCCGGTGTGGTATCAGCCGTCCAAGGAAGACCCGGCGAAGCCCGTGCTGCCGTTCCGGCTCGACACGAAGACGACCAGCGCGCAGTGCCTCGGCGCGCTCGACCACTCGTGGGCGAAGACCCACGCGGCGATCGACGGCGGCCGCTACGACCAGTGGCCCGCGAACAAGACCGACATGACGATGGGCTATCACGTGCGCGAGGACATCCCGTTCCACTACGCGCTCGCCGATGCGTTCACCGTCTGCGACAACTACTTCTGCTCGCTGCCGGGGCCGACGCACCCGAACCGCTCGTACCTGATGACGGGCACGGTCGACCCGACCGGCAAGTTCGGCGGCCCGCTGCTCGACAACGCCGACTACGTCGACGGCGACCTGCCGCCCGCGTACCAGCTGCTGTCGTGGACGACCTTCCCCGAACGGCTCGAGGCGCGCGGCGTGTCGTGGCAGATCTACCAGCAGGGGCTCACGTGGGCCGATCCGTACAACGGCAACTACGGCACGAACATCCTGCAGAACTTCACGAACTTCATCAACGCGAAGCCGGGCTCGTCGCTGTACCAGCGCGCGCAGACGGTACGCACGCTCGACAACCTGAAGGACGACGTGATCAACGACCGGCTGCCGCAGGTGTCGTGGCTGCTGCCGCCCGCCGTGTTCTCCGAACATCCGAAATACACGCCGGCATACGGCGCGAACTACACGTCGCAGATCCTCGACGCGCTCACGGCGAATCCGGACGTGTGGGCGAAGACCGTGCTGTTCATCATGTACGACGAGAACGACGGCTTCTTCGATCACGTCGTGCCGCCGCAGCCGCCGACGTCGGCCGCGCAGGGCGCATCGACCGTGACCACCGACGGCGAACTGCACACGGTCGTGAATCCCGGCCGAGGTGGCAGCTACACGGCCGACGGCCTGCCGTACGGCCTCGGGCCGCGCGTGCCGATGACGGTCGTGTCGCCGTGGTCGAAAGGCGGCTTCGTGTGCTCGCAGGTGTTCGACCATACCTCGGTGATCCGCTTCATCGGCGAACGCTTCGGTGTCGACGAGCCGAACATCACGCCGTGGCGCCGGACCGTCTGCGGCGACCTCACCGCCGCGTTCGACTTCCGCTCGTCCGACGCGTCGTTTCCGACGCTGCCCGACACGAGCCAGTACCGCTCGATCGCCGACCAGCAATGCACGTCGCAACCCGCTCCGACCGTACCCGCGATGCCGTCGCCGATCGATCCGCAGGAGCCCGGCGTGCGGCCGGCCCGCGCGCTGCCGTACGAACTGCACGTGAACGCGAGCATCTACGGCGGCAACACGCTGCGCATCGAGTTCGCGAACCGCGGCAACCAGGGCGCGCACTTCCAGGTGTACGCAACGAACCGCACCGACGGCCCGTGGCGCTACACGGTCGGCGCGCGCCGCGTGCTGCACGCGGACTTCGACCTGACGGAGACGAACGGCGCGTATGCGTTCTCGGTGTACGGCCCGAACGGCTTCGTGCGGATGTTCGCGGGCAACGTGTCGGCCGCAACGGCGCGCCGCCGCAACCATGCGCAGCCGGAAGTGAAGGCCGGCTACGACATCGCGAACGGCAACCTGTACCTGAAGCTGCGCAACCATGGCGCGGGCCACGTGACGCTCACGCTGGCCGACAACGCATACGGCACGCCCGCGCGCCAGGTGACGCTGCACGGCGGCGACGAACACGTCGAGCAATGGGCGCTCGCGTCGAGCCATCACTGGTATGACGTGACGGTGAGCGACGGCGCGAACGGCACGTTCTCGCGCCGCTTCGCGGGCCACGTCGAGAACGGCCGGCCGAGCTACTCGGATCCGGCCGCGGTGCGGCCCGTTTCAGCGTCGTAAGTCCGGCGGCACGACGGTGCGCGGCCCGCGCCGCGCAGCGCGTGCGCGTGAGTGTCAGATCGCGTGCGCGAGCGCGCGGTCGACGAGCGCGGCGTCGAAGCCGTCGTCCGCGTCGCGAAAGCGCAGCGGCGCCGCGCAGTGCACCAGCGTGTCGATGAAATGCTTCGCGCGCGGCCACGGCCCGAAGCCGGCCGCGGTGTTGATGTGCCCGGCGTCGCCGAGATTGACGAATGCGCTGCCGAGCCGCTGCGCGAGCGTGCGCGCATCGGCGAGCGGCATCCACGGATCGGTCTCGCTGCCGATCACGATCGACGGCACCGCGAGCCGGCGCGCGTCGAACGGCCCGGCGAACGTGAATTTCTTCGGACTGGCCGGTGCGACAAGCAGCACGCCCGCGACGTCGGCCGCCAGCGGCCATTGCGCGAGCGCATGCGCGGCCGCGAGGCAGCCGAAGCTGTGCGCGGCCAGCACGAACGGGCCGCGCTCGCGCTCGAGCAGCGCGCGCACGGACTGCGCCCAGCGCGCGAGATCGGGGGCATCCCAGTCGGCCTGTTCGACCCGCAGCGAACGCGAGAACTGCCGCTCCAGCCAGGTCTGCCAGTGGGCGCCTTCGCTGCCGTGCAGGCCCGGAACGGTCACGAGCCGCGGCGGCCACGCCGATTTGCTGCATGCGCGCATGATTGCCCTCGCTTGCTTTGCTTGGAGACGAGATTCAATTGTGGCGTGCCGCGCACGGCGGCCGAACCAATATTTTGTGCTTTGCTTTTGCGCGGGACGGCCGCCGGCTCGGGCCGCGCGGTATGGGCTGGCCGCCTCGCGGCGGCGCAACGCGCCGCGAAACCGTAGAATGTGGGCTTCCCGCTTGCCTTGCATCGGATCGAACCGGGCGCCGCCGCGCCGGTTCCGATCGACAGGAGACGCCCGATGTCCGCTACGCCCGCCGGCGCGCTGCGCCCGTTCCATCTCGCCTTTCCCGTGTCGAGCCTCGCCGGCGCGCGCGCGTTCTACGGCGGCCTGCTCGGCTGCCCCGAGGGCCGCAGCTCGGAACACTGGGTCGACTTCGATTTCTTCGGGCACCAGCTCGTCGCGCACCTCGCGCCGGACGAAACCGGCAAGAGCGCGGTGAACCCGGTCGACGGCGACGACGTGCCCGTCCGCCATTTCGGCGTCGTGCTGTCGATGGATGAATGGCATGCGCTCGCCGACAAGCTCAAGGCCGCGCATACGCGCTTCGTGATCGAGCCGCACATCCGCTTCAAGGGCGAGGTCGGCGAGCAGGCGACGATGTTCTTCCTCGATCCATGCGGCAACGCGCTGGAATTCAAGGCGTTCGCCGACATCGGCCAGCTGTTCGCGAAGTAGGCGCATGAAGATCCTGTTCTACTCGCCGCATCAGGAAGCCGACGCATGGCGCGGCGCGATCGCACGGGCGCTGCCCGAGGCCGAGCTGCGCGCCTGGCAGCCGGGCGACACGGGCGCGGCCGACTACGCGCTCGTATGGCGCGCGCCCCGCGAGCTGTTCGCGCCGCGCGACGGCCTGCGCGCGATCTTCAATCTGGGCGCGGGCGTCGACGCGCTGCTCGCGCTCGACCGCGCGCATCCCGGCACGCTGCCGCGCGACGTGCCGCTGGTGCGCCTCGAGGATTCGGGCATGGCGCGGCAGATGATCGAATACGTGACGCACGCGGTGCTGCGCTATCTGCGCCGCTTCGACGAATACGACGCGCTGCAGCGCGAGCGCCGCTGGCAGGCGCTCGAACCGCATCCGCGCGCGAGTTTCACCGTCGCGGTACTCGGTCTCGGCGTGCTCGGCGCGCAGGTCGCGCAGGCGCTCGCGGCGCTCGGCCTGCCGGTGCGCGGCTACAGCCGCAGCCCGAAACGGCTCGACGGTGTCGAGACCTTCGCGGGCGACGACGCGTTCGACGCGTGCATCGACGGCGCGAAGGTGCTCGTGAACCTGCTGCCGAGCACGCGCGATACCGACGGGATCCTGTCGGCACGGACCTTCGCCAGGCTGGCGCCGGGCGCATACCTGGTGAACGTCGCACGCGGCGCGCATCTCGTCGAGGCCGACCTGCTCGACGCGCTCGCGAGCGGCCGGATCGCCGCCGCCACGCTCGACGTGTTCCAGCATGAGCCGCTGCCCGTCGACCACCCGTTCTGGCACGCGCCGCGCATCACGATCACGCCGCACAGCTCGGCCGAGACGCTGCGCGACGAAGCCGTCGAGCAGATCGCCGGCAAGATCCGCGCGCTCGAGCGCGGCGAGCGCGTCGGCGGCATCGTCGACTACGCGCGCGGCTACTGAATTCCGCTTATACAAAACTGGAGACAACCATGACGTTCCCCACCGCCGTCAAGATCGTCGAAGTCGGCCCGCGCGACGGGCTGCAGAACGAAAAGACCTTCGTGCCGACCGACGTGAAGATCGCGCTCGTCGACCGGCTGTCGCGCGCCGGCTTCCGCAATATCGAGGCCGCGTCGTTCGTGTCGCCGAAATGGGTGCCCCAGATGGCCGACGGCGCCGACGTGATGGCCGGCATCGAGCGTCGCGCGGGCACCGTGTATTCGGTGCTCACGCCGAACCTGAAGGGCTTCGAGAACGCGCTCGCCGCGCGCGCCGACGAAGTGGTGATCTTCGGCGCGGCGAGCGAGGCGTTCTCGCAGCGGAACATCAACTGCAGCATCGCCGAGAGCATCGCGCGCTTCGAGCCGGTCGCGAAGGCCGCGAAGGATGCCGGCCTGCGGCTGCGCGGCAGCGTGTCGTGCACGCTCGGCTGCCCGTACCAGGGCGAGGTGCCGGTCGCCTCGGTCGTCGACGTCGTCGAGCGCTTCGCCGCGCTCGGCTGCGACGAGATCGACATCGCCGACACGATCGGCGTCGGCACGCCGAAGCGCACGCGTGAAGTGCTCGAAGCGGTCACCCGCGTGTTTCCGCGCGAGCGGCTGTCGGGCCACTTCCACGACACCTACGGCCAGGCGCTCGCGAACATCTACGCGGCGCTGTTCGAAGGGATCGAGATCTTTCACGCGTCGGTCGCCGGCCTCGGCGGCTGCCCGTATGCGAAGGGCGCGACCGGCAACGTCGCGACCGAGGACGTGCTGTACCTGATGCAGGGCCTCGGCATCGACACCGGCATCGACCTCGCGCAGGTGGTCGCCGCCGGCGACTTCATCTCCAACGCGATCGGCCGCGCGAACGTGTCGCGCGCCGGTCGCGCGCTGCTCGCCAAGGCGCAAAGCGCGGCCGACACGCCGAGTTGCGTCTGACCCCAACACTGACGGATTCTCCATGACGACACCCGCTTCATTCGACTCTCTCCCCGACTCCGCGCGACGCGTCGCGCTGCTGCTGCGCGAACGCGGGCACGCGAAAGGGATCGTGATGCTCGCCGAAACCGGCAAGACCTCCGCCGAGGCCGCGGCCGGGCTCGGCTGCGAGGTCGCGCAGATCGCGAAGTCGATCCTGTTTCGCCGCGAATCGGACGGCCTGCCGGTACTCGTCGTCGCGAGCGGCGTGAACCGCGTCGACGAGAAGAAGGTCGCCGCGCAAGTTGGCGCGGTCGGCCGCGCCGATGCGAAATTCGTGCGCGACAACACCGGCTACGCGATCGGCGGCGTCTGCCCGATCGGCCATCTCGTCGAACCGGTCACGCTGATCGACGCCGACCTGCTCGAACTGGACAGCCTGTGGGCGGCCGCCGGCCATCCGCACGCGGTGTTCAACCTGTCGCCGCAGGAACTCGTGTCGCTGACGGGTGCGCCGGTCGCCGACGTCGCGCTGCGCAACGACGCATGAGCGAGATGCCGGTATCGGTCGGCACGGTCGCGTCGCCGTGCACCGACGTATGCAGGATCGATCCGCGCACCGACTGGTGCGCGGGCTGCCTGCGCACGCGCGACGAGATCAAGGGATGGCGCGCGTCCGACGACGACGCGAGGCGCGTGTTGCTCGCGCGGCTCGACGCGCGGCGGCGCCTGCTCGCGCGGAGCGGCGCATAAAAAAATGCCGTTCGGCCTGCTTGGCGAACGGCATGAGATCGGAATCCTGTGAACGTGATCAACGTCACAGCCCGCATCATACGAGCGACGCTGCGGCGTCGCATCGGGTGTTTCCCTACAACTTCTTACAGCGTTTTTCACGCGCAACCTTCGTTCCCGGGCGCGGCGCCAGCGGGTGTCGGCAACCTGCCGTGGCGGCAAGCCGAATCGCACGACCGTTTCAGTTGCCGGCCGCCGCGCGACGCGCGGGCACGATGCGCCAGCCGAGATTCACGCCGGCCGCCGCGAGCAGGATCAGCAGCGCGCCGAGCACCTGCGTCCACGCGAGCGTCTGCCCGAACGCGATGCGATCGACGATGATCGCGACGACCGGATAGACGAACGACAGCGCGCCCGTCATCGCGACCGGCAGCTTCTGGATCGCACCGTACAGCAGCACATACATCACGCCGGTGTTCACGACGCCGAGCACGACGAGATCGAGCCACTGCGCGGCCGTCGCGGGCAACGTGCCGAAGTGCGCGAACGGCGCGAGCAGCACGATGCCGAGGCCGGCCTGCAGCAGCGCGAGCAGGTGCGGCGGCGTGCCCTTCAGGTGCTTCGTGATGATCGACGACACCGCGTACAGAAACGCCGCGCCAAGCGACAGCGCGACGCCTTCGAGATATTCGCCGGGCACCGCGAGCACGGCCGGCTCGACGCGCACCACGCACACGAGCCCGATGAAGGCGAGCGCGAGCCACGCGATCGTCGACGCGCTGATCCGTTCGCGGAACACGATCGCGCCGAGCGCGACGAGCATGAACGGCTGCGTGTTGTAGACGGCGGTCGCCATCGAGATCGACGCACGCGAATACGCGGCGAACAGCAGCAGCCAGTTTGCGACGATCGCGATGCTGCCGAGCGCCGCGAGCGCGAGCATGCGCGGCGAGAACAGCGCGCGACGCAGGAAGCCGAGCGCCGCGCAGACGATCGCGAGCGTCGCGGCGCCGAACAGGCAGCGGAAGAACACGACGTTGGTGAGCGGCTGCTGCGACGACATCACGAGCCAGCCGATCGTGCCGGACATCATCATCGCGACGACCATCTCGGCGGCACCGCGGCGGGTTTCGTTCGAGGCCATCATGGACTCCGTTTGACGAGAGAAGATGACTTCGATTCTAGGAACTTGCTTTCCGCGCATCCACGACTAAACTGAAGCGAAACCACCGATTCACCTTCGAAAGCAAAGCGATCATGGCGAAACGCCTTTCCCCTCCCGCCGTCGCGTCGCTGGACGCAACCGACCGCGCGATCCTCGCGGCGCTCGCCGAGGATGCGCGCATTGCCACCAGCGAACTGGCGCGACAGATCGGGCTGTCGGCGCCCGCGACCGCCGACCGCGTGCGACGGCTCGAAGCGCAGGGTGTGATCGCGGGTTTCACCGTCGAGCTCGACCCGCGCGCGCTCGGCTACACGCTGCAGGCGATCGTGCGCGTGAAGCCGCTGCCGGGGCAGCTGCATCTCGTCGAGGAAGTGTTGCGGCGGATTCCGGAATTCGTCGAATGCGACAAGGTGACCGGCGAGGACTGCTTCATCTGCCGGCTCTATCTGCGCACGATCGAGCACCTCGACGACATCCTGTCGAAGGTGACGGAGCGCGCGGAAACGAGCACGGCGATCGTGAAATCGACGCCGGTGCCGCGCCGCCTGCCGCCGCTCGTCGACGACGACGACGCCACGCGCCGCTGATCGTCGTCGCGCGGCAAGCACCGCGCTGCCCGCGGCGGCCGGCGCCGCTCACGCGGCCGCGTCGCGTGCCTCGAAGAACGCGAGCAGCTCGTCGATCAGCGCGACGGGCGCCTCCTCCGGAATGTAGTGCCCGCAATCGAGCGCGCGGCCGCCGACGTCGCGCGCGACGCGCCGCCACTCGCCGAGCGGATCGAAGCAGCGCCCGACGATCCCGTGCTCGCCCCACAGCACGCGCAGCGGGCACGCGACCTTGTTGCCGCGCTCGAGATCCGCGCGGTCGTGCTCGAGATCGATCGTCGCCGACGCGCGGTAGTCCTCGCACATCGCATGCACCGCGCCCGGCTGCGCGAGCGCGGCGCGATACGCGGCGAGCGCCTCCGGCGCGAACGGCGCGAGCCCGGCGGACCGGTTGCCCATCACGCGCTCGATGTACGCATCGGTGCGGCCTTCGATCAGCGTTTCGGGGAGCGGCGCCGGCTGGATCAGGAAGAACCAGTGAAAATACGCGGTCGCGAACGCGCGGTCCGTCTGCTCGTACATCGCGAGCGTCGGCGCGATGTCGAGCAGCATCATCCGCTCGACGGCCGCCGGATGATCGAGCGCGAGCCGGTGCGCGACGCGCGCGCCGCGATCGTGTGCGCAGACGTGGAATTGCTCGAAGCCGAAATGCCGCATCACGGCAACCTGGTCGGCCGCCATCGCGCGTTTCGAATACGGCGCATGCCGCGCGTCGCTCGGCGGCTTGCCCGACGCGCCGTAGCCGCGCAGGTCGGTCGCGATCACCGTGAAGTGATCCGCCAGCGTCGCGGCGACGCGATGCCAGATCATGTGGGTCTGCGGATGGCCGTGCAGCAACAGAAGCGGTGGCCCCGCGCCTCCTTTGACACCGAAGATGTCGGTGTCCTGCACCGTCACGCGAAACGGTGCAAACGCCTCAAACGACATGGTTTGTTTCTCGTTGGTTTGTTATGGCGGCTATTGTAGGAGCGCGCGGCCGACCGCTGCGCGCGGCAGATGCCCGAATGCGTAGAAAGAGAACACTCACTCGATTGCCGCCATGCCGCGCCGTTTGCTAAGCTCGCGTAGAATCGCACGACCGTTCGTATTAATATGGGCGAATCGCTGCACCGCTACACTCGAAGCACCGTTCGACCGCCAAGCATGGATGCCGGCGTCGGCGCGACCGCGCCGCATCCGGCCGCCCCTCGAGACTGGAGACATCACATGGCATTGCCCGCCGTCCTGCAGAACCTGACGCTGCCCGTCATCGCGTCGCCGATGTTCATCGTCAGCTACCCCGAACTCGTGCTCGCGCAGTGCAAGGCGGGTATCGTCGGATCATTTCCCGCGCTCAACGCCCGTCCGGCCGAACTGCTGGACGAGTGGCTCACGCAGATCCAGTCGGAGCTTGCCGACCACAAGGCGAAGCACCCGGATGCGGTGATCGGCCCGATCGCGGTCAACCAGATCGTCCATCAGTCGAACGTACGGCTCGAGCATGACGTGCGCGTGTGCGTCGAGCACAAGGTGCCGATCTTCATCACGAGCCTGCGCGCGCCGGCGCGCGAGATCGTCGACGCCGTGCACAGCTACGGCGGCATCGTGCTGCACGACGTGATCAACCTGCGCCACGCGCAGAAGGCGCTCGAAGCCGGCGTCGACGGGCTGATCCTCGTCGCGGCCGGCGCCGGCGGCCACGCGGGCACGACGTCGCCGTTCGCGCTCGTCGGCGAAGTGCGCAAGATCTTCGACGGTCCGATCGTGCTGTCCGGCTCGATCGCGAACGGCGGCTCGATCCTCGCCGCGCAGGCGATGGGCGCCGACTTCGCGTACATGGGCACGCGCTTCATCGCGACGCAGGAAGCGCACGCGGTCGACGACTACAAGCACGCGATCCTCAACGCGAAATCGTCCGACATCATCTACACGAACCTCTTCACCGGCGTGCACGGCAACTACATCCGCGAGAGCATCGAGAAGGCCGGGCTCGATCCGGACGCGCTGCCGGAATCCGACAAGACGAAGATGAATTTCGGCGGCGACAAGACGAAGGCGTGGAAGGACATCTGGGGTGCCGGCCAGGGCGTCGGCCTGATGGACGACCTGCCGAGCGTGGGCACGCTCGTCGAGCGGCTCAAGCGCGAGTACGACGACGCGAAGGCACGGCTCGGCATCGCACGCTGACGCAGGCGGCGGGTTGCGCCGCCGCCGCGCATGACGTCGGACAAAAAACAAAAAGCGCGAACCGCAACGGCTCGCGCTTTTTTCACGTCCGCCCGCGGGCGGCCGACGCCGCTCAGCTGGCGCGCTTGATCCGCGTGATCGGCAGCACGCGCAGGCGCGACTCGATCGACGGGCACAGCGACTGCCCTTCGAAGCGTGCGGCAAGGAAGTCGACGAACGAGCGCACCTTCGCAGACACGTGGCGGCGGCTCGCATACACCGCGTAGATCGGCGCCTCGTGCGGCGGCACCGCGTCGAGCAGCACCGGCACGAGGCGGCCGGATTCGATGTCGTCGCCGATCACCTCGGTGCCGAGCAGCGCGATGCCCGCGCCCGCGAGCACCGCCGCGCGCAGCCCCTCGAGGTGGTTCACGATCAGGTTGCCGTTCAGGTTCACGCGCGACGCGGCGGCCGCGTCGATCATCAGCGAATCGAGCATCGTCGAATTCGAATCGCGGCGCAGGTAATTGTGATGCGCGAGATCGGCGATCGTCTGAGGCGTGCCGTGCTTCTCGAGATACTCGGGCGACGCGACCAGCAGGATGTGCGCGGTCGCGATCTGGCGCGCGACCAACGACGACGATTTCAGCCCGTTCGGCGCCGCGCGCACCGCGACGTCGTAGCCTTCCTCGATCAGGTCGACCACGCGATCGGACAGCGTCATGTCGACGGTCACGTCCGGGAACCGGCCCGCATAATCGGTGACGGCCTGCATCACGTGCCGCAAGCCGAACGCGGACAGCGACGTCACGCGCAGGCGGCCCTGCGGCACGACGCTCGCGGCGCCGACCGCCTGTCCGGCTTCGTCGAGTTCCGACAGCGCCTGCACGAGGCGCTCATAGTATTCGCGTCCCGCCTCGGTCGGCGCGACACGTCGTGTCGTGCGATGCAGCAGCCGCGCGCCGAGCTGCTGCTCGAGATGCATCACGTGCTTGCTCGCCATCGCGGCCGACATCTGCATGCGCTCGGCCGCGCCGACGAAGCTGCCCACTTCGACGACGTAGCGAAACACATTCATGCTGACGAGGGTATCCATCGAACTAGCCCGTAATGACGGGGGAATGGTGCAATTACGAGATAGGGTAACAAAGGCGAGGAAACAGAAAGGTCAACAAAAGCAAAACGGCGCCGCGAGTGGCGGCGCCGTTCCGTTCCGTTTCGTTTCGAGAGGGAAAACATGCGGCCGGCACGCGCGATTTTCGCGCGCGGCCGGCGCACCGATCGCACGTGCGCGTCAGAACTTCGCGCGGATCCCCGCGCCGAACGTGTTGCCGGTCGACAGGCTGCTGATGTGGTCGTTCATGTACGCGGCGTAGATGTCCGTGCGCTTGGACAGCGGATAGTCGTAGCCGACGGCCCAGGTCTGGCGCGTCTGGTCGAGGCCGCCGGCATCGCGCGAATACGCGTACGACGCCATCGCGTTGCCCACGCCGAGCGGCACCGACACGCCGCCCTGCGCGGTGTTCACGTGCCAGCTGCCCGCGACCTGGTCATTCTTCGTATACATGTACTGGCCGAACAGCTTCACGTACTTCAGGTCGTAGGTCGCGCCGACCAGCGCGATGCCCTGGCTCTTCATGCCCGTCACGAGCGCGCTCAGGTCCTGCGGGCCGTTGTTGAAGTTCACGTACTGATAGACGGCGGTCGCCGCGAACGGGCCGTTCGCGTAATTGAACTGCGCGCTCCATTTCTTCGAGCGGTTGTCGCCGGCCGTGTTGCCGAGCGCGTACATCGCCGCGAAATTCAGGCCGCCGAACGAAGGCGACGTGTACGACAGCGCGTTGTTCCAGCCCGAATCGCCGACCGCGCCCTGGTCGCTCGGATAGGTCGGGAACGTGCCGAGGCCGAGGAACACGTGGTACACCATCGGCGAGAAGGTGTACGAATCGTAGAACGGGTTGAACAGGATCGTCGACAGGAACAGGTGGGTCGTCAGGCGGCCGGCCGTCACCGTGCCGTACGGCGAGCTGACGCCGACGTATGCGTTGCGCGCGAAGAACGTGTCGCCCTGGAAGCGGCCGAACTGGCCGTTCTGCGCACGGAAGAAGCTCTCCAGCGTGAAGATTGCCTTGTAGCCGCTGCCCAGATCCTCTGCGCCGTGCAGGCCCCAGTACGACGTCGACATCCCGCCGCCCGATACGTTCCATGCGCGATCGCCGCCCGGGAACTTGGTTGCGCCGACCCATTCGTCGACCTGACCGTAGAGCGAGACGCTCGACTGCGCGTGGACGGGTACGGTTGCGGCCACGCAGGCGGCCGCGGCGATCAGCTTGACGGACGTGCGCGACGCACGGCGAGCGAATGCTTTCATGGGATCTCCAGGTGTTGTCGAATGTCGATAAGTGGCGCGAGCGTTGTTTTTTGGAGCCGACTGCTTGCGTCGTATGGGGCGCAGCCATCTTTACGGATCGTGCGTCCGGTCAAAATTGCGCACACTTATTGCGGGTATAGCGGCGGCATTAACTTCGCGGAATCGGCACATGGCCAGGCGCGCGGCAGCGGCTGCGCGCAGCGCGCGGCACGCGACGGGACGGCCGCGGGGCGCGCGCGCCGGGCGCGAAAGATAGCGCAATGCGGCGGGAAAATCAGCGGAAATATGCGCGCGACTGTGGCGAATTCGCATCACAGCCGGCGGGGGACGAACGCGCGGGCGCTCAGTTTCGGTAGAACGGGGAGAAAAACGGCGAGTGGGCAGGTTCTTCCTGCGCGCGGGGGGGCGGCATCGGACGGCCGCCGCGCTCCTCGTTGTAGCGCGCGACGTCGGCGCGGATCGAGCCGGCACGCAGCGGAACATTGCCGCCGCCCGGCGGACGCGGCATCTGGCGGGAGTCGGCGCTGATCGGACGATACGGGCTTTGCGCGGCGTAATGGCCGTAGGACGGCGTCGGCCGCAGCCCCCAGCGGGAACCGTAGCCGCTCACGCCGCCGGCACGCGCGCCGCCTGGCGGCAGCGCCCGGCGCCACGCCGGCGCGTTGCCGGCCGGCCGGCCGTACGCGTGCATGTCGCCGCCACCGAAACCGTGACCGAAACCGTGGCCGCCGCCGAACGCCTGACCGCCGTGCGGCGGTTGCGCGAGCGCGAGCGGTATCAGCAGCGCGCCGAGCACGCCCGCCACCCATCGTCCGACCCTCAGTTTCACCCGTTCCGTCATCATTCAGTGCCTGTTGCAGCTCGCCGCCGGTTGTTTCCGGCCGACGCAAGCCTTTCAGCAGTAATTTATGAGCGGCCCGAAACGGTGTCGAGCCAAAAAGTGTTAGGTCGCGGGCATGGGTGTAACACCATGTTACTGCTAGGTTTTTTCACTTGCGGGCGTACTCGCGGCAGAACATTCTTCTGCCGTTTTGCGCATCGGCCGCCTCCGTTGACGCTTACCGTCACATGCAACCGATTCATCAATCGATTCACACAATGAATTTGTGTATTGAATGACCTACCGGGACAATATCGGTTTCGCGCGCGACCTGCGCGCCTGCCGTTTCCGAATCAACATCCCCGATGGCCCGTCCCCGTTTTCTCCCCGACAACTTCACGCTCGCGCTCGTCGGCACCGTCGTGCTCGCGAGCCAGCTGCCGTGCCGCGGCCCGGCCGCCCATGCGTTCAACTGGGCGACCAACATCGCGGTCGGCCTGCTGTTCTTCCTGCACGGCGCGAAGCTGTCGCGCGAGGCTGTCGTCGCGGGCGCGACCCACTGGCGGCTGCATGCGGTCGTGCTGCTCAGCACGTTCGCGCTGTTCCCGCTGCTCGGCCTCGCGCTCAAGCCCGTGCTGCAGCCGCTCGTCACGCCTGCGCTCTACGCCGGCGTGCTGTTTCTGTGCACGCTGCCGTCGACAGTCCAGTCATCGATCGCGTTCACGTCGATCGCGAAGGGCAACGTGCCGGCCGCCGTGTGCGCGGCGTCCGCGTCGAGCCTGCTCGGAATCTTCGTGACGCCGGCGCTCGTCGGGCTGATGATCACGTCTCAGTCGGCCGCGGCCGCGTCGCCGTGGAGCACCGTCGGGAGCATCGTGATGCAGCTGCTCGTGCCGTTCGTCGCCGGCCAGCTGCTGCGGCCCGTGATCGGCGGCTGGATCGAACGCAATCGCGGCGTGCTGCGCTTCGTCGACCAGGGCTCGATCCTGCTCGTCGTCTACGTCGCGTTCAGCGAGGCCGTGAACCAGGGGCTGTGGCACCAGATGCCGGCGCGCGCGCTCGGCGGCCTGCTGGTCGTCAACGTCGTGCTGCTCGTGATCGCGCTGGTGCTGACCACGTTCGTCAGCAAGCGGCTCGGCTTCAACCGCGCCGACCAGATCACGATCATCTTCTGCGGCTCGAAGAAGAGCCTCGCGGCCGGCGTGCCGATGGCGAAGGTGATCTTCTCCGCGCAGGCGGTCGGCGCGATCGTGCTGCCGCTGATGCTGTTCCACCAGATCCAGCTGATGGCGTGCGCGGCGCTCGCGCAGCGCTGGGGCACGCGCGACATGCGCGGCGAGCGTGACGGCGACGAGGGGGCGGCCGGTGCCGCACGCGGACGCGGTGCGCTGAGCGCGGGCAAGCGCTGACGCGGGAGGCCGCGCGGCCGGCACGGCTGGCCGCGCGGGTGCATTCGCGTCTTTCTCGTTCCGTTTCTTCCGCTTCCTCCGCTTCTTCCGCCTCCTCCGCCTCCTCCGCCTCCTTCGCCTCCTCCGCTTCCTCCGCTTCCTCCGCCTCCTCCGCCTCCTCCGCCTCCTCCGCTTCCTCCGCTTCCTCCGCTTCCTCCGCTTCCTCCGTCGCACCGCCCCCGTCCACCCAACGCGATGCATGCACCATCAACGCGCATCGCGTCACGAAATCTTCATTCAATTCTTCGCACACGCTGCCGTTAAAGTCGGGCGTCCCGTCGCCTCGGCCGCCCTCACCCTCACCCTCGCCCATGCCCGCGCCCCATCCCGACTCGTCCACCGCCCACACCACGCGCCTGATCGTGGAGCGTGCGCTCGCGGCCGTGTTCCAGCCGATCGTCGACCTCGGGTCGGGGACGGTCGTCGGCTACGAAGGCCTGATCCGCGGCCCGCGCGGCACCGACCTCGAGGCGCCCGCCGCGCTGTTCGCGCAGGCCGCGCGCGAAGGCGCGACCATCGCGCTCGAACAGGCCGCCGCGCTCACCTGCCTCGACGCGTTCGCGGCGCTCGGCTGCGACGGCAAGCTGTTCCTCAATTTCAGCGCCGGCACGATCCTGCAGCTCGCCAGCGAACGCGAGCGCGCGCGCGCGCGCCAGTTTCTCGGCCGCGCGCGGATCGGCGCGGAGCGCATCGTGATCGAGCTGACCGAGCAGAACGCGATACTGGATGTCGCGCACATCGGGCCGGCGGTCGCGTCGCTGCGCGACGCCGGCATCCAGTTCGCGCTCGACGACTACGGCACCGCCAACGCGAGCATGAACCTGTGGCTGCGCCTGCAGCCGGACGTCGTGAAGGTTGACCGCTTCTTCATTCACGACATCTCGCGCGACCCGCTCAAGTTCGAGGCCGTGAAGGCCATGCAGCACTTCGCGCAGGCGAGCGGCGCGCGACTGATCGCGGAAGGCATCGAGAACGAATGCGACCTGATCGTCGTGCGCGACATGGGCATCTGCTGCGTGCAGGGCTTCCTGCTCGGCCGGCCGGACGCGCAGCCGTCGCGGGTCGTCGCGCCGGCCGCGCGCGATGCGATCCGCGCGCCGCACATCGCGGTGTTTCCCGGCGCGACGCGCACCGTGCGGCCGGCCGGCACGATCGCCGCGAAAATGCTCGTCGCCGCGCCGCCGCTGCCGCGCGACGCGACCAGCAACGACGTGCTCGACCTGTTCAACCGGATGCCCGACCTGCATGCGGTCGCGCTCGTCGAACACGGGCGGCCGGTCGCGCTCGTGAATCGCCGCGGCTTCATCGACCGCTTCGCGCTGCCGTATCACCGCGAGGTGTTCGGAAAGAAACCGTGCCTGCAGTTCGCGAACGATGCGCCGCTGATGATCGACAACGCGACGACGTTCGAGCAACTCGCGACGCTGCTCGCGAGCCACGACCAGCGCTATCTCGCGGACGGCTTCGTGATCACCGAACACGGCCGCTACGTCGGGCTCGGCACCGGCGAGAGCCTCGTGCGCGCGGTGACCGAGATGCGCATCGAAGCCGCGCGCTACGCGAACCCGCTGACCTTCCTGCCCGGCAACATTCCGATCAGCGCGCACATCGACCGCCTGCTCCAGCGCGACGCCGGCTTTCATGCGTGCTACGTCGACCTGAACCAGTTCAAGCCGTTCAACGACCAGTACGGCTACTGGCAGGGCGACGAGGTGCTGAAGTTTGCCGCGACGGTGCTGGCCGGCGTGTGCGACCCGCAGCGCGACTTTCTCGGGCACGTCGGCGGCGACGATTTCCTCGTGCTGTTCCAGCGCGACGACTGGCACGCGCGCGCGACCGACGCGATCGCGCGCTTCAACGAAGGCGCGCAGCGCTTCTACACGCAGGCCGACCGGCAGGCAGGCGGGCTGCGCGGCGAGGACCGCCACGGCAACCCGGCGTTCTTCGGCTTCGTGACGATGGCGATCGGCGCGGTCGGCGTGCCGGCGGGTGCGCACGGCGCGATGCGCTATGGCAGCGACGAGATCGCGTCGGTCGCGGCGCTCGCGAAGCGGCGCGCGAAACAGCAGCCGGGCGGGCTCGCGGTCGTCGATCTCGATTCAGGCCGCGCGGCGCTGCGCGATCGCGGCGGGCCGCCGCACGCGGCGGCGGGCTGAACGGCGGGCGGTTGCCGCAGGCAAGCGCGCTGCCGGCCGGTGCGGACGGCGGTGCCGGCGCCGCGCACCTGCGCCGGCCCCCAATCGACTCCGGGCAACGGCCTGCCGTTCGTCCGTCGCGGACCGGGCATCCGAACGCGTGCGCCTCGTCCGCCCCGCCGGCATCGCCCCTTTCCATGCGATCACCTTGCCTTTTCCGCGTTTTGTTTAGTATTTTTAGTAACGTCGTTTTCGCAGATTAGCGCGTAAAAACCCGTTATTTCCGGGTATTCCCCGGTTATCCGGCCCGAATTTGGCGCCGTGTTTTACTATACAATCGCCATCATCCTAAACAAACCGGACCCGAACGATGGGCACCACCATTCGCGACGTAGCGCGGGCGGCAGAGGTCTCGATCGGCACCGTCTCCCGTGCGCTGAAAAACCAGCCGGGCCTGTCGGAAGCCACGCGGGCGCGCGTCGTCGAGATCGCGCAGCACCTCGGCTACGACCCGGCCCAGTTGCGCCCGCGCATCCGCCGGCTCACCTTCCTGCTGCACCGCCAGCACAACCGCTTTCCCGCCAGCCCGTTCTTCTCGCACGTGCTGCACGGCGTCGAGGACGCGTGCCGCGAGCGCGGCATCGTGCCGACGCTGCTCACGGTCGGCCCGAACGACGACGTGTTGCGCCAGATGCGCCCGCACGCGCCCGACGCGATCGCGGTGGCCGGCTTCATCGAGCCCGAGACGATCGAAGCGCTCGCCGCGACCGGCCGACCGCTCGTGCTGATCGACCTGTGGGCGCCCGGCCTGCGCTCGGTGAACATCGACAACGCGACGGGCGCGGCGCTCGCGATGCGCCACCTGCTCGCCATCGGCCGCTCGCGGATCGCGTTCATCGGCGGCTCGGCCGCGCACTTCAGCATCGCGCAGCGCGCGATCGGCTACCGCCGCGCGTTCTTCGAGGCCGGGAGGCTGTTCGATCCCGCGTACGAAGTGACGATCGACGCCGGGCTCGACCCCGACACCGGCGCCGCGCGCGCGATGCAGCAGCTGCTCGACGCGCCCGGCCCACGCCCGGACGCCGTGTTCGCGTACAACGACGCCGCCGCGCTGGCCGCGCAGCGCGTGTGCATCGCGCGCGGCGTGCGGATTCCGGAAGACATCGCGATCGTCGGCTTCGACGACATCCCGGCCGCCGCGCACGCGAACCCGCCGCTCACGACGCTCGCCGTCGACAAGGAAGCGCTCGGCCGCCGCGGCGTCGAACTGCTGCTCGCCGAATCGCCCGAGCGCACCGAGATCTCCCTGCCCGTCGAACTGATCGTACGGGCCAGCAGCCAGCCCGCCGGCTCACCGGCACTCGATACCGCCACGGTCACCGAATCATGAACATGCCCCCGGTCCAATCCCGCACGGCCGCGCCGGCCGCCCACGCGCAAGCGGCACCGTTCGTCGCGAGCTTCCGCGAGCCGTCGTTCCTGCTGTCGCACATCGAGGACACGCTGCGCTTCTACGCGCAGAACGCGTTCGACCCGACGGGCGGCTTCTACCATTACTTCCGCGACGACGGCAGCATCTACAACCGCACGTCGCGGCACCTGGTCAGCAGCTGCCGGTTCGTCTTCAACTACGCGATGGCGTACCGGCATTTCGGCGATCCGCGCCACCTCGACTACGCACGCCACGGGCTGCGCTTCCTGCGCGACGCGCACTGGGATGAAGCGCTGCAGGGCTACGACTGGGAACTCGACTGGCGCGACGGCGCGAAACGCGCGACGCTCGACGGCACGCGCCACTGCTACGGGCTCGCGTTCGTGCTGCTGGCGGCCGCGCACGCTGCGATGGCCGGCATCGATGAAGCGCGCGCGCTGATCGCGTCGACCTACGAGCTCGCCGAGCACCGCTTCTGGGACGCGGCCGCCGGCCTCTATGCGGACGACGCGACGCCGAACTGGAACGTGTCGTCGTACCGCGGCCAGAACGCGAACATGCACATGACGGAAGCGCTGCTCGCGGCGTACGAGGCGACCGGCCATCTCACCTATCTCGATCGCGCGGAAAAGCTCGCGACCCACATCACGCGGCGCCAGGCTTCGCTGTCGGGCGGCCTCGTGTGGGAGCACTACCATGCGGACTGGTCGGTCGACTGGGACTACAACAAGGAGGACAGCTGGAACATCTTCCGTCCGTGGGGCTTCCAGCCCGGGCACCAGACCGAATGGGCGAAGCTGCTGCTGATCCTGGAGCGGCACCGCCCGCTCGACTGGCTCGTGCCGCGCGCGGCCGAGCTGTTCGACGCGGCGCTCACGCATGCGTGGGACGCCGATCACGGCGGCCTCTGCTACGGCTTCGGCCCCGACTTCACGATCTGCGACCACAACAAGTATTTCTGGGTGCAGGCGGAAACCTTCGCGGCGGCCGCGATGCTCGGCGCGCGCACCGGCAGCGAGCGCTTCTGGGACTGGTACGACGAGATCTGGCGCTACAGCTGGACGCATTTCGTCGATCACCGCTACGGCGCGTGGTACCGGATCCTCACCTGCGACAACCGCAAGTACAGCGACGAGAAGAGCCCGGCCGGCAAGACCGACTATCACACGATGGGCGCATGCTACGACGTGCTCGCGACCCTCGCGCGCGCGGCGCGCAGCGAGCCGACGCAATGAGCGGCGGCACCTTTCCGGCCTTCGTGTCGGCGGGCGACATCCTGACCGACATGGTGCGCGCGGGCGACGCGCAGTGGACCTCGGTGCCGGGCGGCGCCGGCTGGAACGTCGCGCGCGCGGTCGCGCGGCTCGGCGTGCCGAGCGCGCTCGCGGGCGCGATCGGCGAAGACTGCTTCTCCGACGTGCTGTGGCGTACCAGCGAGGCGGCCGGGCTCGACCTGCGCTTCCTGCAGCGGGTGCCGCGTGCGCCGCTGCTCGCGATCGTCCACGAGACGCGGCCGCCTGCGTACTTCTTCATCGGCGAAGCGAGCGCGGATCTCGCGTTCGACCCGGCGCGGCTGCCGGCCGGCTGGGCCGGACACGTGAAGTGGGCGCACTTCGGCTGCATCAGCCTCGTGCGCGAACCGCTCGCGAGCACGCTCGTCGCGCTCGCGGCCGACCTGCACGCGCGTGGCGTGAAGATCAGCTTCGATCCGAACTACCGGAACCTGATGACGGCCGCGTACCGGCCGACGCTCGAGAAGATGGCCGCGCTCGCCGACCTGATCAAGGTGTCCGACGAGGACCTGCGCCACCTGTTCGGCGGCGACGGCCCCGATGCGGTCGCGGCGGTGCGCGCGCTGAATCCGCGCGCGGCCGTGCTCGTCACGCGCGGCGCGCAGGCGGCCACGCTTTACGCGGACGGCGACGTGCTCGAGGCCAGCCCGCCGCGCGTCGAGGTGGTCGACACCGTCGGCGCGGGCGACGCGTCGATCGGCGGCATGCTGTTCAGCCTGATGGCCGCGCCGCAGCGGTCGTGGCGCGAGCATCTCGCGTTCGCGCTCGCGGCGGGCGCCGCCGCGTGCCGGCATACGGGCGCGCATGCGCCGACGCTCGACGAGGTCGTCGCGCTGCTCGAACGGTGACGGGACGATGACGGCGCGCTGATCGGTCGCCGATTAGCGGCGCTGTACATGCTGCGCCGCAGTGCTACGATGAAGTGTCCTATTGCGGGAGAGGCACGATGGACACGAACACGTTCACGAAAGGCATCTACACGGCCAAGGCGCATACGCAGCACGCCGCCAACGGACAGTTCCAGGGTTACGTGATCCTCGCCCGGGACGACGGCGACGAGACGGAGAACATGCGCTACGACGTCCACACGACGAGTCCGAGCGAGGAAGAGGCGTTCGACGAAGCGAAGGCGCTCGCGCACCGGATCCTCGGCGAAATCGAACTGTAACGCGCCGAACCATCCCACGCGCGCCGCGGCCCGGTCGCGGCGCGCCGCCGCATTCGGCGCGGCTCAGAGCAGCCGCGCCACCATCGACACCAGCATCGTCAGCACCAGCGTCGACATGAACGGGAACGGGTAGCGCCGCCCGCCGAGCGTCAGCGTGACGTCGCCCGGCATCCGCCCGATGCCGAACTTGCCGAGCCACGGCCAGCAGCGCGTCAGGATCATCACCGCGACGAACGACGCCATCAGCCAGCGCAGCATCCCGGGCTCCCCGTCAGAGCGCGTGCGAGCGGTCGCCGCGCGCGAAGGCGTCGAGCGTGCCGTCGATCCCGCGCGAGAACGCGATCACCTTGAACAACTCGCCCATCTCCGCTTCCGAGATCAGCTTCTGCACCGCGTTCGCGGCCGGCAGGAACTGGTGGATGTCGGAAGGATCGATCGCGGCCAGCGCGTCGGTGATGCCTGCGTTCAACAGGAAGCGCGCCTGCGACGTGTAGCCGAGCAGGTCGGCGCCGGTCGCGACGCCCGCGTCGTAGATGCCCGTGAATTCGACGTGTGCGGTGATGTCCTGCAGCCCCGGGTACAGGAATGCGTCGTCATGCGCGTGATGGCGGTAGTGGCACATCAGCGTGCCGCGGTCGCGCTGCGGATGGTAGTACTCGTGCGCGGGGAACCCGTAGTCGACCAGCAGCACCGCGCCACGCCCGAGCATCGTGCACACGGTACGCGTGAACGCCAGCGCGGCTTCGTGCGTCTCGGTCACGTAGCCGTCGTCGACGTCGAGCGTCGCGAGCACCGGCGGCAGGCCGGCCGCGCCGGCGGGCCGGTCGTCGAACACGAACGCGTGCCGCGCGTCGAGCGCGACGCCGCGCTCGAGCCACACGCCGCCCGCCTTCGCGAAGAGGCGCACCGGCATCGCGTCGAGCACCTCGTTGCCGACCACGACGCCGTCGAAGCGCTCGGGCAGCGCGTCGAGCCAGCGCACCTTCGCGGCGAGCGCCGGCGCGGCCGCCGCAATCGTGTCGCGCTGCCGTTCGCGCAGTTCGCCGGACAGGTCGACGATCAGGTATTCGTCGAGCTCGACGCCGAGCGCATCGAGCGCCGCGAGCAGCCCGGCCGCGAGCTTGCCCGTGCCCGCGCCGAACTCCATCACGCGGCGCGTGCCGCTTGCCGCCAGCGCTTGCGCGACGGGATTCGCGAGCGTCTGCGCGAACAGCGGCGACAGCTCGGGGGCCGTCACGAAGTCGCTGCCGTCGTCGGCGCGGCGGCCGAACTTGCGCGCGCCGCCGCTGTAATAGCCGAGGCCGGGCGCATACAGCGCGCGCTCCATGAAGCGGTCGAACGGCAGCCAGCCGCCGGCCGCCGCGATCTCGTCGCGCAGTTGCGCGGCAAGGGTTTCGGACTGCGCGAGCGCGTCAGGGCCGGGAGCAGGTAAACTAGCGGGTTCGTGAGCTTTCGGGTTCATCCCGGCATTGTAAATGACCGTTTCAGCCGATACGTCGCCCCCGCGCATCGCGCTCGTCGCCGGCGCGCTGGGCAGCGCGGCCGACGCCGCGTCGCTCGGTCGCGCGCTCGCGACCGGATTCGCGCAACACGGCTGGGACGTCGCGCTGCAGCGCAGCCCCGGCACGCCGCGCGCGGCCGCCGACGCGCTCGTCGCCGAAGTCGCCGCCCGCGGGCGCCGTGCAGCCGTGCTCGACGCCGATCTGGCCCTGGAAACCGACGCGGCCGCGCTCGTCGCCGCGTGTGCTGCGGCGCTCGGCCGGCCCGCCTGTGCGGTGTTCGTGAGTGCATGCGCCGCCACCGACGACGCGCACACCGTGGACGGCGCATCGCTCGCCGCCGCGCTCGCGCGCAACGTGACGGCGCCGCTCGCGCTGGCCCGGGCGCTTGCCGACGCGACGCCCGACGCCGCGCGTGACGACGAATCGCTGCGCGCCTGCGTGATCCACGTGCTGGATCAGGCCCTGTTTCACCCGGCGCCGGCGCAGTTGTCGCACGCGCTGATGCAGGCCGCGCTGAACCGCGCGACCTCCGCGCTGGCGCTGGCCCTCGCGCCGAAGGTGCGCGTCGCGGCGCTCGTGCGCGGCCATGCGCCGCACGCGAACGACATCGCGGCGGCGGCCTGCTATCTCGCGAGCGCGCCCGGCGTCACGGGCGCGACGCTGACCGTCGACGGCGGCGAGCACCTGGTGCCGCCCGCCGCCGGCCCGAATGAATGAACCGCGCGGATCGCGCGGCGTGATCGCCGCCGCCCGCGCCGCTTTGCGTGCGCGCACGCCAATTTGACTGGGACGACCATGTTTTCCGCTCTCCTGCACCCCCGCCTCGCGGACTGCCGCAGGCTCTACCTGCGCGACTACGAGGTGCACATCAACATCGGGGCCTTCGAACACGAGAAGCGCGGCGAGCAGCGCGTCGTCATCAACGTCGACCTGTTCGTGCCGCTCGCGCTGTCCACCCCCGTCGACGACCGGCTGCATGAAGTCGTCGACTACGACCTGATGAAGCAGAGCGTCGCGCAGTGCGTGGCGCGCGGCCACATCCACCTGCAGGAAACGCTGTGCGACGCGATCGCCGCGAACCTGCTGGCGCACGACGCCGTGCGCGCGGTACGCGTCTGTACCGAGAAACCGGACGCCTATCCGGACTGCGACGCCGTCGGCGTCGAAGTCTTTCGCATCAAGGACGAGGAGCGCGCATGAACGCCCCCCACATGAACGACACGGCGGCCGATGGCGCCGCCATCGAAGCCACCGCCGCCGACACCGGCCGCCGCGTGCTGACGCGCCGCGAGCAGAAGGAAGCGTACGAGAACAACAAGCTGTTCAAGCGGATCGTGCGCCAGGTCGGCCAGGCGATCGGCGACTACAACATGATCGAGCAGGGCGACAAGGTGATGGTGTGCCTGTCGGGCGGCAAGGACAGCTACGCGATGCTCGACGTGCTGCTGCGCCTGCGCGAGCGCGCGCCGATCGACTTCGACATCGTCGCGGTCAACCTCGACCAGAAGCAGCCGGGCTTCCCTGAACACGTGCTGCCCGAGTACCTGACGCAGGTCGGCGTGCCGTTCCACATCGAGAACCAGGACACCTACAGCATCGTCAAGCGGCTCGTGCCCGAAGGCAAGACGACCTGCTCGCTGTGCTCGCGGCTGCGCCGCGGGATCCTGTACCGCGTGGCCGGCGAGCTCGGCGCGACCAAGATCGCGCTCGGCCACCACCGCGACGACATCCTGCAGACGCTGCTGCTCAACATGTTCTACGGCGGCAAGCTGAAGGGAATGCCGCCGAAGCTGCAGTCGGACGACGGCAGGAATGTCGTGATCCGCCCGCTCGCATACGTGAAGGAAACCGATCTCGAGAAATACGCGGAGCTGCGCGAATTCCCGATCATCCCGTGCAACCTGTGCGGCAGCCAGCCGAACCTGAAGCGCGCGGAAATGAAGGCGCTGATCCGTGAATGGGACAAGCGCTTCCCGGGCCGCGTCGACAACATGTTCAGCGCGCTCGCGAACGTCGTGCCGTCGCACCTGATGGATACGACCCAGTTCCCGTTCGCGTCGCTGCGCGCGACCGGCGTTGCCGATCCGCAGGGCGACATCGCGTTCGACGAGGAGCCGTGCGCGTCCGGCGAAGAGACCGCCGCGCCGGGCGCCGCGAAACCGATCTCGATCGTCCAGTTCGACGACCTGTAAGCAGGGTCCGAACACCCGCCGGAACCGGGGCCGCAGCCTCGTTCCGGCGCTGTCGCCCCGCCGCGACAGGCCCGGAACGACGGGGGCCGCATGCTAAAATGGACGGCTTCGAACTCCTCTGACAAGCTGGCGCCATGAATATCGTGATTTTGGCGGCAGGCACCGGCAAGCGCATGCGTTCCGCGCTGCCGAAAGTGCTCCATCCCCTGGCCGGCAGGCCGCTCCTCTCCCACGTCATCGCCACCGCGCGCACGCTGCAGCCGTCGCGGCTCGTCGTCGTGGTCGGTCACGGCGCCGAGCAGGTCCAGGCCGCCGTCGCCGCGCCCGACGTCCAGTTCGCGGTGCAGGCCGAGCAGCTCGGCACCGGCCACGCGGTACGCCAGGCGCTGCCGCTGCTCGATCCCGCGCAACCGACGCTGGTGCTGTACGGCGACGTGCCGCTCACCCGCGCGTCGACGCTGCGGCGTCTCGTCGACGCCGCGCGCGAGGGCCGCTACGGGATTCTGACCGTCACGCTCGACGACCCGACCGGCTACGGCCGCATCGTGCGCGACGCGTCCGGCTTCGTCACGCGCATCGTCGAGCAGAAGGACGCGTCGCCCGAGCAGCTGAAGATCGCCGAGATCAACACCGGCATCATCGTCACGCCCACGGCCCAGCTGTCGATGTGGCTCGGCGCGCTGAAGAACGAGAACGCGCAGGGCGAGTACTACCTGACCGACGTCGTCGAGCTCGCGATCGAGGCCGGCTTCGAGATCGTCACGGCGCAGCCCGACGAGGAATGGGAAACGCTCGGCGTGAACAGCAAGGCGCAGCTCGCGGAGCTCGAGCGCATCCATCAGCGCAACGTCGCCGATGCGCTGCTCGTCGACGGCGTCACGCTCGCCGATCCGGCGCGGCTCGACGTGCGCGGCACGCTGCGCTGCGGCCGCGACGTGTCGATCGACGTGAACTGCGTGTTCGAAGGCAACGTGACGCTCGCCGACAACGTGACGATCGGCGCGAACTGCGTGATCCGCAACGCGTCGGTCGGCGCCGGCACGCGCATCGACGCGTTCACGCACATCGACGGCGCCGAGCTCGGCGCGAACACCGTGATCGGCCCGTACGCGCGGCTGCGCCCCGGCGCGCAGCTCGCGGACGAGGCGCACGTCGGCAACTTCGTCGAGGTGAAGAACGCGGTGATCGGCCACGGTTCGAAGGCGAACCACCTCACCTACATCGGCGACGCCGACATCGGCGCGCGCGTGAACATCGGCGCGGGCACGATCACCTGCAACTACGACGGCGCGAACAAGTTCCGCACCGTGATCGAGGACGACGTGTTCGTCGGCTCCGACACGCAGCTCGTCGCGCCGGTGCGCGTCGGCCGCGGCGTGACGATCGCGGCCGGCACGACGATCTGGAAGGACGTTGCCGACGGCCTGCTCGCATTGAACGAGAAGACCCAAACGACGAAGAGCGGCTACGTCCGCCCGGTCAAGAAGAAGAGCTGAACCTTTAGCGGGCGCCCGGACGGCGCCCGCGTCGACTTACAGGATGGACCATTCATGTGCGGCATTGTCGGCGCAGTTGCGCAGCGTAATATCGTTCCGGTGCTGATCGAAGGATTGCGGCGCCTCGAATACCGTGGCTACGACTCGTGCGGCGTCGCCGTGCTCGAGCCGGGCGCGCCAAAGCGCGCGCGCAGCGTCGCGCGCGTCGCCGATCTCGATGCGCAGGTGCAGGAATCGCATCTCGAAGGCACGACCGGCGTCGCGCACACGCGCTGGGCGACGCACGGCGCGCCCGTCACGCACAACGCGCACCCGATCTTCTCGTCGAACGCGCTCGCGCTGGTGCACAACGGCATCATCGAGAACTTCGAGCCGCTGCGCGAAGCGCTGCGCGCGAAGGGCTACGAGTTCGTGTCGCAGACCGACACCGAAGTCATCGCGCACCTCGTGCACAGCCTGTATCGCGGCAACCTGTTCGACGCGGTGCGCGAAGCCGTGCAGCAGTTGCACGGCGCGTATGCGATCGCCGTGATCCACAAGGACCAGCCGCACACCGTCGTCGGCGCGCGCCAGGGTTCGCCGCTCGTCGTCGGCCACGGCGACGGCGAGAACTTCCTCGCGTCCGACGCACTCGCGCTGGCCGGCAGCACCGACCACTTCACGTTCCTCGAGGAAGGCGACGTGTGCGAGCTGTCGCTCGACGGCGTGAAGATCGTCGATCGTCACGGCGCGCTCGCGCAGCGCGAGATCCGCGTCGTCAGCGCATACGGCGGCGCGGTCGAGCTGGGCCCGTATCGCCACTTCATGCAGAAGGAAATCTTCGAGCAGCCGCGCGCGATCGGCGACACGGTGCCGCAAACCGAAGCGTTCGACGCGACGCTGTTCGGCGATGCGGCCCCCGCCGCGTTCGCGGAGATCGACAGCCTGCTGATCCTCGCGTGCGGCACGAGCTACTACTCGGGCCTCACCGCGAAATACTGGCTCGAATCGATCGCGAAGATCCCGACCCAGGTCGAGATCGCGAGCGAATACCGCTACCGCGAATCCGTGCCGAACCCGCGCCAGCTCGTGCTGGTGATCTCGCAGTCGGGCGAGACGGCCGACACGCTCGCCGCGCTCAAGCACGCGCAGTCGCTCGGTCACACGCATACGCTCGCGGTGTGCAACGTCGCGACGAGCGCGATGGTGCGCCTCACGGAGATGCAGTTCCTGACGCACGCAGGCACCGAGATCGGCGTTGCGTCGACCAAGGCGTTCACGACGCAGCTCGTCGCGCTGTTCGTGCTGGCCGCGACGCTCGGCAAGCTGCGCGGGCACGTCGACGCCGCGCAGGAAGCCGAATTCCTGAAGCAGTTGCGCCACCTGCCGGCCGCGCTGAACAGCGTGCTCGCGCTCGAGCCGCAGATCATCGCGTGGTCGGAGGAATTCGCGCGCAAGGAAAACGCACTGTTCCTCGGCCGCGGGCTGCACTACCCGATCGCGCTCGAAGGCGCGCTGAAGCTGAAGGAAATCTCATACATCCATGCCGAGGCGTATCCGGCCGGCGAACTGAAGCACGGGCCGCTCGCGCTCGTCACCGAAGCGATGCCGGTCGTCACGGTCGCGCCGAACGACACGCTGCTCGAGAAGCTGAAGTCGAACATGCAGGAAGTGCGCGCACGCGGCGGCGAGCTGTACGTGTTCGCGGATGCCGACACGCAAATCGTCAACGACGAAGGCCTGCACGTGATCCGGATGCCGGAACACTACGGGCAGCTGTCGCCGATCCTGCACGTCGTGCCGCTGCAACTGCTCGCATATCACACCGCATGCGCGCGCGGCACCGACGTCGACAAACCGCGCAACCTCGCGAAGTCGGTGACGGTGGAGTAAGCAATCGGCGCAGCGCGGTCCGGCGCGCCGACGAGACTGACGGAGAGACCATGGTAAGACTGTTTGGATGCGGATTGCTGGCGCTGACCTTCGCGTCGACGGGCTGGGCGGCCGAGCACTACGTCGAAGTCTGGAACCCGCCCGAGGCGCGGTCGCCGGCGGCGCGTACGCCGGATGCCCGTACGCCGGATGCCCGCACGCCGGCAGCGCGCCCAGGTGCCGACGCGCACGCCGGCGGCAAGACCGTGGAAAAGCACGCGAGCGTGCAGCCGAAGGCTGCGGTCAAGCCGCACAAGCGCCGCGTCGCACAAGCCGTGAAAAGCACGCCGCATCGACCGACCGCCGCGACGGTCGATGCGCCGGCCGCACCGCGCCCGGTCGCGCAGCCTACGCCGGGCCGGCTCACGGTGATGCAGCCGGCCATGCCCGACACGCCGCACGCACTCAAGTTCTCGGACATCCCGCGGCAATACACACCGGACGGCAACGTGCTGCGTGTCGGCACGAGCAGCCGCTCCGCGGAGGTGACGCGATAATGGAAGCGCAGACCTATCACGGCTACCAGATCTGGGGCCATTCGATCCTGCAGCAGGATGAAATCCTGCAGCCCGAACGCTTCGCGGCGAGCGGCACGATCACGCAGAACAATCGGCTCGTCGAAGCGTCGGGCGTGCTCGGCGTGTTCGATACCGAGGACGAAGCGCGCGAAGCGGGGCTCGAATGGGCCCGCGCATGGATCGACAACCATCGCTGAACGGGCCGCGCGGCTGCGCGCGAGCCGTCAACGCAAGAAAAAAGGGGCGTCCATGACGCCCCTTTCTGCATTCGGCCCCGGCCCGCTCAGGCAACGGGCCGCGGCGGCGGCACCACCGTCCGGGGCCGGCCGACGAGCCGCGCCAGCACGACGATCGCGACCAGCGTGACGACGTACGCAACGATCTGGATCCCCGCCGGACGCGCGGTATAGCCGATCAGCGTATGCAGCGCCTTGCCGACGATGCTCGATTCCTTGAGCAGCCACGAGGTATCCCAGACCGCATCGCCCCACGACGGCACGAGGCCGGCTGCAAGCAGGAAGCCGACGCACTGGCTCGCCATCCCCGCCGCGAGCAGCACGATCAGCGCGTTGGTGACGGAGAAAAGGCGCTTGAGCGGAATCTGCAGCAGGCCCGCATACATCGCGTAGCCGAGCCCGGCGCCGCCCAGCACGCCGAGCAGCCCGCCGACGATCATCTGCGGCGTCTGTCCCGGATCGCCCGCCGCGATGCCGTACAGGAACAGCACGGCCTCGGAGCCCTCGCGCAGCACCGCGACGCCGACGACGATCGCGAGCCCCGTCAGCGGCCGGCTGCCGGCTGCGACGGCCCGGCCGACCTCGCCCATGTGCAGCGCCATCTCGCGGCCGTGGCGACTCATCCAGATGCAGTGCCACGCGAGCATCAGCGTCGCGACGAACATCACGCCGGCGTTGAAGACTTCCTGCCCCATGCCGGAGGCCCACTGCGAAATCACGTCGGCGAACGCGGCGATCAGGCCGGCGCCGATCACGCCGCCGACGAGGCCGCCGCCGACCCACCAGCCGCGGCTCGGCACGCCCTTGGTCGCGGCCATCACGATCGACACCACCAGCGCGGCCTCGAGCACTTCACGAAAGACGATCAGGGCGGTAGACAGCATGGCGATATCCGCTTATTTGACGGTCAGGTGCGTCTTCGACTGCGCTTCATGATACTCGTCGTGGAACTCGTAGGTGCCGGCGTTCAGCGGCCCGACCAGGATCTCGACCGACTTGCCGGCCGGCACGACCTTCTCCGCCTTGAAATCGTCACTTTCGAATTCCGCGGGCGTCGCATCGAGGTTCTTCACGACGAACTTCACCTTCTCGCCGGCCGGAATCGTCACGCCGTCGGGCGAAAACTTGTGGTTCTTCAGGGTCAGGTTGACGACGTCGTCGGCAGCGAATGCGGACGTTGCCGATGCGCCCAGCAGGGCCAGTGCGAAACCGAAAGCGAAGCGATTCATACGGGTACCGAAATGAAATATCGAGGGGAATCGATAGTAAGATCGATTCGCATTTCCCTCTCCCAGTACCCTTACTCACGGCATGGACATCGGGCGTCAGTGATGCGACGCGCACCTTGTCGCGCAAGGCTCCGCGAGATTTCGCCGGCAATACGCGGCCGTCAATCGGGAAAAATTCGGACTGACGCACACGGGCAGATTGCGATTCGTCTGACATCAGCTTTACAAATTGCTTGTGCGGTGTCGAACGCGACGAATGGCTTGACCTTCCCACCATGGCAAGCTTCATGCTGGCAATGTTTGTGAATCGCCAATCAACCCAGGAGAACACGATGGAATTCGAAGTCCAGGACATGACCTGCGGCGGCTGCGCCAACGCCATCACGCGCGCCGTGACGGCAGCGGACCCCGCCGCGAAGCTCGACATCGACGTGGCCGCGAAGACGGTCAAGGTCGAATCGGCGCAAGGTGCCGAACGCGTGCAGTCGATCATCGAAGCCGCGGGCTTCCACCCGGCATTGCGCTCGGCCTGACGCGCGCGGGCGCGGCGCCCCTCGGCACCGCGCCCGTACACCGGCCGCGTCAGCGCAGCCGGATCAGCGTCGACTTCAGCTCGGTGTATTTCTCGAGCGCGTGCAGCGACTTGTCGCGGCCGTTGCCCGACTGCTTGTAGCCGCCGAACGGGAAGTTCATGTCGCCGCCTTCGTCGTAGCAGTTCACCCACACCGTGCCCGCCCGTAGCCGGCGCGACACGTCGTGCGCGGTCGTCAGGTTCGACGTCCACACGGCCGCGGCCAGCCCGTATTCGGTGTCGTTCGCGATCCGCACCGCCTCGTCGACATCGTCGAACACGATCACCGACAGCACGGGGCCGAAGATCTCCTCGCGCGCGATCTTCGCATCGGGCTTGACCTCGAACACCGTCGGTTCCACGTAGAAGCCGCCCGTCTCCTCCTTCACGCGCGCGCCGCCCGTGACGAGCGTGCCTTCCTTGCGCCCGGCATCGATGTAGCCGAGCACGCGCTCGAGCTGGATCCCGTCGACGATCGCGCCCATCGATACCGACGGATCGAGCGGGTTGCCCGGCACGTACGCACGCGCGGCCGCCACCAGCTTCTCGATGAACGCGTCCTTGATGTCGCGATGCACGAGCAGGCGCGAGCCGGCCGTGCACATCTCGCCCATGTTGTAGAAGATCGCCCCGGCCGCGGCCTGCGCGGCGCGCTCGAGGTCCGGACAATCCGGCAGCACGATGTTCGGCGACTTGCCGCCGAGCTCGAGCCACGCGCGCTTCAGGTTCGACTGCGCGGCGTACTGCATGATCAGCTTGCCGACCGCGGTGGAGCCGGTGAACGCGATGCAGTCGACATCGCGATGCAGCGCGAGCAGCTTGCCCGGTTCGCCGGCGCCCGGCACGACGTTGAACACGCCGGCCGGGATGCCGGCCTCGTATGCGAGCTGCGCGACGCGGATCGCGGTCAGCGGCGATTTCTCCGACGGCTTCAGCACGACGCTGTTGCCGGCCGCGAGCGCCGGGCCGAACTTCCATGCGGCCATCAGGATCGGGAAGTTCCACGGCACGACGGCCGCCACCACGCCGACCGGCTCGCGCGTGACGAGACCGACGAGATGATGGTCGGCCGGCGCGACTTCGCCGCCGACCTTGTCGATCGCTTCGGCGAACCACTCGACGCAATAAGCGGCGCCCGGCACGTCAACCGTCGTGGTGTCGCCGATCGGCTTGCCCGCATCGAGAGTCTCGAGCAGCGAAAGTTCGTCGAGATGCTCGCGCATCAGCGCGGCCCAGCGCAGCAGCACGGCCTTGCGCGCGCGCGGGTTCAGTCCGGCCCACACGCCGGCGTCGAACGCGCGGCGCGCGGCCGCGACGGCGGCGTTCACGTCGGCCTCTCCGCAATCGGCGACCTTCGCGAGCACGCGGCCGTCGATCGGGCTCACGCAGTCGAACGTCCTGCCGCCGTGCGCGTCGCGCGACGTGCCGTCGATGAATGCGCGCCCTTCAATCGTGAGCGACGCCGCCTTGTCCTGCCAGTCAGCCAAAGTCAACTTGTTCATCAGGATGCCTCAATTGTCGTGGCATTCGCGCTGCGGCACGCCGCGCAACGGCAAGACTGCCGGCGACGAATGCAGTGATGCGGGCTCAGAAGGTGGCCGGCGAATTCGCCGACACGACCTCGCAGAGCTGTTCCGCGCTGGGATTGCGAAAACGGTGCGGCAAACGGCTTTCGAAGTAGTAGCCGTCTCCGGGGTCGAGCAGCCAGGTCGCGCCGTCGACGGTGAGCTCGAGCCGGCCCGACACGACCACGCCGCCCTCGTGCCCCGCGTGCACGAGCATCTCGGGCCCCGTATCGGCGAGCGGCTGGTAGATCTCGCGCATGATGCACATGTTGCGGTCCTTCACGCCCGCGCCGACGAGATGAAATGCGAGCGCGTCGTTGCCAAGGTTCGGCATCTCGTCGCGGCGCGATACGACCGAGCGCGATTCGACGAGTTCGAACGTGAAGAACTCCGCGAGACTCATCGGAATGCATTCGAGCAGTTTCTTCAGCGAGCCGACCGACGGGCTTACGCGCCCCTGTTCGATCAGCGAGATCGTGCCGTTGGTCACGCCGGCCCGCTTCGCGAGTTCACGCTGCGACAGGCCATGCTTGTTGCGCACGAAACGCAGGCGCTCGGCGACTTCGGTGGACATCGATTCGGTTTCGGACACGATAGAAGTGCGGTGAAAAAGTGAAACGACGCGTGGAGCGGCGTTACGCAGCCGTTGAATATTCTAATCACTTTATGCCGCGCATCAGCGGGGAAAACCCTGAAAGGCGTTCGAAATAATGAACACCCAGCGGGTCATTCCATTTACGAATATTTTGTTCGGAGTGCCTCGGGAAAGCCCTGACACGAGACCGTCAAAAAACATTTGACGCCGTTTTTGGCTCGTATATGCTGGCTCTCAGGTCAGCGTCATTGGCCATTCATCGGCACCGAAAAACGTTATTGCAACGTAAAAATTGATGCCCATCGATGTAAATGACGCAGGTCCGGCACCTCGATTATTTTAAACGCCTCGCGCGCCGAAACGATCAGGTGTTCAATACTTTCAACAAATCAGTCGAGTGTAATCGTGAGAGTCCGTGGCCCTCTGGTGAGGTGGGATCGAGGCGATGTGCGAAGTTTGCGCAGCGCTGTTCCCGCTTCCGATGGCAGTTGCGGCTGGCATAGTCCTCGCCTGCTGCATCTGTCGATCTACACCATCCTGTCCCGTCGTTCCGTTCGCCGTCACAACGCCGTTTCCGCACGCGCGTTCGTGGCCGTCGATACCGACGAAGTCGCATCGCTGCTGCCATAGCGCCTCTCCTCCTTTTCTCGTCGTTCGTTTCAACTGCCTGCTCGTCAGCCGCGTCGTCTGCGCGGTGACGGAACGCGTTCGCGCATCCATTGCCGCGTCGCGCAGCGCAACGAAACGAACGACGGCCTGACCGTCGCGCGCAGCGCGGATCGCCATGCGACCCCGTTGCGCCCATTCACCAGCGGCCTTGCGCATTTCGCCAGGCTGCGGGGCCGTGTCGCGCCTGCATTTCGCGATTTTCCCGCGTAACGCACGCCATGGCCCTACGGACAACTGATTGACGTCATGGAAAGGAAACCCCTCGTCGGCATCACCGCCGACTTCACGCAAATCGGCGCACATGCGTCGCACACGGTCGGCGACAAGTACGTCGCGGCGATCGTCGACGGCGCACACGCGCTCGCGATGGTGCTGCCCGCGCTCGGCGATCGCCAGTCGACCGACGACGTGCTCGCCACGGTCGACGGCCTGTTGTTTACCGGCAGCTATTCGAACGTCGAGCCGCACCTGTATGGCGGCGAGCCGAGCGAGCCCGGCACGAAGCACGATCCCGCGCGTGACGCGACGACGCTGCCGCTGCTGCGCGCGGCGATCGCCGCTGGCGTGCCCGTGCTGGCCGTGTGCCGCGGCTTCCAGGAGCTGAACGTCGTCTGCGGCGGCACGCTGCATCAGCGCGTGCACGAAGTGCCCGGCCTCGCCGATCACCGCGAGGACGACGACGCGCCGATGGACACGCAATACGGCCCCGCGCACGTCGTGCGCCTGACGCCCGGCGGCGTGCTGCACACGCTCGCCGGCGGCCGCGACGACGTGCACGTGAACTCGCTGCACAAACAGGGCGTCGCGCAGCTCGGTGCCGGCCTCGCCGTCGAAGCCGTCGCGCCGGACGGCCTGGTCGAGGCCGTCAGCGTCGTCGATGCACCAGCCTTCGCCCTCGCCGTGCAATGGCACCCGGAATGGCGGCATGCGCATGACCCGCTGTCGAGCGCGATCTTCCGCGCCTTCGGCGACGCATGCCGCGCCCGCCGGAACGCCAGCGAGCGCACCAGGGCCGCCGCCGCGCTCGCATGAGCGCGTCGAACAACCAACGAGAACGAACATGCAAGACATCGACGAATTTCTGAAGCAGTACCGGATCACCGAGATCGAAGCAATCATTCCCGACATGGCCGGCATCGCGCGCGGCAAGATCACGCCGCGCAACAAGTTCACGTCCGGCGAATCGATGCGCCTGCCGCAGGCCGTGATGGTACAGACCGTCACCGGCGAGTATCCGGAAGACGGCTCGCTGACCGGCGTGACCGACCCCGACATGGTGTGCGTGCCCGACACGTCGACCATTCGCCTGATCCCGTGGGCGGTCGACCCGACCGCGCAAGTGATCCACGACTGCGTGCACTTCGACGGCTCGCCGGTCGAGATCTCGCCGCGCTACGTGCTGCGCCGCGTGCTCGACCTGTACAAGGCGAAGGGCTGGAAGCCCGTCGTCGCGCCGGAGCTCGAGTTCTACCTGGTCGACATGAACAAGGACCCGGACCTGCCGCTGCGTCCGCCGGTCGGCCGCACGGGCCGCCCCGAGACGGGCCGCCAGTCGTATTCGATCGAGGCGGTCAACGAGTTCGACCCGCTGTTCGAGGACATCTACGAGTACTGCGAAGCACAGAACCTCGACATCGACACGCTGATCCACGAAGTCGGCGCCGCGCAGATGGAGATCAACTTCATGCACGGCGACGCGCTGTCGCTCGCCGACCAGGTGTTCCTGTTCAAGCGCACGGTGCGCGAGGCCGCGCTGCGTCACAACATGTACGCGACGTTCATGGCCAAGCCGATGGAAAACGAGCCGGGTTCGGCGATGCACGTGCACCAGAGCATCGTCGACGAGGAGACGGGCCAGAACCTGTTCACGTCGCGGGAAACCGGCGGCGCGACGTCGATGTTCTACAACTACCTCGCGGGGCTGCAGAAATACACGCCCGCCTTGATGCCGATCTTCGCGCCGTACATCAATTCGTACCGCCGGCTGTCGCGCTTCATGGCCGCGCCGATCAACGTGCAGTGGGGCTACGACAACCGCACGGTCGGCTTCCGCATCCCGCACTCGGGCCCGGCCGCGCGCCGCATCGAGAACCGGATCCCGGGCGTCGACTGCAACCCGTATCTCGCGCTCGCGGCGACGCTCGCGGCCGGCTATCTCGGCATGACGCAGCGTCTCGAACCGACCGAACCGCTCGTCAGCGACGGCTACGAACTGCCGTACCAGCTGCCGCGCAACCTCGAGGAAGGGCTCACGCTGATGGCCGCGTGCGAGCCGCTCGGCGAAATTCTCGGCCACAAGTTCCTGAAGGCGTATTTCGCACTGAAGGAAACCGAATACGAAGCGTTCTTCCGCGTGATCAGCTCGTGGGAACGCCGCCATCTGCTGCTGCACGTCTGAGCGTGCGCACGACCGAATACGGAATCACGGAGGAAACATGACTTACCGCAACGAATCTGCATGGATCCAGCCGGCCGCGCCGGCCGCCGCACCGCGCACGACGCAGGCACGCTCGACCGCCGAATACCGCGCGCTCGACGCTGCGCACCACATCCACCCGTTCTCGGACATGGGTGCGCTGAACCGCGCGGGCAGCCGCGTGATCGTGAAGGCCGACGGCGTCTATCTGTGGGACTCGGACGGCAACAAGGTCATCGACGGGATGGCCGGCCTCTGGTGCGTCAACGTCGGCTACGGCCGCAAGGAACTCGCCGACGCCGCGTATCGCCAGCTCCAGGAACTGCCGTTCTACAACACGTTCTTCAAGACGACGCACCCGCCGGTGATCGAGCTTTCCGCGATGCTCGCGGAAGTGACGCCCGCCGGCTTCAACCACTTCTTCTATTGCAACAGCGGCTCGGAAGGCAACGACACGGTGCTGCGCCTCGTGCACCAGTACTGGCGCGTGCAGGGCAAGCCGCAGAAGAAATACGTGATCTCGCGCAAGAACGGCTACCACGGCTCGACGATCGCGGGCGGCACGCTCGGCGGGATGGGCTACATGCACGAGCAGATGCCGTCGAAGGTCGAGCACATCGTGCACATCGATCAACCGTATTTCTTCGGCGAAGCGCAGGCCGGCGAGACGCCCGAGGCATTCGGCCTCGCACGCGCGCAGCAGCTCGAGGCGAAGATCCTCGAACTCGGCGCGGAGAACGTCGCGGCGTTCATCGGCGAGCCGTTCCAGGGCGCGGGTGGCGTGATCTTCCCGCCGTCGACGTACTGGCCGGAAATCCAGCGGATCTGCCGCAAGTACGACATCCTGCTCGTCGCCGACGAAGTGATCGGCGGCTTCGGCCGCACCGGCGAATGGTTCGCGCATCAGCACTTCGGCTTCGAGCCGGACCTGATCACGATGGCCAAGGGCCTGACGTCGGGTTACGTGCCGATGGGCGCGGTGGGCATCCATGAACGCATCGCGCGCCCGATCATCGACAACGGCGAATTCAATCACGGCCTCACGTACTCGGGCCATCCGGTCGCGGCGGCGGTGGCGGTCGCGAACCTGAAGCTGCTGCGCGACGAAGGGATCGTCGAGCGCGTCAAGCACGACACTGGCCCTTACTTCCAGGCGCTGATGCGCGAGACCTTCGCGCGTCATCCGATCGTCGGCGAAGTGCACGGCCACGGGATGGTCGCGAGCCTGCAGCTCGCCGAGTCGCCGGCCGAACGCCACCGCTTCGCGAACGGCGGCGACGTCGGCACGATCTGCCGGGACTTCTGCTTCAGCGGCAACCTGATCATGCGTGCGACCGGCGACCGGATGCTGCTGTCGCCGCCGCTCGTGATCTCGCGTCAGGAAATCGATGAGCTCGTATCGAAGGCGAAGAAGGCCGTCGATGCGACCGCCCAGCAACTGGGCCTTTCGTAACGACTTTGCCTACAGGCGTGCGGCGGGTGCCGCACGCCGCCATAACCCAGGGGAATTCCACCATGCGTGCCTGCTTTCTTCGCCAAGCCTGTTCCGTCGCGGCCCTTGCCGCCGCGGCCGCGTTCACTTCGGTCGCCAGCCCGTCGGCGCACGCCGACGAACTGAACGTCTACAACTGGTCCGACTACATCGCACCCGACACGATTCCGAACTTCCAGAAACAGACGGGCATTCACGTCAAGTACGACAACTACGACAGCGACGACACGCTGCAGGCGAAGCTGCTCGCGGGCAGCTCGGGCTACGACATCGTCGTGCCGACCTCGAACTACATGGCCAAGCAGATCCAGGCCGGCGTGTATCAAAAGCTCGACAAATCAAAGATCCCGAACCTCGCGAATCTCGATCCGCTGCTGATGAAGATGATCTCGGATGCCGATCCGGGCAACCAGTACGGCGTGCCGTGGGCGTATGGCACCGACGGCATCGGCTACAACGTGCAGGCAGTGAAGAAGGCGCTCGGCGACAAGGCGCCGGTCGACAGCTGGGCGCTGGTGTTCGACCCGGCCAACATGGAAAAGCTGAAGGGCTGCGGCGTGTCGTTCCTCGACCAGGCCGTCGACGTGTTCGCAGCCACGCTGCAATACATGGGCAAGAACCCGAACAGCACGAACCCCGGCGACTACCAGGCTGCGTTCGAAGTCCTGAAGAAAGTCCGCCCGTACATCACCCAGTTCAACTCGTCCGGCTACATCAACGACCTCGCGAACAACGACGTATGCGTCGCGCTCGGCTGGTCAGGCGACATCGGTATCGCGCATCGCCGCTCGGCGGAGGCCAAGCGCGCGTATGACATCAAGTTCGCGAATCCGAAGGAAGGCGGGCTGCTGTGGTTCGACGTGATGGTTGTCCCGAAAGATGCGCCGCACCCCGAGGCCGCGATGAAGTGGATCAACTACGTGTCGGACGCGAAGGTCAACGCGGCGATCACCAACACGGTGTTCTACCCGACCGCGAACAAGGCCGCGCGTCAGTTCGTGACGCCGGCCGTCGCGCAGGATCCGACCGTCTATCCGCCCGAAGACGTGCTGAAGAAGATGGTGCTGATGAAGCCGATGCCGGCCGACATCCTGCGCCTCGAGAACCGTCTGTGGGCGCAACTGAAAACCGGCCACTGATCGCCATGCATCACGGCGGCGCAGGCATCGCTCCACGCCTGCGCGCCTGAGATACGCGGACCGCCGTCCGCCTGCGCGCGCCGCGCGCCCTGTTCCATCCGGCACGAGCCGTTGTCCGCGAGTCGCGTTGCGCGTCTCGCGCGGGGACGCTCACGCCTGCAATCCGTGAAGAACGAATGGTGACTCCCATGCAATCGATACCCTCTTCCGCTGCTGCACGCCAGACCCAACCGGCCGCCCCGGCCCGCTCGAAGAACGACGCGTTCGTGCGCATCGAAAACGTCGTGAAGAAATTCGGCGACAGCACGGCCGTCGACAACGTGAATCTGACGATCGCGAAAAACGAATTGTTCGCACTGCTCGGCAGCTCGGGCTGCGGCAAGTCGACGCTGCTGCGCATGCTCGCCGGGCTGGAAACGGCCACCTCCGGCAAGATCTTCGTCGACGGCGAGGACCTCGCGTCGCTGCCGCCGTACCGCCGGCCGGTGAACATGATGTTCCAGTCGTACGCACTCTTTCCGCACATGTCGGTCGAGTCGAACGTCGCGTTCGGCCTGAAGCAGGAAGGCACGCCGAAGAACGAAATCAAGGAACGCGTGGCCGACGCGCTTGCACTCGTGCAGATGAGCAAGTACGCGAAGCGCAAGCCGCATCAACTGTCGGGCGGCCAGCAGCAGCGCGTCGCGCTCGCCCGCTCGCTGGTGAAGCGCCCGAAGCTGCTGCTGCTCGACGAGCCGATGTCCGCGCTCGACAAGAAGATCCGCCAGAAGACCCAGCTCGAACTCGTGAACATCATCGAGAAGGTCGACGTGACCTGCGTGATGGTCACGCACGACCAGGAAGAAGCGATGACGATGGCGAGCCGCCTCGCGGTGATGAGCGAAGGCAAGATCGTGCAGATCGGCTCGCCCGGCGAAGTGTACGAATTCCCGAACAGCCGCTTCTCGGCCGAATTCATCGGCTCGACGAACCTGTTCGAGGGGCGCGTCGTCGAGGACGAACCCGATCACATCTTCGTCGAGAGCGACGACCTCGAGGCACGCATGTACGTGAGCCACGGCGTGACCGGCCCGCTCGGCATGCCGGTCGGCATCTCGGTGCGCCCGGAACGCGTGCACGTGTCCCGCGAAAAGCCCGGCTCGCATCACAACTGGGCGCGCGGCGTCGTGACCGACATCGCGTACATGGGCGCGTACTCGCTGTACCACGTGCGCCTGCCGAGCGGCAAGACGGTGGTGTCGAACCTGTCGAGCTCGCACCTGATGCACGACAGCGCGCCGGCGTGGAACGACGACGTGTTCGTGTCGTGGTCGCCGGCCAGCGGCGTCGTGCTGACGCAATGAGGGCGACATGATGAGAACTTCCGCTTCCACGCCTTCCGCGCCGGTGCCGACCGGTGCGACCGCTACGACTCAGGCCGCCAAACGCCGCAGCCGCTTCGCCGCGCTGTCGCGCTTCCTGCCGTCGGGCCGCGGCATCGCGATCGGCGTGCCGTTCGTGTGGCTCACGATCTTCTTCGCGCTGCCGTTCGTGCTGGTGTTCAAGATCAGCTTCGCCGACCAGGTGATGGGGATCCCGCCGTACACGTCGCTCGTCGAGATCAAGGACGGCGTCGTGCACTTCGCGCTGCAGCTGTCGCACTACGCGTTCCTGCTGCAGGACGACCTGTACATCGCGACCTACCTCAGCTCGCTGAAGATGGCCGCCGTGTCGACGCTGCTGTGCCTGCTGATCGGTTACCCGATGGCGTACTACATCGCGCGCTCGGAACCGGCCCGGCGCAACGTGCTGATGATGGCCGTGATGCTGCCGTTCTGGACGTCGTTCCTGATTCGCGTGTACGCATGGATCGGCATCCTGAAGGATGACGGCCTCCTGAACCACACGCTGATCGCACTGGGCATCATCCACACGCCGCTGCGCCTCTATCACAGCGACGCGGGCGTCTACATCGGGATGGTCTATTCGTACCTGCCGTTCATGGTGATGCCGCTGTATGCGCACCTCGTGAAGATGGATCTGACGCTGCTCGAGGCCGCGTACGACCTTGGCGCCAGACCGTGGGTCGCGTTCACGCGCATCACGCTGCCGCTGTCGAAGAACGGGATCATCGCCGGCAGCCTGCTGGTGTTCATTCCGGCGGTCGGCGAGTACGTGATTCCGGAGCTGCTCGGCGGCGCCGACACGCTGATGATCGGCCGCGTGATGTGGGACGAGTTCTTCAACAACATGGACTGGCCGATGGCGTCCGCGGTGACGGTCGCGATGGTGCTGCTGTTGCTGGTGCCGATGGCGCTGTTCCAGTACTACCAGGTCAAGGAACTGGAGGAAGCGAAATGATCAAGCCGAGCAAACCGCTGTCGACAGGCGTCCTCGCCTTCGGCTTTCTGTTCCTGTACATCCCGATCATCAGCCTGGTCGTGTACTCGTTCAACGAGTCGAAGCTGGTGACGGTGTGGTCGGGCTTCTCGCTGAAGTGGTACGCGGCGCTGTGGCAGGACGACGAGCTGCTCACGGCCGCGTGGCTGTCGCTGAAGATCGGCCTCCTGACGGCCACCGCGTCGGTCGTGATCGGCACGTGGGCGGGCTTCGTGCTCGCGCGCTTCGGCCGCTTCAAGGGCTTCACGCTGTACACGGGAATGATCAACGCGCCGCTCGTGATTCCCGAGGTGATCCAGGGCATCTCGCTGCTGCTGCTTTTCGTGGCGCTGGAGCAGATGTTCGGCTGGCCGAAGGGTCGCGGGATGGTGACGATCTGGATCGGCCACGTGATGCTCTGCGTGTCGTACGTGGCGATCATCGTGCAGTCGCGCGTGAAGGAGATGAACAAGTCGCTGGAGGAAGCTGCGCTCGATCTGGGCGCGACGCCGCTGAAGGTGTTCTTCGTGGTGACGCTGCCGCTGATCTCGCAGGCGCTGCTGTCGGGCTGGCTGCTGTCGTTCACGCTGTCGATCGACGATCTGGTGCTGTCGGCGTTCCTGTCCGGGCCCGGCTCGACGACGCTGCCGCTGGTGGTGTTCTCGCGTGTGCGTCTTGGCCTGAACCCTGAAATGAATGCACTCGCGACGCTGTTCATCACCGCAGTGACGATCGGCGTGATCGTCGTGAACCAGATGATGATCGCGCGCGAGCGACGCCGCGTGGCCGACATGAAGGCGGCGTTCGCGGCGGCCTGACTTCCCTCTTCCCGTTCCATCGATAACAAGACCCGCGCGCCGCGTGATGCGGCGCGCAAACCGATCACACATTGACAGGCCCACGACAAGGAGAATCCGCAATGAAGAAGAAACTGATCTGCCTGCTGGTGGCCGGCGCGTTGCCGGGCATCGCGCTGGCCGACTCGACCTCCGCCGAAATCAAGGCACTGCAGGCGCAGGTCGCCGCGCTGCAGAAGCAGATGAAGGCCATGCAGGCGCAGCTCGCCGCGAAACCGGGCGGCACGCCGGTCGCGCAGGCCGGCGCGACGGCCTCGGCCAAGCCGGCGATGGTGGCCGCCGATCCGTCCTCGCCGGACTACGGCCGTGCCCAGGCCACGCTGACCAACGACGAAGTCAGCGAAATGAAGCAGCAGATCGCGAACCAGCAGCTGAAGGTCGACTCGCTGACGGACGCGGCCAACACCGGGCCGCTCGCGGGCCTGTCGGTCACGGGCTACATCGACCCGACCTACATCTACAACCGCGCGGCCGGCACGTCGTCGTTCCTGTTCGCGAACCACGAGAACGCGTACAACTACTTCAACAGCACGTTCGGCGATCTCTACCTCGACATCAAGAAGACCTTCGGCGTCGGCCCGATGGCGCCGTCGGCGGAGATCACGCTGATGCCGAACCGCGGCAACGGCATCACGCTGCTGCAGAACTCGCGCGGCTCGATCACCGACAACCTGCTGAACACGGCGGTCGTCAACGTGCCGATCACCGCGTCGACGACGCTCGTCGCCGGTTTGATCCCGAGCTTCGGCGGCTACGAGGTGCAGCAGTCGAACCAGATGCTCACGCTCACGCACAACCTGCTGTACGATTTCTCGGATCCGGGCAGCTACGTCGGCGTCGGCGCGAACTACACGAAGGGCAACTGGGCGTGGAAGTTCTTCCTCGGCAACGAGCAGTACCGCACGTACGGCTCGGTCACGCAGACGGGCACCAATGCGCTCGGCGACCCGATCAGCACGAGCAACAAGGTGCCGACCTTCACCGCGCGCGCGGACTACACGTGGTCGAGCGCACTCGATATCGGCGGGTCGTTCAACATCGGGCGGCAGACGCTGGCGAGCGCGATCGACGACCAGGGCGTCGTCCACTACGGCCCGGGCGGCGCGGCACCGAGCGCCTATGGTTCGTTCTTCTTCGGCGAACTCGATGCGACCTACACGCTCGCCGATATTCAGTACAACGCCGAAGTCGACTACGGCCGGCAGCAGCATGCGGCATTCAACGGCGGGCTCGCGCAGTGGTACGGTCTGTCGCTGCTCGCGCACCGCAAGTTCAACGCGCCGGTGGTCGGTCGCATGGGCGTGACGCTGCGCTACGACCTGCTCGCCAACACGAAGAACGGCGGCGGCGGTGGCGGCATCGCGCTGAACGGCAACGGGATGGATCCGAACAACGGCTTCGGCGTCGACGCGGACTGCCTCGCGATGTCGAAGGCCGGCGGCGGCCTGGGCTTCGAGTGCAAGGGCGCGGTGCGCCAGGACGTCGCGCTCGATCTGCTGTTCTATCCGACCCAGCAGATCACCGTGAAGGTCGAATACCGGCACGACTGGGCGAACAACAAGGTGTTCCTGCGCAACGACGGCTCGTACGGCAAGTCCAACGACCTGCTCGCGACGCAGTTCATCTATTCGTTCTGATGCTGGCCTCGCGGGACGCCGTGCCGCGTGCATGGCGTCCCGCATCGTTTCACCCGGCCGGATCGCGGTGCGTCGCGCACCGGCGCCGGCCGTCCTCGAGGGAGTCGGTTTGATGACGCAGTCTTTCACCCGCCGCGCCGACGCGCTCGCGCGCGACTCGTACTACGAAGCGACCGCCGCGCGACCCGCGGCCGACGATCCCGTGCTGGAAGACGCGATCGACGTCGACGTGTGTGTGATCGGCGCGGGCTTCGCGGGCCTGTCGACGGCGCTCGACTGCCGCGCGCGCGGGCTGTCGGTCGCCGTGATCGATGCGCACCGGCCCGGCTGGGGCGCGTCGGGCCGCAACGGCGGCCAGGCAATCACGGGCTTCGCGAAAGACGAGGTGATCGAGCGGCAGCTCGGCGCCGCCGGCGCGCGTGCCGCGTGGTCGCTGTCGCTCGACGGCGTCGCGCTGATCGCCGAGCGCATCGCGCGCCACGGCATCGACTGCGACTTCACGCGCGGCTACCTCACGGTCGCGACGAAGCCGCGCCGCATCGACGACCTGCGCGCATGGATGGATGCCGCGACGTCGCGCTGGGGCCATCCGTCGCTCTCGTGGCTCGACACCGGCGCGATTCGCGCGCGCATCGCATCGTCCCGTTATCTGGCGGGCGTCTACGATCCGCTGTCGGGTCACCTGCATCCGCTCAAATATTGCCTGGGCCTCGCCGATGCCGCGCGCCGCGAAGGCGTCGCGCTCCATGCGCACACGCCCGCGCTCGACGTCGTTCGCGGCGCGCGGCCGGTCGTGCGCACACCGTCGGGCGAAGTGCGCTGCCGCTTCGTCGTGTCGTGCTGCAACGCAGGCCCCGGCGGCATCCTGCCGGCCGCCACCGCCGCGCGCATCGCGCCGATCGCGTCGTACATCATCGCGACCGAACCGCTCGGCCGCGCGCGCGCCGACGCGCTGATCGCGCAGCGCGAAGCCGTGTGCGACAACAACTTCTTCCTCGACTACTTCCGGCTGTCGGCCGACCATCGCATGCTGTTCGGCGGCCGCGCGAACTCCGCGGGCGCGTCACCCGACACGCTCGCGGAAACGATCCGGCAGCGCATGGTCGGCGTGTTCCCGCAGCTCGCCGACGTGCGCGTCGACCACGCGTGGGGCGGCTTCGTCGACGTCACGCGCAACCGCGCGCCGGACTTCGGCGCGCTCGATCCGAACTTCTTCTACGTCCAGGGCTTCAGCGGGCACGGCGTCGCGCTGACCGGAGTCGCCGGACGCGCGATCGCCGGCGCGATCGCGGGCGACACGCGCGCGTTCGACCTGTTCGCGCAGCTGCGCCACCGGCGCTTTCCCGGCGGCGACGCGTGGCGGCAACCCGCGCTCGAACTCGGGATGCTGTACCACCGCGTGCGCGAGCTGTTCTGAGCCCCTTCATTCGCTTTCCTGATCATGCAGACATTCGCCAACCAGCCGCACGTCGCGTCTTACTACGCGGCGACCGCCAACGATACGACCCGCCATGCGCCGCTCGCCGGCACGACCGACGCCGATGTGTGCGTGATCGGCGCGGGCCTCACCGGTTTGTCCGCCGCGCTCAACCTCGCCGAGCGCGGCCACTCGGTGACCGTGCTCGAAGCGTCGCGGGTCGGATGGGCGGCGAGCGGGCGCAACGGCGGCCAGCTGATCGGCGGCTTTGCATGCGACATCGACACGTTCGGCAACTTCATGCCGGAAGGCGACGTGAAGCGGATCTGGGACATGGGGCTCGAAACGCTGTCGCTCGTGAAGTCCCGCATCGCGCGGCACGACATCGACTGCGCGCTCGTACCGGGCTACCTGACCGCCGCGAACACCGAGCGCGACGCGGATGCGCTGAAGCGCTGGCGCGACGAGGCCGCGAAGCGCTTCGGCTACGACCGCTTCCATTTCGTGGAGGCAGACGAGCTCGGCGACTACGTGCAGTCGGCGCGCTATCGCGGCGGCCTGTACGACCCCGACAGCGGCCACCTGCATCCGCTGAACTACACGCTCGGGCTCGCGCGTGCGGCCACCGACGCCGGCGTGCGGATCCACGAGGACAGCTGCGCGACGCGCGTGCGCGACGTGTCGGGCGGCCACGTCGTCGAAACCGCCCAGGGGCAGGTGCGCGCGCGCTTCGTCGTGCTCGCGTGCAACACGTACGTGGGTACGCTCGCGCCCGCGCTGTCGAAGAAGATCATGCCGGTCGGCACCTACGTGATCGCCACCGAGCCGCTCGGCGAAGCGCGCGCCGCCGCGCTGATGCCCGCGCGCGCGGCGATCTGCGACAGCCGCTTCGTGCTCGACTATTTCCGGCCGGCGCCCGACACGCGGCTCGTGTGGGGCGGCAAGGTCAGCTATTCGACGCGGGAACCGCGCGATCTCGCGGCGGCAATGCGCGCGGACATGCTGAAGACGTTCCCGCAGCTCGCGGACGTCAAGGTCGACTACGCATGGGGCGGCTTCGTCGACATCACGATGAACCGCGCGCCGCACTTCGGGCGCGTGGCGCCGACGATGTACTTCGCGCAGGGCTTCTCGGGGCACGGCGTGAACACGACCGCGCTCGCGGGCAAGCTGATCGCCGAGGCGATCGACGGCCAGGCGAGCCGCTTCGACCTGTTCGGCAAGATCCGGCATCGCGACTTCCCCGGCGGCGCGACGCTGCGCACGCCGGCGCTGGTGCTCGCCATGAGCTGGTACCGGCTGCTCGACGCGTTCGGCATGCATTGAGCGGGCCGCGTCGGAGCGATGCGAGCCGTAAGCGCGTCGCACACCGCGCGTCTCACGCCACACACCGATGCAAAATGAAAAACGGCCGCGCAACCAGCGCGGCCGTGCAATCGATTCGCGTGACATCGGTGCGTCGGGCACATACCGTGCCCACGCACCGCGCACGACATGCACCGATCAGTCCGTCCCGTACTTCGGCGAATGCGGACCGTACAGCAGCCCGTTCGGCGGACCGGCCGACAGCAGCCGCGTGCTGGTGAACGCGGCGACGTCATGGCTCTGGTCGATCAGCGTGTTCGCGATCTGCTTGACCGCTGCCGTCACCAGCATGCCGATCAGGCTGCCGCCGCCGTTGTTGCCGCCCTCGTCGCTGCTCGCGCTCGCCCGGCCCTGCCACAGCACGTCGCCGGTGCGCAGATCGACGAGCTTCGCCGAGGCCGACACGACCGTTGCGCTCGCAAGGATCCGGTAGACGGTGCCGTACTGCGACACCTTCGAATACAGCGCGGCATCCGCACCGAAAATCTCGCGCAGCTTCGCGGGCGACGTCTGCTGGATCTCGGCCGCGTTGGTCAGGCCGTTCTGCTTGAACGTCTCGTCCATCACGGCAACCGGCACCACGTAGTAGCCGGATTCGGCCAGCGGCAGCGTCATCTGCGACAGCATCCCGTAGGTTGCCGCCACGTCGGACGTCTCGTTGAGGGGCGGCAGGACGAGGATCGAGCGCGGCTGGCTCTTCTTGAACGCCGTGTAGTCGGGTCGTTTCACCGGCTGCGCGCACGCGCTCAGCAGCGCGACGATCGACAGCACGGACATCAGCTTGAATGAGAGTGTCTTGAACATGGCGGGCGCGTTACGGTTTGGCGGTGGTCGGGGCAGTATCCTTCTGGCCGGCGATCGCCTGGGCGGCTGGCTTCTGATCCGCGGTCTTCGACGCGCCGGTCTTCTTCTTCATCAGGAAATCCATGAAGGTCGACGATTCCGGGAACGACTGCTTCTCGGCCTGCAGTTCCTGCTCGGCCTGCTGCTCGTTGCCGACGCTCGCGTACAGCATCCCCAGATGCGCATGGAAGCCCGGCGGCGGCATGTTGCCCTTCGCGCGAATCTCCTGCAGCGCCTTTTCGAGCGCGTCGATCTGCTCCTGCGGCGACTTCTGCCCCTTGAAGTACTCGTACACCTGCGGCTGATAGCCGGTCCACTGATAAAGCGGCGGCGTGGAGCTCGCGCAGCCGGCGAGCAGCAAGGCGGCGGCCGTTGCCGGCAGCCAGTTACCCCGTTTCATGGTCTGTTCTCTTTTGATGTCGTTGTCAATCGGTCCAGCGCGGCGCCGGCCCCGGCGCCGCGCTGCTACATGGGCTGCGACGCTTACTGCGGTACCTTCAGCGTGCCGGCGTCGACCTGGTCGACGAGATGATTCACGGCTTCCTGGATCGCGAGGTCAAGCACCTTGCCGTTGAGCGTCGAGTCGTAACCGGCCGTGCCGCCGAAGCCGATCACTTCCCGGTTCGACAGGCTGAACTCGCCCGCACCCTGGCTCGACGCGACGACTTCCGACGTCGTCGTGTCGACGATGTTCAGGTTGACCTTCGCATACGCGACCTGCGTCTTGCCGCGGCCGAGAATGCCGAACAGCTGGTGATCGCCGACGTCCTTGCGGCCGAACTCGGTCACGTCGCCGGTCACGACGTAGTTCGCGCCCTTCACGGCCTGTGCCTTCTTCATGAAGCCGGCTTCCTGCTTGATCTCGTCGAGGTTCTCGCGATCGAGCACGTTGAAGCGGCGGCTCTGCTGCAGGCGCGTGACGAGGATCGTCTTCGCCTGTCCGCCGAGGCGGTCGATGCCGTCCGAGAAGATGCCGCGCATGTAGCTCGAGCGGTTGTCGAACTTGCCGACCGCGATCGCGACGGGCTTGCCCGCATACGGCTTCTGCGCGCTGCTCACTGCCGGCACGTCGAGCGTGCGCGACGATTCGGTCGCGCAGCCGGACAGCGCCGCGACGAGCGCCGCCGCCACGAGAACGGTGCGTCGTGTCTGAATGTTCACTGCTGGTCTCCTTGCGTGAAAAGATTGCCCGGAACGGGCGCGCCGGCGCGTTGACGAGCCGGCGGTCGATGCGGTGATTGAAACGGTTGGGGCACGCATTGGCGCGCGCGACTTCATCGCCCGGACGGCGACGGAGATGGCGGCATGCGAAGGGAAAGTGCGCGCAACGGACGTGCTGCGGCAAGACGCGAACGCGCGGCGCATGGATCGACCACCCCGCTTGCGCCGGCTACCCCTTGATTTTGTTTACTGCGCTGTTGATCGCGCATGATCGGCCCCGAATATGATTTTCGGCCGATGATACCAAGCCTGATTATCGAGACGGGGATTCTTTGGAAGAATTGACGTTCTTTACGAATCATCGCGGATCCGTGGTGCGTCACACGCCAGCCGGGCGCGCGGAACACGCGCGCCGGCCGGCGAGCCGGCGCACCGGTTGCGGTCAGTCGGCCACTTTCTGGCGCATCGTCACGAATTCCTCCGCTGCGGTCGGGTGAATGCCGATCGTGTCGTCGAACTGCGCCTTCGTCGCGCCCGCGCGGATCGCGATCGCGATGCCCTGGATGATCTCGCCCGCGTCGCGGCCGACCATGTGCGCGCCGATCACGCGCTGGCTGTCGCGCGCGACCACGAGCTTCATCAGCGTGCGCTCGTCGCGGCCCGACAGCGTGTGGCGCAGCGCCTTGAACGACGCGCGGTAGATGTCGACCTCCCCGTGCAGGCGACGCGCATCGGCCTCGGTCAGGCCGACCGTCGCGACCTCGGGCTGGCTGAACACGGCCGACGGCACATAATCGTGATCGGCCGCGACACGCGCGCCGCCGAACAATGTCCGCGCGAGCAGTCCGCCGTCGCGTGTCGCCACCGGGGTGAGCTGCGGCCGCGACGTGACGTCGCCGATCGCATGGATCGAGGGCACCGACGTCGCCGAATACGCATCGACGGCGATCGCACCACGCGCGTCGAGCACGACGCCCGCCCGTTCGAGCCCCAGCCCTTCGACGTTCGGCACGCGGCCGGTCGCGTAGAGCACCGCGTCGTACGGCCCGTGCTGCGCGTCGCCGACACGCACGGAGAGCGTGCCGTCGTCCGCGCGCGCGATCGATTCGACCACCGCGCGCGCATGGATCGCGACGCCCTGCCTGGTCATCTCGTCGGTCAGGAATTGACGCACGTCGTCGTCGAAGCCGCGCAGGATCTTCTCGCCGCGATAGAAGAGATCGACATGGCTGCCGACGCCGTTGAAGATGCCCGCGAACTCGACCGCGATATAGCCGCCGCCGACCACCGCGATGCGTGCGGGCAGCGTCGCGAGCGACAGCGCCTCGCGCGACGTGATCGCATGCTCGATGCCGGGCCGCGACGGCAGCGACGGGCGCGAACCGGTCGCGATCGCGATGTGGCGCGCACGGATCGTGCGTTCGCCGATCGCGACGGTATGCGCATCGACGAGCGTCGCGCGCCCCGCGTGCATCGCGACGCCGGATTGCCGCAGCAGGTTGATGTAGATGTCGCTGAGCCGGTTGATCTCGCGATCCTTCGCGGCGATCAGCGCGGGCCAGTCGAGCGTGCCGGCGCCGAAGGTCCAGCCGAAGCCCTTCGCGTCCTCGAGCTCGTGCGGATAGTGCGATGCGTAGACGAGCAGCTTCTTCGGAATGCAGCCGCGCAGCACGCAGGTACCGCCGATCTGCTCTTCTTCCGCTATGCCGACGCGCGCGCCGTATGACGCCGACATCCGGGCGAGCCTCACGCCGCCGGAGCCGGCCCCGATGACGAACAGGTCGTAGTCGAAATCCATCGCAAGCCCTCATCTCGATTCGGATGACGGCACGATAACAAGATTCGGGAATTCGTGTGGACCGTGGCGCCGCAGGACGCGCGCGCCATAAAAAACGGCGAGAGACGTTGCCTCTCGCCGGTCAAACCAGCTGCCGGGTTTGCCATGCGTCACCGATCGACCACATGCCCGGCCTGCCGGCCGCGCGGCACCGGTCCGTCCGGGCGCGCGAGGGGCGCACCCGCGGCGGGACCGGCCGCCATGCTCAGGCCTGCGACGTGTCGCTGCCGTCCGTCGCCTGCGTATCGTCTGCCTGCTGGGGCTGCTCTTCCTTCTTCTCGAGCATGCCTTCGATCGCCTCGGCGCCCTTGAAGCCGGCGACGGCTGCCGCCGCCTTGGTCAGCAAACCCGCATCCGGATCGACCTTCTCGGCCGCCTCGACGGCTGCCACTGCGCCAGCGATTTCACCCACGGTGTTCAGGATACCCATCGTCATCCCCTTTCAAGAAAATCGTGAGCGCATCGTCCCACGAAAAAAACCGGCAGACCGTGTTTGTCATCACCGGATACACAAGTTACGCACGAGGCCGGCCGCACGCGAAACGCACGCCGGAACGACGCCCGCGCGTGCGTTGCGGCACGCGGCGGACCCTGCACGCAGCGTAGCGGAATCGCTTCGTGCGCACTGTCAAAGTATGTTCTGGAATGCCGACGGAATCCTTACGGGCTGGCAGTTCCCGATGGAGCGGTCGCTGAATGGTCGGCCACGCGCATGAAGGTCGCGTGACGAAAAAAAAGAGGCTCCCGCGGGAGCCTCTTCGATGCGCGCCGAGCCTGGGCCCGCGCATGCATGCCGACTTTCGTCAGAAGATATTGCGCAGGCCGATCGCGATGCCGGTCTGGTTGCTGCGACCCGGCAGTTCGACGTTCGCCGCGCCGTTCGTCTTGTTGAAGTCGATGGTGCCGTAGACTTCCGTGCGCTTGCTGAGCGCGTATTCGGCGATGCCGACGATCGCGTAGCGGTTGCCGCTCGCGAGCGTGCCGTTCGCGGTCATCGCGTTGCGCATGTGGTCGTAGTAGAACGCGCCCGTCAGCGTCAGCGGCGTGCTGACCTGCCAGCTCACGCCCGCGAACGGACCGTCGTCGATCCGGCCCGTGCCCTTCGCGACCGGAATCGACTGCTGCGCGAGCAGGCTGTCGACGAAACCGGTGTCATCCTTCGAGCGCAGGTAGCCGGCATAGACCTTCGCCTTGCTGAACGCGTACACGACGTTCGCGTGGTAGATCGTCTGCTTGCGTGCGGAGTTGTCGCTGTTCTGCTGCGCGCCGGCCGCGATGCTGAGCGGGCCCATCACGTACGACAGCGAGACGCCCCACGCATTGCCCTTGCCGAGCGAGCCCGGGATCTGGCCCGAGAAGCCGCCCGCGCCGGTCGATTCGTAGTTCGTGCCCGTCGAATACATCGCCTTCGCGGTCAGGCCCGCGAAAGTGCCCGAGTACTTGATCTGGTTGTCCGCATACAGGCCGCCGCCGAGTGCGACCGGCAGCCAGGCATTTTCGAAGTAGTTGCCGACCGTCAGCGGATCGTAGGTGTCCGACAGCAGGTCGAAGAGCGGCGTCTTCTGGCGGCCGAGCGTCACCGTGCCGTACGGGCTATCCAGGCCGACGTATGCCGCACGGTTGAACAGGCGGCCGCTGTCGGAGAATGCGCCGTTCTGCAGGTTCACGCCGCTTTCGAGCTTGAACACGGCCTTCAGGCCGCTGCCGAGGTCTTCCGTGCCGTAGATGCCGAAGCGGCTGTTGGTGATCGCGCCGTTGGTCATCGACAGCAGGCCGTCGTTCTTGGCGTTTGCGTTGGTCAGGTAGCGGACGCTGACGTCGGCGACGCCCCAGAGCGTGACCGAGCTTTGTGCGGCCGCGTACTGGCTGGCGAATGCGAGCGCGGCGCCCCCTGCGATGACTGCGAGTCGGGTGGTCTGCTTCATGAGCTTTCCTATTTGTAGGTGTCTCCGTTCATTGCCGGCCGCGTGCGCAGCCGGGTGGCGATCGCGCACGTTCATGGCGCGCGCGATATGGGCTGAATCATATGACGACTGCAATCTCTGAAAGAAATTGAAACGCGCGGTAATCGCGCGACTGTCGCCCGGGAACAACGTTTCCCGTACCGGGCTTGCCTCGCGCGCCGTCAGGCCGTTTGCGCCACCCCGTCGCCGTCGCGACCGTCGTCGCCGCCGTTCCCCGCGCGACGCCACGCGCGCCGCACGATCTCCGCGAACGCGCCCGCAAGCAGCAGCACGGCGCCCCACAGCGCGACGTCCGGCGCGAGCCGCGTCGCGAGGCCGCCGACCACCGCGCCGGCCAGGAAGCAGAAGCTGATCGTCGCGAGCAGCGCCGAGTCGTGCAGCGCACCCGCGTCGTAGCGCGGGATCAACCCGACGAACAGCTTCTGCGCGGCACGCCGCAGGTTGCCGGTCGTCATCACCGACGTGTACGACAGTTCCTCGAGATGGGTGAACGACAGCGTCTGCAGCGTCGCGACGAACGAGATGCCCGGAATCAGCCACGCGCTCGACGCGCCGACGAGGCCGCTCGCGGCGACGCCGAGAAACGCGATCTCGACGATCAGGCTCGCGAACGCGGTGTGCCGCATCCAGCCGCGCTGTGCGGCGAGACCGAGCAGGTGCGCGACGAACACTGCGATCACGAAGCCGACGAGCGGCGGCACGTGATGCAGCGCGGCGGCCCATTCGCCGGCCGACAGGTTGATGCCGAGCAGCGCGACGTTGCCGGTCATCGTGTTCGCGAACACGTGGCCGTGGCCGACGTACGTGTACGCGTCGAGGTAGCCGCCGGACAGCGTCAGCAACGCGGCGACAGTGAGATTGCGGCTGGCGCCGTCCAGATCCATCGATCCTCCCGTGAATATTCGCGCCAGTATGCTGCACGGGAGATGGCTTGTCCTTGGCTCACTGCCCGATGCCCGTGAGCCCGATCAACGCGCCGGCCGCGAGCAGCCATAGCGGATGGAGGCGCGTGCGCCACGCGAGCACCGCGCAGGCGGCCGTGATGCCCCATTGGATCGCCGTGCGGTTCGACGCCTCGGAGATCAGCACCGCGCTGGCCGCGACGAGCCCGACCGTGACCGGCATCAGCCCCTGCTGCACGTAGCGGCGCCACGGCCGGTCGCGAAAGCGCTCCCACGCGTGCAGCGCCAGCACCGTGACGAGCGACGACGGCCCGAACTTCGCGATCGACGCGACCAGCAGCCCGGCCCAGCCGGCCACGTGCCAGCCGACCAGCGACACGATCATCATGTTCGGCCCCGGCGCGGCCTGCGCGAGCGCGAACAGCGCGGTGAACTCGTGCGCGCTCATCCAGTGGTGCACGTCGACGACCTGCCGCTGCATCTCCGGCAGGATCGTGTTGCCGCCGCCAAACGCGAGCAGCGAAAGCTGGCTGAAGATCGTCGCGATCGCGACCAGCGTGTCGTTCATGACTGGCCTCCGTCGCGCGCGGCGGCGTGCTGCGGTGCCGGCGTATCGCGGCGGCGCGACGCGAGCCAGATGCTCGCGGGCGTCAACACCAGCATCGTGGTCAGGAGCGGCATGCGCAGCACCGCGATCGCGACGAACGCGAGCGCCGCGATGCCGGCCGCGGTGCGCGGCGCGTGCCGCAGCTGTTTCGCGACCTTCACGGCCATCGCGACGAGCAGGCCCGCGGCCGCGGCAGCGAGCCCGCCGAACAGGTGCTGCACACGCGGATCGCCCTGCGTCTTCGCATACAGCACGCCGAGCGCGACGACCACGAGCGTTGGGCCCGCGATCAACCCGAGAATGCCGGCGAACGCGCCCGCGACGCCGCGAAAGCGCATGCCGACGGCGACCGACAGGTTGATCACGTTGCCGCCCGGCAGGAACTGGCACAGCCCGAGCAGATCGGTGAATTCGTCGGCGGTGAGCCATTTGCGCTCGTCGACGATCGTACGCCGTGCGAACGGCAGCGCGCCGCCGAACGACATCAGGCCGAGCGACAGGAAACCGGTGAACAGCTCGGCGAGGCCGATCCGGCGCGGGGACGCGGCGGGCGGCGGAGAAACGGATTGCATGGGGGTCCTCATCAAACGGTGCCTCGAGGTTACCGCCGTTCCGCACCCCGGCAAAACGATTTTATCGGCGCGCCTTTGTGACTTAGAATCACAAGCATGGCACGCGATCTCCCTTCCTTTTCCGCGCTTCGGGCCTTTGAAGCAGCGGCACGACACGAAAGCTTCAGCGCCGCCGGCGACGAGCTGCATGTGACTCACGGTGCCATCAGTCGGCAAATCGCCGGGTTCGAGGCGTGGCTCGGCAAGCCGGTGTTCCACCGCTACGGCAAGCGCGTGAAGCTCACCGACGAAGGCCGCCGCTATCTGGATACCGTCCGTGCTGCGTTCGACAGCATCGCGCTCGCCACCGAGCAACTGCGCAACACCGGTGCCGCACGCGTGCTGCGCATCAATGCGCTGCCGACCTTCGCGATGAAATGGCTGCTGCCGCGCCTGTCGCGGTTCCAGCGCGACGTGCCGAACGTCGAGCTGAAGCTGTCCACGTCGAACGCGCCGCTCGACGCGCTCGACGGTTTCGACGTCGCGATCCGCCGCGGCCCCGGCCACTGGCCGAACTGCACGAGCGGCCACTTCCTCGACGAAAGCGTGATTCCGGTCTGCAGCCCCGCGCTGCTCAAGCGCGCGCCAATCGCCCGGGCGGACGATCTCGCGCGGCACGTGCTGCTGCATTCGGATACGCGGCCGGAAGGCTGGCGCGACTGGTTCGCGGCGGCCGGCGTGACGATGAAGGGGCGCAAGCGGCAGTCGTTCGATCACTTCTACCTGGCGCTGCAGGCGGCCGTCGACGGGCTGGGCGTCGCGCTCGGCCCGCTGCCGCTGATCGACGACGAGCTCGCGAGCGGCCGCCTCGTGATGCCGCTGCCCGGGCCGCGCATCGCGACGCGCAGCTACTGGTGGATCGCGCCGGGCGCGCCGGCCGGCGATACGCTCGTCACGCAGTTCTGCGCGTGGCTGCAGGCGCAGTCGAATATCGGCCCGTAAATACGTGCCGGCGGGCGGCATTGCACCGCCCGCTGCCGGGTCAGACCACCGGGCCCGGTTCCTTTTCCTTGCGCAGGATCGCGTACAGGATGATCGCGCCGAACGTCGCCGTGCCGATCCCGCCGAGCCCGAAGCCGCCGAACTTCAGCGAGAAGTCGCCGGCGCCGAGCACCAGCGTGACGGCCGCGACGATCAGGTTGCGGTTGTCGGAGAAGTCGACCTTGTTGACGACCCAGATCCGCGCGCCCGTCACCGCGATCAGCCCGAACACGACGATCGACACGCCGCCGAGCACCGGGCCCGGAATCGTCTGGATCACCGCGCCGAACTTCGGCGAGAAGCCCAGCCCGATCGCGATCAGCGCGGCGACCGCGAACACCAGCGTCGAATAGATCCGCGTGACGGCCATGACGCCGATGTTCTCCGCGTAGGTGGTCACGCCCGTGCCGCCGACGCTGCCCGACACGATCGTCGCGAGCCCGTCGCCGATGAACGCGCGACCGACGTAGCGGTCGAGGTTGGTGCCCGTCATCGCGCTCACCGCCTTGATGTGGCCGAGGTTCTCCGCGACCAGGATCACCGCGATCGGCGCGAGCATCAGCATCGCGTGCGGATCGAAGACCGGCGCACGGAAGCTCGGCACGCCGAACCACGCGGCATGCGCGACGATCGAGAAATCGACCGGCTTGCCGAGGCCCATCCCGTTGGTGGCGATCGCATAGATCACGTAGGCGATCACCAGCCCGACGAGGATCAGCAGGCGCTGCATCATCCCGCGCGCGAACACGGCAACGCCGCCGACGCACAGCACCGTGACGAGCGCCATCACCGAGTCGAAGGTCGACGCCGACACGCCCTTGACCGCGATCGGCGCCAGGTTCAGCCCGATCACCGCGACCACCGCGCCGGTGACGACGGGCGGCATCAGCGTCTCGATCCAGCGCGTGCCGATCGCCTGCACCAGCGCGCCGAGCGCGACGTACACGACGCCGCACGCGATGATCCCGCCGAGCGCGACGGGGATGTTCGGGTTCGGCCCGCTGCCGCCGTAGCCCGTCACCGCGATCACGAGGCCGATGAACGCGAAGCTCGAGCCGAGGTAGCTCGGCACGCGACCGCCGACCAGCACGAAGAACAGCAGCGTGCCGATGCCCGACATGAAGATGCACAGGTTCGGGTCGAAGCCCATCAGCAGCGGCGCGAGCACGGTCGAGCCGAACATCGCGACGACGTGCTGCACGCCCATCGCGACCATCTGCGGCCACGCGAGGCGTTCGTCGGGGCCGACCACGCGCGAGGCGGCGCCGGTCGGTTGCACCCGCCAGCGCGGGAAGTAGGAATCGGACATGGGGAAAAGGGCTCCTGTCGAACGCCGGCTGCGGACGGTGCGCCGGTCTGGAATCTGGCGCGAGTTTACGGAGCGGAATTGGGGCTGGCAAGCGCGAACCGCCGGTGCAGCGGTCGTGCCGTCGGGCGGAGTGCCGGACGGCACGATTGCGCAGATGAAGGCCGACGAAGCCAGATGAAGGCCGACGGAGGCCTGCCGGCGCTCGCCGCGATGCAAGCGTGCGCTCACATCGCGGCGGGCGCCACGGGGGTCACGGATTGATGTACTGGAACAGCGACATGTTCTGCAACTGCGCGTACGCCTTCTGCGCGCCGCTCAGCGCGTTCTGCACCTGCAGGTACTGGCTGATGGTCGTCACCATGTTGGTGCTGGTCAGGTCCGACAGGTTGCTGCTCGTCTGCAGCGCCGCAGTCTGGTTGACGGCCTGCATCGCCTTGACTTCCTGCTCGCGGCCGCCGACCGATGCCAGCACCGTCTTGACGTTGCGCATCGTGTTGTTGATCTTCGTCGCGGCCGTGCCCATCGTGTTCGACAGCGCGGCGCTCGCCGTCGGGTTGCCGGTCACGGGCGTCTTCAACGCCGTGATCATCGAATCGAGCGTCGAGAACACGTCGACCCCGCTCGCCTGCGGCGCAGGCGTGACCGAAAAGGTGTCGTTGACCGACGGCGTGCCCGACACCGCCACCTTCATCCCGCTGCCGAGCGCGATCGCGGTGCCCGACGTGTAGGCCTGCGCGGGCGTGGTCGTCGGCGGCGACGCCGTATTGTCGGTCACCGTGTAGGTCGGCGCGGCCGCCGTGCCGCCGAAGGTGATCGTGAACTGATGCGCGTTCGTCGCGGCCGACGGGTCCGTCACCGTGACGTTGCCGATGGTGGCCGTGCCCGTGTTGCCCACGCCTGCCGCCTGCACCGGCGAGCTGCCCAGCGCCTGCACCGACATGAACACCGAAAGGCCCGAGTCGCCCTGCGGCACGCTGCGCGAATCGTCGATCTGTACCGTGCGCGTGCCCGTATCGCCGACATAGCTGATGCCGCCGGCCGCGTTCTTCGTGAACGGCGCCGCCGCATTCTTGTAGCCGGCGAACAGGTAGTTGCCCGCGCCGTCCGTCGAGTTCGCGAGCGACAACAACTGGTCGCGATAGCCCTCGAGCTGCGTCGCGAGCGCCGCGCGGTCGCTGTCCGCGAGCGAACCGTCGCCGGCGCGCACGATCACCGACTGGACGCTGCCGAGCACGGTGCCGACGTTCTGCAGCGTCTGGTCCTCGGCCTGCAGCGACGCGAGCGCCACGTTCTGGTTCGCCGCGTACTGCGACAGCGTGGCCGACGTCATCGACAACTGCACCGCCTGCGCCGCGCCCACCGGGTTGTCGGCCGGCGTCGTCAGGCTCACGCCGCTCGAGATCTGCTGGTAGAGCTGCGCGAGCTGGGCCTGCTGATCGTTCATCTGGCCAACGTTCAGCTGGTAGAACTGGGTCGTGGAAATCCGCATCGTTTCTATCCTCTCGAATCCGGTCAGCTGAACAGGCCCAGCACGGTCTGGAACAGCGACGACGCCGTCTGGATCACTTTCGCGTTCGCCTGGTAGAGCTGCTGGTACTGCATCAGGTTCGCGGCTTCCTCGTTCTGGTTCACGCCCGACACCGACTGCTGCGCGGACGTGATCTGGCCGACCAGCGCCGTCTGTGCCGTGCTCGACGACTTGAGCTGGCTCGCGGCGTTGCCGATGTTGTTCACGTAGTTCGCATAGGCGCCGGTGAGCGTCGTCGTGCCGCCGCCGAGCGTCTTCGCGTTGACGAGCTTCGACAGCGCGAGCGCGTTGCTGCCGTCGCTCGTGCCGCCCGCGTACGGTCCGATCGTGAACGAATCGCCGTCCGACGGCGTGCCCGACAGCGTGACGGTCACGCCATTCATCGCCCCGGCGGCCGTCCCGGACATCGTCATCGCCGCACCGGTCGTCGGGTCGTACGGCACGGAGTCGGTCGGCGTGTTGATCGTCACCGAAGTCGGCGGCGTGCCCGGGATCGTCACCGTGGTTCCGACCGGGAAGCCCGACAGCGACTTCGTCGCCGCGTCGTAGGTCAGCTTGGTCGACGGCACCTGGTAGCCGGCGCTCACCCCGCTCAGCGCGATCTTGGCGGTGCCGATGTTGGTGCTCGACGGCGACGTGATGGCCGGCGACGCGGCCGCGATCGCCGAGCCGCTCGTCGTCGCGAGGCCGAAGCCCGACAGCGCGCCGCGCGTCGGAAGCACGGTGAACTGGTCGCCGGCATTCATCGCGCCGGACGAGAACGAGAAGTTCAGCCCGCCGAGCGAAAGCGGCATCGGCCCGGCCTTCTGGTCGACCACCGCGCCGCTCGCGCGGTCGGTCAGCGTGTAGTTCGTGCCGTCGTACGACAGCGTGTAGTCGCTCGTCGTCGGCTGCGACGCGTTGGCGAACGAGACGGAAAGCGACGCGTTGCCGGTATTGCCCTGATTCGAATAGACGGCCGGGGCCGCCACCGTGAACAGGTTGCCGCCCGGCTTGCCCGACAGATCGATGCCGAGCGCGTTCTGCCCGTTGACCTGCGCGGCGAAACTGGCCGCGACCGCGCCGAGTTGCGCCTGCGCGGGGTCGAGCGTCTGGCTGCGGAACGCGAGCAGGCCACCGAGCGTGCCGCCCGACAGCGACGCATCCGGCAGCGCCTGGTTCGGGCCTGGCGGATTCGCGCCGGCGATCCCCTGCGACACGACGGTCAGCTCGCTCGGATCCGACGGCGACGTGACGGTCGCGAGCTGATAGCTCTTGTCGGCGAGAACGAGCGGCTGGCCGCCCGCGAGGAACACGCTGTAGCCGCTGTCGTTGCGCACCACCTGCACGCCTGCGAGGCTCGACAGGTTCGACACCGCGAGGTCGCGCTGGTCCATCAGCTGGTTCGGCGGCTGCCCCTGGCTGCTCGCCGCCGAGATTTGCTGGTTCAGATTGGCGATCTGCGCGGTGTACGTGTTGATCTGCGACACCGTGCTGGTGAGCTGCGTATTCACGCTCTGGCGCAGCGCGTCGTACTGCTGGCCGGCCGCATTGAGCTGATTCGCGAGGATCTGCGCGTTGCTGATCGCGGTCTGCCGCACCGACGGATCGGCGGCGCTGTTCGCGACGTTCTGCAAGCCGGTGAAATAGCCCGTGATCGCGGTCGAGATCCCGGCCGTCGGGCTGCCGACGTAGTTGTTCAGCTGCGCGACGAGCGAATACCACGTCGACAGCGCGCCGCCCTGCGACTGCGCGCTGTTCAGCTGGTCGCTCAGGTACTGGCTGTACTGCCGCTGCACCGTGACGGTGTTCACGCCCTGCGGCATGTACCCGCTCGACGTGTACTGGCCGCTCGCCTCGGCATAGACCGGGCGTTCGACCGAATAGCCGGGCGTCGCGGCGTTGCTGATGTTCTGACCGGTCGTCGTGAGGCCCCAGAGCGCGGCATTGAGGCCGCTGACACCGAGGTTCATGAGTGTGTTGGACATGCGCGATCCTGATGAGCCGGCCGCGCTGCGGCCGCCGGGTTGCGTAACTCCCGGTATAACGGCCGCGGATCGGAAAAATTGAGGGAAAAATGCGCATGCGACGCGCGCGTGCGCGTCGTCTGTCGAACGGCGCGGCGGACGCTGCCGGCACCGGTGCGAAAGCGGCCCCGGGCGGGGCCGCGAGACGGGAGTACGTCAGGCCCGGGCGAGCGAGCGGCGCTTCATCTCGAGCTGCGTGATCAGGCGCTGCAGCGTGTTCTCCGCGCTGCCCGGCAGCGACATGAAGCGAAAACCGAGCTGGAAGCGGCGCGAACCGTTCGGCATCTGGGTCGAACGCTGCGACACGAGCCGCAGGTCGAGCGACAGCGTGCCGTGGCCGGTCAGCTCGAGCTCGACGTCCGGCAGCAGCGTGCCGACCTCGAGCGCCTCGACACGCTCGTCGGCCGTGCGCAGGCCGACGCCGCCGAGCGACAGGTTATGCACCTCGAACACGAAGCTCTCGCCGTCCGGCAGCTTGCCGCGACACAGGAACGGATCGACGATCGGCGCATCGACACGGAAATACTCGCGGCGCTGGATGCACATCAGCACGTCGGGGAAATCGGCGACGAACGCGGGCAGCCCCTCGTAGCGCGTCTCGCGCGGCGTACTCGTGGTGAATTCCACGCGCACGCCTTCGGGCGCCGCCGCGAACGTGCAATGCGACGCGCCGAGGATGCCGGCGTTCTGCTCGGACAGCGCACCCCAGTCGAACGTGAACGTGCGCGCGCCGACGTCGACCTCGAGCAGGCGCGTGACGAGCTGGCCGCCCGGGTACTGGACGGTCAGGAAGTCGCCTCGGTTCACGAGGTTGCGCAGCTGCACGCCGATCTCCAGCGGATTGCGGCGGGCGTAGTCAGGCCCGGAATGGCCCGCATCCAGGCTCGGGTCGGTCGACGTTTCGATATTCATGGCTAGCCGGTTTTCTTTTCATGGGCGCCCGGGCAACCGGTGCGCAGTAAAACCGGGCCAGAACATGGCCCGGTTGCAGGTCTCACACACTTAGCGGCAGTGCTCACCGAAAGTTTAGATCGAAATGCCGGTTTTTTTCGCGCAAACGTTGAAACCGCGCGCGGCAGGGTGCCGGACGCGGTCCGTAAGACTGCAAGAAACGGGCGGCAGGCGGGGCCGTTCCGGCCCCTGCCCCGTCAACCGATCTGCTGCATGATCGAGATCAGCTTCTTCGCGTAGTTCGGGTCGGTCGCGTAGCCGGCCTTCTGCATCCCGTGCGCGAAGCCCTCGACGCTGCGGCTCGCGCTCAGCACGCCCGCGTAGCGCGGGTTGTTCTTCAGCAGGTTTGCATAATCGGTCATCGCGTGCTCGTACGAATCGTACGCGCGGAACTTCGCGACGACGCGGCGCGGCGTGCCGTTCACGTATTCGGTCGTCAGCGCCGACACCGTGCGGCCCGTCCAGCCCTTGTTCGCCTTGATGCCGAACACGTTGTAGCTCGTCGAGCCGTCGCTCGCGCGGATCTCGCGCTTGCCCCAGCCCGATTCGAGCGCGGCCTGGCCGACGATGAAGCGCGCCGGGATGCCGGTGGTCGCGCTCGCCGCCTGGGCCGGGCCGGCGAGCCGGTCGACGAACGCGTCGGCGTCCTGCGCGCCGCTCGCGCCCTTCAGCGGCGGCGTCAGCGCGCTGCCGGCCGTGTAGCCGCGCGCGCCGGCGAGCCCGCCGTTGTTCGCCGCGTTCGCGTAGGCCCTCGCCATCGCGTTCATCGCGGCCAGGCTGCCTTCGTTGCCCGACGTGCCCGAGCCGGCCGCACCCAGGCCGACCGCGCCGAGCCCGGCCGCGCCGGCGTCGGCCGCCGTGTCGCCGCCCGCGCCCTGCCCCGCGTTGCGCAGCAGCTGCTTCATCAGCGCGTCGGCCACGCCGATCCCGCGCTTCGACATCTGCTGCGCGAGTTGCTGGTCGAGCATCGACGTGTACATCTTCGACGTGTGCGAATCGAGCAGCCCGCCGTCGGGCGACGCGTCGCGCATGCTCTTGAGCATCATCTGCGTGAACATCGCGTCGAACTGGCCCGCGACCGCTTTCGCGCCGGCCTGCGGCGACTGCTTCGCCTGCGCGCGCAGCGCGTCGAAGCCCTGCACGTCGAGTGCGAAGCGCTGCGTCAGGTCATTCGCGTTCGGGAGGTTCGCTGCCATTTAGATGATCTCCAGATCGGCGCGCAACGCGCCGGCCGCCTTCATCGCCTGCAGGATCGACATCAGGTCCGCCGGCGTCGCGCCGAGCGTGTTCAGCGCCTTCACGACGTCGGCGAGGTTCGCGCCGGCCGTCACCATCTTCAGCGCGCCGTTGTCCTGCTTCAGCTGGATCTGCGATTGCTGCGCGACCACCGTCTGCCCGTTCGAGAACGGCCCCGGCTGCGACACCACGGGCTGCGTGTTGACGACCACCGACAGGTTGCCGTGCGCGACCGCGCAGCTTTGCAGCGTGACCATCTGGTTCATCACGATCGAGCCGGTGCGCGCGTTCAGGATCACCTTTGCGGCGGCCTTGTCCGGGCTCACGTCGAGGTTCTGCAGGCGCGCCATGAACGCGACCTGCTGCGCGGAATCCGCCGGCGCGGCGAGCTGGATCGTGCGGCCGTCGAGCGCCGTCGCGGTGCCCGGGCCGAAGCTCGAATTGACCGCGGACACGATCCGCTGCGCGGTGCCGTAATCCATGTCGTTCAGTTGCAGTTGCAGCACGCCGTTCATCTGCGCGATCGCGTTCGGCACCGAGCGCTCGACGATCGCGCCGCCGACGATCCGGCCGGCCGCGAGCTGGTTCACCTGCACGCGGCTGCCGTTCGCGCTCGCCCCCGCGCCGCCGACCGCCATGTTGCCCTGCGCGAGCGCGTACACCTGGCCGTCCGCGCCCTTCAGCGGCGTGAGCAGCAGCGTGCCGCCGCGCAGGCTCTTGGCGTTGCCGAGCGACGAGACCGTCACGTCGAGCGCCTCGCCCGGCCGCGCGAACGGCGGCAGTGTCGCGGTCACCATCACGGCCGCGACGTTCTTCAGCTGCATGTTGTTCAGCGACGACGTGCCGCCGTTCGCCGAGCCGTTGTTGATCGAGATGCCGAGGTTCGCGAGCATGTTCGCGAGCGTCTGCGTGGTGAACGGCGTCTGCATCGTCTGGTCGCCCGTGCCGTCGAGGCCGACGACGAGGCCATAGCCGATCAGCGGGTTGTCGCGCACGCCCTGGATCTGCGCGAGGTCCTTCAGGCGCTCCGCGTGCGCGGGTGCCGCGCCGAGCGCGCATGCCGCCAGCACGAACGCGGCGGCGAGCCGCGCGACGGCAGGCACGCGCGACACACGGGACGACAGGCGATGGAAAAGAGGCTGCTGCATCGTCATCACCACGGTGCGATGTTGAGGAAGAAGCGCTGCAGCCAGCCCATCGTCTCGGCTTCGTTGATGTAGCCCTTCGCCGAGTATTCGATCCGCGCGTCGGCCACCTGCGTCGAGTAGACCGAGTTCGCGCCCGAGATCGTGTTCGGGTTGACGACCCCGGAGAAGCGCACGAACTCGTTGCCCTGGTTGATCAGCATCTGCTTCTCGCCGCTCACGACGAGATTGCCGTTCGGCAGCACGTTGGTGACGGTCACGGTGATCGTGCCGTTGAACGTGTTCGCCGCGCTGGCGCCGCCCGTCGCCGCGAACTTGTTGCTGCCGGCCGCGGAGAGGTTCGCCTTCGCGAACAGCCCGCCGAGGAAGCCGGCCGTCGGCACGTTGAAGTCGGTGTTGCCTTGCCGGTTGGTATTCGCGCCCGACGACTTGGTCGCGTTGATGTTTTCCGCGATCACGATCGTCAGGATGTCGCCGATGTTGCGCGGCCGCTGATCCTCGAACAGCGGCCGGCCCGCGTAGCCCGGGTTGTAGATCGAGCCGGGCGCCTGCATCGACATCGGCATCGGCGGCTGCGCCGTCATCGGCTGCTGGATGATCGGGTCGCGCGGAATCTGCGCGCAGCCGGCGAGCGCGGCCACCGCGACCGCGCACGCGGCGCGGACGGGGGCTGACGGGAGGAGGCGAACCTGCTTCATGGCGACGACGGGACTTTCCGGTTAGCTCTTCATCTGCGTGACGGTCTGCAGCATCTGGTCGGACGTCGTCACGGCCTTGCTGTTGATCTCGTATGCACGCTGCGTCTGAATCATGTTGACGAGTTCCTGCACGACGTTCACGTTCGACGCCTCGACATAGCCCTGGTTGAGCACGCCGGCGCCGTTCAGGCCCGGCTGCGACACGTTCGGCGCACCCGACGACGTGGTCTCGGCGAACAGGTTCTCGCCCTTCGCCTCGAGGCCGGCCGGGTTGATGAAGGTCGCGATCTGCAGCGAGCCGATCTGCACCGCGTTGCTCGAGCCCGGCTGCGTGACCGATACGACGCCGTCCTTGCCGATCGTCAGCGACTGCGCGTTCTGCGGCACGGTGATCGCCGGCAGGATCTGGTAGCCGCTCGACGTGACGAGCTGGCCTTGCGCGTTGGTCTGGAACGAGCCGTCGCGCGTGTACGCGTTCGTGCCGTCCGGCATCAGCACCTGGAAGAAGCCCGCGCCGTTGATCGCGACGTCCTTCGAGTTGCCGGTCTGCGTGAGGCCGCCCTGCGTGTACAGGCGCTCGGTCGCGACCTGCTGCACGCCGGTGCCGAGCTGCAGGCCCGACGGCAGTTCGGTTTGCTGCGTCGAGTTCGCGCCCGGCTGGCGGATGGTCTGGTACAGCAGATCCTCGAACACCGCGCGCGACGCCTTGAAGCCGTTCGTGCTGGTGTTCGCGAGGTTGTTCGAGATCACGTCCATCTGCGCCTGCTGCGCATTCATGCCGGTGGCGGCGATGTAGAGCGATCGGTTCATGTTGAATCTTCTCCTGGTAGCGAGGGCCGTGCCGCTCAGCTGAAGTTGAGCAGCTGGTTCGCCGACTGCTCGTTCTGGTCGGCCGTCTGGATCAGCTTCGACTGCAGCTGGAACGCCCGTGCGTTGTCGATCATCGCGACCATCGCGGTCACCGGGTTCACGTTGCTGCCTTCGAGCGAATTCGGCGTGACGACCACGCCCGGGTCGGCGTCGGCCGGATTGCCGTCGGCGGTGCGGAACAGCCCGTCGTTGCCGCGCGTGAGCGTGGCAGGGTCGGGGTTCACGAGCTTCATCTGGTCGACGATCGCGACCGCCGTCGGCGGGTCGCCCGGCATCAGCGCGGACACCGTGCCGTCCTTGCCGATCGTCACTTCCGCGTTCGGCGGCACCGAGATCGGGCCGCCGTTGCCGATCACCGGCAGGTTGCTCGCGTTGACGAGCTGGCCGTTTTCGTCGACGTGCAGGTTGCCCGCACGCGTGTACGCCTCGCTGCCGTCGGCGGTCTGCACCGACAGCCAGCCGGCGCCCTGCACCGCGACGTCGAGCGGGTTGCCGGTGCGCGTGATCGGGCCCGGTGCGTAATCCGCGCCGGGCGTCGACGCGAGCACGTAGGTGCGCGTCGTCGTCGGGTCGATGTTGCTGCCGTCGCCGAAATTCATCGGCACCGCGCGATACGTCGCGAGTTGCGCGCGAAAGCCCGTCGTCGACGCGTTCGCGAGGTTGTTCGCGACGATCGCCTGCTGGTCGAGCGACTGCGACGCGCCCGTCATCGCCGTGTAGATCAGTCGGTCCATGGCTGCCGGTTATCCGCGCATTACAGGTTGATGAGCGTCTGGTCGACGGTCTGCTGCGTCTTGATCGTCTGCGCGTTCGCCTGGTAGTTGCGCTGCGCGGTGATCAGGTTGACGAGCTGCGACGTCAGGTCGACGTTCGAGTTCTCGAGCGCACTGCCCTGCAGCGCACCGTGGTTCGTGCTGCCCGGCGACGAAATCTGCGGCACGCCCGACGCGGACGATTCGGCGTACTGGTTGCCGCCGAGGTTGACGAGCCCGTTGGGGTTGTTGAAGTTCGCGAGCACGATCTGGCCGAGCACCGCCGTCTGGCCGTTCGAGTAGTTGCCGGTCAGCTTGCCGTCGGCGCCGATCGAGAAGGTCGTCAGCGTGCCGCTCGCATAGCCATCCTGCGCGAGATTGTTCACACCGTCCTTGCCGCCGTACTGCGTGGTGCCGGTCAGGTCGAGCGTGAGCTGCTGCGGCGTCGCCGAGCCGTCGGTGTTCGGGACGGTGAACTGGAACTGGCCGAGCGATGCGGTCGGGGTGGCCGGCGTGCCCGTCGTCGTGCTCTGGATCGCGCCCGACGAGTTGAACGTCACCGTGCCGAGATCCGTCGTGGCGCCGCCCTGCGTGCCTGCGTAGGCTTCCCACGTGCCGGCCGCCGATTTCACGAAGTACATGTTGACCGCCTGCGAGCCACCGAGCGAGTCGTACACCTGGATTGACGTCGAGTAGTTGTACGTCGTGGTGTCGGTCGCGCTGAACGGCGTCTTGGCCGGCACCGTGTCCTGCGAGTTCAGGTTGAACTGGGCGGAGATCTTGGTCGTCGCGGTCGGCGCGATGTTGGTGGTCGGCGCCTGCAGCGGCACGGTCTGCGCGGTGTTGATCACGCCGCCCGTGTTGGCCGCGTAACCCATCAGGTTGCGGCCTTGCGAATCGACGATGAAGCCGTTCTTGTCGCGCTGGAACGTGCCGTCGCGCGAGTACGTCGTCACGCCGTTGTTCGACATCTGGAAGAAGCCGTTGCCGTTGATCGCGACGTCGAGCGACGAGTTCGTCGTGTTGATCGTGCCTTGGCCGAATTGCTGCTGCACCGATGCGAGCGTCGTACCGATCCCGATCTGCGTGTTGACCGACGTCGCGACCGAGTTCGCGTACATGTCGGAGAACTGCGCGGTGCTCGACTTGAAGCCGACCGTGTTCGCGTTCGCGATGTTGTTGCCGATCACGTCGAGCGCGTTCGATGCGCCGGCGAGGCCGCTCAGACCCTGTTGATAACCCATTTCGGTCTCCGTTTTCGAGAAAGCTGGATCAGTTGGTGGTGGTCGTGCCGCCGGACGACGACGACGCGGTGTTCGGGAAGATCGACGCGACCTGGGTCAAGCCCACCGTCGTGCCGTTCGACAGCACGAGCCCTGCCGTGCCGTCGGCCTGCTTGATCACGCTCTGCACCTGCGCGGCCGCGAGCACGGTCGGCGCATACGTCTTGCCGTCCGAGCCCGTGTACTGCGCGCTCACGGTGTAGTTGCCGTCGGGCAGCGCGTTGCCGGCCGCATCCGTCGGCGTCCAGTTGAACGGCACCGTGCCGGCCGACTGCTTGCCCGCGTCGATCGTGTTGACGACGGCGCCCGAGCTGTTCTTCACGGTGATCGTCAGGTTCGACACGTCGCTCGTGAGCGACACGCCGAACGGCGACGCCGCGCCGCTCTTCACCGCGACGCTGTTGCCCGGCGCGAGCACGTTCGTGCCGATCAGCAGCGCGGCCTGCGTCTGCTGCCCGGCCGCGAGCTGGGTCGACAGCGACGTGAGCGACGTGTTCAGCTGCGCGATGCCGCTCACCGTGTTGATCTGCGCGAGCTGCGACGTCATCTGCGAGCTGTCGACCGGGCTCGTCGGATCCTGGTTCTGCAGCTGCGTGACGAGCAGCTTCAGGAACGTCGCCTGCAGGTCGCTCGCCGACGTGCCGTTCGTCGACACGTTGTTGGTGTTCATCGTGTCGGTCGGCAGGGTCGACACGTTGGTGCCGCTGCCGCCGATCGTCGTGCTGGAGGAAGTCATCCTGGGTGGCCTTGTTTCGGAACTGTCGGGTCTGGGTCTCGATGGGGAAGCACGCGCTGCGCGCGGCTTACGTGCCGATCGTCAGCGTCTTGAGCATCAGCGTCTTCGCGGTGTTCAGCGTCTCGACGTTGGCCTGGTACGAGCGCGACGCCGAGATCATGTTCACCATCTCCTGCACCGGATCGACGTTCGGCATCTGCACGTAGCCGTTCGCGTCGGCGGCCGGGTTCGCCGGGTCGTAGGTCGACTTCATCGGCGACGGATCATCGACCACCTTCGTCACGCGCACGCCGCCGACGCCCTGGCCGGACGCGGTGCGCGCGCCGCCGATCGGGTCAGTCGCGAACACGACCTGCTTCGCCTTGTACGGCTTGCCGTCGGGGCCGGTCGCGCTGTCGGCGTTCGCGAGGTTCGACGCGGTGACGTTCAGGCGCTGCGATTGCGCGGACAGCGCCGAACCGGCGACGCCGAAGATGTTCATCAACGAGGGCATGGGGGCTCCTTGTGCTCGGATACGGAAGCGGCGCGCGCTTACGAGTTCGTCGAGATCGCGGCGATCATCGCCTTGATCTGCTGGGTCATCACGGTCATCCCGGTTTCGTAGTGCAGCGCGTTGTTCGCGAACTGCACGCGCTCGACGTCGAGATCGACCGTGTTGCCGTCGAGCGACGGCTGCAGCGGCATCCGGTACTGCGCGCGACCGTAGTCGTCGGCCGGGCCGCCCGTCGGAATCAGCTTCGCGGTGCCGGCCATGTGGCCCGGCGCCGTCGACACCATCGTCATCCCGCTCGTCACGCCGGCCGGCTGCGCCATCGGCAATTGCGCGGCGTTGCTCGGCGCGAGGCCGCCGCCGGTCTGCTTCAGCGAGCGCGCGAGGGTCGACGCGAAATCGACGTCGCGGGCCTGGTAGCCGGGCGTGTCGGCGTTCGCGATGTTCGACGACAGCAGTTCCTGCCGATAGGCGCGCACGTCGAGCGCCTGTCGGCCGAACGCGAATTCGGCATCGAGTTTGTCCAGCATGTGTGCGTCTCTCCGTATGAAGCGCTGCACGCCCCCTTGCGCCGGATGGCGACCCAAGGGGCTTTTTTCCATGACAGCGATGGTAGGCGTCGGGCGCAACCGGCAATCGGACGAATAACGCGGCAAAGGCCCCCTCTATTCATCGTTTGCGCGACGGCCCGGCTCCCTAGAATGCGAATCGGATCAACGGCTTCGAGGACACGGCGATGACAGGCGCACTTCGCGGAAACGACGGACGCGGCACGCGCATGGCGCGTGCGTTCGCGCTCGCCGCGGCGCTGTGGCTCGCGGTGCCGCTTGCGCACGCGGACGACGGGATGATCGTGATTCCCGGACGCGGCGAGACGGCCGAGACCGCGCTCGCGCATGCGAACGCGGCGAGCGGCGGGCAGTTCGGCGGGAATGCGGGCACGGCGTCGGGTACGGGCATCGCGATGGCCGGCGGTGCGGGTGGCGCGGGCGGTGGCGCCGGCGTGACCGGCGCGGCCTCGGCCGGCTATGCGGCGCAGCCGGCCGGCGCGATGGTCGTGACGAGCGTCCCGCCGCCGGCCGCCGTGCCGGCGCCCGCGCCGCGCCCCGCCTACGCCGCCGCGCGCACGAACGCAGGCGATGACGCGCGGCGCGCCGCCGATCCGGGTGCCGTCGCGACCGTCGTCGCCGGCACGGCCGAACCCGCATCGAATCCCGCGCGAGCGGCCATCGCCGCGCGCATGGCGGCGGCCCGGGCCGCTTCAGCCGCGCCGGCCTCTCGCGCGCCGGGCGCTGCCGTGAACCCGGCCCAGGCCACCACCGCGTCCCAGCCGGCCACGCTGCCCGGCCAGCAGGACCCCGACACGATCCGGCGCACGGCCCTCGCGTTCCTGCAGCAGCAGGTCGCGGGCCTGCCGGGCAAGACCACCGCGACCGTCGCGGCCGCGTTTCCGCGCGGGCTCGCCGCGTGCACGACGCTCGAGCCGTTCCTGCCGACCGGTGCGCGCCTGTGGGGCCGCACGACGGTCGGCGTGCGCTGCGCCGGCGAGCGGCCGTGGACCGTCTATCTGCAGGCGAAGGTCGCCGTGCAGGCCACCTATTACGTCGCCGCTCGGCAGATCGCGCCCGGCGAGCCGCTCACCGCGGCCGACCTCGTCGCGCGCGACGGCGACCTGACGGTGCTGCCGCTGGCGGTGATCACCGATCCCGCGCAGGCGGTCGGCGCGATCGCGCTGGCCCGGATCTCGGCCGGGCTGCCGTTGCGCCAGGACATGCTGAAGAGTGCCGCGTCGGTGTCGGCCGGCCAGACGGTGCGGGTCGTCGCGGCCGGACCCGGCTTCACGATCTCGGCCGAGGGCAGCGCGCTCGCGAATGCGGCGCCGGGCCAGTCGGTGCGGGTCAGGATGGCGGCGGGCCAGATCGTCACGGCGATCGTCAAGGACGCCGGGACCGTGGAAATTCCGCTATAGGGACGGATCGCGCCGCAAGATTGTAAAGAATTGTTTATTCGGAGGATTTCGGGCTCACGATGCTAAAGTTCGGGCCGACCCGGCCGTTATCTGGGTCATACCGTACAGGAAACCCATCGTGAAGATCGATTCCACTCCGAACCCGAGCCCACTCGCGTCGACCGGCAACGGCGCGACCCGCGCGCAATCCGGCGCGGCATCGTCGTCGTCCGCGCAGGCGGCCGACGCAGGATCGACCGGCGGCGACACGACCGTGAACCTGTCGGGTCTGTCCGGCCAACTGCGTTCGCTGTCGGCCTCCGGCAGCGCCGACATCGACACGGCCCTCGTCCAGTCGATCAAGGACGCGCTGAACAACGGCACGTTGACGATCGACGTGAACAAGATCGCCGACGGCGTACTGAATACCGCCCGCGACCTGCTGCAAAAGCAGCGCCCGCAGGGCAACTGAGCCGGCCCGGGGCCCGTCACGCCCTGACCGGTCCCCTGGTTTGCCGGCATGCGGAGACGCGTGCCGGCGCGACGAGCATGACGCGATGAGAGAAGAGCTGCTGGCCACGGTCAACGACGAACACGCGACGGTCGAAGCGTTCGCGTCCCTGCTCGCCTACGAGGAAAAGGCACTGACGACGCCGGAGCCGCTTGAAATGCTGCCCGGCATCGTCGAGAAGAAAAGCGCGCTGATCGACCGGCTCGCGCAGCTCGAGCGCACGCGCGACACGCAGTTGTCCGCGCTCGGCTTTCCGGCCGGCAAGAAAGGGATGGACCAGGCCGCCGAGCGCGATGCCCGCCTCGCCGGCCGCTGGCAGTTGCTGCTGCAGGCCGCCGAACGCGCGCGCCAGGCCAATGCGACCAACGGGATGCTGATCCGGATCCGGATGGACTACAACGAGCGCGCGCTCGCGGTGCTGCGCTCGGCGCCCGCGCCGGCCGGGGTCTATGGCCCGGACGGGCGTGTGTCGGCGCTGATGCGTTGATGCACCGACTGCACCGATTGCCCCGATTCCACTGACGTACCGATCACGCCGGCGCACCGACGCGCCGGCTGCGCATCGCGCGGCCCTGCCGCGGCCGCGCGCACTTTCCCCGTCTTAAAGCAGCGGACACGCGGTGACCTGCGTGCCGCGTTCCACGCAAAGCCGTTCATAGTCGCGCAGGTACGCGCGCTCGTCGTCGTTCAGCAGCTCGACGTCGATCAGGTCCCAGTCGTAGCCGACCGTGACGATGTTCTCGAACGCCACGGTGTCCGATGCTTCGTCGTCCGCGCGCACGATCACGATGTTCTCGATCCGCACGCCGCCCTTGCCCGGCAGGTAGATGCCCGGCTCGACCGAAATCACCGCATTCGGCACCAGCCCGTACTGCGCGCCCGGCGCGAACCGCACACCGCCCTCGTGCACGTGGATCCCGACGCCGTGCCCGGTGCCGTGGCCGAAATCGTAGCCGTGGTCGCGGCACACCTGGCGCACCGTCGCATCGACGTCGCCGCCCGTCGCCGTCTTCGGGAAGCGCGTGACGAGCCCCTTGATGCACGCCTTCAGCGCGACCGTGTAGATCTCGCGCTGCCACGGCTGCGCGACCGTCTCCGGCTGCGTGCGACGCAGCACGACGCGCGTGCAGTCCGTCGCGAAACCGGCGTCGTAGTAAGCGCCGCTGTCGAGCAGCACGAGCTCGCCTTCCGTCAGCTCGACGTCGGCGCTCGCCGCCGTGTAGTGCGCGAATGCGCTGTTCGCGCCGTTCGCCGCGATCGACGGGAACGTCAGCGCGACCGCCGAGCGGGCGCCATACGCGTCGTTGATCGTGCGGGCCAGGTCGTACTCGGTATGGCGCTGCCCCGGCTCGCCGGCCTTCGCCCAGCGCATCGTTTCGGCGATCGCCGCCGAGCTGCGCGCGAACGCGTCGCGGAACCGGTCGAGCACCGCCGGCGTCTTGCCGGCCCGCAGCGCCTCCACCGGGTTGAAATCGGCGTGGCGCGCATGCGGCCACACGCGGCGCACCGACTCGACGAGCGCGCAGTTGACCGATTCGAACCCGTAGCACACGTGGTCGACCGCGAATTGCGCGAGGAAACGCTCGAGTTCGACGAAGTCGCGCCGGATCACGTGCAGCGCCGGATACGACGCCAGTTCGACCGGACATCGGTCGCAGCCTTCCGGCAGGAACAGCGCGACCTGCTCGCCGACCGCGAACAGGAAGCCCAGGTGCGACGATGCATTCGGGATGTGATAGCCGCGGCTGTTCAGCAGGTAAGCGAGATCGTCGGACGCGCATGTGAAGAACGCGGTCTTGCCGGGCGCCGCGCCGGTGTGCGCGGCGAGCCGCCGGTTCAGCGCGTCGAGGTTGTCCGCGACGCTCGCGCCGGTCATCGCGTCCGGCAGTTCGAAGATCGGCCGCTCGACCACCCAGCCCGGCAGCGCGATCGCGCGGTCGATTTCGCGCTCGACGAGGCTCGTCCAGTCGAGTGACGCCGCCTGCGTGCGCTCGACCAGCCGGTCGCGCTGCGCGACGCTGATCCGCAGCGCGTCGTAGCCGACGCGCGCGAGCCGGCTCGCGTGCGCGAGCAGCCAGTCGGCCAGCGCCTGCCAGATCGTCACGTTCATCCCGAGCTTTTCGATGCGCACGCGCGCCGGGTCGCACTGCTGTTCGGACTGCAGGTGATAGCGGCCGTCGACGAACAGCACGAACGGCGGCACGCCGAGCGCCTGCGCGGTCGCCGCGCTCAGGAAAATCCCGCAGCCGGCCGAGCCGTCGAAGCCCGACAGCGCGTAGCGCGGGTTGTTGCGGCGCGGCAGGTATTCGGTGATGTACTCGTCCTGCGACGTGACCACGACCGCGTCGAGCCGGGCGGCGTCGAGCAGTCGCGACAGGCCGGCCTGCGTGTCGGCGACGGACGCGTCGTACGAGGGAAGGCCGGAGAAGCTGTATTTCAGTCGATCGATCATCGGATACCCGTTATTGATTGTTGTCGGCGGCCGGCGGCGTCACGCGCCGGCGCATGCCTGGCGCGGCACGCCGCCCGTGCGGGGACGAAGCGCGGCCCGGCGGGCAGCCGTGCCGCGGTGTCGTTCCATCGACGGATTTTCGGGGAAATTTTTGTCTCACTTAACTTTGTTTGATGTGAGCGACAGAATCTAGAGCACGCTGAAATCGAGGTCAAGCCAAAATTTTCGTAGGCCTAAAATTGCCGGCACCGCGCGCGACGGCGGCGCGGCCCCACGTGGCCCTGCCTGGCGCATGGCGTCCTGGCGTCCGGGCGCCGGCGTGCGCGGTACAATGCGCCGGCATCGTCGTCCCGACGGCCGTGCTTCGTGCGATTCGCGGAAAGCCGCATCCCGGCGACGGCACCGCCCCTCCGCTCGCCTTGCGACTCGTTGCCACGAAAGAGATTCATGGATTCAGACATCATGCGTATCGGCCAGCGCATTCGCCGCCTGCGCCGGGAAGCGAAGAAGACGCTGCTGGAAGTCGCGACCGAAGCGAACCTGTCGGTCGGGTTCCTGTCGCAGGTCGAGCGCCACCTCACCGGCATCTCGCTGTCGTCGCTCGTCAACGTCGCGAAGGCGCTGAACGTGCCGCTCGGCACGCTGATCGACCAGCCGCGCCAGGCGCAGCCCGACTCGCACGCGGGACGCCGCGAACCGTACGCGGTCGATGCCGCGTCGCAGTGGTACGAGCGGCTGTCCACCACCTTCGACGGCAGTCAGATCAACGCGCTCAAGGTCCGGATGATGGAGGGCTACCGATCGGAATGGGTCGCGCATGGCGGCGACGAGTTCGTGTACGTGCTGACCGGCCGGCTTTGCTACACGATCGGCAAGAAGGATTACCCGCTGTCTGCCGGCGACTCGCTGCACTTCGACGCGAGGAAGCGCCACCGCGTCGCGAACGTTGGCGACGGGGCCGCCGAAATGATCGCGGTCGGCACGCTGCCGCTCTTCGACGACAACGGCGCCGAGCTGGGATCCGAGGCGATGAAGATCAGACTGCTCGCACGCGATGCCGGCGCGGCGCCGGGCGAACCGCGCGTGAGCCGCCGCAAACCCGCACCGAAGCGCGAGCGCGACGCGGATTCGATCGCGGCCGCGCCCGTCGACACGCCGACCCGCCCGGCGGCCAAGCCAGCGGCCGGGAAGCCGCGCGCGGCCGCCGGCAAACGTCCGGCCGCCGCCACCCCGGCCCGCCGCGCCACCGCCCGCACGAAACAATGACGGCAGCCGGCCGGGCGGCGCACCACGCCACCCGGCGCTTGCGCACTATTCCCCGATCGCCAGTGCCTGCTTGACGGCCTCGATGCGCGCGCGATGCACGGCGTCCTTGATCTGCATCGCATCGTTGGCGAAGCCGCGCGCGATCGCGCCCGCGTCGACGCTGCGCGCCGCCACCAGCGCCACGCGCAGCCGCTCGGCCTGCGGATACGGCTGCGTGTCGAGCCCGAGCCGGCCGCGCGCATCCGATTCGCACGCCTGCAGCATCTCGGCGAAGCGCGCGGGCTTGCGCAACGCGTCGCTGCGCTCGAAGAGCCGCACCAGCGCGGCTGCGCCCATTTCCATCACGCGATGCAGGTTGCCGTGCTCGCGCGCGACCACCAGCGCGAGATCGCGGCACTCGTTCGGCACCCGCAGCCGCTCGCACAACGGCTTGATGAGGTCGACGCTGCGGCCTTCGTGGCCGACATGGCGCGGCAGCACGTCGGCGGGCGTGGTCGCCTTGCCGAGATCATGCGTGAGCGCCGCGAAACGCACCGGCAGCGAGTAGCCCTGCTTCGCTGCGTAGTCGACGACCATCATCACGTGCACGCCCGTGTCGACTTCCGGGTGGTAGTCGGCGCGCTGCGGCACGCCCCACAGCGCGTCGACCTCGGGCAGGATGCGCGCGAGCGCGCCGCACTCGCGCAGCACCGCGAACATCCGCGACGGCTTCACCTCCATCAGCCCGCGCGCGATCTCCTGCCACACGCGCTCGGGTACCAGCGCGTCCGCTTCGCCCGCGTCGACCATCCGCCGCATCAGCGCGAGCGTATCGTCCGCAACCGTGAAATCCGCGAAGCGCGCGGCAAAGCGCGCGATCCGCAGGATCCGCACCGGATCCTCGACGAACGCGTCGCCGACGTGTCGGAACACCCGTGCACGCAGGTCGGCCTGCCCGTCGAACGGATCGATCACCGGGCCGACCAGCGCGCCCTCCGGGCTCACTTCACGCGCCATCGCGTTGATCGTCAGGTCGCGCCGCGCGAGGTCCTCGTCGAGCGTCACGTCCGGCGCGTAGTAGAACTGGAAGCCGTGATAGCCGGCCGCCGTCTTGCGTTCGGTGCGCGCGAGCGCGTATTCCTCCTGCGTATCCGGATGCAGGAACACGGGGAAATCCTTGCCGACCGGCCGGAAGCCCTGCGCGGCCATCTGCTCGGGCGTCGCGCCCACCACCACGTAGTCGCGGTCCTGCACCGCCACGCCGAGCAATTCGTCGCGGATCGCTCCGCCTACTGCGTAGATGTTCATGGCGTCGGTTCGTATTCGGCGATCACGTGGGTTTCGCGGCGCGCGGCATCGATCCAGCGCTGCACCGCCGGCAGCGCCGTCACGCGCGCGGCATACCCGGCCGCCTCCGGCGACAACTCCGGCGCATACGTGTTGAAACGCATCACGACGGGCGCATACATCGCATCGGCAATCCCGAATTCACCGAACAGGAACGGTCCGCCCGATGCCTCGATGCATGCACCCCACAGCGCGTCGATGCGCGCGACGTCGGCAAGCGCATCGGGCGTCGCACCGCGCCCCGGCATCGACGCGCGCACGTTCATCCCCATCTGCGTGCGCAGCGCGGCGAAGCCCGAGTGCATCTCGGCCGAGATGCAGCGCGCATGCACGCGATCGAGCGGATCGGCCGGCCACATCGGGAACTGCGGATAGCGCTCGGCGAGCGTCTCGGCGATCGCGAGCGAATCCCAGATCGCGACGCCGTGGTCGTCGATCAGGCACGGCACCTTGCCGGTCGGCGAATACTCGCGGATGCGCGCGGCCGTGTCGTCGCGGCGCAGCTCGATGGCGATCTCGTCGAACGGGATGCCGAAATGCGCGAGCAGCAGCCACGGCCGCATCGACCACGACGAGTAATTCTTGTCTCCAATGATGAGTTTCATGGCGAGGTTCCGAAAAGCGCGAAAGTGAATGACGGAAGCGACGGCCCGCGACGCCTAGCGGCGCGAGCGGAACCAGTCGAAGCGGGAGCGCCGCGCGGCATGGCCGAGATACGCGGGCGCGATGCTCTCGAGACTCGCGGGCGCGATCCCGAGTTCGGGCGCGAGCGGCCCGGACAGCACGTTCGGCACCGACATCGACGCGAGATTGTCGCGCGTGATCACCGGCTCGCCGGGCAGGCATTCGAACACGCTCGCCTGCAGCCGCGCGAGCGCGTCGGGCAGGCGCACGATGCGTGCCTGACGGCCGACCAGCGTGCCGCAATAGCGCACCAGTTGCTCGAGCGTGTAGACGGTCGGGCCGCCGAGTTCGTAGGTCTTGCCGTGCGCGGCCGCGAGATCGAGCGTGTTGACGAACGCGCGCACGACGTCGCCGACGAACACCGGCTGGAAGCGCGCGTCGGGCATCGCGAGCGGCAGCACCGGCAGCGTGCGCTGCAGGTTCGCGAACGTGTTCAGGAACGCGTCGCCGGGGCCGAACACGACCGATGGGCGGAAGATCGTCAGCGCGAGCGAATCGGTCGCCGCGACCGCATGCAGCGCGGCCTCGCCGTCGCCCTTCGAGCGCTGGTACATGCTCGGGCCGTGCGAATCGGCGCCGAGCGCGCTCATGTGCAGCACGCGCCGCACGCCGACTTCGACGCACGCGGCGGCCAGCGCGGCCGGCAGCGCGACGTGCGCGCGCTCGAACCCGGGCCCGTACGGCGTGCCGCGGCCGCCGTGCAGCACGCCGACGAGGTTGACGGCCGCATGCGCGCCGGCAACGAACCGCGCCAGCGTGCGCGTATCGAGATCGTCGAGCTCGACGATCTCGATCGGCAGCATCTGCAGGTGGCGTGCATGCTCGCGCCGCCGCGTGCCGATCCGCACCTGCTTGCCGGCGTCGATCAGCGCATTGACGAGCCGGCTGCCGATGAAGCCGGTGCCACCCAACAGCGCGACGGTCTGACGATCCATGATGGTGACCTCAAAAGCACACTGCCGCGTCTCGCGCGGCAGTGTGAAGATGGCGGATCAGGGCGAGATCATGCCTAGGCGTTTTTTCAACGACTGCGGTTTGCCTTCGAAGAGCGCCGCGTAGTAAACGGTATTCGACAGCACGTTCTTCACGTAGTCGCGCGTCTCGTTGAATGGAATCGTCTCCGCGAAGATCGCGCCTTCGACCGGCTGCGTCAACACCTGGCGCCACTGGCGCGGCCGGCCCGGGCCCGCGTTGTAGCCGGCCGTCGCCAGCACCGGCGAGCTGTCGAAGTTGTTGTAGATGTCCGACAGGTACCAGGTGCCGAGCTGGATGTTCGTATCGATGTCATGCATCTGCGCACGCGTGATCGTGCCCATCCCGAGCTTCTTCGCGACGATCTGCGCGGTGGCCGGCATCAGCTGCATCAGCCCGCCCGCGCCGACCGACGAACGCGCGTTCGTGATGAAGCGCGATTCCTGGCGGATCAGCCCGTACGCCCATTCGACGTCGAGGCCGGTCGACTGCGCGTAGCGCTCGACGATGTCTCGGTACGGCGACGGGTAGCGCAGCGTGAAATCGTGCTCGGCCTTCGTGCGGTCGGCCGTGTTGACCGTGCGGTCGAGCAGGTCGATGCGCTTGCCGTATTCGGCGGCCGCGAGCAGCTGGCGATCAGTCATCCCGCGCAGCGGCCAGTTCCATTCGCGGTTGCCTTCGAGGCGCAGGTTCAGCCCATAGAAGCGTTGCGCGAGCGCGAAGCCCGGGATCTTGCTCATCGCGTCGACGTCGGCGTCGCTCACCTTCGTGCGCGGCGGGATCGACGTGCGCTGGCCGAGCTCCTCGCCGGCGAGCTGTCCGTAGAAGTTGAACTGGCCCGCGACCTGCTCGAATTCCTGGTTCGCCTGCAGCGTGTCGCCGCTCTGCTTGAGCGCGCGTGCATGCCAGTAGATCCACGCCGGATCGCTGCGCAGCGACGGCGGCATCTGTTCGATCGACCAGCGCACCATCGGCCAGTTGCCGACGAGCAACGCGGCGCGCGTGCGCCATTCGTAACCCGGGTTCGACAGCGGCGCGTTCGCGGATTTCGCATACCAGACCGAGGCGAGCGCCGAGCGCTTGATCGCCCCCTGGTAGCCGATCGCACCCCATGCGATCGCCTGCTCCTGCTTCGTCAGCGAGCCGGCGATCGACGTCAGCATTCCCGCCGCGGCGTCCGGATCGTTGCGCGCCATGCGGCCGAGCGCGATCAGCGCGAGCTGGTGCGATGCCGCGTCGGGGCCGACGCCGCGCGCGAGGTACAGCGGCGGCGCGCTGGTTGCCTGGTCGAAGCCGACCGGCCGCGGCCCGAGCGCGTCGACGATCTTCCCGCCAAGTGTCGTGTAGTTCTGCTCGTACGCGAGGCGTGCCTGCAGCCACACGTCGTCGCTCGTGAACTGCTGGTTGACGGTAAGCGCCGTAATCAGGTCGACACAGGCGTCGCCGTAGTATTTCGGCTCGACGAGCAGCGCGCGCGCCGCCTCGGCGACGTTCTCGCCGCGCGCCGCGCGCGATTCGAGCGCGTAGCACTTGACCTGCGTGTCGTCGTCGAGCACGAAGCGCTTGTACTGGTCGTCGAAGCTGCGCCAGTCGTGGCGCGCGCCGAGCACGAGCAGGTAGTCGTTGCGCAGGCGGTCGGCGATTGCCTGGCCGTCGTAGCGCTGCAGGAACGACTGCACGGGGGCGTCGGGAGCGTCGACACGTGCGCGGCCCGTCGAATCGAACAGTTGCGGCTTGATCTGGAAATACTCGACGTAGGACGGGACCGGATAGTTCGGAATCATCGCCGCGAGCTGCGCGGCCTTCGCGGCGTCGTTGCGGCGCGCGGCTTCGCGCAGCTGCACGAAGATCTGGTCGTCCCCGGCGAGCGTGTCGTCGTTCGGTGCGGCGCACGCGGCCGTGCCCGCGACGAGCGCGGCGGCCGAAAGCGCGAACGCGACCGCGCGATATACTCGGAAAAGGCTGTTCGACATCGTTTTGAATGGAGCACGAAGTGAGCGAAAGCATAGCATGCAACCCTGTGCCGAACCCGAAGGTTGCACTGCGCAAAGCGCTGTCCGGCGCGCGTCGCGACGCCGCGTCGCAGCCCGCCGCGAATGCCGCGCTCGACGCGCGGCTGCGCCTGTTGCTCGAACGGCTCGCACCGCGCACGGTCGGCTTCTACTGGCCGCTGCCGGGCGAATTCGACGCACGCGACGCGGTGCTCGCGTGGTCCGCGGCAGGCTCAGGTCGCCGCGCCGCGCTGCCGGTGATCGGCGAGAAGCACACGCCGCTCGCGTTCCATGCGTGGGATGCGCACACGCCGATGCGCGAAGGGCATCACCGGATTCCGGAGCCGGCGTCCGGGGTCGTCGTCGTGCCCGATCTGTTGCTGATTCCGTGTGTGGGATTCGATCTGCAGCGCTACCGGCTCGGCTATGGCGGCGGCTATTACGACCGCACGCTCGCGGTATGGCCGGGCGAGACGCTGCCGGTGACGGTCGGCATTGCGTATGAAGCGTGCCGCGTGGATGCGCTGCCGGCCGAAGCGCACGATCTCGCGATGCGCTGGATCGTGACCGACGGCGCGCTTTACCCGGCCGCCGGATGACGGGGCGCGCGACGCGGCGTCTGCGGCATGCCGCGCGTCACCGCGTCGACCGTCCTGTCCGCAATCGTTTACAGCGACGCCGCCGCGCGCGCGGCGGTGTCGTAGAGGCCCGATGCGTGGCGCAGCAGCTGCGCCGCGTCGCCGATCTGCTCGTTGGTGAGGCCGCTGTCCTTCAGCGTCTCGATCAGGCAATGCTCGCGCACCTCCCGATACTTCATGCACAGCTCGCGGCCCGCGTCGGTCGCGAAGAAGAACACTTCCTTGCCGCTCTTCTCGCTTTTCACATAGCCGCGCGCGATCAGTTTTTTCAGCGCATAGGTCGCGACGTGCGTATCCTCGATATTGAGCACGAAGCAGATGTCGGCGAGCTTCTTCTTGCGTTCGCGATGGCTGACGTGATGCAGCAGCGACACCTCGACCGCCGTCATGTCCTTCGCACCCGCGGCCGACATGCAGCGCACCATCCAGCGGTTGAAGGCATTGCCGGCCATGATGAGCCCGTATTCGAGTTCCGACAGCTCCGCGCTCGAATCGGAAACGAGGTGTTCGGATGACACGATCTTGGTCGGGGGACGCTTCATGGAAAGGCGGCGCAAGCAGGATGTCAGGGTGTGCCGAGTGTACGTCAGAAGCCCGGGTATACGGGCTAGGCGAAAACGCTTATTGGTAAATTATCGATATGTTATTGACAATGTGCGCTAACATTGCCGTCCGAACCGTGCCAGTCCGATGACGCAACCCCGCATTTATCCGCTCGGCGATGCCGCCCTCGTCTGCGAGGTGCCGCCGCCCGCCACGCTCGATTGCCAGCGCCGCGTCTGGGCCGTCGCCGAGATCGCGCGCGCATGGCCCGACGTGATCGACGTCGTGCCGGGCATGAACAACCTGACGATCGTGTTCGACGCGCTCGCCGCGACGGCCGAGTCGCTCACGCCCGCGCTGCGCGACGCATGGGAAACCGCCGACGTCGAGCATGCGGACGGCCGCGAGATCGAGATTCCGGTCGAATACGGCGGTGCGGCCGGCCCCGACCTGGCGGCCGTCGCCGCGCATACCGGGCTGTCGGCCGACGAAGTCGTCGCGCGACACGCAGCCGGCGAATACGTCGTGTTCTTCATCGGCTTCCAGCCGGGCTTCGCCTATCTCGGCGGCCTCGATGCGTCGCTGCACACGCCGCGCCGCGCGGCACCGCGCCTGGAAGTGCCGGCCGGCTCGGTCGGCATCGGCGGTGCGCAGACGGGCATCTACCCGGCCACGTCGCCCGGCGGCTGGCAGCTGATCGGCCGCACGTCGCACGTGCTGTTCGACCCGGTGCGGCCGCAGCCGACGCTGCTGCTGCCCGGCGACCGCGTGCGCTTCACCATTGCCGGAGTCGACCCGACATGAGCCAGAACACCGCACCGGGCACGATCGAGGTGGTCCGCGCCGGCCCGCTGTCGACCGTGCAGGATCTCGGCCGCCGCGGCATGCGCCATCTCGGCGTTGCGCAGGGCGGCGCGCTCGACGGCCTCGCGCTCGAAGTCGGCAACCGGCTGGTCGGCAATCGCCCCGACGCGGCGGCCGTCGAAATCACGATCGGCCCGGCCGCGTTCCGCTTCACGCGCGCGACGCGCATCGCGATCACCGGCACCGAATTCGGCGCGACGCTCGACGGCAAGCCCGTGTATTCGTGGTGGAGCCTGCCGGTCGACGCCGGGCAGACGCTCGTGCTGCCGGCCGCGAAACGCGGGATGCGCGGCTACCTGTGCATCGCGGGCGGCATCGACGTGCTGCCGATGCTCGGCTCGCGCAGCACCGATCTCGCATCGCGCTTCGGCGGCCTCGGCGGCCGCGCGCTGCGCGATGGCGATCGGCTTCCGGTCGGTGTGCCGCCGGCCGGCGCCGGCTGCCTCGCCGCCGATGCGCCCGAATTCGGCGTGAAGGCGCCTGCGTGGTGCGCGTTCGTGCGCGTCGACGAACCGCCGCGCCGCCACCGGCCCGCGCATGCGCCGTGGGCGATGCCCGTGCGCGTGCTGCCGGGCCCCGACTACGCGTCGTTCGCGGCCGATTCGCAGCAGGCGTTCTGGGACGAGGAATGGCTCGTCACCGCGAACAGCAACCGGATGGGCTATCGTCTCGCCGGCGCCGAGCTGGTGCGCGAGCGGCCGGTCGAGCTGCTGTCGCATGCGGTGCTCCCCGGCACGATCCAGGTGCCGCCGAACGGCCAGCCGATCGTGCTGATGCACGACGCGCAGACCACCGGCGGCTATCCGAAGATCGGCACGGTGATCCGCGCGGATCTCTGGAAACTCGCGCAGGCGCGGCTCAACCTGCCGATCCGCTTCGTGCGCACGACACCCGACGCCGCGCGCGCCGCCCTGACCGCGGAACGCGCCTATCTCCGGCAGATCGACGTCGCGATCGAGATGCGCGAGGAAACCCGCCGCCGCGTTCAATCGCGCGCGGCGTGACCATGGCGGAAGCAGGACGAAGGACGCGCCACGCCATCAGTGGACGAGGAACATCATGGAAATCGATCTGAATGCCGATCTCGGCGAAGGATGCGGATCGGACGAGGCGCTGCTCGACCTCGTCACGTCGGCGAACATCGCGTGCGGCTGGCATGCAGGCGGCGCCAATGCGATGCGCGACTGCGTGCGCTGGGCCGTGCAGAAAGGCGTGTCGATCGGCGCGCACCCGAGCTTTCACGACCCGGAGAATTTCGGCCGCAAGGAGATGCAACTGCCGGCCGGCGACATCTATGCCGGCGTGCTGTACCAGCTCGGCGCGCTGTCGGCGATCGCACAGGCCGAGGGCGGCCGCATCGCGCACGTGAAGCCGCACGGCGCGCTGTACAACCAGGCCGCGCGCGACCCGATGATCGCCGACGCGGTGGTGTCCGCGATCCACGACTTCGATCCGTCGCTTGCCGTGTTCGGGCTGGCGAACAGCGTGTTCGTCGCGGCCGCGCGGCATGCGGGGCTCGCCGCGGTGGAGGAAGTGTTCGCCGATCGCGGCTACCGCGCGGACGGCTCGCTCGTGCCGCGCAGCCAGCCCGGCGCGCTGATCGATGACGAGGAAGCGGTGCTCGCGCGCACGCTCGACATGGTGCGCGATCGGCAGGTGCAGTCGGTGAGCGGCGAGTGGGTGCCGCTCAATGCGCAGACCGTCTGCCTGCACGGCGACGGCCCGCATGCGCTCGCGTTCGCGAAGCGGATCCGCGCGGCGCTCGAAGCGGCCGGTATCGATGTCGTCGCCCCGGGCGCGCTGGAGGCCGACGAAGGCGCCTGACCGGCGCGCAAGCCGCGCTGCCGCCAGATGAAAAACCGCCGCACCAAAGAAAAAAGCGCCCTCGTGGCGCTTTTCTGTTGGCGCAATCGCCGCGGCCTTCGCCGTCTGTTGATTCGCCCCCCGAAACCGTCTTTCGACGGTGACCGGAAAAATGCTCCGGAATAAAAAAACGTCCGCCGCCACCCGATTGCTGCTTCCCCCGGTCGGACGACGGAACGTCGCTTATCCGCAAGTCTGTCGCATGCATTTGTTGTACCGACGATGTTTGGCCCCGCCGTGCATGCAGACACTACGCGGCCGGCACGACATCACGTGCCGGCTACGCTAACCCCGCGCATTGTTTTCTGCTACCCCGTAGAACTTTTTCTATTCTTTTCATTTTTTCAACTTGTGGGATGAAGAATAGAGATCGGCAGAACCGGATGTCAATCGTTTTAAACGCTATTTTCTGAGGATTCAAGGGTTTTCCTTATCGAATCGAGCGGCGGCACGGGCACCCGCCGGCACCTCGCAGCGCGTGCGTGTCGTCGATCAAGCAGGGGAGGATCGGTGCACGGCGCCCGGCGCGATCAGTTCGCGTCGACCTGATACCCTTGCTGGCGCAACAATTCGAGCACCCCGCGCGGGCCGCCCAGATGCAGCGCGCCGATGGCGACGAATACCGGCCGGTTCGGCGCGGCGATTGCCGTCATCCGTGCAACGAAGCGCCGGTTGCGTTCGTACAGGATCTTGTTGTCGATCGACGCCGACAGCGCCTTCGAACGGGCCAGCCGCTCGCTCTTCGCGACCGCCCACGCCGAGATCGCATCGGCGTCGCCAATTTGCCACAGCCGGTGCAGCGCCTTGATGTCGTCGGCGTTCTGCGCCGGCGTCTGCACCATGTCCTGCGCGAGCATCTCGCGCTGCTCGGCGAGCGTCAGCCCGGTGAACGCACGCATCTGCTCGGCGAGCGTCTCGAGCCCGATCACGCGGCCGCCCTTCTTCTTCAGGAACACGTTCTGCAGTTGCGCCTCGGTGCCGTACTCGGTCTGCAGGCCGGCCGACAGCGAGTCGTAGGTTTCGACGACGAGCGCCGCGAGCCACGGCCGCATCTTGCGGATCTCGGCAAGCGCCGCCGGATTGCCGCGCAGGCGCCCCGCGAGGCGCTGCCACAGCGGATCGGGCAACAGGCGCTGCAGGCACGGGTAGCGGCACACGCCGTACTTCGACACGTCGTCCTGCGATTCGAGCAGATCGTCCGGCGACAGTTCGAGCGCGAGCGTCGGCGACGCCGCGAGCGCCCCGAGGATGCGCGGCCGGAACGGCTGCGCGGGCGGATAGTCGGACGGGTCGCCCGTATGCAGCGTGCCGAGCACGTACAGCGTGACCCTGCCCTTGGTCGCAACGTAGAACGGCATGCGCGCGGGCTGCACGCGCACGGTGCCGCGCGACACCGTGCCGTCCGACACGGCGGGCGCGTGGAAGCCCGGCAGGCTCATGCCGGGCGGCGGGACTTGCGACGGATGGATCGGTGAAGTGGCCGGCGCGCGCCCTTCGGCGCGCGCGGATTCGACGGGAACAGCAACGCTGGCCGCCACGCACGCGCCGGCCAGCGCCGCGCCCGTAACGGTACGCACGCTCCAGCGCCGCGCGTAGCGGTACGCGCGCATCACGCGCGCGCTGCTTGCCCCCGCACGGCGCACGCCGGACGCGCGCGCCGCCAACGCTTCAGGCATTCGCCTCCCCTACCTCCTCGGCCCGATGGCAGGCTACACGCCGGCCGTCCACTTCGCGCAGTTGCGGCTCCTCGACGCGGCAGCGCTCGACCGCGTACGGGCAGCGCTGGTGGAACGCGCAGCCCGACGGCGGATTGAGCGGCGACGGCAGCTCGCCCTGCAGCTTGATCTGCACGCGGCGGTCTTCCTCGAAGATCGCCGGCGTCGCCGACATCAGCGCGCGCGTGTACGGATGGCGCGGCCGCGCGTAGATCGTCGCCTTGTCGCCGAGCTCGGCGACGCTGCCGAAGTACATCACCATCACGTCGTCGGCGACGTGCTCGACCACCGACAGGTTGTGCGAGATGAACACGTAGCTCGTCTTGAACTGCTCCTGCAGATCCATGAACAGGTTCAGGATCTGCGCCTGGATCGACACGTCGAGCGCGGACACCGGCTCGTCGGCGACGACGATCCGCGGATCGAGGATCATCGCGCGCGCGATCGCGACCCGCTGGCGCTGGCCGCCCGAGAACATGTGCGGATAGCGCTTCGCGTGCTCGGGCCGCAGGCCGACCGTGCGCATGATCTGCGCGATGCGCGACGCGCGCTCGGCGGCCGTCAGGTTCGCGTTGATCTCGAGCGGCTCGGAAAGCGTCTGCTCGACGGTCTTGCGCGGGTTCAGCGATGCGAACGGGTTCTGGAACACCATCTGCACGCGGCGGCGCAGCTCGGCGACCCGGTGGCGGTCGGCGCCCGCGACGTCCTTGCCGTCGATCGACAGATGGCCGGACGTCGGCGTCTCGATCATTGTCAGCTGCCGCGCGAGCGTCGACTTCCCGCAACCGGATTCGCCGACGACGGCGAGCGTCTTGCCGCGCTTGAGCGAAAACGACACGCCGTTCAGCGCCTTCACCGTGCCCTGGCCGAACATGCCGCGCTTCACCGTGTAGTGTTTCGCGAGCTGGTCGGCGACCAGCACGACGTCGTCATCGTGCGGCGCACGCGTTTCGTGGACTGCATTCATCGTGCGCCTCCCGTCAGGTCGAGGTTGGAAACATTAAGTGGCTTGATGCAGCGCGCACGCATCGCGTCGTTGGCCGGCACCAATGTGTCGAGCGCCGGCCGCGCCTTGCGGCAGTCGTCGACGACGTACTTGCAGCGCGGCGCGAACAGGCACCCGGACGGGCGATCATCGCGGCCCGGCACCATGCCCGGCAATGCGGCAAGGCGACGCGCCCCCTGATTGTGCTCGGGAATCGCCGCGAGCAGCGCTTCGGTGTACGGATGATGCGGCGCACGGAAGATGTCCGGCACGCGGTTGGTCTCGATGACCTCGCCCGCATACATCACCGCGACGCGCTGCGCGACCTCCGACACCACGGCCAGATCGTGCGAGATCAGCACGAGCGCCATCCCGCGCTCCTTCTGCAGCTTCACGAGCAGGTCCATGATCTGCGCCTGGATCGTCACGTCGAGCGCGGTGGTCGGCTCGTCGGCGATCAGCAGCTTCGGGTTGCACGCCACCGCCATCGCGATCATCACGCGCTGGTTCATCCCGCCCGACATCTGGTGCGGGAACGCCGTGATGCGGTTCTTCGCATCGGGAATGCCGACCTGGTCGAGCAGTTCGAGCGCGCGCCGATGCAGCGCGTCGCCGCGCAGGCCCTCGTGCAGCTTCAGCACTTCCTTGATCTGGTAGCCGACCGTGTAGCTCGGATTCAGGCTCGACAGCGCGTCCTGGAACACCATCGCGATGTCCTTGCCGACGATCTTGCGGCGCGCCTTCGGCGACGCCTTCAGCAGATCGACACCGTTGAACGTGACTTCATCCGCCGTCACCTTGCCCGGCGCGTCGATCAGGCCCATCAGCGCCATCATCGTCACGCTCTTGCCCGAGCCCGATTCGCCGACGACGCCCACCACCTCGCCCGGCGCGATCGACAGGTTGATCCGGTCGACGGCGGGCAGGCCGTTGAAGTTCACCGCGAGATTGCGGATGGTCAGAAGATCTTGGCTCATGTTCACGCCATCCGTTTCAGTTTGGGATCGAGCGCGTCGCGCAGCCCGTCGCCGAGCAGGTTGATCGCGAGCACCGAAATCAGGATCGACAGGCCCGGCATCGTCACGATCCACCATGCGTTGTCGATGTAGTCGCGCGCGGAGGCCAGCATCGCGCCCCACTCGGCGGTCGGCGGTTGCACGCCGAGGCCGAGGAAGCCGAGCGCGGCCGCGTCGAGAATGGCCGACGAGAAGCCGAGCGTCGCCTGCACGATCAGCGGCGCCGTGCAGTTCGGCAGCACCTGCGAGAACATCAGGCGCAGCGTGCCGGCACCGGCCACGCGCGACGCCGTCACGTACTCCTTCTGCAGTTCGCCGAGCGCCGACGCGCGCGTGAGGCGCACATAGGCCGGCAGCGCGACGATCGCGATCGCGAACATCGTGTTGGTGAGGCCCGGGCCGATGATCGCGACGACCGCGACCGCGAGCAGCAGCGACGGCAGCGCGAGCAGCACGTCCATGATGCGCATCACGGGCGTGTCGGCCCACTTCTGGAAGAACGCGGCGACCAGCCCGAGCACGATGCCGGGGATCAGCGCGAGCACGACCGACACGAAGCCGATCCAGAACGACATCCGCGCGCCGAACATCAGGCGCGAAAGAATGTCGCGGCCCGCTTCGTCGGTGCCGAGGATGAACTGCCAGTTGCCGCCCGCGAGCCATGCGGGCGGGATCTTCACGTAGTCGCGGTATTGCTCGACCGGGCTGTGCGGGGCGATCAGCGGCGCAAGGAGCGCGACCAGGATCAGCACGAGCACGACGATGCCGGCGCCGACGGCGCCGCGGTTGCGCGAGAAGTTGGCCCAGAACTCGCGCAGCGCGAGCGCACGGCCGCCGGCCGGCGCGGATTCGCTCGGCAGGGTGTTTTGCAGATTGCTCATGGAATTACCTCGTGTGGCGGATGCGCGGATTCAGCACGCCGTACAGCAGGTCGACGACCAGGTTCACGACGATCACGAGCGTCGCGATCAGCAGGATGCCGCCCTGGACGACCGGATAGTCGCGGCGGCCGATCGCATCGATCAGCCACTTGCCGACACCGGGCCACGAAAAGAGCGTCTCGGTCAGCACGGCGCCCGCAAGCAGCGTGCCGATCTGCAGGCCGATCACGGTGACGACCGGGATCAGCGCATTGCGCAGCGCATGCACGACGACCACGCGCGCGGGCGACAGCCCCTTCGCGCGTGCGGTGCGGATGTAGTCCTCGCGCAGCACTTCGAGCATCGACGAGCGCGTCATCCGCGCGATCACCGCAAGCGGGATCGTGCCGAGCACGATCGCGGGCAGGATCAGGTGGCTGACCGCCGACCTGAACGAGCCTTCGTCCGGCGCGAGCAGCGCATCGATCAGCATGAAGCCCGTCGGGTGCGGGAAGTCGTATTCGACGGCGATGCGCCCCGACACGGGCGTCCAGCCGAGATACGACGAAAACACCATGATGAGGATCAGCCCCCACCAGAAGATCGGCATCGAGTAGCCGGTGAGCGCGGTGCCCATCACGCCGTGGTCGATGACGGAGCCGCGTCGCAGCGCGGCGATCACGCCGGCCGGCAGCCCGACCGCGAGCGCGAACACGAGTGCGCACAGCGACAGCTCGACGGTCGCCGGGAAGCGTGCGAAGAATTCGCCCGCGACGCTCGTGTTGGTGATGATCGACGTGCCGAGATCGCCATGCAGCGCCCGGCCGATGTAGTGGAGGTACTGCATGGGCAACGGCTGGTCGAGCCCGAGGCGTTTCATCGCCTCCGCATGCATCGCGGGATCGACGCCGCGCTCGCCCATCATCACTTCGATGGGGTCGCCCGGTATCAGGTGAATCAGCGCAAACGCCAGGATGGTGATGCCGATGAAGGTCGGGATCACCATCCCCACGCGGCGCAACACGAATGTGAACATGATGCGTCTCGTATTTTCTTGTGGGAAATGTGCGACCGGCGACGGGAAGCTTTTGGCCTCCCGCCGCCGGATGAATTACCGGTCTCGGTCTTCGGGGACAGCTTACGCCGGTCGTATTACTTCACGCCGACACCGTCGAAGCGTGCATAGCCGAGCGGCTCGATGCGCATGTCGACCACGTTCTTGCGTACCGGCTGGTAGACCGTCGAGTTCGCGATCGGCGAGAACGGCAGCTGCTGCGCGAAGATCTGCTGGGCCTGCGTGTAGATCTTCGTGCGCGCGTCCTGGCCCGTCGTCGTGCGGCCCTTCTGGACCAACTCGTCGAACGGCTTGTAGCACCAGTGGGAGAAGTTGTTGCCCTTGATCGCCTCGCAGCCGAGCAGCGTGCCGAGCCAGTTGTCGGGGTCGCCGTTGTCGCCCGTCCAGCCGATCAGCATCGTGTCCTGCTCGCCCGTGTGTGCGCGCTTGATGTACTCGCCCCACTCGTACGTGACGATCTTCGCCTTCACGCCGATCTTTGCCCAGTCGGCCTGGATCATCTCGGCCATCAGGCGGGCATTCGGGTTGTACGCGCGCTGCACCGGCATCGCCCACAGCGTGATCTCGAAACCGTTCGGATAGCCTGCCTTCGCGAGCAGCGCCTTCGCCTTCGCGGTGTCGTTCGGCGCCATCTTCAGGTTCTTGTCGTACGACCATTGGGTCGGCGGCATCGGTGCGGTCGCGGCCTGGCCAGCGCCCTGGTACACGGACTCGAGGATCGCCTTCTTGTTGATCGCCATGTCGAGTGCCTGACGCACTTCGAGCTTGTCGACCGGCTTGTGCTCGACGTTGTACGCCAGGTAGCCGAGGTTGAAGCCCGGCTGCGACGGCATGTCGATGCCCGAGTCGGCCTTCAGCGTCGCGATGTCGGCCGGACGCGGATAGCTCATCACCTGGCATTCGTTGCGCTTGATCTTCTGCACGCGCACGCCCGGGTCGGGCGTGATCGAGAAGATCAGCTTCGAGATCTTCACCGCGCCCTTCTTCCAGTAATCAGGATTGCCGTCGAAACGGATCGTCGCGTCCTTCGTGTAGCTGCGGAAGATGAACGGGCCCGTGCCGACCGGCTTCTGGTTGATGTCGGCGGCCTTGCCTGCCTTCATCAGCTGATCGCCGTATTCGGCCGACAGGATCGACGCGAATTCCATCGCCATGTTCTGGATGAACGGCGCGTTCGGCTCGGCCAGCGTGAACTTTACGGTGTACGGATCGACCTTCTCGACCTTCGTGATCAGCTTGTCGAGGCCCATGTCGGTGAAGTACGGGAACGACACCGGGTAGGCCTTGCGGAACGCCTGGTTCGGATCGAGCATGCGCTCGAACGTGAACACGACGTCGTCCGCGTTGAATTCACGCGTCGGCTTGAAGAAGTCGGTCGTGTGGAACTTCACGCCATGGCGCAGGTGGAAGGTATACACCTTGCCGTCGGACGATACGTCCCACTTCTCGGCGAGGCCCGGCTCGACCTTGGTGCCGCCGCGCTCGAATTCGACGAGGCGGTTGTAGACGGTGAATGTGGCGGCGGTGAAATCGACGCCGGTCGTGAATTGCGCGGAATCGAAACCCGCCGGGCTGCCTTCTGAGCAGTAGACGAGCGTTTTGTTCGGGATCTGTGCGAATGCAGAACCCGCGACGCCGAGCGATGCCGCTGCCACGCCTGCAATGGCGGTAACACGCAGGGTGTGCAACAGACGGTTGTATTCCATGTTTCCTCCAGGTCTCCAGATCGGAACCGGTCCCCCCAGGGGCCGGGTACGCGGATATTACTTGAGCTAGCGATTTTGCAACAAGCTGGAGAAAAAACTCTTCTAGACGCATTCACGCGGGTTTTTGCGGATGTCTCGCGCACGCGAAAAGTGCGTCCGCGCGCACGGGCGACGAATTCGTTCATCCCGCGCGTGTTTCCTTCGACAACTAAACAATTCGTGTGCAAACGCGAACGAGCGTCGCGCCGATTTCGGGGCCAAGGCCCGCATCGTTGCGGATTTCGAAACGATGATCGCGCTGCAGTGCAGCCGTCAGGCCGGCGCGTCGAGATCCGCGCTGCGCGCGGGCACGAACGCGACCGAGACGATCGACAGCGCGAGCCCGGCCATCACATAGTAGGTCGGCGCCAGCGGCGAACCCGTCGCCTTGATCAGCCACGTGACGATGAACTGCCCGAAACCGCCGAACAGCATCACCGCGACGTTGTACGCGATCGACAGCCCCGTCGAGCGCACGTTGGCCGGGAACAGCTCGGCGATCATCGCGCCGAACGGCCCGTAGTAGCCGGCGAGCGTCACCGACAGCACGGCCTGCACCGCGATCAGCCGCCCGATGCTCGGCGCCGCGTCGAGCCACGCGAACAACGGATACATCAGCGCGAGCGTCAGCACGAGCGACCACAGCGACAGCCCCTTGCGGCCGATTCGATCGGACCACGCGCCCGCGACCGGCGACAGCACCATCAACAGCAGGTTGCCGACGATCACCGCATAGAACGATTCCGCGTACGGCAGCTTCAGCTGCTTCACCGCGAAGGTCGGCAGATAGCTGATCAGCACGTAGATCGTCACCGTCAGCGCGATCACCGAGCCGAGCCCGCACAGCACCTCGCGCGGGTGGCGCGTGAACACTTCGCCGAGCGTCGCGCGGCGTGCGCTTTGCTGCGCATGCAGGAACGCTTCGGAATCCGCGAGATGGCGGCGGATGTAGAAGCCGATCGGGCCGATCACGAGCCCGAGGATGAATGGCACGCGCCAGCCCCAGCTGCGCAGCGCATCGGGCGACAGCCCGCGCGTGACGGCCGCGCCGACGAGCGCGCCGATCAGCAGCGCGGCCGCCTGGCTCGCCATCTGCCAGCTGCCGTAGAAACCGCGCTTCGAGAACGGCGCGGCTTCGATCAAGAGCGCGGTCGCGCTGCCGAATTCGCCGCCCGCCGAGAAACCCTGCAGCAGGCGGCCAAGCACGATCAGGAGCGGGCCGCCGATGCCGATCGCCGCATAGGGCGGTGCGATCGCGAGCAGGAAGATGCCGGCCGTCATCAGCAGGATCACGAGCGACAGCGCGGCCTTGCGGCCCGCGCGGTCGGCGTACAGGCCGAACACGATGCCGCCGATCGGGCGCATGAAGAACGCCACGCCGAACGTCGCGGTGGTCAGCAGCAGCGACGAGTATTCGCTGGTCGTCGGGAAGAACAGCTCGGCGATCACGACCGTCATGAAGCCGAACACCGTGAAGTCGTACCACTCGAGCGCGTTGCCGATCACGGCCGCCACGACCGCGCGCCGGTTCAGCGCACGCTCGGGCCGGATCGTTTTCGTTGAATTCGCAATCGTCGCCATGCGTGCCTCATCCTCGTGAATTCGCCGTGTCGGGCGACGCGGAGCAGTCTGCCGCGGCGCGCTGGTTTGCAGCGAGTGTAGAAAGCGACGGAACCGTTTTCAAGCAATAAAAACGCCCGCCATCTTTCGACGGCGGGCGTTTTGCGGTTTTCGCCACATTGCGGCATCGCACGATGCCGCACGGGCCTCAACCCATCTTCGTGAATGCGCTGCACCAGCCCTTCGCCGACACCTGCTTGCCGGGGAAGGCGCCGCACGGGCCCGAAGCCGAACCCTTCTTGCCCTGGTACAGCATGCAGGCCGCGCAATCCTGGCCCGCCGCGTATTTCGGATACTTCGCCTTGTCGACCTTCGTGGCATCGGCCTTGTAGCCGAGTGCCACCGCGGCCGGATCGGTTTCCGACAGCATCGGCGCATCGGCCAGCGCTTCACGCGAAAGCGCCAGCGCGGACACGGCACCAATGCTCGTAATCAGGAAACTCCGACGGGATGTTTTCATGGGGGACTCGCTCCAACGTTATCGGTTTGAAAGCTGTTCTGGCGACAGCCGTTCGACAGAATAACGCTCAAGCGAATGAATGTGCGCGCCGAAATGCCGGAGATAAGGGATTTCACACGGGAGCTCACACGGAATTCACACGGCTGGTCCGCACGAATGCGGGCCGCGTGCGTCACCCATGCGACGTCATGTCGCCGACGCGCTGCGCGAGCGCGAGCGACGCGGTCAGCCCCGGCGACTCGATGCCGAACAGGTTCACGAGCCCGCGCACGCCGTGCTGCGCCGCGCCCTGCACGATGAAGTCGGCCGGCGGCTCGCCGGGCCCCGCGAGCTTCGGCCGGATCCCCGCATAGGCCGGCTGCAGCGCATCGTCGGGTAGCCCTGGCCAATATGTGCGGATCGACGCGTAGAACGCCGGCGCGCGCGCCGGATCGACTTCGTAGCGCAACGCATCGACCCACTCGACGTCCGGGCCGAAACGGGCCTGCCCGGCCAGGTCGAGCGTAAGATGCACGCCGAGCCCGGCGCGGTCGGGCATCGGATAGACGAGGTGCGAGAACGGCGCGCGCCCGGACAGGCTGAAGTAGTTGCCGCGCGCGAGATAGAGCGGCGGCACCCAGCGCGGGTCGAGCCCGCGCGTGCGGCGCGCGAGCGCCTGCGCGCCGAGGCCCGCGCTGTTGATCACGCACGCGGCCTCGATTTCGGTCGGCGCGTCGCCGCCGGTACGCACCACGAAGCGGCCGCCGCGCAGCACGTCGATCGATTCGACCGGGGATTTCACCGCGCACATCGCGCCGTCGCGCTCGGCGTCGCCGAGCAGCGCCAGCATCAGCTGGTGGCTGTCCACGATACCGGTGCTCGGCGAGAACAGCGCCTCCGCGCATTCGAGCGCGGGCTCGAGCGTCTGCGCCTCGGCACGCGTGAGCGGCATCAGGTCGAGCACGCCGTTTTCCGCCGCGCGCGCGGCGATCGCCTTCAACTGCTTCACCTGCGCGGCGCTCGTCGCGACGAGCAGCTTGCCCACGCGCCGGTGCGGCACGTGGCGTGTCTCGCAGAACTCGTACAACAGGTCGCGCCCGTGCACGCACGACAGCGCCTTCAGCGAACCGCGCGGGTAATAGAGCCCCGCATGAATCACCTCGCTGTTGCGCGAGCTCGTGCCCGTGCCGATCGCGTCGGCCGCCTCGAGCACGATGGTTTCGCGCCCGCGCGCGGCCAGTTCCCGCGCAATCGCAAGGCCGACGACACCCGCGCCGATCACCACACAGTCCGTCTGCTCCATGGCGTTTCGCGCCGCTTGCGCATCGAGGGGAGAGAAGGGAATTGTACGTCCCGGTCCGCCCGCTTGCCGAACGTCTCCGTATCGGCCTGCACGCGCCACGCGGCGAGGCGCGTGCAGGCCGGCTCAGAATCCGATCGGCCGGCGCTTCGTCGCGCCCTCGTCGGCGCGGATGTCGGACGGCGCGATCACGTCGCGGCCGCCGAGCCGCGCGGCGCCGAACGCATGCAGCAGCGCACGGCGCATCGTGCGCGGCGGCGTCGCGGCCAGCACGTCGAGCGCGTCGTCGTCGAGCGTGTCGGGGAAGCGCCGCCCCCACGCGTGCGACGTGCGGATCTCGTCGTAGATCGTCTGCGCGATACGGCGCGCGCCGGCCGCGTCCGGCGGCGCGATCTCGTACACGTTCATCCGGTTCAGCAGCGGCTCCGGAATCGCCTGCGCATCGTTCGCGGTCGCGACCCAGATCACGTTGCCGGCATTGATCGGCACTTCGGCGAATTCGTCGACGAACGCGCGCGCGGTGTCGTGCTCGAGCAACGCGTACAGCGCGCCGAGCGGATCGTATTGCGCGTCGCTGCCGGCCTTGTCGATCTCGTCGACCGCGATCACCGGGTTCGCATAGCTGCCGTTGACGAGCGCCTCGAACACCTTGCCGGGCTTCGCGTTCTTCCATTGCGACGACGCGCCCGACAGGATCCAGCCGGCCGTCAGCGAACTCATCGGCACGTAGTGATACGCGGTGCCGAGCAGTTGCGCGAGCGCCTTCGCGAAATGCGTCTTGCCGATGCCGGGCGGCCCGAGCAGCAGGATCGGCATCAGTTCGAGCCGGTCGTCTGTCTCGAGGCACAGCGCGACCTGCTTGCGCACGTCGTCGAGCGGCTCGGTGAAATTGGGCAGCGCGCCGCCGAGTTCGTCGAATGACGGCATCCGGTTCGGCTTCACGCAAAAGCGCAGATTGCCGGTCTTCAGCATCCGCTCGTAGGTGGCGCGCAGTGCGTCGCTCGCGCTCTCGTTCAAGTCGTTCAACGCGGTCTCGACCTGCTCGAGGTCGTACACCGTGCTCAAGGACGCTACCGCCAGTTCCTGTTTCACCATCGCCGTCGTCATACCAACCTCGCTACCGCTACCGTCACACGATCATCAGACCCTTACGATTTCAGTGTAGCGATCCCGCACCGGCGTGCAAGCAAGCAGCCGCCCCGGTCTGCTGCTAACACCACGCGCACACTGCAGCGCCGCGCGGTGCGGCGTATGATCAATGATTCACCGGCCGCCGCGCCGGCCATGCCACGGCGCCCGCGCGGCGCCGTGCGCTTCGTTTCGAAGGTATGCCGATGTCCATCCCTGCTGCCGTCCCGCGCGCCGACACCGATGCGATCGACGCCGTCGACTCCGCACTCAAGTCGCGCCGCGCGATTCGCGCGTTCCTGCCGACGCCCGTGCCGCGCGACACGCTCGAGGCGATCCTCGAAGCCGCGAGCCGCGCGCCGTCGGGCACCAACATCCAGCCGTGGCGCGTGTACGTCGCGACCGGCGCGACCCGCGACGCACTCGCCGCGGCCCTGAGCGCCGCGTACGACGATCCGGCGCGCGACGAGAAATACGTCGCCGAGTACGACTACTATCCGCGCGAATGGGTGTCGCCGTATATCGACCGGCGCCGCAAGGTCGGCTGGGACCTGTATGGTCTGTTGAACATCGGTCGCGACGAAAAAGCCCGCATGCACGCGCAGCATGCGCGCAACTTCCGCTTCTTCGATGCGCCCGTCGCGCTGTTCTTCACGCTCGACCGCGTGATGACGCACGGCGCATGGCTCGACTGCGGAATGTTCCTGCAGGGCGTGATGACAGCCGCGCGCGCACGCGGCCTCGATACCTGCCCGCAGGCCGCGTTCGTGCCGTTCCACCGGATCATCGCCGAGCATCTCGGGATGCCGCCCAATGAGCAGCTCGTCTGCGGGATGTCGCTCGGCCATGCGGACCCGGACGCGATCGAGAACCGTCTCGTCACCGAGCGCGCGAGCGTCGCCGAGTTCGCGCGCTTTTTCGCTTGAAAACGCATGACGCGGACCTACCTTTCGATCAGGACCGGATCGTGCTGCGAACCTGCGGCGATACGTCCTGTCACACCACCGTCCCGATCCATCGGGCGTAAGATGTGCGTCCGTTCCCCGCTACCCCGCGTTTCCGGAGAAGTTTCATGCTGAAACACGGCCTGGCCGTCCTGCTCGCGAGCGCCGCGCTCGCGGCCCATGCGCAGAGCCCCGCACCGGCCGTCGTCGCGTGGGAGATCCAGGTGGTACGTGACGGTCAGACGATCGACACGTTCCAGCAACGCACCACCGTGGGTCAAACCCGTACCGACACCCATCGCTATCCGTCCGCCGTGCCCGTCGGCTGCGGCAATGCCGCGCGCGTCGTGCCGACCGAGCGCTCGCGCTCGGTGACGGTCGCGCCGCTCACCGTCGACGACGCCGCACACACGGTGTCGCTCGCGCTCGACGTGCAGGAAACCCTCGACGACGAAAACGCGACGCGCAGCGATCCGTGCCTGCCCGCGTCGCCGCGGCAGATCGTCGCGAGCCATCCGGGCCTGTCGGTCGGCGGCGACGCATGGACCGACTGGACGCTCGTCGAGCAGCGCCCGCATCTCGTCTACCGCGTGCGCGCGCACGTCACGAAGGACTGAGCGCCATGTCCGCCGACGCCCTGTCCTTGCCGTTCGCCGAGCCGCACGCCGCGCCCGACGAAATCACCGCGGTCAGCTGGAACCTGCACAAGGGCCGCTCGCCGCTCGGCTTCACCGCATGGAACGCGATGCGCAACTGGATGCAGTCGACGCACGCCGACGTGTATTTCCTGCAGGAGGCGATGGCGCGCCGCATGCCGCGCCCGATGCTCGCCCCCGGCTTCGGCGCACCGATGGACGACACGGTCGACGACGTGTGGCACTGCCAGGCCACCGAGATCGCGCAGGCGCTCGACTGGCAGATCGCGCTCGGACCGAACGTGTTCAAGCCGTCGTGGCGGCACGGCAACGCGATCCTGTCGCCGCATCCGCTCGACCTCGGCGGCCGCTGGGACATCTCCGCGCACCGCTTCGAGCGGCGCGGGCTGCTGGTTGCGCGCGCGACGCTCGCGGGCGCACGGCCCGTCACGCTGCTGTGCGCGCACCTCGCGCTCACGCGCGCGGCGCGGCTGCGCCAGATGCACTGGATCGCGCACTGGATCGTGCGCAACGCGGGCGACGACCCGCTCGTGCTCGCCGGCGACTTCAACGACTGGCGCAACGATTCGGTCGCGCTGTTCGGCGAGATCGGGCTGTCCGAGGTCGCGACGCTGCTCGGCCAGTCGGGCCGCACGTTCCCCGCGTTCTCCCCGGCGCTCGCGCTCGACAAGATGTTCGTGCGCGGGCTGACGCCGCTCGAGTGGCAGGCGCCGTCCGGCGAAACCGCGTGGCTGTCGGACCACCTGCCGTATATCGCGCGGCTGCGCCTCGATCCGCAGTGACGCGGTAGCGCGGCAGCAGGGCTGCGCGCCAGAGTAGCGATTTGCCGGCCCGCCGCCGCGCCCGCCATGAGTATTCGTGCGTCGCGTTCCTGTTCGCGAGCCCGCGTGCGCAGCGCGGCGTCCACTCGACGCGCTGTGCGGCGCCGCGCTCGTCGGCCTGGGCGCGAAGCTCGCGGCTGATTGCTGAAAGCCAGTTGCAAGATTTCGTTGCGCCAAATCCGCGCAGCCGCGCGGGTCAAGCCCGCATCTGCCCCAAGCAGGGTAAAATACCCAGTTCCTCAATTGTCTGTCATCGAGAAGGCGCGTGTCCGACGCGCCGGCCGGCCGATCCGCGATCGGGCCGACGCACTCGGTTTTTTGCCCGTTTTTGGGCCCGTTACACGCGTCCGCTACGCGCGTCCGTTTTCAAAGCCATGAGCAAATACGACACCGCCACCGTCCAATCCGTCCATCACTGGACCGACACGCTTTTCAGCTTCACCTGCACCCGTGAGCCGAGCCTGCGCTTCAACAACGGCGAATTCACGATGGTCGGCCTCGAGGTCGACGGCAAGCCGCTCGCGCGTGCCTACTCGATCGTCAGCCCGAACTACGAAGAGCACCTCGAATTCTTCAGCATCAAGGTCCAGAACGGCCCGCTGACGTCGCGCCTGCAGCACCTGAAGGTGGGCGACTCGGTGCTGATCGGCAAGAAGCCGACCGGCACGCTCGTCGCCGACAACCTGCTGCCCGGCAAGACGCTGTGGATGCTGTCGACCGGCACGGGCCTCGCCCCATTCATGTCGATCATCCGCGACCCGGACATCTACGAACGCTTCGACAAGGTCATCCTGACGCACACCTGCCGCCTGAAGGGCGAGCTGGCGTACATGGACTACATCAAGCACGACCTGCCGGGCCACGAGTACCTCGGCGACATCATCAAGGAAAAGCTCGTCTACTACCCGACGGTCACGCGCGAGGCGTTCGACAACGAGGGCCGGATCACCGACCTGATCGCGACGGGCAAGCTGTTCACGGACCTCGGCGTGCCGGCGTTCTCGCCGGAAAACGACCGCGTGATGCTGTGCGGCAGCACCGCGATGCTGAAGGACACGACGGACCTGCTGAAGCAGGCCGGCCTGGTCGAAGGCAAGAACAGCGCGCCGGGTCACTACGTGATCGAACGCGCATTCGTGGACTGATCGATCCCCGAATTTGTGCAGCATCAAGAACCGGAGCAATAGCTCCGGTTTTTTTTCGCCCCTACTTGGCGAATTCGTAACAAACCGCGATCATTCCATGGCAAATCGTTACATTTTGATACGCACCATCCAGGTGCTTCCGTGTCAGTGTTTTTCCTACAACAGCTTCACTCGGATTATTCACATTTACCCTTAAATGTCCGCCTGGCATGACGTTTTCCAAATTTTTGAGATATTATTCGCCCCGCGCGGTCGCCGATTCGGCGACCATTGGAGGGTCGGACTCAAACGTTACAAGATGTAACTTTTGTTACCTCGGTACGGGGCGATTCTCTGGCGGCTGCCGTCATCGAAACGGCAGCCGATCCAGGCAGCCAGCCGGTGTCCGAACCGCTTTCTGATAGCAGGGAGAGTCATGGTTACGTCGCTCAATGCGCCCACGGGCGCTCACGCCCCGTTCCCGTCGCAGCCGCTCGACTGCGACGCAGCCGCGCCCGTGGCCGAAGCCCTGCCCGAACACGACACGTCCGCCGCCCGGATCGCGGCGCTGTCCCTCCAGCTGATGATTGCCGACGAGGCGGCGCGCCGCCATCTCGCCGGCGAGCTGCATGACGGACTCGGCGCCGAACTCACCGCCGCGCGTTTCGCGCTGGCAAACGTTCAAACGTGGCTGCCGGCCGATGCGCCGGACGGCTGCCTGCGCGCGCTCGAGCTGGCGCAGCAGGCGCTCGACTCCGCCACCGACGCCAACCGCCAGCTGATCGACGAGCGCGACACGCCGGCACTCGACGGCGGTGTCGTCGGCGCCCTGTCGACGTGGGTCGACAGCCACACGGCCCGCACCGGCCTGCGCACGAGCTTCGTCTGCGCGGCCGACGCGCGACTCACGCAGCTCGGCGGCGCCGGCGCGCTCGCCATCTTCCGCGTCGCGCAGGAAGCGCTGTCGAACGTCGCGAAGCATGCGCGCGCGACATCCGTCGACGTGCAGATCGACACCGACGAATCACATATGTCCCTGATCGTCACCGACGATGGGACCGGTCTTGCACGTAGCCGGCGCACCGGCTACGGTCTCGCCGGAATGCGCGCACGCTGCGAGGCGTTCGGCGGCAGCTTCGACGCGAGCGCGCCGGAAGCGGGCCGCGGCACGCGCGTCACCGCGCGCTTCGCGTGGGACTCGCTGTTCGCGGAGCCGGCGGCCGCGCGCCGCGCATCGCTTTCGTGAGGCCCTCATGAGCCTGAACATCCTGCTCGTGGACGATCACGCGATCGTCCGGCAAGGGATCCGCCATCTGCTGATCGACCGCGGCATCGCGCGTAACGTGACCGAAGCCGAGACCGGCAGCGATGCGGTGGCCGCCGTCGACCGCCAGGCCTTCGACGTGATCCTGCTCGACATCTCCTTGCCTGACACGAACGGCATCGAGGTGCTCAAGCGCATCAAGCGCAAGCTGCCGGGCGCGCCGGTGCTGATGTTCTCGATGTATCGCGAGGACCAGTACGCGGTGCGCGCGCTGAAGGCCGGCGCGGCCGGCTACCTGTCGAAGACGGTGAATGCCGCGCAGATGATCGGCGCGATCCAGCAGGTCGCGGCCGGCCGCAAGTACGTGAGCCCGGCGATGGCCGAGGCGCTTGCCGAATACGTGTCGTTCGAGAACGAACCGCTGCCGCACGAGAAGCTGTCCGACCGCGAATACCAGACGCTCTGCATGCTGGCGTCGGGCAAGCGCCTCACCGACATCGCGAACACGCTGTCGCTGTCGGTGAAGACGGTCAGCGTGTACCGGTCGCGGCTGCTCGAGAAGATGCGGCTGTCGAACAACGCGGAACTGACGTTCTACGTGATGAGCAACCGGCTCGTCGACATGGCGCCCGCGTCGGGCGCCTGATTCATCGTCCTCACCGCGCCGGCCGGCTCCGCGCCGGGCCCGGTGCGCCGAACGACGCACACAAGCGCTTGTTTTATCGGACGATTCCCGAGCGCGCCGCTGCGCCGCAGCGGGTCTTCCACGCCAAATCGGCTAAAATTACGGGTTTTCACTCACTCGGCGCCGCCGCGCTCGCGCGCGCTGGAGACTCATCCGCAATGTCCCTCTTCCGCAAGAAAAACGTCGATCGCATGATCGCCGGCGCACACGGCGCCGGGCTCAAGAAAGCGCTCGGCGCAATCGACCTCACCTTCCTCGGCATCGGCGCGATCATCGGCACCGGCATCTTCGTGCTGACCGGCACGGGCGCCGTGCAGGCCGGCCCCGCGCTGATGCTGTCGTTCGTGATCGCCGCGATCGCGTGCGGCCTCGCGGCGCTGTCGTACGCCGAATTCGCGTCGACGATTCCGGTCGCGGGCTCGATCTACACGTACTCGTACGCGACGCTCGGCGAGCTCGTCGCCTGGATCATCGGCTGGGACTTGATGCTCGAATACGGCCTCGCGGCGTCGGCCGTGTCGGTCGGCTGGTCGGGCTACCTGCAGTCGCTGCTGCAGGGCTTCGGGCTCACGCTGCCGACCGTGCTGACGGCCGCGCCCGGCGCGATTCCGGGCGTCGTCACGTGGTTCAACCTGCCGGCGTTCCTCGTGATGCTGGTGATCACGACGCTGCTGTCGATCGGCATCCGTGAGTCGACCCGCATCAACAACATCATGGTGTTCATCAAGGTGTCGGTCGTGCTGCTCGTGATCGCGGTCGGCGTCTTCCACGTCACGCCAGCGAACTGGAAGCCGTTCATGCCGCACGGCTGGAACGGCGTGTTCGGCGCGGCGGCCGTGATGTTCTTCGCGTTCATCGGCTTCGACGCGGTGTCGTCGGCGGCCGAGGAAGTGAAGAATCCGAAACGCGACCTGCCGATCGGCATCATCGCGTCGCTCGCGGTGTGCGCGGTGCTGTACGTGACGGTCGCGGCAGTCGCGACCGGCATCGTGCCGTCGGCGCAGTACGCGAACGTGTCGCACCCGATCTCGTATGCGCTGCAGATCGCCGGCGAGAAGTGGGTCGCGGGCTTCATCGATCTCGGCGCGGTGCTCGGCATGCTGACCGTGATCCTCGTGATGAGCTACGGCCAGACGCGCATCATCTTCGCGATGTCGCGCGACGGGCTGCTGCCGGCGGCGCTGTCGCGCGTGCATCCGCGCTACGCGACGCCGTTCCTGACGACCTGGCTCGTCGGCCTGTTCTTCGGGCTGATCGCCGCGCTCGTGCCGCTCAACGTGCTCGCCGAGCTGATCAACATCGGCACGCTCGCCGCGTTCTCGATGGTGTCGATCGCGGTGCTGGTGCTGCGCCGCACGCACCCGGAACTGCCGCGCGCATTCCGCTGCCCGGGCGTGCCGGTGGTGCCGATCCTCGCGGTCGGCGCGTGCCTGTTCCTGATGCTAAACCTGCAACCCGTCACGTGGGCCGCGTTCGGCATCTGGCTCGTCATCGGCCTCGTGATCTACTTCCTGTATTCGCGGCACCACTCGAAGCTCGCGCACGGTCAGCACGACGCGCATTGACCGCCGTCGCTGCGCGCGCACGCCGCGCGCAGCGGCACGACGCCACGCCGGGCCGTCACCGGCCCCGTGGGCACCCCCTCCCCGCCCGAACCCGCCCGGCCATCGGCGCCCCTTGAGCGTGGCGCACCACACGCACCACACGCGCCGCCGCGCCCCGCCCGCACCCGATCGCTGCCCGATCGTCGCGATTTCTTGCCCGATCGTCCGGATTTGCCCGCACGATTTGCACGCTGCCAGCACGCGCGCGCCGGGCGGTTCATAATCCGGCCATCGAACGACGGCCCGGCCCGGCGGGCCGTCCGGCAACAGGAACGGAATGATGGAAAGCGTCGATCTCGATGTACTGAAATCCAGCGCGCGCTGGCTCGACGAAGGGCGCCGCGTGCTGCTCGTGACGGTCGTGAAGACGTGGGGCTCGTCACCCCGCCCCGAGGGCGCGATGCTCGCGGTGCGCGAGGACGGCCTCGTGGTCGGCTCCGTGTCAGGCGGCTGCATCGAGGACGACCTGATCGCCCGCGTGCATGCGAGCGGGATCGCGGCCGATGCACGCCCGGAAGCCGTCAAGTACGGCGTGACGGCCGAGGAAGCACACCGCTTCGGGCTGCCCTGCGGCGGCACGATCCAGCTCGTGCTGGAGCCGCTCACGCCCGACAGCGGGATCGCCGCGCTGTGCGCGGAAGTCGAGGCCGGCCGCCTCGTCACGCGCACGATGACGCTCGCGACCGGCCGCGCGTCGCTGTCGCCCGCGCAGGCGACCGACGGGCTCGCGTTCGACGGCGACCGGCTCGTGACGATACACGGGCCGCGCTACCGGATGCTCGTGATCGGAGCGGGGCAGTTGTCGCGCTATCTGTGCCAGATCGCGGTCGGGCTCGATTATCAGGTGACGGTCTGCGATCCGCGCGAGGAGTACACGGATGCGTGGGACGTGACGGGTACGCGCGTCGTACACACGATGCCCGACGACACTGTGCTCGACATGAAACTCGACGCGCGTTCGGCCGTGATCGCGCTCACGCACGACCCGAAGCTCGACGATCTCGCGCTGATGGAGGCACTGAAGACGCCCGCGTTCTATGTGGGCGCGCTCGGCTCGCGGCGCAACAACGCCGCCCGGCGCGAGCGGCTGCTCGAATTCGACCTGAGCGAGGCGGAACTGGCGCGGCTGCACGGGCCGGCCGGCATCTACATCGGCAGCCGCACGCCGCCGGAAATCGCGATCTCGATCCTCGCCGAGATCACGGCCGCGAAGAACAACGTGTCGCTGCCGACGATCCTGCAGGTCGAGGGCGCGAAGGCCGCCCGCGAGATCGCGGCGAACAGCGGCGCGACCTGCGGCCTCTGAAGCTGGTTGCCCCGTGGCGCATGGCCGTGCCGGAGGCCGTCATGCGCCGGCGGACAACCGGCGCACGTCGATGGTCAAGTCAGGCGAGACCCGCGGCGAGCGCCGCGGCGACGGAGCCTGCCACCAGCACGACGCCGACCGTGCGGCGCTTGTTCAGCTCCGTCCACAGCAGCACGCCCGTCAGCGACAACAGGATCAGCGAACCGGCGATCGTGTCCATCAGCAACACCCAGCCGAGATTCATGCCGACGCCGCGATGCAGGTTGTTCAGCGTGGTCAGGAACGTATTGCCGGTGCGCTTCACCGATACGTAGCCATTGCCGACCCAATATTCGGCCTGCAGGCTCTGGTGCGGACCGAACAGGCCCATCTGCCAGTGCTCCGGCTGCATCACGCGCTTGTCGCCCCAGGCGACCGGCTGCGCAGGCTCCTTGCGCACGCGGCCCGGCCGGCCGTCGAAGTGCAGTTCGTGCTGCAGCCACTTCGTCATCGCGGCCGGCGACTTCGGCGCCGGATCCGGCAACGCGATCTGCATCTGCTCGACCTGCGGTTCGCCGGTCGGGATCTTCAGCGGCGGCGCACGGTGGTTGAGCAGCACGCCCGTCACGCCGAACAGCAGCCCGAGCACCGCGCCCCAGAGCCCGACCCAGCCATGCACCTTGCGCAGCCATTTGATGAAGGTCGCGCGGCGCGAGCGCTGGCGGCGCGTCGCCAGTTCGGCGTCGCTCAGGGGCCGTGCGGCCGGATGCAGCACGGTGACGCCCGCTGGGGGCCTGCCCGCCTGCGGCGGGGCGATCGTTTCGGGCGCGTTCACGCGAGAGTATCCATTCGTTCAAAGCAACGGGCAGCGCACGAAAAACGCGCGCCGCCCGGATAACATGAAAATGAGAATGGATATCATTACACAAATGACGCGCCCGCTCAATCCCACGGCGAACGTCGGCCGACAAGAATATCAGGCGATAACCGACGAAGCGCGCGGATTCCACGCCAATCCAGGTCAATAGAAGGAAATGCCGGCGAAATGATTGTGAAAGACTGTGACAACATCTCGCAAGGAAAACGGGCCGGCGAACGCTCAGCGGCGCAGCGGCGGTAGCGGAAAGTGCGGGGCGACGTCGCCCGGCCCGGGCTCGGTCCGATCGAGCGCGTACAGCCATGCCAGCAGATCCGCGACGGCCTGGTAAAGCTGCGGCGGAATCCGGTCGTCGAGATCGACCTGCATCAGCAGCGACACCATCTCCGGCGCGGTATGCACGTACAGCCCGGCATCCCGCGCACGAGCGACGATCATCTCGGCGAGCAGGCCGTACCCCTTCGCAACCACGCGCGGCGCGGTATCGCCCCCCTTCGGATCGTAGACGAGCGCGGTCGCGCGCTTGCGGGACGCCATGCTCATCGCGGCACCTCGTCGTCGGCGCCCGGCGTGCCGCCCGCCGCGCTGCGCGCATACGCGGCGGCTGCCGCCTGCGCGACGAGCGGGTCGAAGCCGTCCGGTTCGTCGCCGACCGCACGGATCGACAGTCCGCCGAGCTGCAGCCCCGATCCCTCGAACCGCTGCCGCAGCGCGGCCTCGTTCCGCGTGAGCCGGTCGGCGCCGGCCGAATTCGCGCGCAGTCGCGCGACGAGTTGCGCGCCATTGAGCACCAGCTCCGCGTCGACCGTGCCGAGCGACGGTAACGTGAGCGTCAGCCGCGTGCGCCATGCGATCCCGCTCCCTGCATCGTCGCCGCCGCGCGACGCGTGGCCACCCGGATCGTCGGGCTCGATCGTCCAGTCGAGGCGCGCCCCGGGCCACGCCTCGCCCGCCCAGCGGAACTGGTCGGTCGCGAGCGCATCGAGCTGCTGCCGGACGATCGGCACGGCGGCCGGATGTACGGGAGCCGGTGCCTGCGCCTGCGGATCCGCCGACGCGGCGCCCAGTTCGGCGCGCGCAGGCGTCCAGCGCGTGTCGGGGCGGTCGCCGAGCGGGTCGGTCGTCGCGGCCGTGACCGACGCCGCACCTTGCCGAGCGGCGGCAGCCGCGTTCTGTGCAAGCTCGCGCGGCACCGCACCGCCGGACGCGGGCGTGCCCGGCTGCGTGGCCGTTCGCGCCGTCGTCGGTAGCGGCAGGCGCTGCGCGAGCAGTTCGTCGAGCACGTCGGGTGCGTCCTGCTGCGCGGCATCCGGGGCGGGCTGCACCGGCGCGGTCGTGAGCCGCGCCTGCGGTTCGCGCATCAGCGCGGCGAGCGGGCGCTGGCCGGCCAGCCACTGCGCGAGATGGGATTCGTAAAAGAGGCCGCTTTCGCTCACGGCCTGCGCGAGCGCCGCACGCAGCGCCGCGACGGGCGGCGCGGCCGCCGCATCGCGCGCGGCCGCGACGTCAGACGCAGGCGTTGCAGTGGAAAGCGTGGCGGCGGACGCAGCCGGACCGGCGGCCGGCTGCCCGTCCGGCGGCACGGCCGCCGCCGTGCTCAGCAACACGGCAGGATCGGCCAGCAGCGGCGTGCGCCCGGCGATCACGGGCGTCGCGATGCCGCCCGAGCGCGAGATCGCGTCGAGCACGAGCGCGACCTCGGACAGCGCGGTCTGCGCGGATGCCGGTGGTGCCGCCGGCGGAGCCCCTGTCGAAGACGGCGACGACGCGCCGGCGCCCGGCGTGCCGACCTGCGCGGTCGCGCCGCCGCCAGCGGGCGCCGTCACGGAGCCGGTCAGCAGGCTGTCGAGGCGACTCGCCAGCAGGGCGGCCGCAACGGAGTCGATACCGGTCATGATCGGAGCCTGCTCACCTCAGCCACATCGTTGGGAAGCCGGGCAGGCGGCAACCGCCGCCCCGGCAAACGGGCACTACCCGCGAGCGCGGTAGAGATCGGTCAATACCTGGGTCGAGCGCCGCGCCTCGAACAGCGCGGACAGCCGGGCGACTTCCGGGCTCGCGAGATCGCGGATCGCGGCGTCGTCGGCGAGGATGCGGCGGATCAGCCCGAGCTTGCGACCGAGGTCGGCCTGGTCGAGCGCGACGCCCGGATCGGCCTCCTTCAGCCCATCGACGAGACGCAGGAATTCGGCCTGCAACTCCGGCAGCGCGCTCCACTCCGCGCCGCGCGCCGCGGACAGCATGCGGCCCGAAACGGCCGCGAGCGCCTCGTAGCGAGCGAAGTATTCGGCCTTGAGATTCATCGTGCCGCGCCCGCCGCCTGTTGCGCGGCCATGCGCGCGACTTCCGGAGCGATGCCCGTCCACGCTTCCTCGAGCGTCGCGAGCAACCCGTCGACCTCGACCAGCATCGCGTCGCTCGCGTGCATGTTGGCTTCCAGCAGGCGCCGGCCGATATACGTGTACAGCGCGTCGAGGCGCCCGGCGATCTGGCCCCCCGCGTCGCGGTTCAGCGACGCCTGCAGGCCGCTCTCGACGATCCCGATCGCCTTGCCGATCGCTTCGCCGCGTGCGGGCACGTTGCCCTGCTGCAGATGCATGCGCGCGAGCGCGATGGCCTGGCGCGCGCCCTGGTACAGCATCGCGATCAGCCGGTGCGGGGAGGCGCCCATCACCCCCGTCTCGACGCCGACACGCGCGTATGCACTGGCTCCAGCGTGTCCTGGGGAAAACATGCGCTTCTCCTTGTGTTGCGTTGGCTATGCGGTGGCCGCCGCGCTGCAATGCATGAAGCGGCCTTCTTCCAGAGTTATCGGAAGGGAATTGAAAAGCTTTAGGCGCACGGGCCGCCGGCCGGACCGGCAGGCCGCTCACCGGGCGCGTCGCCGGTCGGCCGCCCGCGGCTGCCCGTCGCCGGCTGGCCGACCCGGGTTGCCGGGCCCGTCACACGGACATCTGCATGATGTCGTTGTACGCGCTCACGAGCTTGTTGCGGACCTGGAGCCCGAACTGGAAACCGATGTTGGCCTTCTGCATGTCGACCATCACGTCGTTCAGCGACACGTTCGCCGCGCCGACCTCGAACGCCTGCGCCTCGCCGAGCGCGTGCTTCTGGTCGCCGCTGATCTTGTCCAGCGACGCCTTCATCGCGCTCGCGAACGTGCCGGCCGTCGCCGCGCCCGAACCGGCGAGCGCCGCCGTCGGGCTCGCGACCCCGCCGCTCGCCTGCGCGGCCATCGCCTGCATCTGTTGCAACACCGAACCGATTCCGCTGACGTTGGCAGCCATGCTGTCCCCAGACATATGAGAGTAGAGACCCGGACGCACCGGGCGCTCCGACGGCGCCGCACGACGCGCACCATGCCGGATCGCGAAAAAGGATAGCAGCGCGGCGCGCGCCAAAGCCGCGAAAGTACGGGGGAAACCCCGCTCTTTTCAGTCGATCGGAGTCGCGCTCCGGTCCCGATAATCGCATCGTGTCATTGTCCGTCCGCTCGTCCGAGCGGCTCAGTCGTCCCGCTCCGGAGAAATTCCACGCATGGATTCGCAGGCCAACTCGCTGATCAACCCCGACGCCCGCACGGGCCTCGCCAGCCCGGTGCCAGGCGCCACCGCGGCCGCCGCGTTGCCGGGAGCAGGCGGCGCCGGCGCGGACTTCGGGTTCGGCGGCTTCGCGGAACGCATCCCCGGCATCACGCGGATGAAGGGCAACCCGAAACTGCCGTTCGTGATCGCCGTCGCGCTCGCCATCGCCGCGATCACCGCGCTCGTGCTGTGGAGCCGCGCGCCCGACTATCGCGTGCTGTACAGCAACCTGTCGGACCGCGACGGCGGCGCGATCATCACCGCGCTCCAGCAGGCAAACGTTCCCTACAAGTTCGCCGACGCCGGCGGCGCGATCCTCGTGCCGTCGAACCAGGTACACGAAACGCGCCTGAAGCTCGCCGCGATGGGCCTGCCCAAGGGCGGCTCGGTCGGCTTCGAGCTGATGGACAGCCAGAAATTCGGCATCAGCCAGTTCGCCGAGCAGGTGAACTACCAGCGCGCGCTCGAAGGCGAGCTGCAACGCACGATCGAGTCGATCAACGCCGTGAAGACGGCGCGCGTGCATCTGGCGATCCCGAAGCCGTCGGTGTTCGTGCGCGACAAGGAAGCGCCGAGCGCATCGGTGTTCGTCGATCTCTACCCGGGCCGCGTGCTCGACGAGGGCCAGGTGCAGGCGGTCACGCGGATGGTGTCGTCCGGCGTGCCCGACATGCCGGCCAAGAACGTGACGATCGTCGACCAGGACGGCAACCTGCTGACGCAGACCGCGTCGGCCACCGGCCTCGACGCGAGCCAGCTCAAGTACGTGCAGCAGGTCGAGCACAACACGCAAAAGCGCATCGACGCGATCCTCGCGCCGATCTTCGGCACCGGCAACGCGCGCTCGCAGGTCAGCGCGGACATCGATTTCTCGAAGCTCGAGCAGACCTCGGAAAGCTACGGCCCGAACGGCACGCCGCAACAGGCCGCGATCCGCAGCCAGCAGACCAGCAGCGCGACCGAACTCGCGCAGGGCGGCGCATCGGGCGTGCCGGGCGCGCTGTCGAACACGCCGCCGCAGCCGGCCTCCGCGCCGATCGTCGCCGGCAACGGCCAGAACGGGCCGCAGTCGACGCCCGTCAGCGACCGCAAGGACCAGACGACCAACTACGAGCTCGACAAGACGATCCGCCACGTGGAGCAGCCGATGGGCAACGTGAAGCGGTTGTCGGTCGCCGTCGTGGTCAACTACCAGCCGGTCGCCGACGCGAAGGGCCACGTGACGATGCAGCCGCTGCCGCCCGCGAAGCTCGCGCAGATCGAGCAGCTCGTGAAGGACGCGATGGGCTATGACGAGAAGCGCGGCGACTCGGTCAACGTCGTGAACAGCGCGTTCTCGACCGCCACTGACCCGTACGCCGACCTGCCGTGGTGGCGCCAGCCGGACATGATCGCGATGGCGAAGGAAGCCGCGAAGTGGCTCGGCATCGCGGCGGCTGCGGCGGCGCTCTATTTCATGTTCGTGCGCCCGGCGATGCGCCGCGCGTTCCCGCCGCCCGAGCCGGCCGCACCGGCACTCGCGGCGCCGGAGGATCCGGTCGCGCTCGACGGCCTGCCCGCCCTGGAACAGGCGGACGAGCCCGATCCGCTGCTTCTCGGCTTCGAGAACGAAAAGAACCGCTACGAACGCAACCTCGACTACGCGCGCACGATCGCCCGCCAGGATCCGAAGATCGTCGCCACCGTCGTGAAGAACTGGGTGTCCGATGAACGCTGAAGGCCTGACCAAGAGCGCGCTGCTGCTGATGTCGATCGGCGAGGAAGAGGCCGCTGAAGTATTCAAGTTCCTCGCGCCGCGCGAGGTGCAGAAGATCGGCGCCGCGATGGCCGCGCTGAAGAACGTCACGCGCGAGCAGGTCGAGGAGGTGCTGCACGAGTTCGCGAAGGAAGCCGAGCAGCACACCGCGCTGTCGCTCGATTCGAGCGAGTACATCCGCTCGGTGCTGACCAAGGCGCTCGGCGAGGACAAGGCCGGCGTGCTGATCGACCGGATCCTGCAGGGCAGCGACACGAGCGGCATCGAGGGCCTGAAGTGGATGGACTCGGCCGCCGTCGCGGAACTGATCAAGAACGAGCATCCGCAGATCATCGCGACGATCCTCGTGCACCTCGACCGCGACCAGGCGTCCGAGATCGCGTCGTGCTTCACCGAGCGGCTGCGCAACGACGTGCTGCTGCGGATCGCGACGCTCGACGGCATCCAGCCGGCCGCGCTGCGCGAGCTCGACGACGTGCTCACCGGCCTGCTGTCCGGCAGTGACAACCTGAAGCGCAGCCCGATGGGCGGCATCCGCACCGCGGCCGAGATCCTGAACTTCATGACGAGCAATCATGAGGAAGGCGTGCTCGAAAGCGTGCGTCAGTACGACGCCGACCTCGCGCAGAAGATCGTCGACCAGATGTTCGTGTTCGAGAACCTGCTCGACCTCGAGGATCGCGCGATCCAGATGGTGCTGAAGGAAGTCGAGTCGGAAACGCTGATCATCGCGCTCAAGGGCGCGCCGCCCGCGCTGCGCCAGAAATTCCTCGCGAACATGTCGCAACGCGCGGCCGAACTGCTCGCCGAGGATCTCGACGCGCGCGGCCCGGTGCGCGTGTCCGAAGTCGAGACGCAGCAGCGCCGCATCCTGCAGATCGTGCGCAACCTCGCCGAGAGCGGTCAGATCGTGATCGGCGGCAAGGCGGAAGACGCGTATGTCTGATTCCGCGCGCGAGCACGCCGGCACCCTCACCGCATACCAGCGGTGGGAGATGGCGTCGTTCGATCCGCCGCCGCCCCCGCCGCCGCCCGACGATGCGGCAGCGGCGGCCGCCGCGCTCGCCGAGGAGCTGCAGCGCGTGCGCGACGCCGCGCATGCCGAAGGCCATGCGGCCGGCCACGTCGAAGGCCAGGCACTGGGTTACCAGGCCGGGTTCGATCAGGGGCGCGAACAAGGCTTCGAGGCCGGCCAGGCCGAAGCACGCGAACAGGCCGCGCAGCTTGCGGCGCTGGCCGCGTCGTTTCGCGAGGCCGTGTCGGGCGTCGAGCACGATCTCGCGTCCGAGCTCGCGCAGCTCGCGCTCGACATCGCGCAGCAGGTCGTGCGCCAGCACGTGAAGCACGATCCGGCCGCGCTCGTCGCGGCCGTGCGCGACGTGCTCGCCGCCGAGCCGGCGTTGTCCGGCGCGCCGCATCTCGTGGTGAATCCGGCCGACCTGCCCGTCGTCGAAGCCTATCTGCAGGACGATCTCGATACGCTCGGCTGGAACGTGCGCACCGACGCGTCGATCGAGCGCGGCGGCTGCCGCGCGCACGCCGCGACCGGCGAGGTCGACGCGACGCTGCCGACCCGCTGGCAGCGCGTCGCCGCCGCGATCGGCAAGGTGAGCGCATGGTGACGCCCACGCCCGAATCGGTACTGCACGACGGGATGACACCGCTCGAGCGCGAGCTCGCACTCGCGTCGTTCGGCCCCGATGCGTCGTTCGGCCTCGAAGCGTCGCATGGCGCCGCGCACGGCACGCACGCGCCCGCGACGGATACCGCCGGCGATGCGCCGCGCGCGCCGCGCGCGCCGCACAATCCGCACCTCGCGCACTGGCGCACGCACCTGACCGGGCTCGCGGCCCGCAGCCACCGCGCGCTGCCGCTGCGCCCGTGCGGGCGCCTCACGCGCGCCGCGGGCCTCGTGCTCGAGGCGATCGGGCTGCGCCTGTCGGTCGGCGCCGAATGCACGATCGAATTGCCGCCCGGCAGCACGCTGCCGCACGCGGAAGCGGAAGTCGTCGGCTTCGCCGGCGATCGCCTGTTCCTGATGCCGACCACCGACGTCGCGGGCGTCTTGCCCGGTGCGCGTGTGTGGCCGCGGGAAAGCGCGCCCGTCGCCGATCCGCTCGCCGGTGCGAAGCGGCTGCCGGTCGGCTGGGAAATGCTCGGGCGCGTGGTCGACGCGTCGGGCCGCCCGCTCGACGGCCTCGGCCCCCTCGCGTCGAAGGTCGACGCACCGCTGTCGGCGCCGTCGATCAACCCGCTCGATCGAGAGCCGATCCATCACGTGCTCGACGTCGGCGTGCGCGCGATCAACGGGCTGCTCACCGTCGGCCGCGGGCAGCGGATGGGCCTGTTCGCGGGTTCCGGCGTCGGCAAGTCGGTGCTGCTCGGCACGATGGCGCGCTACACCAGCGCGGAAGTGATCGTGATCGGGCTGATCGGCGAACGCGGCCGCGAAGTGAAGGAGTTCATCGAACAGATCCTCGGCGAGGACGGGCTCGCGCGCTCGGTCGTCGTCGCAGCGCCGGCCGACGTGTCGCCGCTGCTGCGGATGCAGGGCGCGGCCTACGCGACGTCGCTCGCCGAGTATTTCCGCGACCAGGGCAAGCACGTGCTGCTGCTGATGGATTCGCTGACGCGTTACGCGATGGCGCAGCGCGAGATCGCGCTTGCGATCGGCGAGCCGCCCGCGACCAAGGGCTATCCGCCGTCGGTATTCGCGAAGCTGCCCGCGCTCGTCGAGCGCACCGGCAACGGGCCCGAAGGCGGCGGCTCGATCACCGCGTTCTACACGGTGCTGACCGAAGGCGACGACCAGCAGGACCCGATCGCCGATTCGGCGCGCGCGATCCTCGACGGCCATATCGTGCTGTCGCGCGCGCTCGCCGAAGCCGGCCACTATCCGGCGATCGACATCGAGGCGTCGATCAGCCGCGCGATGACCGCGCTGATCGACGAAACGCATCTCGACCGCGTGCGGCAGTTCAAGCAGATGCTGTCGCGCTACCAGCGCAATCGCGACCTGATCGCGGTCGGCGCCTATGCGCCCGGCCGCGACGCGCAGCTCGACCGCGCGATCGCGCTCTACCCGCGCATCGAATCGTTCCTGCAGCAGGGCTTTCGCGAATGCGCGCCGTTCGCGTCGAGCCTCGGCGCGCTCGATGCGCTGTTCGACGTACACGGAGGCTGACCCCGATGGCACACGGCTTTCCCCTTCAACTCCTGCTCGACCGCGCGCAGGAAGATCTCGACACGGCCGCGAAGCAGCTCGGCACCGCGCAGCGCGACCGCACCGCGGCCGCCGACCAGCTCGATGCGCTGCTGCGCTATCGCGACGAGTATCACGCGCGCTTCGCGCAGTCCGCGCAACACGGGATGCCGGCCGGCAACTGGCGCAACTTCCAGGCGTTCATCGATACGCTCGACGCGGCGATCGTGCAGCAACGCAACGTGCTGGCCGCAGCCGAAGTCCGCATCGACGAGGCGCGCCCCAACTGGCAACAGAAGAAGCGCACCGTCGGTTCATACGAAATCCTGCAGGCGCGCGGCGTCGCGCAGGAAGCGCAGCGTACGGCGAAGCGCGAACAGCGCGACGCCGACGAACACGCCGCGAAGATCCTGCGCATGCGGGCCGATGCGGCCCGTTCAGCGTAACCGCTCACCGCTTTCGAACGAGAGAATCGTCATGCCTCCCCTGCCCCTGCTCGGCGTGCTGCTCGACACCGCCGGCACCGCACTCAAGGCGATCCGCGATGCGGGTTCGTCCGCCTCCGCCAAGTCCGCCGGCAACGATGCCGCAAGCAGCCCTGCCGCCATGCCGTTCGCGCAGACGCTGAAGCAAAGCGTCGTCACGCGGCACGACGCGGCAATCGCCGGCAAGCCGGACGTCTCGACGAAACAGGCGTCGTCGACATCCGCCGCCGGCACGAAGTCCGCCGACCACGACGACGACCAGTCGACCGAAGACGCCATCGCGACGCTCAACCCGGACGCTGCCGCGCTCGCCGCGGCAGCCGCCGTGCAGGCGCAACTGCAGACGCGCGCGAACGACGCGGCGCCGGCCGGCGCCGATACCGCTGCCACCGCCGCGCAAACGACGGCCGTGTCCGGCCAGCCCGACGCCACGGCCGCGCTGACGAACCACGCAAGCAAGGATGCGGCCGCCGAGCCTGCCGTGCCGGTGTCGGGTCGCGACACGCTGCAGGCGGCACTCGCGAAGCTGACCGGCGGCGCGGGCGCAATCGCGATGCCCGCGACGGGCACGGCTGCGACGGCGGCAGCACCCGCGGCGGCGACGTCCGCCTCGGCTGCCGCTACGCCGCCGACGCCGAAAGTCCCGACCTTCGACCGCACGCTCGCCGACGCGAAAGGCGCGCTCGCGACGCAGCAGGCGCCCACGCAAGCCAGCGCACCGGCGCTGCAGGCCGGCGCAACGGCCCAGCCCGCCGCGCAGCACGCATTCGCGGCCGCCGAGGAAACCGCCAGCCCGGCCGCCGACGCGACGGTCGCTGCCGCCGCAACGGCTGCGGCAGCCGCACAGGCGAACCTCCAGGCATCGCCCGCCGCAAGCTCGATCGCCGCGGCCAACGCACACGTGCTGGCGCCGCACGTCGGCACCGCCGACTGGACCGATGCGCTGAGCCAGAAAGTCGTGTTCCTGTCGAATGCGCACCAGCAGAGCGCCGAGCTGACGCTGAACCCGCCGGACCTGGGCCCGCTGCAGGTCGTGCTGCGCGTCGCGGACAACCACGCGCATGCGCTGTTCGTGTCGCAGCACGCGCAGGTGCGCGACGCGGTGGAAGCCGCGCTGCCGAAACTGCGTGAAGCGATGGAAGCGGGCGGGCTCGGCCTGGGCAGCGCGAGCGTCAGCGATGGCGGCTTCGCGTCGCAGCAGCAGAACCCGCAGCAAAGCTTCGCCGGCGGCCGGCCGTCGCCGCGCGCGCGCGCCGGGTCGTCAGCCGTCGACGCACCGGTCGACGCCGTGCAATCCGCAGCGGCCGGCGCGACCGTGAGCCGCACGGGCCTCGTCGATACGTTCGCCTGAGCATCGCGTCGGTCGTGTGCCGGTGCGCGCCGCTCAGCGGCCGTGCGCCGCCGCGGCCGCCTCGTTGCGCGGCACGCCGCCGCCCCGGCGTGTCGCGACGATGAAGTCCGCCGCGCGTTCGCCGATCATCACCGACGGCGCATTCGTGTTCCCGCCGATCAGCGTCGGCATCACCGACGCATCCACCACCCGCAGCCCTTCGACGCCCCGCACGCGCAGTTGCGGATCCACGACCGCGCGCGCATCCGAACCCATCCGGCAGGTGCCGACCGGGTGATAGATCGTGTCGGCATGCTCGACGATCGTCGCGCGCAGCTCGGCTTCGCTCTGGTCCGCCCGCGTGTAGAGCTCGCGCCCGCCCTGCGACGCGAGCGGCGCCTGCGACAGGATCCGGCGCATCGCCTGCGCGCCGCGCACGAGCAGGTCGAGATCGCGCGTATCGCTGAAGAAGCGCGGATCGATCAGCGGTGCGTCGCGCGCATCGCCGCTCGCGAGCGCGACCGTGCCGCGGCTGAACGGGCGCAGCGCGCACACGTGCAGCGAATAGCCGAAGCCCCAGTGCATCTTGCGGTTGTGGTCGTCGACGAGCGCCGTGCAGAAATGCAGCTGCAGGTCCGGACGATCGAGCGACGGGTCGCTCTTGATGAAGCCGCCGGCCTCGGCGACGTTGCTCGTCATCATCCCCGTGCGGCTCGAGAAGTAGCGCACGAGCGCCGGCGTCATCTTCGCGATCCCGCGCAGGCAGACGCCGACCAGCTCCGACGAATTCACGCGCGTGTTGATGATGAAATCGATATGGTCGATCAGGTTCGTGCCGACGTCCGGCGCGTCCTGCACGACGGCGATCCCGTGCCGGCGCAGCTGTTCCGCCGGACCGATCCCCGAGCACATCAGCAGTTGCGGCGAATTGAACGCGCCGGCCGACAGGATCACTTCCGCGCGTGCACCGAGCGTCTCGACGCGTCCGTCGCGCGACACCACGACCCCGACCGCGCGCTTGCCGTCGAAGCCAACGCGCAGCACCGTCGCGTCGGTGATCACGTGCAGGTTCGGCCGCTCGCGGCCGTAAATGTATGCGCGCGCGACGCTGCAGCGCGAGCCGTCGCGATGCGTGACCTGATAGAAGCCGACGCCTTCCTGCGTCGCGCCGTTGAAGTCGTTGTTGAGCGGATAGCCGGCCGCGTGCGCCGCCTGGATGAATCGTTCGGAAAACGGATTGCGAAAGCGCAGATCGGACACCGTCAGCGGGCCGTCCGCGCCGTGCCATGCATCGGCACCGCGCGCGTTGCCTTCCGCGCGGCGGAAATACGGCAGCACGTCCTGCCAGCCCCAGCCCGTCGCGCCGAGTTGCGCCCATTCATCGTAGTCGCCCGGGTGGCCACGCGTGTAGATCATCGCGTTGATCGCGCTCGAGCCGCCCATTCCGCGCCCGCGCGGCTGATATCCGCGGCGGCCGCCGAGGCCCGGCTGCGGCACCGTCTCGTAACCGTAGTTCGTGCCGAGCTTGAACGGCACGAGCGCCGCGATTCCCACCGGCATGTTGACGAGCAGGTTGCGCTCCGTGTGCGAGCCGGCCTCGATCAACGCGATCGTCGCGTCGGGGCATGCGTCGGCAAGGCGGCTGGCGAGGCTCGAGCCGCCCGACCCTCCGCCTACGATGATGTAGTCGTATTGCATGTCACGTCTCCTTCGTGTCATGAACGGCGCCCGGCGCGGCCGGCTCCCGCTTGTAATGTTCGGGCATTGTAGGAATGGCCGCCGCGCGCGCGGCACGCCGATTCAAGAGCGATTCCTCTAAACGCCCGCGTGAACTAAATTTAAGATGTATCGATTGATGCGACGCGATGCACCGGCCGCCAGAAGCCGCGCCGTCGCGAAACTGGGGAGACGACGATGCAGCGCGACGCTCTGCAGGCCGCGTGCCGACCGGGTTGTCCGGACGCACCGTGCGCGGCCCGCATTTCATTTCAAACGGATGCCCGGACGGTGACGTGCAACGCCGTGCGCGCGGCCGGTCGAAATCGAACGACGCCACGTATCGCCGACCGTTTGGACGGCTCGTCGCACGCGCGGCACGACCTGCCGGTGCGCGCGTCGCCGCGCGCACCGCGCTGCCCTGCTTCGGTGCGCCGGCAAGTACCCGCCGCGCGCCATCGCACACCGGCCGGACATCGCGTCCGGCCGTACGCGCGGACCGCGCAATCCCGTTTTCGGACACGAACACCGTCGCGCGGATGCGACGCTTGCCGCACGCTGCACCCTGTTTTCGACCGTGCATCGCATCCGGCACCCTGCCGTGCGACGCGCGCCATCCTGCCCCGCCCCGCCACGCTCGCCGAGCGGGTACGTGCGGCCTGACTGCTGGCCGACGTGCCATGCCCAACTGGAGGAGACGAAATGAAGAACGATTTGCCCGAACTGGCCCCGCAAGCGCAGCCGTCGGTCGATGCCTTGACGTCGCTGCTGCGCGACCAGCGCGCGGCCTACCTGCGCGCGCCATACCCGGAGTGGGACACCCGCGCGCAGCACCTGCGCGCGCTGCGCACGATGCTGATCGATCACGCGGATGCGCTCGCCGATGCGATCAGCGCCGACTTCGGGCATCGCGCGAAGCAGGAAGTGCTGCTGTCGGAAATCTGGATGGCGAAGGAAGAGATCGACGACGCGCTCAAGCACGGCAAGCGCTGGATGAAGCCGATCCGCAAGCCGATGAACAAGTGGCTACGGCCGGCGCGCGCGAAGGTGCTGCCGCAGCCGCTCGGCGTGGTCGGCATCGTCGTGCCGTGGAACTATCCGGTCCTGCTCGCGGCCGGGCCGCTGATCTGCGCACTCGCCGCCGGCAACCGCGCGATCGTCAAGATGTCCGAACTAACGCCGCGCACGTCGGCGCTGTTCGAACAGCTGATCGCGAAGACCTTCTCGCGCGACCATGTCGCGGTCGTGAACGGCGATGCGGAGATCGGCGCCGCGTTCACCGCACTGCCGTTCGATCACCTGCTGTTCACCGGCTCGACGCACGTCGGCCGCCACGTGATGCGCGCCGCGGCCGACAATCTCACCCCCGTCACGCTCGAGCTCGGCGGCAAGTCGCCGGCGATCGTCGGGCCGAATGCGCGCTTCGACGCGGCTGTCGATGCGATCATCGGCGGCAAGACGTTGAACGCGGGCCAGACCTGCATCGCGCCCGACTACGTGCTGCTACCGCGCGGGATGGAAGCCGCGTTCATCGAGCGCGCACGGGAGCGCTTCGCGAAGCTGTATCCGGACCTGTCGACCAACGGCGACTACACGACGATCGTGTCGCCGCGCCATTACGCCCGGCTGCAACAGCTCGCGACCGACGCGCAGGCCGCCGGCGCGCAACTGCATCCGCTGTCGGATGCGCCGTCCGACCCCGCGTCGCGCCGCTTCGTGCCGTGTGCGGTCACGCACGTGCCGGCCGCGTCGCAGCTGATGCAGGAGGAAATCTTCGGGCCGCTGCTCCCGCTCGTGCCGTACGAGCGGCTCGACGAGGCGATCGCGTACGTGAACGCGCGCCCGCGGCCGCTCGCGCTGTACCTGTTCGATGAGGATGGGGGCACGATCGACCGCGTGATGCGCGAAACGATCTCCGGCGGCGTGACGGTCAACGATGCGTTGCTGCACATCGCGTGCGGCAGTTTGCCGTTCGGCGGCGTCGGCGCGAGCGGGATGGGCGCGTATCACGGCTACGACGGCTTCGTGACGTTCTCGAAGATGAAGCCCGTGCTCACGCAGGCACGCCTGAATACCCGCGGGCTGATCGCACCGCCCTATGGCAAGCGCTTCGCCGCGGTGATCAAGATGATGTTGAAGTTCTGAGCGGCGCGGGCCGCGAGCCACGCGCGTCGGCCCACCCGAAAATGCCGCGCGGCGAGGTTGCCGCGCGCGCCGTCACACGGGCCAGAGCGGCCCTTCCTGCATCGCGCCGATCTGCTCGCGCAGCTCGAGCACGCGTGCTTCCCAGTATCGATGCGTGTTGAACCACGGGAACGCGGCCGGAAACGCCGGATCGTCCCAGCGGCGTGCGAGCCATGCCGCGTAGTGGATCAAGCGCAGCGTGCGCAGCGCTTCGACCAGATGCAGTTCGCGCGGCTCGAATTCGCAGAAGTCCTCATAACCGGCGAGCAGGTCCGCGAGCGCGCGCGACGCGCCTTCGCGATCGCCGGGCAGCAGTAGCCACAGATCCTGGACCGCGGGCGCCATCCGGCTGTCGTCGAAGTCGACGAAATGCGGGCCCGCGTCGGTCCACAGCACGTTGCTCGGATGACAGTCGCCGTGCGTGCGCAGCAGGCGGATCTCGCCCGCACGCTCGAACGCCGCCTCGACGCCTTCGAGCGCGAGCGTCACCGCCGTCTCGTAGGCGGGCCTTACGTCGTCGGGAATGAAATCGTGCGCGAGCAGGTAGTCGCGCGGCTCGTAGCCGAACGCGCGGATGTCGAGCACGGGACGCGCGACATACGGCCGCGTCGCGCCGACCGCGTGAATCCGGCCGATGAAGCGGCCGAGCCATTCGAGCGTGTCGCTGCGGTCGAGGTCGGGCGCGCGGCCGCCGCGCCGCTCGAAGATCGAGAAGCGGAAGCCGTCGAACGCGTGCAGCGTACGGCCGTCGACGACGCGCGCGGGCACCGCCGGAATCTCGCGCGCGGCGAGTTCGGCGACGAACGCGTGTTCTTCCAGAATCGCTTCGTCCGACCAGCGCGCGGGCCGGTAGAACTTCGCGACGACGGGCGGGCCGTCCTCGATGCCGACCTGGTAGACGCGGTTTTCGTAGCTGTTGAGGGCGAGCAGGCGCCCGTCGGTGCGCAGTCCGGCCGGCATCAGCACGCTGTCGAGCGCATCGAGCACGCACTCGGGCGTGAGGCCGGCGAACGGCGGGCCGGCGGGAGCTGCGGAGGCGGAAGTGACGTCTTTCATGCCCCGCATTGTGCCGTCAGCCGCGCCGAAACACGAGCGTCCGATACGGCACGCGCGCTCAGTGGATCGCGGCGCCGGCCGGCAGCACGGATTCGCCGGTGTCGATCAGGTCCTCGAGAAAGAACGGCTCGGTGTTGAGTTCCTTCGACTCGCCTGGCACGCCGGCGTACCAGGTCACCATGGCCATGTCGCCCAGAACGCGCTGAACGATGCCGCGCGCGCCCTTCGGCACGGCGATATGGGTAGTGCAGACAATCGACCCGACATGCATGATGGTTCCCCACTCTTGAAACTTGAAACCCGGCTCGCTGGCGAGCCGGCAAATGCACGATCCGCGCCGCCCTCGTCGGGGTGTTGCGCGTAATCCCATTGTTCACGGTTTATCGAAGCGCGAAAAGAAGAAGAAGCAGGCGAAGTGCCGCGAATTCGTCGAATGTCTCCAATCAACCACTGCGCCGCGCGTGCGCTTGCACGGACGGATACCCCCATCATACCCTGTCGAATGTGACCGTCCGCCGAAACCGGCCACACGCGCGGCGCCGGCCTCCCGCCGACGGCGGTTGCGCCCGGCGGCCGCCTTGCGTTACCTTTGACGCTCATTCGCGTTCAAGCGCTAATCGACCCGATGCAACCGCTCACGTCCGCTCTCGCAACATCCCGGCCGCAGTTCGACTCGCGGCCGCAGGCGTGCGCGCATCCATCCGTCCTCCCTCCTCCTGTTGCACCGCCGCTCGTCGGCGCCGCGCCGCCCCCGCCGGCGGCACGCGTCGGCTGACCAGCCGGCTTTCGGTTTCCGTTTTCCATTCGCCCGTTTGCGGCCGTTCGTGCGTCATTGCGCACGGCGCGTTGCCACGCGCGCGACTTGGGACGTTTCGATCCGTTCGACAGGTGGATTCACATGATTTCGTTCAAACGCGCGCTCGCCGCGCATGGCGTGACGTCGCTCTTCGTCTTGCTGTGGAGCAGCGGCGCGATCTTCGCTGAACTCGGTCTGCGCCACGCATCCGCGTTCGTCTTTCTCGCCGCACGATTCGCGCTCGCGTCACTCGTGCTGCTCGTGCCGGCCATCATGCGCGGACGCTGGCTGCCGCCGCGCGGCGAGCGGCGCATGGCCGCGCTGACCGGCCTGCTGATGATGGGCGGCTATTCGATCTTCTACCTGCTCGCGCTCGAGCGCGGGATCGCGCCGGGCGTGCTTGCGACGATCCTCGGCGTGCAGCCGATCCTCACGCTGGCGATCATCGAGCGGCGCTGGCAACCGATGCGCGTCGCGGGGCTCGGGCTGTCGCTCGCCGGTCTCGCGCTCGTCGTGTGCCGCGGCGTGGGCGGTGCGGGTCTGCCGATCATGGGCGTCGCCTGCGCGCTCACGGCGCTCGTCGCGCTGACCGCCGGCTCGCTGCTGCAAAAGCACGTGCGCGCGGCGCCTGCCGACGTGCTGCCGCTGCAGAACGCGATCGGCCTCGCGCTGTGCGTGGCGATCCTGCCATTCCGGCCGGTCTCGCTCGAGGTCGGCTGGGCGTTCATCGTCCCGCTGCTGTGGCTCGGCATCGTGATCTCGGTGATCGCGCAGTTGCTGTTCTACCGGTTGATGCAACGTGGCGATCTCGTCAACGTGACGAGCCTGTTCTATCTCGTGCCCGTCCTCACCACGCTGATGGACGCGGTCTGGCTCGGCAACCGGCCCGAACCGCTCGCGCTCGCCGGCATGGGCGCGATCGTGGCGGGGCTCGCGCTCGTGTTCCGCACCCCGGCCGCTCGCGCGCGCCCCGATCGCGCGTAGGCGAACGGGCCGCCGCGCCCGCGGGTGCGGCGGCCCGTATCGAACATGTACGACGTTTCAGCGCGAATCGAAAGGAGCGGGAAAGAATGGTGCAAGGCATTCGTCCGACTCGCCGGAAAAATGCAGATTCTCCGGGGTTTTCCGCATACTTTTAATGGTTCGGATAGCGAAAAACGCAGCGAGGTTGCCTATACTCGAACTGACCGCCCCGTTCGCAATCGGGGTCGGCCCAACACGAGAAATGCCCGGCATGGGGCTGGAAGACGCGCGTGCGCCTGTTCCGGCCGGCTCTGGAGACACGCATGACCACCTATTTCACGATCGGCGACTTCATCCTGTTGATTCCGATGGCGCTGGCCGGCGCGCTGTTTCTCGGCGCGGTGCCGTGCGCAACCGAATTCCGCCACAACCTGCTGCGCGTGCTCGGCGTCATCCTCGGCGTCGGCGTTGCGGTATTGCTCGTCGAAGGCCTGCCTGCTCTGCTCTAGCGACGCGTTGGCGTGCGCCGGTCACGCCGCGGCATCGCAGCGACGTAGCCGTTTGTGTGCGTGCGCAGCGATACGGCATGCAATGGTTCGCATCCCGTATCGACTGTCCTTGATGCCGATCAGATCGCCTGATCGGTGGACGGTTTTTCCCACAGATTGATGCCACCCTCGGTCGCGTAGCGATCGATCTCCGCGAGTTCGTCGGCCGAGAATTCGAGATTCTTCAGCGCGCCGACGTTTTCGCGCACTTGCTCCGGACGGCTTGCGCCGATCAGTGCGGACGTCACGCGGCCATTGCGCAACACCCAGGCGAGCGCCATCTGCGCGAGGCTCTGCCCGCGCCGCTGGGCGATGCCGTCGAGCTTGCGCACGTGCTCGAGGTTGTCCGCGCTCAGGTGATCCTGCTTCAGCGAGCCGCCGCCCGGCTTGTTCACGCGCGCATCGGCCGGCACGCCGTTCAGGTATTTCGACGTCAGCAGCCCCTGCGCGAGCGGCGTGAACGCGATGCTGCCCGTGCCGATGTCGTCGAGCGTGCCGAGCAGATCCTCCTCGACCCAGCGGTTCAGCAGGTTGTACGACGGCTGGTGGATCAGCAGCGGCACCTTGTATTGCGCGAGCAGTTGGGCCATCTCGCGCGTCTTTGCGGCCGAGTACGACGAAATGCCGATGTACAGCGCCTTGCCCTGCTGCACGGCCGATGCGAGCGCGCCGGCGGTTTCCTCGAGCGGCGTGTGCGCGTCGAAGCGATGCGAATAGAAGATGTCGACGTAGTCGAGCCCCATCCGCTGCAGGCTCTGGTCGAGGCTCGCGAGCACGTACTTGCGCGACCCGCCGCCGCTGCCGTAAGGCCCCGGCCACATGTCCCAGCCGGCCTTCGTCGAGATCAGCAGCTCGTCGCGGTACGGCCGGAAATCTTCCTTCAGCAGCCGGCCGAAGTTGGTTTCGGCGCTGCCGTACGGCGGCCCATAGTTGTTCGCGAGGTCGAAATGATTGATGCCGAGGTCGAACGCGGTGCGCAGGATGTCGCGCTGCGTCGCGATCGGCGTCGAGTCGCCGAAGTTGTGCCACAGGCCGAGCGACAGGGCGGGCAGTTTGAGCCCGGATTTGCCGCAGGTGCGGTATTGCATGTCGGCATAACGTTCGGAAGCTGCTTCGTAGGCCATGAGTCGGTTCCGTGAAGACGTCGGGGATGGGACGCGCGCCGCGCGCGAACATCGCGCGCCGGCGGCGAGGGAAACGTACGACGGTTATGGTATCGAACGTGGGCGAAGCGCGCACGGCAATGGACGCAGCCGCGTGCGTCGCCTACACTGCGGCGTCTCGAATCACCGTTACAGCGAGGTTGGTATGTCCCGGGTCATCTCGGTTGCGCTGCTCGTCGGCGGCGTCGTGCTGCTGTATTTCGGCGGCCAGTCGTTCCATTCGATCAACGACAACGTGTCGCGCTTCTTCACCGGCTCGCCCGCCACGAAGACGATCCTGCTGATCGCCGGCGGCGCCGTCGCATCGCTGATCGGCCTGATCGGCCTCGCGATGCCGGCCAACAAGCGCTGATCGCGCAGCCGCGCGATGGCGGCCCGCGTTGCGGAGCGGGCTGCACGAAATGCAACGGGCGGCCCAGGCCGCCCGTTTGTTCATCCGCCCGCGCGGCCGCAGTGCCCCATCGGACAAGCGGCGCGGCTGCATCGCCGCCCGAACCGCCGCTAGAACTGCACTTCCGGCTTCGCCGCCGAACGCGTGCCCGGCGTCGGCCGGTTGCTCACGCCGTGGTACGTATAGACGAGCGAGAACTTCACCTGGTCGGAGCGGTTCTGCCCCGCCGAATGCAGCGTGTTGCAGTGGAAGAACACGACGTCGCCCGTCTGGAGCGACGGGCAGGTTGCCGCGTCGATCATCTTGCGGTTTTCCGGCAGGTCGCTGCGGAAGAACTTCGCGTCGTCGAACGCTTCCGGCCCGAATTCGGCCGTGTGCGAACCCGGCACCAGCCAGAGCGCACCGTTTTCATTCGTTTCCGGCCCGAGCGCGAGCCACACCGACACCATGTCCGCGCGTTCGAACGACCAGTAGCGGAAGTCGCGATGCCAGCCCGTCAGGCTGCCGTATGCGGGGTGCTTCGTCATCATGCAGTTGTGATGCGCGCGTGAAAGCACCGGCTGCTCGCCGAAATACTCGCGCATCCACTCGCCGATTTCGGGTGCGATCGCGCGCGCGGCGAACGCCGGATCGCGCGTGTAGGCGTCCAGCAGCCGTCGCACCGTATGCCCGCCCGGCGCATGCTTCGACTCGGGCGCGCCCGGGTAGCGCAAATCCGCCTCGAACTCGATCGGCTCCGCCGCTTCCTGCAACTGGCGCGCCGCGATCTGCTTGAGCGCCGCGCACTGCGCCTCGTCGACAAGGCCGCGCGCGACGACGAAGCCGCGTTCGCGCAATTCCGCGACTTGCGCGCGGATCGATTCCAACTGCAATGGAGACGACATGGGATGCCAGACGTTTATCGTGTGAATGTGACGATTGTAAATCGGCGCCGGATGCCGCGAACAGCGCCATTGTCGTGCGCAGGGGCATGCCAATCGTCGTTTTGATCTGGCGCAAGGGAACTGTGCGGCGCGGCGCGAGCCTCAGCGACAGGCGGTATGCAGCGACACGCTTGCGGCACAAGGGTTTATCGCGACTTTTGCACGTCACGAATCCCTTGTAGCCTGTCGCGGCCTGTCAATTCTGGCGGGCGCGGCGCGCAACGACTTTCGGTAAGATCCGTTGCGCCATCCGAGGCCGTTCATACCAGTGCGCTTTTCAAGAGCGCCATCCATACAAGCGAAGCATCGTTCACATGCCACTCCGTCTGACTTCCCGTCTCAACCGCACTGCGAAGCGCGTCACGCCGTCCGCTCCCGCCCGCCCGCTGCGCCATCACCGCGCACGCACACGGGCGCTCGCCGAGCATACGCACGCGCACAGCCGGCTGGACGGCATCCGCGCCTGGTTCCACGCGTTCTTCTCGATGATGAGCGCGCAGGCGTTCGCACGCCGCGCCGGCCTGCGCTCGCTGCTGCAGAAGCCGTCGTCGCTGCGCGCGCTCGCGCTGCGCCGCACGCTGGGCCCGCAGCGCCGCATCAACCGCCCGCGCCGCCTCGCGGCCAGCAACGGCTGGTTCGGGTTCAGCGCACGCTGAACCCGCGCCGGCGGGCAGTGCTCGCCACGATCGCAGCGATGCCGTCATCCCGCTGGCGATCGACGCGCATAAAAAAACCCCGGCATGCCGGGGTTTTTTGTTTCGGGCGGACGACGCTTACGCGACGCGTGCCGTCGGCTCCACGCCGGCCGCTTCGGCCAGTGCGAGCGCCTTGTCGGTCGCTTCCCACGAGAATTCCGGCTCTTCGCGGCCGAAGTGGCCGTAAGCTGCCGTCTTCTCGTAGATCGGGCGCAGCAGGTCGAGCATCTTGATGATGCCCTTCGGACGCAGGTCGAAATGCTCGCGCACGAGCTTCGTGATCACCGCATCCGACACGCGGCCCGTGCCGAACGTGTTGACCATCACCGAGGTCGGCTCGGCCACGCCGATCGCGTACGACACCTGGATCAGCGCGCGCGAGGCGAGGCCTGCCGCGACGATGTTCTTCGCGACGTAACGGCCGGCATACGCTGCCGAACGGTCGACCTTCGACGGATCCTTGCCCGAGAACGCGCCGCCGCCGTGCGGTGCGGCACCGCCGTAGGTGTCGACGATGATCTTGCGGCCCGTCAGGCCGCAGTCGCCCTGCGGACCGCCGATCACGAACCGGCCGGTCGGGTTCACCAGGAACTTGATGTCGCCCTTGATCAGGTCGGCCGGCAGCGTCGGCTTGATGATTTCCTCGATCACGGCTTCGCGCAGCGCCGGCAGTTCGATGTCCGGTGCATGCTGCGTCGACAGCACGACGGTGTCGATCGAATCGGGCTTGCCGTCGACGTAGCGGATCGTCACTTGCGACTTCGCGTCCGGGCGCAGCCACGGCAGGCGGCCGTCGCGGCGCAGGCTCGCCTGGCGCTCGACGAGACGGTGCGACAGGTGGATCGGCAGCGGCATCAGTTCCGGCGTTTCGTCGCATGCGTAACCGAACATCAGACCCTGGTCGCCCGCGCCTTGATCGAGGTTGTCGTCATGCGCGCGGTCGACGCCTTGCGCGATGTCCGGCGACTGCTTGTCGTACGCGACGAGCACCGCGCAACCCTTGTAGTCGATGCCGTAGTCGGTGTTGTCGTAGCCGATGCGCTTGATGGTGTCGCGCGCGATCTGGATGTAATCGATGTTGGCCGTCGTGGTGATTTCACCGGCCAGAACGACGAGACCCGTGTTGCACAGCGTTTCGGCTGCAACGCGGGAGTATTTGTCCTGCTCGAGGATGGCGTCGAGAATCGCGTCCGAGATTTGGTCCGCGACTTTGTCCGGATGGCCTTCGGAGACGGATTCGGACGTGAAGAGATAATCGTTTGCCACTTTTTCAGGCTCCTGTGTGGTTACGGTTGGTTTCACGTAGCCAGCTTCGTTGGGCCTGAAGCGGCGACGCTTTAGCGGATTACCAGGACCGGGCAGCGCGCTTCGCGCCAGCCGGCTTCGCCCCGCAAGTTGTCAGTTAACTCGGCGAAGCCCGTATTATAGCGGCTTTCGTGAATTGTCACAGAGCGCCACTCGTGCTGCATCGTCCGCTGTCCTACCCCCCTGTTCGCAACGTGCCGGCCAGCCGGCCCCACGGAGATTCCGCATGCTAGGCCGCCTCGGCACGCACCTCGCCATCGGCTTGCTGAAGCTGCTCGCCCTGCTGCCGTACGGCTTGACCGCACGGTTCGGCGACGGCCTCGGCTGGCTGCTGTACCAGATTCCCAGCCGGCGAAAGCGCATCGTACATACCAATCTGAAACTCTGCTTCCCCGACTGGAGCGACGAACGGCGCGAGGAAGTGGCGGGCCAGCACTTCCGCCACGCGATCCGCAGCTACGTCGAGCGCAGCTACCAGTGGTTCGCGTCGGAACAGGCCTACCGCAAGCTGTTCACGATCGACAGCGAGATCGACCTGAGCGATCCGGACATGCCGCCCACCCTCCTGCTCGGTCTCCATTTCGTCGGCATCGAGGCCGGCTCGATGGCGATCAATCTCGCACTCGGCCGTGTGTGCGGATCGCTCTACACGCCGATGAAGAACCCGGAAATCGACGCCGCCGCCAAAGCCGGCCGCAGCCGCTTCGGTGCGGAACTGGCGGGCCGCGCAGACAGCGCGCGTATCGTGCTGCGCTGGCTGCGCGACCGCAAGCCCGTGATGCTCGGCGCGGACATGGACTACGGGATGCGCAACTCGACGTTCGTCCCCTTCTTCGGCGTGCCGGCGTGCACGCTGACGGCCGTCGGCCGGCTCGCCAAGACGGGCCGCGCGCAGGTCGTGCCGTTCATCGGCGAGGTGCTGCCGAACTACAAGGGCTACCGGCTGAAGGTGTTCAAGCCGTGGGACAACTACCCGACCGGCGACGACGATCTCGACGCGCGGCGGATGAACGAATTCCTCGAGGAGCAGATTCCGCTGATGCCGGAGCAGTATTACTGGGTGCACAAGCGCTTCAAGACGCGCCCGCCCGGCGAGCCGAGCCTCTACTGAGCCGAACCCGCGGGCGCGCGGCACGATGCGCGCCTGCAGCCGTGCCACCTTCGGCGCGCCTTGCGCGCGCCCCTGCCAGAGACCGTGGGCCGATTGCTGCGCGAGCCACGGATCCGCCGTCCCGCCGCTTTCCCCGCCTAGCCACCCGAATGACGCCCCGCCCGCGCAGGACGCCCCTGTCGGCTGCATGTATCATTTGCGGTTGAGATCAGCACGACGAACGACGCCGCACGCCATCGCGGCACGCCGCGTCCGCCGTGCCGACCGCCCTGTTCGCCATGGAATTCCGGACCCAGTGAAACTCTCGTTCACCAAGATGCACGGCGCGGGCAACGACTTCGTCGTGCTCGACAGCTATTCGCGCGCGCTGCCGCCGCTCACCGAGGCGCAGGTGCGCGCGCTCGCCGACCGACACTTCGGCATCGGCGCCGACCAGTTGCTGCTCGTCGAGAAACCGACCGTCGACGGCGCGGATTTCAAGTACCGGATCTTCAATTGCGACGGCGGCGAGGTCGAGCACTGCGGCAACGGCGCGCGCTGCTTCGTGAAGTTCGTCAGCGACCGCGGCCTGACCGACAAGCGCAGCGTGCGCGTGCAGGTGATGAAGGGCCTGATCACACTGACGATGCAGGACGACGGCGAAGTCGTCGTCGACATGGGCGCACCCATATTCGCGCCGGCGCAGGTGCCGTTCGACGCCTCGGGGCTCGACGGCCGGACGGAAGGTAACGACACCCTGTGGCCGCTCGACGTCGGCGGCGCGACGCGCTGGATCTCGACGGTGTCGATGGGCAACCCGCACGCGGTGCAGGTCGTCGAAGACGCCGAAGCGTATCCGGTGCTCGAAGAAGGCCCGCTGATCGAGCTTCACGTCCGCTTCCCGCAGCGCGTGAATGCCGGCTTCATGCAGATCGTGTCGCGCAACGAGGTGAAGCTGCGCGTGTACGAGCGCGGCGCGGGCGAGACGCTCGCGTGCGGCACCGGCGCGTGCGCGGCGGTGGCGGCCGGCATCCGGCGCGGCCTGCTCGATTCGCCGGTAACCGTGCACACGCACGGCGGCACGCTGACGATCAGCTGGGACGGCGCGCGCGACGAAACCGCCGCGCTGATGATGGCCGGGCCCGCCGCGACCGTGTTCGAAGGCGAGATCGACCTGAACGTCTGACCCTGCAACGTCCTGATAACTGAACGCTCCAGCCACATGAACGATCGCGAAGTCGCTGACTACCTGCTCGCCAATCCCGAATTCTTCGCGCAACACGCGGAACTGCTCGCGACGATCCGTCTCGCGAATCCGCACGGCAAGGCCGCGATCTCGCTGCAGGAGCGGCAGATGGAAATGCTGCGCGACAAGAACAAGCATCTCGAGCGCCGGCTCGCCGAGCTCGTGCGCTACGGCCACGAGAACGACAGCCTGTCCGCGAAGTTCAGCCGCTGGACCGCGCGCGTGATCGCGGAACGCGATCCGTACGCGCTGCCGCGCACGATCGCCGACGGCATCGCCGAGGTGTTCGACGTGCCGCAAACCGCGCTGCGCGTGTGGGACGTCGCCGACACCTACTCGCAGGCCGACTTCGCGCGCCAGGTCGGCGAGGAAGTGCGCCTGTTCACGAACGGGCTGTCGACGCCGTACTGCGGCGCGAACACCGGATTCGAAGCGGCCCAGTGGCTCGCACCCGCGCTCGCGGCGCCGGCCGCGAATGCGGCGGAAGGCGCTGAAGCCGCGCCGGCCGGCGACGGCGCGGCCACGTCGGTCGCGCTGCTCGCGCTGCGCGCGCCGCTCGGCGGCACCGACGCCCCCGCGTTCGGCCTGCTGGTGCTCGGCTCGCCCGATCCGCGCCGCTTCCACGACGGGATGGCGACCGACTTCCTCGCACAGATCGCGGCGCTCGCGAGCGCCGCGCTCACGCGCCTCCTGCCGCACTGATGCCGCGCCCATGACCGACGATCCGATCGCCGCCTACCTGTCGAACCTGAAGCACGTCAGGCAGCTGTCGGAACACACGCTGCGTGCGTATACGCACGAACTCGACGAACTGAAGAAGCTCGCCGCCGGCCGCCCGCTCGAGGCGCTCACGGCTGCCGACATGCGCGGCGCGGTCGCGCGCGCGCATGCGGGCGGGCTGTCCGCGCGCTCGATCTCGCACCGGCTGTCCGCGTGGCGCGCGTTCTACCGCTGGCTCGCGCAGCGCATCGAGATGCCGGCGAACCCCGTCGCCGCGGTGCGTGCGCCGAAGCGCCCGAAAACCCTGCCGAAGGCACTTTCGGTCGACGACGCATCGGCACTGATGGACGCGCCGCTCGCCGGTACGACCGAAGGCATCCGCGATCACGCGATCCTCGAACTCTTCTATTCGTCCGGGTTGCGCCTCGCCGAACTGGTCGGGCTCGACGTCATGTACACGCAGGCGGACGGCTACCGCTCGGCCGGCTGGCTCGATCTCGCCGAGGCCGAAGTCACCGTGCGCGGCAAGGGCAACAAGGAACGCAAGGTGCCGGTCGGCCGCAAGGCGATCGAGGCGCTGAACGCGTGGCTCGCCGTGCGCGGCGAATTCGTGAAGCACGATCCGCATCCGCTGTTCGTGTCCGTGCGCGGCAACCGGATGGCGCCCGGCGTCGTGCGCGACCGCGTGAAGCGCGCGGCGCTGGCCGCGGGCATTCCCGCCAACGTCCACCCGCACGTGCTGCGCCATTCGTTCGCAACGCACGTGCTGCAGTCGAGCGGCGACCTGCGCGCGGTGCAGGAACTGCTGGGCCACGCGAGCGTCTCCGCCACGCAGGTCTATACGTCGCTCGACTTCCAGCATCTCGCGAAAATTTACGACAGCGCGCATCCGCGCGCGAAGAAGCGCGACTGACGCGCTTCCCGTGTTACCCGCCGCGCGCGGCGACCGGCCAAGGTCGGCTTCGCGCACGGCCCCTTTCGATCTCATCATGCAAACCGTCACCCTCAAGCCGTCCAAGGAAAAATCGCTGCTGCGCCGCCATCCGTGGATCTACGCCAATGCGATCGACCGCGTCGACGGCAAGCCCGCGCCCGGCGCGACCGTGATCGTCCGCGCGCACGACGGCCGCTTCCTCGCGCGCGGCGCGTACAGCCCGCAGTCGCAGATCCGCGTGCGCGTGTGGAGCTTCGACGAGAACGAACCGATCGATCACGCCTTCTTCAAGCGCCGCGTGCAGCGCGCGGTCGCGCACCGCACGACGATGGTGTCGGGCACGGGCGCGGTGCGGCTCGTGTTCGGCGAAGCCGACGGGCTGCCGGGGCTGATCGTCGACTATTACGTCGCGGACACGGCCGAGCCGGGCGCCGCACCGCGCGGCCAGCTCGTGTGCCAGTTCATGGCGGCGGGCGTCGAGGCGTGGAAGGACGCGATCGTCGCGGCACTCAGCGGCGCGACCGGCTGCCCGAACGTGTACGAACGCTCGGACGTGTCGATCCGCGACAAGGAAGGGCTCGAACAGACGACCGGCGTGCTCGCCGGCGACGCGCCGCCCGCGACGCTGATCGCGAACGAAAACGGCGTGCGTTATCACGTCGACGTGCCGAACGGCCACAAGACGGGCTTCTACGTCGACCAGCGCGATAACCGCGCACTCGTCGCGCAATACGCGGCCGGCCGCGACGTGCTCAACTGCTTCTGCTACACGGGCGGCTTCTCGCTCGCGGCGCTCAAGGGCGGCGCGAACCGTGTCGTGTCGATCGACTCGTCGGGCGACGCGCTCGCGCTCGCGCAGCAGAACGTCGTCGCGAACGGCTTCGATGCCGAGCGCGCGACCTGGCTCGACGCGGACGCGTTCAAGACACTGCGCCGCCTCGTCGACGAAGGCGAGCGCTTCGACCTGATCGTGCTCGATCCGCCGAAGTTCGCGCCGACCCGCGACAGCGTCGACCGCGCATCACGCGCATACAAGGACATCAACCTGAGCGGCTTCAAGCTGCTGCGTCCGGGCGGCCTGCTGTTCACGTATTCCTGCTCGGGCGCGATCGACATGGACCTGTTCCAGAAGATCGTCGCGGGCGCGGCCGCCGACGCGAAGGTTGACGCGCGGATCCTGAAGCGGCTCGGCGCGGGCGTCGATCACCCGCTGCTCGCCGCGTTCCCGGAAGGCGAATATCTGAAGGGCCTGCTGTTGCAAATCGTCTGATCGCCCCGATCTACGCGCACACCCGCGTCCGCCGGGCCGCCCGGCTGGCGGCCACGCGCTCGAGCCTGTCGTCCGGACGACAGGCGAAGGCTTGACAGGTATGTTTCAATGGATGGTTGTGCGCCCCGGCTTGCGAGTCGACGGCGCGACGCACACATCCTGGTTTTGACCCCGATTCACGAACCACAGGCGACCGACATGGCCACTCCCGTCACCATCCTCACCGGCTTCCTCGGCAGCGGCAAGACGACCCTGCTCAAGCGCATCCTGAACGAACAGCACGGCATGAAGATCGCCGTGATCGAGAACGAGTTCGGCGAAGAAAACATCGACAACGAGATCCTCGTTCAGGACACGAACGAGCAGATCATCCAGATGAGCAACGGCTGCATCTGCTGCACGATCCGCGGCGACCTCGCACGCGCGCTCGGCGATCTGGCCGCGAAGAAGCGCGAAGGCAAGCTCGACTTCGACCGCATCGTGATCGAAACGACCGGCCTTGCGAACCCGGGCCCCGTCGCGCAAACCTTCTTCATCGACAGCGAAATCGCCGACGATTTCCTGCTCGACGCGGTCATCACGCTGGTCGACGCCAAGCACGCGAACGCGCAGCTCGACGAACACGAAGTGGTGCAGCGCCAGGTCGGCTTCGCCGATCGCCTGTTCATCACGAAGTCGGACCTGGTCGACGACCAGGCCGTCGCGGCGCTCAAGCACCGCCTGATGCACATGAACCCGAAGGCGACGATCAAGGTCGTGAACTTCGGCGAAGCCGACATCAAGGAAATCTTCGACCTGCGCGGCTTCAACCTGAATGCGAAGCTCGAGATCGATCCGGACTTCCTCGCCGAGGACGACCACGCGCACCATCACCACGATCACGACCATGATCACGATCACGCGCATTGCGACCACGATCACGGTCAATGCGCGCACGATCACGACCACGGCCACCACCACGCGCACCACGACGACAAGATCAAGTCGTTCGTGTACCGCAACGACCGCCCGTTCGACCCGAACAAGCTGGAAGACTTCCTCGGCGGCATCCTGCAGATCTACGGCGAACGGATGCTGCGCTACAAGGGCGTGCTGTACATGAAGGGCGTCGACCGCAAGGTCGTGTTCCAGGGCGTGCACCAGATGATGGGCAGCGACCTCGCCGCGAAGTGGCTGCCGGTCGAGAAGAAGACCAACAAGATGGTGTTCATCGGCGTCGACCTGCCGCAGGACCTGATCACCGACGGCCTCGACGCCTGCCTCGCCTGAGCCTTCTGGCCCGGCGTCGCGCGCCTTCCATGCGGCCGCCTTCCGGGGCGGCCGCGGCGCTTGCGCGGTGCCTTTTCCGGGCAGGGTTTCGCCGTCATCGCTTTTTCGCGATTTGCGCGTTATATTTTCTAGATATTGGCGCAGCCGACGGGGATCGACCCGATACGGCGCCCGCTTGCGATTCAGTTACAATACGTGCCCGCTGGAGTACGGCAATAACAGGCCCGGTTCTTGCTGAACCATTGACCGGGCATCGCAACCGCGCCGGATCGCCCATCCGCCACCCGGCCGCGGCCGATGCGATCTGCCGCGCAGCACACCGGTTCGCCGCGCGCGCAAATCCGCGCCAGGGCTATCCTGGTATTTGAGAACCGGTTTTCCAGAGGCTTTCGGCCCCGCGGCGGCATATCGCAAATGATTGCAAGCGCAGTTGCGGGTAATCCCAAAGTGCAGGCAATATCTCTTGATTTGCCGCACATTGAAGAAGCAAGCAGATGACGAAGAAACTCTTGACCGAAGCCGAAATCCTGAAGATGAGCGACAAGGATTACATGAATGAGGATCAGCTCGCCTTCTTCAAAAATCGGCTCGAACAGTTGCAGGCGGACATCCTCAAGAACGCAGGCCAGACGACCGAGAACCTGCGCGAGACGGTGATCGTGCCCGATCCCGCCGATCGCGCGACGATCGAGGAAGAGCACGCGCTCGAACTGCGCACGCGCGATCGCGAACGCAAGCTCCTCAAGAAGGTTCAACAGTCGCTCGCCCGCATCGATTCCGGCGATTACGGCTGGTGCGAGGAAACCGGCGAGCCGATCGGCATCCCGCGCCTGCTCGCGCGCCCGACGGCCACGCTGTCGCTCGAGGCGCAAGAGCGCCGCGAACTGCGCCAGAAGCTGTTCGGCGACTGATCGAGCGGCGTTCCGCTCCGACACGCTGCTTCCCGAAAGCGCGCGGCCTGCCGCGCGCTTTTTGTTTTTCCGGCACCGGTTCCCTGCCCGCCGGCCGATTTGCCTCCCCCTCTTGATATCCCGGCGCCCGCCCTAAAATGAATCGGACGCGCGCCGGGCCGCTCCCCGGCGCACTGCGATTCAAGCGGCGGCGCCCCGCGCCGCCCGACTCTTCCCCGTTTTTCTCAAGGAACGCAGATGGAGCAATTTCACGGCACGACCATCGTTTCGGTCCGGCGCGGCGACAAGGTCGCGCTTGGCGGCGACGGCCAGGTAACCCTCGGCAACATCGTCATGAAGGGTGGCGCGCGGAAAGTGCGGCGGATCTACAACAACCAGGTACTGGTCGGATTCGCGGGCGGCACCGCCGATGCGTTCTCGCTGCTCGATCGCTTCGAGGCGAAGCTCGAGAAGCACCAGGGCAACCTGACCCGCGCGGCCGTCGAGCTCGCGAAGGACTGGCGCACCGACCGGATGCTGCGCCGCCTCGAGGCGATGCTGATCACGGCCGATGCGACCACCACACTCGTGATCACCGGCAATGGCGACGTGCTCGACCCGGAAGGCGGCATTTGTGCGATCGGTTCGGGCGGCGCCTATGCGCAAGCTGCGGCCCGCGCGCTCGCGGAGAACACCGAGCTGTCCCCGCGCGAGATCGTCGAGAAATCGCTCGAGATCGCCGGCGACATGTGCATCTACACGAACCACAACCGCATCATCGAAACGATCGAGTAAGGACCGCACCATGAGCACCATGACCCCTGCCGAGATCGTCTCGGAACTCGACAAGCACATCATCGGCCAGAACAAGGCGAAGAAGGCCGTCGCGGTCGCGCTGCGCAACCGCTGGCGCCGCCAGCAGGTCGCCGATCCGCTGCGCACGGAAATCACGCCGAAGAACATCCTGATGATCGGGCCGACCGGTGTCGGCAAGACCGAAATCGCGCGCCGCCTTGCGAAGCTCGCCGACGCGCCGTTCATCAAGATCGAGGCGACCAAGTTCACCGAAGTCGGCTACGTCGGCCGCGACGTCGACAGCATCGTGCGCGACCTGATCGAGATCTCGGTCAAGCAGACGCGCGAATCCGAGATGCGCAAGGTGCGCAGCAAGGCAACCGACCAGGCGGAAGACCGCATCCTCGACATCCTGCTGCCGCAACCGCGCGCGGTGGGCTTCGGCGGCAACGCGGATCACGCGAACGACGACAACAACGCGACGCGCCAGACCTTCCGCAAGCGCCTGCGCGAAGGCCAGCTCGACGACAAGGAAGTCGAACTCGACCTCGAGCAGCCGACGGCCGGCATGGAAATCATGGCGCCGCCGGGGATGGAGGAAATGACCGAGCAGATCCGCTCGATGTTCTCGAACCTCGGCAGCGGCAAGAAGCAGCGCCGCAAGGTGAAGATCAAGGAAGCGCTGAAGCTGCTGACCGACGAGGAAGCGGCGAAGATGCTCAACGACGAGGAAGTGAAGACGAAGGCCGTGCAGAACGTCGAGCAGAACGGCATCGTGTTCCTCGACGAGATCGACAAGATCACGTCGCGCAACAACGAAGGCAGCGGCGGCGAAGTGTCGCGCCAGGGCGTGCAGCGCGACCTGCTGCCGCTCGTCGAAGGCACGACGATCAACACGAAGTACGGGATGGTGAAGACCGATCACATCCTGTTCATCGCGAGCGGCGCGTTCCACCTGGCCAAGCCGAGCGACCTGATTCCCGAACTGCAGGGGCGCTTTCCGATCCGCGTCGAACTCGATTCGCTGTCGGTGGAAGACTTCGAGGCGATCCTCGACGCGACCGACGCGAGCCTCGTCAAGCAGTACCAGGCGCTGCTCGCCACCGAGGACGTGCAGCTCGAGTTCGCCGAAGACGGCATCCGCCGCCTCGCCGAGATCGCGTACGCGGTCAACGAAAAGACCGAGAACATCGGTGCGCGCCGGCTGTATACGGTGATCGAGAAGCTGCTCGAGGAGGTGTCGTTCTCGGCCGGCAATCACGCCAGCGAGCGCGTCACGATCGACGCGAAGTACGTCGATCGCGCGCTCGGCGAAGTGTCGCAGGACGAAGACCTGTCGCGCTACGTGCTGTAACGCACGCGGCGTCGAATGCGAAACGGGCGGCCCGACGGGCCGCCCGTTTTCGTTGGTGCGCCCGGCCGATGCAGCCGCGCCCCTTACTGCCGCACCGGCTTCTTCGCGAGCTTGCGTTGCAGCGTGCGGCGGTGCATGTTCAGCGCGCGCGCGGTCGCCGAGATGTTGTTGTTGTTCTCCGCCAGCACGCGCTGGATGTGCTCCCATTCGAGCCGGTCGACCGACAGCACGACCGGATTCTCGAGCGCCTCGTCTGCCTGCACTTCGCTCGCGTTGGTCTGCAGCGCGGCCAGGATCGACTCGATGTTCGCGGGCTTCGCCAGATAGTTGTCAGCGCCTTCCTTCACCGCCTGCACGGCGGTCGCGATGCTCGCGTAGCCGGTCAGCACGAGAATCCGCGCGTCGGGCTGCAGGTCGCACAGCGGCGCGATCAGGCTCAGGCCCGAATCGTCGCCGAGATGCAGGTCGACGGTGATGAACTGGAACTTGCCGCCGGCCGCCAGCCGCAGCGCCGCCTCCTTGTCGTGCGCCTGCTGGACCGCATAGCCGCGGCGCTCGAGGCCGCGCGCGAGCGTGCCCGCGAACACCTCGTTGTCGTCGATCACCAGGAAATTGTTCTCGCTCATGTGGTTTCTCCGTCTACGTGTTGGTTGAGGCGGCCGGCACCGCGATACGTGCCACCGGCAGGCGCAGCACCGCGCGCGTGCCGCGGCCGGGGGTGCCGGCCGGGCGGCCGTCCGGCGTGGCCGTCGCTCGTTCGGTCGCGCGCTGGCCCGACGCACCTGCCGCGTGTCCGTTCGCGCCGCCATGGCTGCGCCCGTTGCCGCCCCCCGCGCGCGGCGTGACATCGGACAGCTCGATCTCGCCGCCGAGACGCACGGCCGCGCTGAACGCGAGGTACAGGCCGACCCCGTGGCCGCCCTGCGTGCTGTCGACCGGCATCGAGCCGAGCGATTCGCGCAGCGCGGCCGGAATGCCGGGGCCGTCGTCGCATACCTCGAATTCGATCTGGTCCGCAGCCCGCTCGTGATGCGCAAGCTTCGCGGCCAGCGTCACGCGGTGCGGGCTCGCCCGTGCGGCGTTGTCGAGCAGGATCGTCAGGATCTGGCCGGCCGCGACCGTGTCGTCGAGCCCAACGCCCGACGGGCGCGCGCCGAGCAGTTCGAACTGCACGTGCGGATGCCTCAGGCGCCAGTGCTCGACGAACGTGTCGAGCCAGTCGTCCACCGGCTGGCGGCTCGCCGGCGCGCTCGCCCGGCTGCGCAGGCGCGCGAGCGCCGACGTGCAGAGCGTCATCTGTTCTTCCAGCACCTTCAGGTCGGCCTCGTAGCGCGCGAGCCCAGGATCGGCGCGCGCCGCATCGCGCAGCTCCTCCGCAAGCATTGCGATCGTCGACAGCGGCGTACCCATCTCGTGCGCGACGGTGGCGGCCTGCACGCCGAGCGCGACCGCCCGCTCGTCGCGCAGCAGGTGCGCCTGCGCTTCGCCGAGCGCCGCATCGCGCTGGCGCAGCGCGTTCGACATGCGCGCGACGAACCATGCGATCAGCCCGACGCTGACCATGAAGTTCGCCCACATCCCCGTGCGGTAGTAGTCGAACAGATTCGCCGGGTTGTCCATGTTGAGCGGCACCGAATCGAATCCGAGCGCCGCGTAGCACGCGACCGCGAACGCCGCGAGCCAGATCATCAGGTGCCACGGCAGCACGGCCGCCGCGATCGCGAGCGACGGCAGGTATAGCGACACGAACGGGTTGGTCGTGCCGCCCGACAGGAACAGCAGCGCCGACAGCGCGCCGAGGTCGACCCACAGCTGGCCGAGCAGCTCGAAATTGGTCTCGGGCCGCGCGCGCAGCACGCGCACCCAGGTCAGCGCGTTGAAAACGATTTCGAGCGCGATGACCATCAGCATCGCCGGCAACGGCAGATGCACGCCGAAATAGGTCTGCACGACGCCGATCGTCACGAGCTGGCCGATGATCGCGAGATTGCGCAGCCAGAACAGGTGACTGAGGTTGACGCGCCCGGTGGTGGTAATTCGTTGCATCCGGGCAGTTTACCCGTTTAGCGCCCGGCACCTCTATCGGGGGCCGGTTCAGCGCGGACGGACGGCGCACCGGACGAGCCGGCGTCGAGTCGGGTTGCACGGGCCCGCGCCGTCAGCCGGCCTCGCGTGCCATGCGCTGCGCGATCTCGGCGGCGAGACACTCCGGGCAGAGGCAGCGCGTACCGGCCGCCGGCGGCGCGCCGCCGGACAGGGTCGGCATCGACGCGCACCAGCAGTCGAATGGCTGGGTGCGAGCGCCGCAGTCGAAGCCGCGCCCGCAGCGTGGGCAACGCGCGCGGCGCGGCGTCGAACGGGCGTCGGCGGCGGTATCGGTCATGGCGGAAACGCGGAAGCGGGCAGGAACGTCACCCTACGCGACAAGCATAGCGCGGCGGACGGATTTTGCACGTCGGCCGCTCGGCCGATGCATGCCGCCGACGCAGGCCGTCGCGCTGTCCACCCCGCCGCCGCGGGCGCGCCGCGCGGGGTCCGGCACCATGGCCGGCGGGCCGCCGCGCGCGGCGACCGGCCCGCGCGATCGGCCGTCCGGCCAGCCCAAAAACCCGATGCTGCGCTGCGCCACTCCTGTACAATTCGCCCTGTTTCAACCGTTCCCAGCCAGAGCCGCCGCCATGTCCGAGCCCATCGACCTCTCGCAGATCGCCCCCACGCTGAAGGCAGAAATCCTCGCGGAGGCACTGCCGTACATCCGCCGCTACCACGGCAAGACCGTGGTGATCAAATACGGCGGCAACGCGATGACGGAAGAGCGGCTCAAGCAAGGCTTCGCGCGTGACGTGATCCTGCTGAAACTGGTCGGCATCAATCCGGTGATCGTCCACGGCGGCGGCCCACAGATCGATCACGCGCTGAAGAAGATCGGCAAGGCCGGCACCTTCATCCAGGGCATGCGCGTGACCGACGAAGAGACGATGGAAGTCGTCGAATGGGTGCTGGGCGGCGAAGTCCAGCAGGACATCGTGATGCTGATCAACCACTTCGGCGGCCATGCGGTGGGCCTGACGGGCAAGGACGGCGGCCTGATCCACGCACGCAAGCTGCTGATGCCGGACCGCGACAATCCGGGCCAGTACATCGACATCGGCCAGGTCGGCGAAGTCGAGGCGATCAACCCGGCGGTCGTGAAAGCGCTGCAGGACGACGCGTTCATCCCGGTGATCTCGCCGATCGGCTTCGGCGAGGACGGCCTCTCGTACAACATCAACGCGGACCTCGTCGCGGGCAAGCTCGCGACGGTGCTGAACGCCGAGAAGCTGCTGATGATGACCAACATCCCCGGCGTGATGGACAAGGACGGCAACCTGCTGACCGACCTGTCGGCGCGCGAGATCGACGCGCTGTTCGCGGACGGCACGATCTCGGGCGGCATGCTGCCGAAGATCTCGTCGGCGCTCGACGCTGCAAAGAGCGGCGTGAAGTCGGTGCACATCGTCGACGGCCGGATCGAGCACTCGGTGCTGCTGGAAATCCTGACCGAGCAGCCGTTCGGCACGATGATCCGCTCGCATTGAGCGCGCGCCGCAAAACCTCCAGCCCCGACCTGCCGGCGTCGCTGCGACGCCGGCGCATCTCCCGCAGCCGGCCGCGCGCCGGCGCGCCCGTCTGGCTGTTCGATCTCGACAACACGCTCCATCACGCATCGCACGCGATCTTTCCGGAGATCAACCGCGCGATGACGCAGTACATCATCGACACGCTCCACGTCGGGCGAGCCGAAGCCGACCGGCTGCGCACCGGCTACACGCAGCGCTACGGCGCCGCGCTCCTCGGCCTCGCGCGCCATCACCCGATCGATCCGCACGACTTCCTGCGCGTCGTCCACACGTTTTCCGACCTGCCCGCGATGCTGCGCGCCGAGCGCGGCCTCGCGCGCATCGTCGCCGCGCTGCCGGGCCGCAAGTTCGTGCTGACCAACGCGCCCGAGAACTACGCGCGCGCGGTGCTGCGCGAGTTGCGCATCGAGCGCCTGTTCGAGCGCGTGATCGCGATCGAGCACATGCGCGACCGTCGCACATGGCGCGCGAAGCCCGACCACACGATGCTGCGCCGGATTCTGCGCGCCGCGCATGCGCGGCTCGAAGACGCGATCCTCGTCGAAGATACCCGCAGCCACCTGAAGCGCTACAAGCGCCTCGGCATCGGCACGGTGTGGATCACCGGGCACCTGCCGGGCCATCTGCCGAACATCGGCCGCCCGCAATATGTCGACCAGCGCATTCGTTCGTTAAAATCGCTCCGACTGGGCACACGATCGGGGCGACAGAAATGCAGCCGACTTACCCGCAGGACCAAGCCGTAAAGGAAGACCAGGCCACGCCGTCCCGCACGCGCCCGAAGCCGGGCGAGCGTCGCGTGATGATCCTGCAGACGCTCGCCGCGATGCTCGAGGCGCCGAAGCCCGAAAAAATCACGACGGCCGCGCTCGCGGCCCGCCTCGACGTGTCGGAAGCCGCGCTGTACCGGCATTTCACCAGCAAGGCGAAGATGTACGAAGGCCTGATCGAGTTCATCGAGCAGGCACTGTTCGGGCTCGTCAACCAGATCGTCGCGAAGGAGCCGAACGGCGTGCAGCAGGCGCGCACGATCGCGCTGACGATGCTCAATTTCGCGGCGAAGAATCCGGGCATGACGCGCGTGCTGACGGGCGAGGCGCTGGTCGGCGAGGACGAGCGGCTCACCGAGCGCGTGAACCAGCTGCTCGACCGGATCGAGGCGACCGTCAAGCAGTGCCTGCGGGTCGCGCGTACCGAGGCGCAGGCGCCCGATGGCGCCGCGCCGTTCGTGCTGCCGGCCGATTACGATCCCGCCGCGCGCGCGAGCCTGCTCGTCAGCTACGTGATCGGCAAGTGGCACCGGTTCGCGAAAGGCGGCTTCCAGAGGCCGCCCGGCGAGCAGGCCGATGCGCATTTGCGGCTGATCCTGCAGTAGCCGGGCGCAGCCGGCCCGCGAAATCCGCGCTCCGCGGAATTCCGCTATACTCCTCCGACCTGCCACCTTGGGTGGCGGGTCGGAAGCGCGCCGATTTGCTGACTCGATTGCGGGCGCGCGAACCGACCAGGGCCTTGATGCGTCTTCGTCCCGGCGGTTCACTACAAATGCGGCTAAAGAGGTCGTCAGCCGCGCACCTTCGCCTCCGCGCATCGCCGACACCGTTTAGCCGCCCAGTCATAAGGCGGAACGAATGGAATCGATCGGCATCGTCGCTCCACAGACCATGCACTTCGCCGAACCGCTGCGCTTGCAAAGCGGCAGCGTGATCGGCAACTATCAGCTCGTCGTCGAGACGTACGGCGAACTCAACGCCGCGCGCTCGAACGCGGTGCTCGTCTGCCACGCGCTCAACGCGTCGCACCACGTCGCCGGCGTCTACGCGGACGATCCGCGCAGCACCGGCTGGTGGGACAACATGGTCGGCCCGGGCAAGCCGCTCGACACCAACCGCTTCTTCGTGATCGGCGTGAACAACCTCGGCTCGTGCTTCGGCTCGACCGGCCCGATGAGCATCGATCCATCGTCCGGCAAGCCGTATGGCGCACGCTTTCCGGTCGTCACCGTCGAGGACTGGGTGCATGCGCAGGCGCGCGTCGCCGACGCGTTCGGCATCGAGCGCTTTGCCGCCGTGATGGGTGGCAGCCTCGGCGGGATGCAGGCGCTCGCATGGAGCCTGATGTATCCGGACCGCGTCGCCCACTGTATCGACATCGCGTCGACGCCGAAGCTGTCCGCGCAGAACATCGCGTTCAACGAGGTCGCGCGCTCCGCGATCCTGTCCGATCCCGACTTCCACGGCGGCAACTACTACGCGCACGGCGTGAAGCCGAAGCGGGGCCTGCGCGTCGCGCGGATGATCGGCCACATCACGTATCTCTCCGACGACGACATGGCCGAGAAATTCGGCCGTGCGCTGCGCCGCGCGGACGGCGCGCTCGACGCGTACAACTTCAGCTTCGACGTCGAATTCGAGGTCGAGTCGTACCTGCGCTACCAGGGCGACAAGTTCGCCGACTACTTCGACGCGAACACCTACCTGCTGATCACGCGCGCGCTCGACTACTTCGACCCGGCCAAGGCGTTCGACGGCAACCTGACGGCCGCGCTCGCGCACACGCAGGCGAAATACCTGATCGCGAGCTTCTCGACCGACTGGCGCTTCGCGCCCGCGCGGTCGCGCGAGATCGTGAAAGCGCTGCTCGACAACAAGCGCACGGTCAGCTACGCGGAGATCGACGCGCCGCACGGCCACGACGCGTTCCTGCTCGACGACGCGCGTTATCACAACCTGCTCCGCGCGTATTACGAACGAATCGCCAACGAGGTGGGTGCATGAACCAGCAAGCGCTGAACTCCCTGTCCGCACGCGCGGACTTCCGTGCGATCGCCCGCTGGGTCGAACCGCGCTCGACCGTGCTCGATCTCGGCTGCGGCGACGGCTCGCTGCTGTCGCTGCTGTCCGAGGAACTGGACGTGTCCGGTTACGGGATCGAACTGAATGACGCCGGCGTGCTCGCGAGCACGAAGAACGGGATCAACGTGATCCAGCAGAACCTCGAGGACGGCCTGCGCCTGTTCGAGGATCACAGCTTCGATTTCGCGATCCTGTCGCAAACGCTGCAGACGATCCACCAGACGGCCGCGATCCTGCGCGAAACCGCGCGTGTCGGACGCGAATGCATCGTTTCGTTCCCGAACTTCGGCTACTGGGCGCACCGGCTGTCGGTGCTGCGCGGCCGGATGCCGGTGTCGAAGTCGCTGCCTTACCAGTGGCACAACACGCCGAACGTCCGGGTGCTGACGATCAAGGATTTCGAGGCGCTCGCGCCCGAAGTCGGCGTCACGATCCTCGACCGCATCGTGCTGCACGAAGGCCAGCCGATTCGATGGGGAGCCAACTGGCGTGGTAGTCTTGCTGTCTACCGCGTCAAGCGCAGCTGAGCCGGGGAGCCGTTGACGGATGATCCGGCCCGCACCCGCGTGCGGCCGCCCCTCCTGCGCCGCCCGCGCTGCCTGCGCCGCCGCCGCAATCAGTCAACGCTACCCAGTTTCTGTCCATGTCCAAAAGGCCACACGAGGCGCCCGCACTCACCGCTCACGAGGATCACCCCGGCTGGCGCGCCTATCTGAACACGCACATGCTGATCTGCGTGTTCCTGGGCTTCACGTCCGGTCTGCCGCTCTTCACGCTCGTCTACCTCGTGCAGGCATGGCTGCGCTCCGAGGGCGTGAACCTGAAGGAAATCGGCCTGTTCGCGCTGATCCAGTTCCCGTATACGTGGAAGTTCCTGTGGGCGCCGCTGATGGACCGCTACGTCCCGCGCCTGCCCGGCTGGCGGCCGGGACGCCGGCGCGGCTGGCTGCTGCTCACGCAGGTGCTGGTCGCCGGCGCGATCGCCGCGCTCGGCTTCGTGTCGCCGCGCGACTCGATCTGGACGGTCGCCGCGCTCACCACGCTCGTCGCGTTCTTCGGCGCAAGCGCGGACGTCGTGATCGACGCCTACCGTCGCGAGCTGCTGCGCGACACCGAGCAGGGCCTCGGCAACGCGATACACGTGAACGCGTACAAGCTCGCCGCGCTGATCCCCGGTTCGCTCGCGCTGATCCTGTCCGACCACATGCCGTGGGACGTCGTGTTCGCGATCACCGGCGCATTCATGCTGCCGGGCATCCTGATGACGCTCGTCGTGCGCGAGCCCGAGGTGATCGGCGCGCCGCCGCGCAACCTGCGCGACGCGATCGTGCTGCCGTTCCGCGAATTCATCCAGCGCGACGGCTGGCGCGGTGCGCTGCTCGTCATCGCGTTCATCTTCCTGTTCAAGATCGGCGACACGATGGCCACCACGCTGTCGACGTCGTTCTTCCTCGATATCGGCTTCACGCGCACCGAAATCGGCATCGTCGCGAAAACCACCGCGCTCGTCGCGAGCGTTGCCGGCGGCATCATCGGCGGCATCTGGCTCGTGAAGATCGGCATCGGCCGCGGGCTGTGGATCTTCGGCGCGCTGCAGATGGTGTCGACGCTCGGCTTCGCGTGGCTCGCGCAGGTCGGCCCCGGCTCGCCGGTGCTCGCGGTGCTTTACGACTTCACGGTCGCGGCAAGTCACGCGCTCGCGTCGTTCCTGTCGGTCTTCGGCTTCGAGGTCACGCCGCATCTGAGCCCGATGACGGTCGCGCTCGCGCTCGTCTACGCCGCCGAAACGTTCACCACCGGCCTGACGATGGCCGCGTTCGTCGCGTATATCGCGAGCACGACCGATCCGCGCTACACGGCCACGCAGTTCGCGCTGTTCACGAGTCTCGCGTCCGTGCCGCGCACGCTCGCCTCGGCCGCGAGCGGCTTCATCGTCGCGAAGATCGGCTGGTTGGACTACTTCATCGTGTGCACCGCGCTCGCGATCCCCGGCATGCTGCTGCTGTTCAAGATCGCGCCCTGGAACGGCACCGCGCGCAACGGCGAGGCCAGCCGTGCGCAATGATCGACTGCATCGCGCGGCACGCGTCGCCGCCGCGCTGAGCGTCGGCCTCGCGACGCTCGGCGCGGCGGGAAGCGTGCATGCGACCGACACAAGTGCGGCTGCGGCCGGCTCCGCGCCCGCCATCGCGCCGGCTGCGCCGTCCACGCCCGCCGCTCCGGTTGCGCAGTCCGCCGCCGAAGCCGCGCAGCCGACCGGCGCCGCCGTGCCTGCGAAGGCCTACACGTCGACGTCGCAGCAGGTGCGCTACGGCAACGCGATCGCGTTCCGCACGCTGATCCCGTCGCCGCTGCTCGAGCAGCTCACCGCGAGCGAATACGCGCAGATCGTGCAGGCGGCCGCCGACAGCGACCGTCTGCTGCCCGCCAACCAGCCGCGCGTGAAGCGACTGCGCGCGATCGTCATGAAGCTCGCGCCGTATTCGGTGAAGTGGAACGATCGCGTGAAGAACTGGGCATGGGACGTCAACGCGATCCGCTCGCGCGACATCCGCGTCACGTGCCTGCCGGGCGGCAAGGTGCTCGTGTACGGCGGGATGCTCGATCGCGTCCGCCTGAACGACGACGAGTTCGGTGTGCTGCTCGCGCACGGCATCGCGCATGCGCTGCGCGAACACGCACGCAGCAATTTCAGCACGACGTCGCAAACGTCGCTGCGCGCGGCCTCGCTGCCGCCGCTGTTCGGCGTCGGCGAGCCGCTGCCGCAGGCGCTGAACCTCGGCGCGCGTCTGCAGACGCTGCGCTACGACCCGACCGACGAAACCGAAGCCGACGTGATCGGCGGCGACATTGCCGCCCGCGCGGGCTTCGATCCGCGCGCGGCGATCACGTTGTGGGACAAGCTCGCGGCGGCGACGCGCGCGAACAGGACATCGGGCTTCATCTACATGCATCCGTACAACGCCGCGCGGCGGCAGGATCTGCTGAACCGCCTGCCGGACCTGATGCCGCTGTATGCGAAGGCAGTCGGCAAACGGGTCGACACGCTCCCCGACTACGCGGGCATCAGCGCGCAGCGGCGCAAGATCGTGCGGCGCTGAGCGCCGCATGCGGCGGCTTCCCCGCCGCGCATCGCCGGCGCGCGTCAGCGGCGTATGAGGCCGGGCGCTACGCGCCGACTGCCGACTCGACGGGCCGGCTGCCGCTTTCGCGCATCCAGCGCACGTCGTCTCCCGGGCTGCGGCCGAACAGCCGCTTGAACTCCCGGCTGAACTGCGATGCGCTCGCATAGCCGACCCGCGCCGCGGCGGCACCTGCCCCGAGACCGTCCTGCACCATCATCAACCGCGCCTGGTGCAGGCGCGCGGCCTTCACGTACTGCATCGGCGACGTCGCCGTCACGTGCTTGAACTGCGCATGGAACACCGCCAGGCTCATCCCGGCCTCGCGCGCGAGCGTCTCGACGTCGAGATCGGCCTTCAGGTCCGCATGGATGCGCCGCAGCGCCTTCGCGATGCGGCCGAAATGATGTTGCTGAACGAGCGCCGCGCGAATCGCGTCGCCCTGCGCGCCCGTCAGCACGCGATACGCGATCTCGCGCATGATCGCCGGCCCGAGCACGCGCGTGTCGTGCGGCGACGCGAGCACTTCGAGCAGCCGCACCACCGCGTCGGCGAGCGGCGCATCCAGCGGCGTCGAACAGACGCCGTGCGGCTCGCCGACCGCCGCACCGAGCGTCTCGTCGAGCAGGATCGCGAGCTCGGCGATCACCGCGAGATCGACGCGGATCGAGATCGCGAGAAACGGCTCGTCGATGCTCGCGAAGGTCTCGCATTCGAACGGCAGCGGCACCGACAGCACGAGATACTGCTGCGCGTCGTAGACGAACGAGCGATCGCCGAGATAGCCGAGCTTGCGGCCCTGGCACACGACGATGATGCTCGGCTCGTACAGCACCGGCATGCGCGGCACCGGACGGCTCACGCGGATGAAGCGCACGCCGTCGAGCGCCGCCAGCGTATCGCCGTCGTTCGGTGCGAGACGCGAATGCAGCTCGATCATGCGGCGCCGCACACGGTCGCCCGCGTCTTCTGAAAGGGGCTGGAAGCTCATCGGCGTCATCCTGTCCTGCAAGAGAATCAGGCTCGCAATGTAGCACCTTGAAAGCGTTTTTACGGCCGTTCGCGCGCAATTCGAGAGGAATAGGCAAATCTTCGAGACCTTCGTGTATTTCGCCGACGCCGCTCGCTCCTTACGATGGGCACCTGTCTCGCCGCGTCGCCACATGACGCGGCGGCAGTCTGATTCGCCGGATGTTTTCCCGGACAAGGAGCCCCTGCATGAGCACAACCTACGCTTACGCGGCGACCGACGCGCAGTCACCGCTCGCCCCGTTCGAATTCCAGCGCCGCGCGCTGCGCGACCTCGACGTCCAGATCGAGGTGCTCTACTGCGGCGTCTGCCACTCGGACCTGCATCAGGCCCGCAACGAATGGCGCAACACGATCTACCCGGTCGTGCCGGGCCATGAAATCGTCGGCCGCGTGACCGCGACCGGCCCGCAGGTGTCGCGCTTCAAGGTCGGCGAGCTGGTCGGCGTCGGCTGTCTCGTCGATTCGTGCCGCACCTGCCCCAGCTGCGCGGAAGGCCTCGAGCAGTATTGCGAGAACGGCTTCGTCGGCACCTACAACGGCCAGGATCGCGTGACCGGCGATGTCACGTACGGCGGCTATTCGACGCAGCTCGTCGTCGACGAGGCATTCGTGCTGCGCGTGCCCGAGACGCTCGACCCGGCCGGCGCCGCGCCGCTGCTGTGCGCGGGGATCACGACCTATTCGCCGCTGCGCCAGTGGAACGTCGGCCCCGGCAAGAAGGTCGGGATCGTCGGCCTCGGCGGGCTTGGCCACATGGGCGTGAAACTCGCGCGCGCGATGGGCGCGCACGTCGTGCTGTTCACGACGTCGCCGTCGAAGATCGAGGACGGCAAGCGCGTCGGCGCGCATGAAGTGGTGATCTCGAAGGACGAGGCGCAGATGAACGCGCACCTGAACAGCTTCGATTTCATCCTGAACACGGTCGCCGCGCAGCACGACCTGAACCCGTTCCTGCACCTGCTCAAGCGCGACGGCACGATGACGCTCGTCGGCGCGCCGGAGCACGACCATCCGTCGCCGCAGGTGTTCAACCTGATCTTCAAGCGCCGCCGCCTCGCGGGCTCGCTGATCGGCGGGATCGCGGAGACGCAGGAAATGCTCGATTTCTGCGCGAAGCATGGCATCACGTCGGATATCGAGACGATTCCGATGCAGCAGATCAACACCGCTTACGAGCGGATGCTGAAGAGCGACGTGAAGTACCGGTTCGTGATCGACATGGCGTCGATCAAGCAGTAAGCCGCGCGCCAAACGAAACGGGCCGCATGTTCGACATGCGGCCCGTTCTGCATCCGGCGACCGGACGGCCCGACGGCTACGCGCGCGGCGGTGCGCCGACGATCACTTCTTGTAGTCGTAATCCACCGTCAGCGGCGCGTGATCGCTGAACTTGATGTCCTTGAAGATCGACGTGCTTTTCGCGGTACCGGCCACGCCGGGCGTCGCGATCTGGTAGTCGATCCGCCACCCGACGTTCTTCGCATACGCCTGGCCGCGGTTGCTCCACCACGTGTACTGCTCGGGGCGCTGGTCGAGCGTGCGGAACACGTCGACGTAGCCGACATCGTCGAACAGCTTCGTGAGCCACTCGCGCTCTTCCGGCAGGCAGCCCGAGTTCTTCTGGTTGCTCTTCCAGTTCTTGATGTCGATTTCCTTGTGGACGATGTTCACGTCGCCGCACAGGATCACCTCGCGCTTCTTCTTCAGCTCGGCGAGGTGCGGCATGAATTCGTCCATGAAGCGGTACTTCGCCTGCTGGCGCTCTTCGCCGCTCGAGCCGGACGGCACGTACACCGACACGACCGACAGCTTGCCGTAGCGCGCCTCGACGTAGCGCCCCTCGGAATCGAATTCGCTGCTGCCGAAGCCGATGATCACGTCATCGGGCTCGTGGCGGCTGTACACGCCCGCGCCGCTGTAGCCCTTCTTCTCGGCGTGGTGGAAATAGCTCCTGAAGCCGTGCGGCTCGACGAATTCAGCCGGCAGGTCGTCGGCCGATACCTTGATTTCCTGCACGCACACGCAATCGGCGTTCTGTTCGCCGAGCCATTCGAAGAAGCCCTTCTTCGCGGCGGAGCGGATGCCGTTCAGGTTGGCGGTAATCACTCGCATCATGTCGGGTTCCGTTGTTCAGTTCAGTTCGATGTTGTTACAGGATCGCAGGCTAGCGGATCTTCACGCCTTCGAGCTCGGGCTTCGCCGGCGGGAATTCCAGCTTCATGTCGGTCATCGTGCGCAGCAGCAGCTCGGCGATCATCACGTTCCGGTGCGTCTTCGAGTCCGCCGGGATCACGTACCACGGCGCATGCTCGGCCGACGTCGCGGCGAGCGTGTCGCGGTACGCGGACTGATATGCGTCCCAGCGCTTGCGCGCGTCGAGATCGGAGATGTCGAACTTCCAGTGCTTGGTCGGATCGTCGATACGCGCCTGCAGCCGCGCGCGCTGTTCGTCCTTCGAGATGTGCAGGAAGCACTTGATGATGGTCGTGCCGTTCTCGACCAGCATCGTCTCGAAATCGCGGATCTGCCGGTAGCGGCGCTCGCACTCCTTGCTGTCGATCGCGTCGAGCACGCGCGGCACGAGCACGTCTTCATAGTGGCTGCGGTTGAAGATCGCGAGCTCGCCCGCGGCCGGCACCTGCGCATGCACGCGCCACAGGAAGTCGTGCGCGGCTTCGATCGGCGTCGGCGCCTTGAACGACACGACGCGCAGGCCGAGCGGATCGACCTCGCGGAACACGGCGCGCACGGTGCCGTCCTTGCCGCTGGTATCCATCCCCTGCAGCACGAGCAGCACGCGCTTCTTCTGCTGCGTGTGCAGACGCTCCTGCTGCACGTCGAGCTCGATCGACACGGCCGACAGCCGTTCGCGGTCGGCATCCTTCGACCCCGACGAGAACGGCTTTGCAGCCGGGTCGAACGCATCGAGCGTGAATGCGGCGGCTTCCTTCTCGCGCGTGCTGTACGGCACGCGGAAATCGTCGAGCGACGGTTGTTTCGCCATTCGTTCCTCCGTTGGGCGGTGCGAGGCACATGCGCACACGATAACGCATGCACCAAAACGACGGGCCGCCCCGAACAGGTTCGGCGGCGGCCCGTCGTCAGGCGCGGTTCAGGCGCGCGGCCATGCTCAGCCGAGCTTCTTCTTCAGCAACTCGTTGACCTGCTGCGGATTGGCCTTGCCCTTGGTCGCCTTCATCGCCTGGCCGATCAGCGCGTTGAACGCTTTTTCCTTGCCCGCGCGGAATTCCTCGACTGACTTCGCGTTCGCCGCGAGCACCTCGTCGATGATCGCTTCCAGCGCGCCGGTGTCGGAGATCTGCTTCAGCCCCTTCGCATCGATGATGCGGTCGGCCGCGCCGTCGTCGGTCGCCTTCTCGTCCCAGATCGTCGAGAAGATTTCCTTCGCGATCTTGTTCGAGATCGTGCCGTCGGCGATGCGCTGCAGCACGAGCGCGAGCTGGGCCGCCGAAACCGGAATCGCGTCGATCTCGATGCCGTCGCGGTTCAGCTGCGACGATACGTCGCCCATCAGCCAGTTCGCGGCGATCTTCGCGTTCGCCGCGCCGGCCTTTGCGACCACGGCCTCGAAATACGCGGCCATCGCCTTGCTCGACGTCAGCACGCCCGCGTCGTACGCGGACACGCCGTACTGCTCGACGAAGCGCTGCTGCATCGCGGCCGGCAGCTCGGGCATCCCGGACTGCACGCGCTCGATCCAGTCCTGGCCGATCACGAGCGGCATCAGGTCCGGATCGGGGAAGTAGCGGTAGTCGTGCGCGTCTTCCTTGCTGCGCATCGAACGCGTCTCGCGCTTGTCCGGATCGTAGAGGCGCGTTTCCTGCACGACTTCGCCGCCGTCCTCGATCAGCTCGATCTGGCGGCGCACTTCGTAGTTGATCGCTTCCTCGAGGAACCGGAACGAGTTCAGGTTCTTGATCTCGGCGCGCGTGCCGAACTTCTCCTGGCCGACCGGCCGCACCGACACGTTCGCGTCGCAGCGGAACGAGCCTTCCTGCATGTTGCCGTCGCAGATGCCGAGCCACACGACGAGCGCGTGCAGCGCCTTCGCATAGGCCACGGCCTCGGCCGCGCTACGCATTTCCGGCTCGGTGACGATCTCGAGCAGCGGCGTGCCCGCGCGGTTCAGGTCGATCCCCGTCATACCGGCGAAGTCTTCGTGCAGCGACTTGCCCGCGTCTTCCTCGAGGTGCGCGCGGGTCAGGTTGACCGTCTTCTCGTACGCTTCCTTGCCGGCCTTCTCGTTGGCGGGCACCTGGATCGTGATCGAGCCGCCCTGCACGACCGGAATCTCGTACTGGCTGATCTGATAACCCTTCGGCAGATCGGGGTAGAAATAATTCTTGCGCGCGAAGATGCTGCGCGGCGCGATGGTCGAGCCGATCGCGAGGCCGAAGCGGATCGCGCGTTCGACCGCGCCGCGGTTCAGCACCGGCAGCACGCCCGGCAGCGCCAGGTCGACCGGGCAGGCCTGCGTGTTCGGCTCGGCGCCGAACTGCGTCGACGCGCCGGAGAAAATCTTCGAGACGGTCGACAGTTGCGCGTGCGTCTCGAGACCGATGACGACTTCCCATTGAGTCATATGCTTACACCCCCGCCGGAACTTGCTTGTGCCAGTCGGTCGCGCGCTGGAACGCGTCGGCGACCTGCAGCATCCGGGCTTCGTTGAAATAGTTGCCGATGATCTGCAGACCGACCGGGCGCTTCGCGTTCGCGCCGGCGCCGAAGCCGCACGGCACGCTCATGCCGGGCAGGCCTGCGAGGCTCACCGACAGCGTGTAGATATCCGCGAGATACATCTGCACCGGATCGTCGCCCTTCGCGCCGAGATCCCATGCGACCGTCGGCGACGCCGGGCCCATGATCACGTCGCAGGACTTGAACGCTTCCTGGAAATCGTTCGCGATGATGCGGCGGATCTTCTGCGCCTGCAGGTAGTACGCGTCGTAGTAGCCGTGCGACAGCACGTAGGTGCCGACCAGGATCCGGCGCTTCACCTCGGGGCCGAAGCCTTCGGCGCGCGACTTCTTGTACATGTCGAGCAGGTCGCCGTACTGCGCGGCGCGGTGGCCGAAGCGCACGCCGTCGAAACGCGACAGGTTCGACGACGCCTCGGCCGGCGCGATCACGTAATACACGGGGATCGACAGTTCCGTCTTCGGCAGCGACACCGGCACGAGTGTTGCGCCGAGCGCCTCGTATTGCTTGAGCGCCGCGTCGATCGACGCGCGCACGTCGTCGGCGAGGCCGTCGCCGAAGTATTCCTTCGGCAGGCCGATGCGCAGGCCCGCGAGCGGCTTGCCCGCATCGTTGCCCGGCGCCCACGGCTGGCCGAGGTGGCGCGTGAAGTCTTCATCGTCGCGCTCGAGGCTCGTCGAGTCGCGCTCGTCGAAGCCGGCCATCGCATTCAGCAGCAGCGCGCAGTCGGACGCGCTCTGCGCCATCGGACCGCCCTGGTCGAGCGACGACGCGAACGCGATCATCCCGTAGCGCGACACGCGGCCGTAGGTCGGCTTGATGCCCGTCACGCCCGCGAACGACGCGGGCTGGCGGATCGAGCCGCCGGTGTCGGTGCCGGTCGCGGCCGGCGCGAGGCGCGCGGCGACGGCGGCCGAGCTGCCGCCCGAGCTGCCGCCCGGCACGGCGGTCGTGTCCCACGGGTTCTTCACCGCGCCGAACGCCGAATTCTCGTTGGACGAGCCCATCGCGAACTCGTCCATGTTGGTCTTGCCGAGCGTGACCATGCCGGCCGCCTGCAGGCGGGCGACGACGGTCGCGTCGAACGGGCTTTCGTAGTTCGCGAGCATCTTCGAGCCCGCGGTCGAGCGCCAGCCGCGCGTGACGAACACGTCCTTGTGCGCGATCGGCAGGCCGGTCAGCGCGCCGCCCGCGCCGCGCGCGAGTTCGGCGTCGGCGGCCTTCGCCTGCGCGAGGGTGAGGTCGGCGTCGACATGGACGAACGCGTTCAGGTCGCGTGCCGCGTCGATCCGTTTCAGGTAGAGCTGCGCGAGCTCGACGGCCGAGCATTCCTTGGCGGCGAGCGCGGCGCGCAGTTCGGTCAGGCTTTTTGCGTGCATTGAGTGGTTTTCCTGGGAATTCTGGGTGGCGCGCGGCGCGAAGGCGGCGCGCTTGTCATCGAATGCTTACTCGATCACCTTCGGCACGAGATAGAGGCCGTCCTGGACGGCCGGCGCCGGACGCTGGTTGTCGTCGCGATTGACGACTTCCGTCACGGCGTCGTCGCGCAGGCGCTGCGCGACTTCCTGGATCTGTTCGATCGGGTGGGCGAGCGGCGCGATGCCGGCGGTGTCGACCGCCTGCATCTGCTCGACGAGGCCGAAGAATTCATTGAGCTGGCCGAGCGTATGCTCGGCGTCGGCGTCGGCCATTTCGAGTCGCGCCAGGTGCGCGATGCGTTTCACATCGGTCAGGGTCAGGGCCATGCGATCACCGGAAAAACAAGGCTGCGCAGCGCATGAAAACCGCGCTGCGGCGGGGGGTTGGAGGGTGCGATCCCACCCTCAAAAATCAGGGCCGAAGCGGCAAAAATACCGTCCGTTTCGATTCAAATACCGAGAAATTATAAGGTATCATTACGCGTTCGACCCAAACCCGGCAGCCTTTTCCCGCACCGTTTCGCCCCGCTTCGGCAAGCCGTGCGTGCTTCGTGCGATCCCCGGTAGCCATCACTCGCAGCTTCGTGCGCCGCGGCGGCCGCTTCCGCCACGCTTCCCGAGGCTGTTATTTTTTCCGCTGCCGCCCTCAGCGTTCGCTATGCAGGGCCGGCCCAGAGCGAAACAGGATTCTGAATGTTCGGTTTTTTGCGCAGCTACTTCTCCAACGATCTGGCGATCGACCTCGGCACCGCAAACACCCTGATCTACATGCGCGGCAAGGGCATCGTGCTCGATGAGCCGTCCGTCGTGTCGATTCGCCAGGAAGGCGGCCCCAACGGCAAGAAGACGATCCAGGCGGTCGGCAAGGAAGCCAAGCAGATGCTCGGCAAGGTGCCGGGCAACATCGAGGCGATCCGCCCGATGAAGGACGGCGTGATCGCCGACTTCACCGTCACCGAGCAGATGATCAAGCAGTTCATCAAGACGGCGCACGAGTCGCGCATGTTCTCGCCGTCGCCGCGCATCATCATCTGCGTGCCGTGCGGCTCGACCCAGGTCGAGCGTCGCGCGATCAAGGAAGCCGCGCATGGCGCCGGCGCGTCGCAGGTCTACCTGATCGAGGAACCGATGGCGGCTGCGATCGGCGCGGGCCTGCCGGTGTCGGAAGCCACGGGCTCGATGGTCGTCGACATCGGCGGCGGCACGACGGAAGTCGGCGTGATCTCGCTTGGCGGCATCGTGTACAAGGGCTCGGTGCGCGTCGGCGGCGACAAGTTCGACGAGGCGATCGTCAACTACATCCGCCGCAACTACGGGATGCTGATCGGCGAGCAGACGGCCGAGGCGATCAAGAAGGAAATCGGCTCCGCGTTCCCGGGCTCCGAAGTCAAGGAAATGGAAGTGAAGGGCCGCAACCTGTCGGAAGGCATTCCGCGCAGCTTCACGATCTCCAGCAACGAAATCCTCGAAGCACTGACCGATCCGCTGAACCAGATCGTGTCGTCGGTAAAGATCGCGCTCGAGCAGACGCCGCCGGAACTCGGCGCCGACATCGCCGAGCGCGGGATGATGCTGACGGGCGGCGGTGCGCTGCTGCGCGACCTCGATCGCCTGCTCGCGGAAGAAACCGGCCTGCCGGTGCTCGTCGCCGAAGATCCGCTCACCTGCGTCGTACGCGGTTCGGGCATGGCGCTCGAGCGCATGGACAAGCTGGGCAGCATCTTCTCGTACGAGTGATCGCCTAAGCAGTCCCGTTTGATATGACGCACCCGCGGCGTGGCCGGATCGCTCGTTCAGAACGAACCGCCACGCCGTTTGCGCGTCTGAGCATTATTTAACCGATCCCACGCGCCCGGCGCCGACCATGGAATACAGTCCGCCGCCCCTCTTCAAGCAAGGTCCGCCCGCGCTCGCGCGGCTCATCTTCTTCGTCGCCCTCGCCATCGCGCTCCTCGTGTCGGACGCGCGCTTCAGCACGCTCGAAATCGTCCGCGGCGTGCTGGGCACCGTGCTGTACCCGCTGCAGCGCGCGGCGCTCGTGCCGCGTGACTTGTTCATGGGCGCGGCCGACATCGCCGTCACGGGTGCATCGCTGCGCCACGAGAACGACGCGCTGCGCAAGCGCAACCTGCAGCTGTCCACGCAGGCCAACCAGGCCGCGGTGCTCACGCAGGAAAACATGCATCTGCGCGCGGTGCTCGAGTTGCGCCAGCACATCGCGACGCAATCGACGCCCGTCGAGATCCAGTACGACACCAGCGACCCGTTCACGCAGAAGATCGTGATCGGGCAAGGTTCGCAGCAAGGCATCCAGAACGGCGCACCGGTCGTCAGCGAGGACGGCGTGATCGGCCAGATCACGCGCGTGTTCCCGCTGCAGGCCGAAGTCACGCTGATCACCGACCGCGATCTCGCGATCCCCGTGCAGGTGCTGCGCACCGGCCTGCGCAGCGTGATCTACGGGACGCCGAAGGGCGATTCGCTCGACCTGCGCTTCGTGCCGACGAGCTCGGACCTCGTCGCCGGCGACGAACTCGTCACGAGCGGCCTCGACGGCGTGTACCCGCCGGGCCTGCCGGTCGCGAAGGTCGTGCGCGTCGACAAGCTCGCCGATACCGCATTCGCGCGCGTGACCTGCGCGCCGGTCGCCGCCGTGCGCGGCGCGCGCCAGATGCTCGTGCTGCACTACCAGAACGACGTCCCGCCGCGCCCGGTCGAGCCCGACCCGGCCGCCGAGAAGAACGCGAAGGGCAAGAAGGGCGCCAAGGCCGCCGCGAAGGGTGACAAGGCAGAAAAGGCCGACGCGAACGCGAAGGCGGCCGCCGCGGCCGCGCCCGGCGCGAAACCCGCGCCGTCGGCACCCGTCGCTCCGGCCAAGCCCGCCGTCGCGCCCGCGAAGCCCGCGGCCGGGCAACCAGGAGCCCAGCGATGAACCGCCCGCAATACATCCTGCAGCCGGTCAACCCGTATTTCATCGTCTTCAGCCTCGCCGCCGCGTTCCTGCTGAACCTGATGCCGTGGGGCCGCCTGCCGGGCGTGCCCGACTTCGTCGCGCTCGTGCTGCTGTTCTGGAACATCCACCAGCCGCGCAAGGTCGGGATGGGTGTCGCGTTCGCGCTCGGCATCCTGATGGACGTGCATGACGCGGGGCTGCTCGGCGAGCACGCGCTTGCCTATACGCTGCTGTCGTACGGCGCGATCACGATCCACCGCCGCGTGCTGTGGATGCCGATCGGCGTGCAGGTGCTGTACGTCACGCCGCTGCTCGTCGTCGCGCAGCTGGTGCCGTTCGTGATCCGCCTCGTGATGGGCGCCGCGTTTCCCGGCTGGCGCTATCTGGTGGACGGCTTCGTCGAGGCCGCGCTGTGGCCGATCGCGAGCCACCTGCTGCTGATGCCGCAACGCCGCCCGGTCGACCCGGACGATACGCGCCCCATCTGAGCCGGACCGACCTTGAATACCTGCCGCCCCCACGCCCGCGCGCCGCGCTCCGGGGCGGCTCCTCGCCCGCGCGTGGTCGCCGCGCACGGGCCAGATCGATCGTAACCGCATGACCGAATTCAACGACACCCAACAGCAGCTCTCGAAGTTCCGCCTGCGCGTCGCGGCGGCGGGCGTGTTCGTGTTCGTCTGCTTCGGGCTGCTCGCGAGCCGCTTCTTCTACCTGCAGTTGATGCAGCACGGCAAATACGCGCTGCAGGCCGAGGAAAACCGCATCTCGGTCGCGCCGATCGTGCCGAACCGCGGGATCATCACCGATCGCAACGGCGTGGTCCTCGCGAAAAACTATTCGGCGTACACGCTCGAGATCACGCCGTCGAAGCTCGACGACACGCTCGACAACACGATCGACAAGCTGTCCGCGATCATCCCGATCGACGCGCGCGACCGCCGCCGCTTCAAGAAGCTGCAGGAAGACTCGAAGAACTTCGAGAGCCTGCCGATCCGCACGCGCCTCACGGACGCGGAAGTCGCGCGCTTCACCGCGCAGCGCTTCCGCTTCCCCGGCGTCGACGTGCGCGCGCGCCTGTTCCGCCAATATCCGCTCGGCACGACCGCCGCGCACGTGATCGGCTACATCGGCCGGATCTCGAAGCGCGACCAGGATCGCATCGACGCGATAAGCGACGACAACGACAGCGACCAGGAACACTACGATCCGCGTCGCGACGCGAACAACTACAAGGGCACCGACTACATCGGCAAGATCGGCGTCGAGCAGAGCTACGAAACCGAGCTGCACGGCCTCACGGGCTTCGAGGAAGTCGAAGTGACGGCCGGCGGCCGGCCCGTGCGCACGCTGTCGCGCACGCAGGCGACGCCCGGCAACAACCTCGTGCTGTCGCTCGACATCGGGCTGCAGCAGGTCGCCGAGCAGGCGTTTGCCGGCAAGCGCGGCGCGCTCGTCGCGATCGAGCCGAAGTCGGGCGACGTGCTCGCGTTCGTGTCGTCGCCGAGCTTCGACCCGAATTCGTTCGTCGACGGCATCGACCAGCAGACCTGGGACGAGCTGAACAACTCCACCGACAAGCCGCTCCTGAACCGCCCGCTGCACGGCACCTACCCGCCCGGCTCGACGTACAAGCCGTTCATGGCGCTGGCCGGCCTGACGCTCGGCAAGCGCTCGCCGGGCTGGGGCTTCCAGGATCCCGGCTACTTCACGTTCGGTGGTCACACGTTCCGCAACGACGTGCGCTCGGGCCAGGGCTGGGTCGACATGAACAAGGCGATCATGGTGTCGAACGACACCTACTTCTACATGCTCGCGCGCGACCTCGGCGTGAACGCGATCGCGAACTTCATGAAGCCGTTCGGTTTCGGCCAGATCACCGGCATCGACATCCAGGGCGAGGCGCGCGGGATCCTGCCGTCGACCGACTGGAAGAAGAAGGCGTTCAAGAAGGCCGCTCAGCAGAAGTGGTTCGACGGCGAGACGATCAGCCTCGGGATCGGCCAGGGCTACAACTCGTTCACGATCCTGCAGCTCGCGCACGCCACCGCGACGCTCGCGAACAACGGCGTCGTGATGAAGCCCCACCTCGTGAAGGAGGTCGAGGATCCGATCACGCGCGGGCGCCATCTGACCGTGCCGAAGGAAAGCGAAACGATTCCGCTCAAGCAGGCCGACATCGACGTGGTGAAGCGCGGGATGGAGAACGTGATCGAGAACCCGTCCGGCACCGCGTACAAGGTGTTCCGCGGCGCGCCGTACCTCGCGGCCGGCAAGACCGGTACCGCGCAGGTGTTCTCGCTGCAGGGCTCGAACTACAAGGGGCACCTGCTCGCCGAGCACTTGCGCGACCACGCGCTGTTCATCGCGTACGCGCCGGTCGACCATCCGCAGATCGCCATCGCGCTGATCGTCGAGAACGGCGGTTGGGGCGCGCAGGCCGCCGGCCCGATCGCGCGCCGCGTGCTCGATTTCTACCTCGTCGATCGCCAGAAACCGGAGAACGAGGCGGCCGCCGTCGCCGCCGCTGCGTCGGCGACCGAGCCGATCAACGCGCCGGTGATCGGCGATGCCTCGAAGACCGTGTCCGTCGCGGCCGGCTTCAAGGCGCTTCCCCAGCCCGTCGTGCCGGTCGCGGCCAGCGCGGCGGATGCGGCATCGGCCGCGTCGGCGCCCGATGCATCGGGCGCGGCCGGGGCAAGCGCGGCGCAGCCCGCCGTCGCGAGCGCAGCAGCGCCGATGGCCGCGAGCCTGCCGCCGATCCGGCGCCCGCACCGGCCTCGCCGGCCCGCCAGCGACGCGCAGCCGCTCGCCACCGCGCCGCGCGACGACAACTCCCGTGCCCCGGCCGCCGCGAAAGCGGCGAACGCCGGCACCGCTCATTAACGGAGAAAGGCATGCAATTCGACAAGCGCGCCTGGCTCGACAAGATCAAGCAGATGTTCGCGGGCTTCGACCGCCCGCTCGCCCTCATCGTGTTCCTGCTGCTGTGCGTCGGCATCGTCACGCTGTACAGCGCGTCGATCGACATGCCGGGCCGCGTCGAGGACCAATTGCGCAACATCCTGCTGACGTTCGTGCTGATGTGGGTGATCGCCAACATTCCGCCGACGACGCTGATGCGCTTCGCGGTCCCGCTGTATTCGTTCGGGGTCGCGCTGCTGGTCGCGGTCGCGCTGTTCGGGATGACCAAGAAGGGCGCGAAGCGCTGGCTGAACGTCGGCGTCGTGATCCAGCCGTCGGAAATCCTCAAGATCGCGACACCGCTGATGCTCGCGTGGTATTACCAGCGCCGCGAAGGCGGGCTGCGCTGGTACGACTTCGTCGCCGCGTTCGGGATCCTGATGGTGCCGGTCGGGTTGATCGCCAAGCAGCCCGATCTCGGCACGGGCCTGCTCGTGTTCGCGGCCGGCTTCTTCGTGATCTACCTCGCCGGCCTGTCGTTCAAGCTGATCGTGCCGGTGCTCGTCGCGGGCGTGATCGCGGTCGGCTCGATCGCCGTGTTCGAAGAGCGCATCTGCCAGCCCGAAGTGCAGTGGCCGCTGATGCACGACTACCAGAAGCACCGTGTGTGCACGCTGCTCGACCCGACCTCCGACCCGCTCGGCAAGGGCTTCCATACGATCCAGGCCGTGATTGCGATCGGCTCGGGTGGCGTGCTCGGCAAGGGCTACCTGAAGGGCACGCAGGCCCACCTCGAGTTCATTCCGGAGAAACACACCGACTTCATCTTCGCGGTGTTCTCGGAGGAATGGGGGCTCGTCGGCGGCCTCGTGCTGCTGACGCTCTACATGGCGCTGATCGCGCGCGGGCTCTACATCGCCGCGCAGGGCGCGACGCTGTTCGGCCGTCTGCTCGCGGGCTCGCTCACGCTCGCGTTCTTCGTCTATGCGTTCGTCAACATCGGGATGGTGAGTGGCGTGCTGCCCGTCGTCGGCGTGCCGTTGCCGTTCATGAGCTACGGCGGCACCGCGCTCACGACGCTCGGCATCGCGATCGGGATGATCATGAGCGTCGGGCGACAGCGGCGGCTGATGAAGAGCTGACGCCGCGCACGACACGCAGTCGCCAGCGGAGCAGTCGCGGCAATGAAAAACGGCGCCTCGTGCGCCGTTTTTCATTGGGCAGGTCGAATGCAGTGCGTGCCGCCCGCTCACTACGGCGTCGCGCGCGGGTTCCCATGGTCCGCGCCCGATGCCGGCTCCTGCGTCTTCAGGCGCGCGCTCAGCTCCTTGAATTTCAGCCCGGCCGTCTCGTCGCCCTGCGCGGCCGCGGCCGCGTAATACGCGCGCGCGATGTTCAGGTTTTGCGTGACGCCGTCGCCACCGCGCTCGTAGAACGACGCGGTCACGTACTGTGCGGTCGGCTCGCCCGCGTCGGCTGCCTGCTTGTACCACGCGAACGCCTGCCGGTTGTCGCGCTGCGTGCCGCGCCCGTCGAGGAACTGGTTCGCGAGCGACAGCTCGGCCTGCACGTGCCCCTGCTTCGCCGCGCGCAGGAACCAGCGGTGCGCTTCGGCCGGATTGCGCGCAACAAACTCGCCGTCGTCGAACATCCGCCCGTACACGTACTGCGCATGCGACATATTCGCGTCGGCCGCCCGCTTCAGCCAGCGCAGCCCTTCGTCGACGTTCGCGGTCACGCCGACGCCGGTGAGCAGCATCATCGCGTAGTTGAACTGCGCGAGCCGGTCGCCGCGTTCGGCCGCGTCGTGGAACTGCACCAGCGCCGCGCGATAGTCGCCGGCGTTGTAGTCGGCCACCGCCGATTGGGTCTCGCGCGCCGGGTCCGGCTTCGCATGCGGCGCATTCTGCGCGACCGCCGCGACGCACACGGCCCACAGCCCGAGCATCGTGCCGATGCGCCCGCGTACGCCGGCCGTACGCCGCGCGCGTCCGGATCCCGCGCCGTCGCTGCCGTTCATGACCGCACCTCCTGCAGCGCCTGGCGCGTCGCACGCAGCAGCCAGCTCACGTCGGCCGACAGCGTGATCATCCGGTAGCCAGCCTCGCGATACTGGCGCGCGGTTGCCGTATCGTTCGCGAAGATGCCGACCGCGACGCCGGCCTGCTTGCCGGCCGCGAGCACGCGCGCCATCGCGGTTTCGACGTCCGGGTGGCGGCTGTCGCCGAGATGCCCGAGGCTCGCCGCCAGATCGGCCGGGCCGACGAACAGGCAGTCGACGCCCGGCGTCGCGGCGATCCGCTCGACTTCATCGATGCCGCGCGCCGATTCGATCTGCACGATCACCGCGACCTGCGCATTCGCCGTCTGCAGGTAATCGCGGCGCATGCCGAACGCCGCCGCCCGCACCATGCCTGCCACGCCGCGCAGCCCGTCGGGGGAATCCGGCGACGGGAAGCGCGTGAGGCGCACGGCGTGCGCGGCCTCGTCGGGCGTCTCGATGCACGGGAACATCAGCGTGCGCGCGCCGGCGTCGAGCGCGCGCTTCACGAGCCACGGCTCGCGCCCCGGCACGCGCACCACGGGCTCGCTCGGCAGGTGCGCCGCCGCCAGCGCGCGCAGTTGCGACGCGACGTCGCGGCTGTCGTTCGGCGCGTGCTCCATGTCGATGCAGAGCCAGTCGTAGCCGGCGTGCGCAAGCGCTTCCGCGACCGAATCGCTGCCGAGCGACAGCCACAGGCCGTACAGCGGCTCGTCGCCGTCGTGCAGACGTTGTTTGAGGGAATTGGTGAGCGTGCTCATCGATACGGCCTCCTGGACGGAACGGCAATCGAACGGGACAAGCAACAAGCAAAGCGGGCGTAACACGCCGGGCCGCCATGCACGGCGGCGCCGGACCGGGGCCCTGAACGTTGGTCGGACGTAGGCGGCCGATCTGACAGCGCGGGTCGCGCGGATGCGTTTTCCGGTGCCACGCAACGATCATAGCGCGGCGTTACGCGGAATGTGGGAACAGGTGGAAAGCGGCGCCGGACGAGGCCGCACGGCGCGGTGGCAGGCAGCCCGCACCGGTTGGCGAGGCTGCCGAAAGGGCAATATCAGCGGCCGGGCTGGCGCTCGACGTCGGCCCAGCAGTTCGGCGTTTCGTACAGACGCACACGTTCCAGGCGCAGGTTCACGCCGTAGTGCGCGTCGTACACGTTCGCGAGGATGTCGAATGCGATCGCCGCAAGGTTCTCGACGGTCGGGATCCGGTCGAGCACGACGGTCTTGTGGTCGGCCATCTGCTCGAGGAACGAGCGCACGACTTCGTCGCGCGCGTAGACCAGGAACGCGTGATCCCACTTGTTGACGAGGTGCTCGACCGCGAGCGCCTTCACGTCGGCGAAATCCATCACCATGCCGCGGTCGGGCGCCCCCTCGGTATCGACGAGATCGCCGCGCAGCGTGACTTCGAGCACGTAGCGATGGCCGTGCAGGTTCCGGCACTGGCTGCGGTGATCGGGAATGCGGTGGCCCGCGTCGAATTCGAGTTTTCGGGTAATCAGCACGATGTCAAAAGCCGTGGCTCAGGGAATGTTCAGATATTTGTGGGTCTGCATCGACAGCCGCCACTGCGGATGCCGCTTGCACCAGTCGATCGCGAGCTTCGTATTGAGATCGCGCGACGGGCCGTCCATCGGCTGCACGAGAAAATACTCGAAATCGAGCTTCGCGTAGTCGGCCAGCCGCTGGTTGTCCTGCGGGATCACGACCTTCAGCTCGTTGCCCTTCGTGACGACGAGCGGCGCGTCGGCCTTCGGGCTCACGCAGATCCAGTCGATCGTCTCGAGCACCGGCAGCGAGCCATTGGTCTCGATCGCGATCTCGAAGCCTGCTGCATGCAGCGCGTCGACGAGCGGCTGGTCGAGCTGCAGCATCGGCTCGCCGCCCGTGCAGACGACGAAGCGATGCGCTTCGCCGTCCGGCCACAGGCCGGCGATCGTCGCGACGAGCGCTTCGGCGTCCTTGAACTTGCCGCCGTTCTCGCCATCGGTGCCGACGAAGTCCGTATCGCAGAAACGACACACGGCGTCCGCACGATCCTCTTCGCGGCCCGACCACAGATTGCAGCCGGCGAACCGGCAGAACACGGCCGGACGGCCCGCGTTCGCGCCCTCGCCTTGCAACGTGTAGAAAATTTCCTTGACCGCGTAAGTCATCGTGCTTCGTCCGGCTTGCGCCGCTCGTTGTCGATCAGAATCCGTTATTCATCCAGCGCCGCCGACGCACCCGCGTCACAGCGGCGCTTCGGTCACCCGCTCGCCCTTCAGGTAGGCCTCGTAGCCACGCTTGCGCAGCTTGCAGGCCGGGCATTCGCCGCAGCCGAAGCCCCAGTCGTGCAGTTCCGCGCGCTCGCCCACGTAGCACGTGTGCGTCTCGACGCGGATCAGTTCGACGAGTGCCTCCCCGCCGAGTTGCTCGGCGAGTTGCCAGGTCTGCGCCTTGTCCAGCCACATCAGCGGGGTCTCGAGCACGACACGCGTGTCCATGCCGAGGTTCAGCGCGACCTGCAGCGCCTTCATCGTGTCGTCGCGGCAGTCCGGGTAGCCCGAGAAATCGGTCTCGCACATTCCGCCAACCAGCACGCGCAGACCGCGGCGATAGGCGATCGCGGCCGCGATCGTCATGAACAGCAGGTTGCGGCCCGGCACGAACGTGTTCGGCAAGCCGTTCGCCGAGGTCTCGATCTCGATCGTGCGCGTCATCGCGGTATCGCTGATCGCGCCAAGCACCGACAGATCGATCATGTGATCGTCGCCGAGGCGGTCCGACCACGCCGGAAACTTGCGCTTCAGCGCTTCGCGCACGCCTTCGCGACACTCGAGTTCGACGCGATGACGCTGGCCGTAATCGAAGCCGAGCGTCTCGACCGTCTGGTAGCGTTCCAGGGCCCAGGCCACGCACGTGGCGGAATCCTGCCCGCCGGAAAACAACACGAGCGCGCCGTCTTTAGCGTCTGTCCGAATCACCGTGATACTCCGTGAATGTGTAGGCTCGCGTCGCACTGCGCCCCGAGGCCGGCTGCCGCCAGGCGGCCCGACGCGGCCGGCCTGCGCCGGCCCGACCAGTATAGGCAGCGCGGTCAGCCGCGAATGCGGCGGCGCGCTTATACCGCTCATCGCGCGGCATCGTTGCCGCGCACCACGGCAGGCGCGCCACGGGCGACCGGCCATGCGCATGAAGCGATGCGCTAAGTCATTGAGCGGGCACGGATTTTATCATGCCCCGGCGAATGCTGCCGGGCACGCCGCCCACGACACGCAATACCCACCACAAACGAAAAACCCCAAGAACCTTCCGATTCTTGGGGTTTTAAATGCTGGTGGCCTGGGACGGAATCGAACCATCGACACGCGGATTTTCAATCCGCTGCTCTACCAACTGAGCTACCGGGCCAACGAAGAATGAAAGTATATCGAGCTATTCGTTCCTGAGCAAGTGTTTTCGCGAAATATTTTATGCGGCGCCTTCGGACGGTTTCTTGCCGAGCTCGACGCCGAGTTGCTTGAGCTTGCGATAGAGGTGCGTGCGCTCGAGGCCCGTCTTTTCCGCGACGCGCGTCATGCTGCCGTTCTCGCGTGCGAGGTGATATTCGAAGTACGCGCGCTCGAATGCGTCGCGCGCTTCGCGCAACGGGATGTCGAACGGAATCGCGGCCGTCTGGCCCGCGAGGCCGAGCGCCGTGGCCATGTCGTCGCCGAGCGTCGGCAGCGCGGCCGCGGATGCGACTGCCGCCTGCCCCGATGCTTGCCCGACACCGGCTTTCGCGGCCGCATTGACGGACACCGGCGCCGCGCCGCGCGCGAGACCGTGCTCGACGGACTTCAGCAGCTTCTGCAGCGCGATCGGCTTCTCGAGGAAATCGAGTGCGCCGATCTTCGTCGCCTCGACGGCCGTGTCGATCGTCGCGTGCCCGGACATCATGATCACGGGCATCGTCAACAGGCCCTGCGCCGCCCATTCCTTGAGCAGCGTGACGCCGTCGGTATCGGGCATCCAGATATCGAGCAGCACGAGATCGGGCGCCTGATTCAGGCGGTATTCCCGCGCGGCCTGCGCGTTCTCCGCCGCCTCGACGACATGTCCTTCATCGCTGAGGATCTCCGAGAGCAATTCCCGGATGCCCATTTCATCATCTACCACCAGGATGGTTGCCATTTACGCTGCCTTTGTCTGCATACTTGCTTTTGTCTTGGCGGGAGCCGTCCCGCCCTGCGCGCCGGATTCGGCGCTTGGCGTATCGCTCGCCATCTGCAGGAACAGGATCGACACCTGCGCACCCTCGACGGTCTCGCCGTGCATGCGATTGCGCAGATCGATCCGCGCGCCGTGCTCGTCGACGATTTTCTTGACCGTGGCCAGCCCGAGCCCCGTGCCCTTCGCCTTCGTCGTCACGTAAGGCTCGAACGCACGGGTCAGGATGCGTGCCGGAAAACCGGGCCCGTTGTCGGACACGGTAAGACGGACCGCGACGCGCGTTTTGCCCTCGGCGTCGGGGTCGCCATATTCTACTGTCTTGGTTTCGATCAACACACGCGGATGCGCGACTTCCGCGACCGAGTCCTGCGCGTTCTGCAGCAGGTTGTGAATCACCTGGCGCAGTTGCGTCGCGTCGCCGCGAATCACCGGCAGCGACGGCGCGAGTTCGGCGACGATCGCGCTCTTGCCTTCGCCGACACCATACAGCCCGAGCACCTCGCTCGCCAGTTCGTTCAGCTGCAGGTTCGCGAGCACCGCCGGCGGCGTGCGCGCATATTCGCGGAAATCGTCGACCATCCGCTTCATCGCGGCCACCTGGTTGACGATCATCGTCGCGCCGCGCTTGAGCACGTCCGCATCGGGCGGTGCGAGCTTGTCGGACAGCTTCATCTGCAACCGCTCGGCCGACAGCTGGATCGGCGTCAGCGGGTTCTTGATCTCGTGCGCGAGCCGCCGCGCGACCTCGCCCCATGCGACCGAACGCTGCGCGGAAATCACGTCGGAGATGTCGTCGAAGACGACGACGTAGCCGGACGTCTGTGGATCGTCGGCCTCGCCCTCGACCGTCGACACGAGGCGTGTGCCGCGCACGAGCAAGGTCAGCGGATCGGCTTCGCCCGGCACCTCGATCGCGAACTGCTGCTGCCAGTGACCGCGATCGCCGCTGCCGCCGTCCGAAGCCGCTTCGCGATCGGCGAACGCCTTGCGCACCATCGCGCCGAATTCCGCGACGACGCCGATCCGGTCGAGCGCCGTGCCGATCATCGCGCCGAACGGCTGCCGGAAGATCCGCTCGGCGCCGCGGTTGGCCGTCGTCAGCCGGAACTGGCGATCGAGCACGAACACGCCGGCCGTCAGGTTCGCGAGGATGCTCTCGAGATACGTCTTCGAATGCTCGAGCGCGATCCGGTTCTTCTCGACCGCCTGCCGCGCCTCGGACAGCTGGCGTGTCATCGCGTTGAACGACTGCGTGAGGAAGCCGAGCTCGTCGCGCGACTTGATCTCGCGCTTCGGCGTGTAGTCGCCTTCGGTGATCTCCTTCGTGCCCTGCGCGAGCAGGAACAGCGGTCGCGCGAGCTGCTGGCCGAGCGCGAGCGCGAGCATCATCGCGATGAAGGTCGCGAGGAACAGCGCGAGCGTCAGCGTGCCGATGTACATCTTGCGCAGCCCGGTGCGGCCGAGCGCTTTTTCCTGGTACTCGCGATACGCGCGCTGCACCGCGTCGGCGTTGTGCGCGAGCGTGGGCGGCACCGGCTGGGTGAGCTGCAGGAATCGCTCCGCCGGTTGCAGCAGCGACGTCGTCGCATCGGGTATCGGCCGCACGACGCGCAGCCGCAGCGCACCCTTCGCGCCGTGCGCGCGCGGGTCGCCGTCGACCTCGCCCTCGATCGCCGCGTACGCGCCGTGTTCGCGGGCCTGGCTCAGCATCAGCGGAGTCGGCAGGTCGTCCGGAATCAGCGCGGCGAAATTGCCCGATGCCTGCGCGACGATGTGCAGGTCGGGCGCCGCGCCGGAGCCGCCGCGGCTCGGCTCGACGATCGTCGCATCCTGCACGCCGAACTGGTCGCGCAGGCGCAAGAGCGTGAGTGTCGTGCCGTTCGTGTTCGCATCGACGCTCGCGAGCTGGTCCGACATCAGCCGCGCCTTCGTCTGCAGGTCGGACAGCGACGCGTCGAGCATCCCGCGGCCGAGGTTCAGGCCGGCGGTCAGCGCGGTCTCGACGTTCACGTCAAACCACGACTCGATACTGCGCGACACGAACTGGTACGACACGATGTAGATGATCCCGCCCGGCACCACGCCGACGAGCGCGAAGAACACCGCGAGCTTCGCGAGCAGCCGCGTGCCGAACTTGCCCTTCCTCAGGCGCACGACGATCATCCCGATCAGCCCGAGCACCACCAGCAGGAACACGAGCGCGACGATGATGTTCATCGCGTACAGCCACGAGTAGTAGCGGTCGAAGAATTCGGTGTTCGCGCTCGCGGCCGCGAGCAGCACGAGCAGCAGCAGCGCCGTGAGCGCGACGGTCGAGACGATCACACGAACGAGGAGGCTCTTCCCGCTGGCCGCGCGGCGCACTTTATTTAGCACGTTCGGTCACCGTGAAAGTGAAGCGCTTCCAGTCCGACCCGAGCGTCCAGTCGCGGTTGTTCACCGCGTCGACCTGGAACGGCTTCGGCATCAGCGCCGTATCGAGTTGCATCCGCACCGAGGCGGTGTAGGTTTCGCCGGCACGCACCTGGTTGCGGTCGATCACGTGCCACGACGTGATGTGCCGGACGACCGCGAGCGCATCCTTCAGCGATGGGAAGCCGAGTTGCAGCCCGCCCGTCGACACGCGGTACTCGCGCGTGAGCGGCTGGAACGACAGGCGGATCGTCTGCGACACCGACACCGGCTGCTCGTCGAACCAGTACCAGCGCGCGCGGCCCAGTTCGAAATCGGTCGTGAAGTAAAGCGGGATGCCCTTGTTGACGGCATCCTCGAGGTTCGGATTCAACTCGAAATCGAAGCGGGCATCGAGGCTCCAGCCGCTTCCGTCAGCCTGCAGCGATGCGCGCTGCACGGCGATCGACTCGGCACGCGCCGGCCGAACGACAGTCAGGCACAGCGCCAACGCGACCAGCAGGACGGCCGCGAGCCGAAGTGGAAAAAGGTGTTTGATCGTCACCGTTTCTGAAACCGCGCGTAGAAGAATCCGTCGTGATCGGTGTTCTGGTCGAGTGCGCCGGCCGCCCCGCCGTGCACGCCGCCCGGCAGCAGTTGGCCGGGCGCGTCCAATCGTACCGCATCTTCACAGGCCGCTTCAAACCAGCGAGCCTGCAACTCACCTTCCTCGGGGAAGATCGAACAGGTCACGTAGAGCAGTTCGCCGCCTGGCTTCACGAGCGGCCACAACGCTGTCAGGATGCGACGCTGCTCCGCGACGAGCGCGGCAATATCGGCTTCGCGGCGCAGCCAGCGAATGTCGGGATGACGACGCACGATGCCGGACGCCGAGCACGGCACGTCGGCCAGGATGCGGTCGAACGGACGGCCGTCGTACCACGCGTCCGGCGCGCCCGCGTCGCCCACGCGCACGTCCGCCGCGAGAGACAGACGCGCGAGGTTCTCGCCGATACGCGCCGCGCGGGTCGCGTCGCTTTCGAGTGCGACGACTTCGGCGTCGGCCAGCTCGAGGATATGCCCGGTCTTGCCGCCCGGCGCCGCGCACGCGTCGAGCACGCGCATGCCGTCGCGCGCACCGAGCCATTCGGCCGCAAGCTGAGCACCGGCATCCTGCACCGACACGACGCCGTCGGCAAAGCCCGGAATGCGGTCAACCGGCAGCGCCGACGCGAGCCGCACCGCATGGCGACCGATCCCGGTCGCCTCGATTCCGCTCGCGCGCAGCGTATCGAGATACGCATCGACGGTTGCGCGGCGCGCGTTCACGCGCAGCGTCAGCGGACCCTGGCGCTCGCCGGCCGCAAGAATCGTCTGCCAGGCTTCCGGCCACGCACGCTTCACCGCATCGACCCACCAAGTGCGGTAATTCCAGCGTGCGACGGGATCGTTCTGCATCGCCGCGACGAGCGCGTCGCGCTCACGCTGGAAACGCCGCAGCACGGCGTTGACCAGCCCCTTCGCGAACGCAAATTCGCGCCGTGCGCCGATCACGCTGACGGCCTGGTCGACGATGGTGAATGCCGGATACGCCGCCGCGTCCTCCGGATCGAGCAGCAGCGCAAGCGCACCGGCGAGCACCGCATGCACATGCGCGGGCGGCGCCTTGCTGACCAGCCGGCCGATCAGCCAATCCGCACTGCCGAGACGACGCATCGTCCGATACGCGACGTCCTGCGTCGCGCCGCGCGCCAGCGCCTGCGCGCCGGCCGGCATCTGCGCGAACACCGCGGCCAGTGCCGCCGGCAGCGCGGTACCGCGCCGCACCGCATCGACGGCCTGCGCGGCCGCGTCGAGCGCGAAGCCCAGCGAATCGGGCGCGAGATGCAGCGCGGGCAGGCGCGCGGCGCGGCCGGAGGAAGACTGAGCGGAGGAGCGGGTTCGTGTCATCGGAGCAAAATCGGCAAACGGGTGCCGCGAGCGGCGGAAACCCAGCGGCCGCATGGCCGCCGCGATTCCAAACCGCGCATTGTAGCGTGCGATCATGCGGCCCCTTTACGGGGCGCACAAATGAAACACCCCGCAGCGCGGGGCATGCGGGGTGATGTGTCGAGCGCGACGCGACTTAGTCGAAGCGGCCGGTGCGCGCCATCTCCATCAGGCGCGCGATGCGCTCCTCGGTCGCCGGGTGCGTGGAGAACAGATTCTGCAGACCGCCGCCGTGAAGCGGGTTCATGATCATCATCTGCGCGGTGGCCGGATGCGCTTCGGCCGCCTGGAACGGGATGCCGGCCGCATAGCGATGGATCTTGTCGAGCGCGGTGGCGAGCGACTGCGGATCTCCCGAGATCTGCGCGCCGCCGCGGTCGGCCTCGAACTCGCGCGCTCGCGAGATCGCCATCTGGATCAGCGCACCGGCGATCGGTGCGAGCAACGCGACTGCGATCCCCGCGATCGGGTTGGCCGGACGGCCGTTTTCGTCGCGACCGCCGAAGAACATCGCGAAGTTGGCCAGCGCCGAAATCGCGCCTGCCATCGTCGCGGTGATCGTCGAAATCAGGATGTCGCGATGCTTCACGTGCGCGAGCTCATGCGCCATCACGCCGCGCATCTCGCGCTCGGACAGCACACGCAGGATGCCCGTCGTCGCGGCGACCGCCGCGTGCTCGGGGTTGCGGCCCGTGGCGAACGCGTTCGGCGCGTCCTCATTGATCAGGTAGACGCGCGGCATCGGCAGGTTCGCACGCGTGGCGAGCTCGCGCACCATCCGGTAGAACTGCGGCGCCGTGTTCTCGTCGACCTCCTGCGCGTTGTACATGCGCAGCACCATCTTGTCGGAGAACCAGTACGAGAAGAAATTCATGCCGAGCGCGAACAGCAGCGCGATCGTCATGCCGCGCGAGCCGCCGATCATGCCGCCGATCACGATGAACAGGGCCGTGATCGCGGCCATCAGCATCGCCGTTTTGACCCAATTGAACATACCCACTCCTTATCCGTCAGGGGACCCGCCGCACATTACGATGCACGGCGGAAAATTGTAAGCGATTTGTTAGATAAGGTCTTGCCGGAAAAATTCAATTTCAGCGTTGCGTCGCCGCGAGCCGCAGCCCGAGGCCGACGAAGGCGCTGCCCACCGTGCGGTCAAGCCACTTCCTGACGCCCGGCTTGCCGGAAAAGCGCTGCGTGACGCTGCCCGCGACCCACGCGACGATGCAGCTCCAGATCGTGCTCATCACGAGGAACACCGAACCGAGAGCCAGGAACGCCAGCGCCTTGTGCGGGCTGTCGGCCGACACGAACTGCGGGAAGAACGACACGAAGAACAGCACGACCTTCGGGTTCAGCACGTTGGTCCAGAAACCCTGCATGAACAGCTGGCGCAGCGGCTTCGCGGCCGTGGCCCGCGCCGCCTCGGCGCCTGCCGGCGCGGCGACCTGCCTCGCGAGGATCATGCGCACGCCGAGATAGATCAGGTAAGCGGCACCGACCAGCTTGATCACCATGAACGCGGCGGCCGACGCCGCGAGCAGCGCAGTCAGGCCGAACGCGCACGCAAGCGCGTGCACGCAGCAGCCGGCGGAGATGCCGAGCGCGGACATCAGCCCCGCGCCACGGCCCTGCGCGACGCTGCGGCCGACGATGTACGCCGTATCGGGGCCGGGCGTGACGTTCAGCAGGAAAACCGCGAGCACGAAGAAGCCGAAATGGGTGATGCCAAGCATGAAAACCTCGAAATCGGAAAGCGCAGGGAAATTCTACGCGCGCCTGCTGCGCCGTGCGACTCGGCCATCCGGCCAATTGCGCACGACCGGCATGTCGGGTCGAATGACGCTCACAGCCCGTCGGGCAACGCGAAGCGCTGGCCCGCGGCGAGCGGCGAGCCGGCCAGGAATTCGCGCGCGGGCAGCCGCTTGCCGCCCGGCTTCTGCAGTTGCGTGACGCGCAGCGCGCCGCCACCGCATGCGACGACCACGCCTTCCGGCGAAGCCTCGACGATCGTGCCGGGCACCGCGTCGACAATCCCGCCGCGCGCCGCCACGGGCTCGGCCGCCCACAGCTTGATTGCCGCGCCGTCGAGCATCGCGACGCCGCCCGGGAACGGGTCGAACGCGCGCACCTGGCGCGCGAGCACGTCGGCCGGCTTGCGCCAGTCGAGCGCCGCTTCGTGCTTGCCGATCTTTTCCGCGTAAGTCACGCCGTCGGCCGGTTGCGGGGTGGCGGGCAGCGCGCCGTCGCGCTCGAGCCGCACCAGGGCGTCGACGATCAGGCGCGCGCCGTCGGCGGCCAGCCGGTCGTGAAGCGTCGCGGTCGTATCGTCGGCCGCAATCGCGACGCGCGCTTCGTCGATCATCGCGCCGGTGTCAAGGCCGGCGTCCATCTGCATCAGCGTGACGCCCGTCTCGGCGTCACCGGCCTCGATCGCGCGATGGATCGGCGCGGCGCCGCGCCAGCGCGGCAGCAGTGACGCGTGGATGTTGATGCAGCCGGCGCGCGGAATGTCGAGCACTTCCTGCGGCAGCAGCAGGCCGTATGCGGCGACCACCATCACGTCGTGCGGTGTCGTGCGCAGCAGCTCGATCGCGTCGGCCGCCTCCGTCGGGTACTTGCCCGCGCGGCGCAGCGACGTCGGCTGCGCGACGGACATTCCGTGCTCGACGGCATAGCGCTTCACGGCGCTCGCCTGCAGTTTCATCCCGCGCCCGGCGGGACGGTCGGGCTGGGTGAGCACGAGCGGCACCGGAAAACCGGCCTCATGGATCGCGGCGAGTGCGGCCGCGGCGAATTCCGGCGTGCCGGCAAAAATCACGCGCAACGTATGGGTCATGACAGCGTTCGGGATCGGTCTGGGCAAACGCGCGTCACATCGCGCGTTCGAGTTTCTTCATCTTCGTCTTGATACGGTTCTGCTTCAGCGGCGACAGGTATTCGACGAACACGCGACCCATCAGGTGATCCATCTCGTGCTGCACGCACACGGCGAGAAGGCCCTCGCAGTCGAGCTCGAAGGTCTCGCCCTGCTCGTTGAGCGCACGCACACGCACGTGGTCGGGACGCTCGACTTCGTCGTAGATCCCGGGTACCGACAGGCAGCCCTCCTCGTAGATCTGTTTCACGTCGCTCGACCAGATGATCTCGGGATTGATGAACGCGCGCAGCTCGTTCTTCTCCTCGGAGACGTCGATCACGATCACGCGCTCGTGCACGTCGACCTGCGTCGCCGCCAGGCCGATGCCCGGCGCGGCGTACATGGTTTCGGCCATGTCGGCGACGAGCTTGCGGATCCGGTCGTCGACCTTGTCGACGGGCTTGGCGACCTTGTGCAGCCGCTTGTCGGGGTAATGAAGAATGTTCAGCAAAGCCATGGTGTTCGGTATTCGGTGGAGCGGCACGCCGCATCGGCCATCCGGCCGGCTGGCGCCGCCGCCGGGATGCAATGAAGATGAGGCGGACGCGCGGCATGTCAACGCCGCGGGTCTGCCTCCTGCAATTGGCCGGACGCTCGCGCGCGCGGCCCTGTCGAGTATTTCGGATGATGAAAATTTTATCATGGCGCCACGCGGTTCGCTGGCCGCCGCATTCGAGGGGAACCTCATGTCGCCGCAAGCGCTGACGACCTCCGCGTTGCGTGCGTGGCTGCAGCTCTCGCATGCGCCGGGACTCTCGCCCGCCGTGCTGCGTGCGCTGCTCGATGCATTCGGCTCGCCGACGGCGCTGCTGCGCGCGTCCGACCAGGCCATCGGTGCGGCGAGCAGCGCTGCCACCGCGCGGGCAGTGCGCACCAGCGAGCGGAACGACCTCGATGCGCGCACCGACGCCACACTGGCATGGCTCGATACACCGGGCAACGCGATCGTCACGCTCAACGATCCCGTCTATCCGCCGCGGCTGCGCGACCTGCATGATCCGCCACCGCTGCTATATGTAAAGGGCAGGCTCGACTTGCTGCACGGACGCGGGCTCGCCGTGGTCGGCAGCCGCCATGCAACGCCGCAGGGGCTCGCAGACGCCACGCGCTTCTCGCATGCGCTGTCCGATGCGGGCCTCGTGATCGTCTCCGGTCTCGCGCTCGGCATCGACGGCGCCGCACATCGCGGCGGGCTCGACGGCCGCGCCGGCACGGTCGCGGTGATCGCGACGGGTGCCGATCTCGTCTATCCGGCTCGGCACCGCACCCTTGCGCACGAGATTGCCGCACGTGGCGCGATCGTTTCCGAATGGCCGCTCGGCACACCCGCGCGGGCGTCACATTTCCCGCAGCGCAACCGGCTGATCGCTGCGCTCGCGCTCGGCGCGCTCGTCGTCGAAGCCGCGCCGCGCTCCGGCTCGCTGATCACCGCGCGGCTCGCGAACGAGCTGGGCCGCGACGTGTTCGCGATGCCGGGCTCGATCCACGCGCCGCTGGCGCAGGGCTGCCACGCGTTGATCCGCGACGGTGCGAAGCTCACCGCGACGCCGCTCGACGTGCTTGAGGAATACGGGTTGGGCGAACCGGCTGCTCACGCCGGCCGCGCGGCGGATTTGCGTTCGCGCCCCGATAACGGAGGAACGACCGACACCCCCGGGCAATGCGCGGGCGAGCACATCGGGGAAGCGGGATCCGCCATTCCGGCCGCTGCGCCCGCCGAGATCGACGGCACGCCAACCGACAACCCGGCCGAACGATCCGTGCTCGCCGCACTGGGATACGGCCCCGTTACTTACGAGTGGCTCGCCGAGCACACCGGCTTGCCCGACGACGCGCTGCACCGCTCGCTACTCGGGCTCGAACTGGCCGGCCGCGTTGCGAGCATGCCCGGCGGACGCTTCGCGCGGCTTGACGCAACGCCCACCCCGCCCGCGTCCGGCGTGCTACAGTCCCCCGCATAGAGGCGGCCGTGCCGCCGACGCTACTCAAGGAATTCCATGCCCGCGCTGAATCTCGACACCGATGCCGATCGGATCGCCGAGCGCCTCGCCGATCCCGACACGCTGCTGGTCGCCTGCCTGTGCGCCGAATGGTGCGGCACCTGCCGCGAGTACCGAACGGCCTTCGACCAACTCGCCGACGCCCATCCCGAGGCCTGCTTCGCGTGGATCGACGTCGAAACCCATGCCGACCGGCTCGACGATCTCGACGTCGAGAATTTCCCGACGATCCTGATTGAGGACGCGAACACCGCGCGCTTCTTCGGCACGGTGCTGCCGCACGCGGCGATCGTCGAACGGATGCTGTCCGACCTGAGCGCCGTGCCCGGCGCGCCGCATGCACCGAAATTGCGCAATATCCTGAATGTCGAGGCGTAAGCCGCACGCCAGCCCGGCAGCTTTTCGCGCCGTCGCGCGTGCCGCCACGCCGGGCGCTTGCCGCCATTGCGGCCCCCCACTATGATGAGCCGCTTTTTGCACGCCGCGCCGCCGTCGCCACGGCGTGTGCTATAAAGCCGTCGTAAAAGGGACCCACGCCGGCGAACCCGGTCTACCAACACACATCTGTCATGTCCAAAGCACTGATCATTGCGGAAAAGCCTTCTGTCGCGAACGACATCGCGCGCGCTTTGGGCGGCTTTACAAAGCATGACGAGTACTTCGAGAGCGACGAATTCGTCCTCTCGTCCGCGGTCGGCCACCTGCTGGAAATCGCCGCCCCGGAAGAGTACGAGGTCAAGCGGGGGAAATGGAGCTTCGCTCATCTGCCCGTCATCCCCCCGCATTTCGACCTGAACCCGATCGCAAAAAGCGAGTCGCGCCTGAAAGTCCTGACCAAGCTCATGAAGCGCAAGGACGTCGACCGCCTGATCAACGCATGTGACGCGGGGCGCGAGGGCGAGCTGATTTTCCGCCTGATCGTGCAGCACGCGAAGGCGAAGCAGCCGGTCCAGCGCCTTTGGCTGCAGTCGATGACGCCGCAGGCGATCCGCGACGGTTTCGCGCATCTGCGCAGCGACACGGACATGCAGCCGCTCGCCGACGCCGCACGCTGCCGCTCGGAAGCCGACTGGCTCGTCGGGATCAACGGCACGCGGGCGATGACCGCGTTCAACAGCAAGGGCGGCGGCTTCTTCTTGACGACCGTCGGCCGCGTTCAGACGCCAACGTTGTCGATCGTCGTCGAACGTGAAGAGAAAATTCGCCGTTTCATCCCGCGCGACTACTGGGAAGTGAAGGCCGAGTTCGCCTGCGCGGGCGGCTTCTACGAAGGCAAGTGGTTCGACCCGAAATTCAAGCGCGACGAATTCGATCCGGAAAGGCGCGACTCCCGCCTGTGGAGCCTACCGGCCGCCGAAACGATCGTCGCCGCGTGCCGCGACCATGTCGGCACGGTGTCCGAGGAATCGAAGCCGTCGACGCAACTGTCGCCGCTGCTGTTCGACCTGACGAGCCTGCAGCGCGAGGCGAACAGCCGCTTCGGCTTCTCCGCGAAGAACACGCTCGGTCTCGCGCAGGCGCTATATGAAAAGCACAAGGTGCTGACGTACCCGCGTACCGACGCGCGCGCGCTGCCGGAAGACTACATCTCGACGGTGCAGTCCACGCTCGAGATGCTCAAGGAGAGCCACAACTATCTGCCGCACGCGAAGCAGGTGCTCGACAAGGGCTGGGTGAAGCCGAACAAGCGGATCTTCGACAACTCGAAGATCAGCGACCACTTTGCAATCATCCCGACGCTGCAGGCGCCGAAGTCGCTGTCCGAGCCGGAGCAGAAGCTGTACGACATGGTCGTGAAGCGCTTCCTCGCGGTGTTCTTCCCGGCGGCCGAATTCCGCGTCACGACGCGGATCACCGAAGTCGCCGGTCATCACTTCAAGACCGAAGGCAAGGTGCTCGTCGAGCCGGGCTGGCTGCAGGTGTACGGCCGCGACGCCGAAGGTGCGGACGCGAACCTCGTGCCGGTGCAGAAGGACGAGAAGGTGAAGACGGACGAGATCGCCGCCGTCGCGCTTGTGACGAAGCCGCCCGCACGCTACTCGGAAGCGACGCTGCTGTCGGCGATGGAAGGCGCGGGCAAGCTCGTCGAGGACGATGAGCTGCGCGAGGCGATGGCCGCGAAGGGCCTCGGCACGCCGGCGACGCGCGCGGCGATCATCGAAGGCCTGCTCGGCGAGAAATATCTCGTGCGCGAAGGCCGCGAACTGATCCCGACCGCGAAGGCATTCCAGCTGATGACGCTGCTGCGCGGGCTCGGCGTGAAGGAACTGACCGCGCCCGAGCTCACCGGCGAATGGGAATACAAGCTGTCGCAGATGGAGCGCGGCAACCTCGGGCGTGACGCGTTCATGCAGGAAATCGCCCGCATGACGCAGCAGATCGTCAAGCGCGCGAAGGAATACGATTCCGACACGATCCCGGGCGATTACGCGACGCTCGAGACACCCTGCCCGAACTGCGGCGGCCAGGTGAAGGAAAACTACCGCCGCTTCGCATGCACGAAGTGCGAGTTCTCGATCTCGAAGATTCCGGGTAGCCGACAGTTCGAGATCGCGGAAGTCGAGGAATTGCTGCAGCAAAAGACCATCGGTCCGCTGTCTGGCTTCCGCAGCAAGATGGGCCGCCCGTTCTCGGCGATCCTGAAGCTCTCGTTCGACGACGAGACGAAGAACTACAAGCTCGAGTTCGACTTTGGCCAGGACCAGGGCGGCGAGGAAGGCGAGGCGCCCGACTTCTCCGCGCAGGAACCGGTCGGCGCGTGCCCGAAGTGCAAGGGCCGCGTGTTCGAGCACGGGATGAGCTATGTGTGCGAGCACTCGGTCGCGAATCCGAAGACCTGCGACTTCCGTTCGGGCAAGGTGATCCTGCAGCAGGAAATCACGCGCGAGCAGATGGCGAAGCTGCTGGCCGACGGCCGCACGGATCTGCTGCCGAACTTCAAGTCGTCGCGCACGGGCCGCAACTTCAAGGCCTTCCTCGTGAAGCAGCCGGACGGCAAGATCGGTTTCGAGTTCGAGAAGAAGGAGCCGAAGGCTGCCGCCGCGAAGAAGACGGCAAAATCGGCGACGAAGGACGCCGAAACCGTGACGGAAGGCGCCGAAGAGAAACCGGCACCGGCTCGCAAGACCGCCGCCCGCAAGACGACGGCGCGCAAGACGGGCTCGTAATGCTCGGGTTGCCGGGGGTTCCCCCGGCGCGTCGCGCGCCGGTCGAACGACCATGAAAGCGGCAATAAAAAAACGCGGATCGATCGCTCGATCCGCGTTTTTTCTTGATGCCGGCCGTCTCTGTGCGCGGCCGCCGCGACGTTACAGCGGCGACGGCACCGCGACCCGCGCGCGCGGCGAACGCGCGAGGCGCGGCTGCAGGTTCGGGTCGGTCGATTCGGGTGGCTCGGCACGCATCTCGACGCCGATCGGCGCAGGCGCAGCACCCTGTGCCGCCCACTGTTCGCCCATCGTCGCGTCGGTCGCGTGGCTGAAATACTCGACGAGGTGGTCGATGAACGTCCGCACCTTCGCAGGCAGATGGCGCCGGCTCGGATAGGCGATGTTGATCTCGACCTGCGGCAGCCGGAAATCCGGCAGCAGCCGCACCAGCGCACCGCGCGCGATGTCGCTGCCGATCAGGTAGCTCGGCAGGATCGCGACACCCATCCCGAGCAGCGCGAACTGGCGCAGCATCGCAGTGTTGTTCGCGACGATCACGTTGGTCGGGCGCACGCGCACTTCGCCGTCCGGCCCCGTGAACACGCGCTCGTCGCCCCAGTATTCGGTCGGCAAGCTCAGCGCCGGGTGCTCGGCGAGGTGTTCCGGGTGGGTCGGCACGCCGTGCTTTTCCAGGTAGCTCGGCGTCGCGCACACGGTCATGCAGCCCGTGGTCAGCCGCCGCGTGACGATGCTCGCGCTGCGCATCTGACGCGTGACGACGATCCCGACGTCGAAACCTTCCTCGACGAGATCGACCTGGCGGTCGACCAGCGTCAGATCCGGCACCACCTTCGGGAATTTCTCGGTGTACGACTGCAGGACGGGAGCAAGGTTGTGCAGGCCGAACACGACCGGCGCGACGATGCGCAACGTGCCCACCGGCTCGTGATTGCGCGCGACGACCATCTGTTCGACATCCTCGAGCTCATCGAGAATCTGGCGCGCCCGCTCCAGGTAGACCTGGCCCGACTCCGTCAGCGAAAGGCTGCGCGTGGTGCGGTTCAGCAGGCGCGTGCCGAGCCGGCCTTCCAGATCGGCGACGTGACGCGTCGCGACCGCGTTGGAGATATCCATTGCACTCGCGGCCCGCGCGAAACTGCCGAGATCCGCAACCTTGACGAACACGCGCATCGACTGCAAATGATCCATAAACGACTCCTGCCGCTGTTACAACTTCAAAAAGTTGAAGCATATGCGTAATTCTCCTACGACAGCGGAAATGATGCAGAGTTGCTCAACAAGGCCCGTGTTGACGATAAAAATAGTCAAAAATCCTCACCCATCGCGAATGGATGATCCAATTATTCTGATTGAAGCAACAATTGGGTGAACCTCATCCGGTAAGCGGCCGAATCAGGAAGGACGTGTCTGATGCGACACAACATCGCACCCCGTCGCACCCGACGGGAGCGACGCCGGGTCAGGCCAGAGCCGATTGCGGCGGAGCGTAACAACCTGTTAAAAAGACACCAAGACGTCCGCCGACGTAGCATCATGTCGGCCCCGGCCGGGCGGGACGGGTGCGCGACGTGCGCCGCCGCCACTGCCGCTTTCAACGCGCGACTCCCGCTGATCATGAAAATTGCCATCCTCGACGACTACCAGGACGCCGTCCGCAAGCTGAACTGCTTCGAGATGCTTGCCGAGCACGACGTGAAGGTCTTCAACAACACGGTTCGCGGCCTGGGGCAACTCGCGAGCCGCCTGGCGGAAGTCGAGGCGCTCGTGCTGATTCGCGAGCGCACGCCGATTTCGTCGCAATTGCTCGCCAAGCTGCCGAATCTGCGCATGATCAGCCAGACCGGCCGTATCTCGAGCCACATCGACCTCGAAGCATGTACCGACCGCGGCATCGCGGTGCTGGAAGGCACGGGTTCGCCGGTCGCGCCCGCCGAACTGACCTGGGCGCTCGTGATGGCCGCCCAGCGCCGCATTCCGCAATACGTCGCGAACCTGAAACAGGGTGCCTGGCAGCAATCGGGCCTGAAGACGTCGGCGCTGCCGCCGAACTTCGGTCTCGGCCAGGTGCTGCGCGGCCAGACGCTCGGCATCTGGGGCTACGGCAAGATCGGCCGGCTGGTCGCCGGCTACGGCAAGGCGTTCGGGATGAACGTGCTGATCTGGGGCCGCGAGCATTCGCTCGAGGCCGCGCGCGCCGACGGCTACACGGCCGCCGAGAGCCGCGAAGCGCTGTTCGAGCAGAGCGACGTGCTGTCGCTGCACCTGCGCATGCACGACGACACGCGCGGGATCGTCAAGCAGGAAGACCTGATGCGGATGAAGCCGACGTCGCTGCTCGTCAACACGAGCCGCGCTGAGCTGCTCGAGGAAAACGCGCTCGTCAACGCGCTGTCGCACAACCGTCCGGGGATGGTCGCGATCGACGTGTTCGAGAGCGAGCCGATCCTGCAGGGCTACAGCCTGCTGCGGATGGAAAACGTGATCTGCACGCCGCACATCGGCTACGTCGAGCGCGAAAGCTACGAGCTCTACTTCAGCGCGGCGTTCCGCAACATCCTCGCGTTCGACCAGGGCGACATGTCGAGCGTCGTCAACCCGGAAGCACTGACGCCGCGCCGCGTGCGCTGACCGGCGCGGGCCGCGCTCGCCGCGCGGCCCCGTTTCTCCGTTCCCGCCTTCAGGCGGCCACGCGGCCGCCCGTCATCGCGTCGACGCGCGTGAGGAAATGCTCGCCGTCGCGCCGTCCGAGGTCGTACGCATGCCGCATCTGCGACGGACTCGTGTAATCCCAGCTCGAAATCGGCACCTTGCTCGACGGCTGTACATAGAGCCGCCTCTGGTCGCCGTGCGCGACCGTGAACATCTGCGGGCGCGGATACAGCCGCGTGACGAGTACCAGCACGTCACCCGGCGATGCGTCGAGCGCGTCGACCGGCACGTTGTCGACCATCCCCCCGTCGAGTACGGGCCGCCCGCCGCGGCGCAGCACCGGCGTGAACGGCGGCGTGCACGACGACTGCAGGATCAGGTCGGCGAGTTCGTCGACACTTGCGCATGCCTGCGCGCGCACGAATTCGGGCCGGAAGCCGAGCGTGCGCCCGAGCGTCGGGTGCAGCGTCTTGCGCACGTATTTCTCGATGTTGTACGCGACGAGGCCGGCGGCGACCGCACTGCGCGCGCCGAGCCAGCGCGGCACGTGCGACACGCCGATGCGGATCTCCGGCGCCGCGGCGAGCTTCGCGAACGGCTCGCCGTAGATGTCGAGCAATGCCTGACGGTAGATCCGGTAATGCGGAAACACCGGCTCGCGCCCGAACAGGTTGCCCCAGTACGCGTTCTTGCGGTTGTGGCGCAGCGCCTCCTCGTAATAGCGCATCACCCACGCGGCATCGCGCGTATACAGCATGCAGGCGGTCGCCGCGCCGGCCGAGATGCCGGCGATCACGCGCGGGCGCAAGCCGAGCGCCGGCTGGGCAACGTCCCAGAAGCCGGCCTGCCACCAGCAGCGATTGCCGCCGCCCGCGAAAACGATCTGGTCGAACATCGCGCCGCTCAGCTGACGAGCGCGTAGGTCGACGTTGCGTGAACGGCCATCTTGCCGTCCTCGTCGAACAGCTCGACTTCGCCGAATACCAGGTTGCGGCCCATACGCAGCACGCGCGCGGTGACGAGCACGTCGCCCTTGCGCACCGGACGCATGAAATTCGTGTTCAGCGAGACGGTGGTCATCGGCCGGAACTCGCCGAGCGCGGCCGAGATCGCGACCACCATCGCGGTGTCGGCGGCGGCCGTGAACACCTGCCCGCAGATGATGCCGCCCGAATGACGGAATTCGCCGGAAAACGGCAGGCGCATCGTGACGCTGTCGTCGCCGATCGATACGGGGACCAGACCGAGCGAGCGGACCCACGGGGCCAGGAGCCGATCCAGCAATTCGCGGACTGCGTTTTCGTCCATCTTCGAATGTCCAGAAAACGTTGCGCGACCGCCGCGCAACGGGTGTGGACGTCATCATACCGGGAGCGCGCCAACTGCGATCGCTCGTGAGCGCGCGAGCCGCCGCCGGGGCCGTGACGAAGTATTTTCAGGAAATTTGCAGAAAGCGCTTGCCAAGCCCGAAATACCCGTGCATAATCTTTCTTCTGTTGGGGGCGTTAGCTCAGTTGGTAGAGCAGCGGACTCTTAATCCGTAGGTCGAGTGTTCGAGTCACTCACGCCCCACCAGGAATTTCAAAGGCCGGTCAGCGCAAGCTGACCGGCCTTTTTCCATTCCGGCGACCGATTCAGGCGCCCGCCCGACTCCCAAGCATCACGGCATGCAATTACATACATGCCTCGCCCGTGCACTTTCCGCTAGAATCGTCCGACAAAATATCACACGACCGGGACGGCGATCGCCATATCGCCCCCGGCACTGAGAGAGCATGGGACGTCAGACATGGAATCATGTGAGCGAGACGCGACCATTCGGAGGGCACGGTCACGCCGACAGCCGCGCGCACGTCGAGTCGCGCCATCCCCCCGATCGCATCCGGCCCCGTCGCACGACGCGCACCGCGGATCCGGCCATGCCACGTAAGGACGCGCTCGTCGCACTCGCGCTCGGCGTTGCGCTGCTCGTGGTCGCAGCGATGCTCGCCGTCACCGCGAGCCGTGCGGTGGGTGATCTGGTCCGCACGCCGGGCACGGTCGTGCGCATCGTGCAGGACAGCGACGCGATGCGCGGATACCGTCCGATCGTCGCCTATCTCGCGAACGACGGCCACCGCCGTGAAGTCGCCGGCAATACCGCATCGGTGGTCCCGGCGTACGACATCGGCGAAAGCGTCGACGTCCTGGTCGATCCGGCCCATCCGAACCGTCCCGCGCTGATCGACGATTTCACACAACGCTGGTTTCCCGTCGCGGTGCCGGCACTGCTCGCGGTCGCGTCGCTTGTGGTCGGCTGCCTGCTGTACGGGAGCGAGCGCCGTAGCCGGCGAGACAACGCGCTTGCCGCACCGGCCGCCGGCAAGACGGCCCGCCGCCGCTGGAACATCGCGATCGTGCTGGTACCGATCGCGATCGGCACCGGCTTCCTGGCCGGCGCCGGTGCTGCCGGGCTGCGCCAGTGGCAGATCGCCCGCCATTACGCGCACTCGACCGGCCACGTCGTCGAGATCACCGAATCGGCACAATCGTCCCGCACACGCACGTCGCTCTACTCGGCGACCATCGCGTTCACGACCGACAGCGGTCGCCCGGTCACGTTCGCGCAAGGCTCGGCTTCATCGCGCCCCGGGCTGTACGAAGGCGAGGTGGTCAACGTGCTGTACAACCCCGTCATACCCGAGCGCGCGGTCATCGACCGGTTCTGGGACCGGTGGGGACTCACGGCGATCCTGTTCGCGATCGGCGCACCGTTCCTCGCCACCGGATTGTTCGTCATCGGTGCGCTGTGGCCCGATCATCGGCCGCACGAACTCGCTGAATGATGAATGCGGAGGAGACGGGCCGTCGACGCCGCGGCCATCCGCGAGAAACACCGCAACGTGCGCCCGCATCTCCGGCACTTCGAGCAGGTTCACGCAGCGCAGCAACGTGCGCTTGCATCCAAATCGGCGAACGACATGAGCCGATCGAATAACGCCCGCACCGGCCGCGAAGCCGGTGCGGGCGCGGGCACATTGCGTGCCGCTTACCACGGCAGCGAATAGGTCTTCGTGTTCGTGAAGCTCTTCATCGCCTCCTGCACGCCTTCCTTGTAGCCAAGCCCCGAATCCTTCACGCCGCCGAACGGCGTCAGTTCGAGCCGGTAGCCCGGCACCTCGCGCACATTCACGCTGCCGACCTCCAGCTCGGTGATGAAACGCGTGATGTTGTCGAAGCGGTTCGTGCAGACCGACGACGACAGCGCATAGTCGGTGCTGTTCGACATCCGGATTGCTTCGTCGATGTCACGGAAGCGCATGATCGGCGACACCGGGCCGAACGTCTCGTACTTCACGAGCGGCATGTCGGGTGTCACGCGATCGATCACCGTCGGCGAATACAGCGCACCGTCGCGCACGTTGCCGACCAGCAACCGCGCACCGCGCGCGATCGCGTCGTTCACCTGCTGCTCGCAGAACGTCGCGGCCGCCTCGTCGATCACCGTGCCCATGTCCACCGACGGATCGGACGGATTGCCGTACGACCACGCGCGCGTCTTCTCGACCACCAGCTCCGTGAAGCGATCGGCCACCGTCTCGTGCACGAGCATGCGCTTGATCGCGGTGCAACGCTGCCCCGAGTTCTTGTACGAGCCCGACACGGCGAGCGTGCTTGCTTCGTCGAGATCGGCGTCGTCCATCACGATGATCGGATCGTTGCCGCCGAGTTCGAGCACCGCGCGCCGGTAGCCCATCCGCGACGCGATCGACTTGCCGATCGATACGCCGCCGGTGAACGTGATGAGGTCGATCGCCGGATTCGTGATCAGCTCATCGGCGATCTCCTTCGGGTCACCGGTGATCACTTGCAGCATCTGCGGCGGCAGGCCGGCTTCGTACAGGATGTCCGCAAAGAGGTAGCACGACAGCGGCACCTTCTCCGACGGCTTCACGACGATCCGGTTGTTGGTCGCGACCGACGGCACGACCTTGTGCGCGACCTGGTTCATCGGATGGTTGAACGGCGTGATCGCGGAGATCACGCCGAGCAGCGGTTCGCGCTGCGTGTACACGCGGCGCTTCTTGCCGTGCGGTGTCAGATCGCACGAGAAGATCTGCCCGTCGTCCTTCAGCACTTCGCCCGCGCCGAACGTGAGCACGTCGGCAACGCGCCCGGCTTCGTACGTCGAATCCTTGATGCACAACCCGGCCTCGGCCGTGATCAGCGCCGCGATCTCGGCGGTGCGCGCGCGCACGATGTCGGCCGCGCAGCGCAGGATCGCCGCACGCTCGTGGCGCGTGAGCGACGGCCGGTATGCACGCGCGGCGGCGAACGCGCGTCGCACGTCATCGAGCGTCGCCTTCGGCACGGTGCCGACGAGCGTTCCGTCGTACGGGTTGCGCACGTCGATGACTGCGTCGCGATGAATCAGCTCCCCATCGATTCGCAGTGCTTCACGATGAAACGAGCAGACCTCCGTCGATGCTGCAATGTCGTTCATGATGTCTTCCTGACGGGTGCGTACGCGTCACTGCAGATGATTGAGCGCGATGTCGATGATGTCGAAGTTGCGCAGTCGCGCGCGGGCCGTGACGTCGGTCGCGACCGGCTTGCTGAAGATCAGCGGCACGATCTGCTCGGAGAGCCCGCCGTGCGAGCGCAGCGGCACGTCGAGGCCCGACAGGTCGTGCTTGATGCGGCTCGTGCCGAGCACGACGTCCTGCTTCGAGATCACGATCAGGTCGCCCATCCGGTCGGGCGGCAGCTCGAAGCGCGCGCAGCCCTCGGCGCCCGTCAGCACGACCTCGATGCCGTCCACCGCGGCAAGCCGCGCGCGCAGCGCGTCGGCGTCGGCGGAATCCGGCACGTACACGGTCGCGAACGAGCCGAGCGCGCCGTGGTGCACGACGTACGGATCGGTGATCGGCAGGATCACGCGCGCGGCATCGTGGCCGAGCCACTCGTCGAACAGCTCCTGCAGGTAGATGACGTTGGGCTCGCCGGTCTCGCCGTCGTGCTTCGCGTTCATCCCGTGGTCGGCCGTGATCGCGACGATCGCGCCGAGCTCGTCGAACCGCTTCAGGTATGCGTCCATCATCTGGTAGAACGCGTTCGCGCCGCCCGTGCCGGGCGCGCACTTGTGCTGCACGTAGTCGGTCGTCGACAGGTACATCAGGTCGATCGGGCGTGTTTCGAGCAGGCGCACGCCGGCCGCGAACACGAACTCGGACAGCTCCGCGCTGTACACGCTCGGCACCGGCTTGCCGACCAGTTCCAGCACGTTGTCGATGCCGTTTTCCTCGATGCTCGCCTCGTCGGCCTTCTCCGACGAGAAGCAGATGCCCTTGAGCCCCTTGCCGAGCAAGCGACGCAGCTTGTCCTTCGCGGTGACGACCGCGACGCGCGCGCCTCGTTCGGAGAAGGTCGCGAGCACGGTGGGCGCGACGAGATACTTCGGATCGTTCATCAGCACCTCGGCGCCGGTGTCGCGATCGTAGAAGTAGTTGCCGCTTATCCCGTGGATCGCCGGCGGCACGCCGGTAACGATCGACAGGTTGTTCGGGTTGGTGAAGCTCGGCACCACGCACTCGCCCTTGAGCGCCGTGCCCGGCTTGAGCAGCGTGCGCAGGAACGGCGCGACGCCGGCCTCGGCCGCCATCTCGAGATATTCATAGGCGCAACCATCGACGCAGACCACCACCACGGGGCGGCTCATCCAGTTGTAGCGGCGGCCGTTCACTTCCACGAATACAGGCGTTTCAGACATGACGTTCAGTCCGTTCGGTTCGAAGGGGTTGAGCTGTCGGCGCCCGCACCGCGCCGAGGAGGATGTTTTCCATGCTTGACATTAAAATCGATGATTTGTAGATTGTCAACAATATGGAGAAGACAGAAAGCAAAAGTCGAAGGGACGACGGGCTCGCCGCACACGGCGACCGCTATCGGCACAGCTGCCGCGCGCTCGTCGACGGCTTCCGGCCGTTCGGCGATCCGGCGATCCGGGTGCCGATCATCTTCACGTTCCATGCGCTGGACGGTCCAAACTACGATTTCAATCGGTTTTATCAGGAGGTCAAAATGCGCGGCTACGTTCTGTATCGGGGCAAGCTGACGGAAGTCGATACGGTCCGCGTCGGCTGCATCGGCCGCTTCAGCGAAGCCGGCATTCAGGGCGCGGTCGCCACGATCGCCGACACGCTGAAGGCGATGGGCGTGCGCCGCGTGTCCGCCGAAGCCGCGGCCTGACGCGATGTACCCGCCGCACGACGACACGCATCGCCGTGCGGCGGTTTCGCTTTCTTTCCCCGCCGTGCGCGGCACGGCGCCCGACCCTTACCGGCACGACAACCGATGCGACCCTTCTGGATCGAACAAGCACTGTTCAACGACGGCGATCTCGCCCCCGCCCTGCAGGGCGCGACGCAGGCCGACGTCTGTATCGTCGGCGGCGGCTTCACCGGGCTTTGGACCGCGATCCAGGCGAAGCAGCAGAACCCGGCGCTCGACATCGCGATACTCGAAGCCGACCTGTGCGGCGCCGGCGCGAGCGGGCGCAACGGCGGGTGTCTGCTCACATGGTCCGCGAAATTCCTGACGCTGCGCCGCCTGTTCGGGGAAGCGGAGGCGATCCGGCTCGTGAAGGCGTCGGAGGCGGCCGTCCAGCACATCGCCGACTTCTGCCGTACGCATCGCATCGATGCAGAGCTGCGGCTCGACGGCACGCTGTACACCGCGACGTCGCGCGCGCAGGTCGGCACGCTCGCGCCGGTGCTCGACGCGCTCGCCGCGTGCGGCATCCACAGCTACGAGCCTCTGCCGGCCGCCGAGGTCGCGCGCCGCTCGGGCTCCGCACGCAATCTCGACGGCGTGTACTCGCCGATCGCCGCAACCGTGCATCCGGGCAAGCTCGTACGCGGGCTGCGCCGCGTCGCGCTCGACATGGGCATCCGGATCTACGAGCGCACGCCGCTCGTCGACTTCACGCCGGGGCAGCCGGCCGTCGTGCGCACGCCGTCCGGCAGCGTGCGCGCGAGCAAGCTGGTGTTCGCGATCAACGCGTGGATGGCGAGTCGCTTCCCGCAGTTCGAACGCACGATCGCGGTCGTGTCGAGCGACATGGTCATCACGGAGAAATGCCCGGAACTGCTCGAGCAGACCGGACTCGTGGACGGTGTGTCGGTGCTCGATTCGCGGATCTTCGTGTACTACTACCGCACGACGGCCGACGGGCGGCTGATGCTCGGCAAGGGCGGCAACACGTTCTCGTGGCGCAGCCGCATCGCGCCGGTGTTCGACCGGCGCTCGCCGTACGAGGCGCAGCTCACGCAGAGCCTGCGCGAATTCTTCCCGTCGCTCGCGGGCGTACCGATCACCGCGAGCTGGAACGGCCCGTCGGACCGCTCGGTGACGGGCTTCCCGTTTTTCGGCCGCCTCGACGACGCGCCGAACGTGTTCTACGGCTTCGGCTATTCGGGCAACGGCGTCGGGCCGACCTACATGGGCGGGCAGATCCTGTCGTCGCTGGTGCTCGGCCTCGACAACGTCTGGACGCGCAGTCCGATCGTGCGCGGCCCGCTCGGCCATTTCCCGCCGGAGCCGATCCGCTATGTCGGCGCGCACGTCGTGCGCAATGCGATCCGCCGCAAGGAGCGCGCGGAAGACGAGAGCCGACGGCCGGCGAGGGTCGACACGTGGCTCGCGAAATTCGCGAGCGCGGCTGGCAAGGCCGACAAGGCGTGACGATGCGATGACGTCACGCGCAACGAAACGCAATGAAAAAGGGACGCTGCGAAGCGTCCCTTTGCATTTGGCACGACCGCCCGTGCCGCCGCGTCACACGCGCGCGGCTTTCTCACGCGCCACGTTGCCAGCCGAGGGCAGCGCCTGCTCGTGCGTGCGGCGCATCCGCGCAAGGCCGTGCGCGACGTGCTCGCGCACGAGCGCGACGGTCTTCTCCTCGTCGCCGCTCGCCAGCGCCTGCACGATCTTGTCGTGCTCGGCCGCCGACACCGCGATCGCGTCCTCCTCGGCCTCGATCGCGGCCTGGCGCAGCAGCCCGAGCTGGCGCACGAGCCGGCGATAGGTGTCGGTGAGGTGCGTATTGCCGACACCGACCACCATCGCGTCGTGGAACTGCACGTTCAGCTCGGTGTAGCGCGTGACGTCGTGCGTCTTCGCCGCATCCTTCATCGACTGGATGATGCCCTTCAGCACCTTCAGCGTGTCGGGCGAAATGCGTTTCGCGAGCGCGCGCGCGACCGACTCGTCGAGCATCGCGCGCACTTCGTAGATCTCCTCGGCCTCGCGCAGCGGCACGACGCGCACCGTCACGCCGCGGTTCTTCTCGTTGCGCAGCAGCCCGGCCTGCTCGAGCGCACGAAACGCCTCACGCACGGGGCCGCGCGACACGTTCAACTTGGTCGCGATATCGACTTCGTTGAGTTTCTCGCCGGGCGCATATTCGCCGGACACGATCGCGCGTTCGAGCATGTCCTGGACAAGCATCGCGAGCGACTGGCTTTGCAGGAGTTCGATGGCGTTGAGCGCGTTCGGGGCAGTCATGATCGGGCAGGCAGCGAAGCTGCGGATGAGAACGAGGGCGCCATGTCGGCGAATGATCGCTATATACCCTCACCCCGATATATTGTCAACAGTTTTCAGTTTCCAATAGCGCGTGCCTCATGCCGGAATGCGATGAGCGTGCGGCCGGCGCGAGCACGCCGAACCGCACGACGCAGGCCAGCCGTCAGGCCGTCTGCTTGACCGGCCCCGGATCGCTCTGGCTCGGCCGGCCCGTCTCGACGTGGCCCGCGAAGCGGCGCACGACCTTGTCGTCGCCGCCGCGCAGCGTCGTCGCGGTGATCGTCAGATCGTACCAACCGTGGCTCGACGACAGCTCGAAGTGATCCTCGATGCGCTCGCCCGGCTCCAGCGTGTAGGTGCGCGCATGCGCGTGGCTGTATGCGTTGTCGACGACCACGCGGCATGCCGCACGGCCGCTGTTGCGCAGTTGCAGGTACACGTGGCGGTTGCGCACGTCGTAGCCGATCTTCGCTTCCGGGTTCGCGTGGCGGCCGTCCGCGGCCAGCCGCGTGTTGCCCTGGAATTCGCACAGATAGCCGTTCGGGCCATAGGCGGCGAGATGGTAGTCGCCGCGCGCGGCCGACGTGCTCCAGGTGTCGGCGAAACGGTCGTGCGAGGACACTGCGTAGCGGCGCGGCGGCGTCGCCGGATTGCGGCGGTCGTACACGTAGAACGCGGCGCCCGCGTCACCCGAGTTCGCGAAGTCGAGCGACACGCTGTCGTCGCGCCCGTTCACGCGGGCATGCACGAACAGCTCGTACGGCAGCGCGCGCGCCGGACGCGTGCCGGGCTCCTGCGCCGGCATCGACTGCTGCGCGGGCACCTGGTATGCCTGGCCGGCGGTGGCGATGTGCTGCGGCACCGTGAAGCTCACCGTGCGCGTATCGGGCCGCGCGGAGAAGTCGAATGCCGACGTGAGGTCGCCGCAGACCGACCGGCGCCATGCGCTGATGTTCGGCTCCTGCACGCCGAAGCGCGCTTCGAGGAAACGCAGCACCGACGTGTGGTCGAACGTCTCCGAGCAGACCCAGCCGCCCTTCGTCCACGGCGAGATGATGATCAGCGGCACGCGCGGCCCGAGGCCGATCGGCTGGATGCCACCCGGGTCCGCGCCCGGCACCAGCGGGCTCATCTCGCCCGGGTACTTGTTCAGGTCGAGCAGTTCGTCGCCGAGGTTCGACAGCAGGTTCGACGACACGATGCCCTGGCCGCCTGCCCCGCTCGTGACCGGCGGCACCGGCGGCACGACGTGGTCGAACAGCCCGTCGTTCTCGTCGTAGTTGAGGATGAACACCGTCTTCGCCCACACCTCGGGGTTCGACGTCAGCGCCTCGAGCACCATGTTGATGTAGAACGCGCCGTCGGTCGGCGACGCCTGCGGATGCTCGCTGTACTTGTACGGCGCGACGATCCACGACACCTGCGGCAGCCGGTTCGCCTGCACGTCGGCCTTCAGCTCGGCGAGCGTGTGGTCCGACGCGCCCTTGTCGACCAGCGGGCCGCTCGCGCCTTCCTTCACCTGGAACTTCTTGAAGAACATCAGCGAATTGTCGGTGTAGTTGTCGGTCGGGTCGCCCGGGATGCCCGTGCCGCCCTGGTACACCTTCCAGCTGATCTTCGCGTTCTCGAGACGTTCCGCGTAGGTCGTCCACGTGTAGCCGTTCGTGTTGTTGCGCTCGCCGATGCCGGGGCCGTTCGGTTGCGTGCCGTACACGTTGCGCGAGTCGATCGTGCCGGTCCACAGGTAGATGCGGTTCGGTGCCGTGTCGGCGTGCGCGGAGCAGAAGTACGCGTCGCAGATCGTGAACGCGTCGGCCAATGCGTAGTGGTACGTGAGATCCTGGCGCTTCAGGTAGCCCATCGTCAGCACGTCCTGCTTCTGGTTCACCCACTGGTCCCACTGGCCGTTGTTCCAGGACAAGTGGCCGCTGCTCCAGCCGTGGTTGGTGCCCGGCTGGAATTCGGTCGTCTGCTTCGGATCGAGGTAGAACGGCAGCACGTACGGCGCGGACGGGTCGAGCCCGCGCGAATGGTAGTTCTTCGTGAACACCGACGCCGGCGGCTGCTGCCACACCGGCACACCGCTCGGCAGCAGGTGCGGGCGCGGGTCGTTGAAGCCGCGCACGCCGCGCAGCCCGCCGAAGTAATGGTCAAACGAGCGGTTTTCCTGCATGAAGATGACGACGTGTTCGACGTCGCGGATCGTGCCGGTGCGATAGGCGGCCGGCATGGCCAGTGCCTTGCGGATCGCGGGCGGGAAGCCGGCGTAGGCGGCCATCGCGCCGGCGGACTGGGCGGCAAGGCGCAGGAAATCGCGTCGATTGGTGGCGGACATGAAGAGGATCCTGTGGGTCGGTAAGGGTGGCGCCGGTCGAGCGGGGCCGGCGGTCGGTGCGTTGCCGCTATTACTCCGCACCGGCGTGTCCCGGCCGTGACCGGTTCCAGCAGGTTTCTTGCGCTCACCCCCAGCTTTTTTTCGAAGCGACGCCCGGCGCGCCTTTCATCCGGCCGACACATGCCTGCGCTACGCTGACGCGCGATGAAGAGGGGGGAGAAGCCGAGTCGTGTTCGATCAGCTGAAGGCGTTCCACGCGACCGTCCGGCAGGGCAGCATCACGCGCGCCGCGCGCCACCTGGGCGTCAGCCAGCCGACGATCGCCGCGCAGATCCGGCAAGTCGAGCAGTTGTACGGCGTCGAGCTGTTCTATCGCAGCGGCCGCAGGCTCGAAGTCACTGAAACCGGCATCGAGCTCCTGCCGCTCGTCGAGAAGATGATCTCGCTCGAGGCGCAGGCCGACATCATGCTGCGCAACGTCGGCGGCCTGTTCGAAGGACACCTGCGGATCGGTGCGACCGGGCCGTACTACATCATGGACGCGGTCGGCCGCTTCTCGCATGCGCATCCGTCGATCGCACTCACGTGCCGGATCGGCAATTCCGAGGAAATCCTGCAGGCGCTGCAGGAATTCCGCATCGACCTTGCCGTGTCGTCGCAGCGCAATGACGCGGAAGGCCTCGAATGCAAGGTGATCTCCACCGATCCGCTCGTGCTCGTCGTGCATCGCGACCATCCGCTCGCGCGCTTCGACACGATCGACGCCGCGCAGCTCGCGAACGTGCGGCTGCTGATTCGCGAGGAAGGGTCGGTCACGCGCCGCTGCACGGAGACGATCCTCGCGGCGGCCGGGGTCGCGCCCACGTCGGTCGCCGAGATCGGCAGCCGCGAAGCGATCCGCGAGGCGATCCTGCATGGCGTGGGCGGCAGCCTGTTTCCGCGCGGAGAGGCCGAGCGTCATCCGGACCTGCGCGTCGTCGCGCTGCGCGGTGTCGACACGACGATCGACGAATATGTGTACTACCTGAAGGCGCGCCGCCAGAGCCCCGCGATCGATGCGTTCCTCGCGTGCATCCTGCCGGCGCAGACCGCGACGCACGAGCCAACGCACGCGACGCGGCCGGTGAACGCGCGCTGAGCCGCCGCGCGTTCACCGGTTCGCGCATTTCCCTGCACCTCCGTGGTCATGTCCGGCGCGTGTCCCGCGCCTTCCCTCTTGCTTCCCGCCGTGTGTTACTTCGGCAGCGCCGGAATCATCCACGTGAACACGTGCTGCTGCAGGAACACGAGCACGCCGAGCAGCAGCGTGAGGATCACGCTGTGCCAGAACGTGCGCGCGAACACGACGCCTTCCTGCCCCTTCAGGTCGGTCGTCGACACGCCCGTGGCGATGTTCTGCGGCGAGATCATCTTGCCCATCACGCCGCCCGACGAGTTGGTCGCGGCCATCAATACCGGATCGAAGCCGAGCTGCCGCGCCGCGACCACCTGCAGGTTGCCGAACAGCGCATTGCCGGACGTGTCGCTGCCGGACAGGAACACCGCGATCCAGCCGAGCGACGCCGACACGAGCGGGAACAGCGCGCCGGTCGACGCGACGCCGGTGCCGAGCGTGTAGCTGATGCCCGAGTAGTTCAGCAAATACGCAAGCCCGACGATCATCATCACCGTGATGATCGCGATCCACGTCTGCCGCCAGGTCTTGACCACGCATTCGAAGAACGCGCCGACGCCGGTGCGCGTCAGCACGGCCGTGATGACCGCCGAGAGCAGGATCGCGGTGCCCGTGCCGAGCGGCTGGAAGTCCCAGATCGCCGCATACGGCTTGTGATACAGCGACACGAGCACCGCGTTGTGCAGGCCCGGCCATTTGATCTTCACGTCGCCGATCGCCGCGACGTTCGCATGCACCCAGACGATCACGACCACCGATACGACGATCCACGGCAGCCAGCCGCCGAAGCCCGCGCGCGCGGCGCCGGCCGCGGCGGGCGCGCTGCGTGCGAGCGCGTATTGCGGATCGGGCTGCGGCTTCCACACCTGCAGGAAGCCGATCGTGACGATCAGCGACGTGAGCGACGACAGCACGTCGGTGAGCTGGTAGCCGAGGAAGTTCGACGTGACGAACTGCGCGATCGCAAAGCTGCCGCCCGACACGAGCAGCGCGGGCCACAGCTTCGAGATCGAGCGCAGGCCGCCGTACGCGCCGACCACGTAGAACGGCAGCAGCAGCGCGAAGAACGGCAGTTGCCGGCCGACCATCGCGCCGAGCGTCGCGGGCGGCAGCGACGTGACCGCGCCGAGCACGGTGATCGGCACGCCGAGCGCGCCGAACGCGACCGGTGCCGTATTGAACAGCAGCGTGTAGGTGAGCGCTTCGAGCGCGGGGAAGCCGAGCGCGATCAGGAGCGCGCTGGTGATCGCGACCGGCGTGCCGAACCCGGAGATCCCTTCGAGCAAACAGCCGAACGAGAACGCGACGACGAGCAGCACGAGGCGGCGGTCGTCGGGCAGGTTGTCGAGCATCCACTGCCGGAACTGGTCGAAGCGGCCCGACTTCACCGCGATGTTGTACAGCAGCAGGGCGTTGAACACGATCCACATCACCGGCACGACCGCGAGCGCCATACCGGCGCCGACCGCGTCGAACGCGAGGCCGGCCGGCATGCCCCACGCACCGATCGCGACCGCGAGGCCGGCGACGAGGCCGGCGAGCGACGCCTGCCACGCTGGCCGGCGCAGCACGCCGAGCGCGATCAGCGCGACCGCGATCGGGATCACGGCGACGAGGAAAGACAGGAACAGCGAGTTGGCGACGGGCGTCAACGGCTGCGCGAACAGGATGCCGGGCGGCAGGGCTGCGGTGGGATTCATCGTGTCTCCGTTGTCGACCGGAGTTGGCGCTTTAGCGCCTTACTCCGGTCCCATGCTTCGCGGTCGACCGGAGTTGGCGCTTTAGCGCCTTACTCCGGTCCCATGCTTCGCGGTCGACCCGAGCTGGCGCTTTAGCGCCTACCCCGGTCCCATGCTTCACGGTCGACCGGGGCTCGCGCATCAGCGCCTGCGCACACCTCGATCCCGTTCGAACGTCTGTTCCACGGCCGCAACGATCATCCGACGCTTGCGCACGCAACCATGCCGCAGCGCCAACCGATCGGTCGCTTAAAAGAGGTTAGGAGGCGCATTGCGCTTCCACAAGGAGGGCAAGCCCGATGCGCCCGGTGCCGATACACGGCATCCGCCGCACGTTGAACGGCGGCTGGCGCCCCGCTGACGCGCGCGCCAGCAATCCGCCGGCGCAATGTTGCTCAACCGGAAAAGGTGACTGACGGGACGCGGGGTGTTTCGTTTGGCATCCGAAGCCTAGACTCGCTGCATCGGTTCCGCCCGCGCCGACGACGGCGCGGCTCCGGAACGCTCACGGAGCAAACACGATGAAAACCATGAAACTTGCGGCGTACGCGTTGGTGCTGATCGGCTCGGCCGTCGCCGCCCAGGCTCAGGCTGAGTCGACGCTGACGCGCGCGCAAGTTCGCCAGGAACTCGCGGAACTGCAGGCCGCCGGCTATCGGCCGAGCCTCGCCAGCGGTCCCGACTTTCCGCAAAACATGCAGGCGGTCATGCAGCGCGCCGCGCAGGCGCGCGGCGATGCGGCCGGCCACGGCAACGACGGCCACGCGAATGTGGAATCAGGGAAGCCGGCGCTGCCGCGCGTGGCCGATCGCGACACATACGCGCATCACTGAAGCGGCTGAAACCCGGCCGGGCGCGTGACCGCACCACCATCCGGCCCGCGGCCGGCCTGCCCGCCGCGCGACGCGCAGCGGGCGGCGGCCATCAAACGCTGAAGCGGTTCAGCGTATAGGCACGATAGGCCGCGACGAACGCATCGAACGATCCGGCCTCCTTCGCTTCCAGTTCGGCCTGCTCGGCCAGCGACTTCGCCGCGAGCGCCTGCTCGGTGCGCATCGTCTCCGCCGACGGCGGGTTCGCGCGGAAATGCGCGGCGTGCGCCTCGCTGTGCGCGAGCGCGAACGCGAGGAACGACTGACCGTTCTCGCGCATCGTGCGCAGCACGCGCGCCGACGGCGTGCGCTCCGGATCGGCGAGTTTCTCGCGCTGCGCGGCAATCGCACGCGCATGCTCGTCGCCGCCGCGGATCTCGTCCAGACGGCGCCCGACGGTCTCGATATCGGCCATCAGGTCGTCCGCCCACGCCTGCAGCGTGACCGGCTGGCCGTCGCGCACCAGCGTGAGCCCCGGCTTGCGCCCTTCCATCGTCACGCTGCCGAAGTTCGCATTCGCTTCCTTGTACGCGTCGCAGTCGAGCGCAGGGCTGTCGTCGAGCGCGCAGGCAAGCAGGAACGCGTCGATGAAGCGTGCGGTCTCCAGCGCGATGCCGGTCGGCTCGAACGGATCGATGTCGAGGCAGCGCACTTCGATGTACTGCACGCCGCGCGACGCGAGCGCATGCAGCGGACGCTCGCCCGAATACGTGATGCGCTTCGGCCGGATCGTCGAGTAGAACTCGTTCTCGATCTGCAGCACGTTCGTGTTGATCTGGATCCACTCGCCGTCGCGATGCGTGCCGATCGCCTCGTACGGCGGATACGGCTCGCTCACGGCCTTCGACAGCGCATCGAGATAGCCAGGCAGCGTGTTGTAGTCGACGTGCAGCGCAGCCTGCGCGGTCGTGTTCGAGTAACCGAGGTCGCTCATCCGCAGGCTGGTCGCGTACGGCCGGTACAGCGTATCGGCATCGAACGCGTCGAGCTTGTGCGGCTTGCCGCGCAGGAATTTCGCGTCGAGCGCGGGCGATGCGCCGAACAGGTACATCAAGAGCCAGCTGCGGCGGCGGAAGTTGCGGATCTGCGCGAGATAGCGCTCCGACTGGTAGTCGACGAGCGTGCCCGTCGAGCCCTCTTCCGCATGCAGGCGCCGCCACACTTCCTCGTGCAACGAGTAGTTGTAGTGGATGCCGGCGATGCACTGCATCGTGCGGCCGTAGCGATACGCGAGGCCGCGGCGGTACACCGTCTTCAGGCGGCCGATGTTCGACGTGCCGTAGTCGGCGATCGGAATTTCATCGTCGGCCGGCAGCAGGCCCGGCATCGAGTCGTTCCACAGCATCTCGTCACCGAGCGACGCATACACGTAGCGGTGCAGATCGTCGAGACGTTCGAGCGTGATCGACGCGTCGCCTTCCGCCGGCGTGATCAGTTCGATCAGCGCTTCGGAATAATCGGTCGTCAATGAAGGGTGCGTGAGGGCTGAACCGAGCGCGCGCGGATGCGGCGTGAACGCGATCATCCCGTCGCGCGTCACGCGCAGGCTTTCCTTTTCGATGCCGCGCAGGCCGTCGGGCAGATGCTGCCGCGTCGGGCCCGAGCTCAGCGCTTCGAGACGATTCAGCAGCAGTTCGGACTGGCGGTGAGTCATGGTGTTCGACATGGAGACGCAAGTGCGTGACGGCCGCGCGCGAAATGCCGCGCGCGGCCGGCTGGATTATTGGTCGCTTCGTTGGTAGCGGGCACTTTAACATCTCGCCGTAACACGCGCTTGAGGTGGCGCCGGGCGGTGCGCGCCGGCCGCGGCGGGCCGTCGGGCGGGACGATGGCAACGAACGCCGCGCGCACGACTGACCGTCGTCGGCACCGGCGGACGCACCAATCACACGACATTCATCGGAGGGAACGTGAGCGACGAGCAAGGCAGCGCCGTCAGGTGCAACCCGTTCAGCCGAAGCCGCGATGCATCGTCGTCACGGCCGGGCCAAGCGTACGCGCCGGGGTGTCAGACACCGGAGCGGGTTGATCACCGTCAAACGTCGCAACCATGAGGATCACCGACCGATCGCTGCCGGCGTGATGCCCCTTGCGCGTTGCGTCGCGGCCCTGTCCGGTCGCACCCGCCGGCCTGCGGCCAAGACCGTCATCCGCCGCGCGCGCCGCCGGCCCGGTCCGCCACGTCGTTCCACAAATGAAGCGCCGCATACGCACGCCACGGCCGCCAGCCTTCGGTCCGGCTTTTCTGGCTCGCGAGCCGGTCGAGCGACGGATCGCGCGCCGCGATCGACTGCATCAGCACCAGATCGGACGCCGGCCACGCGTCCGGGTCGCGCCAAGCGCGCATCGCGATGTATTCGACGGTCCACGGGCCGATGCCGGGCAGGTCGAGCCACGCGCGACGCAGCGTCGCAAGATCGGCCTGCGCGGGATCGAGCGGCACGTGGCCGGCCGCCACCGCGCGCGCCATGCCCGTCAGCGCCGCGGCCCGCTTGCCCGGCATCCCGATCTTCTCCAGATCGCATGCGGCGAGCGCGTCCGGCGTCGGAAATCGCCAAGCGGGGGCGCCGTCCGGCGCTGCCATGCCGTCGTCGTGCACGACGCGCTCGCCGGCCCGCTGGACGAGCCGGCCGACGATCGTCGTCGCCGCCTTCACGCTCACCTGCTGGCCGACGATCGCGCGCACCGCGAGCTCGAATCCCGACCAGGCGCCCGGCACGCGCAGCCCCGGTGCGGCCTCGACGAGCGGCGCGAACCACGGGTCGCGCGCGAGTCCGCCGCCGATCGCGGCCGGGTCGGCGGCGAGGTCGAACATCGATGCGACGCGCTGCGCGAATGCATCGTCGACATGCCGCGCGGCCGCCCCTTCGAGCGTCGCGATCAGGCAATGCCGGCGCGGATGCTTCGTGACGACGAGCCTGCCCGCGTCGCCGTTCAGATCGACGATCCGGCGATACATGCCGTCGACGACCTGTTCGACACCCGGAATCGCCCGTCCGCTGAAGAAGCGCAGCACGCGCGCCCAGTCGTAGGGCGCCTTGAAGCGCAGCGCCATCTGCGCGGACGGCGGCACGTGGCCGCCGTTCGCGATCGATGTCGTCGTGGTTTTGTCGATGCTCAAACTGCGTTGCCCTCCGCAACGGCTTCGGTTTCATCGTCGCGCACGTGGCGCGCCTCGGACGCGAGCAGCGTCGCCTTGCGGCGCACGCCCCAGCGATAGCCGGCGAGCGCGCCGCCCTTCTGCACGACACGGTGGCACGGGATCGCGAGCGCGACCGGGTTCGACGCGCAGGCCGATGCGACGGCTCGCACCGCGCGCGGCGAGCCCAGCGCCTCGGCGATCTCCGAATAGCTGCGCGTTTCCCCGTACGGGATGTGCGTCAGCGCTTCCCACACGCGCTGCTGGAACGCGGTCGGCGCGATGTCGAGCGGCAGGTCGAACGCGTGCCGCGTGCCGTCCAGATACGCGCGGATCTGCGCGACGAACGGCGCAAGCCGCGACGGAGATTCGACCAGCTCGGCACGCGCGAACGCGTCCTTCAGTTCGCCGACGAGCGACGCCGGTTCGTCGCCGAACGCGATCCGGCAGATGCCCTGTTCGGTCGCGGCGACGAGCACCGTGCCGAGCGGCGTCGACGCGGTCGCATAATCGATTCTCGAGCCGGCGCCCTGACGACGGAACGCGGACGGCGCCATCCCCAGCTCGCGCGGCACCGATGCGTAGAGCCGCGACGGCGAGTTGAACCCCGCGTCGACGGCCGCCTGCGTGACCGGCTGCCCGCTTTGTAGCGCCTCGCGCAGGGCAGCGCCGCGCTGCGCGGCCTGATACTGCCGCGGCGACACGCCGACCACGCGCTTGAACAGCCGCTGCAGGTGGAACGGGCTCACGTGCACGGCGTCGCTCAGCTGCTGCAGCGTGAGCCGCTCCGGATGCGCGTCGAGCACCGCGCACGCGCGGTTGACGATCTCGAGCTCGCGCGGCAATCCTTCCGGCTGGCAGCGCTTGCATGGGCGGAAGCCGGCCGCGCGCGCGGCGGCCGGATCGGCAAAGAAGGACACGTGCTCGCGCCGCGGCAGCCGCGACGCGCAGCTCGGGCGGCAGAACACGCCGGTCGTGCGCACGGCATAGAAGAACGCGCCGTCCGCATGCGGATCGCGGGCGGTCACGGCGCCCCAGCGGGCATCGTCGGTCGAATAGGCGGCTTTCATCTGAACCTCGCACTCTCCAGTGTAGATGGTGCCTACTCTAGACATCGGCATGGGCCGTCGCGCCCTGAATCTTGCTCTGTGATTCGCGCCGGCGAAACCCGAGACTAACTCGGGGAAACAATCGGGGGCACATCGAACTCGTTCAATCGGACGAAAAGCCACGCAGCCGCTGCGTCCACGCCGCTTTCGTCATCATCGCGTCACCATTTTGCTGCAGTGCGGATGCGACAAATCGCCGTGCTGACCATTTTTTACACTCGGAATATTGCAACGCACCATCGCCGTGTGTATAGTTGGAACTGTCTCCTCCATGTCTCCTCCTGATATGGATTAAGCCCGTTCCGCTCTGCGTGAACGGGCTTTTTTTCGTCCGTCGATCGTGCCCGTTCCGGCATACGTCGCCGGCGCGGTCTACACTCGGTGCACGCCATCCGCGAAGGAGTGCCCGCTCATGAAACCGACCATCCGCGCGATCGATCACGTCGTGCTGCGCGTGACCGACATGGCTGCGATGACGCGCTTTTACTGCGATGCCGTCGGCTGCCACGTGGAGAAGGAACAACCCGACCTGGGCCTTGTACAGTTGCGCGCCGGCGACGCGCTGATCGACCTGCTGTCGGTTGGCGGCCCGATCGACCGTCCCGACAGCGGCCCGCCCGGCACCGGCCGCAATCTCGACCATCTCTGCCTGCGCGTCGAGCCATTCGACCCCGATGCACTGATCGAACATTTCGCCGCGCATGGTGCGCGCCCTGGCGCCCCCGCCGAACGCTACGGTGCGGGCGGCTACGGGCCGTCGATCTATCTGTTCGATCCCGAAGGGAACATGCTGGAATTCAAGGGGCCGCCCGCCGCGCTCGGCTGAGCGCCGGCCGTCACGCGCCGGCGCGCGCCTTCAGGACCGTCCATTCGACCGCGACGGGATCGTGATCGGCGCTCGAGATCCAGGCGGCGCCGTCCTGGACCGTGCACTGCAGGCGCATCGTACGCTCGGCAAGACGCCCGAGCGCGGCCGCGACGCCGTCGGCCAGCGACAGCACCTGGACGTTGCGCAGTCGCTCCACCTTGCTGCGCACGCCCTGCCACCAGATGTCCGAGGTCTTGCCGCCATACGCGATCACCGTGACCTGCCCGGCGCGGCCGGCTGCCTTCGAGATGCGCCGCTCGTCGGGCTGGCCAGCCTCGATCCACACGTCGATCGCGCCCGTCAGGTCCTTCTGCCACAGATCGGGCTCGTCGACGTCCGACAGCCCCTTGCAGAACTCGAGACGCTCGTGCGCGAACAGCGCGAACGCGACGATGCGCACCATCATCCGGTCGTCGGTTTCCGACGGGTGACGGGCGACCGTCAACGCGTGATCGGCGTAGTAGTGCCGATCCATGTCGGCAATTTGAAGCTCGGCTTTGTAGATCGTGGATTTCAGCGCCATGCGGATACGGCCCGGGCGGGCATTCGGTTCGGTCGGGCCGTGATGATACCGAATGCGCGCCGCCCGGCGCGTGACGGGCGCTCCACAGCACGACGGCCCGGCATCGGCCGGGCCGCGTTCGTGCCGCGCCACCGGCAGTTCCGGCCGGCGCGCGGGTGCGAGAGGTGCGTGCGGGTTACTGCTTGACGAAGCGCGAATCGGTCCAGAGGCCCTGCTGGTCGCTGTTGTCGGCGCTGACGAACTGGACGTCGCCCTGATCGACCGACACCACGCGGAAGCGCTGGCCTTCCGGCACCGACAGGCAACGGTAGTCGTCGAAGTATTGCTGCTTCGCCTGCGACTTGCCGTCACGCTCGTGACTCAGTACGGAGTCCAGATTGTCTTTCGAGAGACAGCCCCATGCATTCTTCGTCAGCTGGATTTCCTGCTTCGGCTGGACAGCCGCATCGCCGCCCGCCTGGGCGATCGACACCAGGGAAAATGCGCCGACAAGGGCGAAAAGGACACCGGTACGCTTCATCATGTTCTGTCTCCAGGCTTGCGGGCACCAGGCTCGGTTAGCTATGTGTTTAAAGGTGATCGTGAACCCGCGTTTTTCAATTTAGAAGACTGGCAAGCGATAGCAAGCACATTTGTTGTGCGACCGCAATAGCGGCGAATTGTCGCACCGTGCGCACCTCCGATTTTTTGCTTGCCGCGCACGCGCGGCGGCGGCTGTCATCAGGCGAATTCGCCCGCGCCGCCGGGCGCAATGCGTTGTCCCGCAAGACCGTCAGCGAAATTGCAATACGCCGGTTGAACGGTTTGGATAATTCATTTCAATATCGAGACCATTTTGATGCGTTGCACACAAAGTCATCCGAAACGATATGAATTTACCGCAGTGCGGAACCGGATTTACCTGATACAAGAAAAATGCCAGGTATAAGCGCACTCGTATTTTCCCGTATTTTCCCGAATGGGCCGTGCGCCCGCAGCGCGTGGCCGAAGGCCGTCTTCACCCGTGTTTTACCCGGCGTTATTCAGACCGATTGCGGCCGCTCGAAATAATCGAGCTGGAAGATGCACATGCGATAAGCGTTGTGATACGCGCCGTTTCCGAAAAATTCTTCCTTCAATTCCGCCTCGTGCTGGAATCCGCATTTCTCGTACACGTGGATTGCCGCCGCATTCGACGTATCGACGATCAGGTACAGCTTGCGCATGTTCAGCACCTTGAACGCATATTCGATCGCGAGGCGCGTCGCCTGGCCCGCATAGCCACGCCCCTGGCACTGGGGCGCGATGATGATCTGGAACTCGCCGCGACGGTGAATGTAGTCGAGCTCGATCAGCTCGACGAGGCCGACCAGTTCGTCCTGAGGATCGACCGCGACGAAGCGGCGCTCGCGCTGGTCGTGCACGTGGCGGTCATACAGTTGCGACAGCTCGGAGAATGTTTCGTACGGCTCCTCGAACCAGTAGCGCATGATCTTCGCGTCGTTGTTCAGCTCGTGAACGAAGCGCAGGTCCTGACGCTCCAGCGGCCGCAGTGCAAGCGTGTGCTTGTCGTTCTGGAGTTGCATGGTCGTGTCCTTTTTGATGCCCGCGTGCGCGTGAAACGTCCGTGCCGCGGCACTGCGACAGGAGCGCGTTCCGCGCTGTAAGAAGTTGACCGCGGGCGAAGTTCAGAGCCTAGAATGGGACCAAGGGTTCCTGCCACCGCAAGGAGGCTATCGTGATCGAGCAAGTCATACTCGGCATCTTCCTCGTATTGCCACTCGTGATCGTGGCTGCACTGTTCTCCGACGAACTGTGGCAGGAACATCGGCGGCAGCACCCGCGCGACGAAAACGCACCGCACATCGACTGGAAGCATCCGTGGCGTCGCGTGCGGCGCGGGCACTGAGTCGATCGCCATCCCCGCAGGCACTCCGTCCGGGGCCGGTCGCCCCGAGCCGAACGGTGCCCCTTCCGCTACGAACCCATTCCCGCTCAACCAGCGAGACGCCGACGTGAACGACAAACCCGCCCTCCCTCCGCACGATATCCCTGGCGAAGCGATCGATCTGCAGATCGCCGACGTGCTGGCCGCCGTCCGCTACCCGGCGAACAAGGATGCGATCGTCGACGCTGCACGCGACGCCGGCGCGAGCAACGAAGTGCTGTCGATGCTCGACGGCCTGCCCGAACAGGACTATGCGGACGTCGATGCCGTCACGCGCTGGGTCGCCGGCAACTTCGGCCCCGGCCTCGGGATTTGAGCGCGCGCCAATAACGCGATAGGATCGGGCCGCACCGGTCGCATCGCGGCCGGATGCATGCCGTCCGGCGTCAAGACCGGGCGTGACCGCACGAGCGCCCGGGGGAAATCCATGGAAGGCATTCTGATCCAGCACACGACGCGTCGTCAGCTCTGGTTCGGCGCACTGACGGCGCTCGTCATCGTGCTCGCGCTCGGGATCGCGATGCCTCATGCGAACGTCGCGCTGCCGGCCGTCGAGCCGTTCATGCCGATGTGCGCGCTGACCGTGTTCACCACCGCGAGCATCGCCGCCTTCTTCCTCGGCGCGCAGTTCACCGTCACCCGCCAGCCCGTGCTCGGTGCGCTCGGCGGCGCCTATGCGTTCACCGCACTCGCGGTCGCGCTGCAGCTGCTCACCTTTCCCGGCGTGTTCGCGCCGCACGGCTTGCTCGGCGCACGTCCGCAAAGCGCCGCGTGGATGTGGGTCTTCTGGCATGCCGGCTTTCCGTGCTTCGTGATGGCCGCGCTGCTCGCTCGCGAGCGGCTCACGCGTGCGCCGGTCGGCACGGCGCAGACGCGTTTGTGGACGTTCGCGCTGGTCGGCGGCCCTGCCATCGCGGCTGCGCTGCTGTGCGTGCTCGCGCTGAACGTGGCACTGCCGCCCGCGTTCCATCCGCCGGCCGACGCGGCCGTACTGCCCGTCAACGGGATCGCGCTGGTCGTATGGATCCTCAATGCGCTCGCGCTCGTCGCCGTGCTGGCCGCCGGCCGGCTGCGCACGACGCTCGACCTGTGGCTCGCGATCGCGGTGCTCGCCTGCCTCACCGACACGACGCTGAACCTGCTGACCACGAATCGCTTCACGGTCGGCTGGTATCTCGCGCGCATGTTCAGCATGTTCACGCCCGGCGTACTCGTGTGCGTGCTCGCATGGGAGGTGACGAAGCTGTATCAGGAGCTGTTCGAAGCACATGCGACGCTGGTTCGTTCGTCCGCGCGCGACGGGCTGACCGGCGCGTTCAACCGCAGCCACTTCAACGATCACTTCCACACGTTGTTCCTGCAGGCGCGGCGGCAAAGCGAGCCGTTGTCGCTGCTGATGATCGACGTCGATCACTTCAAGGCCTACAACGACGCGTTCGGTCACGTGAAGGGCGATGCATGCCTGATCGCCGTCGCGAATGCGCTCACCGCTGTGGTGCGGCGTCCCGCGGATATCGTCGCGCGCTATGGCGGCGAGGAGTTTGCGATCGTGCTGCCGAACACCGGTGCGCGCGGTGCGCGGATCGTTGCCGAGGAAGCGCGCGAAGCGGTGCTGCGGCTCGATCTCGCGATGCCTTCGTCGCCGGCGGGGCGCGTGAGCGTCAGCGTCGGTTGCGCGACGGTGTCGGCCGAGGATCTGTCGACGCCCGACGCATTGATCGAAGCCGCCGATGCCGCGCTGTACCATGCGAAGGATGCGGGGCGAAACCGCGTCGTCATGGCGTGAAAACGTCTGCGGATTGGCGATTTGTTACGGTCATTGTGACCGGAATAATCCGCCGTTACGGATTGCGGCACCGGGAAACGATCGCTTACAGCCCGTGTCGACGGCGCTCGCTATGCTGGATTTATGTCGAATCCGAGCAGGTGAACGCGATGAAGAAAACCCTTTTGCTGATTGCCGGCGTTGCCGTGTTGCTGAGCGGCTGTATCGTGGTGCCTGATGGTGGCGGGTATTACGGTGATGGCGGGTATTACCATCATCATCGGCATTGGGATTGATGCATTCCGGCCCGGCCGCCGCGATTGCGCCGTCCGGATCGGATCAGCCGATTGATCCGGACTGCCGGGAGCGGCAATCGCGTCTTTCCTCATGAACCGCGGGAAAGTTTTCGCAAGGCTTCGGCGCGTATCCCTGGATTCTGACGACATCACATCTGGCCTCGAACTCGAAGCCGATCTCGGCAAGCTTTCCCGACGTCTGCGCTGAATGGTCCGCCGCTTGGTGCGTGGCACGGCGTCCGCCATCGACAAGGCGCTCATCCCGGAACGGGACCGATGCGCCAAAGGGAAACAGCGGGACGGGAAGTGCCCGCTCACTTCCCGATACAAAACCTGCTGAAAATCACCCCCAGCAGATCATCCGAAGTGAACTCACCGGTAATCGCATTGAGCTGCTCCTGCGCCAGCCGCAGTTCCTCGGCAAACAGATCGAGCGATTGCGCCCTCTGCTCCGCATGATCGGCCGCCTGCGTGAGATGCGCCTGCGCAGCCCGCAGTGCGATCAAATGCCGTTCGCGCGCCAGATAAACGCCTTCGGCCCCGGCCTGCCACCCCGCGATTCGCAGTAGCTCCGCGCGCAGCATGTCGATCCCGTCACCGCGCTTCGCCGACAAATGCACCTCGGTCAGGTCGCCTTCGGCCGCCGGATGCTCGACGCACGCCGGCACGCCGGTCAGATCCGTCTTGTTCAGCACCCGCACCACCGGCACGTCAACCGGAAACCGCGCCGCGATCGCCTCGTCGTCCGCCGTCATCCCCGTGCGCGAATCGAGCAGGTGCAGCACGACGTCCGCGCGCTCGATCTCACTCCATGTCCGCGCGATCCCGATCCGCTCGACTTCGTCCTCCGTCTCGCGCAACCCGGCCGTATCGATGATGTGCAGCGGGATCCCCTCGACCTGGATCGTCTGCGCGACCTTGTCGCGCGTCGTGCCCGCGATCGGCGTGACGATCGCCAACTCCGCGCCGGCCAGCGCATTCAGCAGCGACGACTTGCCGACGTTCGGCTGCCCCGCGAGCACGACCGACAGCCCCTCGCGCAGCAGCGCGCCCTGGCGCGCGTCGCCGAGCACGTGCGCCAGTTGCTCGCGGATCTTCGCGAGCTTGCCGCGCGCATCGGCCGCTTCCAGGAAGTCGATTTCCTCTTCCGGGAAATCGAGCGTCGCCTCGACCAGCATCCGCAGCGTGATCACATCCTCGACGAGCGCGTGGATCTGCCGCGAGAACGCGCCGTCGAGCGAGCGCCCGGCCGAACGCGCCGCCGCTTCGGTACTCGCCTCGATCAGGTCGGCGACCGCCTCGGCCTGCGCCAGGTCCAGCTTGTCATTCAGAAACGCACGCCGCGTGAACTCGCCCGGTTCCGCGAGCCGCAGCCCGAAGCCGCGCCCCGCATCCAGGCAGCGCTGCAGCAGCAGCTGCATCACGATGGGCCCGCCATGCCCCTGCAGTTCCAGCACGTGCTCGCCGGTGTACGAATGCGGCGCGGTGAAATACAGCGCGATCCCGCGGTCGAGCGGCGCGCCGTGCTCGTCGAGAAACGGAACGTAGCTCGCATGGCGCGGTGCGAGCCGCTGCCCGCACAACGCGTCGATCAGCGGCAGCGCGGCCGCCTCGCCGCCGCGCCCGAACGAGACGCGGACGACGCCGATGCCACCCCGGCCGGCAGCAGTGGCAATGGCGACGATCGGATCGGAATCGGTAGCAAGCATGGGAATCGGGTGAACAGAGGGTCAATGATGCGCCCGCGCAACGGTTTGGGCATCGGGACGCCGGCATTGTAGCGTGCCGGCCTGCACGCCACCGGACGCCGCGTCGGTTTCGGAATCGCCCGAATTTATCCCGACGGAGCTAAGGCGTGTATCTATTCCACGCCGACACGCACTGTCCCTTTCAGACGAGTATGCCTGTCCGATTGACCGGGCTCCCGATTCCTCGATACGCTCCGCAGCAAGTTCGGATTCGTCTAAATGAGCTACGTTTAGCCTGCGCGGTTGTCTGATAGGCGTCGGTGGAATTGCACAATCACCCCATGCCGACACCCGAAGAAAAATCAGCGTTTTCGGAACGCCTGAAATTCGCCTTGAGGCGCAGCCCGGAGAAGGTCACCGGCGCGACCGAACTCGCGAACCGGTTCAATCTGCGTCACCACGGTGCGCAACCGGTTTCACCGCAAACCGCGCACAAATGGCTGACCGGTCGGACGATTCCGACGCCGGACAAACTCGAAACGCTCGCCGACTGGTTGCGCGTCGAACTGCATTGGCTGCATTACGGCCCATCGCCGAGCGTGACCGAACATCTGACGCCGCAGCCGCTGCCGCGCGACGAGCGCTATCCGCCAACGCCCGAGACGATCGAACTCGCGTCGAAGATCGAGGCGCTGCCACCGCATCAACGTTACCTCGTTCAGGAACTGATCGAGCAGTTCTACGGCAGCGACGCGAAAATCGAAGCGAAGAAAGCCTGAACGGCAGCGGTGGGACTCCGCACACGCCGCCGCGCCGCCATCCGCCGTGTCAAGTCCTGGAATAGGTTGACAGTATCCAGGCGCTAGAACGCCCGATGCACCGCATCGGGCGTTTTGTATTTCAGCGCGGCATGTGGCCGTTCATGGTTGTAGATGTGTACCGACTGTTCGACCATCTTGGCGGCCTGTTCAAGGTCCGCAGGACGTTGCAACAGGAACTCCCCCTTGAGAATGCCGTTGACCCGCTCAGCCAGCGCATTCTGATAGCAGTCGTAGCCGTCCGTCATTGAACAGCGCAGGCCGTGATGCCGATGGATGTCCTGATAGTAGGTCGAACAGTACTGGACCCCGCGATCGGAGTGATGGATCAACGGCTGCCGGCTCCGGCGCTTGCGCAACGCCTTCTTGAGCGCCTGACTGACCTGCTCGGTTTGCAGGCTGTCGTGAACGTGATGACCGACGATCTTGCGCGAGAACGCATCCGTGACGAGACTCAAATACACAAACGGGCCAGCCGTCGGCAGATACGTGATGTCGGCCACCCACACTTGTTCGGGGCCGGTCGGCACGATTTGATCCGGCCCGGGTTTCAGTAGATTCGGATGACGCCGGAAGCGGTGATGGCTATGGGTGGTCTTGTGATACGCCCGGTGCGGTACGACCAGTAGGCGCGCGGCACGCAGCACGTCGAACAGCCGATCTCGCCCCAGCTTGATGCCGCGCTCGACCAACGCTGGCCCGAGCAGATGATGGAGCTTGCGTGTGCCCAGCCTCGGCTGGCGAAGCCGCACGTCTCGCACCAGCGCAGTGACGGTCTCGCTCTGCGAGCAACGGTGTTCCTCGCTGCGGCATCGCTTGTAATACGCTTGGCGGCTGATACCCATGTATCGGCAGGCCCGCTCGACGCTCAGCTTTTCGATCCGCTTTTGCGCGACGACCTGCCTGAAGGCTTTTTTACGGTGATCCCGTAATCCTTGCGCATCACGTCGACCACGGCTTCGAATAGCGCGGCTTTCTCCTGCGCCTGTCGCAACTGCGTCTCCAACTCCTTGATGCGCTGCTCCGGTGTGAGCGGCTTTGAGTCTTGCTTTGACATGGTGGAACCCGATCGCGCACGGCCGGATGGATCGGCCCAATCCTGCAAGCCGTGCTTACGTAACCATACCAGCACGGTCGAGCGCCCCTGGATGCCGTAGCGTCGCTGTGCCTCTTTGTACGTCAGTTCGCCTTTTTCGACCTGCGCCACCACCGACAGTTTAAAAGCCAGGCTGTAGTCCCGCTGCGTTCGCTTGATCCCTTGCTCCATTTGGCACCTCTTCGTTTCGGCGAAAAAGTGTCAACCTATTTCAGGACGGGTCACCGGAAACAAAAAAGCCGCATGGATAAAACCATGCGGCTTTTTTGCGCGCATCGCGGGCGGCTGGCCGCCCGCGTGTGCGACATGCGTCAGGCCTTCTTGCCGCCGCCGAGCTTGCGCGTGATGTAGTACTGCTGCGCGATCGACAGCACGTTGTTCACGACGTAGTACAGCACCAGACCGGCCGGGAAGAAGAAGAACATCACCGAGAACGCGATCGGCATGAACTTCATCATCTTCGCCTGGACCGGGTCCGGCGGCGTCGGGTTCAGGCTCGTCTGCACGAACATCGAGACGGCCATCAGCACCGGCAGGATGAAGAACGGATCGCGCTGCGACAGGTCGTGAATCCACAGAATCCACGGCGCACCGCGCATTTCGACCGAGGCGAGCAGCACCCAGTAGAGCGAAATGAACACCGGGATCTGGATCACGACCGGCAGGCAGCCGCCGAACGGATTGACCTTCTCGGTCTTGTACAGCTCCATCAGCGCGGCATTCATCTTCTGCGGATCGCTCTTGAAGCGTTCGCGCAGCGCCTGCATGCGCGGCGTGATTTCCTTCATGCGCGCCATCGACTTGTAGCTCGCAGCCGACAGCGGGAAGAACACGGCCTTGATCAGGACGGTCAGCAGCACGATCGCCCAGCCCCAGTTGCCGACGACGCCGTGGATCTTCTCGAGCAGCCAGAACAGCGGCTTCGCGATGATCGTCACCCAGCCGTAGTCCTTCACGAGTTCCAGGCCCGGCGCGATGCCTTCGAGCATGCGCTCTTCTTCCGGACCGGCGAACAGGCGTGCCTGCACGTCGGCCGACTGGCCCGGTGCGATCGCGGCCACCGGCTGCTTCACGCCCACGCGGTACAGCGTCGGATCGATCTTTTCAGCATAGATGTCGCGCTTCGCACCCTGCTGCGGAATCCAGGCCGACGCGAAGTAGTGCTGCACCATCGCGACCCAGCCGTTGTCGGCGGAGTTCACGAAGTCGGCCTTGTTCTTGTCGAGGTCGCTGAAGTTGATCTTCTGGAAGTGCTTCGCATCCGTGTAGACCGCCGGCCCGAGGAACGTGTGCGAGAACATCGGCGTTTCGACGGCCGTGTTGTCGCGCACCAGTTCCATGTAGACCGTCGGCGTGACCGGTGCCGTGCCGACGTTGTCGATCTTGGTGTCGACGCCGATCACGTAGCTGCCGCGCGTGAACGTGTAGGTCTTCACGACCTTCACGCCGCCCTTCACCGGCGATTCGAACGACAGCTTCAGCGTGTTCTGGTCGCCCGTCAGCGACGTCGGGCCCGCATTGACCTGCGTGTAGACGTCGTTGTGGTTCGGGAAGTCGCCGCCGAGCAGGCCCGTACGTGCGAGATACGTGTGGCCGGCCGTGTGGTCGAACAGCGTGATGTAGAGATCCGGCTGCTTGCCGTCGCCCTGCTTCTTCAGTGTCAGCTTCGCGAGCGTGCCGCCACGCGTGTCGATTTCGCCGTCATACACGTCGGTCGAGAACTTCACGAGCTGCGCCTGCGCGGCCGGTGCCGTCGTCGACGGTGCGGTGCCCGCCGCGGCGGCCGGTGCGTCACCTGCGGTCGTCGTCGCGCCCGTGCCCGAAGCGCCGCCTGCCGCGGCCGCGGGGGCCGTCTGCGTGGCGCTCGGGAAGAACATCGACGGGCGTCCATGGTCGCGCTGCCAGTTGTCGTACAGCATGACAGCTGACATGAAGAAGATCACCCATAGGACGGTGCGTTTGATATCCATGCGTTGTCTCAGAGTCGATGGGACCGCGCGTCGGCTTCGCCGCGAGCGCGAGTGTCGGAGTTGGGCGGCGGGACGAGGTCGATGCCGCCTGCGGAAAACGGATGGCATCGGCACACGCGCCTGACGGCGAGATACGTGCCGCGCGCGGCGCCATGATACTGGATTGCCTCGCGCGCGTAATCCGAACAGGAAGGATAAAAACGGCAACGGTTGCCGAGCATCGGGCTCACGGCAACCTTGTAGAAGCGCAGCAAGGCGATCAATACCGTTTTCATACCTTGGGCGGCGCCATTCGGCACCGCGTCAAAACCGGCCGGGCGGGCGCGAACGCCGCACCGCGAACGGATGCGTCACTCGGACGCGGGCTTCGACGCACGGCGCTCGATCTCCCGAACCGCCCTGTCGAGCAGCTCGCGGATTTCGGCCGCGCACATCGCCGCGAGCGGGGCGGAAGCCGCGCTCGGCAGCGCTTTCTTATCGAAGCGCGTGTGCTGCCGCAGCAGCAGGTCGTAACCGGCGAATTCGGCGCGGCGCAGGCGAAACGCGTCGCGCGCCAGCCGCTTCACGAGATTACGCGTGACTGCACGCGGCGCATACTTCTTGCCGATGACGAGCCCCAGGCGGGCAGGCTGGCCGGTCGGCTTGCCGTAAATCACGAAGTGCGCGGAACGCCGCCAGGGGCGCAAACGAAAAACGGATGAAAATTCATCCGTTTTCAGAAGTCGCGCAGCTTTCGGGAAGGCGGCTTTCGTCTGCGACGGATTCGCACCCGGCTCGACGGCACCTTCCGCGGGACTGCGGACGGCGGACACAGCGCGCAACCTGCCTTAGATGGCGAGGCGCTTGCGGCCCTTCGCGCGGCGAGCGTTGATGACCTTGCGGCCACCTGCCGTCTTCATGCGGACACGGAAGCCATGGGTGCGCTTGCGGCGCGTCACGGACGGTTGGTAAGTACGTTTCATGATGTTCTCACTTGTTCGAGAATGTCGAAATTCAGGGGACCGCGTGCCCTTAACCGGAGGCATTCGGGCGAACGCAATCGCCGGGAATACAGGATTGGTTTTCGCGGAACCCGCTATTTAAACCGTTTTTCTCTTGACGGTCAATACTTTACGAGTCGTCCGCCTGTGCCGGCCCGCGCCGATCCGGCCCCGCGACCCACAATCGCAGCCTGTGGATAAGTCCCGCTGTGGCCGCGTTTGGCGTTAGAATCTCGCCTTATCTCCAAGAATCCCGCACGCCGCTTCGGCCCGCGCCTGCCCCTCCAAGACTGTGACGCAGGCGTCCGAGGCACGCTCGCACGACCGCTTCGGGCCTTGTTGCGCAACCGCGACAAGGGCGCCGGCGAGCCGCGCTGTGCACGCAAAAAACGACAGCTACTTGATGAACGATTTCTGGCAACACTGTTCCGCACTGCTGGAGCGCGAGCTGACGCCCCAGCAGTACGTGACGTGGATCAAACCCTTGGCCCCGGTGGCCTTCGATGCGTCGGCGAACACGCTGTCCATCGCCGCGCCGAACCGCTTCAAGCTGGACTGGGTCAAGAGCCAGTTTTCGGGCCGGATCTCCGATCTGGCCCGCGATTTCTGGAATGCGCCGATCGAAGTCCAGTTCGTCCTCGATCCGAAAGCCGGTATGCGCAGCGCCGCCGCGAACGCCGCGCCGGCCGCCCAGCGCGCGCCGCTGACACCGAACGGCCCCGCCGCGACGGTCGCCGCGATCGCCGCCAACCTGGCCGCGAATGCCGGTGCCGCGCCCAGCGCGCCGGCCGACGTGCCGATGATGCCGTCGGCAGCCGCCGCGCACCACCTGAACGCCGACGACGCCGACATCGACCTGCCGAGCCTGCCCGCGCACGAAGCAGCCGCCGGCCGCCGCACGTGGCGCCCGGGCCCCGGTGCCGCGCCCGCGAACGGCGGCGAAGCCGATTCGATGTACGAACGTTCGAAGCTGAACCCCGTGCTCACGTTCGACAACTTCGTGACCGGTAAGGCCAACCAGCTCGCGCGCGCCGCCGCGATCCAGGTCGCGGACAACCCCGGCATCTCGTACAACCCGCTGTTCCTTTACGGCGGCGTCGGCCTCGGCAAGACCCACCTGATCCACGCGATCGGCAACCAGCTGCTGCTCGACAAGGCCGGCGCGCGGATCCGCTACATCCATGCCGAGCAATACGTGTCGGACGTGGTGAAGGCGTACCAGCGCAAGGCGTTCGACGACTTCAAGCGCTACTACCACTCGCTCGACCTGCTGCTGATCGACGATATCCAGTTCTTCTCCGGCAAGTCGCGCACGCAAGAGGAATTCTTCTACGCGTTCGAGGCGCTCGTCGCGAACAAGGCGCAGGTGATCATCACCAGCGACACGTATCCGAAGGAGATTTCGGGCATCGACGATCGCCTGATCTCGCGCTTCGACTCGGGCCTCACCGTCGCGATTGAGCCGCCCGAGCTGGAAATGCGCGTCGCGATCCTGATGCGCAAGGCGCAGTCGGAAGGCGTGAACCTGTCGGAAGACGTCGCGTTCTTCGTCGCGAAGCACCTGCGCTCGAACGTGCGCGAGCTCGAAGGCGCGCTGCGCAAGATCCTCGCGTATTCGAAGTTCCACGGCCGCGAGATCTCGATCGAGCTGACCAAGGAAGCGCTGAAGGACCTGCTGACCGTGCAGAACCGGCAGATTTCGGTCGAGAACATCCAGAAGACCGTCGCCGACTTCTACAACATCAAGGTCGCCGACATGTACTCGAAGAAGCGTCCCGCGAACATCGCGCGGCCGCGGCAGATCGCGATGTATCTGGCGAAGGAACTGACGCAGAAAAGCCTGCCGGAGATCGGCGAGCTGTTCGGCGGGCGTGACCACACCACCGTGCTGCACGCCGTGCGCAAGATCGCGGACGAGCGCAGCAAGGACGCGCAGCTCAACCACGAGCTGCACGTGCTGGAACAGACGCTGAAGGGCTGAGCGCGCGCACCGCGCTTGATAATTCGGCCTCCGCCCCAATTTAAGGGGGGCGGTTCGGTTTTGAGGCACAATACTGGTTTGACCGCCCCGGTGGTGGCGGGCCAAGAGCCCGGCCGGCGGGGCGCTGCGTGGCTGCTGCGCTGCAGGCCGTTACTCAACGAAGGAACTCTATGCAACTGGTCAAGACCGAACGAGACACACTCCTCAGGCCGCTGCAAACGGTCAGCGGCATCGTCGAACGCCGCCATACGTTGCCGATCCTCGCCAACCTGCTGATCACCAAGAACGGCCCGGACGTTTCATTCCTGTCGACCGACCTGGAGCTGCAGATCACCACGCGCGCCGATTTCGGCGTCGGCGGCGACCAGGTGGCCACCACCGTCGCGGCCCGCAAGCTGCTCGACATCCTGCGCGCGATGCCTGACGGCCAGGTCACGCTGTCGCTCGCCGACAAGCGCCTCACCGTTCAGTCCGGCAAGAGCCGCTTCGCACTGCAGACGCTCGCGGCCGACGAGTTCCCGACCGTCGCGCAGGCAAAGGATTTCGGCGCGACCCTGACCGTCCCGCAGAAGTCGTTCCGCCAGTTGCTCGGCATGGTGCACTTCGCGATGGCGCAGCAGGACATCCGCTACTACCTGAACGGCATGCTGCTCGTCGTCGACGGCGACCAGCTGATGGCCGTGGCCACCGACGGCCACCGCCTCGCGTTTTCGTCGATGAAGATCGAAGGCGGCACGTTCGGCCGCCAGGAAGTCATCGTGCCGCGCAAGACGATTCTCGAGCTGCAGCGCCTGCTCGAGGACATCGACGACACCGTCACCATCGACATCGCGCAGACCCAGGCCAAGTTCACGTTCGGCCAGGTCGAGCTCGTGTCGAAACTCGTCGAGGGCAAGTTCCCCGACTTCCAGCGCGTGATCCCGAAAGCGCACAAGAACACGTTCGAGATCGGCCGTGAAGAGCTGCAGCGTTCGCTGCAGCGCGCGGCGATCCTGACCTCGGACAAGTTCAAGGGCGTGCGCTGCATCATCGCGCCGGGCCAGCTGAAGATCATGTCGACCAACGCCGATCAGGAAGAGGCGCAGGAAGAACTCGAAATCGCCTACCAGGGCGATACCGTCGACATCGGCTTCAACGTCACGTATCTGCTCGACGTGCTCGCGAACCTGAAGGTCGACACCGTGCAGGTGAGCCTTGGCGACGCCAGCTCGAGCGCGCTGATCACCGTGCCCGAGAACGACGAATTCAAGTATGTCGTGATGCCGATGCGCATCTGACGCGCTCGACATCAAGATACACACCAGGGGGCGGCAAGCCCCTTTGGCGTTTTTATGGCGAACCGACAACCCGTCCCTTTGGTGCCTTTTCGGCGCCTGGGGCGGGCCAGGAAACTGGAGCGGCCCGGCGATTTCTCTCGCTGAAACGCACCGCGCCGCCACGAGAGTGGCCTCGCAGAACCGGAAGATATCCATGAGTGAACAGCACAATTCGCAACCCGATAACAGCAGCTACGGCGCCTCGTCGATCCAGATCCTCGAAGGTCTGGAAGCGGTGCGCAAGCGCCCCGGGATGTACATCGGCGACACGTCGGACGGCACCGGTCTGCACCACCTCGTGTTCGAGGTGCTCGACAACTCGATCGACGAAGCGCTGGCCGGATACTGCAACGACATCCACGTGACGATTCACGCCGACAACTCGATTTCCGTGACCGACAACGGCCGCGGGATTCCGACCGACGTGAAGATGAACGACAAGCATGAGCCGAAGCGCAGTGCTGCGGAAATCGTGATGACCGAGCTGCATGCCGGCGGCAAGTTCGACCAGAACAGCTACAAGGTTTCCGGTGGTCTGCACGGCGTGGGTGTGTCGTGCGTGAACGCGCTGTCGAGCTGGCTGCGCCTCACCGTGCGCCGCAACGGCAAGAAGCATTTCATGGAGTTCCATCGCGGCATCGCGCAGGATCGTGTGCTGGAGAAGGTGGACGGCGTGGAAGTGTCGCCGATGCTCGTGACCGGTGACACCGAGAACCGCGGCACCGAAGTGCACTTCATGGCCGATCCGACCATTTTCGGCACGGTCGAGTATCACTACGACATCCTCGCGAAGCGGATGCGCGAGCTCTCGTTCCTGAACAACGGTGTGCGGATTCGCCTCACCGACCTTCGTTCGGGCAAGGAAGACGATTTCGCGTTCGCCGGCGGTGTGAAGGGCTTCGTCGAGTACATCAACAAGACGAAGACCAACCTGCACCCGACGGTTTTCTTCGCCAACGGCGAGAAGGATGGCGTGGGCGTCGAAGTCGCGATGCAGTGGAACGACAGCTACAACGAGAACGTGCTGTGCTTCACGAACAACATTCCGCAGCGCGACGGCGGCACGCACCTGACCGGCCTGCGGGCCGCGATGACGCGCGTCATCAACAAGTACATCACCGACAACGAAATCGCGAAGAAGGCGAAGGTCGAGACGACCGGCGACGACATGCGCGAAGGGCTGTCGTGCGTGCTTTCCGTGAAGGTGCCGGAGCCGAAGTTCAGCTCGCAGACGAAGGACAAGCTGGTGTCGTCCGAAGTGCGGGCGCCGGTTGAAGAAGTCGTCGCGAAGGCGCTGGAAGAGTTCCTGCTCGAAACGCCGATCGACGCGAAGATCATCTGCGGGAAGATCGTTGAGGCTGCTCGTGCGCGCGATGCTGCGCGGAAGGCGCGTGAAATGACACGACGCAAGGGCGTGCTCGACGGCGTCGGTCTGCCCGGCAAGCTCGCGGACTGCCAGGAGAAAGACCCGGCGAAGTGCGAAATCTACATCGTCGAGGGTGACTCGGCAGGCGGCTCGGCCAAGCAAGGTCGTGACCGGAAGTTCCAGGCGATCCTGCCGCTGCGCGGCAAGGTGCTGAACGTCGAGAAGGCGCGCTACGACAAGCTGCTGTCGTCGGAACAGATCGTCACGCTCGTGACCGCGCTCGGGTGCGGGATCGGCAAGGACGATTACAACCTCGACAAGCTGCGCTATCACCGCATCATCATCATGACCGACGCGGACGTCGACGGTGCTCACATCCGGACGCTGCTGCTCACGTTCCTGTATCGCCAGATGCCGGACATGATCGAGCGCGGGTACGTGTATATCGCGCAGCCGCCGCTTTACAAGATCAAGGCGGGCAAGGACGAGCGGTATCTGAAGGATGACGTGGAGCTCAACGCGCACATGCTGCGGTTGGCGCTGCAAGGCTCGGAGCTGGTGCCGGGTGAGAATGCTGCGGCGATTTCCGGCGATGCGCTTGGGGAGCTGGCGCGGTCGTATCTGCTGTCGCAGAGCGTCATTGACCGGTTGAGCCGGTTGTATGACCCGGCCGCGCTGGAAGCCGTCATGGATGGCGTGGTGATCGACCTCTCCAACGAGGCTTCGACCGAGGCTTCGGCGAAGGCGCTGCACGCTGCATTGCATGACGAGGCTTTGAAGAACGAAGTGCGTGTCGTGCCTTCGTATGATCCGGTTCGCGAACAGCGAGCGCTGCATGTCGAGCGTACGCATCACGGCAACGTGCGGGTTTCGGTCATCGACCAGGAATTCCAGCATACGGCGGATTATCAGCAGCTCGTGACCACCGCGAATACGTTCAAGGGGCTTATTGGGGAGGGTGCGGTCATCAAGCGCGGTGAGCGCAGCATGGCCGTGGCGGACTTCAAGAGCGCGATGAAGTGGCTGCTGGCGGATGCTGAACGCAATGTCTCGAAGCAGCGCTATAAGGGGCTCGGCGAAATGAACCCCGAGCAGTTGTGGGAAACGACGATGGATCCGGCTGTGCGGCGACTGCTGCGCGTGCAGATCGAAGACGCGATTGCGGCGGATGGGATCTTTACTACGCTCATGGGGGATGATGTGGAGCCGCGGCGGGCGTTTATCGAATCGAATGCGTTGCGGGCGGGGAATATTGACGTCTGATCGGTTGAGCGCCCGTCGGGCGCTAAGATAGATGCGACTGGCCTACCGCCGAACATCACGACAAGGGAACTTACCCAGGGTGTTCGGGGCGTGTCCCGTCGCACTCGCGCTCTGATTCTCGAAGTCGAGCTACAACTATGGATCGCAGATCCGTCGTTGTGGCGACGATTTCCTGCGGGCAATCAACGGTTAGACTGTGCTTCCCCTCGTGCCTCAAGGTTGATGAGAGGCGGCCATTCAAGCCACTCAACTCCGCTGATGGCTGCGGCTGGTAGCCAGTCCAGCGACTGCTTTCTGATGCCACACTCCCACAGGATAAACACACGCCATCCCTGCTGTTGCAGCGACTCTATAGCAGCCTGATCCCTCAAGACATTCTGCTTGAATTTTTCCTGCCAAAACTCTGCGCGCGTGACAGGTGTTGTGGTGAATTTGCAGCCCGCATGGCGATGCCAGTAGCATCCGTGAACGAAGATGCACAGGTTGTGCCGCCGCAACACAATGTCCGGCTTGCCCGGAAGGTTGGAAACATGCAGCCGGTAGCGCAGTCCGGCTGCATGAAGCGCACGCCGCACCGCTATTTCCGGTCGTGTATTTGTGCCCCGGATGTTACTCATCATACGAGAGCGGGTTTGCTCGTCGACCACGTCTGTCATTGCGCTGTCGATCCTGGTATCCTGGCGATCTCGAAAACTTTACCGTAATCCAATGACCCTTGTTGTAGATCTGTTTGCGGGCCCCGGAGGCTTGGGCGAGGGCTTTGCCAGTCACGATGATGATTTCGACATCGTTGTATCTGCCGAAAAGGACCCGGTAGCTCGAGAGACGCTTCGTCTACGCGCTTTTTACCGTTACCTAAGGCGCAATCAGCCAGAACAACTGCACGACTACTTTGCCTATTGTCGCGGGCAAAGTAACTCGCCCGTAAGCGAGGACAGCAAACATGCGTGGGATTACGCCAACGCCGAGGCTCAAATCATCGAGTTGGGTAGCAGCGCTGGCAACAGCCAGCTTTACAAAATACTGGATGGGAAGCGGTTGGGCCCGGCGCAGCCGTGGGTGCTGATTGGCGGGCCGCCTTGCCAAGCCTACTCGTTAGTTGGGCGCGCACGCAACAGAGGTATTCAGGAATACCGTGCTGAGAATGATCCTCGCCACTTTTTGTATCGTGAATACCTGAATATTATTGGGCGCTACCAGCCGGCGGTGTTCGTGATGGAGAACGTGAAGGGCATCCTGTCTGCCAAGGTCGGCAACGAGCAGATTTTTCATTCGATCCTGCGCGATCTGTCCGCTCCCGGTGAGGCACTCGGCTTGGACGAGCATGATTTGCGCTATCGCATCTGCTCGCTTGTCTGTGATACCGAGTTTCACTCCGGCGATGATCTTGCGGCCATCAACCCGGCTGACTACATTATCCGCGCCGAACAGTTTGGTATCCCGCAGGCGCGTCACCGCGTCATCTTGCTGGGCATTCGCGAGGACTTTCATCGCGATGTACCGCATCCAACCCTGACACCGGTTGCCGGAGAGGTGAGCGTTGGCCAAGTGATAGGTCGCCTGCCACCACTGCGCAGCCGGCTTAGTAAGGAAGCGGACAGCCCGAAAAACTGGCAAGCGGCTGTTCATTGGTATGCGGCCAATCTGGCTAGGCGGGCGCGTAGTACACTCCAGCCGATCCTGAACGGGATTGCCAATTCCGACCTGCGGTCCGAACACACCGGGGGGTTACGATATGTCGACGATGCTGTCGGATACGATGGACGTACCGGCGTGCGAGCCTTGGATGAATGGTTGCGGGACGAGCGGCTGGCCGGTTTCTGGCTCAATCATGAAGCACGGGGTCACATGCGTAGCGACCTCGGTCGCTATCTGTATGCCGCAGCGTTTGCCGAGGTGCTGGGGACGTCTCCCAAGGGGCATGCCGACTTCGATCTTGACATGCTGCGGCCCGAGCACAAAAACTGGGAGACCGGCAGTTTTGCTGACCGATTTCGCGTTCAAATGGCCGGGCGGCCTTCAACCACCATCACCAGCCATATATCAAAGGATGGCCACTACTTCATCCATTATGACGCTCTGCAGTGCCGTAGCTTAACGGTGCGCGAGGCCGCGAGGCTGCAAACGTTTCCCGACAATTACTTTTTCGAGGGCAACCGTACTCAGCAGTATCACCAAGTCGGCAATGCTGTTCCTCCGCTGCTGGCGAGCAAGGTCGCGTCTCTAGTCGCCCAGTTCATTCGGATGGCGTAGCCGAGTTGCGTGCTGTTGCACGTGCAGCAACGCCCTGCTTCTGTTTAAAGATACGTCAATAGCTCTGAAAATTTTCGCTCTTTCGTTCCAAAAAATTTCACGGGCATATCTATTCGGTATATATTGCCGATTGCATCTGGCTGGTGGGCCACCAAATCTCGCAGCAAGCAGAAGTTTGACCAGCTCCTGAATTAGCGTCGCCAAAACAATTCGTCGAGGAAGCGAGGGCAGTCGATGGCAGCCCCGAGCGAAGGCCCAGCAAAATGAATATCGGACGAACGTTTAAAACGAACGCGCTATTTGCCCAGGCAGGCAAACTGCGCATGGACGCGTTCGGCCACCCATCGGGAATCGTACAATTGTCCCTTGCTCTTCGCGCCTCGTCGAGCGATGCGTGCGCTCATCCGCTATGGTCAAAATCATATCGTCGTTATTCCAACCCACCACAGCCGCGCTTGTATAAAGCGTCCGCTAGAACGCCACTAATTCATGCCGCTTGGCACCTGTCACGGCCAGCGCCACCGGAATGCCTCGGGGCTTCTACGATGAAACATCGCTTGCTCGCCGGCCGTCGGATTCGGCTCGGTTTCCGTGCTCCCTAGTCGGTACGCTGTCTCGATGATCCGATCTGTCCATGTGAGTTATCAGTATTGCTCATGGCCTGGTGCGGTTCGGCGTGCCCAAATTTATTGGGGGTATGAAGTAGCGAGCCGTTGCTATTCCGGTTGCTGTTAGTATTTGTTTACTCGAGGCTATCAATCTTGATTGAAACACTAGAGGTACTTCCGGATCCAGCAAGTCTCATCGAATCAATGCGTGCGATCGGATATACAGCAGAAACTGCCGTTGCGGATCTTGTCGACAACAGCATTTCTGCCAATGCTTCGACGGTTCGTATCGAATACGACGCATCGCAAGAGCCGTTCGTCGCCATTCTTGACGATGGTCATGGCATGGATGCGGCAGAGCTGACAAATGCCATGCGACATGGAAGCCGCAATCCTGCGGAGATCAGATCCTCGCAGGACCTTGGTCGATTTGGGCTAGGTCTAAAAACTGCGTCGCTGGCACAGTGTCGCAAGCTGACTGTCGTCAGCAAGCAGGGCGACAATATACATGCTCGATGCTGGGATCTCGATTTCGTGCAAGCCGAGAACCGGTGGGTAGTGGTCGTTCCTTCGAAGAACGAACAGCAGCGGCTCCCGATGTACGAGCAGCTTATATCCGCGAAGAGTGGAACGCTCGTGGTCTGGCAATCTCTCGACAGGCTCATGTCAGGGTCGACCAATCCAGCAGAAGAGATGAAAAGCCGCATGTCGGATCTCTATAGTCATCTCTCATTTGTGTTCCATCGGTTCACGCGGAAGGAAGGGTCTTCCCAAGCCATCGACATTACCGTAAACGGTCTGAAACTCAAGTCCTTGGATCCCTTTCTTAAGGACAATAGCTTCACGCAACCGCTGGAGGGGCAAGAAATTCGGATTGAGCGCGCACTGATCACTGTGCAGCCATATGTTCTCCCGCACATGAGCCATTTGACCGCTGATCAGATCAACGTTGCAGGAGGGCGAGAGGGGCTTCGCAGCAATCAAGGCTTTTACGTCTACCGGAATCGACGATTAGTAATCTGGGGCACTTGGTTCAGGCTGGTACCGAAGGAGGAGTTCTTCAAACTAACTCGAGTGCAAGTAGAGATTCCGAATTCCCTCGACCACCTCTGGTCGCTCGACATCAAGAAGTCGGCCGCGTACCCACCTGACATCATCCGGAACCGGCTACGCGACCTAATCCCCCACTTCGCCAACACGAGCCGAACAACCATCACATACCCAGGGAGAAAACAAAAGCTGCCTAGCGGCTTTCATCCCCTTTGGGAAAGAGTGGAACCGTCACACGGCACCTTCCGCTACCAGCTAAATTCCGACCATCCAGTTATCAGGAAGCTATCCGATAACCTAGATATGGCCTCGCAGAAGGCATTGCAGCAGATTCTCGAGTTGATTGCCGCTGCGCTGCCGTTCGAATCCATCTATTCGGATATGTGCTCGGACAAGCGGTCCACCGACACGGCCGACCGGCAGGCCGAAATTCTTATGCTGGCGAGCAGGATAATGGAAGTAACGAAGTTGAATATCGAGACAGTGATGGCACTCGATCCCATTGGAAGGTTCCCGCAATACCACGACATCCTTCGCAAGGAACTTGGCTGATGAATGACTATTCGATTGACCATGTTGGCATGGCGATGAGCATCATCAACGGACGTCCGTTGACCGACGTACTGCTTGAGGAGGTCTTGAGCATGCTATCCAAGGTGGACGCCAGCCTTGGCCAAGAGGGACTCAAGCGCGTACGCAACAAGCTGGAGTCGACGATTGGCATTCGAATGGCCGTCGGCGAGGTCATCCGACAAAGCGCCCATGCGCCATGGGTTTCCGACGCAAAAGGTACGATCGAATGGCACTATTGGGACAGCTACAAGCGGTTGCTTGCCTCGCAGGGGTGGAGTCCGAACGTGGTCCAAGTTCTTGACGAGGACACCGACAACATTCTGACCGAATGCGGAAATCCCGCATGGTCCGGATCTTGGGACATCCGAGGGCTTGTCATGGGCGATGTCCAGTCAGGAAAGACAGCAAGCTACAGCGGCCTGATAGCGAAGGCTGCCGATGCAGGGTATCGCGTTATCGTCCTGTTGACAGGCATGATTGAGGATCTACGCCGCCAGACGCAGGAACGACTGGACTCGGGGTTTGTGGGTCGGGACAGCCGCGACATCTTTGGAAACAGCCGAGATATGCAGGCGATTGGCGCCGGCATCTATCGAAATAAATCGGCGAATGTTCTTACATCAGTGGATTTCGATTTTCTGACAAACAACGCCAGGATCCTTGGGGGGATACCGCTTTCCAATATCAGCGAGCCGATTCTGTTCGTAATGAAGAAGAACAAGGCCCCCCTTGAAAATCTTGCAGGGTGGCTCGAAGCGCAACTGAGACTGTCGGGTCACTCAAAGCATCCGCTGCCGCTGCTGGTCATCGACGACGAAGCAGATAACGCGTCTGTGAATGTACGCAAGGAAGGAGAGGAACCTGCCACAATCAATGCTCTAATCCGGTGCATTATCGGCAAGTTTTCCTGTTCTTCGTATGTCGCATATACGGCGACGCCGTTTGCGAACGTCTTTATCAATCCAGACAATGAAACGGACCTCTTTCCCTCTAATTTCATTTACAGCCTGAACACGCCGTCGCACTACATCGGTGCCAGTAGCATCTTTCTCGAAGATGGTAAGCACTATCATCAGCTACGTAACATCGATGATGCCGAAGCCAGCTTCCCCTATATCCACCGGAAGGATCATCCCGTCAACGAACTTCCGGACAGTCTCAAGAATGCCGTACGAGTCTTCCTGCTGAGCTGTGCAATTCGCGACATTCGAGAAGAGGAGCTACGCCACCGCTCCATGTTAATCAACGTCAGCCGTTTTACCGATGTGCAGGCTCGGGTGGCGACGGCTGTGCGCAACTATCTCTGGAACCTCCAAGAGGAGATACGCCAGTTCGTACTCAGCATGTCATGGCGCAAGCATCCCGATCTAGTACAGCTGGAATCCCTTTGGCAGAGCGAGTTCTCCGATGCCGGAGTGACTTGGGACGACGTCCGGAAGAAATTGTACGAGGCCGTTGCGTCGATCAAGGTCGTCACGATCAATCAGAAATCCGCTCAGGATGAAAAGCTCGACTATTCCAAATTTAAGAATACCGAAAAGGGCCGACGTGTAATTGCCGTTGGCGGGCTGACGCTATCGCGCGGACTAACACTTGAGGGGCTTTGCGTAAGTTACTTCTATCGAAATTCCAAGGCCTACGACACCCTTCTTCAGATGGGCCGATGGTTCGGCTACCGACAGGGATACGAAGACCTCTTCCGGATCTGGATGGATCCTGAGGCGCAAGATTGGTACGCACACATTGCAGGAGCAGTAGCTGAGCTTCGTACAGACTTCAAGCGTATGAGCGCCAACCGGCTCCCGCCCTCGCAATTCGGCATTCGCGTCAAGTCCCATCCAGATACGCTGATCGTGACGGCCCAGAACAAGATGCGGAGCGCCCGCGATGTCGCGCACTCGATATCCTTCAGCGCATTCGGCGCGGAAACACCCTTCATTCCGAAGGCCTCTCTCCTCAATGAGCAGAACGTAAACCGGGTTGCAGTGTTTGTTCGCGACGAAGGCAAGGCCGATCTGAAGGGCAATCGGTACATATGGAAGAACGTTCCGAAGAAGCGGGTCGCCGCCCTCCTTTCCGAGCTCAATATCAGCAACATGAACATGCCGTTCCTGCCTGATGTCGACGAAGGGGACCGACCGCTATTTCGTTTCATTGAGAAGAACAGCTACACTCAGCTGGATCGCTGGGACGTCTGCATTCCTCAAGGGCGGGGGGATGTCGTCCTAGGCATCGAAGTGCCAATTTCCGGCGGGCCCGCAGGAGGTGTGCGATGCCGGAAGCGCCAGTTCGAACGAACAGCGAAGGGCGTCCCCTACCTGAGGCTCAACAAGCAGCGGGTCGGCGATACAAGCGATGAGCGTGTGGAAATGGAGGATTCGCAGCGCGAAGATGCCGACCGCGCTTGGCAAGAGGAGCGTACCAAGGACTCGAAGAAGGGTGAGAGTACGCCAGGGTACATGTACCGGCGCTATCGCGCCACGCCATTGCTCACGGTTCACTTCATTCAGTGCGAGGCACCAAGCGGAAAAAATTCCGACAAGATGCTGACCGTCGAAGAAGTGGGCCCCGCCCCAATGGTCGCAATTAGCCTCAGCTTTCCAGACTTCGACCCGATGTCCAAAGGCGAGAAAGTCGTATATCGGCTGAACCAGGTTGCGCTGCGTGATCTCTTTGGTGACGAAGAGGAGGATGATCTTGACACGGATTGAGGCGCTCTGGCGCGCGATCAGGCAGGAAGAACCCGGAAACCGAATCTCCGAAGGACAATTCAGGCTAGTTCGAATTGATCCGCACCATCCCTTTGAAATCTATGCTGGCGTTGATGCAACCGGATCGGTGATGCTCGCTGTGGGCGTAAGCTTGCGGCCGCCGGCTATTGATGCCAACACAGGTGCGCTCAACTATATTCGCGTCCTCCGTGCCGGTGGCAGCTGGGTGATGGCATTGCGCCTATCAGCATCGGAACTGGAGCAGGTATTCGGTCGACTTTGCCAAGACTTGATTGATGCCGCGACGCATGTGGCCACCGAAACGGCTCTTGTCTCGTTATTCAGGGAACGCCTGCTACTGTGGAAGCGGCTTTTTCGGGACGGCACATCCGGTCTCCTCCAAAACTTCCAAGTTAAGGGCCTGATCGCAGAGCTCTTGGCGCTCGAAACCTTCATGGTCCACCATCCTGAAGACCCAACCATGCCCTTGATGTCTTGGGTGGGCCCGTCGGGCACAGACCAAGATTTCCTGTTTGCCAATCGCGCTGTGGAAATTAAGGCTGTTTCACCTACCGCTGACAAGGTGTGCATCGCGTCGACAGAGCAGTTGTATGCAGAGGTTCCTCTAGAGCTTCATGTGTATGTGCTTCGCGAGAGTTCGCCGACCGAGGTCGGGGCAATCAGCCTGCCCGTTCTAGCCAGCCGCATCGAACAGCGACTCGCGGAACAGTCGCACGCACTAAACACCTTTCGATCCAAGCTGATCGAGGCCGGATATGTCGAGCACGATCATTACCTAAGTGTGTCATTTACTCTGATGGCAAGCAGTCGCTACGCCGTTCGCGATGACTTTCCCCGCCTCATTAGATCAGACGTGCCTGGCGCGATTGTCGACCTGACCTATTCAATATTGCTTTCCTCAATTGCGCAGTTTCAGATTCCGGAGACACGCGATGCAGCCTGAATATTTTCTCAATGAGTTGAGTCAGTTGGTGGCGCGCCGAAGTAAGGCAAACCACCTTGTCGATACGTTGGCCTTCGTCAATGAGGTGGCTGAACGGCTCGAAGAGGATCCAGCATTCGGCGAATTCGAGCAGATTGATTACCAGGGTAGCGGCCCCAAAAACAAAACACTGAAGCTTCATGGGTTCACTCAATTCGATGAGTCTGACGGCAGCATCGGCATCGTCATTGGCAAGTGGGAAGACACATCTACCCCATCCACTCTGTCCAAGAGCACGGTTGAGCAGCTATCCGGATGGATGGAGAATTTCGTGCGCGAGGCAATCGAAAATGATCTCTACAAGCGCATCGCAGAAGCCAATCCAGCCTATGAATTTGCCCTGCAACTGAACAACGACGCCTGCAGGATTAACCGAATCCGTCTTCACATCTTTACGAATCTGGCGCTCAGCAGTCGGTTTAAAGAGGAGCTTCAAGGTGAGGTTGCCGGGATTCCGCTTGAACGTCACATCTGGGACCTTCAGCGACTGTCCGCGATCTATCAGTCCAGCCGCGAACGGGAAGCAGTTGAGATCGATCTCGAAGAGCTCGGAGGAGCGGGTATCCCGTGTCTCGAGGCCGCACACACAGACGATTTGAACTCGTATCTTTGCGTGATCAAGGGCGATCAGCTAGCAGATCTCTTCGACCGCTATGGCAGTCGTCTTCTTGAAGGCAATGTTCGCTCTTTTCTTGGCATGAAGGGCGGTGTTAATAAGGGAATTCGCTCGACGATTCAAGACGAGCCAGATCTGTTTTTCGCATACAACAACGGAATTTCGGCAACAGCGTCTGACGTGCGGGTGGAGTCAATGCATGGACAGTCAATGATCACCCGACTCACAGATCTCCAAATTGTCAATGGAGGGCAAACGACTGCCAGCATTTTAAATGCGCGCAAGAAGGACAAACTCAGCTTGAATGGAGTTTCCGTACAAATGAAGCTCACGCGAGTACGGCCGACGAAAGCTCAACAACTGATACCCTCTATAGCAGAATTTGCGAATACCCAAAACAAGGTGGCAGCAGCTGACTTCTTTGCGAATCATCCTTTCCATCGGAAGATGGAGGAAATTTCCCGGCGACTGCTTACGCGAGCAAAAGCCGGTCAGCGAATTCAGAGCAAATGGTTTTATGAGCGCTCGCGCGGCCAATACCAGAATGAGCGACTGTACCTTAGCAAGTCTGAAAAATCAGCTTTTGAGAACGAATACCCACCGAATCAACTGATTAGCAAAACGGATCTTGCTAAATATGCCAACACTTGGGACGAAAAGCCATATTGGGTAAGCCTTGGTGCACAGAAGAATTTCTCGAAGTTTGCTGGCAGATTCTCGGCCAAGAGCCCTGACGTGAGCGAAGCAGAGAATTGGGAACGAATCAGTCCAGACTACGGAGATAACTATTTCAAGTCGATGGTTGCAGTAGCCTTGATCTGGAAAAAGATGGAGGACATCGTCGATTCGGGCCGGGGAAATTGGTACGAGGGCGGTTACCGTGCAAACATCGTCACTTACACAGTTGCCAAGTTGTTTCGTGACGTAAGAAGGATCGGTGGCGAAATCGATCTTGAACGCATATGGAGCAATCAGGATGCTGGTCCTGAAATCGCCAACCGCCTTGAGCAGCTGGCGCCGAGCATTCAAGCGTCACTTCTTCTTCCTCCCCCTGGCGTGAAAAACGTCGGGGAATGGTGCAAGAAGGAAGCCTGTTGGGAAAGCGTTACTGCATTGCATTTCCCTTGGGACGAAAGCGTCCGAAAGATCGCAATTGCAAAAGGAGCATTCCAAGAAAAAAAGGCCGAAGCCAAGAAACAAGGACAGGTCGATGATGGTATCGAGCTTCAAAAAAAGCTGCTTGACCTTACCGTTGCAGGTTACTGGAGCGCACTTCATGCGTGGTCGCGAAAAACAAACCACCTATCCCAAGTGGATATGGGTCTCGTCCTAAAGGCGAGCACACCTCAAGGGTTCCTGGCGATTAAACACGAAAGAGACTGGCGAAAGCTGATCGCTCTCAAAAAGTCGGCGGAGGATGAAGGGTTCCGTCATGTTGGGTAATAAGCACGAGTGATTGCTGGTGCAAGCACCAATGCGCTGTCCGATCACACGTCAAGAAGGCCCCCCATGCATCTACCGATCGGCTATCTAACGAATGCACCGACTTATGAGATACACCACGAACTAAACTGCTTGTAGCGCGCGAGACAAAGAAGACCGCGTCGCTATCACGAATTCGAAGGAAGGCTGAAGAGAGAGCAAAGCAGTAAGAGCGCGGGCCGCATGGGCTGCCACCCATGCGACCCGCTGACCACAACCAACTCACCTCAGGAGTCGGAAATGGCTAAGGCCAATCATAAGTCACGCAGCCCCGTAACGGAACGCTTCGTCACTGTTCAAGAGTCAGCGCGCCATCATTCCTTGTCTAGGGTCCTCCGTGCCATCAGAGCGCATCGGAAACTGAACACGACGTATTTCCCATGGATCAAAATAGCGGGAGTCTGGCTTGATGACGCGGGATTCGAGGCCGGAGAACGCGTTCGGATTACTATCGAGCACAAGCGGCTCATCATCACGCCTATGTGATCGGCGCATCGCCCATGGCGAGCGTCGCAAGTCACTATCTGCCTTAAAGCTCGGTGACCGATACTCAGCACCGTTAGTAACTGTGACAAGCGAGGATCGTTCTGCAATTGCAGCGGACCGGATACTCGGGTCCGCTGCCGTGTAACGCCTTCAGCGCGAGCTGCAAGCCACGCCCGGCGCACCGAACATTTCCATCGCCG